>NZ_LMQP01000005.1 GCF_001425405.1 Sphingomonas sp. Leaf412 | reverse complement strand
CTGGTCATGAACCACAAGAAGCTGCTGCGGCTCTATCGCGAGGAGAACCTGCGGGTCAGGCGCACGGTCTCGTGGCAGATGTCGATGCCGCGCTCGAACAGCAGGTCTTCCACGTTCCGAAGCGACAGCGGGAAGCGCACATACATCAGCACCACCAGCCGGATCACCTCTGGCGACGAGTTGAAGTAGCGGAAAGGGCTGTCGGGCTTGCGAGGGCGGGGCATGGCGCGACCGTATCTTGTGAGCCTTACCCACTGGTGCAATTGATCTGACAGCGCCCGTACCTGCCATACGTGCTACCGATCAGTTGAGGGAGATTTGGAATTGGCTCGTGCTTCTGCAGCAAGTGCAGCGACGATCAGCCTTCGCGCCGAGCTGGCAGCCGGGATGCGTCGAATTGCCGACGTATCTGTCGGTGTCCGATCACTGGAGGTTCTGGAGGGGCGGGATTCCGTCTGGGCGATCATCAGGCGTCCTGACCGGGGTGGCCTGGCGCTGCGCATCGCACATTGCTGGGGTGGCCCTACGAAAGTCAGGAAGCGGCGGACGAGAGCAGGGGAAATGCTGCGGCTGGAGATCACTAGTCCCATAGGGTCGCAGAATGTGGTGCTGCGCTTCGATGATCTGGAGCTCGCCCTGATCCGGGTTACGACCACGCTCACCCCAACCATTCCGCTCCTCATCCCCTACTTTCCACGCGATCTGTATCCGCTTGGGGAGGGGGATGACCCGATGGCGGCAGTTGGCCAGGTCGAGGCGGGGCAACGAGGCTTGAACAGCGGTGTCTGCTACTTCCATCTCGACGAGCCGGCGTTTGGCAGCGTCCTGTATTTTCAGAACCTGACGGCGCTCAACGGCTATTACGCTGCGACCGACACGAAGCCGGACGGCGCAGTTGGAGGTGAATGGCCTGAACTCGGCTATCTGCCGCCAACGCCGCCGCAAAGCGGCACGCCTCCGACCAACCCTTTGCCGGCAGGAGAGTCGGTAGTGATGTCGGATGTTATTCTTGCCTTCCACGATGATGCCGCATGCGATGAGCAGGACATGGCACGGCGGTTTCTGCAGTTACTTGGCGCCGCGTACCGACAGCTTGAGCCGCCATCGACCCAATACCGGGACTGGGTCGAGCGCGCAGACCGAACGTTGCACGATCTGGAAACTGCACCTGACACCCGGATCGAGCATTACGGCCACACCTATATCCACCCGTATATCGCTGCCGAATATCCTGATGTCATGGTGCAGATGGCGATCATCGCACCGCTGCGGGATTATGCTGCATGGACGGGACGCGACCTGCCGTTCTGCAAGGCTCTGGAAGACGGTCTCGCCAAGTTCCACGACACCGAACTGGAGACGATGCGGCGCTATCTACCGAACGTCGGCAAGGACAAGGACAAGTTTGCCGTCGACAGCTGGTATCTCTACCATCCGCTGCTCAATCTCGGCCGCCGCGCGCTCGACGGCGACGCTCGCGCCAAAGAGCTCTTCTTGGGTTCGCTGGGTCTTGCCATCAAAGCGGCGCGGCATTTCGCCTATGCCTGGCCGATCCAGTTCAAAGTCGACAGCCTCGACGTCATCGTCGAAGCGCGCAACGACGACGGGCTCGGCCAGACTGATGTCGGCGGCATCTACGCCTATGTCATGGTCCAGGCCTATCAATTGACCGGGGCGCCGACCTATCTCGAGGAAGCACGAAGGGCGGTCGATGCCGCGCGCGAGATGCGCTTCGAACTCAACTATCAGGCCAATCTGACCGCCTGGGGCGCGGCGGCCTGTATGCGGCTTTGGCGGATCACCGATGAGGAATATTACCTCCGCCAGAGCTATGTCTATCTCGCCAGTTTCTTCCACAACACGGTGATCTGGGAATCCGAGATCGGCCATGCCAGCAACTACAAGGTCTTCCTCGGCGCGACTTGTCTCCACGATGCCCCTTACATGGCGGCGTTCGAATGCTTCGACAGCTTCGCCGCGTTCGAGCGCTACCTGAAGGATAGCGGGCCCGATCTGGACCCCGCCGTACGGCTGCTCGTCAGCGAATATTGCAAATATGCGCTCGACCGAGCCTGGTATTATTATCCCGATGCGCTCCCCGAGGACGCTCTTGCGCAGGAGGACATCCGCAATGGTCATATCGATAGTAGCCTGTCGTTCCCGATCGAGGATCTCTACGTCGACGGACAACCGGCCGGCCAAGTCGGCCAGGAGATTTACGGTGCAGGAGCCGCGTTCGTCTTCGCAACGCGGGCGTTTCATCAAGTCACCGGCGCCCCGTTTCGTATCTTCTGCGATCATTTTCCGGTAACCAGCGAACGCACCTCGGAGCGATCGCTGAAGTTCGGCCTCGACGGCGGCCATGCTCGCAAGGCAGTCTTCAGCCTGTCTCGCCTTCCGGGAGAAACCCTGCCCAGATTCGTCCTGCGCACCATCGCCGGCGATACGCTGCGTCCGGTGACGAGGCGAGCCGATCTCATTGAATATCAGATACCTGCCAGCGGGGAGATCAGTCTTCACTGGTGAGCGAACCGATGACCGCGTCGACGCTTCCTCGCTGATCAACGGGAGCCGATTATGACCTCCGCCACAGATGCCCATACCGAGATGCCGACCCTTGCCGGACGGCGGGCGCGCCATTGGCATCCTGCTCGCCAGTGAAGGCGTGGATGTCTTCATCTGTGGCCTTGAGGCCAAATACCTGGAGGACGCGCTCGCCGACATCCGCGACGTTGGCAAGGGCGATGGTGTGGTCATCGACTTGGCCGAGCCGGACAATGTGAAGGCAGTCTTTGATCAGGCCGTCGCTTATCTCGGCGGGCTGGGCATCGCCGTCGTGGACGCGGCAGTCTTTGCGGAAGGGTTGAGCGATACTAGCAAAGCGGATTTGCGACCGGCGATCGCTACAGACTTCACCGCTTATCTGCTAAGCGCTCATGTCGCGGCGGACAAGTTAGGCGACAAGGGCGACATCGTGCTCATCGGGTCGATGAGCGCCTATGTGCGTGGCCCCAATTCGACGATCTACGCCGGCATCAAGTACGGCATTCAAGGGCTTCTCCGAGGCACTGCGGCGTGAGCTTGGACCCAGGGTATCCGGGTCGCGCTTGTGGAGCCTGGCAAGACCGGCTCTGACATGCTGACGCCCGATATCCCGACGGACAAGCAGCGCGAGATTATCCGGGACGAGGAAATGCTGCGGGCCGAGGATATCGCCGTCGGCGTTCACTACCTGCTGACGCAACCCAATCGGACGATCTTCCAACAACTCACCATCTCACCAAGAGTGGAGTCGCAGGAATGAGCTACGCAGTCGACAAATTGGCCCTCGTTCCCGACGACAGCGTCTGGTCTCCTGTTTCTCGCGGCAGCGAAGCTCGGTCATGGCGGCGCCGTAGGTAAGCAGACCATCGGTGGTGATCTTCTCCGGCGAGCCGTGGCGCTTCAGCGCCTTCTTCATGAACGCGAGGGCCGTAGCCTTGTCGCGGGTCTTGCTGACGTAGCTCTCAAGCACCTCGCCCTCATGATCGACGGCCCGCCACAGGTAGACCATCTCGCCGTTGAGCTTCACGTGCATCTCGTCGAGGTGCCATCGCCAATGGCGAAAATCACGCATACGATTGACCCGCTGGCGTCGGATCTCGCCCGCGAACATCGGTCCGAACCTGTTCCACCACATGCGGGCGGTTCCGTGACAGATGTCGACGCCACGCTCGAACAGGAAGTCCTCGACGTTCCGCAGCGACAGGGGGAACGCACGTACATCAAAACCACCGGCCGGATCGCCTCCGGCGAGTTGACGTAGCGGAACGGACTAGCTTGGCTTGCGAGGGCGGGGCATCTCGCCTCTTCAACCGGTGGCGCTTACCATCAGGTGCATAGCCCTGACGACGCCGATTTACCAGCTAAGCTAATCGGATCTGGCGACGAGAATCCAGGCGCTTTCTTGGTTGATCTGCATCAGAGGTATAGTCGATCCGGTTGATCACGCTGCCCGATTAACTATAGTCCGGACCCCGTGAAAGGAGAATTCGGATGCGAGTCGGATACCCTTCCCGCGAGGAACCGGATATTGAGTTCCATGCGAAGCGCGCTCAGCAAGAGCGGGCGCTTGCAGCTGCAGCTGACGATCCTGCAATCAAACACGCGCATCTGGAACTAGCGTTGATGCACGAGCAGTCGGCCGCGTCCCTTCCTCGAAAGCTTCACTTGGTGCGAGATGCTTAGGCGCGCACGGCCGCTGTTGAACCGCAACCCCGATCCTGAGCCGGTCGAGGTCTATCGAGCGCGTGCCGCCGAACAGCGCGAACTTGCTGAACAATCCGACCTTGGAGGGGTCCGAGAACGTGCATTAGCTGCTGCTAAAGCATGGGACGAACAAGCTCGCCGATCTGAGTTAGTAGCGACGCTAGCTGCTCGCAGACAGACCTCTTCGGGGTCGCGCAAGGATGACCAGCCCGGCGTCCCGGCCTGATCCTCACCAGCCCCTTTACCGCCGCACGGTGTCAGCAGTAGCTACGTCCCTGCAAATCCACAGAGGCCAAGCCTGACGCCCGGCGCCGTCGCGATCAGAGTCAACCCGGACCGCGCAGGAACGCCGCCACCACTGGTACGAGACAAGCGATGGCGGCGCGGGAAGCACGACGCATCTCGGCATTGGCTGAACTATCGTACCTTTGAAAAAGTGGATGCCTTCGGACTTCTGCCCGAGCGCCAAGCCGCGCCGGGTGCCGACGAGGGCAGTCGCGGACGTATCCCGACTAATCACGTTCATCGCGGGCTGCCTAGGGTCAGGACCAATTGATGTGACAGGCGCGATCTGAATCAGGCTCCGTGAGGAGAGCGTGGAGGAGCGACCTTTACTAGCTGACGAATGAGCAGATGGCGCGTCTACAGCCGTACTTTTTGACGAGCCACGACAAGCCGCGGCTGGATGACCGACGGGTGCTCAGCGGCATCGTCCTCGCCAATCGCAACCGGCTGCGCTGGTGTGATGCGCCGAAGGATTATGGCCGGTACAAGACGCTCTACAATCGCTGAAAGCGGTGAAGCGGCAGACGTGTCTTCCTGCGCATGACGGAGGGGTTTGCGGCAGTTGAAGCTATACTGAAAACGGCGCCCTAGGTCTAATTTAATAATTGCGTATCGGATAGGGCGATTTGGGAACATTGCTGGCGCTTTATAATCAGCCGTTATATTTCCGTTGTCTCTGATTAGGCTGGTCTTCAGGTTGTTGTACGCTTGGCGACCTGCGCGAGGAAACACTTAACCTGTGGGCGATTTGTGCTTTAATTTGGAGTTGTTGAGGCGTTAGGCGGTCGTGGTGGCACAAAACTGATGTGATCCAATCGCCACGCGCGATTGGTAGCGCCCGGCCAGTATTCGGCCGGGTCGAGGGTACCATCGGGTGGCACGGCGCCCACGATCTGCGCACCAATCACGCGCCCGGTTTCGCGCAGATGAACCTCGGCGCCGGGAAATCGTGCTGACAAAGCAGCATGCAGGAGCACGGCGTCCGCGGCGATCTCGTCGCTGTCCAGCGCGCGCGGCGCACCGTCGATGAGCTCGGCCGATGCATCACGAAGCGCGCGGATACCGTCGTTCAGGATGTCCAGCGAGATTAACCCCGCCGCAAGAGCGTCCGCCCACCAATAGCCTAGACCGATGCCGATCACCCCGCCAATCCCGGCGATGCCGGTCATCCAGTTTGCCTTCTGCGTCATCGCATCGGTCATCAGCGTCTTGTCGTTAAGCTGCCTCGCAAGCGGGAGTTTCAACCGACCTAGTACAAGCGGGACAATGATCGAATAGACCTGTGCTGCGATCATGATCCAACCGAGCCAGATCTCGCGCCCAAACAATTCGACGCCGGCAACCGTCGCATGTTCCTGCGCTACGAGGCTCAATGCGGAATCGACGAGCAACGTCGCGCCCAGCGCTACCAGCGCCGTCGCGGCGATTGCGAAGGCGAGGCTAGACGCGCGCGCAAAGCCACTGGGAAAGCGCGCGCTGGGCGGGCGTCGCTCGATCCGCGCCGATATGAGGAACACGATTGGCGGGATCAGGCTTAGGCAATCCTCGATCCAGGCGGTTTTCATCGTCTGACTCGATCCCATCGCCGCGCCCATCACCGCGATTACGCTGATCGTCCAGCCGATCGACCACCATTCGAGCCGCTCGGCGCGGTGCATCGCCGTTTCCAGCGCTGCTGGGACGCCTGCACTCATCGACCGGACTCCGCCTTGATCGCGCCGTGTACGAGCATGATCCACGCATTCTCACCGTTGCGTGTAACGAGCCGTTCCGCCGTCGGACTGTCCGCCTTCTCGCCAAGCGGCGGCCCGATCGTTAGGCGTTTCATCCATGGGCTCTTGGCATCGAGACGGGCGCCAACGACCAGATCCAATTTGCCTTCCTCGAGCTCCAGCAACAATGGTTCGAGCGACCCGGGCCGAATGATAGGTCTTGCGCCGGTTATCTTCGATATGCGGGCCAAGACGCGCTGCCAGTCGCTGCCGTCGTTGGCCGCCACCAGTCCAACGTAGAAGCGATGTTCGCGAGTCACGCGTTCTAACGTTCGATCCGGATCGCGGGGTATGTCAGAACATCCCGCCAGCAATAGTAGCAGAATCCAGGCTTTCATCGCACGCATCATGCGCGGCTCGTCGGCGAGCGTCCAGTCCGCTTTGGCGTTGCGCGGCTGCGTTTTGTCGCAAAGCCAACGCAGGTTAACATGTTTCCGCCAGAAGCTACGCAACCGATGGAGGGCAGGTCAGTTCAAACATTTATCCGGAGTCGGCGATTCTCGCCGAGCCGGTCGAACACGCTTATTATGGAGACCGTCATGGGCTTGTTTACAAAAGACATTCAGACCTTCGACGATTTGTTTCTGCATCAGTTGCAGGATGTATATTATGCTGAGCATCAGATCACGAAGGCACTACCGAAGATGATTCAAAAAGCCACCGATCGTGGTTTGAAGAGCGGCTTTGCACAGCATCTGACGGAAACTGAGGGTCAGATTGCTCGCCTCGAGCAGATATTCGAATTACTTGGAGAGAAACCGAAAGCGGTAACCTGCCCCGCGATTGATGGTATTATCAAGGAGGCTAACGAGACCGCGGGGGAGATCGCTGACAAAGCAGTCCTTGACGCCGCATTGATCGCGGCAGCGCAAGCAGTCGAGCACTATGAGATCACCCGCTATGGCACGCTAGTTACATGGGCGGAGCAACTCGGTCGTGATGAGATAGCGTCAATCTTGGGGCAGACGCTTAGTGAGGAATATGCTACCGACGATAAGCTAACAGCGATGGCTAAATCGAAGGTAAACCCGAAAGCCGAGGCGGTCTCGGCTTCATCCTGACCCGACTATCAACGTAAATGTAACTCGCCGTCGCTTTAATGCGACGGCGAATATCATGTAGGACCCGTTTGTGACGGCGATGTTATACCTAAAATGTGGTCAAATGCGCCAGTTTATTCGAAACTAAACGCATTCAAATAACGCCAATAAAGAGAGGAAAACCGATGCGCGCTCTATGCTGGCACGGAAAGGGCGACGTCCGCGTCGACACGGTCGCGGATCCCGAGATCAAGCATCCGCGTGATGCGATCATCAAGGTCACCGCCTGTGCGATCTGCGGCTCCGATCTCCACCTGCTCGACGGCTATCAGCCGACGATGGAGGCGGGTGACATCCTGGGGCACGAGAACATGGGCGTGGTCGTGGCGCTGGGATCGGAAGTCACGAACCTGAAGATCGGCGACCGCGTCGTGGTGCCTTTCACGATCAGCTGCGGCGATTGCTTCTTCTGCCGCAAGGGCCTTTTCTCCGCTTGCGAGCGGACCAATCCCAACGCGGAGATGGCGGTCAAGGCGATGGGCCATTCGCCCGCCGGCCTGTTCGGATTCAGTCACATGCTGGGCGGCTATTGCGGCGGGCAGGCGGAATATCTGCGCGTGCCGATGGCGGACATCGGCCCGATCAAGGTGCCCGACAACGTCACCGACGAACAGGCGCTGTTCCTGTCCGACATCTTTCCGACGGGCTACATGGCGGCCGAGAACGCGCAGATCGAGCCCGGCGACACCGTCGCGATCTGGGGCTGCGGCCCGGTGGGCCAGTTCGCGATCCGCTCCGCGCTGATGCTGGGCGCCGGCCGCGTCATCGCGATCGACGAGGTGCCGGAACGGCTGGCGATGGCGGAGGCCGGCGGCGCGGAGACGATCAACTTCGCCGAGGTCGACGACGTCTACGACGAGCTGCAGTTCCGCACGAAGGGTCGCGGCCCCGATAGTTGCATCGATGCCGTCGGCTGCGAGGCGTCGGGTCATGGCGGCGTCGAAGCCGTGATCGACAAGGTGAAGGCCGCGACGTTCCTGGCCACCGACCGCGTCCATGTGCTGCGGCAGGCGATCATGAGCTGCCGGATGGGCGGCACCGTCTCGATCCCCGGCGTCTATGTCGGGATGGGGGACAAGATCCCGATCGGCGCGATGATGAACAAGGGGCTGACGATCAAGACCGGACAGACCCATGTGCAGGCCTACACCGCGCCGCTGCTGGCACGGATCGAGGCGGGCGACATCGATCCCAGCTTCGTCGTGACGCATCCCGCCAGCCTGGAGGACGCGCCCGAGATGTACGCCAAGTTTCGTGACAAGCAGGATGGGGTCATCAAGGTCGTCCTGCGCCCCTGACCAAGTCACCTACATCATGATCGGAAATTGGCATGAGCGACGAACAAAAGATGGACGACGAACGCGGCCCGTCTTCTGCGAAGAGGCCGTTTAATCCTGACGGCGGCGAGGACGAGGCCAGCACATCGCATGACGGCAACGACGACCATCTTCATGATGATCAGAAGCCGATCACCGGCACGTCGTCGCACGGCGATAACCTGAGCGATGACGATCCGCACAAGACTGAGAAGCTGACAAAGGCGGGACGGCCAATCGATCCAGACGCGGGCAGCGACTGACGAACGAGGAAACAACATGGCCGGTAGACTCAAGCCGCTAGCGCAGCAGGTGCTGGTTGTCACTGGCGCCACGAGCGGAAACGGTCGCGCGATCGTCGAACAAGCGGTGCTTCGCGGTGCCGCCGTGGTTGCGGTCGCGCGCAATGCGGACGCGTTGGACGATTTGCGCACCCAAATGTCCGCGAACGGGGGACGCATCGTAACCTGTGCCGCGGACGTATCGGACCTTGCGGCGGTCGAACGCATCGCCGTGGTCGCCATCGAGGCGTTCGGCGGTTTCGACAGCTGGATCAACAACGCCGGCATCGGCACCTATGGCACTCTCGACCAAGTACCGGCAGCCGATCACCGGCGCGTATTCGACGTGAACTATTTCGGGGTGTTGCACGGATCGTTGGTAGCGGCGCGTCACCTACGCGAACGCGGCGGCGGTGCGATCATCAATATAGGCTCGATCCTTGGCGATCGTGCGATCGTGCAGCAGGGGCCGTATTGCGCAACAAAACACGCGGTACAGGCGCTGACGGATACGGTGCGGATGGAACTGGAGCAGGACGCGACGGGGATCTCGGTCACGCTGGTCAAGCCGGCGGCGATCGACACGCCCTTTCCGGAGCATGCCAGAAACTTCATGGACCAGCCGCCGCGTTTGCCGCAGCCGCTATACGCACCGGAGGTCGTCGCCGATGCGGTGCTATTCGCGTGCGCGCATCGAAAGCGCACGCTATACGCAGGCGGTGGCGGCATGTTGTCGTCGATCCTTTCGCAAGCTGCGCCGCGGCTTGCCGACCGGATCATGGAGGCTGTCGGCACTCGCGCGCAGCAGAAGCCCAACGACCGCGGCGATCCCAGCCGCCGCGACAATCTCTACGAACCCCGCACCGACGCACTGCGCGGCAGTCAGGACGTCCGGGTACGGCGTTCGAGTGTCATGGTACAGGTGCAGAAGGTGCCTCGACCGGCAATTTCGATCGCCATTCTTGCGGGCGGGGCAGCTGCATTGGCATGGGCGACACGGCCGAAGTGGCGGACGTGACGGATATCGCGCCAGCGCGCGACTTCGACATCGTGCTGGTCCTGAGCGGCGGCAATGCGCTGGGTGCGTTTGAGGTAGGCGTCTATCAGGCGCTGCACGAGCACGGTCTGTATCCCGACTGGATCGTCGGCACGTCTATCGGCGCGATCAATGGCGCGCTGATCGCAGGATCGCGGCGCGAGCACAGGCTCGATGTCCTTCGGACGTTTTGGCGACCCAACGATTACGGATGGGGGACGGCGGATACGTCATGGTTTCCCGTCGCGATGGATACCGCACGGCGGACGGTGGCTGCGAGCTGGACGTTGGCAGCCGGACGGTCCGGCATATTTGGACCCTTGTTGTCATCGATGAGTCCCTGGACGGCTAACGAACCGTCGCTGTTCGAGACCGATCAGTTGCGAGAGACAATGGACCGGCTGGTAGATTTCGACATTCTTAATGCCGGCCCCTGCCGCTTCACGGCGACCGCGGTCGACCTGGCGACCGGAGACGACGTGGTTTTCGATACCCGTCACAAAACCCTAGATGCACGTCACATCCGGGCCAGCGCCGCGCTGCCGGTTGCGTTTCCGCCGGTAGAGATCGACGGTCGATGGCTCGTCGACGGCGGTTTGTCCGCCAATCTTCCGCTCGATCCGGTTCTTGCCGACCCATCGCCGCGCCCTGCGCTGGTCATGGCGGTCGACCTCCTGCCGCTTGGCCAGCCATTGCCGTTGACGATCGGCGAAGCCGCAGGCCGGATGCAGGACCTGATCTTCGCAGCACAGTCGCGACGAACAATCGAGCGGTGGACGATGGCCCATGCTGCTCGAGACGACGTGAGCATCGCTTTGCTACGTATCGCTTACACCGAGCAGGTGGAGGAAGTTGCGGCCAAGGCGATGGACTTTTCGGGTCCGACCGTCGCGCAGCGATGGAAGGCCGGTTACGCAGCGGTTATGCCGATGTTGGACCGCATGCGCGATGAAACCCTGCAAATCGGTAAGCCGGGCCTGAATATCGTCGAGACGGCCTGACGACATTCGGTCGGCGCCGGTTTCGTTCGCTCGCTGCGGATGTTCAGGGACGGTGCCCCAGCGGTGATGTGTCGTAATCGGCAAGAAGCGCCGCGACGTCGTCGTACAATGCTATCGCGCCATCGCGGAGAAGCGAGTCATCGCCGAACCCGCCGGATCGCAGTCCGATCGCCGCGATCCCGCATTTGGCCGCCGCTTCCACGTCGTACGGGGCGTCCCCGACGACTACGATTTCGTCCGCGCGCAGCGGCGCCACCTTCTTCAGGGCGATCGCGAATATATTCGGGGCGGGCTTCGTATTATCGACGTCGTCGGCACTGGTCGTGGCGGTCACCATGTCGTGCGCGTCGAGAAGGTCGAGATAGTGATCGAGATCGTCCTGCGACCCGGATGAGGCAAGGACGACAGTCGCATGGAGCGGTCGGCTCAAAGGCAGCCGCTCCAGATACCCGCCCGTCACGTTCGCAGGGACGAGATCGCCCGTCCAGGGATGCCTCGCCGAATCGATGGCGTGCGCCGGCAGCAGCGCAGACGACCCGCGGTTCTGTCCGGCTGGTGGTCCATCGACCCAATCGCTTACCACGACAACGGATCGCCTGGGCGTCAAGGGCGCTGGAGTCATTGCGGAAGCAGGCGAGGAAATTCGGGAGGCAGTTCGCGCGCGAGGAAACCGATCGGACCCGCCGTCGTGGCGACCCGCCTTCCGCTCTGACCGTGGAGCCAGACGCCCCATCCGGCTGCCACCAGGGGTGTCGCGCCGCGCGACAGCAGCCCACCGATCGCGCCTGCCAGCACGTCTCCTGATCCTGCGGTGGCCAGGCCGGTGCCTCCTCCACCATAATGAAGCGATTCTGCCGCCGGTCCGGCGATTATCGTGTCGCTGCCCTTGAGCACCACCACCGCATGATAGTTGTCGGCCACCTCACGGGCGATGCGTGCAGGGTCGTCCAAGATCGCACGCTCGTCCAGACCCGTAAGCATCGCCATCTCGCCATGGTGCGGGGTGAACACCATCCGCCCCGCAAAGGCCGCAAGCTCGGCTTTCAGACCGACTGCGCATCCCAGTGCCAGCGCGTCGATGACCAGCATCAGGTCGCTCCGCGGTCGATCGACGACCATCTTCAGTAAAGCGGCAGCGGCCCGGATTGTCCCGATGCCGGGGCCTACGACCAATGCCTCGCATTCATCGAGCGACTTGCGCAGCAACGCGGGCATACCGGCGTTGATCTCGCCATCGGAATCTTTTTCAAGCGCCACGACCCCTGCTTCGGGCACGAGCAGGCCGAGTCCCGTCGCGGCGGAGGCGACCGTCGCCATCTGCAATTTGCCTGCGCCGGTGCGCAGGGCGGCTTCGCCGGTCAGCCTGAGTGCCCCGGGCACCATGCGCGAGCCACCGATGACCAAAACGCGGCCGCGACTGTTCTTCGTCGTGGCGGTGGCGTCGTGGACCGGCACCGGATTGGCCGCGATCCAGGCGCTATCGATCTGTGTCGGGCCGTTCATCCCCGGACCCCCGGCGTGCGCTCGGGTTCGGCGGTCACGTCGGCTACGGCATCGCCTTCAAGATGCGCGACCGCATTATAGCGCGTCAGGATCAAATTATCGCCCGATGCTGCATTGCCGTCGCGGCGATATTCGGTGATTGAACAATTGGCGACATCACCGTCGGCATCGATCGCTAATATTTGTTCCTCGGTCATGTTTTCGATGACATAGCGCAAACATAGCACGACGACCTGATGCGCAACGATCATCACCCGCCGGCCCGGATGATGCAGCGCGATCATGTCCATCACCGAGCGCAAGCGGAAGATGACGTCGCACCAACTTTCGCCGCCGGGCGGCCGGTGGTAGAACTTGCCGAGGATGCGGCGGAACTCGGCCTGGTCGGGGTGGATCGTCGCGACACCGCCGGTCGTCAGCCCGTCCAAAATACCGAATTCCTTCTCTCGCAGCCGTTCGTCCAGACAGATCGGAAGCGCGTTATCGGTATCCCAGCGGCTGCGGAAGATTTCAGCGGTTGCCCGGGCCCGGACATAGGGCGATGCCAGCAGCACGTCCGGTCGGGCACAGGAATTGAGCACTCCGAACCAGTCGCCAAGCGCGACAGCCTGCTTTTCACCCCGCGGCGACAGCGGAATGTCCACATCGCGCGCGTCGAGAGCAATCCGGTCGGACCTTGCGGCATGCGCCGCGTCTCTCGCCACGTTTCCGGCACTTTCGCCATGGCGGACAAGCCAGAGCATGCTTGGCAGGCGGGAGGTCATAAATTATCTACCCGGGGTGTTGATAAGGTCGAACAATGCCAAACGACCCCGCCATCGCAATCCGCGAGGGCGGGGTTGCTCCCGGGTCATTACATGCCGTGATTACCGGCCATGCCGCCATCCTTCGTTTTTTCAGCTGCTGCGAGATGTTGCTTCACGATCGGTACGGCCTTCTTCGCCGATGCGCGCAGCGCAGGCTGGTCGCCGTCCCGGCCGTAGCTCATGTGCAGGTCGAGTGCGGCTTGGTGTGCGGGAACCTGCTGCGCCAGATAAGTGCGGTCAAAATTGGCGACAGCAACCGTCTGCAATTCACGCACCGACGCGCTCGCGCCCGGATCGAGCATCGGCTTCGCCGGGGACATACCCGCCTTCTTCGCCGCGGCCATAGTAGATGCTGTGGTCATCTGGTGATGCTTGATAAGCATCGCCGCGTAACGTCGGATCGCCGGATTTTGCGAACGCTCCATTGCAACCTGACTGGAGTTGATCTCGTACAGGTCGCTCATTCCGGCAGCCTTGACGTACGGTGCGGCTGACGTTTTGGCTTCAGTGGGCGGGGGCGGGGGCGGTGTCTGCGCCGAAGCGGCGAACATGGGGGCCGAAATTGTGAAGGCTAGCATCACTAGAGAGTGGTTTCGCATGAAAACGTCCTTCAAGATAAAAATGCCATGCAGTCGTGTGACATCGACGCGGGGTGCGCATGATGTCGGTCCAACGCACATAAATGAGAAATGCCTCGCGCAATCACACTGACGCAAATCAATCCCGTAGCGAACAAGTTTTCTACGCAGAGCGCACCGAGGCTTGTTGCGCCCACGGCGCAATTACGGGTCACGAAACGCGAGCACGGAAGGTTGCTGCCAAAGAAAGTATGAGGCCCGTGGGAAGTGAGTTTCGATCCGATTATCTTACTTCTCAGAAGCTGGGCGGTGGGACCCTGACAATCGAGTTGAGCAGATTCGCGGCAATAATGCGTCCGGCGGTGCTGTCGCAGCATCGGGCATCGCGTCTGACAGCAACCCCTGTCGGATGGTTCTCATGCGGACGTGCCCGTATATCGTTCCCTAGCATTCTTGAGTGACTGGGCAATCGAACTCGACTTCAAGCTGCGACAGAGCGACAGCACGTCGACTCGCTGGTGGATCGGCGAACCAATGAGCCCCTGGTCTGCATGATCGACGGGGCTGTGCCCGGTGGCAGCAGCAATAGCGCTGCTCGCCACCGGAGACACGCAGATGCCCAAGCTGAACGACACTCAGACGCTGCTGCTGGCGCAAGCCGCAAACCGCGATAGCGGAGCGCTCTACCCGCTGCCCCAGACCCGCAACGGCGCCGCCGCACGGGCGGCCACCGCGATCGCTGCGCTGATGAAGCTCGGCATGGCCGAAGAGCGAGAGACCACCGATAACTCTGCTGTCAGCCGCCGCGACGGTGACCTTCGCTACGGTGCCTACGTCACCGCCGCGGGCCTGGCTGCGATCAACGTGACGGTGGAAGGGGAGGGCGGTGAGCCTGCGCTGCCTGCAGCGGCGCCGCAGAAGCCTGCGACCAAGACCGACACCGTGTTGTCGCTGCTGCGCCGCGGGGAGGGCGCCACGCTCGCGGACCTGATCGCCGCGACCGGCTGGCTACCGCACACGACCCGCGCAGCGCTGACCGGCCTGCGCAAGAAGGGCCACGTGCTGGTGAAGAGCAAGCGCGATGACGCCACCTGCTACCGCATCGAGGTGGTGGCATGATCGACCTGGAGCTGGAGATCGCCGCACTGGACGATCTGACGTCAACCGAGCTGCGCGAACGCTGGTCGCGGCTCACCGCCAGCCCGGTGCCACGGATCAGCCCGAAGCTGCTGCGGCTGGCACTGGCATGGGAGATCCAGGCGCGGCGGCTGGGCGGGCATAGCCGCGAGGTGACCCGCCAGCTCGATCAGCGGGCGCGCGGCAAGACCAGGACCGCGCGCTCACGTGCGGGCATGCGGCTGGTGCGCGAGTGGCAAGGCAAGGTGCATGTCGTCACCATCGAAGAGCGGGACGGAAGCGAGGATCAGGTGATCCGCTATGCGGATCGGGAGTATCGCTCGTTGTGCGAGGTAGCGCGCACGATCACGGGCACGCGCTGGTCGGGACCTGCGTTCTTCGGGCTCAAGAAGCGGGTGGCAGCATGAAGACCATCCGCTGTGCCATCTACACCCGCAAGTCTTCGGACGAGGGGCTGGAGCAGAGCTTCAACAGCCTCGACGCGCAGCGCGAGGCGTGTGCTGCCTATATCCTGAGCCAGGCTAGTGAAGGCTGGTCGCCGGTGGCGGACACATACGATGACGGCGGTCTGTCGGGCGGCACGCTGGAGCGCCCCGCGCTCCAGCGCCTGCTCGCGGACGTAAGAGCGGGCAAGATCGATATCATCGTGGTCTACAAGGTCGATCGGCTGACCCGCTCGCTACTGGATTTCGCCAAGCTGGTAGAGGCGTTTGATGCCGCAGACACCAGCTTCGTGTCGGTGACGCAGTCGTTCAACACCACCACCAGCATGGGACGCCTCACGCTTAACATGCTCCTGTCGTTCGCGCAGTTCGAGCGCGAGGTCACCGCCGAGCGCATCCGCGACAAGATCGCGGCATCCAAGGCGCGCGGCATGTGGATGGGGGGTATCCCGCCGCTGGGCTACAAGCCCGACGGCCGCAGCCTCGCAATCGTGCCAGAGCATGCCAGTATCACAAAGCACATCTTCCAGCGCTATCTGGAGCTCAAAAACGTGCGCCTGCTGGCGGACGACCTCATAACAACGGGCATCCGCTCACCCGAACGCGCAACCAGCACCGGCAAGGCGATCGGCGGTCGCACGTTCTCGCGCGGGCAGCTGTACCTCATGCTGAAGTGCGTGACCTACACCGGGCAGATCGGGCACAAGGGGACGGTCTACGCCGGCAAGCACCCAGCGATCATCGACCGAGACACGTTCGCCCAGGTGCAGACGACGCTAGCCGACAACAGCAATGGAACGCGCAGTCGCAGCCGTGCCAGCAACCCGAGCCTGCTGGCGGGCAAGATCGTCGATCAGGATAGCCAACCGCTGATCGCCACGCATGCCAGCAAGGGCGCAACCCGCTACCGCTACTACGTCAGCCACGGGCTCCACCATGGCACCGCCAGCAGCAACATCCGCCTGCCGGCTCGCGAGATCGAACGGCTGGTGATCGACCGGGCAGGGGAGCTGTTCCGCGATCCGCTTCAGCTGGTCGCCAGCGCATGGCTCGATGTCGCACCCGACAGGATCAGCGCACTGCACGATCGCTGCGCCGAGCTGACCGAGACGCGACGCAACACCAAGCTGCTGGCGGGCATGATCACGCAGGTGCGGATCGAGGAAGGGCAGGTGGTGCTCAGCTACGACACGCTCGCGATTGCGACGGCGCTCGCGGCGACGCAGCACGAAGACGCGCCTGCAGAGATCATTATCACGCTGGACGCGAGACTGACGCGATCAGGAAGAGTGCTTCGGCTCGTTCATGACGGGGCACCCGGCGATGAACGTAGCAGCGTGTCGCTCACCAAGCTGCTTGTTCAGGCGCACGGATGGTGGTCGGAACTGCGCAAGGGCGAGCTCGACATCAAGCTGCTTGCCGCGCGGGAAGGGGTGACGGGCTCCTACCTCACCCGCGTGGTGCGGCTGGCGTTCCTGTCGCCCGCGCTCACACAAGCGATCCTGGCCAGTCGGCATCCCGCCGGGCTCGACGTGCGCTCGTTGACGTTGACGGGCACGGTCGTGGCGAGCTGGTCCGAGCAGGCTGGGTGTCGTCTGAATGCCTGAACCCCAGACCGCATTATCTAACGCAATTCAGCCCACACGGCATAGCCGCGCGCAACGAGCCGCCCGACGATCCAGCGGATAACGAGCTGCGGATGGCAGTAGACCATTTCCTTGCGATCCATCGCCTGCCGCCAGAACTCTGTCAGCATGGCATTGTCCGCGACGTGCGGATGCAGCACTCGCAGCGCGAGCCGGACAGCTTCTTCCGCCGGTCGCTCCCGCGCCGACTGCCGCGCTGCCTGATCGAGCACGACCAGTGACAGGTTAATCATCAGCATCGTGGATCGTCGCTGACGTAGCTCAACGGCGTTCTCGGCGAACGGGACACCATCAACCCGTACATTCGGTTCATGACACGCGCGGCAAGATAGGTCCGCACGAACGATCGGCCATTCGCACGATCTGCGTTCATTCATCCGCTGAGCGATCAGCTCCTCACGATCGAGCAGATGGACACGGCCGCAAGCGCGGCAGGTGACGCGCACCGCAGCCTCGATCCTGCGCAGATCCTGCAACGTTTTAGGCGGCCCAACCATGAGCGTCGTATGACAGAACGAAACGCGAACGGAAGGTCTCGAATCGACCGGCATCCCGCAGATGACACGAAAGCGCCATGAACCATGGGCAGGCCGCGATGATGCGAATTTTGATCCTTGCTTCGGCCTCCGCTTGTCTTTTTCTCGCACCATCGCAGGCGCTTGCGTGGGGCAAGACGGGGCACCGCGTTGTCGGCCAGATTGCTAATTCGCATCTTAACGCCCGCGCCAGGGCGGGGGTGAAGCGTCTGCTGGGCGTCGAATCTCTCGCCGAGGCGTCGAACTGGCCGGACTTCATGAAGTCCGATCCCTCCCCCTTCTGGCAGAAGACGGCAGACCCCTGGCATTACGTGACGTTGCCTGCTGGTAAAACCTACGATGAGGTCGGCGCGCCGCCCGAAGGCGACGCTGTCACGGCGCTGGCACGCTACGCTGCGGTGGTCCGCGATCGTAAAGCGACGGTGGCCGACAAGCAGGCTGCGTTACGTTTCATTGTACATCTGGTCGGAGACCTTCACCAACCGCTTCATGCTGGGAACGGGCTCGACAGGGGCGGCAACGAGCGGCGGGTGACCTTCATGGGTCGGTCCACGAACCTGCACAGCGTATGGGACTCAGGACTGATCAACGAGACCCAGTTGTCCTACTCCGAGATGGCGGCGTGGCTGAACACTCGCATTACGCCCGCTGACGCGAAAGCATGGTCCGTCACCGACCCGCGTGTCTGGATCGAGGAAAGCGCGTTGCTGCGGGATCAGATATACCCGCTCGGCGACGATAATTCGCTCTCCTATCGCTACGTCTACGACAACGAGACGCGACTCGAGGAGCGTCTGGAGCAAGGCGGTGTCCGGCTCGCGGCTTATCTCAACGACCTGTTTGGTAGCCGCCGGCGCGCCAAATAGCGCGGGCTACAGCGCCCTGAGCGCCGCTAGCAGGCCCGCCACAAACGCTCCGCCGACGATCAGTGTTGCCAGCCACCACAGCTTCTCTCGTTCGTCGTCCTCGCTCATGATATCGGCGTGGCGCATGTTGGATCGTGTAGGAAAGCGATGACACCGGACCAGGAGCGTTGGGCGGAAGCAGGGATGGTCCTGCGCCAACGCGGCGACCAGGCTCCCGTGTTCGTCGCCGAGCGTGTCGCGACGCTGGCGCTGGCCGGGGACGTCGCAGGCGTTCAACGATGGAAGGAGATTGCGGCGAAGCTTCTCCAACTGATCGACGCGCCAAAGGCATGAGGTGGCGGCGTCCCACGACGCTAGAGATTGAGGCGTGGCTGCTCGGCGTACTGGTCGTTGGAACGCTGGGGCTCAGCCTGATCGATGGCGGCACCTGGATCTGGGGCATCCTGCACTGACATTAGCTGCGACGGGTACGGCTTCGCCAAAGCGACCGCATCTTCGAACGGGCAGGTGAGCCATCGCTCTTCGTCTTCCGCATCGAGCAGCACCGGCATGGCCTTCGGATGGATCGGCGCGACCAGCGGGTTGGGCTCGGTCGTGAGGAAGGCGAACACCGCTCCGGCCTCTGTCGGACGCCAGACGCCCGCGAAGCTGACGATCGGCCGGCTGGGCACGTCGAACCAGTGGAGCGATAACTTGCCGTCCTCTCCCCGCTGTTGGCCGTATTCGCTGAACGCGGTGAAGGGCACCAGGCATCGACGCGCCGGGTTCACCAGCGCCGATCGCCAGAACGGCGACGTGTAATTGCGGACGTTCGTGATCTTCTTGTCGAGCAGGACGGGCTTGCCGGTCGCCTTGTCGATGCGTTTGCCGGGCACCTTGTGCGGGAAGCCCCATACCATCGTATCGAGCGTGCGATTGGCTTCGTCCTGCCGCACCACCCATGCCGGGCGATCGGGAAACAGCTCGGGGGGCTGGAAGGTGGCGTCCTCGGAATAGATCGGGTCCACGCCGTAGCGGGCGGCGACCTCGGCCTGTTTGGCGGTCATGCGGTATCGATTGCACATGCCGCGAAGCTGGCACGTCGCCTAGCTGACGTCGATAGCGCAACGAATGTGAGAAATGGTGGAAACCAGACTGACCGGTTTGAGGCGGCGAAATGCCCTTAGCGGCCGTTCATTCACGTCGCCTCACTGGGCAACTAAGCGCCCCACAATCGGTCATTCGCAGTCATTGCCGAGCCGTTTGAAAGCAGACCCTACCTTTCCTCTCGTGGGCGATCGTCAGCAACTATGCGGAAAGCGATCACTCCGCGCGGCGCCCACTCGGCATCCCGTGCGGTTGCCGGAGTAGGATGCTCGACGAATTGGAGGGTGGGCGCTAGATACAGAAACACCAGGTGAGGACTAGCCTGACCTGGTGCCCTATATTCTGTGCCGAGGGCGCATAGCTTTCGCCAGTGGGGCCGCTTCGACTGCTAAGAGATAACTAGGCGAGGGAATGGCAGAAAGTCAAGTACCATACCCCAATTTGCCGGTCCAAATCGCCGCAATCCGGGCCTCACTGTCAGAACCTCGCTTCGCCACCTATCTCAAAAAAGGTGGCGGTAACGAGGTCTACGCGATTGCCCTCTACCTCTACAACGCACGAGTGGCCAAGGCGTTCATGTTCCCGCTAGGCGTTGTCGAGATCACTCTGCGCAACGCTATAGACGCTTTGCTCGTGACAAAGCATGGCGCGACTTGGCATCTCGATGCGGGGTTCCGCGACACCGTGCTGATGCCAGAGGGCCTATCGACGCTCGACAAAGCCATCCAGCGCGCCGGCGCCGGCGCGGCTCGCAGCCGGGTGGTCGCGGAACTGACCTTCGATTTCTGGTCGAACCTGTTCCGTCCCGACTATGGCGCTCTCTGGCGAACCGGGCTCAACGTCGTATTTCCGAACTTGCCCAAAACAACGACGCGACACGACATCCAAACGATGGCGCGTTCCATCAACCAGTTCCGCAACCGCGTCGCCCATCATGAGCCGGTCCTGGATCTCAATGTCACCGATGTTTATGCCAGCATCGTCGAGCTTGTGGGCCTGCGCTGCATCGAGACCGCAGCATGGCTGAAGCATCATTCGACGCTCAGCACCATCATCCGTACCCGGCCGCGAGGTGCCGCTGCAGGCTTTGTGAACCTGGAGTCCCGATTGGCGCCCGATTTCATCGCAGTTACCGAGGCAACGACGCTCGAAGACGTCGCGGCGCAGTTCGATCGAAAATGCCAAGTGGCCGTCTGCCTGGATGAGCGAGGAGCGCTAGTTGCGGCGTTTGGGCCGCTCGACCTGATCCGCTTCCTTGCCGACGACAGCAAGGCCAATGACGGGATGACCGCGCCGCGCGAGCAGACGGTCAGCGCATTGCTCGCGGCGGTTAATGTCGGTCCCGGCTGGACGGCATTGCCGGCGGATGGTCCGGTTGCCGCGGCGGTGGATCAGTTGACGGGCAAGGCGATCAACATCGTGGTCGGCACCGATGCGACGGGCGCGGTCGTTGGGGTCATGACCCGGGCGCTGCGCCGTTACTAAGCTGGCGCGAAGCCGATTCCGGCCGGCGAGCGTTCGCGTTCGGCAAATTTGGTCGGCTGCGCACAGCCGGGCTGCATCACGCCCATCCAGGACGCCTGATAGCCAAGGATCAGGAAGAGCATTGGCGCGCGGCGCCGGTCAGTGATTGAGCGCCAGCTGTTCAGATCAACGCCGGAGGGGGTGGGGATCGCCTCTGGATGCGAATGCCATTCGCCCAGCCAATCGACGACATGACGAGACTGCAGCCAACGCTTGCGAGCGACTTCGCTATGCCCGGCCCGTCCCCGCCGAAAAGCGAAGCGCGAGCCCCGATCTCCGATCATCGGCAAGGTGGCGTCGACGACATGAAAGTGCGCACCGCGCCGGGTCCCAAGCAGAATGCCTCCACGCTCCTCGCGGCCGCCAAGATGCGCAACATCCGCAATCAGTGACGCCATAACCGCTTCCTCGAAAAGGATCAGCGACCCACTCACCCGCTACACGCTGCGCATTGGGCCAATGGATCCGGTGACACCCAGGCAAGCCGATCCCGGCCATGCACGGGATCGACGATCGTTGTGCGCATCCGATGGCCAGGCTCGCCGCCCGCCCAATCGACCGCCGCGCGTACGGCCAGTGCTGCCGCTGCGACCGGGGCATCGGACGGGAATGGGACATAACCGCCTTCGCCGCAATGCGCCGGCGCCCGCCGCACCTCGGCATCCGGATCCCGCATCGGGTTGTATCGCCATTGCCCTCCAAAGCCAGCACGCAGGCAGCGATAACAGGCGAGTCCATCGCCCAGGTTCAGGAAGGACTGGCCGGCAACTCCGTTGCCGAAAACCCATGCGTGAAGCAGAGCCAGTTGCTGGCCGTCCATTCTCGCCCTTAAATAAGGGTCATTCAGAGCAGTGGACACATTGGCGTCGCCGGTCGCATCGATGATGAGGTCGCAACGCGCCAGAGCGTCCCAATCGGCGAGCGCGTTACCCTGACGATAGGTGACATCGACATCGGGATGAAAGCCTTGCACGAATGCCGCGAGCGCTTCGGCCTTGGGCCTGGCAAGATCGCCGAAACCGAGCACATGTCGCCCCAGATTGCCGGGCTTGAGGGTATCGGGATCGTAAAGCGTAAGGGGGGCGTCGCAGCCCGCGCCGTTCTGAACGAGAAGGTGCGCCAGATAGCCGCCGATCGTGCCGCACCCGATCAAGGCGACCCGCTTTCCGATCAGGCCGGTGCGTCCATCTAGATTGCGGCCAACGCAAAAACGCAAATCTGCTTTCGTTGCCGATTCATGTTTGAGCATGACTTCCTTGGTCCTCGAAGCAAGCGATGCCCGCAGGAAATTTGGGCGAAAGCCCTTGGGCTTGGCATGGATGAGCGCCAACGTCCCCGTCAGCCTGGAACGCCAGCCAACGATCGCATTGGGGGCTGCTAAAAGAATGTCCTCGAGCCGTGCAGAGGCATCGAGCACCGCTGCCTGCCAGCCAGGTGGCGGCTTTTCCTGACCCGCGATATAGGCAATGGCTTGGTCGAGCCGTTCTGGCGGAAAGCCTTCGGCGTGACGAAGCGGCCGGTCGAAAACGAGCACGGTGGCCTGCTCGCGTGTATTCCCCTTGGCTTGCCAGGCATCCCGCGCCACTAGCACAAGCCCCGACGGTTTGCCTGTCCCCAGCTTGACGATATCGGCAGCGACAATCGCGGGCGAGCTCGGCAGCTGCATCGCCGAATAGAAATAGCGGCCGCGCCAGTAGGCCGCGAGCTCATTGTCGAATTCATGGCGCGACCTGGCGCCGAAGGATCGCTCCAGTGCCTTTGCTGCTTCGTTGAGGACGCGAAGCGCGGCGCCGCCCGGATCATAGAGGTCGAGCACCAGTCCGCCTTCGTCGGTGTAGCAGATGCCGCCACCGACCAGCAGGTGGGCGATCTGCCGCTCACCGAGTGCGGCGCCGTCGACGAGTCGGACGACGGGCAAGGTCGCGAAGCTCAGGTCGGAGAACGCTGCCTCGATGGTCACCGTCTTGCCATGGACCTTGATAGGGCCCTGATAGGTGGCAGGCGGGCCTATATAGGTGAACCCCTTGGCGGTGAGCGTCGCATGGATCGTCCAGATCGGATCGGGCGAGTTCATCCGGAGGTCGAGGCGCTCACCGTAGGAGAAGCAACCTTCGCCGGACGCTCCGCCGCCACCGTGGCCGCGATGGTCGGCATCATCTCCACAGCGTCGGGACGATAGGGGATGCGGGTGCCGAGTGCACGTCGAAGGCTCTCAACCACTAGCGTTGCGTCATGCGTGCCCTTCAACGCCGAGTGCAGGTCCGCTGCCAACGCCTCGGCGCTGCCGATAACCGCATCACGGTCCTCCGGGGACCAATCGTTGAGAATGATGCGCTGCCCGGGGAAGACGGGGTTAAGCAACTCGCCGCGCAGGATTCCGGGCAGGCGCTGCGCAACCTCGTAGAGAAGATGATCATCTGGAAGTGCCCGGTGCCCGCCGTTCAACATACCTAGTGCTTTCTCGACGGCGACCATGAGCGTGATGGACGTTAGGCAGGGCTTCGCCCAGCGCTGGTCGCGCCAGCCCTTGAGATAGCGGCACACCCGCCGGAAGTCCGGGCCATAGCGCGTAACGCATGCCTCAACCCAGTCCTTCATGCGTAGAGGATCGGACTGGGTCCAGGTCCCGTCGCGATAGGCCAGCATGATCTTGTCAGAGGGCAGGCGCTCGTAGCGTTCGCCTGAACGCTTCGCGAGCGCGGTATCCTGCGCCTGGAATGAGATCGCCTCGGTCACTCGCCGAGGCGCCGAATAGATCGGCAAATCGATATGGGCATCGCGCGCGACCTGGACGCGGACGCAGCAATCCTTCTCGGACAGGTACCAGCCACGCGCCTTGCAAAGTGGCATCAGCGCTTCTTCGATGAACTGGTAAAGCGCTTCGGCGACCAGCGCAGGCTCGCCGCTATCGAGATACTCGACATTGAAGTAGACCCCATCGTCCAAGTCGATTTGCTGGGGCGGCAGGTGCCAGGGCTCGACCAGCAGATCATAGTCCACCGATCCCTGCGTCTTGAACTTGGGTACGATCGACGGCCGCTGGCTTGCCGCAACCGTCATGAACCGGCCGCGCCAGAAACGGCCTTCGAGCGGGATCTTGCGGGCCGCTTCGCGAAGCGTCTGGCGAATCTCCCGCTGAGCGCTCCTGAGCGCGGCCTCGCGGTCGTCTTCGACCAGCAAGGCTTCATGATAGCTCTGGAAGCGCGAAGCGCCGACGAACAATGCGCTTGCGCGCGCGAGAAACCCCATATCTTTCCTCCCCGGCCGCTACGCGGCTTCAGTGGTGCTTGTTGCTCCTTCCCCGTGAATGACGTAGGCTCGTTCATCATATGTTCAAGATGCTCTCCCCTACTTTCTTGGCAGTGCCGGTCGCCTGGCTGGCGATTTTCCTGTTGATAGGTTTGAACGCCGTCTCGCCCAGCCTGAAGGCAATCGGGCTGTCGCCGACCAACAGTTGGGTAGTACTCGTCATTCAGGGCGTGGTGGCGCTTTTCTTCCTGACCCCCGCCTGGAAGATTTTTTGGAAGCTCGTGCCGCCGCTCAACCGCTGGTTCTATCCGGACTTGTCTGGGGAGTGGGTTGTCGAACTCGAGTCCAATTTCTCGCGGATCGAGGCGATCCTTGACGCTGCAATGGATGCCAAGGTCACCCTCGACATGCGCCTGTGCCCGTCCGATGCCCTGCCGCCCCTCCAGACCAGCCGGTTACGGGCGAAGATCACGCAAGGTTGGGTCAGCATGGACATGGAGGTCTGGAATCCGGAAGGCGATGGGCCGATCAAGCAGTCGGACACGATCGTCGTCGAGCCGTTCCGCGGTCGGCAGGGCAAGCACGGCCTCGCCTATATTTTCGAGCAACAGAACGAGACCGATACGGCGAGCGATACAAACTGTTTCAAAGGTGCCGCCTGGATCGTGCGTGACCGAGAAGATGCCAATGTACTGCATGGCCGCATGTGGAACGACCGCATGTGGCGGCGCGGCATGAACACGGCGGCCAATGTCCGCCTCACCCGCGCGACGCCCTGGCGGTCCTTCTGGGAAAGGCCGATCAACGGGGATAAGGCCCCGGAAACAGCATGAGCACGCAGCCGTCCTCTGCCGGCTTGGTCGGCGCGCTTGCCGGACTGCTCGCGGATGTGGCGAACCGGGCCGGCGATGGGTTTTCAGGGATCGGTTTGATTATTTGCGACGCGCCGGAGCGCCTGCCTATACTGCCGCTGCGCGATAGCGCGCCCCAACTGGTCACCGGCGACCAGCTCGGCGGCTTCCTGGCAGCTATATCGCAACAGGCCGGCCCCTATCATGACGGTTTCCATGTCCTATCGAGTGCATTGAATCCGCTTGCCATCGCGCAATATTTCTCGCCGCCGATCGTGCGGGGCATCGTGCTGGACCGCAGCCGCCATTTTGGCGGGCGTTATGTCGCTGCCCTGTTTGGTTCGGCATTGCCGGGGGTGCTCGCGACCGGGATCGCCAGCCGAGAACTCGGCATAGCAATCTTCGAGCGCGGCCATGAGATCTGGTTTGGACCCGCGCGTTGATCGGCCTTTTGCCCGTCCGTATCGTGATCTGCTGGATCGCGGTGATCTATGCCAGCGTGGCCTTGCTGTTGTTCGCGGCACTGGTCAGCTTTGGCGGCAAGGAAATAGGGCTGTGGCCGGCGGCAACCTTTGCGTTCGGGGGATCGAGCTTTTTGCAGCTCATCCTCTTCTTTTGGTTCACCGTTGGATGGCGATGGTTTTGGCGCCGCATACCCCAGCTCAATGCATGGCTCTATCCGGATATACATGGTCAATGGGATATGGAGATTGCGCTGGGCGGCGCGCAGGGCCAAGGGCGCAAGATCGTGGCTAAGGCGATCGTCAAACAAGATTTCCTGAAGGTTAGCATGACGGTGATCGCGCCAGGTTCACGATCCGTAACGCTTTCCACGGCGCCGAAAAGGGATCCAGAGTCGGGCTTGCCGCAACTACACTATATATTCCTGGTCACCACCAATCCGGAACCTGGCGCAGCGAGCAATAGCTACAGAGGCGCAGCAATTCTCGATCTAGATCCGACGTTGCAAGACGAAATAACTGGGATTTACTGGACTTCAGCGGAAACCAGCGGGACCTACCGTCTCTCCAATCGAAGAGACTGAAGCCGACTGATCCATAATTGGGGACCAATGTCCGTTTCACGCGATTGACCGCCGAAACCGGCCTTTCAGCTTGCGCCCACTTTCAGCCGTTCAGCGTCACCTGAACCAACGGCCGGTTTCGAGAAGCGTTTCATGGCCATCAAATGCCCGGAATTGGGTCATTCCGGAACGTTATCTCGAGCGCTCCGTTCACGAATGCGTGAAGCCATCCGGCCTTCGCCGGAGGTACACTTTGAAGCAGCGCGACGACTGGCATCTTACTGACGAACTCGAATACGAGCATGGGCGAGGGGATCCTTTCGCGGCCGCTGTCAGAGCTACACGAATGCCTATGGTCATTACGGACCCGGCTCAAGCCGATAACCCGATCGTATTCTGCAATGTCGCGTTTCAGGATCTGACCGGGTATACCCGGGACGAAATTATCGGCCGTAACTGTCGCTTTCTTCAAGGTCCCAAGACTGATCCTGCCACCGTGGCGCAGGTGCGCGACGCCATTGCAGCGGGTCAGGCCGTCGATGTCGATCTGCTCAATTATCGCAAGGACGGTACGACCTTTTGGAACGCGCTGTATCTGTCCCCGGTAAGGGATAAGGAGGGTGTAATTCGCTTCTTCTTCGCGTCTCAGCTCGACGTCAGCGATCGCGTGGAAGCGCAGAACATCATCAATGATCAGAAGGCTTTGGTCGAGCAAGAGGTTGAGCGGCGGACTGCCGATCTTCGCGCAGCGCTCGACGCTAAAACGATCCTTCTTCACGAAGTCGATCATCGCGTTAAGAACAACCTGACGATGATCGGATCGCTTCTGCGCCTCCAGGTTCGCACGATCGACGACCCGTCTGTGGCCTCCAAGCTCGACTCCATGCTCGAGCGCGTCGATGCATTGGCGGTCGTCCATCGCCAGCTATACCAATCCTCCGACATCACACGGTTCGATATGGGCAGTTTTGCCGAAAGCCTCGTGTCAGATGTGGTTGGGTCGAGCGGTCGCAGTGACATCACGCTCGATGTACGGGCGCAGCCGCTATACGTAGACGCCGCCAATGCATCGGCACTTGGCCTGATCCTCAACGAGATTCTGACCAACGCCGTCAAACATGCTTTCGCCGACGGCCGGTCGGGTCATCTAAGCCTCGTCGTCGAAGGTGGCGATGACTACGGCACCATCCGGATCTGCGACGACGGTCCGGGCATTCCATCCATCGCCCGTAGCAAGAGCATTGGTATGTCGCTGATTACGCGTCTGGCACGCCAAGCTCGCGCGGACGCAACCTGGCGGGACAACGCGCCGGGAACCTGCGTAACGATCACGTTTCCTCGAACCGAAGCGGGATCATGACCAACACGATGAAAGTTCTGATCGTCGAGGATGAAATGCTCCTCGCGATGGATATCGAGGCAATGGTCGAGGACAGCGGCCATCGCGTGTTGGCGGAAGCGGCCAGCCTTCAGGAAGTAGAGGCACTACCGGACGATCTGAACCCGCAGTTGGCGTTTGTCGACATACACCTGGCAGACGATACGAACGGGCTGGATGTCTGCCGATATATCCGGGCGCACTGGCCCGACGCGTTGATCGTTTTCGTCACTGCAAACGTCTCGAAGATACCCGCAGATTTTTCCGGTGCGCACGGCGTGATCGCCAAGCCGTTTTCACATGCAGGCGTAGTTGGCGCGATCAATTACCTGGCAAACGGGGTCTTTAATCCGCCGCCCGGCGTACCGCGACCGACAAGCCTTATCGCGTCGCCACACCTCGAAAGCCGTTGGGCAAACGCTTGACCATCGACTACGTGAACGAATGTCCGTTGCTGGGAAGCGCACAGAGCGTTTTTAATGACCGGATGTGGGTCTTGGCCGCCGAAATCGACGAAAGAAATCGGGCAGAGCTCCCGAGTTCATCTATCAGCAGGACCTCTGCGGTTCCGATCCTGCGTGAGCTATCGCTGCTTTTGGCGAATAGGATCAGAGTTTTGCGCTTGCTCGTCGATCTGAACGTTAGAACCATGCGCGATCACGATTTCATCGGCTTGTGGGATCAGAACGAGTGACATGCGATCGCGGCTTGGCGGCATCTGCTGGCCGAAGGGCGTTCTGAATGCACCAACTGCCCATCGAAGCACGGCAACCAAAGCTCCTCCGGGCAGGGCGACAACGGATTCAATTGCTTCGAGTGTCAGAGGGACACCCTTGAACATGATGTCGAAGTAAGCACGGTGAGCTTGGTCGACCTGCGCCTTGCCCTGCCAGTGCATGCCCACGATGTTCACCCAGTGCACATCACCAGCGTACAGCTTGGCCATCGCGTCCATATCGGAGGCGTTCCACGCATCGGCGTATCGATCCGCCAGTCGCTGCACCTTGTCAGCCGTTGTGTTCAGCATCGTCGCCCCTGTTCCACTGGTCATTAACGGTCCTGCCGCAAGTAGCCCCAATATCGTTTGCCGCCGGTCCATGTCGCGTCCTCCATAGGTGAGGGCGGATTAGCGCTGGCGACACGGCAGCGATTGAACAAAAGCGTCAGCGCCCTCGTGCCCATTCTGCAAAGAAGCTGGCGGGAGGACCTCCGGCGAGGGCACGGCAATCGCGTACAAAGTGTGCCTGGTCGGCATAACCGGCGTCGTGGATCAACTCCGTCCAGGTAGCACACGGCGAGCGGACCTTCGCGTCGAGTACCGCATTCAGGCGTACCGTTCGCGCAAACAGTTTGGGGGTGAGGCCTACCTGTCGCTCAAACCGACGCGTGAACTGTCGGTCACTAAGTTCAGCCCCCCGGGCAAGCGCGCGCACGCTTAACCTTCCCCCCGCACGTTGCAACGCAGCAGCCGAGAACGCCACCGGGTCGATGGGGGATAAGCGATCGAGTTTGCTCCTCAACCAGCGCTCTGCGGCAACGACTCGCTGATCGAAGTTGCAAGCTAACATGACTGCATCCCGCAGATCCGTCCCGGCGGGGCCGATGACGTCGCTGATCGCGATGCCCTCATTGACCAACGCGGTCATCGGCGTGCCGAACAGAGCATGAAATCCAGCAGGCTGAAATCGGATCGTGAATACATGGATGCTGCCGGAGAGGATGAGGCGTGTGCGCCGGTAGCTCTGGGGGCCGACGATCACGACCTCCGGCGCGATTGATGCTGCGCGATCATCGTGCGAAACCCGGTAGCGGTCCTGCAGATAAATCTCGATGAATTGATCAGGTCTCGCCGGTAAGGGTGATGTCACGGCATCCACGCCAAGCTGCGCTTGCCGCTCGGCATAGGAGCGCACGACGCCCCTGAGACTCGCATCAGCTTGGCGTTGATCGACGATCATGCTGCATCATCGCGCACCCGAACCGCGCGCGCTAGATTCATCACCGGCAACGAGTTCATGACCGACTTCGGCACCGTGCCCACCTTCTGAACAAGTGTCTGAAGTGGGGGATCGGCAAACTCGCTATGAACGGTCGGTTGTGGGTCGATCCGGACCCGGCTTTTTCGAAGCAGAACACTTGCAGAGCTGCTGTCCCGGAACCGCTTGAGAACGCACGGCAAAGGGGTAAAAATTCGCTGGGTGAGCCTTGGGCGATCATTCAGCTTCGCGCTTGCCTCCGTTCGCGTGGCAGCCCAGAGACCGGTTGCAAGGTCGCCGACTTAAAAAGAGTGCGGCTCTCGATGTCGGTTTGGGACATCGGCCGCCCGTAACGGAACCCTTGAGCCTCGCTGCAGCCTAGGCGGACCAGCGCCGCCTCCTGCTCGGCGGTCTCGACGCCCTCGGCGATCACCTCCAGGTCGAGCGCCGTAGCCATCCCAATCACGGCCTGGACGATCGCGGCATCTCCAGCATCGCGATTGATCTGCGATACGAAGCCCCGGTCTATTTTGAGGCGCGTGAGCGGATACCTCTGCAGCAAGCTGAGCGAGGCGAACCCCGTCCCAAAATCGTCGAAGGCGACCCCCACGCCCATCTCTCGCAAAGCGCGCAGCACGCTAGTCGACTGGGCGTCATGCTGGAGGACAGTGTTCTCGGTGATCTCCAGTTTGAGACAATCGGGCGATACCGCGTGCCGTTCGAGAGAAGTCAACACAACCTGCATCAGCCGCCCGGACCGAAGCTGTGCCGCGAAGAGGTTGATCCCCACCCGCGGCGATCTCCACCCCATTCGTATCCACCGCGCCGCGGCGGCGCACGCCGTGTCAACGATCCAATCGCCCACGTCTTCGGCCACCGGACTATGCTCGAGAAGCTCGATGAACGATGGCGGCGGGAGCACGCCATGAACCGGATGACGCCATCGTAGGAGCGCCTCCACACCCGTAAGCGTCGTATCGTCGAGCGCCACCTGCGGCTGGTACAGCAGGTCGAATTGTCCTAACGACAATGCATCGTGGAGCTCGGAACTAAGGCGGTGCCGTTGCTCCGATCTGCTCTGCATCACGGGGGCGAAGAACATCCTGGTGCCACCGCCCTCGCTCTTGGCGCTGTAGAGCGCGAGATCGGCGCTGACGAGCAGCTGTTCCCAATCGGAATTGGCGTGGGTCGCGCTCGCGATGCCGATGCTTGTGCCAACATAGACTGTCTGCCCGGCGAGGTGAAACGCAGATTGGAGCGCCTCGAAGACTCGTTTCGCGAGTGTGTCGAGAACCAGAGGATCCTCGCAGTGCGGCACTAGAATCGCAAATTCGTCGCCACCAAGCCGCGCGATGAACTCGCTTGACGCGATGACGGCGTTCAGCCGTCGGGCGACGGCGATTAGGAGTTGATCTCCCACCGAGTGCCCTAGGCTATCGTTCACGTGCTTGAATCCGTCGAGGTCCAGCAAGAGCAGGGAACATGGCCCACTTGCGAGTTCGGCCACGAGGCGCTGATGCAAGGCGTTCCGGTTGGGAAGGGAGGTCAGCGTGTCACAATGCGCGAGGTGTTCGAGCCGCTGCTTTGCCGACTGGCGGTCGGCGATATCGCGCAGTAGCGCGCCGAACATCGGCTTACCGGCTTCGAACCAGATCGACAGCGACAGGTCGACGGGAATCTCGCTCCCGTCCGCATGCAGCGCGAGGATGTCGACCGATTGCCCGGCGAGGCGGGCCGTGCCACTCTGAACCGCGCGCGCCAGCCCGGCCTCATGGGCTGCCCTGAGCCGTTCCGGAATGATGATCGATAACGGTTTGCCGATCGCCTGCGCGGCACTGTGCCCGAAGAGCCGTTCCGCAGCCGTGTTCCAGGACACGATGAGATTGTCCGGACCGGCGCAGATCGCGGCCGTGGCGGAGCCGGCGAGCATCTGCTCGTTGCGGTGCTGATTGTGACGCGCGGCGAACGGCACGCCCTCCGCCAGATCTATAGCCCCGGGGGCATCGACGCTCACGCTCATAGTGACGGTGACCCCGGATCGTTGTGGCGCCCCAGGCTGCAGTGTCGGAAGTGCCGTAGATGCGATTTAAGACCCTGAACTTTATAAATACCTACCGCGCCGATCCCCAACGGCGCAGGGCGGGCGGGAGAAAGCGAGAGGTCGTCGCCACCGCTAACAGACGAGCGCCGCACCAAACATGGATGATCCACTGCTTGTTTCGCCCACTACGATGAACGAACGGCTGCTTTCGCAGACAATCAAAGTGTCGCTGAGTGACCAATTCTCGGTCATTGCCACGCATTCGGGCAGAGGATGTCTGAGCGAAGACCGAACTTTTCGCTCCTGTCTGCTCAGCTGTTATCGTCAAGGTCTATACCGGAGCGCGTTCACGATTAGCGAGAATGCGGGTGTGGGTTGTCGACGACTTGGATAATAGAGGTGATAGCCCGTCCGTGGCGCGCACCAATCCTCCAGCACACGGACCAGCCGACCGTCCGCCAGATACGGCGCGACATAATTCTCGGGCAGGTTGACTAGCCCCAAGCCGTCGAGCGCAGCACGCCGCATGAAAGCGATGTTGTTGAACGCAAGCGGACCGCCCACACGGACCCTGGGTTCGCGCCCGCGCTTGCTGAATTCCCAAACATAATGGCCCTGAGGGTCAGAGAGCCAGAGATTGATGCACTGGTGGTTGGTGAGATCCGACGGTGATCGCGGCGCTGCGTGTTGCGCGAAATAGCTTGGCGACCCCACTACGGCCTGTCGCATATCCGGCGCTATGCGCACGGCGATCATGTCCTTATCAACATGCTCGCCCAGCCGAACGCCGGCATCGAACCGTCCGCCGGCGAGATCGGTCAGTCCGTAATCAAGCGCGATTTCAACGCTAACGTCGGGATATTCGGGCAGCAGCGCGCGTAGCGCCGGATAGATGTAGGTCTCGGCGGCATGCTCAACCGCGGTGATGCGGATCTTCCCCGACGGCCTGTCGCGCAACGAGGTCAGCGCGGCGAGGGTCGCGTCCAGGTTCGAAAGCGCCGGGGCTAGCGTGTCGAGCAGTCGGGCGCCGGCCTCGGTCGGCGACACGTTGCGCGTGGTCCGCTGGAGAAGGCGCAGTCCCAGCCGGCTTTCTAGGCGGCGCATAATCTGACTGAGCGCCGGTTGCGACATGCCCAGCCGCCGTGCCGCGCGCGTGAACGAGCCCTCTTGGGCAATTGCCAGAAAAGCGGTCAGATCGGCCATCTCGTCACGCTGCACTGATAAGCACCGATTATGGGTCCAACAAACCTCCTCCGCCTAATCGATCGATCACTATGTGTCTATCTTTTGGCAGATCAGTAGCCGGGACAGACTCAGATGCAGCCATCTTCAGACCCTCTCACGATCCTACCCGGCCGCCGCGAACTGCTGACAGCGATCGTGGTCGGTGCCGCGGTCGCACCCTTCGGCGCCTTGGCCCGCACCCGTTCGGCGCCACCCTTCAACGATCACACCGATCGCGTTCTTCGAGGAGTAACACAGATGAAAATGCGCAAATTGGGAAACTTGGAGGTCTCGCAGCTCGGTGCCGGATGCATGAGCATCAGCGCCAATTACGGCCCCGCCGCTGATCGCCGCCAAGGCATCGCCACGCTGCGCGAAGCGCATGATCGCGGCGTCACTTTGTTCGATACCGCCGAGGTCTATGGCCCCTATGTCAACGAGGAACTGGTCGGTGAGGCGCTGGCTCCGATCCGCGATGCCGTGAGGATCGCCACCAAGTTCGGCTTCGAGCTCGAGGACAGAGCCGGCGGGCTCAACAGCCGTCCCGATCGCATCCGCAAGGTCGTGGAGCAATCGCTTAGGCGCCTGCGGACCGACCGCATCGATCTATACTACCAGCACCGCGTCGATCCGAACGTGCCGATCGAGGATGTCGCGGGAACGATCAAGGAGCTGATCGCTGAGGGCAAGGTGCTGCAGTTTGGCCTGTCTGAGGCGGGCCCCGATACTATCCGCCGCGCCCACGCCGTGCACCCAGTCAGCGCGGTGCAGACCGAATATTCGCTGATGGAGCGTAGCGTCGAGCAAAATGGGGTGCTGGAGGTCTGCGGCCAACTGGGGATCGGGTTCGTGCCCTGGGGGCCGCTCGGCATGGGGTTCCTCACCGGCACGCTCGATGCGCGTTCGAAACTGGACGCAAGCACCGACCTGCGGGCCGGCTTCGATCGGTTCCAGCCCGAGGCGCTTGCCGCGAACCAGCGCATCCTCGAAGTGCTGAGCCGCTTCGCCACTCGCGAGGAGGCGACCCTCCCGCAGGTTGCGCTGGCTTGGGTGATGGCGCAGCGGCCTTGGATCGTGCCGATCCCGGGAACCGGCAAAGTGCAGCATCTGCGCGACAATGTCGGCGCGATCGATGTCGATCTGTCGGTGCAGGACCTGCGCGACATCGACGACGCCTTCGCCGGCATCCAGGTCGCGGGCGGCCGGATGAACGCAGAACAGATGAAGGTCGTGGAGGCCGCGGACTGAAGATCGATCGCTGCGGTGCGGTTGCAAGCAGGTTCCGGCGAGGCCACATACCCCGAGCTGAGTGCAAAAGCACCGGCGCGGGAGTGGATGCCGGATCCAACCCGAGGTTTCCCAATGCTGATGGCCACTTCCGCAACCGTCGCGGATCGCGACGACACGCCGCCGCACGGCACGCTTCTTGCCGAGTTGGCGTTGGCGCTCGGCGGCTTCGCGCTCGGTACCGGTGAGTTCGCCTCAATGGGGCTGTTGCCCAATGTCGCGCGCGATGTGCACGTTACCGTTCCCATCGCGGGGCACATGATCAGCGCCTATGCGCTCGGCGTCGTGATCGGTGCGCCGTTGCTTGCGGCTGTGTTCGCCCGGGCCGGGCGGCGGGCGATGCTGATCGGGTTGATGGTGTTCTTCGCGCTAGCCAACATGCTGTGCGCGCTCGCGCCCAGCTACGGCCTAGTCGTCGCCGCGCGCTTCCTCGCCGGCCTGCCGCACGGCGCCTATTTCGGGATCGCCTCGCTCGTCGCCGCATCGCTCGTACCGCCCGACAAGCGTGCACAGGCGGTAGGGCGGATGATGCTGGGGCTCAGCTGCGCCAATATTGTCGGCGTCCCGTTCGCGACCTCGGTTGGGCAGGCCGCGGGATGGCGCGCGGCGTTCGTCGTCGTCGCAGGCATTGGCCTGGCGACCGCGATCCTCTGCCGGTTCGCGCTGAAGCCGATCCCGGCGCCGGACGATGCCAGCCCACTCACCGAACTCGGCGCACTGAAGCGTGGTCAGGTCTGGCTGACGCTCGCCATCGCGGCGATCGGCTTCGGCGGCGTCTTTGCGGTATACAGCTACATCACGCCGATGCTGACGCAAGTGACGGGCATCACCGAGGCGCATGTCCCACTCGTCCTTTCGGTGATCGGCATAGGGATGGTCGCAGGCAGCTTGTTCGGCGGTTGGCTGGCGGATCGGGGCGTGATGCGCGCGATCTGGATCACGCTGGCGCTCAACGTGGTGACGCTCGGGCTCGTCGCGATCACCGCGCACAGCATCGCGGCGGTGATGATCAATATGTTCTTCGTCGGCTTCGCGGCATTATCGATGGGTCCGCCATTGCAGACCCGGTTGATGGACATTGCCGCCGATGCGCAGGCGTTGGCCGCCTCACTTAATCACAGCGCCTTCAACACGGCCAACGCCCTGGGAGCGTGGCTCGGCGGCGCGGCCATAGCGTCCGGGTTGGGATGGACCTCGACCGGTCCGATCGGTGCCCTGCTTGCGCTGGCTGGCCTCGCGATATGGTTCGTGACCTGGCGCACGAGCGCCGAGTAGCGCTTCCCGCACGCGATACCTCTAGGCGGGTTGATCGCGAAGGCTTGCTCCGAGCGAATGGCGAAGGCTGAACGAGCGGTAGGTTTAGGAATGGTCGGGAAGCTGCCTCAATGTCCGGTACTGGGTCAAAGGCGCCCGGCTGCGCATTCCCGGGCGAGCATAGTGAAGGCCTGAAAGGCCGCCGAGGAATTTCTACGGTTGGAATAGTATAAACATAGCGGAGCGAGCGGCGGTGTCCAATCTTCGAGAATGCGCACGAGCCGCCCCGCCGCAATATCCTCACGAACGTCAGACTCCATGAAGTACCCGATGCCCACGCCATTGATTGCTGCGATCCGGGCAAGGGACGCCTCATCAAGCGTGATTGGGCCATCGACGTCGAGCTGCATTTCGTCACCGCCCTTCGCGAATCGCCATCTGAGCAGTGCGCCATTGGGAAGCCGCCCCCGGAGGCAGGGGTAGGTCATCAACTCCTGCGGCACTTGGGGGATGGCCTTGTCGTCGAAAAGCGCGGGGGACGCGGCGACTGCGATACGTCGCTCTTGGCCCAGGGGTATAGCGATCGCATCGCTCGGCACCAAATCCTTGGCTCGGACGCCAAGATCGAAGCCAGCCGCGACGACATCGACCAAGCGCCCTTCGGTAACGATGTCGACATGAACCTGCGGGTAGCGTTCGAGGTAGGTCAGGACCAAGGGCGCCATGATCTCGCGGGCTGCCGTCGCGAAGGCGTTGATGCGCAGCGTGCCGGATGGCGCCTCCTGCTGGGAGCGCGCGATATCCATCGCCTTCTGGATGCCTTCGAACGCTGGCTTGATCTGAGCCACGAAGATCCGGCCGGCATAGGTGAGTGAGACGCTGCGCGTGGTGCGGTTGAACAATCGCACGGCAAGCTCGCGCTCGAGCTTCTGCACCGCGTTGCTGGTGGCCGTGGTCGACATACCAAGCTCGAGCGCCGCTGCACGGAACGAGCCGCATCGGACGATGGCCAGAACCGCTTCCAGCTCGATCAGCGAGTGCCGCGCCATTATCCCGCTCCCCGTGTCACGATGTCCCGATTTGTCTCGATTATCAGGCGCGAAGTCCATCGCTAAATCGTCCTCGTCACTGTCGAGGAGAAGGTTATGTCCCTGAAAATACCAGCGCCGATCGCCGACTATATTGAGGCCAACAGGCGTCTCGATCTGGAAGGCATGATGAAGCACTTTGCGCCCGACGCCGTCTTCACCGACAACGGCAAGGCTTTCGTGGGTCAGGACGCGATCCGCAAAATGCTGAAGGAAGAAGCGATTGCGGTGAAGGCGATCTTCGAGCCCGACACGTTCCGCGAGGAGGGCAACGACATCGTGCTGGAAGGGCCCGCGCACGGCGAGTTCCCCGGCAGCCCGCTCCGCTTCACCTATCGCCTCAAGTTGGACAGTGATGCCATCAAGACGCTGGAGACGACGGTATGGGCATGAATCCGGATGCCAGCGAGTTCGCGGGCAGGCGCGTCCTTGTCAGCGGTGGCACGAAGGGTCTGGGCCGCGCCACGGTCGAGCGCTTTCTGGCCGGTGGAGCGCGGGTCATCACCGCCGCCCGGACGATCAAAGACACAATCGAGGGCGTCGACTATGTTGAGGCGGACCTGACGACCGCGGAGGGTGGCGAAGCGCTGGCCGAGGCGGCGATGGAGCGCCTCGGCGGTATCGACATCCTGGCTCATGTCGTCGGTGGCTCCTCTTCACCTGGGGGCGGTTTCGCCGCACTGACCGACGAGCATTGGCTGGCCGAGTTGAACCTCAACCTGCTGGCGACGGTCCGCCTCGACCGCCTGCTAATCCCGCAGATGCTAGAACGCGGCGCGGGCATCGTAGTGCACGTCACCTCGATCCAGTCGATCCTGCCGCTCCCCGAGTCCACGACCGGCTATGCCGCCGCCAAGGCCGCGCTCCGGACTTACAGCAAGTCGATCTCGAAGGAACTGGGATCGAAGGGCGTACGGGTCAACTCGGTGTCGCCGGGCTGGATCATGACGGACGCAACTGCGGACTTCCTGAAATTGCTGCAGGACGCGAACGGCGGCACGATAGAGGATGCCCGTCAGTCGGTCCTCGACGCATTGGGCGGAATAGCGATCGGTCGTGGCGCGGAACCCGAAGAGGTAGCCGACCTTATCGCGTACCTCGCATCCGATCGGGCCGCGGCGATCCATGGCGCCGAGTTCATCATCGACGGCGGGACGGTTCGCACTGTCTGACGCCGCGCCCCCGGCGTCAGCCTCCAAACCAAAACCCACCGGGGGCAGACGTCGGCAAGCGCATACCCGTCAGCTGTGAGTGAATGAAGGTCAGCATCAACAAATGTCTAAAACTGAGCTGCCGAAAAGCGCCTGCGCACGTCCGGATTTGAGTCGTAGCGGTTGGAGGGCGGGACGTCCGCTCCCGCATTCTACCGCCTATCGTTGCTCACGGCTCCTTAGGCGCTCTGGCGATAATGGCCTCCGCGGCTTTCAGGCGGGTGCGCCAGACCTTCGCCGACGGGTGCCCGGCCGCCAGGTCCAGCAGCTGAGATTTGCAGCGCGTCGCATCCCTGTGTGCGGCGTCCAGCTCTCCTGGTGTGGGCGGCGGCGCGATATTTGCGCGCGCGCGAGCGCCGGTTCGGCCATTCTTCTTACTCATCGCCGCTGTCTAGCTCTCCAAATAGAGGCCGTCGACGACACTTTTCCGCACCGGTTCGGCAACCTGCGTTATCGCCGCAGGTTGGACGTCGATGCCGCTTTCAACCGTCCCTTACGCCATCGTCGTTGAAGACGATCCCATTATCATGATGGAAACGTCGTACATTCTCGAGGACGCGGGCTTTCGGGTCCATGAGAGCTTCGATGGTGACGAAGCAATCCTGCATCTCGCGGACCACTGGGAAAGCACCGTGTTGCTGTTCTCAGATGTCGACATGCCGGGGACGATAAACGGATTCGCCCTTGCGCGGCACGTCGCCGAGCATTGGCCGCAAATCGAGATTGTGATCGCATCGGGTCACATGGCTCCCGAGAAGGGGGATATACGCGCGCAGCAGCGCCGCAATGCCGTCATAGGGCGCAATCGTCCCGGCTACTCATTCGCTCACGTGCAGTTGAATCGTTGAGCCCGTACTGCGCGCGCCCATTCGCCCTTGTGGGTCGTTGTGCACGGGAAGGAGAAGGCCGATGATCGAGAAACCAACCGAGGAAGAGCCCGGCTTCGAAGCCGAGGTCGACGAACTTCCTGAGGACGACCAGGGCTCGCCCAACACGCTCGAGGAAGAACCAAAACCTGAGGACGATCTGCCTGAGATGCAAGAGGCCCAGGAACAGGCGGCCGAGGAGCGCAAGGAGGGCGGGTATCAATGACCCGGCGGAGCGGCGCCGCGTTGCTGTTACAAGCGACGGCATCGGCGCCGTAGGATCAGATTTGCGCTAGCCCGTTGGCAGCGCATACTTCGCTGCCGGTCATGAAGCTGCTGTCTGACGAGGCCAGGAACGCCGCCACCGCCGCGCCCTTGGACGGTTCCCGGTCATGGCTGGCGCTCTATCGCGATGAACGAATGACCACAGTCGGGACGTCGCATAACCGTGGCGCATGTTGGATGTTGGGTCGTAACAGCTAATGGCGGTCACCGGGCAAGCTTGATGTCACCCGAAGCGCACAATCCCGTCCAGTCCTGCAACCTTGCCCGCGAGGCCGGGCACCTCCTCCAGCTGTCGCAGTTCTTCGAAGCGGCCGCGCTCCTCGCGGTAGCGGACAATTTCAAACCCGTGCCCCTTCAGCGTGGGGATCGCGTCGATCTCGTTTGCGGTGGCGACGTTTACATCGATGCTGTCGGGACCGTTCACAGGTTCGCCTGCTCATCTTGCGGCAAGTCGGCGTCCGGGGGGTAGTAGAGCGTCGCGCATTCTGCGCGTAGGCAGCCGCCCTCGATCGTGATGTCGTCGCGGTAGGCGTCGGCGATGAACGACAGCGTGTCCACGTGCCGTGCCTCGAAATACATCGGGTGCACGTCGTCGCGCCCCGCACCGTAGACGACGCGCCCGACCTTGGACCAGATCGAGGCCATGGTGCACATGCCGCACGGCTGGAGCGTCGAGTAGAGCGTTGCGCCGCGCAGCTCGAGTTCCCGCGTGCCTTCGCACCCCCGGCGGATCGCCATCATCTCGGCGTGCGCGGTGGCGTCCGGCAGCTCCTGGGTCTGGTTGCGCTCCGCCGCGATCTCGCGCCCATCAAGCACGATCACGCAGCCGAGCGGGGAGGTCGAAGGATCGGAGCCTTTGGACCGCGCGACCTCGATCGCGCGGCGCATCCAGTGCTCGTCCGTCGGCGGGAAGGCATCGCCCGCCATCTCAGGCTTCGCTAACGTCGGCCTGGAACTCGGCGAAGGCATCGCGGACTTTGGCAGCCTTCGCGCCGTCCTCGATGTCGACCGATACGCTGATAGGCCCGTGCAATGGTGCATCGCCGCGCGGCTCGGGACTGGGCGCGCCTGCATCTCCGTCGGAGCCCGCCTGTTCCTCGCCTGCGCTGTTCTCGTTGCCATCCGCAGCGATGAAGATGTCCGTTCGCTCGACGCCGTGCTCCTGCACCAGGCGCTCGACCGTCATCTCGGCCTCGCGCCGCGTCTCGAACGTGCCGGTTAGCGTCGTGCCCATGATCGTTCTCCCATGCCACCGACAGGGGCCGGGGTTGCAGGCATAACGCATGGCGAGGCATCGGGTCCGTCCACCAGGCGTTGGTCGCTGATGAAAACCGTTCGCTTGCCTGATGGCGCTGATGTACCCGCCCTGGGTCAGGGTACCTGGATGATGGCCGAGGACCCGCGGCGCCGAGGCGACGAGATCGCCGCGCTGCGTGCCGGCATCGACCTTGGCATGACCCTGATCGACACCGCGGAGATGTATGCGGACGGCGAGTCCGAGCGGCTGGTCGGCGAGGCGGTGGCTGGCCGACGCGACAACGTTTTCCTGGTCAGCAAGGCCTATCCGCAGAGCGCCTCGCGCAGCCGACTGCCCCGTGCGTGCGAGGCAAGCCTGGAACGGCTCGGCACCGACCGGCTCGACCTCTACCTCCTGCACTGGCGGGGCGGGGTCCCTATGGGCGAGACTGTGGAGGCGATGGAGCGGCTGGTGGATGCTGGCAAGATCCTGCGCTGGGGGGTCAGCAATCTCGATATGGCCGATATGGAAGAACTCGTCGCCGCCGGCGGATCTGCGTGCGCGACCGACCAGGTTCTCTACAACCTGACACGCCGCGGGCCCGAGCTTGATCTGCTGCCCTGGCTGGCGGCGCGGCGAATGCCGGTGATGGCGTATAGTCCCGTCGAACAGGGCCGGCTCGTCGCGGATAGAGGACTGCGTACACTGGCGAGCGAGCTAGGCGTTACGCCGGCACAGGTCGCGCTCACTTGGCTGATGGCGCGCGAGGGCGCGATCGCGATCCCGAAAGCCGGTACTGTCGACCACGTACGGGAGAATCGCGCTGCCGCCGACCTCGCGCTGTCGCCTGAGACTGTGGCTCGGCTCGACGGCATGTTTCCACCGCCGAGCGGTCCCGTGCCGCTTGCTATGCTTTAGGTCTGCCGGCTTCTGAACGAATGTCTGGTTTCAGATGGCGAAGTGGGGAGGCTAAACGGCGGGAACTGGGTCTAGTAAGACGACGGACTGCGTTTGCGATCAGCGCAACTGACTGTCCTTGCTGCCTCGCCGATTGAACCCGGCAGCTAGCGGCCGATCCCGGCCGCTCTGGCACGTCACGCAGGTTCGCACTCCAGCGATCGCGCGACGGCGACCTTCCGGAATATCGTCACCGCAGATTGCGCAGAACAGCTCGCTCGCCCCACGCGGGATGCTTGCTCTGGCTGCCAGCACCGCGTCGGCCACTGTGTCGTCGATCTGATCCTGGATTGCGCCATCGCGCGTCCAACCGCCGGCCATCTGCCTCTCCTCTCCGTATTATATCGGTACCGTGAGGCCACAATTCCATCGCGAGATCGCGAACAGGTGTTCGCCCGGGGGTGGCTCAGGTCGCACCGGCTATCGATTTTGTGGTCCGTAAAATTGCCTTCTTTGGCAAGAAGGGTAGTCTCACTTTGTTGCTTCCAGAATAACTGCCGTTGTCTCCTGTGGCATGTCCCACATTGGAAAATGACCGCTGTGCTCAAACCAGTGCAGGGTGGCGGAAGGAAACGCTGCGATCGCGCGGGTCGCCTGACGGGGCAGGCACAGTCGGTCCTGCTTGCCCCAACCGATGACGATGCGTTTCGTCGGATCGGCTGCGGGACCATCCTGTTCCGGGCCATCGGCAAGATCACGAACGAGGTAGTCGAATGTCGGCGTGTCGGTGATGCCGATCAGCTCGGTGCGCACTAACTCGGGCGACAGGGCGGAGGGCTTCGCTGACAATTGAGCCAACAGCGCCATACGTGCAGGTACACTGCGACTAATCGCCGGCAGGCGCGATCGCAGAATGCGCAGCAACTTTGCCGACAGGCCTATTGTGGTGCTGAAGAATGGCCGTTCCCAACCGCGCCAGAACCCGCCCGGATCAAGCGCCACAACGTTGCCGACTTTTCCTCGTCGTGCCAGCTCGAGCACAATTCGGGCGCCCATCGAGCTTCCGACGACATCGACGCCAACCAGATCGTGATCAACTAGATAGCGCTCAACGCTTCCAACCAGCCCAGCGAACGTGCCGCTATCATGCTCCGCCGGTGTCGCGCCATGGCCCGGTAGATCGATGGCAACCACCGATCGTTCTGCTGCCAGTCCATCCAGGATCGGCTGCCACGCACGCCAGCTGCTACCCAGGCCATGAATGAGCAGCAGCTGCTTTCCAGCGCCGCGGGTTACCTGATGCATATGAAGCTCCGTCCTGTTCGCAACGTCTAACGGCCGCGAGGGCGGAACGGCACCGGATCAGGGGCATTGACCCCTCGGGGCCAGCGTCTCTCGTAGCAGCGCGACTTCATGCTTACCGTCGGAGAGCCTCAATGAACCGAACAGCATCGAACCCACGCTACCTGTTCGTTATGGCGACGGAGCACGAGTATCGCGAGCATCTGCGCGCGCGCATCGAACCGTTGATTACCGGCGTCGGCCCGGTGGAGGCGGCGATCGGCACGACGATCCGGCTGGAACAGCTGCGGGTCGCGGACGCGTTGCCGGACCTCGTCGTCTCCCTCGGTTCTGCCGGCTCGCGCCGTTGCGAACTCGGCGGCGTGTATCAGATCGCCTCCGTATCGTGGCGCGACATGGATGCGTCGCCGATCGGCTTCCCACCCGGGGTCACGCCGTTCGCCGACCATCCCGCCACCATGGTCTTGCCGACGCCGCTGACCAACGTGCCGAGCGCCACGCTCTCGACCGGGAGCGACATCGTCGTGGGAGATCGCTACGCGGCGATCGATGCCGACCTTGTCGACATGGAGACCTTCGCGGTGCTGCGGGCGTGTCGACGCTTCGGCGTGCCGATGATGGGGCTTCGCGGCGTGTCCGATGGCCCGGGCGAGCTCGACGGTGTCGTGGGATGGACGGAACTCTTGCCGCTGCTCGACGAGCGTCTCGCGGCAGCGGTTGACCGCCTGCTCCTTGCCGCGCATCCGGAATGATGCTTCCTCGGTCCATCCCTCCGCATCACCGACGACGCGCTGTGGACGAGGCGCCCATCAGCCCCGATAAGTGATTCGAAGGGATTGCCCGATGCGATTGAATCGACGCGAGGCGGTGGCCGGCGGCATCGCGCTGGCCGGGCTGGCGAGCGCACCCGCCCGCGCGGCCGCGACCGGGTTTCCGCACGCTGCCTACGCTAGGGCGATCGTCCTCGACGGTCTCGGCGGCTTCAGCGATCCCTACGGCAAGGACGACGACGCGCGGTTCAGCGCGCGCGGTGCGGCGGAGCTGCGCCAGTCGGGTACCACGGCCATTCACCTCTCTGTGAACGAGGTGGGCAACGAGCCCGGCACGTGGGACAAGACGATCGCCAACATCGCGCAGCTCGACCAGATCGTCGCGGATAATGCCGATCTGCTGGTGCACGCGAAAAGCGTTGCCGACATTCGCGCCGCCAAGGCTTCCAGGCGGATCGCGCTCTACTACGGCGTGCAGGACACGAGCCTGATCGGGACCGAGCTGGATCGCCTCGCGCTGCTCAAGAGCTTGGGAGTTCGCATCGTCCAGCTCACCTACAACCTTCGCAATCTCGCTGGCGACGGCAGCCTGGAACCCGGCAATGCTGGACTTTCCAAGCTAGGCCGCGCCACCATCGCGCGGATCGAGAAGGAGAAGCTGCTGCTCGACCTTAGCCACGGCGGCCAGCGTACGATCGCCGAAGCGATCGCCGCCGCCACACGGCCGCCGATCATCAGCCACACCGGTGCCCGCGCCCTCAACGACAATCCACGCAACGTCGGCGACGCCGACATGCGCGCGTGCGCACAGAAGGGCGGCGTGATCGGCGTCTACTGGATGCCGTTCCTCGTGGCGAACGGCCGACCCACGGGCGCCGATCTGGTCGCGCACATGACCCATGTCCGCAACGTCTGCGGTGAGGATCATGTCGCGATCGGTACCGACGGCGTCATTGGCAAGACGGTGATCGACGAAAAGGTGCGGGCGGCGCAGCGCAAGGCGTTCGAGGATCGCCGCAAGCGCGACGTCGCCGCGCCGGGTGAAGGACCGGACGTGTTCACGATCGTCGCCGAATGGGACGATCACATGCGGTTCAAGCATCTGGCGGATGGGCTCGCGCGCGCGGGCTGGACGACCGGGCAGATCGAGAAGGCGCTCGGCGCGAACTTGCTGCGATTATACGGTGAGGTCTGGGTCTAATCGTATCGCATATCAATCGGCCGGTATGTTCAAATGTCCGTGATCTTTATCGGATTAAGATGAACGAGCGTCCGCTTGTAGAGGCCGGCCAATAGCCTTTAAGCGTCTGATTATGGGTCTTTTCACACGGTCCTTCAGACGAAAGCCTACATCGCTCGGAGGTCTACGCCGCTGGCACCGTCACTGACGGCCTGGCGACATCGAGAAAGCGTTGGACCAGTGGTGAAGCCAAACCTTCGCATCGTATCGTGGCGAGTTCCGCCCTGGCGTTTGTTCCGGTTATCGGAACGACCATGACTCCAGGAGGGCAATGCCGCGCCGCAGAGGACGGTGCGATCGTGATGCCCAGCCCGCTTTCGACGAGGCTGACCACCGTCAACCACGCGCTCGCTTCCTGGACGACCATCGGGGAGAACCCGGCATCGACACACGTCCCTATGATCGTATCGTGGAGACCAGGTGACGCCGCTCTCGGGAACAGGATGAACGGGCATCCCGCGAGATCGCCGGGCACGAGTGTGCCGCGTTCGCTCAAGGGGTGATCGACGGGCATGACGGCGATGAACGGCTCGCTGTGCAGCGGCTCGACCACGACGCCAGTTGCCCCAAGAGGAGCGCGAACGATCGCCGCATCAAGCGCACCGGCCCGAATCAGGGCCCCGAAATCGACGCCGTCTCGATCATCAAGGTGCAGCGTGACGTCGGGGAGTTGCTCACGTATCCGCTGGATGATCGGCGGGAGAATGCCGATCGCGGATGATGCAGCGAAGCCGATACGCAACGCGCCCGCATCGCCATTCGCCGTCCGTTTGACGCGATCGATCATGCGATCTCGATATGCGATCAGATCATAAGCAGATCGCAGCAGCTCGGCACCGGCCGGCGTAAGCGAAACGCGGCGGCTGGTGCGCAGGAGCAGCGGGGTGCCGAGATCACGCTCCAGCTTCAGGATCTGCTGACTGAACGGTGGCTGCGCCATGCCGATCCGTGCGGCAGCACGGCCGAAGTGGAGTTCTTCGGCAACCGCGACGAAAAGGCGTAGCTGGCGGATGTCGATCATGATCATTCCCGTCTTGATCGCGGCTCAACGATATATTGGTAGCGCATAAGCGACGTGCGCTACGTATCGCAAATGCTTAGACGATCATGTTCCCTCCTCATCGCCGCGTTCTTCTGGGTAAGCCCCGCCACCGCACAACGGTTGCAAGGGTATCAAGAGACCGCCGTTAGGATCGACCGGGCTCGCAGCGTCGATCGCTGGCCAGAAGCGATCCGTGACAGCCTCGTTCCGCCGCGGTGGCTGGCAGGCAGCGATCGGCTCGTTTTCTGGGATGCGATTGGGGCCACGGCGGGAACCTGGGTGCTGGTCGATGCCGTTCAGGGCACCCGAACGCCAGTGATTGAACCGTCAGCATTGCGGGCGCAATTGGCGACGCTGACGGGCAGGGACGCGGCCCTGCCGATGCAGATGCCCTTCGTTCTGGCACCCGGTGATCGCGGGCTGCTTTTCCGTCTCGGGCCTGACCGTTTCCGAATAGACTTTGACGACACGGCCGTTCGGCGGGTCGCAGACGACAGTATCGACACCCATCTACTAAATCGCGGCATGCCTTCGCCGCAGGGCGATCGGGTGGCCGTGCAGCAGGGCGACAGCTTTGCGGTATTCGATGCGGCCGGGCAAAAGCTGGTCACCAGAAGCGGCGAACCGGATCTTACCTGGACGCTGCCCGAGCAGCCCTGGTCGCCGGATGGCCGCCTCGCGGTGTGGCGGGTCGATCAGCGTGCCGTCCACCACATCCCGATCGTGGATTATTCCAACGCGACCGAGCGGGTGACGATGGTAGCCTATGCCAAAGTCGGAACCCCGATCGCAAAGGCTGAACTCCATATCCTTGATCCCATATCAGGCGCGCTGACGCTGGTGCCGCTGCCGCATGAGGAAGGGTATCGCTGGCTCGCAGGCTGGCGGGAGGACAGCACTGCGCTGGTGCTTCACCTCGCACGAGACGGCAAGCGACTGGACCTGCTTGCGATCGCGCAAGACGGCAGAGTCCGGCGTCTGCTGCGAGAGGAGCGACCGAAGACCAAGGTTGCAGACCTGAACTTCGCCACCGACGGCTGGCGCGCGCAAGTGGTACCTCTGCCCGGAGGCGAGTTCTTGTGGATGTCGGAGCGGGACGGCTGGCGACACGTTCAACGCTACGACAAGGATGGCCGATTCCAGCGCCAGATAACGCGTGGCGCATTCCCCGTGCTGCGCGTCGATCGTGTCGCGTCCGACGGTTCCCTTATCGTGACCGCTTCCGCGGATCCAGCTGCGCCTTATGACGAACGTATATACCGAACTGGCCGAGATGGGGGCACGCTTCGACCGATCGCCACCGAACCGGGCGTGCACACTGCCAACCTATCGCGCAACGGCCTCTACCTGGTCGACAGTTGGTCCTCCTGGACGAGCGCCCGCGTCCGCGAGTTGCGCCGTCTAGACGGTACTATCGCAATGCGGCTGACGACAGCCGATGCCACCGCGGTTCAGGCGGCGGGGCACACCCCGCCGGAACCGATCACCGTGCTGGCGGCGGACGGGATTACCGTTCTTCACGGCGCGCTTTACCGACCTTTCGGGTTCGATCCTGCGCTGCGCTACCCGGTCATCGCCTACATCTATGGCGGGCCGTTCGGCACCGTCGTGACACGCAACTTCACCGGTAGTTCGATGACCCGTAGTGCCGAGACGCTCGCCGCCGCAGGTTTTGTCGTGGTGGCGATCGACGTTCGTGGGAGTGCCGGGCGAAGCAAGGCGTTTGGGGACGCAACCTACGGCAGGATCGGTCAGAGCGAAGTTGCCGATTATGTCGGCGGCCTGCGTCAGCTCGGGGCACAGCGGCGATGGATGGACCTCGGACGCGTCGGTATCCACGGCCATAGCTGGGGCGGCTATTTCGCGATCCGAGGCATGCTGACGGCCCCCGACATGTTCAAGGCTGGCTACGCCGGTGCACCCGGAGCCCTTGACGAGGACGCGTTGGTCAACGAGCCCGACATGGGGCTGCTTCGCGACAATCGGCTCGGCTATGCTGCTGGCTCGAACCTTGCGCTTGCCGATCGGCTCACGGGTCCCTTGCGGATCATGCACGGCACTGCGGACGTCAGTGCTCCTGTCTCCAGCAGCATGAGGCTGATCGACGCGTTCATTCATGCGAATAAATCGGTGGAGCTACTGGCCATCCCGGGGGTCGGTCATAACCCCGAGGGGGCAGTAAGCGACTATTATCGCGACGATGTCGTCCGCTTCTTCATACGCACGCTCGGGTCATCAAAAGCAGCTGCTTCAGCCCCAAAATCTACAATCAGTGTCGATGAACGAACGACTGATTAGGAGATTAGATCTAGCGCGCGCCAGTGTCCGGTTCTGGGTCTTACTTGCGTGATGGAATTCCCCTTGTGCTGGTGTTAGGCGGCCTCGGCAGCTTAGTTTCTGAAGGGGCGTCGTCCTCTCACCAAGCGGCCTGGCGTGCGCCCGATCCATTCTCCGCGCTCGAAGGTCGGCGTACCGGACTTGATCGTCCAGCGGTATCCGTGCGGCTGCTGCAAGAGGCGGGTGCCGCCGGCGGGCAAGTCCTGCACGATCTCGGGCGGGGCGAGCGATAACTCGTCGAGCGCGATCACGTTCAGGTCGGCTAAGTAGCCCGGAGCCAGCACGCCGCGGTCGTGCCAGCCCACGTGCGCCGCGTTGCGCTGCGTATAGCCATGCACGAGCTGTTCAAGGGGGGCGGACAAGCCCGACTTATTGCCTTTGGACCATAGGGCAATAGTGGTCGTCGGGAAGCTGCCGTCGCAGATCGTTCCGCAATGTGCGCCGCCATCGGACAGGCCGTAGAGCGCGTGCGATCCCGTCATCATCCCGTGGACGTCGTTCAGGTTGCCATGCGCATAGTTGATGAGCGGCATGTAGAGCAGCCGCCGTCCACCTTCCTCCATCAACACGTCGAAGACATGGGCGGCAGGATCGACCCCCGCCCGGGCAGCTTCCGCAGCGATCGAGTCCGATTCGTGCGGCTCGTAGTCGACCGGATCGCTCATACGGAACATGCGGTTGAAACCACGGGTGATGAGCGCGATGAATCCCTCGCTCGCGTGGAAGGCCGCGTGCTCGGCCAGGATGGCGGCGCGCACATCCGGGTGCGCCAGCGCGGTAAGTCGCTCGGCAACGCTTTGCCCGGCGGCGATGCGCCGGTACGTCGCGCTGACAACGAAGGGATTGGTCGTCGACGCGAAGGACAGGATCGCACCGATCGGCCGCGGTGCCACCTGCGTGCTGACCGGTAGCCCGTCCGCCACCATCCGTTCGACTTCGCGATAGATGCCTTTCCACCGGTCTGGTGCGTCGTCGGTCTGCTGCACCGTGAACGAGACGCGCCGCCCGCTGGTGGTGGCGAGGCGGCGGATCAGCTGGAGTTCGGCCGCGGCGAAATCGTCATCGGCGGTCAGATAGGCGTCGGAAATCAGCTGGATCACGCCCGCGTCCGCGTCCCTCAAGGCGGCGGCGATCCCCATCAGTTCCGGGTCTTCCGCTGTCAGGGTGCCAATATTAAGCCCATCGCGGCTGCGATGCGCATGGGTTCGTGAGGTGGAAAAGCCGATCGCGCCCGCCATCATCGCCTCGCGCGTCAGCGTCGCCATCTGCTCCACCTCACGCACGCTGGGCCGCGCCAGATGGTCGCCCCCTTCATCCCCCATCACATAGGCGCGCAGTGCTGCATGCGGCAGGTGCGCGCCCAGATCGATCGTATATTCGCGGCGAGACAGGGCATCGAGATAGTCGGGGAAGCTTTCCCAATCCCATGTCAAACCTTCGGCCAGCGCCGTCCCGGGGATGTCTTCCACGCCTTCCAGCAGCTGGATCAGCCAGTCATGCTTGTCGGTGCGTGCCGGCGCGAAGCCGACTCCGCAATTTCCCATCGCGGCGGACGTGACGCCGTTGATCGACGATGGCGCCAGCACCGAGTCCCAACTCACCTGCCCATCGTAATGCGTGTGGATGTCGACGAAGCCGGGCGTCACGATGCACCCGTCGGCATCGATCGTCTCACGCGCGGTGCCTGCGGCTTCGCCGACCGCGACAATCCGTCCATCTGCCACGCCCACGTCGCCGCGAAATTGCGCCGCACCGGTGCCGTCGACGATGATACCGTTCTTAATGAGGAGGTCGTACACGGGGTTAATCCTTCCGTTCCGGTGTCAGGCGTCGGCGTCATCCACAACGGCCCGCAGGCGATGGGCGATGACACGGGGATCGGCGTGGTCGCTGGTGTCGAACAAGGCGGCGGCGATGACGTGGCGCAGCGGGCCGGCCCGCTCCAGCGGCACTGCCACGCCCAGGACACCCGCATTGACGTGCCCCCGGTCGATCCCGACCGCGTCGCGCGCGGCGGCGGTGACTTCGTCCTTCCATGCGGCATAACAAGGCGGTTTTGCCCAAGGCACTTGCGCAAAACCGCGATCGAGCTCCTCTTCGCGCCACTCACCGCGTGCAGCCACCAGACGCCCCATCGCGCCGAGGAACATCGGCAGCCGACGTCCGAGCGTGAAGGCGATGCGGATCGTCGCGCCGCAATCGGCGACGTGAAGCAGTTCGAGCTCGTCGCCGACCCGTCGCCACAGCCCGATCGTCGCGTGCAATTCCTGCGCGGCGGCCACCATGGCACGGGCGGCGCGCGTCACGGGGTCGTCGCGTTTGACGAGCGGAGCGGCAAGGTCCGCGAGGCCACTGGCCAGCGTGTAGCGCTTGGTGCGGCGGTCGAAAGCGACGAGCCCCTCGTATTCCAGCGTGCGCAGGATGTTGAGCGCTGTGGAGGGATTGATCCCTTCCTTGGCTACGATCTCGGTCAGGCGCAGACTGTCCTCATGGTGCCCCAGGCAGCGCAGGATGGCGATCGCCGCGGTGACCGCGCCGACCTGCTTGGCCGGCTCCGTCCGCTGGAGCGGCACCACGCTGTTCACCTCGGCAGGTCCAGAATCTGCGTGGCTTCGGCGATCGTCGCGACAGGGCGACCCGCCGCGCGAGCGAGGGCGACGACCTCGCCGATCAATTCCAGATTGTCGGGCTGCCGCTCTCCGCCAAAATCCTCTAGCCCGACGCGCACATGCCCGCCACGCGCGATCGCGAGCTCGGCCAGCCCGGTCTCCACCACATCGTCCCCGATCGCCGCCACCGCCCAGGGAAGGCCTGCTCCTTCCAGCAGCTCCAGATAGGCGTCGAGCGCACGTTGCGTCGGCGGCAAGCCGAAGGTGACGGCGCTGCGCTTGCCATCGAGGAAATTATATCGACCACCGAAATACAGCTTCACGAAGGCACCGCGCGGTAACCTGCCGGCCTGGTGATACGCCATCACGGTACGGAGCCAGCCGGGCTCATAGATCGCGATCGCGGGCGCCAGCCGTTCTTCGTCGTGCAGCGCTGCGAGCCAGGCGATGTCCCGGTACGAGGTTGCGTAGACGAACGAGCTTCCCGGCAACCCGTCCTCGCCATGCGTGCCCAGATTGACCGATCCGGGGTCGAACGCTCCCATTCTCACGCCGGCGCGCGCCAGTTCGCGATAGTGGCCGAACCGCGCCTCTACGTCCGCGCCGGTCGCTACCGTGCCCCAAAGGATCGCCTCCGGCCGCGCTGCCAGAATGGGGGCGAAGCCCTCCATGTAGCGCGTGACCGCCGCCTCGCCGGTCAGATCCATCCGCTCGATGTGCGTGTGGACGATCGCCGCTCCCCCATCGAATGCCGCCAGCGCGGCGTTCGAGATCTCTCCGGGGGTCACCGGCACGTTGGGGTTGCGTGACTTGGGCGTAGCGCCGTTCAGCGCCGCCTCGATGATGAGCGGTGACATCGTCAGGCCGCCAGTGCCTCGCGCGAGGGGGTGGGCGCCGCTTGTCGTCCGCGGATCAGCTTGCCCGGCAGCGCATCGGTGGGCTCCCCGTCCCGGTAGATCACCTCGCCCGACTTGATCGTCGCGACATAGCCGGTGGCCTTTTGCATCAACCGGCGCGCGCCAGTGGGGAGGTCGTGGACCATATACGGCTTCCCAAGCTCCAGTGCGTCAAAGTCGATGACGTTGAGATCGGCGAGATACCCAGGCGCCAGCACTCCCCGATCCTTAAGCCCCACCGCTGCCGCCGTGTCGCGCGTCTGCTGGCGTACCGTCGTCGCCAGGTCCAGGAGCGGCCCGCGCGTGCGATCGCGGCACCAGTGGGTGAGCATGAAGGTCGGCAGGCTGACATCGCAGATCGCGCCGACGTGCGCGCCGCCGTCCGACAACCCAGCCAGCGTGTCGGGATGCTCGATCATCGACTGCACGTTGCTGAGGTCGCCCTCGACGTAATTGTGCATGGGGAAGAACAGGAACGCGCGGCCCTCGTCCTCCAGCAGCGCGTCGTAGACGAGCTCGTCGGGGTGGACCCCCAGCCGCTCAGCCTCCGCGGCGATGCTGGTCGACGGGTCGGGCTCGTAATTGACGCGGTCACCGATGCGAAACATCTTGTGCTGCGCGCCCGCGACCGAGTTGACGAAGGGATGGTCCTTCAGCGGCGCTTCCGCGATGAGGCGCGCGCGCAGATCGGGGTCGCGCATCGCCGCCACCATCTCAGCCAGGGGCAGGTGCTGGATCGCCGCATAGCTCGGGCGGCTGATGAAGGGGTGGACGGACCCCTGAAGCCCCAGCATCAGCCCCACCGGACGCCCAGCGATCTGCGCCTTGATCGGATAACCCTCGGCCACTGCTTGCTCAAGCCGCCCGGTAAGCTCGCGCCACTGGTTTGGCACCACGTCGGCCTGCACCATCGAGAAGCTGAGCGGCTGGCCCGCAATCCGGGTAAGGTCGCGCACCAGCGCAAACTCTTCCTCCATCTCCTGAAAGTCAGACACCCACTGGATCACGCCCGATCCCGCGTCCGCTAGGCCGCGTGCGATCGCCTCCATCTCCTCGCGCGCGGCGCGGACGGTCGGGGTCAGATCGCCGTCGGCGGTGCGATGCACCATCGTGCGGGTCGTCGAGAAGCCCAGTGCCCCGTGGCGGATCGCTTCCGCTGTCAGCGCGCGCATCTGCTCGTTCTCGTCTGCGGTCGCCGGCTCGCGGTTGGCGCCGCGTTCACCCATCACGTAGACCCGCAGCGCGCCGTGCGGCACCTGAACCGCCACATCGATGTCGTGGGGAATGCGCTCCACGGCATCCATATAGTCGCCGAACGACTCCCACTCCCACGACAGCCCTTCGTGAAGCGCGGCGCCCGGGATGTCCTCCACGCCTTCCATGAGGCGGATCAACGTGTCGTGATCGCTCGTCCGCACCGGTGCGAAGCCCACCCCGCAATTGCCCACCACCACCGTTGTCGCGCCGAGCGTCGATGATGGATCGAGCCGCGAGGCCCAGGTGATCTGCCCATCATAGTGGGTGTGAATATCGACCCACCCCGGCGTCACCAGCTTGCCAGTGGCATCGATCTCGTGCGCCGCCGACCCGGTCATCATCCCCACCGCCACGATGCGGTCGTTCTCGATCGCGACATCGCCCCGGTAGGGCGCAGTTCCAGTGCCATCGACGATAATGCCGTTGCGGACGATCAGATCGTACATCGACTCTCTCCAGCTCTTCTTATCCGTTTCAACGTGACGGGCTGCAGCACGCGCTGCAATAAAATTCGCTATGCAGTAGTATATTCTCTTGGGAGAATAGTTGGATCCGGTGGCTTGCTACGGTCAGTGCGCCCATTTTGGCGTTAGCTTGCACGGCGCTCGTAATGACGTGTGCAGCGGCATGTTTCGCCGGTCCGCCCGGTCCGCTTTCCACCTACGGAGAGACGTCGCGTTTTCACGGTCGTCAACTGAATGAACGGCAGAAGTCGGAAAGCTGTCAGAGCGCCTCAAATGACCGGTTCTGGGTCCTTTCGGCCACAAAGCTGCCGGTCGCTTTCCCGACCAGACCCGGCCGTTCCCGAGCTAGTGACCGAACGACCGTTCTGGACAGGAGTCGCCGTTCGCGTGAGCATACGGCACCCAGCTTATCCATTGAGCAATGAACGTCATTCAGCCTCGTTGTGTGAGGATGCAGAGGATGGCATCTCCCGCGCGATGCACGTCAGCCGTTCTGATCTCGCCGACTTCGCCTATTTCCTGGCGCTGGCGCGGCACCGTAGCTTCCGCCGCGCCGGTCTGGAACTCGGGGTTAGCGCTTCAGCCCTCAGCCATTCGCTAAAGGGGTTGGAGACGCGGATCGGCGTCCGTCTCTTTAATCGGACCAGTCGCAGCGTCACCCTGACCGCGGCCGGTGAGGAGCTACAGGCAGCTTTGGTCGCCCCATTCGACGCGATCGACGAGGCGGCGGAGAGGCTGAACCGCTATCGGGACGATCCGGTGGGCCGGATCAGGTTGAATGTCATGGATCAAGCAAGCGCATTGCTGCTCGCGCCAGTACTCCCCGTCTTTGTCGAGCGGCACCCGCAGATCGCGATTGATGTTGCCACATCGAACCATCTAGTCGACGTGGTGGCGCATGGCGCTGACGCCGGCATTCGCTGGGGAGGCACCGTCCCCGAGGATATGGTCGCGCAGCGCCTGTCGGCGGACGTTCGGTGGGTAGTCGTCGGCGCTCCTGCCTATCTCGATCGTCACGGTACACCGACGCATCCGGGCGATCTTGCCGATCATCACTGCCTGCGCCTCCGGCTTGGCGATGAGAGCATCTATCACTGGGAGTTCGAGAAGGATGGCGAGGACATCGCAATCGATGTGCCCGGCGCGATCACGCTCAATGAGACGCAGTTTGCGCTGACCCTGGCCGTTGCCGGCACCGCGCTTGCCTATCTGCCTGAACCCTCCGTGATGCCGCTGATCAAGGCCGGCGCGCTGCGCATGATTCTTGCCGATTGGGCATCGTTCGGGCCAGGTTTCCACATCTATTATCCGGGCCGTCGGCAGTTGCCGACCGGACTGCGCCTCCTGATCGACCTCATTCGCGAGTTGCGTCCGCTCGGCTTGTAGAGCCTGGAATCATTGAGCTGCGCTCAACGCTTCATCGCGGCAACAGCGGGTAATCTGCGGCGGACCTGAGCCTTACATCCGTTCTGCCGATCATGGTCGATTCATGGTCGTGCATCCAGAACCGGAGCACAGACTTGGCGCAAACCGCTATCCTCGATCGTCCCGCCGTGCAGTCCGGCGAGCAAGCCGACGCCCGCGCCGGGTGGAGTGCTGTATTCGCGCTGACGCTGTGCGTCTCCACGCTGATCGCGTCGGAGTTCATGCCGGTCAGCATCCTCAGCCCGATCGCGGCCGACCTCCATTTGACGGAAGGCATGGCAGGACAGGCGATTTCCATCTCAGGCTTGTTCGCGGTGCTGACCAGCCTGTCGATCGCCACACTCAGCCGCGGGATCGATCGCCGGGTGCTGCTGCTTGGCCTCACCTTGCTGATGCTGGTGTCGGGCCTGACGGTCGCCCTCGCTCCCAACTACCTCGTCTTCATGATCGGTCGCGCACTGATCGGCGTCGTCATCGGCGGCTTCTGGTCAATGTCGGCCGCGACTGTGATGCGACTGGTGCCGGAAGATCAGGTGCCGCGGGCGTTGGGTCTACTGAATGGCGGCAACGCGCTGGCGACCACAATCGCAGCGCCGCTTGGCAGCTTCCTCGGCCAGTATATCGGTTGGCGCGGCGCCTTCTTCGTCGTGGTGCCGCTCGCCGCCATCACTTTCGTGTGGCAGTGGCTGACGTTGCCGGCGATGCCGTCCGATCGAACGGCGCGCACCGCCAGCGCGCTCGGCGTCCTGCGCCGTCCGATCGCCCGCATCGGTGCGCTTGCCGTGGCGCTGTTGTTCGCGGGGCAGTTTGCGCTGTTCACCTATGTCCGTCCCTTCCTCGAGGGTGCGACGCAGCTCGGCGTACCGGCACTGTCGCTCGTCCTGCTGCTGATGGGCGCTGGTGGATTGTTCGGCACTTGGCTGTTCGGACGCTTCGTAGCGCGCAGCCTGTCGGCTACCCTAATCCTCGCGCCGATAGCGCTAGCCCTGATCGCGAGCGGACTAGTGGCGCTTGGCAGCTTTGCCCTGCCGACCGCCGTGCTGCTGACCCTGTGGGGTGTCGTCGGCACAGGTGCGCCGGTTGCATGGTGGACCTGGGTAGCGCGTCGCTTCCCTGACGATGCCGAGGCGGGCGGGGGGTTGTTGGTCGCGGTCGTCCAGCTTGCGATTACGCTGGGCGCCGCGGGCGGCGGGATGCTGTTCGATGCCGGCGGCTACCGCGCTACGTTTCTGACCAGCGCGGCTCTGCTTGTCGCCGGTGCGATCTTCGCGGCGGTCGATGCCCGAGCGGCCAGTGCTGAAGGACATCGCTGATTATCCTGCTCCCAATGATAGCGCTTCTTGCGACGACAGCCCTGGTTTCCGAACCCAAACCCGAAAGGATCGATACTATGGAAATCAGCCACAAGGCCGATATGAAGACCGTTGATGGTCCTGCGGAGTATTTCACCGGAAAGGCCACGATCACCGGCCAGTTCCAGCTCGAGGAGCCGTCACGCGTTTCCGGGGCGATCGTTCATTTCGAGCCTGGTGCGCGTACTGCGTGGCATACTCATCCCGCCGGACAGACGCTGATCGTTACCGAGGGTGTTGGCTGGACGCAGATTGCGGGTGGACCGAAGCTGGAGTTTCATGCCGGCGACATCCTGTGGTGCCCGTCTGAGCATAAGCACTGGCATGGGGCGACACCGCACGAAGCCATGACCCATGTCGCTATCCAGGAGTCGGTGAACGGCTCGCCCGTGACCTGGATGGAGAAGGTGACGGACGAGGAATATCTAGCCCCGCTCGGCACGGAGTAAGGCCATGCCGCACGTCATCGTGAAGCTCTGGCCCGGGAAGTCCGACGACCAGAAGCAGCGTCTGACCGAAACCATCACGCGCGGCGTGATGGATACCTTCGATTACGGCGAGGATGCGGTGTCGGTGGCTTTCGAGGAAGTCGCCCCCGCCGAGTGGATGCCCAAGGTGTACGAGCCCGACATCGCCGGGAAATGGGCCACCCTGACCAAGGAACCCGGTTACGGCAAACAGCCGGCCGGGGGGAGGAAAGAACAATGATCCTGAACGAGACGTTCGCCCTTGCCGATGGCGGCGCGATCCCAAAGCTGGGGCTCGGCACCTGGCGCATTGACGATGCGGCGGTCGAGCAGGTCGTCCGCGAGGCAACTGCAATCGGCTACCGCCATTTTGATACCGCACAGGCCTATGGCAACGAGCGCGGCATAGGCGCGGGCCTGCGCGCCAGCGGCGTGCCGCGTGATCACCTGTTCGTTACGACCAAGCTCGCGGCGGAGTCCAAGAGCTATGCGGACGCGAAGAGCCGCATCGACGGATCGCTTCAGGCGCTCGCGCTCGATCACATCGACCTGATGCTGATTCACAGCCCGCAGCCCTGGGCCGAGTTTCGCGAGGGCGGAGACTTCGACGCCGGTAATCTTGAGGCGTGGCGCGCGCTGGAAGAGGCGCAGCAGGCTGGCAAGGTCCGCGTGATCGGCGTCTCGAACTTCGAACACGCCGACCTCGACAATATCCTGCGGCACGGCACGGTGAAGCCAGCGGTCAATCAGGTAGTGGCGCATGTCGGCAACACGCCTTTCGATCTGATCGACTTTTGCCGAGATCAAGGCGTCCTGGTCGGGGCGTACTCGCCGGTTGCGCACGGCGCGGCGCTTCGTAGCGCCGACTTGGGCGGTCTCGCGGCGAAGTACGGCGTCGGCGTCGCTCAGCTTTGCATCCGCTACTGCCTCCAGCTCGGGCTGCTCCCGCTACCCAAGTCGACAAACGCCGACCATATGCGCAGCAACGCGGCCGTGGATTTTGAGATTTCCGGGGATGACATGGCGAAGCTGACGAGCCTGTCAGGCGGCATCGACTATGGCGAGGCCAGCGCCTTTCCCGTGTTCGGCAAAATCCGGCACGTCGAAGCATCGAGACCGAACGGCTGATCGCCCCGGCATCCCAAATCGTACCGAGAGGTCTTCCCCATGTCTCACAACCGCAGCGGTCACTCCGCTCACATGAACGAGCGGCAGGTTTAGGGCAGCGGGAACGGCCGCGTGAATGGCCGTGATTGGGTCGCAGCACCAGGCATTCTGTTCTTAAAAAGTCAAATTTGCCAATCCTATGAACTCTGCGAGTTGCTGCCCCGACAGCCAGGCGGCCTCAATTCGAGGTCCGAGGAGCCAATCGCCGCAGGCGCCGAGTTGGATATCCGCGTTCCAGATCGCACCGTGGTTCAACGCCTCGACTTTCGCATACCGCCAGCGATGGACGCTGGTCGCGATGACGGCAGGCGACCCGACGCCGATATGGTCCGCGAACGCCGCGAGAAGCGCGCGTTCGATCATTTTCGGATCGTCTTCGAGATGCGCGCGCGACCATTCGGCACTGGCTTGGAGCACCCATGCCTCCGGTCCAGCCCGCCCTGGCTTGGCCGAGTTGCGGACGGCGGATCCGATGATGCCGATATTCGTAAGCCGGTTGCGATCGATCGGCGCGGTGCCGTCGAACGCCGCCATGACCGTCCAGCAAGGATCGGAAACCGCAGAGCGGGCTGCATCGGCCAGCGCGACATCGTGAGCGGCAACCAAGGGTGCGACCTGTTCGGCGGGTACCGCGACGATGGCCGCGTCGAATCGTTCGTCGTCGATCCGCCACGCGCCGTCATAGGACAGGATGTCGATGGCCGTGTTCCAGCGGACGTCGCCGTCACTCGCCATCGCCCGGATCGGTGCGTTCATTGCCGGTGTTCCGACCCATGCATCGGTACCGGCGGGCAGCCAGCGCGCGACGTGGCCGTCTTTCGCCCAATGCCCGATCTGCGCCACGAACGCAGGGTCGCGTGCTGTCAGATATTGTGCTCCATGATCGAACGCAGCCTTGCCCAGCGGCGTTTCGATCCGCCGCGTCGACATGCGGCCACCGGGACCGCGGCCCTTGTCGAACAGGACCACGACGTGACCCTGGCGGCGTAGTGCCTGCGCACAGGACAGGCCCGCCATCCCCGCCCCGATGACACCGATCCGCATGACAACCTCCGTGCCGATGTGCGGCAAACGAACATTTCGCCGACCGGACAATTTCAAACGCGAAGCTTGCCGATTGGAGCCGGCCACGCGGAGTTTTCGCCTCGGCGGGTAGTTCCAGGATGACGTTTCAGCTTCGGACATCGCCGCCGCCGAAGACGACTTGATTACGCGCGGCAGGGTTGAACAGGCCGTAGAGAAACGGCAGGTCGCCACCGCTCGCCGCGTCGAGCGCAGCCCGGTGCTCGGGTGGCAGGTTTAGGCCGAGTGCGGCGACATTGTCGGTTACCTGCTCCGCCCGGCTCACGCCCATCAGCGTCGATGCGACGCCGGGCTGTCCGACCACCCAGGACAGCGCGACGCGCGCGGGCGTCTCGTCTATCTCGGATGCAACGCGCTTCAGTCCATCTAGGATCTGCCAGTTGCGCTCGGTGAACAGCGTATCGCCGAACGGATTGTCGCCATCAAGCCGCTTGTCGTCGGCGGGCCGCGCAGCGTCGTCCTGCCCGGCGAGGTTGGGGACGCCACCCGCGCGCTTCGGACCCGCCTCGACGATTGCACGGTCGTATTTGCCTGTGAGCAACCCATAGGCGAGGGGGCTCCAGGGCACGAAACCCATGCCTGCCGCTCGCGCGAGCGGCAGGTGCTCAGCTTCGACCCCACGTTCGACCAGCGAATAGAAATATTGCAGGCCGACGGGCGCCGGATCGCCCTGGACCCGCGCCAGCGTCGCGAGTTCGGCGACGTACCAGGCAGGGGTATTGGATATGCCCCAGTAACGGATCTTCCCTGCCGCGACGAGCGCGGTCATCGTCCGCAACAGTTCCTCGGCCGGGGTGACGCCGTCCCAGACGTGCACCCAGTACAGATCTATGAAGTCCGTCCGGAGTCGGCGCAGCGATCCTTCGACGGATGCCAGGATGTGGCGCGCGCCATTGCCGCCCGCGTGATAGCCGCGGCCGGTCGCAAACCCCGACTTCGTCGCGATCACCAGCCGGTCGCGCGATTGCGCGGCGACGAAACTGCCGACCATCTCTTCCGATCGCCCGCCTGCATAGACGTCGGCGGTGTCGACGAAATTGCCGCCGAGATCGGTGTAGCGATCGAACACCGCGCGGCTGCCGCTCTCGTCCAGCCCCCATCGCGGCGTGCCGAAGGTCGTTGTGCCGAGCGCCAGCGGGCTGACGAGAAGGCCGGAGCGGCCAAGCGGGCGATAGGTGTCGAGGTTCATGGTGGCATCCTGCGGTGTGTCGCCCCCAGATGGACGCGGGACGGCGCGAGGATTAGGTCGGCTCCGGCGCATGGGTTGCTGAAGGATGTTCAGGAATGGATCGTGACCTCTGGTCCGGTCTCGCGGTGTTCGAAACGATCGTCGAGGCTGGCAGCTTTGCGCGAGCGGCGACGCGGCTCGGGTTGTCTGCGTCCGCCTTGAGCCATGCGATGCGATCGCTTGAAACGAAATTGGGCGTTCGACTGCTAGACCGTACCACCCGGTCGCTGGCGCCGACGCCCGCAGGCGACGAACTGCTGGCGCGGTTGAGGCCGGCGATCGCTTCGGTCGCGGGCGCGCTGGCCGATCTCGACAATGCCCGCGAACGGCCGGCGGGGCGGATCCGGGTCAGCGCGCACCGGGTCGCGGCGGTCTACGCCATCCTGCCGCGACTGGCCGACTTTGCCTGCGCCTATCCCGACATCGCCGTGGAACTGGTGGTCGACGACGGGTTCGTCGATGTCGTCGCCGACCGGTTCGATTGCGGGATCCGGCATGCGCAGACGCTTCAAGCCGACATGATATCGGTCCCGATCAGCGCGCCGGTGCCGCTCGTCTTTGTCGCCGCACCGGCCTATCTCGCCGATCATCCCGCTCCCGTCGATCCCGACGATCTCGTAACGCATCGGTGCCTGTGTTACCGGTACACGTCATCCGGCGTCGTCCATCGTTGGGAATTCGAGCGGGATGGACGCACGTTGGAACGGTCGGTCCGCGGCGACTTCATCACAAACGACATCGACGTGATGCGCGACGCCGCGGTGGCAGGGCTGGGGGTGACTTGCCTGCCGTTGCCGCACGCCGCGCTGCCACTGGCGGACGGTACGCTGGTTGAGGTGCTTACGGGCTGGGCACCCACGCTGGCTCCGAACCACCTCTATTATCCCAGTCGCCGCCAGCCCACTGCCGCCTTCCAGGCCTTCGTGACGGCGATGCGTGTGTGATCACAAGCGTGCTTCGACACGATTGAGGGCAGTTGATGATCAGGACCACGGGGCGCTTCGGTAGGGGCGTCGCCGTCAACCTTTAAAGACCGAAGGGCATGAATGAGTGTCTGGAGTTGGAAAACGGGAAGGCCGGCCCGAACGTCTGGAAGTGGGTCTTTGCGGTTCGGTGCGAGGGCCTCGCCGAGCTCGGCGTCTACCTCGCGGCTCGGATCTGATAAACTTGATCCGCGTCCCTGCAACAGTTCCCCGGGTAGGGCGGCGCCCCGTCTCCCCCGGGCACGATGCCCCCCGCATCGCGCACGCTGGGTTCGGGACGCCGCCACCGGCGCGGCGGGTCAGGCCGCTGCCGGAACTCCCCGGCCCAGACGTCGACGCATCGCGCCGGCGACCATGCCGAAACCGACGATCATCAGGCCCCAGGTCGCGGGCTCCGGCACGCCTGCCACCGACACAAGCGCGCGGAGCTGCGCGGTGTTCGATCCGCCCTCCGCGGAAACGAAGCTGCCCGTCTTGTTCCCGCCAACGTCGAAGGCGGAGAAGGCGAGCGTGTAGGCGCGGCCGGCGACGTCGAACGTCTGCGTCGCCGGTCCCGCGCCGATGGCGACCAGGTCGCTGCATTGACCGCCGATGCCGCCATACGGGCAAGGGGGGGTGTTGGGTGTCTCGTCGATCGAAAAGGCGTAGATGAACGCCCGGCTGCCCACGCTCGCGCCGTCGACGACCACATCCGCGATCAATCGCAGGCTGACGCCGGTCAGCCCGAAATAGACGGGGTTGTTCGAATGGGTGAAATCGCCAAGCGTGAAGGCGATGGCGACATCGGTCGCGATGTCCCCCGCCGTGACGAAGCGGAACGAACTCTGACCGTTTCCGACCGGCTGGCCCCAGGCCACCGTCGAATCGGCGGTGCCCGACCCACCGGTGGTCACCAGCGCGCGAGCCGCCGGTTCGCCGACCGGAGCGAACCATTGTACCGTCATGTTGGTGAAGGTGATCGTGGCGGCGTCGGCCGCGCCGGCGGTCAGCAGCGCGGTGGCCGTGGCCCCTGCAAGGATGGCGTGGTGAAAACGGATCATCGGACTTTCTCCCCCTCGAGTCGGTGGTTAATGTCCGGGAAACTATCCTCACGCCGCGCGGTCCGCGTCATGCGATCGTGGGAGGCGCGTTCGACAGGACAGGCGAGGCGATGACCGATCCGGCGGGTGAGAAGGGTGCGACCGCCACGTTGGTGGAATTGCTGTATGCCGAACTGCGCGTCGCGGCGCGGCGCGCGCGGTTTCGCGGCGGTCGGCCCGCGACGTTGCAGACTACCGCCGTGATTCACGAGGCCTATCTGAAGATCGCCGGGCGCGACGGGTGGCAGGATCGCAATCACTTCCTGGCGGTCGCCGCCACGGCGATGCGCCACGTCCTGATCGATGCCGCCCGCGCGCGGTTGGCGGGAAAGCGCGATCCCGACGGCCTGGACGCGCTGCCGCCCGCGCCGCAGGGGAACGATCCCGAACTGGACCGGCTGGGCCATGCGCTGGACGAACTCGCGCGGTTCGATGCGGACCTGGCCCGGCTGGTTGACTGCCGCTTCTTCGGCGGGCTGACCGAACCGGAGACCGCGGCGGCGATGGGGATCAGCGAGCGGACCGTGCGACGCCATTGGCTACGCGCGCGGGCGTGGATCCACCGCGCGATGGAGGACGGCTGAACGCCGGAGCGCGACGATCGGGCGATAGGCCGCTCCCGACGGCCCGCCCTTCGCGAATGCGGCGTCGGCGGCGTCGATCATCCGCGCCGCATCGCCGCGCCCGGCCACCTGCGCCCGCGCCAGCCAGCGCAGACCGGTCAGGAGCGGGCTCGCTGCGATCGCATCCCCGTGCGTCGCGATACGGTCCAGCCCCGCCGCTGCCTGCGTAGGGCGGCCCGCCGCCGCCAGGGCCTCTACCAGCATCAGGTCGGCGAGCAGGGTGGCGTCCGAATCCCGGTCCATGAACGACGCGAACATCGTGCGTGCCTCAACCAGCATCGCCGCCGCGCGATCGGGCCGCCCCAGTCGCCCGGTCAGCCGCCCCAGATGGAGCAGGTCCGCCGCCAGGGCGGGAGAGGGGCCGAAAGCGGCGCGGCGCGCGGCAACCAGCGCGCGCAGGATCGCGGCGGCGCGGCGCGGATCGCCGCGCTGTTCCTCCACCAACGCCTCGGTCCGACGCAGCGTGAGCAGCGGTTGCGCATTGCGGTCGCCGCCCTGCATCAGGACGCGCTCGCCCCGCCGCACTGTGGCCGCGGCCTCGTCCAGCCGCCCCGCCTCTCGCAGCCGCGTGGCGAGGTTGGTGTAGCGACTGGCCAGGTCGCGGCCGTACCCGGAATAGGCCATGTCCGCCTCCGCCATGTTCGCCTGCAACAGCGCGATCGCCGCCTGCGACTGCCCCTGCCGTCGCAGGATGAAGGCGCGCGCGCCTACCGCCTCGACGCGCTCGCGACGGTATCGGTCGGGATCGGTGCGCCAGAAGCGGTCGGCCTGCGCCAGCAATATCTGCGCCCCATCGAAGCGGCCCTCGCGCGCCAGCACCGCCGCCAGTTTCAGTTGCAGCCGCGCGTAATCGGCCGATCCGACGCCCCCCATCCGGCGGCGCAGCGCGATCTGCAACAGCGCCTTCGCGTCGTCGGGCCGCTCCATCATCAGTTGCAGGTCCGCGATCGCGGCGATCGCGGCGGCGGACCCGGCGTGGGGAGGCAGGGTGTTCGCCAGCCTGCGGGCGCGTTCCTCGATCGACTGGACCCCGCCGTCGCGATCGCCCGCGAATACCAAGATCATCGCTTGGTTTACGGCCTCCAGCCGCGCCGCCTCGACGAGCGCGGAATCGCGTTCCCGCGCCGCCTGTTCGGCTTGCCACGCCGTGCCGATCGCGCCGCCCGTGATAGCCAGCAACACCGCAGCGCCGCCCGCGATCGGCCAGCGGCGACGGCGGAGAAAACGGCGCAGGCGATAGCCGCGCGCGCCGGTGCGCGCATGGACCGGGTGATGCGACAAATGCCGTCGAACGTCGCGCGAAAGCGCCTCGACGCTGACGTAGCGGTCCGCGGGCGCGGCGCGCATCGCTTTTCCCACGATCGCGTCGAGATCGCCGGTAATGCGCGCGCGATCGATCACGGGGTCGCACGCGACGCCGCTCGGCGGACCCGGTTCCGGCCGGGCGATGCGATGGACGATCGCGGGCAAGGGCGAACGCCCGGTCGGCCACGGCGGCTGACCCGACAACAGCTCGAACAGCAATGCGCCCAGTGCGTAGACGTCGGTCGCCACGCTGAGGTCGCCGCCGTCCAGCTGTTCCGGCGCGGCATAGACCGGGGTCGCGATGTTGCGTGTGGTACGATAGTCTAGCGTCGCCGCGTCCAGCAGCCGCGCGATCCCGAAATCGAGCAGACGCGCACGACCATTCCGGTCGACGCGGATGTTCGCGGGCTTGATGTCGCGATGGATAACCAACCTCGCATGGGCGTAGCTGACCGCGTCGCAGACCTGGAGGAACAGGTCGAGCCGCGCCGTCAGCGTCGCGGGTCCGCGCGCGACCCACGCCGCGATCTCGTCGCCATCGACATAGGCCAACGCCAGGTAGTGGCGACCGTCCGCCATCGTGCCGGCATCGACGAGTGGCGCGATGCCGGAATGGTCGAGCGTCGCCAGCAGCCGCGCCTCGCCCGCGACTTTATTCGTCCGGTCCCTCACGTCGGCGTGAATGATCTTCAGCGCCAGCCGCTGCTCGAACCCGTCATGTGCGCGATGGGCTAAGTATACGTCGCTGCTGCCACCGCGACCCAGCAGCCGTTCGATGCGATAGCCCGCGACGACCGGCATGGCGGGCGATTCGTCCTCGCATTCCTGCAGCAACGTGCGGTCGAGGATGCCCTGCGCGTCATGCCCGTGCAGCAGCGTGCGGATCTCGTCCGCGACAGCGGGGTCCAGATCCATCGCCGCCAGCCGCGACCCGCGCATATCGGGAGCGAGCGTGACGAGCCGGTCGAACGCGGCGGTCACCGCGCGCCATTGCTGCGACGATCCCCGCTCGATCATGCCGCGTCCACCCCGATTGAGGATCGCAGCCTACGCAAGTGCCGGCCGTCCGTCGACACGCGCGTCAGGCGGACAGGACCAGCCGCACCAGATCGCTTTGCCGCCGCGCTTGGGTCTTGTCGAAAATGCGTTGCAGGTGGGTGCGCGCGGTCGTGCGTGCGATCGCCAGCATCGCGGCCGCCTCCGGGAGCGAGCGGCCCTCGCACAGCAGCGCCAGCACGCGCCCCTCCGCGCGGGTGAGGCCGTAGCGTGCGATGGCGCCGGTCGCGGGATCGCGTGCGTCGGTATCCGCGATGATCGCCACGCGCGCGCTGCCGTCGCGATCGAGCGGGGCGAGCGTCAGGGTGATGGTGGCAAGGTCGTCGTCGTGGCGGATCGTCGCGGTCGCTGGTCCGCCCGTATCCAGCACGCGCCGCACCGCTGCCCCCAGCGCCGCCGCCTCGCTGTCGCGGGCGGGACGGACGATGCCGTGGCGCAGTTCGAGGCCATCGCCCGCGCGCAGCAGCGCATGCGCGGCGGGGCTGGCGCCGCTCAGCATCCGGCGGTTGTCCACGATCATCACGCACGGCCCGCCCAGCCGCCAGTCGTGCACATGATGATCCGCCAATGCGTGCGAATGCGAATGGTACATCGCCCAAATCCTCCACCGTATCGGAAGGGTTGACGCAAAGCGGCGACGAAAGCGGACAGCGGCGACCGCGAAAAACTCCTACGATCGAATGACGCGCACACGGACGGACGCGCGCATCCTGCCTGCCATAACCGAAAATGGAGGCGATGATGGGCAACGTATCGTGGAGCGAGGGACTGCGCGTCGGTGCAGGGTATGACGTGGTGCGCGGGGAAGCGAAGCAGGAAGCGGTCGTCGGCGAGCTGGAGGTGACGCAGGACGCCGCGGGGCAGAGCGGCGACATGACCTTCATCCAGACGCACACCAGCGAGGAGGTGGACAAGGCGCTGGAAATCGATGCCGAGATCAAGGTCGGCGTCGGCCCGTTCGGCGGCAGCGCGAAGATGTCGTTCCGCGAGAAGTGCAAGGTGTCGCAGGAGGCGACGTTCTGCATCGTCAGCGTCACCGCGTACAACGCCTATCAGCAACTGGTTCGTCCGCGCCTGAGCGACGAGGCGCTGGAGCTGCTATCGACCGGCAAGCGCGACCGCTTCCGGGAGCGGTTCGGCGATAATTTCGTCAGTGGGCAATATGTCGGCGCCGAATATTACGGCGTCGTCCGCATCGAGGCGAAGACCGAGGCACGGCAGACCGAGATCGCGGGCGAGGTCAGCGCCAGCTATGGCATGATGGCGAGCGGCAGCGCATCGACGAATTTCAAGAGCGGGATGTCGAGCGCCGAGCACAAGATCGAGATCTACACGTTCCAGAAGGGCGGGTCGGTCAACATGTGCCGCAGCATCGAGGAGATGTTCGGCAACGCCGTCCGCGTGCTGGACGAAACGCGCGCGGGACGGGGCTATCCGTTCGAGGTGTCGATCGATCCCTATACCGAATTGAAACTGCCCAACGACGATGCCTCGTTCATTCAGACTGAAATGGCCGAGCGCGCGATCCGTGAATATATGCGACATACGAAAGAGCTGACGAAGATCGCCAACGACATCGATTTCGTTCGCCGCAACAAGGACTGGTTCGACAACGTCGATATGGAAAAGCTGAACGCAGCGGCCGGGCTGATCGCCGATCAGGTGAACAAATTGTCCGAGCATGCCGACGTCTGCAGCCGCGATTTCGCCGCGTGTCAGGCCTTCAGCCCGACCTATCCCGATTATCCGCGATGGACGCGCAAGCCGGATGCGCCGGCGGCCGCCGGCGGGGGCTTCGTCATCAAGCCGCAGCTCATCAACATCGGACCAAGGAAGATGTCGCCGGCACTGGCGGCGATGGTGAAGCAGCGGATCGGGCAGCGGCGGCTCGTGAAGGTCTTTAAGAGTTGAGCTAAGTCGCAGACAGTGAGAGGCGACCCGGAAGAATGCATGCGGTCAAAAAGCGGGGAACAGCGCCGTTCGTCGAAATTCGTATCGAATTTTAGAACGGTGTTGTGACTAAGGTTGAATAAGTCGCCGCCGTAACGTCGGCTTAGAATCGACAAGCCCGCACGGCCGCTGGCTCCGGCTCGGCGACCTATTACTTCGCTATACATACTGCCCGCGCCTGTCAGCTGAACGAATGACCGAAATTGGATGTGCTCCGGGGCAATTGAATGGCTGGTTTTGGGTCTTTGCGGGTTCGGTGCGAGGGCGTCGCCGAGCTCGGCGTCTACGTCGCGGCGCGGCTTTGATAAACTTGATCCACGACACTACGGCATTGTGCATGCTCCACGCGGCAGTAACGCTTGACGATCTGCTTGACGATCTGCTTGACGATCTGCTCGACGAGCTGCCCGATGTAGCGGTTGCCCATCCCCGAACTGCCAATCGGGGAGGCTGAGACATTTATCGTAACGCCGTCTGCGTTGCCGGGGAGACCCGCCAGACCGTGTTCGACAGGTCGTCGGCAACATACAGCGCGGTGCGCGCTCCATCGAACGTTACGCCCACCGGCCGGCCGCGCGCTTTGCCGTTGACGAGGAAGCCGGTGACGAAGTCCTGCTTGGCACCTGCCGGACGGCCGGCACGAAACGGCACCCAGCTGACCTTGTAGCCGGCGAAATCGGGTCGGTTCCAGCTGCCGTGCTGACCGACAAACGCACCCTCGCGATACTGGCCGCCCATGCCCTGGCCGCTCGCGAAGGTCAGTCCCAGCGCGGCGACATGCGCGCCAAGCGCATAGTCGGGCGCGATCGCGCGCGCGACCATCGCTGGATTCTGCGGGCGTGGTCGCGGATCAACGTTTTTGCCCCAGTAGCTCCACGGCCAACCGTAAAAAGCGCCGGGCTGCACCGATGTCAGATAGTCGGGAACCAGCCGCGCGCCGATCTCGTCGCGCTCGTTCGCAACCGCCCACAGGCCGCGCGTCCAAGGATTGATCGCCAGCGCGGTCGGATTGCGGATGCCTGTGGCGTACGTACGATGCGCGCCACTGGCAGGATCGATCTCCCACACCACCGCGCGGTCGCCCTCGATCTCCATGCCGCGCTCGCCGACGTTGCTGTTCGAGCCGATGCCGACATACAGCCGCCGCCCGTCGGCGCTCGCGGCGAGCGATTTGGTCCAGTGATGATTGACTTGGCCGGGCAGCTTGGTGACCTCGACCCCGGTGGAGCGCGGGATCGCGGTTTGGCCGGCGATGTAGGGAAAGCGCAGCAGCGCGCCCTGTTCGGCGACGTACAGATCGTCGCCGACCAGCGCGATCCCATAGGGTGCGTCTAGCCCATCTATGAACACGGTTCGCGCCTCCGGCCGGCCGTCACCATTGGCGTCGCGTAGCAGCGTTAGCCGGTCGCCGCCCTCGACGGTCGTGTTGCCGAGTCCCTTAATATAGCCAGCGATCACGTCCTTTGGGCGAAGCTTGGGTGCATTGCCGCCGCGCCCCTCGGCCACCAGCAGGTCGCCGTTCGGCAGCACCAGCATCTGCCGCGGGATTCGCAGGTCGGTCGCGAAGGGGACGATGCGGAAGCCGGCCGGCACGGTCGGCACCGCTTCGCCCCAGCCGGTCGGGCGCGCGACCTTTATGGTCGGAACCAGATGTTGGCGAATGTCGGGCAATTGAGGCTCGGGCCCGGTATCCCGAACGTTCGGCGGGCCGCCACAGGCAGCGAGGACGAGCGACAGCGCAGTGGCGGTCGCTGCGGTGACGGCGCGTGCAACGGTCATGCGCGGTCTCCGCCGGCGATGGTCGAGAACGTCATCCATCCCGCCGCGATCGCCAGGATGGTGCAGCTAAGCGATAGGAACAGGCCGCCGAACTCCACCGAACTCCATGCATCCTGGCTGTGCTTGAACGCGTCGATCAGCCCTAGCACCCACATGCCAGCGGTAAGTCCGAGATAGGTGAACGCCCCACGCGGACGCTCCGTCTTCCGCCGTCGGACCGCGCCGACAATGGCGAGCAACACGACAGGCGCGCCGAACACCAATGCGCCGGTGATCGCCCACTGGGCGAAGTTCGTCCACTGAATCTCGGCGGTCTTGAGATAGGTGACGTCCGCCATCGCCGCGGTGGAGAACAGCGCGATGGGGAAGCTCAACAAGATCGCATGGATCGGCACCAAGATGGGCGCAGCGCGGGAAGGCGGCATGGGATCCTCCGAGAACAGTCCGAAGCGGAATGGTTCTGGCACAATGCCGCATGATCTGGATGGTTGCTTCGATCGAAAACTCGGGGGGAAATGAAGTGGGAAGCGTCCCCGCATGTATCCCGATCGGCGCTAGCCAATGCGTGAGCGATGTTGTCCGCGTTACGCGAGCTCGGGAAGATTTCTGCTGATGCAAGGAAAGCTACTTCCAGTCTCGGTCTGAGCGTCCGACCCGCGGCTAATCAAGATATCTGCAAGACACTCTAGGCAGCGACCCGATCGAAGCATAGTTCTGGAGGGCGGATGCCTTGAGGGCTATCGGGCGGCCAATTCTATTCGTTCCATTTTTTCGCAGATAGTGACGTGCTCCCCTGAAACTCTGCCAGTTTGAGCTAGAGTCCGCCTTCGTGAGGAGACGGA
>NZ_LMQP01000004.1:305272-347056 GCF_001425405.1 Sphingomonas sp. Leaf412 | reverse complement strand
CGAGGGGCACCATACCAACCCCGGACTCCAGTTATGACTGGTAGAGCTTTGGGGAGCACGTCAGCAGCGACGCGCGCCTCGTCGGAAATGTCGATCTGGAATACGTCCGCAGAGCCACCGGTTTCCCGGATTTGCGTGGCGATCGTCTCTGCACCGTCCAGATTGACGTCCGCCACGACGACGTTCGCGCCAGCCTCCGCCATGCGCAGGGCGATGGCGGCACCGATTCCCGAAGCGGCGCCGGTGACGATGGCGACCTTGCCTTGCATAAGGGGTTCCATTCTAGCTCCTCTCTTTTTCATTGCGGAACTGACCCGCTCTCATTCGGATCAATATCGATCGTGTATCGCCTTGATCCGATGATGATGGTCGCCCGGCACCTATCGAATGATATGTTTCGCGCTTTTCCTTCAGCGCCATTACGACATGGTTTCTGCCGTTGAGCCGGGCGTGGCCGCGTCGGCATAGGCGTTGCGCAGGAATTCGGTGATCTGCGCGCGATAGGCGGCTGCTTCCTCCGGCATGAGGCGGTCGAACGTCTGGGAACCGTGGATCTGCTCCTCCCAGAAGGCATAGGTGGTGGGCACACCGGCATCTGCGAGACGGCGGGCATAAGCCTCCCCCTCCGGCTGCAACTGGTCATATTCGGCGCAGATCACGAGTGCGGGCGGCAGGTCTGCAAGCGTCACTGCCAGCAAGGGCGAGGCGCGGGGGTCGTGCGCGTCCGCTTCGTCGCGCAGATACATCGGGCCATATCCCTTTTCGGGCGCGATGGTGATGCCTTCGTCCTCGAAGCTCAGTGCCTGCGCATGGGTGAAGTCGGTGACGGGAATGTCGAGGACCTGCGCGAGGATCGGCGGACCTTTGCGATCGCGGGCGAGTTGCGCGACGACGGCGGCAAGACCGCCGCCGGCACTGACCCCGCCCACCGACAGCCGCGCCGGATCGATCCCAAGTGCACCGGCATTGTCCACTACCCACAGCAGCGCAGCATAGCTGTCCTCGGCCGCGATCGGAAAGCGATGCTCGGGCGCGAGACGATAGTCGACGGAGACGACGACGCAGCCTGCTTCGCCGGCCAGCCGACGACATACGTCATCGAAATGCTCCAGCGCGCCGACGATGAAGCCTCCGCCGTGATAATAGACATGGCAGGGCAGGATCGCGTCGCCGGAAATATTTCGGTACAGGCGTGCGCCGATCTTCCCTCCGTCGACAGGGATCGTCAGGTCGCGCTTGGTTGCCACCGCCGGCACAGGAACCGAAAAGGCGAAGCAATTCTCCTGCATCATGGCGTGAACCGTTTCGCGCATCTGTGCGGGATCGACGCCCTCCGGGATCAGTGTCGGAGAATTCTGTGCGTCGAACATGGCTTTCAGCGCGGGATTGAGGGGCATGTCGGTTCTCCGGAAAGGTCATGCAGGGGCGATGGGGATACCGTTCAGGATCCGTTTTCGACCTTGGACGCTTCCTTCGCTGGAAACGTCATGTTCGACGAACACGGCGTCACCGCCGATTTCCGGAGCGACGTCGCGACCAGCCGCCGCAGTGAGATCCGTCAGGACGACCTTTGCGCCCCCTTCGCCTTCGTCGGCGCCCATGCCGCTTCCTGCGCCGGTGACGATGGCGACCTTGCCGAACGACTGCATCCCGGTTCTCCAGTTTATCGTCTGTTTTCGTCGGCGGCCTCGCTCGGGTGATATTCTTGGGCAACGGGCGGCCGAATACACATATCTTTGGATAGGGCGAGTTTATCTCCCCCGCACGACGGGGCGCATCGAACGGCTCTCCGGCGCCGTCGCGACCGCCGTTTTTATCGGCGACAGCAGATCAGCCAGAAATTTGCCGCTCGCCTTGTGCGCATCCGCCGAACGCCATCGTTCCGGAAAAAGGAAAACCGACTGGTTCTCCATGTCCTGGTAAAGAGCCACGCCGTTGCACCCATCGATCTGGCGAACGGCGTCGGGCGGCATCGGGCCGACGCGACACGCGGCCCGTGTGGAAGCTCGTGCTCGCAGCACGTTCGAGATCGAACGCTACAGCCGCGAAGGCGCGAAGTGGGCTTCGGTCAGCACCGCAAAGCCGAAGCCCGCCGCACAGCATCGGAGGAGATGGAGTTCGCGGCCGGAGTGATGCCGTATCGGCCAGCATCCGGCTCTGGAACGCTCCCCGCCAGCAGAGCAGCCGATCCGCCAACCCGTTTCCAACTATTTCGCGGGCGGCCCCGGCGTGGGATCGCGGTCCCCGCGTCAGCGTTCGACGACGTCCCGGTGCATCGGCGCGAGTTTCGCGAGGAAGCGGTTCTGCGCCGCGAACGGGACGCCCTCCGCGCGCATCGACGCCTGGAGGTTCTCGACCAGCGCGCCCATGTCCGCGCGCTGGACGCCCAGGTTCCTGTGCGCATCCTTCATCGTGCGCCCGGTGTAATCGCACCCGCCACCCAGGATGTGGCAGAAATGCTCGCGCAGGACGCGGCGCAGGCGGACGAGGTCCTGCCCCTTGAAGATGTCCGCGATCCGCGCGTCCTTCTGCACGCGGTCGACCATTCCGTCGACCACGCGGCCGACGCCCGGCCCCTCGTGGAAGGCGCGCCACAGCGCCGGATCGGCCACCGGCGTCGCGCCCGCATTGGCGTTCGACACGACATAGGGATCGACCGGCTCCTCGCCGGCGGGAAGCGCCTGCACCAGCAGCGCGAGGGCGAGGATCATCAAAAGGCTCCCTGGATCGAGAGGAACGCGCCGCGCTGCTTGCGCACGGTCGCGATGTCGCCGAGGTCGACATAGGCGGCGGTCAGCGACACGTTGCGTGTCACCGCCCAGGCGGCGAAGGCATCGAACGCGTCCTGTTCGCGTGCGAAGCCCAGGTTGTCGGGCTTCGTGCGATATTCGGTGCCTACCACGATGCGGCGGCTGAGCATATAGGCGGCGGATGCCTCCACCTGCGCTTTGTGCGCCGCGCCGCGATCGCCGCCGAAGCCGAGCAGGCCGAACTGGTTCGCCTTCGTGAACCGCACCGTGCCGTTCAGCAGCAGGCTGCGCGCCAGCAGCAGCTTCGTCGCGGCGACGTACAGGTCGGTGCCCTTGTCCTCGCGCCCGCCGACCGCGCGGATCACCGCGCCCCGATCCGCGCGCTTGTGCTGCACGCCCACCGCGATCTGCGGCAGCCAGCGGTCCTGTTCCCACACCGCGTCGCCGATCACGCGCACCTTCGCGCCGATGACGTGCTGCCCGAACGTGAACCCGCGACCCAGCCCCAGCGCGGCGCCCGCGGCGCGCGTGTCGAAGCTCTGCCGCGCGTAGGACAGCTCGACGCGATCGGCGATTCCGACCGCCGCGCCGAAGGATTCCAGGTCGAAATCGGGCAGCGCGACCAGCGTGGCATGCGCCGACGCACCGATCCCGTCGCGCGTCTCGTTCCCCGCGATCACCGCCCAGGTCGACAGCCCGCCGCCCGAGCTGCCCTCCACCGTCGTCACGCCGTTGGTCAGCAGCAGCTTGCCGCCCGCGCGACGGCTGCCGCCTGCGCTCGCGGGGGTGGCGGCGACGGCCAGCGCCACCGCGCCGGTGAGGATGATGCGGTTCATGGCCACGGCTTTTGGCGGGAAGGCGCAAAGACATGGTTAACGCCGCGAACCTTTACGGTCGCGAAAGCAACATGCCCTAACGCAGCGCGTATGCGCATCCTTCTGCTCTCCGCCGTCGCCGCTCTCGCCCTGCTGCCGGTGGCGGCCGGCGCGTCCCCCGTGGTGGTGACCGTGACCGGCTTCGACGGTCGCCCGCTGGAGGGTGCGGTGGTGACGCTGGCGATGCCGGGCGTCGCCGCGCCGGTGCCGCGCGGCCCCTATGTCATGAAGCAGCAGAACATCGCCTTCGCGCCGCATATCCTGATCGTGCCGGTCGGCGCGTCGGTCAGTTTCCCCAACCTCGATCGCGTGCGCCACCACGTCTATTCCTTCTCCGCACCGCGCAAGTTCGACCTGAAACTGTACGGGCGCGAGGAGAATCGCAGCATATCGTTCGATCGCGCCGGGGCGGTGGCGCTGGGGTGCAACATCCACGATGCCATGAACGGCGTCGTCTACGTCGTCGCCACACCCTATGCGGCGGTCACGGGCGCGGACGGCCGCGTGCGGATCGACGTCGACGCCGCGGGCCGCGGGACGCTGTCCGTATGGCATCCGTCGATCCGCGCGTCGGGCAACGTCCTGTCGCAACCCGCGGCGGTCGGCGGCGCCGGGCTGACGACCGCGGTCCGGCTTCGCCGGTGAGGGCCGCGGTGCGATTCGGCACGCTCAGGACGCGGCTGACGGTCCTGTACGCGGGGCTGTTCACGCTGGGCCTGATCGCGCTTGCGGTCACGGCGCAGATCATGATCCGCGACGGGGCGCAGCGGTCGGCGGCGGACGGGCTGGCGGCCAGCGGCACCGTGTACGACCGGCTGTGGCAGGTGAAGGAGCGGTCGCTGACCGGCGCGGCGGACGTAGTCGCGCGCGATTTCGGCTTCCGCGCCGCGGTGGCGACGAACGACACCGCGACGATCGCGTCCGCGCTGGACAGCCTGCGCACCCGTGCGGAGGTGCCGCATGCGGTGCTGATCGACCAGGCGGGCGGCGTGATCGGCGACGCCGGGCCGCTGCGCGGGCGCATCGCGGGGCTGACCGACGTCGACGCCGGGGTGCGCGACACGGTCGTGGCGATGCACGGCCGCGTCTACCGCATCGTCACCGCACCGGTGATGGCGCCGTTGCAGATCGGCCGGATCGCGTTCGTCCTGCCGATGGACGACCGCGAGATGAACGCGCTGGAGCGACTGTCCGCGATCCCGCTCACCGCCTCCCTGGTGATCCGCCGCCCCGACGGCCGGTGGAGCGACGGGACGACGATCCTGCCGGGCGACACCGCCCCGTCGACCGTCGCGATGCTGGCGACCGCCGCCGGGCGCAGCTTCGCGATCCTGAAGCCGATGGCGGGGCCGGACGGCGGCGCGCAGGCGGCCCTGCTGCTCAGCTACCCGATGGACCGCGCCATGGCGCCGTATCGCTCGATCCAGATCGGGCTGGTGCTGGCGGGGCTGGCATGGCTGATCGTGATCGTGCTGGGCAGCGGGCGGCTGGCGCGCGGGATCGCCCGCCCGCTGGCCGCGCTCGATCGCGCCGCGCGACGGCTGGAGGACGGCGAGCGTACCGAGGTGGCGGTGGAGGGCGATGACGAGATCGGGCGCCTCGCGACCTCGTTCAACCGCATGTCGCGCGGGATCAAGGAGCGCGAGGAGCGAATCACGCACCTCGCCTTCCACGACGGCCTCACCGACCTGCCCAACCGCACCTTCTTCCACCAGGCGCTCGACCAGTCGGTGTCGCGCGCGGCGCGGACGGGGGAGCAGGTAGCGATCCTGTGCCTCGACCTGGACGGGTTCAAGGGCATCAACGATACCTTGGGCCATCCCGTCGGCGACGCCTTGTTGCGCAGCGTCGCGCGGTTGCTGGGCGACCTGGCGGAGGATGCAATGGTCGCGCGGCTGGGCGGCGACGAATTCGGCATCGTGGTGACCGAGAGCGAGGATCGCGGCCGCGCCCGCCGGCTGGGGCAATCGATCCTGGACGCGATGCTGGAACCCTTGGACGTCGACGGACAGGTGCTGGCGATCGGCACCAGCATCGGCATCTCCGTCTACCCCGCCGACGGCACGAGCGCGGAGACGTTGGTCAAGAACGCCGACCTGGCGCTGTATCGCGCGAAACAGGACGGTCGCGGCGCCTATCGCTTCTTCGAACCCTCGCTGGACGAGGCCGCGCGCCGCCGCCGCCGGATCGAAAGCGACCTGCGCGTCGCGATCCGCACCGGGCAGCTGGAGCTACATTTCCAGCCGATCGTGGCCAGCGGCAGCGCGTCGATCTGCGGGTTCGAGGCGCTGTTGCGCTGGCCCCACCCCGAACGCGGCTTCATCCCGCCCGTGGAATTCATCCCCGTGGCGGAGGAGACCGGCCTGATCGTCGCGATCGGCGAATGGGTGCTGCACGAGGCATGTCGCCTCGCCAGCCGCTGGCCGGAGGATATTCGCGTCGCGGTCAACGTCTCCCCCATCCAGTTCCGCTCGCCCGGCTTCCGCAGCATCGTGATGCAGGCGCTGGCGCAGAGCGGGCTGGCGCCCGGGCGGCTGGAGATAGAGATCACCGAATCGGTGTTCCTGGAGGGGCAGGACAGCGTGAAGCAGGTGCTGGGCATGTTGCGGAAGATCGGCGTGCGCGTCGCGCTGGACGATTTCGGCACCGGCTATTCCTCGCTCAGCTACCTGCGCGCCTTTCCGTTCGACAAGATCAAGATCGACCAGTCGTTCGTCGCCAACATCGCGAACGACCCCAGCGCGGCGGCGATCGTGAAGGCGATCGTCGACTTGGCGACCGCCTTGCATATGGAAACCACCGCGGAAGGGGTGGAGAACGACGGTCAGCTGGCGCAGCTGGAATTGCAGGGGTGCAGCACGTTGCAGGGCTATCTGTTCGGTCGCCCGCTGGGGATCGACGCGTCCACCGCGCTCCTGAACCTGCAACGCGCCCCCGTCGCCGTCCGCGCGTAGGCGCGCCGGACGCTTTCTGACCGGGATCGTGGCGACCCCGGCGGCGGGTATGCGATCACAGCAGCAGCCGGACGCCGACGATCAGCAGCACCGCCGCCAGCGCGGGCGTCACCACCTTGTCCGACACCCGCGCCGCGAACGTCGATCCCAGCGCCACGCCCGGGATCGACCCCAGCAGCAGCCAGCCGAGCAGCGACAGATGGATGTTGCCGATGAACGCATGGCCGATCCCCCCGACCAGTGCGACGGGCACCGCGTGCAGGATGTCGGTGCCCACCAGCCGCCGGGGCGTCAGCCGGACGGGGTAGAGCAATAGCAGCAGGCTGGCGCCCAATGCGCCCGCGCCCACCGACGTGAGGGTGATGAGCGTGCCCAGCAACGCGCCCGACGCCACCGTCAGCACTGGTTGCCAGCGCAGGAACGCGGCGCTGCGATGCCCCCCGACCCGCGCCGCATGCGCGACCAGCCGCGCGCGGAACGGCGTCAGGAGCGCGGACAGGACCAGCGCGATGCCCAGCGTCGTGACGATGACGCCCGTCTTCTCCGCCGATTGCTGGTGCGCCCACAGCCACCACAGGGTCAGCAAGGTCGCCGGGATGCTGCCCAGCCACAATCGCCGCGCCACCTGCCAGTCGGCATTGTCGTGGCGGTGGTGGATCGTGCCGCCCACCGCCTTCGTGATCGCGGCGAACCACAGGTCGGTGCCCACCGCGGTGGCGGGCGCGACGCCGAACAGCAGGATCAGGATCGGCGACATCAGCGATCCGCCGCCCACGCCCGTCACCCCGACGATCGCGCCGACCAGGAATCCCGCCAGCGTGCTCAGCCAATCCACCCGTTGCTCCCCGTCGTGCGTCGCCGCGGCATGGCGGAGGGACGGGCGCGGTGGCAAGCAAGCAAGTCTTCACGCCCGGTCGCGCGGAACCTTGCCGCCCGCGCGGGGATTTGGTGCGCGAGCGGCGGAAGGAAGCAGCATGAAACTGGCGATGATCGGTCTCGGCCGGATGGGCGGGAACATGGCCCGGCGACTGATGAAGGACGGGCACGAGATCGTCGCCTGGGACCGCGACGCCGACGCGGTGGCGAAGCTGGCGGCGGACGGCGCGATCGCGGCGGACTCGCTGGACGACGCGCGCGCGAAGCTGGGCCAGCCCGCGCATTGGTGGATCATGCTGCCCGCGGGGCAGATCACCGACGACGTGATCGACCGCATCGCGGCGGGCGCGCAGGCCGGCGAGGTCGTGATCGACGGCGGCAACAGTTTCTACAAGGACGACATCCGCCGCGCGAAGGCGCTGCGCGAGAAGCAGGTCGATTACGTCGACGTCGGCACCTCGGGTGGGGTATGGGGCATCGACCGCGGCTATTGCATGATGATCGGCGGCCCCGACGACGTCGTCCGCCGCCTCGACCCCGTCTTCGCGACGCTCGCGCCCGGCATGGGCACGGTCGGCCGCACCGCAGGCCGCGTGGAGGGAAAGACCGATCCGCGCGCGGAGCAGGGCTATATCCATGCCGGCCCCGCCGGCGCGGGGCATTTCGTGAAGATGATTCACAACGGCATCGAATACGGCCTGATGCAGGCCTATGCCGAGGGTTTCGACATATTGAAGGGCAAGGCGTCGGACAAATTGCCCGAGGACGAACGCTACGACCTGAACCTGACCGACGTGGCGGAGGTGTGGCGGCGCGGCAGCGTCATCTCCTCCTGGCTGCTGGACCTGACCGCGCTGGCGCTGGCGAAGGACGGGAATCTGGAGGCGTTCGAGGGCAAGGTCGCCGATTCGGGCGAGGGCCGCTGGACGATCGACGCTGCGATGGAGGAGGCGGTCCCCGCCAACGTCCTGAGCGCCGCGCTGTACGCGCGCTATCGCAGCCGCGTCGACACCACGTTCGGCGACAAGATCCTGTCCGCGATGCGCTTCGGCTTCGGCGGGCATGTCGAGATGCCGCAATAGCATGACGATCCGCCTGTTCGTCTCCGACCTCGACGGCACGTTGGTCGATCCCGACAAGGAACTGACCCCCGGCACGATCGCCGCGGTCGCGCGGCTGCGTGCGGCGGGGGTGAAGTTCACGGTCATCAGCGCGCGGCCGATGTCGGGGGTCATGCCGCTACTGGGCCCGCTCGCGCTCGACGGCACGGTCGCGGCGTTCAACGGCGGCATCCTCTTCCGCCGCGACGGCACGATCCTGTCGCGCCACACCGTCCCCGCCGACGTGGCGCAGGGCGTCGTCCGGCTGGCACGCGAGACGCCCGCCGCGATCTGGGTCTTCGCCGACGACCGCTGGTACGCCACCGACGGCACCGGCGCGCACACCGACGGCGAGCGTGTCAGCGCGGCGCAGGAGCCGGTGGTGGTGGACGACATCGCGACCGTCATCGATCGCGCCGACAAGATCACCTTCGTCGACGACGACGCGCCGCGGCTCCACGCGCTGTGGGAGCGGTGCCACGCCGCCTTCGGCACGCAGGCGACGATCGCGCAGTCGCAGACCTATTATCTCGACGTCACCGCGCCGGCCGCGAACAAGGGCGACGGCCTCGCCGCGCTGGCTTTGGCGAACGACGTGCCGCTGGACGCGGTCGCCGCGATCGGCGATCAGGCCAACGACCTGCCGATGCTGGCGCGCGCCGGGCTGGCCATCGCGATGGGAAATGCGCCCGACGCCGTGAAATCCCGCGCCGGCCACGTCACGCTGTCCAACGACCGCGACGGCGTCGCGCACGCCATCGATACGCTCATCCTCGGGAGTGAATGAATGAAGAAGCTCGTCGCCTTCGACCTCGACGGCACGCTGGCATTGAGCAAGCAGGCGGTGCAGCCCGACATGGGCGAGGCATTGTCCGACCTGCTCCAGGTCGCCGACGTCGCGGTCATCTCCGGCGGCGACTGGCCGCAGTTCGAGAAGCAGATCGTGCAGAACCTTCCCGGGCGCGCCGACCTGTCGCGATTGTGGATGATGCCCACCACGGGGACGAAGCTGTTCGTCCATCGCGAGGCTGCGTGGCAGACGGTCTACGCCGAACTGTTCGACGACGCGGAGCGGAAGAAGATCGTCGACGCCTTCACCGCGTCGCTCGACGCCACCGGCTTCGCGCCCGAGAAGACGTGGGGCGAACGGATCGAGGATCGCGGTAGCCAGATCACCTTCAGCGCGCTCGGCCAGCAGGCGCCGATCGAGGAGAAGGAGCATTGGGATCCCAAGTTCGAGAAGCGCAAGGTCATCCAGGCCGACCTGAAGCAGCGGCTCCCCGGCCTCGCCATCAACATGGGCGGCGCGACCTCGATCGACATCACCCGCGAGGGCGTGGACAAGGGCTACGGCCTGAGGAAGCTGGCGGAGCATAGCGGCTATACCCTTGCCGATATGCTGTTCATCGGCGACGCGATCTTCCCCGGCGGCAACGATTATCCGGCGAAGGAAGCCGGCGTCGACGTCGTGAAGGTCCGCGATCCGGCCGAAACAATCAGCGTCGTGACCGCGATCGTCGCCTGCCAGAAGTGAGCGGGGCTAGTGTGCATCTCTACGACGGCGGGACGTTTGGGACACCCGGCGAGTAGCCACCAGCACACCGTCACCCCGGACTTGTTCCGGGGTCCATCGTGCCGCCGGATCAACGGCTTCTGCTCTCGCGGCACGGTGGATGCCGGGACACGCCCGGCATGACGGAGATGATTTCTGCAACGGTCTGACGAAGGCCGCGCGGCGTCCATGCGCGATAGGATAACGACTACTTGACCGACATCCCCGCCCTATGGTTCCGGTTCGTCCAGTGGATCGGCGACGGCACCGGCCTGCCCGACGCGATCCTGCACATCCACGCGGGCATGGCCGTCCTGATCGTCGCGCGCGTGCTGACCGGACGCGGGCTGGGGACGTTCATCCCCTTCTGGTTCGTCGTCGCCGCGGAAACGGCGAACGAGGTGCTCGACCGGATGCATTACGGGTCGTGGCGCTGGCCCGACACGACACTGGACGTGTTCAATACGCTGTGGTGGCCGCTGGTGCTGACGATCGGCGTGCGGCTGCGGCCGATGCCGGCGAAGGACCGGCGGCGGCGGTAGGGGGCGGTTCGGATCGCGCGATCTACCCGCGCTGCACAAGCTGTTCGATCGTGTCCGGCGCGGCGCCGATCAGCGCCAGCAGGACCCGCGCCGGGGCGTCGGGCTGGCTGCGACACTGTTCCCAGTCGCGCACCGTTCCCAGCGGCAGATGATATGCCCGGGCGAACTGGTCCTGCGTCTTGCCCGTGCGCTTGCGGATGGCGGCCACGTCGATCGGCGTGGCGAGCTTGCCCCGCCCGGCTTGGCCGTTGGCATGCGCAATGGCGTCGTCGAGGCCGGCTGCGATCTTGTCGAAAGCGCTTTTCATGTCTTCCTCGCGAGGCTGTCCGTCAGTGTCTTCGTCAGGACCGCGAGCGCATTGCGTTCGCCCTTGGTCAGGTTCGTCTTCTCGTTCTTCCCGAACACGGTAATCAGGAAGGTGGGGGTGTCGATGCCCGCATAATAGGTGATAATCCGATACCCGCCGGATTTTCCGCCGCCGGGCCGTGCCACCCGTAACTTTCGCGCGCCGCCGCACCCCGGCATGATCTTGCCGGCATCCGGCTTCGCGGCGATGAGGTCGACCACCGCCTGCTGCTCTTCCACGGTCATCCCGGCATCCTTCGCCGCGGCGAGATAGGCACTGGTTTCGATGACCGCCTGCATGGACTGCTTATACGGGATACCCGTAGTCGAGCAAGTGGCGAAATGGGTCCTACCGCCCCATCGCCACCGCCGCCCGCTCCGCCAGATGCGCCACCGCCGCGCCATGGATGCCCGGCGCGCTCACCAGCACGCCGAACGCGCGCGGATCGGGCTTGTTGAACGCCAGCGCCGCCCCCAGGGCGTCGGTCGCCGCGGCGCCCGCCTCCGCCGCTAACAGCACCGCGGCGGCGATGTCCCATTCGTTGCCCCAGCGCAGCGTCGCGACCAGGTCGGCGCGGTCGTCGGCGACCATCGCGATGCGCAGCGCGATGGAATTGGGCTTCTCCACCGCGGTCAGGATGCGGTCGGCCTTGGGCAGGGCGTCCACCGGCACGCGCGCGCCGTCCAGCATCGCGCGCGTCCCCGCCCGCACGCCCGCGCCGTTCAGCGTCGCGCCGCCGCCCGCCGCCGCGGTCCATGTCTCGCCCCGCGCGGGCGCGTCCAGCACGCCCAGCACCGGCCGCCCGTCCTCGATCAGCGCGATCGACACGCACCAGCCGGGTCGCCCCCGGATATAGTCGCGCGTGCCGTCGATCGGATCGACCACCCAAACCCGCCGCGCCGCCAGCCGGTCCGCATTGTCCGCCGTCTCCTCCGACAGCCAGCCGGCCTCGGGTAGCAGCGCGGTCAGCCGCGCGCGCAGCATCCGGTCGATGTCCAGGTCGACCTCGCACACCGGGCTGCCCGGCGATTTCTCCCACCGCGCGAAATCGGTGCGCCAGCGCGCGAAGGCGAGCTGCCCTGCCTCGCGCGCGATCCCCGCGACCGCCTCTGCCAGCGCGGGGTCAGCCACCCGCGACCGTCATGCCGTCCACACGGATCGTCGGCACGTTCACGCCGTAGCGAAAGGCGAGGTCGTTGGCGGGGGTCAGCTGCCGGAACATGTCGGTCAGGTTGCCCGCGATCGTGAATTCCGCCACCGGACCCGCGATCTCGCCGTCCACGATGCGGAAGCCCGCGGCGCCGCGGCTGTAGTCGCCGGTGACCGGGTTCACGCCCTGTCCGATCAGCTCGGTCACGTACACGCCGTCCGCGATGTCCGCGATCAGCGTCGCGACGGGCACCTTGCCCGCTTCCATGTACAGGTTGCTGGTCGTCACCCCCGGCCCGCCGCCGATGCCGCGCGACGCATGGCCGGTCGGCTCCAGCCCCAGCTGCCGCGCCGACGCGCTGTCGAGCAGCCACGTCTCCAGCATCCCGTCCTCGACCAGCGCGACCGGCGACACGGGCAGGCCCTCGCCGTCGAACGGGCGGCTGCGCAGGCCGTGCGGGCGATGCGGATCGTCGCGGATGCAGATGCCGGGCGCGAAGACGCGCGTGCCCAGCGCGTCGAGCAGGAAGCTGGTCTTGCGCGCGATCGCCTGTCCCGCGATCGCGCCGGTCAGGTGCGCGATCAGGCTGGACCCCAGTCGCGGCTCGAACACCACCGGCATCGGCCCGCTCGCCACCTTGCCGGGGTCCAGCCGCGCGACCGCGCGCTCGCCCGCGCGGCGGCCGATGTCGGCGGCGCGGTCCAGCCGGTCGCGGTGGCGCGCGGAATGGAAGTCGTAGTCGCGCTGCATCCCCGCGCCCGTGCCCGCGATGACGCTGGCGGAAATGCCGTAGCCGGTGGTGCAATACGCGCCCGCGAAGCCGTGGCTGGTGGCCAGCGCCCACACGCTTTCGGACGCCGACGCGCCGCCGCCCTCGCTGTTGGTCACGCCGTCGACCGCGCGCGCGGCATCCTCCGCTTCCGCCGCCGCGTCGCGCAGCCGTTCGGGCGTGGCGTCGGCATGGTCGGCCAGGTCGAGCAGCGGCGGGGCGCCATGCATCAGCCGCTCCTGCGGCGCGAGGCCCGCCCAGCGATCCTCCGGCGCCTCCCGCGCCATCGCGACCGCGCGCGCGGCGAGCTGCTCCAGCGCCTCGCCCGACAGGTCGGTGCTCGACACGCTGGCGGACCGGCGCCCGACGAACACGCGCAGGCCCAGGTCCTGCGATTCGGACCGGCCGACGTCCTCCAGCTTGCCCAGTCTGACCGACACCTCGGTCGCGGCATCCGCGGCGAAGACGGCATCGGCGGCGTCGGCACCCGCGGCGATCGCGCGGCGGACGATATCCTGGGCGCGCTCCTGCGCCTGATCGGGGGTCAGCATGAAGCGGACTTAGGCGCGGGCGCGGGCGAGGCCAAGGGTGGTTCGCGCGAAGACGCAGCGGGCAGGGGGGTCACGCGGAGGCGCGGAGGCGCGGAGGAAGAAGGGGTGTTCGCGCCGAGGCGCAGAGAACGCGGAGGCGTCGTGGCCATTGCCACGTCGGCTGCGACAGCAGCCCCTCCGCGATCGGCTGGCGACGAGTATGAAGGTCTCGCTGATGCGAGACGACGGCGACGAACGCAACACCTCCGCGCCTGCGCGAGAACGATCAGATCATCGTCCCCACCGTCACGCACGCCAGGAACACCAGCAGCCCCGCGAACCGGTTCGACCGGAACCGCGCCAGTGCCCCTGCGCCGTCGTCGGGGCGCAGCGTCGCGACCTGCCAGGACAGATGCGCCGCGGCGGGCAGCAGCGCCAGGAACACCAGCGGATCGGCGCGCACCTGCCACAGCGCCGCGCCCCACAATATCACCGCCAGCGCGTAGCATCCCGCCACCCCCGCCCGCACATGCGCGCCCAGCCGCAGCGCGCTGGAGCGGATGCCGACCAGTGCGTCGTCCTCGCGGTCCTGCAATGCGTAGATCGTGTCATAGCCCACGACCCACAGGATCGTCCCCGCATACAGCGTCAGGCCCGGCCACGTCGGCGCGCCCCACCCTTCGGTCCAGCCCACCAGCGCGGCCCAGCTGAACACCATCCCCAGCCACGCCTGCGGCCACCAGGTGATCCGCTTCATGAACGGATAGGCCGCCACCGGCGCCAGCGCGACGAGCGCCACGATCGCGGCGGGCAGGCGCAGTTGCAGCAGCACGACCAGCCCGACGAGCGCGAGCGCGACCAGCCACACCCACGCCGCGCGCACCGACACCGCGCCGCTCGCCAGCGGGCGGTCCCGCGTGCGGGCGACCTGCCGGTCCAGGTCGCGGTCGACGATGTCGTTGTACACGCACCCCGCGCCGCGCATCGCGATGCTTCCGACGAGCAGCCACAGCAGCAGGTCCCAGCGCGCGAACGCCTGCCCCGCCAGCGCGACGCCCCACGCGCCGGGCCAGAACAGCAGCCACCACCCGATCGGCCGGTCGAACCGCGCCAGCAAGGCGAAGGCCCGCACGCGCGGGGGCAAAGCGGCGACGAGCCCGCGGGCCTCGCTGTCGGGGACGATGGCGGTCATGGGGGGCATCTACCCATTCCTACCCTTCTTCGTCACCCCGGGCTCGTCCCGGGGTCCACCGTGCTGCGACATGACGCTGTCTGTTCTTGCGGTGCGGTGGATGCCGGAACAAGTCCGGCATGACGGGTGGTCTGGCAACGTCACGTGCGCGACAGGGCGACGCGAGTCCTGCGCACATCCGTCACCCCGGACTTGATCCGGGGTCCATCGTGCGGCGAGGATAGGGTCCGTTTCTCTCGCGCTCCGATGGACGCCGGATCAGGTCCGGAATGACCGCAGCCCCCCCTCACATCCCGAACATCTTCAGCCCTGCGTCGATCATCCCCTCGATCCCCCGCGCCGGCCCCGCGCGCCGCCCCGCGAACGGCGCCTCCTCCACGATCAGCACCCCGCCGCCCGCCTCCACCCGGTCCTTCAGCAGCGATTCGCGCCCCAGCAAATACGGCCAGAACGTCTCGGTCCGCGTGACCGAATAGGCGAGGTCGGCGGAGAAGCCGACCAGCTGGTCCTGCCCGAACACGCGCCCGCGCTCCGCCCGCTCGACCCGCACGCCCCGCCCGCCCTTCACCACCAGCCGCGCGGGCCCGTGGAAGACCAGGTAGCGCAATTGCAGCGTCAGCCACGCGTTGAGCGACCCCAGCCGCCAGTGACTGGTCACCCGCAACGCCCGCCCGATCGGCTGCGCCACCGCCGCGAGCGCGCGCGGATGCAGCACGCACGCGGCGCCGTCGGGCAGGTCCACCACCGTCACCTCCGCGAACGGATCGCGCGTCGCCGACACGGTCGTCACCTCGCCCGCACCGCGGATGCGCGTCAGGAAGGTCAGGCCGGTGACGACGCTGGCGAAGGGATGGCGCCAGTCCAGCAGCCATTGCGTCCCCTTCGCGCCCGCATGGCTGGTGGTCTGCAAATAATCCTGCCGGACCAGCACTTCCCACCCCTCGTCCAGTCGCACGCCGACGGATGTCGCGGACCGGTCCGCGGGCGGGATCGCCACCCCCGCACCGCCCGGCACCGCCAGCCGGATCGCCGCGCGCCGCATCGCGACCGGCGCGAGGACGTAATAGCAGAACAGCCGGATCAGCAGCGGCATGGCGAGGATCAGCAGCAGCGCGATCCCCGCCGCGCGCATCGCGCGCGGCACCTCGTTCGCCTCCGCCCAGGTCCGCGCCTGCTCGATGCGGTTGTCGGTCAGCGCGCGCGCCCGCTCGTCGGTCAGCGCGGCATAGGCATCGCGCGCCCGCGTCATCGCCGCCCCCGCCGCCTGCGTCGCGCCCGCGACCCCGCGCTGCGTCGCGGTCAGCGCCTCCACGTTGCGCCGCGCCGTGGTGTGATATCGCCCGGCGGACGCGATCAGGACGCGCAGCGCGGCCATGTCGGTGCGCTGGAGGAAATCGGGCACGTAGTCGCCGTCCAATATCGCCAGCTTCGCGCGCGCCGCGCGATCGATCGCGGCCGCGCGCGCCATCACGCGCCGGTGGCGCGCGATCGCGGCATCCACCGTCTCGCCCGGCCGCCGCGCGTCCACGCTGCCGCGGATCGCGCGCAGCGTGTCGATCTCGCGCGTCAGCATCGTCGCCTGGAAACAGCGCCTGCGGTTCTCCACCACGCCGCCCGCACCGCGCAGCACCAGCGCGCCCAGATCGCCGCCGCACGCCGCCTGCAACGGCGCCCTTTCCGCGGTCGCCGCCGCGATCCGCGCGTCCAGCGCCGCCGCGCCCATCGCGCCCGCCGCCGCGACGCGCGCATTGGCGGCGTCGATCGCGCCGGTTCCCGCCGCCGCGACGTCGGCGCGCCCCGCCTGCAACCCCGCCGCCGTATCGCGCAGCCGCCCGTAGCTTTCGAACGACGGCCGCGTCGACCAGTAGAACAGGATCGCGCCGACGAGCGCGAGGTACAGCAACCCCTTGCGCCCCAGCCATCCCATCACGCGTCCGATCGTCGCCATGCGGCACCCGTAGTGCGGAACGGGCGCGCGCCAAAGGCCGCACATGTGCCATTTGTGTCCCCGCGAAGGGCACCCATCAAAGTATTACTTTGATGGGACCCAAGGCGGGGACACAGTCTGGGCTCCCGCCTTCGCGGGAGAACGGGGAGGCGTGGCGGACGCAGCCGTTCGATTGGAAGCCGCCTTACCTTCGCCCCAACCACTCCCTACCTTGCCCCCATGCGTATCCTTCCCTTCCTCGCGGCCGTCGCCGCCATCGCCACGCCCGCCGCCGCGTCGGCCCAATCCATCGCCGGCACCTGGCGCAATCCGGGCGACAGCGTCCGCATCCGCGTCGCCCCGTGCGGCCCCGGCCTGTGCGGCACCGTCGTCGCGGCGAGCGAGCGAGCGAAGGCGGACGCCGCCGCCGGCGGCACGCCCGACCTGGTCGGCACGCAATTGCTGCGCGATTTCCGCCGCGGACCCGACGGGGGGTGGGAGGGCAGCGTGTTCGTCCCCGACGTCGGTACCACCGTCGACGGCACGCTGGCGCTGGACGGGCGCGACACGCTGGTCGCCACCGGGTGCCTGTTCGGGATGCTGGGGTGCAAGGCGCAGCGCTGGACCCGCGTCGCCGCCCCATCGGCGAAGCCGCCCGCGAAGAAGGCGCGGTGATCCACCTGTCGGTCGCGATCGGCCGCTTCTTCGAAGCGTTGCTGTTCGCGGTCCTGCGCGTGGCGGGCATGGTGACCGGCGTCGTCCTGCTGATCGCGCTCGGGGGTGGCCTGCTGTTCCTCGCCGCGCGCTTCCTGCTCGCGCGCGGGCGGCCCTAGATGGGCGCGACTCCCGCCTGGCCGCCGCGCTCGACCCCGCGCCTGTATGTGGAACGGCCGCTCGCCCCCGGCCCGTTGACGCTGTCCGGCCCGCCCGCGCATTACCTCGTCGGCGTCATGCGGACGAAACCGGGCGACCCGGTCCGCCTGTTCGACGACGCGACCGGCGAATGGCTCGCCGTCGCCGCCAGCGTGGGCAAGCGCGATATCGTCCTGGACGTCACCGATCACCTGTCGGGGCGCGAGGCGGTGCCCGACCTGTGGCTGGTCGCCGCACCGCTGAAGAAGGGGCGGGTCGACTGGATGGCGGAAAAGGCGTGCGAACTGGGCGTCGCGCGACTGGTCCCCGTCGTCACGCGACGGACGGTGGTGGACCGGCCCAACACCGACCGCCTGCGCGCGCACATGATCGAGGCGGCGGAGCAATGCGGGCGTACCGCGCTGCCGCAGGTGGCGGAACCGGTGAAGCTGGCCGCGCTGCTGCGCGACTGGCCCGCGGCGCGCAGCCTCTTCTTCGCGGACGAACTGGGCGGCGCGCCCGCCTTGGCGGCGATGCGCGACCGGCCCGGTCCGGCGGCGATCCTGATCGGGCCGGAGGGCGGCTTCGACGACGAGGAACGCGCGCTCGTCCGCGCGCATCCGCAGGCGGTGGGCATCGCGCTCGGCCCTCGCATCCTGCGCGCCGACACCGCGGCGGCGGCGGCGATCGCCCTGTGGATGGCGGCGGCGGGGGACTGGTAGCGCCTGTCCTACATCCGTGGCGAGGGGCATAAGGGGGTATGCCGCCACCCGATCCAAAGTTGCGAGCGACCGCCAAAAACGCGCCGGCGCCTCAACATTCGCAACATTCGCGGATGCGGCCCCCGCCCACTAGCGCGTCCGTTCATCCCGGCGTAAGGCGCGCGCCATGACGACGAAGACGGTTTCATCCAGCAACTCTCCCATCGTCGAATCGCGCGACCAGCTGATCGCGCATTTCGCGGGCGGCGAGAAACCCGCCGACCGCTGGCGCATCGGGACCGAGCACGAGAAGTTCGTCTATTCGGTAGCCGATCATCACGCCCCGTCCTACGACGAACAGGCGGGCATCCGTGCCTTGCTGGGTGAGCTGGTGCAGCACGGCTGGAAACCGGTGGAGGAGGGCGGGAACGTCATCGCCATGTCGGGCGCGGACGGATCGATCAGCCTGGAACCGGCGGGCCAGTTCGAACTGTCGGGCGCCCCGCTGGAGAATCTCCACCAGACCTGCGCGGAAACCGGGCGGCACCTGGCGCAGGTGAAGGCCGCGGGCGAGAAGCTGGGCATCGGCTTCCTCGGCCTCGGCATGTGGCCGGACAAGGCGCGGGCCGAACTGCCGATCATGCCCAAGGGCCGCTACGCCATCATGCTGCGCCACATGCCGCGCGTGGGGTCGCTCGGCCTCGACATGATGCTGCGCACCTGCACGATCCAGGTGAACCTGGACTATGCCAGCGAAGCCGACATGGCGAAGAAGTTCCGCGTCGGCCTCGCGCTGCAACCGCTGGCGACCGCATTGTTCGCGAATTCGCCGTTCACGGAAGGAAAGCCCAACGGCTTCCTGTCCTTCCGCAGCAACATCTGGTCCGACACCGATCCGCACCGCACCGGCATGCTGCCGTTCGTGTTCGAGGACGGGTTCGGCTACGACCGCTACGCCGACTACATGCTCGATGTGCCGATGTACTTCGTCTACCGCGACGGGCGCTACATCGACGCCGCCGGGCTGTCGTTCCGCGATTTCCTGCGCGGCGAACTGTCGGTCCTGCCGGGCGAGAAGCCGACGATCGACGACTGGAACGACCATCTGTCGACCGCCTTCCCCGAAGTGCGGCTGAAGACGTTTTTGGAAATGCGCGGCGCGGACGGCGGGCCGTGGAACCGCATCTGCGCGCTGCCGGCGTTGTGGGTCGGGCTGCTGTACGACGATGCCGCGCTGGATGCGGCGTGGGACGTGGTGAAGGGGTGGACGATCGCGGAACGTCAGGCGCTGCGCGACGCGGTGCCGAAGCTGGGCCTCGCCGCGCCGATCGCGGGCGGGGGGACGCTGCGCGACATCGCGGGGCCGGTGCTCGACATCGCGCATGGCGGGCTGGAGGCGCGCGCGCGGCACAACGGGTCGGGCGACGACGAGACCGGGTTCATCGAACCGTTGTACGATATCGTGCGCAGCGGGAAGGTGCCGGCGCAGCGCCTGCTCGACCGCTATCACGGCGCATGGGGCGGCGACGTATCGAACGTATACGCGGAAGAAAGTTTCTGACGTCGGGACGCCCCTGCCCGTCGGGGCAGGGGCCTGTCCTTCAGGCGAAGGCGACCCGCGCCTTCGTCGCGTTCCGGCGGCGCATCGCGCCACCGACCGCCCCCATCCCCAGGATCATCAGCGCCCAGGTCGTCGGCTCCGGCACCCCGCCCGCCAGCGTCTCGATCGAGAAGCTGCGCGCGCCGATATACCCGTTGCTCAGCACCAGCGACGAGATGTCGTTGGACGTGCGCGAGAAGCCCCAGAAGCCCGGCGCCAGCATATTGCCCTTGCCGCCGTCGAAGGTGATCGTCTCCAGGAGGTTGGCCGACGAATCGAAGATGGAGGCGGTGACCGTCTCGCCGTATCCGCCCGCCCAGTTGATGTCCGCCACCACGCCCGACACCGCGCTGGCGAAGGTGAAGGTCATCGCGCCGCGGTTGATGTTCAGCCCCGCCATCGCGTCGCCGCCGCTCCACGACCCGTTGCTGTCGAAGCCATAGCCCCTGTCGTACCCGATCACGCTATTGCTCTCGGTCGAGGCGTAGGTGATCGGCCCGAACGTCGTCCGGTCCGCCGTGAACGACTGCGTCACCGGCATCGCGACCGCGGTCCCGCCCGGCAGCGCCCTGACGATGTCCGCCCCCGCGGGGACCGCGATCGCGAGGGACACCAGGGCGGCGGCGGAGAGGAAAGCCTTCATCGTTTCGATCCTTTTGCGGTCGCCGTCACGGCCCCGTCGCGGCCCTGCGTACCGACCGCAGGCACCGCGCCCAGCCGGTGGCGCGGGCGAATTCGTGCCGAAACGGGAATCGGGGCCGGGACGGATGAAGGGGCAGGGTTAAGGCCCCGGAACGGGACGGACGGCGGCGGTCACTGCCGCGCGGCGCGGTCGATCGTCGCCCAATATCCCTTTCCCGTGGCGTCGTACCGCCGCATCGATTCGATCATGTCGCGGCGCGACCGGGTATCCACCATCGCGGCGGGCAGCAGCGGGTCGAGGTTGATCGCGCGGATGACCGACTGGCCCAGCAGCAACGTCTCGCGCGCCGCCTGCGTCGCGGACAGGCCCGGCAGTCGCGCCTCGCTCGCCGCGATCTGCGCGATCCAGTGGCGATATCCGTCCGCGATCTCCTCCCCCGGCCACAAGGCGCGCCACGCCGCCGCGGCGTGGTCCGGAACCGCGACGTCGCCCAGCACCGGCGCGCCGGGTTCCAGCCCCAGCGCGCACAGCTGCGCCGCAAGATCGGGCAGCGGCAGCGCCAGATTGTCGGGGCGCACCCACAATCCGCTGTCCGCGCGTACCAGTCCGGTCAGCCGCAACGCCCGTTCGCGCAGCCGCAGCGCGCGCCGGTCGCCGCGGCCCAGGTGGTCCACCGCCACGACGATCCACCGGCCGTGCCAGTCGCGCACCCGCGCCTCCGCCTGCGCCCAGCCGCGCGCAAGCCGGTTCACCGCCTGCCCGCGCGCGCCAATCGCGTACAGGCCCCGCGCGGGCTGCTCCACCACGCCGTCGCGGACCAGCCGTCCCAGCGCCATCCGCACCGCCGCGCCGTCGACGTCGCATATCTCCGCCCGTCGGATCAGCGCGGCGGTCCGCATCGGTGCGCGCGTCGTCGACAGGAACGCCAGCGCCACCGCGCGCGCCGACAGCGGCGTGCGCCAGTCATGTAATTCCATTTGACCCAATCGCGCGTTTCCCGTTACAAAATGACATGGCCCGAACCACGAGTTTCACCGACGTCCTGACCCGCGAGGAAGTGGCACGTCTGACCCGCACATCCAACGCCCGCGCGTGGTGGACGGTTGTCGTCAACTGGGCGTTGATCGCGGGCGCCTTCGCCATGGCGATACGCTGGCCGTTGACCATCCCGCTGGCGGTGCTGGTGATCGGCGGTCGGCAGCTGGGGCTGGGCATCCTGGTCCATGACTGCGCGCATCACGCCTTGTTCCGCACGCGACGGCTGAACGAGCAGGTCGGTCATTGGCTGGCGGGGGTGCCGATGATGACCTCGCTGGCGAAATATCGCACCTATCACCTGAAACATCATCGCCACGCCGGTACGCCCGACGACCCCGATATCGGTTTCGTCCGCCATTATCCGGTCACCCGCGACTCGCTGCGGCGCAAGTTCGCGCGCGACCTGACCGGACGCACCGGATTTCGCGATCAGGCGCAGGCGTTGAAACGTTTCGACATGGCGGAACACTGGCCGTGGCTGGCGTTTCACGCCCTGCTACTGGGTGCCTGTACGCTGGCCGGTGGATGGTGGGCGTACGCCCTGTGGTGGGTGGCCTTGCTGTTCGTCTATCCCGCGATCGTCCGGTTGCGGCAGATCGGCGAGCATGGCGTGGCGAGCGATCGGACCAGCCTGGATCCGCGGATGAACACGTCGACCACGCTGGTCGGCTGGTGGGAACGGCTGTTCATCGCCCCCAATCACGTCAGTTTCCATCTGGAGCATCACATGGCGGCGGGCGTGCCGCCGTACCGGTTGCGCGAGATGCATCGGTTGCTGGCGTCGCGCGGATTCTACGACGGCCATGCCTGCATCGCGAAGGGCTATGCCGACGTGCTGCGCCGCGCCGTCGCCGCCTGAGGCCCGCGCGCCCAGCGCCAGAAACGCGGCACCGCGCCGTTGCGCACCATCCACGCGCTGTAGGCGACGTACGCGGGATCCGCGCCCAGATGCCGCTCCTCGGTCTTCGCGCGCCAGTAATAGATGCCGCTGACCATTCCGAGCAGGATCGTCGCCCGCGCCGCATCGACCATGCTGCCGGTCGACAGGATCGGGATCGTCGACAGCCACCAGAACAAATTCTTCGAAAGATAGGCCGGATGCCGCGACCATGCATACGGTCCGTGGGTCAGGATGCCGCGATGCGTGAGGTTGGAGAAGCGCAGCCCGAACGCCACCGTCGCCCAGGCATAGATCGCGGTCAGCGCGACCAGCGCCGCGCCGGTGACGGCCAGCAGCCACGGATGCCCCGCCATCCAGTAGGACCATTCCGCGGTGCCCGGCCGATAGTCGAACGGCCGCCCGTCATCCATCATGATGAAGGGCGGATAGCACAGCAGCGCGGCGGTCCATGCGGCGGCATGGGGATCGGCGCTGCGGATGTGCGCGTCCAGCGGGCGCATCGTCAGCAGGTAGCCGACGCAGGCGAAGGCGACGTCGACGACGAACATGAGGGTGATGAGCCAGCCCGCGAGCCGCACGGGATCGCGCCACGCCGCCGACAGGTCGGTGCGGACGAAATCGCCGAAGCCGCCGGGCACGATCGCGATCATGAAGGCGAGGAAGAATCCCTTCACCGCCCATGCCCGCGCGTGGCCCGCGACCGCGGGCGCATCCAGCGGCGCGGCCCCGATCATCCACGCGCCCAGCTTCCACGCCCCGTCGCGTGGCTCGATCAGGTATCGGTCGAGCCACAGGACGTAGGGAATGGAGGCGACGAACAGGATCGGCGCCGCCACCGCCAGCGTGCCCATCGCGAAGGTGTACGGCCCCTGCCAGTAGAAGCGGAACGTAGCGTAGAGCAGCGCGATCGCGCCCCATGTCGTCCAGAGCCCGGCCAGCTTGACCAGGCCGACATCGATCGTCTCGCGCCATGGCCGGGGGGTCGTCCAGTCGATGCCGGTGGACGGGCGGCGATGTACCTTGTCGACCGCCGTCGACCACAGCACCATCGGTATCCCGCACGCCAGCACGCCGACCAGTGCCGCATACGGGCCGTCCATCCCGTACCATCGCGCCACCGCGATCCACGCGCCCAGGCCCGCCAGCCCGGCGATGCCGACGCCATGCCCCACGGCAGAGGCCGGGCGCGGATCGGCGCGCGTCTCGTGCAGGCGGGGGTCGTGATACATTCCCGCCGGGTAGGACGGGGATGGTTAGGATCGCGTGAAGGCGGTGCCGTCCTCCATGCCGCGGCGCGGTGGACGGCGGGACGGGCCGGGCGTGCCCGCTACCCCACCGCCCGCCCGTGTCCCTGCCAGTATGGTGCGCGCAGCTCGCGGCGCAGGACCTTGCCCGACGGATTGCGCGGCAGGACGGGGATGAACTCCACCGATTTGGGCGCCTTGTACCCCGCGATCCGCGCGCGTGCCCAGTCGATCACCGCCTGCGCATCCGGCGCCGCGCCCTCGGCAAGGACCACCAGCGCCTTCACCGCCTCGCCCCAGCGCGCGTCGGGGACCCCGATCACCGCCACGTCCGCGACGCCCGGGCAGCCCGCGATCGCATTCTCCACCTCCGCGGGATAGACGTTCTCCCCGCCCGACACGATCATGTCCTTGATCCGGTCGTGGACGTGATAATAGCCGTCGGCATCGCGATAGCCCGCGTCCCCGGTGCGCAGCCATCCGCCCGCCAGGGCCTCCGCCGTCGCCTCCGCGCGGTTCCAGTATCCCTTCATGACGATGTCGCCGCGGATCATGATCTCCCCGATCTCGTCGTCGCCCAGCGCGTTGCCGTCGGGGTCGAAGATCGCCATTTCCACCCCCGGCCATGGCTTCCCGCACGACGTCAGCCGCCCCGGCTCGTCGTGGCTGCCGGGCGACAGCGTCGATCCGCTGCCCGCCGATTCGGTCATGCCGTAGAATTGCACGAAGCCGCAGCCAAACACCTCCCGCGCGCGGATCAGCGTCGCCTCCGAAATCGGCGAGGCGCCATAGGCGATCGTCTTAAGCGCCGGGAACGATGCGCCGTGGATCGCGGGCGATTGCAGCAGCATGCCGATCAGCGCGGGCGCCAGGAAGCCGTGCGCCATCCGCTCCGACTGCATCAGCGCGATGACATCCGCCGGCACAAAATCCCTGACCAGCAGGATGCGCCCGCCCTGCGCCAGCCCGGTGAAGCACAGGTTGGTGCCCGCGACATGGAACAGCGGCATGACGGTCAGCACCACGTCGCCGGGATCGTAGGCGAAGCCGTCGACCGCGGTCGCCAGTTCCAGGAAGCGGCGATAGGTGAAATTCGTCAGCACCACGCCCTTGGGAAGGCCGGTCGTGCCGCTAGTGTACAGCTGTAGCACGTCGTCGTCCATCCGCGGCGCATCGGCGGGCGGGTCGCCGCCGCCGGACAGGAACGTGTCGAGCGGCTCGAACGCGGGATGCGCACCATACAGCGCCACCAGTCGCGGCTTGTCCGACAGGTCCGCGACCGCCGCCAGCGCGGTGGCGAAGAAATCCTCGCCCACCAGGAGCAGTTTCGGTGCCGCGTCGCCCAGGATGAAACCGATCTCGTGCGCGGTCAGGCGGCAGTTGATCGGCGCCAGGCACGCCCGCGCCCGCGCCGCGCCGAAGAAGGCGGCGAACCAGCCGTCGTGGTTCTTGGCCAGCAACGCCACGCGGTCCCCCGCCCCGATACCCGCGGCGACCAGCGCCGCGGCCATCCGTGCGCTGGCCGAATCGAGCGCGGCATAGGTCGTGTCGCGCCCCTCGAACGATACTGCGACGGCATCGCCGCGCACCGCCGCCTGCGCCGCGGGAATGTCCGCCAACGTGCGGATCGCATCCAGATCGAACAATCGCCCCTCCTCTTTTGGCGGCAGGATGTCGGATCGCCGCCGACGTGTCCATCGTCGCCGGCGGGCGGCGGGGACGACCGCAATTCATGCCTAACCGCCCGTTAACCATGGCCCCCCAACCGGCGTTAACCACGCAGCCGCTACGTCCCGATCGACCGAAGCGGAGGGCGAGCGGCCGTCCGCACCCGGGGGATGACGACAGTGCTGGACGATGGTGATGCGCTGCCGTGCGCGGCGCAGGCGGAGGCGTGCGCCCCGGAAATGACGGGCGCCGCGACGGGGGCGGGGAAGGGCGCCGGCGCAATCGGCGCCGCCCTGTTCCTAGCCGCGTGCGGCGGTGGCGGCGACGGTGGTGGCGGTGCGACCGGCGACGTGGGCGGCGGCATCGCGGGACCGACCCCGGTGCCGACCCCCGCGGCGACGCCGACCCCGACGACCCCGATCGTGGTGGTGGAGGCCAAGCCCACCGCCGCGGAGGCGAGCCGCTTCCTGCACCAGGCCACGATGGGCGCCACGCGCGCCGGTATCGAGGCGGTGATGGCGAAGGGCTATGCCGCGTGGCTGGACGAACAATTCGCCACCGCGCGCGAAACCAGCCACTGGGACTGGCTGGTCGCGGGCGGCTTCAACGTGTCCGGCAACATGTTCAACGAAAGCGGCTTCGACGCGACGATGTGGCGGCAGCTGATCGTCGATCCGGCGCAGCTGCGCCAGCGCGTCGGCATGGCGTTGCTGGAGATACTGGTCGTCGGCATCTCGGGAATCGGCGGGGCGTACCGCCAGTTCGCGATGGCGGCCTATGTCGACCTGCTGCTGGACAAGGCGTTCGGCAATTACCGCGATATCCTGGACGCGGTGACCTTCAGCCCCGCGATGGGCAGCTTCCTGACCTTCATGGGCAATCGCAAGGCGAACCCGTCCACCGGCGCGATGCCGGACGAGAATTATGCGCGCGAACTGCTCCAGCTGTTCACGATCGGGTTGCAGCAGCTGAACATGGACGGCAGCGTGAAGACCGCCAACGGCGCCGTGCTGGAAACCTATACGTCGGCCGACGTCTCCGGCCTGGCGCGCGTGTTCACCGGGTTGAACTGGGCATCGACCGACAATAGCACGCCGGACCGCCTGCGGCTGCCGCTGGTCATGAACGCCTCGTTCCACGAAAGCGGGCCGTCCACCTTCCTGGGCACGACCGTGTCGGGGGACGGCGTGGCGGCCATCCGTACCGCGCTGGATGCCATCTTCGCGCATCCCAACGTCGCGCCGTTCATTGCGAAGCAGCTGATCCAGAAGCTGGTCACGTCCAATCCCACCCCCGCCTATATCGCGCGTGTCGCCGCGGTGTTCGCGAACAACGGGTCGGGCGTGCGCGGCGACCTGAAGGCCGTGGTGCGTGCCATCCTGCTGGACGCGGAGGCGCGGTCGGCGGCGGCGCTGACCAGCACGTCGGCGGGCAAGCTGCGCGAGCCGATCATGCGGCTGACCGCGTGGGCGCGCGCGTTCAAGGTCGCGTCGCCGTCGGGCGCCTGGGCGTTCGGCGATACCTCCGCGGTCACGAACCGGCTCGGCCAGTCGCCGGGACGCAGCGGCAGCGTCTTCAACTTCTTCCGCCCCGGCTACACCCCGCCCGCCACGCGCCTGTCCGACGCCGGGCTGCTCGCACCGGAATTCCAGCTGGCGAACGAACAGTCGGTGGTGGGCTATATCAACTACATGCAGGTCACCGTCGGCAACGGCGCGGGCGATGCGAAGGCCGATTACGCCGACATGCTGGCGAAGGCGGGCGACAGCGACGCGCTGGTGGAGGAGGCGAACCTGCTGCTCGCCGCGGGACAATTGTCCCCCGCCACCGTGCAGACGATCCGGACCGCGGTGGACAGCGTGTCGATGACGCTGGGCACCGGCCCGATCAACCGTGTCGGCATCGCGGTCCTCCTGACGCTCGCCGCCCCCGAATTCCTGACGCTGAAATGATCGCGAGGATACGTCCATGAGCCAGTTCCAGCACGACCAGTCGCGCCGCGCCTTCCTGAAGCGTGCGGGCGCGCTCGGCATGGCGGGGGTCGCCGCGCCCTTCGTCACCAGCCTGGGCGCGATCGGCGAGGCGGCCGCCGCGACCAACAGCGATTACAAGGCGCTGGTCTGCGTCTTCCTGTACGGCGGCATGGACTATGCCAACACGTTGGTCCCGTACGATACCGCCGGCCACGCGCAATATCTGGCCGCGCGGCAGAATATCGCGATCCAGCGCGACGCGCTGGCCGCCACCGCGCTGACGCCGTCGGCGGACCTGAAGGGCGGGCGGCACTATGCGCTGGCACCGACGATGGCGTCGCTGAAGCCGCTGTTCGACGCCGGGCGGATGGCCCCGATCCTGAACGTCGGCACGTTGGTCGAACCGACCACGAAGGCGCAATACCAGGCCAGATCGGTGCGCCTGCCCCCGAAGCTGTTCAGCCACAACGACCAGCAGAGCTATTTCATGGCGTCGCAGCCGGAAGGCGCGACGTCGGGCTGGGGCGGGCGGATCGGCGACCTGTTCCAGGGCGGGAACGGTGCCGCGACGCTGACGTGCATCAACGCCAGCGGTAATGCGGTCTACCTGACGGGGCGCAACGCGATCCAGTACGCCACGGGCACCGGCGGCCCGGTCGCGCTGCTTAACAACGCCTCGACCCTGTACACGTCGGGCGCGGCGCAGCAGGCGCTCAAGACGCTGATGACCACCGCGCCGGGGCACATGATGGGTGCGGAACATGCCGCGATCTCGAAACGCGCGCTGGATACCTACGCGCAGGTCGCCGGGGCGCTGTCGGGTGCGCCCACGTCGGCCTTCCCCCTGTTTCCCACCAACAACACGCTGGCGGATCAGCTGAAGATGGTAGCGCGCATGATCTCCGTCTCCGCCGACCTCGGCGCGCGGCGGCAGGTCTTTTTCGTTTCGATGGGCGGGTTCGACCTGCACGACAATCTGGCGACCCAGCATCCGGTGCTGATGGGCCGCGTCGCCGACGCGATGCGCGCGTTCCACGATACGACCGTCGCCCTGGGCGTGTCGGAAAAGGTGACCAGCTTCACCGCCTCCGATTTCGGTCGGACATTGGTGTCGAACGACGACGGCTCCGACCACGGCTGGGGATCGATGCACTTCGTCGTCGGCGGCGCGGTAAAGGGGCGGCGCTTCTACGGCGAGGCGCCCGATATCGGCAACGGCACCGCGCACGACGTGGGGCAGGGGCGGCTGATCCCCGGCATCGCGGTCGATCAATATGCCGCGACCCTGGCGACGTGGTTCGGCGTACCCGCCGGTGACCTGTCGACGGTGCTGCCCAATATCGGCAATTACGACGCCTCGACGCGCGACCTGGGTTTCCTGTAACCGTCGACACGGGTTGATTTGCGTCAACCGCGCGCCGACAGGGGCGCGATGACGGACGCAGGCGACACCATGGACGCGGTGGGCGGCGGACCGGGGGCGCTGCCCCGGTTCGATCGCTATCGCGCGCTGTTCGACGCGATGGACGAGGGTTTCTGCATCATCCGTTTCCTCGACGGTCCGCACGGCCCGTTGAGCGACTACGTCCATGTCGAGGCGAACGCCGCCTACGCCCTGAACGCGGGCATTCCCGACGTGGTCGGGCAGCGGCTGCGCACGATGGTGCCGGACGAGGCCGACGCGTGGCTGGCGCGCTACGGGGAAGTGCTGCGCACCGGGACGCCGATCCGGTTCGAGCAGGAACTGGTCGCCACCCGCCGCGTCCTGGACGTCTCCGCCTTTCGCGTCGGGCCGCCGGAGGACCGGCTGGTCGCCGTCCTGTTCAAGGATGCGACCGCGCGGCGTCGGGCGGAGGAGGCGCTGGAGGCACGTGTCTCCGCCGCGTTGGCGGAACGGCGGCTGCTGGCCAACCTGGTCGACGGCAGCGACGCGTTCGTCCAGGTGATCGACATGGACGGGCGCTGGCGCGCGATCAACAAGGCGGCGGCGATCGAGTTCGAGCGGATCTACGGCGTGCGGCCCGAAGTCGGCCTTCGCGCCGCCGACCTGCTCGCCGACCGGCCCGATCAGGCGCGCAAGGTGGCCGCGGTATGGGAACGCGCACTGGCGGGCGAACCGTTCGTGGAGGTCGACGTCTTCGGCGATCCGGACCGCGACCAGCGTGCGTACGAAATGCGCTACAACGTCCTGCGCGACGACGAGGGGCGGCAGATCGGCGCGTATCAATTCGTCTACGACGTGACCGAGCGCCTGGCCGAACAGACCCGGCTGGCGGAGGCGGAGGAGGCGCTGCGCCAGGCGCAGAAGATGGAGGCGGTCGGCCAGCTGACGGGCGGGCTGGCGCATGATTTCAACAACCTGCTGGCGGGCATATCGGGCGCGCTGGAGATGATCGGCGTCAGGCTGGCGCAGGGCCGCGGCGCCGACGTCGACCGTTACCTGACCGCGGCGCAGAGCGCGACGCGGCGCGCGGCGGCGCTGACGCATCGACTGCTCGCCTTCTCCCGCCGGCAGACGCTGTCGCCCAGCGCGATCGTCATCAACAACCTGCTGCCCGACCTGATCGAACTGGTGCGCCGCACCGTCGGCCCGCAGTTCGTGGTGGAAACCGCCGCCTCCGCCGGGTTGTGGACGACGCTGGTCGACGCCAACCAGCTCGAGAACGCGATCCTGAACCTGTGCATCAACGCGCGCGACGCGATGCCCGACGGCGGCCGGATCACGATCGAGACCGCCAACAAGTGGCTCGACCTGCGCACCGCGGTCGAGCGCGGGCTCGATCCCGGACAATATGTCACCGTCTCGGTCAGCGACACGGGCACGGGGATCGAGAAGGAATTGCTCGACCGCGTGTTCGACCCGTTCTTCACCACCAAGCCGATCGGGGAGGGGACGGGCCTCGGCCTGTCGATGGTCTACGGCTTCGCGCGGCAGAGCCACGGGCACGTACGATTGTATTCCGAGGTCGGCCAGGGGACGACCGTCTGCATCTACCTGCCGCGCCATGTCGGCGAGGCGGACGGCCCCGCGGATACGGTCGCGATGCCAGAGGCGGCGGGGGACGACGGGCGTGGCACGATCCTGGTCGTCGACGATGAGCCGACGGTGCGGATGCTGGTGGTCGATGCGCTGGCCGACCGCGGCTATGCCTGCGTCGAGGCGGCGGACGGGCCGAGCGGACTGCGGCTGCTGGAGGCGACCGCGGGGATCGACCTGCTCATCACCGACGTGGGCCTGCCGGGCGGCATGAACGGGCGGCAGGTGGCGGACGCGGCGCGCGCCATGCGGCCTGGGCTGCGCGTCCTGTTCATCACCGGCTATGCCGAGAATGCGGTGCTGAACCACGGCCATATCTCGCCGGGGATGGAGGTGCTGACCAAGCCGTTCGCGGTCGAGGAACTGGCGGGACGCGTCGCGCGCCTGCTGCGCTGACCGGGAATTTTAGGCCGCGACGGACTTGCGCGGGGAACCGCCGGCGGCGTGGAACTTTATGCGCGGGTGGGGAACGGGGTCTTTTCGTCTGGCGGTGCGCCGCAATCGGTGTTCGCGACGTTCGGCGTTGAGGCGGAGCGGCTCGCGACGTTGACGTGGGTCATGGTCGGCGGCGCGGTGGTCATCGCGCTGGCCGTCGCGGCGTTGTTCATCGTTGCGATCCGCGCGAAGGAAGGGGCCCTGACCCACCGCGGCGGCATGCGTCTGCTGTTGTGGGCAGGGGGCGTGGTTCCCACGATCATCCTCTTCACCCTGCTGGTCGCCACGTTGCCGCAGATGCGCCCGATCCGCGCCGAGCCGGGCGACCTGCGCATCGCGGTCCAGGGCGAACAATTCTGGTGGCGCGTCCGCTACCAGCCACCGGGCGCCCCCGCGGTCGTCGCGGCGAACGAGGTGCGGGTGCCGGTCGGCCGGACCGTCGCCTTCTCGCTGACCGCGGGCGACGTGCTGCACAGTTTCTGGATCCCCGGCCTGGCCGGGAAGGTCGACATGGTTCCCGGCCGCGCCAACGCGCTGGTCGTGCGCGCGACGAAGGCAGGGCGCTATCGCGGGCAATGCGCCGAATTCTGCGGCCTCAGCCACGCATTGATGGCGTTCGACGTCGTCGCGATGGAGCCCGCGGCGTTCGAGGCGTGGCTGTCCGCGCAGCGCCGCGACGCCGCCGCCGACGACGCGACCTTCGCCGCGTACGGCTGCGGCGGTTGCCACGCCGTGCGCGGCACCGCGCACGCCGGCGCGATCGGACCCGACCTGACTCATCTGGCGACGCGGCCGACCCTGGGGGCGGGGATGCAGGCGATGACGCCCGCCAACCTCGTCCGCTTCGTGCGCGACGCGCCATCGGTGAAGCCCGGTGCGCGGATGCCCGCCTATCCGCAGATGACCGACGCCGAGGCGATCCGGATCGCACGCTATCTGGAAACCCTGAAATGAGCCTTCACGCGCAGGACGATCCGGCCCTTCGCGCCGCGCAGGAAGACCGCCTGCGCGCGACGTGGAAGCCGCCGCAGGGCCTGTTCCTGCGCTGGACCGACACGAACAACAACCGCGTCGGCATCTGGTATACGCTGACCGCGTTCGGCTTCATGCTATTCGCGGGCGTATTGGCGCTCATCATGCGCACGCAGCTGGCGGTGCCGGACAACGACCTGGTCACCGCGAACACCTTCAACCAGCTGTTCACGCTGCACGGCTCGATGATGATGTTCCTGTTCGCCGTCCCGATGTTCGAGGCGGTGTCGATCATCCTGCTGCCGCAGCTTTTGGGCGCGCGCGACCTGCCGTTCCCGCGATTGAGCGCGTTCGGTTACTGGTCGTTCCTGATCGGCGGCGTGTTCGTGTCGGGCTCGATCTTCTTCGACGCCGCGCCTGACGGCGGATGGTTCATGTATCCGCCCTTCACCACCCGCACGGACCTCAGCGGGCTGGGCGCGGACATCTGGATGCTGGGCCTCAGCTTCATCGAGGTATCGTCGGTCGCCGCCGCGGTCGAACTGATCGTCGGCGTCCTGAAATGCCGGCCGCCGGGGATGCGGCTGAACCTGATGCCGCTCTACGCCTGGTATATCCTGGTCGTGGCGGTGATGATCCTGTTCGCCTTCCCGCCGTTGATCGCGGGGGATATCCTGTTCGAACTGGAGCGGCTGCTTGGCTGGCCGTTCTTCGACCAGGCGCGGGGCGGCGATCCGATCCTGTGGCAGCACCTGTTCTGGATCTTCGGCCATCCGGAGGTCTACATCGTCTTCCTGCCGTCGATCGCGCTGTTCGCGATGATCGTGCCGACCTTCGCGCGGCGGCACTTGCTGGGTTATCCGTGGATCGTGCTGGCGGCGGTGGGGACGGCGTTTCTGTCGTTCGGGCTGTGGGTCCACCACATGTTCACGACCGGCCTGCCGAAGATCAGCCTCGCCTTCTTCTCCGCGGCATCCGAAGCGGTCGCGATCCCGACGGGTATCCAGATCTTCGCTTTCATTGCCACTTTGTGGGCGGGGCGCGTCGTGTGGTCGACGCCGTTGCTGTACGCGGTGGGATCGATCGCGATCTTCGTCATCGGCGGGCTGACCGGCGTGATGGTCGCGATCGCGCCGTTCGACTGGCAGGCGCACGACACCTATTTCATCGTCGCGCACCTGCATTACGTGCTGATCGGCGGGACGCTGATCCCGCTGTTCGGCGGGCTGTATTATTACTGGCCGCTCATCACCGGCAAGAAGCTGTCGGACCGGATGGGGCGGACCGCGTTCTGGCTGTTGTTCGTCGGCGTGAACCTCACCTTCTTCCCGATGCACTTCAGCGGCCTGATGGGGATGCCGCGGCGCGTGTTCACCTATCCCGGCGACTTGGGCGTCGATGCGTTCAACATGGCGTCGACGCTGGGATCGTACGTGTTCGCGTTCGGCGTCGCGATCATCTGCGTCGATCTGGCGCGCAGCCCGTGGCGGGCGAAGGCGACGCGCAATCCGTGGCAGGCGGGGACGCTGGAATGGTTGGCGCACCCGGACGACGAGGATTGGGGCATCCGGTCCGTCCCCTTAATCGAAAGCCGCTACCCGATCTGGGACCAGAAGGACTTCGTGCGCAAGGTGGACGAGGGTCGTTTCTTCCTGCCGGATGCGGAGGAGGGACGGCGCGAGACGATCGTGACGACGGTGCTGGATGCGCGGCCGTTGCAGGTGCTGCGGCTGGGCGGGCCGTCGTGGAAGCCGATGGCGACCGCGGTGGCGCTGGGCAGCGTCTTCATCCTGACGACCTATCACCTGTACTGGTGGTCGCTCGTCGGGGCGGTCGCGACGCTGGCCATGGTGCTGTGGTGGCTGTGGACCGGCACCGCGGAAATCCCCGAAAAGGACGAGAAGCCGATCGGTCACGGCATCACGCTGCCGATCTATATATCGGGCACGTCGGCGAGCGGGTGGTGGGCGATGTTCATCACGATGCTGGCCGACATGACCGCCTTCTCCGGTCTCGTCTTCGGCTATTTCTTCTTCTGGACCCGGCATGAGGATTTCCCGCCGTCGGGCGCGGGGCTGGACGGGCCGGGCGTGTTCTGGCCGATGGCCGCGTTGACGCTGACACTGGTCAGCTGGGCGATGACGGTGGCGGCGCGGGAGAGCAATGCGCGCGGCGCGGTGGGCGCGGCGCGCGGGTTGCTGGCGGCGGGCGCGGCGCTGTCGCTCGCGGCGATCGGCGCGGGACTGGCGGGACCGTGGGTGACCGGGCTGGAACCGACGCTCCACGTCTATCCCGCGATCGTCTGGACGCTTGCGATCTGGACCACCGCGCATTCGGGCGTGGGCGCGATTTGCCAGCTCTATACCCTCGCGCGCAGCATCGCGGGGCGGATGACGCCGCGGCACGATGCCGACGTGCGCAACATCACCGTCTATCATCACTTCCTCGCCGTCACCGCGATCGTGACCTACGCCACGATCGGCCTGTTCCCGGTGCTGTCGTGAGCGACCGGAAGCCCAGCCGGATGCGCGACGGGTTGCGCACGCGCATCCTGGAGCTGAAGGTGACGTTGTGGACGCTGATCGTGCCGCCGACGGTGTGGGCGGTCCATTTCCTGTTCTGCTACCTGTGGGTCGCGATCAGTTGCGCGAAGGCAGGGGGCTTCCCGCGGTTTCCGGCGGCGTTCGTCGCGGGCACGACGATCGCGCTGCTGGTGATCGTCGCGTCGGGGACGATCGCGTGGATCCAGTCGCGGCGACCGGGCGATCCGCCGCCGCACGACGGGTCGACCGACACCGACCGGCTCCGCTTCCTCGCGGCGGCGACGATGCTGCTGGCCGCGCTCAGTTTCGTGGCGGTCCTGTTCACTGCCGCGCCCGCGCTGATGTTGACGGATTGCCGGTGACCGCGGTCGGCATCCTGGTCGCGATCGTGGCGACGGTGCTGGCCTTCGCGGGGCTGGGGATGACCGGGCATATGGCGGCGCACATGAGCGCGGTGGCGGTGGCGGCGCCGGTGCTGGCCTTCGGACTCCCTCTATCCTCCGCGAAGAGCGTCGGGGTGAGGGGCCGCCAGACAATGCTGCGTTCGTGGCTGCCCCTCACCCAACCCTCTTCCCGCGGGGAAGAGGGCGGCAGCAACTCCCCCCTCCTCTGGGCGGCGGTCGAGTTCGCGATCGTGTGGGCGTGGCACGTCCCCGCCCTTCGCGACGTCGCGGACATGTCGGTCGCGGTCGCGCTGCTCGAACAGGCGATGTTCCTCGGCGTCGGCGTTATGCTGTGGCGCGCCGCGTTCGCGCAACCCGCGGCGGGCGTGGCGGCGTTGCTGCTGACGTCGATGCACATGACGCTGCTGGGCGCGCTGATCGGCCTCGCGCCGCGGCCCCTGTACGCGATGATGGCGATGCATCCCGCGCCGGGGCTGGACGCGCTGGCGGACCAGCAGCTGGGCGGCGTCGTCATGCTGCTGGTCGGCGGGGCGAGCTATTGCCTCGGCGGGCTGTGGCTGCTGTCCACCCTGCTTCGAAAGCCTGCGACATGACGATCCGGATCACCTGGAAACGCGTCGTTGCGGCGCTGGTCGCAATCCTCGCCGCCGTCCTGCTGGCGGCATGGTCGGGGGTCATCACGGTCGCGGCGTCGTCGGGGCATTGGGCGGTGACCGACTGGTTCCTGCACTGGACGATGCGCAATTCGGTGCGGACGCATGCGTGGCTGGATTCGCCGAACGAGCCTATCGCGCGCGACGGACAATTGGTCAGCGCGGCGGGACATTTCGCCGCCGCCTGCGCCTCGTGCCACGGTGCGCCGGGTGTCCGCCCGTCGCCGGTGATGCAGCAGGCGACGCCCCCCGCACCCGACCTGACCCGGCTGGATTCGGACAAGTGGAGCGACACGCAGCTCAACTGGATCCTGACGCACGGGGTGAAGATGACGGGCATGCCCGCCTGGGGCGCGGAGGATCGCCCGGACGAGGTGCGGCGGATGGTCGCCTTCGTCCGCCGCCTGCCCTCCCTGACCGCGGCGCAATATCGCGCGCTGTCGGGCGAGGCGGCGGGGGCCGGGACGGTCGGCGTGGCGGGGGTGAGCAGCGGGACGCTGGCGGGGTGCGTCGCGTGCCACGGTCCGGACGGACGCGGGCGCGGGCAGGGCGACATTCCCGTGCTGGGCGGTCAGGACGCCGCGTATCTGGAGCGTGCGCTGGCGGACTATGGCGCCAACCGGCGGGCGAGCGCGGTGATGCAGAACGCCGCCGCGACGCTGACCGCGGACGAACGGCGCGCGCTGGCGCGGCATTTCGCGGCCATGCCGGGCCTGGGCGCGGTGCCGTCGGGCGGCGCACGGGCGCGGGAGATCGTCGAGCGCGGAATGCCCGCGATCCAGCTTTCGGCCTGCGCCAGTTGCCACGCGGCGGGCAAGCGTCAGCCGGTGCTGGCGGGGCAGAAGGCCGAGTATATCGCGCAACGGCTGTGGCACTGGCGTGGCGAGAAGGAGGTCGTGGACGCGCGCAAACCGCAGGACGCGATGGCGGTGATCGCGCGGCGCATTCCCGAGGACATGGTCGAGCCGCTCGCGCGTTACCTTGCGGGTGCGCCCGCCGCCCCGTAACGCGACCTGCCCGAAGGAGAATATTCCGTGAAGACCAGAGCCGCCGTCGCGTTCGAGGCGAAGAAGCCGCTGGAGATCGTCGAACTCGACCTGGAGGGCCCGAAGGCGGGCGAGGTGCTGGTCGAGATCATGGCGACGGGCATCTGCCACACCGACGCCTATACGCTCGACGGGCTGGACAGCGAGGGCCTGTTCCCCAGCGTGCTGGGGCACGAGGGCGCGGGCATCGTGCGGGAAGTCGGCGCGGGCGTGACCAGCGTCGTGCCCGGCGACCACGTCATCCCGCTGTACACGCCCGAATGCCGCCAGTGTAAGTCGTGCCTGTCGGGCAAGACCAACCTGTGCACCGCGATCCGCGCGACGCAGGGCAAGGGCCTGATGCCCGACGGCACGACCCGCTTTTCGTACAAGGGGCAGCCGATCTTTCACTACATGGGCTGTTCCACCTTCAGCAATTTTACCGTCCTGCCCGAGATCGCGGTGGCGAAGATCCGGACCGACGCGCCGTTCGACACCAGTTGCTATGTCGGGTGCGGCGTCACCACCGGTGTCGGCGCGGTGGTGCATACCGCGAAGGTGCAGCCGGGCGACACCGTGGTCGTGTTCGGGCTGGGCGGCATCGGGCTGAACGTGATCCAGGGCGCGAAGCTGGCGGGGGCGAAGATGATCGTCGGCGTCGACATCAATCCCGATCGCGAGGAATGGGGTCGCCGGTTCGGGATGACGCATTTCGCGAACCCGAAAGATGTCGGCGATATCGTCGCGCACATCGTCGCGCTGACCGACGGCGGCGCGGACTACAGCTTCGATGCGACGGGCAATACCGACGTCATGCGGCAGGCGCTGGAATGCTGCCACCGCGGCTGGGGCACGTCGATCGTGATCGGCGTGGCGGAGGCGGGGAAGGAGATATCGACCCGTCCGTTCCAGCTGGTGACCGGCCGCAACTGGCGCGGCACCGCGTTCGGCGGCGCGCGTGGGCGGACCGACACGCCAAAGATCGTCGACTGGTATATGGACGGGATGATCCAGATCGATCCGATGATTACCCACCGGCTGACGCTGGAGGAGATCAACAAGGGCTTCGACCTGATGCACGCGGGCGAGAGCATCCGGAGCGTGGTGATCTATTGAGCCGTGCTCCCCTCCCTGAAAGGGAGGGGCTGGGGGTGGGTGCGGGCCGGGCGATACGCTCGCTCCGCGCCCTGACCTTGCCGTATCTCGAAGGTCCGACCCGCCCCCTCCCTTTCAGGGAGGGGAGCTACCCCGCCCGCACGTCCCGGAACGCTATCGTCCGGTCGACCTCCGGTTCCTTGGGCAGGCCCAGCACGCGTTCGCCGATGATGTTGCGCTGAATCTGGTCCGTGCCGCCGCCGATCGAGGTGAAATAGGCGTTGAGCGCGAGGAAGTTGGCGTCCTCCGCGCGCGGATGGTCCGGCCCTTCCAGCAGGCTTTCGGGTCCCAGCAGCAACGTGCGGACGCGCGCGTCCTCGTGCAGGATGCGGCTCATCGCCAGCTTGCCCAGCGACATGATCGGCGACGACGTGCCCTGCGCCATCTCCGCCTTCGCGCGGCGCGTGTTGAGCGCGTTCAGCGTGCGCCAAGCGATCGCCTGCGCCACGCGTTGCCGCACGACGGGATCGCCCAGCCGCCCCGCCTCGCGCGCCAGCGCCAGCAGGTCGTTCCCGCCCGCCCCCGATCGCGGCCCGCGCGCGCGGTCGCCCATGACCGAGCGTTCGTAGGCAAGCGCGGTCTGCAACACGCCCCAGCCGCCGTTCAGCGGGCCGAGCAGATTGTCCTCCGGCACGAAGGCGTCGTCGATGAACACCTCGTTGAAATGCGCCTCGTCCGTGATCTGGCGCAGCGGACGGACGGTGACGCCGTCCTGCTTCATCGGCAGGAAGAAGAAGCTGATGCCGCGATGCTTGGGCACGTCCCAGTCGGTGCGCGCGATCAGCATGCCGTAGTCGGCCACCGCCGCGCCGCTGGTCCACACCTTCTGCCCCGTCACGCGCCAGCCGCCGTCGACCCTGTCGGCGCGGGTGCGGACCGCGGCCAGATCGCTGCCCGCGCCGGGTTCGGAATACAGCAGGCACATGCCGACCTCGCCCGCCAGCAATTGCGGGACGACCTCGCGCTTGAACGCATCGGTGGCGTGCGCGAGCGCGGTGTTGGCCCACAGGTTCGTGCGGTCCTGCCCCGCGCCGGGCGCGCCGACGCGGGCGAAGGCGCGCTCGACCAGCCGCGCCTGCGCATCCGGCAGGTCGCGGCCGTACCAGTCGGCGGACCAGCGTGGCACGGCCCAGCCGGCGTCCCTTACCTGCGCCAGCCATGCGGCGCGCGGATCGCGGCCGAACTGCTCGTGGGAATCGGGCGCGCCCTTCCAATGCGCGGCCAGCCAGGCGTCTACCTCGGCGATGAGGTGATCGTCGGTCATGCCGCTGCCTCCAGTGCCGTCAGGTAGCGATCGCGCCACCGGTCGCCGTCGCCGAACAATTGCGCCCCCGATCGCGCGCGACGCAGGTACAGGTGCGCGGGGTGATCCCAGGTGAAGGCGATCCCGCCATGCATCTGGATCCCGTCGGCGGCGACGCGGACGAAGGCGTCGGCGCAAGCGAAGGCGGCGAGCGCGACCGCGGCGTCGCGACCGGGCGCGTCCTCCTCGACCTGGCGCGCGGCGTCGCGCGCGGCGCTGACGGCGCTTTCCACCTCCAGCAGCAGGTCGGCGGCCATGTGCTTGACTGCCTGGAAGCTGCCGATCGCGCGGCCGAACTGGTGGCGGTCGCGCGCATAGGCGATCGTGCGGTCCAGCATCGCGCGTGCCGCGCCCGCCTGCTCCCCCGCCAGCGCGACGATGGCGAGGTCGTGCGCGGGGCCGATCGCCTCCGGGCCCGCTACCTGCTTCACGGGGGCGTCGAAAGTGAGGTCGGCCATGCGCCGCGTGCGGTCGAAGACGGGGAGCGGAACGACGCGGACGTCGGCGCGGTCGACCGCGAACACGCCCTCGTCCGCGGCGACGAGGAAGACGTCCGCGATCCCGGCATCGGTCACGAACCGCGCGGTGCCTGCGACCCGGTCGCCGACCGTCACGTCGCCGCGCCCGGTCCAGTCGTGCGCACCCGCGAAGGCGACGGTCGCGATCCGCGAACCGTCCGCGATATCGTCCCGTAGCGGGTCGTCCGCCAGCAGCGCCGCCGCCATCGCGCAGGACAGCAGCGGCGCGGGAAGCAGCGCCGCGCCCGCCTCCTCCATCGCCAGTTCCAGCGCGGTCGGAATCGTCAGCCCCGCCAGTCCCAGGTCCGCGAGCGCGCGCCATAGCGCGGGGTCGTGCCCGTCCGGCGTGTCCATGATCCGGCGCACGTCCGCCTCGGTACAACGGTCCGCGAGCAGCCGGCGCACGCTGTCGCGCAGCGCGTCGGCTTCCGCGCGACCGAAGCCGCCATCCTCGACCGTCATTGCGTCCCCTCCGTAACCAAAGTTATGATGCGCCGGACGCGGCGGCGAATCAACCGTCGTGCGTCGGGGGAGGAACCATGCGACGGTTCGAGGGCAGGGTGGCGATCGTCACCGGCGGCGCATCGGGCATCGGCGCGGCGACCGCGCGGCTGCTGGCGCAGGACGGCGCCACGGTGGTGGTGGCGGACCTGAACGGCGATGCCGCGTGGGAAACCGCCGCGGACATCGGCGGCACCGCCTGCCCGGTCGACGTCGCGGATCGCGGCGCGGTGGAGGCGATGATCGCGGCGGCGGTCGCGGACCACGGGCGGCTCGACGTCCTGGTCAACAATGCGGGCATCGGCAGCTTCGGGAAGACGCCCGATCTCGACCCCGTCGAATGGGAACGCGTGATCGCGATCGACCTGCACGCGGTCTTCTACGCCTGCCGCGCCGCGCTGCCGCACCTGATCGCGGCGAAGGGCGTGGTGGTGAACACCGCGTCGATCTCCGGCCTCGCCGGCGACTACGGCTTCTCCGCCTATGCCGCGGCGAAGGCCGCGGTCATCAATTACACGCGGACGCTGGCGATCGATCACGCGCGCGACGGCGTGCGGGTGAATGCGCTGTGTCCCGGCCTGATCGCGACGCCGATCACCGCGGGGCTGACCCAGCTGCCCGATCTGGCGGCGGCGTGGCACGCGACGATCCCGATGGGCCGCGCGGGCACGCCGGAGGAGATGGCGCAGGCGATCGCCTTCCTCGCGTCCGACGCCGCCAGCTATATCACCGGCGCCGTGCTGGTCGCCGATGGCGGGCAGACCGCGTGGACCGGCCAGCCCAACCTGTTCCGCTACCTTGGAGACGCATGATGGTGACGATGACGGTGCTGTATCCCTATGATGCCGAGAAGCCGTTCGACGAGGCGTATTTCACCGCCACGCACGTGCCGTTGCTGAAGGAGGTGTGGGGCGATGCGGTGACGGTGGTCAGCGTCCACCACGCGCTCGCCGGCCTGTCGGGCGATCCCGCCTTTTCCACGATCGCGCAGGTCGACTTCGCCTCCATGGAGGCGTTCCAGCAGGCGATGGCGCAGCCGCGATCGGCGGAGGTGCAGGGCGACGTCGTCAATTATTCGGGCGTCGTGCCGCAGGTGCAGCTGAGCCGGAAGGTGGCGTGACGGCGAGCTGGGTCCCCGACGCCGACAGCGGCATCCGCATCCGCGAGGTCGCCGCCAACGGCCTGACGTTCGAGGTGGCGGAGGCGGGGGAGGGCGATCACCTGATCCTGTGCCTGCACGGTTTTCCCGAGCTGAACTATTCGTGGCGTCACCAGATGCCGCTGCTGGCGGCGAAGGGATATCGCGTCTGGGCGCCGAACCAGCGCGGCTATGGCGCGTCGTCGCGACCGGGCGCGGTCGCGGATTACAGCGCGGACCGGATGATCGCGGATGCCGCCGCGCTGTTCGACGCGAGCGGGGCGACGAAGCTGACGCTGGTGGCGCACGATTGGGGCGGGGCGATCGCGTGGATGTTCGCGATCAAGCGGGCGCGGCCGGTCGAGCGGCTGGTGGTGATGAACCTGCCGCACCCGATGTGCTTCGCCGCGGCGTTGCGGAAGTGGCCGCAGCGGCGCCGCAGCTGGTACATGGCGTTCTTCCAGCTGCCCTGGCTGCCCGAACGGATGCTGCTGGCGCGCGATGCGGCGGGCATCCGCAAGGCGTTCCGCGGGATGGCGGTGGACAAGGCGCGCTTTCCCGACGCGGCGCTCGACGTCTACGCCCGCGCGGCGCAGCGGCCCGGCGCGATGACCGCGATGCTGAACTGGTATCGCGCTGCCGCGCGGCACCGCGACCGCATGAAACTGGACAACGGCGGGCGCGTGGACGTGCCCACGTTGGTCATATGGGGCGAGGCGGACAGCGCGCTGGGGCTGGAAACGCTCGACGGCACCGACCGCTACGTCCGCGATCTCACGATCCGGCGATTGCCGGGCGTGTCGCACTGGGTGCAGCAGGAGGCGCCGGAGGCGGTCAACGCCATCCTTGGCGAGTGGCTGCCGGATGCGTGAGATGTAAGGCAGGCGATACCGCCCTCACCCTTCCGCGGCTTCGCC
>NZ_LMQP01000004.1:271642-305229 GCF_001425405.1 Sphingomonas sp. Leaf412 | reverse complement strand
GGGAAGGGGCCCGCCCGGCGCAGCCGGGTGGGAAGGGTGAGGGCGGTCCGTTCGGGTCAGGTCAGAAGTGGGCGACCACGCCCAGCGTCGGGCGGAAGCTGTTCACCCAGCCCATGCTCTGCACTTCGCCGCGCAGGCGCAGGCCCGAATTGCCCGTGATGCCGCCCAGACCGATGTCCTTCGGGCCGACCTCGAAACCGACGCCGTAGGTCACGTCGTTATAGTCGCGGCTGCGATCGACGCGCTTGTCGAAATTCACCCACTGGTAGCCGACCTTGCCGTAGAACAGGCCGCTCTCGCCCGCACGGATGCCTGCGCGGCCCGCCGCGCCATACTGCCAGTCGATGTCGCCCGACACGCCCTTGGCCACGTTGCCCTCGGCACCGATGAAGAAGGCGCCCAGCGGCACGTTCACGCCCGCGATGCCCTCGACCAGCGAGCCGTTCAGCTTGTTGCGGCGGTTCACCTGCGGGATGCCGGCATCGTTGGGCTCGCTGTCGAACTGCTCCCAGCCGCCGCGGATCGCGACATAGGGTTCGATCCCGAACGCCTTCGTGCCGTCGGGTGCGGTGGCGGGCATGGACTGATCGGTGGTCTGATCGGCGGCCATGTCCTGCGCCGCGGCGGGGGCGGACAGGACGACGGCAGCGGCGACGGCCGCCAGGGTAAGCGTACGCATGGGGATATTCCTCTTGGTTCTCTCGGCGATCGGTGGGCGGTGTGTTGCGACCCTGCCCTTGCCGATGGGGGCTGAACCCCGAACCCCGGCGGAGGTTGCGCGGCGATCGCGTCGAAAAGCGCGGAAATCCGCGATTGTTGCCCAAGTGCCACGGTTCCTGTCGCGCAGGTGAACGGCATCGCCGCATTGCGGCCACGGACGGCCGCCGCCGCCACGATGCCGCCACGGTTGCGGCGCGGAAGGTCACGAAAGGTCGCGGGGTCGGCCGGGTGGTCGCGGTCGCGATCAGGCGCGTTCGTCGGGAAGATGCGGGCGATAATCGTCGACGTCGAGGATATCGGCCTCCACGTCGGTATCGGTCAGCGCGGCCATCGCGGCGGGATAGGCGCCCGCGCGCGCATCGATCGCGGCGGTGCGCGCGGCGACGTCCGCATGTTCCGCGAACAGCGCGGGCGTGAGGTGGCGCAGCAGGTACATCAGCATCGCGTCCGACGGCACCTGCACCTCCGACGCGATGCGGCCGTCGCGCCACACCGTGCGGGGCGTGCCGGTGATCGCGCGTTCGAACGCGACCGCGAGCAGCCGGTGCGACGCGGTCAGCAAGGCGGCGTCCCATGCGGTGCGGAAGGCCGCGCCCTTCGGGTGGTTGCGCAGCCGATAGGCGGAGCGCGGCGTGATGTCCGCCGCCTCCGCCGCCGTGGCGACCGAGCCCGAATTGGCGAGCGTGGCGAGGAAGGTGCGCTGGCGCAACGCGGTCCAGCCGTCGTGGCGGCGGCGCAATTCGACGATGTGGCGTGCCTCGGAAAAGGTGTCGGCGGCCTGCGGCGGCGGGGCGGGATCCGCGCGCCATTCCATGTGGCCGCCGTTGTCGACCCACCGGCCGGTGGGTTCGTCGTCGAGATGGCGGGGATGCTTCATGGCTGCGCGCTCCGGGATGGAAGGGATGGAAGCGCGCAGCGTGCGGGTTGTTGGACGATGTAGGAAAGGGGGAAGGTTGCCCCCGATCGGCGCCGTCGCGAGGACGACCGGCCGCCGCCGGGATCGCGGCGGCCGGTCCCCTTCGCGCCGATCAGGCGGTGGCGAGCGCGCCGTTGCGGCGGCGCAGCGCCGCGCCGACGAGGCCGAAGCCCAGGATCATCATCGCCCAGGTCGCCGGTTCGGGAACGCCCGCGACCCGCGTGATGTCCAGCGTGCCGATCTGCACGATGAACAGGCCCGCCGGATCCTTCGGATCACGCTGCCGCTCGGACCCGTTGTTGCCGTCGAAGTCGCCGAAGCTGTTGAGATTGTACCAGATATTATCGGCGGTCTTGAAGCTGAAACCGAAATCGCCGAGGAAGCGGAAAGGATCGGTGTCCAGATACGGATAGTTGGGCCAGTTCAGCGGGCCGTCGAACATGAAGCTGCTGTTCCGATCCATGTCGACGATCTTCACGCCATTGCGGGTGCCGGTGATGTCAAGGATGCGATAACCCGTATTGGACCAGTCGGAACTGAGTTCGTCCTCCGTCGTCAGGACCGCGCTGGTCTTAACCAGTTCAAAACCCTCGGCATTATCGTAGGCCCAATATTGTCCTTCGAACTCCAGGTTCCACTTGGCCGCATAGGCGGGCTGGGCGACCGTAATGGCAGACGGGATCAACGCGGCGATAGCGTATTTCTTCATGCTGTCTCTTCCCCTTTTTCTTGCCGATCCGTCCACGGCGACTCGCGTGGACATGATATGGTTAACAAGTAACTGGGATCCGAGAAAGTGGCCGGGTGGCACTTCTTGCACGCGTCACCGCCAGGCGCGCACTGGGGCGCACTGGGGCGCATGGGGGCGCATCGGCGACCTGACAGGCGAGCGAGATCAAGCCGGATCCGGACAGGACGGTCAGGAACGTCCGCTGCCGGCCTGCGGTCCGGCCGTCCCTGCGGATACGGACCGGGACGGGATCGAAGTCGGTCACGGGCGCGGCGGCGTCGCGGACCAGCGCGGCGGCGGCCTTCGCGGCGCGTTCGCCGGAGGCGTGGCGGGTGGGCTTCTGGGCTCGCTCCTTCATTGGGAGCGGGGGCAGTTATATGATGTTGGACGGTGTAGGACAGGGGACCGGGGGAAACAAATCGCTGTCCTACATTACATCGCGGGCATTATTCGAACGAACGCGACCAGTCATGAGGCCTTATCCTCCAATGATGATATATCACGGAGGGGATCTGCGAAATCCATATCCGTCTATCTAATTTCTGATGACCGGATCCGCAATGCAACTTGGCTCTCGACAGTCACCCTTTTGTAAGGGACCTCCCTTTCTGTTTTCCAAGAACGATATTACGAAGTTGACGCGGGCAGGAATAACTGCCGCGCGCGCTATTGTGCTTGGTAGGCGATAAAGGCGAGCCAGTTTCAAAGCGGCGCTTTTGATCGCGTTTGAAGTTGGCTCTCCTATGCTTTTACAATCGTATAGGCTCCCAGATGAATCAATGGCGCATGACAGGGTAACCGCCACACGCTCGGTGACACCATCTGGCAAGGCCTCCCTCAGTTGAGCAAGGCTCGGAGCGGATTCCCACCGTACGATCGCTTCGATCGATGCGAGAGCGGAAATTCCCTTGATATCCGAACCGGCCGTCGGGGGCGCGACGGCGGTCGATAACAAGACTGCGTAAGCAAGCGTCACTCCGCCGCGACGCCCGCCCGCGCGAACATGTCGCCGCTCTCGCCGTCGTTCATCGCCTCGTTCAGCGCCGGGCCGGCCTTCGCCTTCCGGCGCTTGTCGAACGAATCCCACACGTCGTTCCACTGCCCCTTCGTCGCGGCCTTCGAATATTCGGTGGCGCGCTGTTCGAAGAAATTGGCGTGCTCGACGCCGTTCAGCATCGGCGCGAGCCACGGCAGGGGATGTTCGTCGATCATGTAGATCGGCTTCAGGCCCAATTGCCCCATCCGCCAGTCGGCGATGTAGCGGATGTACTTCTTGATCTCCTTCGGCGTCATGCCGTTGACCGGGCCCATCTCGAAGGCGAGGTCGATGAAATTGTCCTCCAGCCGGATCGTCGTCTGGCACACGTCGGCGATGTCGTCCTTCACCGCCTTGGTCAGGCACTGGCGTTCCTGGCAGAAGGTGTGGAACATCTTGATGATGCCCTCGCAATGCAGCGTCTCGTCGCGGATCGACCAGGTGACGATCTGGCCCATGCCCTTCATCTTGTTGAAGCGCGGGAAGTTCATCAGCATCGCGAAGCTGGCGAACAGCTGCACCCCTTCCGTGAAGCCGCCGAACATGGCGAGCGTGCGCGCGATGTCCTGATCGTTGTCGACGCCGAAGTTCTGCATGTAATCATGCTTTTCCTTCATCTCGGCATATTCGAGGAAGGCGCCGTATTCGCTTTCGGGCATGCCGATCGTGTCGAGCAGGTGGCTGTACGCCGCGATATGCACCGTTTCCATGTTGCTGAACGCGGTCAGCATCATCTTGATCTCGGTCGGCTTGAACACGCGGCCGTATTTCTCGTGGTAGCAATCCTGCACCTCCACGTCCGCCTGCGTGAAGAAGCGGAAGATCTGCGTCAGCAAATTGCGTTCGTGGTCGGACAGCTTCTGCGCCCAGTCGCGGCAATCCTCGCCCAGCGGCACTTCCTCCGGCAGCCAGTGCAGCTGCTGCTGGCGCTTCCAGAATTCGAACGCCCAGGGATATTCGAACGGCTTGTACTGCTTGGATGCTTCGAGAAGGGACATGGGATCACTCCGGGGACGGGGAAAGGGATAAGAAGGCGGGGCGGGGGGTCAGGGCGACAGGCTCCATCGCCACATCATCGTCGCGCTCATCGCCAGGACGATGCCCAGCGACAGCGCCATGATGCCGACCATGCGGTAGACGTATATCCGCGCCGGCCCCTGCGGGTGGCGCAGTTCGAGCAGCAGCCACGCGCCGCCCACCGCCGCCACGGCGGCGACCGCGAACATGATCGCGGACGCAAGCGGGAGGGTGCTCAGCACGACATGCATCCAATCGCGCGGCGTGTCGTTTTGTTGCCGAACCGCACAGGAGAAGCATCATGCACGATCACAGCAACATCAAGGAGCACATGACCGTCGTCGGCGCGGACGGCGTGCATGTCGGCACGGTCGACCATATCGACGGCGAGCGGATCAAGCTGACGAAGAACGACAGCCCGTCGACCGAAAGCGGGCAGGGCGCGAAGCACCATTACCTGCCCGCAGGACTGGTGGCGAGCGTGGACGGCGACACGGTCCGCCTGTCCGCGACGGCGCAGAATGCGGTCGACCTGTTCGAAGAGGCGGAGTGACGTTCCGGTCCCTCTCCCCTCGTGGGAGAGGGAGGGACCCGCTGCCGCAGGCAGTGGGAGGGTGAGGGGGCCGTTCGTCACGAACGGTCCCCTTTCTCATGTCGGATCGCGGCGGCGATGGCGACGATCACGCTGTCCACGTCCCGCATCACGTCGGCATTGCTGAAGCGGAGCACGCGATATCCCTCGTCTTGCATAAAACGCGTCCTGACGGCGTCGTCCCGCGATCGTGCGGCATGGTCGTCACCGTCGATTTCGATCACCAGTCTGGCGGCGTGCGAGCAGAAATCGGCGTGATACCGGCCCAGCGGCACCTGCCGACGGAATTTCGCCCCAGCCAGTTGCTGTCGCAGAGCGCGCCACATCCGTCGCTCCGGTTCGCCCGACTCTCTTCGCAATGCGCGGGAGCGGACGACGGTGTCGGGTGCAAGCAGCTGCCGCTTGGTCAGGCCGAGGGCGTTCCCCCTCACCCTCCCACCCGGCGCGGGCCCCGTGAAAGTGGTACTTTCACGGGATCCCTTCGCCGGGCGGGCCCCTCCCTCTCCCACAAGGGGAGAGGGGGTAGAAGGACCGCCGGCTTCCCTCACCTCACTGGCACGCCAGGCATTCGTCGTAATCCGTCGACTCGCCGAATTCGTATTTCGGCTTCTCGATCGTGTTGTCGTTCTCCACCCCGCCCGCGAAGCCCGCGCGCTGGACGCTTTTCGAGCGCAGGTAGTAGAGCGACTTGATGCCCAGTTCCCACGCGCGGAAATGGAGCATCAGCAGGTCCCATTTCTCCACGTCCGCGGGGATGAACAGGTTCAGCGACTGCGCCTGGTCGATGAACGGCGCACGGTCGCCCGCGAGTTCGAGGAGCCAGCGCTGGTCGATCTCGAAGCTGGTCTTGTAGCAGTCCTTCTCCTCCACGGTCAGGAAGTCGAGGTGCTGGACCGAGCCGCCCTGTTCCAGGATCGAGTTCCAGACCGCGTCGCTGTTCTTCGACTTCTGGTTCAGCAGCTTTTCCAGATACGGGTTCTTGACCGAGAAGCTGCCCGACAGCGTCTTGTGCGTGTAGACGTTGGCGGGGATCGGTTCGATGCACGCGCTGGTGCCGCCGCAGATGATGCTGATCGACGCGGTCGGCGCGATCGCCATCTTGCAGCTGAACCGCTCCATCGCGCCCATGTCGGCGGCGTCGGGGCACGGGCCCCGCTCGTGCGCCAGCAGCATCGACGCCTCGTTCGCCTGCGTGCTGATCTGCCGGAACATGCGCAGGTTCCACGATTTCGCCATCGCGCCCTCGAACGGGATCCCGCGCGCCTGGAGGAAGGAATGGAAGCCCATGATGCCCAGGCCCACCGAGCGTTCGCGCGCGGCGGAATAGGCGGCGCGTTCCATGCCCGGCTCGTGCCGGTCGATATAATCCTGCAACACGTTGTCGAGGAAGCGCATGACGTCCTCGACGAAGCCCTTCTCGTCCTTCCACTCGTCCCACGTCTCCAGGTTCAGGCTGGAGAGGCAGCAGACCGCGGTGCGATCGTTGCCCAGGTGGTCGCGGCCGGTGGGCAAAGTGATCTCGCTGCACAGGTTGGAGGTCGAGACCTTCAGCCCCAGCTCGCGGTGATGCTTGGGCATGTTCCGGTTCACGTGGTCGGCGAAGACGATGTACGGCTCGCCCGTCGCCAGCCGCGTCTCCACGAGCTTCTGGAACAGGGCGCGCGCGTCGACCTTCCCGCGCTCCGACTGGTCCTTCGGGCTGCGCAGCGTCCATTCGGCGCCGTCGCGCACCGCCTCCATGAAGGCGTCGGGGATCAGGACGCCGTGGTGCAGGTTCAGCGCCTTGCGGTTGAAATCGCCCGACGGCTTGCGGATTTCGAGGAACTCCTCGATCTCCGGATGGCTGACGTCGAGATACACCGCCGCCGATCCGCGGCGCAGCGAGCCCTGGCTGATCGCGAGGGTCAGCGAATCCATGACGCGGACGAAGGGGATGATGCCGCTGGTCTTGCCGTTCAGGCCGACCGGCTCCCCGATCCCGCGCACGTTGCCCCAATAGGTGCCGATGCCGCCGCCGCGCGACGCCAGCCACACATTCTCGTTCCACGTGTCGACGATGCCGTTCAGGCTGTCGGGCACGGAATTGAGGTAGCAGCTGATCGGCAGGCCGCGGCCGGTGCCGCCGTTCGACAGCACGGGCGTGGCGGGCATGAACCACAGTTTCGAGATATAGTCGTACAGGCGCTGCGCATGGGCGGCGTCGTCGGCGTAGGCGGACGCGACGCGGACGAACAGGTCCTGGATCGATTCGCCGGGCAGGAGATAGCGGTCCTTCAGCGTCTCCTTCCCGAAGTCGGTCAGCAGCGCGTCGCGGCCGTGGTCGACCTCCACCGGGAAGGGGCGCGCGATGGCGCCGGGGGTGGTCGTCGCCTGGTCCGCGACGGGTGCCTCGATCGTGTCCGTGGTCATCGTCTCGCTGCCCATATCCCTGAAATCCATCGCGTCCGCTCCTGAAGCGTTCCTGTTCGGTTCCGAATCGAGAACGCTTTCAATATCCTACACCCAGTAGAACAAAAAGCGACCATCGACGCGTCGGGGGTTGCCGCGCGGCGGCGTCGTCGTCGGCGGACCGACGGCGCGTCATACCACTAGTAGGGCTCGCCCCCGAACCGGTAACAACAGATTGTGGCAAACCCCCCGTTGTCGCAACCCCGTTAACCGGTCGTCCACCCTGCCGTTCGTCGCACGCCGCCATCGTCTCGTCGTCGCGCGGCGGCGCGACGCACGGACTTCCGCCGCATCCGCGATATGCAAGGGAACGTTGCAGGAACGAAAATATTTCGGGGTGGATGAACGGTTTGGCGCGATGCCTCCGTTTCGGACCCGATCCTGAGTCCGGCCCCCGCGCGCGCAGCTACATCGCACCCGGCGAAGGAGACGGGACATGGCGAAGTCGAGCGGGATCAGGTTGACGAAGAAGCAGGTGCGGATCGTCCTGGGGATGGATGCGCGGGGCGATCGCAACCATGACATCGCGGCATGGTTCGGGGTCAACCAGGGCCGCGTGGCGGAGGCGAAGAAGGGCAAGTTCGGGACGTTCGCGCCCGCCCCCGCCGCGGTGCTGCCGCCGTCGGGCCCCCCCGGCGTGAAGGGGCGCCGCCTGCGCGCGGCGGTACGCGACGCGCTGGCGCTGCTGAAGAGCGGCGACGACAAGAGCGCGGCGACGACGCTGACGGATGCGGCGGCGGAATACGACGCGCACGAACGCTGACGCGCGGGCGGCGGGACGCGGACGGCAGGAGACGGGGGGCAGGAGACGGGGGGCAGGACGGGGGCGCCGCCGCGACGGCGGCGTCCCGCGGTCAGCCGGTCCGCGCGCGCCGGGCCGCGGGCTGCGCCTCCGGCGGATAGTCGCCGGGCCGCTCCAGGTCCCGGCGGCAGGGCGGGATCCACATCAATTGCGGCGCGCCGCGATGGGCGTGTTCCCACACGAACCAGGCATAGCCCGTGGCGGTGGTGGCCCGCCCGTCGAGCCGGCCACGGACCATCGGCACGCGTTCGACGAATTGCGCGAACCGCGCGGGCGGCCGGTCGCGGAAGATGCCGTTGTACCGCCCCGTGCTTTCCAGGAACACCGTCCGCGCCAGGATCGCGACCCCGACGCGCGCGGCGTCGAGCGCGCGGACAACGAATTCCTCCGCCAGGCGGAACGGCGGATTGGTGATGACCCAGTCGACCTGGCGTACCGCCACCGGCCGGGCGACGAAATCGCGCACAATGCCGTAGCCGTAGTCATGGGCGTCGCTGGCGCGGACCTCCCCGAACCGTTCCGCCAGCACGCGCGCCATATGGCCCGCGCCGCAGGCCGGTTCCCAGCAGGACAGCGCCGACAGATCGCCGCGCACGACATGGTCCAGCAACGCGCGGGTCGCCCATGGCGGGGTCGGGAAGTCGTCCGGGCTGTCGGCCGGTTCGATCCGCTGCGCCATGACGGCGTGGGACGTGTTCTGCATGGTCGTTCCCCGTGGCGGCCGATCCGGCGACGATAGGCGCAGGCCCCGTCGGGCGTAACCGGCACGGCCCACGGCCTGCCGAGGACTCGATTCGTCCCGTCGCGAAAGGATCAGGACCGGCGCGGCGCGATCCGGCGCGCGATCCCCGGCATCCGTCGCCGCACGACGTCGAGCAGCGACGCGATCGCGGCGCGTTCGCGCATCGCCAGCCACGCCGCCGCCGCCGTCGCCGCGACGATCCCGGCGACAAGCCAGTCCGTCCGCCCCTGCGTCGTCCCCGCCACCAGCCCGGCCACCGCCACGAAGCAGACGCCGAGCAGCGCGATCCGCGACCAGTCCTGCGCCGGGCGGCCCAGCCCCCCGCGGTGGAGCAGCAGCATCGACGCGGCGAAGGCCACGAATTCCCCGGCGATGAACCCCGCGACGATACCGGGCAGGCCCCAATATGGTGCCAGCAGCAGCGCGATGGGGAAGGCGGCGAGGCGCACGATGCTGTTGACCAGCAGGTTTCCGCTGCGCCCCGCGGCCAGCGACACCACCGTCGGCCACAGCCGCACGAAGCGCGCGGCCTGCAACATGCCGACGATCGCGATCAGCAGCGCGGGCGCGGCGAAGCGGCTGCCGTAGATCAGCGGCACCGCCAGCGGGGCCACCAGCGCGAAGCCGATCGCCATCAGGATCGCGATCACCACCGCCTGCCCCCCGACCGACGCGATCTCCCGCGCCTGCGCCTGCGCATCGTTGCGGGCGGCGGCCAGGGTGGGGAGGTGGAGCGACTGCAACTGCCGGCTCAGGATCGTGGCGGGGTAGAATATCAGCAGGATGATCGCGGAATAATGGCCGAGGTCGGTGGGGCCCAGGCGGCTGCCGATGATGAGCCGGTCGCCCTGTCCGCCCAGGAACAGCAGCACGCCGTTCAGCACCAGCGGCAGGCCGAACGCCGCCATCGCGCGGCCGTGCGCGCCCGGCAGGCCCAGGCGGTAGGGACGCCGCGCCAGCCGGTGCGACAGCGCGACCTGCGCCGCCGCGCGCGTCACCAGCGCGATCGCGATCGCGACATAGCTGCGCAGGACCAGCGCGGCGACGATCAGCGCGATCAGGCTGGCGATCTCGCTGATCGCGGTCAGCACGCCTTCGGGGCCGAAATGGTGGTGCCGCTGCACCCGGCGGTAATCCAGGTGGACGAACCCGCCGATTACCGGGGCCAGCGCCAGCAGGCGCAGGCCGTCGGCGAGGCCGGCATGGCCGAAGAAGCCGGCGATCAATGGCGCGCTGAGCGCGATCGCGCCGCCGATCAGCAGGCCGCGCAGGATGATCGCCAGATGGATCGCGCGGCCGACCGCGCCGCGATTGCCCTCGCGCGATTGCACCAGATAGCGGTCGAGCCCGGCGTCGGTGATCTGTTCGAAGAATTGCGCGGTCAGGATCAGCGTCGCCGCCAGCCCCAGCTGCGTCGGCCCCAGCAGCCGCGCGAGCAGCATGTAGCGCAGCAGCGCCGCGGCCTGCGCCACCGCGTTGCCGACGGTGAACGCCATCATGCCGCGCCGGGCGGCGGGCGATGCCATGTCAGCCCTCGTCGACGCGGGCGGGATTGCCCGCGACGCGCGTGCCGTCGGGCACGTCGCGGTTCACGACCGATCCGGGCGCGACGACGCAGTCGCGGCCGACCGTGATCCCGGGCAGGATGATGGCGCGCGCGCCCACGACGCTGTTCGCGCCGATGCGGGTATCCAGGTACATGCCGCGCGTCAGGTCGTGGGTCAGCATCACCGCCTCCTCGTCGATCACGACGCCCGCGGCGATATGCACCCCGCGCGGCCAGGTGCGGTCGATCAGCGCCGATGCGGCGATGCGCGCGCTGGGGTGGATGTCCATCCGCCACACGCGCGTCTGCACCAGGCGCTGCCAACGCTGCTTCAGCGACGGGGAGGGCGTTGCACGTACGGCCATGGGGCGCGATTATGAGGCGGCGCGCGTTAAGGCAATGTTGTCGTTGAGGGGGCCAATCGAATCGCCATGGGTATCAAGTCGCTGAACAGCCTGCGTCCGTTGCGGCTCGCGCTCACCGGGGCGCGGCGGCGGTGGCTGCGGTTCGCGCACGGGATCGAGATCGCGCCCGACGCCAGCATCTCGCTGTCCAGCCGGATGCTGTGCGCCCGGCGCGGGCTGATTACGGTGGGGCCGGGGTCGCTGATCGCGTTCAAGACGCTGATCCTGACGCGGCGGACCGACGGCACGACCGCGCCGGTCAGGGTGGGGCGCAATTGCTTCGTCGGCGGCGGATCGGTGCTGATGCCGGGCGTGACGGTCGGCGACGGCGCGATCGTGGGCGCGGGCGCGATCGTGACGCGCGACGTGCCGCCGTACAGCGCGGTCGGGGGCAGCCCGGCGAGGGTGCTGCGCGAGAATCTGAAGACGGGGCGGTTCGGGCGGCTGGACTATGCCGACGAGAACAGCCGGAAGATGTGGCGTTGACGCGGCGCGCCCGTGTAGGGCGGCCCGCGACCGGGGGCCGCCGCACGACGACGGCGGCCGACGGGGGCGAATCGGTGCGGCAGGCCGGACAGTCGGGGAAGCGGACCAGATGATCGGCAAGATCGTGCGCAAGGTGCGCGAACGGATCGAGATGACGCTGCTGCGGCCGCAGCAGGCGACCAGCGAACGGCTGCGCCGCATCTTCCGCGACCGGCACGATATCGACGTCGGCCGATATTCCTACGGCTGTTTCGACCAGTGGCGGATGCCCGGGCCGATCCGCGTCGGGCGCTGGTGCTCGATCGCCAATTCGGTCCGTTCCGCCCCCACCAACCACCCGCTGGAGGCGATGACGACGCATCCCGCGCTGTACGAGCGCCAGTTCGGCGTGGTGGCGCAGGAGGGGCTGCACGGCGCGCCGCTGGTGATCGGGGACGACGTGTGGATCGGGCACAACGCCATCCTGCTGCCCGGATGCAAGTCGGTCGGGCGCGGGGCGGTGATCGGCGCGGGCGCGATCGTGACGCGCGACGTCCCCGCCTACACCATCGTCGCGGGCAATCCGGCGAAGGAATTGCGCCGGCGCTTCCCCGACGACCTGATCGCCGCGCTGGAGGACAGCCGGTGGTGGACGCTGGACGCGCCCGCGTTGCGCGACCTGGTCGCGACGCGGCCCGACCTGGCCTATCACCCCACCGCCGCCGCGGTGACCGAATGGACGCGCACCCGCGCGGCGAAGGGACGCACCGATGGCTGAGCGCGCGATCGTGGTCGTGCCGCATTACGACGATCTCGACCGGCTGGACCTGTGCCTGGCGTCGCTGGAACGCCAGACGCTGGCGCGCGACCGGTTCGACATCGTCGTCGCGGACAATGCGTCGCCGTGCGGGGAGGCGGCGGTGCGCGCGCGCATCGCCGGGCGCGCGACGCTGGTCGTCTGCGCGCAGCGCGGGGCGGGGCCGGCGCGCAACGCCGGGGTCGCGGCATCGACCGAACCGCTCCTGGCGTTCATCGACAGCGATTGCGTCGCCGATCCCGCCTGGCTGGCGAACGGGCTGGCCGCGCTGGAGGGGGCGGACCTGATCGGCGGGCGCGTCGACGTGTCGGTCCGCGCACCGGGCAATCGCAGCGGGGCGGAGGCGTTCGAGCAGGTGTTCGCGTTCGACAACCGCCATTACGTCCAGAAACTGGGGTTCAGCGTGACCGCCAACCTGTTCACGCGCCGCGACGTGTTCGTCGCGGTCGGCGGATTCCGGACCGAGGTGGCGGAAGACCTGGACTGGTGCCGCCGCGCGGTCGCGCTGGGCTATCGCATCGCCTATGCCGCCGATGCTGCGGTCAGCCATCCCGCACGCGCGGACTGGGAGGAATTGCGCCGCAAGTGGGACCGGCTCCAGCGCGAGGCCCATGCCACGATGCGTGAACGGCCCGGCGGCGCGCTGCGCTGGCTGGGGCGCAGCCTGGGCCTGCTGCCCTCCATCGTCGCGCATGCGCCGCGGGTGATGCGCTCCCCGATGCTGGACAACCGGGGCGAACGCGCCCGCGGCCTCGCCATGCTGGTCCGGTTGCGATGGTGGCGCTTCGTCGACGCGCAGCGCCGCCTGCTGGGGGCGAAGCGATGACGCGGGTGGTCGTGTGCGTGGTGGGATTCCGCAACCCCGAGGACCTGACCGGCTGCCTTGAGGCGCTGGCGGCGTCGACGCATCGCGAATTCGAGGTCGTGGTGTGCGAGAACGGCGGCGCCGCGGCGCGGGAGGCGGTGGCCGCCGCCTTGCCGCGCGTCCTGCCCGGCGGGCAGCCGGTCGACGTCCTGCCCGACGCGGGCAACACCGGTTACGCCGGGGGCAACAACCGGTGCGTCGCGGCGCGCCCGGACGCGGCGCTGTGGTGGATCCTCAATCCCGACGCGCGCCCCGCCCCCGACGCGATGGAGCGGCTGGTCGCGTGCTTGGCGGGCGGCGCGGCCGACGCCGTCGGCGGCACGCTGCTGCGCGCCGACGGCCGGGTGCAGGCCTATGGCGGCCGCTGGGAGGAAGCGGTGGCGCGCGCGGTGTCGGTCGGCAGCGGGGCGGCGTTCGACCCCGCCGATGCGCCCGCGGCGGACACGATCGACTATATCCTGGGTGCATCGCTGATGTTCACCCCGCGCTTCCTGCACACGGCGGGCGCGATGCGCGACGACTACTTCCTGTACGGGGAAGAGGTGGAATGGTGCCTGCGGGCGAAGGCGCGCGGATTGCGGCTGGGCATGGCGCCCGAGGCGGTGATCGCGCACCAGCAGGGGACGACGACCGGCGACGGCGGCGCCTTTTCCGCGCGCCCGCGCCTCCCCGTCTATCTGGACCAGCGCAACAAGCTGCTGATCCTGCGCGATACCGGGGCGGGTGCCTTTCCGTTGCGGGCCGCGGGCGCGCTGGCGGCGCTGGCGGCGCGCGCGGTGCGGCATCGCGGCTGGCGACAGTTCCGCGACGGCGTTTCCGGGTGGCGCGCGGGCCTGCGCGACGAGCGCGGTCCGCCGTCATGGCTGGGGATTCGGGAGGGATGACGAAAACGACGTAAGCGTTCGCTTAACGTTGTTTGGAATGCAGGATGCAAGAGGCCAGACCGTAAAAGAAAACCGCGCACAGACAGCGGTTTTCGGAAGCACCGAAATCCGCGCTCAGCAAAGAGGACGCGGATCTTGTCGAACTTCTCCGTTAAAACCACCGATCAGCTGAAGTACGCACTGACGCAGGCGAAATCGGGTGATACGATCACGGTCGCGTCGGGCACCTATTCGAACGTTACCCTGACGAACATCAATATCGCGGGCAACGTGACCATCGTTTCGGCCGATCCGGCCCGCCCCGCGGTCTTCACCGACATGATGCTGAAGAACAGCAGCGGCCTGACGTTCCGCGGCCTGGAATTCGACGCCACCAGCGCGAAGATGTACGCCTTCACCGTGTTCGGTTCGTCGAACATCGTGCTGGACGACCTGAACGTGCACGGCTCGCTGAACGGCAATCCGGGCGACGACATCTCGCCGTTGATGATCCGCAACAGCAGCAACGTCACCGTCAGCAATTCCGAATTCCATGAAGCGTGGCATGCGCTGTCCTTCCTGGACAACACCGGCCTGACGATCACGAACAACAGCTTCCACGACATCCGCACCGACGCGGTGCGCGGCGGCGGCACGTCGAACATGGTCATCTCCGGCAATTACTTCACCGATTTCTACCCCGACTGGGGCACCGGCGACGGCACCGGCGACCATCCCGACGCGATCCAGCTGTGGACGTCGGGCACGACGAAGGCCGCGAGCAACATCACGATCACCGACAACGTCGTCACGCGCGGCGCGGGCGATCCGGTGCAGGGCATCTTCATCCGCGACCAGCTCGACACGCTGCCGTTCCAGAACGTGACCGTGACGGGCAACACCATCGTCGGCGGCATCGGCAACGGCATCGGCATCGACGGCGTCAACGGCCTGACCGTGTCGAACAACAACGTCATCGCGATCGAAGGGCAGAAGTCGAACATCCGCATCGAGCGGGTGACCAGCGCCACCGTCAGCGAGAACGAGGCGAGCGGCTACATCTATATCGACTCCCCGACCGTGAAGAAGGTCGCCAACGTGCTGGCCGAAACGATCACGGTCGACATGGGGCGCATGATCTCGGCGTCGATCGCGGGCATGGCGGGCAGCCGCACCGCCGAGGCGGACGTGGGGGCCAGGATAAACGCCGCGTTCGAAAGCTCGATCTCCACCCTGGACGGCAGCGCGATCGCGCCGTCCACCGGGACGACCGCGACCGTCGCGACGATGACGCTGTCGGTCTTCGCCGACGACGTCATCGCCCGGATGGTGACCTCGCTGGGCTATATCGATCCGCCGATCGAGGAAGCGCGCGTCTTCACCGAACAGGTCGTGCAGGGGACGGCGGGGAACGACCGCCTGTCCGCCACCACCATCGGCAACAGCCGGCTGGAGGGCGGCGCGGGCGACGACATGCTGATCGGCGTGATCCAGGGAAGCCACACGATGGTCGGCGGGGCAGGCGACGACAATTACGTCGTCCGCGCGGCGGGCAACGCGGTCGTCGAGGGCCTGAACGGCGGGAACGACACGGTCACCAACTACATCTCGTACACGCTGGGCGCCAATGTCGAGAACCTGCGCATGGGCGCGGGCGGGCTGACCGGGACGGGCAACGGACTGGACAACCGGATGGTCGGGTCGACCGGCAAGGACATCCTCTACGGCCTGGCGGGCAACGATACGTTGCAGGGCGGCGACGGCGACGACCGCCTGTTCGGCGGCGAGGGAAACGACCTGTTGCGCGGCGACGCGGGAAACGACTGGCTCGACGGGGGTAACGGCAACGACAACCTGCTGGGCGGCGACGGCAACGACACGCTGGCGGGCGGCGCGGGCGCCGACGTGCTCGAAGGCGGCGCGGGGCAGGACACGATGACCGGCGGCATCGGCGCCGACATCTTCCGCTTCCGCAGCGCCGACGTGGCGGCGGGCGGGTTCGACGTCATCACCGACTTCGCGCGCGGCACCGACAAGATCGACCTGAGCCCGATCGACGCCCGGATCGCGACGACGACGAACGACGCCTTCGCCTTCATCGGTACCGCGGCGTTCACGAAGAAGGCGGGCGAGCTGCGCTTCGACAAGGTGGGCGTCGACAGCTTCGTCTACGGCGACGTCAACGGCGACGGGATCGCGGACTTCTCCATCGTCCTGAAGGGCGTGGGCGCGCTGGCGGCGAGCGACTTCACGCTCTGACCGTCCCGCCGCGACGGCGATGACGCCGCCGATGCCGATCGAGACGCCGACGACCACCGAGCCCGTGCGGCTGCGGATCGGGTTGCTGTTCCATTCGCTGACCTCGGGCAACCTGGGCGTCGGGGCGCTGACCGTCGCGAACATGGCGATCGCGGAGAAGGTGGCGCGCGAGGAGGGGATCGACCCCGACTTCACCTCCATCGGGATGAAGGACAACGACGCCCCCGACCTCAGCCACGGGCGCGTGGCGTCGGTGGTGATCGACGGCCGCTCGCTCGTCTCGCCAAAGGGGCTGTGGCGGGCGTTCGGGCGCAGCGACTGCGTGCTGGACATCAGCGGCGGCGACAGCTTCGCCGACATCTACCACCCGCGGCGCTTCATGTTCATCTGGTCCACCAAGCTGATGGTGCTAGCGCGCGGCAAGCCGCTGATCCTGTCGCCGATGACGATCGGGCCGTTCGAACAGCCCAAGTACCGGAAGCTGGCGGGGTTCATCATGAAGCGCGCGCGCGCGACGGTGGCGCGCGACGACCAGTCGTACGACATCGCGCGCAAGCTGGCGCCGGGCGCCACGATCGCGCTGGCGGCGGACGTGGCGTTCGAACTGCCGTACGAAAGCCGGGCGGCGGAGCGCGGCGGCGCGCGGCCGCGGGTGGGCATCAACGCGTCGGGGCTGCTGTACCACGAGGCGGAGACGGGCACGAACCGCTTCGGCCTGTCGGTCGACTATGTCGCCTACACCCGGCGGCTGATCGAGGCGTTCCTGGCGCGCGGGGCGGAGGTCCACCTCATCACCCACGCCTATACCCGCAGCCAGCCGCAGGACGACGATTCGCGGCGCGCGGACCTGCTGGCCGCGGACTATCCGCAAGCGATCCGCGTCCCCGACTTCCCCGATCCGATGGCGGCGAAATCGTACATCTCCGGCCTCGACTTCCTGGTCGCGGGACGGATGCATGCGTGCATCGGCGCCTATTCGTCGGGGACGCCGGTGGTGCCGGTGGCGTACAGCCGCAAGTTCGGCGGCCTGTTCGGGATGCTGGGCTATGACGCCATGATCCCGGTGAAGGGCATGGACACCGACCAGGCGCTGGCCTTCACGCTGGACGCGTTCGACCGGCGGCCGGAACTGTCGGCGCAGGCGGCGGCGGGGATGGCGCAGGTGTCGGCGAAGCTGGATATCTATCGCGACGTCCTGCGCGCGCTGTTCCGCGAATTGAAGGCGAAGGCGCGGCGATAGACTTTCGTGTTCCTGCGAACGCAGGAACCCAGGGTTTCAAGCGATGGCGCCTGCGTCCCTGGGTTCCTGCGTTCGCAGGAACACATCCATCACATGAAGCGGTTGACGATATTCTCGATCCGCTCCTGCCGGCCCGACCGCGGTTTCGGATCGACGTTCCGCTCGATCGCGAGGTCCGCGATGCCCGCGAGGTCGCGCGCCTGCACCGCCCGGCCAAACTCGCCGTCCCAGCCGGCGTAGCGTTCCGCCTTCAGCGTATCGAGGCGTCCGTCCTCGATCAGCGCGGCGGCGTTGAGCAGGCCCTTCGCCACCACGTCGATGCCGCCGATATGACCGTGGAACAGGTCCACCGCGTCGACCGACTGGCGCCGGACCTTCGCATCGAAGTTGAACCCGCCGGTGGTGAACCCGCCCGCGCGAACGATCTCCAGCATCGCCAGCGTCAGTTCCTCCACCGAATTGGGGAATTGGTCGGTATCCCACCCGTTCTGCGGATCGCCGCGATTGGCGTCGATCGAGCCGAAGATGCCGAGCGCCGAGGCGGTCGCGATCTCATGCTCGAACGTATGGCCAGCGAGGGTCGCGTGGTTCGCCTCGATGTTGACGCGGACCTCGTTCTCCAGCCCGTAGCGCTTCAGGAAGCCGTACACCGTGGCGGTGTCGAAATCGTACTGGTGCTTCGTCGGCTCGTGCGGCTTGGGTTCGATCAGGATCGTGCCGGTGAAGCCGATCTTGTGCTTGTGCTCCACCACCTTGGTCAGGAACGCACCGAAATTGTCCAGCTCGCGCGCCATGTCGGTATTGGCGAGCGTCTCATACCCCTCGCGACCGCCCCACAGGACGTAGTTCGCGCCGCCGAGGCGATGCGTCGCCTCCAGCGCGTCGCGCACCTGCATCGCGGCGAAGGCGTAGACCTCCGGATCGGGATTGGTCGCGGCGCCCGCGGCGAAGCGCGGGTGGCTGAACGCGTTGGCGGTGCCCCACAGCAATTTGCGGCCCGACGACGCCTGCAACTTTTCGAGGTGATCGACGGCCTCCGCGAAATGGCGGCGATGCTCGGCGACGTTGTTGGCGTCCGCCATCACGTCCACGTCGTGGAAGCAGTAATAGGGGATGTCGAGCTTGCCGAAGAAGTCGAACGCGACCTCCCGCTTGGTCGCCGCGGCGGCGGCGTCGTTGGCGCCGCGATGCCACGGGCGGTCGAAGGTGCCCGCGCCGAACACGTCGCTGCCCGGCCAGCAGAAGGTGTGCCAGAAGCAGGCGGCGAAGCGGAGGTGGTCCTCCATTCGCTTGCCCAGAACCACCCGGTCCTTGTCGTAGAAGCGGTACGCCAGCTCGTTGTCGCTGTCGGGGCCTTCGTATTTTATCTGGGGAATGTCGGCGAAGAAATCGGTCATGGCTCGTTCCTGGGTGTGATGCGGGGATAGGCCTGGACGAAGCGCGCGCGCTTGGGCGCGAGGCGGTCGGCGAGGATCGGGTTGGCGGGGATCGTGTGGCTGACCGGCGGGGGGACGCACACGTCGGCGGGGGCGCCGCCGTCGACCGCCAGTTGCGCCAGCCGCGCCGCGCCCAGGGCGGGGCCGACCTCGCCGCCGTCGAGATACACCAGCTCGACGCCCAATGTGGCGGCGATCGTCCGGCCCCAGTAACGCGAGCGTGCGCCGCCGCCGATGACGGACAGGCGCTCCACCTGCGTGCCCGCATCGCGCAGCGCGTCGAGACCGTCGGCGAGCGCGAAGGAGACTCCCTCCAGCACCGCCTGCGCCAGCCGTTCGGGATTGGTGTCGTGGTCGAGACCGAGGAAACCGCCGCGGACCGCGGCGTCGTTGTGCGGCGTCCGTTCGCCGGACAAATAGGGGAGGAAGATTTCCGGGCCGCCCGCGGGGCCGGCCTTTTCCGCCCGCGCGAACAGGTCCGCCGCGCCCGCCGCGCCGGTCAGCCGCGCGACCCAGTCGATGCAGGCGGCGGCGGACAGGTGGACCGTCATCTGGTGCCACAGGTCGGGCAGGCAGTGGCAGAAGGCGTGGACTGCGCTGGCGGGATTGGGGCGGAAATCCTTCGTCGCGACGAAGATGACGCCCGACGTGCCGAGCGACAGCAATGCGTCGCCGTCCTTCACCACGCCCACGCCCGCCGCGCCCGCGGCATTGTCCCCGCCGCCGCCCGCGACCGGGACCGCGGGCATGCCCCACGATTCGGCCACGTCGTCGCGCAACCTGCCGGTGACCGCGACGCCCTCGACCGCGCGCGGCATCTGCGCGCGGGTCAGGCCGGTGGCGGCGAGCAGCGCGTCGCTCCAGTCGCGCTTCGCGACGTCCAGCCACAGGGTGCCCGCGGCGTCGGATACGTCGGTCGCCTTCTCGCCCGTCATGCGCAGGCGGACGTAATCCTTGGGCAGCAGGACGGTGGCGATGCGGTCGAAGGTCGCGGGCTCGTGGCGACGGACCCATGCCAGCTTGGGCGCGGTGAAGCCGGGCATGGCCAGGTTGCCCGCGATCCGGTGAAGGTCGGGCACCGCCGCCTCCATTGCCGCGCATTCGGCGTGACTACGCCCGTCGTTCCACAGGATCGCGGGGCGCAGGGGGCGATCGTCCGCGCCCAGCAGCGTCGCGCCGTGCATCTGCCCCGCCACGCCGACGCCGCGGACCGCGCGGCGCACGTCGGCGGGCAGCGACTGCACCGCGGCGCAGGTCGCCTGCCACCAACTGTCGGGGTCCTGTTCGGACCACAACGGCTGCGGCCGCTGGACCGTCAGCGCGGCAATCCCCTGCGCGACGACCGCGGCGTGGCGGTCCAGCACGACCGCCTTCACGCCGGACGTGCCGATGTCGATGCCGAGGAACATCGATCAGGCTCCGGGGACGACGATGACCGAGAAGGGCTTCGTCACCCCGGACTTGTTCCGGGGTCCATCGTGCCGCGAGATAACCGGCTCATCGTCTCGCGGCGCCATGGATGCCGGGACAAGCCCGGCATGACGACGTCGTTCGTGACGAAGGTCCCGCGAACCACGGGACGGTGCGATGACGGAAGCCACGCTCATTTGACGAGCGGATCGATCGTGCGGATCGTGCCGTCCGGATTGTAGTGCAGCTCGGTCATCTTGACGTTGCGCAGGCGTGTCTGCCCGGACAACTGGCTGTCGGCGTAGAACAGCCACCATTTGCCCTGCCACTCCACGATCGAATGATGCGTGGTCCAGCCGACGACGGGCTCCAGGATGCGGCCCTTGTAGGTGAAGGGGCCGTAGGGCGAGGTGCCGATGCCGTAGGCCAGGTAATGCGTGTCGCCGGTCGACCAGCTGAAGTAATATTTGCCCTTGTACTTGTGCATCCACGCCGCCTCGAAGAAGCGGCGGTCCGTGTCGCCGCCCAGCAGCGGTTTGCCCGCCTCGTCGACGATCCGCACGTCGCGGGGCGGGTGCGCGAACTGCTTCATGTCCGCGGACATCATCGCGACCTTGGGCGACAGTGCGGGCTTGTCGGGGGCGTTCAGGTCGGTCTTCGATCCGTTGGCGTCATACCGCCCCGTCGTGTTGCGCTGGAGCTGCCCGCCCCAGATGCCGCCGAAATACATGTAGCTCTTGCCGTCGGTGTCGGTGAACACCGCGGGATCGATCGAGAAGCTGCCCCGGATCGGCTGCGGCTCCGCCGTGAACGGTCCGGTCGGGGATTTCGACGTCGCGACGCCGATGCGGAACGCGCCTGCCTTGTCCTTGGCGGGGAAGTACAGGAAGTACGTGCCGTCCTTGTACGCCGCGTCGGGCGCCCACATCTGCTTCGTCGCCCAGGGCACCTGCTTTACGTCGAGCGCGACGGGGTGGACGGTGACCTTCCCGCCGGGCGAGTCCATGCTGAGCACGCGATAGTCGCGCATCTCGAAATGGCCGCCCAGATCGTCCTCGGGCGCCGGGCCGTCGATGTCGTGGCTGGGGTAGATGTACAATTTGCCGTTGAACACGTGCGCGGACGGATCGGCAGTGTAGATCTCGCTGACCAGCGGCTGCGACAAATAGCGGCGGCCGTCAGGAGCGCGGGGTTCGGGCTGTTGCGCGGGCGCGCTCGCGGCGGCGAGCAACAACAGGGCGGCGAGCGGGGCGGAACGGCGCGTCATGGTCTCTCCCGAGGCGGCCAGTGATCGGCCTTGCGGTGGACGATAGCGCTACCATAACGGCTCCGCAAGCGGCTACAGCATGGCCGTCGCACCTTTTGCGCCGCGATCCTCGATCGCCCGCAGCGCCGCGGTGACGGCGGGGGCCAGCGCGGCCGCGTCCGGCGCTACCAGCGGCAGCAGGGCGGCGACGCGCGCGGCGGCATCGGGCGCGCCGTGCCACCGCCGCGACGTTTCCGCCGCCCGCGGATCGTCGACGACATGCGCGGCGCCCGCATCGTCGCGCCCCGCCTGCCACCGCATCCAGCCCGCGACCGCCAGCGCCAGCGCGGGCGCCTCCCGCCCCGCGGCGATCGTGGCGGCGAGCGGGGCGATCAGCCGCTGGGGCAGTTTCTGCGACCCGTCCATCGCGATCTGCCGCGTGCGATGATGCAGCGCGGGATTGGCGAAGCGCGCCAGCAGCGCGGCGCGATAGATGGGGAGGTCGAGGCCGGGGGGCGGGGACAAAGTGGCGGCGGATTCGTCCCACAGCCGGTCGACCAGACGGCGGTATTCGGGCAGCGCGATCGCCTGATGCACGAACTCGACGCCCGCGAGGCCCGCGAGATACGCGAGCGCGGAATGCGCGCCGTTGAGCAGGCGCAGCTTCGCCTCCTCCCACGGCGCGACCGCATCGGTCAGCTGCGCGCCGAACGCCGCGAAATCGGGGCGCGGGCCGCAGAAGCGGTCCTCGATCACCCATTGCAGGAACGGCTCGCCGGTCACGAGCGCGCGATCCTCCACGCCCGTGGCGGCGGCGAAGGCATGGATGTCCGCGTCGGTGGTGGCGGGGACGATGCGGTCGACCATGGTTTCGGGGAACGCCCCCTCCGCCGCGATCCAGCGGGCAAGGCCCGCGTCCTGCGCCTCCGCCATCGCCAGCACCGCGTTGCGCAGGCGGTGGCCGTTTGACGGCAGATTGTCGCAACTGATCGCGGTGAACGGCGCCAGCCCCGCGGCGCGGCGGCGCGCGAGCGCGGCGACGAGGAAACCGGGGGCGGTTCGGGGGGCGTGCGGATGCGCGATATCGGCGGCGACGTCCGCCTCGCCGGTCAGCAGGTTGCCCGCGGCGTCGAGGCGATAGCCCTTCTCCGTCACGGTCAGCGTCACGATATGCGTCGCGGCGTCGGCGAGGCGCGCGACGAGCGCGGCGGGATCCTCCGGCGCGACCAAAGTGTCGAGCACCGCGCCGATCACGCGCCGCCGGTCGCCCGCGCCGTCACGCTCGACCAGCGTGTAGAGGTTGTCCTGCGGCGCCATCGCGTCGCGGGTCGCAGGCGAGCGGAGCGATGCGCCGGTGATGCCCCAGCGCCGGTCGCTCGCCGCCAGCGCGCGGTCGAACACCAGCGCCTGGTGCGCGCGGTGGAACGCGCCGATGCCGAGGTGGACGACCCCCGCACGTACCGCGCCTCGATCGTACGACGGGCGCGCCACGTCGGCGGGCAGGTGCGGGAGCGTCGCGGTCGACAGCCTCACAATTTGTACGCCGCTTTCACGAGGTCGTAGGACAGCGCCTGCGCGACCTCATGCGCCTCGTCCTGCTCCAGCCGGTGTTCGGCGACCAGCCGCGCGAGGAAGCCGCAGTCCATCCGCCGCGCGACATCGTGCCGCGCGGGGATCGACAGGAAGGCGCGGGTGTCGTCGTTGAAGCCGACGGTGTTGTAGAAGCCCGCGGTTTCCGTCGCGGCCTCGCGGAAGCGGCGCATCCCCTCGGGCGAATCGTGGAACCACCACGGCGGGCCGAGGCGCAGGCACGGGTAGTGGCCCGCGAGCGGCGCGAGTTCGCGGCTGTATGTGTCCTCGTCCAGCGTGAAGACGATCAGCGTCAGGCGCGGGTCGTTGCCGTGACGGTCGAGCAACGGTTTCAGCGCGCGGACGTACTCGGTCTGCACCGGGATATCCGCGCCCTTGTCCTTCCCGAACCGGGCCAGCACCGCCGCATTGTGCGCGCGCATCGCGCCGGGGTGCAGCTGCATGACCATGCCGTCCGAAACCGACATCGCCGCCATTTCGGTCAGCACGTGCGCGCGGAACGTCTCCGCCTCATCCGCCGTGCCGCCCGCCATGACACGCGCGTACAACGCCTCGATATCCGCGCGGTCGAGCCACAAGGTGCGCGCGGTGGGGTGGCCGTGGTCGGTGCTGGTCGCCCCCGCCGCGCGGAAGCGCGCGCGGTGGAAAACGTGTGCGGCGAGGTAGCCGGCGTAGGTCCCCGCGTCCTCCCCCGCGGTGGCGCAGAAGCGCCGGACGTTGGCGGCGAAATCGGGGTCGTCGGGGTCGGTGACGGGATCGGGGCGATAGGCGGTCAGGATGCGCTTGCCCCAGCCAGATGCGCGGATCGCGGCATGGTGGTCGAGGGGGTCGAGCGGGCTTTCGGTCGTGGCGATCAGTTCGATGCCGTAGCGTTCGAACAGGGCGCGCGGGCGGAAGGCGTCGGTCTTCAGCGCGGCATCGATCACGTCGTAATAATGGTCCGCCGTCGCCGCCTCCAGCCGGACGTCGATCCCGAACGCTTCCGCGAACACCCAGTCCAGCCACATCCGCGACGGCGTCCCGCGGAACAGATGATAGTTTTCGGCCAGCTGGCGCCAGATCGCGCGGCTGTCCGTCTCCACCGGCGATCCGTCGACGCTGGGCACGCCCAGCGCCTCCAAGGGCACGCCCTGGCTGTAGAGCATGCGGAAGACGTAATGGTCGGGGACGATCAGCAATTGCGCCGGGTCCGCGAACGGTTCGTTGCGCGCGAACCACGCCGGGTCGGTGTGGCCGTGCGGGCTGACGATCGGCAGGTTCTTCACGCCTTCGTACAGCGCGCGCGCGATCCCGCGCGTCGTGGGGTCGGCGGGGAACAGGCGATCGGGGTGGAGGCGGAGCGGCCGGGTCATGCGCTAGGTTCGATCCTGACGTCGCGATAGCGGGGATTGAGCAGCATCACCGCCGCAAGCGCGACGAAATAGGCGAGGCCGCAGGCGATGAAGAACGGCTGGTAGCTGCCGACGCGGTCGAGGATCACGCCCAGCGACTTGGACGCGATGAAGCCCCCCACCGCGCCCGCGAACCCGCCCAGCCCGATCAGCGTCCCCTGCGCATACCGCGGGAAGATGTCGCCCGGGGTGGCGAACAGATTGGTCGAGAAGCCCTGATGCGCCGCGCACGCCAGGCCGATCGCGCCCACCGCCCACCAGATCGACGGCGCGTTGGCCGCGAACATGACGGGCAGCGCGAAGAAGGCGCAGATCAGCATTGCGCGGCGGCGTGCGGTGCGCAACGCGGTGCCGCGCTTCAGAAGGTGCGACGAATACCACCCGCCCGCGACCGCGCCGACGTCGGCGAGAATGTAGATCGCGACCAATGGCGGGCCGAAGCTCTTGAGGTCGTAGCCGTAGGTGGTGGAGAAGAAATCGGGCAGCCAAAACAGGAACGTCCACCACACCGGATCGATCAGGAAGCGCCCGGTCATGTACGCCCAAGTCTCGCGGTGGCGCAGCAGCGTGCCGAAACCGACGCGCCCGCCGGTCTCGACCGGCTCCGCCTCGATATGCGCGCGTTCCTCCGCGGTGATGCGCGGATGCGCGGCGGGGGCGTGGTAGAAGCGCCACCATGCGACCAGCCACACGACGTTGAACACGCCCGTGACGACGAACGCCCAGCGCCAGTCGAGCAGCAGCGACGCGACGAGGAACGACACGAGCAGCGGCGTGATGATCGCGCCGACGTTCGCGCCCGCGTTGAAGATGCCGATCGCGAGCGCGCGTTCCTTCTTCGGAAACCATTGCGATGCCGCCGCCAGCGCGGACGGGAACGTCCCCGCCTCCCCCAGCGCCAGCGGAATGCGCGCGATCGCGAAGCCGGTCGTGCTGGTGACGAGGACCTGCGCGAAATGGCCCGTGGTCCACAGGCCCATCGCCAGCAAATAGCCCAGCTTCGGCCCGATCCGGTCGATCAGCCAGCCGAAGGCGAGGAAGCCGAGGCCGTAGCACACCTGGAAATAGCCGGTGACGTCGCCGTAGCCGCTGTTCGTCCAGCCGTACAATTGCGTCAGCTGCGGCTTCAACACCCCCAGCACGAGGCGGTCGACATAGGACAGCACGACCGCGGTGAACAGCAGCGCGCAGATCCACCACCGCACGTTCCCGCGCGGACGCGGGACGGCGCGGGCGGCTGTGTCGGGGGCGTCGGTGAGGTCGGTCATAGGCTCAAACCACCTTCGTCATGCCGGGCTCGTCCCGGCATCCACCGTGCCGCGCATCCGCCGGCGCGACGGACGCGGCGCCATGGATGCCGGGACCGGCCCGGCATGACGGGATGGTATGCCGCATCGTCACCCCGGACGCGATCCGGGGTCCATCGTGCCGCGCATCCGCCGGCCGTTGTCCGCGCGGCGCGATGGATGCCGGCTCGGGGGCCGGCATGACGGATTCGGGATGGCTGACACAGGTCGTCATGCCGGGCTGGTCCCGGCATCCACCGTGCCGCGCATTCGCCGGCGTGAGGCACGCGGCGCCGTGGAAGCCGGGACCGGCCCGGCATGACGGGGGGGGGTGGCGCATCGTCCCTTGTGCTCCCGCGAAGGCGGGAGCCCAGACTGGGTCCCCGCCTTCGCGGGGACACATATGACGCACCCTCACCAGCTCCACAGCGTCCCGTCCTCCAGCCGGTTCACGGGCAGGAACGCGCGGCTGTATTCGTGGCCCGCGGCCAGTTCCTCGTCGATGTCGACGCCCAGACCCGGCGCGTCGCCCGGATGCATCGCGCCGTCGGCGAACGTGTACGCATGCGGGAAGACGGCGTCGGTTTCCGCGGTGTGGCGCATATATTCCTGCACCCCGAAATTGGGCACCGACAGGCCGAAGTGCAGCGCCGCGGCCATCGACACCGGCGACAGGTCGGTCGCGCCGTGGCAGCCGGTGCGGACCTGATACAGGTCCGCCAGCGCGGCGATGCGGCGCAGGTGCGTGATGCCGCCCGCATGGACGACGGTGGCGCGGATGTAATCGATCAGCTGGTTCTCGATCAGGTCCTTGGCATCCCACACCGAGTTGAAGATTTCCCCGACCGCCAGCGGCGTCGTGGTATGCTGCCGGATCAGGCGGAAGGATTCCTGGTTCTCCGCGGGCGTCGCATCCTCCAGCCAGAAGGGGCGGTACGGCTCCAGATCCTTGCCCAGACGCCCCGCCTCGATCGGGGTCAGGCGGTGGTGGACGTCGTGGAGCAGGTGAACGTCCCACCCCAGTGCCTCGCGCGCCGCGGCGAACAGCTCGGGGACGACGCGCAGGTATTTGCTGGTCGACCACACATTCTCGCTCGGCAGATCGGCGTCGGCGGGTTCGTAGAAATAGCGGTCCTTGCTGACGCCATAGGTCGACGCCATGCCGGGCACGCCGCACTGGATGCGGATCGCCTTGTACCCCTGCGCCTGATAATCCAGCGCGGCGGCGATCGTGTCGTCGATGCTGGCGCCGTTGGCATGGCCGTAGACCATGCAGCTTTCACGCGCCGCGCCGCCCAGCAATTGATAGACCGGCAGGCCCGCGATCTTCCCCTTGATGTCCCACAGCGCCATGTCGACCGCGGCGATCGCGGACATGGTGACGGGGCCGCGGCGCCAGTAGGCGCCCTTGTAGAGATATTGCCACACATCCTCGATCCGGTGCGCGTCGCGGCCGATCAGGCAGGGGATGACGTGATCCGACAGGTAGCTGGCGACCGACAGCTCGCGGCCGTTCAGCGTCGCGTCGCCGACGCCGGTGGTGCCGTCGTCGCATTCGATCCGGAGCGTGACGAAGTTACGGCCGGGGCAGGTGACGATGACGCGGGCGGACGTGATCTTGGGCATGGGATTCCTCAGGCGATGTCGAGGGTGACGGTCTTCAGGTCGACCGAATTCGGACCGACCATGATGTCGAACAGGCCGGGTTCGACCACTTCCTTCATGTCGGTGTTCCACAAGGCGAAGGCGTCGGGGCCGAGCGTGAAGGCGATCTCGCGCGTCTCGCCGGGGGCCAGGGAAAGCCGCGCGAACTGCTTCAATTCCTTCACCGGCCGCGTGACGCTGGCTTCGCGGTCGCGGACGTACAATTGCACGACCTCGTCGCCCGCGCGGGTGCCGGTGTTGCGGACAATGGTGGTGACGGTGACCTCGCCCGCGATGCCGATCCGCGCGGCGGACAGGCGGGGCGGGCCGATGTCGAAGCTGGTGTAGCTGAGGCCATGGCCGAACGGGAACAGCGGCGTCGAAACGCCGATGACATAGGGGCGGCCGGCGGACGGCTTGCGATTGTAGGTCAGCGGCACCTGCCCGGCGTCGCGCGGAACGGTGACGGGCAGCTTCGCACCGGGGTTCACCGCGCCGAACAGCGCGCGTGCGATCGCGGTGCCGCCTTCCTGCCCGGCGTACCAGCATTCCAGCAGCGCATTGGCGCGCGCGGCGACGGTGGGCCATGACGCGGGACGGCCGTTGATCGCGCACACGACGATCGGTTTGCCGAGTGCATGCAACGCGTCGAACAGCGCATTCTGTTCGCCGACCAAGTCCAGGGTCGTGCGGTCGCCGAGGTGGTTCTTCGCAAACCCTTCCCGGCTAGTCTGTTCGGTATCGCCGATCGCCAGCAGGATGACGTCGCAGTCCTTCGCGGCGGCGACCGCCTCCGCGATCAGCGCGCGGTTCTTCGCCGGATCGGCCAGCAGCACCTCGTCGACCGAGCGATCCTCGCTTTGCGTGATGAACACGCCCTGCGCGTGGACGACCTGCGCCTTCCCCGCCAGCGCGGCGCGCACGCCGTCGAGCAGCGACACCGCGTGCCGCGGCGCGCCGGAATAGCCGCCGAGCCGCGCGATGGCGGCGTTGGGGCCGATCACCGCGACGCGCTTGTGCGCGCCGGGGGTCAGCGGCAGGACGCCGTCGTTGGTCAGCAGACACAGCGACTTCTCCGCCGCCTTCAGCGCCAGCGCGCGTGCTTCGTCGTTGCCGGTCAGCCTTGCCGCGGCGCGTGCGTCGACCGGGGTCGCCTCGAATAGGCCGGCGCGGAACTTCAGCGCCAGCATGCGCCCGCATGCCGCATCGATCGCGGCGCGCGACACGCGGCCGTCGCGGACCTGCGCCACCAGCGTGCGGAACGCCATCCCGTCGGGAAGCTCGCTGTCGACGCCCGCGGACAGCGCCTGTCGCGCGCAATCCTCCAGATCGGCGGCGACGTGGTGGATCTTCTGCAATTCGTCCACCGCGCCGTAATCGCTGACCACCGCGCCGCCGAAGCCCCATTCCTTGCGCAGGATATTGCCGAGCAGCCAGCGGCTGGCATGGCTGGGGAGGCCGTCAATTTCGTTATACGACGGCATCACCGCGGCGATGCCCGTGCGCGTGACGACCGCGCGGAACGGCGGGAAGAAGAACTCGCGCAACTCCCGCTCGCCCAGCGGCGCCTGCGCGATGTTGTTGCCCGCCAGCGGCTGGCCGTGGCCGGTCATGTGCTTCAGCGTGGCGAAGACATGCCCCGCGGGCAGGGTGGTGCCGGTGCCGCCCTGAAGGCCGGTGACCGCCGCGACGCCCATTTCGGCGCAGACATAGGGGTCCTCCCCGAACGTCTCCTCGATCCGGCCCCAGCGCGGGTCGCGCGCGATATCGACCACCGGGCTAAGCGCCAGCATGCTGCCGTGCGCACGCGTCTCGCGCGCGATCACGGTCTGGACCTCGCGCATCAGGTCGCGATCGAAACTGCCCGCCAGCGCGATCGCCTGCGGGAACATGGTCGCGTCGGGCGCCATGTAGCCGTGGAGCGTCTCCTCGTGGAACAGGATCGGGATGCCCAGCCGCGTCTCCTCGCGCGCCCAGCGTTGCGCGGCGTTGACGAAGGCGATGGTGGACGCGCCCCCGCGCCAGCGCGCGCCGGTGCCGCCCGCGACCGCCGCCACCTGCGGCCCGCCGCGGCGGTCGGACGGACGCGTGATCTGCCCGATGCCGTGGGGATAGGCGGCGGATGCCTTGGCGGGCGTGAAGTCGAGGCCGGTCATGACCTCCGCCTTCGTCGCCCACAGCGCAGTCATCTGCGCGACCTTCTCCTCCAGCGTCATGCGCGCCAGCAGGTCCGCGACGCGCAGGTCGACGGGCGCGCGCGGGTCCTTGTACACGGCGGTCGCGGCGACGGCGCGCAGCGGGACGAGCGCGGCGGCGGTGCCGAGGAGGCCGATGAAATGCCGCCGGTTCACTTCGTCACCGTCAGCGTCGCGGATTTCAGGTCGACCGAATTCGGCCCCGCCATGACCGTGAAGGTGCCCGGTTCCACCACGCGTTTCATGTCGCGATCCCACAATTGCAGCGCGTCGGGGCCGAGGACGAAGTCGACCGTCCGCCGCTCGCCGGGGCGCAGCGTCACGCGGCGGAAGCCCTTCAATTCCTTTACGGGTCGCGTCACCGACGACACGTCGTCGCGCAGGTACAATTGCACCACCTCGTCGCCCGCGCGCGCGCCGGTGTTGGCGACGTCGACCGACACGATCACGCTGCCCGCGGCGCCGATCGAGGCGGCGGACAGGCGCGGCGCGCCGATGTCGAAGCTGGTGTAGCTGAGGCCATGGCCGAACGGGAACAACGGCGCGGTCGTGTCGAACAGGTAACCGCGGCCCGCCGACGGCTTGACGTTGTAGAACAGCGGCAATTGCCCCGCGTTGCGCGGGATCGTGACGGGCAGCTTGCCGCCCGGATTGACGTCGCCGAACAGTACGTCCGCCATCGCATTCCCGCCCTGCTCGCCGATGTACCAGCCCTCGACCAGCGCATCCGCCTGCTCCGCGATCCGCACGGTGCTGGCGGGGCGGCCGTTGATGAGGACGACCGCGATCGGCTTGCCCAGCGCGTTGAGCGCGTCGAACAATGCCTGCTGCTCGCCGACGAGGTCGAGGGAGGGGCGGTCGCCGAGGTGTTTGGCGTCCCAGCCCTCGCGGCTGGTCTGCTCGGTATCGCCTAGCGCCAGCACGATGCGGTCGGCCTTGCGCGCGACCTCCACCGCCTGCGCGATCCGGCGGCGGTTGGCGGCGGGATCGGCGAGCGTGACCTTGTCTTCCCACCAATCGTCGTTTTCGGTGATCTTCACGCCCTCGGCATGCAGGATCGTCGCGCGGCCGCCCACCTTCGCGCGGATGCCGTCGAGGATGCTGACCGTGACGGGCGGCTGGCCGTAATAGCCGCCGAGCCGCGCGACCGCCGCATTGGGGCCGATGACCGCGATCGTTCCTTCGGGCTTCAGCGGCAGCATGCCCTTGTTGGTCAGCAACACGATCGATCGCTGGGCGGCGGTGCGCGCAAGGGCACGCGCGGCGGGGGTGTTGGTCGCGCCCTGCGCCGCCGCGGCATCTGCATAGGGCCGCTCGAACAGGCCCGCGCGGAACTTCAGGTCGAGCATGTGCCGCACCGCGCGGTCGACCGATTCCTGCCGCACGCGCCCCTCGCGCACCGCCTTCACCAGCGTGGCGAACGCGGTCCCCTCGGGCAGGTCCGCGTCCACGCCCGCATCGATCGCGCGTGCCGCCGCCTCGTCCAGCGTGCGGGCGACGTGGTGGATGTCGCGCAACTGGTCGATGGCGTAATAGTCGCTGACCACCGCGCCGCGATATCCCCATTCGCCGCGCAGGATGTCGCCCAGCAGCCAGCGGTTGACGTGGCTCGGCACGCCGTCGACCTCGTTGTACGACGCCATCACCGCCGAAATGCCCGTCCGCCCCACGACCTGCTCGAACGGCGGCAGGAAGAATTCGCGCAATTCGCGCTCCGCCAGAGGGGCGGGGGCGATATTCTGCCCCGCTTCGGGCTGGCCGTGGCCGGTCAGGTGCTTGAGCGTGGCGAAGACCTTGTCCGTGCCCAGCCGGTCGGTGACGCGGCCAATGCCCTGCAACCCCTCGACCGCGGCGACTCCCATCTCGCCGACGAGGTACGGGTCCTCCCCGAACGTCTCCTCGATCCGGCCCCAGCGCGGGTCGCGCGCGATGTCGACCACGGGGGACAGCGACACTTGCACGCCGCGCGCGCGTGTCTCCCGCGCGGTGACCGCATTGACCGCGCGGACCAGATCGGGGTCCCAGCTCGACGCCAGCGCGATCGCCTGCGGGAAGCTGGTCGCGCCCTTCGCGGCGATGCCGTGCAGCCCCTCCTCATGGAACAGGATCGGGATGCCCAGCCGCGTGCGCGTGACGGCCCAGCGCTGGAGCAGATTGACGTATTCCGCCGTGGCGCGCGCATCGCGGCCCGGCGTCACGCGCGGGCTGCCCGGCCCGCCCGCGTCGGACGGGCGCGCGACCTGGCCGATGCCGTTCGGGAAGGCGGCGGTCAGCGCGGCGGCGGTGGGGGCGTCGCCCAGCGGCTTGCGCTTCTCCCACACCGTCGTGATCTGCGCGACCTTCTCCTCCAGCGTCATGCGCGCCAGCAGGTCGTCGATACGCGTCGACACGGGGGCGGCGGCGTCGCGATACGGAGCGCGCGGCGCGGGCGCGGCGCCTGCCGCCGAAGCCACGCAGGCGGCAGCCAGCAGCAATGCCATCGGTCGCGCCATGCCGCTGTCTCTCCCGCACACGGTGTTCGGCACCGCTTGTTGACGATAGCGCTACCATGCTAACCGGGGGCAATGCTTGTCAAGAGCAATGGAGGAGAGGGCATGAGGATCGTGAGCTTCGCGCTGGCTTTGGCGGCGACGATCGGGGGCGCGGCGCCCGCGTCGGCGGAGGACGGCTACGACCTGTGGCTGCGCGCGCGCGCGGTGCCGCACGCGGCCGCGTCGGTTACGACGGCCGAGGCGGATGCGACCATCCGACTCGCCGCCGGCGAACTCGATCGCGCGCTGGGGGAGAAGGCCGGCGCGGTGCTGATCGGCACGCCTGCCAACCCCGCCATCGCCGCGCTGAACCTGCCGCTGGCGAAGGCGGGCGACGAGGGGTTCGTGATCCGCAGCATTGTCGTGGACGGCAAGCCGGTGACCGTCGTCGCCGCGAATCGCCCAGTCGGTGCGCTGTACGGCGCCTTCGCACTGATCCGCCGCGCCGCGACCGGCGCGCCGATGACCGGCATCGACGTGACCGATTCGCCGCGCGTGAAGCTGCGGATGCTCAACCATTGGGACAATCTCGACGGCCATGTCGAGCGCGGGTACGCGGGGCAGTCGATCTGGGACTGGTGGCACCTGCCCGACGACCGGAACCCGCGTTATACCGACTATGCGCGCGCCAACGCCTCGATCGGGATCAACGGCACCGTCCTGAACAACGTCAATGCCAAGGCCGACAGCCTGACCGCGCCCTATATCGCGAAGGCGGCGGCGGTGGCGGACATGCTGCGTCCGTGGGGCATCCGCGTGTACCTGTCGGCGCGCTTCTCCGCGCCGATCGAGCTGGGCGGGCTGAAGACCGCGGACCCGCGCGATCCCGCGGTGGCGGCGTGGTGGCGCGCGAAGTCGGACGAGGTCTGGCGCGCGATCCCCGATTTCGGCGGCTTCCTGGTCAAGGCGAACAGCGAAGGCCAGCCCGGCCCGCGCGATTACGGCGCCAGCCATGCGGACGGCGCCAACATGCTGGCCGCGGCGGTCGCGCCGCATGACGGCATCGTGATCTGGCGCGCGTTCGTCTACGCCGACACCGATCCCGCCGACCGCGCGAAGCAGGCGTATACGGAGTTCAAACCGCTCGACGGGAAGTTCGCGGACAACGTGCTGGTGCAGGTGAAGAACGGCGCGCTCGATTTCCAGCCGCGCGAACCGTTCCATCCGCTGTTCGGCGCGATGCCGAAGACGCCGATGGTAGCGGAATTCCAGATCACGAAGGAATATCTCGGCTTCGCCACACACGTGGCCTACCTCGGCACGATGTGGGCGGAGGTGCTGGACGCCGATACGTTCGCGAAGGGCAGGGGATCGACCGTGGCCGAGGTGGTCGACGGCAGCCTGGACCGCCATCGCCTCAGCGGCATCGCGGGGGTCGCCAACATCGGCACGGATC
>NZ_LMQP01000004.1:268380-271567 GCF_001425405.1 Sphingomonas sp. Leaf412 | reverse complement strand
CCCCGCCGCCGATCCCGCCGCCATCGCGCGCGAATGGGCGGCGCAGACCTTCTCCCCCGACGTCGCCGCGCCGGTGACCGCGATGATGCTGCCGTCGCGGCAGGCGGTGGTGGATTACATGACGCCGCTGGGCCTCGCGCACCTGATGGCCACCGGGCACCATTACGGCCCCGGCCCGTGGGTGTCGGACCTCGCCCGGCCGGAATGGAATCCGGTCTATTACCACCGCGCCGATGCGAACGGCATCGGCTTCGACCGGACCCGCACGGGCAGCGACGCGGTGGCGCAATATGCCCGGCCGCTCGCGCGCCGCTTCGCCGACGTGCGGACGGTGGGGGAAGATTACCTGCTGTGGTTCCACCACGTGCCCTGGGATCACCGCATGGCCGACGGCGCGAGCCTGTGGGAGGCGATGGTACGCCGCTACGATCGCGGCGTCGCCGCCGTGGGGACGATGCGGGGGCAATGGGCCGCGCTCGCCCCGCATATCGACGCCGAACGCCATCGTTCGGTTGCGACCGACCTGTCGGTGCAGGAGCGCGAGGCGCGCTGGTGGCGCGACGCGTCGATCGCCTATTGGACCAGCATCAACCGCCTGCCGCTGCCCGCGGGCGCCGCGGTCCCGGCGCAGACGCTGGATCATTACCGGTCGCTGTCCTTTCCCTATGCGCCGGGGCAGGGGGAATAGTGGCGATTGCTTTTCGATGCCGGATCGTGAGAACCAACACGCCGTGAGCCGTCGCCCTTCCCGCCGCCAGCATAACCTGCCCACGATCGCCGACGTCGCACGCGCGGCGGGGGTGTCCGCGATGACCGTGTCGCGCGTGATAAACGGGGAGAGCAACGTCCGCCCCGCGACGCGCGACGGGGTGAACGCCGCGATCAAGGCGCTGAACTACACCCCCAACCCCGCGGCGCGCAGCCTGGCGGGGGCGGGGCAGCTGCGCATCGCCTTGCTGTATTCCAACCCCAGCGCGGGTTTCCTGGGCGAATTTCTGGTCGGCAGCCTGGAACAGGCGGCGCGATCCGACGTGCAGCTGATCTTCGAGAAGTGCGAGATCGGCGATCACGAGCTGGAGGTCGTCAACGACCTGATCGAGCGCGGGATCGACGGCGTGGTCCTGCCCCCGCCGCTGAACGAGAGCGCGGCGGTGCTGGACCTGCTGACGAAGGCGCGCGTGCCCACCGCGCTGGTCGCCAGCGCGCAGCCGCCCGAGGACCTGATCGCGGTCAGCATCGACAATCGCGACGCCGCGCTGACGATGACGTCGCATATCCTGGCGCTGGGGCATCGCCGCGTCGGCTTCATCGAGGGGGATACGAACCAGACCGCCAGCGTCGCGCGGCTGGAGGGATATCGCGCCGCGCTGGACGCGGTGGGGATCGCGTTCGATCCGCAACTGGTCGCGAACGGGCTGTTCACCTACCGCTCCGGCCTGGACGCGGCGGAGGAACTGCTCGATCGCGCCGATCCGCCCAGCGCGATCTTCGCCAGCAACGACGACATGGCGGCGGCGACGGTGGCGGTGGCGCATCGCCGCGGGCTGGACGTGCCGGGCGACATCACCGTGTGCGGGTTCGACGACACGTTGCTGGCGACCGCGATCTGGCCCGAGCTGACCACGATCCACCAGCCGATCGCGGACATGGCGCGCGCCGCGATCGAGATGCTGGTGGGATCGATCCGGCGCAAGGACGGCGCGCCGGGTCCGGACCACCGGTTGCTGGACTTCACCCTGATCCGTCGCCAGTCCGACGCCGCCCCGCGTCGCCGCCCGCGGACCGTGACCGCTTGACTTTGACCGTTCCGCGGGCATGGTAGCGATATCACAATAGCCGGCGCGACCGGCTGTGGGAGAGGTCGCCTTGGATCGCACGCCGTACCGCCGTTTCCGTTCGCGCGACTGGTTCGACGACCCGTCGCGGTCGGACATGACCGCGCTCTATCTCGAACGCTTCATGAACTACGGCTTGACGCCCGCGGAACTGCGCTCGGGCCGGCCGATCATCGGCATCGCGCAGACCGGCAACGACCTCAGCCCCTGCAATCGCATCCACGTCGACCTCGCGCGGCGCGTGCGCGACGGCATCCGCGACGCGGGCGGGGTGGCGATGGAATTTCCCGTCCATCCCATATTCGAGAATTGCCGCCGCCCCACTGCGGCGCTGGACCGCAACCTGGCGTACCTGGGACTGGTCGAGACGCTGTACGGCTATCCCATCGACGCGGTCGTGCTGACGACCGGGTGCGACAAGACGACGCCGTCGGGGATCATGGCCGCATCGACGGTCGACATCCCCGCGATCGTCCTGTCGGGCGGGCCGATGCTGGACGGCTGGCACGAGGGCGAGCTGGTGGGATCGGGCACGGTCATCTGGCGATCGCGGCGCAAGCTGGCGGCGGGGGAGATCGACGAGGAGGAATTCCTCCAGCGCGCGTGCGACAGCGCGCCGTCCGCGGGCCATTGCAACACCATGGGCACCGCCAGCACGATGAACGCGGTGGCGGAGGCGCTGGGCCTGTCGTTGCCCGGATGTGCCGCCATCCCCGCGCCGTATCGCGAGCGCGGGCAGATCGCGTACGAGACCGGGCGGCGGATCGTGGAGATGGCGTATGAGGACCTGCGCCCCTCCAATATCCTGACGCGCGACAGCTTCCTGAACGCGATCCGCGTCGTCACCGCGATCGGCGGATCGTCGAACGCGCAGCCGCATATCCACGCGATGGCGCGGCATGCGGGGGTGGAGCTGACCCCGGCGGACTGGATGGACCACGGCTACCGCCTGCCGTTGCTGGTCGACGTGCAGCCCGCGGGGCGGTTCCTGGGCGAACGCTTCCACCGCGCGGGCGGCGTGCCTGCGGTGATGAGCGAGTTGCTGGCGGCGGGGAAGCTGGACGGCGCGTGCGCGACGGTGACGGGGCGCAGCGTCGCGGAGAACCTGACCGGCCGCACCGCCACCGATCGCGAGGTCATCCGCTCGTACGACGATCCGCTGAAGGAGGATGCGGGCTTCCTGGTCCTGTCGGGCAACCTGTTCGACACCGCCATCATGAAGACCAGCGTCATTTCGGACGCCTTCCGGGACCGGTACCTGGGCGACGACAATGTGTTCGAGGCGCGCGCGATCGTGTTCGACGGGTCGGACGACTACCATCACCGCATCAACGACCCCGCGCTCGACATCG
>NZ_LMQP01000004.1:249458-268300 GCF_001425405.1 Sphingomonas sp. Leaf412 | reverse complement strand
GGTGAACATGCAGCCGCCCGACCACCTGATCCGCCGCGGCATCATGGCGTTGCCGACGCTGGGCGACGGACGCCAGTCGGGCACCGCGGACAGCCCGTCGATCCTGAACGCCAGTCCCGAAAGCGCGGCGGGCGGGGGCCTCGCGTGGCTGCGCACCGGCGACACGATCCGCATCGACCTGAACGCGGGCACCTGCGACGCACTGGTCGACGCGGACGAGATCGCGCGCCGCGGAACGGAACCGCCGCCGCCGGTGCCCGAAAGCCATACGCCGTGGGAAGAATTGTACCGCGAGAAGACGGGACAGCTGGCCGACGGCGCGGTATTGGACTTCGCGACGAAATATCGCGGCATCTCGCGCCGGACGCCGCGCCATAATCACTAAAGGGGAGGGTAGCGTAGCATGACCGACATGAGGGCAGGGGCGGCACCGCCGGAAAGCGGCACGAACGTGGGCTTCATCGCCGCGATCGTCGCGGTCGCCACGATCGGCGGATTGCTGTTCGGTTATGACAGCGGTGCGGTGAACGGGACGCAGCCGGGGCTGAAGGCCGCGTTCGCGCTGGACGAGGCGGGGCTGGGTTTCACCGTCGGTTCGTTGCTGATCGGCTGCTTCATCGGCGCCTTCTTCGCCGGCACGCTGGCGGACAAGGCGGGGCGCCGCAACGTCATGCGGCTGGCCGCGCTCCTCTTCCTGGGCGGCGCGCTGGTGCAGGGCATCACGCACGACCACACGCTGTTCGTCATCGCGCGCATCATCGGCGGCATGGCGGTCGGCGCGGCGTCGGTGCTGTCGCCCGCCTATATCTCCGAAGTCGCCCCCGCCAACATCCGCGGGCGGATGACGACGGTGCAGCAGATCATGATAATCACCGGCCTGACCTCCGCCTTCGTGGTCAATTACTTCCTGCAACAGGCCGCGGGGAACAGCTCGGTCAACATCCTGTGGGGTACGGGGATCGAGGCGTGGCGCTGGATGTACCTGATGCAGGCATTGCCCGCGGCGGTGTTCCTGATCGCGCTGTTCTTCATCCCCGAAAGCCCGCGCTTCCTGGTCGCCAAGGGGCGGCACGACGAGGCGGCGGGCGTGCTGGCGAAGCTGTTCGGCGCGACCGTGGCGAAGGCCAAGCTGGTCGAGATCCAGTCCAGCTTCTCGGTCGATCACAAGCCGCGCCTGTCCGACGTCCTGACCCCCGCGGGCGGCAAGGGCTTCCTGGGCATCCGTGCGATCGTGTGGGCGGGGCTGCTGCTGGCGGTGTTCCAGCAGCTCGTCGGCATCAACGTCATCTTCTACTACGGCTCCACCCTGTGGCAGCTGGCGGGCTTCACCGAGGGCGACGCGCTGCTCATCAACATCGTGTCGGGCGCGGTGTCGATCGCGGCGTGCCTGGTGACGGTGGCGTTCATCGACCGGATCGGGCGCAAGCCGCTGCTGCTGATCGGCTCCGCGGGTATGGCCGTCGCGCTGTTCGTGATGGTCTATGCGTTCAGCCACGGCACGCTGGATCCGGCGGGCGCGCTGGTCCTGTCGCCGCGCCTCGGCATGGTCGCGGTCGTCGCGGCGAACCTGTACGTCATCTTCTTCAACGTCAGCTGGGGCCCGGTGATGTGGGTCATGCTGGGGGAGATGTTCCCGAACCAGATCCGCGGCTCCGCGCTGGCGGTGTGCGGCTTCGCGCAATGGTTCGCCAACTACCTGATCGCGCAGAGCTTCCCCGTCATGGCGGCGGGGATCGGGCTGGCGGCCAGCTACACCTTCTACGGCGTGTGCGCGGCGATCAGCTTCTTCCTGGTGCAGCGTTTCATCCACGAGACGAAGGGCAAGGAGCTGGAGGAAATGGCGGGGTGATTTGGACGAAAAATCAACCCCTGCGTTGGTTGTGGTTTCGGTCGTTTCACTTATCGTTTCGGTCATCGCTTTGCGTTATTTGTTGACGAAGCGGTCAACAATCACCATTGTCTGCGATGCAGTGTCGGTATGGATATGAATGCCGTCCCGAACGATAATAGACCCCAACCTTTGCCGAGGTTGGGGTCTCATTCGTTTGGGGATGCGAGCAGAAACCCGCACCCCCTCCCGCCGCTTTCGGTTAACGAGAGCGAGCCACCTCGATAATTTTCAGAACCAAAGTAGCGAATGCGATCATCAGCATTGCCGTGCCGATAATCAAAGTTGCAGTGTCATTCAGGATATAAACCACCTCCTTTTTGGGCAAATTTCGTCCCCGCCTTGCGACAGGCCCGAGTGCCACTGCCAATATGTATCGCTGGTGTTGTAAGCGCAACCGTGAACAGCGCGCACCACGACTAACCGCGTCGCAGTACCTTGGGCAAAGCAAATGGGGACGGGCAGGGCTGCGTGTTAGGATAGTCCGGCTTAAGTGATTGTCAGGCAGCGCTGCATGATCGAATGGTCTGCTTACCTTCATCAGCAGGTGGAGCGACGACTTACCGCGCGCTTTCCGCGAACGGCCCGATCATCGTGCCCACGAACCCGCCGGCCTTTGCGGTGCTGAGCGGCGTCGCATCCTGCGCCTCGCCCAGCGCGCGCCATTTGCCCCCGACCGCATAGCCGAAGCGATACCGCGCCCCCTCCGCGGCGATGCGCAGGTCGACCGCCCCGGTGGCAGGCAACGCCGCCTCAGCCAGCACGCGCCCGGCCGCGGGATCGTCGGCCCCGGCGCGGAGGCTCAGCCGCACCACGCGCCCCGCCGCCCCGCGCGCCACCGCGATCGCGTACCAGAAATCGTCGTTCTGCACCGCGGCCAGCCCCGCGCGATCCCCGCTGCGCGGCGCGAAGCGGACGCGCGTGGTGACGGTCGCGTCCAGATGCTGCTGCCGCCGCGCGAGGAAGGACGGGTTCGCCTTGTCCGACAGCCATTGCGTACGCGGCGTCAGCCGCAGCATGCCGTCCCCGGTGCGATACCAGCGCGCCGCGGGCTGGCGCATCATCATCCACGTCATCGGCAGCGCCGCCGCGTCGAACTCCTCGCGCCAGCCGAACGCGCCGCTGGTGGGCGGCGCGGCGGGATCGCGCGCCGCGACCGGGCGCGTCGCGACCAGCGGGATCGGCGTGCGCGGGGGCAGGATGCGCGGCCAGCCGTCGGTCCACGTCACGGGCAGCAGGAACGTCTCGCGCCCGATGTTGTAGAAATCGCCCGCATAGGGCCGCGTCGCCAGGAACACCGCCCACCATGTCCCGTCCGGCGCGGTGACGAAATCGGCATGGCCCGCGGACGTGACCGGGTTGGCGCGCGTCGCGGGCAGGTCGCGCTGCGTCAGGACGGGGTTGGCGGGGTCGATCGCATACGGCCCGTCGGGGCGGCGCGATCGCAGCACGACCTGCGAATGGTTCACGCTGGTGCCCCCTTCCGCACAGGTCAGGTAATACCAGCCGTCGCGCTTGAAGATGTGCGGCCCCTCGATCCACACCGGCCTGTCCTGCGGCCGGATGCCGCCGTCGATCAGGACCGTGCGCGGTCCGGTCGCGGTCATCGTCTTCGCATCGAACCTTTGCGCCCAGATCGCGCGATGCCCGTCGTAGCGCGGCGTTCCCTCCGGCGCGCCGTTGTTCACGATCCACGCGGATCCGTCGTCGTCGAAGAACAGCGACGGATCGATCCCGCCCGCCAGCGTCGGCAGCCACACCGGCTTGCTCCACGGACCTTTCGGATCGCGCGCGGTGACGATGAAATTGCCGCCGCAATCGACGCAGGTGTTGATGATGTAGAACGTTCCCGCGTGATGCGCGATCGTGGGCGCGAACACGCCCCGCGACAGGCCCAGCGTCGCGAAATCCAGCTGGTCCGCGCGATCGATCGCATTCCCGATCTGTCGCCACGTCACCATGTCGCGGCTGTGGAATACCGGGATGCCGGGGAACCAGGCGAAGGTGGAATTGACGAGGTAATAATCCCTGCCGACGCGCGTGATGCCGGGATCGGGATAGAAGCCCTTCAGGATCGGGTTGCGATACTGGTCCGCCGTTATCGCGACGCGATCGGTCGCGTCCGCACCGCGATAGTCGACCCAGTCGAACGTGGCGACCGGCACCTGCGCCGCCGCGGCGGCAAGCGCGATCCAATAGCCCGTCATCATCCGCTCCCCGGTTGTTATCCCGCGATGGTAGCGGTATCGTGAGGCAACGAAAAGGGGAGAGCGATGCGCCGACACTGGATGCTGCCGTTGCTGGCACTGGCGGGCGCGGCCCATGCCGAAACGCCGTTGCCGCGGTTGATCGACGCGCACGGCGTGCGTCAGCTGGAGGTGGACGGGAAGCCGTTCCTGATGCTGGGCGGCGAACTCGCCAATTCCAGCGCGTCCGACCGGGCGTACATGGCGGCGCGGTGGAAGACGCTGGCCGATATGCGCGTCAACACCGTGCTGATGCCGGTCAGCTGGGAATTGATCGAGCCGCAAGAGGGCCGGTTCGACTTCGCGATGGTCGACGGCCTGCTCGCCGATGCGCGCGCATCGAACCTGCGCGTCGTGATCCTGTGGTTCGGCAGCTGGAAGAACAGCATGTCCAGCTACGCCCCCGCCTGGGTCAAGAACGACCAGCGCCGCTTTCCGCGCGCGCGCCAGGCGGACGGGACGCCGCTGGAGATCCTGTCCCCCTTCGCGCCCGCCAGTGCGCAGGCCGATGCGCGCGCCTTCGCCGCGCTGATGCGTCACCTGCGCGAGGCCGACCGGACGCGCACCGTGCTGATGATGCAGGTGGAGAACGAGATCGGCATGATCCCCGAAGCGCGCGACCGCCATCCCGCCGCCGACGCCGCCTTCGCCGCGCCCGTTCCCGCGGCGCTGGGGCGGAAGGGCAACTGGACGCAGGCCTATGGCGCGGACGCGGACGAGGCGTTCATGGCGTGGCATTTCGCGCGCTACACGGATGTGGTGGCGAAGGCGGGGCGGGCCGAATACCGCCTGCCGCTGTACGTCAACGCCGCCTTGCCGCGGCCGAAGGCGGTGCCGGGATCGGGCTATCCCGCCGCCGGGCCGCTGCCGAAACTGGCGGAACAGTGGACGAAGGGCGCGCCGACGATCGATTTCCTGGCGCCCGACATCTACTTCCCCAATTTCGTGGAATGGACGACGGCCTACGCCGCATTGCCGAAGAACCCGTTGTTCGTGCCCGAGGCGGGGCAGTCGGGATCGGCGGACATTCCCGCCAACGCATTGTTCGCGATCGGCGCGCTGGATGCGATCGGGTTCAGCCCGTTCTCGATCGACACGATGCCCGCGGAGGGCGCCGCGCGGCTGGGGTCGCTGTACGCGCTGCTCGACGGCCTGTCGCCGCTGATCCTGGAACGGCAGGGCACCGACCGTCTGTGGGGCGCGCGCCCCCCGGTGGCGTTCGACGGGACCGCGGACATGGCGGACCGGTCGACCGTCATGGCGGGCTATCGCCTGACCACGCGCTTCACCGATCCGTGGACGCCCCGGGATGCGCAGAAGCCCGCGGAGCATGGCGCCCTCATCCTGGCGCTGGGGGAGGGCGAGTATCTGGTCGCGGGTCGCGGCGTCACCGTCACGTTCGCCCCCGCGGACGGGAAGGGTGTCGCGGGCATCGAGGCGGCGGATGAGGGGCGGATGGAGGCGGGCCGTTTCGTGCTCGCGCGGCGGATGAACGGCGACCAGACCCACCAGGGCCGCCACGTCCGCCTGCCGCCGGAGGATTTCTCGGTCCAGCGGGTGAAGCTGTACCGGTATCGGTGACGCAAGAGAGGGAGAGGCGACACACCTACCACCTCCGTTCGCCCTGAGCGAAGTCGAAGGGTATGCGCCGAAGGTCGGGCTTAGGCTTCGACTTCGCTCAGCCCGAACGGATGTGGGACGAAGACAGCCGGTGGTGGGACAAGTCAGCCCTTCGCCAGCCCCGCCAGCGTCGCGCGCGAGATCCGCGGCAGCGGCAGGCCCGCGACCCCCGCATCGAACGCGAACACGTCGCCCGCGCCCGGTTGCGCCGCCAGTTCCGACGCGGACAATCCCTTGCGCGCCGTCGTGACATAGGCGGTGGTCAGCCCCGGTCCGCCGAACGCCAGCTTCGTGACGTTCGCCACCGGCAGCCCGACCGTCGCCAGCAGGCGCCCGTCCGGCGCGTAGCGGCGCACCGCATGGCCCGCGTACAGCCCGACCCACACGCATCCCTCCGCATCCACGGTCGGCCCGTCGGGATAGCCGTCGGCCGGATCGATCCGCGCCAGCACGCGCGTGTCCGCCGGCGATCCGTCGTCCTTCAGCGTGGCGGCGTGGATCGTGCCCGCGAGCGTATCGTTGTAATATAGCGTCCGGCCGTATTCGCTGGCCGCCGGGCCGTTGGTGATCGCGATCCCGTCGACGACGCGCGCGATCCCGTCCGCATCGGCGCGGTAGATCGCGCCGCTGCCCGCCTTTTCCGCATCGTCCATCGACCCGAACCACAACCGGCCCGCGGCATCGACCGTCGCGTCGTTCAGCCGGTTGCCCGGCCGGTCCCGCTCCACCGCCGCCAGCAGGGCGAATGCGCCGGTCGCGGGATCGAAGCGGTACAATCCGCCCTTCACCCCCGCGACGATGCCGCCGTCCGCGGCGGGCAGGACCCAGCCGACCTGGTCGGGCGCGGTCCAGCGTTTCGTCGCGCCGGTGACGGGATCGAGGCGATGCACCGCGGGCGCCTTGATATCCACGAACCACAGGGCATCGTCGAACCACGCCGGGCCCTCGCCCAGCATGGCGCCGACGGCGGCGACGCGGCGCACGTCAGCGCCAGCCGGCATCGATGAAATAGTCATGGCCGGTGCACATGCGCGCGTCGTCGCTGGCGAGGAACAGCACCAGCGCGGCGACGTCGTCGGGCTGGATGCGCCCGTCCAGGCATTGCGCGGCGACGATCTCCGCCTCCCCTTCCGGCGTGTACCATTTCTCCTGCCGCGGGGTCTGCACGTTGCCCGGCACGATCGTGTTCACGCGGATGCCCTGCCGCCCCAGATCGCGCGCGAGGCCGCGGGTCAGCCCCTCGATCGCGGCCTTCGCGGTCTGGTACAGGACCAGGTCGGCGAGCGCGAGGTGCCAGCTGATCGATCCGAAGTTCAGGATCGCGCCGCCGCCCGCGCGCGCCATCGCGGGCGCCACCGCCTGCGCGGCGAAGAACTGGTGCCGCAGGTTCACCGCCATCCGCTCGTCCCAATAGGCGGGCGTCACGTCGGCGACGGCGTGGCGATCGTCGTTGGCGGCGTTGTTGATTAACACGTCGACGCCGCCCAGCGCCGCTTCCATCTCGGCGAAGGTGCGCCGCAACGCGTCCACGTCGGTCAGGTCCAGCGTGCGGAACAGCGGCGCCGGGCCGTCGCCCGCGCCCAGCCGTTCGGCCAGCGCCTCACCATCGTCGCCCCGAATGTCGACGAAGGCGACGTGCGCCTTCTGGCCCGCGAACGCCTCGACCAAAGCGGCGCCGATCCCCGATCCGCCCCCCGTCACGATCACGCGCTTGCCCGCCAGGCTGGGATAGCGCGCCCGCGCCCGTTCGCTCGTCCGTTGCAGCAAATCCCTGTCCCCCGTCATGCCCCGATCAATCCACGCCGCGCCAGGTTGCGCATCAGCGCGGCGATCCCGAATTCCCACGCCGGCGCGTCCTTCGACGTGGCGACGCGATTAACGAGCCGCCCCAGCTTCGGCTCCGCGATCGCGACCGTATCGCCCGCCTTGTGGGTAAAGCCGCGCCCGGGATCGTCGCGGTCCTGCGTCGGCGCGAACAATGTGCCGCAGAACAGGACGAAGCCGTCGGGATAGTGATGCTCGCTCAGCGCCTGCCGCGTCAGTTCGGCGGGATCGCGGCTGATTTCGCGCATCGAACTGGTCCCGTCGAGGCGATAGCCGTCCGCCCCGTCGATCGTCAGCGTCACCTCCGCCGCGCGCACGTCGTCCAGCGTGTAGCCGTCGTCGAACAGGCGGATCAGCGGACCCAGCGCGCACGACGCATTATTGTCCTTCGCCTTGCCCAGCAGCAGCGCGGAGCGGCCCTCGAAATCGCGCAGGTTCACGTCGTTGCCCAATGTCGCGCCGACGATCGCGCCGTCGGGGGCGACGACCAGCACGATTTCCGGCTCCGGGTTGTTCCACGTCGAATCGGACCGCACGCCGATCGTCGCGCCATGGCCGACGCTGGACAGCACCGGCGCCTTCGTGAAGATCTCCGCATCCGGGCCGATCGCGACCTCCAGATATTGCGACCACAGGCCGTCCTCGATCAGCCCGGCCTTCAGCGCCGCCGCCGCGTCCGATCCCGGCGCGACCGAGCGCAGGCCGCCGCCGATCCGCGCCTCCAGCTTCGCGCGCACCGCCTGCGCCGCGCCCGCGTCGCCGCGCGCGGCCTCCTCGATCACGCGTTCCAGCGTCGACACCGCGAAGGTGACGCCCGCCGCCTTCACGCATTGCAGGTCGATCGGCGCGAGCCACGTCGCGTCCAGCGTCGCGGCGTCGCCGATCGCCTCCCCCGCCGTGGGATCGAACGCGCGCGCCGCGACCAGTTCGGCGACCGTGGGGGCGACGCGCGCCATGTCGTGGACGACGCCGTGCGCGACCAGCACGGGCGTCGGCCCCTCGCCGCGGTCGATGCGGCCGAGCCACAGTCCCTCGCGCCAGTCGGCGGCGAGGTCGGCGGCGGGGTCGAAGCGGGGAATGGCGGTCACGAGCAGAGCTTTCGAAGGTCGAGGGAAGGGGAGGCGGCGGGAACGGGTACGGCGATGCCCGCCTCGGCCGCCAGCCGGTCGAACGACGGCGACGGGCCGGGCATCGCCGGATCGTTGGCGGCGGCGTAGACGGGATCGGCCTGCGCCTGCTCCAGCGAGACGAAGCGGAAGCCCATGTCGCGGTACAGCGCGATCGTGCGCGGCATCATCCGCGCATCGAACGCGCCGACATGCATCAGCAGGACCAGTGGCACCTCGCGCCCGAACAGCGCGTGCGCCCGCGCGCGCTGCGTCGTCGCATCGGCACGGACCGCGGCGAGCCAGTGGCGTTCCAGCGCGGCGATGCTGTCCGTGTCGCGCTTCGCCAGGCAGCGGGCGTAGGGCCCGTTGTAATCGTAATCCGCGAAGCTCGCGGTCACCGCCGCGATGCGATAGCCGCGCTGCGCCAGCACGCCCCGCGCCGCATCGCGCAGCGCCGGCGTCGCGCCTTCGGACAGGTACGGATAGCGGAACCACTTCGCGCCCGCGCCGACCGCGCCCTCGTTGCGGACCAGTTCGTCGCGGAAGCCGTCCGCGCCCGCGTCGTCGAGGCGGCGATGCCGGTAGCCGTGGTTGCCGATCGGCAGCCCCGACGCGCGCCACGCCGCGGTCGCCGCCGCCGCATCCGCCTCGCCCGCGCCGACGCCCGCGTTCAGGAAGCCGTGCGCGGGCACCCCGCCCGCCTTCAGCGCCGCGACGATCCGCCGGACGATCCCGGCGCGCGTGTCGCCCGCGGGCAGGTCGCCGTGGACGGGGATGTCGTCGAACGTCATCGCCAGCGACGGCGCGGGCGGTGCCGCCGCCGGCAGCGGGCGCGCGATCAGGTCCAGCGGCACCGCCGCCGCCATCGCGGCATAGCCCGCCGCGGACGGGTGCAGGCTGTCCCCGGAATCATAGGCCGCCGCCAGCCGGTCGGGGCGCGCCGGATCGCGCAGCGCGCGGTCGAAATCGACCACCGCGTCGAACGTCCCCGACGTGCGGATGAACGCGTTCACCGCCTGCCGGTCCGCCTCGTTCGACGCATCGGCGTGATAATAATCGTTGCCGACGAACGGCGTGATCGTGCCGCCGACGATGCGGATGCCGTGCGCGCGCGCGCGGGCGGCGAGTTCGACATAGCCCGCGGTGATGCGGCGGACGAGCGCGGCATGTTGCGCCGGGGTCGCGGGCCGTTCGCGCGTCAGCGTGCCCAGGTCGTTGACCCCCTCCATCACGATCGCGACCTTCGCGCCGCTGCGCGCGATCACGTCGCGATCGAACCGCGCGAGCAGGTTCGGCCCGGCGCCGTCCAGCGTCACGCGATTGCCCCCGATCCCGGCGTTGACCACGCCCCAGCCCGCCAGCGCGGTCGACGCGCGCAGCCGGGCTGCGAACACGTCGGTCCAGCGCGTGTTGCTGTCGGGCGCGACGCCATAGCCGTCGGTGATCGAATCGCCGATCGCCACGATCGTCCCCGCGCCCGGCGCCGCCTGCACCTCCACGTCCGCGATGTGGAACCAGCGCGGCACGCGGATCGCCCCGGTCGGCGCGGCGGCCTCCACCTGGTCGCCCGGCGCGACCGTGGACGTGCTGCGCGCGCCCGGATGCCCCGTTCCCCGGACGGGCGCACGCGGCAGGTGGAAGGTGATGGTCAGGTCGCCCCCCGCCGCGACCGCGAGCGGCACCGGATCGGAATAGACCGACGCCCCCGCCGCGACGACGGTGGCCGCGCGCCCCGCGAACGACAGGCGCGCCGCGCCCCCCGCGGTGGAGACCCGCGCCCGCGACACGTCGAGCGGCTGGTCGCCGAAGGCGTTGGACAGCCGCACGCGCAGCACCTTCCCCGCTGCGGACACGCGCACCGTCTGGCGCACCGTCACGCCGTCGTCGCCGCGCACCGCGGGCAGGGCGTCCTTTTCCTCCAGCGGCAATTGCGCAGTGCCCCATGTCGCGATCCACGCGGTTCGGGCGGGGGGAGGGGCGGGCGCACGCGCCGGGCGCGGAGCGGCGGCGCACAGCATGGCCCATGTCGACGCGATGACGATCGCCTGACCGAAGCGCATCCTTCCCCTCCCCATTTAGATAGCGCTACCATGCCGAAACTTCGCGCGCTCGGCAAGGGGGACGCGCACGCCCCCTTTCGCGCGCCGCAAATCCATCGCAATAATCGCACGATGGAGAGACCGCGCCTGTCGCTGCCGCGCATCGTCGAGATGAATCTCGGCTTCCTCGGCCTGCAATTCTCGTTCGGCCTGCAACAGGCGAACATGGGGCCGATCTACGGCTATCTCGGCGCGGACGAGGCCAGCCTGCCGCTGCTGTGGCTGGCGGGGCCGGTGACGGGGCTGCTGGTCCAGCCGCTGATCGGCGCGATGAGCGACCGGACGTCGACGCGGCTGGGGCGGCGCACGCCCTATTTCCTCGTCGGCGCAATGCTGTGCAGCCTGTGCCTGTTCGCGATGCCGTACAGCCCGACGCTGTGGATCGCGGCCAGCCTGCTGTGGATCCTGGACGCCGCCAATAACGTCACGATGGAACCGTATCGCGCCTATATCGGCGACCGCCTGCGCGAGGATCAGCGCGCGGTCGGCTTCCTGACGCAATCCGCCTTCACCGGGCTGGCGCAGACCCTGTCGTACCTGTCGCCGTCGCTGCTGGTGTGGGCGGGGTTCAGCAAGGATGCGGTCGACGCGAACGGAATCCCGGACATCACGCGCATCGCCTTCGTCGTCGGCGCGGTGCTGTCGCTGTCGACGATCGTGTGGTCGGTCATGCGCGTCCCCGAACTGCCGCTGCCGCCCGAGGAGCAGGCGCGGCTGGACGCCGACCCGCTGACCTTTCGCGGCGCGCTGTCCGACCTGCGGCTCGCGCTGGTGGAGATGCCGCGCCCGATGCGGCAACTGGCGCTGGCGATGCTGTGCCAATGGTATGCGATGTTCGCCTATTGGCAGTTCATCGCCTTCGCGGTCGCGCGGCGATTGTACGGTACCGGCGACGCGGGCAGCGCGGGCTTCCGCGACGCGGTGCTGACCACGGGGCAGCTGGGCGCCTTCTACAATGCGGTCGCCTTCGTCGCGGCGCTGGCGCTGATGCCGCTGGCGAAGCGCTTCGGGGCGAAGCACGTCCATGCCGTCTGCCTCGCCGCGTCGGGCGTCGCGATGCTGGCGATCCCGAACCTGGCGACGGAGCCGGCGCTGTTCGTCGCGATGCTGGGCATCGGGATCGGCTGGGCCAGCATGATGGGCAATCCGTACATCATGCTGACCGGCATGATCCCGCCCGAGCGGTACGGCGTGTACATGGGCATCTTCAACATGTTCATCGTCATTCCGATGATGATCGAGAGCCTGACCGTGCCCTTGTTCTACCACCGCCTGCTGGCGGGCGATCCGGGGCATGTCATCGCACTCGGCGGGGTGCTGATGCTGCTGGGCGCGGTCGCGACCGTGGCGGTGCGCGAGCGGGGCTTGCCCGCGCCCGCGCTGTGACGCATCAGCCCGAGTACAGAAACTAGGGAGAGGCAAGATGTTCAGCCACATGGTGGTCGGATCGAACGATCTGGCGCGGTCGAAGAAATTCTACGATTCGCTGTTCGCGTCGCTGGGCGGGAAGCCCGCGATCCAGGACGACAAGGGGCGCCTGATCTACATCCACGGCGGCAGCACGTTCCTGGTCACCACGCCGATCGACGGCGAACCGGCGACCCATGCCAACGGCGGCACGATCGGCTTCGCGGTCGACGGCCCGGAACAGGCGCACGCCTGGCACGAGGCGGGCGTCGCGGGCGGCGGCACCGCGATCGAGGACGCGCCGGGCGTCCGCTCCAACGCGTTCGGCAGCCTGTACCTGGCGTACCTGCGCGATCCCGACGGCAACAAATTGTGCGCGCTGCACCGGATGCCGAAGGCGAGCTGAGAGGGTTTCGCCACCACGTCCGTTCGGCCTGAGCGAAGTCGAAGGCCAAGCGCAACGCATGTGCTTCGACTTCGCTCAGCACGAACGGACGTGTAGGGGTATGCTCGTGCAAACAATCTCCACCTCCAAATCGCACGGCGGCACGCAGGGCGTGTACCGCCACGCCAGCACCGCCACGGGCACCGACATGACCTTCTCGGTCTTCGTCCCCGACCACGACGAAGGCGCGCAATTGCCGGTCCTGTGGTTCCTGTCGGGCCTGACCTGCACCCACGCCAACGTCACCGACAAGGGCGAGTATCGCGCCGCCTGCGCGCGCCACGGCGTGATCCTGATCGCACCGGACACCAGCCCGCGCGGCGACGGCGTCGCCGACGACGGATCGTGGGACATGGGGCAGGGCGCGGGCTTCTACGTCGATGCGACGCAGGAACCGTGGAAACCGCATTTCGCGATGTGGACCTATGTCGTGGAGGAACTGCCCGTCCTGGTCGCCGCGCATTTCCCCGTCGACATGGCGCGGCAGGGGATCACCGGCCATTCGATGGGCGGCCATGGCGCATTGACGATCGCGCTGCACCACCCCGATCGCTTCCGCAGCGTCTCCGCCTTCGCCCCCATCGTCGCGCCGACACAGGTGCCGTGGGGCAAGGCGCTCGATGCCTATCTGGGCGACGACGACGCGGCGAAGCGCGCGCACGACGCGGTCGCGCTGATCGCGGACGGCGCGCGGGTGCGCGAATTGCTGGTCGACCAGGGCGACGCCGATCCCTTCCTGACGGAGCAGTTGCGCCCCGACCTGCTGGCCGCGGCGTGCGCGGACGCGGGCATCCCGCTGACGCTGCGGATGCAGCCGGGCTACGACCATGGCTACACCTTCGTTTCGACCTTCATGGCCGACCATGTCGACTGGCACGCCGCGCGGTTGGGGGCCTGACCCCGCCCCTTCCGCTCGCCTGAGAAGGGCTGAGCGGTCTGGAAGGGGACGCTCGCCCGACCGTCGCGGCGGCATGTCGGCGTCGCCCGGTGCTTCCCCGGCACGAACGGGGCGTGGGGGCCGCGACCCCTCCCGGCTTGACGCGCACCGCCGCGCCGGGCCATTGGCCCGCATGGACGCCGACATCCCGCCCGATCCGCACAGCTTCCGCCGCCGCGGCGTGCTGTTCGTGCTGTCGTCGCCCTCCGGCGCGGGCAAATCGACGATCGCGAAGCTGCTGCTGGCCGCGGAACCCGAACTGTCGCTCTCCATCTCCGCCACCACGCGCGCGATCCGGCGCGGCGAGGAGGACGGGCGCGACTATCATTTCGTCACGCTCGACCGCTTCCGCGAAATGGCGAACGCCAACGAATTCCTGGAATGGGCGCACGTCTTCGACCAGCGCTACGGCACCCCGCGCGCGGCGGTCGACGCGATGCTGGCGGCGGGCAAGGACGTCTTGTTCGACATCGACTGGCAGGGCGCGCAGCAATTGCACCAGATCGCGGGCGGCGACGTCGTCCGCGTCTTCATCCTGCCGCCGTCGATGGAGGAACTGCGCCGTCGGCTGGAGGGCCGCGCCACCGATGCGCAGGAGATCATCGACCGCCGCATGAACCGCGCGGATGCGGAGGTCAGCCACTGGGACGGGTACGACTACGTCCTGGTCAACGACGACGTCGAAACCTGCTTCGCGCACGTCCGCACCATCCTGGCGGCGGAACGGCTGAAGCGGTCGCGCCAGACCGGGCTGATCGGCTTCATCCGCAAGCTGCGGCGGGTGTGAGCTTCCCCCGTTCGTGCCGAGCGACGTCGAAGCGCATGCGCAGCGCCTCGCCTTCGACGTCGCTCGGGCCGAACGGGGGGCGGTAGCTACCGCGCCAGTTCCATGAACCGAACCGCCGCGTCGTAATCGCGCCGCCGGTTCGCGCGCACCGCCGCCGCCGACTCGTCGGCGCCCCACAATTCCGCCTGCCAGTCCTCGTCCACATGCGCCGCGCGCCACAGCGCATCGGCGTCGACCGCGCCCTCCGCCAGCGCGAGCGCGCCCACCAATGTGCCCGTCAGCGTCACGACCTGCGACAGCGCGGCGAGCGCGAACCTGTCGCGCGCCGCGACCGCGTCGGCCAGCCGCGCCACCGTCGCGGCGGGCTGCGCACGGTGCATCACCCCCGCCACGACGTCGAAATGCACGTCGTAGCGCGTGCGCGCCCAGTCGAGCAGCGGGTCCCACGCCGCCCCCTGCCGCGCCACCAGCGGTTCGGGCGCGTCGGCGCGATAATAGAGCAGGTCGCTGTCGCCGTAGCGCGCCAGATCGGCCGCGGTCGCCGCCCCGACCCGCTCGATCGCCGCATTGGCCAGGCCGGTCAGCGGCATCGCGCGCGGATCGACCGTCTCGCCCACGCCGCGCCATTCCTTCGCCACGGCATCGGCCAGCGCACGCGTCGGCAGGATCAGCGGCAGCCGCCCCGGCGTGCGCACCGGCCGTTCGTCCAGCCGCACGCCGCCGTCGCCGTCGACGGTGACCTCTTTCCAGAAGCGTTTCATGACTTCTGCTCCCTCTCCGCATCGCGGAGAGGGGAGAGTGTCTCACCGAGGGTCTCCGCCCGTGGCGGCCCCTCACCCAATCCTCCTTCCGCGGTGGAGGGGGCCATATCATTCTCACTGCGCCACCGCCGCGCCAGCGCGCGTGGCACCGTCGCCATCACCCACAGCGCGGCGATGACGATCGCCACCCCCAGCGCCTGCGTCGGCAGGTCGCGCGCCTTGCCCAGCAGCACGACGCCCAGCATCCCGCCGAACGCCGCGACGACGCGCACGCCCGTCATCGCCAGCCAGCGCGGGAACGCCGGGTCGGTCATGCGCACGATCCGTGGATATCGCCGCACGCATGCGCGATCGCATCCGCCCCCGCGGCGCGCAGCACGGCTTCGTCGTGATAGCCCCAGGTGACGCCGATCGCGCGCACGCCGGCATTTCGCGCCATGTGCATGTCGTAGCTGGTATCGCCGACCATGACGGTCGCGCGCGCGTCCGTCCCCGCCTCCGCCATCGCGGTTTCCAGCATCGAGGGGTGCGGCTTCGACGGGTGGCGGTCCGCGGTCTGCAACGTCACGAACCGGTCGGACAGGCCGTGATGCGCCAGCAGGAAGGCCAGCCCGCGATCCGACTTCCCCGTCGCCACGCCCAGCAGCCAGCCGTCCGCCTGCAACGTGTCCAGCGCCGCGACCAGCCCGTCGTACAGCGGCTCCGCCTCCAGCTCCCCCGCCGCGCGCATCGCCACGAACGCGGCCTTGTACCCGGCCGCCAGGTCGCGGTGCAGGTCCGCGCCGCCGTGCGGGGACAGCGTCGCCACCGCCTCCACCAGGCTCAGCCCCACAATCCCCCGGATCGCCGCGCGCGGCGGCGCGGCGATGCCGCCCGCGGCATAGGCGCGCTCCATCGCGCGACAGATGTTGGCCTGGCTGTCGACGAGCGTCCCGTCGCAGTCGAACACGGCAAGGCGGCTGGACATCCCCCCTCCCTAATCGGTGAGCCGTGGGAGGCAAGCGGCGAAGGGCGCGTTAACCTATAGGTAGGGCAGGGCCGCTATGGTTAACGACAGGGCGATCGCCGGGGGGCGGTCGCGGATGTTTCATCTTTCGGGGCGGGAAGGCGGATTCATGCTGGGTGCGGTCGTGTTCACCTATGGGATGTTGATGAGCTTCGTGTTGTCGGGCGCATCGCGCAACGCGAAACTGGCGCGCCCCAATCCGCCGATCCTGCAATATGTCGGCTACGTCCTGCTCGGCGCGACCGCCGCGGTGTCCGTGGCGCTGCTGGTCTATGCCGCCTGGGGCTGGGCCACCGACGTCGCGATCTGATCGCCCGTCGGCGGGCGCCGCCACCCGTTCGGGCCTCATCATGAGGAACCGGACGGCGATCGCGCCCCCGCCACCAACGCCGCCAGCGCCTCGTCGCCCGCGCCGCGCAGGCCCGCGACGACGCCCGCGACATCCGCCGCGCCCTTGTTCTGCGACAGCTTCGCGGTCCCGCGCCACTGCTCGACCACCAGCACGAAGCCCGCGATCGACTCGACCATCGCCTCGAACCGTGCCGGTTCCATCTTGTCGCGCGTCCATTCCGGCTTGGTCGCCAGCCGCGCCTCGTGCAGCGCGGACAAGGCGTCGACCTGCGCCACCAGCGCGTCGCGCGACAGCGCTTCGATCCGCCCCTCCGCCTCCACCGCGACGTAGTTCCATGTCGGCACCTGCCCCGCGCCCGCATACCAGTCCGGGCTGACATAGCCGTCCGGCCCCGCCACGCTGGCGATCGCGCGCGCGCCGTCCAGCAGCGCGAAGGCGCGATTGCGCCGCGCGACGTGGAAGGTCAGCCGGTCCTCGCCGTCCGGCACCAGCGGCGTATGGATCACCGCCGCGCCCGCGGGACCGTGGACGAACAGATGCGCGAACCCGCGCCCGCGCACGAACCCGCGGCAGGCGTCGGGGGGAAGGGCGAAACTCGGGTCGGGGTGCATCGGTGCCTCCGGGCGTCCGTCACCATCGCAGCCACGGCGCTTTAGTCTCGATCCTCCGTGTGCTCCCGCGAAGGCGGGAGCCCAGACGGGGTCCCCGCCTTCGCGGGGACACAAATTCGGTTCGAGGGCATGATCGTACATGCCGATCGGACCCAATCAATCACGTTCACCGCCCCTTGCGCGCGCCCCCGTCGCCCCGGCCCGCGCTGCCGCGTTCCGCATCGCCGCGCCCGCGCCGCTCGCCGCGGCGTTCCTTGCGCACGCCCTTCGCATGGGCGCGCGCCTTCGCCTTCTTCTCCTCGCGCGTCGGGGGCAACTTCGTGTCCAGCGGCATCATGTCGCCCGCCATCGGCTCGAACCCCAGCGACTTCAGCGATTCGGCGAAATGCGTCGGCAGCTCCGCGGTCACGTCGATCTCGCCGCCGTCGGGGTGGTCGACGCGGATGCGGCGCGCGTGCAGGTGCATCTTGCGGCTGATGTTGCCGGTCAGAAAGGCGGCGATCCCGCCGTATTTGCCGTCGCCGACGATCGGATGCCCGATCGCGCTCATGTGGACGCGCAACTGGTGCGTGCGCCCGGTGAAGGGTTGCAGCTCGACCCAGCAGGCGCGGTTCCCCGCCCGCTCGATGATGCGATAGCGGGTGCGCGCGGGGCTGCCTTCCGCCTCGTCCACGTGTATCTTCTCGCCGCCGGTGCCCGGCTGCTTGCCGATCGGCAGCTCGACCATGCCGTCCTCGATGCTGGGCACGCCGACGACCAGCGCCCAATACACCTTCTTCGCGGTGCGGCTGGAGAACGTCTTGGCGAAGAACGCCGCCGCGCGCGACGTGCGCGCGACCAGCAAGGCGCCCGACGTGTCCTTGTCCAGCCGGTGGACCAGCTTCGGCCGGCTCTCGCCCTCATATTGCAACGCGTCGAGCAGGCCGTCGACGTGGCTCGTCGTCTTCGTCCCCCCCTGCGTCGCCAGGCCGGGGGGCTTGTTCAGCACCAGCGCCTGCGCATCCTTGTGGATCACCAGTTCGCGCGCGAAGCTTTCCTCGTCCGCGCTCAGCGGCGCCCGCTCGCGCTTCGGCTTCTCGGTCGCGCGGACGGGTTCCGCGGGCGGCACGCGCAGGACCTGCCCGGCGCGCAGCCGGTCGCCCGGCCCGACGCGCGCGCCGTCGAGGCGCAGCTGCCCCGTGCGCGCCCATTTGGCGACGGTGGTGAAGCTGACCGCGGTCAGATGCCGCTTGAACCAGCGGTCGACGCGGATGTCGTCGTCGTCGTAGCCGATCGTGAACTGCCGGACGCCGTCGTCGCGCGCGGTGTCGGTCGTATCGTTCATGTCGCGGCCCTTGCCAGATACAGTCCGCCGATCAGCGCCACGAACGCCCCCGCGACCGACGCGAGGACGTACGCCGCCGCGGTCGCGACCTCGCCCCGCTGCGCCATCGTCACCGCGTCGAGCGAGAAGGCGGAGAAGGTCGTGAACCCGCCCAGCACGCCCGTGCCCAGCAGCAAGCGCCACGCCTCGCCGCCGTCGGTGCGCGACAAAGCGCCCGCGAGCAGCCCCATCAGCAGCCCGCCGACTAGATTGACGGTCAGCGTCCCCCACGGGAACGCCGGCCCGAACGCGGCGAGCGTCAGGCGCCCGACCAGATGCCGCGCGCCCGCGCCCACGGCGCCGCCGAGCATGACGAGAAGAAGCGGTTGCATGCCGCCGCGCTTACGGCGTTTGGGGCGAAGTCGCCACCCTTAAGCCCTCTCCCCG
>NZ_LMQP01000004.1:242714-249384 GCF_001425405.1 Sphingomonas sp. Leaf412 | reverse complement strand
CCGCCACGGGCGCTGCCCTCGGTGAGACACCGGCCCCTCACCCCGACCCTCTCCCCAATGGGGAGAGGGAGAAAAAGGCTCTCAGCCGCCCTCCGCCATCAGGTCCACCTCGGTCCCGCCGCCCGCGCGCGCGCGCATCACCGCCAGGAACGCGGCGCCGTCGCGGCGCTTGCCGCCCAATATGTGTTCCGCGCCGTCCGCCTGGTGCCCCGCGGCATATCCCGCCGCGCTGGCCTTCGTGTAATAATAGTCGAGCAGCCGCTGCATCGGTGCCGCGCTCGAGAAACTGACGATGCGCAGGGCGCAGCCCGCGCCGTCCGCGCCCGCGGCCTCCGCGACGCGCGCGTCGGGATAGAGCGGGACGCCGCCGGGCAGGCGGTTGGCCCAGCCGGCGGAATAGGCCACCGTCGCGGCGCATCGTCCCGCCTTCCCGCCCTGCGTTTCCGCCAGCGCGCCCAGCGTCAGCGACGCGCGCGCCGCGGCGCATTGCGGGCACGCGGCCGATGCGGCGGGGGCGGGGCGCAGCGCATCGGTCATCGCGGGGCGCCGGACCGCGCCCGCGATATCGTCCGCGGGGATCGCGCCGCTCGCGGGCGTCGTCGGGGGGCGGATCGAATCGTCGTTCGCCTGCTGCACCAGGTGCGGGTCGACCATGATCTGGTCGCGCAGCGCCGCGGTCAGCGCGGGGTCCGCGGCATTGGCGAGCGCGGTTGCGGTCAGTTCGGCATCGAGCGCGGCGACCGCATCCCGTGCCGTGTCGGCGGGCGGTTCGGCCCCGCATCCGGCGAGCGTCATCGCGACGGCCGCCCATATCGCGTGTCTGGACATGGGAACCGTCCTGCCACGCGCGCGGTTAAGATTCGACGAGCGCGTGTCTTGCCCATATAAGACACCGTCCAATTGATGGGAAACCCATGCTGAACATCGTTTCGATCCTGATCGGTCTCGTCGCCCTGGTATTGGGGATCGTGCCGTTCCTGCCGTTCCTCGCCTGGGGCTATTGGTTCGTCATCCCGATCGCGGTCGTCGGCGCGGTGATCGGGATGCTGTCGTCGAAGAACGGCGGACGGAACCTGAACCTCGTTCTCATCCTGATCTTCGGCCTGCGCCTCGCGCTCGGCGGCGGCTTCATCTGATACGAGAAGGGCCCCGGCTTCCACCGGGGCCCTGTCGTTACGCCATGGGCGGAATCAGCGGCAGACCACCTGCCCGCGATCGACCGACTGGCCCAGCAGCGCACCGCCGCCCGCGCCGATCAGCGTGCCCAGCAGTCGCGACCCGCCGCCCGCGATGATGTTGCCCAGCGCACCGCCCGCCAGGCCGCCGACGATGAGGCCCGTCGTGCCGTCGTTGCGACGGCAGTAATACCGCCCGTTGTTGCCGCGATAGATGCGGTCGTTACGCGTCAGCCGACGCGGCTGGTAATAGCGGCCGTCGCGATAATATTGGTCCGCGTAATAGGCGCGCTGACCCGGCGCGTAGCGGTTGTAGTCGTAGCGGTTGTACTGACGCCAGTCGCGCACGTCGCGGCGATAGTCCTTGCGCGCGTCGCGCACGTCCTCGCGATATTCGCGGCGCGCATCGCGCACGTCGCGGCGCGAATCGGCGTTGCGGACGTCGCGGCGATAGTCGCGCTGCGCGTCGCGCACCTCGCGGTTATACTCGCGCTGCGCCTCGCGCGGGTTCTGCGCGGTCGCGGGGACCGCGGTAAGGGTGATGGCGGCGAGCGCCGCGCCGATCATGATACGCATCGTCACTGTTCCTTTGCGAAATGACGACGGTAGAACCCGCATATGTGACAGCCGGTTGCGTGAACGCAAAACTACGTCGCGTTCACGCAACCGTCAGTTACGCGCCGGTCATTCGGCCAGCGTGTGCGTCAGGCTGATCTGCGCGTTCAACACCTTGGACACGGGGCAGTTCGCCTTCGCCTCCTCCGCGATACGCTTGAACTCCTCGGCCGAGATGCCCGGCACGTGCCCGGTCAGCTCCAGCTTCGACGACGTGATCGTGAAGCCGCCGTCGGACTGCTCGACCGTGACCTTCGCCTCGGTTTCCAGCGATCCGTTCGTGTGCCCCGCCTTGGCCAGCGCGAAGCTGAGCGCCATGGTGAAGCAGCTGGCGTGCGCGGCGGCGATCAGCTCCTCGGGATTGGTGCCCGGCTCGTCCTCGAACCGCGTGGTGAAGCCGTAGGGGGAGTCCGACAGGACGCCGGACTGGGTGGAGACGGTGCCTTTGCCGTCCTTGCCGAGGCCCTGATATCGGGCCGAGCCGCTGCGCGTGGGCATGTGATGATCCTTCCGGGACATGAAAAAGGCGCGGCCCCCGTGGGAGCCGCGCCCTTCAAACTCGCGTCGCGCCGGTAGGTTCAGCGCGGGTGCGTCAGCGGCACTGGCGCCGGCTGCCGCTGCGCTCGATCTCGCGCCCCGCCAGCGCGCCGCCGACGCCGCCGATGACGGTGCCCAGCGTCCGGTCGCCGCCGGTGTCGATCGTGCGGCCCAGCAGCGCGCCCGCGACGCCGCCGACGACCAGCCCGGTCGTGCCGTTGGGCTTGCGACAGCGCAGCCGCCCGTCGTTGCCGCGCCACTCGCGATAGCCGTAGCGCTTGCGCGCGTCGGCGTCGGGGGTGACGACGATCAGGGTGGGGGCGACCATCGCGGCGGCGGCCAGGGTCAGCATCATCTTACGCATAACATTCCTCCGGGGTGAAATTCGTGACGGGAAATTCGTACTGGCTGCGAAACGTCCGCGTGTAGGGCGGGTTGCATGAACCGAAAACAACGATGCGTTCATCGTTGCGGATCATCCCCGATATCCACGTTATCCACAGGTCGTTTTCGCTGGGTCCGACTCGGACGGCGTGACAGCATCCGGACGTGGCCCGATGCCGGACCGGCGAGAAATCGGCGGGAAAGCAAGGGGTTGCAGCCGGGAAGCCGGCCGCCTGACCCTGGTCGCGGCGGTATGGGCCCGGTTCGGGACCCGGCATCGCGGACCTCGTCCGCCGCCGGGAACCGGACGGCCGCCGTCACCGCGGGCGGCGCGCGCAGGGGGTGACCGTTCCTGACGACGGGGACCACCGGCGAAGCGCGACGCGGATGACGGATGGCCGATGGCGCGAAGGGAGGCGGCACCGACGGGGCGACCCGGACGACCGCACCCGATCGCCGGAGCACGACGCCGACAGGCGCCGCGCGCCGCCCCGCCGACGCCTCGTCCACCCGGACGGGCGAAGGCGCGAGCGACAGGGGGATCGGCAGCGATGCCGGTCCCCTTTTCTCCATGGGGTGCGGGTGGGGTATCCGGCGTCACCCCGGACCCGATCCGGGGTCCATGTCCCGGATCGTCCTCACCACCACCACCGTCATGCCGGGCTCGTCCCGGCATCCACGGTGCCGCACATCCTGCGGTCGAGGGAAAAGCGGCACGGTGGATGCCGGGACGAGCCCGGCATGACGAAGAAACCGACGTCGGTGGTCACCCGGGACCTGATTTTACGAAACGTACCGCCCCTTGTGTCTTCAATCATGACCCGGTCCGGGAGTGCGGGGTCGCGCATGCCCCGCATGCGCGAGGATCGCGCGGGGGACGATCCGACCCCGCGCTCGCCTTCGCGGGCATACAATGAACCTTGGCGGACACGCCTATGGCCGGGAGGCAGAACAGGGGTTCGTCCCTTCGAGGGCCGTCGACCCGGCGAAGGCCGGGATCGAGGGTAGAGGACGCCGCCGCCCGCAACGCTGGATCCCCGCCTGCGCCGGGATGACGAGACGACGATTATCACGTACCCCCCCCGACCGCCATCCCACCCCACCACCCCCATCGACCCCCGCCCAACCACCCGCTACGGCACCCCCGCCATGTCGCCCGCGCTTCTTCCGCCTCCCACGATCCTCCTTCCCGCCTTCGCGCCGTGGCTCGACATCGCGGGGCTGGCGGTCTTCGCCGCGTCGGGTGCGCTGGCGGCGGCGCGGCGCGGGCAGACGCCGGTGACGCTCGCCTTCTTCGCGCTGGTGACCGGGGTCGGCGGGGGGACGGTGCGCGACCTGCTGATCGGTGCGCCGGTGTTCTGGATCCACGACGCGCGCGTGTCCGCGGTGTGCCTGGCGGTCGCGGCGATCATCTGGGCCACGCCCGAACGATGGTGGCGCGGCGCCGCGCTCGACTGGTTCGACGCGGTCGGGCTCGCCGCCTATGCCGTGTACGGCGCGGCGAAGGCGATCGGCTACGGCGTGCCCCCGCTTCCCGCCGCGCTGATGGGCGTCGTGACGGGATGCGTCGGCGGCATCATCCGCGACGTGCTGGCGGGCGAGCCGTCGATCCTGATGCGCCCCGAACTGTACGTCACCGCCGCCGCGCTGGCGGCCGGGTCCTATGTCGGCCTGCGCGTGCTGGGCGTCGATACGTGGGCCGCCGCGGCGCTGGCGGCACTGGCGGGCTTCGGGCTGCGCGCCGCCGCGATCCGCTGGCGCCTCGCGCTGCCCGCCTATGGGGCGCGGGGATGACCTTGCGCCCGCGGACGGGCTGACCGCGGCGCTGTCCTACATCGCATGTTCCGCATATGTTCTCCCGCGAAGGAGAAACATATGATCGATTCCCTGATCGACGCCGTCATCGACCGCGAAGGCGGCTATGTCCATCATCCCGCGGATCGCGGCGGCCCGACGCGCTTCGGCATTACGGAGGGCGTGGCGCGCGCCAACGGCTATGTCGGCGACATGCGCCACTTCGCGCGCCCGGCGGCGGAGGCGATCTACCGCCGCCTGTACTGGCACCGCCCCGCGTTCGACCGGGTGGCGGCGCGCGCGCCCGCGGTCGCGACCGAATTGTTCGACACCGGCGTCAACATGGGGCCGGCGGTCGCGGCGGGTTTCCTCCAGCGCGCGCTGAACGCGCTCAACCGCGGCGCCCGAGACTATGCCGACGTCCTGCTCGACGGCCGCGTCGGCCCGGCGACGCTTACCGCGCTCGACCGGTTCCTGGCCGCCCGTCCGGCGGGGGAGGGGGTGCTGGTGAAGGCGATCGAGGCGTTGCAGGGCGAACGCTACCTCACGCTGGCGGAGCGCCGCCCGGCTAACGAGGCGTTCCTCTACGGCTGGCTCGCCAACCGCCTCGGCTGACGCGGGCGCGGCACCCCTCGACATGCGCCGCGCGTACCGCGCCGGCGCCTCAACATTCGCAACATTCGCGGGAGAATCCCATGTCCCTGATCGACGGCATCATCGGCCCCATCGCGGGCCTCATCGACAAGGTCGTCCCCGACCCCAAGGCGCGCGAAGCGGCGAAGCTGGAACTGCTGCGGCTGGAAGGCACGCAGGAACTGGAGCGCGTGAAGGCGCAGATGGGGGCGGTGCTGGCGGAGGCCGCGTCCCCCGACCCATGGACCAGCCGCGCGCGCCCGTCCTTCCTGTACGTCATGTACGCGCTGCTGCTGTGGAGCATCCCCATGGGCCTGATCGCCGCGGTCCGGCCGCAGATGGCATCGGCGATCGGGCAGGGCATGAACGCCTATCTCGCGGGCCTGCCGGAGCCGTTGTACGCGTTGTTCGGAACGGGTTACCTCGGCTACACCGTGGCGCGCGAATGGGGAAAGGGGCGGGCGCGGTAGGGCCACAAAGACCCGACTTCCGTTCGTGCTGAGCGAAGTCGAAGCATCGGCGCATGGCCTTCGACTGCGCTCAGGCCGAACGGGGGGGGTGGATGCTGGCCAAGTACCCCGTCACCCCGGACGTGTTCCGGGGTCCATCGTGCCGCCAGAGCAACGGGCTTTGCTCTCGCGGCACGATGGATGCCGGGACAAGCCCGGCTTGACGGACGTGCGTTCCGCAAAGGGTCCCGTGAACGCCCGGGGCAGGGTTAACCCGCCTCGCTCGCCCCTTCCTCATCCTCGGGCGGATAGAGCCTGTCCAGATACGCCTCCGCCATGCGGTAATGCGCGCGCACGGCCTCGGGGCTGGCGGCTTTCGCGGCGGCTTCGGTTTCGGCTTCGGCGCGGGCGGCGAGATAGTCTGGATCGTCGGTACGCATGTCGGTCGTTCAAACTCCTGGCGACCGATATGGTGCATCCGTCTTGCCGTTTCCTTGCATCGACATGGCGAAATGTGTCGCCGGTTGGCGCCGGCCCCTCGCGCTCCCTACATGCGCCGTCATGAGCGGGAACAACGATCCACACGCCGCGCCGGTCTGGCACGGCACCACCATCCTGTCGGTCCGTCGCGGCGGCAAGGTCGTCGTCATCGGCGACGGACAGGTTTCCATGGGCCAGACGGTGATGAAGCCGAACGCGCGCAAGGTCCGCCGCCTGGGCAGCGAGGGGAAGGTCATCGGCGGCTTCGCGGGCGCGACCGCGGATGCCTTCACGCTGTTCGAGCGGCTGGAACGCAAGCTGGAACAGCATCAGGGCCAGTTGATGCGCGCCGCGGTGGAGCTGGCGAAGGACTGGCGCACCGACAAGTTCCTGCGCAACCTGGAGGCGATGATGATCGTCGCGGACAGGGGCGTGACGCTGATCCTGACCGGCAACGGCGACGTGCTGGAGCCCGAGGCCGGGGTCGCCGCGATCGGGTCCGGCGGCAATTATGCGCTGGCCGCCGCGCGTGCGCTGGTGGAATATGAGGACGATGCCGAAATCCTGTGCCGCAAGGCGATGAAGATCGCGGCGGAGGTGTGC
>NZ_LMQP01000004.1:239048-242633 GCF_001425405.1 Sphingomonas sp. Leaf412 | reverse complement strand
CCCCGGCGCAAGCCGGGGTCTCCCCGTCACGAAGCGTGCCCTCGCAGCACGAAATCCCGGCTTTCGTCGGGATGACGATTGGATGATATGAACGACAATCTCACCCCCAAGGCCATCGTCGCCGCGCTCGACGCGCACATCATCGGGCAGAAGGACGCCAAGCGCGCGGTCGCGGTCGCGCTGCGCAACCGCTGGCGGCGGCAGAAGCTGTCGCCCGACCTGCGCGACGAGGTGACGCCGAAGAACATCCTGATGATCGGGCCGACGGGCTGCGGAAAGACCGAGATCAGCCGCCGCCTCGCGAAGCTGGCCGACGCGCCGTTCGTGAAGGTGGAGGCGACCAAGTTCACCGAGGTCGGCTACGTCGGCCGCGACGTGGAGCAGATCGCGCGCGACCTGGTCGAGGAGGCCGTGCGCCTCGAAAAGGAACGCCGCCGCACCGCAGTGAAGGACAAGGCGGAGGAATCCGCGATGAACCGCCTGCTCGACGCGCTGGTGGGCAAGGATTCCAGCCAGGCGACACGCGAAAGCTTCCGCCAGCGCTTCCGCGACGGCCATCTCGATTCGACGGAGATCGAGATCGACCTGCCGGTCCAGCCGCAGATGCCGTTCGACCTGCCCGGCGGCGGATCGGTCGGCATGATAAATCTGGGCGAGATGTTCGGGAAGCTGGGCGGCGGACAGACGAAGCGCCGCAAGCTGACCGTCCCCGCGGCGTGGGAGAAACTGGTCGAGGAGGAAGCGGACAAGCGCCTCGACCAGGACGAGGTCAGCCGCGTCGCGCTGGCGGATGCCGAGGCGAACGGCATCGTCTTCCTGGACGAGATCGACAAGATCGCGATGTCCGAACACCGCGGCGGCGGCTCGGTCAGCCGCGAGGGCGTGCAGCGCGACCTGCTGCCGTTGATCGAGGGTACGACCGTGTCGACGAAATACGGCCCGATGAAGACCGACCACATCCTGTTCATCGCGTCGGGCGCGTTCCACGTCGCCAAGCCGTCGGATCTGCTGCCCGAGCTACAGGGCCGCCTGCCGATCCGCGTCGAGCTGAAGGGCCTGACCGAGGACGATTTCGTCGCCATCCTGTCGGACACGAAGGCGTCGCTGCCCGCGCAATACAAGGCGCTGATCGCGACCGAGGGCGTGACCGTCGATTTCACCGACGACGGCATCCGCGCGATCGCGAAGATCGCGGCGGAAGTGAACGGGGAGATCGAGAATATCGGCGCCCGCCGCTTGCAGACGGTGATGGAGAAGCTGCTGGAGGAAATCAGCTTCGACGCCGAGGACCGCGCCGGCGCGACGCTGACGGTCGACGGGGCCTATGTGCAGAAGCAGCTGGCCGACATCGCCCGCAACACGGACCTGAGCCGCTTCGTGCTTTGATAGGCTTACCGCATACCCACCCCCGTTCGGGCTGAACCACCCACCAGCTCCGTTCGGCCTGAGCGTAGTCGAAGCCCATGCATAGCCTTCGACTACGCTCAGGCCGAACGGAGGGGGGATCAGGCCGAAGGGTAATGAATCAGGCCGAGGGGTTGGGGGGCAGCCCAACCCGAGGCCGGAATACGGCCGTCATTGCGAGCGCAGCGAAGCAATCACAACAACGCCCCGATCGTCGCGCTGAAATGCTGGTCCAGCGCGACGACCGCGGCGTCCGGATCGCGGTCTGCGATCGCGTCGGCCAGGACGCGGTGGCAGGCGAGGACCGCGACGCGCTCCTCCTGCGTCGTCCGCGTCCGCCACGCGCTGGGCACCGCGACGCGCATCAGCGGCTCGAACGAGCGGATGATCTGGAGGAACAGCATGTTGCCGCTGGCCCGCGCGATCGCCTGGTGGAAACGGATGTCGTGATGCGTCAGCGCGTCGAGGTCCTCGTGCCCGATCGCCTGCATCGCCTTCGCCGCGTCCACGATCTCCGCCGCATCGGCGGACAGCCGGTGCCGCGCCGCCAGCTCGACCGTCCGCTGTTCCAGCGTCCGCCGCACGTCCCACACCTCCGCCAGCGACACCTGCGCGGTGGAGACGGCATGGTCCAGGCTGGTGCCCATCACCGACCCGTCCATCGCGCCGACCCGCGCGCGCCGTCCATTGCCGACGTCGATCAGCTTCAGCGCGGCCAGCGCCCCGAACGCCTCGCGCATCACCGCGCGGCTGACGCCCAGCTCGGTCGCGAACTGCCCCTCGCCGGGCAGCGTGTCGCCCACTTTCATGTCGTGCGCACGGATATGCGCCCGCACGCTGCGCACCGCCTGATCGACCAGCGATCCGCCCGCCACCACGCTCATGCCGCGATCCTCTCCGCCCGCGCGCGCGTCGGCGGCATCCCGTACCGCCGCGTGAAGGCGCGCGTGAAGCTGGCGTTGTTCATGTAGCCGCAGCGATAGCCGATCGCGGACACCGGCAGGTCGGTGATCGACAGCAGCCGCCTGGCTCCCTCCAGCCGTTTGTCGGTCAGCAGGTCGCCGATGCTGGTCGCGTACATCGTGCGGAATCCGCGCGTCAGCTTCGCGCGGTTGATCCCGCACGCGCGCGCGATCCCGTCCAGCGTCAGTTTCTCGTGCCAGCGTTCGTCGATCATCCGCCGCGCCGCGACGACGCGCGCCGCGTCGCTTTCGGACAGCGCACCGGCAGCATCACCGGGGATCAGCTCCGCCGCCGCGATCCCGCCCAGCACCGCGCACAGCAGGTCGATGCTCCGCCCCAGCCGCACCGTCGCGCGCGCGGCCTCCGGGGCGGTGCAGTCGCGGATCCCCAGCGCCATCGCGCGCAATTCGCTGGGCAGGTGCCAGACGGTGCCCGGCGCTGGCACGCAATCGTACAGCCGTCGACACGCCGCCTCCGCCACGACGAACACCAACGTCGCACCTTCCGCGGCATGCGGCCACTGGTCGCGTGCGACATGTTCCACCATCGGCGGCGCGGCGCCGTCGATGTCGTGGAACGCCAGCAGCAGCGATTCGAGCGGCCAGCCGTCGTGCGCGATGCATCCGTCGCCGACGAAGGCGATCATCTCCGGCGATACGTCGACCTGCTCTTTCGGCATCGGCCCCTCCTGCGGATCGACCCGTACAGCTATCCTATAGGTAGCGCAAGCCTGTCAGATAGGTTCATCACGAATGTCGACTGGCGCGTGCCGGATCGCCAGCGCGAAGCCCGCGATCGCGACCACGCTGACGACGAGCCCCACCGCCGCCAGCGCGGTCGCCAGATGCGCCTCGCCGCCCAGCAGCACGCTGGTGCCCGTCACCAGAACGGGGCTGATCCCGAACGCGATCAACCCACCGAACGCGATGAACGCGCCGATACACAGCCCGCGCAATTCGTTGGGCAGCAGCACCGCGATGGCGGTGGCGGTGACGAGGCCGGTGATCGTGCCCCCGAACAGCAGCACGCCCAGCGCCGCGCCGAAGCCCGCCGTCCCCGGCATGATCGGGAACAAGGCGGCGGGCGCGGCGATCGCGGCGGCGGCCAGCGCGCCGTACAATATGCCGCCGCGCCGTCCGCTGCGATTGCCCATGTCGGCGGCGACCCCGCCGATCAGCGCGCCTGCGATCGAGGCGAGGAAGACGACGCCGCCCATCC
>NZ_LMQP01000004.1:237256-238938 GCF_001425405.1 Sphingomonas sp. Leaf412 | reverse complement strand
CCCCGCCGCATCCGCCATCAACGCGCCCGTCTGCCCGGCGAACAGCGGCAGCAGGAACGCACGCCGCGCCCACAATTCCGCCGCCACGACGCGCACCGGCGCGCGCGGCCCGGCGGCGGTCTCCATCCGCACCGGCTCGCGCATCAGCAGGACGAGCAGGAGCAGCGCCGCGCTGCCCAGCCCGATCGCCAGATGGACGCTGCGCCACGCCGACAGCCCGGCGAGCCCCGCGACCGCATAATGGCCCAGCAGCCACCCGCCCAGCGCGAAGGCCAGCGCATTGCCCGCGAACTTGCCGATCGTCAGCAACAGCAGCGACCGCCCGCGCACCTCCGGCATCGTCAGGTCGGCGGCGATCGAGATCGCGATCGTCGTGGAGATGTTTGCGCCCAGCCCCGCCAGCACGCGCGCGACGAACAACGTCGTGATCGACCCGGCATAGGCGGTCATCAGCGTCCCGATCGTCCACACCGCCGCGGTCAGCGCGAGCAGGCGGATGCGGTGCGTCTTGTCGACCAGCAGGCCGAACGGGATCGACAGCAGGGCGAGCGGGACCGACGTCGCCAGCCCCTGGATCAACCCCATCTGCACGTCGCTCAGGCCCAGTTCGGCCTTCGCGCCCTCCTGCACCACCGCGAACACGCCCAGCGCGATGTTGCCGCTCGCCATCATGATCGCGAGCAGGACCAGCGCGGGCAGCGCCTTGGCGAAGCTGCGAGTCATGCCAATGCGCGCCTGAGGGCGTCGATGCGATTCGCCTGCGCGCGCTGTGCGACCGCGGCGGCGGGGAAGATGTCGAAGCCGTGGAACGCGCCCGGATGGACGTGCAATTCGGTCGCCACCCCCGCGGCGATCAGGCGGCGGGCGTAGGCGATGTCCTCGTCCACGAACAGGTCGAGCGCGCCGGTCATGATATAGGTCGGCGGCAGGCCGGTCAGATCGTCGGCGCGCGCCGCGGCGGCATAGGGCGAGACGCCGTCGATCCCCGGCTCATGCCCCAGCAGCGCGGCCCAGCCGAAGCGGTTGTTCGCCGCATGCCAGATGAACTCGCCCGCGGTCGGGTGCGGATCGCGCGTGCAGGTGCGATCGTCGATCATGGGATAGGTCAGGTGCTGGAAGGCGAGGGCATAGTCGCCCCGGTCGCGCGCCAGCAGCGCCAGCGCGGCGGCAAGGCCGCCCCCCGCACTTTCCCCCATCACGCCGATGCGTGCCGGATCGATGCCGAGCCGCGCGGCCTGCGCGAAGGTCCAGGCAAGGCCTGCGTAGCAATCCTCCACCGGCCCCGGATGCGGCGTTTCGGGCGCGAGGCGATAGTCGACCGACACGATCGCGCAGCCCAGCGTGTCGGCGAGCGGGCGCAGGAAGAATTCCAGCTCCGACGCGCCCCCGCCGACATAGCCGCCGCCGTGGATGTGATAGATGCACCCCGTGGGCGCGGCGGCCTCGCGCGGCGTGTAGACGTGGAGCGTGACCGCGTCCGACAGTGCGACGCGTTCCAGATCGACGCCGGTTTCCGGCACCGGCGGCAACGGCATCTGCCGCGCGCGCATCACCTTCAGCGTTTCGGCATCGAGCGTGACGGTCGGCCACGCCTCCAGCAGGGGCTGCAGTTCCGGATCGACGAGGTGCAGCGTGTTCATGTCTCTCTCCTTATCCTCCCCGGAACGGGGAGGGGGACCAGC
>NZ_LMQP01000004.1:236260-237175 GCF_001425405.1 Sphingomonas sp. Leaf412 | reverse complement strand
TCCACCCCCCGGCTGCGCCGGGCGGTCCCCCTCCCCGTGCCGGGGAGGACATTACAGCGCGAAGATCTTTCCCGGATTCATGATATCCTGCGGGTCCAGCGCGCGCTTCACCAGCCGCATCGTGTCGACCGCATTGCCCAGCTCGGCCTCCAGCCAGTCCTGCTTCCCGATGCCGATCCCGTGCTCGCCCGTGCACGTCCCGTCCATCGCCAGCGCGCGCTCGACCAGCCGGGCGTTGATCCCCGCGACCTCCTCGAACTCGTGCGGCTGCGTCGGATCGATCGAGAAGATGACGTGGAAATTGCCGTCGCCGACATGGCCCAGGATCGTGGCGGGTACGGTCCCCGCATCGATGTCGGCGCGCGTTTCCAGGATGCATTCGGGCAGGCGGCTGATCGGCACGCACACGTCGGTGGTCCAGCCGACGGCGCCCGCGCGGACGTTGATCGCGGCATAATAGGCCTCGTGCCGCGCCTTCCACAATCTCGCGCGCTCCTCGGGCAGGTTGGAGAAGGCGAAGTCGCCGCCGCCGTTCGCGCCCGCGAGCGCCGCGACCATCTCCACCTGCTCCGCGACGCCTGCGGGCGAGCCGTGGAATTCGAAGAACAAGGTCGTCGTCTCGGGCAGGTCCAGCTTCGACCAGGCGTTGCACGCCGCGATCTGGCGGTCGTCGAGAATCTCGACCCGCGCCAGCGGCACGCCCGACTGGATCGACTGCACCACCGTGTCGACCGCGCCCTGCATCGTCGCGAAGCCGCAGATCGCGCTGCTGATCGTTTCCGGGATCGGATGCAGGCGCAGCGTCACCTCGGTGAAGATGCCCAGCGTCCCCTCGCTGCCGACGAACAGCCGCGTCAGGTCGTATCCCGCCGCGGACTTGCGCGCGCGCCGTGCGGTGCGGATGACCTGCCCTTG
>NZ_LMQP01000004.1:232745-236142 GCF_001425405.1 Sphingomonas sp. Leaf412 | reverse complement strand
CCCCCGCCTCGACCGTGCAGTCGAAATCCGCCGCATTCACCGCGACGATCCGGTCCATCCGGCTCATGTCGAGCGACACGCCGCCGCGGATCGGCAGCGCATTGCCCTCGATCGAGGTGCCCGCGCCCCAGGGGACGACGGGCACGCCGTAGCGCGCGCACAATGTCACGCAATCCGCCACGTCCTGCGTCGTCGCGACGAACACGACCGCGTCGGGCAGCGTCTCTGCGAAATGCGCCTCGCTCCGGCCGTGCTGGCGCCGCACCCCCTCCGTCACGTGGCAATCGGCGCCGAAGCGAATGTCGAGCGCGTGCAGGAACGCCGGGTCGAGCGGCGCGCGTTCCGGATAGGGGAAGTGGTGCATGATCGTCAGAACCGGATCGTGCCGCGCACGCCCGCGCGGCGGCGGTTGCCCTGGATCGCCAGGTTGCGGACGAGCGGCCCCGGCAGGCCCGCACGGCGCAGCAGCGAGGAGTCGAGATAGCTTTCCATGTATTTCTCGTCGAACAGGTTCGTCGCCCACGCGCCGACCTCGAAATATTTCGTCCGGAACGTGATCGACAGGTTGGTCAGGTAGTAATTCTCCAAAACCGGCACCGATGCCGCGTCCAGCGATCCGCCGACGCGGTCGCCCTTCGCCACCACGTTCGCGTCGAGGACCAGCGCCTGCTCGCGCGGCAGCGGCAGCGCGTAGTTCGTGCCGACGGTGTAATTGGCGTCGGGCACGAACAGGATGCGGTCGCCCGGATAGGCATAGCCGGTCAGCTGGCGGAATTCGGTCGCATCGGTCACGCGTGCATGGAGCAGGGTGGCGTTGCCGTAGACGCGCCAATCGTCGGTGACGCGATAGGACAGCTCCGCCTCCACGCCGTAGCTTTCGACCTTGCCCGAATTCAGGTTGATCGCGACGAAGCCGACCCCGGTCGTGCTGGGCGCCAGTGCGTTGGCGCCGATGAAATCCTTGTAGTCGTTGTAGAAGGCCGCGACGCTGCCGGTCAGGCGGTTGTCGAACGCGCCGGCCTTCGCGCCCAGTTCGTACGTCCACACGCTGTCGTTGCGATAGATCAGGTTCGGCGCGCCCGGTCCGTTCTGCCCGCCGCCGCGCACGCCGCGCGCGACCGAGGCGTAGGTCATGAAATCGGGGTTCCACCGCTTGGTCAGGGTCACGCGCGGCTGGAACTCGGTCGCCTCATAGGCAGCGGGTGCGCCCGCGGTGGAGGCGTCCAGCTTCTGCCGGTCGACGCGCACCCCGACCGCCAGGTCCAGCGTGGGATCGAGCGCGAGGAATCCGGTGGCGAACAGCGCGTAATTATCATTCTCCGACGATGCGGTCGCGGTCGCGACCTGCGGCGGCAGCGGCAGGCCCAGCGCGCCGAAGTTCAGCGTCGTGACGCTGGTCGCATCGGTCGTCGAGCGCCCGAAATAGGCGCCGATCAGCGTCGAGAAACGGTCGCTCCACCGCGTGTCGAGCCGCAGTTCGCCCGTGTACGTCTTCAGCGTGCGGGTCAGGACCGACCGCAACAGGTCGAACGGGCCGTAGTCGCCGTCGCCGCGGGCGTTCGTATCCGACTGGTTGTACGCGGCGATCGCGGTGACCTTCGTATCCAGCGAATCCAGGTCGAACTCGCCCTTCACGTTCCCGGCGTAATATTTGATGTCGTTGTAGCTCAGCTGGTTCGTCTGCCCGTCGAGCCGGTAATCGCGCGGCCCGTCCGAATAGAAATAGGGCGTCGCCGCGCCGATGACGTTGTCGTATCCGCCGTTGATCGTGATCGTGGCGGACGGCGACGGCGTGAAGCGCAGCGTGCCGTTGATCGACTTCGTTTCGGTCGAATTCTGGTTCCCGCGCGCCAGCGTGTTGTACTGGAACCCGTCGTCCTTGTGATAGGCGGCACCGATGCGCAGGCCCAGCGTGTCGGCGACGATCGGCCCGCTGATGCTGCCCGACACGCTGGCGTAATTGTCGCCCGCCGCCATGCTGCCGTCGACGCGGCCTTCCCAGTCGTTGCCCGGCTGGCGCGTGATGACGTTGATCGCGCCGCCCAGCGTGTTGTTGCCGAACAATGTCCCCTGCGGCCCGCGCAGCACCTCGACCCGCGCGACATCGACCAGCGGGGACATCAGATACGTGGTGTTGGGCTGGTACACGCCATCGATGAAGATGCCGACGCCCGGCTGCACCGTGTCGATCAACGTCGTGCCGACGCCGCGGATCGACACGAACGCGCGCCCCGCGGAATCGGAATTGATGTTCAGGCCCGGCGTGTAGGCCGCGACGTCCTTCACCAGCACCAGCTGCTGGTCCTTGATCGCCTCGCCGGAAATGGCGGTGACCGCGATCGGCACGTCCTGCAACCTTTCCTCGCGCTGGCGCGCCGTCACGACGATGTCGCTGCCCGCGGCATCGGTGTCGGCGGCGGGATCGGCCTGCGGATCGGCGGCGGTGCCGCTGTCGCTCGCCGCTGCGGTCTGCGCCGATGCGACGGCCGGAAGCAGCAGCGCGACGGCGGCGGTGGTGGCGAGCAGGTGACGGCGCATGAATATCCCCTTCCGAATCACGGCGGATCGCGGGCGTCCACCTTTCAGACAGGTCAATAGCTGCCACACCGACCTGTATGAAAGGTCAAACGACTATGCCGATCGGCTCACACGCTTACCAGCAGGTATAGCCGCCGTCCGCCATGACGATGCTGCCCGTCATCAGGCTGGCGGCGTCGCTGGCGAGGAAATGGACGATCGACGCGACCTCCTCCGGCTCGCCCAGCCGCCCCTGCGGCGTGCCGTCGATCCAGCGGCGGTACATCTCGCCCTCCTTGTCGGCGAAGGCGTTCAATGGCGTGGCGATATAGGTCGGCGCCACCGCGTTGACGCGCACGCCGCGCGACGCCCATTCGGCGGCCAGGCTCTTCGTCAGCTGGTGCACCGCGGCCTTGCCGGCATTGTAATAGCTTTGCGGCTGCGGCCGGTTGACGATGACGCCCGACATCGACCCGACGTTCACGATCGCGCCCCTGCCCGCCGCCAGCATGTGCCGCCCGAAGGCGCGTGCGCACCAGAACGTGCCGTTGAGGTTGACGTCCAGCACGTTCAACCAATGCTCGTCCGCAACCTCCTCGGCGGGCGTCTCGCTGCGTGCGATGCCTGCATTGTTGACCAGGATATCGACCGCCCCCAGCGCGTCGGCGGCGGCGGTCACCGCGGCGCTGTCCGTCACGTCCAGGGTGACGCCCGCGACCCGGTGCCCCTTCGCGCGCAGCGTCGCCAGGCCCGCGCGGATCGCATCCGCATCGCGATCCGCGATCGTGACGCGCGCGCCCGCCTCCGCCAGCGCATCGGCGCAGCACCAGCCGATCCCCTGCGCCCCGCCGGTGACGAAGGCGGTGCGACCGTCGAGGCG
>NZ_LMQP01000004.1:200091-232673 GCF_001425405.1 Sphingomonas sp. Leaf412 | reverse complement strand
TACGCAGAACCCCGCTCGTTGGTCTGCTTGAACCCTGGGTTCCCGCCTTCGCGGGAACACGACGTAGGCCGTTACGGCAGGAACGCCGCCGCAGGCATCGGCGCTTCCTCGACCAGCGTATCGCTCCCCAGCCGCCGCACCCAGCGCGCCGCGCGCGTGAATTCGGGCCAGTCGAGCGTGCCGTCGGTCGCGAAGCGCACCCATGTCGCATGCATCCGGTCCGCGACCTCCTGCGGCGCGGTCTCGCCCAGCAATCCCTCGGGCCCCGTCGCGCAGGCCAAAGTATCGAATACGAACGGGATCTCCACCGCATGCGCCGCGCCCAATTGCCCGTCGAAGGCGGTCGATCCCCAGTCGAATTCGTACACATGCGTCCGTCCGCGATGCTCCTCCGCGAACCGCCGCGCGGGCCAGCGGAAGACGAGGTCGGTCATCGCATCGGTCAGCGCGACGCCGGGGCGCACCCGTCCCATGCCATAGGCCTTCAGCACCGCCCACGCACGCGGCTGCGACCGGCGCAGGACGAACCACGACAGGAACCGCCCCACCTTGTCGCGCACGCCGGACGGCACGAGGTACAGGTTCATCTCCTGAGCGTTGGTGCCGATCAAAAGCTCGACGTCGGCGCCCGCGCCGGCCTTCAGCGCGTCGAGCGGGGGTACGGGCAGCACGTCGTCGCCATGGACGGGGATGAAGCGGCTGATCCCGAACACCGGCTCGCGCCCGTCCGCGTCGCGCAGGTCGAGGCGGGTGGTGGGCAGCGAGACCTTCTCCACCGCGTCCAGCGCCGCGCCCGGCGCGATGCTGGCGTAGCCGTCGCGCGTCGGCGCGATGCCCAGCAGCCGCGCCAGCTTCGCCACCAGCCTTTGCGCCACGCCGACGTCGCGCGTCATCGCGCCATGCCCGCTCTGCACGATCGCCCGGCGGAACAGCCCGGCGGCGAGCGGGGAGGCGATCAGGTCCGCGATCGCCATCGCGCCCGCGCTCTCGCCGAAGACGGTGACGTTGCCGGGATCGCCCCCGAACGCCGCGATATGCCGCTGCACCCACGCCAGCGCCGCGATCATGTCGCGCAGGCCCAGGTTCGTCGGCACGCCCGGGATCGGCAGGAAGCCGTCGATGCCGAGGCGATAGTTGATCGCGACGCACACGATCCCGTCGCGTGCGAACGTGCGCCCGTCCTGCACCGGCGCGTCCTTCGACCCCACGACGAAGCCGCCGCCGTGGACGAACACCATCACCGGCCGCCCCGTGGCATCCTCCGGCGCCCAGACGTTCAGCGTCAGGTGGTCGTCGCCGTCCTTCCATCCGTCGCCGACCAGCGCGAGGACGTCGATGCCGGGGACGGCGCGGACCCGCTGCGGCGCGTTGGCGCCCGGGACCGCCGCACGGCGCATCCCGTCCCATGGCGCCACCGGCGCGGGCGCGGCGAAACGGTTCGCGCCGACGGGCGGCGCGGCGTAGGGGATGTCGTCGAACCGCACGACGCCCGCGTCCGCGATGCCCGAGACGATACCGTCGGGAAGGGTGACCAGCGTTTCCATGGCGCGGGGGGTATCACATCATCGCGCGGCCGCGTTTTGCCGCGCGGCTCGCAAGCTTGGCCGCACGCGCCTGTGCCCGTTGTTGACACAGGCCGGGGCGTGGCGGCATTTCGACGGCCATGCCCCAACGTCTGTCGCGCAACGTCTCGCTCTCCGCCGAACTCGACGGATTCATCGCGCGCTGTCTCGCGACGGGCGACTACGGCAATGCCAGCGAGGTCGTCCGGGCGGCGCTGCGTTTGTTGCGCCAGCAGGAGGGCGGGGCGGAGGTGCGGCCGGACTGGCCGGTCGGTGGCGGCGAATGCGGCGCGTTGGTGCGCGACCAGGACTGGTCGCGAACCGCATTGGGGCCGATCGCGGGCTGGTCGGCGGCGTTGCGCGCGACGGTGTCGAACGTCGTCAATTCCCCGGTCGCGAAGGTGCTGATGTGGGGCGCGGACAACGTCATGCTCTACAACGACGCGTATCGCGCGATCGCGGGGGCGAACCATCCGCGCGCGCTGGGCGGTACCGTGCGCGACATCTTCCCGGAACTGTGGGGCTGGAACCGCGACGTGCTGGACGCCGGGTTCCGCGGGCAGACGCTGCACTTCCACGACCAGGTGTTGCGGATGGAGCGCGACGGGGCGATGCGCGATATCGTCTTCGACCTGTTCTACACCCCCGTATACGACGCGGACGGCACGGTCGGCGGGGTCCTGTGCACCTGCGTCGACAATACCGCGCGCGCGCTGGCGGAACGCGCGCTGTCGGAACGCGAGCTGGAACTGCGCCTCGTCACCGACGCGCTGCCCGTGCTGGTGTCGTTCATCGACCGCGACCTGACCTTCCGCTTCGCCAACCGACATTATGTCGAATGGTTCGGCCTGACCCCCGAACAGGTGGTGGGTCGACCGGTGCTGGACGTCATCGGCGCGAAGAACTTCGCCGATCGCCTGCCGATGATGCAGCGCGCGCTGGCGGGCGAGGGCAGCGACGACGACAGCACGATCTACGCCGGCGACGGATCGCCGCGCCGCGCCAACATCCGCTACATCCCCCGCGTCGAGCATGACGGGACGGTATCGGGGTTCCAGGTGCTGGTCTTCGACCTGGAGGATCGCGCGCGCCGCGAGGAGGCGCTGGCGGCCAGCAACAGCCGCTTCCGCGCCGCGATGGAGGCGATCCACGGCGTCCTGTGGACGAACAGCGCGGACGGACGGATGCTGGGGGAGCAGCCCGGCTGGGCCGCGCTGACCGGGCAGTCGCAGGACGCGTATCGCGACTACGGCTGGACCGCGGCGGTCCACCCCGACGACGTGGCGGACACGGTGGCGGCGTGGCAGGCGGCGGTCACCGCGAAAGCGATGTTCGTCCACGAACATCGCGTCCGGCGGCATTGCGGCACGTGGCGCAGCTTCGCGATCCGCGCGTTGCCGATCCTGGACGAGGCGGGCACGCTGACCGAATGGGTCGGCGTCCACACGGATATCAGCCACCAGCGCGCGGCCGAACAGGCGCTGCGCGCGCATGCCGAGGATCTGGAGCGCGAGGTGCGGCATCGCGAGGCGGCCGAGGTGCAGCTGCGCGAGCTGAACGAGACGCTGGAGACGCGCGTCATCGCCGAGATCGGGGAACGGCGCGAGGCGGAGATGAAGCTGGCGCGCGCGCAGAAGATGGAGGCCGTGGGCAAGCTGACCGGCGGGGTGGCGCACGATTTCAACAACCTGTTGCAGGTGGTGTCGGGCAACCTGCAACTGCTGGGCAAGGACGTGGCGGGCAACGCCCGCGCGGAACAGCGCGTCGTGAACGCGCTGGCGGGCGTGTCGCGCGGCGCGAAGCTGGCGGCGCAGCTGCTCGCGTTCGGCCGGCGGCAGGCGCTGGAGCCCAAGGTGGTGAACATCAGCCGCTTCGTGCGCGGCATGGACGACATGCTGCGCCGCGCGCTGGGGGAGGCGGTGGAGATCGAGACGGTCGTCGCCGCGGGGCTGTGGAACACCTTCATCGATCCCGGCCAGATCGAGAACGCGCTGCTGAACCTGGCGATCAACGCGCGCGACGCGATGGACGGGCAGGGGCGGCTGACCGTCGAACTCGGCAATGCCAGCCTCGACGACGATTATTGCCGTCGTCACATGGAGGAGGTGAAGCCGGGGCAATATGTCATGCTGGCGGTCAGCGACACCGGCAGCGGCATGACGCCGGACGTGATGGCGCATGTGTTCGAACCGTTCTTCACCACGAAGGGGGAGGGCAAGGGATCGGGCCTCGGCCTGTCGATGGTCTACGGCTTCGTGCGCCAGTCGGGCGGCCACGTCGCGGTCTATTCCGAGGTCGGCAGCGGCACCACGATCCGCCTGTACCTGCCGCGCGCGATGGAGGCGGAGGATGTCGAGGTCGCGACGCTCGACGGTCCCGTCGCCGGCGGCAGCGAGACCGTGCTGGTGGTCGAGGACGACGACGAGGTGCGCGCGACCGTCGTCGAGATGCTGGGCGACCTGGGCTATCGCGTGCTGAAGGCGGTCGACGCGGCCAGCGGCCTGGCCGTGATCGAAAGCGGCGTGCCCGTCGACCTGCTGTTCACCGACGTCGTCATGCCCGGACGGTTGAAGAGCCCGGAAATGGCGCGCAAGGCGCGGGCCCGCCTGCCCGGCCTGGCCGTGCTGTTCACGTCGGGCTACACCGAAAACTCGATCGTCCACGGCGGGCGGCTGGATGCGGGGGTGGAACTGCTGTCCAAGCCCTACACGCGCGAGGCGCTGGCGCGGAAGATCCGCCACGTGCTGGGCGACCGTCCGGTCGATACCGTGCCGCGGCTGACCGTCCTGCTGGTGGAGGACGATGCGATGATCCGCGCGGGCACGGCCGCGACGCTGACCGACGCCGGGCATCTGGTGGTCGAGGCGGGCAGCGCGGAGGAAGCGATGGCCGCGCTCCAGACCGTGGCGGTCGACGTGCTGGTGACCGACCTGAACCTGCCCGGTTCGTCCGGCGCCGCGCTGGCGCGGACCGCGCGGGACCTGCGTCCGGCGATCGGCCTCGTCTTCGCCACCGGCTCCCCCGACGCCGCGCCCGCGCTGCCGGAGGCATTGGTGCTATCCAAGCCGTATCGCCCGGCCACGCTGCTCGACACCGTCGCCAGGGCGGCGGTCGCGGCGGTACCGGTATCGCATCCGTGACGATCGCATCGGGTGTCCGATGCTAAGTTATTGAAGAACAATAATGGTTGACGTCCCGGCGCGGGACGGGCCGAAATTCCCGGTATCCTAAGCTTTCGGGTGGTGCCATTGGCGCGTCATTGCGGTGGAGCGGTAAGGGAACGGGCTGAGTCGTCCGGGCCGCCGCCCGCCCTCTAACGGGGGGTTACGGACATGGTGACGATTGACGGCCTGCTGGCAGACTGGACGCTCGCCGACCGGATCGATCGCGGTGCGAACGCGGGATACGAGATCTACGCGCGCAGCGAGGGCACGGATTTCGTGTTCGCCATGAAGGCGCCCCAGGCGATCGGCGCGAACACGACCGCGTGGCTGAACACCGATCGCAACGCGTCGACCGGGTTCAAGGTGTTCGGCTTCGCCGGTGGTGCGGAGTACAACGTCAACATCGGCGCCGACGGGCTGGTGTCGCTGTACAGCGGCGGCGCGGGCCAGACGCTGGTGCAGGCTGGGCTGACCGCGGCATGGTCGGCCGACCGGACCGCACTGGAATTCCGCGTGCCCAAGGCCGCGGTGGGCAATCCCAACGCGATCGACACGTTGTTCGACGTGAACGACAACACCTTCCTGCCCGGCGATTATTCGTCGACGCCCTTCACCGTCTTCAACGACACCGGGCTCCAGGCCGACCCGGCGCAGCGGATCGCGATCGTCTATTCCGAAACGACGGCGAAGAATTATTTCAGCGTCACCGCCTATGCGCAGCTGGTGATGGCGGCGCAGAGCCAGGCGATGCAGGCGGGCGTGCCGTTCGACATCCTGACCGAGGCGGACCTGACCAGCCTGTCGACGCTGTCGAAGTACGACAGCATCGTCTTCCCGTCGTTCCGCAACGTGGAGGCGAGCCAGGCGACGCTCATCACGCAGACGCTGGAACAGGCGACGAAGCAGTTCGGGATCGGGCTGGTCGCGGGCGGCGAGTTCATGACCAACGGCGCGGACAATGCGGCGCTGGCGGGGGACAGCTATGCGCGCATGAAGCTGCTGTTCGACGCGACGCGCGTGACCGGCGGCTTCCCCGCCGACGTGACGGTGAAGGCGACCGACGCCGCCGGCCTCGTGCTGGACGGATACGACCAGGGACAGGTCATCCGCCAATATACCGGCATCGGCTGGAACGCCTTCACCAGCGTCAGCGGCACGGGCACGACGATCGCGACCGAGACGGTGGGCGGCGTCGACTATGCCGCCGCGATCGCGACGAAGACGGGGGGGCGCAACGTCCTGTTCTCGTCCGAGGCGGTGATGGCCGACGACAACATGCTGCAAAAGGCGATCGACTACAGCGTCAACGGCGGCGGCCTGTCGGTCGGGCTGCAAATGACGCGCGACGCGGGCATGGTCGCGTCGCGGGTCGACATGGACCAGAGCCAGGAGAAGATCGAGGTCAATCCGGACGGTACGGCGCCGGGCGTCTACGACAAGCTGATCCCGATCCTGGCCGCGTGGAAGGCGGACTATAATTTCGTCGGCAGCTATTACGTCAACGTCGGCAACGACGCGGCGAACGGTCAGGATACCGACTGGGCGGTGTCGCTGCCGGTGTACAAGGCGTTGATCGACATGGGCAACGAGCTGGGCAACCACAGCTACACCCATCCCGAGAACACCAACCCCCTGACTCCCGAGCAGATCGCGTTCGAATTCGGCCAGTCGCGCACGGTTCTGGAGCAGCGGCTGTCCGCGTTCCTGGGCCGCGAGGTCAAGGTCGGCGGCGTGGCGGTTCCCGGCGCGCCGGAACAGATCGCCACCAGCCAGGAAATCCTGAAATACGCCGAATATCTGTCGGGCGGCTATTCGGGCGTCGGCGCGGGCTATCCCAATGCGTTCGGCTTCCTGCCGACCACGGGCGTCGCGGGGCCGAACCTGATCGTCAACGGCAGCTTCGAGGAGGCCGTCGTCAGCCCCAATTCCTGGCGCACCACGACCGCCGGGCAGGTGCCGGGCTGGACCGGCGCGGGCGAGGGGATCGAGGTGTGGAACGGCGGCTTCAACGGCGTCGCGCCCTCGAACGGCAAGAACGTGGTTGAGGTCGACGGGGCCACCGGCGCGCTGTCGCAATCGGTGAAGACCGAGGCGGGCAAGGCCTATACGCTGTCGTTCGACTTCGCCGGGCGTCCCGGTGCGGTGGCCAGCTCCGCGTTCGACGTGGTGTGGAACGGCGTCGTGGTCGCCACGATCGCGCCGACCGGATCGACGATGACCGCGCGCACGCTGACCGTCACCGGCACGGGCGGGAACGACACCGTGGCGTTCCGCGCGGTCGCGGGCGACAACGACAATCTCGGCGCGTTGCTGGACAACGTATCGCTGGCGTCGGTCGCGGGCGCGGGTCCGTCGTTCGACAAGGTGTATATCGCGCCGAACACCGCGTTCGATTTCACGCTGATGGAATTCCAGAAGAAGACCGTGGCGGAAGCGGAGGCGGTCTGGGCGAAGGAGTTCGCGGCGCTGACGGCCGAGGCGGATGCGCCCGTCGTCGTCTGGCCGTGGCACGATTACGGCCCGACCGCGTGGAACACCGGCGGCCCCTCGCCCTACACGCAGCAGATGTTCACGAACTGGATCGCGCGCGCCTCCGCCGCGGGCATGGAGTTCGTGACGCTGGCCGACCTGGCCGCACGCATCAAGGCGTTCGACACGACGACCATCACCTCCACCGTGTCGGGCAACACCATCACCGCGAAGGTCGGCGCGACCACCGGCACCTTCTCCCTCGACGTCGACGGACAGGGGACGAAGGTGATCCAGAGCGTCGCGGGCTGGTACGCGTACGACAAGGACAAGGTGTTCCTGCCGCAGGCGGGCGGCACGTTCGTCGTCACCATGGGCGCGGTCGCGGACGACGTGACGCGGATCACCGACCTGCCGATGCGCGCCTCGCTGGTGTCGCTGTCGGGCGACGGCCGCGACCTGTCCTTCACGCTGTCGGGCGAGGGCAAGGTGGTCGTGGACGTCAAGGCGCCCGGCACCGACTGGGTGACCTGGACCGGGGCGACGAAGTCCAGCTTCGTCGGCGAGATCCTGACGCTCGACGTCGGCGCGGCGGGGACCCATGCGGTGACGGTGGGGCATGTCGCCAACACCGGCCCCGTCATCACCTCGCTGGGCGGCGGCACGACGGGCAACGTGACGATCGCGGAGAACACCGCGTTCGTCACGACCGCCGCCGCCACGGACAGCGACATCCGGTGGGGCGATGCGGTCACCTGGTCGATCGCACCGGGCGGCGACGGCGCGCTGTTCGCCATCGACGCGCGGACCGGCGCGCTCAGCTTCCGCGCCGCGCCCGATTTCGAAACCCCGCTGGACTCGATCAACCGCGACAGCATCTACGACGTGACGATCGTCGCGACCGACGCGCGCGGCGCCACCGACCGGCAGGCGCTGTACGTCACCGTCACCGACATCGTCGGCGTGACGCGGACGGGATCGCTGACCAACGACCTGATGACCGGAACCAGCGAGCAGGACATGCTGGACGGCAGCTGGGGCAACGACACGATCCGCGGCCTGGGCGGCGACGACCGGCTGTTCGGCGGCTGGGGCAACGACACGATCGACGGCGGCGACGGGGCCGACCTGATCGTCGGCGGCTGGGGCATGGATACGATGACGGGCGGCGCGGGACGCGACACGTTCCGGTTCGAAAGCACGATCGACACCGGCACGCTGACGTCGACGCGCGACATCGTGACGGACTTCCGCCCGGGGGAGGACCGGATCGATCTGTCCGCGATCGACGCCAACACTTCCCTGTTCGCGCGCGGCGACCAGGCGTTCGGCCTGCTGTCGACCCCCGGCGCGGCGTTCACCGCCGCAGGGCAGCTGCGCTACAGCTACCAGACGATCGGCGGCACCGAATATACGATCGTGGAGGGCAATACCGACAGCGATCGTTCGGCGGAATTCGCCATCTCGCTGATCGGCCGTCACGTCCTGTCCGCCACCGACTTCGTTCTTTAACCCCCGTGCGGTAGGGGGACCGCGATGGCGGGGGTCGGATTTCAGCTGGCGCGGATGGCGCGGGACGGCGGCGTCGGCGGGATCGCCGGCGCCGCGCTGCATGGTGCGGTCATCAGCGCCGGACCCTGGCTCATCACCGCCGCCGCGATGACGTTGCTGGGCGGCTGGACCGCGCAGCACCTGGACGCCGCCGGCATGCGCATGGTGCAGACCGTGCTGGTCTACGCCTTCAGCCTGTCCGCTTTGGTGGCGGCGCCGATCGGCGTCCTGGCGACCCGGCTGGTCGCGGACCGCCTGTTCGCGCAGGAGCCCGACAGCATCCCCGGCATCGTGGTGGCGGCGCTGGCCGCGGGCGGCGTCCTGGGGCTGGTCGCGGGCCTGATCCTGTTCGTCGAACTGGGGCGGATGCCCGTCCTGCCCGCATTGATCGCCGCGGCGGCGCTGGCGTGGCTGACGCAGGTGTGGATCGCCGCGCCGTTGCTGACCGCGCTGCGCCGCTATCGCGCGGTGCCGGGCGCGTATCTGGGCGGGGCCGCCGCCGCCGGGCTGGCGCTGCTCGCGCTCCGGCCGGGCGATCCGGTGGTGGTGCTGGGAATCGTCACGGCCGGATGCGGCGTCACGCTGGCCGCGGTGATCGTGCTGCTGCGCCGCCATTTCACCGCGCCCGCGATCCTGCCGCGCGCGGACGTGCTGCCGCCGCGGCTGGCGCTGCTGGTCGCGCTGTCGGGGGTCGCGGGGGTGGCGGCGATCTGGGCCGACAAATGGCTGTTGTGGCAGGCGCCCGAAAGCGTCGCGGTGCTGGGGATGCTGCGGCTGAACCCGATCAACGACCTGGGCAGCTTCCTCGGCCTGCTGACGATGGTGCCCGGCCTCACGCTGGTCCTGATCGTCAGCGAGACGCGGTTCGACATCGCGTTCGGCGACGTGATGGCGCGCTGTACCGGCACCTCGACGCTGGACCGGATCGAGGAGGCGCATCGCGACCTCGTCACCACGCTGTTCGCGGGGCTGCGCCTGATCGTGCTGGTACAGGCGATCGTGGCGGCGCTCGCGTGGGTGCTGGCGGTGCCGCTGCTCGACCTAATCGGGGCGGACATCCGCGCGATCTTCGCCTTCCGCCAGACCGCCTTCGGCACGATCTTCCACCTCGTCGCGATCGCGGCGACGGTGGTGCTGGCCTATTACGACCTGTTCGGCCGCATCCTCTTGACCTGGGGCGCCTTCGCGCTGGCCAGCGCGCTGGCGACGCTGGGGCAGTGGGACGCCGGGTTCGCGGCGTTCGGCTGGGGGTACATGTCGGGCGCGATCGTCGGCGCGGCGGTCGGCGTGGCGCTGGCGGGGGAGGCGACCGCCAACCTCGTCTACCTGCTGTTCGTCGGCAACAATCCCGCGGTCGTCGGCGCGGGAGGACGCGTGCTGTGATCGGGCGGCGGGGAGCGATGATGCTGGGGCTGACCGCGATGCTGGGCGTGCGCGGGCAGGCGACCGCGCCCGCCGACTGGCGCTGGGGCGTCGATTACGGGGCGGCCACCGATCCGGTGCTGGCGCGCGCGTGCCGCGTGCTGGTGCTGGAACCCGACCACGCCCGCCCCATCGCGCCCCTGCGCGGGGCGGGCGGCATCCTGCTGGGCTATGTCAGTTTCGGGGAGGTGGAGCGGCAGCGGCCCTATGTCGCCGCGCTCGACGCCGCGGGTGCGCTGCTGGCGCCCAACCCGCACTGGCCCGACGCGCGGATGGCGGACCTGCGCCACCCGGCGTGGCGCGCGGCGGTGGTCGACACGATCGTCCCCGCGATCCTGGCGCAGGGCTTCGACGGAATCTTCATCGATACGCTGGATAATGCGGAGGCGATGGAGACGCGCGATCCGGCGACGATGAAGGGCATGGTGGCGGCGGGCGCGGCGCTGATCGCGGCGGTGCGCGCGCGCTTTCCGGGCATCCGCATCATGCTGAACCGCGGCTATGCCGCGCTGCCGCAGGCGGCGCGACGGATCGACTACGTGCTGGGCGAGGCGATGGCGTCGCGCTGGAACTTCGCGACGAAGCGCTACGACCTGCTGAGCGACGACGACTGGCGGTGGCAGGCGACGCGGCTGCGCGCGGCGCGGGCGGCGAACCCGGCGCTGGAGCTGATGACGCTGGACTATTGGGATCCGGCGGACACGCGACAGGTCGCCGCGCTGTACGCGCGCGAGCGGGCGGCGGGATTCCGCCCCTATGTGTCGACGCTGGCGCTCGATCGCCTGATCGCGGAGCCGCGCGCGTGACGCGCCGCCGCGCCGCCGCCGCGATGCCCTTCGTCGCCGGTCTGGCGCTGCTGGCGGGCGGCTGGTGGCTGCTGCCGGGACAGAGCGAGGTCGCGACCGCGGCGTCGCGCATGGCCGCGCCGGTCTCGGTCCCGGTCCCGCCGCGCGCGCCGGCGGCCCGCGCGCCCGCGCCGCCCGAATTCGCCGCGCTGGTGCGCGATGCCGATGCGACGACGCTGGCGCGCGCGACCGCGCGGCTGCGCGCGCGCGTCTCCACCGCGCAGGTGGCGTGGGACCTGAAGGCCGCGGGGCGCGCCGCGGTCGCGCTGGATTATCTGGCGCTGCGTCCCGACGGCGCGACGCCCGACACGTGGCGGTTGCGCGTCGACCTGATGCACGCGGCGGGTCGCGCGCGCGCGGCGACGGCGTTGCTGGAGGCGGCGGCGACCACGCGCGGGGCGGCCCCGGCGCGGGATATGGTCGAGGCCGCCTATGCCGCGGATCGCGCCGATCTGGTCGCGCGCGCGGTCGCGGGGGGCGTGGTGCCGCTCGACGGCGCGGCGCGGCTCGACCTCGTCCGGCGGATGGAGGCGGCAAAGCGGTTCGACCTGATCGCGGCGATGGACCGCGCGGCGCCCGCCGACTGGCGCGCGCGCGATCCGTGGCTGGCGCTGCGCGTCGCGACGCAGGCGGGGGATCGCGACGCCGCGATGCGCGCGGTGGCGCTGCTGCCCGCGGATCAGCGCGATGCGGCGCGCGAAGGCGTGCTGACCCGCGCGGGCGATCGCGCGGGCCTGCGCGACCTGTGGCGTGCGCAGGCCGCGCGCGCGGGGGCGGATCGCGCGGGGATCGCGGAACGGCTGCTGGCGGCAGGGTTCCGCGACGATGCCCTGGCGGTGCTGCGCGACGCGGCGACCGGCACGCCGGACGGCCCGGCGGCGCAGCGGCTGCTGTACCTGATGGGACCCCGGCCGGCCGGGGGCGACCTTGCGTGGTTGAAGGCGCGCGCGCGCGACGCCGCGTGGCTGGACGCCTATGCGGATCGCGACCGGCCCGCCGCGGCGCTGGCGTTCCTGGCCGCGCACCCGCTGGCGGGGACGACCGACGTGCTGGCGACGCGGATGCGGCTGGCGCGCGCGTCGGGGGACGATCGCGCGGGACGGATCGCGCTCGCCGCGCTGCTGGACGGCCGCGCCCTGGACGATGCGACGTTCCGCCGGATCGCCGCCGCCGTCCCGCGCACGATGCCCGCCGCGCTGACGCAGGAACTGGCGACGCGGCGGATCGCGGCGGGGGTGGCGGGGAAGGGCGAGGTCATGGACCTGGCCTGGGCCGCGTGGAACCGCGGCGACGTGGCGGCGACCGACCGCTGGCTGCGCGCCGCGCTCTCGGCCGATGCGGACGATGCGTCGGCCCTCCGGCTGATGGCGGACGTGCAGGCGAAGCGCGGCGGCGCGAAGGCGGCACGGCCGTGGCTGGAACGCGCGCTCGCCGCCACGCCCGCGCCGACGCGGGAGCGCGCCGAACTGCTGGACCGACTGGGGCGGCGGCAGGAGGCGATGCGGATCGTCGCGGGGCTGCGCGCCGACGCGCCGGACGATCGCGCGCTGGCGGCGATGCAGGCACGGCTGCTGATCGCCGCGGGCCGCCCGGGCGAGGCGCGCGCGGTGCTGGCGCCGTGATCGCCGCTCTCCTCCTGCTGGCCGATGCCACCCCGACGCTGGCGGTCCCGCCCGCGGTATTCGCGGACGCGACGATCAGCGGCGCCGCGCCGACGCTGTCGTGGCCGCGCGGCACGCGACTGTCGGTCGGCGAGGCGGACGGCGAGATCGTGGCACGCTTCGATCGCCCGCTGCCCCCGCGCGCGATCGAGGGGTTCCGCGTCGCGGCGGGGGACGCGCTGGAGGACCTGCGCTGGAACGACGACAGCCTGGTCCTGCGCGCCGCGCCGGGATGGGACATGCGCTGGCGGCGATCGCCCGACACGCTGACCGTCGAGTTCGCGCCGCCCCCCGTGGTGGTGACCGCATCGCCGGAGGATCCCGGCGCGCTGGAGGCGGACGTGGCGCTGGTCGAGGCGGAGGCCGCGGCGGGCTACCCCGGGCGCGCGCGGCGGCGGGCGGCGGCGCTGGCGGCGACGCGGCGCGAGGACCGGCGACTGGCGCGGCTGGCGAGCGACACCGCGCTGGCGGACGGCGACCTGTTCCACGCCGCCGACGGCTATCGCGCCCTGGCGGCGGACGATCCCGTCGCCCGCCGCGCGCTGGCGACCGCGCCGGGGACGGTCGCGGCATCCATCGTCGCCCGCGACGGCGGCGACCTGTCGCAGGTGGAGGCCGGTGCGCGCGCCGACGTGGCGATCGACGCGCGGTGGAGCGTCGGCGCGGGCCTGCGCCATGTCGCGACCCGGATCGCGGACACCGACGATGCGGGCAGCACCGTCGTCGACGCCTCCGTCGGTATCGCGCTGGAGGGCGCGGCGCGCTTGCAGGTATTGCTGTCCTCCGCGATCGACAGCGACGTGACGGGCGGCGGCGCGCGCCTGACCGCCGGGTCGGCGGAGGCGCAGCTGCGCGCGATCGTCGTATTCCACATGCCCGACTTCTCGACCGGGGTGCAGGCGCTGCGCGGCGGTCACCTGTCGCGCGCGGGCGCGGGGGGCACGTACCGCCTGTCGCCCGACTGGGTGGTGCAGGCGGACACCGGATGGAACCGCTACGGCCTGGACGGCGCGAACGACGCCGCCGACACGATCGTGCTGGCGGGCGGGGTCGATTACCTGCTGCGGCGCGGCTCGCCCTCGGTCGGCATCGGCTACCGGGTGGAGGCCGAATACGTCCGCCGGCTGGCGCGCGACGCGCTCGGGGTCGCGCTGATCCCGCTGGCGACACGCGAGAACCACACGGTGCAGGGCGTCGTCAGCGGGTCGATGGGCGCGGTGCAGCTGACGGGGCAGGCGGGCTATACCGTCGACCGTTTCGGCGGCGACGGGCCGACCGCGGGGATCGGCGTCAACGCGCCCATCGGGGACGGCTGGCGCATCGACGGCGGCGGCGGCGTCACGTCGGTGTCGCGCCCGGGGTTCAGCGGCACGCAGGTGTACGGCCGTGCGCAGGTGACGCGCGGACTGGGCCGCGGGCGATGACCGCGCGGACGAAGGCCCGGATCGCCCTGGAAACCGCGGCGCTGTTCGCGCTGCTGGTGGTGCTGGACCGGACGCTGGCGGGGGGGCAGGCGTTCGCCGCGGTGCAGCCCAATCCGCTGTGGCTGCCCGTCCTGATCCTCGCCACCGCCTACGGCACCGGTGCGGGCGTCGTCGCCGCCGCCCTTGCCAGCGCCTATTGGTTTCTCGGCGCGCGCGGGTCGGTGCACGAGTCCGACTATCTCGATCGCCTGCTCCACCTGTCGCTCCACCCGCTGATGTGGTTCGTCGCCGCGGGCGTGCTGGGGGAGACGACGCTGGCGCGCGCGCGGCGGACGTCGTGGCTGCGGCGCCGCGCCGACGGCGCGCAACGCGACGTGCGGCGGCTGGGCGAGGTGGTGGGCGACCTGTCCGCGACCAACCGCGCGTTGCAGGTCCGCCTCGCCACCGAGCAGGGGGACGTGGGCCATATCGTCGCGCTGGCCACCGGCCTCGCCGCGGTCGATCCGGCGCAGCGGCGCGAGGCGATCTGCGCGCTGGTGGCGCAGGCGGCGGGCTCGACCGACTTCACCTGCTACCTGACCGCCGCGGACGGGCGCGCGCGCGCGTGGCTGCGCGGCGCGAGCGCGGGCGCCCGGCCGGAGGCGCTGGCGGAGCCGCTGGCGACGCTGATCCGCAAGCGCGGCAGGATCATGCACGTCGGCCGCCGCGCCGATCGCGTGCCGTTGCAGGGCGTCGGCGTCGCCGCGCTGCCGTTGCGGCGCGACGGGTCGGACGAGGCGATCGGGATGCTCGTCTTCCACGACCTGCCGTTCCGCGCGCTCGACACGTTCGGGCTGGCGGGGCTGGTACAGATCGGCGCGTGGCTGTCGCCCCTGCTGGCCGACGCGCCGCGGGTGGCGTCGCGCGGCGGCGGGGTCGGACTGGTCGCATGACGCGGGCGCCGGTCGTGCTGGCGGTCCTGGACGCCGCCTTGCTGGCGCTCGTCCCCGGCTGGCCGCACGTCGCGGCGGCGATGCACCTGCTGCTGACGCTGGCCGCGGTGGTCGTCTGGCTGCGCGACGACGCGCCGGGCATGGCGGTCGCGGTGGCGGTGCCGCTGGGGCCGGTCGCGATGCTGCTCGCGCGGATGACCGCGCGGTCCGCGCGCGGTCCGGGGATGCTGCCGCTGCTGCCGACGCGGCCCGATCCGCGGGCGATGGGCGATGTCGGGCGGCTGCTCGACGGCCGCATCCGGCACAGCGCGCCGGAGGCGCTGGGCTCGCTCGCCGCGATCCTGCGCCACGGCGACATATCCAGCCGGCGCTCCGCGCTGGAGGCGGTGGTGCGGTCGTTCGAGCCTGCCCTGTCCCCGCTGGTCCTGCTGGCGCTCAGCGACCGCGACCAGACGATCCGGGCGCTGGCGGCGGCGGCGGCGGCGCGGATCACGCAGAATTTCATGGCCGCGCGCGAGCGGCTGGAGGCGGCGGGCGACCTCCCCGCGCTGACCGCGCTGCTGGCGGAACATGCGCGCGCCAACGTCCTGCTGTCGGAAACCCAGCGCGCGCAACTGCACGCCGACGTGATCGCGCTGCTGCCGCCCGGGCGCGACGACGATCTGCGCGCGGAGGCGGCATGGGCGGCGCGCGACTATGCCGCGCTGGACGAGATCGCGGCGCACGCACCGGCGCCGGCGCGCTGGCACGACTGGTGGCGTGCCGAACCGGCATGACCGACGATGCGGAAGCCGACGTCTGCCTGATCGTCGAAGGGGCCTATCCCTTCGTCGTGGGGGGCGTGTCGGCGTGGTTGCAGGACCTGATGGTCAACCTGCCCGACGTGCGCTTCGCGATCGTGGCGATCAAGGCGGATGCGGAGGCGCAGGACTATCGCCTGACCCCGCCCCCCAACGTCGTGTCGGTGACGGAGGTGGCGCTGGCCCCCGATACGCAGATGCCGCGCCGGATCGGCGACGCGGAGGCCGCCTCGATCGCGGAGGCGCTGGTCGTGTTCCTCGGCGGCGGCGGGGTCGCGCCGCTCCATGCCCTGATCGACCGCGTCGGCGCGATCCGGGGCATGCCGCGCGCGGGCGACATCATGGCGCATCCGGCGGTGTTCGCGCGGCTCAAGCGATTCTATCGCGCGATGCTGCCGACCGCGTCCTTCCACCATTATTTCTGGGCGATGCGCGTGTTGCTGGGCGGCCTGCTCGCGGTGCTGACCGCGCCGTTGCCGCGCGCGCGCGTCTATCACACCATCTCCACCGGGTTCGCCGGGCTGATGGCGGCGCGCGCGGCGCGGCAGACGGGGCGCCCCGCCTTCATCACCGAACACGGCATCTACCTGCTGGAACGCCAGATCGAGGTGATGATGGCCGACTGGATCGGGGACCAGGTCGATACCGGGCTGGAACTGGACCGCAGCGTGCGCGACCTGCGCGACCTGTGGGTGCGCGCCTTCACCAGCTACGCGGGCGCCTGCTACGACGCCTGCGATCCGATCGTGGCGCTGTACGGGGAGAATAACGCGGTGCAGCGGCGGCTGGGCGCGCGGGCGGAGCGGGTGCGCGCGATCCCCAACGGCATCGATGCGACGCGGTTCGACGGCTTGCAGGACCTGCGCGATCCGGCGCGCCCGCTGGTGGCGCTGCTGGGCCGCGTGGTGCCGATCAAGGACGTGAAGACCTTCGTCCGCGCCGCCGCGCTGGTCCATGCGCAGCGTCCCGACGTGCGCTTCGCCCTGCTGGGGCCGGAGGACGAGGATGCGGACTATGCCGCCGAATGCTACGCGCTGGTCGCGCAACTCGGGATCGGCGACGTTTTCTCGTTCGAGGGGCGCGTGCGGATCGACGAATGGCTGCCGCGCGTCGACCTGCTGGTGCTGACCAGCCTGTCGGAGGCACAGCCGCTGGTGATCCTGGAAGGGGGCGCGTGCGGCATCCCCGTGGTCGCCCCCGACGTCGGCAGCTGCCGCGAGATGATCGAGGGCCGCGGCGGCGCGGACAGCGCGCACGGCGGGATCGTCACCCCGCTGGTCAACCCCGTCGCCACCGCCGCCGCGATCCTGCGCATCGTCGACGAGGACGGGCTGCGCGACCGGATGGGGCAGGCGATGCGCGCGCGCGTCCTGCGCGATTACGATCACGGCACGATCATCGGCGCCTATCGCGACATCTACCGCGCGCTGTCGCGGGCCTGACGCCGCCCGCTTCCGCCCGTCAATCCGGCAGGTCGACGTGGAACACCGCGCCGCCGCCCCCCGGCGGCTCGACCGCGATCGTCCCGCCGTGCGCCTCCACGATCGCCTTCACGATGGCCAGGCCCAGGCCCGTGCCCGGGATGCCGATCCGCGACGGGGTCGATCCGCGCGCGAAGCGGGTGAACAATTGTTCGCGAAGCTCGTCCGGGATGCCCGCGCCCTCGTCCGCCACCGTCAGGCGCCATCCGGTCGCGGCGCGGCGCAGGCGGACCGTCACCGCGCCGCCCTCGGGCGAGAATTTCACCGCGTTGGACAACAGGTTGCCGACGACCTGGAGCAGCCGGTCGGGGTCGACGTCGGCGTGATGATCCACCCCCAGCCCGTCGTCGTCGACCAGCAGCGTCACCGTCACGTCGTGGCGTTGCGCCATCGGGCGGTTCTGCACGATCGCATCGGCCAGCAGCAGCGACAGGTCGGTCGGCCGGCGGGCGAGGTTCAGCCCGTGCGCCTCCGCGCGGTCGAGGTCGAGCAGGTCGCCGACCAGACCCAGCAGCCGCCGCCCGTTGCGCAGCGCGATGTCGATCAACGTCGCATTCTCTTCCGACACGCCGCCCTGCGGACCGACGTCCAGCAGCGTCAGCGCGCCGAGGATGGAGGTCAGCGGGGTACGCAGTTCGTGGCTGACGTTCGACACCAGTTCGTCGCGGAAGCGCGCGATGCGGTAATCGTCGGTCACGTCGCGGAACAGCCACACCCGCCCGGTCAGTTCCGGCTCGCTGACCCAGCGACTGTCGACCGCGAAATGGCGGCCGCCGCGGTCGATCGCGAACGTCAGCGACGCCATCGGATCGCGCGCCAGCGCCGCGGCCTGGCCGTCGCCGTCCTGCTGTACCAGCAGCGCCAGCGCCGCCGCGATCGTCCGTGCCGATCGCACGCCGGGCGCGATGCCCAGCAGTTGGCGCGCGCCGTCGTTCACGAACACCTCGATCGTCCCCCCGTCGACGAACGCCAGCGGAGAGGGGAGGCCGTCGATCAGCGCGGCCAGCCGGCGCGAGGCGTCCGCGCGCAGCGAGATGCGGTCGCGGTCCAGCAGGCGGGACATCAACTGCCCCCATCGCGCCAGCGAGGGTGGGGCGATCGCCTTCCCGCCCGTCCCCGCCAGGACCAGGTGCAGCGCGCGTTCCCCCACCGGCACCGCGGCGAAATGCGCCGGGTGGTCGCCCAGGATCGCGGTCCATTCGGCCGGCACGCGCCGCGTGGAGGCATCGAATGCGACCGGATGCGCGGTCAGCAGGCCGGGCGGCACGCGAAGGCCGGTGCCGACGCGCAGCCGCGGGGGGCACGACGCCTCCACCCGCGGCTTGCCGTCGCCTCCCGACACCAGCAGCGCCAGCCCCCCCGGCACCGTATCCGCCAGCAGTTGCAGCGTCAGCGGGACCGACGGGTCGTCGACGGGAGGGGGGAGGGGGTCCGCGCGGCCGATCTTCTTCATCCTGCGACGCTCTCCCGTGCGTCCGCGCAACCGGTCCGCGGACGAGTCGGGACCGCGGTCGACGGTCGCGTCGGACCGCCGCGACGTACCACCTTTTTTGCGTCGGAATAACACCTTGGTCTAAGTCCGCGGGCAGGGTGCCCCCGCCGCAGCCTTTGCTTAACCTCGATCACGCTTGCTGACCGCCTGACCAAGCGGAGGGTGACGACGGTGCGCAAGGGGACGAAGGCGACGGGCACGGGCGGGGGGATCACGTCCCTTGCCGCGCTGTGCGTCGCGCTCGTCGTCGCGCCCGCGGCGGCCGCGCCCACGCCCGCCGGGACGACGATCCGCAACGTGGCGACGCTGGACCTCGGCACGCGCACGATCGCCAGCAACGAGGTCGCGCTGACGGTGGCGCGGCTGATCGACGTCGCGGTCGTGGCGGTCGTGCCGCGGGCGCCGATCGTGGACGTACGCGCCGACGTCGCTTTCGACGTGCGCAACCCGGGCAATGCGGAACAGCGCATCCTGCTCGTCGCGACCGTGCCCGGGGATGCGACGGCGGCGATATCGGTCGACGGGTCGCCGGTCGATGCGATCGTCCTGGCGCCGGGCGAGGAGCGCCGCGTCGTCGTGACGGTCGGCGGGCTGGACCGTGGCGCGGGCGACGTGGCGGTATCGCTCGGCGGCACCGCGGCGGAGGGGCATGGCGCACCGGGCAGCGTAATCGGCGATCCGGCCGCGGGCGCGATCGCCGGGCCGGGCGGCGCCGCCGCGATCGCCACGACCGTCCTGACCGCCGCCGGCGGGGCGTCCGCCGGACCGGTCCTGTCGAAGACGCAATCCGTACTCGCCCCCGACGGCTCGGCGCGCGTCATGCCGGGCGCGACGATCACCTACCGGCTGGAGGCGCGTTTCGACGCGCCGACGCCCGCGGTCGCGATCGACGACCGCATCCCCCTCGGCACGACCTTCGTCCCCGGCAGCATCACGCTGGACGGCGCGGCGCAGGCGGATGCCGCGCGCTTCGACGGCACCGGCGTCCACGTCGCGCTCGGCGATGTCGCAGGCGCCGCGGTCCACGTCGTCCAGTTCAAGGTGAATATCCAGTGAGGAGGCCCCCCATGTTCCGTTTCCTTCCCGTCGCGGCGCTCGCGCTGCCTGCCCTGGCGCAGGCGGGCGGGCCGTTGCAGGTGGTGTCGCAGGTGCTGGTGGGGGCGCGTTCGCGCGCCGCCGACGGCACGACGCGCGTCGCGCTGGTGCCCGCGCGCCGCGTGGTGCCGGGCGACCGCGTGACGTTCGTCCTGGCCTATCGCAACACCGGGGCGCAGCCGGTCGCGAACGTCGCCTTCGACAATCCGGTCCCCGCCGGCCTCGCCTATCGCGCGCCCGCGGCGGGCACGCCCGCGCCGGACGTGTCGGTCGACGGCCGCACCTTCGCCGCGCTGCCCGCCCTGCGCGTCGGCGCGCGCGCCGCGACCGTCGACGACGTCCGCCACGTCCGCTGGCGCCTCGATCGCCCGATCCCCGCCGGTGCCTCCGGCAAGCTCGCGTTCCAGGCGGTGCTCCGGTGAGCCCCCGCCCCCCCCTCCACAGCAAGGAAACACGTCCCATGTTCGCTCGACACGCGCTCGTCGCGCTGATGGCCGGCGCCGCGTCCGGCGGCCTGGCCGGCCAGGCGCAGGCCCAGACCGCCGCGTTGCAGACGACCGCCGGCACCGTCATCAACAACACCGCGTCGGTGACCTACAGCGTCAACGGCACGGCGCAGTCGACCAATTCCAGCACCGCGACGTTCGTGGTCGACCGGAAGGTCAACTTCACCGTCGTGACCGATCAGGTCGGCTTCACGCAGGTGAACCTGGGGCAGCAGAATGCGGTGACGACGTTCAAGGTCACGAACATGACCAACGGCGCGCAGGATTTCCTGCTCGATCCCGATCAGCAGTCGATCGCGCTGGGCATCCTTCCCGGCACCGACAATTTCGACGTCGCCAACCTGCGCGCGTTCGTCGACAGCAACGGCAACGGCACCTACGACGTCGGCGTCGATACGCAGACGTATATCGACGAACTGGCCCCCGACGCCTCGGCCACCGTCTTCCTCGTCGGCAACGTGCCGTCGACGCCCGGCGCCACGCTGGCGTTCGATTCGCTGCACGTGATCGTCGCGGCGGGCGGGACCGCGGGGACGCAGGGAAGCGCGCTCGTCGCCACCGACCTGAACCTGGGCAACGCCGACAATACCGTCGACGTCGTGTTCGCGGACGACGACAGCGACGGTACGCTGTACCTGGGCGATATCGCGCGCAACGGACAGGGGCGCGCCTATTCCGGGTATGAGATCGGCACGCACAACGTCGCTTTGTCGGTCGCCAAGTCGGCGAAGGTCCTGTCGGACGGCGTCAATCTCGCCAATTTCAAGGCGATCCCGGGCGCGACGGTCGAATATTGCCTGCGCGTGGCGAACGGCACGCTGACCGCGGCGGCGGACGGCGTGACGCTGGCCGACGTGGTGCCCGCGCACACCACCTACGTCCCCGGATCGATCACGATCGGGACGCCGGGCGTATTGGGCATCGCCTGCGTCGTCGCCGGATCGACCGAGGACGACGACGCCGACGACGGCGCGGAGACGGACGGCGGCATCGCGAACTTCGACCTGTCGAGCCGCACCGTCACCGCGCGCATCGATCGCGTCGGCGGCGGCGGCGCGACCGCGGTCGCGTTCAAGGTGACGATCGACTAGCGGCCCCGACCGCCCCTCACCCCTTCATGGAGCGACAGACGCCGGCGCGCGGGGCATCAGCCCCGGCGCGCCGGCGACAGACCCGGCATGCGCATCGTTCGTCCCCTCCTGCTCGCCCTGACGGGGCTGCTCGCGACCGCCGCGCTCGCGGCGGCGCAGGACGGCGCGCGCATCGTCAATACCGCGACGCTGACCTACGGTCTGGGCGGCGGGGGTACGGGTGGCGGGGCTACGGGTGGCGGGGGCACGTCCGGCGGCGGCGGCGGCACCGCCACGGTCGTATCGTCCAATACCGTCGCGCTGACGGTCGACCGGACGAAGCGTCCGACCTCGCTCAGCTTCCGCCTGCCCCCCGTCGGATACCAGATGACGGGCACGAAGTGCGAGACGACGCCCGCCTTCCGCTACACCCCCGCCCCGATCGACGAGGCGACGTTCGCGGCGACCGCCCCCACGGGGCAGGTGAACCCGCGGCTGGCGTTCATCCTCGTCCTCGACAACCAGGGCGGCAACCACGATCCGCTGGTCCGCGAACAGTCGACCGTGACGGTGGCGACCACGTCGTTCAACCTGTCGCTGCCGCTGATGGAAACCGGCCCCGACACCGGCGTGTTCGCAGGCGGCATCCCCGCCGCGGGCACCAATCCGCAGAACGCCGCCTGCGATGCCCGGCTCCAGCGCGGCGCGCGCCTGAAACTGTCGTTCACCGAGGATGCGTTCAGCCTGTCGTCGCAGATCGACGTGCTGGTCGATCCGGCGGGCTACGTCTACGATTCGGCGACCGGCGCTTTGGTCGACGGCGCCACCGTCACGCTGCTCGACGATCAGGGCCGCCCCGCGACGGTGTTCGGCACCGACGGCGTCAGCCGCTATCCCTCCACCGTGGTCAGCGGCGCGACCGTGCGCGACGCCAGCGGGCGGACGTACGTGGCGTCGCAGGGTTATTACGAATTCCCGCTGATCGCGCCGGGCCGCTACCATCTGCGCATCGACCCGCCCTCGGGCTATACCGCGCCGTCGACCCGCCCGCCCGCCGAACTGGCCGCGCTGCGCGATCCCAGGGGGCAATCGTACATCGTCAACCCGGCGTCGTTCGGCGCCCCGTTCGACGTGGGGAACGAGGCCTTCTACACCGACATCCCGCTCGACCGGATCGGCGAGACGCGCCTGCTGCTGACGAAGACCGCGTCGGTGCGGGAGGCGTCGCCGGGCGACCTTGTGCAATATCGCGTGACGCTGACCAACCGCGGCGACGCGGCGGCGCGCAACGTTCGGATCACCGACATCCTGCCGCGCGGCCTGCGGTACGAGCGCGGGTCCGAACGCGGCGTCGCGGCGCCGCAGATCGCGGCCGACGGACGCACGCTGGCGTTCGTGGTGCCGGAAGTGGCGCCGCGCGCGACGCTGGACCTGCGCTACGTCGTGTCGGTCGCCCCCGGCGCCCCGCCGGGGGAGGCGGTCAACCGCGTCCTGGCCTCCGGCGCCGACGGCGCCACGGGGAACGAGGCGGCGGCGTCGGTGCGGCTGCGTCCGCTGCTGACCACCGACGGCTTCACCGTCGTCGGCCGCGTGACGGAGGGGCGGTGCGGCGATCCGCCCGCGCGCCGCCGCGGCGTGGCCGATATCCGCATCCTGCTGGAGGACGGCACCTACGTCGTCACCGACAAGGACGGCCTGTATCATATCGAGGGCGTCCGCCCGGGCCGTCACGTGGTGCAGCTGGACCGGGGCACGATCCCCGCCACGCTGGACCCGGTGGCATGCGACGACGACACGCGCTCGGCGGGCAACGACCTGTCGCGCTTCGTCGAAAGCGACGGCGGACTGATGAAGCGGGTCGACTTCCTGCTGCGCCCCAACGGCCGGAAAGCGGCGCCGGACATCGTCGCGGCCAGCGACGACGGCGTCGCCGCGGGCCGGCGCGACTGGTTCGCGGGGCAGGCGCCCGGCGTCGCGATGCTGTTCCCGCTGGCGGACCACAATCCGCGCGCGCCCGCGATCCGCGTCGTCGTGAAGCATCTGCCCGGACAGCGCGTCGCCCTGACCGTGAACGGCGTGCAGAGCGACCCGATCGACTTCGATTCCACCGATACCGGCCCCGACGACCGCGTCGCCATCTCGCGCTGGAGCGGCATTCCGCTGGTGGAGGGCGACAACCGCCTGTCCGCGCGCGTGCTGGCGGCGGACGGATCGGTCGTGGCGACGATCGACCGCATCGTCCATTCGTCCGGCGCGGCGGCGCAGGCCACGTATCTGGCCGATGCCAGCCGGCTGGTCGCGGACGGCGTGACGCGCCCGTTGATCGCGATCCGCCTGACCGATCGCGCGGGCCGTCCCGTGCGCGCGGGGACGGTCGTCCCGGTCGAGGTCGCCGCCCCCCATGCCGCCGCCACCGACGTCGCGCTGGACCAGGTCCGCGCCGCCACCGGCACCGCGGGCGGCGCGGTCGCGCGCGTCGTGGGCGACGACGGCGTCGCCTTGCTGGCGCTACAGCCCTCGGCGCAGGCAGGGGCGGTCCGCGTCGCGGTCACGCTCGCGCAGGAGCGGGGCGCGCATCGCGTCGACCTGCGCGCATGGCTCGCGCCGATGGCGAAGGCGTGGACGGTCGTCGGCTTCGGTTCCGGCACCTTCGGCTACGACGTCCTCAACAAGCACGGCCGCTCGCTGCCGTGGTATTCCAAGGGGAAGGTGGTCACCGACGGGCAGCTTGCCTTGTATGCCAAGGGGCGGGTGAAGGGCGCGTGGCTGGCCACGATCGCGTATGACAGCGACCGGGAGCGCGACCGTACGCGCGGCCTGCTCGGCACGATCGATCCCGACCGCTATTACACCGTGTACGGCGACCGTACGCAGCAGGGCTACGACGCCGCGACGTCGCGCAAACTGTACCTGCGGCTGGAACGGCCCGAGCTGGTCGCGCTGTTCGGCGACTACGAAACCGGCTTCACCGATACGCAGCTGGGCCGTTACAATCGCACGCTGAACGGCGCGAAGGTGGCGTATCAGGGGCGCAGCGTCACCGTCACCGCCTTCGCCGCGGACACCGACGATCGCTACGCGCGCGATGAGATCCAGGGCAACGGCCTGTCCGGCCCGTATCGCCTGTCCGCGCGTGGCGTGGTGCCCAACAGCGACAAGCTGCGCATCGAGGTCCGCGACCGGCTGCGCTCCGAACTGGTGGTGTCGTCCACCGCGATGGTCCGCCACATCGACTACGACATCGATCCCGAGATGGGCACGATCCGCTTCCGCGAACCGGTGCTGAGCCGCGATGCGAGCCGCAATCCGGTCTTCATCGTCGTCGATTACGAAACCTACGGCGATGCGCGCCGCCGCGTCGCGGGCGCGCGCGCCGCCACCCGCACCGCCGACGGGCGCGCGGAGGTCGGCGTCACCGCGCTGCACGACAAGGCGCTGTCGAACGCCACGCTGATCGCGGTCGATGCGCGCGCGCAGCTGACGCGCACGACGCTGGTCCGCGCGGAGGCCGCCACCGGCGGCCGCCGCGGCCTCGACGCCGGGCAGGCGTGGATGGTGGAGGCGGAGCATCATGGCCCCGCGATCGACGTCCTGGCCTATGCGCGGCAGCAGGATACCGGCTTCGGCGTGGGGCAGCAGAACATCGTCGAGGCGGGCAGCCGCAAGCTGGGCCTCGACGGCCGCGTCGCGCTGACCGACCGGCTGGCGCTGACGGGCACGGCGTGGCGGCAGGACCAGTTCCTGACCGGCGCGACCCGCACCGCCGCCGACGTGCGCGCCGAATGGCGCCGCGGCAACGGCACCGCCTTCGTCGGCGCGCAGCTGGCGTCGGATCGCGGCATCGACGGGCAGGATCGCGATTCGCGCCTGCTGACGCTGGGGGGGACGCAGGCGCTGCTGGGCGGCCGGCTGACGATCGGCGGACAGACGCAGGTCGCGCCGGGCGGGAACAAGGACAGCATCGATTTCCCGATACGGCACCAGGTCACCGCCGCCTGGCGCGTCCGCCCCGACGTGCGCCTGCTGGCGGGGTACGAGATCGCGGACGGCCGCGGCTTCACAACGCAGACCGCGCAGCTGGGCTTCGACGTCGCGCCGTGGTCGGGCGCGAAGCTGTCCAGCTCGCTGAACCAGCAGGCGGTGGCGAGCGAGAACGCCGGGCGCACCTTCGCGCAATACGGCCTGACGCAGTCGATCCCGCTGGGCGCGCGCTGGACGATCGACGCGACGCTGGACGCCGCCGACACGCTGCGCGGTCGCCTGCCCGACGGCGCGCGCGTGAACGCCTTCCAGCCGGTCACCGCGGGCAATACGCAGACGCAGGGCGGCGGCACCGACGATTTCGCCGCGATCACGCTGGGCGCGAACTATCGCTCGGGACAGTGGAACTGGAACGGCCGCGTCGAGATGCGGCAGAGCGCGAGCGGGGACCGCTTCGGCGTGACCAGCAACCTGCTGCGCAGCGTGGGGCAGGGGCGCACGATCGCCTCCTCGCTGCGCTGGTTCCGCGTCGACCAGCCGTCGGGCGCGACCGCCGCCTATGCCAGCGCGGACGTGTCGATCGCGTGGCGCCCGCTGAACAGCAACTGGTCGCTGCTGAACCGCGTGCAGTTGCGCGACGAACGCGCCGGTGCCGGCTTCACGGGCGGCAACGTGCTGGGCGTGCCGTCCTATGGCGCCGGGACCCTGGGCGGCGCGCAGGCCAGCTTCCGCATCGTCGGCAACACGGCGGTCAATTATCGCAGCGATCCGGGCCGCGGCTGGGACGCGACGGTCTATTACGGCGCGAAATGGGTGCGCGGCACGTTCGGCACCGATGCGTACGACGGCTATATCGACGCGATCGGCGTCGACATCCGCCGCGACCTGTCGCGCCGCCTCGACATCGGGGTGCAGGGGTCGGTGCAGCACGCCTGGACGCGCGGCACGATCGCCTACGCCTTCGGCCCGACCGTCGGCGTCTCCCCCGCGACCGACGTGTGGGTGACCGCGGGCTACAATTTCTCCGGCTATCGCGACCGCGATTTCGAGGAGGACCGCTACACCCGCGCCGGTCCGTTCGTGACGATGCGGCTGAAATTCGACCAGCGCGGCATCGCCGCGACGGCGCGGCGGCTGGGGGTGGCGCGGTGAGGCGGCTGCTCGCCATCGCGGCGCTGCTCGCGCCCGCCGCCGCCGCCGCGGACCCGCTGACCGTGACGAAGACCGTGTCGGTCGTGTCCGACCCGCTCGGCAACGCCAACCCGCGCTCGATCCCCGGCGCGGCGGCGGACTATCGCACCCGCGCGACCAATCCGCTGGCCAACATCTTCAAGCCGGTGACCGGTATCCGGCTGGAGGAGCCGCTGGCCGCGAACCTGATCCTGTACGTCGGCGATCTGGCGGGGGCGGGCAAGGGCCCGGTCGAGTTCCTGGACGGCAGCCTGCTGGGCCTGGGACTGGGCAGCAGCACCCTCAGCTACGGCTATGTCGCGCTGACCGCGGCGGGCGATGCGCTGGAATTCTCGGACGGCACCGGCTGGGGCTACCAACCCGTCGCCGACGCCGCGGGCTATGATGCGAAGGTGCGGTCGGTGCGCGTCACCCTGTCCGGCACCTTCGCCACGAACACGTCGTTCCAGCTGCGCTATCGCGCCAAGATCCGGTGAAGGGAAAGCCCATGTCCGCCCTGCCTGCGATGCTGCCGGCCGTCATCGCCGCCCCTCCCGTTCAGGCGCCCCTTCCCGCGCCCGCCGCGGGCGACATCGTGCACGACCGCCGCAGCGGGCCGCGCGCGCGCACGCATTTCGCGATCGGAAAGCTGACCGTCGACGGATGCGAGCATGTCTGCATCGTGCGCAACCAGTCGGCGCAGGGGGTCGGCATCGAAATGGACTGCCCGCCCGCGGCGGGGACGCGCGTCGGGATCGAGGCGCGGTCGCTGCTGGCGGCCGACGCGACGGTGATCTGGTCGCACGACGGCATGGCCGGGCTGCGGCTCGACGCGCCGCTCGTGCCCCCGCCCGCGGACCTGCGCCCGCGCAGCCCGCGATTCGCCGTCGCGCGCAGCGCCAGCCTGATCGTGGAGGATCGCGTGCGCGATGTCCCCCTTCGGGACATCTCCCTCGGCGGGGTCAGGCTCGGCGGTCATGTGCCGTCGGGTATGGGAACGCTGGTCGTGCTGCTACTGGGACCGTATTCGCTTCCCGGGCGTATCTGCTGGCACGCGGCGGGCATGTCGGGCGTCCGCTTCACGCGCCCGCTCGCCGCAAGTGAATTGGCAGCGATCCTGGCGTGGGTAGATCGTCCTTCCCCCTGAGCCTGCGTCGCGTGACGGAGTGACATGATGAGCTATCCCCGCCTGATGCGCCAGCATGCCACGATCGAGGCGCTGGCCGCGGACCTGCTGCACATCGTGCAGGGCCCGCGCTGCCCGGAGGCGGCGGGGGCGACGTTGCGCCGGCTGGCGATGCTGATCCGCGATCATCATGCGGAGGAGGAGCGGATCCTGTCCACGACCGCCGATCTGGCCGCGCGCGACCGGTACGATCAGGCCGCGACGGCGGCGATGCGCGACGTCGTGGCGCAGAACGAGGATTGGGGCGCCTTCGTCTATCGATGGTGCCCCGGCGCGATCGCGGCGGACTGGCCCGGCTTCGCCCGCGCGGCGCAGGCGATGGTGGCGGACATGCATCGCCGCCACGCGCGCGAGATCGACATCCTCTACTCGCTCGGCGTGCATTACGGGGTATTGGAAACCGCCGAATGACGCGGTCCCCGCGCGCGGTTCAGGCCGCGGGCGCCATCATCGGGAAAAGCACGCTCTCCTCATACGCCATCCGCTGGCGCAGCCGCCGCGACAGCAGGCGCGCCGACACGCGATAGGCGATCCATTCGGCGTGGATCCGCGCCAGCGTCCATTTCGTCATATGCTCGCCCAGGTCGGCGTCCAGCGTCCGGTCCAGGCCGTTGTACAGCGCCGGGCCGCGCGGCTGCGACGTGATCTTCGGATACGCGGTCCGCTCGAACGCCAGATGCACTGAAAGCTCCCGCGCCAGCGACCAGCGCAGGCGCGAGAACCCTGCGTCCACCGGCGGCGCGGCGGCGAGCAGATAGGCCTCCAGCCCGGTCAGGATCGCGCGGACGCGGTCGTGGTCGGCGCGATGGCGATCGAGGGTGCTGGTTTCCATGTCACGACTAGGGACGCGGGACGGTTGACGAGACCTTTCCGCCCGCGTCGCCGGCGCCGTCCTTGCTACCATCGTCGGACGTCGGCAGCGCATTGGCCGCCGCCAGCCGCGTGCGCACCAGATCGGCCAGGTGCAGGGGATCGAACGGCTTCACGATCACCCCGATCGCGCCGTGCGCGCGATAGGCGTCCATGTCGCTCTCCCGCGCCCGCGCGGTGACGAAGATGACGGGCACGTCGCGCGTCCGCGGCGCCGCGCGCAACGCATCGGCGAGGGCCAGGCCCCCCATCCCCGGCATCATCACGTCGGCCAGCACCACGTCGGGCGACGCATCGCCCTCGATCCGCGCCAGCGCCTCCTCCGCCGACGCGGCGAAGTGCGCCGTGACGGCCGGATCGCGACGCAGCGACAGGGCGACGATCTGCCGGATATCCGGATCGTCGTCGACGTACAGGACCTTCAGCGCATTCACGGCGTGGCCGCGTCCTCGGTCCGCAGCAACGGTCCCGCCGCCAGCAGCGCCTGCGACCGGTTGGTCACGCCCAGCTTGCGGAACACCGTGGTCAGATGCGCCTTCACCGTCGCTTCCGCGATGTCCAGGTCGTGCGCGATCTGCTTGTTCGACCGTCCGTCGGCCAGCGCCAGCAGCACCGCATATTGCGCCTTCGACAGCTTTCCGATGCGGTCCCGCGCCGCGGCGATCAGCGGATCGGCGCCGACCCCGTCGGGAAAGTGGGTGCGGCCGCCCGCGATCGCGCGCAACGCCGCGGCGATATCGTCCAGCGACTGGCTCTTCAGCACGAACCCCGCCGCGCCCAGCGCCTTCGCCGCCTCGATCAGGTTCGCGCGCTCGTGCGCGGTCACGATCACGATCGGCGTCGTCGGCGCCAGTTGCTGCAACCGCAGCATCCCGGCGTAGCCGTGCGAATCGGGCAGCGCGAAATCCAGCAGGATGAGGCGGTACGGCCCCCGCCGCTCGATCAATCCCGCCGCGTCCGCGACCGAGCCCGCGGCATCCACCTGCGCCCCGACCACCGCCGCCCTCGCCGCGAGCGACAGACCTTCCCGCGTCAGCGGATGGTCGTCCGTCACCAATATGCGCAGTGCCGCCAAGAAGAGCCCCCCCTTGCAACCTTTGGCTGTATCCTCAATCGCTTGCCGGGATATATCAAGCGATAGCGAAATTCAAACCGGGTGTGATGGTTATTGATCCATGTTGGAAGTTATGTCGTCCCTCGTCGTTCTGACAACCGATCCGGCGCTTGAAACACTGTTGCGGGGGGCGTTCGCGCCCGCGTGGACGATGACGTCCGGCCCCGACATCCCGTCGCGCCGCGCGGACCTGTTCGTGGTCGGCGCCGACCGCGTCGGATCGATCGCGCGGCTTCGTTCCGCGGGCGGGGCGATCGGTCGCGGCGCGATCGTGGTCGTGGGCGACCCGGCGGGGGACGACGCCGCGATCGACGATCGCCTGCCGCATCCGCCGACACGGGACGATATCGTCGCGCTGGCGGCGCGGTGGACCCCGCCGGCCACGCCCGCGCTCGACCGGCTGTCGGCGGCGTTCGGGCGGGCGGAGGTCGTCGGGCTCGCGACCGGGCTGTGCGTGCAGCTGGACGCCGCGGTCGCGGCGCTGGCGCGGGGGCAGGACGTCGACGCCGCGCACCGGCTGGCGGGACTGTCGGGGATGCTGGGCTTCGCGCACCTGGGCGGGCGATGGGCGGCTTTGTCCGACGGCGAAGCGGTCGACCGTCGCGCGCTGCACGTCGCCACGCGGCAGGCCGTCGTCGCGCTCGACCGTTTCGTGGAACGCGCGCGCTAGAGGTGCCGCTTGTCCAGCTTGCGCGCCAGCGTGCGGCGGTGGAGGCCCAGGCGGCGCGCGGCCTCGGATATGTTGAAATCGGTGTCGACCAGCGTCTGGTGGATATGCTCCCATTCCAGCGTCCGGATCGATGTCGGCCGCGCCGCCAGGTCGGTCGCCACGTCCCCCTCCACGCGGTCGAACGCGGCCTCGATATCGTCGGTGTTCGCGGGTTTCGTCAGGTAGTTGGTGGCGCCCAGCTTGATCGCCTCGACCGCGGTCGCGATGCTGGCGAAACCGGTCAGCACCAGGATGCGGATGTCCGCGTCCATGTCGTGCAGCGCGCGGATCGCGGCGAGGCCCGACGCCCCGCCCAGCCGCAGGTCGACCAGCGCGCGCGTCGGCGCGAAGGCGCGCGCGGCGTCCTCCAGCCCGTCCAGGTCGTGCCGCACCGCCACCGCATAGCCGCGCCGTTCGAACGACCGCGCCAGCGTGCGCGCCAGCACGACGTCGTCCTCCACGATCAGCAGCCGGTGATCGCTCATCGGTCGTCCTCCAGCGCGAGGGCCTCGCGCGGCAACCGCAATAGCACCTCCGCCCCGCCGCCCCCACCACCGGTCGCGCGGTTGCGCACCTCCAGCGCGCCGCCCAGCGTCCGCAACACGTTGCTGGCCAGGAACAGGCCCAGGCCCGCGCCGCGCCGATCCTTGGTCGTGCGATAGGGGCGGCCGACCCCCGCCAGGATATGAGCGGGAAAGCCGTGCCCGTCGTCGGCGACCGCGATGACGAGGTCGTCGTCCTCCGCCGATACCGTCAGGACGATCCGCGTCGCGCCCGCCTCCGCCGCATTGTCGAGCAGGTTCAGCACCGCCTGTCCCAGCGCGCGGTCCGCCACGATCGGCATCGCGCCGCCGATCCGATCCTCGATCGCGATCGCGTCGCGCGCCGTCGCGGTGGCGACGATGCCCGCCAGGAAGCGGGCGAGGGTGGTGCGCTCCGGCGCCTCGCCCGTCACCTCGCCCGCCGCGAACAGGATGCCCGCGACGATATGCTTGCACCGCGCGACCTCCGCCTGCATCTCCGCGACCTCCGCCGCCAGCGCGGGATGATCGCGCACGGCCGGATCGCTGCGCCAGTCGCCCAGCACGATCGACAGCGACGCCAGCGGCGTGCCCAGCTCGTGCGCGGCGCCGCTGGCCAGCAGGCCCATGCGCACGATCTGCTCCTCCTCGCCCGCACGCTGGCGCAGCGCGGCGAGGCCCGCGTCGCGATCGCGCAGGTTCCGCGCGATCCGCGTCGTGAACAGGACCAGCAGCACGGCGGCCAATGCGTAGTTGAACCACGTCGCCAGCAGGTGCGGCGGCGACAGGCTGCTCGCGATCCCCTCGGGCAGTGCCAGCGGAGGGGCCAGCAGCGCCAGCGCGGCGAAGGCGAATGCGGTGATCGCGACCAGCAGCCAGCTGGCCCATGCCTCCAGCAGCACCGCGCCCAGCACGACCTGCAACAGGTACAGCGACACGAACGGGTTCGTCGCACCCCCGCTCAGGTACAATTGCACCGTCAGGCACGCGACATCGACCAGCAACGTGGCCAGCAGCGCCGCATGCGTCGTCGGCCAGCGCCGCCGCGTCAGCAGCGCCGCGACGTTGACCAGCACCAGCAAAGCCAGCGTCGCGAGCATCGGCACCAGCGGCAGCGCGACGTCCAGCAGGAAGCGCACCGCGAGGATCGTCGCCAGCTGCCCCGCCACCGCCAGCCAGCGCAATTGCACCAGCAGCAGCAGGTTGCGCCGCGTCGCCTCCTCGCCCGCAGGGATACGCTGCGTCATGCGTGCCGCCCCCGCACCGCGCGGATGGTGAGGAACGCGACGAGGCCCGCGAGCGCGAACCACGTCACGGCGTAGACGAGGTGGTTGTCCGGGAAGCGCACGACGGTCATCCCCCCGCGCGGCCAGCCGCGGCCGCTGCGGTCGGCGTCGATGAAATAGGGCGCGACCCGGCCGACCCCGCGCCGCGCCGCGATCGCGGCGGTGTCGCGCGAATACCAGCGCTCCGCGGCGGGATCGTTGTCGCGCAGGAAGCCGCCCTTTGGCTCGGAAATGCGCAGGAGGCCGGTTACCGCCCGAAGCCCTCTCCCCT
>NZ_LMQP01000004.1:199420-200035 GCF_001425405.1 Sphingomonas sp. Leaf412 | reverse complement strand
CGAAGTCTCACCGAGAGGAGCCTCTCTGCGAGGCGCCGGCCCCTCACCCCGACCCTCTCCCCGGCGGGGAGAGGGAGCAGAAAGCGCCACTCCCCCCGGCACGAACCCCCGGTTCACCAGCACGGTCCACCCCGCATCGGTCCGGAACGGCGTCACGACCCAGAACCCGCCGCCCAGGTCGGTCACCGCCTGCACGCGCGTATCCGCGCCGACGAACCGCCCCGCCACGCGCACCCGCGTATAGGCATCGTCGGCTCCGATCGCGCCCCACCGCACCGGCCCCGGCGCGGCCACCGGCGGCGCGGACAGCCGCCGCTCCACCTGCGCCACCAGGGCATGTTTCCACGCCCGCCGCTCGACCTGCCACAGTCCCAGCGCGATCAGCCCGACGATCGCCGCCACCGCCGCGGTCAGCGCGACGACGCGGCGCGCCACGCTACATGCCCCCCGACATATCCCCCGACATGTCCATGCCCGGCATCATGTTCTGGTTCATGTGGTACATCACCCACAGCGACCCCGTCAGCGCGATGACGACGACGATGACCGTGAAGATCAGCGCCATCATCGTCCACCCGCCTTCCGACTTGGTGTTCATGTGCAGGAAGTAGATCA
>NZ_LMQP01000004.1:179795-199333 GCF_001425405.1 Sphingomonas sp. Leaf412 | reverse complement strand
AAGGCCGTCGATCATCACGATCGCGAACGGCACCGCGGTCAGCAATACAGACAGCGCGAAGCCGATCAGATAGCCCTTGCGCGTCCCGTGCGGCGCGCCGTGGTCGCCCTCCTCGCCGGGGGCGGCGTGATAGGGTTCGGCGCTCATCGCAGCACTCCCAGCAGGTAGACGAAGGTGAAGACGCCGATCCAGATGACGTCGAGGAAGTGCCAGAACAGCGACAGGCATTGCAACCGGCGCATGTTCGCCGGCTCCATCCCCCGCCGCGCGACCTGCACCATCAGCACGACCAGCCACACCAGCCCGAACGTGACGTGCAGGCCGTGCGTGCCGACGAGGGTGAAGAAGGACGACAGGAACGCCGACCGCTGCGGCCCCGCGCCCTCGTGCAGCAGGTGGCTGAATTCATACAGCTCGATGGCGAGGAACGCCGCGCCGAACAGCCCGGTGGCGCCCAGCCACGCCAGCATCGCGCGCTGCTTCCCCTCCTGCCCGGATATCATCGCGAAGCCGTAGGTGAGCGAGGAGAACAGCAGCATCGCCGTGTTCACCGCCACCAGCTTCAGGTCGAACAGGTCCTTGGGCGTCGGCCCCCCGGCATAGGCGGCGCCGTACACGCCCCAGCTGGCGAACAGCATGGCGAAGATGAGGCAGTCGCTCATCAGGTACAGCCAGAAGCCCAGCAGCGTGCTGTGCCCCGCGGGATGCTCGTGCGGGTCCAGATCGTAGAAGGACGGCGCCTCGTTCCCCGCGGCGGTGACGGTCTTCGCCATGGCTCAGGCCTCCCGCGTCTGGAGCGAGGTGGCGAGCGCGGCGGTGCGCTCGTCCTCCACCCGCGCGACGTCCGCCGCCGTGACGTAATAATCGCGGTCGTAATCGAACGTGTGCCAGATGGCATAGCCGACCAGCGCGACGAACGACGCGACGACCAGCCACCACATGTACCAGATCATCGCCAGCGCGCAGACCATCGACAGCCCCGCCAGCACCACGCCCGTGCCGGTGTTGCGCGGCATGTGGATGTCGCGGAACCCCTTCACCGGTCGCTCCGCCTCGCGGTCCTTCATGTCGTGCCATGCGTCCAGGTCGTGGATGACGGGGGTGAAGGCGAAATTGTACGACGGCGGCGGCGAGGACGTCGCCCATTCCAGCGTGCGTCCGCCCCACGGATCGCCCGTCGTGTCGACCAGTTGTTCGCGGTCGCGGATGCTGACGTAGATCTGGATCAGGAACGCCGCGATGCCGACCGCCACGATCGCCGCGCCGATGCCTGCGATGATGAACCAGATCTGCAACGACGGGTCCTCGAAATGGCGCAGCCGGCGGGTGATACCCATCAGGCCCAGCACGTACAGCGGCGTGAACGCGACCCAGAAGCCGACGACCCAGCACCAGAAGCTGACCCGGCCCCAGAATTCGTTCAGCCGGAACCCGAACGCCTTGGGCCACCAGTAATTGATGCCCGCGAACATTCCGAACAGCACGCCGCCGATGATGACGTTGTGGAAATGCGCGACCAGGAACAGCGAATTGTGCAGCACGAAGTCCGCGGGCGGCACCGCCAGCAGCACGCCCGTCATGCCCCCGATCGAGAAGGTCAGCATGAACGCGATCGTCCACATCATCGGCAATTCGAACCGCACGCGCCCGCGATACATCGTGAACAGCCAGTTGAAGATCTTCGCCCCCGTGGGGATCGAGATAATCATGGTCGTGATGCCGAAGAAGGAATTGACGCTCGCGCCCGATCCCATCGTGAAGAAATGGTGCAGCCAGACGAGGTAGGCCAGGATGGTGATGACGAGGATGGCGTAGACCATCGAGGTATAGCCGAACAGGCGCTTGCCGCTGAACGTCGACGTCACTTCGCTGAAGATGCCGAACGCGGGCAGGATCAGGATGTAGACTTCCGGGTGTCCCCAGATCCAGATCATGTTCACGTACATCATCGGGTTGCCGCCGCCGGTGGCGGTGAAGAAGTTGGTGCCGACATAGCGGTCCAGCGCCAGCAGCGTCAGCACCGCGGTCAGGATCGGGAAGGCCGCGACGATCAGGATGTTGGTGGCGAGGGCGGTCCAGGTGAAGATCGGCATCTTCATCAGGCCCATGCCCGGCGCGCGCATCTTCACGATCGTCGCGATCAGGTTCACGCCCGATAATAACGTGCCGACGCCCGCCACCTGCAATGCCCAGATGTAATAGTCGACCCCGACATCAGGCGAGTAATCGATCCCCGACAACGGCGCCATCGCCAGCCACCCGGTCCGCGCGAACTCGCCCACGAACAGGCTGGTCATCACGATCAGCGCGCCCGCGGTGGTCATCCAGAAGCTGAAATTATTCAGGAACGGGAAACTGACGTCGCGCGCGCCGATCTGCAACGGGACGACATAGTTCATCAGGCCCGTGACGAACGGCATCGCGACGAAGAAGATCATGATGACGCCGTGCGCGGTGAACACCTGATCGTAATGGTGCGCGTTCAGATACCCTTCGTTGGCGCCGAACGACATCGCCTGTTGCAACCGCATCATGATCGCGTCGGAAAATCCGCGCAGCAGCATCACGATGCCCAGGATCATGTACATGATCCCGATCTTCTTGTGGTCCACGCTGGTGAACCATTCGCGCCACAGCCAGCCCCACAGCTTGAAATACGTGACCGCGCCGACCAGCACGATCCCGCCCAGCGCGACCATCGCGAAGGTCGCGATCAGGATCGGTTCGTGGATCGGAAAGCTTTCCAGGGTCAGCCGGCCGAAGATCGTCTTGAGGAATGTGTCGGACATCATGCTGAAATACCGCGGATTGAGCGCGAACAGCCGTTCGCTCTGAGCCCTTCGACTGCCTGCCAAGGCAGGCGCTCAGGACGGGCTTCGGCGCGACGCGCGGAAGTCGAAGGGTATGCGCAGGTGCTTCGACGACGCTCAGCACGAACGGAAGGAAGGGTTCTGGTCTTGCCCATGTCGGCCTACCCCCGCCCCGTCGGCCGCGCGCCGGGAAGAGCGCGCGTGTCTAGGCGGGTCATGTTGCGGTTGCTGTCGTCGCCGGGCTCGCCCTTGCCGGACGCGTCGCCGTGCGGCGCGCTCATGTGCGGGCTGGTGCCCAGGTCCTCCGGCGCCTTCTCCATCGCGCCCTTCGTATGCATGTCGCCGGACATGCAGCGCTGGCCCGGGCGGACGCACATCTGCACGATGCGGCCGAACAGCGCGGGGTCGATCGCGCCGAAGCGGATCGTCGGCACCCTCTCGCTCGGCTTTTCGAGCGCCAGATACTCGGCCTGCCCCAGCCGCCGCCCGCCGCCCTTCACCATCGCCGCCCAGCGGTCGAACCCGGTCGGATCGACCGCCAGCGTCGGGAACCGCATGTCGGAGAAGCCCGCGCCCGAATAATTGGCGGACACGCCCTCGAACGTGCCGGGCCGGTTCAGGACGGCATGCAGCTTCGTCTCCATCCCCGGCATGGTGTAGATCATGCCCGCCATCGCGGGGACGTAGAAGGTGTTCATGACCGACGACGACGTCAGCCGGAACCGCACCTGCCGGTCGACCGGCACGACCAGTTCGTTGACCGTCGCGATCCCCTGTTCGGGATAGATGAACAGCCATTTCCAGTCGAGCGAGACGACCTGCACCTCCAATGGCTTCTGCCCCGCCGGGACCGGCCGCCCCGCCGCGATGCGCCCCAGCGGGCGATACGGGTCCAGCGTGTGCGTCGACACCCACGTAAGCGCGCCCAGCGCGATGACGATCAGCAGCGGCGCGGACCAGATCGCGAGTTCCAGGATCGTGGAATGGTCCCAGTCGGGGCGATAGTCGGCCTGCTGGTTCTTCGCGCGATAGCGCCACGCGAACAGCACGGTCAGCGCCATGACGGGCACGATGATGAGCAGCATCAATCCCGTCGACCACAGGATCAGGTTCGCCTGCTGCCGCGCGACGTCGCCCGCGGGGTTCAGGACCACCATGTCGCACCCGGCCGTGAGCGGGAGCGCGAGGAGCGGAAGAAGGCGGGGGAGGCGGTTCATCACGGTGCGAGCTAGGCCTCATTGTGCACGTGCGAAATAGGACAATTTGTCCTATCACGCCATCGGCCCCGTTGCGGGTAGAGGCACGGGACAGCAGTTTGTTCTACGCAAGGCACCGATGATGGTAGAGGCCACCGCCAGTTCGACGTCCGCGGAGCGCGACGTCCGTGCCCTGCACAGCGGCGGGGCCGGCGACGGCGACGTGCATCCGGGGGAGATCGCGATCGGCGTGGTGATCGGGCGGACGTCGGAATTCTTCGACTTCTTCGTCTACGCGCTCGCCTCGGTCATCGTCTTCCCCGCGCTGGTCTTCCCGTGGATGGACCCGATGACCGCGACCCTGTGGTCGTTCGCGATCTTCCCGCTCGCCTTCATCGCGCGGCCGTTCGGGACGCAGATCTTCATGGCGATCGATCGCCGCCACGGCCGCGGCACGAAGCTGACGATCGCGCTGTTCCTGCTGGGCACCTCCACCTGCGCGGTCGCGTTCCTGCCGGGGGCCAGCGGGCAGAGCCTGTGGTCCGCCGTGCTGCTGGCGGTGTTCCGGATCGGACAGGGGCTGGCGCTGGGCGGTGCCTGGGACGGGCTCGCCTCGCTGCTGGCGCTGAACGCGCCGGAAAAGAAGCGCGGCTGGTGGGCGATGGTGCCGCAACTCGGCGCGCCGTTCGGCCTGATCCTGGCCAGCGGGCTGTTCGCCTTCTTCTTGGGTACGTTGTCGCCGGAGGATTTCATCAGCTGGGGCTGGCGCTATCCCTTCTTCGTCGCCTTCGCGGTCAACGTCGTCGCCCTGTTCGCGCGGCTGCGCATCGTGGTGACGCCGCAATATACCGAGCTGTTCACGACGCGCGAACTGACCCCGTCGCGCGTCCTGCCGACGCTGAAGGCGCAATGGCGCAACATCGTCATCGGCGCCTTCGCCCCGCTGGCCAGTTTCGCGCTGTTCCACATGGTCACGGTGTTCCCGCTGTCGTGGGTGGCGCTGTTCACGAAGGAGAGCATCACCCGCTTCCTGCTGATCGAGATGGTCGGCGCGGTGTTCGGCGTCGCCGCGATCGTCGCGTCGGGCACGCTGGCGGACCGGATCGGCCGGCGCTCGCTGCTGGGCTATACCGCCGCCGCGATCGCGGTCTTCTCCGGCTTCGCGCCGCAATTGCTGGCCGCCGGGGAACGGGGGGAGGCCGCGTTCATGATCGGCGGCTTCATCCTCCTTGGCCTGTCGTTCGGCCAGTCGTCGGGCGCGGTGACCAGCAACTTCCCGAAGCGCGCGCGCTACACCGGCGCGGCGCTGACCAGCGACCTGGCGTGGCTGTTCGGCGCGGGCTTCGCCCCGCTGGCGGCGCTGCTGCTGGCGGAATGGTTCGGGCTGGTCGCGGCGGGCGGCTACCTGCTGTCGGGCGCGATCGCGACATTGGTGGCGCTGGGGCTGAACAAGGAACTGGGCCGGCGGCTGGACTAGACCGTGTCCGCATCCAAGGATTCCGTGTGATGTGAAGTTTTTGCTGGCGGGAGGAGCCCGCGGCGAGCAGACGAACACTGACGGATCAGCAATGGGCGCGGATCGAAGGTCGTCTTCCCGGACGGGCGGGATGCCCGGACTCGGTGGGATGCACAATCGACTGTTTGTCGATGCCATCTTGCGAATGATTCGTGCACTTCGCATGCGCCATGATCTGGATACGCTAAATGCAGGTGCAGCCGAAGGATTGGGCGGACACGATCCTTGCTTGCCAAAACAGTGACACTCGGCGATCACACGTGACCGGAGCGGAGACGGAACGTGGCGACCGAGCCAGCAAGTCGATGGACAGGCTTGATAATTCTTGCAGCAGCGGCGCTGGCTCTGTCCGCCTTTGTCATTGTCCTGATTCGCGGGGCGGACAAACCTCCTCCTGACGGCGAAGGTATCGTCGTCGTGACGCGCGCCGTATCGCCGCAACCGTTACCGTCGCCCGTCCAGCCCGGTTCCGCGGTCACGCCTGCCGGACCCGCACCGGTCCCGGCGACCCCGGCCGTCATGCCCTTGCCCGATCCCGTCGCGACCCAGCGCAGCCGGACGATGCCGACCGATGCCGAATGGGCAGCCCCTTTCGACGCAATAAGAAACGAACAACAAAAGGAGCAGGATAGATGATGGCCCATATCAGACGGACGATCCGCGCCGTCGCGGCGTTGGCGCTAGCCGCCGCGATCGGCATCGGCGTGGCCACGCCCGCCGCCGCAGCCCCCTGCACGTCCGATTGCCTGGCACCGGGCGACTACAACGAACGGCTGGTCGTCGGGGGTGTCGAGCGCACCTATGCTGTCCACGTGCCGGCAAGCTACCGCGGCGGCACCGCCGTGCCGCTGCTGCTCGACCTGCACGGCTACACATCGGACATCGCGCAACAGCGGTTCCTGTCGGGACAACTCCGCCAGTCGGATCTGCGCGGCTTCATCGTGGTATGGCCGCAGGGGCTGAACCGGAGCTGGAACGCTTATGGTTGTTGCGGGGCGTCGCTGGCCGGCGGCGTCGATGACGTCGGCTTTCTTCGTACCCTGGTCTCGACGCTGAAACGCCGTTCCAACATCGACGATGCGCGCGTCTATGTGACCGGCCTGTCGAACGGCGGGTCGATGACCCATCGGCTGGCATGCGAGGCCGCCGACGTGTTCCGCGCCGCCGCCCCCGTATCCTTCACCCTCAACCGCGAAGCGGCCGCATGTCGTCCGTCACGGCCGATCCCCGTCGTCGCCTTCCACGGCACTTCTGATGTTCTGGTGCAATATTACGGCGGCCTGCTGTTCCAGTCGGCCCCCCGCAGCCGCGATGCATGGGGCCAGGTCGACGGATGCACGGGCACCCCGGTCGTAACCCCGCTCCGGCTCGGATCGCGTTCCGAGATCTTCACCAATTGCCGCGGCGGCGTTCGTACCGGACTGGTGACCATTCTCGGCGGGGGTCATATCCTGTATCCCAACGTCAGCGTCGATATCGCGCAATATATCTGGACCAACGTGTTCAACCAGTAAGCGAGGGGCCGGGGAGGGGGCGCCCGGCCCGACATGGTCGTTCACCGCGCATGCGCCATGATCCGGCGACGCTGAATGCAGACGCAGCCTGGCGCGAGATAAAGCCCCTCCCCTCCAGGGAAGGGGCCTTCAGATCGCCCCCAGATACGCCCCCAACCGCGCCGCCGTCCCGTCCGGCACATGCAGGCCCAGCTTGCTGCGCCGGAACAGGACGTCCTCCACCGTCCGCGCCCATTCGCGGCGGACGAGGTGGTCGACCTCCCCCGTGGTCAATCCGCCGCCCAGGTCCTCGCCCCCCGCATCGAGGATCGCGCGCGCATCGGTGCCGTAGGCGCGGACCAGCCGCCCCAGCCGCGCTTCCGGCACCGCCGGATGATCCGCCGCCAGCCCGCGCACGAACGCCGCCGCGTCCCCGTCCGGGATCGCCCCGCCGGGCAGCGCCGCCCCCGCGGTCCAGTCGTCGCCTGCCACGCCCAGCGTCCGCAGCGCATGTTCCGCCAGCTTGCGATAGGTCGTGATCTTCCCCCCGAACACGCTCAGCACCGGCGCGCCGTCGGTATCGAGGTCCAGCACGTAGTCGCGCGTCACCGCGGACGCGTCGGCGGCATGGTCGTCGTGGAGCGGCCGGATGCCCGCGAAACTCCACACGATGTCCGCCGCGGCGACGGGACGCGCGAAATAGCGCGCGACCGTCTCCAGCAGGTAGGCCGTCTCCGCCGCCCCGATCGCGGCCTTAGCGGGCGCGTCGGTCCACGGCTCGTCCGTCGTCCCGACCAGCGTGAAGTCCCCCTCGTACGGGATCGCGAAGACGATGCGGCGGTCGGGGTTCTGGAGCATGAAGGCGTGATCGCCCTCGTACAGGCGCGGCACGACGATATGGCTGCCCTTGACCAGCCGCACGCCCGGGCGGTCGTTGCGCCGGACCAGCCCCGCCAGAACGTCCGCGACCCACGGCCCCGCGGCGTTGACGATCGTGCGCGCCCGCACCTCGCGCGTCCCGTTCTCGTCCGCGATCGTCGCGCGCCAGCCGTCGGCGTCGCGCGCGGCCGACACGAATCGCGTGCGCGTCAGGATCGTCGCGCCGCGATCCGCGGCGTCGCGCGCGTTCAGAACGACCAGCCGGCTGTCGTCGACCCAGCAGTCGGAATAGACGAACGCCTTCCCCTTCCGGTTCGACAGCCCCGCGCCGTACGCGCCGTCAAGCGATACGGTCTGCGTCCCCGGCAGCCGTCGTCGCCCGCCGATATGGTCGTACAGGAACAGGCCCAGCCGGACCATCCACGCGGGCCGCGGCGAGCGCGTCTGCGGCAGGACGAAGCGCAGCGGCCAGATGACGTGCGGCGCGATGGCCAGCAACCGTTCGCGCTCCTTCAGCGATTCGCGCACCAGCCGGAACTCGCCATATTCCAGGTAGCGCAGGCCGCCGTGGATCAGCTTCGTCGACGCCGACGACGTGTGGCCCGCAAGGTCGTCCCGCTCCACCAGCATCACCGACAGCCCGCGCCCCGCGGCGTCGCGCGCGATGCCCGCGCCGTTGATGCCGCCGCCGATGATGAGCATGTCGATCATGGTTACGCCCTAGCCGCGGCGCCGCCGTCGTGGAAGGCGGCGGCGATCCGTGCCAGGGAAGCGGAAACGTTGGCGGCGGGGAGAAGGTGCGTGGCGGATCATATCCTGGTGATCGATCAGGGCACGACGTCGACGCGCAGCATCGTGTTCGATTCGTCGGCGACGCGCGTCGCGATGGCGCAGACGGAGTTCGCGCAACATTATCCGAAGGCGGGCTGGGTCGAACACGATCCGGCGGATATCTGGCGCGACGTGCTGTCCACCGCGCGCGACGCGATCGCGCAGGCGGGGGTGCCGATCACCGCCATCGGCATCACCAACCAGCGCGAAACCGCGATCGTCTGGGACCGCGCCACGGGCGAACCGATCCACAACGCCATCGTGTGGCAGGACCGCCGCGGCGCGCCGATGTGCGCGCAACTGAAGGCGGACGGGGCGGAGGACATCGTGCGTGCGCGTACCGGCCTGCTGCTCGACCCGTATTTCTCGGCGACGAAGGTCGCGTGGATCCTCGACCATGTCGACGGCGCGCGGGCGCGGGCGGAGCGGGGCGAGCTGGCGTTCGGCACGATCGACAGCTTCCTGATCCACCGCCTGACCGGCGGCGCGGTCCACGCGACCGACGTGACCAACGCCAGCCGCACCCTATTGTTCGACATCCATCGCGGCGCGTGGGACGACGAATTGTGCCGCCTGTTCGGTGTCCCGCGCGCGATGTTGCCGCAGGTCCACGACAACGCTTATGTGTTCGGCACGACCGCGCCCGGCCTTTTCCCCGGTTCTTCCGGCGCCGCCATCCCGATCGCGGGCGTGGCGGGGGACCAGCAGGCCGCGCTGTTCGGGCAGGCGTGCTTCGACCGCGGCATGGCGAAATCGACCTACGGCACCGGCTGCTTCGTGCTGCTCAACACGGGGACCGAGGCGATCGCGTCGCAGCATCGCCTGCTGACCACCCCTGCCTATCGGCTCGACGGGACGACCACCTACGCGCTGGAAGGGTCGATCTTCGTCGCGGGCGCGGCGGTGAAATGGCTGCGCGACGGCTTGGGTGTCATCACCCATGCCAGCCAGACCGACGACATGGCGACGCAGGTGCCCGACAGCCATGGCGTGTACATGGTCCCCGCCTTCGTCGGGCTGGGCGCGCCGCATTGGGATGCCGACGCGCGCGGCGCGATCTACGGCCTGACGCTGGGCGCGACCGCCGCGCATCTGGCGCGCGCGGCGCTCGAGTCGGTAGCGTTCCAGACGATGGACCTGGTCGCGGCGATGGTCGCGGACGGCGGGGCGCGGCCGCCGATCCTGCGCATCGACGGCGGCATGGCGGCGAACGACTGGCTGTGCGGATTCCTGGCCGACATGATCGACACGCCGGTGGAGCGTCCCCACGATCTGGAAACGACCGCCCGCGGCGCCGCCTTCCACGCCGGGCTGGCGACGGGGGTGTGGAGCGGGCTGGACGAACTGTCGACGCTATGGGCGCGGGAACGGTGCTTCGAACCCGGCATGGCGGCGGATGCGCGCGAAACCCTGTCCGCCGGATGGCATGATGCGGTGCGGCGGACGCTGACGACGGGGTAGGACGCGGCTGTCCTACATGCCCGGCCTGTGTCAGGGTCGGCCACGGCGTCGCGAAACCGTAACCGATCCACCCCCGGTCCGTACGACCGCACGCACGCGCGACCGTGCGACCTTTCGTGACCTTTCGCGACGCTTGCCGCGGGTCGCGGGAGGGCGCATCCTGCGTCGTGGGGGGTGTGAGATGCGGGCGTTGCTGGCGATGGGGGCGGTCTGCGCGGCGGGCGTCGCGTCGGCGCAGGTCATGACCCTCCCCGACGCGGGCGCCCTCCGCGCCTCGGTCGCGCGCGCGGGCGTCACGCCGCAGCGCGCGGTCTGGCCCGCCGACGCGCCGGTCCGCATCCGGCTGGCGACGGAGCTTGCGGACGACCCGATCGCCGCGCCGCAGGTGCGCGCGATGCTGGCGGCGTCGCCCGGCGTCGCGGTCGCGGAGCCCGCGGATTACGTGCTGACCACTCCCGACGACATGCCGCAGACGCTGATGCTGGAGCGGGCGGAGCCGCCGCAGGGGGAGGCGGAGCCCGATGCGACGGCGTCGATCGCGGCGATGGGGCCGTGGCAGCGCGAGCTGGGCAATCTGGTGCTGCGCGATTACGACGCCTCCTTCGCCGATGCGATCCGCCGGATCCGCTGGACCCGCGCCCTGCTGTCGCTGGGCGACGGCGCGGCGGCGCAGACGACGACCTGCCTGACGGACAGCCCGGACGATCCCGCGGCCACGCAATGCGATGCCGCCGGCCGGTTCGTGCCCGTGGGCGACCGGCCGCCGGTATCGCGCTCCGATCCGGCGCCCAGTTCCTTGGCGGTCCGCAACGATGCGCGGGGGCCCCGCTATCTCTACCTCGTCGATGTGGCGGCGGACTATCGCATCCTGCCGATCCCGCTGGGCGACGATGGTCCGGTCGCGCCCGGCGCATGGGCGCGCAGCGCGGCGGACGTGATCCTGCCCGGGCGGGGGCAGGTGCTGGTGACCGTCTCCTCCGCCCGGCCGCTGCCCGCCGACCTGCTCGTCGATCCCGACCGGGTCTTGCGGGCGGACGGCTGCGACGGATCGCCGGTGGCGCTGCGACTGTGCGGGCGGCGCGGCGCCGACCGCACCGGCTGGTCCGCGCGCGCGACCTATTATTTCCACCCGCGGCAGGCGATACCGCGCGTCGGCGGCGGGGTGGACGCATCGTCGAACAGCGCGCCGTGGATGGCGGCCTTCTATTCCACCGTCCCCTACACCGCGGCGGACTTCGCCGCCGACGATGCGAAGCCCGCGGGGGAGAAGGAATATCTGCGCGCGCGCGCCGGGGCGGGCCTGGCGCATCGGTGCGGCGGCACGATGATCGCGCCCGACCTGATGCTGACGGCGGCGCATTGCGTCGCCAAGGGCGGCTTCGCGGGCGATGGCGCGGCGCGCGTCCTGCGCGAGCGGCGCGTCCGGACGGGATCGCACCGGCTGGGGGTCGGCGGTACGACCTGGGCGATCGACGCGATGGTCGTCCACGCCGGCTACCGCGCCGGCGCGCAACCCAATGACATCGCCCTGGTGCGGCTGCGCGCGGACCGGGCCGCGGCGGGGGCGATGCCCCTCCGTGCGGTGGCGAAGCTGCCGCGCGACGGCCGGCTGGATGCGGTCACGCCCGTGGCGGCGTTCGGCTGGGGCTTCACCGGACAGGTCGCGCCCGGTGCCCGCGCGATCCTCGACACCGCCGGGCGGGTGCAGCGCAATCCGGAGGCGCTCCAATTCGGCCCGTTGCAGACCATGGCGTGGAAGGCGTGCCGGGCACGCGTCGGCGCGCTGCTGGATGCGGGCATGGTGTGTGCGGAAACGCGACGGCGCGGCCCGGCTCCGCTGCGGCCGGGGATGACCGTCTTCAGCTGCGTCGGCGACAGCGGCGGGCCGTTGGTGCGCGAGGATCCGGGCGGCGACGTGCTGGTCGGCGTCGCCTCCTGGTCGAAGGGATGCGGCTATGGCGACAATCCGTCGGTGTATACCAACGTCGCCCATTTCGCGCCTTGGGTCGCGGACGCGCGCCGCCGGCTCCTGTCGGGGCGCGTGGTGTATCTGGACGACCGCGGCGGCGCGCGCATCGTGCCGCCGCCGGGGGTCAGTGGTCGGTGACGCCGTGGTCGGTGACGCCGTGATCCGTGACGCCGTGGTCCGTCACGCCGTTGTCGGTGACGTTGCCGTCGGTCGCGGTCATCGGCGCGGCCATGTTCGCGTCCGGGGCGACGGCGGATTCGACCGCGGTGGCGTTGTTGGCGACGACGGGCGCCTGCCGGTCGCAGGCGGCGAGCGCGACAGGCGCGATGAGGACGAGAAGCTGACGCATGATGATTCCCCCCGGATGATCGACGCCTTATCCTACAGGAAGTGCAGGTCGCGCAACAGCGCCTGGAACCCCGCCTCGGCGCGCAGCGGCGCCAGGAACGGATCGTTCATGAGCAGGACCAGCCCGGAATCGCGCGTGGCGCGCGCCCGCCCCAGCGCGGCGAGCGCCTCCGCCGGTTTGCGCCACTGCGCCAGCACCTGCGCCTGCTGGTACAGCCCGTTGTCGCCGAACGCGGTCACCAGCGCGGCGAAGGCGGCGGCGATGCCCGCCCCGTCGCCCCGCCGCGCCGCGACGAAGGCGCGGCCCGGGATCGCGAGCAGCCCCACCTTCTCCCGCCCGAATGCCGCCGCGGCCTCGTCCACCTTCCCCAGCATCAGCAACGCATTGCCGATGTCGCCGTGGATCGTGCCGCGCGCCGGATTGATCTCCAGCGCGCGCTGCGCCGCCGCGATCGCGCCCGCGTAATCGCCCGCGGCGAAGCGGATCAGGCCCGCGGTCTTGAACGCGCTGGGGTTCAGCGGATCGAGCTGCGTCGCCCGCGCGATGGCGGGCGCGGCGCGGTCGAACTGCCGTCGCCGCGCGCGATAGAGCGCGTAGCGCGCGAGGATGTCCGCGCTGCCCGCGCCCAGGTCGTGCGCGCGCTCGTACGGCGCGTTCGCGGCGGTCACGTCCAGCTGGCCGTAGAACAGCGCATAACCCAGCGCGGCATGGCCGTCCGCGAAGTCCGGCGCCGCACGGATCGCGGCGCGCGCCTCGTCCACCGCCGCACCGTAGAGCCTGATGCGCTCCGCCGACTGCGCATATTGGTTCGCGATCACCGCTAGCGCGCGCGCCCGCGCGGCGCGCGCGGCGGCATAATCGGGGTCGAGGCGGATCGCCTCGTCGAACCGGGCCAGCGCGGCGCGGTCGCTGCCCTCGTCCGCCTGCGATTCGAACAATGCCCGACCGCGCAGATAGGCGTCGAACGCCGCGACGTCGGTGCTGCCGCCGCTGCGCGCGCGCTGTTCCTGCGCGCCGGTCAGCGTCGCCGCCAGCTCGCCGTCGACCGACCGCGCGATCCGTTCCTGCAAGCGGAAGATGTCGGTCAGCGGCCCGTCGAAACTCTGCGACCAGCGCGTGAAGCCGGTGTCCCCCGCGATCAGTTCCAGCCCGATCCGCACCACGTCGCCCGCGATCCGGACGTTGCCGTCCAGCAGGTAGCCGACGCCCAGCTTGCGCGCGATCGTCCGACCGTCGTCGCGGCTGTCGCGAAAGCCGTTGGACGACGCCTGACCCATGACGGACAGCTTGGGATTGCGCGACAGCTGCGACCGCAGTTCGGCCGAAAGCCCCTCGGAAAAATAGCGCTGGCTTGGATCACCCCCCAGCGTGTCGAACGGCAGGACCGCAAGGCTGTTGGGCGACGCCGCGTCGCGATCGCCCAGCACCATCCACCCGGCCGCACCCGCCGCCACCGCCACCACGCCCGTGCCGCCGATCAGCAGCGTGCGCCGGGTGGGTCGCGCCCGCGTCCGTACCGGCGCGGCGGGCGCGCGGCCCATCTGCGCGGCGACCGACGCGACCGCGCGCGCCATCGCCGGACTGTCGGGACGCATCCCCGCGCCCGACAGGTCCAGATACTGGAACTGGCGGAACCCCAGCGGCGGTTCCGTCCCGTCGATCGACAGCGGGATCAGGACGCCGCGGTCGCGCCCGCGCGTCGCCTCGTCCTGTACCCAGTGCGACCGCACCGACGCCTTCGACCACAGCACCACCACCGCGCCCGCGGTTTCGAGCGCGTCGGAGGTGATGGCGTTGTAGCGGTCGCCGCCGGGGATCAGTCCGTCCCACCAGACGTCGAAACCGGCGTCCTCCAGGGTGCGCAGGACCGCCATCGCGTGGGGCTGGTCGGCGCGCGAATAGCTGAGGAAGACGCGTCGTCCGCCCCCGTCCGCCCCGTCGCCCGTGTCCATCGCCTGCCCCCCGGTATGCGACGCGGATGGTACGGCCCGATCGCGTCCTTGTCACGAGGGGCCGGGGTGACGGGTGGCGGAAGCGCGGCTAAGCCGGCGGCGGATCGAAAGGGGGATGATCGATGCGGATGGCGGAGGCGTTCGACGTTGGCGAGCTGTGGCTGGTGCTGGGCATCACCGGCCATCGCGCCGCCAACGCCGCCTTCGCCGCCAATCGCGCGGGGATCGAGGCTGCGATCGCCGCAGCGTTCGACGCCGCCGCCGCCGCGGCGTTCGATGCCGCCGCCGGGCGCGTGCGGCTGGTGTCGCCGCTGGCGCAGGGGACCGACCTGCTCGCCGCCGAACTGGCGCTGGCGCGCGGGTGGGACCTGTCCGCGCCGCTGCCGTTCGGACTGGACCTGAACATCGCGATCCAGGCGGGGGCGGACGACGCGCGCGACTTGAGGGCACTGATAGAAGGCGGCGCGGCGTCGCCGTCCGCGCAGGCCGCGGCGGCCGCGATGCGGCGCGTCGCGGCGCGTGCGACCCTGCTGGAACTGGCGGACCGCGACGACATGGTGCGCGACCTGACCGTCCGCACGATCGATGCGCCCGACGATCGATTGGCGCAGGCGCAACTGGGTGCCGCGATGGCGCGGCAGACCGCGGCGGCGGCGCGGATCGTGGTGGAACAGGCGGATGCGCTGATCGCGGTCTGGGACGGTGTGTCGCCCGGCGCGGCGGGGGGTACGCTGGATACGATGGCGCAGGCGCTGGCCCGGGGCGTCCCGGTCCTGTGGATCGACGCCGGCGATCCCGCGCGACGTCGACTGCTGCGGCTGCCCGAACATCTGGAGGCGCCGTCGGACGGCGCGGAGGGCTGGCCGGCCTTGCTGGCGGCGGTCGTCGCCGGGTTCGCGGCGGCGCGGGGAAGCGCGACGGCGTTGCATGCGGAACGCTGGCCGGGGAAAAGCCCGCGCTTCCTGGGCGCCTATCGCTGGATCGAGGATCGCTTCGCGGGCGACGGGCGAGGTCCCGGGCGTCCGGGACGGCGACGGACGTACGAGATGCCCGCGGCCGTCGCGACCGGCGGGGGCGCGGCGATGATGGCGGGGCTGCGGGCGCTGCCGGGGCTGGAACCGGGCACCGCCGCCCGCATGGAGGCGCAGATATTGCGCCGTTTCGCCTGGGCCGACGCCGTGTCGACGTGGCTGTCGGAGGCGTATCGCGGCGGCATGACGCTGAATTTCCTGCTGTCCGCCTGCGCGATCGTGGCCGGGGTGGCCTATCTCCCGCTGACGGGCGGGACGGTAAAATGGCCGTTCGCGCTGGTGGAACTGCTGTTGCTGGTCGCGATCGTGGCGATCACCGCGCTCGGGCGACGGCGGCGCTGGCACGCGCGCTGGTTCCAGACGCGGCGGGTGGCGGAGTATCTGCGCCACGCCCCGATCCTGCTGCTGCTGGGCGTCGCGCGGCCCGCCGGACGCTGGCCGGCGGGGCGCGACAGCGACTGGCCCGAACGCTACGTCCGCGGTGTCCTGCGCGAAACCGGACCGGGACACCTGCGGATCACCCCCGCGTATCTGCACGCCGCGGCCGAGCATGTGCTGGCGGTCCACGTCCGCGACCAGGCGGCGTACCACCGCGCGAAGGCGGCGCGGCTGGCGCATGTCCACCACGCGCTGGACCGCGTGTCGGAGGCGTCGTTCAAGCTCGCGATCCTGTCGGTCGCCGCCTATCTGGCGGTGGAGGCGGCGGCGGCGGCGCATCTGGTCCCGCACGATTGGCCGCACGGGATCGCGAAGCTGTTCACCTTCATGGGCGTCCTGTTCCCGACGGTGGGCGGCGCGCTGGCGGGCATCCGCTACTTCGGCGATTTCGAACGGTTCGCCGCAATCTCGCGCGCCACCGCGGAGAAGCTGGCGCTGGTGGGGGCGCGGCTGGACGCGCTGCTGGCCGATCCGGCGCCGCCGTTGCATTTCGACGCGGTGGCGGCGCTGGCCACCGCGATCGACGAGATCGTGGTGGCGGAGATCGAAAGCTGGCAGGCGGTGTTCGCGAGCAAGACGATCGCGGTGCCGGCGTAGCGCGCGTCGTCATTGCGAGCGTAGCGAAGCAATCCAGTGTTTCGCGTGCTGCACTGGATTGCTTCGCTACGCTCGCAATGACGGGAGGGATTACGCCTCCGCTTCCTTCCGCTCCTGCCGCTCGCGATAGAATTGCTGGACCACCGACCAGCCCTCCGCCGCCGTCTCGCAATAACGGAAGATGCCGAGGTCGCGCTCCGACACCACGCCTTCCTCGACCAGCGCCTCGAAATTGACGACGCGTTCCCAGAATTCGCGACCGAACAGCAGCACCGGCATCGGTTCGATCTTGCCCGTCTGGATCAGCGTCAGCAGTTCGAACAGTTCGTCGAACGTCCCGAACCCGCCGGGAAAGGCCGCCAGCGCGCGCGCGCGGAGCAGGAAGTGCATCTTGCGCAGCGCGAAATAGTGGAATTGCGTGCTGAGCGCGGGCGTGACGTAGGGGTTGGGTGCCTGTTCGTGCGGCAGGACGATGTTCAGGCCGATCGATTCGGCATGGACGTCCGCCGCGCCACGGTTCGCCGCCTCCATGATCGACGGGCCGCCGCCGGAGCAGACGACGAAGTGCCGCTGCCCCGCCTCGTCGCGCGGAAAATTGGACGCCAGCTGCGCCAGCTCGCGCGCCATGACGTAATATTTCGACTTCGCGACCAGGCTTTCGGCGATCCGGCGGCTCTTGTCGTCGGTGGCCAGGTCGAGCAGCGCCTGCGCCTTCGCCGGCTCCGGAATGCGCGCGGAGCCGTAAAAGACGAACGTGGAGCCGATATGCGCCTCCTCGAACAGCAATTCGGTCTTCAGCAGTTCCAGTTGGAACCGGACCGGGCGCAGATCCTCGCGAAGCAGGAAGTCCATGTCCTGGAACGCCAGCTTGTACGCCGGGCTTTCCGTCTGTGGGGTGGAGATGCTCTGCTCGGCGGCGCGGGCATCGGTGCGCGCGCGCGGGAAAACGCGGGCGGGGACGCGGGTCTCTGTCATCCCGGGGGGATAGGGCGGCGCGCGGGCGGGAGCAAGTAAGCGGCTAGCGACAGAAGCTTTTGCGATCGTCTTCCAGGTGCAGATGGTCACGATGCGCGGCGTTGTAGTCGGGCGACAGGACGGTGCCGAAGCGGCGGCAGGCGGAGGTGTGGACGGTGCGCAGGAAGCGGCGGACGTCCTCGTCCGGGCTGTTCCAGTCGTTGACGATCGAGATGCGCCGCCCGTCCTTCAATTCGAACGCGCCGATGTCGATCGCGTTGGCGACGGCATGGCCGGACCGGCGGACGGGCCCGCTGGTGCCGACGGTGTTGCGGCACGCGTAGCTGCCCATGCTGACGACGCGCGACAGTTCGGAGCCGAGGATCTGGTACGCCGCGGGCGCGACGCCGTTGCGCGCCCAGGCGGCATAGGCGCGCGCCTGCCCGCACCTTACCGCGCCGAGATTCGCGGTCGGCACGCCGATGTCGAGCAGCTTGACCGTACCGACGAGGCCGCAGCCCGGGCCGAACTGCTTGTCGAGCAGCACCTGGAAGTCGACGCCCAGCGCGCGCAGGTCGGCGTGGCAGGCGGCGGTCTCGCGAATGCCCGGCCCCTCGACCGCGGCGGTCGGCGGGCGTTCGGGCGGTCGCGTAGGACGATCGCCGCGACCGCAGGCGGCGAGGAGGAGCATCAGCCCCACCGTCACCGTCATGCCGGACTTGTTCCGGCATCCACCCGTCCACGAACGCCTCACGCCGCGGATGTGCGGCACGGTGGATTCCGGAACAAGTCCGGGGTGACGAAGCGGGTTGGGCGCACGTCGGATCGATTCTGCGTGGTTGCCAGTGCCGGGCCGCGCCGCTAACGCCGTCGACGGGCCACGCGGTCCCAACGCCGCGCGTGCTCTCTGTAAGGAGAGACAGACATGACTGGTTACCCGAAGCCGCAGGCGGTGCCTGCCCGGCCGTATTTTTCGTCCGGCCCGTGCGCGAAGCCGCCCGGATACGATCCCGCCAATCTCGCCACCGACGTCCTCGGCCGCTCGCACCGGTCGAAGCTGGGCAAGACGCGGCTGCAATATTGCATCGACCTGATGCGCGAATTGCTGAACCTTCCCGACACGCATCGCATCGGCATCGTCCCCGGTTCGGATACCGGCGCGTACGAAATGGCGATGTGGACGATGCTGGGCGCGCGTCCGGTCACCGCATTGGCGTGGGAGAGCTTCGGCGAAGGCTGGGTGACCGATGCGGTCAAGCAGCTGAAGATCGATCCCACGGTCGTGCGCGCCGATTACGGCCAGCTGCCCGACCTGTCGGCGATCGACTGGACCCACGATGTCCTGTTCACGTGGAACGGCACGACCAGCGGCGTGCGCGTGCCGGACGCGGACTTCATCCCTGCGGATCGCGCGGGACTGTCCTTCGCCGATGCGACCAGCGGCGTGTTCGCCTATGACATCGACTGGGCGAAGATCGACGTCGCGACGTTCAGCTGGCAGAAGGTGCTGGGCGGGGAGGGCGCGCACGGCGTCCTGATCCTCGGCCCTCGCGCTGTCGAGCGGCTGGAAAGCTACACCCCGGCATGGCCGCTGCCCAAGGTCTTCCGGCTGGTGAGCAAGGGCAAGCTGGCCGAGGGCGTGTTCAAGGGCGAGACGATCAACACGCCGTCGATGCTGGCGGTCGAGGATGCGATCTGGTCGCTGGAATGGGCCAGGTCGCTGGGCAAGGGCGGCCTGATCGCGCGGTCCGACGCCAATGCCGCGGCGCTGGACGCGATCGTCGCGGAGCGCGACTGGCTGGGCCATCTGGCCGCCGATCCCGCGACGCGGTCGAGGACCAGCGTGTGCCTGACCGTCGACGCGGACGAGGCGACGATCAAGAAAATGGTGTCGCTGCTGGAAGCCGAAGGCGCCGCCTACGACATCGGCGGCTATCGCGACGCGCCGCCGGGGCTGCGCATCTGGTGCGGCGCGACGGTCGATACCGCGGATATCGTGGCGCTCGGGCCGTGGTTCGACTGGGCGTACGCGACGGCGAAGGCCTGATTTCTTCTGGCCCTC
>NZ_LMQP01000004.1:168949-179732 GCF_001425405.1 Sphingomonas sp. Leaf412 | reverse complement strand
CTGCCACGGGCGCTGCCCTCTGCGAGGCACCTTCCCCTCACCCCGACCCTCTCCCCGCGGGGGAGAGGGCGCCGGTTTATCCCAATTTTCGGAGGCACGCATGCCCAAGGTACTTATCAGCGACAAGATGGACCCCCGCGCCGCCGAGATCTTCCGCGAACGCGGGGTCGAGGTGGACGAGATCACGGGCAAGACGCCCGACGAGCTGAAGGCGATCATCGGACAGTATGACGGTCTCGCGATCCGCAGCTCGACGAAGGTGACGAAGGACATCCTCGACCACGCCACCAACCTGAAGGTCGTGGGCCGCGCGGGCATCGGCGTCGACAACGTCGATATCCCCGCCGCGTCGGCACAGGGCGTCGTCGTCATGAACACGCCGTTCGGCAATTCCATCACCACCGCCGAACACGCCATCGCGCTGATGTTCGCGCTGGCGCGGCAATTGCCCGAGGCCGACGCCTCGACGCAGGCGGGCAAGTGGGAGAAGAACCGGTTCATGGGGGTCGAGCTGACCGCCAAGACGCTGGGCCTGATCGGCGCGGGCAACATCGGCGGGATCGTCGCGGACCGCGCGCGCGGGCTGAAGATGAAGGTCGTCGCCTACGACCCCTTCCTGACCGAGGAGCGCGCGGTCGAACTGGGCGTGGAGAAGGCGACGCTGGACGAACTGCTGGCGCGTGCGGATTTCATCACGCTACACACCCCGCTGACCGAGCAGACGCGCAACATCCTGTCGGCGGAGAATCTCGCCAAGACGAAGAAGGGCGTGCGCATCATCAATTGCGCGCGCGGCGGCCTGATCGACGAGGCGGCGCTGAAGGCGGGGCTGGACAGCGGCCATATCGGCGGCGCGGCGCTGGACGTGTTCGTGGAGGAACCGGCGAAGGCATCGCCGCTGTTCGGCACGCCCAATTTCGTTTCCACCCCGCATTTGGGCGCATCCACGACGGAGGCGCAGGTGAACGTCGCGATCCAGGTTGCGGAGCAGATGGCCGATTACCTTATGTCCGGCGGCGTCACCAACGCGCTGAACATGCCCAGCCTGTCGGCGGAGGAAGCGCCGAAGCTGAAGCCGTACATGGGGCTGGCGGAGAAGCTGGGCGCGCTGGTCGGGCAGCTGACCACGGGCGCGATCGACCGGCTGTCGATCCATCGCGAGGGCGCGGCGGCGGAGCTGAACCCGAAGCCGATCACCAGCGCGGTGCTGACCGGGTTCCTGCGGACGCAGACCGACACCGTGAACATGGTGAACGCCCCCCTGCTGGCGCGCGAGCGCGGCGTGGAGGTGCGCGAGGTGCGGACCGAGCGCGAGGGCGATTACCACACGCTGCTGCGCGTGTCGGTGCGGACCGCGGATGGCGAGCGTTCGGTGACCGGCACGTTGTTCGGCGATGCCAATCCGCGGATCGTGGAGCTGTTCGGGATCAAGGTCGAGGCCGATCTGGCGGGCCACATGCTGTACGTGGTGAACGAGGATGCGCCGGGCTTCATCGGGCGCATCGGCACGCTGCTCGGTGAGGCGGGCGTGAACATCGGCACGTTCCACCTGGGCCGGCGACAGGCGGGCGGCGAGGCGGTGCTGCTGCTGTCGGTGGACGGCGCGGTGTCGCCCGACCTGCTGGCGCAGGTGAAGGCGCTGCCGGGCGTGAAGACCGCGATGGGGCTGTCGTTCTGATGTGATGTCTGAGCCCTCTCCCCTGCGGGGAGAGGGTTGGGTGAGGGGTTTCCGCGGGCGGTGACCCCGGTGATTATGACCGGATGCAGACCGACCCCGTGCTCCGCGACCGCGCACGCCGGATGCGGCGGGAGATGACAGAGCCGGAGACGCGGCTCTGGCTTGCGCTGCGTGGCCGGCGGTTCGACGGCGTGCGGTTTTCACGTCAGGTAGTGATCGGTCCGTACATCGCCGATTTCTGCGCGAGGTCGATGCGACTGATCGTCGAGGTTGACGGCGATACGCATGCCGATCAAGCGCGGGACGAGAGCCGGATGGTTTGGCTTGAGGCACAGGGATATCGGGTGGTGCGTTTCGGTAACGCTGACGTGATGACGAACTTGGACGGCGTGTTGCATGCCATCGGGGTAGCGCTTGTGGCGGCCCCTCACCCAACCCTCTCCCCGGAGGGGAGAGGGCCTTGTCGTCCACAAGCATGACCGCGCTCCTGCCCGAGGGCCTGCGCGACCGGCTCCCCCCCTTTGCCGATGCCGCCGCCGCGATCGAGGCGCGGGTGCTCGCGGCGATCGGGCTGCACGGCTATGAGCGTGTGGATCCGCCGCTGGCGGAATTCGCGGAAGGACTGGGGTCGCGGCTGAAGGCGGGCGCGCTGCACGATGCGGTGCGGTTCGTCGATCCGGTGTCGCAGCGAACGCTCGCGATCCGGCCCGACCTGACCGCGCAGGTCGCGCGGATCGCGGCGACGCGGCTGGGGCATCATCCGCGCCCGGTCCGGTTGAGCTACGCCGGATCGGTGCTGAAGCTGCGCGCGTCGCAACTGTCGCCGGCGCGTGAGCTGCGCCAGATCGGGTGCGAATTGTTCGGGCTCGATTCGGTCGCGGCGGCGCGCGAGGTGGCGACGGTCGCGATCGACGCGCTGGCGGCCGCGGGGGTCGCGGACCCCTCGATCGATTTCACGCTGCCCGACCTGGTCGACACGCTCGCGGCGGGACCGTTGCCCGTCGCGGCGGAGGTGCTGGAGCCGTTGCGCCAGCGGCTCGACGCGAAGGATGCGGGCGGGGTCGCCGCGCTGGCGCCCGATTACCTGCCGCTGGTGGCGGCGGCGGGGCCGTTCGCGGATGCGCTGTCCCGGCTGCGCGCGTTCGACACGACCGGCGTGCTGGCGTCGCGGCTGGACGCACTGGCCGACATCGCGGCGGCGCTGGAGGGGCGGGTGGCGATGACGCTGGACCCGACCGAGCGGCACGGGTTCGAGTATCAGACGTGGCTGGGCTTCTCCCTGTTCGCGCGCGGCGCGGCGGAGGAGCTGGGGCGCGGGGGCACGTACACCGTGGTGCACGAGGGCGGCGCGGAGGAAGCGGCGACGGGCTTTTCGCTCTACGCCGGGCGGCTGGTCGGCGAGGCGCCCGCGAGCGAGCGGCGACGGCTGTTCCTGCCGTTCGGGACACCGCTGGCGCAGGGCGCGGCGTTGCGGGCGGACGGCTGGGTGACGGTCGCCGCGCTGGACGCGGGGGACACGCCGGAAGCGCAGCTTGCGACGCATGTGTGGGCGGGGGGCAAGGCGCGCGCGCTCGCCGGTTGACCCCCCGCGGCGCCGCCGCTAACCGCGCTCCCGAACGTTTCGAACCCCTCGCGCGCCGAGTCCTGTCGAAGGGCCCGCGGGGTATCCCCGGCAGGGCGGAGACGTGTAACCATGGGCAATGTAGCGGTCATCGGCGCGCAATGGGGCGACGAGGGCAAGGGCAAGATCGTCGACTGGCTCGCCGAGCGGGCCGACGTCGTCGTGCGTTTCCAGGGCGGGCATAACGCGGGGCACACGCTGGTCGTGGGCGAGAAGGTGTACAAACTGTCGCTGCTGCCGTCGGGCATCGTGCGCGGCACGCCGTCGGTCATCGGTAACGGCGTCGTCCTCGATCCCTGGGCATTGCGCGACGAGGTGGCGCGGCTGGGGGAGCAGGGCGTGGTCGCGACGCCCGATACCTTGCGGATCGCGGATACCTGCGCGCTGATCCTGCCGTTCCACCGCGACCTGGACGCGCTGCGCGAGGATGCCAGCGGGGCGGGGAAGATCGGAACGACGCGGCGCGGCATCGGCCCGGCGTATGAGGACAAGGTGGGGCGGCGCGCGATCCGGGTGTGCGACCTGGCGCATCTGGACCAGCTGGAGCCGCAGCTGGACCGGTTGACGGCGCATCACGACGCGCTGCGCGCCGGGTTCGGCGAGGCGCCGATCGACCGCGAACGGTTGCTGGCGGACCTGCGGGAGATCGCGGATTTCGTCCTGTCGTTCGCGCGGCCGGTCTGGCGTGACCTGAACGCGGCGAAGGCGGCGGGGAAGCGCATCCTGTTCGAGGGCGCGCAGGGCGTGCTGCTGGATATCGACCACGGCACCTATCCGTTCGTGACCAGCAGCAACACGATCGCGGGCACCGCCGCGGGCGGCTCCGGGCTGGGGCCGGCGGCGGTCGGGTTCGTGCTGGGGATCGCCAAGGCGTACACCACGCGGGTCGGGTCGGGGCCGTTTCCGACCGAGTTGGAAGACCAAACCGGCGAGCGTCTGGGGCAGCGGGGGCACGAGTTCGGCACCGTCACCGGGCGCAAGCGGCGCTGCGGCTGGTTCGATGCGGTGCTGGTCCGGCAATCGGCCGCGGTCGGCGGGATCACGGGTATCGCGCTGACGAAGATCGACGTGCTGGACGGGTTCGGGGAGGTGCGCATCTGCACCGGATACCGCCTGCGCGGCGAGGTGCTGGACTACTTCCCCAGCCACGCCGCGGACCAGCGGGCGGTGGAACCGGTGTACGAGACGATGGAGGGGTGGACCGAATCGACCGCGGGCGCGCGGAGCTGGGCCGACCTGCCGGCACAGGCGATCAAGTACATCCGCCGGATCGAGGAACTGATCCGTTGCCCGGTCGCGCTGGTGTCGACCAGCCCGGAGCGGGAGGACACGATCCTGGTCCGCGATCCTTTCGCGGACTGACGGACACGGGCCGGTGACGATCGCCACCGGCCCGTCGTCACGCGTTACGGCTGCGGCGTGGGAGCCGTCGTCGGCATCGTGCCGACTCCGGCGCCGACCCCGCCGTTCACCGTCGCGCCCGGCGTCGTGACGGTCGCGCCCGTGCCGACGGTCGTGTCGGGGCGCGGCATGGTCGTCGTGCCGGGCACCGTCGTGGTCGTGGACGTGGTCGTATCGGTACGCCCCGTGGTCTTGCCGCGGCGCGAGGTCGCGCGGTCGGTCGTGGTCGAGCGGGTCGTCGTCTGCGGCATGGTGGTATCGAGCGTGCCGCCCGCGGTGCCGGTGACCGTGCCGGTGGTCTGACCCATCGTGCCGCCGACCCCCGCGCCGACGCCGCCGCCTGCGCCGACGCCGACCTGTGCCGAGGCGGCAGCGGGAAGCAGCACGGCGGCCGCTGCGAAGATCATGATATTGCGCATGTTTCTCTCCTGAGATGCCGCAATCCAACGGGTCGGCATCGGGGAGGTTCCTGTCACCCCCCGCATTGGGCGCGGTGGAGCAACGCCTGATCGGCCAGCACGAGCGCCATCATCGCCTCCACGACGGGGACGCCGCGGATGCCGACGCAGGGGTCGTGGCGGCCCTTCGTCATCAATTCCGTCGCCGCCCCGGTGCGGGTGATCGTCTCTACCGGAGTCAGGATCGAGCTGGTCGGCTTGAACGCCACGCGCAGGCGGACCGGCTGCCCGGTGGCGATCCCGCCCGCGATCCCGCCGGCGTGGTTGGCCAGGAAGGTCGGGCCGTCGTTTCCCGGCCGCATCGCATCGGCGTTCTGTTCCCCCGTCAGCGCGGCCGCGGCGAAGCCATCGCCGATCTCCACCCCCTTGACCGCGTTGATCGACATGCAGGCGGCGGCCAGTTCGCTGTCCAGCTTCGCATACAAGGGCGCGCCCCAGCCCGCGGGGACGCCGGTCGCCTCGCACGCCACTACCGCGCCGAGCGAGGAGCCCGCCTTGCGCGCGGCATCGACCGTCGCTTCCCAGCGCGCCGCGGCGGCAACATCGGGGCAGAAGAAGGGGTTGGCGTCGATCTGAGCATCGTCGAAGTTCGCCGGATCGATCGCATCGCCGCCGATCGCCTCCACCCACGCCCTTACGCGCACCTGCGGGATCACGGCCCGCGCGACCGCGCCCGCGGCGACGCGCGCCGCGGTTTCGCGCGCCGACGACCGCCCGCCGCCGCGATAGTCGCGGAAGCCGTATTTGGCGTCGTATGCATAGTCCGCATGGCCGGGGCGATAGGCGAGCGCGACGTCGGAATAGTCCTTCGACCGCTGGTCGGTATTCTCGATCATCAGGCTGATCGGCGTGCCGGTCGTCCGCCCCTCGAACGTGCCCGACAGGATGCGGACGAGATCGGGTTCGCGCCGCTGCGTGGTGAAGCGCGAGGTGCCGGGGCGTCGCTTGTCCAGCCACGGCTGGATATCCGCCTCGCTCAGCGCGATGCCGGGGGGGCAGCCGTCGACGACCGCGCCGAGCGCGGGGCCGTGCGATTCGCCCCAGGTGGTGAACCGGAACACGCGGCCGAAGGTGTTGAAGCTCATGACGTCACCCCGGCGCGGATGCGCGAATGTTGCGAATGTTGAGACGTTGGCGTGGTTTTGTCGGCGGGGCGAGGGGGATCAGCACGGCACATGGCGGCGACATGGCAGATCGTGGCGAGGTAGGACAGGGGAGGCGCGGCGGGCAGGTCACTCCGCCGCTGCGGCATTCCAATGCTCGCCGAAACGTTCCCGCATGTAACGCGCGGTACCGAAGCGGCCGGCAAGCAGGCCGGGTACGGTAAAGTCGACATCGAGCGCTTCCCAATGCAGGCCGAAACCGCCGCCGCTGATTTCCACCCCGTCGAGTTGCTCCGGCGTCGCCTGTTCAAGACCTTGCGCAAGGGTCGGTGGGAAAGCGAAGGTCGACCCGTTCGTCAGATCGATGACGATCATGCGCGTTGTGCGATCATAACGGACGGCGCGAGCGAGTGGCTTTCCGCGCAGAAATTCCTCGCCGTGGGCGTTGGCGGCATCGACTTGGGCGTCGGTCAGGTCAGCCATGGATTTCCGTCCATTTCGCCCGCAGCGTCGCTTGCTGCGCTTTCATCTCCCGCATTACGCGACGCAACGTGGCTGCGGTCAATCCCCTGTTCCAGATCACGGACGGATCCTCCGTCGCCAGACCGATCGCGATCTTCGCTTCGTCACGCCCCTGCACGACGTGCACATGGGCCGGCAGGTGATCGTCCAGATAGACGATGAAGCGGCATCCGTGAGCGCGATGGACGACGACCACGGCTTTTACGCCAGCGCGATATCCGGGGCGTCCTCCGCCTTCATGCCGATGACGTTGTAGCCGGCGTCGACGTGGTGGACCTCGCCCGTCACGCCGCTGGCCAGGTCGGACAGGAGGTACAGGCCCGCGCCGCCGACGTCCTCGATCGTCACGTTGCGGCGGAGCGGGGAGTTCAGCTCGTTCCACTTCATGATGTAGCGGAAATCGCCGATGCCGCTGGCGGCCAATGTCTTGATCGGCCCCGCGCTGATCGCGTTCACGCGGATGTTTTCGGGCCCCAGGTCCATCGCCAGATATTTGACGCTGGTTTCCAGCGCCGCCTTCGCCACGCCCATGACGTTGTAGTGCGGGATGACCTTTTCCGCGCCGTAATAGCTCAAGGTCAGCAAACTGCCGCCCTCGGGCATCATCGCGCGCGCGCGCTTCGCCACAGCGACGAAGCTGTAGGCGGAGATGTTCATGGTCAGCAGGAAGTTTTCCAGCGTCGTGTCGACATACTGGCCGCGCAGTTCGTTCTTGTCCGAAAAGCCGATCGCATGGACGACGAAATCGATCGTCGGCCAGTCCTTCGCCAGATCGGCGAAGGCGCGGTCCAGCGCGGCCATGTCGGACACGTCGCAATCGATCAGCCGCGCGGTGCCCAGCTGCTCCGCCAGCGGGCGCACGCGCTTCTCCAGCGCCTCCCCCTGGTAGGAGAAGGCGAGTTCGGCGCCCGCCTCGCTCAATTTCTGCGCGATGCCCCATGCCAGGGACCGGTCGTTGGCGAGCCCCATGATGAGCCCGCGCTTGCCCGCCATCAATCCGTTCACGCCGTTACCGCCTGTTGTGCCGTTTTCGTCGTCGCACCCTCTACTACCGGTTCGGGCGGCTCCGCCAGTGCCGCGTTGAGATGCGCGCCGAACACGAGGCCGAGCCCGATGAGGTAGAAGAACAGGAGCATCACCACGACGCCCGCCAGGCTGCCGTAGGTCAGGTCGTAGCCGCCCAGCTGCCCCAGCACGAACGGCAGGCCCGCGGTCATGCCGACCCACCACAAGGCGGTGAACAGCGCGCCGGGCCATTTGCGGCTTTTCGAATAGCGGTATTTGGACGGGGTGACGAAATAGAACAGCATGTACAGCGCGCCGAACATGATCGCGGCGGGGATCAGCCGGGCGAGGCCGAGCCAGCCCGCCACGTCCTGCGCGAAGGGGAGCAGGCGATAGACGAACTGTTCCGCCGCGGTCAGGATTCCCTGCACCAGGAAGGATACCAGCGCGAGAATGACCGACGCGACGATGCCGAGGCTGAGCCCCAGGCGCGCGCGCCACAATGCCTGCGTGCTCTTGGTCCCGTAGGCGCGGCGGAAGATGTCGCGGATCGTCTCCACGAAGCTGCCGACGGTCCACAGGCCGATCAGCGCGCCGAGCCACAGGAGCGAGCCGGTGCGCGACTGGATCACGTCGGCGATCGGCTTGCGCAGCAGGTCCGACACGTCGGGCGGCAGGACGTACAGGAAACTGGCGACCGCGCGCTGCGTCTCCGCGCTCTGCCCCACCAGCGACAGCACGGCGGCGGCGACGATGAAGAAGGGGAACAGGGTCATCAGCGCCAGATAGGCGAGGTTGCCCGCGTGGATGAACCCGTCGGTGTAGACGCCCAGCGCCGAGCGTTTCAGCACCTCGAAAAAGGCGCTGCCCGGCTTCACCTTCGCATATTCCTTGCCGATGACGCGGCGGGCGCGGTGGTGCGCGCGCGCCTCCGGCGTCAGCGGGTTGTCGGTCAAATTGCCTGCGGCGGTATCGGTCACGCGTTTCCCCTTGAAGGGGTCAGACGCCCAGCGTCGAACGCGGGTTCCCCTCCGGCGTCCAGTCTTCGACGAACGCCTTCAGCGCGGCGTCGTCCGCGGGCACGTCGACCAGCAGCGTGACGAGCTGGTCGCCGCGGCCGCCGCCCTTGCGGTGGAAACCGCGGCCCTTGATGCGCAGCGTCCTGCCCGACGTGCTGCCCGCGGGGACGGTCAGCATCACGGGTTTCTCCACCGTCGGCACCTTCACCGCCGCGCCCGCGACCGCTTCCTTCAGCGTCACGGGCAGGTCGAGACGGACGTCGTCGCCATCGCGGGTGAAGAAGCGGTGCGGCTCGACCTCGATCGTGACGATCGCGTCGCCCGCGCCGCCTGGGCCGGGATCGCCCTTGCCGCCCAGCCGCATCTGCGTCCCGTCCTCCACCCCCGCGGGCAGTTTCAGGTCGATCGTCTTTCCGTCTGCCAGCGTGATCCGCTGCGGCGCCAGCGCGGCGGCGTCGGGCAGGGGGACGCGCAGGCGATAGGCGACGTTGCCGCCCTTCGGCGGCGGCCCCGCGCTGCGGCGACCGAAGCCGCCGGTGAAGCCGCCCGCGCCCCTGCCGCCGAACAACCCTTCGAACAGGTCGGATACGTCGGGTCCGCCCGCGCCGCCGCCGAACCCGCCGGCGTCGAATTCCTGGCTGCGGAACCCGCCGCCCGCGCCGCGCGGGGTGCCGCCGCCGTAGCCGAAGGGCATGGCGGGATTGCCGTCGCCATCGATCTCGCCGCGATCGAAGCGCGCTCGCTTGTCCTTGTCCTGCAACAGGTCGTAGGCGTTGGTGACCTGGCTGAAGCGCTCGGACGCCTTCGGGTTGTCCTTGTTGCGGTCGGGATGCAGCTCCTTGGCGAGCTTGCGATACGCCTTCTTGATGTCCGCCTCGGTGGCACTGCGCGCGACGCCCAGCGTCTGGTAAGGATCGGCCATGGGTTCCCCGGTTGGTGTGTTACCCGCCTATGTGGGGCAGAGGGAGCGGTAGCGCAATCCGGGACTGCCCGTCATTGCGAGGAGCGCAGCGACGCGGCAATCCAGGGTTCCGCGAGACGCGCCGGATCGCTTCGCGCGCGATGACGACGGATCAGGATGCGGCGACCGCCACGGGTTCGTCCTGCGGGGCGACGTCGACCGACACGTCCATCGCCTGCGCGCCCGATCCCAGCACGACGCCGTCGACGGGGGCGATCTCGGCATAGTCGCGGCCGATCGCGACGACGATATGGTCGCCCGCCATCCAGATGCCGTTGGTGGGATCGACCCCGACCCAGCCGCGCGCCGGGCCGCACCACAGCAATACCCATGCGTGCGTGGCGTCGGCGCCGACCAGCCGTTCCTGCCCCGCGGGCGGGATCGTGCGGATGTAGCCCGAGGCATAGGCGGCGGGCAGGCCCGCCGCGCGCAGGCCCGATATCATGATCTGCGCGAAATCCTGGCACACGCCGCGGCGCTTCGCGAACGCCTCGTGCGGGGGGGTGTCGACCAGCGTCGCGGTCGCGTCGAAGGCGAAATCGTCCTGGATCCGGCGCGCGAGCGCGATCCCCGCCTCCAGCGCGTTGCGGTCCGGCGACAGGTCGGGCGCGCAATAATCCGCGATCGCGCGGTCGAGCGGGATCAGCGGGGAGGGGTAGAGATAGGCCGCGGGCGAGGCGGCGGACAGATCGGTCGAGGCGCGCGCCATCGCCGCGACCTCACCCAGCGTCGGATCGTCCGCCTGCGGCACGGGCACCAGCCGGTCGACGCGGACGCGCGCGCGGCTCTCGATCGTCAGGCGGCGGACGGGTTCCTCCACCACCAGCCGCGTGACATGCGCCAGCCCCGCCTCCGCACGCGCCGGATAGGTGCGGCCCGACGGCGCGACGGTCAGGGAATAATCCTCCACCTGCTGCCCCGGCCAGTCGATCGGCCGCAGCCGCAGGTTGCAGCGCGCGAACTTCACGGCGTTGCCATAGTCGAAGCGCGTGATGTGGCGGATGTCGTAGATCAT
>NZ_LMQP01000004.1:166248-168879 GCF_001425405.1 Sphingomonas sp. Leaf412 | reverse complement strand
TGTGCCCGGCCAACCCCTCCACCATGCTTCGCATGGTCCCCCTCCCCGTTCCGGGGAGGTATTGAGTTGTCTCTCATGCCAGCGTCAGCCCGGCGGCGCGCAGGGCCTCCGCGCCTTGCAGGAAGTAGCGATGCGCGATCGCGTCGGACAGCCGGATCAGGCGGCGTTCGACCTCCGCCAGCGTCTCGTCGTCCAGCGTCGCGGCCTGGACCGTCGTGACCAGCGCGTACAGGCCCGCGGCCTCGATCTGCTGCGGTTCGGCCATGCCGTCGTCGTCCAATACGGGCAGCTTCTTCAGATGGTCGCGGATCGCCTCCACCTGGAAGGCGAGCGCGCGGGGGTTGCCGGGATCGAGCGCGACGAGGTCGACGACGGGAACGCGCGCGATGCCGGTCAGGTAGCGCTGGCGATAGCTGATCTGGCTGTCGGCGAGGTCGAGCAGCGTCGTCAGGTCGTCGAGCGACGCGCCGGGCAAGCCGAAGCGGCGCGTGGCGCGCGCGATCGCGCCCGCGCGCTCGATGCGGCGGCCGAGGTCGTGAAACCGCCACGCGGCGGTGCGGCCCATGTGCTCGGCGGACAGGCCCGCGATGGCGGCGTAGCGGCGCTGGAGCGAGCCGCAGCGGTCGAGCATCCCCGGCTGTTTCGGGAACGGCGCGTCGAGCAGGCGGACCATGTCGGCGGACAGGCGGTCGCGCGATCCCGCGCCGATCCGCTGCGCGCTGGCGTTGATCTGCGCCACCGACTGCCACTGGCCGCCCGTCGCCTCCAGCGCGGTGCGCGCGAAGGGGACGAGGTCCGCGCGGCGCAGCGAGGCGGGGCGGGGTGCGGCGTTGCCCGCGGCGATCTCCCCCACCAGCCGCCCCACGGTGTCGCGCGCGAGGGCGGCGCCCGTGTCCGCGTCGATGGAATTGCCCAGCATCAGCCGGATCGCGCCCAGCAGCGCCTCGCCCCGCTCCAGATAGCGGCCGAGCCAGTAGAAATTGTCCGCGACCCGGCTCGGCAACGTGCCGGGGTTGCGGCGGATGTGGAGCGAATCGGGGGCGGGCAGCAGCGACACCTGCGCCACCGGATCGGCGCCGTGGACGCACACGTCGGCGGACCACAGGCCGTCGCCCATGACGGTCGCGCGCGTGTCCGCATGTTCGCCGATGCGCGCGAAGCCGCCGGGCATCACCTGCCACGCCCCGTCCGCGTCGCGCGCGGCGAAGACGCGCAGGGTGAACGGCCGCGCCTCCATCCGGTCGCCGATGACGACGGGCATGGTGGACAGGCGCACGATCTCCTGCCCGACGTAATCCTGCGGCCGGCGGTCGAGATCGGCCAGGAAGGCGGCGCGCCGCGCATCGTCCATGTCGGCGGCGGCGATCGTATCGGTCAGCGCGGCGGTGGGGGCGCCGAACGCGCTGCCCAGCAGCATCGACGCCATGTCGGCGCGGACGTGCGCGCATTCGCGTTCCTGCCCGCACCACCATGTCGCGATCGACGGCAGGATCAGGTCCGCGCCCGTCAGCCGCGTCGCCAGTTGCGGGAGGAAGGCGGCGAAGGCGGCGCTTTCCAGCACGCCCGCGCCGGGCGCGTTGGCGATGACGACATTGCCCGCGGCCCACGCGTCGATCAGCCCGGGCACGCCGATGCGCGAATGCGTGTCGAAGGCCAGCGGATCGAGCATCCGCGGGTCGAGCCGCCGCCACAGGGCGTCGATCCGCTTCAGCCCGCCGATCGTGCGGACGTACAGCCGGTCGTCGCGCGCGGCGAGATCCTCCCCCTCCACCAGCAGGAAGCCGAGGTAGCGCGCCAGATGCGCCTGCTCCGCATAGCTGGCGTTGTAGCGGCCGGGCGTGAGCAGGCCGATACGCGGATCGGCGCGGTGGCAGGCGGCGGACAGCCCCTCGCGGAAAGCGGCGAAGAAGGGGGCATGGCGGCGCACGTTCAGCCGCCCCTGAAGGCCGCCCAATGCGCGGCTGACCGCCAGCCGGTTCTCCAGCGCATAGCCCGCGCCGGTGGGCATGCGCAGGTGATCGCTCAGCACGCGCCATTCCCCGGTCGGGCCGCGGCCGAGGTCGAAGGCGACGAATTGCAGGTGGCAGCCGCCGGGCGGGGCGAGCCCGACCAGCGGGCGCAGGAAATAGGGGCTGCCCGTCACCAGCGTCGCGGGGACATGGCCCCTGTGGACCAGCGACTGCGGGCCGTACAGGTCGGCCAGGATCGTTTCGAGCAGGTCGGCGCGCTGGATCACCCCGCGTTCGATCGTGCGCCATTGCGCGCCGTCGATCAGCAGCGGGACGGGGGAGACGGGCCAGGGGCGCTCCGCCTCCTCCCCCATGATGCGGAAACCGGTGCCGATATCCGCGGCGTGGCGCTGCACCCGTTCGCGCGCCTGGCCCAGGTCGTCGGCGGCGACCGCGGCCAGTTCCTCGAACGTGGCGGCCCAGGCGGGATCGTCGTTGGCCGCCAGCACGTCGCCGCGCAGGCCGTGCGCGCGATATTCCTCGATCCAGCGCCGCGCGTGACTGGCGGCGTCGAACAGGACGGGCTGTGTCGCCAACGCACTTCCCCCAGCCGCGGCCCCGGATGCGGCGGACGATGACGATAGGGGATGTTGCGGTGCGGTGGAAGGGGGCTGGCTTGACG
>NZ_LMQP01000004.1:162007-166165 GCF_001425405.1 Sphingomonas sp. Leaf412 | reverse complement strand
CCCCGCCGTGTGCGGCGGGCGTCCCGTGATCGCAGGGACGCGGATGCGCGTGACGGACGTTCTGGAGATGCTGGCGGGTGGCGCGACCGTCGGCGAGATCGTGGCGGACTTCCCGTATCTCGCGACCGACGATGTGATCGCCGCGCTCGGTTTCGCGGCGCGGCAGGCGGATCACGCGATCGTCACCGCGGCGGAATGAGGTTCCTGATCGACGCGCAGCTTCCGCCGCGACTGGTGGAATGGTTCGCCGCGCGTGGGCATGAGGCGGACCACGTCGCCGCAATGGGTCTGATCGCCGCCACCGACGATGCGATCGCGCAGGCGGCGGTGGACCGCGACGCCATCCTGGTCACCAAGGACGAGGATTTCGTCTATCTCCGGCTGCCGGACCGCTTCGTCCTGTTGTGGCTGCGTGTCGGCAACGCCACCAACCGGGCGCTCGACGCGTGGCTCACCATGCGCTGGACGGCGATCGAGGCGTTGCTGGGGTCCGGCGAGCGGTTCGTCGAGGTTCGCTGAGGAAAAAATGGCGGTCCCCCGGCTTTCGCCGGGGTGCGCGCCTCAATACACCCGCTTCTTCGGCTTGATGTATTCGATATCGTCGGTCAGCGTGTAGTCGTGGACCGGGCGATAGTCGATCGACGTCGTGCCGCCCTTGCCGCCCCAGCCGTCGAACGTCGTGATCGTGTGCTTCATCCAGTTCGCGTCGTCGCGATCGGGGAAGTCCTCGTGCATGTGCGCGCCGCGGCTTTCCTTGCGGTTCGCGGCGCTCTTCATCGTCACGACGGCCTGGCCGATGAGGTTGTCCAGCTCCATCGTTTCGACCAGATCGGTGTTCCAGATCAGCGAGCGGTCCTTGATGCCGACGTCCTGGAACCCCTGGTAGATCGCCTCGATCCGCGTCACGCCCTCGTCCAGCAGCGCGGTATCGCGGAAGACGGCGCAATGCTTCTGCATCGTCTTCTGCATGTCCGCGCGGACCAGTGCCGTGGGCGTGCCGCCCTTGGCATTGCGGAAATGGTCGAGGCGGGTGAGCGACTGCTCCTCCGACCCCTTGGGCAACGCGTCGTGCGACGTGTTGGGCTTCAGCGTCTCCTTCAGGCGCAGACCGGTGGCGCGGCCGAAGACGACGAGGTCGATCAGGCTGTTGGAGCCCAGGCGATTGGCGCCGTGGACCGACACGCACGCGGCCTCGCCGACCGCGAACAGGCCGGGGACGACGCTGTCGGGGTCGCCGTCCTTCAGCCTCACGACTTCGCCATGATAGTTACAGGGGATGCCGCCCATGTTGTAATGGACCGTGGGGGTCACCGGCAGCGGCTGGCGCGTCAGGTCGACGCCGGCGAAGATCTTGCCGGTTTCGGTGATGCCGGGCAGGCGTTCGTGCAGGACGGCGGGGTCGATATGGTCGAGGTGGAGGAAGATGTGGTCCTTCTCCTTCCCCACGCCGCGCCCCTCGCGCATCTCCATCGCCATCGAGCGCGCGACGACGTCGCGGCTGGCGAGGTCCTTCGCGGACGGGGCGTAGCGTTCCATGAACCGCTCGCCCTCGCTGTTCGTCAGGTAGCCGCCCTCGCCACGCGCGCCCTCCGTAATCAGCACGCCCGCGCCGTAGATGCCGGTGGGGTGGAACTGGACGAACTCCATGTCCTGCAACGCCAGGCCCGCGCGCAGCGCCATGCCGTTGCCGTCGCCGGTGCAGGTGTGCGCCGACGTCGCCGACTGGTACACGCGCCCGCCGCCGCCGGTGGCCAGCACGACCGCATGGCTGCGGAAGCGGTGGATCGCGCCGGTTTCCATGCACAGGGCGATGACGCCGCGGCACTTGCCGTCTTCCATAATGAGGTCGAGCGCGAAATATTCGACGTAGAAGTCGGTGTTGTACTTCAGCGACTGCTGGTACAGCGCGTGCAGCATCGCATGGCCGGTGCGGTCGGCGGCGGCCGCCGTCCGCTGCACCGGGGGGCCTTCGCCCATGTTCTGCATATGGCCGCCGAACGGACGCTGGTAGATCGTGCCGTTGTCGTTGCGGCTGAACGGCACGCCCGCATGTTCCAGCTCGTACACCGCCTGCGGCGCCTCGCGGACCATATATTCGATCGCGTCCTGGTCGCCGAGCCAGTCGGAGCCCTTGACCGTGTCGAACATGTGCCACGACCAATGGTCGGGGGAATTGTTGCCGAGCGACGCCGCGATGCCGCCCTGCGCCGCGACGGTGTGCGACCGGGTCGGGAACACCTTCGTGATGCAGGCGGTCTTCAGTCCGCTTTCGGCGATGCCCATCGTGGCGCGCAGGCCGGAGCCGCCCGCGCCGACGACGACCGCGTCGTAGGTATGGTCGATGATCTGGTAGGAGGCGGGCATCAGGCGTTGCTTCCGAAGGCGACCTTGCAGATGGCGAAGATCGCGGTGCCGGCGGTGGCGGCGGTGAACAGGTTCAGCAGGACCATGGCGACGAAGCGCGACTGTTTGTGCGCGTAATCCTCGATCACCACCTGCAACCCCAGGCGGAAGTGGTAGAAGACCGACGCGATCAGCAGGATCATCGGGATCGCGACCCAGGCCGACGACAGCCACAGCCGGACCGTGGCATAATCGTAGGCGGGCAGCATCGCGATGCTGGCCAGCAGCCACGCCATCAGCAGGACGTTGGTGCCCGCGGTCAGTTTCTGGTGCCACCAATGCGTGACGCCGTGATGCGCGCTGCCGAGACCGCGGACGCGGCCGAGTGCGGTCGTCATGCCTTCACCCCCAGGTAGAGCCAGAACAGGACCGTCAGCACCGTCGAGACGACGAAGGTCGCGGCGGCGAACAGGCGGTTCCCCTTCAGCTCGAACGCCGCGCCGGTGTCCATGACCAGGTGGCGCGTCCCGCTGGCCATATGCTGGAACAGCGACCACGTCAGCCCGACGCCGACGATCCAGCCGAGCGGGTTGAGCGCGCCCGACGACAGCGTGAAGACGTCGACGAACGTGGCGTACGCGCCTTCCCCCGCCGCGATCGCGGCCAGCCACCATACCAGGAGCACCGTGCCCACCGTCGCCATGCCGTCGCCGGTGACGCGATGCAGGATCGACGCGGTCATCGCCGCGCTCCAGCGATAGTGGAATTTCCCCGGCCCGCGGAACAGGTGCGGGCTGCGCGGACGGGATGTGGATGCGGGCTTCGAGGCCAAGGCGCGGATATCCCCGGATGGGCGCCCCGTATGGGCGAGTGACGGATGCGATGCCCATGCCGCGCCGCCGCGCGCGATGCAAGCCGCGGCGCACGCGCCGCTCCATGGCTAACTACCCCTTAACCCCTTGCAGTTAGGCCGGTGTGGATCGCCACAGGGGAAATTACTTGGCCAACGACATGCCAGAAATCGGTTCGGTCGCAGCATCGTTCGACCTGTTGTCGCGCTTTCGCGTGTTCGACGTCGACGGCGGACTGGCGGCGTCGAGCCGGGAGACATGGGCGGTCCTGCGTCCCGCGGCCGAGGGTGTGTCGCGCGCCTATTGGGAGCAATGGCGGCATTGCTTCGCCGACGGCCGCATCTGGGCGACGGGGGATACCGAGCGGATGATCGCGATCGGCTGCACCTTCCTGGAGAATCGTTTCCTGCACACGCGGGAGAAGGCGTGGGTCGAATCGATCGAGCGGTCGGTCGCCGCGGCCTATGAGGCGGACGTGAGCAAGACCGCGCTGCTGTCGATGATCTCCGCCAGCGACCGCGCCGCGCTGGAAGTGCTGATGGGACAGTCCGACCGCGATCCCGCGACGCTGCTGCGGATGGTCGACACGCTGATGCGATTGTCCGCGCTGGAGGGAGAGATCACGGTCGCGATCTATGCCGCGTACGGCGATCACGCCGCGCGGATCGAGCGCGACCGGCTGGCCGCGGTGTTCCACGACAATATCTCCGCCACGGTGGCCGACACGACGCGCGACGGCGACGCGCTGCACGTGCAGGCGTCGTCGGCGTCGTCGTCGGCGCGCGGGATGCTGGGCAAGACGAGCGAGGTCGCGGCGGCGGCGGAGCAATCGGCGGTGGCGATGCGCGAGGCGGCGTCGACCGCGGCGGGCCTGATCCGCGCGATCGAGGATGCGCGCGCCGAGGTGGAGGTCGCGGCCGACATCGCGACGCGCGCGGCGCACCAGGCGGGCGACGCGGTGGGG
>NZ_LMQP01000004.1:160603-161942 GCF_001425405.1 Sphingomonas sp. Leaf412 | reverse complement strand
CGAATCGATCCTGGGCCTGATCCGCGACATCGCGGGGCAGACGAACCTGCTGGCGCTGAACGCGACGATCGAGGCGGCGCGCGCGGGCGATGCGGGGCGCGGCTTCGCGGTGGTGGCGCAGGAGGTCAAGAGCCTGGCGAACCAGACCGCGCGTGCGACCGACGACATCGCGGCGAAGATCGCGGCGATACAGGCGGCGACGCGGGTGACGGTGGACACCAGCGCGTCGATCCGCGCGACGGTGGGCGAGGTGCAGGACAGCGCGACGCGCATCCGCCATGCGATGGAAAGCCAGGCGCAGACCGTGACCGCGATCACCGCGGCGGTGGACGAGACCGCGCTGGCGGCCGATTCGATGTCGCACACCGTCGCCACCATCCGCGAGGATACCGAAACCGTCGCGACCGAGATCGACGCGCTGGGCGCGGGGTTCTCGCTGTTGTCGGGCCGGCTCGGCACGCTGGAGGGGCGCGCCGGGGAATTCGCCAGGAAGTTCGCAGCGTAATCACGCGCGATGGAGACGTCGATGGAACGATCGGTCTGGAACGGCAGCGACCGCAGCTATGCCGCGCGGTTGCGCGATTACGACTGGGACGGGCAGCTGGCGCTCGCGGCGCACCGCATCCATGAACTGCTGACGCCGGACGACGGCTGGCTGCGGGTCGGCGAAAGCTTCTTCGAGCGCTACCTGCTGCTCGTCCCGGGCCTGAACGCCATGATGAGCGACGAGTTGCGGCTGCGACAGACCGAGCGGGCGATGCGGTACGCGTCGCTGCGCTACCGGGACCCGTACAATCCCGACTGGTGCGGGCGCGCGATCGGCCATGCCGACCTGGCGCGGCGGCAGGGGGTGCCGATCGCGGGGCAGCTGGCGGCGCTGTCCTTCGCGCACGGCCGTACGCTGGACCTGGTCCGCGCGCGCAACCGCGACGGCGATGCCGCGCTGCAATTATATGCCTGCGTGATCCAGCGGCTGGCCCTGTTCGAATCGGAAATCATGATCGCGCACCTGGCGCGGCAGGAAATCGACGAGGCGAGCGCCGCGCGCGCCCTGCGCGGCGTGGCGTTCCAGGAACGGATATCGGACGGCATCGCGGAAACCGCCGAACTGGGCGGGCACGTCCGCACGCAGGCGTCGTCGGCGTCGTCGTCGGCGCGCGGGATGCTGGGCAAGACGAGCGAGGTCGCGGCGGCGGCGGAACAATCGGCGGTGGCGATGCGCGAGGCGGCGTCGACCGCGGCGGGCCTGATCCGCGCGATCGAGGATGCGCGCGCGGAGGTGGAGGTCGCGGCCGACATCGCGACGCGCGCGGCGCACCAGGCGGGCGACGCGGTGGGT
>NZ_LMQP01000004.1:147885-160515 GCF_001425405.1 Sphingomonas sp. Leaf412 | reverse complement strand
GGGGCAGACGAACCTGCTGGCGCTGAACGCCACGATCGAGGCGGCGCGCGCGGGCGATGCGGGACGCGGGTTCGCGGTGGTGGCGCAGGAGGTCAAGAGCCTGGCGAACCAGACCGCGCGCGCGACCGACGATATCGCGGCGAAGATCGCGGCGATCCAGGCGGCGACGCGCGTGACGGTGGACACGTCCGCGTCGATCCGCGCGACGGTGGGCGAGGTGCAGGACAGCGCGACGCGCATCCGCCACGCGATGGAAAGCCAGGCGCAGACCGTGACCGCGATCACCGCGGCGGTGGACGAAACCGCGCTGGCCGCCGATTCGATGTCGCACACCGTCGCCACCATCCGCGAGGATACCGAAACCGTCGCGACCGAGATCGACGCGCTGGACGGCGATCTGGACGCGATCGGCCGGCGGCTGGACGTGCTGCGCGCCGCCGCCGCGGATTACGCCCGCGCCGTGGCGTAGCCGCCGCGGCGACGCGGCGATCGCGACGCTTTCCCGCCGCGGCCGCCGCCCCTAAAGGCGCGGGGATGACCAACATCCTCCTCACCGGATCGTCGCGCGGGATCGGGGCGGCGATCGCCGCGGCGCTGGACGGGCCAGGCGTCGCGATCGCCGGCCACGGCACGACATCCGGCCTGCCCGCCGACTTCACCGATCCCGACGCGCCGCGCGCCCTGTGGGACGCCGCGGTCGCGCGGCTGGGCCATGTCGACGTGCTCATCAACAATGCGGGGGTGTTCGAGGCGAACCCGATCGACGCCGACGACGCGGCGTGGCGCGCGAACTGGGCGCGCACGATGCAGGTGAACCTGACCGCCGCGGCGGAACTGTGCCGGCTGGCGGTGCTGCACTGGCGCGCGCGCGGGGTGCCGGGGCGGATCGTCAACGTCGCCAGCCGCGCCGCGCATCGCGGCGACAGCCCCGCGCACTGGCATTATGCCGCGTCCAAGGCCGGGATGGTGGCGATGACGAAGACGATCGCGCGCGGCTATGCCAGGGACGGCATCCTGGCCTTCGCGATCTGTCCCGGGTTCACGATGACGGGGATGGCGGAGGATTACCTCGAAAGCCGCGGCGGCGACGCGTTGCTGGCGGACATCCCGCTGGGTCGCGTGGCGATGCCCGACGAGGTGGCGGAAATGGCGCGCTGGCTCGCGCTCGACGCGCCCGCGTCGATGACCGGCGCGGTGCTGGACGTGAACGGAGCAAGCTATGTCCGATAGGGTCGACAGCTGGCGCGTGACGCTGCCGTGCACCCGCGCGGAGGCGGAGGCGATCGATGCGGCGGACGACCTCGCCATCGACGCGGTGCTGATGACGAGCGAGACGGTGGAGGACGATCGCGAGCATTGGCGGCTGGACGCCTATGTCGAGGACGAACCCGATGCCGCGATGCTGGCCGCGATCCGTGCGCTGGTGCCCAGCGCCGCGGGCGTCGCGCCGGAGGTGGCGGCGCTGACCGCGCAGGACTGGGTCGCGATGAGCCAGGAGGGGCTGGAGCCGATCCGCGAGGGGCGCTTCGTGGTGCATACCAGCGCGCACCCGATCGATCCGCCGCCGGGCGGGCGCGCGTTCCTGATCGACGCAGGGCAGGCGTTCGGGACCGGGCATCACGCGACGACCGCGGGGTGCCTGCGGATGCTGGACGGGCTGTCCGACCGCGGGTTCGGGGCGGTGATCGACGTCGGCACGGGCACGGGCCTGCTGGCGTTCGCCGCCGCGCACCTGTGGCCGGACGCGCGCGTGACCGCGACGGATATCGACCCCGCCGCGATCCTGGTGACGCGCGAGAATGCGGCGGCGAACGGGGTCGCGGGGCTGGCGCTGGTCGTCGCGGACGGGGCGCTGGACGACGGCGTCACGGCGGGTGCGCCCTACGATCTGGTCATCGCCAACATCCTGGCGGGGCCGCTGGTGTCGATGGCGCCCGAACTGGCCGCCATCGCCGCGCCGGGGGCGGCGATCGTGCTGGCCGGGTTGCTGGAAACACAGCGGGAGAAGGTCGTCGCGGCATTCGTCGCGTGCGGCTGTACGCTGGAGGCGGTGGATCGGCGCGCGGACTGGACGATCCTGCGGCTGTCCGCGGGGACGGTGCGGTACGTGCCGGCGACGCCGGTCGATCCCAAGGGGCGCGACGGGTGGGCGCTGGATATCTGACGGTTTCGCTCGCTCCGTCATTGCGAGGAGCGTAGCGACGCGGCAATCCAGCGTGCCGCGCGACACCCTGGATTGCTTCGCTCCGCTCGCAATGACGGCCTGTCAGGCCTGGCTGACCAGCAGCTTGTCGATCCGCCGGCCGTCGAGGTCCACGACCTCGAAGCGCCAGCCCTGCTCCTCGAAGCTCTCGCCCTCGGTCGGCAGCTTGCGGAAGATCGCGAGCGCGAGGCCCGCGACGGTGGCGTAGTCGCGGTCCTCGGGCAGGTCGATGCCCAGCCGCTCCGCCAGCGAATCGGCCGCCATCGTGCCCGCGACCAGCAGCGAGCCGTCGTCGCGCTCCACCACGTTCGGCCCCTCGTCCGCCGCGGTGTTGCTGGCGAAGTCGCCCGCGATCGCGGCGAGCAGGTCGGCGGGGGTCACGATCCCCTCGAAATGCCCGTATTCGTCATGGACCAGCGCCATCGGCACCTCGGCACGGCGCAGCGTGTCCATCGTGTCCATCGCATCGACCTGATCCACCACCACCGGCGCCTTGCGCATCAGCACGGCCAGGTCGAGCGTCCGCCCCTGCGACAGCGCGCGCGCGACGTCGCGTGCCTGCACCACCCCCACCACCGCGTCGATCGTCCCGTCGGCGACCGGCAGGCGGCTGTGCGGCGTATCGAGCAACCGCGCGCGGATGCCCGCATCGTCCAGGTGCACGTCCAGCCAGTCGACTTCGGTCCGAGGCGTCATCACCTCGCGCACCGGCCGGTCGGCGAGCCGGACGACGCCCGAGATGATCGAGCGTTCGTGCTCCTCGATCACGCCGGACTTGCTGGCCTCCGCCACGATCAGGTGCAGCTCCTCCGCCGTCACCTGGTCCTCGTTATGGCGGTTGAGGCCGAGCAGGCGGAAGATCAGCGCGCTCGACCGGTCGAGGATCCACACCAAAGGCTTCGTCGCCACCGCCAGCCATGTCATCGGCAGCGCGACGATCGCGGCCACCACCTCCGGCTTGCGCAGCGCGAACTGTTTCGGGACCAGCTCGCCGATGATGAGCGAGGCGTAGGTGGTCAGGCCGATCACCAGCGCGAAGCCGAGGTTTTCGGCCACGCCCGCGGGCACGCCCAGCGCCGCGATCCGCGCCGCGGTGGGCGTGCCGAGGCTGGCGCCCGAATAGGCGCCGTTGATGATCCCGATCAGGGTGATGCCGATCTGCACCGCGGACAGGAACTTGCCCGGGTCGGACGCCAGCACGATCGCAGCCTGCGCCCCGCGCCGCCCGGTTCGCGCCATCGCCTCCAGCCGCGCGCGGCGCGCCGAGACGATGGCCAGCTCGCTCATCGCGAACACGCCGTTCAACGCGACCAGCGCGAGGATGATGAGGACGTCGATCCAGGGGAACGGCGGTAGCATGGGCACGCCCCCCTTACGCGGCAAAGCCCGCGCGCCACAATCGACAAATTGTGTCGCCGCCGTGACGGCGCACCGGTCATCACGGGTTCAGTGCGTTGCCGGAACAATCGCCCGCGGCGCCGGGTTTTCCGGCTGTTCGACACGAAAGGGACACGACATGACGAAATCCAGGGGCCTGTTCGCCGCGATGGCGGGCGTTTCGCTGCTTGCGACCGCGGCCTGCACGACCGATCCGGAAACCGGCGAGCGCCGCGTGTCGAAGACCGCGATCGGCGGCATCGGCGGCGCGCTGGGCGGCTATCTGCTGGGCGACCTCGTCGGCGGGCGGCGCGACCGGACCGAGAAGATCATCGGCGCCGGCATCGGCGGCATCGCGGGCGCGGGCATCGGCGCGTATATGGACAAGCAGGAACGCGAGATGCGCGCGCGCACCGCGGGCACCGATGTGCAGGTCGTACGCCAGGGCGACGACCTGCTGCTCAACATCCCGTCGGGCATCAACTTCGCCACCAATTCGGCGACGGTCGAGCCGCGCTTCCGCGAGACGCTGGACCGCGTCGCCAGCGTGCTGAGCGATTACGGCCAGACCTATATCGACGTCTACGGCCACACCGATTCGACCGGCAGCGACGATTACAACCAGGGCCTGTCGCAGCGCCGCGCGGTGTCGGTCGCGGACTATCTGTCGACCCGCGGGGTACAGCCCGCGCGCATCGCGACCCGCGGCTTCGGCGAGACGCAGCCGATCGAGACGAACGAGACCGAGGCGGGCCGCTCCGCGAATCGCCGGGTCGAGATCAAGATCGTGCCGGTGTCGCAGAACGACACGATGTAGGACCGACGTCATGCCGGGCTGGTCCCGGCATCCACCGGGCGCCGCGCGGAACATGGCTTTTCCGTGCGGAACGGTGGATGCCGGGACAGGCCCGGGATGACTCGCGCCTCCTACCGCCGCTGCCGGAAGAATTCCCGCAGCAGCGAGGCGGCCTCTCCCTCGCCGATGCCGCCGAACAATTCCGGCCGGTGGTGGCAGGTCGGCTGCGCGAACAATCGCGGCCCGTGGTCGATCGCGCCGCCCTTCGCATCGGGCGCCCCCCAATAGACGCGCGCGATGCGGGCGAGCGCGATCGCGCCCGCGCACATCGCGCACGGTTCCAATGTCACCCACAGGTCGCATTCGGCCAGCCGGTCGTCGCCCAGCGCGGCGGTGGCGGCGCGGATCGCCAGCATCTCCGCATGGGCGGTGGGATCCCGGCGTGCGCGGGGGGCATTGGCGGCGGTCGCGACGATCGCCCCGCGACGGACGATGACCGCGCCGACCGGGACCTCTCCCGCCGCGGCGGCGTCGCGTGCCGCGTCGAGCGCGATGCGCATGGGGGCGGGGAGGGGAAACATCCCGCGCTGGGTAGCGCGGGCGGGGAGGCGGAGGAAGGTGCGTCGGGGTCGACCGGGCCGATCCCCCGGCCGTCGCGGGGGAAGTCGGCCCGGTCGGTCGCGCGAATCAGTTCGCGGGCGCCTCGCCGGGCTTGCGCACCTGGACGCGCGGGACCTCGACCGTCTTGTTCTCGGTCCCCACGGCCACGCTGCCCACGTCGGCCTCGAACTTCGGCGCCTGCCCGCCCTCCAGCCGGGGCAGTTGCGCGGTCTGCGTCTGGTCCAGGCGGACGAAGCCCAGCGCCAGCGCGGCGAGGAGGACCAGAGCGGCGATGCCGACGAGGACGAGGAGCGCGCGCATGATAGGGGCCTTTCCGCGAATGGGGTGTCGTTCCGATGCCGCAACAACGCCCGCCCGGCGGCGCGGTTGCATCCTCCGGATCGGCGCGACGCGGTTGACGAAGCGGTCGGTTCCCGCTACTCGCGCCCACTTTCCGGGCTTCCGAATTTCAGGATCAACCATCATGTCGCGCATCTGCGAGCTGACCGGCAAGGGCCGGCAGGTGGGACACAACGTTTCCCACGCCAACAACAAGACGAAGCGCACGTTCCTGCCCAACTTGCAGAACGTGACGTTGCTGTCCGACGCGCTGGAGCGGTCGATCAAGCTGCGCGTGTCGACGCACGGCCTGCGTTCGGTCGAGCATAACGGCGGGCTGGACAATTGGCTGGCCAAGACGTCGGACGACAAGCTGTCGCTGAAGGCGCGCCGCCTGAAGCGCGACGTGGTGAAGAAGCGCGCCGCGGCGACCGCCGCCGCCTGATCCGCCCCGTGCGATCCGCGCCGCAACGGCCCGCCGTCCCGACCCGGACGGCGGGCCGCTTGGCGTTGGGGCGACGCGGCCCCCTCCCCTGAAGGCGAGGGGCTTTATTGGTCGGGTACCAACCGGAACTTCGCCAGGATCGTGCGGCGATAGAAGGCGCCGTCATTGTCGGTGACCAGCCACACCATCGTGTCCTTCCCCTCGCGCGTCACCGCGATCCCTTCCGCATTCTCCCCCAGCAGGTGCGGCGGGAAATGCGCGATCTCGGTCGCGACCATCAAGCCGCCGGGGCGGATCGAGGCGGCGGGGACGCGCGCGATGCGGACGGTGAAGTTCAGCAGCCCGTCCCAGCGGCGGTGGACGACCAGCAGGTCGCCGTCGGGCAGGGCGGTGGCGTCGCTGGGCACCACCGTGCGCGGGGGACGGTAGCGCAGCCGCATCGCGCGCGTGCCCGGCGCGGCGGGATCACCGGAGAACAGCACCGCGGGCCATTCGCGCCTGGCCCAGTCGCCCGCCTCCGCGATCGCGACGAAGCGCCCGTCGGGCAGCCGGGCAAGCGATTCGGCGCCGCTGTTCGTCCGCCACGATGCCATCGCGCGCGGCGCGCGCCACGATTCGGTGCGTGCGAAGCGGGGGGCGTAGCGGAAGATCGCGTTCGCGCGCTCGAACCCCACCCACGCCCGCCCGGTCGCGGGGTCCACCGCCAGCGATTCCGAATCGCGGTCCGCCTTCGCCCAGCCGGTGCCGGGTCCGCCCGGCAGGCTGCCGCTGCCCAGCGTCGTCAGCGTCCGGCCGCGGATCGCCAGCCGGACGAACGTGCCCCCGTCGCCCAGCAGGATCGCCTGCCCGCGCCACAGCGCCAGTCCGGAAAAGCTGCCGAACGCCGGATCGTCCGCGGTCAGCGCGACCGCGCCGATCGGCTCCAGTCGCCCGATCCGGCGCGGCCATCCGCCCTTCGGCGCCCACGCCCGCGCATGGACCACGACATCGGTGCCGAGCCGTTTCAGCTGCGGCTCGCCCGACCATGTCGGCACGACCGCGAGCGGCAGCAGCACCGCGGCGGCGATCGCGCGGCGGCGGGCTGGGGGCAGGGGGGCGGCGGGCGGGCGGATCGGGGTCACTTGCCTGAACCGGCGATAACGGACGCATTCAGGGTCGGCTCAATGCGACTCGCCCATAACCGCATCATCGACGGACCATCCGTCGCAGGTTTTGGAAACGGGAGACGATCCATGTTCAAGCAGCTGACCCTCGCCGGTGTCGCCCTCGTGATGGGCGCGAGCGCCCTGGTCCCGACGGCCGCCGACGCGCAACGCTATCGCGGCGGGTACGACCGTTCCTATAACGATCGCGGCTATCGTGACTATGACCGTCGCGACGATCGTCGCCGGTACAATTACAATCGCCGCTGCTCGGGCGGGACGACCGGCACCATCGTCGGCGCGATCGCGGGCGGCCTGCTGGGCCGGGCGATCGACACCCGCGGCGACCGGACGCTCGGCACGGTCCTGGGCGGCGTCGGCGGCGCGGTCGCGGGCAACGCGGTCGAGAAGTCGAACAACCCGCGTTACTGCCGCTGACGGTCGGCGGCGGCGGGGCCACCCGCCGCCGCTGCGTGACGCGGCCCACCAGTTTCACCAGTTTGGTTCCCTCGCGTAGCGTATGAGGGCGCGCGCCGGTCGATCCCTTGCGGGCTCGGCCGGCGTGTTGCGTTTGGCGCGCCTCCCTCCGTTCGGCTACCGCCGTTCCAGCAGCAGCGATTGCACCGCCCGCGCGAAATAGCCGCGGCGGTCGGCGAGCCGCGTCATCGCCAGGCCCTGTCCGTCCTCGCCCGCCCAGGTTTCGGCATCGGTGAAGATCCACTCCCCCTCCGGCGGCCGCGCGAGGCTGACGGTCAGGTCGGCGTTGAGGAAGGTCCAGTCGGCGAAGGGCAGGACCGGCGCGATGCCGTTGGAGAAATCCGCCACCGCCATCGCGCGCATGACCGGGGACGTCGGCGCGTCGAGGATCGTCGCGCGATGCTGGCGGAACCACGCCTGTCCCGGGCCGAGCTGGCCGAAGCCGCCGCGGATGCGCCGGATCTCGAAATTGGCGCCGAAATTGGGCACGCCGGGGGTCGGGCCGCGGAACGTGTCGTCGGGCGCGACGTCGTCGGGCGACGAATCGACCGCGGGCATCGCCGCGCCGCCGGGGAGCGGCAGGTCGGCGACGCGGACGCGCAGGACGATCGCGCGCACGACCTCGATCCCGTCGTGGAGCAGGCGGACCTGCACCAGCTGGATCTTCTTCCCCTCGCGCAGCACCTCCGTCTCGGCGTGGATCGCGTCGACGGGGACGGGGCGGAGGAGTTCGACCGTCACGCGCGCGATCCGCATCGGGGCCAGGGTCGGCACCTGTTCCGCGGCATGCGCGACCAGCGCGGACGGCGCGCCGCCGTGCTGGAGCCCGGGGTGCCACGGGCCCGCGGCGAAGGGAGTGGCGCGGAAGGCGGGGCCGTCGGGGGTGTAGATGGCGTCGGTCATGCGACCGCGTTGCCAAAGTTCGTGTTCCTGCGAAAGCAGGAACCCAGGGCCATGAGCGGATGCGCTTGTTGCTCTGGGTTCCTGCGTGCGCAGGAACACGGGAGGGGGAGGCATAGAGCGGGTGGCGCCGCGGGGACCCCACACCGGCCGTGCCGGGCGCTGCGCGGCTCGCCGCGCACCGGCGCCGTCACTCGTCTGGCGCCGGATCGACGCGCCTGCGCCCGTCAGTACATGTGCTGCCCGCCGTTGATCGACAGCGTCGATCCGGTCACGAACCCGCCGTCGTCGCTGCACAGGAACGCCACGCCGCGCGCGATTTCGTGCGCTTGGCCCAGTCGGCCGACGGGGATCTTCGCCACGATCTTTTCCAGCACGTCGGCGGGGACCGCGGCGACCATGTCGGTGTCGATATAGCCCGGCGCGATGGCGTTCACGGTCACGCCCGCGCGTGCGCCTTCCTGCGCCAGCGCCTTGGTGAAGCCGTGGATGCCGCTCTTCGCCGCGGCATAGTTCACCTGCCCGTACTGGCCCGCCTGTCCGTTGATCGATCCGATGTTGACGATGCGGCCCCACTTGCGCTCGCGCATCCCGGGGAACACCGCCTTGGCCATGTTGAAACACCCGCCCAGGTTGGTGTCCATGACCTCCTTCCACATCTCGTACGTCATCTTCAGGATCGTGCCGTCGCGCGTGATCCCGGCGTTGTTGACCAGCACGTCGACCGGGCCGACCTCCTCCGCCACCTGCGCCACGCCGTCGAGGCATGCCTGGTGATCCGACACGTCCCACTTGAACGCCGCGATGCCGGTGCGTTCGGTGAAGGCGCGCGCGCGTTCGTCGTTGCCCGCGTAATTGGCGGCGACGGTCATCCCGGCCTCCTTCAGCGCGACGCTGATCGCTTCCCCGATCCCGCGCGTGCCGCCGGTGACGATCGCTACCCGTGCCATGTATCAGTCCCTCTCCAAGGTTTCGCCCGACGCTACGAAAGGGGCGTCCACCCCGCAAGTTCCCGCGCCAGTAAGCCACGCAACATCACAATGCCCGCAGGCGTGTCGTTGAGGCAGGAGAGGTAGGCAAAACGGGTACCTCCGGCGGCCTCGAAACTCTCGCGCCCGCGGATGGCGAGTTCCTCCAGCGTTTCCAGGCAGTCGGCGCTGAACCCCGGCGCCAGGATCGCGACCTTCTTCACCCCGGCTGCGGGCATCGCCTCCAGCGTCAGGTCGGTCGCGGGTTCCAGCCATTTGGCGGGGCCGAAGCGCGACTGGAACGTGACGGTCAGCTCGCGCCCCAGCGCCTCCGACAGGAGCCGCGCGGTCTTGCGGCAATGGCAATGATAGGGGTCGCCAAGTTCCAGCGTCCGCTTGGGCATGCCGTGGAAGCTGGCGATCAGCGCGTCGGGAACGAAATCCAGCGCCGCGACCTGCTCGCGGACGGTGTCGGCCAGCGCGGCGATATAGGCCGGATCGTCGTGATAGGGCGGCAACGTCCGCAGCGCGGGCTGCCAGCGCATGGCGGCGAGCGCGGCGAACGCCTTGTCGTTGGCGGTCGCGGTCGTGGCGGCGCAATATTGCGGGTACAAGGGCGCGATCAGGATCCGCTCGCACCCCGCATCCTTCATCGCGGCGAGGCGGTCGGGGATCGACGGATTGCCGTAGCGCATCGCCCAGTCGACCGTGACGTCGGGACCGAACGCGCCCTGCAACGCCGCCGACTGCGCCTTCGTGATCGCGGCGAGGGGGGAGCCGTCGTCGGTCCATACCTGCTGGTACGCATGGGCGGATTTCTTCGGTCGGGTGGTCAGCACCGCGCCGCGAAGGATCGGCTGCCACAGCAATTGCGGAATCTCCACGACGCGGCGGTCGGACAGGAATTCCTTCAGGTAGCGGCGCACGCTCTTCGCATCCGCGGCGTCGGGAGTGCCGAGGTTGACGATCAGGACGCCGATGCGGCGGGGCGGGATGGCGGGGTGGCCGGCTGGAAGATTCATTACGGTCCTAACGGCAGGGTACGGATGCGCGTTCCGGTCGCGGCGCGAAGCGCGTTGGCGATCGCGGGCGCGACCGCGGGAACGCCCAGGTCGCCGACGCCGCCGGGGTCGGCGGTGGAGGGGATCAGTTCCACCGTCACCTCCGGCGCGGTGGCGAGCGCGGGCAGGCCCGCCTGTCCCAGCATCCGCGTCGTGGGCAGGCCGTCGGCATAACCGGTGGCGCAGCCGGTCGCCATCGCGGCGCCGAAGATCAGCCCGCCTTCGACCACCTGCTTCACGATGTCGGGATTGATCGCGCGCCCGCAATCGACCGCCGCGACCAGGCGGTCGACGCGGATCGCGCCGCCGTCCGCGACATGAACCTCCGCCAGGACGGCGATGTAGCTGCCCGCCATGGCGTGGCACGCGATCCCCTGCGCGCTGCCGATCGCGCCGCCTTCCCATCCGCCCAGCGCGGCGACGGTGGACAGGCAGCGCGCGGCGCGCGCGTCGCCGCCCAGCATCCCGATGCGATACGATACCGGCTCGCTCTGCGCCGCATGCGCCAGTTCGTCGACGAAACATTCGGTGAAGAAGCAGGTGTAGCCGTGCGCGCCGCCGCGCAGATGTCCGACCTCGATCGGCAGGTCGGCCGGGTGATGATCGATCGCGACCGCGGGGATGCGGTACATCGGCCGCGCGCCCGCGATCGCATGGCCGTCCGCACCGTCGGGCAGCGCCCGCGCGATGCGCGCCAGCGGATCGTGCGCGAGCAGGCGGCGGGCGAGCGCGCGGCCGCTGGCGGGGGCGGCGATGCTGGCCTGCCACGCCATGACCTGCCCGTTGGGGGCGAGGCGCGCGGACAGGCGGGCGCGGGCGGGCGCGCGGACCGGGGAGCGCATCAGCGCCTCCCCGCGCGACCACATCACCTGCACCGGGCGGCGCAGCTTCCGCGCGAGCGTGGCGGCCTGTACCGCGACCATCGGTTCCAGCCCGGCGCCGAAGCCGCCGCCCACCAGCATCGGATGGACGATCACCTGCGCGGGCGACAGCCCGACCGCGGCGGCGGCGGCGGCCTGCGCGATGCCGGGCGCCTCCGTCGCGAGCCACAGTTCCAGCCGCCCGTCCTCGAACTGCGCGGTCGCGGCGGGGGTCTCGATCGCGGCGTGCAGGCCGGGCGCGACGCTGTACTCGGCACGGATCACCTTCGCCCCAGCGAACGCCGCGCCCACGTCGCCGTCCGACACGGCGCGCCAGCCCTCGCCGTCCAGCGCGGCGGCCAGCGCGGGCGCGGGGTCGGCGGGCAGGGGGCCGTCGGTGGCGAAGCGCGGGGCGAGCGCCGACAGGCCGCGGTTGGCCGCCCACCAGTCGTTGGCGACCGCGGCGACCCAGTGCGGCGTCTCCACCACCGACACCATCCCGCGCACGCGGTCCGCCGCCGCCTTGTCGCAGCCGAGCAGGCGCGACGTCGGCCTCGGCCCCTGCCGGACGCTGGCGAAGACCATGTCGGGCAGGCGGATGTCGGCGGTGAAATTCGCCGATCCGTCGACCTTCGCGGGCACGTCCAGCCGCGGGAGCGGTCGACCGGTCAGCCGCCCGTCGTCGCCGAAGCGCAGCGGAAGTTCGGCGGGCGGCGCGAACGTCGCGGCGCTTTCCGCCAGTTCGCCGAAGCGCAGTTTCCGGTCGCCCAGCCGGACGAAGCCGTCCCCCGTCTCGCACGCCTGCCAGTCCGCGTCCCAGCGCGCCGCGGCCGCCATGCACAGCAGCACGCGCGCCGCCGCGCCCGCCTGCCGCAACGGCGCCTCGAACCGGCGGATGCCGGTGGAGGCGGCGGTCAGCATCGCGGCGCTGCGCGTCCAGTGTTCGGCGCGGATCGCCTCGGGCACGCGATCGAACGCGCCGTCGAACAGCGCCTCCGCGGCCGGGGGGTTGGCGTATAACGGGCTGACGGGGGCGGCTTCGACCCCGACGGTGCGCCAGTCCGCGCCCAGTTCGTCCGCGACGACCTGCGCGAAGGCGGTGTAGCTTCCCTGCCCGCATTCCGCCTGCGGCACCGCGACGATGACCTGCCCGTCGCGCGCGATCTTCAGGAACGCACCGAACACGGTTTCGCCCGGCGCGGCGGGCAGCGTGGCACGGTACGTGCGCGGCCACGCCGCCCAGGCGACGACCAGCCCGACGCCGACTCCGCCGGAAATCAGGAGATTGCGTCGGGTCGGCGCCATGCGCCGGGGTTAGCGGCGGGCGGGGGGCAGGGGAAGGGTGTGGGTTCTCGCGAAGGCGCGATGACGCGAAGAAGGTTGGTTCACGCGGATGCGCAGAGGCGCGGAGAAGGTTGGTTCACGCGGAGGCGCGGAGGCGCGGAGGTGTTGCGCCCGCCGG
>NZ_LMQP01000004.1:112393-147816 GCF_001425405.1 Sphingomonas sp. Leaf412 | reverse complement strand
GGGGGGGGGGGGGCTGGGGGGGGCCGGATGGCGGTGAGGTCCGGAACGCCGCCCCGCCCACGCCGTCATCCCGGACTGGTTCCGGGGTCCACCGCGCCGCGTGCCTCGGCCGTGCCTAGGTGTGACGCGGTGGATGCCGGGACAGGCCCGGCATGACGGGAGTGGGTGCTTGCGCCCACACTCCGCCAGTACCTCATTGTGCTCCCGCGAAGGATGATCGGGTCGCATCGTCCCCCGGACGATGCTTGAACGTGCGGGGCACGTTCAACCCGATCATAGCCCAGACTGGGTCCCCGCCTTCGCGGGGACACATGTGGCGGGACGTATTATTCGGGCCGGATATCGAACGCCTTCGAACGTCCGCCGCCCCGCATTCTTCAGCCGTGCGGGATCGAGGCACCGTGGATGCCGGGACAAGCCCGGTAGACGGACGGGTGTCGCGTGACGGACCCGCCCCCCTCTGCCTACGCCGCCGCCGCCAGTTCCCGATACGCTTTCCGCAGCGACACCTTGTCGATCTTCTCCGTCCCCAGCCGCGGCAGCGGGTCGGTCGCGATCCATATCCGCTGCGGCACCTTGAACGCGGCGATATGCTGCGACAGGAACGCGATCAGGTCGTCGGCCTCGATCACCCCGTCCTCGCGCAGGTGGACGACCGCGCCCGGGACCTCGCCGAAGCGTTCGTCGGGCAGGCCGAAGACGCAGGCCTCCGCGACCTCGGGATGCTCGTACAGCGCGGCCTCGACCTCCTGGCAGCTGATGTTCTCGCCGCCGCGGATGATGATGTCCTTCTTGCGGTCGACGATGAACAGATACCCTTCCGCGTCCAGCGTGCCGATGTCGCCGGTGCGGAAATAGCCGTCGTCGGTGAAGGCGTCGGCGGTCGCGTCCGGCCTGCCCCAATATTCCTGGAAATTGGCGGCGGAACGGATGCACACCTCCCCGCGCGCGCCCTGCGGCACGGGCCTTCCGTCGTCGTCCAGGATGGCCAGGTCGACCAGCGGCAGCGACGGGCGGCCGGCGGAATTAGGCTTGGCCAGGTAATTGCCGCGCCAGTTGCCCGTGCCCACGCCGTTCGTTTCGGTCAGGCCGTAGCCGATCAGCGGCGCGCCCTCCATTTCCTGGTCGATGCGTTTCACATGCTCCACCGGGCGCGGGGCGCCGCCCGCGGCGATGTCCGTCACGGTCGACAGGTCGTAGTTCGCGCGATCGGGGTGCGTCAGCATCTCGAAGCTCATCAGCGGCACGCCGACGAAATAGGTGACCTTCTCCTGCTGGATCAGGCGCATCGCCTCCGCCGCATCCCATTTGGGCATCAGCACCAGTTTCCGCCCGATCGCGAACGACTGGAGCATCACGGGCACCTCCGCGGTGACGTGGAACAGCGGCACGTTCAGCAGGGTGGCGGGTTGCAGGGGCGCGGGCGCCTCCGGTCCGGCGGCGGCGGCGTCCTGCGTCGCGATCGCCAGCATCATCAGCGCGCTGGCGAGATAGTTGAAGATGCCCTGCACGACCTGGAAATGCGTCGACAGCGCGCCCTTCGACTGGCCGGTCGAGCCGGAGGTGAACAGGATCGTGGCATGGTCGTCGCCCGACAGGTCGGGCAGCGCCACGTCGCGATCGGCCAGCAGCGGGGCGAGTGCGACGTCGAGCGGCTTCAGGTCGTCGAACTCCACCACGCGCCAGCCTGCGTCCGCGATCTCCGCCAGCCGCCGCGTGCGCGGGGGATCGGCGAAGACGATGCGGACGCCGACGTCGCGGATCGACGCCTCCAGCTCCTCCTTCTGCCACCATCCGTTCAGCAGCGTCGCGACCCCGCCCGCGATCAGGATGCCCATGTACAGCACGATCCACGACGGCGAATTGCGCGCCGCGATGCCGATCCGGTCGCCCTTCGCCACCCCATGGTCCGCGATCAGCGCGCGTGCGACCTTCATCGCGGCGGCATGGGCCTGCGCGTAGGTCAGCCGCTCGTCGCCCGCCACGAGGAATTCGGTGTCGGCATGCTGGGCGGAGAAATGCGCGAAATAGGCCGCCAGGTGCGGCGGCGCGGCGGCGATGTAGGGCAGGTCCTGTCCGAACCGCGTGACGCGGCCCAGCGGCAGCGCGCCGCCCTCCCCCGTCATCGCCGCCATCACGGCATCCATGCGCTGGTCCAGCTCCGTCCGCATTCGTCTCTCCGCTTGGTTCTGTCGTTTGCACCCCTTATGCAGGCGCGGTTCGAGAGGGGAAAGCCTTGATCCTGCCAGTTATCGCCGCCGCCGCCGGGGTGGCCGCGGACCATGTCCGCTTCGCCGACCTGGGGTTGCATCCCGACGTCTTCTCGATCGGCTTCTTCACGCTGCGCTGGTACAGCCTAGCCTATATCGCGGGTATCGTCGTCGGCTGGTGGTACCTGCTGAAACTGCTGGCGCAACCGGGGGCGCCGATGGCGCGGCGCCATGCCGACGACCTGGTGTTCTATGCGACGCTGGGGATCATCCTGGGCGGCCGGATCGGCTATGTCCTGTTCTACGCGCCGCGGATGCTGCTGGAACCGCTGTCGGTGTTCCGGCTGTGGGATGGGGGGATGAGCTTCCACGGCGGGGTGATCGGCACGTCGCTGGGGCTGATCTGGTTCGCGCGGCGGCACGGGCTCGACTGGCTGCGCATCCACGATTACGTCGCGTGCGTGGTGCCGTTCGGCCTGTTCTTCGGCCGGCTCGCCAATTTCGTGAACGGGGAATTGTGGGGGAAGCCGACCGACGCGGCATGGGGCATCGTGTTCGAGCGCACGGTGCCGATCGGCATGATCGAGCCCGCGCGGCATCCCAGCCAGCTGTACGAGGCGGGGCTGGAGGGCGTCGCGCTGTTCGCGCTGCTGTTCTATTTCTTCTGGCGGACGAAGGCGCGGTACAATCCGGGGATGCTGGTCGGGATCTTCCTGGCCGGATACGGCGTCGCGCGCTTCACGGTCGAATTCTTCCGCGAACCCGACCAGCAATTGCGCGAATTCGCGGCGGCGACCGGCCTGCACATGGGCCAGTGGCTGTGCGTGCCGATGATCGCGGGCGGCGCGTTCCTGATCGCGACCGCGAAGAAAAGGCGGCAGCGGGTGGAGCCGCTCGCGGGCGGGGAGAGCGTGGCGTAGGGTCACTCCACGTCGTCTCCCCGGCGAAGGCCGGGGTCCAGTGTCCCAACGGCGACCATTGCGTGCGTGGCTCTGGTTCCCGGCCTGCGCCGGGATGACGGATTCGTAAGGCCGGGCCCCGGTTGCCCCCACGGCGCGCTCGCGCCATGGAGGCGCGGTGACCGACAGCCCCCCGCCCGACCCCGCCGAACCCCTGCTCGCCGAACGCCTCGCCCGCGCGATCACGCTGGGCGGGCCGATCCCGGTCAGCCAGTTCATGGGCGCGGCGAACGCGCATTATTACGCGACGCGCGATCCGCTGGGCGCGGGCGGCGATTTCACCACCGCGCCGGAAATCAGCCAGATGTTCGGGGAGCTGATCGGCGCCTGGGCCGCGGACCTGTGGGACCGGGCGGGACGGCCTGTGGTCGCGTGGGTGGAGCTGGGGCCGGGGCGCGGCACGCTGACCGCCGACGCACTGCGCGTCATGGCGCGCGCCGGGCTGACACCCGCGGTGCATTTCGTGGAGACCAGCCCGACGCTCCGCACCGCGCAGGCCCGCCTCGTGCCAGACGCGACGTGGCATGACGGTCTCGCGTCGCTGCCCGACGACGTGCCGCTGATCGTCGTCGCGAACGAATTCTTCGACGCGCTGCCGATCCGCCAGCTCGTGCGCCGCGGGGCGCAGTGGCACGAGCGGCTGGTGGCGTGCCAGGACCTGCTGTTCCTGCCCGTCGCGGGAAAGGTCGTGCCCGCGGCGATCATCCCGCCCCATCTGGCGGATGCGCCCGCGGGGTCGATCATCGAAACGTCGCCCGCCGGCGTCGCGGTGATGGCGGACCTGTCGGCGCGGATCGTCGCGCAGGGGGGCGCGGCGCTGGTGATCGATTACGGTTACGACGGCCCGGCGGTGGGCGACACGTTGCAGGCGGTGCGCGCGCACGGCTTCGCGAATCCGTTCGACGCGCCGGGGGAGCAGGACCTGACCGCGCATGTCGACATGGCGACGCTGGCGCTCGTGGCGCAGGCGTCGGGCGCGCGGGTCGGCGGGGCGATCGGCCAGGGCGCGTTCCTGACCGCGCTGGGCATCGATGCGCGGGCCGCCGCGCTGGGCGAGCGGGTCGCGCCCGATCGCGCGCGGCTGGTGGAGGAGATGGGCGAGCTGTTCCGCGTCGTGTCGATTCGTCACGCCGACTGGCCCGAACCGGCGGGCTTCGCATGAGCGCGGTGTCGTTCCGCGAGGCGTATCGCGGCGATGCGACCGCGGTCGCGACGCTGGCGCGGCGGACCTTCACCGACACGTTCGGCTATCTGTACGCCCCCGACGACCTGGAGATCTTCCTCGCGCGCCACACGCCCCGGGCCTGGGCGGCGGAGATCGCGGACCCGGCGTTCGCGGTGCGGCTGGTGGAGGCGGACGGCAGCCTCGTCGGCTATGCGAAACTCGGCCCGCCGTCGCTGCCCTTCACCCCGCCCGCGGGCGCGATCGAACTCAGGCAATTCTACCTGCTCGACGGCTGGCAGGGCGTCGGCCTCGCCCCGAAGCTGATGGACTGGGCGATCGGCGAGGCGCGGGCGCGCGGGATGCGCGCGCTGTACCTGTCGGTATTCGTGGACAATCACCGCGCGCGCCGCTTCTACCTGAAGCGCGGCTTCGTCGAGGTCGGGCCCTATGCGTTCATGGTCGGCAACCATGCGGACGAGGATATCGTGATGAGGCTGGACCTGTGACCGTGGACGTGACCCGCGCGCGCGCGCTGGCGGACGTGCCGCACGGCTTCCTCGGGCGGCGCGGCGGCGTGTCGACGGGCGTGACCGAGGGGCTGGACCTGGGACGACGCGGGCAGGACGATATCGGTCCGGAACTGGCGGAGAACCGGCGCCGCGCGGTGGCGGCGGTGGCGCCGGGGCGCACGCTGTCGACACTGTACCAGGTGCATTCGGCCGAGTGTGTGACGCTGTCCGCGCCGGTGGACGACGGCGCGCGCCCGCATGCCGATGCGATGGCGACCGACCGGCCGAATATCGTTCTGGGCATCCTGACCGCGGATTGCGCGCCGGTGCTGCTGGCGGATACGGCCGCGGGGGTGATCGGCGCGGCCCATGCGGGGTGGAAGGGCGCGATCGGCGGCGTCACCGATGCCACGATCGCGGCGATGGAGGCGCTGGGCGCGGACCGCGCGCGCATCGTCGCCGCGGTCGGCCCGTGCATCGCGCGCGCCAGCTACGAGGTGGACGACGCCTTCCGTGCGCGGTTCGAGGACGCGGACCGCGAGAACGAGCGGTTCTTCGCCGATGCGCGCGCGGGCCATGCGCGGTTCGACCTGGAAGGATATGTCGCGCACCGGCTCGCCGCCGCGGGCGTCGGGACGGTCGAGGCGCTGGGGCTGGACACCTATGCCGACGCGGCGCGCTTCTACAGCTATCGCCGCGCGACGCATCGCGGCGAGGCGGATTACGGGCGGCAGGTATCGCTGATCGCGCTTCCATGATGGATATCCGGCAGATCCTCGACGACGTGGCCGGGGAGATCGCGCGCGACGCCGCGACGATCGAGGCGGATGCCGACGCGAAGGAGGAGGGGCTGGCCCCCGGCCCGTTCGGCGTCGCCGTCGCCCTGGCGGATGGCGGGACGTACCGGGCGGGCGCGGCGGACACGCGCTTTGCGATCCAGAGCATCGCCAAGGTCTTCGCACTGGAATGCGCGCTGGCCGCGGTCGGCGACGATGTGTTCGACCGCGTCGGGCGCGAACCGTCGGGCGACCCGTTCAATTCCATCGTCGACCTGGAACGGACGAAGGGGATTCCGCGCAATCCCTTCATCAACGCGGGCGCGCTGGCGGTGGTCGACCAATTGGTCGACGGCGGCCGCGCGGATGCGGTGATGCAGGCGGTGGCGCGGCGGATCGGCGTGCCGGTGGTGCTGGACGAGGACGTGATGGCGTCGGAGCACGACGGCGGCGACCTGAACCGCGCGCTGATGAGCTTCATGCGCCATCACGACAATCTGCGCGCGCCGATCGACGACGTGATGGCGTCCTATGTCCGGCAATGCGCGATCTCGCTCGATTGCGGGCTGCTGGCGACGGCGGGGCTGTTCCTGGCGGAGACGCGCGGGAAGGGCGACGCGGCGCGGCGGATGCGGACCGTGCTGGCGCTGATGATGACGTGCGGCCATTACGATGCGTCGGGCGATTTCGCGGTGCGCGTCGGCCTGCCCGCCAAGAGCGGGGTCGGCGGCGGCATCCTGGCCGTCGTGCCGGGCGTGGGCGCGGTGGCGACATGGTCGCCGAACCTGGACCAGCACGGCAACAGCATGCTGGGCGTGCGGGGGCTGGAGATGATCGCGGATCGCGCGGGATGGTCGGTGTTCGGCGGGTGACCCGATGCGTTCCCCTCCGTCCGGCCTGCGCGACGTCCGAAGGCCACACGGCACATCGATGCGGCGTCACCCCACCGCCAGCAGTTCGATCGCATCCTCGCGCCCGTTGAACGGCAGCAGGTCCCCCGCCTCCGCCCCCAGCAAGGCACGCGCCAGCGGGGCGGAGAAGGGGAGGAGGTCGGCCGCCGGATCGGCCTCGTCGTCGCCGACCAGCGTCACCGTGCGCGCCTTGCCCGCCAGCGTGAACGTGACGCGGCTGCCGAAGCCCACGACGCCGTCGCCGCGCGGCGCGGTCGGGATCGCGGTCGTGCGGCGGGTGTGCCAGTAGCGCAGGTCGCGGCGCAGCGCCTTTTCCTCCTCCGCATCGTCGGTGGCGGCGACCTGCGCGTCCAGCGCGGCGATGCGTTCCGCGATCAGCGCCAGCCCCGCGGGGGTGACGAGGTTCGGGCCGCGCGGGATCGGCAGCTCGAACTTCGGTTCCAGATGTTCCTCGTCGCTTTCGCGGCGGAAGGCGACGCTCATGACCGGGGGCTCATCCCAGTTTCCCGAATTCGCGTTCGAAGCCCGCGCGGTCGCCCGCCGCCAGCAATCGCGCCTGGTCGCGCCAGCGGTCGCGCTCCATCCGGCCCTGGAAGGGGGCGAGCTGCGCGTCGAGGTCCGCGGCCTGCGCGTCGGTCAATGCCGCCATCTGCTCCACGTCGGTGATGCCAAGTTCGCCCAGCCGGGTCGCGATCTTCGGCCCCAGGCCCTTCAGCCGGGTGACGGGCATTGCCGCGCCGCCGACGTCGGACGGCGGATCCGCGGCGATCGTGGCGGGGGAGGCGTCCAGCGGCGCGGCGGCGGGGATCGGCTCGTCGGCCAGCGGCGCGGGGTCGGCGGGCATCCCCGGCGCGGGCTGGTCCGCCAGCGGCGGCGGGGCGGGGGCGGCCGGGACGGGCGCGGCGGGAACGGGCGCGGGGGGCGCGACAGGCGCGGGGGACGCGTCCGCCGTCTTCGCCGCGGGCGTCGGCGCGGGCTCGACCGGCGCGCCCTCGACCACGTCGCGCACCGCCACGCCGTCGGCGCGCAGCGCGTCGATCCGCGCCTGCTCCTCCTGCTCCGCGGCCACGCGGCGCCGCTTGTTGCGGGCGCCCACGATCATGCCGATCACGGTCAGGACCGCGAGGATCGCCACAAGCGCGAGCGAGGCGAACACCAGAAGATTGTCCTGCGAGATCGGCTCCATCGAGAAGCTGCCGGAATCCATGTGCGTCCCCTTTTCGATCGACCGCCCAACGCCCCAATCGCGCCGCGGGTGCCGGGGATCAAGCGATAAGGGTCACGGCGCGCGCAGGCGCATCCGTTCCAGCGCCGCGCGGAACACCGCGGGCAGGTCCTCGCCCACCGGATGCGTCATCACGATGACCGTTTCCGACGTCGCGATCGCGCGGCCGTCCTGGTGCATCGCGGCCAGCACCTCGTACGATCGCGCGCCGATATGGCCCACGCCGATCGCGATCGCGACATCGGCGGGGTAGCCGCCCTCGTGCAGGTAGCTGATCGTGTTCGACGCCACAACCGCGCGAAAGCCGTCGCGCGCATTCTCCCGCCCGATCGCGCGGAAGAAGCGCACGCGCGCATCCTCGAACATCGCGGCGAAGGCCACGTTGTTGAGGTGCCCCATCGCGTCCAGGTCCTGGAACCGCGTCGGGATCACCTGGTGATGGGGATAGCTTTCCGGCAGCAGCCGGTGCGGGGCGGGACGGGGCATGGACGACCTTCTTTTCTTATCGTGCGACCATGCCCACCCCGGACCCCTCCCGCAAGCGGGAGGGGGGCAGGCGGATCAGCGCGGCGCCATGCGGATCGCGCCGTCGAGGCGGACGTCCTCGCCGTTGAAATAGCCGTTCTCGATCATCGTCAGCGCGAGGCTGGCATATTCCTCCGGGTTCCCCAGTCGCTTGGGGAAGGGCACCTGCGCGCCCAGCGCATCCTTCACGTTCTGCGGCGCGGCGGCCAGCAGGGGGGTGTTGAAGATGCCGGGCAGGATCGTGTTGACGCGGATCGCCTCGCTCATCAGGTCGCGCGCGATCGGCAGGGTCATGCCGACGACGCCGCCCTTGGACGCGGAATAGGCCGCCTGGCCCATCTGCCCGTCCTCCGCCGCCACGCTCGCGGTGTTGACGATCGCGCCGCGGTCGCCATCCTCCAGCGCGTCGAGCGTCATCATCCCCGCCGCCGACTTGGCGATGCAGCGGAACGTGCCGACCAGGTTGATCTGCACGATCATGTTGAACGCATCGAGCGGGAAGTGCTTGATGCTGCCGTCTTCCTTCTTGCGGCTGGCGGTCTTGATCGCGTTGCCGGTGCCGGCGCAATTGACCAGGATCCGCTCCTGCCCGATCGTGGCGCGCGCCTTCTCGAAGCCCGCGTCGACGCTGGCTTCGTCGGTGACGTTGACCTTGCAGAACACGCCGCCCAGCTCAGCTGCAAGCGCCTCGCCCTTTTCCTCGTTCAGGTCGAACAGCGCGACCTTCACGCCCTTCGCCGCCAGCGCGCGCGCGGTCGCGGCGCCCAGGCCGGACGCGCCGCCGGTGATGACGGCGGAAATATTGTTGTCGAGCTTCACGTCAGAAATCCTCCCCATGGTAAAGGATGTGTCCCCGCGAAGGCGGGGACCCAGTCTGGGCTCCCGCCTTCGCGGCAGCACAATGATCGTAGCGCGTTACGCCGCCTTCGCGTCGCCGCCCTGCCAGTCGCAATTTTCGATGATCGTGACGTTGGCCACGCCGCCGCCCTCGCACATCGTCTGCAACCCGTACCGGCCGCCGCGGCGCTTCAGTTCGTGGACCAACGTCGCCATCAGCTTCGTTCCCGACGCGCCCAGCGGATGCCCCAAAGCGATCGCGCCGCCGTTGACGTTGAGCTTGCTGGGATCGGCACCGGTGTGCTTCAGCCACGCCATCGGCACGGGCGCGAACGCCTCGTTCACCTCGTACAGGTCGATGTCCTCGATCTTCAGCCCCGCACGGTCCAGCGCCTTGTCCGTGGCGTACAGCGGCTCTTCCAGCATCACGACCGGGTCGCCCGCGGTGACGGTCAGATTCACGATCTTCGCCAGCGGCTTCAGCCCGTATTTCTCCAGCGCGGCGGCCGACACGATCAGCACCGCACTGGCGCCGTCGCAGATCTGCGACGAGGAGGCGGCGGTGATGACGCCCGTGTCGGACAGCTTCTTCACGCCCGCCATGCCCTCGGCACTGGCGTCGTAGCGGATGCCCTCGTCGCTGGCATGCGCCTCACCGTCGACGTCGATCGCGACGATCTCGTCCTTGAACTTCCCCGCCTGCGTCGCGGCCGCACCCTTCTGGTGGCTGGCGAGCGAATAGGCGTCGAGGTCCTCGCGCGCGAAGCCGAACTTCTTGGCGATCATCTCCGCGCCCGCGAACTGGCTGAACTGGATGCCGGGATATTTCTCCTCCAGCCCCGGCGACTTGTTCTTGCCGAGCCCGGCGTCGTAGAACAGCTTGAACGTGGACCCCATCGGCACGCGCGTCATGCTCTCCACGCCCGCCGCGATCACGACGTCCTGCGTCCCGCTCATCACCGCCTGCGCCGCGAACTGGATCGCCTGCTGCGACGAGCCGCACTGGCGGTCGATCGTGACCGCGGGGGTCGATTGCGGCAGCTTCTTCGCCGCCAGCACCGCGTTGCGCCCGACCTGCCCGGCCTGTTCGCCACCCTGGCTGACGCAGCCCATCACGACGTCCTCGACCGCCTCGCCGGGAATGCCCGACCGTTCGATCACCGCGTCCAGCACCTTCGCGGCCAGGTCGACGGGATGCACGCCCGCCAGCTTTCCGCCGCGACGCCCGCCCGCGGTACGGACCGCTTCGACGATAAAGGCTTCGGCCATCTTCCGAGTCTCCATAACAAGTGTTATCCCGGCGCTAGATGGCGCGAATTGACGCGAACGGCAAGTGGAGACGCGAATGGATGTTACTCGGGCGGTCGCGGCACGGCGATCGGTACGCGGATTTCTCGACCGGGAGATCGACCTTGCCACGCTGAAGGACCTGGCGATCAAATCGTCGCGCGCGGCGACGGGGGGGAACATCCAGCCGTGGCACGTCGACATCGTTCATGGGGAATCGATGAAGCGGCTGAAGGCGATCATGGCGGGGAAGATCGAACGCCGCGAGACCGAGACGCCCGGCTACGACATCTATCCGCGCGAGATGGACGACCTGTACCGCCAGCGCACCTTCGCGATCGGGGAGGAGATGTACGGCCGCCTCGGCATCCCGCGCGAGGACAAGAAGGCGCGCGCGATCTGGTTCGCGCGCAATTTCCAGTTCTTCGGCGCGCCCGCGGCCTATTTCGTCACCGTCGACCGCCGCATGGGGCCGCCGCAATGGTCGGACCTCGGCATGTATCTGCAAACGCTGATGCTGCTGGCGGTCGAGCACGGGCTGGCGACCTGCCCGCAGGAATGCTGGGCGGTATATCCCAAGACGGTGGAGGCGTTCCTGGAGGTGCCCGAGGAGCGGATGCTGTTCTGCGGCGTGGCGATCGGATACGAGGACACAGCCGACCCCGCGAACGCGACGCGCAGCGCGCGCGCGCCGGAGGAGGAATGGCTGGTGGTGCGGGGGTAGGGTCTTGCGTGCGTCGTATCGTTCGGCGCCGACAGGCCGATCCGTCATGCCGGACTGGTCCCGGCATCCACCCCTCCGCTCACTCTCCCCGATGAGGTCCGGCGGCACCGTGGATGCCGGGACGAGCCCGGCATGACGGAAGGGCTGGGAGAGGAGAAGCGCCGTACCGCCCCCGTTCGTGCTGAGCGAAGTCGAAGCATATGCGGCGTGCATGGCCTTCGACTACGCTCAGGCCGAACGGGGGTTGGGGGACTAGCCCAACCACCGTCGCCCCTGCGAAGGCAGGGGCCCATGGCTCCCGCCGCACGACGAAACGGCGGCACGGGCGATCGCTCGCCCGCACCGCCGTTACGCGTAACCCGACACTCCCGACCCCCGCGTTGCGCAGGGGCAAGCGGATCAGCCCGCGGTGGCGCGCGACCCACCGCCGCCGCCGCCACGACCGCGGCCACCCCGGCCGCCGCCGCCGCCCGAGCCGCCGCGACGGCTGGCGTTGGCGTAGTTGCGGCCGCCGGTCGACGCCGCGGTCCCGCCGTTCGGATCATGCTGGCGCGAACCGTGGCTGGGGCGCGGGGCGTGCGTCGCCTTGGGACGCGCCGGGCCGCGCTGCTGGCGCGGGCGATCCTCGCGCGGGGCGGGGTCCGCACCGATCGTCTTCGCCCGCTCCGCGCGCAGCGCGTCCGCGCGCTTCAGGAAATCCTCCGGCAGCGAACCGACCGCGACCTTCTGCCGCGTCAGCTTCTCGATATCGCGCAAATACGGCTTCTCGTCATCCGCCACGAACGCGATCGCCTCCCCGCTGGCGCCCGCGCGCGCGGTGCGGCCGATGCGGTGGACATATTGCTCGGGCACGTTGGGCAGTTCGAAGTTAAACACATGGCTCACCCCCGACACATCGATCCCGCGCGCCGCGATGTCGGTCGCGACCAGAATCGGCACGTCGCCCGACTTGAACGCCGCCAGCGCCCGCTCGCGCTGCGGCTGCGACTTGTTGCCGTGGATCGCGTTCGACGCGATGCCGTTGCCCGCCAGCAGCTTCACGACGCGGTCCGCGCCATGCTTCGTGCGCGTGAACACCAATGCGCGATCGATGTCCTTCGTCTCGCGCAGCAGGATCGTCAGCAGCGCCTGCTTCTCCGCCTGGTTGCAGAAGATCGCGGACTGCTCGACGCGCTCCGCGGTGGTCGCGGCGGGCTTGATCGACACGGTCGCGGGATCGTTCAGGAACTGCGCCGCCAGCTCGCGGATCGCGGTCGGCATCGTGGCGCTGAAGAACAGGGTCTGGCGCTTCCGCGGCACCATCCGCACGATCTTCTTCAGCGCATGGATGAAGCCCAGGTCCATCATCTGGTCCGCCTCGTCCAGCACCAGGATCTCGGTCATCGACAGGTTGATGTAGCCCTGCTCGACGCAATCGATCAGGCGGCCGGGCGTGGCGACGAGGATGTCGACGCCGCGGCTCATGTCCTGCCGGTTCTTGTTGATGCTGGTGCCGCCGAAGACGGTGACGACCGACATCTTGCTGAACTGGCCATAGCCGCGCGCGCTGTCCGCGATCTGGCTGGCGAGTTCGCGCGTGGGGGCGAGGACGAGCATGCGGCAATGCGTCGGCAGGACGCGCTTGCCCGATTCGACGAGGCGCTGGATCGACGGCAGCACGAACGCCGCGGTCTTGCCCGTGCCGGTCTGCGCGATGCCCAGCAGGTCGCGGCCCTCCAGCAGCGTCGGGATGCTGTCGCGCTGGATCGGGGTGGGCTCGGTATAACCCTTGGCCTCGATCGCGCGAACGAGCGGATCGGCGAGGCCGAGATGGGAGAATGACATGGAAATATAGCCTGTACGTGGCCGTACCGCGCGCGCCGGACGCACGGGTGGCGGGGAGAAAGGACACCCCGCGTGACTTGGGAAGCCGGAGAACCAACCGAGGCGGAGCCGGAACCTGCGAACAGGCTCGATCACGCTGCAAACGCCTCGATGGGGCGGCAGATAGATGCTGCGGTGCGGAATGTCAATGCGGGGTGGCGACGGCCGATGCTGCTGACAGGATGGTGGCAGGAGCAGTGTGGCAGGAAGCGTTCGTCAGCAACGAAAGGGAATATGCCATGACCGACGCCGCCCCGACGCAGATCGTCTTCACCGAAATCCCCGCCGCCGATCCCGAACGCGCCTGCCGCTTCTACGAAACCTTGCTACAGGGAAAGCTCGTGCGCGACGACAACGGGCCCAATCCGATGTGGATGCTTCCCCATGCGCCGGGCGGACACGCCGCGGGCCATATCTATCCCGGCACGCCCGCTGCGGATGGCAACGGGATGACCGCGCATTTCGCGGTGACAGACCAGTTGAGCGATGCGATGGCGCGGGTCAGGCAGGCCGGCGGGGAGGTGGTGTCGGACGTGATCGACATTCCCGTAGGCTCGTTCTTCTATGCGAAGGATACCGAGGGCAACAGCCTCGGACTGTTCCGGTACAACGATTGATGCGCAGGGCCGACCGCCTGTTCCAGATCGTCCAATGTCTGCGCAGCGGTCGGCTCCTGACGGCGGCGATGCTGGCAGAGCGCCTGGAAGTGTCCCGGCGCACGATCTACCGCGACATCGCCGACCTGCAATCGACCGGCGTGCCGATCGACGGGGAGGCTGGGGTCGGCTACGTCCTGCGCAGCGGATACGACCTGCCCCCGCTGATGTTCGCGCGCGACGAGATCGTGGCGTTGGTCGCGGGCATCCGGATGGTCCGGTCGTGGGGTGGCCGGGCGATGGCCCGCGCCGCGGTCGAGGCGCTGGTGAAGATCGAGCTGGTCCTGCCCGAGGCGGAGCGGAAGCGGGTCGCGGATGCCAGCGTGTTCGCGCCGCCGATGGAACTGCCCGATGCGGTGCGCGACCTGATCGATCGCATCGACACCGCGATCGACGGGCGCGACATCCTTACCTTCGGCTATCGCGACCGTGAGGACGCCGCAACCCTTAGGCGGGTCCATCCGCTGGGCCTGTGGTTCTGGGGCAAGGTATGGACGATGGTCGCGTGGTGCGAGACGCGGGCGGACTTCCGCATGTTCCGGCTCGACCGCATGTGGGGGCTGGAGCCCGTCGGCGAGCGATACGTCCCCGCCGCCGAACGATCGCTGGCCGCCTGCGTGCGCCGGTTCGAGGCGGAACACGGTCCGCAGGCCTGACGGTGAAAGGACCGGCAGATGCGCGACGCATCCGCCGGTCGAAGCAAATCACAACTTCCGCGAAATCACTTCCTTCATAATCTCGTTCGTCCCGCCATAAATACGGCTGACCCGCGCCCCGCGCCACATCCGCGCGATCGGATATTCGTTCATATACCCCGCGCCGCCGTGCAGCTGGAGGCAGGCGTCCATCACTTCCCACTGAAGGTCGGTGTGCCACAGCTTCGCCGCGGCGCCTTCCTCGTTCGTCAGCTCGCCCTTCAGGTGGCGGTTGATCGCCCAGTCGAGGTGCGCCCAGCCGACCTGCAATTTCGCCTTCAGGTCCGCCAGCACGAACTTGGTATTCTGGAAATCGAACACGAAGCCCTTGAACGCCTTGCGCTCCTTCGTGAACGCGACGGTGTCGTCGAATGCCTTCTGGCACGACGCCATCACGCTGACCGCGATCGACAGGCGTTCCTGCGGCAACTGGCTCATCAGGTAGACGAAGCCCATCCCCTCCTCGCCCAGGCAGTTGGTGATCGGCACGCGCACGTCCTCGAAAAACAATTCGCTCGTATCCGCCGCATCCTGCCCGATCTTGTCGAGCTTGCGCCCCTTGCTGAAGCCCTCCCGGTCGCTTTCGACCAGGATGATCGACATGCCCTTCCACGCCGGCTGCGCGTCGGGATCGGTCTTCGCCACCACCAGGGTCAGGTCGGTGTTCTGCCCGTTGGTGATATACGTCTTCGACCCGTTGATGACGTAATGGTTGCCGTCCTTCTTCGCGGTCGTGCGGATCGATTGCAGGTCGCTGCCCGTCCCCGGCTCGGTCATCGCGATCGCGGTGATGACGTCGCCCGACACCATCTTGGGCAGCCATTCCTTCTTCTGCTCCTCGCTGCCGTAATGCTCCATATATCCCGCGACGATGTCCGACTGGAGCGAGAAGCCCGCGGGGACGCCGGAATAGGCCATCTCCTCGTCCACGATCGCGTTATACCCGAAATCGAGGCCCAGCCCGCCATACGCCTCCGGCACGGTGGGGCACAGCATCCCGATCTCGCCCGCCTGCTGCCAGAAGGATTTGGGGACCAGCCGGTCCTTCTCCCACTGGTCCGACCGCGGCACGCCCTCCTTCGCCAGGAAGCTGCGCACGGTCTGGCGGAACGCCTCGTGATCCTCGTTATAGGCGAAACGGCCGGCGACCTGGTCGAGCGACATGGGAAAAACCTTCGATTGATGCGATGCCGCGGAACGTGGCGGGGGCGGGACGGGGGGTCAAGTAACTTTTGTTATGGCGCGGGCTGCGGGCCGGTGCCGCTGTCCTACACGCCGCCGCCGGTGTATCCCGTCGACCGACCGCCCTTCCCCGAAACCCGCGCCCGTGCGCCGATCATGCAATACCGCGCCATCGCCTCAACATTCGCAACATTCGCGATTTGTCGATCGTGCAAAAACAATGACTTGGCCAATTCGCCTGCGACGGTCGCGGCGCGCGGCCCGCGTCCCGGCCGCCCGCTATCGACTTCGCGCCGGGCGAGCGGCTAGGGTCGGGACGGAAGAGGAGAATGTCGCATGAAGCTTGCCAGCCTGAAGCACGGCCGCGACGGTCGCCTGGTCGTCGTGTCGGACGATCTGGCATGGTATGCCGATGCGGCGCATATCTGCCCCACGTTGCAGGGCGCGCTGGACGATTGGGACCGGGTCGCGCCCGCGCTGGAGCTGCTCGCCACCGACCTGCGGAACGAGGCGATTCCGCGCGAACGCTTCCACGAACATGACGCCGCCGCCCCCCTGCCGCGCGCCTACCAATGGGCGGACGGCTCCGCCTATGTGAACCACGTCGCGCTGGTGCGGCAGGCGCGCAGCGCGGAGATGCCCGATACGTTCTGGCACGATCCGCTGATGTACCAGGGCGGGTCCGACGGCTTCCTCGGGCCGCGCGACGCCATCCCGCTGGCGGACGAAAGCTGGGGTTGCGACATGGAGGCGGAGGTCGTGGTCGTGACCGGCGACGTGCCGCTCGGCGCGACGCGCGACCAGGCGCTGGAGGCGATCCGGCTGATCGGGCTGACCAACGACGTGTCCCTGCGCAACCTGATACCCGGCGAGCTGGCCAAGGGCTTCGGTTTCTTCCAGTCCAAGCCCGCCTCCGCCTTCTCCCCCGTGTTCGTGACCCCGGACGCGTTGGGCGACTGGTGGAAGGACGGGAAGCTGCATCGCAAGCTGTTCGTCGACCTGAACGGCGCGGCGTTCGGCCGGGCGGAGGCGGGGGAGGACATGACGTTCGACTTCGGTACGCTGGTCGCCCACGCGGCGAAGACGCGCGCGCTGGGCGCGGGCACGATCGTGGGATCGGGCACGGTGTCCAACCGCGGCGAGGACGGCGGGCCGGGTCGGCCGGTCGCGGACGGCGGCGTCGGCTATTCCTGCATCGCGGAGGTCCGCACGATCGAGACGATCCGCGACGGAAAGCCCGCGACGCCGTTCCTGAAGGCGGGCGATACCGTGCGGATCTGGGCGGAGGACGACCGGCACCACCCGATCTTCGGCGTGATCGAGCAGGTGGTGGGCGGCTGACGTCTCCCTCGTGTTCCCGCGCAGGCGGGAACCCAGGGTTGCGCAGGCCAACGATGGTTTCGTGCGTGACCCTGGGCTCCCGCCTGCGCGGGAGCACGTGGCTGATCCGACGGAAAGGCAGAAGTCGATGATGCGAAGCATGTTGCCGTGGCGGCGTCCGGTCGCTCCCCTTCTCGCCGCCGCCCTCGCGCTTTCCGCCTGCGCGACCGTCCCGCGCGCATCGACGCCGATCGCGGCGGTCGCCACGCCCGCCGACACGTACGGCGACCTGTTCGCCGCGGTGCAGGAACGCCGCATCTTCCCCGACGGAAAGACCTTCGTCGACGCCAGCCCGAAGCGCCCCGCCGCGGCGATCATGCGCGACTGGCGCGCGCTGGGGCCGGTCGACGATGCCGCGCTGCGCGCCTTCGTCCGCGCCAATTTCGACGTGCCGGGGGAGGGCGCGGCGCCCGCGCCGTCGGCGGAACGCCTGCCGATGGCGGACCATATCCGCGCGCTGTGGCCCGTGCTGACGCGCCCACCGCTCGATCCCCCCGCCGGATCGACCGCGCTCGCGCTGCCGCAGCCCTACGTGGTGCCCGGCGGGCGCTTCCGCGAGATGTATTACTGGGACAGCTATTTCACGATGCTGGGCCTGAAGGCGGACGGGCGGCAGGATCTGGTCGACGCGATGGTCGCGGACTTCGTGTCGCTGGTCGAACGCTACGGCCACGTCCCCAACGGCACGCGCACCTATTACCTCAGCCGGTCGCAGCCGCCGTTCCTGTACGCCATGATGGCGCTGTCGCCGCCGCGCGACGCGAACGAGGATGCGCGGCGGCTGGCGGCGCTGCGGCGCGAACATGCCTTCTTCACCGCGCCCGAACGCACGATCCCGATGCCCGACGGCGCGCGGCTGCACCATTACCGGGACGCGCGCGACACCCCGCGCGACGAAAGCTGGCGCGAGGATGTCGAGACGGCAAAGGCGAGCGGACGCGACGTGAAGGAGGTCTATCGCCACCTGCGCGCGGGCGCGGAGAGCGGCTGGGACTATTCCTCGCGCTGGCTGGCCGACGGGCGCACGCTGGCGACGATCGATACGACCAATATCGTGCCGGTGGACCTGAACAGCCTGCTGTACGGGCTGGAACAGGCGATCGCGGCCGGATGCGCGGCGGCGCGCGACGCCGCCTGCGCGCGCGATTTCACCGCCGCCGCGCAGGCGCGCCGCGGCGCGATCGAACGTTGGCTGTGGGACGAGGCGGGCGGGCGCTACGGCGACTGGGACAGTGCCGCGCGCCGGCTGCGTCCCGGCCTGACCGCGGCGACGCTGTATCCGCTGTTCGTCGGCTTGGCCTCGCCCGCGCATGGCGCGGCGGTGGCGGTGACGACCGGGCGCGACCTGCTGGCGCCCAACGGCCTGCGCACGACCCTGGTCGCGACGGGGCAGCAGTGGGACCGCCCCAACGGCTGGGCGCCGCTGCAATGGATCGCGGTCGACGCCCTGCGCCGCTACGGCCGCGACGACCTGTCGGCGCAGGTCGCGCGCCGTTTCCTGGGCACGGTGGAACGCGAATATCGCGCGTCGGGCAAGCTGCTGGAGAAATACGACGTGGAGGAAAGCCGCGCCGGCGGGGGTGGGGAATATCCGACGCAGGACGGCTTCGGCTGGACCAACGGCGTGGTGCGCGCGATGCAGGAGCGGTACGGCGCGCGGTGAGGGGTCAGGCGTCATGGACCGGTGGCCATTGGCGCGCGGTATGGATCAGGACCAATATCCATACCGTATTGTCGGCGATTTCGTAGATCAGGCGATAGCTGCGATGGGGCGTCAGTTCGCGGGTGCCCGCGACGTCGCCGTCGTGCCCCAGCATGGGAAAGTCGGCGAGCCTGCGCGCGGCTTCCGCGAACAGGCGGTCCATCCGTGCCGCCGCGACGGGATCGCGCGCTTCGAGATAGTCCCAGATCTCGGCACGATCCTGCTCCGCCTCCGGCGTCCAGACGACCTTCATTGTTTTCCGGTGGTGCGCGACCGCCGGGCGGCGAAGTCCCTTTCTACCGCGTCATCGGACCGGCCACGTCCGGTCGCGACCGATCGACGTGCGACTTCCACCTTGCGTTCGACGAAGGCGGCATGATCGTGCCGTCGCTGGATGAACTCGCGCATCAATTCCCGCAAGACCTGGGAGGCGGGGCGGTGGCTTTCCTGCGCCGCGGCCATGAAGGCGTCGCGCAGGTCGGGTTCCAGCTTCATCGTGAAGACCGCTTCCTTGGACATACGCGCTCCTGAAATACTGACGACGTATATACGTCGTCGACACGCCGCCCTCAATGGAAATCGTGGCTCCGGATCGGGATCACATCCTCGCCCCGCTCGCGGAAATGATAGTCGCTGCGTGGCACCGGCTTCCACTGCTTGTCCTTGTATCCCGCGTCGCCACGATCGGGCGCACCGGGATAGGTGGCGCCGTCGCCGCGCGACACCATTCGTGGAAGGTCGATGTCCCCCACCTGCCGCAACATCGGGGTCAGGTCGGTCACGCGGTCGACGATGACGTGGATCACCGCGCCTTCCTTCTGCACCCGCCCCTTCAAACCGACCATCGCGGCGGACATGACGGTGCGGCGCTGCGCCTCGAACCGGTCGGGCCACAATATGCCGTTGGCAACCCCGGTCTCGTCCTCGATCGTGATGAACAATACGCCCTTCGCGCTGCCGGGCCGCTGGCGCACCAGGATGATGCCCGCGACCTCCACCGCCTTCCCGTCGCGCGCGCCCAGTGTGGCGCACGGCACGATGCCGCGATCGGACAAAGCGGGGCGCAGGAACTGCATCGGATGCGCGCGCAGCGACAATTGCGTCGCGCGATAATCCTCCACCACCTCGCGCCCCTGCGTCAGCGCGGTCAGCGTCACCGGCTCCTCGCGCCGTTCCAGCCCGGCGAGCAGCGGCAGCGGCGCCTCCCCCAGCCCCCTGATCGCCCACAGCGCCTGCCGCCGGTCCAGCCCCAGCGCATGGAAGGCATCCGCGCGCGCCAGCTTCTCCAGCGCGGCGAGCGGCACGCCCGACCGCCGCCACAGGTCCTCGACCGAAGTGAAGCGTGCGCGCGCCCGCGCGGTCAGGATGCGGCCGGCGTCCTCGCCCGACAGGCCGGTGACGATGCGCAGGCCGAGGCGCAGGGGGTGGAGGGACGAGGTGGGCGCTCTTCCCTCTCCCCGCCGGGGAGAGGGTCGGGGTGAAGGGAAGGTGCCTCGCTGGGAGGTTGCCCTCGGTGAGACATCGGCCCCTCTCCCCACCCTCTCCCCGGCGGGGAGAGGGCTTTCACCGTCACCCTCCCCCTCCACCAGCATCGTATCCCACCCGCTCTCCAGCACGCACACCGGGCGCACCTCCACGCCATGCTCCCGCGCGTCGCGCACGATCTGCGCCGGGGCGTAGAAGCCCATCGGCTGCGCGTTCAGCAACGCGGCGCAGAAGACGTCCGGGTGGTGGCATTTCATCCAGCTGGAGGCGTAGGCGATCTTCGCGAAACTGGCCGCATGGCTTTCGGGAAAGCCGTAGCTGCCGAACCCCTCGATCTGCTTCACCAACCGGTCCGCGAAATCCTGCGTGATGCCGTTGCCGCGCATCCCGTCGATCAGGCGGTCGCGGAACGGACCCACCCCGCCGGTCGCCTTGAACGTCGCCATCGCGCGGCGCAGTCGGTCCGCCTCCCCGCCGGTGAAGCCCGCGCCGATGATCGCGACCTGCATCGCCTGTTCCTGGAACAGCGGCACGCCCAGCGTCTTCTGCAACACCGCCTTCAGCGCGTCGTTGGGATATTCGACCGTCTCGCGCCCCTCGCGCCGTTTGAGGTAGGGGTGGACCATGTCGCCCTGGATCGGCCCCGGCCGCACGATCGCGACCTGGATCGCGATGTCGTAGAAATTGGTCGGCTTCATCCGCGGCAACATGCTCATCTGCGCGCGGCTCTCGATCTGGAACACGCCCAGCGTATCGGCCTTCTGGATCATCGCGAAGGTCGCGGGATCGTCCTCCTGCATCGCCGGGCTGGCCAGGTTCATGCCGATGCCCTTGTGTTCGGCCAGCAGGTCGAACGCGCGGCGCATGCAGCCCAGCATGCCGAGGCCGAGGATATCGACCTTCATGAACCCCAGTTCCTCGATATCCGCCTTCTCCCATTCCACGACGCGGCGATCGATCATCGCGGCGGGTTCGATGGGGACCAGGTCGTGGAGCGGATCGCGCGTCAGCACGAAGCCGCCGGGATGCTGCGACAGGTGGCGCGGCGTCCCGATCAACTGGCGCGCGAGGTCGAGCGCGAGCGCCAGTCGCGGTTCGGACGCGTCAAGGTTCAGCGCCGCGACATGCGCGTCGGGCACGCCCTCGCTCGACCAGCCCCATACCTGGCCCGCCAATGCGCCCGTCATGTCCTCGGGCAGGCCCAGCACCTTGCCGACCTCGCGGATCGCGCCGCGGGTGCGAAAACGGCTGACCACCGCGGTCAGCGCGGCATGCGCGTGGCCGTAATGGTCGTAGATCCACTGGATCACTTCCTCGCGCCGCTCGTGTTCGAAATCGACGTCGATGTCGGGCGGCTCGCGGCGCTCCTCCGACACGAACCGCTCGAACAGCAGCTGGTGCTTGACCGGGTCGATCGAGGTGATGCCCAGGACGAAGCAGATGACCGAATTGGCGGCCGATCCGCGCCCCTGGCACAGGATCTCCTGGCTGCGCGCATATTGGACGATGGAATTGACGGTCAGGAAATAGGGCGCATACTCCATCTTCTCGACCAGCGTCAGTTCGTGTTCCAGCAGCGAGCGATAGGCGGCGGGCGGGTCCGCGCCGAACCGCTGGCGCAGGCCGTTCCACGCCAGCGCGGCCAGCGCCTGCTGCGGCGTCTTGCCTGCGATGATCTCCTCGTCGGGATATTGGTATTTCAGGTCGCGCAGGGAAAAGGTGCAGCGTTCGACGATGGCATCGACCGCGGCCAGCGCCTGCGGATGGTCGCGGAACCGGCGCGCCATATGGTCGGGCGGCAGCAGGTGGCGGCCCGCATGACGCTCGCGCCGGAAGCCCAGGTCGTCGATCGTGCATTTCTCGCGGATCGCGGTCACGACGTCCTGCAACATCCGCCGGTCGGGGTCGTGGTATAGCACGTCCCCCGTCGCCAGCGGCACCAGCCCGAACCGCGCCGCCGCCGCCGCGGTCTCATGCAGCCGCAACGCCTCCCCCGGCCGCCGCCAGTGCGTCAGGCACACGTGCCCGCGGTCCGGAAACAGGTCCGCCATCCAGCGCAGCGACGCCGCGTCCGCCCCCGCCACATCGGGCACCAGCGCGGCGACGAGGCCCCCGGCCTGCGCCGCCACGTCTTCCCAATGCAGGAAGCACCGGCCCTTTTCCCCATGTTGCGGATCGGCGCGCGCCTTGCCGATCGTCAGCAGCCGCGTCAGCCGCGTCCACGCCGCGCGATCCTGCGGCCACACAAGCAGCGACGCGCCGGACACCAGGTCCAGCCGACACCCGACGACCAGCCGCGGCGGGTGCGGCACCTGCGCCGCGACCTGTTCCTGCGCGTACAGCATCCGCACCACGCCCGCGACGGAATTGCGGTCGGTCACCCCGATCGCGGGCATCTCCATCATCGCCGCGGTGGCGACCAGTTCGTCGGGGGACGAGGCCCCGCGCAGGAAGGAAAAATGTGTGGTGACCTGAAGCTCGCTGTACGTCATGTGGCGAAACGACTATATGACATGGTCAGTTCGCAGCGACGCAGGAGGCGCGCATGGGCAAGATGGTCGGCATCACCGAGTTCAAGGCGAAATGCATCGCGCTGTTGAACGAGATGGAGCGCAGCGGCGAGCCGTTGACGATCACGCGGCGGGGCAAGCCGTCGCTGACGCTGCGGGCGGACGTGGCGGAGAAGACGCCGTCGAAGCCGGTATTCGGGATGATGAAGGGTACCATGACATGGGCGCCGGGTGTCGACCCGACGGCGTCGGTGATGGACGAGGACTGGGAAGCGCAATGGGAAGCGAAATGGGATCGCCTGCTTCCGGATCGGTCGACCCACGCGGAATGATCCTGCTCGACACCCACGTGCTGTTGTGGCTGGTCGACGGCGACAGGCGTCTTGGCGCTGGTGCGCGCGAAATCATCGAAGAGACACCGGCGATATTCTTCTCGGCCATGTCGGCATGGGAATTGGCCATGCTGGTTTGCGGTGACAAACTCGCGCTGGAGATGACGCCGGCGGCGTTGCTTCGATACGTTGTCGATAACTCTCGCGCACGCGAGATTGCGGTCGATACGGATATGGCGCTCGACGCCGGCGGGATGCCGCGGGCCATCCACGGCGACCCGTGCGACCGGATCATCATGGCCACCGCCCGCGCGCTCGGCTGTCCGCTCGTCACCGCGGACCGCAAGATCCTCGCCTATGCCGCCGCCGGCCACCTGAAGGCGATCGACGCGCGTATCTGACGCCTCGCGCACCACGCCTTCAGCCGAACGTGCCATGCATGTACCACGTCAGGTCGCCGGTCTCCACGCGCAGCCCGTCGCCGCGGCGGAACAGCCAGAAGCGTTCGCCGGTGTCGTCCTCGACCGCGAAATAGTCGCGCACCGCCTGCGCCTCCGCGGCGCGGCGCCACCATTCGCCCGCGATCCGTTCCGGCCCGTCGCCGCGCACGATGCGGTGCGTCACCCCGCGCCAGGTAAAGCGCAGCGGGGGATAATCGGGCAGCTCGGCGATGACATGGTCGATCCGCTCGGGCCGGGACAGCAGCCGTACCGGGCGCGACCACCGCGGGTGCCAGGGATGCGCCGCAAGGCGGGCGTCGAGGTGGCGCACGTCCTCCCGCTTCAGCCGCGGCGTCGCCGCGACGGACGGGTCCAGCGGGGCGGCGCGCGCGACCGCGCGTTCGGGCACGTCGCTTTCCACCGCGCAGGCGCGCCACAGGCGGGTCGCGCCGATGCGGTTGGCGATGGCATCGACCAGCAGCGACAGGTCGGGCGTGTCGTCGGTCAGGTCGCCCGAAAACGCCTCCGCCCCTAGGGGATCGCTGCGCAGGACGTGGAGCGCCAGCCCTTCGATCCCGAAACCGGGGTCGATCGTCTCGATCCGCCGGACCAGCAGCCGCAGCAGATGGTCGGGCGCGCGCGTCGGGCGCGCCAGCCCGACGCGGACCACCTGCACCGCGGCATCGACGCGCGTCGCCACCAGCGCCACCGCGCGCGCGCCGCGCCCCGCCTGCGCCAGCGCGACGGCCAGGCGTGCGACCAGCTGCGCCAGCCAGTGCGCGATCGGCTCCGCGGTCATCAGCGGTTCGGCGAAGCGCTGCTCCACCGCGATGGGGTCGAGCGGGATGACCGGGTCGAGCGGTTCGGCGATGCGCCCGCCTGCCTGGTCCAGCCGCAGCGGCACCGCGCGCCCGAACCGGCGCGCCAGCGGCGCGCGCGGCAGCGCGGCGAGGTCGCCGACGGTGTCCACGCCCAGCCGGCGCAGCAGGTCCAGCGCCTTGTCCTCGATCCGCAATGCGGCGACGGGGAAGGGGGCGAGCGCGGGCATCGGGTCGCCCGGCGGCAGGATCGCGACCGCCGCCGCATCGTGGCGCGCCAATGCCCAGGCCGCGCCGGTGGTGTCCGCCACCCCCACGCGCGCCGCGATGCCGACGCGCGCCAGTCCGCGTACCAGCCGCCGCATCATCCGCGCCTCCCCGCCGTGCAGGTGCGCGACGCCGGACAGGTCCAGGAACAGGCCGTCCGCATCCGACACCGCCACCACCGGGGTCCAGCGCCGCGCCAGCAGGATCGCCAGCCGGTGGAGCGCGGCGCGGTCGCCGTCATGGTCCGCATCGCGCACCGCGATCCCCGGCACCGCGGCGCGCAACTGCGTCAACGCCATCCCCGCCACCGCGCCCAGCGCGCGCGCGGCGGGGCAGGCGGCGGCGACCTCCACGCGGGCACCGACCTTGTGGACGGTGACGAGGGGGTGGGGCGGTTGCGGGGGAGTCGTCATGCCGGGCCTGTCCCGGCATCCACCGTTAGGCACGAGCGACGGCCGGTGATGGTGCGGCACGGTGGACCCCGGGACAGGCCCGGAACGGTCGTTCGAGGCGTCGGCGTGACCGTTGCGACGGTCATGCATCGCGCCCCGCCCCGGCTCCGGCCAGCCCGCGGCCTTCCCCCCGTCATCGCCGGGCAGGCGCTTGTAGGGATGGTCCGCCGCCTCGCTGCGACGGCCCAGTTCGCGCATCGGCGGGCGCTGGTGCGCGGGCAGGGCGGCGATGTCGCGGTCGACCTGCGCGCGCGCCTCCTCCCCCCGCGCCCATTTCGCGCCGGGACGCCAGCCGGTGTTCTTCGGCGCGTCGCACGCCTTGCCGCCACGCGCGGCATCCCCGGCGTGCTTCAGCGGCAGCAGATCGACGCGCGCGCGCTCAGGCGGCGGCGCGTGCGGTCGCTCCGCCCGCCTGATGCGGTCGATCGACCACTCGGGCAGGTAGAGCGAGGCGACCCGTTTCATCCGCGGCCTCCACGATCGTGCTGAAGGGTTCGCCGCCACGCTGGCGGACGAGTGCGAGGTCCCAGCGCGCCCGGCCGATGCCCGCGGTGGGCAGCGGGGCGGACGGCGCGGTGGCGATGCGCCAGCGCGTGACCGCGGCGGAGGGCACGCCCAGCGGGTCCGCGCCCTCCCGCGCGTGCCGCTTCATCAGCAGCGCGATCGTGCGGCCGCCCTCCGCCGCCAGCTGAAGCCGCCGGGTGGCGGCCATGCCGACGCGCCGCGCCTCGCCGATCACGGCGCCCAGCGCGCGATGGCGCAGGCCCTCCTCCATCAGGGCCAGCACCTCGGCATCGTCCGCCGCCTCTGCATACAGGACGCGTTCGGGCGCCAGCCCGGCCTGGTACAGGCCCGGCGCGAACAGGTCGCGGCGGCGCACGATCCACAGGACCGGCCCCCACGCCCGCGCCGCGATCCCCGCCAGGAACAGCGTCGCGGCGGCATCGTCCCCCATCCTGGGCGAGGCGGCGGCGACTTCGTGCAGCGAATCGAGCCGCAGCCCCGTGGTCGCCAGACGCGAATCGATGCCGCCGACGCCGAACGGCAGCACCTCGCGCCGCCGCCCGTCATGGCTGCGGCCGTCGCCTTCGATCGCGCTCAGTTCGGCGCGCAGGGCGGCAAGGACGGGGGATCGGGTCACGGGCTGGATACGACTCGCCATTAAAATCGTTCCTATTTTGTTCTTTCAAGGGCTTTCGAGTCAATCCCTTAACCGGCCTGTCGGTGCTGTGCCGCCCCGCTGCCGCGCTGTGCGTCGCCGCACCCCCTATCGCGACGCTTGAAATATAATTACAAGCGGACGAAAGATGCTCCGGCATCGCGTTTCGAGGAGAGCTAGGTGGCGAGCGACGGTCGCAGCAACCTGAAACCATTGTCGCTGCACGTGCCGGAACCGAAGTTCCGGCCCGGCGACGCGGTCGATTTCGCGGCGGTGGAAATCCCTCCCGCCGGTGCCGCGCGGCGTCCCGACACCGCCGCGCCGGCGAGGGAATTCACCGACCTGGCGTACACGCTGGTGCGCGTGCTGGACGAGGAGAACCGCGCCGTCGGCCCGTGGGACCCGAAGCTGTCGCCCGACACGATGCGGCGGATGCTGCGCCACATGGTGCTGGTCCGCGCCTTCGACGAGCGGATGTTCCGCGCGCAGCGGCAGGGCAAGACCAGCTTCTACATGAAATGCCTGGGCGAGGAGGCGGTCGCGATCGCCGCCGCACACGCGCTGGACGACGAGGACATGTGCTTCCCGTCGTACCGCCAGCAGGGCCTGCTGATCGCGCGCGGCTGCCCGCTGGTCGACATGATGAACCAGATCTATTCCAATACGGGCGACAAGTTGCAGGGCAAGCAGCTGCCGATCATGTATTCGGAACGGCGCTTCGGCTTCTTCTCGATCTCGGGCAACCTCACCACCCAATATCCGCAGGCGGTGGGCTGGGCGATGGCGTCGGCGTCGAAGGGAGACACGCGCATCGCCGCGACCTGGTGCGGGGAGGGGAGCACCGCGGAGGGCGACTTTCACTCCGCGCTGACCTTCGCCACCGTCTATCGCGCGCCGGTGATCTTCAACGTCGTGAACAACCAGTGGGCGATCAGCAGCTTCTCGGGCTTCGCAGGCGCAGAGGCGACGACCTTCGCCGCGCGCGCGGTGGGTTACGGGATCGCGGGGCTGCGCGTCGACGGCAACGACGCGCTGGCGGTGTACGCCGCGACGCAATGGGCGGCGGAACGCGCGCGGACCAACGCGGGCCCGACGCTGATCGAGCATTTCACGTACCGTGCGGAGGGGCATTCGACCTCCGACGACCCCACGCAATATCGCAGCGCGGGCGAACCCACCGCCTGGCCGCTGGGCGATCCGATCCGGCGGTTGAAGGATCATCTGATCGCGATCGGCGAATGGGACGAGGACCGCCACGCCGCGCAGGACAGGGAACTGGCCGAGCATGTGAAGGCGGAGCAGAAGGCGGCGGAGAAGAACGGCATCCTGGGCCACGGCCTGCACCAGCCGCTCGACACGTTGTTCGACGGCGTGTTCGAGGAGATGCCGTGGCACCTGCGCGAACAGCAGGCGCAGATGCTGGCCGAGGAAACCGCCAGCGGCCGCCCGTGGGATCGCAAGTGATGACCGAGACGATGGAACAGTCCGAAACCACCACCCGCATGAACATGATCCAGGCGATCAATTCCGCCATGGACGTGATGATGGATCGCGACCCCGGCGTCGTGGTGATGGGGGAGGATGTCGGCTATTTCGGCGGCGTCTTCCGCGCCACCGCGGGGTTGCAGAAGAAATACGGCAAGACCCGCGTGTTCGACACGCCGATCACCGAATGCGGCATCATCGGCGTCGCGGTCGGCATGGGCGCCTACGGCCTGCGCCCCGTGCCGGAAATCCAGTTCGCCGACTATATCTACCCCGCGCTGGACCAATTGGTCAGCGAGGCGGCGCGGCTGCGCTATCGCTCGGGCGGCGAGTTCATCTCCCCCATCACGGTCCGCTCGCCCTTCGGCGGCGGCATCTTCGGCGGGCAGACGCACAGCCAGTCGCCGGAGGGCATCTTCACCCACGTATCGGGGGTCAAGACCGTCATCCCGTCGACCCCCTACGATGCCAAGGGCCTGCTGATCGCCGCGATCGAGGACAACGACCCCACGTTGTTCTTCGAACCCAAGCGTATCTACAACGGCCCGTTCAACGGCCATTGGGACCGCCCGGCCGAAAACTGGTCGAAACATCCCGCGGGCGCGGTGCCGGAGGGATATTATCGCATCCCGCTGGGCAAGGCGAACGTGGTGCGGACCGGCGAGGCGGTCACGATCCTCGCCTATGGCACGATGGTCCACGTCTGCGCGCAGGTCGTCGCGGACGAGGGCATCGATGCGGAGATCGTCGACCTGCGCACGCTGGTGCCGCTGGATATCGAGACGATCGAGGCGTCGGTGAAGAAGACCGGCCGCTGCCTGATCGTGCACGAGGCGACGCGCACCGGCGGCTTCGGCGCGGAGCTGTCCGCGCTGGTGCAGGAACGCTGTTTCTACCACCTGGAGGCGCCGGTCGAGCGCGTCACCGGGTTCGACACGCCCTATCCGCACAGCCTGGAATGGGCCTATTTCCCCGGTCCCGTGCGGATCGGACAGGCGCTGAAAAAGATCCTGAAGGACGGATAAGACGATGGCACGTTTCACCTTCAAGCTGCCCGACATCGGCGAAGGCATTTCCGAGGCCGAGATCGTGGCATGGCACGTCGCCGTCGGCGACCGCGTCGAGGAGGATCAGGGCCTCGCCGACATGATGACCGACAAGGCGACGGTGGAGATGGAATCCCCCGTCGCGGGCACCGTCGTCGAACTGGCGGGCGAGGTCGGCGACCAGGTCTCGATCGGCGCCGCGCTGGTGGTGATCGAGACGGAAGCCGAAGTCGCGGACGAGCCGACGTTCGAGGCCGAGAACCCCGGCGTGGAGGAAAATATCCTCCCCGGCACGGGGAGGGGGATCGGCGAAGCCGGTGGAGGGGGAGCGCCGCACGCGACCCCGCCAGTGGAACGTGCGACCGAACCGACGTCGGCTGATCTTCAGACGTCGCCACCCGCGGCCGCCCCCCCGCCATCCGCCGGGACGAACGGTCCCCCTCCCCGTGCCGGGGAGGATCACAAGGTCCTCGCTTCCCCCGCGGTCCGCGCCCGCGCGGCGGACCTGAACGTCGACCTGTCGCAGGTCCGCATCGCCGAGGGCGACCGCATCCGGCATTCGGACCTCGACGCCTACCTGCGCTACACCGGCGGCGAGGGCTATCACGCCCCCCACGCCGGCCGCGCCCGCGCGGACGAGGCGATCAAGGTCATCGGCATGCGCCGCCGCATCGCGGAGAACATGACCGCGTCGAAGCGCAACATCCCGCACTTCACCTATGTCGACGAGATCGACGTGACCGAGCTGGAACGCGTCCGCGCCGACCTGAACGCCAACCGCGGGCAACGTCCGAAGCTGACGATCCTGCCGCTGATGATCGTCGCCATCTGTCGCACTTTGCCCGACTTCCCGATGCTCAACGCGCGCTACGACGACACGGGCGACGGGGGGGCGGGCGTGGTGACGCGCCACGGCAGCGTGCATGTCGGCATGGCGGCGCAGACCGACGCGGGCCTGACCGTCCCCGTCATCCGCGACGCGCAGGACCGCAACGTCTGGCAGCTCGCGACCGAGATCGCGCGGCTGGCCGACGCCGCGCGCGCCGGCAAGCTGAAGCCCGACGAACTGGGCAACGGCACGATCACCGTCACCTCGCTCGGCCCGCTCGGCGGCATCGCGACGACGCCGGTCATCAACCGGCCCGAAGTGGCCATCATCGGCCCGAACAAGATCGTCGAGCGCCCCGTGTTCCGGGGCGACGATATCGTCCGCGCGAAGCTGATGAACCTGTCGATCAGCTGCGACCACCGCGTCGTCGACGGCTGGGACGCGGCAAGCTACGTCCAGGCGCTGAAGAAGCTGCTGGAAACCCCGGTCCTGCTGTTCGCGGACTGACGCGTAGTCGTCGGCGCGAGAGCCACCAACAGGCCCGCGCCCCACCCGTCATGCCGGGCTTGTCCCGGCATCCATCGCGCCACGAGTTCAACGGCGTGAGGTCAGGCGGAGGGATGGATGCCGGGTCAAGCCCGGCATGACGGGCAGGATTGGTCGATGATATCCATCACGTCGTCCCGGCCCGGCCGCGGGACGTCGAGAGTCATTAGCAGGCCTGCGCCCCATACGTCATGCCGGGCTGGACCCGGCATCCATCGCGCCGCGAGTCCAACGGCGTGAGGTCAGGCGGAAGGATGGATGCCGGGACAAGCCCGGCATGACGGGCCGCGTGGGCGGTGGTGTTCGCGACGCCGGCCCCGGTCTGCCTGGGTGACGTCGAAGACCTTACGCCCACCTCCACCACACCGTCATGCCGGGCCCGTCCCGGCATCCACCGCCCCGCGAGTCGCGCGGCGTAAGGTCAGGCGGAGGGGTGGATGCCGGGACAAGCCCGGCATGACGGCGAAGATCCGTCGACGCTATCCGCCACGTCGTCCCGGCCCGGCCGCAAGACGTCGAGAGCCATTAGCAGGCCCGCGCCCCATCCGTCATGCCGGGCTGGACCCGGCATCCATCGCGCCACGAGTCCAACGGCGTGAGGTCAGGCGGAAGGATGGATGCCGGGACAAGCCCGGCATGACGGGCAGGATTGGTCGATGATATCCATCACGTCGTTCCGGCCCGGCCGCGGGACGTCGAGAGTCATTAGCAGGCCCGCGCCCCATCCGTCATGCCGGGCTGGACCCGGCATCCATCGCGCCACGAGTCCAACGGCGTCAGGTCTGGCGGAGGGGTGGATGCCAGGACAAGCCCGGCATGAAGAAGACTCCCCAGCAGTGTTCGCCACGTCGGTCCCGCCCCAACCAACCCCGCCACCGACGGACGACACCACCCCTGTCCTACATCGCCACTTGCGCGTACGGCCCGACGCGTGACCTGCATCGCCGCCTCCCCGACCCAGCCCGCGCCCGCGTCCATGCATGCGCGCGCATCCGCGACCATGCGACCTTCCGCTGACCTTCCGGGCGCCGCGGCATGACCGCCGCCCCGTCCCCGTCCCCGTCCCCCTCGCGTCGCGGGCTGCTGCTCGGCGTCGGCGCCTATGTGTCGTGGGGCTTCCTGCCGCTGTACCTGCGGCTGCTGTCGCACGTCCCGCCGATGCAGGTGCTGGCGCATCGCGTGCTGTGGTCGCTGCTGCTGCTCGGCGTCATCGTCGTCGTCGCGCGGCGCGTGGGCGATATCCGCCGTGCCGCGCGCGGGCGGACCCTGCTGCTGCTGGCCGCCAGTGCGGCGCTGATCGCAATCAACTGGTACGTCTTCATCTGGGCGATCAACAGCGGCCACGCCCTGTCCGCCAGCCTCGGCTACTTCATCAACCCGCTGGTCAACGTCGCGCTGGGCGTCGCGGTGCTGGGGGAACGGCTGCGGCGGTTGCAGGGGGTCGCGATCGCGGTCGCGGCGGCGGGCGTGCTGGTGATGGCGGTGGCGGGCGGCGTCGGCGTCCTGTGGGTGCCGCTGGCGCTCGCCACCAGCTTCGGGACCTACGGCCTGGTCAGGAAGGTCGTCGCGATCGACGCGCTCGGCGGCCTGACGATCGAGACGCTGCTGCTGGCGCCTCTATGCCTGGCGGTCGTGCTGCTGGCGGGGCAGGGCGGCGACGGGACCGGCGCCGCGTTCGGCCACGACCGCTACACCGACCTGCTGCTGATCGGATCGGGCGCCGCCACCGCCGCCCCGCTGCTGATGTTCGCCGCCGCGGCGCGCGCGATGCCCTATTCCACGCTCGGCCTGCTGCAATATATCGCGCCGTCGATGCAGTTCGTGGAGGCGGTGTGGCTGTTCGGCGAACCGCTCCGCGGCTACCACCTCGCCACGTTCGGCCTGATCTGGACCGGCTGCGCGCTGTTCGCGTGGGACAGCGTCCGCGCGTCTAGACGCGACGGCCCCGGAACAGCTGCACCAGACCGACGATGATCGCCAGGACGATCAGGATGTGGATCAGCCCGCTCGCGACGTGGAACACGACGAAGCCCAGCGCCCACAGGATCAGCAGGATGATCGCGATCGTCCACAACATGGCATGTCTCCTTCGCCGGGCGTAACCCCGCCGCCGCCGCCGCGTTCCTCCGTCACACGATCTCGAACAGCCCCGCCGCGCCCATCCCGCCCGCGGTGCACATGCTGACCACGACGTAGCGCACGCCGCGCTTGCGCCCCTCGATCAGCGCGTGGCCGACCAGCCGGCTGCCCGTCATGCCGAACGGATGCCCGACCGCGATCGCGCCGCCGTTGACGTTGTATTTGTCGGGATCGATGCCGAGGTGGTCGCGGCAATACAGGCATTGCGACGCGAACGCCTCGTTCAGTTCCCATAGGCCGATGTCCGCCACCGACAGCCCGGCGCGGTCGAGCAGCTTCGGGATCGCGAACACGGGGCCGATCCCCATCTCGTCCGGCGCGCATCCCGCGGCCTGGAACCCGCGATAGACGCCCAGCACGTTGCGTCCTTCCGCCACCGCGGTGGCGCGGTCCATCACGATCTGCGCCGCCGCCCCGTCGGACAGCTGGCTGGCGTTGCCGGCGGTGACGTTGGCGCCCGGCCCGGTGAAGGCACCCCCGGCCCAGACGGTCTTGAGGCCCGCCAACCCTTCCGCGGTGGTGCCCGCGCGGATGCCTTCGTCCTGCGCGATCGTCACGGTTTCGCTGCCGGTGCGGTTGCCCGCCTTGTCGAACAGCGCCTTCTCGACCGTGATCGGCACGATCTCCTCCGCGAAGGCACCGGTTTCCAGCCCGCGCGCGGCGCGCTGCTGGCTCTGCGCGGCATAGGCGTCCTGCGCTTCGCGACTGATGTGGTAGCGGTCCGCGACGATCTCCGCCGTCTCGATCATCGGGATGTACGCCGCCGGCTCCTTCGCCACCACGCTCTCGTTCACGAAGCGCGGCGCGTCCTTGGTGACGGTGTAGCTGATCGATTCCATCCCGCCCGCCAGCGCGACGTCGATATCGCCCGCGATGATCGACCGCGCCGCGAGCGCCACCGCGGTCAGCCCGCTGCCGCACTTGCGGTCCAGCGTGAAGGCGGGGACGGATTGCGGCAGGCCGCCGGCGAAGATCGCCATCCGCCCGGCGTTGCCGCCCTGCGTGCCCCATTGGTTGCCGATGCCCCAGAACACGTCGTCGATCCGCGCCGGATCGATCCCGGCGCGCTCCACCGCCGCGTTCATGACATGGCCCGCCAGGACCGGCGCCTCGGTCGCGTTGAACGCACCGCGATATGCCTTGCCGATGGCGGTACGGGCGGTGGAAACGATCGCGGCTTCGCGCATCATGGCCTCTCCTGCTGCTATGCGGGACAGCCTAGCGCGACGCGGGCCTATTGGCGAGCGGGCGTCGCCTCCTTCGGATGGGTGCCGTCCCACATCGCCTGCGCGGTGCCGGAGCCGACGCGCACCTCGGCGGCGGGGTCGTGGCGAATCAGGGTGAAGTACAGCACCGCCGCGATCACCGCGAAGAGGACGGCGAGCGCGGGCCAGCCCCCCATGGTGCGGACGGAGCGGCGCGGACGGGAGTGGTCGGACATGCAGGCTTCCTTCGACAACAGGGTTCGTCGCGGGAAAAGCGCGGGCGGGGCGCCGTGTTCCGGTCCGCTTCGTGACGAAATCTTGCCGTCAGGCGGCGAGCGCCAGCGCCTGCTCCGCCTGTTCGAGCGCGCGGGGATCGTCCACGTCCAGCCACCATGCGTCGCCGATGTCCGCGACCCGCGCGCCGCCGGTGGCGGCCAGCGCCTCGACCCCGGCGGAGATGGACCCCGCGCCGCCCGCGGCGACGGAGGCGCGCAACGCGTCGTGGAAGCCGCCGTCGACCGCGAATACGCCGCAATCGAAACAGTCGTAATCGGGCAGGTGCTTGCCGATCGCGACGATACGGTCCCCCTGCGTGCGCACCCGCGTCACGTCGTCCATGTCGACCAGCGGATTGTCGAGCCGCCGGTCGATGCCCAGGACCAGCGGCGCCGCGGGCGCGGCGACGACCGTGGCGACCAGCGCGGGATCGAACAGGTGATCCGCCATCATCAGCAGGTGGCGCTGCGGCCCGATCGCGTCGGCGCCGGTCAGGATCGAAAAGCCGTTGGGCCGCGACCAGTCGCCGGTCCGCACGCAGGCGACCGGCACGTTCAGCCGGGCCGCCGCGCGCAACAGATGTTGTTCCAGGCGATCGCCCTCATGCCCCGTCACGACGGTGAAGGCCGTCGCACCGCCGTCATGCGCGGCGCGTATGACGCGCTCGATGAGCGGCACGCCTGCCACCAAAGTCAGCGGTTTCGACGGCGAAACCTCGCGCAGCCGGCTACCGAAGCCGGCTGCGACGATCAGGGCGTGCAAGGGGTGTCGCCTTATTCGGCGGCGAGGCGCGTGTCGGCGTGGATGAACTCGTCGGTCATCTGCGCCGCGACGTCGTCCGTGACCTGCTCGGGCGGGTGCTTGCAGAAGAACGCCGACGGGCCGGTCAGGGCGCCCGCGACGCCGCGGTCCATCGCCAGCTTCACGCACCGGATCGCATCGACCACGACGGCCGCGGAATTCGGCGAATCCTCGACCGACAGGCGCAGTTCCAGGTTCATCGGCACGTCGCCGAACAAATTACCTTCGAGGCGCAGGAAGCACAATTTGTTGTCGTGCAGCCACGGGATATAGTCCGACGGGCCGACGTGGATGTTCTCGTCCGCCAGCCGCTCGGCGATGACCGCCTGCACGGCCTCGGTCTTCGACTCCTTCTTGCTCGCCAGCCGGTTGCGGTCGAGCATGTTCATGAAGTCGGTGTTGCCGCCAGTGTTCAGCTGGTAGGTGTGATCGATCGTCACGCCGCGCTGGCCGAACAGGTTCGACAGCACGCGATGGACGATCGTCGCGCCGACCTGCGCCTTCACGTCGTCGCCGATGATCGGCAGGCCGGCGTCGGCGAAGCGCTTCTCCCACTCCGGCTTCGACGCGATGAACACGGGCATGCAGTTCACGACGCCGATCCCGGCCTCGATCGCGCATTCCATGTAGAATTCGGTCGCCTCCTGGCTGCCGACGGGCAGGAAATTGACCAGGACCTGCGCGCCGGTGCGCTTCAGTTCCTCGACGATCTCCGCCTTCGACGCGTCGCGCGCCGCGGCGTCGACCTCGAACCCGCGGTCGTTGGCGGCGGTCAGCATGTGGGCGGCGACGCCGTCCAGCTTGGCGCCCATCTTCACGATCGTGCCGGTCTTCGGCACGTCGGCGTGGAACACCTTCGTGCAGTTCGGCTTGGCGAAGATGGCCTCGCCCAGGTCGACGCCGACCTTGCGCGTGTCCACGTCGAACGCCGCGACGAAGTCGAGGTCGCCCACCTTGTAACCGCCGATATCCTCGTGGATGAGGCCGCTGGCGGTATTGCTGCCGGCGTAATGGTATTTGCCCTGCA
>NZ_LMQP01000004.1:107114-112312 GCF_001425405.1 Sphingomonas sp. Leaf412 | reverse complement strand
CCCCACCTGCCGGTCGCGACCGGCGAAAGACGTTAACTTTGCCGCTTCGTGACAGATGCGTGGCAACTGTCAAGCGAGCCGATACCGCTATATACGAGCCGCACGAGTGTTTGGATGGGAAAAGAGTGAGCGATTTTCGAGAGGGTGTGGCGGGAAAGCCGCGAGAGTTGCAGGGTTTCCTGAACCGCACGCTGTATCACCCGCTGGCGAACCGGCTGGCGCGCGCGCTGGTTCCCACCCCGGTGACGCCCAACATGGTGTCGGTCGCGGGCGCGTTCATGGTCGTCGCGGCGGGCGTCCTGTACGCGCTGGTCGGCACGCCCGCGGCGATCGCGCTGGGCGCCGTGCTGCACCTGTCCTGGCACGTCGTCGACGGCGCGGACGGCGCGCTGGCGCGGATGTCGGGGCGCGCGTCGCCGTCGGGCGAGATCGTGGACGGGATGTGCGACTATTTCGGCCACGGCATCCTGTACGCGCTGCTCGCCGCGCGGCTGGACGATACGATGGGATGGATCGCGTGGGCGATCGTCCTGGGCGCGGGCGTCAGCCGCGCGTTCCAGTCGGTGTTCGCCGAAAGTCAGCGACGGACGTATCAATGGTGGGCCTATGGCGTGCCGTGGCTCCAGACCGCGAAGGCGACGGGCGACGGCATCGGAGTGAAACTGTCGGCGCTGTATCTGGCGGCCTGGCGCCGGATGTCCGGCCCGACGCAGGTCGTCAACGACCTGGTGCAGAGCGCGGAGGCGGATCCGGAGGAGCGCCGCCGGATCGCGACGATCGCGCGGGAGGCGGGGCGGACCACGCTGCCGCTGGTGGCGATCCTGGGCGCGAACCCGCGGACCGTCCTGCTGGCGCTCAGCATGATCGCGGGATCGCCGCTGTGGTTCTTCCTGATCGAGCTGGTGGTGCTGAACATCGTCCTGGGCATCGCGATCGCGCAGGCGGCGACGAGCGGTCGGCGCATCGCGCAACTGGTCGCACGCGGCAATCGCTGAACGAAAACCGACCTGCCCGGTCGGTAGTTCGGGGATCCGGCGCCCTGACGCCTGACCCCGCGCCGACCATGCCTGCGCCGCGACGACGCGATCCGGTCGCCCGCGCGCGCCGCACCGCGCGCATGTCATTCATAATGGCGAAAACATCGCTTCGACAGGGAACCCCGGCGCGCGTTGTGCATTGCAGCGTAAGTTAAGAAGGGGTTTAGTTATGCGTATCACGGCTTGTACCGCCGTCCTGCTTCTGGGCGTTTCCACGCTCGCCGCCTGCAATCGCGAGGAGATCGCCACCGGCATGCCGATGTCCGGCGGCGCCAGCGCCACCGCGATGCTGCGCACCGCCTCCGGCGCCGACGGCGGTCGCGCCACCGTCACCGAAGTGGCGGGTGGCCTGCGCTTCACCGTCGACGCGCGGGATATGCCGCCGGGCACGCACGGCGTTCACGTCCATACCATCGGCCGCTGCGATCCGCCCGCGTTCGAGACGGCGGGCGGCCACTGGAACCCGACGACGATGAAGCACGGGACGATGAATCCGCAGGGGCCGCATCAGGGCGACCTGCCGAACCTGGAGATCGACGGCGGCGGTCGCGGCACGATCAGCGCGACGATCCCGGGGGCCACCCTGGCCAACCTGCTCGACGCCGACGGCGCCGCCTTCGTCGTCCACGCCGCCGCCGACGACCTGAAGACCGATCCGTCGGGCAACAGCGGCGGGCGCATCGCCTGCGGCATCCTTCAGGTCAATTAAAGCACCGTCTCCCCGGCCGCACGCGCGCGATCGTCGCGCGTGCGCTCGGCTTCGGGCACCAGCCGGTAGGCGGCGATCCCCGCCGCGACCGTGATCGGCACCGACAGCAACAGCGCCAGCATCCCGGTCGACAGGCTGCCGCTCAATGTCGAGATCCGCCCCGCCAGATACGGCCCCATCGCCAGCCCGATCAAAGTCGTGCCCACGAAATAGGTCGCGGTCGCGGTCCCGCGCATCCGCGGCAGGACTAGGTCCTGCGTCGTCGCCGCCGATCCGCCCAGGCCCCAGCTGGCGAAGAATTGCGCCGCGAACAGGCAGGGGTACAGGACCCACGGATCGCCGGTGGTGAAACCGATCGCCATGAACGGCACCGGCAGGATCGCCGCCGCGGTGACGACGATCAGCCGCCCCGCCGGATTGCGCCGCCGCAACCGGTCCGCCAGCACGCCGCCGACCGTCACGCCCAGGAATCCCGACAACGCGCCCGACGATCCGATGATGAGCCCCGCGGTCGCCGGCTCCACCCCCAACACGCGCATGGCGTAGGGCGCAGACCAGAAGGCGGCGGCGTAGCTGAGGAAGGCGTTCAGGCCGTAGGCGACGACGGTGCACAGGAAGGCGGGCGTGCCGACGATCAGGGCGAAGGCGGGCGCGTCGCGAGTGCGCAAGGCGCTGGCCCACGAAAACACCGCATAGGCGCCGCCGCCGACCGCGACCCATTGCGCCACCGGCTCCCCGAACGCGATTAGCGTGCGGACCAGCGCGACGACGATGCCCGCCGCCAGCAAATTCACCGCCAGCGCGCGCCACCCCCGCCGCGCCGCGCCGATCAGCGTCAGCGGCGGCAGGATCGTCAGCAATTCGTCGAAGAAGGCGGCGAACGGACGCGGATGCGGCGGCGTGTCGATCCCCTCGGACCGGCCGCGGATCGGTTCGCGCAGCGTCGCGACCCAGATCGCGAGGATGAGGCCCGGTGCCCCGACAGCGAGGAACGCGGCCTGCCACCCGACCAGCCCGAACGGCCCGCCGCCGGGATAGGCGCGGTTCCAGTTCTGGACGATCAGCCCGCCGATGAACAGCGAACAGCCGCCGCCGACGTACAGCCCCGCCGAATAGATCGAGAGCGCGGTCGCGCGCAGCCGCTTGGGGAACCAGTCCGAAATCAGCGAATAGGCCGACGGGCTGGCCGTCGCCTCGCCCACGCCCACGCCGATCCGCGCGGCGGCGAGGTGGGTGCCGGTGGAGGACAGCCCCGACAAGGCGGTCATCGTCGACCACAACGTCAACCCCGCGGTCATCAGCCGTACCCGGTGCCAGCTGTCCGCCAGCCGCCCCAGCGGGATGCCGAACAGGGCGTAGAAGACGCCGAACGCGGTGCCGTACAGAAAGCCCAGATCCTCGTCCTGGAGTTTCAGGTCGCGCTTGATGTCCTCCGCCAGGATCGAGATCACCTGCCGGTCGATGAAATTCAGGATGTAGATCAGGAACAGGATCGACAGGACGTACCAGGCATAGCCGCTGGCGCGGGTTTCGCTGTCGGATGTCATGTGCGCCCCTCTTCCTTGAGGGCACAGGCGTAACAGAGCGTCGACGGCGGGCAAGCCTATTCGCCGGACGCCGACAGCGGCCAGCGCGCGATGGCTTCGTACCGGGCGCCGTCGCTGCGCACGTGGCTTTCGTACAGGTACAGGTGATCGAGCGTGAACGCGGGCACAGCCAGCGCCGCATGGTCCGCGATCCAGTGCGCCGTGGCGACCGGGTCCTGCCCGCCGCGGGGCAGGCGGGCGACGGTGATGTGCGGCAGGTATCGCCGCGTGTCGGGCGCGACGCCCGCGCGCGACAGCGCCTGGTCGACCTTGCGGTGGAGCGCGGCGAGGGGTTCGACGGGCAGGACGCGCGCCCATAGCGTGTCGACGCGACCGCGCCGATCGAACGCGCCGACCCCCTCGACCCGCGCCGCCGCGACCGGCGCGGCGACATGGGACAGCGCGGTGGCGATATCCTCCGCCCGGTCGCGCGCGACCTCGCCCAGGAAGCGGATCGTCACGTGCAGCTGCTCGTCGTCCTGCCAGCGCGCGCCGGGCACGCCGCCCATCGCGGCGGTCAGGATCGCGCGGATCGCGCGCGGCGGGCGGAGCGCGACGAACAGGCGGTGCATCGCTATCTCCCCCGCCCGGCGCGCGCATTGTAACGTCGGGTTGCTATCGCGGCGGACCTGCTTGAAAAGGGGGTGCGGCGGGGCGATATTTCCGTCATCCGGCAAGGATGCCGGGCAAAGGAGCTTGGTGACAATGGCAAACTGGTCCGACCCCCGGCCCTCCGCCGCCCCGTTCGGGTCGCAGGCGGCTGGCGCACGCGACACCGCGTCCGACGCGGGTCTGCGGTCGTACATGCTGTCGGTCTATAACTACATGACGTCGGGCGTGCTGCTGACGGGTATCGTCGCACTCGCCTTCGCCTATTCCGGCTATGCCGCCGCGGTGTTCCAGACGCCGCTGAAGTGGCTGATCGTGCTGGCGCCTTTGGCGTTCGTCTTCGCGATGAGCTTCGGCCAGGGCAAGTTCTCGACCTCGACGCTGCGGATGATGTTCTGGGGCTTCGCGACCGCGATGGGCCTGTCGCTGTCGACGATCTTCCTCGTGTACTCGCCGCTCGCGATCGCGCAGGCGTTCTTCGCCACCGCGGCGGGCTTCGCGGCGCTCAGCCTGTACGGCTACACCACGAAGCGCGACCTGTCGGCGTTCGGCACGTTCCTGATCGTCGGCGTCGTCGGCCTGATCGTGGCGAGCATCATCAACATGTTCGTGCAGTCGGGCCCGCTGGGGATGCTGATCTCCGCCGTCGGCGTGCTGCTGTTCGCGGGCCTCACCGCCTATGATACGCAACGGACGAAGAGCCTGTATTTCCAGGTCGCGGGCAACGGCGAACTGGTCGGCAAGGCGGTCGTGATGTCGGCGCTCAGCCTGTATCTCGACTTCATCAACATGTTCCTGTTCATCCTGCGCCTGTTCGGCGGCAATCGCGACTGATCGCGCAGGCGGACGTTGTATCCGGGCTCGGCGGGCGACCGCCGGGCCCTTTTCTTTTGCGGACGATACCCTCCATGCTGCTGCGAATAGAGGCGCTCCTCGACTATGCCTTCCCGGCGCCCGCCGACGTGCTGTTGCAGGTCGTGGCGGCATCGATGCCGGACCAGCGGCTGGAGGCGCAGTCGCTGGTGATCGAATCCGACAATCCCATCCGCGCGGTCGCGGGGGAGGAAGGTATCGGGCAGCGGACCTGGGCACGCGCCGATCGCCGCCTCGTCGTCCGCTACGACGCCACCGTCCGCGTCGTCCGCGAACCGATTGTAATCGAGGATTTCGGCCCCACGCCCGTGACCGACCTGCCCGCCGCCACGGTCGCCTATCTCCTGCCCAGCCGCTATTGCGAATCCGACCGGTTCGAGCATT
>NZ_LMQP01000004.1:100698-107029 GCF_001425405.1 Sphingomonas sp. Leaf412 | reverse complement strand
GGGGCAGAACATCACCTACGACGGTCTGGGCAGCACGGGCGGCACGGGCGCGATGGAGACGTTCGCGGAACGCCGCGGCGTGTGCCGCGACTATGCCCACCTGCTGGTCGCGCTCGCGCGCGCGGCCGAAATCCCGGCGCGCTGCGTTTCCGCCTATGCCCCCGGCGTCGACCCGCCCGATTTCCACGCCGTCGCCGAACTGTGGCTCGACGGGGCGTGGCGACTGCTCGACCCCACGGGCATGGGCAGCGCCGCGGACCTGGCGCGCGTGGCGGTGGGGCGTGACGCCACCGACATCGCCTTCATGACCGTCTTCGGCACCGCCAACTTCCTGGAACAGCGCGTGACGGTCACCCGGATCGGGTGAGAGGAACGGGCGCGCGGGGTAACGCGTTGGGTATGTAACGAAATGATGCGGGAGACGATAATGACCGACAAACCGATCGACGAGCGCGCGCTCGACAGCCTGTCGGTGGCCCCCGCGGGCGAGGGGCGCACCGCGCGGCAGGACGCCGGTCAGGACGCGGGCATCGCCAAGCGGCTGAAGGACGATCCGGAGGACAGCGATGCGCGGCTCGATGCCGGGCTGGACGAATCGATGGACGCCTCCGACCCCCTGTCCTCGACCCAGCCGGTCCACAGCACCGATCCGGCGCCGTCGTCGGGCTATGACGCGGCCGAGGAAGCGGAGCGCCAGCAGGACGTCTGACTCGACCGGCATGGGCGCTTGTTGCGTCCATGCCGCACCCGGCGCAACAAAATCGTCACCGGCCAACGCTTCGTCGCATCCATGTTGCGGTGCGGCAAGACGCATGATCGATTGTCCCCGCCGTTTGTCGCGACGTTAAGGGTGGCGTTAACCATCCTCGTGCATCGTGGCATCCGGTCGAATCACCGGGCGGGGATGGGACGATGACAGCGAGGATGAAGCCGGCGGAAGGGGTGATGACCCTGGCCGAGATGAAGGAATTCGCGACGTTCGGTGCGGCGACGCAACGCTACATCCGGCGCAGCCTGGACATCGGGCTGGACCGCGACGACGCGATGCAGCGCTGGTCGCGCGACGTGGTGGAGGCGGCCAGCATCCGCGCGCAGGCGCGCCACTATGATCGCCTGCCCGATATCCGCGCGACCGTTCCCGACGACAGCGGGCTGGACAGCGCGGAGCCGTTGCTGGCGCCGCTGACCATCCTGTCCGCGTTCGACCTGGGGCAGGGGCGCATCACCAGCTTCGCGGCCTATCGCTTCCTGTACGAACGGCTCGTCGGGGCGAAGGTGCGCCCGTGGCTGCCGAGCGCCTTCTGCGCCGCCGCCGCGCTGCCGCACCTGCATCCCGAACTGCGGCGCAAGCTGCTCCAGTCGATCAGCGAGGCGGCGGCGACCGCATCGGGCTGGTCGTCGCGACAGCCTGCCTTCTACCCCTATTGGGTGGAGAAGGTGGACCCGGCCGCGCTGCCCAACTGACGGTCGCAACCGGCCGGGCGGCGCCTACCGGCACGCGCGCCCGCCCATCGTTCCCCGGCGCGCCTGGTCGAGATGGAAATGGTCGCGGTGCGCGGCATTGTAGTCGGGCGACAGGACGGTCGCGAACAGGTCGCACGCGCCGTCGCGGACCTCCCGCAGGAAGGCGCGGTCCGCGGCATCGCCGGTCCAGTCGCCGACCACGCTGACACGGCGACCGTCGGACAGGCGGAAGGCGGCGATGTCGACCGCGTCGGCGGTCGAATGCTCGCTCCACGATCCCGCGTCGCGGCCGTACATGCGACGGCAATTGTAGCTGCCGAAATGCTCGATCGCGGTCACGCGCTCCCCGTAATGACGCCGCGCGGCGGGCGCCACGACGTTCCATTCCCACATCGCCAATGCCGCCGCGACGGGGCAGGCGACGCCGAGGTTCGCGGGGCGATAGGGTATCTCCAGCGCGCGCCCGACGCCCATGCGCACGCCGTCGTCATAACCGCACGACGCGCCCTCCCGCACCGGCGCCAGCGGCTCGTACCGCACGCCTGCCCGGTCGAGCAGGCGGCGGCATTGCGCGAAATCGTCCGTCAACGCGGTCAGCTTGCGCCCCGTGAACATCCCCACCGGCCGCCCCAGGTCGAGCGGGGTCCAGGGCAGGTCCTGCGGCCGCCCGCGCAGCAGGCCCCAGGCCACGACGCCCGCGATCAGCACCGCGACGATCCACGCAGCGCAGCCGACGCCGCGACGCGCGCGCCGCATCAACCGCGCATGGCGCCGGTCAAAGGCTCCGACGTGACGGGATAGCCGAGATCGTCGGGAATGCAGAGGTGGGTCGCTCCATCGCGTTCTTCGGGCCACGGCGTGACGACCCGCACGGGCGTATCCCGCGCATGTGCCGCCGCCTCGGCATAGGAGCCGAACAGCGCCAGGCGTTCGAGGTTGCGTCGGGTGGGAAAGATGATCGCCAGCCGCCCCGCATCCGCCTCGTCCAGCACGTGCTGCGCAGTCGCCCAGACGAGGCGCACGTTCTCGGTCTCGTCCACGCTGGCGACGGGCGCGTCGTCGGGCAGGCGGGCGAGGAAGAAGCGCGTGTCGAAGATGCGCAGGTTGCGATGCTGCGGCCGCCACCGCGCGAACGGCTGGAGCAGCGACAGGTCCAGCGTCGCGTCCGCCTCCGCCAGCGCCTGTGCGAAGGGCATGCCGTCGTGCAGCGCGGCGCGCATCGTCGTCAGCGCGTCGACGCCGGGCGTGTGTGCCAGGCCGACGGGCAGGCCCGCCTCCTCGATCGTCTCGCGCACCGCGGCGATGCGCGCGGCGGTTTCCCAATCGTCGTCCCGCGCCCCCATCCGCAACGCCAGCGAATGGTCCGCCGGGTCGACGCGCCCGCCCGGGAACACCATCGCTCCCGCGGCGAACGCCATCGCCTTCGCACGCTCGACCATCAGCAGTTCGGGCGGTCCCGACGCGCGCTCGCGGAACACGACCAGGGTGGCGGCGGGGATCGCATCGGGCAGTTCGGAGGCGTCGGCGAAGGAATCGGCGACAGGATCGAAGGGGCGGGTCATGCGGCAACCTCGTAAATCTCGGGACCTTCCCACGTCTCCGCCTCGCGCCGGATCGCGGTGACGAAGGCGATGGAGCCGCGGACGCGGAAATGTGCGTCCAGCGCGGCACGGTCGCGCCATCGTTCGACGAAGACCAGGCGATACGGATGCTCGCAATCGCGCGCGACGCCGTGATGCAGGCATCCGTCCTCGTCCCGCGACCGCCGGACATGCGCGATCGCTTCCCCCAGGAACATGTCGAAATTGTCCGGGCGCGCCGTCAGGCTGCCGGTGACGATCAGCATTCGCCTCTCCCGTTTCGCCGCATCATCGCAGCAAGCGGGCGGAATGGGCAAGGGCGGAGTGGCGGTAAGGGGCTGGAAAGGCCGACGTTCGGCCGGTCGGGAGCCTTCGGAAAATCATCGGGTGGTGGAGCCGAAGGGAATCGAACCCTTGACCTCTGCAGTGCGATTGCAGCGCTCTCCCATCTGAGCTACGGCCCCGCCCGGTCGCCCGGCAGGGCCGGGGAGCGACGCCATTAGCGGGCGGCTTCGACCGATGCAACAGTCGTTTCGCCGCGCGCCGCGGATCGCCCTCCGGCGGGGCGTGCGCGGGATGCGACGGATGTCCGTTGCCATTGCGTAACGATCGGAACAATAACCTTTTTCGGCCTTTTTCCGCGATAGAAGCGTGCGGCGATGTCGCCGGCGTGACCTTGCTTCCAGGAGGATGCAGATGGGCTACGAACGTTATCCCCGCGGTACCGACGAGCAGCGCGACGCCTATGGCCGGCGCGACGCCGAAACCTATGGGCGCGATTCCGACGCGGGTCGTTCATACGGTTATCCGGGCGGCTCTCCGGGCGCGCGCGATGCCGACGACGGCGACCGGACGTACGGCGGGCGTGACTATGGCCATTCGGGCTACGGCCGCTCCGACTACGGCCAGTCGAACTACGGCCAATCCGGCTACGGGCAGTCGGGCTACGGCCAGTCGGGATATGCCCGATCGGGCTACGGGCAATCGAACGACGACCGCGGCGCGACCTATGGCGCACGCAACGAGCAGGGCCGTCCCGGTTACGGCCGCTACGACGGCGATCGTGCGCAGGGCGGCGGCTACGGCCGCGGCGACTTCGGCCAGCAGCGCGACCGCTATTCGTCCGGCGATCATGGCCGTGACGATGGCGCCCGGTCGCACGGTCGCGACGACCAGCGGTTCGGCCAGCAGCGGCAGCGTGACGGCGGGCGCGATTACGGTCGTCAGCCGCAGGGCTACGACTATGACGATCGCGGCTTCCTGGCGCGCGCCGGGGACGAGGTCCGCTCGTGGTTCGGCGACGAGGATGCGGAGCGGCGGCGCGAGGCGGACAGCCGCTACGACGAGCGCTACTACAAGCAGCAGGACCGCCATCATCGCGACAGCGACTATGGCAGCTGGCGCTCGACGCAGATCGCGGCGCTCGACCGCGACTATGACGAATATCGGCAGGAAAATCGCTCGCGGTTCGAGAACGAATTCACCAGCTGGCGCTCCAATCGCCAGACGCAGCGCCAGTCGCTGGACCAGGTGAAGGAACATGCCGAGGTCGTGGGCTCCGACGGCAGCCACGTCGGCACGGTCGACAAGGTGCGCGACGACCGCATCCTGCTGACGAAGACCGACAAGGATGCGGACGGCCGCCATCATTCGATCCCGTCCAGCTGGCTGCAATCCGTCGCCGACGACAAGGTGACCCTGTCCAAGACCGCGGACGAGGCGAAGCGCCGCTGGCGCGACGAGGAGCAGAACCAGGCGCTGTTCCGCTACGGCGACGGCCAGCGACCCGGCATCACGCAGGGCGGGGCGACCAACCTGAACCGCAGCTTCTCGGGCACGTACGACGACAAGAAGTGATCGCGCTCGTTTGAGTGGGGAAGGCCCGGGCGGCGACGTCCGGGCCTTTTCGCGTGCGGCCGTCGCGCCGCGTTTCGGGCGACGGGCGATGGCGCTCGCGCACGGCCCGACCTAGGGACTCTGGCATGAACGACAATCTCACCACCGATCGCCCGACGTTCGTCACGCATCTGGAATGCTCGCTGACGGGAGAGCGCTACGCGGCGGACACGCTGCACAACCTGTCGCGGGCGGGGCGGCCGTTGCTGGTGCGCTACGACCTCGACGCGCTGGGCCGCGCGGTGTCGCGCGACGATATCGCATCGCGGGCGACCGACCTGTGGCGGTGGCGCGAACTGCTGCCCGTCCGGCACACGCGCAACGTCGTCAGCCTCGGGGAGATCGAGACGCCGCTGGTGCCGATCCCCGGCAGCGGCGGCGCGAACGTGCTGGTGAAGGACGAGGGCCGCCTGCCCACCGGCAGCTTCAAGGCGCGCGGGCTGGTGATGGCGGTGGCGATGGCGAAGGAATTGGGCGTCACGCGCATCGCGATGCCGACCAACGGCAATGCGGGCGCCGCGCTCGCCGCCTACGCCACGCGCGTCGGGATCGAGACGATCGTGTTCTGCCCGGAGGACACGCCGGAGGTGAACGTGCGCGAGATCGCGATGCAGGGCGCGCGCGTCTGGCGGGTCAACGGCCTGATCGACGATTGCGGCGCGATCGTGGGGAAGGGCGCGGCGGACGGGCGCTGGTTCGACTTCTCGACGCTGAAGGAGCCGTACCGGATCGAGGGGAAGAAGACGATGGGGCTGGAGCTGGCGGCGCAGTTCGGCTGGTCGCTGCCCGACGCGATCTTCTACCCCACCGGCGGCGGCACCGGGTTGATCGGGATGTGGAAGGCGTTCGACGAGCTGGAGCGACTCGGCTGGATCGGCAGCGCGCGGCCGCGGATGTACGCGGTGCAGGCGTCGGGCTGCGCGCCGATCGTGCGCGCGTTCGAGGCGGGGGAGGAACATGCCGAGCGGTGGGAGGATGCGCATACCGTCGCCGCGGGGATCCGCGTGCCGCGCGCGGTGGGCGACTTCCTGATCCTGCGCGCGGTGCGGGAGAGCGGGGGGAAGGCGGTCGCGGTGGGCGATCCCGCGATCCTGTCCGCGGTGGACGAATGCGCGCGCCGCGACGGCCTGCTGCTGTGTCCGGAGGGCGGCGCGACGCTGGCGGCGTACCGGCAGGCGGTGCGCGACGGGGAGGTGGACGCGGACGAACGCGTGGTGCTGTTCAATTGCGCGACCGGGTTGAAATATCCGATGCCGCCGGCCGATCGCACGCTTGACCGGCACGGCGACATCGATTTCGACGCGCTTTAGCGGCGCGTCAGCGCCGGAAGGTGACTTCGGTGAAATAGGCGGTGTCGAGGAACTTGCGATATTGCTCGTACCCCTGCACCG
>NZ_LMQP01000004.1:92335-100610 GCF_001425405.1 Sphingomonas sp. Leaf412 | reverse complement strand
GCGGTTGGGTTCCAGCGCCGACGCGCTGGTGAAATGCGCCATGATGACGACGGTCGGCGAACTGCGGCTGTAGCCGTTGCGGACGAGATACTTGTAGTCGTCGATCAGCCCGCGCTTCTTCATGATCTCGAAACCCGGTACCTGCGTGCGCTTCAGGCCGGTCAGGTAATCGTCGATATGGCCGGGATCGACCTCGATCGCGGTAATCTCCCACATGCCCCTGGTCGGCGTGTAGTCCGTCCACATGCGCGCACAGAGCGCCGAGCCGCCCGCCGTGGCCGCGAGCGCCGCGGCATAACCGATCGTACGAATCATGTCAGTTTCCCCCTTTCGCTTCGAAAGCGGAAGGAAGGGATCATGGTCGCGGCGCGGCCGCAAGCCGCTCGCTGCCCGTTTTGAGAACCGGCGGAGCGGGCGGGGTTCAGGCCGACAAGGCGGGATAGGGCGAACAGCGTCGCCGTCGTTCGACCCCCGTGGGGGTCAGCACCATATGGCCCAGCTGCTCGCGCACCAGGCCCAGTTCCTTCAGCAGCGCGATCAGGCCGCGGTCGCTGGTGCACGGCAGGATCATGCGCGACCCCGCGCTACGCGCCGACCACAACACGTCCGACAGCTGCTTTTCGTCGATCCGACCCATTCCACCCCCTGACACGGGTGAGCGGCTCCCCGTCGCCGCCACATTGCCGCGGTTCCCCAACCGCCCCGGTATAGCGCGCCTTCCTCACCGATTCGTCAATCGTCCGGGGTCGTTAGCCGCCGTTTTTGAGGTCGGGCGGAGGGATTCGCCCGATCAACCGACGCGATTGGCGACCAGATCGTCCACGACCGCGGGGTCGGCGAGCGTCGACGTATCGCCCAGCGCCGCGGTATCGCCCTCCGCAATCTTGCGCAGGATGCGGCGCATGATCTTGCCGGACCGGGTCTTCGGCAGGCCGGGCGCGAAATGGATCGCGTCGGGCGTCGCGATCCCGCCGATCTCGTTCCGGACCCACGCCTTCAGCGTCCGGGCCAGGTCGGACGACGGCTCCTGCCCGGTATTCAGCGTGACATAGGCGTAGATGCCCTGTCCCTTCACCTCGTGCGGCATGCCGACCACCGCCGCCTCCGCCACCGCGGCGTGCAGGACCAGCGCGCTTTCGACCTCCGCGGTGCCCATGCGGTGCCCCGACACGTTGATGACGTCGTCGACGCGGCCGGTGATCCAGTAATAACCGTCCTCGTCGCGACGGCAGCCGTCGCCGGTGAAATACGTGCCCGGATAGGTCGTGAAATACGTCTGGAAGAAGCGGTCGTGGTCGCCCCAGACGGTCCGCATCTGCCCCGGCCAGCTGTGCGTGATGCACAGGTTCCCGCTGGTCGCGCCGTGCAGCACCGCGCCGAATTCGTCGACCAGTTGCGGCCGGACGCCGGGCAGCGGCTTCGTCGCGGAACCGGGTTTCAGGTCGGTCGCGCCGGGCAGCGGGGCGATCAGCGCGCCGCCCGTCTCCGTCTGCCACCACGTATCCACGATCGGGCAGCGGCCATCGCCGACGACGTCGTGATACCAGCGCCACGCCTCGGGGTTGATCGGCTCCCCCACGGTGCCCAGCAGCCTGAGCGACGACCGGTCGGTGGCCTTCACCGGCGCGTCGCCCTCCTTCATCAGCGCGCGCAGCGCGGTGGGGGCGGTGAAGATCGTGTGGACCTTGTGCCGGTCCACCACCTGCCAGATACGCGACGCGTCGGGCCAGTTGGGCAGCCCTTCGTACATCAGCGTCGTCGCCCCGTTCGCAAGCGGGCCGTAGACGATGTACGTATGGCCGGTGACCCAGCCGATGTCGGCGGCGCACCACCACACGTCGCCCGCGCGATAGTCGAACACCAGTTCGTGCGTATACGCCGCCCACAGCAGGTAACCGCCCGTGGTGTGCAGCACGCCCTTGGGCTTTCCGGTCGATCCGCTGGTGTACAGGATGAACAGCGGGTCCTCCGCGTTCATCGGCTCGGGCGCGCAGTCCGCGGCGACGCCCTCCGCCGCCTCGTGATACCACAGGTCGCGGTCGCCCATCGCGACGTCCGCGCCGGTCGCCTTCACGACGATCACGCGTTCCAGCGTCGGGGCGCGATCGGCGGCGGCATCGACATTGGCCTTCAGCGCGATGCGCTTGCCCCCGCGCCGCCCCTCGTCCGCGGTCACGACCAGCTTCGATCCGCAATCCTCGATCCGCCCCGCCAGCGCGTCGGGGGAGAAGCCGCCGAACACGACCGAATGCACCGCCCCGATCCGCGCGCAGGCGAGCAGCGCGAACGCCGCCTCCGGGATCATCGGCAGGTAGATCGTGACGCGATCCCCCTTCGCGACGCCCTGCGCCTTCAGCACGTTGGCGAAGCGGCAGACCTCCGCGTGCAATTGCCGGTAGGTGAAGCGGCGCGGCTCCTCGTCCGGCGCGTCCGGTTCCCACAGGATCGCGACGTCGTCGGCCCGCGTGGCGAGGTGGCGGTCGATGCAATTGACGCTGGCGTTCAGCGTCCCGTCCGCGAACCAGCGGATGTGGAAATCGTCCGCGTCGAAGGACCAGTCGCCCGCCGTCGTCGGCGGCGTCGTCCAGTCCAGCCGCGCCGCCTGCTCCAGCCAGAACGCGTCCGGTTCCGCGACGCTGCGCGCGTAGAGCGCGTCATATCCCGCGGCGTCGACCCGCGCCGTCGCCGCCCATTCGGCCGGGACGGGATAGAGGTCTCGCGGCTGGGACATCACGCTTTCTCCTTCGTTGCGGCCTGATGCCCGGCGGAGCGGCGCGATGGCAAGGCCGACGTGGCGATTCGCGCGATCGTACCGCGCGTCGCCGCGGGCATTGATTGTGGACCGAACGGTCCATATATGCAGGCCATGGTGATCGGGAAGCAGGGCGCGGGCCGCCCCCGCGGATTCGACGAGGACGAGGTGCTCGATGCCGCGCTCCTCATCTTCTGGGACAAGGGCTACGAAGGCGCGTCGCTCGACGACCTGATGACCGGGATGAAGCTGACGAAGTCCAGCCTGTACAAGGCGTTCGGAAGCAAGGAGGCGCTGTTCCGCAGGGCCGTCGACCGGTACCGCCGCGACCATCTCGCCTTCCGGGCGGATGCGTTGGCGAAGGAACCGTCGCGCGCCATCGTCGCGGCGCTGCTGACCGGCATCGCCCGGCTCCACACCGGGCCGTCGACCCCGCCCGGATGCCTGGAAACCAACGCCGCGCTTGCCTGCTCGGACGACGGCGACGGCATCCGGGAGGCGTTGATCGGCAGCCGGGAGCGGTTTCGCCGACAGCTTCGCGACCGGTTCGACGCGCTCGGCGATGCGGCCGCCCTTCCACCGGGCCTGTCGAGCGACGAGACCGCCTCGTACGTCTTCGCCGTCATCCAGGGGATGGCGGTGCAGGCCAAGAGCGGCGCGTCGCGCGACACGCTGCTGGGCATCGTGCGCGCGACCATGCTCGCCTGGCCCGCCGCCTGATCCCGTCCGCCGATACCCCTTGTCCTGACCACCGATCGAGGAACGATCCCATGACCATCGAACAACGCCTGCAACGACTGGAGGACATTCGCGCGATCGAGCGGCTGAAATACGACTATGCCGCCTTCTGCGACGACGGTTACGATGCCGAAGGGATCGCCGGACTGTTCACCGAGGACGGCAGCTGGGTCGTCGACGGCGAGGGCGGGTCGATGAACGGCCGTGCGGAGATCGCGGCGCATTTCCGCGCCTTGCCGGCGCATATCACCTGGGCGCTGCATTTCGTCACGCAGCCGCGGGTCGACATCGCCGACGACGGACAGAGCGCCACCGGCCGGTTCTACCTGCTGTGCCTGTGCACGATCGACGGCGATGCGGTCGTGCTGACGCTGAACTACACCGACCGGTTCGAGAAGCGGGACGGCCGATGGATGTTCACGGAGCTGCGCGGCCGCACCCACCAGGTGTCGAACTGGGACCAGGCGTGGGTGAAGCAGCGCTTCCGCTGACGCCGCCGGATCGCGGCGCGGCGCCGTTTCGATCGCGCCGCGCGATCCGTCACGCCAGCCGATACGGGACCACGCGCCGCACGTCCGGCTCCACCACGATCCGGCGGTCGCTGGGCGGAAAGGCGCGCTGGTCGCAATCGGGGCGGGGGCACAGGCGGCAGGAGATGCCGATCGGGGTCGCCGCCCCGGCACGATCGACCGTATCGGCATAGACGAACCCGGATGCGTGCGTCGCCTCGCACCCCAGCACCACGGCGTAGCGACGCGCGAGCCGGTCGAAGCGGCCGGACGGTTTCACCAATCCCTTCGCCATCGATACGTAGCGGACGCCGTCGGGCGTCTCGGCGTGCTGGACCAGGATGCGGTCGGGGATCGCGACCGCTTCGTGCACGTGCCATAACGGGCAGGCGCCGCCGAAGCGCGCGAATTGCAGCCGCGTGGCGCTGTGCCGCTTCGTGATGTTGCCCGCCATGTCGACGCGGCAGAAGTAGAAGGGCACGCCCTGCGCCTCCGGGCGCTGGAGCGTGGAGAGACGATGACACGCCTGTTCGAAACTGACCCCGAACCGGCGCGACAGGCGGTCGATGTCGTGGCGCAGGTCGCGCGCGGCGGCACGGAAGGGGGCGTAGGGCATGAGCAGCGCACCCGCGGCGTAATTGGCGAGCCCGATCGCGAGCAGCCGCCGCGCCTCCGTCGTCGAAAGCCCGGCGGCCGCGACGATCGCGGCAATCTGGGCCGCGAAGGCGGTGGCGGCGAGGCGGTGGGCGATCAGGAAACGGCGCGTCTCCGCCGGTATCGTGGCGTTGAGCGTCAGCGTGCGCCCGTCGAAGCGCGCGAGCGGCGCGTCCTCGTCCGCGTCGGTGGCGAGGCGCATGTGGCCCGCGGCGAAGGCGGCGGGCCAGTCGGCGCCGCCGCCTTCGCGTGCGCTCAGTTCCTCCGCCGCGCGATCCAGGACATCGACGTAATTGCCCGCCTCGTGGAACCAGTCGCGCACCGCCTCCCACGGCAGGCGTGCGCCCGCCCCCGCGCTGAACGATTCCTCCGCCAGCGACAGGCGCTCCTCCGCCGCGCGGCGCGCGACGTGGAGCGCGATTACGCGATCCGCCACGTCGGGGCGCTCCTCCGCCAGCCGCGCCGCGTCGTCGGGTGCGATTGGGGGGAGGGCGGGGTCCTCCAGCGCCTCGGTCAGCGCGGCGAGGCGACGGGCGGGGCCCTCGCCCTCGATCGCGGCCAGCGCCTGCGGATAGTGGCGCGCCAGCGCGGCGGCGACCGCGCCGGTGAGCGGGCGGGCGTCGGTTTCCAGCTGCGACAGGTAGCTGACCGACAACCCGAGCCGCGCCGCCATCGCGCGCTGGTCCAGCCCCGCGGCCTGGCGGAGGGCGCGCAACGGGCGACCGGCGTAGAGACGTGGTTTCATTATCCTCCCCGTGCCGGGGAGGATAGTTCGCAACCCCATCCTTCGCAACTTCGCAACTTCGCATTTGCCCTTGCCGCCCGCGCGGGGCAGGACGGCGGCGAGCAGGAGAGCCGGATGTCCTCGACCATCGCCGAACTGGAAAAGAAACGCGCCGCCGCCCGCATCGGCGGGGGGCAGAAGCGCATCGATGCGCAGCATGCGAAGGGCAAGCTGACCGCGCGCGAGCGGCTCGACATCCTGCTGGACGAGGGCTCGTTCGAGGAACTCGACATGTTCGTCGAGCACAATTGCGTCGATTTCGGCATGGCGGAGCAGGTGTTCCCAGGCGACGGCGTCGTCACCGGATCGGGCACGATCAACGGACGGCTGGTGTTCGTGTTCAGCCAGGATTTCACCGTCTTCGGCGGCAGCCTGTCCGAACGCCATGCGCAGAAGATCTGCAAGATCATGGACATGGCGATGAAGGTCGGCGCTCCCGTCATCGGCCTGAACGACAGCGGCGGCGCGCGCATCCAGGAGGGCGTGGCGTCGCTGGGCGGCTATGCCGAGGTGTTCCAGCGCAACGTGCTGGCCAGCGGCGTCGTGCCGCAGCTCAGCCTCATCATGGGGCCGTGCGCGGGCGGCGCGGTCTATTCGCCGGCGATGACCGACTTCATCTTCATGGTGAAGGACTCAAGCTACATGTTCGTCACCGGCCCCGACGTCGTGAAGACCGTGACGAACGAGGTCGTGACGCAGGAGGCGCTGGGCGGCGCGGTGACGCACACGACGAAGACCAGCGTCGCGGACAATGCGTTCGAGGACGATATCGAAACCCTGCTGGCGGCGCGCGACTTCATCGACTTCCTGCCGCTGTCCAACCGCGAAGGCGTGCCCGAGCGGCCGACCGACGACCCGTGGGACCGCGTCGAGGACAGCCTCGACACCCTCTCCCCGCCAGCGCCAACCAGCCGTACGACATGCACGAGCTGATCCGGAAGGTCGTCGACGAGGGCGATTTCTTCGAGGTGCAGCCGGCGCATGCAGGCAACATCCTGACCGGCTTCGGGCGTATCGAGGGGCGCACGGTCGGCATCGTCGCGAACCAGCCGATGGTGCTGGCGGGCGCGCTCGACATCAATTCCAGCAAGAAGGCGGCGCGCTTCGTCCGCTTCTGCGACGCGTTCGATATCCCGATCGTGACCTTCGTCGACGTGCCCGGCTTCCTGCCCGGGACCGCGCAGGAGCATAACGGCATCATCAAGCACGGCGCGAAGCTATTGTTCGCCTATGCCGAGGCGACCGTGCCCAAGATCACCGTCATCACGCGCAAGGCCTATGGCGGCGCGTATGACGTGATGGCGTCGAAGCATCTGCGCGGCGACCTCAACTACGCCTGGCCGACCGCGGAGATCGCGGTGATGGGCGCGAAGGGCGCGGTGGAGATCATCTTCCGCGGCCGCACCCCCGACGAGATCGCGGCGCGCACTGCGGAATACGAGGCGCGCTTCGCCAACCCCTTCGTCGCGGCGAGCAAGGGCTTCATCGACGAGGTGATCCAGCCGCACTCGACCCGCCGCCGCATCGCGCTGGGCCTGCGGAAGCTGCGCGGCAAGGCGCTGGAGAATCCGTGGAAGAAGCATGACAACATTCCGTTGTGAACGCCTATCCTGCACATTATAAGGTCATGTGAAGGAGTGGCGACCATGCAGACCGAACGCGTGACCTTTCTGACGACCCCCGATCACAAGGCGGCGCTAGACGCCTTTGCGGCGAGCAGCGGCCGTTCGGTGGGGCACGTCGTCCGCGACGCGACGAGCCGGTACATCGCTTCGCCATCGACGGCGGACGAGGACGAGGAGGCCTTGGAACTCGCCCTTCCGGAACTGGAGCGATCGATTGAACAGATGAAGGGCACCATCGATGCGATGCGCGCGACGATCGCACGGACCTGCGCCGCGGTCGACGCCGCACTTGCGGGCGATCCGGCATGAGCGCGGGCGAGAAGGCGTTCGGGCTTATCAAGACCGCGCTGACGATGAAGGACCAGCTCGACGGACTGACGAAGGACCTCGACGCGCTCGGCAGTCGTATGACGCGACTGACCGACAGCCACGTTGCCCTGCGTGACCGGGTCGGACAGATCGAGGGGTTCCTGCGGGCCGCGACCGGCGCGCCGTTCGCCGGCCCACCTCAAGCAAGGATTGAAGAATGAAACTGGGCCGCCTCAACCACGTCGGCGTCGCGACGCCGTCGATCGCGGCGTCGATCGAGACCTATCGTCTCCTGCTCGGCGCCGACGCGATCGGGGAGCCGTTCGACCTTCCCGCGCAGGGGGTGAAGGTCTGCTTCATCGACGCCCCCAATACGCAGGTCGAACTGATCGAACCGTATGACGAAACGTCGCCGATCGCGGGGTTCCTGAAGAAGAATCCCGCGGGCGGGCAGCATCACGTGTGTTTCGAGGTGCCGGACATCGACGCCGCCGTCGCGCACCTGAAGGGCAACGGCGCGACCGTGCTGGGGGAGCCGCGCATCGGCGCGCACGGGACGCCGATCGTGTTCGTCCACCCGAAGGATTTCGGGGGGATGCTGGTGGAACTGATGGAGACGCCGAAGGCGGCGCACTGACGAACGGCGGTCCGTCCGAGACCGCATACAGGAGAGACAGCATGGCCGAATACGAAACGATCCTGACCGAGCGGAAGGGCGATGTCCTCGTCCTCACGCTCAATCGCCCCGAGCGGCTGAACGCGGCGTCGATCCAGCTGGCGGACGACCTGACCGTGGCGCTGTACGATCTTCAGGGTGCGCGCGCCGTCCTCCTGACCGGCGCGGGGCGCGCCTTCTGTTCGGGCGCGGACCTTCAGGCGCGCGGCGGCGACAGCGTGGTGAAGG
>NZ_LMQP01000004.1:85229-92263 GCF_001425405.1 Sphingomonas sp. Leaf412 | reverse complement strand
CCTGCCGGTCCCCGTCGTGACCGCGGTGAACGGCCCGGCGGCGGGCGTCGGCTGCTCGATGGGGCTGGTCGGCGATTTCGTGCTGGCGGGAAAGAGCGCGTATTTCCTCCAGGCGTTCGTCAACATCGGCCTCGTCCCCGATGGCGGGTCGACGTGGCTGCTGACCCGCGCGATCGGGAAGGCGCGGGCGACGCAGATGATGATGCTGGGCGAGCGCGTCGGCGCGGAGCAGGCCGAAAGCTGGGGCCTGATCTACAAGGCGGTGGACGATGCCGCGCTGTTTGACGAGGCGCTGTCGCTCGCCACGCGGCTGGCGGCGGGGCCGACGGTGGCGCTGGGTGCGATGCGCCGCAACATCGTCACCGCGCTGGACGGCACGTTCGACCAGGTGCTGCGCGCCGAGGCCGAGGGCCAGCGCGCCGCGGGCGGATCGCAGGACGCGCGCGAGGGGGGCTTGAGCTTCCTCGAAAAGCGCAAGCCGGCGTTCACGGGGAAATGATAATCTTTCCCTCTCCCATCGGGAGAGGGAGGGAGCCGCCGTCAGGCGGCGGAAGGGTGAGGGCGGCGACCGGCGTGCCCTCACCAACTTTCGGCTAGGCAGCACGCTGCCAAGCCTTCGTATCCTCTCCCGCCGGGAGAGGAAGGGATGCAGTGATGACCGAACCCACGATCGAGACCAACACCGGCGAGGACGTCGGCGCCGCGCCCGCGCCGGCACCGATGCCCACCGAAGTGGCCGCGCCGCCGCCCGCGCCGGGGCTCGACACCTGGGCCACCGCCGCGGCGAAGGAGGTGAAGGGCAAGGACCTGACCTGGCCGACGCCGGAGGGGATCGACGTCAAGCCGCTGTATACCGCCGCGGATGTCAACGGCTGGGACCCCGGCCTGCCCGGTTTCGCGCCGTTCACGCGCGGGGTGCGCGCGTCGATGTATGCCGGGCGGCCGTGGACGATCCGGCAATATGCGGGCTTCTCCACCGCGGAGGCGTCCAACGCCTTCTACCACCGCAACCTGAAGGCGGGGCAGAAGGGCCTGTCGGTCGCGTTCGATCTGGCCACCCACCGCGGCTACGACAGCGACCATCCGCGCGTGACCGGCGACGTCGGCAAGGCGGGCGTCGCGATCGACAGCGTCGAGGACATGAAGATCCTGTTCGACGGCATCCCGCTGGACCAGATGTCGGTCAGCATGACGATGAACGGCGCGGTGATCCCGATACTCGCCTTCTTCATCGTGGCGGGCGAGGAACAGGGTGTCGACCGCAAGCTGCTGGACGGGACGATCCAGAACGACATCCTGAAGGAGTTCATGGTCCGCAACACCTATATCTACCCGCCCGAACCCAGCATGCGGATAATCAGCGACATCTTCGGCTACACGTCGCGCGAGATGCCCAAGTTCAACAGCATCTCGATCAGCGGCTACCACATGCAGGAAGCCGGCGCGACGCAGGTGCAGGAGCTGGCGTTCACGATCGCGGACGGGATGGAATACGTGAAGTATGGCGTCGCGTCGGGCCTCGACATCGACAAGTTCGCCGGGCGCCTGAGCTTCTTCTTCGCGATCGGCATGAACTTCTTCATGGAAATCGCGAAGCTGCGCGCCGCGCGCGTCCTGTGGCATCGCGTCATGACGAACCTGGGCGCGAAGGACGAACGTAGCAAGATGCTGCGCACGCATTGCCAGACCAGCGGGGTTAGCCTGACCGAGCAGGACCCGTACAACAACGTCATGCGCACCACGATCGAGGCGATGGCGGCGATGCTGGGGGGGACGCAGTCGCTCCACACCAACGCGCTGGACGAGGCGATCGCGCTCCCCACCGATTTCTCCGCCCGCATCGCGCGCAACACGCAGCTGGTGATCCAGGAGGAAACCGGCATGTGCAACGTCGTCGATCCGCTGGGCGGCAGCTATTATATCGAGGCGCTGACGAAGCGGCTGGTCGACGATGCCTGGGCGATTATCGAGCGCGTGGAGCGCGAGGGCGGGATGGCGAAGGCGGTCGCCGCGGGCTGGCCCAAGGCGATGATCGAGGAAGCCAGCGCCGCCCGCGCCGCGCGCGTCGATCGCGGCGAGGATGTGATCGTCGGCGTCAACAAATACCGCAAGGACAACGAGGATCCGATCGAGATCCTCGACGTCGACAACCATGCGGTGCGCGAGGCGCAGATCCGCCGCATCCAGGCGACGAAGGCCGCGCGCGACGAGGCGGCGTGCCAGGCGACGCTGGCGGCGCTGCGCGACGGCGCGGCGGGGAATGCGAACCTGCTGGAACTGGCGGTCGAGGCGGCGCGGGCGCGCGCGACGCTGGGCGAGATTTCCAGCGCGATGGAGGTCGCGTTCGACCGCTACGGGACGCAACCGACGCCGGTGAAGGGCGTGTACGGCGGCGCGTACAAGGACGACGCGCGCTGGACCCGGCTGGAGGACGGCGTCGCCGCGACCGAGCGCCGGCTGGGACGCAAGCCGCGGATGCTCGTGGCGAAGATGGGGCAGGACGGCCACGACCGCGGCGCCAATCTGGTCAGCAGCATGTTCGGCGACCTGGGGTTCGAGATCGTGCCGGGGCCGCTGTTCCAGACGCCGAAGGAAGCCGCGGTGCTGGCGCTGGAGAAGGACGTCGACATCGTCGGCGCGTCGTCGCTGGCGGCGGGGCACAAGACGCTGATCCCCGAGCTGATCGGCCATCTGTCCGACGCGGGACGCCCGGATATCAAGGTCATCGCGGGCGGCGTGATCCCGGCGCAGGACTATCAGGCGCTGCGCGATGCAGGGGTGCAGGCGATCTTCGGCCCTGGCACGAACCTCATCAAGGCGGCGGAGGACGTGCTTCGCCTGCTGGGCCACAACATGCCGCCGTCGGATGAGGAGGCGGCGTGATGGATCGGCATTCCCACATTCCCGTCACCCCGGCCCCCGAGCCGGGGTCCATCGTGCCACGAGAACATCAAGCGTTGCATACGCGGAGGGATGGACCCCGGATCAAGTCCGGGGTGACGGAAGGGGTGGCTCGTCGAACGACATATCTTCTCGCGCTCCTGCTCCCCCTCCCCGCCACCGCGCAGACGCAGATGGAGATGAACGAGCAGGCCGGCGCGGCATATACCCGCGCCGACGCCGCGATGAACGCGCAGTGGAAGCGGACCTATGCACAGATGAAGCGGCGCGAGGTGGCGGGCGACGGCTTCGCCTATGCCGCCGCGCTGCTCAACAGCCAGCGCGCGTGGCTCGCGTACCGCGACGCGCAATGCCGGATCGCCGCCGCGGAATTCCAGGGCGGATCGCTCCAACCGATGGCGCAGCGGCAATGCCTCGCGGGCCTCACCGCCGAACGGACACGACAGTTGAAGGGCCTGATGTGGCAGCAGTAAGGAACACCTGGACGCGCGAGGAGGTCGCCGACCTCTTCGCCCTGCCGTTCGACGACCTGATGTGGCAGGCGCAGGGCGTCCACCGCGCGCACCACGCCGCGGGGCAGGTGCAATTGTGCACGCTCCTGTCGATCAAGACCGGCGGCTGCCCGGAGGATTGCGGTTATTGCGCGCAGTCGAAAAGCGCGGACAGCGGGGTGAAGGCCACCAAGCTGATGGACCCGCGCGCGGTGTTGCAGATGGCGGCGCAGGCGAAGGACGCGGGATCGCAGCGCTTCTGCATGGGCGCGGCATGGCGCAACCCGAAGGACCGCGACATGCCCGCCATCGTGGAGATGGTGAAGGGCGTGCGCCAGATGGGCATGGAAACCTGCATGACGCTGGGCATGCTCACGCCGTCGCAGGCGGCGATGCTGGCCGACGCCGGGCTGGATTATTACAACCACAACATCGACACCTCGCCCGAGCGCTACGACAGCGTCATCACCACGCGGACCTTCGCGGACCGGCTGGAGACGCTGGAGCATGTGCGCACCGCGGGCATCAACGTGTGCTGCGGCGGGATCGTCGGCATGGGCGAGACGCGGGAGGATCGCGTCGGTTTCGTCCACGCGCTCGCCACGCTGCCGCGGCATCCCGAAAGCGTGCCGGTCAACGCGCTGGTGCCGGTGAAGGGCACGGTGCTGGGCGACATGCTGGCGGACACGCCGCTGGCGAAGATCGACGACATCGAATTCGTTCGCACCGTCGCGGTGGCGCGGATCACGATGCCCCGGTCGATGGTGCGGTTGTCCGCCGGTCGCGAGAGCATGTCGGAGGCGACGCAGGCGCTGTGCTTCATGGCGGGGGCGAATTCGATCTTCACCGGCGACAAGTTGCTGACCACCGGCAACCGCGGCGACGATGCGGATGCCGCGCTGATGGCGAAGCTGGGCCTGACCGCGATGACCGCGGAAGAGCCGATGCGGGTGTGCGAGGCGGCGGAATAATGCCGACCGTGCTGCGGATCGGCGCGTTCCGCTTCTATTTCTACAGCCACGAGCCGAACGAACCCCCGCACGTCCACGTCGACCGCGGCGAGGCAACCATCAAGGTCTGGCTCGACGCGATCAAAGTGGCGAAGAGCCGCGGGTTTCGCGCACACGAGATCAATGGCATCCTCGACATGGTCGCGGAGCACCGGTCGGCACTGACGGAGGCGTGGCATGAACATTTCGGCTAGGGTGACGGACGAGCGGGTGCTGGATGTGCGCTTCGACGACGCGAGCCTGATCGTGGACCTGATGGACGGGCGCACCATCTCGGCGCCGCTTGCATGGTATCCGCGCCTGTTGCGCGCGACGGTCGCGCAGCGCGAACATTGGCAGAAGGCCGGCGCGGGTTACGGCATCCACTGGCCCGACGTGGACGAAGACCTGAGCACCGAGGGATTGCTGCGCGGCGCGCCGGCATGACCGTGTCTTTCCGGCATGCTGAACGCGTTTCAGCATCCATCCATCAACACACGCCGTCGGTGCCCGTGGCACGATTAACCCTGAAACGAGTTCAGGGTGACGGCCGTGATCCGAAGAGTTTTTAGGGGGCCGTCATGTTCAAGAAGATCCTGGTCGCCAACCGTGGCGAGATCGCGTGCCGGGTGTTCCGCACCGCGAAGAAGATGGGGATCGCCACAGTCGCGGTCTATTCCGATGCCGACGCGCGCGCCCCGCACGTGCTGATGGCGGACGAGGCGGTCCGGCTCGGGCCGGCGCCCGCGGCGGAAAGCTATCTCAAGGCGGAGCTGATCCTGCTCGCCGCGAAGGAGACCGGCGCGGACTGCATCCATCCCGGCTACGGCTTCCTGTCCGAGCGCGAGAGCTTCGCGAAGGCGTGCGCGGAGGCGGGGATCGCCTTCGTCGGCCCGCCGCCGAACGCGATCGCGGCGATGGGGGACAAGATCGAGTCGAAGAAGCTGGCCAAGGAAGCCGGCGTCAACGTCGTCCCCGGCTTCCTGGGCGAGATCGACAGCACCGACCACGCGGTCGAGATCGCGAGCGGCATCGGCTATCCCGTGATGATGAAGGCCAGCGCGGGCGGCGGCGGCAAGGGCATGCGCCTCGCGTATTCCGAGCAGGACGTGCGCGAGGGGTTCGAGGCGACGAAGCGCGAGGGGCTGGCCAGCTTCGGCGACGACCGCGTGTTCATCGAAAAGTTCATCGAAAGCCCGCGGCATATCGAGATCCAGGTGCTGGGCGACCAGCACGGCAACGTCCTGTACCTGAACGAACGCGAATGCAGCGTGCAGCGCCGCCACCAGAAGGTGGTGGAGGAAGCGCCGTCGCCGTTCGTGACGCCCAAGATGCGGAAAGCGATGGGCGAGCAGGCCGTCGCACTGGCCAAGGCGGTCGGTTACTACAGCGCGGGCACGGTCGAACTGATCGTCAGCGGCGCGGACAAGAGCGGGGAGGGGTTCTACTTCCTGGAAATGAACACCCGTTTGCAGGTCGAGCATCCCGTGACGGAGGAGATCACCGGCCTCGACCTGGTCGAGCAGATGATCCGCGTCGCCTATGGCGAGAAACTGGCGTTCGCGCAGAAGGATATCGGCATCAACGGCTGGTCGGTGGAAAACCGCGTCTATGCCGAGGACCCGTATCGCGGCTTCCTGCCCAGCATCGGGCGGCTGGTGCGCTATTCCCCGCCGGCCGAAACCGCCGTCATTGCGAGCGCAGCGAAGCAATCCGGTGACGACGCGCGGGGCGCTGGATTGCTTCGCTCCGCTCGCAATGACGATGCGCCCCGCGTCCGCGTCGACGACGGCGTGCGCGAGGGGGGCGAGGTCAGCATGTTCTACGACCCCATGATCGCGAAGCTCATCACCTGGGCGCCGACGCGCGAACAGGCGATCGATGCGCAGGTCGCGGCGCTCGACGCGTTCGAGATCGAGGGGCCGGGGACGAACCTCGATTTCCTGTCCGCGCTGATGCAGCATCCGCGCTTCCGCTCGGGCGAGATCACGACGGGCTTCATCGCGGAGGAATATCCCGACGGCTTCCACGGCGCCCCCGCGTCGGACGACGTCGTGCGACGGCTGGCGGGAGTCGCGGCGTTCGCGGCGACGGCGGAGGCGGATCGCGCACGCCGGATCGACGGGCAATTGGGCGACCGGCTGCATCCGCCCGCGGACTGGACGGTGCGGATCGGGAAGGTCGACCATGCCGTCACCATCTCCCCCGATGCGCTGACGGTCGACGGCGTCGAACTGCCCGTCGCGATCGAATATACGCCCGGCGACCGCATCGTGGCGGTGGAGCCGCTCGACGAGGAGGGCGACACGCTGACGGTGAAGCTGACGCGGACGCGCACGGGTTTCCTGCTCAACGCGCGCGGCGCCGGCCACAAGGTGCGCGTGCTGCCCGCGCGCGTGGCGCCGCTCGCGGACCACCTGCTGGAGAAGATTCCGCCCGACCTCAGCAAGTTCCTGATCGCGCCGATGCCGGGCCTGCTCGTCCGGCTGGACGTGAAGGAAGGCGACAAGGTGGAGGCCGGGCAGCCGCTGGCGGTGGTCGAGGCGATGAAGATGGAGAACATCCTGCGCGCGGAGAAGAGCGCGACCGTGAAGTCGCTGTCCGCGGCGGAAGGCGACAGCCTGGCGGTCGACCAGGTGATCCTGGAGCTCGA
>NZ_LMQP01000004.1:47102-85155 GCF_001425405.1 Sphingomonas sp. Leaf412 | reverse complement strand
GGGGGTAAGCCGCGAGCGAATCGCCCGTGGCTTACCCCTCCACCACCACGCTGCGCGCGGCGGTCCCCCTCCCCGTGCCGGGGAGGATCATACAACTTGCGACACAAAAGCGCTGGACGCCCGCCGGTGTGTTGTCCACACACGGCACCATGAGGCGCGCCTGTTCCGTTCTGTCGATGCTGGCGCTGGCCGGCTGCACCGTCGGCCCGGATTACAAGCCCCGCACCACCGCCGAACTGGGCGTTCCCGCGGGCTATTCGGTGCCCGCCGGTCCGACGCCGGAGGACCTGACCCGCTGGTGGCAACGGTTCGACGATCCGGTGCTGGGACGATTGGTCGAACGGGCCGCGGCGGCCAACCTGGACCTCGATCAGGCGACCGCGCGGCTGCGGCAGGCGCGCGAGGCGCTGGTGCAGAACCGGGCGCAGCTGCTGCCCACGGTCAACGGCTCGGCGGGGTTCAGCCGGTCGGAAACGCTTCGCGGCGGCGGGCAGACGATCACCCTTCCCGACGGCACGATCCAGAACGTCGGCGGCGGCGGGGGCAGCAACTTCTCGCTCGGGCTCGACGCGCAATACCAGCTCGGCCTGTTCGGGGAGGTCCGCCGCACGGTGGAGGCCAGCGGCGCGCAGTATCAGGCGGCGGGCTACGATTATGCCACCACGCTGCTGACCGTGCAGCAGGAGGTCGCGCGCAATTACGTGCTGGCGCGACTGTACCAGGCGCAGCTGGCCAATGCGCGGGCGTCGTTGACGTTGCAGGACGACAACCTCGAAATCGCCGGGTTCCGCGTGCAGGCGGGGCTCGTCTCCTCGGTCGATCAGGAACAGGCGCGGGGGCAGCGCGCGCAGACCGCGGCCACGGTGCCGAATATCGAACAGCAATATGCCGCCGCGGTCGCGCGGCTGGGCGTGCTGACCGCGCAGGCGCCGGGCGCGTTGCGGCAATCGATGGCGGTGCCCGCGCCGATCCCGAACGGCCCCGCTCTGGTCGGCGCGGGCATCCCCGCCGACATCCTGCGCCGCCGTCCCGACGTGCGCGCCGCCGAGCGCGCGCTTGCCGCCGCGACCGCGCAGATCGGCGTGGCGCAGGCCGCGCTATATCCCAACCTCGCGCTGACCGGGCGCGTGAACACCAATGCGGGCGTGTTCGCGAACCTCCTCGACACCGTGACGGGCAGCCTGTTCTCCGGCCTGACGCAGGCGATCTTCAACGGCGGCCGGCTGCGCAGCCAGGTGCGCTCGCAACAGGCCGCCGCCGATCTGGCGCTGGCGCAGTACAAGGGCGTCGTCCTGACCGCGCTGGAGGATGTCGAGAATGCCGTCGTCGCGCTGAACACCGCGCGCGAGCGGGAGCGGCAGTTCGCGATCGCGCTGGACGCCGCGAACGCCGCCGCCCTGCTGTCGCGCAGCCAGTATCGCAGCGGGCTGACCGATTTCACGACGCTGAGCCAGCAGGAGGCGGCGTTGCTGTCCGCGCGCAACGGCGCGGCGCAGGCGCGCGGCGATGCGGCCACCGCGCTCATTCAATTGTACGGCGCGCTCGGCGGCGGATGGGATGCGGATGCGCCGATCCTGGCGCCGCCCGGCGCCGCCACCCGCCCCGTTTCAGTTCCGGATAACCGCTGATGGCCGACCAGAACCCCGCCGACCAGAATTTGGACGACTTCCTCGGGACGAAACCGCAGCCGGCGTGGCGGCGGCGGCTGAAATGGCCGCTGATCGCGCTGGGCGTCGTCCTGCTCGCGCTGCTTGCCTGGCGGTTGTTCGCGCCCGCCGACGCGGCGCAATATGCGACGCGCGCGGTGGAGCGCGGCAACCTGACCGTGACGGTCGCCGCGACGGGGAAGCTGGCGCCGACGAACCAGGTGACGGTGGGCTCGCAATTGTCCGGGCTCGTCACGCGCGTCGTCGCCGACGTCAACGACCGCGTCGTGGCGGGCCAGCCGCTGGCCCTGATCGATCCCGAACAGATCGACGACCAGATCCGCGCCGGGCAGGCGACGCTCGCCGCGAACGAGGCGCAGGTGAACCAGGCGCGCGCCACCGTGGCGGAGGCGCAGGCGCAGCTGGCGCGACTGGAGGAGGTCTATCGCCTGTCGAACCGGCGCGTGCCGTCGGAAACCGAATTGCAGACCGGTCGCGCCAATGCGCAGCGCGCGGTCGCCGCCTTGCGCGTGGCGCAGGCCAATGTCGCGGCGGCGCGCGCGCAATTGTCGCAGAACCAGACGCAGCGCGCGCGCGCGATCATCCGCTCCCCCGTCAACGGCGTCGTGCTGGCGCGGCAGGTCGATCCCGGCCAGACCGTCGCCGCGTCGTTCAACACGCCCACCCTGTTCGTGATCGCGGAGGACCTGACCCGCATGAAGCTGGAGGTCGCGATCGACGAGGCGGACGTGGGGGCGGTGAAGGTGGGGCAGAAGGCGACCTTCACCGTCGACGCCTTCCCCGGCCGCACCTTCCCCGCCACGATCACGCGCGTCGATCTCGGCTCCAACCTGACCGTCAGCAGCGCGACCGCGTCCGGCACCACCACGACCACCGCCGCCACGGGGCAGGTCGTGTCCTATGCCGCGGACCTGACCGTCGCCAACCCGTCGCTGCAACTGCGCCCCGGCATGACCGCTACCGCGGACATCGTGACGTCGGACAAGCGGAACGCGCTGCTCGTCCCCAACGCCGCCTTCCGCTTCAAGCCCGCCGCGGCGGGTGCGGGCGACGGCGGCGGCGGGATCGCGGGATCGCTGACCTTCCGCCCCCGGCGCGGCGACCGGCCCGAGCGGCAGGCGACGCTGGCGCGCGGCGCGACGCAGACGGTGTACGTGAAGGGCGAGGACGGGAAGCCGAAGGCGGTGCAGGTCACGACCGGCGACAGCGACGGGACGCTGACCGAGGTGCTGTCCGGCGGGCTGAAGCCGGGGATGCAGGTCATTACGGGGCAGCTGGCGGGCGCGGGCGACGCGGCCGCGGGCGGCGGTGGCGGCGCGGGCGGCGGCCAGCGGCGGCAGCGGCAGGGGGCGGGGCAATGACGGCGCATCCGGCTCCCTCCCCGGGGGGGAGGGGGCTTTGATGACCGCGCCGCTGATCTCCCTGCGCAACGTCACCAAGGTCTACGGCACCGGCGCGACGCAGTTCCGCGCGCTCAAGGGCGTCGACCTGGACATTGCGGCGGGGGATTTCGTCGCCGTCATGGGCCCGTCGGGATCGGGCAAGTCGACGACGATGAACATCCTGGGCTGCCTGGACGTACCCAGCGACGGCACGTTCCTGTTCCGCGGCCACCATGTCGAGACGCTGGACCGCGACCAGCGCGCCCTGCTGCGGCGGCGCTACCTGGGCTTCGTGTTCCAGGGGTTCAACCTGCTCAGCCGCACCAGCGCGCTGGAGAATGTCGAACTGCCGCTCTTGTACCGCGGCGACGAGAAGAAGGCGCGGCGCGACGCGGCGATGGCGGCGCTGGAGAAGGTCGGGCTCGACCGGTGGTGGGACCATACCCCCGCCGAACTGTCCGGCGGGCAGCAGCAGCGGGTGGCGATCGCGCGTGCGATCGTGACCAGTCCCGACGTGCTGCTGGCCGACGAACCCACCGGCAACCTCGACAGCGAACGCTCGATCGAGATCATGGAATTGCTGACCGCGCTGAACCGCGACGGCGGCATCACGGTCCTGATGGTCACGCACGAGGGCGACATGGCCGCGTTCGCGCGGACGGTGGTGCATTTCAAGGACGGGCTGGTCGAGCGGATCGAGACGCAGGGTGCTGCTGAGAAGCCCCTCCGTGAGACACCCCCCACCCCCGACCCGGCATCGCGTGCCGGGGAGGGGCTCTAGGCCATGCTCGGCACCACGTTCCTCCTCGCGCTGCGGTCGATCGCACGGCACAAGCTGCGGTCGTTCCTGACGATCCTCGGCATCATCATCGGCGTCGGCGCGGTCGTGACGATGGTCACGCTGGGAGAGGCGACGACCGCGCAGGTGCAGAAGAGCATCAGCGCGCTCGGCACCAACATCCTGCAAGTGCGGCCCGGGCAGGGTTTCGGCCGCGGCGGCGGCGGGCCGCGCCCGCCCGCGTTCGATCCGTCCGACGCCGCCGCGATCGCGAACCAGGTCGCGGGCGTCACCGCGGTCGCCCCGCAGGCGCAAGCCAGCGCGACCGCGATCTACGAAGGCGCCAACTGGTCCACCACGGTGCAGGGCACCACCAACGCCGCCTTCGTCGTCCAGCCGTGGCCGCTGGCGTCGGGCCGCTACTGGACCGATGCGGAGGAGCAGGCGGGCAAGTCGGTCTGCGTCATCGGCAATACCGTGCGCACGAACCTGTTCCGCGGCGGGGACGCGGTCGGGCGGCGGATGCGGATCGGCGCGATCAGCTGCGACGTGATCGGCGTGCTGACGACGCGCGGGCAGGCGGGGTTCGGCGGCGATCAGGACGATGTCGTCATCATGCCGATCAAGGCGGTGCAGCGCCGCTTCACCGGCACGCGCGACGTCGCGCTGCTGCTGGTCGGCGTCGACCAGGCATATTCGACCGCCACGGTGCAGGCGTCGCTGAAGGACCTGCTGCGCGAACGTCGCCGGATCGCGGACGGGGCGGACGACAATTTCTTCGTCTTCGACACGAAACAGATCAGCGACACGCTGTCCAGCACGACGCAATTGCTGACCCAGATCGTCACCGCGGTCGCGGCGATCAGCCTGCTGGTCGGCGGGATCGGCATCATGAACATCATGCTGGTCAGCGTGACGGAGCGCACGCGCGAGATCGGCATCCGCCTCGCCATCGGCGCGGTGGCGCGCGAGGTGCTGCTGCAATTCCTGGTCGAGGCGGTGGTGCTGTCGATGCTGGGCGGGGTGATCGGCCTGCTGGTCGCGCAGCTGGCGATCGGCGCATTGTCCTGGGCGGGTGGCCTGCCGTTCCTGTTCGTGCCGCAGATCAACGTCATCGCCTTCGCGATCTCCGCCATCATCGGCGTCGTGTTCGGCTATTTCCCCGCCCGCCGCGCCGCGGGACTGAACCCGATCGACGCGTTGCGCCACGAATAGGCGCGCTTCGTCATTGCGTCGCTTGCGCGCGCGATGACGGTCAATGTGGGGACACCCCCAACGACGCCCGCAACCGCGCCAGCTCCTCCGGCGTGTCCACGTCGACCAGTTCCGCCGCATTCGTCACCACATGCCGCCCCGCGCGGATCAGGTCGCGGGCGCCCTCGTCGCCGGTCAGCGCCGCCAGCGTTTCGAAATGCGCGCGGCCGAACAGCGCGGGCGGGCTGGGCTTCTGGCCGTCGCTCGACGCCACGACCGCGCCGTCGCCCTCCGCCGCATCCAGCAGGCGCAGGACATGCGCCGCGGTGATGCGCGGCATGTCGGCCAGCGCGATCAACATCGCGCGCGCGCCGCGATAGACGGCATACGCCGCGCCCAGCCGCACCGACGACGACAGGTCGCGGACGGGATCGTCGTTCACCACCGTATCGAATCCGTGGCCGGCGTAATCCAGCGTGCTGCCGGGCGCGACGATCGCGCACCGCCGCGCGAACGACAGTCCCTCCAGCGCGATCGCGACATGCAGGCCGAGCGGCCGCGCCAGAAGGGGTTGCGCCAGCTTGCTGCCCGCATCGCCCATCCGCGCCGATCGCCCGGCGGCCAGGACGACGAGGGCGACGCCCCCGGCCGCGATCATCCCCCCGCCTTCCCGTGGAACGCCGCGATCATCGCCGCCGCGATCGACAGCGCGATTTCCGACGGCCCGATCGCGCCGATGTCGATCCCGACCGGACCGTCGATCCGCGCCAGCTGTTCGGGCGAAAGTCCCGCCGCGGCGAGCCGGTCCAGCCGCGCGGCGTGGCTCTTGCGACTGCCCAGCGCGCCGACATAGGCGGCGTCGCTGCGCAACGCGGCGATCAGCGCGGGATCGTCGATCTTCGTATCGTGGCTCAGCGTCACGACCGCAGTCGCGGGGCCGGGCTTCCACGCCGCCACGGCGTCGTCCGGCCAGCGATCGTCCAGCTGCACGTCGGGAAAGCGCTCCCCGGTCAGGAAGCGCCCGCGCGGGTCGATGACGATCGTCTCGATCCCCAGCGTCCGCGCCAGCGCGGCCAGGCTCTGCGCGATCTGCACCGCGCCGACGATCAGCAGCCGGCGCGGCGGATCGTAGCGGTTGGCGAAGACCTCGCCCGTCTCGACCGGCCGCAGGTCGCTGTGCCCGGTCGACAGGTCGGTGGTGACGGTCAGCGCCTTCCCCTCGTCGCGCGCCGCGGCGATGCGGTCGAACAATTCGGGGTCGAATCCTTCCGCCGACACCGGCTGCACCATCACCGCGATCTCGCCCCCGCACGGCAGGCCCACTTCCCACGCGCTGTCGTCCGCGACGCCGTATTTCTGGACCGAAAAGGGCGCGCCCGCGATCACTTTCGCCGCGGTGTCGAGGATGTCGCCCTCGACGCACCCGCCCGACACCGACCCCTCGAACCGTCCGTCCGCGTGGACCAGCATGTGGCTGCCGCGCGGACGCGGGGCGGAACCCCAGGTGGAGACGACGGTGGCGAGCGCCATCGGCTCGCCCTTCCAGGCGGCGGCGGCGGTAAGGACGGTGTCGTTGTCGGCCATGATGTTCCTGTGCGTCGCGGGGTCGGGTCGGCAGTCGGATTCAGAACGCGCTGCCTGAAATAAGGAGCCGCCCTCCCGCTGTGTTCCCGCGAAGGCGGGAACCCGGGGTTACGCGAGATTACGTTTGTTGCGTCCGTAACTCTGGGCTCCCGCCTTCGCGGGAGCACAAGGTATGCTCACACCATCGGCAACCCCGCCAGCAGCGTATCCAGCGTCACCGGCATGTCGCGCACGCGCACGCCCGTGGCGTTGTAGATCGCGTTCACCACCGCCGCGCCCGCGCCCGAGATGCCCAGTTCGCCGACGCCCTTCGCCCCCACGGGGTTCGCGGCATCGTCGATCTCCTCGATGAAATGGCATTCGATGTGCGGCACGTCGGCGCTGACCGCGACATGATACTCGCCGAAATCGGGGTTCACGAACCGCCCCGACCGCGTGTCGACCACGCCCGCCTCGCCCAGCGCGTAGCTGATCCCCCACACGACGCCGCCGACGACCTGGTTCTCCGCGGTCTTGCGGTTCAGCACGCGGCCGATGTCGAACACCCCCAGCATCCGGCGCACGCGCGTCTCGCCCGTCACCGCGTTGACCGCGACTTCGCAGAAATGCGCGCCGTGGCTCGCCTGGCTGTTCCGCTTCGCCTGTGCGCCGGGGCTGCTCTTGCCCTTGCCCTCGATCGGTTCGCCGCGGACGAGGTCCGCGATCGGCACCTGCCGCTGGTCGCGCGCGGTGACGCAACCGTTCTGCAATTCCAGCTCCTCCGGCGCCGCATTCATCCGCCGCGCCAGTTCGGCCAGGATATCCTCGCACGCCAGCACCACCGCCGAACACGCGCTGCCCGCGCCGAACGACCCGCCGGACCCGGCCGTCTTGGGCAGGTCGGTGTCGCCCAGTTCGACGACCACCTGCGACGGATCGAGCCCCAGCACCTCCGCTGCGGTCTGCGCCAGGATCGTGTAGGTGCCCGTGCCGATGTCGGTCATGTCGCACCGGACGGTCGCGCGCCCGTCCGCGCCCAGCGTGACCGCCGCCGCCGCCTCGACCGTGAAATTGCTGCGCAGCGACGCGGCCATGCCGATCCCGATCAGCCATTCGCCCTCGCGCACCGATCCGGGCGCGGGCAGGGATGCGGGCCAGCCGAACCGCCGCGCCCCCTCGTCGTAGCAATCCAGCATCCGGCGCGTGGAAAACCGCTTGCCCGTCGTCGGATCGACATCGGGCTCGTTGCGGCGGCGCAGCTCGATCGGGTCGAGCCCGGTCGCCTCCGCCAGTTCGTCCATCGCACATTCGATCGCGAACGTGCCGATCGCCTCGCCCGGCGCACGCACCGCGCCGGTGGGGGGCAGGTCGACGCGGACCAGGTCGGTGCGGAAACGGCGATGCTCGCCCGCATACAGCGGGATCGTGCCGAACGGGATCGGCTCCAGGAACGGCGCGTCGTCGTTCTGCGCCGCGACGCCTTCGTGCGCGATGGCGGTGATACGGCCGTCGCTGTCCGCACCCAGGCGGATGCGCTGCGTCGTGGCGGACCGGTGATGCGCGACATAGGCGAGCTGCTGGCGCGGCAGGACGACCTTCACCGGCCGCCCCAGCTTCTCCGCCGCTATCCCCGCCATGACGACCTCCGCGCCCACGCCGGTCTTGCCGCCGAAGCCGCCGCCGACGAACGGTGCCAGCACGCGCACGCGCTCGGGCGGCAGCTTCATCGCCTTCGCGATCGTGTTGCGCGCCGCGCCGATCACCTGGTTGCTGGACCGCAACGTCAGCACGTCGCCGTCCCACCACACGGTCGTGGCATGGGGTTCCAGCGCGGCGGGGAAATGGACCGGCGTCGTGTAGGTCGCGTCGATCGTGACCGCCGCATCCGCCATCGCGGCGTCGACGTCGCCCTTGTCGATCGCGGGCAGGAAGCCGAGCTTGTGGTCCGTCTGCACCGGCTGCGCGTCCATGTCGAAGCGGCCGTCGGTGGTGTCGACCCGCACGCGGACCAGCGACGCGGCGAAGCGCGCCACCGCCTGCGTTTCCGCCACCACGATCGCGACCGGCTGTCCGTAGTGATAGATGCGGCTGGTGCCCGCGCTCGCCATCGCGCTGCTGTTGCTCTCGCCCGACGGGATGCGCGGATCGTCGTGGATGACCGCCAGCACGCCCGGTAGCGCCGCCGCCGCCGCCGCGTCGATCGACGTGACGGTGCCCGCACCCGCAGGCGCCCCCACGATCGCGGCGTACAGCACATCGTCGGGGGCGCGTTCGTAGGCATAGGTCGCGGCGCCGGTGACCTTCAACGGCCCCTCGATCCGCGGGAGCGCGGCGCCCAGCACACCCTGCTTCGCCCGCGCCAGGCCACCCGGCCGTTCGGCGACGTCGATCTTCTGCTCGGTCATAAGCGCTCCCTCGGGTCCAAGGTAGGACGCGGCGGGCGACGGCGCTAGGTGCCTGTTATCGCGCGTAGGCGTCGTGGCCGTCGTCCCGGTTCAGAAGTCCGGCTGCACACCGCGGGGTCGCGTGTCCGATACGCGGGGATCGGGGTCGGCGCCCGCGTCGCGCTGCCGGTGTCCGGCCGCATCGCGGCGAACGGTCGACGTCGTTCCGGCCTCCTCGTACCCCAGCACCACGATCATCGCGAGCGGCGCGGCCGTCAGCAGCAGCAGGGCGATGCCGACCAGCCATTGATTGGTGTCCAGCGGCTGCGAATAGCTGCCGCCGGGCCGCGCCGACGGGCCATGCCCCATCGGCCGCCTGCCCGCGGGCGCGGTATAGACCGGGCGGGGCGTGACGTGCGGGGAGGAGGACGACGGCGACGGCCGCGACCGGTCGTACGCGGCGCGTGCATCCTTCTTCCCCAAAACGGCATAGGCTTCGTTGATCTCCTTCGCGCGGGCGGAGACGTCGGCGCCATGGTTGACGTCGGGATGATAGCGACGGAGCAGCGCCTTCCACGCCGAATGGATCGCCACGCGATCGGCCGTCGGGCGCACGCCCAGCACGGCATAATAATCGGGTGCGTGAGCCATCCGCTTTCCACCTGACGATCGAACAGGACGGCGACCCTATCGCGTATGCCGCCCGTCGTCCCGCGTCATTTCCGCTCGCCGCCGCTCGTCCGCGTCGGATCCGCCACCCCCCGCAACCACGCCGCCAGCGGCTCCCACAGCATCGCGCGCCCCTTGCTCCCGACCACCATCCCGACATGCCCCGCCGCCAGATCGTGCCGCACGCCCACCCGCGCCGCGGTCGCCGCGGGGGTGATGCGGTCGGTCAGCGACACGAATTCCGCCACCGGGCAGGCGATCTGCTCCGGCGTCACCACGCGCCCGCCGACGCGCCATGCGCCGCGCCCCGGCAGGTCCTGTCCCAGCAACGCATCGAACAGATCCGCCCCCGCCGCATGGGTCAGCGGCGCGCCCGCATTGGCCCAATCCTCCAGCGCCACGAATGTCGCCGCCGCGGCGTCGTCCATTTCCGCGAACGCCTCGTACTTCGCGACCGTCCGTGCCGGGTCCAGCCGCCAGAAGCCCGCCTGCATCACCTCCATCGGCAACGCGCCCAGCCGTCGCGACACGGGGTCCGCCGCGCGCCACATCGCGGTCATCTCCGCGCGCGCCGCCGTCCCGTACCCGTCGAACCGCCACGGCGCCGCGATCGTCGCCACCCCGGCGCACCGCTCCCCCAGCAGGTCCGCCGCCGCCAGCGCGATCGTGCCGCCCAGGCAATAGCCGACCAGCACCGGCGGCCGCTCCAGCTTCGCCAGCAACGGCAGCAATCGCTCCGTCACATGTCCCGCCAGGTCCAGTGCCGCATCGGTCGCCGACGGCGTGCCCCAGTCGACCAGCCAGGCGTGGAACCCCTGTTCCGCGATCCATCGCACCAGCGACCGGCCGGGCGCGAGATCCAGGACGAACGGCGGATTGATGAGCGACGGCACGAACACGACCGGCGCGCCGTCCCCGCCATAGTCGCGCAGCCGCGCCGCGCCCTTGCGATGGCGGACCGGCCCCATCGTGCGGCGCGCCCGCGGCGCGTCCTGGTACCGGCGCAACCCCGCCAGCGCGCGCGCGCGGCGGCCCGGCGATGTTGCGGTCTCGCTGCGCAGCATGTCGAGGAACAGGGGCAGCGGCCGCGGACCATGTTGCGGTGCGTCATGCGCTGCTGTACCGCCGGTCCGACGACTGTTGGGCATGAGGGGTCTCGCGTGATGAGGAAGCAGCAGGGCGGTGCCCCGGATGGGGCGGTGGTCATCAAGAAATACGCCAACCGCCGGCTCTATAACACCGAAAGCTCGTCCTACATCACGCTGGAGCATCTGGCGCAGATGACGCGCGAGGGGCGCGAATTCCGCGTCGTGGATGCCAAGACCGACGACGACATCACCCACAACGTCCTGACGCAGATCATCATGGAGGAGGAGAGCCGCGGCGAGACGATGCTGCCGGTCAGCTTCCTGCGCCAGCTGATCGCGCTGTACGGCGATTCGATGCAGGCGATGGTCCCCGGCTATCTCGCGGCATCGATGGACAGTTTCCGCAGCAACCACGCACAGTTCAAGAGCGCGGTGGAGGGCGCCTTCGCGGGCTCCCCCTTCGCCGAACTGGCGAAGCGCAACATGCAGATGTTCGAGGCCGCGGCGGCGGCGTTCAAGCCCGGCGCCACCGGCGCGGTCGCGAAGCCCGCGCCCCCCGCCACCACCCCCGCGGGCAAGGACGGCGAGATCGCCGCGCTGAAGGCGGAACTGGCGCAATTGCGCGACAAGGTGGACAAGCTGGGCGGGTGAGGGGGCATCCGCCCCGTCGCCGACCCCGCCGCCCCCCGCACCTATACCCGCCGCGCTGCGCGCCTTCGACGGCGCGCTGCTGGTCGTCCGCCGCGACGCGGCGTTCCCCGACCCGATCGGCGTGATGCGGCGGGCGACGGTGTGGCTCCACGCCCGTCATTGCGAGCGCAGCGAAGCAATCCAGTGCGCCGCGCCGGCGCACGCGGACCCTCGACGGCATCGACAAGCCGCGTTGTGCTCCCGCGCAGGCGGGAGCCCAGCCTGGGTCCCCGCCTTCGCGGGGACACAAGCGGCGACGCGAGCATAAGCGCACCGCCCACGCGATGATCGCGTCGCTATCCGTGAAATCCCCCGTCATGCCGGGCGTGTCCCGGCATCCACCGCGCCGCGGACGCATCGGTCGACGGCATTCGGCACGGTGGACCCCGGAACCGGTCCGGGGTGACCTTCCGCGACTTGCTCGGCGTGACGCGGCGGATGACGGTGTGACTCCACGCCCGTCATTGCGAGCGTAGCGAAGCAATCCAGTGCGCCGCGCCGGCCCGCGCGGGGCCCTCGTCGGCATCGTCCAGCCGCGTTGTGCTCCCGCGAAGGCGGGAGCCCAGCCTGTGTCCCCGCCTTCGCGGGGACACAAGCAGCGACGCAAGCATAAGCGCACCGCCCACGCGATCATCGCTTCGCTATCCGTGAAATCCTTCGTAATGCCGGGCGCGTCCCGACATCCACCGCGCCGCGGACGCATCGGTCGCCGACATTCGGCACGGTGGACCCCGGAACTGGTCCGGGGTGACATTCCTCGACGCGATCGGCGTGACGCGGCGGGCGACGGTGTGACTCCACGCCCGTCATTGCGAGCGTAGCGAAGCAATCCAGTGCGCCACGCCGGCGCACGCGGGCCCTCGACGGCATCGACAAGCCGCGTTGTGCTCCCGCGAAGGCGGGAGCCCAGCCTGGGTCCCCACCTTCGCGGGGACACAAGCGGCGACGCAAGCATAAGCGCACCGCCCACGCGATCACCGCTTCGCTATCCGTGAAATCCCCGTCACACCGGGCCTGTCCCGGCATCCCCCGCGCCACGACCCCGTCGGTCGCCGGTAACGCGGCACGGTATCCCCCCGGAACGAGCCCCGGGGTGACGGTCGGATCATGGCGACGACGTGCCGCCCCGCCCGCATGACGCACGCCGGCTGTCCTACATCCGGCCGATCTGCCACTATCCCCCCATGCGCCCGGCCCGCCGATCCTCCCCCGCATCCGTCGCCGGCCCCGCCACACCCCGCGCCGCACGGACGTCCCCGGCCCTTGGGTGGCGTGATCTTTGTGAACTTCCGCGCCCGATCGCCGATATCGCGCGATCGCCTCGACATTCGCAACATTCGCGCCCCGATTCCCACCCATGACCGACGACGACACGCTCACGCTCGACCTCGACGGGTGGGAAGGGCCGCTCGACCTGCTGCTCGCGCTCGCCAGGGCGCAGAAGGTCGATCTCGGCGCGATCTCGATCCTGCAACTGGTCGAACAATATCTGACCTATGTCGATCGCGCCCGCGCGCTGCGGCTGGAACTGGCGGCGGATTACCTCGTGATGGCGGCATGGCTCGCCTACCTCAAATCCGCGCTCCTGCTGCCGCGCGATCCGGCGGTGGAGCCCGATCCGGAGGAACTGGCGCTGCGGCTTCAGCTGCGGCTCGAACGGCTCGGCGCGATGCGGGAGGCGGGGGCGCGGCTGATGGCGCGCGACCGGCTGGGCCGCGACGTGTTTCCCCGCGGCGCGCCGGAGGGGCTGCGGACCGTCCGCCATGCGCGGTGGCAGGCCGACCTGTACGGCGTCATCGCCGCTTATGGCGCGGTCGCCGCGCGCAACCGCCCGGTGATGCACGTCGTGCGCGACCGGCAGGTGATGACGCTGGAGGCCGCGATCGCCCGCGTCGCCGCGCTGGTCGGCGCCGCGGTGGAATGGCGCGCGATCGAACGCTTCCTGCCCGACGGCGCGGACGGCGCCTTCCGCGCCTCCGCGCTGGCGTCCAGCTTCCTCGCCGCGCTCGAACTCGCGCGGCAGGGCAGGGTGGAATTGCGGCAGGAGTCGGCCTTCGCTCCCCTGTTCCTGAAGGCGCCCGCGTGACCCCGCCCGACGATCTGGTCCGCGCGGTGGAGGCGGTGTTGTTCGCCAGTGCGGAGCCGCTGGGCGTGGACGCGATCCGCGCGCATGTCGGCGACGGCGATGTCAGGCGCGCGCTCGCCACGCTGGCGACGGATTATGCCGGGCGCGGCGTGAACGTCGTCGAACGCGGCGGCCGCTGGCATGTCCAGACCGCGGGCGACCTGGCGCACCTGCTTCGACGCGAGCGGGACGAGCCGCGGAAACTGTCGCGGGCGGGGATCGAGACGCTGGCGATCATCGCCTATCACGAACCCGTGACCCGCGCGGAGATCGAGGCGATCCGCGGCGTGCAGACCGCGCGCGGCACGCTGGACGTGCTGATGGAGGCGGGCTGGATCCGTCCGGGTGCGCGGCGCGAGGTGCCGGGGCGTCCGCTGACGTGGGTCACGACGCCCGCGTTCCTGACGCATTTCGGCCTCGCGGGCCGCCGCGACCTGCCCGGCATCGACGACCTGCGCGCCGCCGGGCTGCTCGATCCGGTCGATCTGGCGTTCGATGCGGCATCGGGGGAGGACGCATCGGGGGAGGACGGGGAGGCGGACGACGAATGACCGCCGCCGCCTCCATCCACCCGCCGCCGCCGTATCTCCCCCGTCAACGTCGTTGCCGGAACCCGGTGCAGCGCCTAGATAGCGCGAGACTTACGGAGAATCCGATCATGGGCAGTTTCAGCCTTCCGCACATCCTGATCCTGGCGATCGTCGCCGTCCTGCTGCTGGGCGGCGGCCGTTTCTCCAGCCTGATGGGCGACGTCGCCAAGGGCGTGAAGAACTTCAAGAAGGGCATGAGCGAGGAGGACGAGGCGGAGCACGCCCGCGCCAAGCCGCGGATCGAGGCGCAGGCCGCGGCCAAGCCCGCCGATACGACGCCGCTGCACGACACCGACCGCGTCCGTCCCGATCCGATCCGCGAGGATCGCTGACGCCTGATTGATCCGATCGCGCCGCCGAGATGTTCGATATCGCTCCGTCCGAGCTGTTGCTGGTCGCGTTCATCGCGCTGGTGGTGATCGGTCCCAAGGACCTGCCGAAGGCGATGCGCGTGGTCGGCTATTGGGTCGGCCGCGCGCGCGCCGTGGGGCGCCAGTTCCGAAGCGGCTTCGACGAGATGGTGCGCGAGGCGGAGCTGGAGGAGATGGAGAAGAAGTGGAAGGCGGAGAACGAGCGCATCATGCGCGAACATCCCGCCCCCGCCCCCGCCCCCGCCGTCGACACCGCCGAACCCACCGCGCTGCCCGCGCCCGATGCCACCGACGCTGACGGCCCGGCGGTGATGGTGGAAAAGCCCCACGTGGTACCCGCCGACGATCCGGCGCCCACCGCCGCCGATGCCGACGCGCCGGTGCCCAACCCCTTGCGCGACAGGGCCGCATCGTGACCGATACCGTCGTCGACGAACTGGACGAAAGCCGCGCGCCGCTGCTCGACCATCTGCTCGAACTGCGCCGCCGCCTGCTGTACTGCATCGCCGCGGTCCTGCTGGCGTTCGGCATCGGCTATTATTTCGCGGAGGACATCTTCTCGATCCTGGTCCAGCCGCTGCTGTCCGCGGGGCAGAAGACGGTGATCTACACCCAGGTGTTCGAGGCGTTCTTCGTGAAGGTGAAGGTCGCCTTCTTCGCCGCGATGATGATCGCCTTCCCCGTGATCGCGAACCAGTTGTGGCAATTCGTCGCCCCCGGCCTGTACCGGAAGGAGAAGCGCGCGCTGCTGCCCTTCCTGCTGGCGACGCCGTTGCTGTTCGCGCTGGGCGCGTCGATGGCCTATTTCATCGCCATCCCGATGGCGCTGCATTTCCTGCTCAGCTTCCAGGGCGACATCGGCGGCATCCGGCAGGAGGCGTTGCCCGCGATCGGCGAATATCTGTCGTTCGTGATGCAGTTCCTGTTCGGCTTCGGCGCCGCGTTCCTGCTGCCGGTCCTGCTGATGCTGCTGGAACGGGCGGGAATCGTGACGCGCAGGCAGCTGATCTCCGCGCGCCGCTACGCCATCGTCGGCGCCTTCGCGATCGCGGCGGTGCTGACCCCGCCCGACGTGGGGTCGCAGCTCCTGCTCGCGATTCCGCTGTGCATCCTGTACGAACTGGCCATCCTCGGCATCTGGTTCACCGAACGCAAGCGCAGCCGGGAGGCGGAGGCGGCGGTCGAGGAGGCATAGAAAAACGGCGGCCCGCGCAATCGCGGACCGCCCCTTTACGTGTCGGATGACGGGAAGGATCAGTCCTTCACGTCGTTCGCGGCACCCGTAACGGTCTGACCGGCGGACGAGACGTCCTTGCCCGCGCCCGCGATCGTGTTGCACGCCGAAACCAGCACCGCGCTCGCCAGCATCGCCATCGTCAGAACCTTACGCATGAAACCTGCTCCTTGGAAAACTGCACACTGAATGCGCGTCCGCCGAGTTCGTTCCGCGGTGTCGGTGGGAAAAGGTAAGGCCCGGAAGCGTCACCGGGGGGGGGAGGGGTGGACGCTTCCGGGCCTATGTCGTGGATCGCGAAAGCGGGGGGGCTCAAGGTCGCGATCCGAAGGTAGAACGACGTATCGGCGATGCGGTTCCCGCCCCGATCGCGCTTTTCTCAATCGACCGAAACGATGGCGATCCCGACTTCGTACGCGCCGGTCAGCGGATCGTGCTGCAACGTGGAACGCAACTGGCGCGTCAGCCCTTCGATGACGCGGCCGTACCGATCGCGCAATCGATCGCGCAGCAGGTCGCTGTCGACCAGCGCCCGCGACGACAGCCGCAACGTCGCCCGCGATCCGTCGGCCAGCGGCTTCAACGATATCCGCAACTGCGCCAGCGGGTCGCACGTCATCGCCAGTTCGATCAGTTCCGTCGACAGGAACGCCACCGCCACCGCGACATCCTGCGTCACATGGACGTCGTCGATGTCCAGCAGGATGCCGATACGCGATCCCTCGGGCGCGGTGGCACGGATGTTCGACGCCAGTTCGCCCAGCACCGATCGCATCCCGACGCCGCGATTCTCCTCCATCTCCGCAAAATGATAGCGGTGCACCACCGCCAGCGCATCGACCCGTCGCTGGATCGAGGCATAGGCGTGTGCCACCTCGTCGCTGCTGGCGCCACGGGCATGGAAGTTGATGAGGCTGGCGATGACCTGGAGGTTGTTCTTGACGCGATGATGGACCTCGCGCGTCAGCTTGGTCTGTCGCACCAGTCCTTCGGCCAGTCCGGCTTCATGGATCGCGACGGTGCGGCTGAGCGCGCGGAAGGTGTCGCCCAGGTCGCGTATCTCGCGCGCAGGCAGCGCGCGAAGGACCGCCGGGTCAGGTTCGTCGCCGGGGGCATAGGCCGCGATGCTGGCCCGCAACGCCCGCAACGGCGCGATCAGCAGGCGGTCGACGACCAGATAGGAGATCGCCGACGCCAGCGCCCACATAACCAGCGGCAGCGCGAGCGCGATCAGCAACGGCGAGCCCACGGGGGCGCTGCGGACCTGCATCTCCAGCGACAGGCCCGCGATGGCGAGGTCGGTACGCACGGTTTCACGTCGTTCCAGCACGTCGCGACGGGCCAGCGGATCGAGTTCGAGCCGGTCGTCGCCCAGGATCAGCGTCGAGCCGTAATCATTGGGAAAGCCGCTCGGGCGGCTGATCCGCGCGAGGAAGGCGGCTGGGAAGAACGCGGCCGCGCTGGTCCCGTCGTTGCGTCCCGCGACGCGCAGGATGACGCCCTGCCCGTCGACGATCCGTGCGCCCACGACCGCGGAATCGGAACGGCGGGCGAAGGCGGCGGCGCCGGGGAACGGTTCGCCGCACAACGGGCGGCCGCGACGGTCGACGATGACGAAGCTGGTGCCCTGCGCGGCCTGTTGCGCGAACACGCCCTGTGCGCGAGCGCAGCTGGGGGCGTCGCCCGCATCCGCGCCCAGCGCATCGACCGCCACGCGCAACGCCGTCATGTCGCCGACCAGCTCGATCGCGATGGCGCGGCTGGACTCGGACGTCGCGACGCGCAGGTGCGCGCCCAGTTCGGTATCCGCGATCTGCGTCACGCGAAGGGTGGCGAACGTCGCGATCAGCGCCAGCGGGAGCAGCGCGACCGACAGGATGAGGAAAAGCTTCGCGCCGGTGGGCCAGCGCGCGATCAGGCCGGGACGCTGCGCCACCGTGGCGGCGGGGTCTTCGGCGACGGGGACGTCGGCCACCGTCCGCTAGTCGAGTTTGCCGAGCAGCGAGAGCAGGTCGTCCGGCACGGTTTCCTCGACGGTATTGTTGTAGACGGAGCGAAGAGCGGAGCCCATGTCGCGATTCTTCGATTGTGCGGCGGCGCCCTTCTTCGGCTTTTCCGACGCTTTATTGTCCGACGTCAACGCTTAACCCCCCATTCGCCCCGCGGAGGGGGTCGAGCCGAAACCGTTCGATGAACCCTTTGGTAGATCGCGCATGTGCCCTGCGCTGATCGATGAAACCAAAAACCCCTTCGTTGGTTCCACGCCTGTACGACGAATTTCGCCTGCCGGGGGTATTGCCACCTTCACGGGCGCGGGGGATGTCGGAACACATTGTTTTCGTTATGGGACGTGACGGGCAATCCGGCGTCCAGGGAGGGCCAACAAACCATGTCGCTCGGACAGAAACTCGCGCCGCATCTTCCGTTCCTGCGCCGCTACGGTCGCGCGCTGACCGGAAGCCAGGCGCAGGGCGACCGCTATGTGCGCGCCACGCTGGAGGCGATCGTCGCCGCGCCGGAAGAGTTTCCGCGCGACGTCGATCCGCGGCTGGGACTGTATCGCACGTTTCAGGCGATCTGGAATTCGACCAACTTCGACGAGCAGCCGGAGGTGGACGCGATCGAGGAGCAGGAGGCGGTGGCGCGTGCGCGGTTGTCTCGGATGACTCCCCTGTCGCGTCAGGCGTTGCTGCTGACCGCGATGGAGGGCTTCACGCCCGAGGATGCGGCCTATCTGATCGATGTGGACGCCGGCGAGGTGGACAGCCTCGTCGCCGATGCGCTGTCCGAGATCGAGAAGCAGACGCGTGCGCGCGTGCTGGTGATCGAGGACGAGCCGATCATCGCGATGGATATCGAATCGATCGTCCGCGACCTGGGCCACGACATCACGGGCGTGGCCGTCACGCGCGACGAGGCGGTCGCGCTGGCGATGGAGGAGCGGCCCGGCCTGGTCCTCGCCGACATCCAGCTGGCCGACGACAGTTCCGGGATCGATGCGGTGAAGGACATCCTGGCCGAATTCAACGTGCCCGTCATCTTCATCACCGCCTTCCCGGAACGCCTGCTGACCGGCGAACGCCCCGAGCCGACGTTCCTCATCACCAAGCCGTTCCAGCGGTCCACGGTGAAGGCGGCGATCAGCCAGGCGCTGTTCTTCGACCAGTCGACGGTCCCCGCCTGATCCGCCGCGGCGCCGCCGTGCAACCCGGCGGCGCCACGCGCGTTCGGTACGATATCACAACGAATCGAGTGGTCCGAACATGGTCGACGACAACAATCCAATCCACGTCGATGCGCAGGACGCGCGTGCGGGCCAGAAAACGGGCACGATGCGCTATGTCCTTGCCATCTCGCTGACGGCGGTGATCGTGATCTTCGCGGCGATCCTCATCCTCTGAATCGTCCGGTTAACCATCCACGTATCGGACAGCGCTGGTCAATCGGGCCGGCGGTCCCTATCTTTCAGCTTCAGGCGCATCCGCAGCGGGCGGGGCGCCGAGGCATCGGAGCGGCATGACCCAATCCCCCTCGCGCGTCGAAGACGACGCCGACGACGTCCGCGAGGACGCGCCCGTCGAGCACGTCTCCCTGTCCGATCCCGAATTCAAGCAGCAGCTGGCGATCGTGATCCCTCATCTGCGCGCCTTCGGGCGGTCGCTGTCGGGCAATCGCGATCTGGCCGACGACCTCGTGCAGGAAACGCTGCTGAAGGCCTGGGCGGCGCGCAAGCGGTTCCAGGCGGGCACGAACATGCGGGCCTGGACCTTCATCATCCTGCGCAACCTGTTCCTCAGCCAGATGCGCCGCGCCCGGTTCAAGGGCGAGTGGGACGATCTGGTCGCCGATCGCGTGCTGGCGGCCCCGGCCAGCCAGGACAAGCATGTCGAACTGGCCGACATGCAGCGCGCGCTGCTCCATCTCCCCCAGCCGCAGCGCGAGGCGTTGATCCTGGTCGGGGCGGGCGGCTTCGCCTATGAGGAAGCGGCGGAAATCTGCGGCGTCGCCGTCGGTACGATCAAGAGCCGCGTGGCACGGGGCCGGGTCGCGCTGGAGGCTTTGATGAACGACGGCAGCCTGTCGTCCCGACGCGATCACGAGGGTAACGGCGGCCGCTCGACCCTTGACGCCATCATGGGCGAGGTGGAAGAATTGAGCCGCGACCGCTGACCGTTTTTATGGTCAGTGGCGGTCCAGCTGCCGAAGCATCGCCTGCCAGTCCTGCGGCAGATCGCCCACGGAAAACGCGGTGGACAGCGCATCCGACACCGCATCGATGTGCCGCGGCGTCCGAACGGCATAGGTGCCGTTCGTCGTCGAAGGAGGGGAAGGCGCGCGCCCGGTCATGACGTTCCTAACGAAGCGTCGCCCCTTAGGTTTCGGACCATCCTCTTGAACAACCCCAAAACCCAAACAAACGCCTCCGAGTCTCCTTTTCTGTCGATGCTGATGGCGACGGAACCGGCCGTTCGCGCGCGCTTGGCGGATGCGGATGCCACCGTCGGGCAGCGACTGCGACGAGAGCGACGCTTGGTGGCGCTCGACGTCGCGCTGGGCGATCTGTCCGGTGCGCTCGACTTCCGCGCCGTCACGGCCCGCCTGACCGCCTTCGCGGATCGTGCGCTCGACACGGCTATCGCGGCGGCGGTCGACGAACGCGTCCCTGGCGCGGCGCCGACCGGCTTCGCCGCGATCGCTTTGGGCAAGCAGGGCAGCGGGGAGCTGAACTATTCGTCTGATATCGACCCGATCTTCCTGTACGATCCCGACACCCTGCCGCATCGCGAACGGGAGGATGTGGCCGATGCCGCGGTCAGGATCGGCCGGCGCGTGCTGGAACTGCTCCAGCACCGCGATGCGGACGGCTACGTCCTGCGCGTCGACCTGCGGTTGCGCCCGTCGCCAGAGGTCACGCCGATCGCGATCCCGATCGACGCCGCGATCGGATATTACGAATCGCAAGCGCTGCCGTGGGAACGCGCCGCTTTTATCCGCGCGCGGGCCTGCGCCGGGGACATGGCGCTGGGCAGGCGCTTCCTCGATGCGATCCGGTCGTTCGTCTGGCGCCGCAGCCTGGATTTCGGCGCGGTGCGCGAGATTCTGGATATCACCCGCCGCATCCGCGACCATCATGCGCAGGGGCAGGCGTTCGGCCCCGGCTTCGACCTGAAGCGCGGACGCGGGGGGATACGGGAGGTGGAGTTTTTTGCGCAAATCCACCAGTTGATCCACGGCGGTCGCGAGCCCGCGCTGCGGGCGCCCGCGACCCTGGACGCGCTGGCCGCGCTGGCGGCGGCGGGGCGGATCGCGCCCGACGATGCGGCGGCGCTGTCCGACGCCTATGTCCTGCTGCGCACGATCGAGCATCGCGTGCAGATGATCGACGACCGGCAGACCCACGCGCTGCCGACCGGCGACGCGCTCGATCGCGTCGCCCGTCTGCACGGCCTGGTCGACGGCACGGCATTGCTGGACCTGCTGGCACCGCATGTGGCGCGGGTGGCGGCGACGTTCGACCGTCTGGCCCCGGCCGACACGGGCGCGGTCCCCATCGACCCGGATCGGCTCGCGACGAGCCTGTCCGCCGCCGGGTTCGACGACGTGACGCAGGCGGCGCAGCGGATCGCGGCGTGGCGCGAGGCGCGCTACCCCGCGTTGCGCAGCGCGGCGGCGCAGGACGCACTGGAGGCGGTGCTGCCCGGCCTGATCGCCGCGATCGGCCGGTCCCCCGCGCCCGCGACCGCCCTGATGCGGCTCGACCGGTTGCTGGAACGACTGCCGACCGCGATCAACGTCCTGCGCCTGCTGGAGGCGCGCCCCGCGCTGGCGCGGTTGCTGGCCGAACTGCTCAGCCACGCCGCCCCGCTGGCGGACGAACTGTCGCGGCGGCCCGACCTGCTGGACGGCCTGATCGACGCCAGCGCCCTGGCGCCGGTCGGGGCGGTCGACGATCTGGCGGCGGAAATGGCGGCGATCGAGTGCGGCGCGGACTACCAGTCCATGCTGGAACATGTCCGCCGCGTCGTCGGGGACAAGCGCTTCGCCCTGGGCGCGCAGATCGTCGCGGGCGCCGCAGACCCGCTCGACGTCGCGGCGGGATATGCCCGCGTCGCCGACGCCGCGGTCGGGGTGCTGGCGCGCGCGACGGTGGACGAATTCGCGCGCGCGCACGGCGTCGTGCCCGAAAGCGAACTGGTGATCCTGGCGCTCGGGCGTTTCGGCGGCGCAGCATTGACGCATGCGTCCGACCTCGACCTCGTCTACCTGTTCACCGGCGATTTCAACGCCGAGTCCGATGGCGCGAAGCCGCTGGGTGCGACCCTGTATTACAATCGACTGGCGCAGCGCGTGACCGCCGCATTGTCGGTGCCGACGGCGGCGGGACCGTTGTATCCGGTGGACACGCGGCTGCGCCCGTCGGGCGCGCAGGGGCCGCTGGTCGTCAGCCTGGACAGTTTCGCGCGCTACCAGCGCGAGGATGCGTGGACGTGGGAGCATATGGCGCTGACCCGCGCGCGGCCCGTGTTCGGGTCCGATGCGGCGCGGGCCGCGGTGACGGCGGTGGTGGCGGACGTCCTGTCCGGGAACCGTCCTGCGCGCGATATCGCGGCCGATGCGGCGACGATGCGCGAGGAGATGGCGCGCCACAAGCCGCCGCAGGGCCCGCTGGACGCCAAGCTGCTGCCCGGGGGGCTCGTCGATCTGGAGTTCGCGGTCCATGTAGCGCAGCTGACCCGCCGGATCGCGTTCGATCCCGACATGGGGCGGGCGATCGATGCGCTGGTGGCGGGCGGCGCGGCGACGCCGGCGTGGCGCCGCGCGCACGACCTGCTGACGCGGCTGCTGGTCACCGTCCGCCTGGTCGCGCCCGACGTACAGGAACCCGCCGACGCGGCCACGCGCATGTTGATCGCGCGCGCGCTGGGATGCGCGGACTGGGACGCGGTACTTGCGGGCCTTGCCGCGGTCCGCGACACGGTCGGCGACGCATGGAAGGAGAGCATCGCATGGAAACCCTCCCCGACGTGACCGCAACCGACGCCGACGGCGCGCCGTTGCAGCTGCACGATCTCGATCGCCCGCTGGTGGTGTATTTCTATCCCAAGGACAATACGCCCGGCTGCACGCGCGAGGCGCAGGATTTCTCCGCACTGGCGGACGAATTCGCCGCCGCGGGCGTGACCCTGCTCGGCATCTCGCGCGACAGCGTGGCGAAGCATGGGAAGTTCGCGGCAAAGCACGCGCTGACCGTTCCGCTGGCCAGCGACCTGGACGGCAGCGTGACCGAGGCGTTCGGCGTGTGGGGCGAGCGGCAGATGTACGGGCGCACCTACATGGGGATCGAGCGCGCGACGTTCCTGTTCGACGCGGACGGAAGACTGGCGCGGGAATGGCGCAAGGTGAAGGTGCCGGGCCATGCCGAAGCGGTGCTGGCGGCGGCGCGCGGGCAGTGACCGGACCGATTCGGTATTAACCATTCGGTGACGTTCGGCGGCGCGACCCGCGCGTGCTTCTGCGTGTTGCAACCGTTCACCGCGCCTGTCCGACGCTTGACCGTGCCGCGGGGGGTGCGGGGGTTGCCGGAACGTCCCGATGCGGGTCACACGGATGCCGTCCAGGGAAGGCGGGGGACGCCCACCTGATTGCTGATACCGCGGCGCGACCGGGGGCCTTCGCCCGCGGCCCGCGCCCGAACGATAGACGGGGTCCGATGAGTTCATCCACGTCCGAGCTGCCGAGTAGTTTCGCCGCTCGTTGCCGCACGCTCCTGTCGCCGCGCCAGGTCATCTTCCACGACGGCCGCGGGTTGCGGCGGGTGTCGGTGGGCGGGGCGGCGCAGGGCGCCATCGCGGTCGCGGGCGCGGCACTGATCGGTTTCGCCGGTTACGGCGCGAGCCACATGGTTTCCGCACCGGGCGAGCCGGCCCACGGCACCCGCATCGTGAAGATGGAACGCCAGCTCGCCGGCATGCAGGCGCGCGTCGCGAAGATCCGCGCCACCGCCCAGGTCCATGCCGAGCGGATCGAACAGCGTCAGGCATTGCTGAACGCCGCGCTGACCGGCGCGGGTGAGAAGAAGCAGCTGGCGCTCGCGGCGCTCCGCCTCGATCCCGCGGGCGACAGGCTGACCGCGCATGCGATCGCGCCGTTGCTGCGCGTCGAGCAGCGCCAGGGCGAACTGGCCGCGCTGGCGAACGACCACCTGGCCGCTCGCTACACGCTGGCGCGCCGTGAACTGAAGAAGCTGGGCGTGTCGGGCCGCATCGCGACCGGCGGCCCGCTGATCGAGGCGGGCAGCGCGGAGGCACGCGCGAACCTGAACGCCGACGCGCAGTTCCGCAGCCTGTTCATGACCTGGAAGAAGCTGGACCGGCTGGAACAGGGCACGATCGCGATCCCGTCGGTACAGCCGGTCGAGAAGCTGACCTTCACCAGCAATTTCGGCATCCGGTCCGACCCCTTCCGCGGTACCGCCGCGATGCACGCCGGTGTCGATATCCCCGGCCCGACCGGCACACCGATCTACGCCACCGCCGACGGCATCGTGGCGCATGCGGCGCGGCAGGGCGGGTACGGCAACATGGTCGAGATCAACCACGGCAAGGGTATCGCGACCCGGTACGGCCATCTTTCCAAGATCATCGTGTCCGACAACACCCGCGTTCGCCGCGGCCAGATCATCGGCCTGCTCGGCTCGACCGGGCGGTCGACCGGTCCGCACCTCCATTACGAGGTCCGGATGGACGGCCACGCGGTGAACCCGGTGCCGTTCCTGACCACCGGCGACTATCTTCTCGCCGCGCAGGATCGCGCCGTGAAGGCGATCCCGGTTTCGACGGGCGGGCCCGCCCCGCAGGATTGACGTCCCACGGGCGCGACGGACGGGAAGGCCGGTGCCGAAAGGTGCCGGCCCTTTTTTTGGATGGTCCGCCGATCGCCGGAAACACGGCGTCACGATCGCGCCGCACGTAACGCCGGGCTTCCACATGCGCGGGAGAACGCAGTGCCGCCCCCGCCATTGCCGCCGCCGTCGTCGCGCCCTATCTCCCCCCCATGGCCACCGCACCCGACATCGCCCTGACCCCCGCCGCCGCCGCGCGCGTCGCCGCGATCGCGACGCGACAGGGGAAGCCGGCGATCCTGCGGCTGTCCGTGGAGGGCGGGGGCTGTTCCGGTTTCCAGTATCGGTTCGGATTTGCCGATGCGCCCGAGGCGGCTGACACCATCGCCGAAACCGACGGGGTGCGGCTGGTCGTCGACGATGTCAGCCTCGACCTGGTCCGCGGATGCGCGGTGGATTATGTCGAATCGCTCGGCGGCGCGGCATTCAGGGTCGAGAATCCGAACGCCGCCAGCGGCTGCGGTTGCGGGACCAGCTTCTCGGTGTAAGACCGGCGACGTGAAGATCGTCTCCTACAACGTCAACGGCATCAAGGCGCGGTTGCCGCGGCTGCTCGAATATCTCGACGAGCAGAAGCCCGACATCGTCTGCCTTCAGGAACTGAAATCCAGCGACGAGACCTTTCCGGAGGCCGATGTGCGCGGCGCGGGCTATGGCGCGGTGTGGCACGGGCAGAAGGGTTTCAACGGCGTGGCGGTGCTCGCGCGCGGCGTCGACCCGGTCGAGCGGCGACGCGGGCTGGCGGGCGAGGACGAAGACCTGCACAGCCGTTACCTGGAATGCGACGTCGGCGGACTGGTGGTCGCGTCGATCTACCTGCCCAACGGCAATCCGCGGCCGGGGCCGAAATTCGACTACAAGCTGCGCTGGATCGAGCGGCTGCGCGAACGTGCGCGCGACCTGCTGGCGGAGGAAGTGCCGACGGTGCTGGCCGGGGATTACAACGTCATCCCGAACGACGACGATACCTTTTCGGTCCGCGCGATGGCGGACGACGCCCTGATGCAGCCGGAAAGCCGGGGCGGCTATCGCGCACTGCTGGCGCAGGGATGGACCGACGCCCTGCGGACGCGACGGCCGAAGGGCGGCGTCTGGACGTTCTGGGATTATCAGGCGGGCGCGTGGCAGCGTGACGCGGGGTTCCGGATCGATCACCTGCTCCTGTCGCCCGCGGTCGCGGACCGGCTGGTCGAGGCGGGCGTCGACAAGGAGTATCGCGGGCGCGAAAAGGCCAGCGATCATGCGCCGACGTGGGTGCGCCTGCGATGATCCGCGCGGCGGCGGCGCTGCTGCTCGTCGCCGCGACCCCCGCGATCGCGCAGGACGGTCCCCGCTTCTGCCCCAACCGGCCCAGCGTCGGCACGTCGACCTGCATCACCGATCCCGGCCGCGTGCTGGTGGAAGCATCGGGCGTCGATTGGCAGCGCGACGGCGATGCGACGTCGATCCTGGTCGGCGACCTTCTGCTGCGCACCGGGATCGACGACCGGACCGAGGCGCAGGTCGGATGGACGCCGCTGTCGCATCTGGTGTCGCGGGAGAACGGTCTGCGCACGGTCGCGACCGGGACCGGGGACGTGCGGCTCGGCATCCGCCGCAACCTGCGGCACCCGGACGGGGAGGGGCTGTCGATCGCGATCGAAGGATTCGCGACATTGCCGACCGCGACCGACGGGCTGGGGCGCGGGGATTGGAGCGCGGGGCTGGTCGTGCCGGTGTCCTGGGAGATGGGGAAATGGTCGCTGGCGCTGACGGGGGAGGTCGACGCCGAAACGAACGCCTCGCGCACCGGGCGGCATCCGGCCGGGGCGCTGACGCTCGGCCTGGGGCGCGACCTGGCCGATACGGTGACCGCGGTGGTGGAGGTATCGGGGCGCCGCGACGACGATCCCGCGAGGGCGCAGACGCAGGTCCTGACCGCGGCGTCGATCGCGTGGGAGGTGCGGCCGCGCATGCAGCTGGACCTGCTGGTGGCCGCGGGTCTCGACGCGCAGGCACCTTCGCTGCGTATCGTCCTGGGGGGTGCGGTGCTGTTCTGACCAGATAGTGGCGGATCGCGCCGGGCGTTGGCGTGTTATTCTAGTACTACACTTGTGTGAAATCTCTCAAGTGCCTGAATAGTCGGGATAAACAAGGTTGGCACGGCGGATGCAACGCTTCCTGCGTCCCGGTCGTCGGGATGTCTGGGAGACTTGCCATGAACATTCTTTTCGTCGCCGCCACCGCCCTTTCCGTCGCCACGCCCGCGCCGGCCGAGCCGCTCGCGCCCAAGCCCGTGACCGAAGCTGCCGCGCAGGACGGCATGGTCGCACCGAAGGTCCGCGAGCAGCGCGTCTGCCTGGTCGATACGATCATCGGATCGAACATCCCGCGCAAGGCCTGCCACACGCGCAGCGAATGGCGCGCGATGAACGTCGATCTGCCCGCCGGCCTGTGAGCGACGACCGGACGGCACCGGCCCGAGGCGGGCCGGTGCCGAGCCGGGGCGCGGCGATCACAACGCCTTTTCGTACACCTGATACACCTTGTTCACGCGGCTCTCAATCGCGGTGGCGATTGAGTTCATGCCCTGGTTGTCGTCCAGGACCCAGCCGATCTCGCCGCGCGATGCGCCGTAGCGGGTGATCGCGGCCAGCCGGATCGCCTCGATCATCATGAACGCCAGCTGCCCTGCTAAGCGCGAGGATTGCAGTTCCTTGCGCACCCCCATCAACGGCACGCGCATCGTGCGGACCTGCGGCCGGCGCAGCCACAGCAACAGCTTCGCCCAGCCGAACGGCAGCAGCGACCCCTTCAGCGGCGCGATCGCCTCGTTCAGGTCGGGCAGCGTAATCATGAACGCAACGGGCCTGCCGTCGACCTCCGCGATGCGGATCAGGTCGTTGAAGACGATCGGCTTCAACTTGACCCCCACGTCCGCGATCTCCGGCTCGGTCAGGGGGACGAAGCCCCAATTGTCGGACCAGGCGTCGTTCAGGATTTCGAGGATGATGTGCGCTTCCTCGAAGAACTTCGACTTGTCGACCTCGCGGATCACGATCGACGGGTTCTTCTCGCCCGACCGGATGATGCGGCGGACCAGCGGGGGGAATTCCTGCGTGATGTCCAGGTCGTACGTCAGCAGCTGCTTGACCGGGCGATACCCCGCGCGCTCCACCCAGCCGCGATATTCGGCCTTGTGATGCCCCATCATGACCGTGGGGGGATGATCGTTGCCAGCGACCAGCAGCCCCGGCTCTTCCCAGATCGACATGCTGATCGGACCCAGCGCGCGGGTCACGCCATGGTCGCGCAGCCATGTTTCCGCGCGGTCGAGCAGGAGGCGGAAGGTCGCTTCGTCCTCCGCCTCCATCAATCCCCATTGTCCCGAGCCGGGGCCGAACCCCTGCTCGGCGGGCATCTTCTGCGCCAGCGTGTCGATATGCGCCGAAATCCGGCCGACGACCTGTCCGCCGCGCATCGCCAGGAACAGTTGCGCCTCCGCATGGCTGAACCAGCCGTTCTTTTCGGGCGTGATGAGGCCCAGCGCCTCCCCCTTCAGCGGCGGAACCCAGTTGGGATCGTCGCGATACAGGCGGAAGGGAAGGTCGACGAACGCCTTGCGCTGGCGGTTCGTGGCGACGGGGACGATCTGGACGGACGCGCTCATGCGGGGCGAATAAACGCCTGCGTCGATCATGGCGAGCGGGCATTTGCGCGGTTCCGGGGCGTCCAGAACCTTATCGCGTCACCGTGTCGCCACTATGTAGGGGCAATGGACAACGTCATGACGACCCTAGCCTTCGCACGCGCGCCTGCGCCGTCCCGCCCCGTCATCGCCGACGACAAGGCGATGCTGAAGGCCGCGGCGGAGGCGACGCGCGACCTGCACGCCCCCAATGCGGCGATCTACTGGGGCGACCTGATCGCATCCTCGCTGATCGGCTATGCCGCGCTCGTCGGCGCGGTGACGGCCGCGTCGGCGGCCTGGACGATCGCGCTGGCGCTCGTGTCGATGCTGGCACTGTATCGCGCGATGAGCTTCATCCACGAGGTCAGCCACATGAAACATGCGGCCCTGCCGCATTTTCGTGCGGGCTGGAACGTGCTGGTCGGCGTGCCGATGCTGATCCCGTCCTTCATGTACGAGGGCGTCCACAACCTGCACCATGCCAAGACGCGGTACGGCACCAGCGAGGATCCGGAATATCTGCCGCTCGCGCTGATGAAGCCGTGGACGTTGCCGGTGTTCATCCTGGTCAGCGCGCTCGCGCCGGTCGGGCTGCTGATCCGCTACGCCGTCCTGTCGCCGCTGTCGGTCTTCGTGCCGTCGCTGCGCCGTACGATCGTGGAGCGTTACTCCGCGCTGGCGATCAATCCGCACTTCCGCCGTCGCATGCCCGACGGCGCGGCGAAGACGCTGTGGGAGCGGCTGGAGATCGCGTGCAGCCTGTGGGCGATCGCGTTGCTGGCGATGGTCGCGACCGGCGTCATCCCACTGCGCGCTTTCGCGATCGGCATGGGAATCGCCGCGGGCGTGGCGGTGGTGAACCAGCTGCGGACGCTGGTGGCGCACCTGTGGGAGAATGACGGGGAAGCGATGACGGTGACCGCGCAATATCTCGACACCGTGAACGTGCCGCCGCCCGCCCTTCTGCCGATGCTGTGGGCGCCGGTGGGGCTGCGCTACCACGCGCTGCACCACCTGCTGCCGGGCGTGCCGTATCACAACCTGGGCGAGGCGCACCGGCGCATCGGCGCGCTGGTCGAGGCGGAATCGCCGTATCACAAGGCCAGCTATCGCGGGATGCCGGGGCTGGTGTGGAAGATCGCGCGTTCGACGATGGTCGGGCGCTGAATCGGCTTCACCCCTCCCTTGAAGGGGAGGGGCGTCGCCGTCGAACCTATTCCTCGGTCCGCAGCAGGACCGCCTCGCCGATCAGCAGGAACAGCAGGAACGGCGCCCAGGCCGCGAGGAAGGGCGGATAGGCGCCGAGGTTTCCCATCGCGAGAGCGAAATTGTCCGCGACGAAATAGGTGAAGCCCAGTGCCATGCCGATCACGGCGCGCACGAACAGCTGCCCCGACCGGGCGATCCCGAACGCCGCGACCGCGCCCAGCAGCGGCATCAGCACCGACGACAGCGGTCCCGACAATTTGTGCCACAACGCCCCCTCCAGGGCCTTCGTCGGCCGACCGGCCTCGTTCAGGTCGGCGATCGCGGCGCGCAGGCCCAAGAAGGACAGGCCGTCGGCGTCGACGCTGGCCAGCGTGAACTGATCGGGGGTCACGCCGCGCGCCACGATCCCGGACGCCGCGCGCGTCACCTTCCCGGTCGCCACCTCGAACCGCTGGACCGGGTAGATGAGCCAGCCGTCGCCCTCGCGCCGGCCCTGCGTCCCGTAGGTCAGGCCCCGCAGGATGCCGTCGCCGCTGCGTTCGTATACCGTGACGCCGCGCAGTCGCGCGTCCGCCCCGCGACCGCTGATCCGATCCGCCTCGACCAGGTCGGTGCCGGCACGGACCCACACGTTGCTGCGGTCGCCGCGGTCGACGGGCAATTGCTGGTAATTGACCTTCTGCCACGCGCTCAGGGTCGCGGTCGCGCGGCTGACGACGCGGTCGTTGAACGCGAAGCTGAGCACCGCCACCCCGATGCTGGCGACGATCAGCGGCGCCAGCACCTGATGCGCGGACAGGCCGCTGGACTTCAGCGCCACGATCTCGCTGTTCTGGTTCATGGTGATGAGGGTCAGGATCGTGCCCAGCAGCACGGAAAAGGGCAGGAACCGGGCCACGATCTGCGGCGCGCGCAGCGAGACGTAGCGCCACACCTCCGCATCGCCGTTGCTCGCGACCGACAGGATCTTGCCGCTCTCGCTCAGCAGGTCGAGCGCCTGGAGGACGAGGACGAGCCCGGCGAGGATCGCGAAGGTGCGGACCAGGAACAGTCGCGCCATGTACAGGGCGACGGTGCGCGAGGGGAAGAAGCTGGTCATGCGGGAACGCCCTCGCGCCGGCGGCCGGGCAGGCGGCGGAGAATCGCCTTCCACGCCTTGCCGAACGACCGTTCGAGCGCGCCGATCGGCTGTCCCCCGGGGACGTGCGCCAGCGTGTGGTACATCCACAGGATGATGGCCGCGAAGATGCCGAACGGCACCCACAAGGCGATCAGCGGATCGACGTCGCCGCGCTCGCCCAGCGAGGCGGCGTATTGATTGATCTTGTGATAGGTCACGACCATCACGATCGACAGGAACACGCCCAGCGCGGAGGTCGACCGTTTCGGCGGCACGCCCAGCGACACCGCCAGCAGCGGCAGCAGGAACATCATCGCCACCTCCACCAGCCGGAAATGGAATTCCGACCGGCTGCTGTCGCGCTGTTCCTCCGTCCCCGCGTTCTTCCCAAGCTTCGCCAGCTCGACCAATGTATATTCCAGGTTCTTGCCCCCGCGCGCGCGGAAGCTTTCGAAGCGGGGCAGGTCGATCGGCAGGTCGTGCGCGGTGAAGGTCAGCGTCCGCGGCGTGTTGAAGCCGGGGCGGTTGTGGATCAGCGTGCCGTTGGTCAGGCGGAAGATGATGACGTTGGGATCGTCGGTCGCCAGGAACTGTCCGGTCTGCGCCGTGACGCCGACCCAGTCGCCTTTGGGGCTGACCGCGTGGACGAAGATGCCCGACAGCTTCTTGCCCTCGTCGCGGCTCTGCTCGATCCTGAGGGTCAGGCGGTCGCCCAGGTGCGCGAATTCGCCCACCTTGATCGACGCGCCCAACGCGCCGGTGCGCAGCTCGAAGCGCAGTTGCTCGTAATTGTAGCGCGCCTTCGGCTGGACGTAGCCGACGATGACGATGTTCAGCACCGCCAGGACGATCGCGTAGAAATAGGGGACCCGCAGGAGCCGGGAATAGCTCATGCCGACGCCGCGCATCACGTCCAGCTCGCTCGACGTCGCGATGCGGCGGAAGGCGAGCAATATGCCCAGCATCAGGCCGATCGGGATGCCCAGGCCCAGATATTCGGGCATCAGGTTCGCCAGCATCTTCCACACGACGCTGATCGGTCCGCCCTGGGTCGCGACGAAATCGAACAGGCGCAGCATCCGGTCCAGCACCAGCAGCATCGCGGCGATGAGGAGGGTGGAGAACAGCGGCAGCGCGATCAGCCGGGCCATGTAGCGGTCGATCGATTTCATGGGCTGCGGCGCGGACCTTCTGGCGGAAGCGATATCCCCGCTATAGGCACGCGCGCGACGGGCGTCAGCAGGCGATTTCGCTTATTATTCCGCCGCGATCAACCGTTCCGGCCCGTCCGCGTCGGTCCCCGCCGCGGCGGCGATGGCATGATCCAGCGCGGCGAGCGTGAACGGCTTGCGCAATACCGGCCGCCCGGCCAGGTCGATCCCCTCGCCCGCGTCGCCGGCATAGCCGGTCACGAACAGGACCGGCACCGCGGCGAAGGCGGTCGGCAGTCCTGCGACCATCTCGGGTCCGGTCTTCGCCGGCATCAGCACGTCGGACACGATCAGGTCGCATCCCGGCATCGCGGCGATCGCGCCGGCGGCGTCCAGCGGATCGCCGCACGCGACCGGGCGATGGCCCAGTTCGTTCAGCGCGCCGATGGTGGTCGCCAGCACGCGGGGATCGTCCTCCACCACCAGGATCGACAGGCTGCGGCCCGGTTCGCGCGTCGCCGCCGCGACCGCGATCGGGACCGGGGCGGCGCTTTCGACCGTCACGTCGCGCGGCAACAGCAAGGTGACCGTGGTGCCGCGTCCGGGCGCGGTATCGATCCGCACGTCGCCGCCGAACTGGCGCGCGAAGGCGAAGGTCTGGCTCAGGCCCAGTCCCGTGCCCTTCCCGACGGGCTTGGTCGTGAAGAATGGTTCGAACACGCGGTCCAGCACGTCCGGGGTCATCCCGCTGCCCGTGTCGCGGATCGCGATCGACAGATAGTCGCCGGGCGACAGGTCGCCCGCGTCCGCGATCCCCAGCCGCCGCGCCTCCGCCCGCAGCGTCAACGTGCCGCGCCCGTCCATCGCGTCGCGCGCGTTGACCGCCAGGTTGACCAGTCCGTTCTCCAGCAGCAGCAGGTCCGCGCGCGCGGCCCAGCCGCGGCTTTCGTCCTGGAACACCACGGTCACGCCGTCGCCCAGCGTGCGATCGAGCAGGTCGGCGACATCGGTGAACAGGGCGGCGGCGTGGATCGGCACGGGATCGATCGCGGTTTCGCGCGCGAACGACAGCAAGCGGCGGGTCAGCGCGGCGGCGCGCGTCGCGCCCTCGTGCGCGCTGTCGATGTGGCGCGCCACCTCCGCCCGGTCCGCGCCCTGCGCCAGCCCGCGCTGCGACAATTCCAGTCCGCCCAGGATGACGGCCAGCATATTGTTGAAGTCGTGCGCGATGCCGCCGGTCAGCTTGCCCACCGCGTCCATCTTCTGGCTCTGGCGCAGTTGCGCTTCCTGGACGCGCAGCGCGTCGGTCGCCTCGGTCACCGCGGTCGCCAGTTCGTCGGCGCGCTCGCGCTCCGCCTCCGCCTCCGCGCGCGCCACCGTCCGCTCCGCCAGCGCGCGCATCGTCGCCCAGCCGAGCGCGATGACCCCCAGCACCAGGGCGACGCCCGCGGTCGCCAGGATCTTCGCCACCAAGGTGGTGCGCGTCACCGCGGCGCGCGCCTGCGTCGTACGGGCGCGCAGCAGGCGGCGCTCGTCCGCGATGATGCCGTCGAGGGCTAGGTTCATCGCGCGCATCGCGGCGCCCTTGCGGATCGCGTAATAGCGCGACAGCGCCTGGCTGTTGCGGCCGTAATTGGTGTTGAGCGCGGTCAGCGCCAGTTCCTCGCCGCGGATGCGATAGGCGGCGCGAAGCTCGGCGATGCGGGTGCGCTGTTCGGGATTGTCCATCGTCAGCCGGTCGAGCCGACCGATCGATTCCCCGGCACGGCGCCAGTCGTCGAAATACAGCTGTCCCAGCGCCTGATCGCCCGAGATGACGTAGCGGCCCAAGGACGCCTCCGACCGGGCGACTGTGCCCTGCAAGGTGCGCACGACGATCATGATGTCGTAGGAATGGCGCTGCGCCGCGAGCGCGCGGTCGCGCTGCCGGTCCATCTCGCCCAGCGTTACGATCAGGGCGCCGACGACCACCACCGCCAGGATCGCGACCACCACCAGCGTGATGCTACGCCATCCGGACGCCAGTCCCATGCGGACACGTGCGACCTCGATCCCGCTCACGGGGCGTCGCATATCGTAAACGGCGTTAACAAGTCCATAAAGGCGCGGGTCGTCGCCATGCCCGGAATGAGAGGAATCAGGCGATCGCGCCCACCGACCGGCCCGCGTCCGCGAACATCGCGATGACGCGGTCCAGCTGTCCGGCCGAATGTTCGGCGCACAGCGAGCAGCGGAGCAGGAACATGCCCGCGGGGGTGGCGGGCGGGCGCGCGACGTTGACGTACAGGCCGGCGTCGAGCAGCGACTGCCACATCGCCACCGCCTGCTCCTGCGTTTCCAGGATCACCGCGACGATGGCGCTGTCGGCGCGATCGGTGCCGAGGCGGAAGCCCAGCGCCTTCAGCCCGCCGTGCAGCTGTCGCGCATTGTCCCACAGCCGACGACGCTTCTCGCCCGCGTTCATCAGTTTCGTGATCGACGTCGCGGCGGTGGCGACCACCGACGGCGGCAGGCTGGCGGTGAAGATATAGGGGCGGCAGGCCAGGCGCATCGCCTCGAACTTCGGATGGCTGCTGATACAGAAGCCGCCGACGGTGCCGACCGACTTGGAGAAGGTGCCGATGACGAAGTCGACGTCCCGGCCCAGTTCGAGCCCCATTTCCTCGTACACGCCGCGGCCGTGCGGACCGAAGAAGCCCATCGAATGCGCCTCGTCCACCAGCACCATCGCGCCGTGGCGCCGCGCCACCTCCACCATCTCGCGCAGCGGGGCGAGGTCGCCGAGCATCGAATAGACGCCCTCCAGCACCACCAGCTTGCCCGGCTCCTTCGGCAGGCGGCCCAGCCTCTTGTCGAGGTCCTCGACCGAATTGTGGCGGAAGCGCACGATCTCGGCGTCGCCCATCTTGCACCCGTCGTAGATCGACGCGTGGCTGTCGGCATCCAGGATGACGTATTCGCCCTTGCCTGCGATCGTCGATATGATGCCCAGGTTCGCCTGATAGCCGGTCGAGAAGACCATGGCCGACGTCGCGCCGTAGAATTCTTTCAGCGCGTCTTCGGCGGCGACATGGTCGCGGAACGTGCCGTTCAGCATCCGGCTGCCGTTGGTGCCGCTGCCGAACCGGTCCAGCGCCTGCTTCCCCGCGGCGATCACGTCGGCATCGAACGTCATGCCCATGTAATTGTAGGTGCCGAGCAGGATCGTCTCCTTCCCCCGGATCACCGCGATCGTGGGAGAGCGGACCTCCTCCATCACGATGCCGAACGGATCGCGCATGCCCGACGCCAGCAGCGCCTCGCGCTCCGCGATCAGGGCGTCGAACTTGCTGAACAGGTCGCGTTCCGGCGCCACCGCGACGGGATCGATCGGCAGCGCTTCGGCGAGGGTCCCGGCGTCGGTCATGTCAGCCCTTCAGCTTGGCCACCGCGTCCGCGAGCTGCCCCACGGTCTCGATCTCGGCCTGCATGTTCATCGTGATGATGATGTCGAATTCGTCCTCGATCGCCGCGACGAAATCCATCACGGTCAGCGAATCCCATTCCAGGTCGCCCTGGAAGGTCGTCGCCTCGGTGATCGGCACCCCCTTTTTGTTGAAGGGTTCGATCTGGGCCGTGACGGTGTCGAGGATGGTCTGGCGGTCGCTCATGATGCTGTGCTGGCCCTACAATGCGGCGGGAGTTCGGCGGGGCTATAGCAGTCCTTGGGCACGATACCATCGCACCGTGTCCGCCATTCCCGCCGCCAGCGCGATGCGGGGGCGCCACAGGGCGGGCGGCGGGGCCTTCGCCGGGTCCGCCGTCCAGTCGGGATGGATCATGTAGGCGACGCGGTCGGGCGTGAGCTTCGCGCGATCGCCGCGCAGCATCCGGTCCGCGCGGGATGCGAGGCGCAGCAGCGGGGCGGGGAGGGGGAGCGGCAGGACGCGCCGCCCGACCGCCGTGCCGATGGCGGCGAAATACGCCCCGTGGTCCATCCCGCCGTCCGGTCCTTCCGGTTCGTAGACGGCCCGATCCGCCGGGGCGGTGGCGAGCGCGAGCAGCAGGGCGGCAAGATCGTCGACGTGGATGGCGGACAGTCGCCCCGGCGGAGGCATGACGGCGAGGCCGAGACGGGCGAGACGGAATACGTCGCGCTGCTCGTGATCCCCCGGACCGTAGACCGCCGGCGGGCGCACGATCGTCCATGGCAGGTCGCCGCCGGACACCACGCGTTCGCCTTCCGCCTTGGACCAGCCATAGTCGGACAATGCGGGCTCCCGCGCGGCGAGGGAGGAGACGTGAACGAAGCGCGGCACGCGCGCCGTCGTCGTCGCATCGACGATCGCCCGGGTGCCGCGGATATTGCCCTGTTCGAACGCCGCACGCGTCGTCGCTCCCAGGACCGCGGCGATGTGGACGACCGCGTCGGCGGTGGACACGAGGTCGCGGAGCGCGCCCGTATCCTCCAGGGCACCGGCGACCCACGTCACGCCGTCGCGCGCGGGCTGCGGCCGGCGGGCGAGCGCACGCACCGCGTGGCCGGCGTCGAGCGCCGCGTCGATCAGCCGCGCGCCGACGAAGCCGGTGCCGCCGGTGATGGCGAGAATCGTTTGCGTCATGCCGGGCCCGTCCCGCCGTCCACGGCGCCGCGCACCGATCGGCGGGAAAGTGCGCGGCACGGTGCACCCCGGAACGTGTCCGGAGTGACCGAACGACAGGACGTCACAGCAACGCCATGTGGCTGCGATGCACCAGCGCCGCGCGCGGCGCATAGCCCAGGATCGCCTCATGCTCCTCGCTGCGGCGACCGAGCAGGCGGGCGGCATCGGCGGCGTCGTATTCCGACAGCCCGCGCGCCAGCGTTCCCGCCGGCCCCTCGATCGTGACCAGGTCGCCGCGCGCGAAGCCGCCGTCGATCCGCGTCGCGCCTGCGGCGAGCAGGCTGCGCCCGTCCGCCAGCGCCCGCGCCGCGCCTGCATCGACGTGGATCGCGCCGCACGCGGTGATCCCGCCCGCCAGCCACGCCTTGCGCGCGGATGCGCTGCGCTCCGCGGCGAACAACGTGTGGCGCGCATCGGCCGACAGCGGGCGATCGACGCGACCGGACGCGATGGCGAGGTGCGCCCCGGCCGCATTGGCGATGCGTGCGGCGGCGATCTTCGACACCATGCCGCCCGATCCCATGCCGGAGGCGGAGCCGCGATCGGCCATCGCCTCCACCGCGGTATCGATCCGGTCGATGCGGGAGATGTGGACCGCGCCGGGGTGGGCGGGATTGCGATCGTACAGGCCGTCGACGTCGGACAGCAGCAGCACGCCCTGCGCGCCGGCCGCCTGCGCCACGCGGGCGGCGAGCCGGTCGTTGTCGCCGAACCGGATCTCCTCCGTCGCGACCGAATCGTTTTCGTTGATGACAGGCACGACGCCCAGCCCGAGCAGGCGGCCCAGCGTGGCGGCGGCGTTCAGGTAGCGGCGCCGTTCCTCCAGATCGCCCAGCGTCACCAGCATCTGCGCCGCGGTCAGGCCCTGCGCGCCCAGAACCTCGGCCCAGGTCTGGCTGAGTGCGATCTGGCCGGTCGCGGCGGCGGCCTGCGCGTCCTCCAGGCTGGCGCGCCCGCCCTTCGCCAGGCCCAGCCGGCGCGCGCCCAGCGCGATCGCGCCCGACGACACGACCGCCACCTGCTGTCCGGCGCGGGCCCGTGCCGCGATGTCGGCGGCGACGCCGTCCAGCCATGCACGCCGCACCGCGCCGTCGGGATCGACCAGCAACGCGGAGCCGATCTTGACGATCAGGCGCGGGCAGGAGGCGGGGGGGAAGAGCATGGACCGCGGGGTAGCGTGCAGTGCCCCGCGCGCCAATGCGGTTTTCGGCGGGTCAGCCCGCGACGCGGGCGGCGAAATCGTGCGCGCTGGTCTGAAGCATGGCGAGTTGGCCGTCGAGGCGATCGAATCCCAGGCCGACCCCGTCGACGGCATGCACCATCGCCTCCGTATCGCGCTGGATGACGCCGACCGCGCGCGACATCGAATCCGCCGCGATCGCGGTTTCGTCCACCGCGGCGGAGATGATCGCGACGGTCGCGGTCTGCCGCTCCATCGTCTCGCGCAGGCGGACGGCGGCCTGCTGTACCGTCCCCACGGTCTCCCGGATCGCGACGGAGGAATCGACCGTGCTGGTGGTCGCCGCCTGGATCGCCGCGATCTTCGCCGCGATGTCGTCGGTCGCGCGCGCGGTCTGGTTCGCCAGGCTCTTGACCTCCTGCGCCACCACCGCGAAGCCGCGG
>NZ_LMQP01000004.1:0-47035 GCF_001425405.1 Sphingomonas sp. Leaf412 | reverse complement strand
CAGCGCCAGCAGGTTCGTCTGCCCCGCGATGTCGCGGATCAGGCCCAGGATCGATTCGATCGACCGCGCATGATGCGACAGGGCGGTGGACGCGGCGACCGCATGGCCCGCGCGGTCGGCCGCCTCGTTCGAGATGCGCGCCGCGGTTTCCACCTCCGCCCGCGCATCGGCGATCGTGCCGATCAGGCCCGCGGTGGTCGACGCCGCCTCGCGCATCGCCACCGCCGACTGCTCCGCCGCGGTGGCGATATGGGTCGCCTGGTTCAGGACGCCGCGCGCCGCGGATGCGCTGTCGCCCGCATTCCCGCGCAGGCCCGCGCCCTCGGACGAGGCGGATGCGACCATCGCGGCGACGCCGTCCCGGAAGGCATCGGACAGCCGGACGCGCTGCCGCCGGGCGTCCTCCTCGATGCAGGCGGCGTGGATCGAGGCGTAGACGTCGCATTCCAGCGAGCGCAGGCGGAAGAACAGGCTGCTGATCCGCGATTGTTCGGCGCGGGTCCACGCATCCCGGTCCGTCAGGACGTCGATCATCGCGGCGGTGGTTTCGTTGCCGATCGCCAGCAGGCGCGACAGGGGCACGCGCGCGGCGAACAGATGCGCGACCCGCTTCGCGCCGCGCGCGACCCAGCCGGCATGGTGCAGGTCGCCGAACCGTTCCTGCATGTCGCGCACGCCGCGGGCGATCAGGGCGGCGCGGTCGACCGGACCCGTCGCCGGGAACAGCGCGAACCAGCCGTCGATCTGGATCGCGCAGATCCGCGCCGCATCGTCCTCCAGCGCGGACCATATCCGGCGGGCGACGTCCGCATCCTGCGCGGTGAAGCCGAACAGCCGCAACCGTTCGGGCAGGTCGATCGCAGCGACCATGACCCGGATCGGCGATTCATCGGTGGCGGGACGGCCGTCCATCGGGTGTTCCTTCTAAGCCGGAGCACCCTACCAGCGCCGTGGTTAAGGCCGTGTTGAGCGGGTCATACCGGGGACCAGTCCACCGTATCCTCGCCATCGTCATCGCCATCGGCGGTGACGGGCGTGTTCTTTTCCGGAATCGCCTCCAGCAGCTTGTCCAGGACCCAGTCGATCCCCGTTCCCGCCGCGCCGGACAAGGGCACGACGGGGAAGCCGCTGGCATCCTCCAGCTCGGCGGACAGCGCCGCGATGAGTTCGTCGTCCAGCGTGTCGATCTTGTTCAGCGCGACGATGACGGGCTTGTCCTCCAGCCCGGCGCCGTAGGCGATCAGTTCCTCGTGCACGATGCGGTAGCTTTCGGCCACGTCCTTGTCGTTCGCATCGACCAGGTGGAGCAGGACGCGGCAGCGTTCGATATGGCCCAGGAAACGGTCGCCGATGCCCGCACCGTCGGCCGCGCCCTCGATCAGGCCGGGGATGTCGGCGACGACGAACTCGCGCTGCTTGTGGCGCACGACCCCCAGCTGCGGGCGCGTGGTGGTGAAGGCGTAGGCGCCGACCTTCGCCTGCGCATTGGTGACCGCGTTGATGAAGGTCGACTTGCCCGCGTTGGGCAGCCCGACCAGCCCCGCATCGGCGAGCAGTTTGAGCCGCAGCCACACGAACGCTTCCGCATTGGGCCAGCCGGTGCCGTGCTGGCGCGGCGCGCGGTTCGTGGAGGTCTTGTAGCTGGCGTTGCCGCGCCCGCCGTCGCCGCCGCGCAGGAACAGCTCGCGCTGCCCCACCTCGGTCAGGTCGAGCAGGAGCGTGCGGTCGTCGTCGTCGGCCAGCACCTGCGTTCCCACTGGCACCTTGATGACCAGATCGTCGCCGCCCGCGCCGGTGCGGTTGCTGCCCGACCCGCCGGAGCCGCGCGGGGCCCGGAAATGCTGCGTGTAGCGAAAGTCGATGAGCGTGTTCAGCCCGGCCACGGCCTCGAACACGATATCGCCCCCCTTGCCGCCGTTGCCGCCGTCGGGCCCGCCGTACTCGATGAATTTCTCGCGCCGGAAACTGACCGCGCCGGGGCCGCCGGAGCCGGAGCGGACGAAGATCTTTGCCTGGTCTAGGAAGTGCATGGCGAGCCGCTTAGCGCTTTAGCTCGGCTAAAGCACTATGCGGCGGCCCGGCCGGCGCGGCGCGTTGCGCCGCGTTCGACGACGCGGGCTTTGCCCGCGGCGCGGCCAACTTCTTGAGGTGGGGAAGACACCCCCCCTTCCGTTCGCCCTGAGCGAAGTCGAAGGGCACGCGCAACGATGGAGCGCAGGCTTCGACTTCGCTCAGCCCGAACGGAGGGGGGAGAATGCGCTTCTAGGTCTTCCCCCGGTCCGCCAGCAGCATCGCGCGCGCCAGGTCGCGGGCGCGGCCGCGCGGCAGGCCGAGTGCGCGCGCCATCGGGGCGCCCAGCAGCGCGTCGCCCAAGGCCATCAGCACCAGCTGCAACGTCTCGTCGTGGATCGGCGCGCCTTCGTGCGGCGCATCGCGCGTCAGGTCGTCGACCAGGTCGTGGATCGCGGTCAGGATCGGGTCCAGCGCATCCTCGTTCCCGTTCAGGATCATCCAGCTGGCCAGCGCCCCCGCGCCGTTCTTCCCGAACGCGTCGAAGGTCAGGTCCACCACCTCCGCCGGATCCTGCGCCTCGCGCGAGCGCAGCACGGCGGCGCGGATCGTGGCGACGATCCCGCCCGCCATCCGCGCGATCAGCGCCTTTTGCAGCCCCGCGGCGGAGCCGAAATGATGCAGCAGGTTCGCGTGCGTCCGCCCGACCCGCGCCGCCACCGCCTTCAGCGTCACCGCCTGCGGGCCGACTTCCACCAGCAGGGTGCGCGCGGCGTCCAGCGCGGCGTCGCGCGACGCCTCGGGCGACAGGCGGCGGCGGGTGGTGGTTGCCGGCGCGGTCATCGTACCTTATTTACATCGGTGTAAGTGAACGTCATCATCATCCTGTTCGGAGGTTTTCGTGCCGAAAGCAACAACGCCCGGCGACCTGACCATCACCCCGCGCGACCGCCGATTCGGCCGCGGCGTCGCGATGCGGCGCTGGTGGCTGAACGACGATCCCTACGCCACCGCCTTCTACAACGCCTTGTCGGTGACGTTCCCGAAGGGGGAGGGCTTCTTCGTCGACAGCGTCCGCCGCTTTCGCGACGGCACGCCGCCGCGGCTGGAGCGCGAGATCAACGCGTTCGTGAAGCAGGAGGTGATGCACACGCGCGAACATGTCGCGTTCAACCGCCACGTGACCGACCAGGGCTATGACGTCGCACTGCTGGACCGCGACGTCGACGCCGCGCTGGCGCTGACCAAGGGGCGGCCGCCGATCGGCGCGCTGGCCGCCACGACCGCGCTGGAGCATTTCACGGCGATGCTGGCGCACGAGTTGATCGCGAATCCGAAGCATCTGGCAGGGGCGGAGGAGCAGCCGCGCGCCTTGTGGCTGTGGCATGCGGCGGAGGAGATCGAGCACAAGGGGGTCGCGTACGACACCTGGCTGCATGCGACGCGCGACTGGCCGCGGTTCCGGCGCTGGTGGGTGAAGTCGCTGGTGATGCTGGTCACGACGGGGCGTTTCTTCACCGGCCGCGCGCGCGGGATGGCGGAATTGCTGCGGCAGGACGGGATCACGGGTCCCGCGGCATGGGCGCGGATGGCGTGGTATGCGTTCGGCAATCCCGGCATGGCGCGCAAGATCGCGGGCGTATGGGCGGCGTATTTCCTGCCCGGCTTCCACCCGTGGAAGCACGACGACCGGACGCTGATCGCGCTGGCGGAAAGCGATTACGAGGCGGCGGTGCTGTCGCGGGCGGCCTGAAAGGTCACGAAAGGTCGCACGGTCGGGCGGGTGCGACGGGATGGCGGCAATGGCAAAGAGCATTCCCCCGTTCGGCCTGAGCGAAGTCGAAGGCCATGCGTGACGCATATGCTTCGACTTCGCTCAGCACGAACGGGGGCTGGGGGCAACGATACCACCCGCCCGACGATGTAGGACACCCTTTACGCCGCCATCGCAGGCTCCGGTCGCGCCTCCGCGTCGGTCAGGTCCAGCGCCATCTCCACGCCGTCCACCCCGCCGCCGCGCGCGAGCGAGAAGGTGCGCGACCGGCCGGTTTCCACGAACCCCAGCTTGCGGAGGACGCGGCCGGACGCCGGATTGTCGCAATAATGGCGCGCCGTCAGGCGGGGCAGGGCGAGCGCGTGGCGGGCGATGTCGATCACCGCGCGCCCCGCCTCCGTCGCATAGCCGCGGCCCCAGGCGGCCGGGGTCAGCCAGTAGCCCAGTTCGTGCCCATGCTCCTCGCGCACCAGCCCGACGCCCCCGATCAGGCGATTGTCGCCGCGGGTCACGATCTGGAAGCGCGGCTCGTGCGCGCCGCGCGGCAGCGACAGGAACGCCTCCGCATCGCCCAGGGCATAGGGCCAGGGCGCGCGGGCGAGGTTCATCACCACCGCCTCGTGCGCGATCGCGCGCGACAGCGCGGGGGCATCCTCCGGCCAGCCGGGCCGTAACGTCAGTCTGGGTGTCAACGCGAACATCGGGCGCTCTCCTCGCCTGCGAGCGCCGCTAGACCGTCTGGATGACGGCCCGGCGACAACGACGGTGGAGGGAGCAAGAAAAAAGGGAGCCGGGGCGACCCGTCTCCCTTGTCGGTAGGTGCCGTGGCCGGCACCCGGGTCGCCCTGGTGGGCAACCCGTGTGGTCACCCGATGTTATTCGGCCGCGATCGGCATGTCGACCGAGCAGAACTTTCGGCCCAGCTTGCCCTGGTGGAACACGACGCGGCCGTCGACCAGCGCGAACAGCGTGTGATCCTTGCCGATGCCGACGTTGCGGCCCGGATAGAATTTGGTCCCGCGCTGACGCACGAGGATGTTGCCCGCGATCGCTTCCTGACCGCCGAACTTCTTCACGCCCAAGCGACGACCGGCCGAATCACGACCGTTGCGCGACGAACCGCCTGCCTTCTTATGTGCCATTGCGTGTTACTCCTTACGCCTGGGCCGCCGGGGCGTCGGCATCAGCCTTCGCCGCCTTCGGGGCCTTCGCCTGCTTCTGGTCGCTGCCGCCGATCGACACGATCTTGAGGATCGTGTGACGCTGGCGATGACCGTTCTTGCGGCGATAGTTGTGACGACGGCGCTTCTTGAAGACGATGACCTTGTCACCCTTCGCCTGCGCGATGATCTCCGCCGCGACCGTCAGGCCGTCGGTGGACTTCAGGTCCGAGCCGTCGCCCGCCAGCAGGACGTCGCCCAGGGTGACGGAGGCGCCGGCCTCCCCCTCGATCTTCTCGACGACGATCTTGTCTCCGGCGGCGACGCGATACTGCTTGCCGCCGGTGCGCACGATAGCGAACATGGCTCGAATCACTTCCCAAATATCATGACCCGCCGGGGCGTACCCCGCGGGAAGAAGCGGCGTCGCTAAGTGAGAAGCGCCCGCCTGTCAACCGCCGCGGGGGTGATGCCTCAGTGTCGGTGGAGCGGTTTCAGCCCGTAGCGACCGTCGTCGAGGCGATCGAACAATCCTGCGATCGCGGGATGCTCGACCGGTTCCTCGCTGTCGTCGGGGACCAGGTTCTGCTGGCTGACGTAGGCGACGTAGCTCGACTCGGCATTCTCGGCCAGCAGGTGGTAGAACGGCTGGTCCTTGCGCGGGCGCAACGTTTCCGGGATCGACTGGTACCATTCCTCGCTGTTGGCGAAGACGGGATCGACGTCGAAGATCACGCCGCGGAAATCCAGCATCCGGTGGCGCACGACGTCGCCGATCGAGAAGGATGCATGCGCCACGTCGGGGGCGATCGGGTGCGCGCTGGCGCCGGGGCCGTGTTCTTCGGGGGACATGGGATGCAATCTAGTGACCTTTTCGCGACGCACAACATGGCACGCTTGCGTCCCGCGACAAGCCGCATTAGGAGCGCGCCTTCGACCGGCCGACCGGGGCGTTTCGCCGCGGCACGTCTTCTGCGGAGAGGTGGCAGAGTGGTCGAATGTACCGCACTCGAAATGCGGCGTGCCCTCACGGGTACCGTGGGTTCGAATCCCACCCTCTCCGCCATTTTTCCTTGAAATGTTTACTTTAATTTGTCAGCTGGATCGTGGTGCACACTTTGATGCCCACTTCGCGCGCTGCCTTTGGCGAACGAGCACGGTTCATGACGCACGTGCCATCAGCAAGATCGACACTCTAAACCCAGCGAACCTTACTCAGGCGCTGCGACCGCGGACTGTCGTCTCGTCACTCGAGCGCCAGCCGATCGTAGTCAATGAAAGCAAGGTCTTTATTGGCGTGAGCGAGGATTAGTGCAAGGCCGATCTGGGGCGCGGGTCAAGGTTGACGTACCGCGAAGCGGTATGAGCCGTAGCCGACGGGGGGCGTGTTCCGCATCGCGTCAATCCGCACCGCAGAAGCCGCGAAGGTAGTGAGAACGCGCAGCGCGACTTCAAAATCGCGTTCATGAACGCGATCGCGCAAATCTTTGCGAGATGGACATTTCGATCTGGAACGTGCTGGCCGTGGTGGGGACAACATGGAGCTCCAGCTCAGGCCGGTGGGCGGAAACTATATCAATTTCGACCCCTATTATTCTAGTTTCCGCTCGACGGAGCTAGGGCATGATCCGCTGGTGGCCCTGACCGGGCGGTCGACTACGACGGTATGTCGGATTGGACCGCGGACGCGATCCATGCCGCGACCGCCGTTCGATCGGGCCGAGCTGGAAATACGCCGCGGCATAGGCCAGCACCTGCCGGTCGCGCAGGATCGCGCGGTGGAGCCCGTCGCACAGCCGCACCTTCACCGCCTTCAGCCGGCGCTCCCCCGTCCGCGTCTTCGTATAATGCAGCCGCGCCTCGGACAGCCAGGAGAAGAAGCCCTCCTCCCCCTCCCCGCCGGCCTCGATGTTGGTCTTGATCTGCGTGCCCTGCAATCGCTCCAGCGCCTCCGACAGGCGCTGGTAGGAGCGCGCCGAATGGTTCGCGCCGGTGACACTGAACAGGTCGTGCGCGGTGAAGACGAAGTCCTGCGCGACATCCTCCCCCGCCTCGATCTTCGCCGCCATCAGGCTGGCGATGTAGAGCACGATCTCCTTGCCGTAGATCGTCGCGACGCCATTGGCGGACGGGCGCACCTCGATCGTGACATTGGCGTGGGCGTAATGGAGCGGCTTCATCCACGCGTTCTTGCTCAGCGCGAAGAAGGGGAAGGCCATCAGCGAGCGTTCGCCGCGGATCTCGCCGGTCAGCGGGCTGTCGAGCTGGAACAGGTCGCGCTGGGCCTTCGGCGCGTCCTTCTTGCGTGGGGTGGCGGACATGTTGGATTTCCTACTCGAAAGCACGAACTTTGGGGAGGAAAAGCCCGCGCCACGAGGGGAGACGTGCCGGAGTTCGTGCTTTCGGGTATGAATTCGCGGGAGATCGCGGCGCGGTCCATCGTCCGCGCGCGGACGAGCGACGGCAGCAGACCGGACGGCCCCTTCGGGGCGTGGCGGTCGGGCGCGGAAGTTGACAAAGTTGACGACCCCGTCGGGGTGGAAAACCGCCGGCAGGACGGGGGCAGGCGTCGCGCACGATGCGACGGACAGCGATAGGGAAACATGAACCGGTCGAGCACATCGGTCGACAATGGCAGAGCATGCCGATGTAGGACAGCGATAGCCGCAATTGCGCGCGACGCCACGTGTAGACCATTGGACATGTCTACACGTCGACATATCCAATGGCCTGCGTGAAGGCGTTCCAGCGGCGGCACCGGCGCATGGCGGCCCCGTGCGCCGGGGAGGGGAAGGGTTCGTTCTGCGTCACATTGCCGGGCGCAGCATATCCGGGACGGACCGCCGGCAACGGCACGGCGAGCGCGATCCGCCATGCCGATCCGCGCGTAATCGCTTCGACTACAGACGAGGCGCCGGCCGCATGGGACATTCCGCCCGACAGCACAGGAGTCCCCGCGCCATGGTCAACGCCTTGTCGGGCGCCACAGGCACCCAGGCCACCAGATCTCCCGCGATCGGCGCCGAACCGCCGCGCGCCGGCGGCAGCCATGTCGTCCGGTCGGGCGAGACGCTGTCGGGGATCGCGCAGCGCTACGGAACCGACGTCGGCACGCTCGCGCGGCTGAACGACATCCGCAATCCCGACCTCGTCCATATCGACCAGCGGCTGGCGCTGCCGCAGGGGGCGGCGCAGCGCTATACCGTGGAGCGTGGCGACACGCTGGGCGGGATCGCGGCGCGGCACGGCGTCACGCTGGCCGCGATGCTGCGCGCCAATCCGCAGGTCGCCCATCCGGACCGCCTCTATCCCGGCGACACGCTGTCCATTCCCGCGGGACGTGCCGACGCGGGCACCGGAACGTCGCGGACGAATACGGACGCCGTGACGGGCGTGACCGGATCGACGCGCGTCGACGGCGCCACGCTGTCGCTGACCGCGGCGGACGTCACCAATATCAAGAAGACGTTGCAGACCGAATGGGTGCAGTCCGCCGGCGACGCGCAGGCGCACGGCATCGTCGACACCATCCTGAACCGCACCGCATCGGGGCATTGGGGCGACAGCGTCGCGGACGTGGTGGACGCGCGAAACCAGTTTTCCGACATCAACGGCCCGATCTCGCGCCGCGACGGGCGCGACTCGGTCGCGGATATCCCCGACAGCCGGATCAGCGCGCGGGTCGACCGCCTCGTGGACGCCTGGCTGGCGGAGCGCGCGGCGGGCACGCCGTCGTCGATCGGCACGCACCTCAATTACGCCAACCCCAATTATTCCAGCGCGAACAACCTTGGCTGGATCAACGCGCTCGACGGCCCGGTGCTGGGTCGCGGCGACGCCGTCCACCATCATGGCACGACGCCGGAGCTGGAACGCTATCGCCCGGGTGACGTGACCGTCGCGCTGCCGGGAGGCACCGCTCCGACGCCCGCCACGTCCACAACACCGAGCGGCCGGATCGACGGCAATGCGGTAGCCGCGGACGCCGGCGTCGCGGTGAAGAGCGACGCGGTGCATATCAGCCGCCTCGACGCCTCGATGCAGCCTGCGATCGCCGCGGTCGCACGCGCGGCGGAGCGACTGGGCCTGCCGGCGCCGGTCATCACTTCGGGCAACGACAGTACGCATTCCACCCGGTCGCTGCATTATACCGATCGCGCGCTCGATTTCCGCGGCAACAACATCACCGTCGCGCAGGGCCGCGCATTCCAGGACGAGGTGCGCGGGATCCTGGGGGCGGACTATGACGTTGTGTTCGAAACCTTCCCCGGCAACGCGAGCAACAACCATCTTCACGTCGAGTTCGACCCTGACTGATCGTCTTACGCGGATCGCGCTCCCGGTCGCCGCATTGCTGGCCGGATGCTCGCAACCCGGCGCGGCGTCGCAGCCGGCGGAGGAGCGGCCGACCGCCGCGGCGAAACGCCTACCCGCTGCAAAACCGGCCACCGCGCCGGCATCGGGCGTCGTCAGCAAGACCGACTTCGTGAAAGCCGGCAAGCCAGCGTGCAATATCCTGTTCCGCTATGCCGGGCATGAGCCGGAGACATTGTTCTGGAAGGAGCCGTGCAAGGCGGTCACGACACGGATGATGGATCGGGCCGGGCTGGAAGCAGCGGGCACATGGGCGCGGCTGGACCCGTTCGACCGCAAGTTCGTCGCCGCATTGCCCGGCGGCCGCGTCCTGTACGTCGGGGGCAGCTTCACCGCATCCATCTATCCGATCGGCTCCAACGGCCTGACCTACGACATTCCCGTCGCCGACTAGCTTTGTCGACCTGTCGACACGCCTACACGTCGACAGGCCCGACCCGCAGCGCCTGACCGCTCATTTCGCGCGTCGCCAGCAATGTGTCGCCATCGGCGAGGAACGCCCAGCTGCTGTGCGGGCGCGGCGGGGGGACGAGCGCGGCAGGGTCGAGCACCGCCACGTTCACGCCGTCGGCCGCGCGGGCGGATGGCGTGCGGATCGCGGCGATCCCTGCGGCGCGCGCGGCGGTCGCCAGCGCCTGTGTCGCGGCATAGTCGTCGGGATGCGTCCAGCGACCGGGCGCGGCGAGAGGGCCGTGCGTCAGGTCGAGCGCGCGCGGCGTGCGCACGCGTACCGAAAAGGCGGACATCGGCGTCGGCGTGCGCGGGCGCCGGAACCCGGGCGAACGCGCGAAGCCGACGAGGCGCCACCACGCCGCCTCGGTCACCGCGGTCTCGACGTCCTCCGCGGCATACAGGATGCCGGGCCAGCTGTCCGCGGGACGGAAGCGCGACGGCCGGCCATAGCCGTAGCGGAACGGCGCCGCGAGCAACCACGGCAGAGTGCGCGCTGCCTCTGGCAGTAACGGCTTCACCTCGTCCGCCAGCGCCTCGAGCAGCGCCTGATCGCGCGCGTCGCGGGCGAGGCGGTTGGTGGCGATACGGTGCTGCGCCTCGACGACGCGGATCACGCGACCGTCATAGGGGAGGGCGAGCGTCGCGAGATCGGCGACGGGCTCAGGTGCGGGCACGCAGCGCGTCGACGTAATCGCCGGTGCGCAGCAGGCCGCGCACGGTGGCGATCGTTTCCAATGGCGCCGCGCCGAGGTCGAGGTTGGGCGTCGCCAGCCACGATCGCGCGGCGGCATCGTCCTGCCCCAGCCAGCTGTCGAGCGAGCGGAACAGGCGCAGGAGGTGTTGCGCCAGCTCGAACGGCTTGCTGCCGGGTTCCAGCCGGTAGGTGCCCGCGCGAAGCCGCGAAACGCTGGGCCCGGACAGCCCGACGATCCCGCCCAGCCGTGCGTTGGACAGGTCCCAGAATTCCCCGATCCGCGCGACCGCCTCGGTCAGGACGCGGGCGGCGTCGGGGTCGTGCGTAGCGGAGGGGAGGGTGGCCATATGTCGCTCCTGTGAACGGGATATAGCAGTTATCGTTCACAGGCACAAATAATCGCGATGTCGACACTCCTGCGTGTCGACAGGTATACATATCAGAATGCGGGCTTCACCTCCGCATCGGGCAAGGCCGCGCCCAGCCGGCGTGCGATCGCGGGGGCGATGCCGCGCATGTCGACGACGCCCAGATCGCGTCCCTTCGCCACGCCGGGTCCCGCGACGATCAACGTCGAACGCATCGCCGGATCGGACGGAAGATAGCCGTGCATGCCCTTATAGGCGGACGGCCGGGTGATCGGGGCGAGGGGATCGCGGCCCGTTTCGGTGCCGGGTTTCAGCGCGACGAAGAAGCTGGCTTCGCCCGCGCCGCCCGCCGCAGTCAGTTCCGCGCGATCGAGGATGCGCGCGATGCGATAGGCCGGATCCGCCGCCATCCGCGCCAGTACGCCGCGGACCGTCGCCACCAATGCGGCATCGTCGGGCCGCGCGAGGCGGATCGCGGCGGTCCCGCCCGCCAGCCAGGGTATCGCCTGCCACGCGGTCACCTGCCCCTTGGCATCCAGCGTCACCAGACCGGCGTCGACGAAGGGGCGGAACAGGTTCACGTCCGTATCGACGGGCAGGAAGCCCTGGTCGGACACCACCACCACCGTCACGTCGGGCATCGCCGCACGCGCAGCGCGGACCAGCCGCCCGACCAGCGCGTCGGTCGCCACGATTGCGGCCTTCGCGCCGGAGGAGCCGGGACCGTCGTGATGTTCGGCATGGTCGATACCGGCGAGATAGACGGTCATGAACTGCGGCCGGTCGCGCAACATCACCTCTGCGAACGCGACGCGGCCGGCGTCGCCCTCCACGCTTTCGTCGATCCCCTGCGGATAGGGTGCACCCACGGCCGCCTCCAGCCGCGCGATCAGCCCCGGCGTCGCGAGCGCGGTCAGCAGCCTGGGATCGTCCGCCGTACCCGTCCGCCAGATTTGCGGCAGGTTCGCGTCGATCCCCGGCGCCGCGACGCTGACCGGCCAGTGGACGTTGGCGGTGGACAGTCCCGCCGCCTTCGCCGCGGCCCACAATGTCGGTACGCGCACGTCCTGCGCATACCAGTACCAGCCGCCCTGGTTCTTCTGCTCGGGATCGAAGGTGAGGTTGTTCGAAATGCCATGCCGTGCCGGCGACACGCCGGTCAGCAGGGTGGTGTGGCTGGGGTAGGTGAGGGTGGGGAGCACCCCGACGACGCCCTGCGCACTCGCGCCATCGGCCGCCAGTCCGGTCAGGACGGGCAGGTCCATCCCGCGCGTCTTCGCCTGCGCCACGTCTCCGGGACGCAGGCCGTCGAGCGAGATCAGCAGTACGGGGGAGGCGTGCGCCGCTCCCCCCGCCAGCAGTAAGGCGAAAGCGGGGGCGAGCAGGCGCGCGCGCATCAGAACCCCCGCCGCAGCGTCACGAACCACTGCCGCGGCGCGCCCGCCAGCAGCGTCTGGTTGTCGCCGCTGGCGGTATAACCGTTGGTGCCGATGGTGGAGACATAGTCCTTGTCGGTCAGGTTGGTCACGCTGCCCTCGATCGCCAGCCCTTCCAATATGCCGCCCACGCCGCGCAGGCGATAGCCGATGCTGGCATCCACCAGCAGCCGCGCGCCGACCGAGCGGTCGTTCAGATAGTTGAAGAAGCGCCGCGACATGTAATCGCCGCCCACCCGCGCGAAGAAACGGTCGTCGTCATAGGCGATCTCGCCCTTCGCCATATGCTCCGGCGTGTCGACCACCGTCTTGCCCGCGGTGGGCGACAGCAGCACGCCGGCGCTGTCGCGCACATCGTCCTCATAGGTCGCCTTGTTGTACGAATAGCTGGCGAACAGCGTCAGCGGGCGCGCGACGCGATAGGTCGCGGCCAGTTCCGCGCCATAGCTTTCGACGTCGCCGGCATTGTTCAGCGTCGGCGGATTGCCCTGGATGCCGGAACCGTTCGAAAAGCTGAGCAGGCGATTGGCGAAATCGACGTGATAGCCTACCGCCGACAGCTGCAACCCGCCCGAGCGGACGCGCACGCCGCCCTCGATCGTCCTCGACGTCTCGGGCTTCAGCGTCGAGCGGATCGCGTCGAAACCCGACTGCGTCGTCGCGAACGGCCCGGTCGTGGCCGAAGAAACAAAGGCGCGCATATTCTCCGTATAATTGGCGAACACCTCCGCCCCCGCGCCGAAGCGATACAGCGCGCCGACCTGCGGCAGGAACCAGTCGCGCGCCTCGATCCGCCCCGCGACCAATGTGCCGACGCGCAGGTTCGCGCTGTTGCGCACGCGCATCCCCTTCCATCCGCCGCTGAGCGTCAGGTCGCCCAGGTCGAGCGTGTCGGCGACGTGATATTGCAGCGTCTCGGTATCGTACTTCCCGTCCCATTGCGTGCGATACGCATTTGACTGGAAATCCTGCGCGTCGCGGTTCGCGGTCGCGCCGTCGCTCATGCCGTAGAAGCGGCGTGCCTGGTCGAACGTATTGCTTTCGTACCAGCCGCCCAGTTCCAGCCGGTTCGCCCCGGCCTGCCACGCTAGCTGCGTCACGTTGCCCGCGCGGTCGATGCCATATTCGGTGGTGCGGAAACCGAGCGGGGAGGCGAGGCCCGCGGTCGACGTGGGAGAGACGGGCAATGGCGAGCCGCCCGCATCCGCCGACCCCGCCGGGGTGGGTGAATAGGGCGTGATCCACGAACCCTGGCCCTTGTTCCTGTGATAGTAACTGGTCGAGACGAGGGACAATGCGGGCGTCAGCGCCGCGTCGAAGGTGACGCCGCCCAGCCAGTCGCGCCGCAGCCCGGCGGCATCGAAATAGGCGTCGTCGACGGTGCCGAAGCCCGCCGGAAAGGCGAAGCCCGCGCCCGTCCACGGCGCGGTGAAGCCCGCCGTCGACCCGCCGTTCGCGGCGGCATAGGCGTCGCGCGCGGCCTGATTCTGATAGACGCGGCCGAGCTGCAGCGCGGTGGGGTAATCGTTCGAGATGTTGTCCGCGCGCAGCCCCCGGCGCGCGATGATGTCGAGGCTGAGGTCCTGGTAATCGCTCTCGCGCCGGTCGGAGAAGTTGAGGAAGCCCGTGATGCTACCGGTGCCGATCTCCTTCACAATCTTCGCATTCGCCTGATGCTGGCGCTGGCTGCCGAAGCCCTTCCACTTGTCCGTGGTGAGGAAGCCGTAGCTGACATAGCCCTTCAGCCCGCCGCCAAGGTCGCCGCTTTCCGCGCGGACGAAGGCACGGATCGTGTCGTTGCTGCCATAGGTGCCCGATGCGACGAGGTCCGCGGTATCGGACGGTGCGCGGGTGGCGAATTGCAGCGTGCCGCCAAGGTTGCTGGTCGACGCGGTGCCCAGCGCGCCCGCGCCCTGCGCGACCGTCGTGGTGGCGATATTCTCCGAGATCGCGGCGCGGCTGATGTGCAGGCCGTTGACGTTGCCGTAGCTCATGTCGCCCAGCGGCACGCCGTCCAGCGTGAAGCCCAGCTGGTTCTGGTTGAACCCGCGCAGCGAGATGCGGGTCGACCATTCATAGGCACCGAACGCGTCGGCGGACTGGAAATTGACGCCCGGCAGCTTCGCCGCGGCCTTCAGTGGGGACGTGCCGGGGGTCAGCCGTTCCATGTCCGCCGCGGTGATCGTCTGCACCTGCCGCGTCTGGCCGAAGCCCAGAACGACGATGTCGCCGTCGTCGCTGCCCGCCGCCTCGCCGGCAGGTTCGGGCGTCAGCGGCGCGATCCCCTGCGCCGACGCAGCACCCGCGAGCAGTGCCAGCGGGGCGACGCCCGCGAGCCAGATACGTGCGATCATGTCGTTTTTCCCTGCGCGGCCCGATGCCGCATCGCAGGCGCCGTGGTCGCGCTTGGTTAAGCGCGTGCGACGGTTTCGCGTCGGTTCGATGACGGGTCGTCTAATTCATAGATGTCGACGCATCGACATGTCAGATCAGTGCATGCTCCACCTCGCTCAGCGTCACCTCGTTCGATCGCCGGGTTCGACGACTGCTCGCCACGCGGGCTACGGTGGTCATGAATGGCCATCCCGGTTAGGAGGGCTGCCGGCACGACATCCGCGATTGCGATATCGCCATCAGGCGAAACCATGGTTGCGAGCATCTGCGAGCCATTGCCGTTATGAGGACCGACATGAGCTTGAGGGATGGTACGTTTCGGGAGGCGGTCGATCGTCGTCGCGCGCTCGGCACCCTCGCCCTCGGCGGAATGGCTCCGGTGGCGGCGCTCGCCAGACAGGCCGATGGCGAATCGCGCCAGCCGTCATCGTCGCGCCGCGTTCGTTCCTTCGTCGATTTCGGCGCACTGCCCGACGGTGCGACGTCGGTCGCAGCGCTGCGAAGCGCGATCAACGCGGCCTGGCTGTCAGCGCTGGCGAACGGTCACGATCTTTATCACCCCGGCGGCGTCTACGATATCGGCGACGCGTCGTTTCCGTGGAGGCAGGACGCAGGAGTGGCCGGCCTGCTCGACTGCCGAAACGTTACGATTTTTGGAAACGGTCCCAATTCGGTGTTTCAGACCACGTCGGACGACGGCGCAGACGTCTTTCAACTCCGCGCCGTTCGCAACCTCCATTTCCGCAACCTCTGTCTGAAGGCGGTCTTGAACGGCGATCGGGGATCAGGATCGAACGGGGTCAGCGTGACCGGCGGCTATGACAACATCACGCTGCTCGATATCTGGTGCGAGGCGCTCCCCGCCGTGGCGAAGGCGGATCATCTCGACGGCGGCAAGGCACTGACGATCCAGTGCGATCGGGCGGCGGACCAGACCGGTTTCCTCAAAGCGCGCATGTTCGCGCGCAATTGTGCTTTCGGCTTCGGACTCGATGCGAATCTGGCGACCCAGGCGCGGGCAAAGACCGCGGTCGATATAGACCTGGTCGCGGAGGATTGCTTCGCCGCCGTCGTCGTCTCCGCCCTGCCGTCAGGCGTAGCGGTGCCATCCGGGACCGATATCGGTCTATCGATCAAAGTACAGTCGATCAATTGCCAGAAGGACCTGTGGCTGGCCCGTGCTCACGGGCTGACGATCGATTGCCGGGTGATTACTAGCAAGCCGGCCGGTGACCGCAGGCGCGGCCCGTCGGGGGAACCCTGGCTCGCGGGCGAGGGAAGGGTCGAGGCGCTCGTCGGCGCCTACGTCAGGAACACGCGCATCACCCTGTCCGGCGACAAGGGCGAGTGCGATCACAAGCTTCGGATCGGCAGCGCGGCTGCGGGCGCGGCGGAGACATATGGAACGACGAGCGCCAGCGAGATCGTCGTGGATCTTGCCGGAACCGCCGCGAAGGGTGCGATCGTGCTCGAGGACGATCATGGCCCGGCGCTGACGCATTCCATCCTCGTCATCTCCGCCGTGACGGGCGACATTCCCGCCGCGCTGCAATCGCCCGCCGCAGACAATCTGATCGTGCACGGTGCGCAGGCGCATCTGTGCAACCCGACGGTCGCGGGCGTGCTGACGCTGTCGGACGGGGCGGGCCGGGGCCTTGCGGGAGAGATGCGGACGACGAACGGGACGATCGATCTGCGACGCGCGTCGTCCACCGCACGATCTACGCCTGACCAGCTGATCGCGACGTTCAGTGGCGACGGAGGCCGCGTGGTGGCTGGTATCCGCGTCGACGGTGCGCCGCTAAGCGCCTCAATCCTCCGGAACGCGCGGCCGGATGGCGATATCGTTGCGGTCCGGCCCGAATATGGCAGCGATAATCAACTCGTCGGTTACGTCCCGGTCTATGCCGGCTACAAGCGGGCCCGATAGGGCGCGCGATCGATCGCGAGCGCACGAGACATTGAAGCGGCGCGATCGTCTTCTCGACGATCGGTCGAGAGCGACGAAGCGGGTTCGGGCAGGATGGACGAACATGGCGGGAAATAGGCGTCGTACGGCGGGGCGGTTGCAGGGGACGCGCAAGGCGTGGGGCATATTCGCCCTTCTGACCGTCATCTTCCTCTTCGGAGGCGGGTCGCGTGGCGACATCGCCTATCTCATCCTGCTTCGGCCGTTGACGGTGATGGTTGGCGCCTATGCACTGTGGCGGATGACGCGCGAGGAGAGACGCGGCGCCTGGCCGCTGCTGGCGTTCCTCGGTATCGCTACGCTGTTGATCCTGAGCCATCTGTTACCCTTGCCGCCACCTATCTGGACCAGGCTGCCAGGACGGGAAATCGTGGTCGAGATCGATCGGATGGCGGGACTGGGATTGGTGTGGCGCCCGTTGTCGCTGTCACCGTCGGATACGTGGAATGCCCTCTTTTCCATGTCCGTGCCGTCGGCGGTACTGTTGCTGACGCTTCGGCTGGACGAGAAGGAGCGCTGGACGATCCTGCCGTTCTTGATCGTGGCTGCGCTGGTATCCGGGCTGCTGGGCATCCTCCAGATCATGGGTGGCGACGGAACGTTCAACATCTACGGTTTGCGCGGCGAGGTCACCGCGAGCGGCCTGTTCACCAATCGCAACCACGCAGCCGTCTTCCTAGGGTGCGTGCCACCGATGCTGGCGGTCTGGGCATCGAACGACGCTGTGACGGTTCAACGTGCCCGGTTTCATCAATTGGCGGCGGGGGCGATCGCGCTGGCCACGATCCCGCTGATACTGGTCACCGGTTCGCGCGCGGGATTGATCGCGGGCGTGATCGGCTTCGCGGCGGCCATGGCGCTCTATCGCGCACCGGCGTTACTGGCTGAGGCGCGAAGGCCTGCCAAGCACCGCGTGTTGCCCTATGCGCTGGCCGGAGTGGTGGCGGTAGTGCTTGCTGCAGTGACGGTGCTGATGTCCCGCGGCGAGGCGTTCGATCGCCTTTTCGCGCACGGCGGCAGCGAAATCCGCTTCAGGATGTGGGGACCGATCGCGCAAATCGGCGCGCGATATTTCCCGTTCGGATCGGGCTTCGGCTCGTTCGAGCGGGTGTATCAGGTCTACGAACCGAACGCGCAATTGCGGACCACCTACGCAAATCACGCCCACAACGACTGGCTGGAAATGTACATGACGGGGGGTGTTCCCGGCATCTTGCTGTTGGTCGTCGCATTTGTCGGGTGGGCGGCCATGTCATATTCGGTCTGGCGCAAGCCTTTAGCCGCAGGAGGCGAAGTTGCGCTCGGGCGGCTGGCCACCGTGATGATTTTGATTCTTGGCATCGCGAGCCTGGGCGACTATCCACTGCGCGTTCCTTCGCTGGCCAGCGTTGCAGCCGTGGCAGTCGTTTGGCTGTATCGCGCTGCGCTCGGTCGGTTGGGGCACACGCGGAGCGGTGGATGAGGCACGTTCGATCCTCATCGTGCCTGGTAATCGAGTAACTTAATGAACAAGCTCTTGTTTGTCGCGGCAGGCGTGGCGCTGCTCGCCGGCTGTTCGAATGGCGACCGCAAATTGCGCGCGGGCGTGGACGGCGCGCCGTCCCAGATCCAGGTCGCCGACGGACCGTTGCCGCCACCCCGCAAGACCGATCTGTTCGAGCAGAGTCGGCCCTACATGATCGGTCCGTTCGACAAGCTCGAGATCGATGTGTTCGGCATGGAAGATCTGAGCAAGAAGGAAGTGCAGACCGACGCGAGCGGCCGTATCTCTTTCCCGCTCGCCGGGATCGTCGAGGCATCCGGCAAGACGCCGGCGGAACTGGCGCAGGAAATCGAGAACAGGCTGCGCCGGAATTACGTCCGCGATCCGCAGGTTACCGTCAATCTGAAAGAGACGGTGAGCCAGGTGATGACGGTCGATGGCGAGGTGAAGGAATCGGGGCTGTATCCCGTTGTCGGTCGCATGACACTGATGCGTGCGATCGCCACCGCCAAGGGAACGACCGAATTCGCCAAGCTCAGCGACGTCATCATCTTTCGTACCGTGGACGGTCGCAAGATGGCGGGGATCTACAATCTTAAGGCGATCCGGCAGGGATATTACGATGATCCCGAAGTTTACGCCAACGACGTCGTGGTCGTGGGTGATTCGCCACAGCGGCGCTTCTTCCGCGATCTGTTGCAGGCAGCACCTTTGCTGACCGCGCCGCTTATCATCGCCTTGCAGTGATCGGGTTCGAGTTCCAGTGACTTATCAAGACAATGTGATGCGCGATCCGCGCGATGATCTCGTGGTCCGACAGACCGCCGCGAATGGCGAGGCGATGGCCGAGCAGAGCGGTCTGTTCTCCCGGCCGATCCTGTTGCAATATTGGATCATCGTCCTCCGCTGGAAGTGGATCATCCTCGGGATAATCGTTGCCTCGCTGGTGGCCGGTGTCGTCGTCAGCCTGCTGATGACGCCGAAATATACCGCCACGACGCGGATCGAGATCAGCCGCGAACAGAAGAACGTTACCAAGGTGGAGGGGCTCGATTCGCCGCAGGCTAGCCGAGACCTCGAATTCTACCAGACGCAATATTCGCTGCTCAGCGCCCGCTCGCTCGCTGAACGGGTCGAGCGTCGACTGAAGCTGTCGTCCAATATCGAATTCTTCAAGGCGTTCGGCGTCAACGTTGATCGCGGCCTGTTCTTCGATCGCGGCGACGGCCCGCTCACGCGGGAGGAGCGAGCCACGCGTGAGGCGCTCGCCGTTCAGCTGCTGTTGAAGCACGTCGAGGTCGGGCCTGTCCGTAACTCCAGTCTGGTCGACGTCACCTTCACCAGCGCGTCACCCACCCTCTCGGCCCAGATCGCAAACACCTGGGTCGAGCAATTCGTGCAGGCCACGATCGACCGCCGCTTCTCCTCGACGGTCGACGCACGGCGCTTCCTCGAGGGACGCCTCGGTGAGCTTCGCTCGCGGCTGGAGACATCCGAGCGCGACCTCGTCAATTATGCGCAGCAGAAGAGCATCGTCGCGCTGGGCGCCAGCAAGGACGCGACCGGGCGTACCGAGGTCGAACGGACGTTGACGTCGGTCGATCTGGAGGCGCTGAACGACGCCTTGTCGAAGGCGATCGCGGATCGTCTGGCGGCAGAGAGCCGGTCGAGCGCCGGCAGCAGCGGGCAGGTTAGTGCGGAGGGCGTGACGGGAAGTTCGGCGGTATCCTCGCTGCGCCAACGCCGCGCGGAGGTGTCCGCGGAATATCAGAAGCTCCTCGTCCAGTTCGAGCCCGGCTATCCCGCGGCACGGTCGCTGGCGGAGCAGATCCGTAGCCTCGACGCGAGCATCGCCCGCGAGGAATCTCGCATCCGCGGCAGCCGGTCGCAGGAATTTGCCGAGGCGAGCGCGCGCGAGCAGGGCTTGCGTCAGCAGGTCGAGGCACTGAAGACGCGGCTGGGTCGCCAACAGCGCGACAGCATTCAATACAACATCTTCCAACGCGAAACCGACACCAACCGGCAACTCTATGACGCGCTGTTGCAGCGTTACAAGGAGATCGGCGTCACTGGTATCGGGGCGAACAACATCGCCATCGTCGATCCGGCAAAGGTGCCGCAGCGGCCGTCCGCGCCGAGCTTGCCGCTAAACCTCGCTTTCGCCTTGCTGGCGGGGCTGGGTCTGGCCGGACTGGCGACGCTGGGTCTGGAACAGATCGACGAGGGTGTGCGCGATCCGGGAGAGGTGACCCGCTCGCTGCAACTGCCGCTGCTGGGAAGCGTCCCGGCCATTCAGGGCGACGCGTATGCACTCATCAACGATACGAAATCGATCCTTTGGGAGGCATATCTCAGTATCCACTCCAACCTGACGTTCTCGACCGATCATGGCGTGCCAAAAGCGTTCATGGTTACGAGCACGCAGCCGGCGGAGGGAAAGAGCACGACCACCTGGGCATTGGCGAAGGTGCTCAGCCGGACGGGACAGCGGGTCGTGATCGTCGACGCCGACATGCGTTCGCCGACGTTGCAGGACATCATCGGCGTGCCCAATACTCGTGGCCTCAGCAATTATCTGGCCGGCGACGACGACTGGAAGGGCATGCTCCACGATACCGATGGACAGGACCTGAAGGTCATCACCGCTGGTCCGCGTCCGCCCAGCGCGGCCGAATTGCTGAGTGGCGAGCGCATGCGCCGGTTGGTGGAGCATCTGCTGACGATGTTCGATCAGGTGGTGATCGATAGTCCGCCGATCCTGGGTCTTGCCGACGCGCCGTTGCTGTCGCGCGCGGTGGAAGGCGTAGTCTTCGTCATCGAAGCGCAAAATGTCGCGGTGCGCGGTCTGCATGCGTCGCTGGGCCGGCTCCGCTCGGTTCACGCCCATGTCTATGGTGCGGTCCTGACGAAGCTGAACGAGAAGCAGGCTGGCTATGGCTATGGCTATGGCTATGGCTACGGCTACGGAAATACCGACGACGCCGGCGCCGGAAAGGCCGGATAGTGTCGGCCGGCGACCGTTCGGGCCGGGGACGGCGCCGCCAGATCTGGCGAGGTGCGATCATCTTCGGTTTGGCCTCCTGTTTGGCGGTGGCAGCAGGTCGGTCGGCGGTCATCGAGGTTTTGCGAAACCGCGATCCGCAGCGGGTCGTGTCGTTTTCAGATGATGGCAGGGCAGTTGTTCGTCGTCTCGACGACCGCATGACCGCCACGTCCGTATTGCCCACTGCCGACGAATTGTCGCGCGAAGGACGGCGTGCCCTGCTTAGCGCTCCGTTGACTGCCGGTGCTGCGCGATTGCTGGGGCTTTCGGCCGAATTGCGCGGCGATCATTTCGCCGGGACGAAACTGCACGAACTGGCTGAACGGATTTCACGGCGCGATTTCCGGACGCAGTTGGCGCTGATCGAACTGGCGGTCGAACGTGGGGACGTGGCAGGCGCGTTGCGGCATCATGACATTGCGCTGCGAACGCGCGCTGGCGGCGACGCGCTGCTGTTCCCTATCCTTGCGAGTGCGATCGAGGACCCGGCGGTTCGCGGTCCATTCGCAGCAATCATGGCTACGTCGCCGCCGTGGCTCGGCGCGTTCTTCGCATCGACCCTTCGCGCGGGCGGCCATTCGGCCGCGGTCGCCGCTTTGGTCGATCGGGTTGGCGGTTTGAAATCGATCGATCGATCGGGACAGCTCGATGGCCTGTTGCTTCAGGGGCTGGCCAACGATCGCCACTACGAGCAGCTTCGCCAGCGATATCTGACCATGCCCGGTGCCGGTCGCGACGTCTTGACGGCGGTGCGGTTCGACACCGCGGGCGTGCGCCCGGACCGGATTCCGATCAGCTGGCAAATCATTCGGTCGGAACCGCTGCTGGCATCGTTTACGAAGGCCGAGACAGGCGGCAATTTGCTCGACCTGTCGATCTCGCTCGATCCCGGCAATCAGGCGCTGGTGGCGCGGAAGCTGCTGTTCCTTCCTGCAGGTGCGTATCGGTTCCGCGCGGCGGTCCGATCGACGGAGTGGACGGCCGATTCGACCGCCTGGTGGGTATTGAAGTGCGCGCTGACGAAGGACGAGCCAGTCATCTGGGAAGGCCGGCCGCTCGGGGGCGACGTCGTCGCGCTCGACGCACGTCCGGTCGTGGGTGCCGCGTGTCCGGTCCAGTTCCTGGATCTGGTGGTCGCGGCTGGCGCGGACGGGCAGACGCCGCTGGAACTCGTCGCCGCATCGCCGACGCTCGTTCGCGACGGTAGCGCGGCCGCGAGATAATACGCACGGCCAGAAATCAGGCGCGCAGACAGGCGCGCGGGAGTAGCGGGTTCAAACATGAAGAACATTCTCGTAACCGGGGCAGACGGCTTCATCGGTTCGCATCTGGTGGAGCAATTGCTGGCGCAGGGACATCGCGTGACGGCGCTGTCGATGTACAATTCGTTCAATTACTGGGGCTGGCTTGAGGCCATTCCCGACCATGCGAACCTGTCGATCGTATCGGGGGACGTGCGCGATCCGCATTTCTGCCGGACGATCGCCCGCGATCAGGAATGTATTTTCCACTTGGCCGCGCTGATCGCCATTCCGTATTCCTACGATGCGCCCGCCAGCTACGTCGACACCAACGTCACGGGAACGTTGAATATGTGCAAGGCGGCGCTGGATGCGGGGGTAGGCCGTTTCATCCATACGTCGACCAGCGAAGTGTACGGCACCGCGCAATATGTTCCGATCGACGAGAAGCATCCGCTACAGCCGCAGTCGCCGTACAGCGCGTCGAAGATCGGTGCGGATGCGATGGCGATGAGCTTCTTCAACGCCTTCGATCTACCGCTGACGATCGCGCGACCATTCAATACCTATGGCCCGCGACAGTCCGCACGTGCGGTGATCCCGACGATTATCGGGCAGATCGCAAGTGGCGAGACTCGGATCAAGCTGGGGGATGTGACCCCGACGCGCGACTTCAACTACGTAACGGATACCTGTCGCGGATTCATTGCCCTTGCCGAATGCGACACGGCGGTCGGCAAGACTGTGAATATCGGCTCGAACTTCGAAATATCCGTGGGCGATACGCTATCGTTGATCCGCGAATTGATGGGCAGCGACGTCGAATTCGTCCATGACAGCGCACGCGATCGTCCGGGCAAATCGGAGGTGTTCCGCCTCTGGTGCGACAATGGCTTGATCCGCGAATTGACCGGCTTCGAACCGGAGGTCGATATCCGTACCGGCCTGCAACGCACGATCGACTGGTTCGTCAATCCCACAAACCTCGCAAAGTACAAGACGGCGATCTACAATGTCTGACCAGTCCGTCGTCGACGGTCTCGTACGGTTCGTGCGTGCGCGTTTCGCTACGGATGACTTTATCCCGCTCCATGCGCCGGTGTTCGCCGGCAACGAGCAGGCATATGTCCTCGACACGATCCAGTCGACCTTCGTGTCCAGCGTCGGTGCGTACGTCGATAGGTTCGAGGCCGATATGGCCGCCTACACCGGGTGCGAGCGAGCGGTCGCCACGATGAACGGGACCGCCGCGTTGCACATGGCGTTGCGGTTGGTCGGGGTCGAGCCCGGCGACCTGGTGGTGACCCAGCCGTTGACGTTCGTCGCGACTTGCAACGCCATCGCCTATTGCGGCGCCGAACCGGTGTTCGTCGACGTCGATCGCCATACGCTCGGGCTGTCGCCCGCCGCGCTGGACGCATGGCTTGCCGCAAACGCGCTGGTGGATGACGGCGGTCGTTGCGTGACGAACGACGACGGGCGCGTCGTGCGCGCCTGCGTACCGATGCACACCTTCGGTCATCCCGCCGACATCGATGGCCTTGTAGAGGTCTGCGCTCGCTGGGGCATCGCTTTGATCGAGGATGCGGCCGAGTCGCTCGGAAGCTTTTACAAAGGCCGTCATACCGGCATCTTCGGCGCGGTCGGGACGCTGAGTTTCAACGGGAACAAGGTCATCACCACGGGTGGCGGCGGGATGCTGCTGACCGATGCGACGACCGGCAAGCGCGCAAAGCATCTGACGACCACCGCGAAGGTGCCGCATGCCTATGAATATGTGCATGACGAAGTGGGCTACAATTACCGCCTCCCCAACCTTAACGCGGCGCTTGGCTGCGCGCAGTTGGAGCAGTTGGATGGTTTCGTCGCGCGCAAACGCGCGCTTGCCGATGATTATCGCACGTTCCTCGACGGCAGCGACCTGACGTTCGTGGTCGAACCCGACGGCTGCCGGTCCAACTATTGGCTGAATGCGGTCATCTGCCAGGACATGGCGCACCGTGAGGCATTGCTGGCGGCCACCAATCGCGAGGGCGTTATGACGCGGCCGATCTGGGCGCTGATGAACAACCTGGGCATGTACGCCGGCTGTCGGCGAGGACCGCTGGATACCGCGCAATGGCTGGAGGAGCGGGTCGTCAACCTGCCGAGCAGCGTCCCGCCGGAAGGCGCACGATGACGCGGCGCATCGCGGTCTTCACCGGCACGCGGGCGGAATACGGGCTGCTGTACTGGTTGATGAAGGACATCGCCGCGCATCCGGCGTTGGAATTGGAGCTGATCGTGAGCGGCATGCACCTGTCGCCGGAGTTCGGCTCAACGTGGCGGGAAATCGTAGCGGACGGCTTCACGATCGACGAGCGCGTGGAGATATTGCTGTCGTCGGATACGCCAGTCGGCATCGCGAAATCGACCGGTCTGGCGACGATGGGGTGCGCCGAGGCGCTGGATCGCCTCCGGCCGGACGCGATCGTCATCCTGGGCGACCGGTTCGAAGCGCTGGCGGCGGCGCAGGCTGCGCTGATCTTGCGGATCCCGGTGGTCCATTTGCACGGTGGTGAGGCAACAGAGGGCGCGATCGACGATTCGATCCGTCATGCCATTACGAAGATGGCCAGCCTCCACTTCACCGCTACCGAACCGTACCGGCGTCGCGTGATCCAGATGGGCGAGGCGGATGATACGGTGTTCGACGTCGGTGCGCTCGGTATAGATCACCTGCATCGTAGCGCGGCGATGCCGATGGCGGAGGTGTGCGAAAGCCTGAATTTCCACCTGCGCCCACCTTATTTTTTGGCGACCTACCACCCGGTGACCGCTGGCGAGGAGGATGCCGTCGCTACGACGGACGCTATGCTCGACGCATTGGACGGCTATCCGGAGCATCAGGTCGTGCTGACCTATCCGAACGCCGACACCGGTGGGCGGGCGATCATTCCGCTGCTTATCGACTACGTCCGCCGTCATCCCGACCGCGCCGTCGCTGTGCCGTCGCTGGGATTCAGACGCTATCTCACCGTATTGCGCAACGCAGCCGCCGTCGTCGGAAATTCGTCGAGCGGTATCATCGAGGCGCCGTCGTTCGGCGTGCCGACGATCGACATCGGCGGACGCCAACGTGGCCGCATCGCGGCGGCGTCGGTGATCCACTGCGACGTCGATCGCGACAGCATCTCGGAAGCACTCGGACGGGCGCTGTCGCCGGAGTTCGCGGAGGCTGCCCGCCGCGTTGACAATCCCTACGGCACTGGCGATGCCGCCGCGCGGATCGTTGAGATAATCGCCGACCGGCCGCTGCCCACCCTGAAGCGGTTTTGCGACCTGGAGTTTTCGTCTTGACCGCACCTAGGACCTATTTCATCGCCGAGGCTGGCGTGAACCATAACGGCGACCGCGATCTTGCCTTCGCGCTGGTCGAGGGCGCCGCTGATGCCGGCGCCGACGCAGTAAAATTCCAGACTTTCGATGCCGATTTGCTGGCGTCGGCGACCGTTGGCAAGGCCGGGTATCAGGAGCAGCGCACCGGCGCGGGCGAGAGCCAGCGCGACATGCTGCGAAAACTGGAATTGCCGCACGATTGGCATGTCGAGCTTCAGGCTCATGCGCGTGCCCGCTCGATCGATTTCATCTCCACCGCCTTCGATCCCATCAGCCTCGACATGCTCGTCGGGATCGGCATGCCGATCGTGAAGGTTCCGTCCGGCGAGTTGACCAACGCGCCGATGGTCTGGCGCTATGCGAATGCAGGAAAACCTATCGTGCTGTCGACCGGCATGGCGACGCTGTCGGACGTGGAACTGGCACTGGCCGTCATATCGCATGCGATCCATGAAGTGGCGGAGCCGCGGTCGATCGCGGATGTGTGGCGCATTTGGGGCGATCCGGATCGCCGCGCGGCGCTGCGCGGTCGGGTTACGATCCTGCATTGCACGACACAATATCCCGCCGCTGACAGCGACGTGAATCTGGCGGCGATGAGGACGTTGGGCGACGCGTTCGGACTTCCGGTGGGATATTCCGATCACAGTGCGGGATCGACCGCCGCCATCGCCGCGGTCGCGCTGGGCGCGACAGTGATCGAGAAGCATTTCACCACCGACCGTTCGCTGCCGGGTCCGGATCACGCGGCCTCGCTGGAAATCGATGAACTCACCCAGCTGATCGCGTGCATCCGGTCGGTCGAGGTGATGCGCGGTGATGGCGTGAAGGTGCCGCAACCGTCGGAATGGGACATGCGCCGTGTCGCGCGGCAGAAGGTGGTGGCCGCACGTCCGATCGCGCGGGGTGCAGTGTTGGAGCGTGTGGACCTGACGACCGCGCGAAGCGGCGATGGAATCGATCCTGCCGAACTTTGGGACATGATCGGCACCGTCGCCCCCCATGATCTCGCGGCCGGCGACGTATATCGTCGATGAGTATGCGTGACATCGTCGTGATCGGGGCGGGCGGCCACGCAGCGGTCGTGGCCGATGCGATCCGCTGCGGCAGGGACACTGTCGTAGCCTTTGCCGACGCTGATCCCGCGAAGATCGGATGGTCACTGCAGGGTGCTTCGATCGTCGACGAAGCGCGGATCGGTGCGTCGTTCGATCGTGACACCTACCTGCTCGCCAACGGGATCGGCGGCGTGCGCGATACCACCCTGCGTCGACGCGTGCAGGAACAACTGGAACATGATGGCTGGCGCTTTGCGACTATCCGGCACCCGGCTGCGATCGTGTCCGACCATGCCACCATTGTCGATGGCGCGCAGGTGCTGGCGGGCTGCATCGTTCAGGCCGGCGCCCACATCGGGCGAGGAGCGATCGTGAATACCGGCGCGATCGTCGAACATGATTGTACCATCGGCGAATGGACCCACCTCGCGCCGGCCGCCACCGTCTGCGGCGACGTGACGATCGGAGCCGGCAGCATCGTCGGCGCGCGTGCGGTCGTCATCCAGGGTATCCGGATCGGTGCGGAGACGCTAATCGGCGCCGGGGCCGTGGTGGTCCGTAATTTCGAGGGTGGCGGCACGCTGTATGGCGTGCCCGCACGACCGATAAGGACGAAAGCATGAACGGCTGGGAAGAGGCAGTCGTCTCGCCCGACGTCACGGTACGTGACGCATTGTCGACGCTCGACCGCGCGGGGACGAAGGTCCTGCTCGTCGCGGATAGCTACCGCAGGTTGTTGGGCACCGTCAGCGATGGCGATATCCGGCGTGCGCTGCTGAAGGGGCAGGACCTGTCGAGTCGCGTCGACGCGGTGATGAACACCGTCCCGCATTCGGCGCTGACAAGCGACAGCGGCGCGTCGATCCTGTCGATGATGCGGCGCGACTCGCTGATGCAGATACCGATCGTCGATGCGGACGGCATCGTGCTCGGCCTGAAAACGATCAACGATTTCCTAACCTCGGCGCGGCGCGACAATTGGGTTGTCGTCATGGCCGGCGGGCTGGGGTCGCGCCTGCGCGAGCTGACCCGGTCGACGCCCAAACCGATGCTCCACGTCGGCCCGCGACCGTTACTCGAGACGATCGTGATGAACTGCGTCGACCAGGGGTTTACGCGGATTTACATTGCGGTGAACTACCTCGCGGAACAGATCCAGGATCACTTCGGCGACGGTGCGGCGTTCGGCGCCGACATCCGTTATCTGGTCGAAGAGCAGCGTATGGGCACCGCCGGCGCGCTGGGCCTGCTGCCCGAACGTCCGACGTTGCCGATCGTGGTCACCAATGCCGATGTGCTGACGAAGCAAACGTTCTGCACCATGGTCGACGCGCACGACAAGGGCGGGGCGGATATCACGATCGGGGTCCGCGATTACGAGGTTCAGGTGCCGTTCGGCGTGATCCAGGCCGATGGCGGGCGCGTCGCCGGGATCGTCGAGAAGCCGGTCCATCGCCATACGATCAGCGCCGGAATGAACGTCGTTTCTCCCGACATGCTCGACCTCGTCCCGCCCGGCGTGTTCTTCGACATGCCATCTCTATTCATGGCGGCGGTAGATCGCGGGCTGGCGGTGCGAACCTTCGGGGTCGAAAGCTACTGGCTTGATGTCGGTCAACCGCACGAATACGAGCGCGCCAATGCCGACTTCGCCAATCTCTTCGCCTGATCGCCGGGGGCGTGCGATCGTCGTAGGATATGGCTCGATCGGGCAGCGCCACGCCCGGTTGCTCGATGCGGCAGGCTGCGACACGATGGTCGTCAGTGCACGGGAAAATGGGGATTTCTTCACCGTCCGTACCGTCGAAGACGCGATCGACCGCGATCCGTCCACCTATGTCGTCGTGGCGAACGAAACCGCACGTCATCGGGAGACGGTCGATCGCCTGATCGCGGGTGGTTTTGCAGGAACGGTACTGGTCGAGAAGCCGATCTTCGATACCGCCCGACCCGCAGCGGTGAATGAATTCCGCCGCCTTCTTGTCGCCTATAATCTGAGATTCCATCCCGTGCTGATGCGATTGCGCGAATTGTTGGCCGGTGAAGAAGCGGTGTCTGCCTCGGTATATATCGGGCAGTATCTGCCCGACTGGCGGCCGGGTACCGATTATCGTCTGTCCTATTCCGCGCATCGTGCAGCCGGCGGCGGGGTGTTGCGCGATCTGAGCCATGACCTCGATTATACTCTCTGGCTCTTCGGTCGCTGGAAGCGTGTTGCCGCGATCGGTGGGCAATTGAGTACGCTGGAGGTGGACAGCGACGATGTCTTCGCATTGTTGATGCGGACGGAGCGCTGTCCCGTCGTGACCTTGCAGCTCAGCTACCTGGACCGGATGCCGCGGCGTCAGGTCGTCGTAAACACGCAGCGTCACACGTTCGCCGCCGACCTGATCGCCGGGACGATCGTGGTCGATGGCGTGATAGAGAAGTTCGCGATAGACCGCGACACCACATATCGCGCGATGCACGATGCGATCCTGGACGGCGATATGGGCACGGTCTGCGACGTTGATGCCGCGCTGGAAGTCTTGATCCTCGTCGAGGGCGCGGAACGGGCGGCGACCGATGGAAATTGGATAGATCGATGACGGCACTTTGCACCATCTGCGCCCGTGGCGGATCGAAGGGCGTGAAGGGAAAGAACGTCCGACTGCTGAACGGCCTGCCGTTGATCGCGCATTCGATCGCGCAGGCGCGCGCGTCCGGAACGTTCGACGCGATCGCGGTCAGCAGCGACAGCGACGAGATACTATCGATTGCGCGGGAGCATGGCGCGGACTTCCTGATCGTGCGTCCCGGCGAGCTGGCCAGCGATACCGCGGCGAAGCTGCCGGTCATTCGCCATTGCGTCGAGCAGGCGGAGGTAATGCTTGGGCGGCGTACCGACGTCTGCGTCGACCTCGACGCGACGTCCCCCTTGCGGCACGCGGAGGACATCGTCGCCGTCGTCGCCATGCTCGATGATGCCGCGGCGACCAACGTTATCACCGCGATGCCGGCGCGACGGTCACCCTATTTCAACATGGTAGAGTGCGGTGCGGACAAGGTGCCTCGCCTGGCCAAGGCGTTGGAAGTACCGGTCGTACGCCGGCAGGACGCCCCCGCCTGTTTTGACATGAACGCGTCGATCTATTGCTGGAGACGGGATGCGTTGATGCAGGACCCCACCTTGTTCACGGACGGCACGCGCCTGTACGTGATGCCGGAGGAACGTTCGATCGATATCGATTCGGAGATCGATTTCGCACTGGTCGAGTTGTTGATGGCGCGCGCGATCGCCGAGAATGGAGGCGGGGCATGACGTCCGTTCGACCGGACCTGCTGACCGGGCGCACGATCATCGTATTCGGCGGTGCGGGGCGGTTGGGCAGCGCATTCTGCGACGATATTGCAGCGGCGGGCGGCCGCCCGATCGTCGCCGATCGCGATCGCGAGACGGCCGAACGCGTTGCGGCGGGTATCGGCGACGGTGCGACCCGCGCCGAGGCGGCGGAAGTCGACATCGCGGATGTTGCATCCGTCGATCGCGTGATCGGGGAAATCGCTCGACGGCATGGCCATGTCGACGGCATCGTGAACAGCGCCTATCCCCGCAATGCCCGGTACGGGCGCAGGTTCGAGGACGTGACCTACGCCGATTTCGCGGACAATCTGTCCAGCCACGTCGCGGGAATGTTCCTGACCTGCCAGCGCTATCACGCGCATCTCGTCGCGGCGGGGCGGGGGGGCAGCATCGTCAATATCGCCTCGATCTATGGCGTGATGGCGCCGCGGTTCGAGATCTACGCCGATACGCCCATGACGATGCCGGTCGAATATGCGGCGATCAAATCGGGTGTTATCCACCTCACCCGATATATGGCAAAATACTTCTTCGGCACCGGCGTTCGCGTGAATTGCGTCAGTCCCGGCGGTATACTGGCGGGGCAGCCGGAACCATTCCTGGAAAGCTATCGGCGGTTCTGTGCGGATCGCGGCATGCTGGACAGCCATGATATATCCGGCGCGATCAATTTCCTGCTGTCCGATGCGTCGCAGTTCGTGAACGGCCAGAATCTGGTCGTGGACGACGGCTTTTCGCTGTAGGCGCGCCAGCATGCCTATCATCGCAATCATCGGCGCGGGACAACTCGGCGGACGTCATCTTCAAGGGTTGCTCCGGCTGGAGAGGCCGGCCGACATTCACGTCGTCGATCCTTCCGCCGCCGCGCTTGACGTCGCCCGTACGCGCGCCGGCGAGGTCCATCACGGCACGGCGCATGCCGTGTTCTTCGCCAGCTCCGCAGATGCGCTGCCAGACGCACTGGATTATGCGATTGTCGCAACCAACGCGGACATCCGCCTGCCGGTGATCGAGGCGCTGCTCGCGCGATCGCGGGTCCGTCATCTGCTGCTGGAGAAGGTATTGTTCCAGTCCGTGGCGGAATATGACCGGGCGCAGGAGATCCTTCGCACCGCAGGGGTGTCGACGTGGGTCGATTGCGCCCGCCGCGTCTATCCCAACTACGACGACGTGAAGGCGTTCTTCGCGGACGAGGCGATCCGCACGTTCGACGTCACCGGCGGTGGCTGGGGTCTGGGCTGCAACATCGTCCATTTCCTCGATATCTTCGCGCATCTGAGCGGTGAGATCGTTGACCGGATCGATACCCGCGAGCTGGACGACAGGGTCGTGCAGAGCCGACGGGCGGGCTTCGTCGAAGTCACCGGCACGTTGACTGGACGATCGCCGCGCGCCCGTTTCAGCGCCACGTGTCATACCGATAACCGGGCAGGTATCCTGATCACGATACGATCGGACAGTCGCTCCTGCGTGATCGACGAAGCCGGGGGCATGGCGTTCTTCGGCGATCACAGGGCAAAAACGTGGAGCCAGGAACCGTTCGTCCTGCCCTTCCTCAGCGAGGCGTCGACCGGCATCGCTCGCGATATTCTGGGCCGGGGCAAATGCGCCCTGCCTGACCTAGCGGAATCATCCGCGGTGCACGTTCCGCTGATCCGCGCGCTGGCCGCCTTCATTTCCGGGCGGACCGGCGGTCCTGCCGACGTCTGCCCCATCACATGAGGGACATCATGCCAACCCACGACGTCCTGTTGGTCGGGTCCGGCCCGATGGCAGTCGATTACTGGCGGGTGCTCAATGCCCTGTCCGCGCGTGTCGACGTGATCGGGCGCAGCGACGCCAGCGCGGCCACCTTTGCCGCGGCTACCGGGGCGACGGCCCGCGCCGGCGGGCTGGAGCGTTTTCTGGCCGATGGCGGACGTGTGCCCGAACATGCGATCGTGGCCGTCGGGATCGAACAGCTTGCCAGCGTCGCGGGCGCGTTGATCGATCACGGCGCGAAGCGCATTCTGCTCGAGAAGCCGGGCGCACTGACCGGATCCGAACTGTCGTCGCTCGCCGCTGCTGCCGACGCGAAGGGCGCGCGTATCTTCATCGCCTACAATCGCCGTTTTCACGCATCGACGCTCGCGGCGCAGGCGCTGATCGACCAGGAGGGTGGCGCGAGGTCGGTGGCGTTCGAGTTTACCGAGTGGAGCCACGTTATTGCGGGGCTCCCAAAGGCGGACGGCGTCAAGGAACGCTGGCTGATCGGTAATTCGACCCATGTCATCGACCTCGCCTTTTTCCTCGGCGGCGCACCGACCGAATTCAGCAGCTTCACCGCCGGAGCGCTCGACTGGCACCCCGCCAGTGCCGTTTTCGCGGGCGCAGGGCGGACCGATCGGGGAGCATTGTTCACCTATCAGGCGAATTGGGCGAGTGCGGGGCGTTGGGGGGTAGAGGTCATGCTGCCGTCGCAGCGGCTGATCCTGCGACCACTGGAGACGTTGCAGGCTATTCCGCTTGGCAAGGTCGCCGCGGTCGAGGTTCCGATCAACGATGCTTTCGACAAGGCGTTCAAGCCCGGCCTGTATCGCCAGACAAAGGCGTTTCTGAGCGCGGACGCGGCCGGGTTGTGCTCGATCACGGAGCAGGTCGCGCGGTGGCCGGTCTATAATCGCATCGCCGGCTATCCGACGGATGCCTGACCGTCTGCCGGCCGCGGTCGCAGCGCCGCGCGAACGACCGGTCGTATTGATCGTCACTGACTCGCTGGGGTTTCCCCGGCCGGAGCCGGAATGCGTCACGTATCTGGGAACCTATGTCGCGCGACTGCGTGACGCGTTTCCGCACTATGAGATCGTCCATTACGGCCATGGCGGTGCGACGATCGAACGGCTCTTCGAATATACCAGCTATTTTCGCGGCACGGTGTCCCCCGTCGCCTGCTTTGTTCAGTCCGGCGTGGTCGACTGCGCCCCGCGCGCACTGACCGAAGTCGAGCTTCAGGTCATCAAGCGGCTACCCGTCGTCGGCGGCCTGCTCGGGCGCGCGGTGCAGCGCCATGCAGCGACGATACGCCGTCTTCGCAAGCTCAGCTACACCCCGCTCGATCGCTATGAAGCGACGGTCCGGCGGTTCGAGGAAGCATTTGGCGCTGTGCACTGGATCACGATCCCGCCGCCGTCCGCCACGTACGAAAGCGCCGTTCCCGGCATGACCGCGCAGGTCGACCGCTACAATGCGGTGCTGGCCCGCCGCAGTCACATATCGACGGCAGACTTCGCGGATGCCGAAATGATGTCCGACCATCATCACCTCAGCGGGGCGGGTCACTACAAGTTGTTCGGTCGCCTGCGCGCGGTACTGACCACGCTCGACGCCAAATCGTCATGATCCGACGTCCGACGATCGCTTCGCTCGTCCACGCGATGGACCTCACGGTTATGCGACAAAGCATGCTGTACGTGGCATCCCTGCTGCTGGGAAAAATAACTCAGCTGCTGGCGATATTCGTCTATTCATACTTTCTGACCCCGGACGACTTCGGTTTCTACAGCGTCTTCACATCCTACATCTGGATCCTCGCGATCGCGATTTCGGCGAACGCGCACTTGGCGATCGGGCGTTACCTTTATGAGGAGGGCGTCGATAATTCGGTGATGATGTCGACGGTGCTCCTGTGGATCGGCGTAATCGCGACAATATATTCCGCGATCTTCCTCGTCGTATCGGGGTTCGTGGACACCGAATGGTCGCCGCTGGTCTGGACGTGCCTGCTCGTCGTGGGGCTCGGTTTCGTGGCGGACAGCATCATCACGCAAATTTCGGCCTACGCGCAGGATGCGCGGCTGCTGCTTGTTCCATCCGCTATCCGGGCTGCGGTCTCCACCGGGGTTACGCTGCTAATCTTCTATTTGAGTGCGCGGCCCGATGCGATGGCGCTGATCCTCGGCGACGCGATCGGCGCGATTCCGGTGATCCTTTACATCTTCCGCACGCCCATCCGGCTGCGGTCGCAGGTATCGCGCGTTTATCTGAAACGGATGTTCTCCTACGCGTTGCCACTGACCCCCTATATGCTGGCCCTCACACTGCTTTCGCAGTTCGACCGCATCGTCATCGCCGCGATGATCGATGAGCGCGCCGCTGGCCTGTATGCGTTGTCGTATAACTTCGGGGTGCTGCCGCTTCTCGCCAGCACGGCATTGACCAGTGCGCTGACACGGCGTTTCTTCGACGATCTGAAAGCGGGGCGTTTCGGCGCCCTCGTCGCGCAGGCCGATTATGCGTTCGGCCTGTCCGCATTGTGCTTCGCCGTGGTCATGGCGACGGGTCAATCGCTCGCGTGGCTGTTGCTGCCTGATCGTTATGCACAGGCGTTCCCCATCATCCCGGTCGTGGCTTATGCCGGCATGGTGTTCACGGTTTTCCAGATATGGGTAAGGGTGTTGGCCTTCCGCGATCGCCCCGGTCTGATATCGGTGATCGCGACCAGCGGGGTAGCGGTGAACATCGTACTGAACCTGCTGCTGATCCCGATTTTCGGCTTTGCGGTGGCGGCGTGGACGACGGTGATCGCCTACGCCGTGATGACCGGTGCAGTGGTCGTGCTGGTGAAGTGGAAACAAGGTATTGGCGAATTGCCCATCGGGGGATTGGCCACCACGCTGGCGCTGGGGGCGCTTCCTCTGGTCTTCAGCGGTTTGGTTGACGCCAGCTTTGCCATACGCCAGATGTTTCTGGCTATATGGTTCGCGATTTTCGCGGCGGTCGTGCTGCGTCCGATCATCGTTCCGCGCACGAAACCTGCCGTTTGAGGGATTGAGCGCAATGGCACGTGTCTATTATCTACCCGCGCTCGTCATTCTCAACATGCTGATCCTTTTCTTCAGCTGGCCGGGGGTGTTTCTCGCCGTCATCATCATGATGACGTACCTGACGTTTCCCCCCGACCGGGTGTTTCATCCCGCTAACATGCTGTTCGCCTATTATGGACTGTATGTCGTCGTATCGTGCGGTCTTAACTTCATCCTGTCGATAATCGGATGGGATTATCAATTGCCGTGGGGGCAGATCGTCTTCTGGGATACGTTCTCCCGGTACACGATCTATCAGATCGAGCTGACGTTCCTGGTGCTGTACTTCGGCCTGTCGAAGTTCTCGAAGCCGGTCGGTATGCCGGTCCGCACCGCGCCTCCTGCAACGTTGGTGCGGCACCCACCCGACCTCTTCCCGGCGGTCAGTCCCACGGTCGTCTATGCGACGGTCGCGATCGCGATCCTGTTCGTCGCTTGGTTCATCCAGGTTACCGCGGGGTTGAACGAATGGCTGTTCAATTACAGCGAAACCTATCTGTCGCGCCGCGAAGGGTTCGGACTTCTCAACGTGGTGACCGCTGCGATCGGCAGCGCGGCGATGTTCCTGCTCGGCATCCTGACCTATCAATCACGGCGCAAGCGGGAACTGTTGTTCCTCAGCTTCGCGACGCTCATCATCCTGTCATTTCCGGCGGGGTTCAAAAGCCGGCTGATTTTCCTTATCATCATGTTCCTCAGCCCTTGGATGCTACAGATCAAATTCAGCCTGAAATGGCTGTGGCGACTGGGTGTGTCGTTCATCGTCTTGCTATATCTCGCGACACTGGTGCGAACGCAGGGTTTTTACGCCTCTCCGCCCTTCTTCATGGAAATGCTGATCGGCTATTTCAATTCATATCAGTTGCACGACTGGGTCGTCACGTCGCGTTCGCCGGAATGGTTCTCCACAATCCATCAGTTGCTCATCAAGCCTAAACAGATATTGGGCATCGCCGGTATCGACGATAATTTCGATATCAGCGTCATGCTGACCAAAGAGTTTTTCCCCGAACAGTGGGATCGCGAGCATGCGACGCAGCAATGGCCTTTGGAAACCGAGCTGTACCTGAATTACTACGGAATCGTTTTGAGTGCTGTGCCGTTGTTTCTTTACAGCGCAGCGATGGGATGGCTGTATCGCCGGTCGATGCTGCAGCTGCAGATGCCGCTTATCCCGATCTACATTCTGGAATTCCAACGCCTGTTCAGCATGATGCGCGGCACGCTTATTCCGTGGGAATTCCCGATCTACATCATGCAATATGCGTTGGTGTACGCCATCTGTCGTTTCGCGATAAAACGGCGCCCTATGCTTGCCGCGCCTATGATGCGACACGGGCGCGGATGACTAGCGCGTCGGGCGGCGCACGGATGTCGCCGTCGCGTCGTCTCGCCGCGGTCGTATTCGCCGCGTATCGGAACGAACGCGCACTCGACATCCATTACCGTCGACTGAATCACGAATGCAACGAGTCACTAGGCCGGCTGCCGAACTATAAACCGATGGCGCTGCTGGCCTTCCGGCGTCGTTTCGGCGGGCTGACCTACGTCGCGTTGATCGCGGCTGCATTCGCGATCGCGGCATGGAATATAATCGGCCTCATCCGGCTGGTCGCGCCACGACGGCGCCTCGTCGCGCCGGCGTACATGGTGGCCACTGTCGCCTCCAATCGCGTCCTCATCCGCAACGCTATCGCCCAGGCGCCGGAATCGAGTGGAGCTGCCGGGGGAGTCGACCTCGACCGAACGACGCTGATCCGCGGACTGGGCCTTCGGCAGCGTTTTGTGGTCATCGTGGCGATGCTGCGCCTGTATCGCGCCGTTATGGGCTGTTCGGCGTGTCGGCTGGATCTGGGACTTCATACACGCGACGCGTTCGACATTTTGCTCCTCGCATGTTTCGCCGACGAAGCGGATGGCACGATCATATGGACCGACGACCATTACCAGCGGTGGGCTTTCATCCTTTCGAGGGCGCGGTGCCGTCTGCGCGTCGCGCAACATGGTTTCTTCGATGACGGGATCGCTTTTCCGGAGCCTTTTGGTGCCATCGATCTGCTTGGCGTTCGGAGTCAGCGCTTCGTCGGCATGTTCGAGCGGTATTTCGATGTCCGCGCATCGTTTGTCTTCGGCACCTCGACGGACCTCGACGATCTGGGTCGCGGGCCGATCCTCATACTGGCGTCGTCGGCTCCGCATATCGCGGACGAAATCGCGCTGCTGGAGCGGCTTCGCGGCCGCATCGATCTTCCCATCGCGATAAAACTGCATCCGGCGCATCGTTACGATGCGCGGCGCGAGCAATTGCTGGCGCTCGCCGATATCGTTTGTACCGCGGACCAGCGCCCGGCCGCACGCCTGTTCGTCAGCTGGAACTCCTTCATGGAATTCGATTATGAGTCGGCGGGCATCCCAACCTGTTCGATCGCGCGCTGCGGAGGCGCCGAACAGGCTGCGGCGCAGATCATAGAGCGGCTGCGACCGGCGGCGTGATCGTGGCCGGCAGCGGGGTTGCCTCGATCCCGCGATGCCGTAAAAGGCCCGTCGTCGCCGGCCCATCCTCGCTGGCAAAGAGGTCCAATGACACGTCCAGCCGCCACCAGGCCGTACCAAATCTGCAACAATTGCATCATGGACACATCGGATAGCCAGATCGTATTCGACGATACCGGGAAGTGCGAATACTGCCAGAACTACTATTCGAATATCCTTCCCAACTGGCACACCGACGAGCGCGGCGCGCGTGAAATTCAGGCGCAGATCGACCGGATCAAGCGAGACGGCGAAGGAAAGCCGTTCGATTGCCTGATCGGGCTGAGTGGCGGCGTTGACAGCAGCTACCTCGTCTATATCGCGAAGGAGAAGTTCGGCCTTCGTCCGTTGCTTTATCACGTCGATGCCGGCTGGAATTCGCAGGAGGCGGTCAATAACATCGAGAAGCTGGTCGATGGCTTGAACCTCGACCTGTTTACCGAAGTCATCAATTGGCCGGAGATGCGCGATCTTCAGCTGTCCTTTTTCAAGGCAGGAGTGCCCCACCTCGACACGCCGCAGGATCATGCGTTCTTTGCCGGGCTTTATAACTTTGCCGCGAAGAACAAGGTAAAGTATATCCTCACCGGGGCGAACTTTTCGACCGAGTGCGTGCGCGAGCCGCTCGAATGGCATTATCATGCCTCCGACCTGCGGCAATTGCACGATATTCAGAACCGCTTCGGCACGCGCAAGCTGAAGTCCTTCCCGACGGCCGGCATTCTGAAGTTCAAGTTGTTCTATCGCTTCGTGAAGGGGGTGCGGGTCGTCAAACCGCTCAACTACATCCCGTTCTTCAAAGAAGCGGCGATGGATGAGCTGGTCGAGCGGTTCGGTTGGCAGCGCTACCCGCACAAGCATTACGAATCGCGTTTCACGCGCTTTTATGAGGGCTTCTGGTTGCGCAAGAAATTCGGCTACGACAAACGTCGTGCTCATTTCTCCAGCCTGATCCTGACCGGACAGCTGGCGCGTGACGATGCATTGGTCAAAATCGCGCAGTCGCCATATTCGGACGAACAGGTACGGCAGGACTTCGAGTTCATCTCGACCAAGCTCGGCATCGAGCAGTCGGAATTGCAGGCGATGCTGGACGGGCCGAACCGGACGTTTCGCGATTTTAAGAACATCATGCCGATCATGGATCTGGGCGCGAAGGTATTGCGTGCACTCGGAATCCAACGGGCGATCATTCGATGATCCACGTCGTCGACTATGGTCTCGGCAATATCGGCGCCTTCCTGACTCTCTACGACCGGCTAGGTATTTCCGCCAAAGCGGTGTCCGATCCCGCGGGACTGCACGATGCGGAACGCATTCTGTTGCCGGGTGTCGGTGCGTTCGATCATGCGATGGCGCTGCTGGACGAGTCCGGATTGCGGATGGCGCTCGACGAACAGGTACTGGAACGCAAAGTGCCCGTATTGGGCGTATGCGTGGGCATGCAAATCATGTCCGATGGTAGCGACGAGGGACAGCGGTCGGGGCTGGGATGGATCGCGGGTCGGACCCACGCCTTCGAAAGCCGCCATCCGCCCACGCCGGAGACGCCGTTGCCACACATGGGCTGGAACGACATCGAGGCGACGGCGGACCGGTCGTTGTTCGCGGGGCTCGACGACCCGCGCTTCTACTTCCTGCACAGCTATTTCGTCGAGCCCGACGCGGCAGAGCACCGTGCCGCGTCGTCGCATTACGGGTTCGAATTCGCCTGCGCGATCAACCGCGACAATATCTGGGGCGTGCAGTTCCATCCGGAAAAGAGTCACCATTTCGGCGCGGCGTTGCTGAAGAATTTCTCGGAGCTGTAGCGCGTGTTACGTCCCCGTATCATTCCGTGCCTGCTCATCCATGACGGCGGGCTGGTCAAGACGACCGGCTTCGGAAAGCCGGTATATGTCGGCGATCCGATCAACGCGGTCCGGATCTTCAACGAGAAGGAAAGCGACGAGCTGACCGTCATCGACATCGATGCGACGGTGAACGGAGTAGAGCCGGATTATCGAACGATCGCACAGCTCGCGGCGGAATGCCGGATGCCGCTTTGCTATGGCGGCGGTATCCGTACGGTCGCGCAGGCCAAGCGGATCGTTGGCCTGGGGGTCGAGAAGGTCGCGATCAGCGCCGCGGCGGTCGAACGCCCGGAACTGATCGCCGAGCTATCGGCGGAGATCGGACGGCAGAGTGTCGTGGTGGTGATCGACCACAAGAAGCGCCGGCTGGTCGGCGGGCAGGAAGTGTGGACGCACAACGCGACCCGCAATGCAAAGCGCGACCCGATCGCCTTTGCGGTGGAGATGCAGCGACAGGGCGCTGGCGAGATCGTCCTGAACTCGATCGACAACGACGGGCGGATGGGCGGATACGACCTGGCGCTGGCGGAAAAGCTGCGCGCGGCGGTCCATATCCCTATCACGCTGCTCGGTGGAGCGGGATCGCTGGCCGATATCGGCGCGGTGATCGAACGCGTCGGAACCGTGGGCGTCGCGGCCGGCAGCCTGTTCGTCTTCAAGGGACAGTATCGCGCCGTCCTCATCAATTATCCGCAGCCCGATGCGAAGGAGGCGCTCGTGCAGGGCGCGCTTCGCGCCCGTCGGGCTTGAAGGGAGCCAGCATGTTCGACGACAAGACGCTTCTCATCACCGGGGGGACCGGCTCCTTCGGCAACGCCGTCTGCCGCCGGTTCCTTCATTCCGATCTGAAGGAAATCCGCATCTTTTCGCGCGACGAGAAGAAGCAGGACGACATGCGCAAGCTATATGCAAGCGACCGCGTCAAATTCTACCTCGGTGACGTGCGTGACGAGCGTAGCGTGCGATCAGCGATGCGCGGGGTGGATTACGTCTTTCACGCGGCCGCGCTGAAGCAGGTGCCAAGCTGCGAATTCCACCCGCTGCAGGCGGTTCGTACGAACATTCTTGGGACCGAGAACGTGCTGGAGGCTGCGATCGCGGCAGGCGTAAAGCGGGTGATCTGCCTGTCGACCGACAAGGCCGTCTATCCGCTCAACGCGATGGGGATCAGCAAGGCAATGATGGAAAAGGTAATGGTCGCCTCATCGCGCAACCTTGAGGCCACCGACACCGTCATCTGCGGCACGCGTTATGGCAACGTCATGGCGTCGCGCGGATCGGTAATCCCGCTGTTCGTCAGCCAGATCGCCGCAGGGCAGCCGATCACGATCACCGATCCGAACATGACGCGGTTCATGATGACGCTGGAGGATGCGGTCGAGCTGGTGCTGTTTGCGTTTCAGCACGGCAAGAACGGCGATATCTTCGTCCAGAAGGCACCGGCCGCGACGGTCGCGGTGCTGGCCGAGGCACTGCGGCAATTGCTTGGCAAACCGGAGCATCCGATCCGCGTGATCGGAACGCGCCATGGCGAAAAGCTGCATGAGGCGCTGCTCGGGCGTGAAGAGCGCGCCGTGGCGCAGGATCTGGACGAGTATTTCCGCGTGCCGCCGGATGGTCGCGATCTCAACTACGACAAGTTCGTCGACGAGGGCGAGGAGCGGCTTAGCCACGGCGACGGCTATGATTCCGCGAACACCGAACAGCTGGACGTCGAGGGCATGAAGCGCCTGCTGTTGAAATTGTCGTTCATCGAGCGCGCTGCGCGGGGTGAGCGACTGGAGCTGGAGGTCGTCGGTTGAGGACCGTCCTGGTCACCGGAAGCGATGGCTTCATCGGTCGCAACCTGTGCGTGCGATTGCGCGAGCGTGGCGATTGCGACGTCGTGCCGATCGGCCGGGGGACGTCTGCGGCAGAATTGAACGAAGCTGCACGTCGTGCCGATGTCGTATTCCACCTCGCCGGCGTAAACCGTCCGTCGGACCCGGCAGAATTTCAACGCGGCAACGTCGGCTTCACCGACACGTTGTTGCAGGCGTTGTCGCGTGCGGAGAAGCCAGCGTCGATCATCTACACCTCGTCGACCCAGGCGGACCTCGATAATCCCTACGGCCGCAGCAAGCGCGCCGCCGAGGATTCGCTCGATCATCATGCGGCAGCTACGGGAGCGGTCGTTCATTCGTTTCGTCTGCCCAACGTGTTCGGAAAATGGGCGCGGCCTAATTATAATTCGGCTGTGGCGACGTTCTGTCATAACGTTGCGCGCGGACTGCCATTGACCGTCAACGATCCTGCCGCACCGTTACGGCTGGTGTACATCGACGATGTGGTCGATGCGTTCATTGCGTTGCTGGACGAACCCCTGTCGGCTGGCACGCAGATCGCGGTTGCGCCGGTGTACGAAACGACGGTCGGCATCGTCGCCGACACGATCCGTAGTTTTCCGGAGGGGCGCCGGACGCTGGTGATCGGCGGCGTCGGTGTCGGTCTGGAGCGGGCGCTGTATTCGACCTACCTCAGCTACCTGATGCCCGACGATTTCGCCTATGACGTCACGGTCCACGGCCGCAACGATCCGCGCGGCGTCTTCGTCGAGATGCTCAAGACGCCGGCGCACGGGCAGTTCTCCTATTTTATCGCGCATCCCGGCGTGACCCGTGGTGACCATTATCACCACAGCAAGAACGAGAAGTTCCTCGTCATCAGCGGCACCGCCCGCTTTGCATTTCGCCATATCGTTACCGGTGAGACCCACGACATGATCGTGGAGGGCGGACAGGGGCGCATCGTCGAGACGGTGCCGGGCTGGACGCACAACATCTCCAATGTCGGTGAGCAGGACATGGTCTGCATGCTGTGGGCGAACGAGATATTCGATCCCCGGCGTCCCGATACGTTCGCGATGAAGGTCGAGGCATGAAGAAGCTGAAGGTCATGACGGTCGTTGGGACCCGGCCCGAGATCATTCGGCTGAGCCGGGTCATCGCCGCGCTCGACCGGACCTGCGATCATGTACTGGTGCATACCGGGCAGAACCATGATTACGAGTTGAGCCAGGTCTTCTTCGACGACCTCGGCCTGCGAAAGCCGGACCATTTTCTGAACGCCGCGACCGGCGTGCCGTCCGCGACGATCGGCAACATTCTGATCGCGATGGACCCGCTCTTGGTGGAGGTGCAGCCCGAAGCGCTGCTGGTGCTCGGCGATACGAACTCCTGTCTGTCGGTCATCCCGGCCAAACGGCGCCATATCCCTATCTTCCATATGGAGGCGGGCAATCGGTGCTTCGACGCACGGGTGCCGGAAGAGACCAACCGCCGTATCGTCGACCATACCGCGGACGTGAACCTCACCTACAGCTCGATCGCGCGCGACTATCTGCTGCGCGAGGGCCTCCCGCCCGACCGCATTATCAAGACTGGCAGCCCGATGTTCGAGGTGCTGCATCACTACATGGACCGGATCGACGCGTCCGACGTGCTCGATCGCCTCGATCTGAAGGACCAAGAGTTCTTCGTCGTCAGCGCGCATCGCGAAGAGAATATCGATAGTAACGCGAATTTCTTCCGGCTGGTCGAGATCCTTGACCGCGTGGCCGAGAAATACGGGCTGCCGGTGATTGTTTCGACGCATCCGCGCACTAGGAACCGGGTCGAGAGCGCGGGTGTGACGTTCCATCCGCTCGTCCGTATGATGAAGCCGCTGGGCTTCCACGACTATGTCCGATTACAGAAATCCGCGCGTGCGGTGCTGTCCGACAGCGGCACGATCACAGAAGAATCGTCGATCCTGAACTTCCCGGCGCTGAACATTCGCGAGGCGCACGAGCGACCCGAGGGAATGGAAGAGGGGGCCGTCATGATGGTCGGTCTCGACGTCGATCGGGTCGAACAGGCGCTGGCGCTGTTGGCGGACCAGCGGCGTGGCGCGGATCGCGATTTCCGTCTGGTCGCGGATTATTCGATGCCCAACGTGTCGGACAAGGTGGTGCGCATCATCCACAGTTACACCGATTACGTGCGCCGCGTGGTCTGGAAGCATTATTAGGATCGGCACGTTCGGCCTCCCCGGGGCCCGTTTCATCGTGTTGCCGTATTCGTCGAAGGAAGCTGTGCGATGCGCCTGCTGATCGTATCGCAATACTTCTGGCCAGAAAACTTCAGGATCAACGACCTGTGCGGCGAACTGTCGGCGCGCGGACACGACGTGACGGTACTGACGGGCCTGCCGAACTACCCCGACGGCCACATTTACGCAGCATATCGCTCCGATCCGACGACCTTCGCCCGCTTTCATGATGCCGACATCGTGCGCGTGCCCGTCGTTCCGCGCGGTTCGAGCAATGTGCGGCTAGTGCTGAATTATTTGAGTTTCGTCCTGTTCGGGTTGCTGCTCGGACCCTGGAAGCTGCGCGGCCGAGAATTCGACGCGATCTTCGTCTTCCAGACATCGCCGATCACGTCCGCCCTTCCCGCGTTACTGATCGGAAAATTGAAGCGCGCGCCGGTGTCGATGTGGGTGCTGGATTTGTGGCCCGATACATTGTCGGCGATCGGCATCGTAAAATCACCGCGGGCGTTGGCAATGGTCGGGTACCTAGTCCGTTTTATCTATCGGCATTGCGCGCTCATTCTGGTCCAGTCCCGCGCGTTCACCAAAAACGTCGCGCGATATGCGGGCGGCACAGACAAGATCCGGTACTTTCCGGGTTGGGCGGAAGCGGTATTCGAGACGAACGAAGAGGGGGTCGCGCCCGAACTTCTACCTCATGCCAATACGTTCAAGGTGGTTTTTGCGGGAAATATCGGCGAGGCACAGGACTTTCCTGCCATCGTCGAGGCTGCCGACCTCACGCGGGCGGTCGATGGCCTGCGCTGGATCATTGTCGGCGACGGGCGCGGCGCGGCGGAGGCGATGGCGGATGTCCGGCGGCGCGGTCTGGACGACCGGGTCATCTTCCTGGGTCGTTTCCCGATCGAGCGGATGCCGGGGTTCTTCGAAGGGGCCGACGCGCTTCTGGTCTCGCTTGCGGCCCGACCGATCTGGAGCATGACGATCCCCGGCAAGGTACAAAGCTATCTTGCGTCGGGCACGCCCATCGTGGGCATGCTGGACGGCGAGGGGGCTCGCGTGATCGCGGAGTCCGGAGCCGGACTTGCCGGGCCTGCGGGAGATGCACGCGCGCTGGCGGACAACGTCGTGAGATTGATGCGCAGATCGCCGGAGGAGCGCAGGCGGATGGGTCTCGCCGGTCGCGATTATTGCGCGCGCGAGTTCGACCGGCGTGCTCTGATCGATCGATTGGAGGAATGGATGATGCCGCCGTCGATTTCCTAACCGCTTCCCGTTACCGTAGCGGCGAGCATGGGCATGGCAGCTGCCCCGACCGCTTTATGCTTGTTGATGGCGGCGGCAAACGTTAGCAGGCCTGCCACATCGTCCCACTGACGGCTGAGTTGCATTTTGCGGCTGGCAGATCGGGCCTGCCTTCGAAGGCGTGTAGCGTAGGATGGAAGGCGAGAATGCAATATTCCCGCGCGACGAAGAGAGGCTATGTTCGCCCGCGCCTGTGGCAGCGGTTGCGGATCCAGGCTGGCGGCGGCCTTCTCGCGGGGATGGGTTTGCCCGCGATCCTGCTGGGCACCTTCTATCCTGAGTTCTTCAAGACCCTGTCGGTTCAATATACGATCACCGGCACGGTCGCGGCGGTGTTGCTGAGCGTCTACCTGTTGCGCAACATCTCCTCATACTCGGGGATGAGGACGTCCTCATACTACGTTCTGCCGGTCGTGCTGATTGCCTACAGTGCGACGTTCGCGTTCTTCGCCCTGTTCCGGCTGGACTACAGTCGGGCACTCTTCCTGTGTTCGATCAGTGGTACGCTGACGTGGCTATATCTCACGCAATTGCTTGCGGAACGCGGTTCGGCGTTGAGGATCGCGGTCGTGCCGGAAGGTCGGGTGCAAGTTCTCGCTGCACTGCCGTCGCTCGATCTGGAATGGCTGACCGAGCCGCGGCTGAACGCGGATTGCCAGATGCTGGTGGCCGATTTTCGCGCCGATATGTCGGACGAATGGGAGGCGTTCCTGGCAGAATGTGCGCTCGACGGACTGCCGGTTTTGCACGTCAAGCAATTGGTCGAATCGATCACGGGCCGGGTCGAGATCGAGCATCTTTCCGAAAACAGCTTCGGCTCGCTGATCCCCTTCGTGGGCTATCTGCGGCTGCGACGCGTGGTCGATTTCGTGTCGGCATTGATAATCGGCATCCTGCTGTTCCCGATACTGCTGATCGTGGCGACCTTGGTGCGATGGGATTCGACCGGTCCGGCGTTGTTCCGGCAGGTGCGGATCGGTTACCGCGGGCACCATTTCCACGTTCTGAAATTTCGCACGATGGCGGTATCAACCAAGGAAGGCGACATACGCGATGGCGCGAAGACAAAGGACAACGACGATCGAGTTACCCGGCTTGGGCGCGTGCTGCGCCGGACGCGAATCGACGAACTGCCGCAGATAATCAACATCCTGCGCGGGGAGATGAGCTGGATTGGACCACGTCCGGAAGCCGAACCTCTGTCGCGGTGGTACGAGGCGGAATTACCATTCTATCGCTACCGCCATATCGTCCCACCCGGGATCACTGGTTGGGCGCAGGTGAACCAAGGCCACGTCGTGGAACTCGACGATGTGCTAGCGAAGCTTCATTACGACTTTTTTTACATCAAGAACTTCTCGCCCTGGTTGGATGCGATGATCGTCGTCCGAACGATCCAGACGATACTGACCGGCTTCGGCGCACGTTAGACTGGCGTGGTCGACCAAACTTCGTGCAAGGGTGATCACTTTCAATACCGTCAAGCTCAACCCGATTCGGTATCAGTCGCTGTCGATCAGCTGGGGACGAATTCACGGGAGTCTCATCTTGCCGTGAGTTTTGGCCACAAACCCGCTCTTGCGGGTCGTGAGCAAGGGTAATCGCAGTATCGCCTTTGCGCCCTCGCCTAGTAAGGCTTACTTTTCAGCGGCTTGAAGATCTGGAGTGCATCAGTCTACAAAGATGACTCTCGCTTTCCCTTCGGCTGCTAACTGCGCGAATTAGGGAGGTCTGAGAGAAAGTGCACAACGGGTCCAGAACTCGCGCGAGAACGGATGCGAACTTGAAGGGGGCTCCGGCCCGATGCTCGAGCAGGAATGGGAATGGACCGCGCCATTCGCGACCCAGCCGAAAATCCTGCGCTACTTGCGTCAGGTTGTCGACCTCCTCACCGCCATCCTGGTGTCGCGGATCAGCCCGAAGCTGCTACGGCTGGCGCTGCTCTGGTACTCGCGCCCTTTTGGGTGAAAGTTACCGAGTGCCGTTCGCGCGTGAAAGTTCGCTCAGATGCCGTTGCTTAGCTGCAGTCGCCAGCGGCGATAGACGAACCCAAAGGCGCCGTCGGCGAGCTCCTCATACTGCTGCCGCAGGCCGTCTACGTAGACGGTGTGCAGGGTAGGGGAGGGCTGCTGAACCCGACCATTCAAACCGCAAGCTTCCCAATTGGAGCATGACACGTAAACGCGTGACCGGTGACGTGCTCCCCTGAAACTCTGCCAGTTTGAGCTAGAGTCCGCCTTCGTGAGGAGACGGAC
>NZ_LMQP01000003.1:1395525-1486130 GCF_001425405.1 Sphingomonas sp. Leaf412 | reverse complement strand
GGGGCACCATACCAACCCCGGACTCCAGTTATGACTGGTAGAGCTTTGGGGAGCACGTCAATATCGTTGCTGTTGGCCTGCGATTTCTGAACTGCTAGGCCGCCGGCGACGAGCAACACGTTGGGGATGACGTTGCTGTTGGCCTGCGATTTCTGAACTGCTAGGCCAGGTTGCGGTGACAGGCGCTGCCGGGGTGAGTTGCTGTTGGCCTGCGATTTCTGAACTGCTAGGCCGACGCCCGATCCGAAGACCGTCGACGAGAAGTTGCTGTTGGCCTGCGATTTCTGAACTGCTAGGCCGGAGGCCGCGACGATGGCGTTCCAGCGTTTGTTGCTGTTGGCCTGCGATTTCTGAACTGCTAGGCCAACCTTCCCCGTGACAGCCTTGCCGGTTCTGTTGCTGTTGGCCTGCGATTTCTGAACTGCTAGGCCTCGACCACGGACGCAAGATGCGGATCGGGAGTTGCTGTTGGCCTGCGATTTCTGAACTGCTAGGCCGCTTTAACGATGCCAACGGTTTGCCGGCGTGTTGCTGTTGGCCTGCGATTTCTGAACTGCTAGGCCGTTGCGGGCGTCGGCGGACAGCCTAACGCGGTTGCTGTTGGCCTGCGATTTCTGAACTGCTAGGCCGCCCAGCCCATCCGCGTCGTAGTCAAAGCCGTTGCTGTTGGCCTGCGATTTCTGAACTGCTAGGCCCCGCCACCTCGCGCGGTAATCGTCGCGGTTGTTGCTGTTGGCCTGCGATTTCTGAACTGCTAGGCCTACTTTTGAATTGACATTTGCTATAGCTCAGTTGCTGTTGGCCTGCGATTTCTGAACTGCTAGGCCCGGGGAGCATGAGCGCCACCGATTCGAAGGGTTGCTGTTGGCCTGCGATTTCTGAACTGCTAGGCCAGAACGCATCCGAAGGCGCATGGGCGGCTAGTTGCTGTTGGCCTGCGATTTCTGAACTGCTAGGCCGTCGATGGCGTTGGCGACGACGCGCCGGTGGTTGCTGTTGGCCTGCGATTTCTGAACTGCTAGGCCTGCCGTCGGCGCGGCCACCCGCTTCCTGAAGTTGCTGTTGGCCTGCGATTTCTGAACTGCTAGGCCGCTCGCCGTTGCGATCGCGCCCATCGCGCTGTTGCTGTTGGCCTGCGATTTCTGAACTGCTAGGCCGGTTGCCGCGCGCGCGCCGTGCTGGACTTGGTTGCTGTTGGCCTGCGATTTCTGAACTGCTAGGCCCTGCTGTTCCGCCGGGTCCGCGCCCGCGTTGTTGCTGTTGGCCTGCGATTTCTGAACTGCTAGGCCGCGACTGCCGCCCGCTCCCGAATTCGACCTGTTGCTGTTGGCCTGCGATTTCTGAACTGCTAGGCCCCTCGCGCGCTGGTGGGCTACAGGCGACACGTTGCTGTTGGCCTGCGATTTCTGAACTGCTAGGCCGGATATAGCACTCATCCACCCACACCTTGCGTTGCTGTTGGCCTGCGATTTCTGAACTGCTAGGCCGGATGTTGTCGTAAGCCGTTATGAAAACGGCCGAAACGATAGCATCCGGTCCAGCGAATTTCGTGGCTGGCGTTAGAATAGCGCGAGCTGGTCCGGATTCTTCCGTGGTCGTTTTCGCCGCTGGCTGGAGAAGCGGACGATATTCTCATATTGTTTGTCCGTGAATGTGAGGATGTGGATTTCTCCTTTTTGGGGGAGATTATACTCGATGCGTCGGAGGTGCGAATCGTAGCTTTCGCGGCCGTTGCAGAAGCGGGCGTAGACCGAGAACTGGCTCATCTCGAACCCCTGATCCAGCAGGAATTCGCGGAACCGCGTCGCCTCGCGCGATTGCTGTTTCGTCGTGACCGGCAGGTCGAACATGACGAATATCCACATCAGCCGATAGCCGCTGAGATGCGCGTCATCGCTCATGCGTCCTCGAACGGGTCGAGCGCGCGCGTCAGGGTTTCCCAGCCGGCGCGGGCGGGCGGGGCGAACAGGGCGAGGTCGGGAATCGATCGTTCGAAGCTGCGCGCCAGCGACTGGGCGAGCCGCTGCGCCGCGACCGACACGGGCGACATCTCCTCCCCGATCCGCACGTCGAAGGCGATCAGCCGCGCGAAGCGGCGCTTGATCGCCGGGTCGAGCGTGTCGACGCCCTGGCCCACCAGCGACACGACGAGCGCGTCGACCAGCGGGCGGAACGGTTCGACCAGGTCGTCGGCCAGCGCGAAGGCGTTGCCGCGGTTGGCGTGGAAGATCCCGATCGTGGGATGCAGCCCCGCGGCCACGATTGCGCGGGCGACGGTCGCGCGCATCACGGCGTAACCGTAATTCAGCAGCGCGTTCGCCCCGGCCGCGTCGCGATCGCGACGGAAAGCGGGACCCATCAGGGCGGGCCAGTAGCGGCGCGCGGCCTGCGCCTCCAGATTGTCGGGATCGCCGGACCGGACGCGCCGGCCGATCAGGTCGAACGCGCCCGCCGCAGGCGAGCCGTGGAACGCCAGCAGGGCGCCCTGCATCGCGATCTTCGCCTTCACCACCCGTTGCCACAATTGCTTCGCGAGCGGACGGCCGGCATCCCATTGCGCGCGCATCCGGCCGCCCTGCGCGTGGAAGCCCGCGATCGGCAGGGTCACGGCGACGGGGCTGTGGTGGGTGTTGCAGAAAACGATCGGACTGCCGCGCTCGGCCAGCGCGGCGACGACGTTGCCCGTCCACGTACAGCCATGCGCGTGCAGGATCACCGCATGGACGTCGTCCAAGGCGATGCGGCCGACCTCCTCGCGCTCCTTCGCCACGATGAGGAAACCGCGATAGGCCGACAGGTGCATCCCGTCGGTTGCGATGTCGACGATCCGTTCCACTGTCCCTCCGCGCCCGTCCGCCCATGCTACGGACGGGGAGGGGCGGTGTCAGCGCGGGCCGGGGTCGAAAATGCGCCCTAATGGATCGATCCGCACCTGGCGGGCCTTGATCTTCTTCAGCCCGCCCGCGGAGGAATTGATGTACCGGAACGGATCGACGTCCGGCGGGGAGGCGTCGCGGGCCTTCAGCGGTCCCGCTTCCGTCGTGGCGGCGAGCTGGACGGACCCGATGGTGGAGAATTTCACGACCCGCACGATTTCCCGCGGCGCGCCGTCGCGCTCGATCGCGATCATGTCGTTCTGCCGCAGGCTCAACACCTTCTTCGCCGCGGGATGCGGCCGCCGATCGCCCTGGTCGGGGCGGTGGGCGTCGAACATCGACACGATGTCGGACACCCATTTGCCGTCGGGCAATCGCCAGACGTCGAAGCGGGCATTGGAATCGCCCTTGTACGCCTTGTAGACCCGGCCCGACGCGTCGGCGATCGGGATGACGCCGAGCGGTTCGCGGACGCGCACGCGACGCGTGCCGCGGAACAGCCGCTCCCCCTTCCGATCGGTTTCCTGCGCACCGCTCCTGCCGAATTTCGCCAGCGCATCGGTGAAGTCCTTCCCCATCTTCCCCGCGGTCGCGCGTTCGATCGCGTCGCGCAGGACGGGATCGGGAATCCGATCCGGATCGGTGATATCCGCGGGCTTCAGGCTGGTCAGCGGCACGCGATGGACGACGATCGGCAGGCCCTTGGCCGAGGTTTCCCCGGTCAGGCCGTAGGCGGTGTCGTTATGCAGGCGCCCGGCGGTCGCGTCCTTGCCCGGCACGGGCGTCCCGGTGCGGCCGTGGTCGGCCTTGTGACTGACCGTCACCGCCAGCAGGCGATCGCGCAACTGGTCGCGGAAGCCGGGCCAGGGGGGATCGAGCCCCTCGAACAGGCGGTCGAGGTTCCTGTCCTCCGCCTGTCCCGCGGTCCGTGCGATCCGCTGCATCAGGCTGCGTGTGGACACCGCCACCACCGCCGCGTCGATCGCGTGATGGCGGTGATCCAGCCGGTTCTTGGGCGCGTTGCTGTGCTTGTTCTCCACGATGTTGTGGTCCGACAGGATGTCGTTCAGGCCCCACAACCGGCGCAGCATCGCGGTCATCCGTCCCGGGATGACGTACACGCTGCCCTCCTCCTTCGTCGGATACAGGCTGCTCAGGTAGCGCCCGGCCAGCCGCGACAGATATTGCGTGTCGGTCAGCTGGCGCGAGAGGAAGCCGCCGTCCTTTTCCACGCGCGCCATCGCGTCGGGGCCGAAGCGCCATTGCTTCGACCGGTGCAGCCGCGCGACCTGCGCCGTGATCGCGTCCCAGCGATCGGGATCGTCGCTCCATTTTTCATAGGGCGTGCGATTGCCCTTGGCGCGGTTGCAGGAGCGGTGCGCCACGACCTTGTTGCCGGCGCTGTCGTCCAGCGACCGTGAATAGGGAATGATATGGTCGACGTCGGCCTCGCCCGCGAACAGCGCGCGCATCCCGATCGGGGCCCCGCAATAGGGGCAGCGGCGGTCGAGCGGGTTGGCGGGGTTCAGATCCTCCCACAGGCGCAGCAGCATCCGGTTCGCGCCGGTATCGGGGAAGCCTTCCTGCGTCAGCTTCTCGGACCGCTTGATCGCGGCGGCCGTATCGCGGCGGATGCGGCGGTTGTGTTCCTCCTTGTCCTTTTCGTTCAGCTTCAACTCGCGTGCCAGTTCGACGACGATCTGGTCGGGGCGGCCGTGGACCGCGACGATCGCGTTCACCAGCTGTCGCACCTGGTTCAGGCCGATATGGACGGTGGGGTTCGTGATCCGGCCCCAGCGTTTCTCGGGCGGATCGTTCGGATCCTGCGTTCCGGGCGGGATGTCGCGGGTGAGCAATTCGCCATAATAGGGAAGCTGCGGCAGGATCTCGCCCGTGCGATGGTCCGAATGGTGCCAGCCGCAGCGGCGCACCGCCTCGTCATAGGTGATGACCTCCGCCTGCAATTCGGCGAGGATGCGCGCCGTCGCCGTCGCGCCGAGCCGGCCGTAGCCCTCCGGCAGCGAGGTCTTCGCGGTGGCGGCGGCGTGTTCGTCGTCCAGCCCGCAGTCCTGCGTCAGGAAGGCATGGAGCGCGTCGGGGTCCTCCTCCTCCAGCAGGCGTTCGACGATCGTCCATTGCCGGTCACGGTCGAAATGCTCCCATGCCGGGCCGAAGCGTTTCTTGTCGCCGAGCACGGCGCGCACTTCGTCGCCGGCAAGCTGGGTGCGTGTCTCGCTGGCCTTGTTGAAGCTCTGGCCGGGTTCCAGCTTGATCTTGGCGGCGAGCGACGTGAACGCGATCGCCTTCTTGTGCGACAGTTCGCGGACCAGCCGGTCGCGTTCGTCGAGGGTCAGTTTCCGGTTCGCCTCGCCCGGGGTCGTCACCTCGAGCTGATTCACCTCCTCGTACAACCGCCGCTGCTGGAACAGGGGATGCGCCTTCGCCAGGCGATCCTCGCTATGGACAAAGGTGCATTTGCCGACGACCTGCGCCTTCAGCGGGCGCTGGTAGAACAGGATGCGGTGCAGCGCATACCGCGCCGTCTCGGTCAGCAGGGCAGGGTGATGCTTCGCCTGTTCGGTCCAGATGCGGTCGAACTCGTATTCGACATGGCGGCGTTGCGGATAGAAATCATAGCCCTGCGCCTCGCCGTCCATCCGCACGCGCTTCGTCTCCTGCGCGTTCAGGAACTGGCCGAGCGTGTCGAAGCCGCCGTCGAGCATCGCGCGGTCCAGCGCGTAGGCCGCGGTGGCGATCTTCCCGTCGTCGGCATCGTTAGTCTTGCGCTCCGCCTTGCGATTCGACTTGAAGCCGCGGCGCTGATTCAGGTGGAACAGCGCGCGGCCGATCTCGTGCGGGGTCAGCGGCGCTTCCAGTGCGCGGGCGCGCAGGGTGTATGGATCGAGCGCGGCGACCAGTTTCGCCTCGTCCGCGTCGGCGGGCATCAGGCCGTGCGCGACCAGCGTGTCGAGAAAGGCGGAGCGCCGCCCGATATAGCGATCGCGCCGCCGCCGCGCCGCGCGCGCATCGCGCCGGTCGACCGCGAGCGAGGTGCCGGATTGCGGATCGCGGCCGTCGGAAAAGATGCGGACGCCGATGTCGACGATCCCGTCCGCCTCGTCGCCCGGCCCCTGTGTCAGGCACCATCCGATCGAGTTCGTGCCGATATCCAGACCCAGCCGCCGCATCGTCGCCCCTTTTCACCGGCGACCCGCGTCGCGTCCGCCATGCCCGACCCGTTCACCGGACCATCCGGCACACGGGCGCAAAGGCTACGCACGCCGGGTGACCGGTCAATACCCCATGCGTTGCGGCGCGACGTCTTCGGTCCGAAACGGTGGGATCGTGCGGGCGACATGACGCGGTGGTTTCTGCGTCGACGGATCGCCGCAAGGACTGTCGCCTGATTGCCCGAAAACCAAAAAGGCGAGGCCGCAGCCTCGCCCTTATTTGGTGCAGTCAAACTGCTTGTTAACAGCCGGCCTGCGATTTCTGAACAATCGCAATCTGCGCCGCCGCGCCGTCGGTGTCAATATCGCCGGCACCGTTTTCCGACCGAAACGGGTTTATGGGGATTGGCGCGCCCGGCTGGATTCGAACCAGCGACCACAAGCTTAGAAGGCTCGTGCTCTATCCAACTGAGCTACGGGCGCGTGCGATGCGGTTAGCGCGGATTGCGGAAGCGCGAAACCGTCAGCATAGTCCGCGGCGATGGAGAATGTGACACGGACGGATGCGGGCGCGCTGACGGGCGGGGCGTTGCGCTATTACGACATCGTGATGGCGGCGTTCGTCGCGATCCTGCTGCTGTCCAACGTACTGGGCGCGGGGAAGGTCGCGGTGATCGACCTGCCGGGCGTCGGGCTGTGGCCGTTCGGCGCGGGCATCCTGTTCTTTCCGGTCAGCTACGTCATCGGCGACGTGCTGACCGAGGTATATGGCTATGCCCGGGCGCGGCGCGTGATCTGGGTCGGGACCGCCGCCACATTGTTCATGGCGTTCATGGCGTGGGTCGTCGTGGCGCTGCCCCCCGCCGCGGACTGGACCAACCAGGCGGCGTACGAGACCGTGTTCGGGCAGGTGCCGCGGATCGTGTTCGCCAGCATCTGCGCCTTCTGGGCGGGCGAGTTCGTCAACGCCTACGTCCTGGCGCGGATGAAGGTGGCGACCGCGGGGCGGCACCTGTGGATGCGGACGATCGGATCGACCGTGGCGGGGCAGGGAGTGGACAGCCTGATCTTCTATCCGCTCGCCTTCTGGGGCGCGAGCGGGTGGACGGGGGCGCTGGTGGTGAAGGTGCTGTTCACGCAATGGGCGCTTAAAGTGGCGTGGGAGGTGCTGCTGACGCCGGTGACGTACGTCGTCGTCGGGGGGCTGAAGCGCGCCGAGGGACTGGACGTGTACGACCGGGGAACGGATTTCACGCCGTTCCGGGCCAAGGTCTGACGCCCGCCGGCGGGCGCGAATGTTGCGAATGTTGAGTCGATCGCGATGTACGCGGCGGGCGGGTGCGACCGCCCCTTGCGGCGCGTCGGTTGCGGAGTGGCGGATGAGAAACAGCGACGGATCAACGATATAGCGCGACCCGACGATGTAGGACAGCGGCTTTCGGTCGCCGCATGCGCGGCCGGCGCCTATGCCGCCACCGCCTCCAGCAGCCCCTCGAACAGCCGCCGGCCGTCGGTGCCGCCATGCGCGGCTTCGACGCGGCGTTCGGGATGCGGCATCATGCCCAGCACGTTGCCGCGATCGTTCGTGATGCCCGCGATGTTCCGGGCGCTGCCGTTGACGGGTTCGGCGTAGCGGAAGGCGACCCGGCCCTCCCCCTCCAGCCGGTCGAGCGTCGCGGCGTCGGCGACGTAATTGCCGTCGTGGTGCGCGACGGGGACCGTGATCCGTTCCCCCGCGGCATAGAGCCGCGTGAACGACGTACGCGCGCCGTCCACCGTCAGCGCGACGTCGCGGCAGACGAAGTCCAGGCCCGCGTTGCGCATCAGCGCGCCGGGGAGGAGCCCCGCCTCCGTCAACACCTGGAAACCGTTGCACACGCCCAGCACCGGCAGGCCCTTGCCCGCCTGCTCCACGATCGCGCGCATGATCGGGGAGCGTGCCGCGATCGCGCCGGAACGCAGGTAGTCGCCGTAGGAGAAGCCGCCCGGCACCGCGACCAGCGCGGTCCCGTCGGGCAAGGCGGTATCGCGATGCCAGACCATCGCGGGCGCGACGCCCGTTACCGCCCGCAACGCCACCGCCAGATCGCGGTCGCAATTGCTGCCGGGGAAGACGATGACCGCGGTCCTCATCTCAGCGTTCGATCCGGTAATTCTCGATCACGGTGTTCGCCAGCAACCGGCGGCACATGGCGTCGACCTGGTCGTCGGTGACGGTGTCGGCGACGTCCAGTTCGATCAGCTTGCCGACGCGCGCCCCCTCCACGCCCGAGAAGCCGAGGCCGGACAGGGCATGTTCGATCGCCTTGCCCTGCGGGTCGAGCACGCCGGGTTTCAGCGTCACATGGATGCGCAATTTCATGCCCGCGCCTATGCCGCGGCGCGAGCGCGGGGGCAAGGATTGTCGGTTCCGGCCGGACCGGATGGTCGCGGCGATCGAGACGGCGGCGGCCGGACGGCCTGTCCGTCGGTCCGGGCGATCGTGCTGCCATGTCATGGCGGCGGTCGGCCACGATCGGACGGTCCCGGCTCCCGATATCACGCGTCCGATCGACCGTTTCGGGAAGGATTATCCGGGAACGGGTTTCGGGAAAGGGGGTGTGCGCCAATATGCTTGGGGCGAACGGATACTCGCTTCATGTCCCAAACGGGAAACTAAAACGGTGGGCGGCGCGACGGTATGGGTTTGCGATGCACAATGCTTGTTTTGGTGCGAGCTACATTGTGAAGAGGCTCAAGAATTCGATCCAGATCACCCACATCCTTCAGAACGAAGCGTGCGACGAAGCAGTCATTTCCTGTGACGACGGAGCATTCCAAAACTTCTGGGGTGTCCCGCAAAATCTGCTCAACTTCCTTGAGCCTGCCCGGAAGAGGTTCGACGTTCAATATCGCTTCCAGCATGAAGCCAAGTGCCCTCGCGTTCAGCCGGACGCTGAAGCCTTCGATGATCCCGGTGTCCTCCATCCTGAGGATGCGGTCCCGCACGGCAGGCGCTGTCAGCCCAATCTCGGCGCCGATCGCCCGGAGGCTCGTGCGGGAATCGATGAGCAGAATGTCGATGATCGATTGATCGAAGCTATCAAGGGCTGATTTGAGCATGTAAGCCGCTCAACCAAATGAGCCTAACAAAATCAAGCAAAAACGCTTCTTGTGCCTTACGTTCGCATGATACATTCCAAATTTAGGTTTTTAGAATGTCCCCATATTTCAGGGAGCATCTTGGACGTGACGACATAGACGATGCCTAATCAAACCACCGCACCCGCCGATGGCATGGCAATCGATGTGCAGCGATACGCCGCCTTCTCTATCGGGAACCACGGCGGGAATCCGGCCGGGGTCGTGATTGGCGCTGTATTGCCGCCGGTGGAATCGATGCAGGCTATCGCCGCAGACGTCGGATATTCCGAGACGGTATTTGCAGCGTCACAAGGCAACGAGTTTCGGGTGCGCTATTACTCTCCTGAGGCAGCGGTGCAATTCTGTGGTCATGCCACACTGGCGCTCGGCGCGGCATTGGCAGATCGTTATGAAGACGGCATCTTCCAACTGGCGCTCAACAACGCGCATATTACCGTAGAGGGGCGGCGGACGGCGGAAGGGGCATGGGCGGCGCTTCAATCCCCGCCGACATCGAGCCGGCCAGCATCGTCAGAGATCGTAGCAACCGCGCTCGACCTATTCTCCTACGTAGGGGACGATCTTGATCCAAGACTATCGCCGGCGGTGGCCCATGCGGGTCTGGATCACTTGGTAATTGCCTTGAAGGACCGAGCCGCACTGAAGGCCATGCATTACGACCTGGGCGCGGGCCGCGAGTTCATGCGGCGCGAGGGGATCGGCACGGTCAGCTTCATCTATGCCGAGACGCTGACCGTCTTTCACGCTCGCAATCCATTCGCCATCGGAGGCGTATATGAAGATCCGGCAACGGGCGCTGCGGCTGCCGCGCTCGGAGGCCTTCTACGCGACGTGAGATGGCCGCACGGTGGAAGGATCAAAATCTACCAAGGTGAGGATATGGGCCAACCTTGCGAGCTGGTCGCCGACATCACCGACGTCGCGGGCGAGAGCATCCGAGTATCGGGGATGGCTTATCCCATGTTGGATCAACGGGACGGCCGATAATCGGCCGACCGATCGCGGCGAGACACCATAGTCCGGAATGGCCGCTTCACCCTTCGTTACCGCCTATCCGTCTTTCCTATTCGACCATCCCAGTCGCGAATGCCGAGCGCGTCCATCGGGGCACACCGGTGTGTCGATCACGGCGGGAACGGCGAGCCAGGCGAGGCGGAACCGGCGAAGGCCGCCCGGCAGGCATCGTGGCGGCGACGCCCGGGTCCGGGCTTCCTGCGCCGGTCGGGCAGGGCGACGTCGAAGGCTTCGCGGCGACGCTTCGATCCCGGGGCGGGAAGAGCGAGGGTCGGCAGGATCGCGCGGCCCGTCGCGGCCAGAAATGTCGCGATCAGAAATAGCGCGCGACCGTCAGGGTGACGCGGTTGCGCGTCGCGCGGTAGAAGCCGATCGAACTGTCGATCCGGCTCGCCTGCCACGCGACCTGCGGCGAGAAGCCGAACAGGCGGATCTTGCGATAGCCCAGCGAGGCGTGGGAGATCAGCCGCCAGTCGCGGCGCGGATCGGCGGAGAAGATCGGCTGGGGCGCGTCGAACAGCGCGCGGCTGACGGTGCCGCCGAAGGAATAATTGATGCCGAACGGCAGTTCGCCCGCCAGCGTCGCGCCGCCGCCGACCTCCACGTTCGACAAGGCATCGGCGTTCAGCCAGTCGCGGCGGACGAAGGCCTGCGCCGCGGCGATCGCGGACCGGCCCAGGCCGGTTTCGTAGGAGGCGTACAGCCCGCCCTGCCACCCGCCGAAGCCGCGGTCGAAATCGGACCGCGTGCGGCGGACGTCGAGCTGGACGCCGAGCCGGCGCACGTCGTCGAGCGCGACCTGCGCGCCGCCGCGCATGCCCAGCTGGCGGCTGGCGATCGCGCCGCCGAACCAGCGCTGCGCCGCCACCGCCTGTAAGGAGGCGCTGACGCTGTTGGACAGCTGCACGTCGCCGCCCAGCGCGCCCTGCACCAGATAGTCGTCGAAGCGGCGGCCGGGATAGTTCGTGCCGCTGGCATCGAGGTTGCCGAGCAGGAACAGGTCCGCGGCGACGGGCAGGCGTCCCGCCATCGCGCCGACCGCGGTGACACCGGTGCCCGAGCGCGCGCGCGCATCCTCGTTCAGCGACAGCGGCAGTTCGACATCGCCGAGGCGGACGTTGACGGTGCGCGCGTCGGTGGCGTTGTTGATGTTGGAATCGGGCGCCAGGCCGATGCTGACGTCCGCGCGGAAGGCGCGGCTGGAGCGGATCACCTGGCGCGCGCCGCGCACCAGGCGGGCGAGGTCGGGATCGAGTTCGCGGCTCTGCTGCGCCAGCCGGAGCTGACGGTCGGCGGCGGCGGCCTGGCCCAGCGCGAGCATGGCGCGGCCCAGTTCCAGCCGGACGCGCGTCTGGCCGGGATCGTCGGCCAGGATCGCCTTGTACGCCCCCGCCGCGGCGGCGTGATCGCCCTCCTGCGCCGCCATGTAGCCGGTCAGGAAGCGGGTTTGCAGCGCGAAGCCGGGGGCCAGCCGCAGGACGGCGATCAGGCCGCGCGCCTCGGCATAGCGGCGCTCGACCACCAGCCGCTCGATCGCGGACAGCAATTGCGGCGGGGTGAAGCGCAGCTGGCACGGCGCGGCGGGACAGGGCGTGCCCGCGTCCGCTGCGACGGTCGCAGCGGCAGGCGCGGGCGTCCCTGCCGCCACCGGGCCGGGGCCTGCCGCCGCCGGGGTGGCGGCCAGCCCGGCCAGGAGGGCCGCGACGAACAGGAAACGCGACATCGCGGACCCTTGCGTGGTGGGGAAACGGTCAGCGGCTGCCCGTGAACGCGCCCTGGATGTCGACACGCTGGTCCGGCACGCCGCCGACGATGCGGAAGCTGCCGCCCACGTTCACCGCATTGGGGCCGAAGAACGCGCCGTCGATCGAGCTGGCGCCCGCGGTGCTGCTGCCCGCGCTGATGCCGGCGAAGTCGATCGCGCGCGTGCCGAGGAAGGCGGTGTCGAACACGCCCGCGAAGCCGCCGGTGCGGATCAGGTCGATCGTCGCCGACCCGCTGGCGGCGAAATACGTCCCGCTGGGATAGAGCAGCGCGGCGTCGGCGATGCGCGTGCCCTCCGAAAACGTCGGGCCGAGCCGACCCGAAAGATCGACCGCGACGGTCGACCGGCCGAAATCGACCAGCACGCGGCTGTCGCCCGTGATCCACTGCATGTAGCTGGTCCGCGGGCTGGTGGAATCGAACGTGGGGTTCAGGACCGCCGACGCGATGAAGCCGCCGTTATAGGTACCCGATCCGGAAATCGGGATCTGCGTCTGCGGCGTCAGCGCGCCGAAGACCATGACGCCGTGATCGCGCTCGGTCAGGACGCCGGCGGCGTCCTTCGCCAGATAGCTGAAGCCGCCCAGTGTGACGTGGATCGTCGAATCGGGGCGCTGGTAGAAGAAGGTCGTCGTCTGGGTGGCGTTCCCGGACGTGAGATAGTTGAAGCCGGCGAGGTTCGGCGCCTCCAGCGAGGGCGTGCTTTCGGGGTTGAAGTCACTGCGATGCGCCGGGTCCTGGAACCGGTTGGTGCGCGTGATGCCCGCCTTCGTGTCGTTCAGCGTGAGCGTGAAGATGCCGTCGCGCGGGCTGTAGGCGACCGAGCCGCTGGGCGAGCGCACCGTCCCCGCATTGCCCTGATACAGGACCGAGGTGATGACGCCGTTGGTGCTGCTATAGTCGAACGAATGCGCCGCGCCGACCGCGGTGAAGGTGGTTTCCTCCGCGACCGACAGGAAGCCCGCCGAAGGGGTGGGCGTCGGCGTGGGCGCGGCGCCGACCCCGGTGCCGCTCCCGCCGGAGCCCGTGCCGCCCGATCCGGTGCCGCCCGTGCCCGCAGGCGGGGCGGCGACGCTGCCCGCGCTTTCCGGTCCCGCGCCGCCGCAGGCGGCCAGCGCCAGCAACGGCAGCGCCAGCATGATCGACGTAACCCGCATCACCAAACCCCCGAACAACCCGTTCCGATGGGTGGGGGATTAGGGAAATGGGGTTAACAGGCCGTCAACCGTGCCTACTTTCCACGCCGCTTGCGATGGCTGTCGAGGTCGAGGACCGAGGTCGCGCCTTCCTCCGGCAGCAGGCCGAGGCGGCGGGCGACCTCCTGATACGCCTCCACCTCGCCGCCAAGGTCGCGGCGGAAGCGGTCCTTGTCGAGCTTTTCGGCCGACTCCATGTCCCACAGGCGGCAGCAATCCGGGCTGATCTCGTCCGCCAGGATGATGCGGCCGTAGTCGTTGTCCCAGATGCGGCCGAATTCCAGCTTGAAGTCCACCAGCCGGATGCCGACGCCGGCGAACAGGCCGGTCAGGAAGTCGTTCACGCGGATCGCCAGGTCGGCGATGTCGTGCATCTCCTCCTGCGACGCCCAGCCGAAGGCGGCGATATGCTCGTCGGTAATCATCGGATCGCCCAGCTCGTCCGACTTGTAGGCATATTCGATGATCGTGCGGGGAAGCTGCGTGCCTTCCTCGATCCCCAGCCGCTTGCTGAGCGAGCCGGCGGCGACGTTGCGGACCATGACCTCGACCGGGACGATCTCGACCTGCCGGATCAACTGCTCGCGCATGTTCAGGCGGCGGATGAAGTGGGTTGGCACGCCGATGGTGTTCAGCAGCGTGTAGATATGTTCGCTGATGCGGTTGTTCAGGACGCCCTTGCCGTTGATCGTCCCCTTCTTCTGCGCGTTGAAGGCGGTGGCGTCGTCCTTGAAATACTGGATCAGCGTGCCGGGTTCGGGACCCTCGTACAGGATCTTGGCCTTGCCTTCGTAGATCTGCCGGCGACGAGCCATCGGCGAATTCCCCTGGAAACGAGCGGCCCCGGCGGCGCGCGGCCGACCGGGGCGGGATGAGGGCGGCTATAGGGGATGGGGGCGGGGGGTGCAATCAGGGGGTGGGACTTGCCGAACAGTTGGTGAACGCCTAGCTTTGTCCCATGAGCACGAGCCGCATGAACTCCGATGAGTCGTTGCGTACCGCTGCGCGGATGATGGCTGCTTTCGGTGGCTGGGGCGCGGTCGAGCGGGTCGCCAGACCGGACGAGAACGGTGTCTACGTCGTGCGATTGCGCGATGCGCCGGACCATCCCGTGCGGGAACGCGGTGACGCCGCGGGGTAGTCGTCGATGGGTGTGACGTTGCTTGCGGTGCTGACCGCCGCATTGCTGCTGCCCGGAATAATCGCGATCCGTACCTTCTTCGCGATGGCGAAGACCGCCGAGGTGGAGCCATCGAGTCCGCCGCTGTCCAGCGCGGACGGCATCGCGCTGGTCGGATCGGCGAGCCTGATCGTCCATGTCGTGTACGCCGGTGCGTTGTCCGTCGTCTCATGCCTGCCGGCATGGACGCCGTTGCCGCTCGCGGATCCCTATCTGATGTTCGCTGCCGATCGCGGCGGGCTGCGTTCGCCGCAACAGTCGTTCGCGATGTTCGCCGGCCTGCTGTCCTTGTGCGTCACGGCCTATCTGGGCGGACGGCTCGCGGGGGCGCACGCCAGCCGGATCGCGGGCGACAAGTTCCTTTACGGCCCCCTCGCCGAGCTGATCCGCAAGGGCGACGGGTCGGGCCGGTTCATCGTCGCCTATGTGCTGGGCAAGATCGGCGCGGACGGGCGGCAGATCGGATATCAGGGGACCGTCGTGGACCTCATCCGGGACGCCGACCGCTTTCCGGCGAAGGTGATCCTGCGCGATGTCAGCATGTTCTACCTCGTCTTGCGGTCGGGCGGTCCGGAGCGACGCGAGATGGAGGGCACGATCGACATGCTCGCGGTATCGAAGGACGACTGGCACAATATTGCCTTCCGCGTCTTTCAGCTTGAAGAGTGACCGGAGCTATCGTGCCGTGTCCCGCGCGTGATCGGGCACGCCGAGGGCGGCGAGCGTCAGGCGCTTCGCTTCCTTCCATGCGGCGGTGCCGGGGGTGACGAGTTCGACGTGGCCGGTGTTCGCGACGGTATGCAGCGTCGCGCGGTCGCCCGCCGTCGTCGCGCGGGCGACGTAATCGGTCGCCATGCGGAAGGGGATGATGCGGTCCTCGCGCCCGTTGACGAGGTCCTGCGCCACGCCGAGCGGGAGGAGGCGGGGGATCGAGGTGTCGGCGTAATTGCCGCCGACGAGGCGCGCGATCACGTCCGTGCCGCAGCCGTTGTCGGGCGACGCCGCCGTCGCTTCCAGATCGGGCAGGCCGCCGAGCGAGACGACGTGCGCGACGGGGAGCGGATCGCGGGTGCGCAGCACGCTGCCCGCGGGCACGCGCGGGCGGGCGGCGAGCCAGAGCGCGAGGTGGCCGCCCGCGGAATGGCCGATCGCGACGACCTTGCTCGCGTCGAGGTTCAGCCGCTTCGCCTCGCCGCGCAGCAGGTCGGTGGCGGCGGCGGCGTCGCGGAAGGTGCCGGGATAGCCGCCGCCCGGCCGGTCGACGCCGCGATAGTCGATGTTCCACACCGCGACACCCGACGCGCGCAGGTCCGCCGCGACCCAGTCCATCAGTGTCCGGTCCGCGATATCCGTCTGCCAGCAGCCGCCGTGGACCATCACGACCACGGGGTGCGGCCCGCGACGGTCGGGCAGCCAGACATCCACCTTCTGCTCCGGCGCGGCGCCGTAGGACAGGGTCGCATCGGCGACGGGGCGCGGGCGTTTCAGCAGGTCGCCCCAGGTCAGCGGCGCGAACGCGGATGCGGCGGGCGGTGATGCGGGGGCCGGAGGCGTGGCGGGCGGGGCCATGGGCGCACATGCCGCGAGCAGGGCCGGGCATGCAAGCGCGCGAAGGGCGACCGGACGGCGGGGGGCGGGGGGCATGCGGGCGCTTTCGCTTTGTGGGCGGGGGTGCCCATGGTACAGCGTCGCATCGTCGGGTTCCCGCTTCAAGCACCGACGGCTGAGAGACGATCGCGCTCCCGCTTGCCCACGAGGGAGCTCGACGTGGACACGGACCCCATTTCCCGCATCGTCGCATCGCCGTGCCGCCGGACGCCGGGCGCATGACGGCGATGATGAAGCTGTTCCGCCGGTATCGCCGGCGCTGGCGCTACTGGCGCGAATGGCGATGAAGGGCGGCGTGAAGGACAGCGGCCGGGCGATGGTGCGGCGATTGCGCGTGCCGCCCGCCCGCCACGCGCCGCGCGATGCGGTGGCGGATGCGGAACCCATGGCGGTGCGGCTGGCGGCGCGGCTGTCCGCGAAGCTGGGACGGCAGGCGGGCGCGAGCGCGGCGCAGCGATCGCGCAGCGCGCTGGCGCGGGGCGACCTGGCGGCGGCGGACCTGTATCATGCGGTATCGGTGATCCTGCGCGACCGCGACGGCGTGTTCAGCCGGATGCCGCGCGACGTTCGGCACTAGAAATCGATACCACCAGTAAATAATCGCCCATCGCCGGGAAAGTCTTTCGCGTCGCGGTATAGATCAGCCGATGCGAATATTATTTGTAGGGTGCGCCGGACGACATTCGCGATGCCGATCCGGGACGGGTTGCGATTTTTCGCGTCCTGCCCTATATCGGTGCTGCTACAGTCGCACATCGACGGTCTACGGCGCTTTGCGACCCTGTTCCCTCTTTTGCTGCCAAGGCACCGGGCGTGCCGGTTTTCGGCCCGCCCCCCAAAACGAAGGGACATCATCATGGCCACCATCGGCACCGTAAAATTCTTCAACATGGACAAGGGCTTCGGCTTCATCGCGCCGGACAACGGCGGCAGCGACGCGTTCGTGCACATCTCCGCGGTCGAGGCATCGGGCTTCGCCACGCTGAAGGAGCAGCAGCGCGTCAGCTATGAGCTGGAGAACGATCGTCGCGGTCGGGCCAGCGCGGTGAACCTCACCGCGGTCGACTGAACGACGGGACGGGGGCCACGCGCCCCCGTTTCTTTACCGAGGATCCACGACAGGAGCGACCCCCATGCCGTCCAGCACCGACTACAAACGGTTCGCCGACACCGCGCGCACCGAGGCCGACGTCGCGACGCTGGACAATGTAAGGGACCGCTGCCTGCGATCCGAGAAGGCCTGGCTCGCGCTCGCGCATCGCAGCGAGAAGAGCGAGAAGGGCCGCAGCGGCGGTGAGCCGCAGGTTCCGGCGGAACACGCCGGCGAGCCGCAGGCCGCCGCCCTGTTCATTCCAGCCTGAGGAGCGTCCGCATGGATCTCAACCACCTGTTCCATCGCCATCAGGTTTCGCTCAACGCGGTCGAGAATGCCGCGACCCCGGAAGCGCGGCTGTCCCACGAAGGGTTGCTGGCGGGCTATGCCGCGGGCATCGCGGCGTTGCAGGACGCCACCGGCGCCCGGTCGCCGTTCGGGCGTCCGTCGCTTTGACCGCTTTCTTCCGCAACACGTCGGATACCGTCAACAAGGTGCGGCCAGCGATGAAGCGTTATCGTTCCACCGCGACCCCGTTGTCGCGCGACCAGGCGAACCGGCAGGGCGACGTGTCGCGGCTGGCGTTCGAGAAGCTGGGGCGCGACGATGCGGTGCTGTTCCTGAACACGCTCGACGACGCATTGGGCGGTCGGCCGATCGACATCGCGATCGCCAGCGCGGAGGGCGCGGCCAGCGTCGTCCAGGCGATCGGGGCGCGGGTCGGCGTCTAGGTTTCCGTCAGTGCGAGCGTAGCGATGCGATCCAGGGCACCACGCGGAACCCTGGATCGCGTCGCTAATGGTTACGGCCCGTTCGCGGCCAGTTCCTGCAACCACGCATCCGCCACCCCGTCCGACGGGGCGCGCCAGTCGCCGCGGGGGGACAGCGCGCCGCCCGCGGATACCTTCGGCCCGTTGGGCAGCGCCGAGCGCTTGAACTGGCTGGTCTGGAAGAAGCGGACCAGGAAGCGTTCGAGCCACATCCGGATCGTCGGCAGGTCGTAGGCGGTCCGCGCCTCCACCGGATAACCGATCGGCCACCGGCCCGCGTCCGCATCGCGCCACGCCGCGTGCGCGAGGAAGGCGATCTTCGACGGCGCGAGGCCGTGGCGGATGACGTAATGCGCGAAGAAGTCGTTCAGCGCATAGGGCCCGATCTTCGCCTCCGTACTCTGCATCGCTTCCCCCGGCACCAGTTCGGGCGAGATTTCCTGCCCCAGGATCGCGTCCAGCACCGCATCGGTCGCGGGATCGTATTGGTCGGTCGCGATCGCCCAGCGGATCAGGAACTGGATCAGCGTCTTGGGCACGCCCGCGTTGACGGCGTAGTGGCTCATCTGGTCGCCGACACCGTAGGTGCACCAGCCCAGCGCCAGTTCGCTGAGGTCCCCCGTGCCGACGACCAGCCCCTCGCGCTGGTTGGCGATGCGGAACAGGTAGTCGGTGCGCAGGCCCGCCTGCACGTTCTCGAACGTCACGTCGTACACGGGCTCGCCGGCGCCGTAGGGATGGCCGATGTCCTTCAGCAGGCGTTCGGCGGCGGGGCGGATGTCGATCTCCTCCGCGGTGATGCCCAGCGCGCGCATCAGCGTCCACGCATTGTCCTTCGTGCCCGCGCTGGTGGCGAAGCCGGGCATGGTGATGCCGAGGATATCGGTGCGGGGGCGGCCGAGGCGGTCGAGCGCCTTCGCCGCGACGATCAGCGCGTGGGTGGAATCGAGGCCGCCCGACACGCCGATCACCAGCCGTTTCGCGTTGGCGGCGACGAGCCGCTTGGCGATGCCCTCGACCTGGATGTTGAACGCCTCGTAGCAATCCTCGTCCAGGCTTTGCGGCGTGTCGGGGACGAAGGGGAAGCGGCGGACGGCGCGTTCGAGGCCGACGTCGGCGAAGGTGGGCGCGTGATCGAAGGCGATCCGGCGGAAGCGGGTTTCGGGGTGGCCGGCCTGGATCGCGGCGTCGTTGAACGTGCCCATGCGCAGCCGCTCCTGCGAAATCAGTTCGCAATCCACGTCGGCGACCATCAGTTCGGCGGCGTGATCGAACCGTTCGGATGCGGCGAGGAGGTCGCCCAGTTCGTGGACCGATCCCTGGCCGTCCCACGCCAGGTCGGTCGTGCTCTCCCCCGCGCCGGTGGCGGAATAGACATAGGCGCAGACCGCGCGCGCGCTTTGCGCCGCGGACAGCATCATGCGCTCGCGCGACTTGCCCACCGTGACGTTCGAGGCCGACAGGTTCGCGCACACCAGCGCCCCCGCCAGCGCCCCCATCGTCGACGGCGGGGTGGGCGCCCAGTAATCCTCGCAGATCTCGGCATGGAAGACGAAGTGCGGCAGGTCGGCGGCGGCGAAGATCAGGTCCGTCCCGAAGGGCACGTCCGCCCCGTCGACCGGGATGGTCAGGCCCGCCAGGCCCGCGCCGCCGGCGAAATGGCGCTTCTCGTAATATTCGCGATAATTGGGCAGGAACGTCTTGGGCACGACGCCCAGGATCCTGCCGCGCGCGATCGCGACGGCGCAATTGTACAGCCGTCCGTTGCGTTCCAGCGCGGCGCCCACCAGCAGCACCGGCGACAGGTCCGCGGACGCGGCGCGCACCGCGGCCAGCGCCGCCAGCGTCGCGGTGCGCTGCGCCGATTGCAGGTGCAGGTCGTCGATCGCGTAGGAACTGAGCGACAGTTCGGGGAAGACGACCAGGTCGACCGCCGCGTCGTGCGCCTGCCGCGCGATCGCGACCGTCGCGGCGGCGTTGCGCGCGGGATCGCCGACGGTGGCGAGCGGGGTGGCCGCGGCGACGCGCAGCAGGCGGTGGTGGTGGATCGATCCGAAGCGCGGGTTCATGCGCGCCGCGATACGACGTCGATCAATAAATTGCCAATTTGCGAAAAGCCGATTGCACGATAGGTTGCGACGCACATGGACGACGTGCCCGCCCGCACCGCAGCCCGGACGCGCCTGTTCGCGCGGGGCGGCGACATGGGGCGGCGGATCGCGGCGCACGACTGGGGCGCGTCGCCGGTCGGACCGATCGCCTATTGGCCCGATGCGCTGGTCAACGCGGTGTCGCTGATGCTGCCCGCCAGTGCGGAGATCGTGCTGTTCTGGGGGCCGGACTATGTCGCCTTCTACAACGACGCCTATGCGCCGACGATCGGCACCAAGCATCCGGCGGCGCTGGGCCGCCCGGCGCGCGAATGCTGGGCGGAGATGTGGGACGACCTGGAGCCCCTGCTGGCGCAGGTGCGGCGGACGGGGCAGACCTATTCGGCGAAGGACCGGCCGTTCTACATCGAACGCGGCGACACGGGGGAGGAGGTGTATTTCGACATCTCCTATTCCGCCGTCTCGGTCGAGGACGGCGGCGTCGGCGGCGTCCTGTGCATCGTATCGGAAACGACCGCGCGCGTCCGCGCGCTGCGCGACATCGCGGCGGAGAGCGAGCGGCTGCGCGAGAGCGAGGCGCGGTTCCGCGACCTGGCGGACGGATTGCCCGCGCTGGTGTGGCTGACCGACACGGTCGGGGACATCGCCTTCGCCAATGCCTATTTCGAGGTGATGCTGGGCATCGCGCCGGCGCGGATGGTGGCGGAGGGATGGGGCATCGCGGTGCTGCCCGAGGACGCGCCTCGCGTCCGCGAGCGCGCCCGCGCCTATAGCGCGGACCCGGCGCCGTCGGGGGGCGAATTCCGCGTCGTCACCGTCGCTGGCGAAGTGCGCTGGATCCACGGCGAGGTCCGGCCGCGCTACGCCGGGGGCGTCTTCCAGGGCTATGTCGGCTGCGCGATCGACGTGACCGACGCGCATCTGGCGGGCGAGCAGCTGGAACAGCGGGTGGCGGAGCGGACCGCGGAACTGACGCAGCAGATATCGGAACGCGAGCGCGTCGAGGCGACGTTGCACCAGATGCAGCGGCTGGAGGCGATCGGGCAGCTGACCAGCGGGGTCGCGCACGATTTCAACAATTTGCTGACCGTGGTCCTGGGCAATGTCGAGATGCTGGCGCTGGCCGCGGCGAAGGGGCCGCTGGACGCGCGGTCGCACCAGCGCCTGGACCATATCCGCATCGCGGCGGAGCGCGGCGCGACGCTGACCGCGCAATTGCTGGCCTTCTCCCGTCGCCAGCGGCTGGCGGCGAAGGCGGTGGACCTGAACGACACCGTGAACGGGCTGATCGCGCTGTTGTCCAGCACGCTGGGCCGCGCGATCACGATCGAGACCGCGACCGATCCGCAGCTGTGGCCCGCGCTGGTCGATCCGACGCAGATCGAGCTCATCATCCTGAACCTGGCGATCAACGCGCGCGACGCGATGCAGGGCGGGGGAACGCTGACCGTGTCCACCGCGAACGTCGCATGCGCCGCGCCCGAACGGCCGGAGGAGCCCGCGGCGGGCGATTACGTGCGCGTCGCGGTCACGGACACGGGCACGGGCATGACGCCCGACGTGCTGGCGCGTGCGTTCGAGCCGTTCTTCACGACCAAGGACGTGGGGAAGGGATCGGGACTGGGCCTGGCGCAGGTGTTCGGGTTCGCCAAGCAATCGGGCGGGGGAGTCAGGATCGACACGGTCGAGGGCGCAGGCACCACGGTCAGCGTCTTCCTGCCCCGCGCCGCGCAGGCCGCGGAACCGCAGGATGCGACGCCCGCGGCGCCCAGCGCGCGCGGATCGATCGCGGGACGCACGATCCTGGTCCTGGACGACGAGGAGGCGGTGCGCGACGTGACCGCGGAGGCGCTGCGCGCGGCGGGATGCCGCGTGGTGGAGGCCGCGGACGGTGTCGAGGCGCTGCGGGCGCTCGCGCTGGAGCCGAAGATCGACGCGGTCGTCGCGGACTTCGCGATGCCGCGGATGAACGGCGTGGAATTCGCCGCCATCGCATCGCAGCGGCGTCCCGGCCTGCCGATCCTGTTCGTCACGGGCTATGCCGACATCGACGCGATCGCCGCGGTGCCGGAGGACCGGCTGATCCGCAAGCCGTTCCGGCGCGAGGCGGTGATCGAGCGGCTGGGCGCGATGATCGACGCGGGGTAGCGGCGGGGCGCGGCCGGGGCGTCGTGGCGCCGCGGAAGTTCACGAAGTTGACGCCACACCGGGGGTGGAATCTCTTCCCGTGGATGCGCCGATGCTGGCGCGGGCGAGCGGGGGGCGGGACGATGCGAAAGAGCGTGGCGACGGATGTAGCGCGGTCGGGGCGTGTAGGACAGCGGGACGGGGTATGGCCTTCCGGTTCCGGTTCAGACCGCGCGTTCCGACCTGCCCTCACCCTTCGGCGCTGCGCGCCTTGTCCCTCTCCCGATGGGAGAGGGAGGGAGCGGCAACGCCGCGGAAGGGTGAGGGCGGGGCGTTTCGGGGCGGCCTATGCCGCCAGCCGTTCCCCCCGTCGTCCGCGGATCATGTCTGCCGCTTTTTCCGCGATCATGATCGTCGGCGCGTTGGTGTTCGATCCGACCAATGTCGGCATGACCGAGGCGTCGATCACGCGCAGGCCCGCGATCCCGCGCACCTTCAGCTCGGCGTCGACCACCGCCATCGCGTCGCCGTCCGCGCCCATCTTGCACGTGCCCACGGGGTGGTAGATCGTTTCCGCATTGGCGCGGACCCAGGCGTCGATCTGCTCGTCGGTGCGCATGTCCGCGCCGGGCGCGAGTTCGGCGGCGCGATACGGGTCGAGCGCCGCCTGCGACGCCACGTCGCGGCCGATCTTCACGCATTCGCGCATCACGCGGCGATCCTCCGGCGTGGCGAGGTAATTGGCGTGGATCAGCGGATCGGCCTGCGGATCGCTCGACGCCAGGTCGATGCGGCCGCGGCTTTCGGGGCGCAGCTGGCACAGGTGCATGGCGAAGCCGTCCTCGGTCGCCTTCACCTTCGCATGATCCTGCATGATCGCGAGGACGCCGTGGATCTGCACGTCGGGGCGCGACAGCCCTTCGCGCGAGGACACGAACGCGCCGGATTCGAGGAACTGCTGCCGGCCCAGCCCCTGCCCGCGCAGCAGGTAGTTGAGGCCGGTCGCGATCTGCCGCAGGCCCTTCGTCGCGGAGAAGGCGGTGACGAGGTCCTTGCTGCGCCAGTTCAGGATGATGTCGAGATGATCCTGAAGGTTCTCGCCCACGCCGGGCAGGTCGTGGAGGCAGTCGACCCCCGCCTTGCGCAGGCGGTCGGGCGCGCCGATGCCGGAAAGCTGGAGGAGCTGCGGGCTCTGCACCGCGCCCGCGGACAGCAGGACCTCACCCGCCACCTCGACGCGCTGCAATGTCTTGCCCTGCGCATATTCGACCGCGACGACGCGGGTGCGATCGAGGATGAGGCGCGTGGTCCTAGCGTCTGTAATCACGGTCAGATTCTTGCGCGCCAGCACCGGGCGGAGGTACGCGGCGGCGGTGGACCAGCGGCTGCCGTCGTGGATGGTCAGGTCGTAGCGGCCGAACCCTTCCTGCGACGCGCCGTTGAAATCGGTGGTGACGGGATAGCCCGCCTGCCGCCCCGCCTCGATCAGGGCGTCGTGGAACGGGCTGTCGCTCTCCCCGCCAGAAATGCGCAACGGGCCGTCGGCGCCGTGCAGGCCGTCGCATTCGCCGCGGTGATGCCCCTCCAGCCGGCGGAAATAGGGGAGGACGTCGTCCCACGACCAGCCGGTCAGCCCGAACTGCCGCCACTCGTCGTAATCGCGCGGGTGGCCGCGGGTGTAGACCATGCCGTTGATCGCGGACGATCCGCCCAGCCCGCGCCCGCGCGGCCACCACAGGCGGCGGCCGTCGAGGTGCGGTTCGGCCTCGGTCCAGAAGCCCCAGTTGTGCTTGCCCTTCGCCTTGATGAGGTTGCCGACGCCCGCGGGCATGCGGACCAGCAGTTCCTTGTTCGCGCCGCCCGCCTCCAGCAGGCAGACGGTGGCGGCGGGATCCTCGCTCAGCCGCGCGGCGAGCGCGCAGCCGGCGGAACCGCCGCCGACGATGACGTAATCGTATCCGGGCATTACCACTCTCCAAATGACCCCGCCTCCGTGCGCCCTGGGCGCAACGGGGCGGGGTTCGTTTCGTTTACGTCACGGCACCAACACCAGTTTCCCGACCATGTCGCTCGCCTGCATCGCGTCGAACGCCTGTCGCCAGTCGGCGAGCGGGATTTCGGCGTGGACGCGGGGGCGGATGCGGCCGTCGCCCGCCAGCTTCCAGATCGCGTCGAGATTCTCGCGCCCGCGATCGGGGAATTGCCGGCCATATTCGCCCGCGCGGACGCCGACGACCGAAAAGCCCTTTATCAACGGCATGTTGGTGGATATTTCTGCGATCCGGCCGGAGGTGAAGCCGACGACCAGCAACCGTCCGCCGAACGCGATGCAGCGGACCGATTCGTCGAACACGCCGCCGCCGACGGGATCGTACACCACGTCTGCGCCGCCGCCGGTAAGCGCCTTCACTTCCTCGCGAAATCCCGGTGCCGGAAGGGTGGCGGCCACGGGATAGGCGCGCGCGAGCGTCGCCAGCTTGTCCGGGCTGCGCGAGGTGGCGATGACCTTCGCGCCGAGCGCATGGCCTAGGTCGACCGCGGCGAGGCCGACGCCGCCGGTGGCGCCATGGACCAGCAGCCATTCGCCCGCCTCGATCCGGGCGAGGCGGACCAGCGCGACCCAGGCGGTGAGGTACGCGGTGCCGACGCTCGCCGCCTCCGCGAAGGACAGGTGCGCGGGCTTCGCGCGGACCGCTGCGGCATCGACTGCGACCAAGTCCGCGAAGCCGCCCAGCCGGGTGCCCGCGACCACCGCGGTGCCGGGCGCGACGCCGTCGCCCGACACGACCTCCCCCGCCACCTCCATGCCGGGGACGAAGGGGAGCGGCGGCTTCATCTGATACTCGCCGCGCGTCATCAGCAGATCGGGATAGTTGAGCGACGCGGCCTTCACGCGGATCAGCACCTGTCCCGGCCGCGCCACCGCATCCGGCACGTCGGCCAGCGCGGTTCCCGACAGGTCGGGCGACAGCGTCGAGACGGTCAGCGCGCGCATCAGGAGGCGCGCGCGACCATGATGTCGAGCAGCGAATCGAACACGTCCGCCATGTCGAGATGCGGCGCGTGGACCTTGCTGAGCCCCAGGGTGATGAGGCCGTAGGCGCGGACCTCCGCCTCCGCGCGGCTGAACCCCGCCTGCGTCAGCCAGGTCGCGATCGCGTCCAGCATCAGCGTGTCGTGGCGTTCCACCGCGGCGCGGGCGCGCGGATCGCTCTCGGCCCAGGCGCGCATCGCGATCGCGATCCGCGATGCGCCGCGGCGGCGCACGGTCTGGCCCAGCAGGCGGATGCGCGCGATCGGATCGGCCTCCGCGCGTTCCAGCGCGGCGATGAGGTCGCCGACCTGATCCTCCGCGAAATAGCGCGCCAATTGCCCCTGATACGCGTCGAAGTCGCTGAAATGATGATAGAAGCTGCCGGTCGAGACGCGCAGTTCCTCCGCCAGCGGGCGCAGCTTCAGCGCGCGCAGGCCGCCGCGGCGCAGCAGCGACTGTCCCGCCTCCAGCCAATCCCGGGGCGTCAGGTCCGCGCCCCGCGAAACGGGGGCCGGAATCGGGGACACGCTTGACATCATCTCGACCATAACGAAGGTTATGCCGGTTCTTCGCAGCGGTAAAGGTGCCGCGCGCGCATCACATCTGGAGAGGCTTGCATCATGGCCGACGCCTATATCATCGACGCCGTCCGCACACCCCGTGGCATCGGCAAGCAGGGGAAGGGCGCGCTGGCGCACATGCACCCGCAGCACCTGGCCGCCACGGTCCTGAAGGCGATCAAGGAGCGCAACCATATCGATACCGCGGAGGTGGACGACATCATCTGGTCGACCTCGACCCAGCGCGGCAAGCAGGGCGGCGACCTGGGCCGGATGGCGGCGCTGGACGCGGGCTATGACGTCAAGGCGTCGGGCACGACGCTGGACCGCTTCTGCGGCGGCGGGATCACCGCGGTGAATTTCGCCGCGGCGCAGATCATGAGCGGGATGGAGGATCTGGTCATCGCGGGCGGGACCGAGATGATGAGCCTGACCGCCGCGATGTCCGCCGAGGACATGGAATCGGGAAAGCCGATGCTGGGCATGGGATCGGGAAACACCCGCCTGAACGAGGTGCATCCGCAGTCGCATCAGGGCATCTGCGGCGACGCAATCGCCAGCATGGAGGGGATCGGGCGCGAGGACCTGGACGCGCTGGGGCTGGAGAGCCAGCGCAAGGCGAAGATCGCGATGGACGAGGGGCGGTTCGACAAGTCGATCGTGCCGGTGACCGACGACGAGGGCAACGTCGTGCTGGCGAAGGACGAATTCCCGCGGCCGCAGACGACGGCGGAGGGGCTGGCGGCGCTCAAGCCCTCGTTCGCCGCGATGGCGGACATGCCGTACAACAAGTCGGGCGACACTTTCCGCAAGCAGATCAATCGCAAATACCCCGATCTTGAGATCCAGCATTTCCATCATGCGGGCAATTCCAGCGGCGTCGTGGACGGTGCGGCGGCGGTGCTGCTGGCGTCGAAGGACTATGCCGAGAAGCATGGCCTGAAGCCGCGCGCGAAGATCGTGGCGATGGCGAACATCGGCGACGATCCCACGCTGATGCTGAACGCGCCGGTGCCCGCGGCGAAGAAGGTGCTGGCGAAGGCGGGGCTGACCAAGGACGACATCGACCTGTGGGAGATCAACGAAGCGTTCGCGGTGGTGGCGGAGAAATTTATCCGCGACCTCGACCTCGACCGGTCGAAGGTGAACGTCAACGGCGGCTCCATCGCGTTGGGCCACCCGATCGGCGCGACGGGCGCGATCCTGATCGGCACGGTCGTCGACGAGCTGGAGCGGCAGGGCAAGCGCTACGGCCTGGTCACGATGTGCGCCGCGGGCGGGATGGCGCCGGCGATCATCGTGGAGCGGGTTTCCGCTTGAGGTGTGTCCCCGCGAAGGCGGGGACCCAGTCTGGGCCTCCGCCTTCGCGGAGGCACAATGGAGGGAGCGATGCGCAAGCCGGGATACGTCTATATCATGGCGAGCGCACGCAACGGCACGATCTATGTCGGCGTCACCAGCGATCTCGCTGCGCGTGCGTGGCAGCATCGGACCGGCGCCATCGACGGCTTCACCCGGCAGTACGGCTGCACCCTCCTCGTCTGGTACGAGGCGCATGACGATCTCGAGAACGCCCGGTTACGCGAGCGCCAGATCAAGAAGTGGAACCGGCAGTGGAAGCTGTCGGCGATCGAGAGGATGAATCCGGAGTGGCGGGACCTGTATCCGACCATCTTCGGCTGAACATGCCCGCGCAGACGCGGGCAGACTGGACCCCCGCCTGCGCGGGGGAACGCAAGGAAGGGCCGATTATGCACCCGTACAAGCACGCCGCGACCAGCCCGGACAAGGCGGCGTACATCATGGCCGCGACGGGGGAGACCGTCACCTACGCACAGCTGGAGCGCCGCGCCAACCAGGGGGCGCACCTGCTGCGGTCGCTGGGGCTGAAGCGCGGCGATGCGATCGCGGTAATGATGGACAATAGCCCGCGCTATTTCGAGATCATGTGGGCGACCGAGCGCGCGGGCGTGTACGTCACCTGCATCTCGTCCAAGCTGTCGGTGGACGAGGCGGACTATATCATCCGCGACGGGGAATGCCGCGCCCTCATCATGTCGAAGGGCACGGCGGGGTGCGCGGAGGCGCTGTTGCCGCGGGTGCAGGACCTGACGCGCTACATGGTCGACGGAACCGTGGCGGGATACGAATCGTGGGAGGCGGCGCGCGATGCGCAGCCCGACACGCCGATCGCCGACCCCTCGCCGGGGCAGATCATGCTGTATTCGTCGGGCACGACGGGCAAGCCCAAGGGCGTCCGCTTCCCGCTGCCCGAGACGCCCTATGGCGAGAACGTCTCCCCGCTCGTGATGCTGGGGCAGGCGCTGTACGGGTTCACGCCCGACATGGTTTATCTCAGCCCCGCGCCGCTGTACCACGCCGCGCCGCTGCGCTGGACGATGGCGGTGCAGCAGCTGGGCGGCACGGTCGTCGTGATGGACCGGTTCGATCCGGAAGAGGCGTTGCGGCTGATCGAGGCCTATCGCGTCACCCATGCGCAATGGGTGCCGACGCATTTCGTGCGGATGCTGAAGCTGCCCGCGGAGGCGCGCGCGCGCCACGACATGTCGTCGCTGAAGGCGGTGTGGCATGCCGCGGCGCCGTGCCCGGTGCCGGTGAAGCAGGCGATGATCGACTGGTGGGGGCCGATCGTCGGAGAATATTATGCGGGGACGGAAGGCAACGGCTTCCACGCCATTTCCGCCGCCGAATGGCTGACGCATCTCGGATCGGTGGGGCGCAACCTGACCACGATCACGCATATCGTGGGCGAGGACGGGAACGAGGTGCCCGCGCGCACGGAGGGGACGGTGTATTTCGAGCCGAAGCCCGATCCCGCGGGCGCCGCCGCGGGGCCGGGTTTTTCGTATCACAACGATCCCGACAAGACGCGCGAGGCGACCGATTCCCATGGGTGGACGACGCTGGGCGACGTGGGCTTCGTGGACGAAGAGGGGTATCTGTACCTGACCGACCGCAAGAGCTTCATGATAATCTCGGGCGGGGTGAACATCTATCCGGCGGAGATCGAGAACCTGCTGGTCACGCATCCGAAGGTCGCGGACGTGGCGGTGATCGGTGCGCCGCACGAGGAGATGGGGGAGCAGGTCGTGGCGGTGGTCCAGCCGCGCGACATGGGCGAGGCGGGCGAGGCGCTGGCGGCCGAGCTGACCGCGTTCGCGCGCGAGCATCTGAGCCACGTCAAGACGCCGCGGCGGATCGATTTCCGCGCCGAGCTGCCGCGCCACGACACGGGCAAATTGTACAAGCGCGTGCTGCGCGACGAATATTGGGGGAAGAAGACGCTGGTGGACGGTGCGGCGGTGGGGGTGGCGTCGTGAGCTTCAACTTCGCGGACATGATCGAGGCGGTCGAGGCGGTGACGCCGCCCGATCGCGTGGCATTGGCGCATGGCGCGCAGGTGGTCGACTGGGCCGGGCTGAAGCGGCGGTCGAACAACCTGGCGCGCGCTTTGGTGGCGCGCGGGTTGCAGACGGGCGAGCGCTTCGCCTTCTACGCGCACAACAGCGCGGATTATCTGACCGCGCTGGTCGCCTGCTGGAAGGCGCGGGGGACGCACGTCAACGTCAACTACCGCTACGTCGCGGAGGAGCTGGCGTACATCCTGGCGGATTCGGATGCGACCGTGCTGGTATACGGACAGGCGCTGCGCGATTGCGTGGCGGAGGTCCGTGCGCGCGCGACGGGGGTGCGGACCTATGTCGAGATCGGCGACGGCGTGGGCGTGCCCGACTGGGCGGTGGCGTTCGACGCGCTGGCGGAGGACGGCGACGGCGCGGCGCTGGGCATCGCGCGCGCGGCGGAGGACGAATTCTTCATCTACACCGGCGGCACGACGGGGATGCCCAAGGGAGTCGCGTGGGCGCACGGCGACCTGACGCGGATCGCGTTCGTCGCGCTGAAAACCGCGGGGGTGCCGGTGCCGACGGCGGTGGCGGGTTGGGCCGCGATGGCGGCGGCGGCGGGCGAGGAATATCCGCGCGTCGTGTGCGGGCCGCCGTTGATGCACGGGACGGGGTTGCTGTCGTCCTACAACGCGCTGCTGGCAGGGGGCATGGTCGCGACGTTGCCGGGGCGGCATTTCGATGCGGCGGAATTGCTGGATGCGGTCGACAAATGGCGCGCCAATCGCGTCGTGGTGGTCGGCGACGCCTTCGCCCGACCGATCATGGAGGCGCTGGATGCCGCGCCCGCGCGATGGGACGTATCGAGCGTGCGGTTGCTGATCTCGTCGGGCGTGATGTGGAGCCAGGGGGTGAAGGATGGCCTGATCCGCCACATGCCCGAGGCGACGTGCCAGGACAATTTCTCCTCGTCCGAGGCGATCGGGATGGGAACCTCGCTGACGACGAGGGACGGGACGGTGGAGACCGCGCGCTTCGTCATCGGCGGGCGGTGCCGCGTGCTGGACGACGACGATCGCGACGTGGTGCCGGGGTCCGACGTGACCGGGAAGGTGGTGCTGGGGCCGCCGACGCCGCTGGGCTATCACAAGGATGCGGAGAAGAGCGCGCGGACGTTCCGCGTGATCGACGGCGTGCGCTACACCGTCTCGGGCGACTTCGCGAAGGTGAATGCGGACGGCTCGATCGTGCTGCTGGGGCGCGGATCGGCGTGCATCAATTCGGCGGGGGAGAAGATCTTTCCCGAGGAAGTCGAGGAGGCGTTGAAGATCTGTCCGGCGGTGGACGACGCGCTGGTGTTCGGCACGCCCGATCCGAAATGGGGCCAGTCGGTGACCGCGGTAGTGCAGGCGGCCGCGGGCTTCGACGAGGCGGCGGTGCGCGAGGAACTGCGCCGGCATCTGGCGGGGTACAAGCATCCCAAGCTGCTGGTGACGACGCACGAATCGCTGCGCGCGCCCAACGGGAAGGCGGACTACGGGAAGGCGAAGGTGCTGGCGGGGGTGGGGTAGCGCGTCGCCGAATGACGCCATCCCGTTCCCCCGCGGAAGCGGGGGTCCAGAGTCTCAGGCGACACCGTTCGTGACTCTGGACCCCCGCTTCCGCGGGGGAACAAGAGGATAATGACGTCCGGGGTGACGGGGGGGCCCCAGCTTTCATTCCGCTGACGAACCAATTCAGCCTGCGTATTGCACGACCGGTCCATAAGCGGCCTCATCGAAGGGCCGGCTGTGCGCCGGTGAGTGAAGGCGTTGGACCGATGATGAAGGCGGTGGTGGCAGGGTTGCTCGCGGCGGCGGCGGTGGTCGTGCCTGCGGTGGCGATGGCGCAGGACGTGTCGCTGCGCGAGGCGATGCGGCAGCGGATGGAGTCGCGCGGCGGACCGGGCGGGCGCGAGCGGGCGCCGGACGCACGGCCCGAGCGCGGCGCGGGCGCGGAAGCGCGCGCCGAGGGGCAGGCGCGTGGCTGGCAACGGGCGGATCGTGGCGAGCGGCCGCAGCGTGCCGAACGACCGCGCGGCGAGGCGGCGGTCTCGGCGGATGCGGGCGGCTGGCAGCGGCCCGACCGGGGCGAGCGACCGCAACGTGCCGAACGGCCGCGCGGCGACGCATCGGTGGCGGCGGATGCGGGCGGCTGGCAGCGGCCCGAGCGGGGCGAGCGACCGCAACGTGTCGAACGGCCGCGCGGCGATGCGTCGGTGGCGGCGAATCCCGGCGGCTGGCAACGGCCCGACCGGCCGGAGCGTGGTGCGGCGCCCGCGGGCGGCTGGAACCGCGGCGACCGGCAGCGCCCGGATCGAACGCCGCAGCAGGCGCAGCGCGATCCGCGCGACGGGCGGCCGCTGTGGACCGAGCGCAACTTCCGCGGCGATCGGGACGCGAACCGCGATGGGCGCGACCGCGACTGGAACCGCGATCGCGACCAGCGGGCGGGCCGCGACCGGAACTGGAACGGCGATCGGGGCGGCTGGGACCAGCGCGGGCAGGGGCAGCGCCAGTGGGGCTGGAACGACCGCGATGATCGCGGGCAATGGGATCGCGGGCAATGGGATCGCGGGCAGTCGAACCGCGGGCAGTGGAACCGCGACTGGCGGCGCGACTCGCGCTACGACTGGAACCGCTATCGCGCGGTGAACCGCTCGGCCTATCGCCTGCCGCGCTATTACGCGCCTTATGGCTGGGACCGGGGGTATCAGCGCTTCGCGGTCGGGGTCAGGCTGTCGTCGCTGCTGTTCGCGCAGGATTACTGGATCGACGATCCGTATTCCTATCGCCTGCCCGACGTCGCCGGGCCGTATCGCTGGGTCCGTTACTATGACGATGCGCTGCTGGTCGATATCTACACCGGGCGGGTCGTCGACGTGGTCCACGACATGTTCTGGCAGGGTTGAACGACCGGCGGGGGAGGCATAATCGGGCGGGATGGCGATCACCACCATCCCGCCCGGCCGCCCCTCCCCCGTCCGCGCCGCGATCGGGCGCGACGTGGCGGCGCGGCTCGACGCCGACCCGCGGATGCAGCGGCTGCCCAGCGACCGGATCGCGGCGTGGCGCTGCCCCGGCTTCCTGGACGACGCCAATTGCGACTGGCTGGTCGCGATGATCGAGGCGCGGCGGCGGCCGTCGACCCTGCTGACCGACACGGGCAGCAACGAGAACCGCACGTCCGAAAGCTGCGACATGGATCGCCACGCGGACGGCGTGCGGCAGATCGACGAATATATCGCCGCCGCGCTGGGCATCGCGCCCGAATATGGCGAGACGATCCAGGGCCAGCGCTACGCCCCCGGGCAGCATTTCCGCACCCATCACGATTATTTCCACGAGGGCGAAAGCTACTGGCAGAAGATGCGCGCGGGCGGCGGGCAGCGGACGTGGACCGCGATGGTGTATCTGAACGAGGTGGAGGAGGGCGGCGCGACCTGGTTCCCGCAGGGCGGCGTGCGCGCGGTACCGCGCAAGGGCATGTTGCTGGCATGGAACAACATGGACGCCGACGGCGCGCCCAATACCGCGACGCTGCACGAGGGCATGCCGGTGGTGGCGGGGGTGAAGTATATCGTGACGAAGTGGTTCCGGGAGGAACCGTGGGTGGGCTTGCCGGCGTAGGTCGTCATCGCGAGCGCAGCGCGGCGATCCAGCGTTTCGCGCGCCGTCCTGGATTGCTTCGCTCCGCTCGCAATGACGGGGAGAAGAGGAGGGGCGACACCGGTGCGCGCCGCCGGTAAGGCGCGCACGATGCGTCACGTTCTCGACATCGACCGTTCGATCATGGGCCAGCCGTGGCGGTGGCGCGCGCTGGCGGCGGATCAGCGCGACGGGTTCGTGCCCGACGACCTGGTCACCAGCCTGCTGCTGTCGCGGGGGTGCCCGCGCGAGGGGCTGGAGGCGCATCGCGCGCCATCGATCCGTGCGTTCATGCCCGATCCGTCGGTCTTTCGCGACATGGACACGGCGGCGGCGCGGATCGCGGATGCGGTGGAGGCGGGGGAGAAGATCGCGATCTTCGGCGATTACGACGTCGACGGCGCGACGTCGGCCGCGTTGCTGGTCCTGCTGCTGCGCGGGCTGGGCCATGACGCGGCGGTGCATATCCCGGACCGGATGACGGAAGGGTACGGCCCGAATGCCGCCGCACTGGCGACGCTGGCGGGGGCGGGCGCGACGTTGATCGTGACGGTGGATTGCGGGGCGCAGGCGTTCGACGTGCTGGACGACGCGCCGGTCGACGTGATCGTGGTCGACCATCACCAATGCGCCACCCGCCTGCCGCGCGCGGTGGCGGTAGTGAACCCTAACCGGCTGGATGAGGATGAGGGCGCGGCGCACGGCCATCTGGCCGCGGTGGGCGTGTGCTTCCTGCTGGGCGCGGCGTTGCTGCGCGAATTGCGGGGGCGGGGGTATTTCGCGGCGCGGACGGAGCCGAAGCTGCTCGACCTGCTCGACCTCGTCGCGCTGGGCACCGTCGCGGACGTGGCGCAGTTGCGGGGCCTCAATCGCGCGTTCGTGGCGCAGGGGCTGAAGGTGATGGGCGGGCGGCGTAACGTCGGGCTCGCCGCGCTGATCGAGGCGTCGCGGCTGACGCGCGCGCCGGTGTGCAGCGATCTGGGCTTCGCGCTGGGGCCGCGGATCAACGCGGGCGGGCGCGTGGGGCGCGCGGACCTGGGCGTCCGGTTGCTGACGACGACGGACGTGGACGAGGCGCGGGGGATTGCGGCGGAGCTGGACCGGCTGAACGAGGAACGGCGCGCGATCGAGGCGATCGTGCAGGAGGGCGCGGAGCTGGCGATCGTCGCGGAGCGCTCCGTCGTGGTCGTCGCGGGGGCGGGCTGGCACCCCGGCGTGATCGGGATCGTCGCGGGGCGGCTGAAGGAGAAGCTGGGGCGACCTGCGATCGTCATCGCGCTGGACGACGACGGCGTCGGCAAGGGATCGGGCCGGTCGATCACGGGCGTCGACCTGGGTCAGGCGGTGCTGGCGGCGAAGGAGGCGGGGCTGCTGGTCGCGGGCGGCGGGCATGCGATGGCGGCGGGCCTGACCGTGGCGGCGGGGGGCGTGGCGGCATTCGCGGCTTTCCTGGAGGAACGGCTGGCGGACGCGATCGCGCGGGCGCGGGAGGATCGCGCGTTGCTGGTCGATTCGGTGCTGGCGCCGGGTGGGGTCACGCCCGACCTGGTCGCCGCGCTGGAGGCGGGGGGGCCGTACGGCATGGGCTGGCCGAGCCCGCGCGTCGCGATCGGGCCGGTGCGCACGATCAAGGTCGACGTGGTCGGCAACGGCCATGTCCGCGCGATCGTGGCCGGGGACGACGGCCGCAGCCTGAAGGCGATGGCGTTCCGCGCGGCGGATACGCCGCTGGGCGAGGCATTGCTGGCGGCGGGGCCGTCGCGGCGGTTGTGGCTGGCGGGACGCGCGAAGCTGGACGAATGGGGCTCGCGGCCTGCGGCGGAGCTGCATGTGGACGATGCGGCTTGGGTGCGGAGTTGATTTGATTCACGCGGAGGCGCGGAGGCGCGGAGAAGAAGGTTTATTCGCGCAGAGGCGCAGAGGCGCAGAGGCGCCGAGTTTTGGGGGAGAGCGGGCGCGATAGCGGCCAACTTTTTGCCTGCGGCATGTTGGCTTGATAGGCGCTTCGCGCCGGGCGGGACACCTCTGCGTCTCCGCGCCTCTGCGTGAACCACCCTTCTTTCTGGCCTGAAAGAAGGCTGATTCACGCGACGACACGAAGACGCGAAGATGGTGTGGTTGCGGGGTGCGGTGTGGCCATTGCATCGCTTCGGCTTGGAAGGACGCTGCGCGTCGTGCGAGACGCCTTTGCGTCTTCGCGTCTTCGCGTGAACCTGCCTTCTTCACACCGGCGTTGCCATCGGTGAGTCTTCGGCCGCTCTCCCCTCCGGGGAGAGGGCTACCGGTTCTACGCCAACAGGCCCATCGACTTTTGCGCCTGCGCCAGCACCGGCGCGGCCATGCCGCGCGCGGTCTCCGCGCCCTTGGCGAGGATCGCGTCGATCGCGGCCTCGTCGTTCAGCAGGCGCAGCATCTCGTCGCGAATCGGGCCGAGTTTCGCGACCGCGAGGTCGGCGAGGGCGGGCTTGAACTGGCCGAAGCCCTTGCCTTCATAGTCCGCCAGCACGTCCGCCACCGTCCGGTCCGCCAGCGCGGCGAAGATTGTCACCAGGTTGCGTGCCTCCGCGCGGCCCTCCAGCCCCTCGACCGTGCCCGGCAGCGCGTCGGGGTCGGTCTTCGCCTTGCGGAACTTGTCCGCGATGACGTCGTCGCTGTCGACCAGCTTGATGAGCGACATCTCGGACGGGTTGGACTTGGACATCTTCGCGGTCGCATCGCGCAGCGACATGATGCGCGGCGCGGCCTTGCTGACCAATGGCTCGGGCAGGGTGAACAGATCGCACGCATAGTCGGTGTTGAACTTCGTCGCGATGTCGCGCGCCAGCTCCAGATGCTGTTTCTGGTCCTCGCCCACCGGCACGTGGGTGGCGTTGTAGAGCAGGACGTCGGCGGCCATCAGGACGGGGTAGTCGTACAGGCCGACGCTGGCGCCCTCGCGGTTTTTGCCCGCCTTGTCCTTGAACTGCGTCATGCGATTGAGCCAGCCGACGCGCGCGACGTTGTTGAGCAGCCACGACAATTCGCTGTGTGCGGGCACGCGCGCCTGGTTGAACAGGACCGAACGCGCGGGGTCGATGCCTGCGGCGACCAGCGTCGCGGTCATCTCGATCGTTTGCGCGCGCAGCGTCGCGGGGGGGATGAATTCGGTCAGGCCGTGAAGGTCGGCGATGAAGAACATCGTCTCGCCCCCCGACGCCTGCACCTCGTCCTGCATCGCCACCCATTGCTTCACCGCGCCGAGGTAATTGCCGAGGTGGAGGTTGCCCGTGGGCTTGATGCCGGAAACGACACGCATCAGCTTGCTCTCTTGCGTCGAAGGAGGGTCTTCACATCGGCGACATAGAAGGCGCCGAACAGGAAGGTGGCGGCGAAATAGACCAGCGCGCCGGCGCCGACCAGCGCGAACATCGCGATCCAGCGGTGCAGGCTGGCGCCGGTCGTCCATGGTTCCAGCGGCTTGTTCGCGAACCAGATCACCGCGCCCATCAGCAGCGCCGCCGCCGCCAGCCGCGGCGCGCGGCGCGCCAGTTGGCGGTCGACCGCGAAATGGCCGCGCCTCTGCAACGCATGCCACAGCAACGCGACGTTGACGGTGGAGGCGATCGCGGTGGCGAGCGGCGGGCCGACGTGTTTCAGCGGCACGATGAAGGCGAGGTTGAGGATCAGGTTCACCGCGATCGACACCATCGCGAAGCGCACCGGCGTTTTCGTATCGTGGCGCGCGTAGAAGCCGGGGGTGAGGACCTTCACCAATATGTAGCTGGGCAGGCCGAGCGAGAAGGCGGCGAGCGCCTGCGCGGTGGCGGCGCTGTCCGCGGGCGTGAACTTCCCGTGCTGGAACAATGCCGCGACGATCGGCTGGCCGCAGGCGACCAAAGCGACGGTGGCGGGGAGGGTGAGGAAGAGCGCGAGTTCCAGCCCGCGGTTCTGCGTCTCCGTCGCCGCCGCCTCGTCCCCGCGGCCCAGCTGGGCGGAGATGGTGGGGAGGAGGACGGTGCCGAGCCCGATGCCGATGAGGCCGAGCGGCAGCTGGTTCAGGCGGTCGGCGAAATAGATGTAGCTGACCGATCCCGCGCCCAGCAGGCTGGCGGCCAGTGCGGTCGAGACGACGAGATTGATCTGCACCGCGCCCGCGCCCGCGGCGGCGGGGCCGATCAGTTTCAGCAGCTTCCGCACGTCCGGGCCTAGGCGCGGGCGCTTCAGCTTCAGGCGCACGCCCGCGCGGCGGCACGCCCACACCAGCCACGCCAGTTGCAGCACGCCTGACACGGTCACCGCAATGGCCTGCGTCCGCGCGGTCAGCAGGGTGTCGGGGGCGTGGAAGAACAGCAGCGCGACGATCAGCGTCAGGTTGAGCAGGATCGGCGCGGCGGCGGCGATCCAGAATTTGTGCAGCGAATTCAGGATGCCGCCCAGCAGCGACACGAGGCTGATGAGCAGGAGGTAGGGGAAGGTGATCCGCGACAGTTCGACCGCGAAGGCGAACTGGTCGCGGTCGACGCCGTTGAACCCGCCCGACAGCAGCCAGGTCACCGGCCATGCCGCCAGCTCCATCACCACCGTCATGACGATCAGGATGGGCAGGAGCACCGACAGCGCGTCCTCCGCGAAGCGCACGCCCGACGGCAGGCCGTCGCCGTCCGGGTCGGCCACCTTGCGGTTGAACATCGGGATGAAGGCGGCGGAGAAGGCGCCTTCCGCGAACAGCGCGCGGAACATGTTGGGCAGGCGGAACGCGATCAGGAACGCGTCCGACGCGAACCCCGCGCCGACGAAGCGCGCGAACAGCGAATCGCGGACGAGGCCCAGGATGCGGCTGGCGAGCGTGAGCCCGCCGACGGAGCCGAGCGCGCGGGTGAGGTTCATCCTACTTCTCCGTCACCCCGGCGAAGGCCGGGGTCCAGCGGGGAAGGCCCTCGTGGCAAGGGCGCGACATATATCAGATTTCCCGCAACTGGACCCCGGCCTTCGCCGGGGTGACGGCAAGTAGTTACGCCTGCCCCTCGGTCGCGCCGAACTGGATTCCCTGCTGTTGCGCCTGTTGCAGGAACAATGCGTTGAAGTCGATCGGCTCCAGCAGCAGCGGGGGGAAGCCGCCGTCGCGGATCGCGTCGGCGACGATGCGGCGGGCGAAGGGGAACATCAGGCGCGGGCCTTCGCCCAGCAGGAACGGCTGGACATGCTCGGCGGGCACGTTGCGCAGGCCGAACAGGCCGGCGTAGGACAGTTCGACCTGGAACGCGGTCTTGCCCTCGGTCACGGCCTTGACCTCGATCTTCAGCGTCACTTCGTGGACGTCGTCGGCGACCTGCTGCCCCGCGATGTCGAACTGGACGTTGATCTCGGGCGGGGTGGGCGTCTGGTAGATGGCGGGGGCGTTCGGATTCTCGAACGACAGATCCTTCACATATTGCGAGATCAGGCCCACCGCGGGGCCGGTATCCGCACCGTTCGCCAGCGGCTCGCCGCCGAAATTGCCCTGCTCGTCCATCCTGATCGTCCTTCTCGGGTCTGCGGCGGCATGTCCGGCCGGCCGCGAAAAATGCCTGCGCCGGTTAGCAAGCGGCGTCGCGGGATACAATGACCGCGCGGTTCATTTGAATTGGGGCGCACACGTGTCTATGTTGGCGTCCAACCAGTCGGAGTTGCCGTGTTCTACGTTGTCCTCCTCGCCATGGTCGCCGCCTTCCTCGCCCTGCGCCTCTACTCGGTGCTGGGCAAGCGGGGCGGCCACGAGCAGCAGCCGCTGCCGCGCGCCGCGGAGGATCGCGTCCCGTCCACCGCGATCCCGCGCACCGTCGATGCGGTGGCGGAAACGCGCGAGACCGCGCCGCGCCCGATCGACGACGCGGCGGAGGCGGGCCTGCGCGGCGTGATCGCGGCCGAGCCGGGGTTCGACGTGTCCCGCTTCATCGACGGATCGAAGGCGGCGTACCGCATGATCCTGGAAGCCTATTGGCGCGGCGACGAGGACGCGTTGCGCGGCCTGGTCGCGGACGACGTCCTGGGCGCGTTCCGGGAGGCGATCGCGGCACGCGCCGAACAGGGCCATGTGCTCGACAACCGGTTGGTCACGATCGAGCGTGCGGCGATCGTCGCGGCGGGCGTGACCCCGGGCGCCAACGGGGCCGAGGCGCGGATCACGATGCGCTTCGACGCCGATATCGCGGCGGTGACCCGCGACGGCGAGGGCAATGTCGTCGCCGGATCGACCAGCGACGCGGTCGAGACGCACGACGTCTGGACCTTCGCGCGGCGCGTGAAGGCGTCCGATCCGAACTGGACGCTCGTCGACACCGACGAGGCGTAGGATGCCGATGATGGGGAGGGGGGCGTTCGCGGCGCTGGCCGGAACGTCGCTGCTGGCCGCGTGCGTCGGCCCCGGCACCGCGCCGCAGCGCCCGGGCGTACCGTCCGACCGGCCCGCAACCACCGCGCCCGGCGCGACGCCGCGGCCGTATCGCCCGTCCAACCCGCCCCCGCGCCAGCCGACCGCGTCGGTGCCGGTCGTCCCGGTTCCCGCGGCGATGCCCGCAGGAGCGACGACCGCGCGCGCCGCGGGCGTGGTGCGCGCGCCCGCGATCGCGGGCGTGCCGCTGGACGCGACCCAGGCGGCGGCGGCGCTGGCGGCGTTCCGGATCAGTTGCCCCAGCCTGGTCCGCCGGACCGATCCCACCGGGCTGACCAATGGCGCGGACTGGCGCCCGGCGTGCGACGCCGCCGCGGGCACGGTGCCGGGCGAGGCGGTCGCGTTCTTCCGGCGCTGGTTCGAGCCGGTACAGGTGGGCGACGGCCGCGCCTTCGCCACCGGTTACTACATCCCCGAAATCGCCGGATCGCGCGACGCGCGGGCGGGATACGCCCCGATCTACGCGCGGCCCGACGATCTGGTCGACGTGGACCTGGGCACGTTTTCCACCGCCCTTGCGGGGAAATCGATCCGCGGGCGGGTCCAGGGCACGAAGCTGGTGCCGTATTTCGACCGGACGCAGATCGAGGAAGGGGCGCTGTCGGGGCGGGCGCGGATCCTGGGCTATGCCGCCGATCCGGTGGAACTGTTCTTCCTCCAGGTGCAGGGATCGGGGAACGTCCGCCTGCCCGACGGCGACGTGCTGAGGATCGGCTACGCCTCGCAGAACGGGCGCGACTATACCGGCATCGGGAAGCTTATGCGTGATCGCGGGCTGCTGGGACCGGGTCAGGCGTCGATGCAGGGGATCGTCGATTACCTGCACGCGCACCCGGACGAAGGCCGCGCGATCATGCGCGAGAACAAGAGCTACGTCTTCTTCCGCATCCTCGACGGCGCGCCGCTGGGCGCGATGGGCCTGCCGGTCAGCGGCGGGGCGACGGTGGCGGCGGACGTGAAGTTCGTGCCGCTGGGCGCGCCGGTCCTGCTGTCGATGGACCGCGCCGACGCCAACGGCATCTGGATCGCGCAGGACACCGGCGGCGCGATCAAGGGCGCCAACCGCTTCGACACCTTCTGGGGCGCGGGCGACGAAGCGCGGGCGATCGCGGGGGGCATGAGCGCCCGGGGAACCGCGTTCGTCCTGCTGCCCGTCGGCGTGGCCGACCGCCTGCTTGCCGCCGGTAATGCGCCGGCCACTGTCCCCTGAGGACAGCGCGCTGTGGGCGCGGGTCAGCGCCACGGTGCGCGCGATGCCGGGACGCATCGCGACCGCGGTGACGCCGTCCGCGGCAGCGGCCGCGCCGACGAAGAAGATCGCCGTACCGGGCGTCGTCGCCCGGCCGGTGGCGCGCCCCGCGCCGCTGCGCGGGCCGGGCGAGACACTGGACAAGGCGTGGGACCGGCGGCTGGCGACGGGGGCGATCATTCCGGACCGGACGATCGACCTGCACGGCCACACGCTGGCGTCGGCGCATGCGGCGCTGGACGCGGGGCTGGACCGGGCGATCCGCGGCGGCGACCGCGTCGTCCTGCTGGTGACCGGCCGGCCGCCGCGCGGGGAGAGCGAGCGGCCGCATGCGCGCGGAGCGATCCGGGCGGGGATCGGCGACTGGCTGTCGCTGTCGCGCCATGCGTCGCGCATCGCCGCGGTCCGCAACGCGCATCCGCGCCACGGCGGGCAGGGCGCGTTGTACGTCGTCCTGCGGCGGGCGCGGTGAGGATCGTCTCCACCGATCCTTAACTTCCCGCTGCCATCGCTTCGGCGGGCGGTTGCGACCGTTCGTTCGGGGGGATTGTTCAGCGAGATGGGGACCGCCACGCTCAGGATCCGGGCCACCGCGATCGCGGTGGGCGTCGGCGTGGTGCTTTCGTCCTTCGCGCTGATGGCGACGACCTATGCCTGCTGGGTCGCAGGCCACCATGCCCGCGCGCTGATCCCCGGCATCGCCTGCCTGGTGATCGGATGGGGCGCGGCGTCGCTACTCCTGGCCACGGCGCGGCGCGCGATCGATCGCGCGGTCGACCGGCTGGCGGCGGCGGCGGCGGGCGACCTGATCGCGCCGGTCCCGCGCGCGACGACGGTGCTGATGCCGCGGCTGGCCGATGCGATGACCGCCCTGTTCACGCAATTGTCGAGCAATTTCGACCACGTCCGCCACCTGGCGCTGTACGACCCGGTCACCGGCCTCGCCAATCGCGCCAATTTCCGCGCGGGCGCCGAGGCGGTCCTGTCGCGCATCGGCGATTCGGCGGCGGCGCTGTTCTTCATCGACCTCGACCGGTTCAAGGCGGTGAACGACAGCCGCGGCCACGCCAGCGGCGACCAGTTGCTGATGCGCGTCGCGGACCGGTTGCGCACGATCGGCGACGAAAGCGGCACCCCCGGGACGATCGTCGGGCGGCTGGCGGGGGACGAATTCACGATCCTGTGTCCCGGCATGGCCGATGCGGCGGCGGTGCAGCGGCTGGGGCAGGCGATCGTCGCCGCGCTGGGGCAGCCGTTCGCGCTGAGCGACGGGCTGGTCACGATCGGCGCGTCGGTGGGCGTGGCGCTGCGCCCAGACCACGGCACGACGTTGCACGAGCTGATGCGCGCCGCGGATGCGGCGATGTACCAGGCCAAGCGCGACGGGCGCGGGCGCATCGCGCGCTACAGCGAGGGGCTGGCCGCGGAGCTGACGGGGCGCGACCTGCTCGACCAGGAATTGCGCGACGCGCTCGACCGCGACGAATTCGCGCTGTTGTTCCAGCCGCAGATCGCGGCGGCGGGGGACCGGGCGCTGGTGGCGGCGGAGGCGTTGCTGCGCTGGCGCCACCCGTCGGGCGAATTGCGGCCCGCGGGCGATTTTTTGAAGCGGGCGGAAGCGAACGGGCAGATGGTCGCGATCGGCGACTGGGTGACCACCGCAGTCGCGCGCACCGCCGCCGATTGGCATCGCGAGGGGCGGCCGGGGCGGATCGCGCTGAACCTGAACCAGCGGCAGCTGGAGGACCGCGCCTTCGTACCCCGGCTGCGTGCCGCGCTGGAGGATGTGGGCGCGCCGCTGACCTGCATCGAGCTGGAGATCGGCGAGGCGTTCGCGATGCGATGCCCCGCCCCCACGATCGCGGCGCTGGCCGAATTGCGCGCGGACGGCGCGCGCATCACGATCGACGATTTCGGGGCGGGCGATTCCAACCTGCAACGCCTGCGCCAGTTGCCGGTCGACCGCGTGAAGCTGGACCGCACGCTGGTGCGCGAGGTGGCGCACGACCGCGTGGCGCGGGAGATCGTGCAGGCGCTGGTCGGCCTGATCCACGGCCTCGGCTTCGAGGCGATCGCCGAAGGGGTGGAGACCGAGGCGGCGGCGGACGTGCTGCGCGTCCTGGGCTGCGACGCGATCCAGGGATGGGTCATCGCGCGGCCGATGGATGCGGCGGCGCTGGCGGGCTGGCTGGACCGGCCGCGCGCGGGCGCCGCGGGGCGGTAGCGGCCGGGGACGGACCGGGGGCGACCGGTGTGCGGCCGGACCGATCGGAACGGTTGTGGAACATGGGGCCGCGCTGCTAGCACCGCGCCATGGCCAGCGACGGAATCGTGCTTCCCCCCGACAATCCGCCCGTGGGCGTGTTCGACGCGCCGTTCGACAGCGCGCTGAGCGAACGCTACCTCGTCTACGCCCTGTCGACGATCACCGCGCGGTCGCTGCCCGACGTGCGCGACGGGTTGAAGCCGGTGCATCGCCGGCTGCTGTGGGCGATGCGGCTGCTGAAGCTGGACCCGAGCCAGGGGTACAAGAAATGCGCGCGCGTCGTCGGCGACGTGATCGGCAAATACCACCCGCATGGCGACCAGTCCGTCTACGACGCGATGGTCCGGCTCGCGCAGACGTTCTCGCTGCGCTATCCGCTGGTCGACGGGCAGGGGAATTTCGGGAACATCGACGGCGATAACGCCGCCGCCTATCGCTACACCGAGGCGCGGCTGACGCAGGTCGCGATCGACCTGATGGACGGGCTGGACGAGGATGCGACCGCGTTCAAGCCGACGTACAACGGGGAGGAGCAGGAACCGGAACTGTTCCCCGGCGCCTTCCCCAATTTGCTGGCCAACGGCGCGGCGGGGATCGCGGTGGGCATGGCGACCAGCATCCCGCCGCACAATGCCGCCGAGCTGCTGGACGCCGCGATCGCGCTGGTCGACGACGCCAGCGCCGATCCGCTGGCGTTCGTGAAGGGGCCGGACTTCCCGACCGGCGGACTGGTGGTCGATGCGCCGGTCGCGATCCGCGAAGCCTATGCCACCGGGCGCGGCAGTTTCCGCGTCCGCGCGCGCTGGGGGATCGAGCGCGAGAAGGGCGGCGGCTGGCAGGTGGTGGTCAGCGAGATTCCGTATGGCGTGCAGAAGGGGAAGCTGATCGAGCAGATCGCGGAGCTCATCAACGCCAAGCGGCTGCCCATCCTGGCCGATGTGCGCGACGAGAGCGATGCGGAGGTCCGGCTGGTGCTGGAACCGCGCAGCCGGACCGTGGACGTGCAGGTGATGATGGACGGACTGTTCCGGCTGTCCGACCTGGAAATCCGCGTGCCGCTGAACCTGAACGTGCTGGACAAGGAGCGGACGCCGCGGGTGATGAGCCTGCACGGCGCGCTGTCGGCGTGGGTGGAGCATCAGTTCGTCGTGCTGCGGCGGCGGACCGAGCATCGGCTGGGGAAGATCGCGGACCGGCTGGAGCTGGTCGGCGGCTATATCGTCGCGTTCCTGAACCTGGATCGCGTGATCGAGATCATCCGGACCGAGGACGAGCCCAAGAAGCTGATGATCGCGGAATTCGACCTGACCGACCGGCAGGCGGAGGCGATCCTGAACATGCGGCTGCGGTCCCTGCGCAAGCTGGAGGAGATGGAGCTGAAGCGCGAACGGGCCGCGCTGGAGAAGGAGCAGGCGTCGCTGAACCAGTTGCTGGGCAGCGAGACGCGGCAGAAGACGCGCTTGAAGAAGGACTTCGCCACGATCCGCGACCGGTACGGCGCGCAGACGCTGCTGGGGAAGCGGCGGACCACGGTGGAGGAGGCCGCGCCGACGCGCGACATCCCGCTGGAGGCGATGATCGAGCGCGAGCCGATCACCGTCATCCTGTCGCAGCGCGGCTGGATCCGCGCGATGAAGGGGCATGTCGACCTGGCCGCGCCGGAAACGCTGAAGTTCAAGGAGGGCGACGGCCCCGCCTTCGCCTTCCACGCGCAGACGACGGACAAGCTGCTGCTGGCGGCGGGGAACGGGCGTTTCTACACGCTGGCGGCGGATCGGCTGCCGGGCGGGCGCGGGTTCGGGGAACCGGTGCGCGCCACGATCGACCTGGACGGCAGCGTCCCCATCGTCGCGCTGCTGCCCGCGCGGCGCGCGACCCGGCTGCTGGTCGCCGCGAGCGACGGGCGCGGCTTCCTGGTGCCGGTGGCGGACGTGATCGCGGAGACGCGCAAAGGCAAGACCGTGATGTCGGCGAAGCCGGGCGCCGCCTTGTCGGTGGTGCGGCCCGTTCCCGACGGCGACGATTACGTCGCGGTGGTCGGCGACAATCGCAAGTTCCTGGTCTTCCCGCTGGCCGAGCTGGTCGAGCTGTCGCGCGGGCAGGGGGTGCAGTTGCAGCGCTATCGCGACGGCGGGCTGGCGGATGCGCGGACGTTCGTGATGGCCGACGGGCTGAGCTGGGCCATGGGGGGCGAGAGCGGGCGGACGCGGACCGAGGCGGACCTGTCCCCCTGGCGCACCGCGCGCGGCGCGGCGGGGCGGATGCCGCCGGTCGGCTTCCCGCGCGACAACCGCTTCTGACCGCGGCCGGGGATTGTAAGAAACGGCCAGCGTAAGCCGCCTGTTAACGCGTGATGCGGTACGCAATGGCGGTGAAGCCGATCCATTCCTTTTTGCCGTCGGGCGAGATGGCGGTCCCGCGCGTGATCGCGCCGGGCCTGACCGCCAGCGAAGGCGCATTGGAATTGCTGCCCATTCCCACGACGATGGCGGCGATGACGGACGGGCGCGTCGTGCACGAGGTCAGCAACCGGCCCTTCACGCAGGCCTGCCTGCTGGGCGAATCGGGGCTGGACGAGGCGATCGCCGCGTTCCTTTCGTCGGGGCGCGAGCGCGACGAGATCGATTTCCTGGCGGGCGGGGCGGTGGAGCGGCGGCATTATCGCGTGACGATGACGCGCTTGTCCTATCGGCGCGAGCCGGTGGCGATGGTGTGCTTCGTCGACCAGACCGCGGAGGTGCGCACGCACGAGACGCTGCGCCGCGAGATGGCGACCGACAGCCTGACCGGCCTGCCCAATCGCGGCGGGTTCACCGACGCGCTGGAGGCGATGATCGCGACGGGATCGTCGCGCTGGGCGGTGCTGATGATCGACCTGGAGCGGTTCAGCCGCTTCAACGCCTGCCTGGGATCGATGACGGGGGACGAGCTGCTCATCACCGTCGCGCGCCGGATCAAGGGCGCGTTGCGCGGCCACGACGTGCTGGCGCGCACGGGCGGGGACGAATTCGGCATCCTGCTGTCGGTCGATCAGGACGATGCGGAGGCGGGGCATGTCGCGCAGCGTATCCGCAACGCCCTGTCCACGCCGTTCCGGCTGAGCGATTACGAGATCCGCATCTCCTGCGCGATCGGCATGGCCTTCGGCGGTAGCGATACCGCGGTGGCGGAGGACGTGATCCGCCACGCCCAGGTGGCGATGAAGAAGTCGAAGGCGAGCAAGAGCGCGGAGGCGTACCAGACCCAGGCGCTGGATTTCGCGCGCGAGGAGTTCGCGATGGAGACGGCGCTGCGCCGCGCGATCGAGAACGAGCAGCTGCACCTGGTCTATCAACCGATCTGCGACCTGGCGACGGGACGGGTCGAATCGTTCGAGGCGCTGGCGCGCTGGACCGACGAGGACGGCGTCCGCCATTCGCCGGTGAAGTTCATCCCCGTGGCGGAGGAATCGGGCCTGATCGTGCCGTTGGGACGGTGGGCGATCGATACCGCATGCCGCACCCTGGCGGGCTGGGACGCGCGGCACGGGCGCGATTGCGGCGTGTCGGTGGCGGTCAACCTGTCGCCGATCCAGTTGCAGCGCGATACCGTGTCCGAGGTGGTGGGCCGCGCGCTGGACGCCGCCGGGCTGGCGGGCAAGCGGCTGAAGCTGGAGCTGACCGAAAGCGCGATCATCGCGGACCCGGAGCGGATGGCGAAGGTGCTGATGCAGCTGAAGGCGCTGGGGCCGACGATCGCGATGGACGATTTCGGCACCGGCTTCTCCAACCTCGCCTCGTTGCAGACGTTGCCGATCGACGTGCTGAAGATCGACCGCAGCTTCGTCACCGCGATGCTGCACGACCGCGACAAGGTGGCCATCGTGCGCGCGATCCTGAGCCTGGCGCAGGCGCTGGGGATGGCGACGGTGGCGGAGGGGATCGAGACCGTCGAGGTCGGGCAAACGCTGGCGGCGCTGGGCTGCACCTACGGGCAGGGCTGGGCCTATGCCCGGCCGCTGGAGGCGGATGAGGCCTATGCGTTCCTGCTGGAGCGCAACGGGTAGGGGGATGTGGTCGCGCGATCTCAGGCCGGTCCCGCCACCTCCTCGTCCGCGATCGTCTCCACCCGCGCCGCCTCGGGGAAGCCTTCCGCGATCCAGCGCGTCTCGATCCGCTTGAGGGCGGCGGCGACCTGCGGGCCCTTCGCCAGGCCGCGGGCGACCAGTGCACCGCCCGACAGCGGGAGGCGGGGCGGGGTCCAGTCGCGGATCGGGGCGACGTCCGCACCCGCGATCAGCAGGCGATCGTGCGCGATGTCCGGACCGGCGCGATAGGCGAGCGCGCGCGCGCCTTCGTCGCCCGCACCCGCGGTAGCGGCGATCAGGCGGCGGCGGTCGGCGTTCGACAGCTTCAGCCGCGCGCCGACGTCTTCCGCCGTCGACGGGGGGAGCAGGGCGGCGAGGCGGCGGATCGGGTCGGGGGCGATGGCCGCATCCATTTCCCGCGCCGCCAGCGCGGCGAGGCGCGCGACGCCGTCCGCGTCGATTTCCGGCAGGACGGGGCGGAAGATGCCGTGCGCCTGCATCAGCGCGACGACGGGCACCGCCGCCGGGGCGACCAGCAGCTTCAGCAGTTCCGCCGCGATCCTTTCGCGGCTGAGCGCCATCAGGTCGTTCGCGCGCGCGACGCAGGCGGCGAGGCCGGCGTCGTCGATCGCGTCGCCGAAACGCGCGTGGAAGCGGAAGAAGCGCAGGATCCGCAGGTGATCCTCCGCGATGCGGGTATACGGATCGCCGATGAAGCGGACGCGGCGCGCGGCGAGATCGTCGAGCCCGCCGAACCAGTCGAAGACCTCGCCCGTCGCGGGATCGGCGTAAAGCGCGTTCATCGTGAAATCGCGCCGCGCCGCATCCTCGCGCCAGTCGTCGGTGCGCTCGACGATCGCGTGGCGGCCGTCGGTGGCGACGTCGCGGCGCAGCGTCGTGACCTCCACCACGGTGCCCGACGTGACCGCGGTGACCGTGCCGTGCGCGATGCCGGTGGGGACGGTCTTGATCCCCGCGGCGGAGCAAAGGCGGATCACCTCTTCCGGCGGGTGGACGGTGGCCAGGTCGATGTCCGACACGTCCAGCCCCAGCAGCGTGTCGCGCACCGCGCCGCCGACCCAGCGCGCCCGACCCGCGCCCAGCGCGTGGGTCAGCGGCGCGAGCCCGGGGCGGTGGCGCCAGGGCGCGTCGGGCAGGATCACCATCGTAGCCGCCGCGCCAGGTTGACGATGATCCCTGCGGTCGCGCCCCAGATGCGGCGATCCTCCCACAGCAATTCGTAGAAGCGCCGCTCGCGCCCCTGCCAGATGCCCGAATTCTCGCGGTGGTTGGCGACGTCGAGCAGGAAGTCGAGCGGGACCTCGAACACCGCGGCGACCTCCGCCTCGCTGGCCACCAGCGGCAGGTCGGGCGGGACGACGCCGACGACGGGGGTGATGGAATAGCCGGTGCCGGTGCGATAGCGGTCCGACGCGCCGATCACGCGGACGGCGGACGGGGGCAGGGCGACCTCCTCCTCCGCCTCGCGCAGGGCGGCGGTGATCGCATCCTCGCCGGGATCGAGCCGGCCGCCGGGGAAGGCGACCTGTCCGGCGTGGTGGCGCAGCGTGTCGGTACGCTGCGTCAGGATGACGCCGGGACGCGGACGATCGGTGACGGGGATCAGCACCGCGGCGGGGGTCAGCGCGTCGTGATGCGGCAGGTCGTCCGAATCGCCGCCGATCGACGCGGTCGCGGAGGCGGAAACCATCGCGGCGGCGAGCCGCTCGGCGATGTCGGTCATGCCGCCAGCGGGAAGAAGGTGCCGGCGCTCCAGACGCCCGGCGTCGCATCGTCGCCGGACAGCGCGATCTCCGCCAGGTCGTAATAGATCGCGCGCGTGACGAGCGCCTCCAGCCCGCCGCGGACCAGCAGATACGGATGCGGGCCGTCGGGCGTCTCGACGAAGCGCAGGGGATGGTCGGCGGAGGCGGTGACGGTGTCGCCGGTGTTGAGGCGGAAGGCGAGCGTGGCGTCGCGCCCCTCGCCCGCGCGCTTCATCTCCACCGCGACGAAGGGCGCGTCCTCGACCGCGATGTCCAGCTTCTCCCCCGGGGTGACGAGGACGTAGCCGCCGTCGGGTTCGCGGCGCAGGATGCGGCTGAAGGCGCGGACCATCGCGGCGCGGCCGATCGGCGACCCCTGGTGGAACCACGTCCCGTCGCGCGCGATCCGCATGTCGCTGTCGCCGCAATGCGCGGGGTGCCAGCGGTCGACCGGGGGCAGGCGGTCCTCGTCGGCGAGGCGCGCGATATCGGCCATCGTCAGCGTGTCGAAATCGGGGGGCGGCGCCATGGGCATGGACCGCAGGTAGGGACGCGCGCGGGCGGGGTAAAGGGCGGGCGGGCGCCGATGCCGGTCGCCATGCGTTGGGCGGTGGTATCGCAAGGAGCATGACGATGACGCCCGACCCGCACCCCGCCGAGCAGCAGGACGACGAACCCGTGGATGCCGCGCGCGACCCGGCCGAGCCCACCGAGGCGGAGGAGGAAGCCGCGCGGCTGGGCGACTTCGCCTGAGCGGGGACGCCGGTACGGGGACGCCGTAACTTTCTTCTCCCCGCTCGAAACCTTCGGGACGGTCGATCATTCATCCCCCCGACAGCTTTCGAGGACGGATCATGAAGCAGTTTGTCCCGCTATTCCTTGCACTTGTTCCCTTCGCCATGGTGTGCGGCGCATGCGTGGCGGTGCCCTGAGTTCCCCCGGCGCCGTATTCCCCCCATTTGCGGTGCCAACGGAAAAGGCCCGCCGGGATCGCTCCCGGCGGGCCTTTCTTTCGTCCCGGCGAACCGGGGTTTTCCTTCCGGCGGACCGGGTCGAGGGATCAACCCTCGACCGGCTCCTCGCGGTCGTCGCGCTGATTGTCGCGCGGCGCTTCGGCGGTGGCGCCGGGTTCCGCGTTGGGATCGTAGGCCTCGACGAAGCCGCCCTGATCGCGACCTTCCTCGAACACCTGCTGCATGACGTCGACGCCCTTCGCCTGCATCTCGGCCTCTTCGGGCGAGCGTGCGACGTTGACCTTCACCGTCACGACGACTTCCGGGTGCAGCTGCACGCGGACGTCGTACAGGCCGATCGCCTTGATCGGACGATCCAGCACGACCTGGCTCTTGGTCACCTTGTGACCGTCGGCCTCCAGCGCCTCGATCAGGTCGCGGACCGCGACCGAGCCGTACAGCTGGCCGGTGTTCGACGACTGACGGATCAGCGTGACGGTCGCGTCCTTGAACGAGCCCGCGTCCTTTTCCGCGTCCGTGCGACGCGAGGCGTTGTCGGCCTCGATCCGCGCGCGGTTCGATTCGAACACCTTGCGGTTCGCCTCGTTCGCGCGGAGCGCCTTCTTGTTGGGAAGCAGGAAGTTGCGGGCGAACCCGTCCTTCACCTTCACCACGTCGCCGATGCTGCCGAGCTTCTCGACGCGTTCGAGCAGAATGACATCCATGTCCGCTACTCCTTACTTAACGACGTAGGGCAGCAGCCCCAGGTGACGCGCGCGCTTGATGGCCTGCGCCAGTTCGCGCTGCTTCTTCGCGCTCACGCTGGTGATGCGCGAGGGGACGATCTTGCCACGCTCGGACACGAAGCCCTGCAACAGGCGGACGTCCTTATAGTCGATCCGGGGCGCGTCCTTCGCGCTGAACGGGCACGACTTGCGGCGGCGGAAAAACGGGCGCGCCATTATGCGTTCTCCTCTTCGCGATCACGACGCGGGCCACGATCGGGACGGTCGCCGCGATCCGGGCGGTCGCCACGCTCGCCGCGCTCGCTGCGACGCTCGCGGTCGCGCTCCTGCTTGCGCATCATGACGGTCGGGCCGGCCTCATGCTCGTCGACGCGGACGGTCATGTAGCGGATGATGTCCTCGTTGATGCCGGACTGACGCTCCAGCTCGGCGACGGTGTCGCCGGGTGCGTCGATTTCGAGCATCACATAATGCGCCTTGCGATTCTTCGCGATGCGATAGGCGAGGGAGCGCAGCCCCCAGGTCTCGGTCTTGACGATCTTGCCGCCGTGATCGGTGACGATCTTCGTGGCGGCTTCCGCCAGCGTGTCCACTTGCGCCTGTGCCAGATCCTGGCGCGCAAGGAACACATGCTCGTACAGAGCCATGCGTTCTCTTTCCTCTTGGCCGATCGCTGACATGGCCCCATGCCATGCCCCTCCGGCTGTCGTCGTGCCCGCGGGCGGACCTGCGGGGAGCGGGGCCTGTAGCGGGGACGCTGCGGAAACGCAACCATATCGCAACCGCCCCCGCTATAGCAGGCGTCATGGACATGCGCCCCGTCTCCCGCCTCGATGCCGCGCCGCGCCACTGGGCGTGGGCGACGGCGGTCGTCGTCGCGGGGATCGCCGCGCTGTGGGCCGGATGGGTCGGATACATGGCGTCGGACGACGCGCTGTATTGGCAGGCGGCGGACGCGTGGCTGACGCATCCGCCGTCGGCGGGGGCGGACCATTGGGCGACGCGCTTCCCGCTGGTGCTCCCCTTTGCCGCCATGCTGGCGACGATGGGGCAGGGGTTCGCGGCCTTCGCGGCGACGGCGCTGGTCTTCTACGTCGCGATCGTGGCGACGACGGGCATCTATGCCACGCGGGTCGCGGGCGCGCGGGCGGGATGGATCGCGGCGCTGCTGACCGCGACGCTGCCCGTGATCGTCGGCAATGCCACCACGGTGTCGGTCGACCTGCTGGAGGCCAGCGCGCTGCTGATCGGGGCGATGCTGCTGGCGGATGCGGGGGCGGACCGGCGGGGTTTGACCCGCGCCGCGCTGGGCGGGGTGGCGTTCGGGGTGGCGGTGCTGTGCCGGGAGACCAGCGTGCTGCCGCTGGCGGGGCTGGCGCTGCCGTTCCTGCGCGGAAAGCCGGTGCCGCGGGCCGCGATCCTGGCGGCGGGCATCGGGTGCGTGGCGGTATTGGGGGCGGAGGCGGCGTATCAACATGCGCTGACCGGCGATCCGTGGCGCCGCTGGACCATCGCGTTCCACCACGATTCGCACATCGATCGCGCCGCCAACATGGAGGGGAACGTCCTGCTGTGGCCGCCGGTCGATCCGTTGCTGGTGCTGTTGCTGAACGACGATTTCGGGCTGGTGTTCTGGCTGCTGCCGGTCGCGCTGGTCGCGGGGACGACGCGGGTGCTGCTGTGGCCGGGGCGGCGGCGGCTGGTGCTGCTGAGCGCGATGGCGGTGGCCAGCTTCCTGCTGGTGGCGTCGCTGTATACGAAACTGGTTCTCAACCCGCGCTATTTCACGCTGCCCGCGCTGGTGGCGGTGATCGTGGTCGCGGCCTGGGCGGCGCGGATGCCGCCCGCGCGGCGCGCGATGCTGCTGGGGGCGGTGGTGGGGAGCGACCTGCTGCTGCTGGGCGTCGGCAACGCGCATCCGCACTGGCCGATGGAGGCGCTGGTCCGCGCGTCGGGCGACTTCCCGCGCGAGACGGTGGCGGGCGCGGCGAGCGACGTGCGGCGCGCGGACCTGTCGATGCGGTTCGCGGGCCGCGCGAACCTGCGCGCCGCACCGGCGGCGGCGGGCGGGTTGCAACTGGCGAGGGGCGATGCGGTGCCCGTGGGCACGATCGTGGCGCGCTATCCGATCCCGCCGACGCGGGTCGGGGCGATCGTGCGGGCGGCGGGTCTCGATGGCGTGGTGCCCGCGCCAGTCGCGCGGCGGCTGTTCGCGCCGGGGCCGGAGATGGTACTGGTCCGCCGTCCGCGCTAACCCCTTTGCCGATAACGGGAAGAGGGGACGATCATGCGCGCGATTCTATTGGCCCTGCTGACGGCGACGCCCGCCGCGGCGCAGGATGCGGTGACGGTGATCCACGCCGGACGCCTGATCGCGCGGGCGGACCGGCCTGCGCAAGGGCCGTCCACCGTCGTCGTCCGCAACGGGCGGATCGAGCGCGTCTCGACCGGGCTGCAACCGCCGCCGCCGGGCGCCAAGCTGATCGACCTGTCGCGGATGACCGTCCTGCCCGGCCTGATCGACGCGCATGTCCATCTGGCGTCCGATCGCGCGGGTAACGAGGGCCTGCTGTCGGGCGTCACCGAATCGACCGCGCTCCACGCGTACGAGGCGCAGATGAACGCGACGAAGACGCTGCGCGCGGGCTTCACCACCGTCCGCAACCTGGGCGACGGCGCGGCGGGGGTGACGCTGGCGTTGCGCGATGCGATCGCGCGCGGATGGACGCAGGGACCGCGGATCGTGGACGCGGGCGAGGCGATCTCCACCACGTCGGGGCATATGGACGGGCGGCTGGGGCTGAACATGGAGGCGGGCGACGCGCTCGCGCATACCGCGAACCTGTGCGACGGGGTGGAGGAATGCCGCAAGGCGGTGCGCCGGCAGGTCGGGCGCGGGGCGGACGTCATCAAGATCGCGACGACCGCGGGCGTCAACAGCGTGATCGCCGCGGGGCTGGGCCAGCAGATGTTCGACGACGAGGCGAAGGCGGTGGTCGAGACCGCGCGCCTGTACGGCAAGAAGGTCGCGGTTCACGCGCACGGCGCCAGCGGGATCGCGCTGGCGCTGCGCGCGGGGGCGGATTCGATCGAGCACGGGACGCTGCTGGGCGACGAGGAAGTGGCGCTGTTCCGCAAGTCGGGCGCCTATTACGTCCCCACGCTGTCGACGGTGAACGGGTACAAGGCGCGGCTGGCGGCCGATCCGAACGCCTATCCGCCGTCGGTGCGTGAGAAGATCGAGTGGCGGATCGGGATCACGGGCAAGGCGCTGGAGCGCGCGGTGAAGGGCGGCGTCAGGATCGCGTTCGGCACCGATGCGGGCGTGTCCAAGCACGGGCGCAACGCCGACGAGTTCGAACTGATGGTGGCGCACGGCATGACGCCCGCGACCGCGCTGGCCGCCGCGACGCTGAACGCCGCCGACCTGCTGGGCCTGTCGAAGGACATCGGATCGGTCGAGGCGGGGAAGGCGGCGGACCTGATCGCGGTCGCGGGCGATCCGCTGACCGACGTGACCGTGCTGAAGTCAGTCGCCTTCGTCATGAAGGGCGGGGTACCGGTCGCCGGGGTGGACTGACGCGCCGCCGCGGCCTAACCCGCGCGCCTTCGATGCAGGAGAGGCCCGTTGCGCGCATTCATCTTCCCCGGACAGGGCAGCCAGTCGGTCGGCATGGGCGCGGCGCTTTCCGCCGCCAGCCCCCATGCCCGCGAAGTGTTCCAGGAGGTCGACGAGGCGCTGGGGCAAAAGCTCCAGCGGCTGATGGCGGAGGGGCCGGCGGAGGACCTGCTGCTGACCGAGAACGCCCAGCCCGCGATCATGGCGAACGCGATCGCGACGCTGCGCGTGCTTGAGCGCGACGGGAACGTGACGCTGGCGGACAAGGCGGATTACGTCGCGGGCCATTCGCTGGGCGAATATAGCGCCCTGTGCGCCGCGGCGGCGCTGGACCTGTCGACGACGGCGCGGCTGCTGAAGGTGCGCGGGCGCGCGATGCAGGCGGCGGTGCCGGTGGGCGAGGGGGCGATGGCGGCATTGCTGGGCGCGGACGTCGAGAAGGCGGGCGTGATCGCGGGCGCGGCGGTCGATGCGATCCTGGCCGAGATGGGGGAGACGTTGGTCTGCACCGTGGCGAACGACAACGATCCGACGCAGGTCGTGATTTCGGGCCACCGCGTCGCGGTGGAGCGCGCGGTGGCGCTGGCGAAGGACATGGGGGCGAAGCGCGCGCTGCTCTTGCCGGTGTCGGCGCCGTTCCACTGTTCGCTGATGGAGGATGCCGCCGTTGCGATGGAGGCGGCGCTGCTCGACGCCGACCTGCGCGCGCCGCTGGTGCCCGTGTTTGCGAACGTCGACGCGGTGGCGGTCGCGGAGCCGGGGGCGATCCGCCACCTGCTGGTGCAGCAGGTCACGGGGCGGGTGCGGTGGCGCGAATCGGTGCTGGCGATGGCGGCGGCGGGGGTGACGGAGTTCGTCGAGTTCGGCGGCAAGGTGCTCGCCCCGATGGTGAAACGCATCGCGCCGGACGTGGCGGCGGTGAGCGTGGTGACGATGGACGACCTGGAGGCGCTGGCGAAGGGGTTGTAGAGTTCGCGCGAAGACGCGAAGACGAAGGTTTTTTAGTTCGCGCAGAGGCGCAGAGGACGCAGAGGTAGTGTGCGGGATATCGATGCGATCAGCGGCGACGTCGTCGATGTGGCGATACGACTGCACCGCGACCTTGGTCCCGGTCTGCTCGAAAGCGTCTACGAGATGGTGCTTGCCGGGCGACTGGAACGTATGGGATATCAGGTGGCCCGCCAGCGTGCGATCGACGTGGAGTTCGAGAACGTACGGATCGATGCAGCTTTCCGCGTCGATCTGCTGATCGACGAGCGGCTGATCGTAGAGATCAAATCGGTGGAGCGGCTGCTTCCCGTCCACGCCAAGCAGGTCCTGACATACTTGCGGTTGATGAGGCAGCCCGTTGGGCTGCTTATAAATTTCGGTGGCGAAACGTTGAAGGAGGGGCTGCGCCGGCTCGTCAACAACCATCGTCCCTCTGCGTCCTCTGCGCCTCTGCGCGAACCCTTTCACGAACGGAGAGAATGATGTTCGACCTTAGCGGCATGACCGCGCTCGTCACGGGCGCTTCGGGGGGCATCGGGTCCGCGATCGCGCGGGCGTTGGCGGGGCAGGGGGCGCGGCTGGCGGTTTCGGGGTCCAATACGGACAAGCTGGAGCAGTTTCGCGCGTCGCTGGGCGGCGAACATGTCGCGGTGCCGTGCGACCTGTCCGATGGCGCGGCGGTCGATGCGCTGGTGCCGCAGGCGGTGGCGAAGCTGGGGCGGCTCGACATCCTCGTCAACAACGCGGGCGTCACGCGCGACAATCTGGCGATGCGGATGAAGGACGACGAATGGGACCAGGTGATCCGCGTCAACCTGGAGGCGGCGTTCCGCCTCGTCCGTGCCGCCGCGAAGCCGATGATGAAGGCGCGGTTCGGGCGCGTCGTGTCGATCACGTCGGTCGTCGGGCAGACGGGCAATCCGGGGCAGGCGAATTATGCCGCATCGAAGGCCGGGCTGGTCGGCATGTCCAAGGCATTGGCGCAGGAACTGGCCAGCCGCAACATCACCGTCAATTGCGTCGCGCCCGGCTTCATCCGTTCCGCGATGACCGATGCGCTGCCCGAGGCGCAGAAGGCCGCGCTGACGACGCGCATCCCGGCCGGGACGCTGGGCGAGGGCGCGGACGTGGCGGCGGCGGTGGTGTACCTGGCCAGCCGCGAGGCGGGATACGTCACCGGGCAGACGATCCACGTCAACGGCGGCATGGCGATGGTGTGACGGCGGCAAGACGGCGGCACGGCGGCGCCGGTCCGGGCGGGGCGCACGGTAAACGTCGCACTTGTCACGAAACCGCGCCCGTTCTACCTGCGTTCAGGAAATCACTTACCTACCCCCCAATTCGAGAGAGGGATTGAATATGAGCGAGACCGCCGACCGCGTGAAGAAGATCGTCGTCGAGCATCTCGGCGTCGAGGCCGAAAAGGTCACCGAGGACGCCAGCTTCATCGACGATCTGGGCGCGGACAGCCTCGACATCGTCGAACTGGTGATGGCGTTCGAGGAGGAATTCGGCGTCGAAATCCCCGACGATGCGGCCGAGAAGATTTCGACCGTGCGTGACGCGATCACGTACATCGACGAGCACAAGGCCTGATTTCAGGGGCTGATCGGGGTCCGGATGCCTCGCATCCGGAGAGCCGGATTTGAGCGGCTCCCCCTCCTCGGCTAGAGGACGGGGAGCCGTTTCACGTTAAGCAGCCGCCCGTGCCGGCAACGGCAGGCGGGCGGGCAAGAGGAAGAACCTATGCGTCGTGTCGTCGTCACCGGTCTGGGTCTGGTCACTCCCCTGGGTGCCGACGTGGAAACCGTGTGGGCCAATATCCTCGCCGCCAGGTCCGGCGCCGGTCCGATCACGCGCTTCGACGCATCGGACCAGAAATGCCGCATCGCGTGCGAGGTGAAGCCCGCGGGCCACGAATACGGCTTCGACCCGAACCTGCGCGTCGACCACAAGGTGCAGCGCCAGGTCGATCCCTTCATCATCTACGGCATCGACGCCGCCAGCCAGGCGCTGGAGGATGCGGGCCTGACCGACATGAGCGAGGCGGAACGCTATCGCGCGGGCGCGTCGATCGGGTCGGGCATCGGCGGGCTGCCGGGGATCGCGAGCGAATCGCTGGTGTGCGAGAACAAGGGGCCCTCGCGCGTGTCCCCGCATTTCGTCCACGGCCGCCTCATCAACCTCATCACCGGGCAGGTGACGATCAAATACGGCCTGATGGGCCCCAACCATGCGGTCGTCACGGCGTGCTCCACCGGCGCGCATTCGATCGGCGACGCCGCTCGGATGATCGCGATGGACGATGCCGACGTCATGCTGGCGGGCGGCGCGGAGGGAGCGATCTGCCCGCTGGGCATCGCGGGCTTCGCGCAGGCGCGCGCGCTGTCGACCGCGTTCAACGACCAGCCGGAGAAGGCGTCGCGCCCGTACGACAAGGACCGCGACGGCTTCGTCATGGGCGAGGGCGCGGGCGTCGTCGTGCTGGAGGAATACGAACGCGCCAAGGCGCGCGGCGCGAAAATCTATGCCGAGGTCATCGGCTACGGCCTGTCGGGCGACGCCTATCACGTCACCGCGCCGCACCCGGAAGGATCGGGCGCGTACCGGTCGATGGAGATGGCGATGAAGCGCAGCGGGCTGGCGTTGTCGGACATCGATTACATCAACGCGCACGGCACCTCCACGCCGCTGGGCGACGAGCTGGAACTGGGCGCGGTGCGGCGGTTGTTCGGGGACGATATCGGTAAATTGTCGATGTCGTCGACCAAGTCCGCGATCGGCCACCTGCTGGGCGGCGCGGGGGCGGTGGAAAGCATCTTCTGCATCCTGGCGCTGCGCGACCAGATCGTGCCGCCGACGCTGAACCTCGACAACCCCAGCGACGGGTGCGCGGGCGTGGACCTGGTCCCGCATCATGCGAAGAAGCGGTCGGTGAAGGCGGTGCTGAACAACAGTTTCGGTTTCGGCGGGACCAACGCGTCGCTGGTGATGCGGGCGGTGTGATGCCTGACCGCCCCGGCGAACGCCGGGGTGCAGCATGGGGCCGGTCGCAACTGGACCCCGGCGTTCGCCGGGGTGGAGGAACATGAAGAAGATCGGCTGCCTCGGCGTCATCGCCATCGTCCTGATCGCCGCGGCCCTGTGGGTCGCGCAGGGGTGGAACGGCGCGGGGCCTGCGCCGCGGCCACTGGCCTTCACGGTACCGCAAGGGGCCTCGCTCGCCGCGGCGGCGGACCGGCTGGAAAAGGCGGGCGCGATCGCGTCGGCCACGCGGTTCCGCCTTCAGGCGCGCGTGTTCGGGGGCGGGGGATCGATCAAGGCGGGGGAATATGAAATCCCCGCGAACGCCAGCGCGGCGCAGATCCTGGACATCCTGCAATCGGGCAAGGCGCTGCAACGCGTCGCGATCGTGCCGGAGGGCTATCCCTCCGTCATGGTCCGCGACGTGCTGATGAAGGCGGATGCGCTGACGGGCGACGTCGCGGTCCCGGCGGAGGGAAGCGTCCTGCCCGACGGCTATGCCTACGAACGGGGCGAGACGCGCGCCGCGGTGCTGGCGCGGATGCAGGCGGCGATGCGCGACTATCTCGCCGCCGCGTGGAAGAAGCGGAAGCCCGCGACGGTCGCGAAGACCCCGCGCGAGGCGATCGTCCTGGCCGCGATCGTCGAGAAGGAGACGGGCAAGCCGTCCGAACGCCGCACCGTCGCCGCGGTCTATTCCAACCGCCTGCGCCTCGGCATGCCGCTACAGGCCGACCCCACCGTCATCTACCCGATCACGAAGGGACGCCCGCTGGGCCGGCGGATCCGCCAGTCGGAACTGCGCGCGAAGAACGGCTACAACACCTATGCCAGCGCGGGCCTGCCGGTCGGGCCGATCGCCAATCCCGGGCGGGCCAGTATCGATGCGGTGCTGGACCCGGCGACGACCAGGGCGCTGTATTTCGTCGCGGACGGGACGGGCGGGCATGTGTTCGCGGACACGCTGGAACAGCACAACGCCAATGTCGCCAAATGGTACGCGATCCGGCGCGCGCGCGGGGAGATGTAGGCCGGCTCAGGCCGCGCGACGCGACGTCCACTCGCTGTCGATCCACGCCGCCGCCTCGTCCATGTCGGTGAAGGTCCGGTGGTTGGACATCGACAGCAGGCGGGTGCTCTGCAACTTGTTCAGCATCGCCCTGACCACCGTCGCGTTCGGCCCGTTCATCATCGATTGCCCGCGCATCGCCAGTTCGTGCAACACGGTCCCAACGGCGGTCTGCTGGACGGGAAAGTCCCGCGCATCCGTCAGAACCGCGAATATGCCATGGCTGGCCCGGATCGCGCTGGCCTCCGCCAGCATTGTCGCCGCGAAGCGCTGAGCCATCGCAAGATCCCAGAATCCCTCGGTCCTGATATGAAGGATGCCGGTCGCGGCGTCGAAACGGAAATCGAACATCCGGCCTCCCTACGCGGGCGAGGTTAATTTCGCGTCATCGCCGGGCGTCCGGTCGGCCCAGCGCGGCGGCGGCGCGGGCCTTCTCCTCCACCTGCGCCGGCGTGCCGTCGGCGATCCAGCTTCCCCCGACGCACAGGACCGGATCGATCGCCAGCCATTCGGGTGCGCTCGCCGCCGTGATGCCGCCGGTCGGACAGAACAGGCATTGATGGAACGGCGCGGCGAGCGCCCTCAGCGCCTTCGTCCCGCCGCTGGTTTCCGCCGGGAAGAACTTGAAGTGCGAAAGGCCCAGGTCCAGCCCGCGCATGATGTCCCCCGCGGTCGCGACGCCGGGGAGGAAGGGGATGCCGGACGCGACGATATGTTCGCCCAGCGTCGTCGACAGGCCGGGAGACACGATGAATTCCGCCCCCGCGTCGCGGACGCGGTCGGCCTGGTCGATCGACACCACGGTGCCCGCGCCGACGATCGCGCCGGGGACCTTCCGCATCTCCGCGATCGCATCCATCGCGGCATCGGTGCGCAACGTCACCTCCAGCACCTTCAGGCCCCCCGCCACCAGCGCCTCCGCCAGCGGGCGCGCCTTCGCGGCGTCGTGGACGACCAGCACGGGGATGACCGGGCTGGTCCGCATGATCCGTTCGATGGTCACTGGCGATGCTCCTGGGCGAAGGCGGCGGCGGCGCCGAACAGGCCGGGCTGGGGGTGGGTGATGAGTTTTACGGGGATCTTCGCCATCATGGACTGGAACCGGCCCTTGGCGACGAAGCGCTGGTCGAAGCCGGAGCGCAGCAGTTTGTCCTTGATCCGCAAGCCCAGCCCGCCCGCGATGACGACGCCGTTCGCGCCGTGCGCCAGCGCGAGGTCGCCCGCGACCGCTCCGAGCGCGAGGCAGAAGCGGTCGAGCGCGGCGAGCGCGATCGAATCGGTCCCCTCCAGCGCCTCGGTCCAGATCGTCCGGTCGTCGACATGCGCGTGGGCGCGGCCCTCCAGCTCGGCGAGGGTTTCGTAGATCGCGACGATCGCGGGGCCGGCGACGACGCGTTCGGCCGATACGCGGGTGAAGGTCTTGCGCAGCCGCTTCAGGATCGCGTCCTCGATCCCGTCGAGCGGGGCATAGTCCATATGCCCGCCCTCGGTCGGCAGGACGTGGTAGCCGGTGCCGGTCTTGAACACCTGCGCCACGCCCAGTCCCGTGCCCGGGCCGCAGACGGTGGTGATTCCCGCGGCCGGGATCGGCTCGTCGGGGCCGCACAGATGCTCGAAATCCTCGTGCGGCAGCTGCGCGACGGCGTGGCCGATCGCGCCGAAATCGTTGACGATCGTATAGGTCGTCGCGCCCAGCCGCTCGGGGATCAGCGACGGGCGGATGACCCAGGGATTGTTGGTCAGGCGGATGACGTCGCCCGTGATCGGCGAGGCGACCGACAGTGCGGCGGCGGGGGGGAGGGGCGCGCCGTGACGCTGCGCGAACGCCTCCCACGCGGTTTGCAGGCTGGCATGTTCCGCGGTCTTGAGCGTCACCGGCTCGCCGAGCGACCGGACGCGGCCGTCGTCGACCTCCGCGATGGCGAAGCGGGCGTGGGTGCCGCCGATGTCGACCGAAACGAGCTGCATGCGATTCACTCCCGACCGCCCTCACCCTTCCGCGCCGCTTCGCGTCGCTCCCTCCCTCTCCCGCCGGGAGAGGGAAGGGGCCCGCCGCCGGAGGCGGTGGGAAGGGTGAGGGCACTACCTATCCTACAATCCCGCCCCCGCCAGTACCGCGCTGGCGCCCTTTTCCGCCTCGTCCGCCAGCCCGCGGAACAGGCCGAACAGTTCGCGGCCCATGCCGGTGGCGGCGGGGGGCGCGTCGGCGGGGTCGCGGGTGGCCCATTCGTCGGGGGCGACCAGAGCCTCCAGCGTGCCCGTCTCCGCATCCACGCGGATCAGGTCGCCGTCGCGGATCAGCCCGATCGCGCCGCCGCCCAATGCCTCCGGGCTGACGTGGATCGCGGCGGGCACCTTGCCGCTGGCGCCCGACATGCGGCCGTCGGTGACGAGCGCGACGCGATAACCCCGGTTCTGGAGCACGCCCAGCGCGGGCGTCAGCTTGTGCAGTTCGGGCATCCCGTTCGCGCGCGGGCCCTGGAAACGGACGACGACGACGACGTCGCGTTCCAGCTCACCCGCCTGGAACGCGGCGAGGACGTCCAGCTGGTCGGAGAAGACGCGGGCGGGCGCCTCCACCACCCAGCGGTCGCGCTCCACCGCCGACACCTTCATGCAGGCGCGGCCGATGTTGCCGGTGACGATGCGGACGCCGCCGTCGGGGGTGAAGGGATCGGCGGGGTGGCGCAGGATCGTCTCGTCCCCGCTCGGCCCCGCGGGCGTCCATGCCAGCGTGTCGCCGTCGAGCGTCGGGCGGGTGCCGTAGGGGGTCAGGTCGTCGCCCGCGACGGTCATGATGTCGCGATGGAGGTGGCCGGAACCGAGCAGCTCGCGGATGACATAGGGCATGCCGCCAGCGGCCTCGAACCCGTTCACGTCCGCCGATCCGTTGGGATAGACGCGCGCGATCGTCGGCACCGCGCCCGACAGGCGGTCGATATCGTCCCAGTCGATCACGATCCCGCCCGCGCGCGCGATCGCGGGCAGATGCAACAGATGGTTGGTCGATCCGCCGGTGGCGAGCAGGCCGACCGCGGCGTTCACGATCGCCTTCTCATCCACGCAATGGCCGATCGGGCGATAGTCCTGCCCACGCCAGCCGATCGCGGCCAGCCGCTGCGTCGCGGCGCGGGTCAGTTGCTGGCGCAATTTCGTGCCCGGATTGACGAAGGCGGCGCCGGGCATGTGGAGGCCCATGACCTCCATCATCATCTGGTTCGTGTTGGCGGTGCCGTAGAAGGTGCAGGTACCCTGCCCGTGATAGGCGGCGATCTCGCTATCGAGCAGTTCCTCGCGGCTCGCCTCGCCGGTGGCATAGCGTTCGCGCACCGCGGCCTTGGTCTTGTTCGGGATGCCGGTGGGCATCGGGCCGCCGGGGATCAGGATCATGGGCAGGTGGCCGAAACGCAGCGCGCCCATCAGCAGGCCCGGCACGATCTTGTCGCAGATGCCCAGCAGCGCCGCGCCCTCGAACGTGCCGTGGCTGAGCGCGACCGCGGTCGACAGCGCGATCGTGTCGCGGCTGAACAGCGACAATTCCATGCCGGCATAGCCCTGCGTCACGCCGTCGCACATCGCGGGCACGCCGCCCGCGACCTGCGCCGTCGCGCCGACCTCCCGCGCCCACACCTTCATCAGTTCGGGGTAGCGATAATAGACCGCGTGGGCGGACAGCATGTCGTTGTAGGCGGTGACGATGCCGATGTTCATCCCCGCATCCGCCTTCATCGCGTCGCGATCCTCGGGCGTGCCGGCATAGGCGTGCGCGAGGTTGGCGCAGCCGAGGCGCGGGCGGCCGATCCACGTTTCGCGCTCGCGCTCGATCAGCGCGAGATACGGCGCGCGGGTCGGGCGCGAACGCTCGATGATGCGGTCGGTGACGGCGCTTACAACTGGGTTCATCGTCCGTTTCCATGTGTCCCCGCGAAGGCGGGGACCCAGTCTGGACCTCCGCCTTCGCGGAGGTACAATAAATTCACGCCGCCCAGTGGATATCCACCGGCAGTTCCACATCCGCCAGCACGCGGCCGATGGGGTAGGGCGATCCCGCGCCCTCGCTGATCGCATCTTCCAGCACCTTGCGCTTCGCCGCGCCCGTGACCGCGATCATGAGCGCGCGGGCGGTGGCGATGCCGTGGCGAGACAGCGACACGCGCGCGACGGGCGCCTCGGGCGGCAGCGGGTCGGGCATGACGCCCAGCGCGCGGCGTTCCTTGGGGCCGTTGAGCGCCTCGTCCAGGTCGGGGCCGGGGAAGATCGACGCGGTGTGGCCGTCGCCGCCCACGCCCAGCAGGCACAGGTCGAGCGGCCAGTGCAGGTCGCCCAGCAACGCGTCGGCGCTGCGGCCCGCGGCCTTGTAATCCTTCGTCGCCTCCGGGACGATCGGCATCACGCGCGCACCCCTCGGCAGGAAGATCTTCGCCAGCGCGGTGACGTTCGACAGCGCGTCGCCCAGCGGCACGATCCGCTCGTCGGTCGGCACGATCGTGACGCGCTTCCAGTCCAGTTTCGCCTTCGCCAGCTTCTCGTACGCGGGCAGCGGCGTCTTCCCGCCCGCGAGCGCCACGACCGCGGAGCCGCGCGCGTCGAGCGCGCTTTCGATCACGAACTGCACGTCGCCCGCGATGGCATCGGCCAGTTCGGCGGCGTCGTCATATTCCCACCATTCGATTTCGGTCATGCTCTAATCCTGAAAATCCACATCCGTTCGCCCTGAGCGACGTCGAAGGGTACGCGTCCACGGTCGGGCATAGGCTTCGACGTCGCTCAGCCCGAACGGGGGGTAGGGCACTTGGCTCCCATCCCCCCCACGTTCAATCGTCCATCCACGTCACGCCGTCGCGCTCGGTCAGCGCGATCGCGGCGCTCGGCCCCCAGGTGCCGGCGGGATAGTGTTTCGGTTTCGTCCCGTTGGCTTCCCATCCGGCGCGGATCGCATCGATCCAGGTCCATTGCGCCTCCACCTCGTCGCGTCGCACGAACAGCGTCTGGTCGCCCTCGATCAGGTCGAGCAGCAGGCGCTCGTAGGCGATGCGGCGGCGTTTCCCCGCGAATTCGGCGTCGAGGCTGAGCTTCAGCGGCACCTCGCGCAGGCGGACGCCGTCGCGGTCGAGGCCGGGTTCCTTGGCCATCACCAGCAGCTCGATATATTCCTCCGGCTGGAGCCGGATGACGAGCGTGTTGGGCTGGAGCAGCCCGCCGCGCCCGGCGAACATCGAATGCGGCACCGCCTTGAACTGGATCGCGATCTCGCTCTGGCGCTTGGCCATGCGCTTGCCGGTGCGCAGGTAGAAGGGCACGCCCTGCCAGCGCCAGTTGTCGACATGCGCCTTGATCGCCACGAACGTTTCCGTCGCGGAATCCTTGCCCAGTTCCTCGTCGTAGCCCTTGACGATCTCGCCCGCGACCGCGCCGCCCAGATACTGGCCGGTGACGGTGCTGTGCGGGACTTCCTCCGGCGTCATCGGGCGCAGCGAGCGGAAGACCTTCGCCTTCTCGTCGCGGATCTCGGCGGTGTCGTAGCGCGCGGGCGGCTCCATCGCGATCAGCGCGAGGAGCTGGAGCATGTGGTTGGCGACCATGTCGCGCAATGCGCCCGCGCCCTCGTAATAACCGGCGCGATCCTCCAGCCCCACGGTCTCCGCGATCGTGATCTGGACGTTGTCGATGCCGCGCGCGTTCCATACCGGTTCGAAGAAGGAATTGCCGAAGCGCAGGGCGAGGATGTTCTGCACCGTCTCCTTGCCCAGGTAATGGTCGATGCGAAAGATCCGCTCCTCCGGGAAGACCGCGGCGACGGTGTCGTTGATCTCCTTCGAGGAGGCCAGGTCGTAGCCGAGCGGCTTTTCCAGTCCGATGCGGACGGTGTCGCCGGCGAGGCCGACCTTCTCCAGCCCCTTCACCGCGGGTTCGAACAGCGACGGCGCGGTCGACAGGAAGATGGCGAGGCCGCCCGACACGTCGCCGACCTTGTCCGCCAGCGCCTGGAACGTGCTCTCGTCCGACAAATCGGCGGGCTGGAAGAACAGGCGGTTCAGGAACGTGCCGATCGCGGCGTCGTCCTTGCGGTCGGCGGGCAGGAATTCGTCCAGCGCCTTCCTCGCCTCGTCGCGGAAGCCCGCGTCGTCCAGGTCGCCGCGCGCGGAGCCGGTGATGGTGAGCGTGTCGGACAGAAGGCCGTCGGCATGGAGGCCGTACAGCGACGGCAGCAGCATCCGCTTCGCCAGGTCGCCGGTCGCGCCGAACAGGAGCATCTTGGCCACCGGATTGCGCTGCATGTTCGCTCCTTCGTCAGTGCGGGCGGACGCGTAGCGGATGATCCGGGACGCGGCCACCCGAATACGTAGTCATTCGCCCGCGCGGCGGATCAGACGGTCAGCCCCGCCAGCGGGTCCAGCCCGGCCATCAGGTTCAAACTCTGCACCGCGGCGCCCGATGCGCCCTTGCCCAGGTTGTCGAGCGTCGCGACGAGGCGGGCGTGATCCGCGTCCGCGAACACGTACAGATGCAGCAGGTCCGACGGCGCCGCCTGCGCGGACAGCAGCAGTTCGGCGGGCGTATCGTCGTGGACGCGGACCAGCGGCGCGCCGTCGAAGGTCGCGTGAAGCGCGCCGAGCAGGTCGTCGCGCGTCGGGCGCGCGGGGAGGGCGGACAGGTGCAGCGGCACCTCCACCACCATGCCGCGATACGCGCGCACGACGGCGGGGGCGAACACGGGCGCGTGGGTCAGGCCGGCATGGACCCGCATCTCGGGCACATGCTTGTGCGACAGGGCATAGCCGTAGCCGCGGAAGGCCAGGTCGGGCTCCGCCTCGACCCGCGCGATCAGCGCCTTGCCCCCGCCGGAATAGCCCGACACCGCGTTGACCGTCAGCGGCCAGTCCGCGGGGATCAGGCCCGCGCGGACCAGCGGCGCGACGAGGGCGAGGAAGCCCGTGGGGTAGCAGCCGGGATTGGAGACGAAGCGCGCGGTCGCGACGTCGAAGCCGAGTTCGGGGAAGCCGTACGTCCATCCGTCGGCGACGCGATGCGCGCTCGACGCGTCGATCACGCGCGTGCGCTCGTTCGCGATCATCGCGACGGCCTCCCTCGCCGCGTCGTCCGGCAGGCACAGCACGACGATGTCGGCGGCGTTCAGCGCCGTGCGCCGCGCCTCCACGTCCTTGCGCCGCGCATCGTCCAGCGTGACCAGCGACACGTCGGTGCGCCCCGCCAGCCGCTCGCGGATCTCGAGGCCGGTTGTCCCCTCCGCGCCGTCGATGAACACCCGGACGGTCATGCCGTGGCCGCCAGTGCGTCCGCATCGACATAGCCGACCAGACCGTCCGCGACCGCGATTCCCCAGCCGATGCCGCCGGTCACGTCCAGCAGGTCGAACGCCGCGCCCGCGTCGAGCGCGACCATGTCCGTCCCGCCCGCGCCGCGCGTATCGCGCAGCGCCACGGCGCGCGTCACGATGCGACGCACGGGCAAGGCGTAATGGGGGGCGAAGATGCGGTCGGCGAGGCGCGCGTCGGCCAGATCGGCACGCACCGCGTGGGTGCGCGGGTCCAGCGCGCGCGACCGCCCCGTCAGCGCGAAGCCGCTACGCGCGGGCGGCGGCGTGGACGGGGACGTCCCCGTCGCCGATGAACTGACCGAACTCCTCAAGAAACTCTTCCCCTTCGGAAGTGCGCGCGACGAAGATATTGCGCTTGTCGCTGTCGTCGCGCTGCCGCCGCAGATAGCCCAGCGTGCCCAGCCTGTTCAAGGCGCGCGTCACCACGGGTTTCGAGACGTTCAATATCCGCGCCAGGCCGCGCACCGTGTGCGGACCGGGGCGCAGATATACGACCAGCAGCAATGCCATCTGGCGATTCGTGAGGTCGGGTTCGCCCGAACGGACATAGTCCACCAGGGCGTTCATCCAAGAGCTGAGTTCGGGCTGCACAAGCGTCGCCACGTTACCGTCCTGTTCAGCTGAGCCGCGAGGGGCGTTCCGGGTTCGTCCACAGGTTAACGCCCGCTGGCGCGGGTGGTTTCAGCGGTGTCACGAATTGTCCGGCGGCGCGCCGCGATTCGGCGGCGGGGCGCATGTGGTTGATCGATCGGGCGCCGGGGCCTATGTGCCCGCGGTCAGTTTCCAGCAGATCGAACCCAGTCCCCATGTTCACCTTCCTCCTCGTCGTGCAGGCCATCATCGCGGCGGCGCTGGTCACCGTCATCCTGATGCAGCGGTCGGAAGGCGGCGGGCTGACCTCGTCGGGCAGTCCGTCGGGGTTGATGTCGGCACGCGGCGCGGCGGATTTCCTGACGCGCGCCACGTCGGTGCTGGCGAGCGCGTTCGTGCTGATGAGCATCCTGCTGGCGTTCCTTGCGGCGAATCGCAGCGCGGTGTCGGTCGACACGTCGTTGCAGCGCAAGGTCCCGGCCGCCGCCGCGCCCGCGGCGCAGCCCGCGACCGGGCAGCCGCCGGCGACGGTGCCGGCGGACAACGGCGGGGTCCCGCTCGCGCGCTGAGCCATGCGGCCGTTCTCTCGCCAGCCGTTCGTGCTGAGCGCCGTCGAAGCACATGCGTCGCGCGTGCCCTTCGACGTCGCTCGGGGCGAACGGAAGGTGAGTAGCCGCAAATCATTCGGCGCGGCGTCGTCGCCGCGCTTGCCCGGACTCGTGTTTGAACGTTAGGGGTTTTCTCCCATGGCGCGGTACATCTTCATCACCGGCGGCGTGGTCTCCTCGCTCGGCAAGGGATTAATGGCGGCGAGCCTCGCCGCATTGTTGCAGGCGCGCGGCTATCGCGTGCGGATCCGCAAGTTCGATCCGTACCTGAACGTCGATCCGGGCACGATGAGCCCGTATCAGCACGGCGAGGTGTACGTCACCGACGACGGGGCGGAAACCGACCTCGACCTCGGCCATTACGAGCGCTTCACCGGCGTGTCGGCGCGCCAGTCGGACAATGTCACGTCGGGCCGGATCTATCAGCAGATCATCACGCGCGAGCGGCGCGGCGACTATCTGGGCGCGACGGTGCAGGTGATCCCGCACGTCACCGACGCGATCAAGGCGTTCGCGAAGGCGGAGACCGACGACCTCGATTTCGTGCTGTGCGAGATCGGCGGGACGGTGGGCGACATCGAATCGCTGCCCTTCATCGAGGCGATCCGCCAGCTGAAGAACGAGGTGGGGCGCGGGAATGCGATCAGCATCCACGTCACCCTGGTCCCGTACATCGCCGCCGCGGGCGAGCTGAAGACCAAGCCGACGCAGCATTCGGTGCGCGAGCTGGCGGCGCTGGGCGTGCAGCCCGACGTGCTGGTCTGCCGCTGCGAACAGCCGCTGCCGGCCAGCGAGCGGGCGAAGATCGCGCTGTTCTGCAACGTGCCCGAAGGCGCGGTGATCCCCGCGCTGGACGCCAAGTCGATCTACGCCGTGCCGCTGCAATATCATGGCGAGGGGCTGGATTCCGAAGTGCTGCGCGCGTTCGGCATCACGCCGTCGTCGGCGCCGGACCTCAGCCGCTGGGAGGAGATCGTCGATCGCCTGATGAACCCGGAAGGTGAGGTCACGATCGGCGTCGTCGGCAAGTACGTGGGCCTTCAGGACGCGTACAAGTCGCTGAACGAGGCGTTGGTCCACGGCGGGATCGCGAACCGGGTGAAGGTCAATATCCGCTGGATCGACGCCGAATTGTTCGAGGGCGACGATGCGGAGATCGCGGCGCATCTGGAACCGTGCGACGCGATCCTCGTCCCCGGCGCGTTCGGGGAGCGCGGCGCGGAAGGGAAGATCGCCAGCGTCCGGTTCGCGCGGGAGCGCAACGTGCCGTATTTCGGCATCTGCTTCGGCATGCAGATGGCGTGTATCGAGGGCGCGCGCGACCTGGCGGGGATCACGGCGGCCTCTTCCACCGAATTCGGCCCGACCGAGGAGCCGGTGGTCGGCATCATCACCGAATGGATGGGCGAGCGCGGGCTGGAGAAGCGCGCCGAGGGCGGCGACCTGGGCGGCACGATGCGGCTGGGCGCCTATCCCGCCGCGCTGACGGGCAACAGCGTCGTCGCGTCGATCTACGGCACCGACGCGATCGAGGAGCGGCATCGCCACCGCTACGAGGTGAACACCGGCTATCGCGCGGCGCTGGAAAAGGGCGGGCTGGTCTTTTCGGGCATGTCGCCCGACGGGATGCTGCCCGAGATCGTCGAGCGGCCCGACCATCCGTGGTTCGTCGGCGTGCAGTTCCACCCCGAACTGAAGAGCAAGCCGTTCGACCCGCATCCGCTGTTCGCGAGCTTCATCGGCGCGGCGGTGAAGCAGAGCCGGCTGGTGTAGCGCGGGCGCTAGTCGGAACGATTATCGCACCGCCGGCGCGTGCCGCCTATCCCGATCGCATCTTGTCGAGCGATCCGGAGAGGTCCCCATGGTCGGCGTCAGTTCCATCGGACATGCGTCACCCGTCGCCACCGACGCCGCGGCGCGTACCGCGGCCGGTGCGTCGCCCACGCCGTCGCCGAAGCCGGGCCGCGGCGACCTCGCGCTCGACATCACGCAGATCGGGCTCGACATCGTCGGCATCTTCGAACCGACGCCGTTCGCGGATCTTGCCAATACCGGCATCTCGTTATGGCGCGGCGATGGATGGGGGGCGTCGTGCCCTATGTCGGCGATACCGCCAAGCTGGGGAAGCTGGGCAAGTGGGCGCAGACGATCGGCAACGCGGTCGACCTCGCCAAACGCGATCCGGGCTTCGCGCAGGCCGTGCGACCCGCGCTTCAGGGCGTGCAGGATGCGATCCGCGCGATCCCGCAGGGCGCGCTCGACGCGCTATCCGCCACGGCGCGCCAGCATCTCGCGCGCATCGGGCGGCAGGTGGACGAGGTGCTGGGCACCTCGACCCGGGCGCCGTCGTTCATTCCATCGCGCACGGCGCCCACCGGCGCGCCGGGCGGCACGCCCTTGGGCCGACGCGCCGCGAACGAACCCAATGCCGATCCGGGCTTCAAGCGCGGCATCGCGCGCGAGAACGAGGCGGCCGACATCCTCGCGGGGAAGGGCTACAGGGTCGAACAGAACCCCGTCCTGACCGACGCCGATCGCGCCGCGCACGGGATCGAGCCGGGCAAGAACCCAGACTATCGCATCGAGGGTCGCATATTCGACGGCTATTCGCCGCAGACCGGCAGCGTCGGCGGGGTCTATGCCGGTATCGCGGCCAAGGTAGAGAAGGGGCAGGCGCATCGCATCGTGCTGAACCTTGGCGACAGCCCGGTCCGGCCCGGTGACATCCAGCAGGCGTTGCGCGACCATCCGGTCCAGGGTCTGCAGGAAGTGATCGTCATTGACAGGAGCGGCGGGGTTCACAAGACCTTCCCGAACTGACCTGCACCACAACCTTGCGGAGGAGCGCCCGAGGTGGCGATCGAGTATCAGCTGAAATTCGCGCCGGGTGTGAAGCCGTCGGTGCTGGCGGGTTGGCTGCGCACCGCGGGGTTCGCGGACACGGGCAGCCCCGCCACCTTCACCGCTCCCGGCCTGACCGCGACGATCGGCGGCGCGCGCGACATCGCCGGGCGGTGGGCGCCGCTCGGCTTCGAGCCGCATGTCGAGATCCTTTTCGTGCAGGACAAATTCGCGCCGTATGCGGACGCGGTCGCACGGCTCGTCAAAACGGTCGCGCTGCTGCTGCGGGAGGTGCCGGGCGACGTGGCGCTGGCGCGCGACGACGAAACCGTGCTGGCGCTTCGGTCGCGCGGCGATCTGGTGCTGACCAACCGCGACGACTGGTGGATCCGGCCCACCTTCGCCCCCAGCCTCGCCGAGCGGCTGGACGAATCCTATCGACTGGAACCGCTGCCGATCATCTGAGCGAAGGGCGCCCGGACCTTTCGGCCCGGACGCCCCCTACGGCGCCTCGAAAAGGGAGCAAAGAGGCGCCGATCCCGTCGGTTCAGGCAGCCTGCGCCGCGTCGTCGGCCGTGGTCTCGACCGCGGCGAGCGGGGCGCCGGTCCGGATCGCGATCTTCTTCGGCTTCATCGCCTCGGGCACCTCGCGGACCAGGTCGATCACGAGCAGGCCGTCGACCAGCCGCGCATCCTCCACGAACACGAAATCGGCCAGTTCGAAGCGCCGCTCGAAACTGCGGTTGGCGATGCCGACGTGCAGGAAGTTGGCGTTGCCGTCCTTCTCGTCCTTGCGGCCGGTGACCAGCAGCATGTTCTGCTGCGCCACGATCTCCACCTCGTCGCGCGCGAAGCCCGCGACGGCAAGGGTGATGCGGTACCGGTCGTCGGCGAGGCGTTCCAGGTTGAACGGCGGATAATTCTCGGATGCGCCGCGGGCGTTGGCCTCGATCATGTCGAACAGGCGGTCGAAACCGATGGTCGAGCGGCGGTAGGGGGTAAGGTCGAAACGCATGTGCCAATTCCTCATACGAGCGAGTTGAACCCGGCGTCCGCACAGGCGCGACGCCGTATCGTCGTGCGGCCCGATCGCCGGCACCGCACGCCCGAAAGATGGGCGGACCGCGAAGCGTTTCAAGGGCGCCATAAATACCTACTATGTTGATAGGCATTGATGCGGCGGGCACCCTTCCGATCGACGACGATAAAAGGGGACCTACGTGTCGATCACGCTTGCCATGCTGCTGGCCGCCCAGGCTTCCGCTCCGACCCCGCCGGCCCAGACGACGCCCCCGGTGGTGGTCGGCGCGCCCGAACGGCCGACGACGACGCCGGGCGAGCCCGACCGGACCGAGGAGGACGTGCAGCGCAGTTCCGCGTCCGCCGACGTCGTCGTCACCGCGCGGCGCCGGACCGAACAGGCGCAGAACGTGCCGATCGCGATCAGCGTCGTGGGCGTGAAGGAGCTGGACAATACCGGCAGCTTCAACGTGGCGCGGTTGCAGCAGCTTCAGCCGACGCTGCAATTCTATTCCACCAACCCGCGCAATTCCTCGGTCAACATCCGCGGGCTGGGCGCGCCGCTGGGCCTGACCAACGACGGGATCGAGCAGGGCGTCGGCGTCTATATCGACCAGGTGTATCTCAGCCGCGTCGCCGCCGCGACGCTCGACTTCCTGGACGTGCAGCAGATCGAGACGCTGCGCGGGCCGCAGGGGACGCTGTACGGCAAGAATACGGTCGCGGGCGCGATCAGCATCACCAGCAAGCCGCCGAGCTTCGATTTCGAGGGCCGCGCCGAGGTGACCGTCGGCAACCTGGAGTTCAAGCAGGCCAAGGCGTCCATATCCGGCCCGCTGACCGACCAGATCGCGATCCGGCTGGGCCTGTCCTCCACCAGCCGGCGCGGCACCGTCTTCAACGTCGCCAGCGGCAATTACGTGAACGAACAGGACAATATCGGGCTGCGCAGCGCGATCCTGTGGAAACCGACCGCGGACCTCAGCCTGACGCTGTCAGGCGATTACAGCCGCCAGAATCCGGAATGCTGCGCACAGACGTTCGTCCGCGTCGGCGCGACGCAGCGGCCGCTCAACCGGCAGTTCGACGCGCTGGCGGCGGCGCAGAACTACGAACCGCCCAGCCGCAACGCGTTCGACCGGCTGACCGACCTCGACGCGGACCTGAACGCGAAGAACGAACTGGGCGGCCTGTCGCTACGCGGCGAATATGCGCTGGGCGACGGCACGCTGACGTCGGTCACGGCGTGGCGGTTCTGGAAATGGCTGCCCGCCAACGACCGCGACTTCACCGGCCTGCCGATCACAACCCTGTCGCAGAACCCGACGCGGCAGGACCAGTATACGCAGGAATTCCGCTACGCCGGGGAGGGCAGGGGGTTCGACTATGTCCTCGGCCTGTTCGGCTTCTACCAGGACATCCACACCACGGGCACGCAGCGGCAGGGATCGGCGGCGAGCCGCTGGCTCATCAACCCGTCCAGCGCGCTGGCGAACGATCCGTCGGTGCTGGACGGCCTGACTGCCAGCAACGACATCCGGCTGAAGAACTTCTCGGGCGCGGCGTTCGCGAAGGTCAACTGGAACGTGACCGACACGATCACGCTCTCGCCCGGCGCACGGCTGAACTACGACGACAAGGTCGGCAGCTACGTCAGCATCGTGCGCGACGCGGCCGGCAACCTCGTCCCCGCCACCGGCGGCACCGCGCGGCAGGCGGCGCAGCGCGACGCGATCCAGCCGCAGGCGTTCCGGGACGAGGCGTTCCGCGAATGGAACGCCACCTACGACCTGACCGCGTCGTACAAGCCGTCGCGCGACGTCCTGCTGTACGGCACCTATGCCCACACGTTCAAATCGGGGGGCCTGAACCTGAACGGCGTGCCCGTCGTCAACGGCGTGGTGCAGACGCAGCTGGCGCAGATCGATCCGGAAAAGGTCGACCATTTCGAGATCGGGCTGAAATCGCAATTCTGGGACCGGCGCGTGACGCTGAACCTCACCGGCTTCTGGACGCAGATCCGCGATTATCAGGCGGTGGTGAACAACCAGTCGACCTCCACGCTGCGCGGCTATCTCGCCAATGCGGGCAAGGTGCGCGTGCGGGGCGTGGAGGCGGACTTCTCGATCCGGCCGAGCGACCGCGTGACATTGTACGCCAACGGCGCGTTCAACGACGCGCGCTACCTCGACTTCCCCAACGCGCCATGCCCGCCCGAACTGTCGGGCGGCGGCACACCGACCGCGGCGAACCCGTCGATCGGCGCGCCGGGACAGCCGGGAACGAACAGCCCGATCGTGTGCGACATCTCCGGCCAGTGGCTGCCGGGGATATCGAAGTTCGCCTTCTCCTACGGCGGCGAGTATAACCTGCCCGCCACGGTGCTCGGCAATCCGGGCGAGGCCTATGTCGGGGTCGACGCCAATTCGCGGACCAAATTCTCCTCCAACGCGTCGCGGTCGATCTACACCGACATCGACGGCTACACGCTGGCGAACGTGCGCGCGGGCTTCCGCACCGATTCGGGGGTGAACGTGTTCGGCTGGGTCCGCAACGCGTTCGACACGCGTTATTACGAGGTGCTGGCGACGACGCCGGGGAACACCGGCCTGATCGCGGGCAACGTCGGCGATCCGCGGACGTACGGCGTGACGTTGGGCGCGAGCTTCTGAGGCGGGGCGGGGAGGGGGCGGTGTCGCTCCCTCCCGGCAGCGCGGTCATGTATGCCGCCTATGATCGCGTCAGCGAAGGGTGATCCGATGATCTGCTCGAAAAAACGCAGATACTCCTATCCGCTCGATTGTAATACCTCGAAAGCGATCCACCTCTCGACCGCGGTTGAAATCCCAAAAATAGTTTTGGCCAAATCGCCGCATGATACGACAATTATAGTTCTGCACGCATACCTTATGACCTTCAACGGTATAGTCCGAGTGTATTGACAGTGCCGGTATTAGGTATTGAACGTAAGTACCATCGGGGCGAAAATATTCTGTCATGTAAGGGGTGCCGTTAGGCGCAATCGATATAATACCGCCACTATACAGGACTTTCCGGACCTGTTCCTCGGATAGGGGAGTTTCCTTACCCGACGGATGTGTCTGTAAGGCGGTGGCAAGAACCGCCGTAAGAGCCAGGATCATGCTCGACATAACTTATCTGCCATATTTTCGGTTTTTGTGAATCAACCGGGATGCCGAGGCAAGATCGCCAGAATATCGTCTATCTCTCAAGACGATTTATTGGCTGGATCGCCGTTAACGATAAGTATTTGCCCACGCCTCGACCGGCGGTTCGGCCCAAAACGCCAAACGCCCGGACCGCGGTGTCGCGATCCGGGCGCCTGCGTGACGATCGCTCGTCAGCCCCCATTTTTCCTCCTGCCCGCGCGCCTCGTCAAACGAAGCGGGGCTGGTGGACCCTTTTCCCCGAACCACGGCCATTGCCTGTGTGCCAGTGGCATTCGTGTACGGTCCGCCATGGGGGCGTGTCGACCGAAATGAACGGGAGATAAACGGATTGCCGAAACCCTGTGACGATTCCGCCACACGCCCGCCACACGCCCGATTGCACGGATGAGCGGCAGCCCCTAGGGACACGCGCATGTTGCTGTCGCGCTATGAAGGCATGATCGCGCGGCGCTATCTGCTGCCGGGCAAGGGCGAGCGGTTCATCGTGCTCGTCGCGGGGTTCAGCCTGGGGGCGGTGATGCTGGGCGTCGCCGCGCTCGTCATCGTCATGAGCGTGATGAACGGCTTCCGCGCCGAGCTGTTCGACAAGATCGTCGGGCTGAACGGCCATGCCGTCGTGCAGGGGTTCAACGGCCGCCTGCCCGACTGGCGCCGCGTGGTGGCGGAGGCGAAGGCGACGCCGGGCGTGACCAGCGCGACGCCGCTGATCGAGCAGCCCTTGTTCGCCACGTACAACGGCCGCGCCGAATTCATCCTGCTGCGCGGCATGCGCGTCGAGGATATCCGCGCCAACCCCGCGATCCGCAGCAAGGTGGTCGTCGGCAGCCTGAGCAGCGTGACCGCGGGCAGCAACAACATCGCGATCGGCGCGCGGCTGGCCGAAGCGCTGGGCGCGACGGTGGGGTCGGAGATCTCGCTGGTCAGTCCGCAGGGGCAGACGACGCCGTTCGGCACGGTGCCGCGCATCGTGAACTACCGCGTCGCCGCGATATTCGAGGTCGGCATCTACGATTACGACAAGGCATACGTCATGATGCCGTTGCCCGACGCGCAGACGTTCCTGCTGATGGGCGACAGCGTGGGCATGGTGGAGCTGGACACCGTGGATGCGGACCGGGTCGGGGAGATACTGGCCCCGCTGGCGCCCAAGGTGGCGGGGATCGGCATCATCGCGGACTGGCGGCGGCTGAACGCCGAACTGTTCGACGCGCTGGCGGTGGAGCGCGTGGCGATGTTCGTCGTGCTGTGCATCATCATCCTGGTCGCGGCGTTCAACATCGCCAGCAGCCTCATCATGCTGGTCCGCGCCAAGACGCGCGACATCGCGATCCTGCGCACGATGGGGGCGAGCCGGGGGGCGATGCTGCGGATCTTCATGACGGTGGGGACGACGATCGGCGTGCTGGGGACGCTGGCCGGGCTGGTGCTGGGGACGGTGTTCCTGTTCTATCGCCAGGCGGTGGTGAATTTCGTGCAGCTGGTGACGGGACAGAATCTGTGGGACCCGTCGATCCGCTACCTGACCGAATTGCCGTCGAAGCCCGATTTCGTGGAGATCGGCGCGATCGTGGCGATCACGCTGGTGATGACGTTCCTGGCGACGGTCTATCCCGCGTACAAGGCGGCGAGCACCGATCCGGTACAGGTGCTGCGGTATGAATAGGGGCATACCGATCCTCCCCAGGCTCGCCTGGCGAGGGGGACCGCGCGCGCAGCGCGTGGTGGAGTGGCCGGTGCGGCACGATGGCGGGGCCTGCCCCTCCACGATGCCTGCGGCATGGTCCCCCTCCCCGAGCAGGCTCGGGGAGGATCGATGAGCGCCGTCCTTCAGACCACCTCCCTCTCGCGCAGCTTCACGCAGGGGGGCGAGACGATCCACGTCCTGCGCGGCGTCGACCTGTCGGTGTCGCCGGGGGAGATCGTCGCGCTGCTGGGGCCGTCGGGGTCGGGCAAGTCGACGTTGTTGCAGGCGGTCGGCCTGCTGGAGGGCGGGTTCGAGGGATCGATCCGGATCGCAGGCACCGAGGCGGCGAAGCTGGATGCGGCGGGGCGGACCGCGGTGCGGCGCGACCAGCTCGGCTTCGTCTATCAATTTCACCACCTGCTGCCCGATTTCGACGCGACCGAGAATGTCGTCCTGCCGCAGCTGATCCATGGCGCGGAGCGCGCGGCGGCGGAGGAGCGGGCGGCGGTGCTGCTGACCGCGCTGGGCGTCGGGCACCGGTTGCGGCACCGGCCCGCGCAACTGTCGGGCGGCGAGCAGCAGCGCGTCGCGGTGGCGCGCGCGCTGGCGAACCGCCCCGCGCTGGTGCTGGCGGACGAGCCGACCGGGAACCTGGACGAACATACCGCGGACAAGGTGCTGGCCGAATTCCTGCGGCTGGTGCGTGGCGAAGGCTCGGCGGCGCTGGTGGCGACGCATAACGAGCGGCTGGCGGCGAAGATGGACCGCGTCGTGCGCCTGCACGAGGGCGTGCTGACATGAACCCGTGGCGTGACGCGCCGACGTTGGTCGGCCGCCATGCCGTCCTGCGCCCGCTGGAGCCGGGTGATCGCGATGCGCTGGCCGCCGCGGCGGCGGACCAGCTGGACCTGTTCTTCGCCAACGTGTCGCTGTTCGCGGATCCCGACGCGGCGATGGCGGCGATGGTCCGGGAACGCGACGAGGGCCGCGCCTTTCCGCTGGCGGTGTGCCGGCCCGACGGCGCGGTCGTGGGCGTCACGCGGCTGATGCGGATGAACGAAGCGCATCGGCGCGTGGAGATCGGCGGCACCTTCTACGCGCGCGCCGTGCAGCGGACCGGCGTGAACACGGAGGCGAAGCGGATGCTGTTCGCGCATGCGTTCGACGCGATGCGATGCAACGTCGTCCAGATCCGCACCGACTGGTTCAACAAACGGTCGCAGGCCGCGATCGAGCGGCTGGGGGCGAAGCGCGACGGCGTGCTGCGCGGGCATCAGGTGCGGGATGGCCGCGTGCGCGATATCGTGGTCTATTCGGTGCTGGCGTCCGAATGGCCGGGCGTCCGCCGCAACCTCGACTGGCTGCTGGAGCGTGCGCGATGATCGACGATTTGACCGTGAAGGCCGCGGACGGCGGCGCGGTGGCGCTGGACGCGTATCGCGGAAAGGTGCTGCTGGTCGTCAATACCGCGTCGAAATGCGGCTTCACCCCGCAGTATGAGGGGCTGGAGGCGCTGCACCGCACATACGGCGCGCGCGGGTTCGCGGTGCTGGGCTTTCCCTGCAACCAGTTCGGCGCGCAGGAGCCGGGCGATGCCGCGGAGATCGCGAATTTCTGCACGCTGACCTACGACGTGACCTTCCCGGTGTTCGCGAAGGTCGACGTCAACGGCGCGAACGCCGACCCGCTGTTCGAGCGGTTGAAGGCGGAGGCGCCCGGCCTGATGGGGTCGAAGGCGGTGAAGTGGAACTTCACGAAGTTCCTGATCGACCGCGAGGGCCGGACGGTGCGCCGCTACGCACCGACGACCCGGCCGGAAGATATCGCGCGGGATATCGAGGCGTTGCTGTAGGCGGCACAAGTGCTTCGACTTCGCTCAGCATGAACGGGTGGGGGTGATTGTCGCTGCGATCCGTTCGGCCTGAGCGTCGTCGAAGGCCATGCGATGCCGGTCGCCGGTCGGGATTGCGCGACGGGCCGAGCCCTTCGTCGCTGGTCGAATCGCGCCGCGCGCTGTAGCGTCACGGGCATGCAACATTCCGGGTTCGTGCCGCTCCGCATCTTCTCGTCCTACACGATGCTGGACGGCGCGATCGAGCCGAAGGCGATCCCGAAGCGTGCGGCGAAGCTGGGCTTTCCCGCCGCCGCGCTGACCGATCGCAACGGCCTGTATGCCGCCATGGCCTTTTCCGACGCGGCGTTCGGCGCGGGGGTGCAGCCCGTCATCGGCACGATGCTGGGCGTCGCGCGTCCCGGCCTGCCCGAGGGGGTCGCGCCGCAGGTCGACTGGATCGCATTATATGCGCAGGACGCGGGCGGTTACGACAATCTGTGCGCCTTGGTCAGCCACGCCCACCTCGATCGCCCGATCGAGCAGGTGCCGCACGTGCCCTTCGCGATGCTGGCGACGCATGCGGCGGGCGTCATCGCGCTGACCGCGGGGGGCGAGGGCGGGCTGGCGCGCCTGTTCGCGGAGGGGCAGCCCGATCGCGCGCGCGCCTATGTCGATGGATTGACGGCGGCGTTCGGCGACCGATTGTACGTGGAATTGTGCCGCCGCGACGACGCGGTGGAGATGGCGGCAGAGGCGGAGCTGGTCGACCTGGCGTACGACCGCGGCCTGCCGCTGGTCGCGACCAACCCCTGCTGTTTCGAGGAGGCGGCGTTCGGCGACGCGCACGACGCCATGCTGTGCATCGCGCATTCCACCTATGTCGAAAGCGACGACCGCATCCGCAGCTGCGGCCATGCGTGGATGAAGGGCGCGGACGAGATGCGGCGGCTGTTCGCCGATCTGCCCGAGGCGGTCGAGAACACGCTGATCGTCGCGCAGCGCTGCGCGGTGGCGGCGCCCAAGCGCAAGCCGATCCTGCCCAGCCTGGCGGGCGACCGCGAGGGCGAGGCGACGATGCTGCGCGAGGAGGCGCGGCGCGGGCTCGACGCGCGGTTGCAGCGGATCGCGGAACTGGGGAAGGGCGGGGAGGGCGACTGGCGCCGGCCCTATCGCGACCGGCTGGAGTTCGAGCTGGACGTCATCATCCAGATGGGGTTCCCCGGCTATTTCCTGATCGTCGCGGACTTCATCCAATGGGCGAAGGGACAGGACATCCCCGTCGGTCCGGGCCGCGGATCGGGCGCGGGCAGCGTCGTGGCGTGGTCGCTGACGATCACGGATCTGGACCCGTTGCAGCTGGGCCTGCTGTTCGAACGGTTCCTGAACCCCGAGCGCGTGTCGATGCCCGATTTCGACATCGACTTCTGCGAAACGCGGCGCGGCGAGGTGATCCGGTACGTGCAGGAGAAATACGGCCGCGATCAGGTGGCGCAGATCATCACGTTCGGAAAGCTGAAGGCACGCGCGGTGCTGAAGGACACCGGCCGCGTGTTGCAGATGAGCTACGGCCAGATCGACCGGCTGGCGAAGCTGGTGCCCAATCACCCGACCGATCCGTGGGACCTGAAGCGCGCGCTGAACGGCGTGCCCGAGCTGGCGAAGGAATATTCGAACGACAACCAGGTCCGCCACCTGTGGGACCTGGCCACCAAGCTGGAGGGACTGCCGCGCCATTCGTCGACCCACGCCGCGGGCGTGGTGATCGGGGACCGGCCGCTGGCGCAGCTGGTGCCGCTGTATCGCGATCCGCGGTCGGACATCCCGGTGACGCAGTTCGACATGAAATATGTCGAGGATGCCGGGCTGGTGAAGTTCGACTTCCTCGGGCTGAAGACGCTGTCGGTGCTGAAGAAGGCGGTGCAACTGCTGGCGAAGCGCGGCGTCGCGATCGATCTCGACGCGCTGTCGTGGGACGACGAGGCGGTCTACAAATTGCTCCAGAAGGGCGACACGGTGGGCGTGTTCCAGCTGGAATCGGAGGGGATGCGCCGCACGCTGTCCGCGGTCCGCCCGTCGAATTTCGGCGACATCATCGCGCTCGTCTCGCTCTACCGCCCCGGCCCGATGGACAATATCCCGTCGTTCGGCCGCCGCAAGCAGGGGCAGGAGGACATCGCCTATCCACACCCGCTGCTCGAACCGATCCTGAACGAAACCTACGGCATCTTCGTCTACCAGGAACAGGTGATGCAGGCGGCGCAGGTGCTGGCGGGCTATTCGCTGGGCGGCGCGGACCTGTTGCGGCGCGCGATGGGGAAGAAGATCAAGGCGGAGATGGACGCGCAGCGCGCGACCTTCGTCGAGGGATGCGCGACGCATAACCAAATCCCCGCGGCCTACGCCAACCAGCTGTTCGACCTGATCGACAAGTTCGCAGGCTACGGCTTCAACAAGTCGCACGCCGCGGCCTACGCCCTGCTGGCGTACCAGACCGCGTGGTTGAAGGCGCATCACCCGGCCGAATTCTACGCCGCATCGATGTGCTACGACCTGCACCTGACCGACAAGCTGGCGGTGTTCGTCGACGATGCGCGGCGCATGGGCGTGCCGCTGCTGCCGCCGTGCATCAACGCCAGCGTGGCGGAATTCGATGTCGAGGAGACGGCGGAGGGCAACGCCGTGCGCTACGCGCTGGCCGCGCTGAAATCGGTCGGCGAGGGCGCGATGGAGAAACTGGTCGAGGAACGCGCGAACGGCGCCTTCGCCACGATCGACGATTTCGCCACGCGCGTCGATCCGCGGCTGGTGAACAAGCGGCAGCTGGAGACGCTGGCCGCGGGCGGCGCGTTCGACGCACTGGAGCCCGATCGCGCGAAGGTCCATGCGGTCGCGGAAACGATGCTGGCGGTCGCCGCGCGCACGCATGAAGGGCGGATCAGCGGGCAGGGCGGCCTGTTCGGTGCGGAGGCGCATGCTGGCGACGCGATCAAGCTGCCGCAGTCGGTCCGCTGGAGCATCGCGGACCGGATGGAGCAGGAGAAGGAGGCGTTCGGCTTCTATTTCTCCGCCCACCCCGTCGATCGCCACCGCCACCTGGCCAAGATGCACGGCGCGCGCAGCTATGCCGCGCTCGGCGACCTGGCGATCGCGGACGGCGCGCGCGTCGGCGCGACGATGGCGGTGCTGGTGGAGGAGGCGCGCTGGCGCACGTCGGCGCGCGGCAAGAGGTACATGATGGCGACGCTGTCCGACGCCAGCGGGCAGTTCGTCGCGACCTGTTTCGACGATCCCGTCGCGAAGGACCTGGAGGATGCGGCGCGGGTCGGCGGCTGCGCGCTGGCGACGGTCGAGCTGGATCGACGCCCGGGCGAGGAGACGCCGCGCGTGACGGTGAAGGCGCTGAAGCCGTTCGAGGGGCTGGCGACCACCACGCGCTTCGCGCTGGAGGTGACGGTGGCGGACGCGCGCGGGGTCGCGGGGCTGGCCGCGTTGCTGGGGTCGGAGCGCGATGCGCGGGGGAAGGTGACGTTGCTCGCGCCCCTGCCCGACGGGGCGGTCGCGCGCGTGCTGCTGGGGCGGCATTTCCGCATCGACGCCGAACTGGCGGACCATATCGAGGCGCTGCCGGGCGTCACCGCGGTCGCGTTCGATATCGAGGAGACGCGGCTGAAGTCGGTCGGCTGACGCGACGTTGCGCGCCCGGTCGCATCGCCCTAGGTTGTCCCAAATCAAGCATCGGAGCCCACATGACCACCTTCGACGATCGCGAGCGCGCCTTCGAAACCAAGTTCGCGCGTGACGAGGAAGTCGCGTTCCGCATCACCGCGCGGCGCAACCGCCTGGTCGGGCAATGGGCCGCGACGCTGATGAAGCTGACCCCGGAGGAGGCGGATTCCTATTCCAAGGCGGTGGTGCAGGCCGATTTCGAGGAGGCGGGGGACGAGGACGTCGTGCGCAAGCTGGTCGGCGACCTAACCGCCGCGGGCGTCGACATGGACGAGGCCACCGTCCGCCGCGCGCTGGACGAGCAGACCGTCGAGGCGCGCCGCCAGCTCATGCAGTCGGAATAGCGACATGCCGATGGCAGCCGATGAGATCGTGGCGCTCATCACCGCCGCGATCCCCGATGCGACGGTCGAGATGACCGACCTGGCGGGCGACGACGACCACTGGGCCGCGCGGGTCGTCAGCGCGTCCTTCGCCGGGATGCCGCGGGTGAAGCAGCACCAGGCGGTCTATGCCGCGCTGGGCGGGCGGATGGGCGGCGTGCTCCACGCCTTGCAGCTGACGACCGCCGTCCCGAAATAGCGTCCTCGGACGATCAAGGAATTTGCGACATGACCGAAGACGCCAACGCCCGCATCGATGCGGTGGTGAAGAACAACGCCGTCGTCCTGTTCATGAAGGGCACGCCGCTGTTCCCGCAGTGCGGCTTCTCCAGCCGCGCGATCGCGATCCTGGAGCGGCTGGGCGCCGAGTTCGAGAGCGTCGACGTGCTTCAGGACCAGGGCGTGCGCCAGGGGATCAAGGCCTATTCGGACTGGCCCACGATCCCGCAGCTGTACGTGAACGGCGAATTCGTCGGCGGGTCCGACATCATGATGGAGATGTACGAATCGGGCGAGCTGGCCGACCTGCTGAAGGCGGAGGCGGCGTAGGCACCGGGTGCGGGCGGGGGCGCGAGATCGAAGAAGCGGGCCCCCGCCCGGCTGAAAGCGTCGAGACGCTCGGTGCACGATCCATTCTGCATCCCCCGTGCCACGACACGCCGGCGACGGAGTTGCGCGGGTTTCGATGGTTAATCGCGCGGGTGCGGGCGGGACAGGTGTAAGCCTGACCGACAGTCAGTCGTCGGCGACGCACGCGATCGCGCGGCCGTCCGGATAGGTGAAGGTGGCGTTCCGGCCCTTGCCGCGCAATTCGCCCCCCTTCCCGCCGTACCAGATGCCCGACGCCGGATGCTGCCCCGCCAGCGTTGCGGCGATGCCTGCCCCGCGCAGCCGGACGTTATCCGCCCGGTTGTCGAACCGGGCATCGAGCGTGACGGCGCCCGCGCAGCGATAGGTCGCGACCGCTACCGCGGGCATCCCGGCGGGCAGCAGCCGTCGCGGAGTGACCCGGTCGTAGGCGGCGACGGAATTGCTGGCGTCCGCCGCCGCATCCGCGATGTCGACCGTCGACGATGCGTCGCGCGCCCGCGATCCGCACGCGGCCAAAAGGCAGGCGGCGAGGGACACCAGCGCCGCCCGCGCGATCGTCACGGCCGCAGGCTGTCGTCGTCGCGATCCGCGATCTCGCCCTCGGCCACGGTGCCGTCCTCGAAATCCTCCTGAAGGTCGTCTTCCTCCAGGTCCTCCTCGTCCTGCGCGGCGCCGGAATCGACGGTGCCGACCTCGCCCTCCGCCATGGTCAGCGCGTCCTCGTCCTCGTCGTCGTCCTGGTCCACGTCGGGTTCCAGATCGGTGATGATCGTCCCGTCGCTGGGGCCGTCGCGCGTCGCCTCCAGGATTTCGGCGCGCTGGCTCTCGTCGTAGCCGTCCTCGTCGTAGCCGTCGTCGCCGGAACCGTGGCTGTTCACCTGGTGGCCGCCCATCGCGTTGCGCTCCTTCGTTTTATTCGTTTCCGTCGAACGGCGCATGAGGGGCGGGGTTCCGTCAGGTCGCGGCGAACAGCCGACCGCGCTCGGTCGATGCGACGATCAGCAGCGCGAGGCCGGACGCCACGACGAAGCCCGTCGCCAGCGGCAGCGTGGTGCCGTCGAACGCCTGTCCGACGACCGCGCCGATCCCGACCGCGATCGAGATGCTCAGGAACCCCTGCACGCTGGACGCGACGCCCGCGATATGGCCCATGTCCTCCATCGCCATGGCGGAGAAATTGGCGGTCGACAGGCCGAAGGACGCCATCGTCACCGCCTGCAATATCGCGAAGGTCAGCAGGCTTTCGTGGCCGGACGCGGCGATGGCGAGGTGGACGATGCTGGCGACCAGCATCGCGGCGACCGCGCCATGCCCCAGCCGCCGCATTCCCAGCCGCATGACCAGCCGCGCGTTGAACAGGTTCGCGACCGCCATCGTGGACGCGGTCGCGCCGAAGATGACGACCAGCAGGTCGGCGCGCGCGAAGGTCTGCGCCATGATCTGCTGCACCGAATTGAGGTAGCCGTACAACGCGCCCAGCAGCACCGCCGTCGCCAGCGTGTAGCCCAGCGAGCGGCGGTCGGTGACGGTCGTCCGCCATCCCGCCAGGATGCGCGACAACGACATCGGCAGCCGGTCCCCGGCGTGCAGCGTCTCGGGCATCCGCCACGCGAACCATGCCAGCACGATGCCCGCGGTCGCCACGATCGCCCAGAAGATGTCGCGCCACCCGCCGAACACCAGCACCGCGGCGCCGAAGGCGGGCGCCAGCACGGGGACGATCATGAACACCATCATCACGATCGACATCACCCGCGCCATCGCGCGCCCGTGGAAGCAGTCGCGCACCATCGCGACGGTCGCGACGCGCGTGGCGGCGACCGCGAGCCCGCCCATCAGCCGTGCCGCCAGCAGCAACGGAAAGCTGGCCGCGACCGCGCAAAGGGCGTTGGCGACGGCGTAGATCGCCAGCGCGACGATCAGGACGCGGCGGCGGCCGTAGCGGTCGGCGAGCGGCCCGTGGATCAACTGCCCCGCGCCGAACCCGGCGAAGAAGGCGGTGATGACATATTGGTTCGCGTTCGCGTCCGCGGTGCCCAGCGCCGATCCGATCGCGGGCAGCGCGGGCAGCATCGAATCGATCCCCAGCGCGCCCAGCGCCATCAGCGCGGCGACCAGCGCCACGAATTCGGGCAACGCCAGCGGCGCGCCGTGCCCGGCGGGAAGGGGGGTGTCGCGATCGGCCATGGCGGCGCCTGTAGGCGGCGGAGCGGGCGGTGTCACGGTTGAAGGGTGGCCGTGCGGCGGCCGGGCGGCTATATCGGTCGTCCAAGGAAAACGGATAGTTGCATATGCTCGACACCCCCGCCGAACAGGTCCCGACGCTGAGCCTCGCGGATCAGGACCGCGACCCCGACGGCTTCGCCGCCGCCTTCGGCGGGTCGTTCGAACGCTTCGGTTTCGCGATCGTCGCGGACCACGGCGTGCCGCAGGACCTGATCGCGCGTGCGTGGCGGGAGACCGAGGCGCTGTTCGCCCTGCCCGATGCGGAGAAGCGCGGCTATTTCGTCGAGGGCGGCGGCGGCGCGCGCGGCTATACGCCGTTCAAGACGGAAATCGCGAAGGACGCGACGCACGTCGACCTGAAGGAATTCTGGCATGTGGGGCGCGAGCTGCCCGCGGGGCATCGCTTCGCCGACGTCATGTCGCCCAACATCTGGCCGACGCGCCCCGCGGGGTTCCGGGACACGTTCGTCGAGCTGTTCGCCGCGTTCGATCGCGCAGGCGACCGCCTGCTGTCCGCGATCGCGCGGCACCTGGGGCTGACCCCCGACTGGTTCGATCCGGCGGTGAAGCACGGCAATTCGGTGCTGCGCCTGCTCCACTATCCGCCGATCCCCGCCGATGCGGAAGGGGTCAGGGCGGGCGCGCATGAGGATATCAACCTCATCACCCTGCTGCTGGGCGCGGAGGAAGCGGGGCTGGAACTGCTGGATCGCGAGAACGGCCGCTGGCTGGCGATCAAGCCGCCCGAGGGGGCGATGGTCGTGAACGTCGGCGACATGCTGCAACGGCTGACGAACCACGTCCTGCCGTCGACCACGCACCGCGTCGTCAACCCGCCGCCCGAGCGGCGCGGGCATTCGCGCTATTCCATGCCCTTCTTCCTGCACCCCGCGCCCGATTTCCTGATCGAGACGTTGCCGGGATGCGTATCGGCGGCGCGGCCGGACCGGTATCCGACGCCGATCACCGCGCATGATTACCTGCACGAGCGGCTGGTGGAGATCGGGCTCATCAAGGCCTGATCCTCACCACCTCCGTTCGCCCTGAGCGAAGTCGAAGGGTATCCGCCGACGGTCGCGCACAGGCTTCGACGTCGCTCAGCCCGAACGGGGGTCATGGTCAGCCCGACCGGAGGTGGTGGGCGGCGTGCCCTACCGCCGCAACAATCCGCCCAGCACGCCGCGCATCACCTGCCCCAGCAGGCCGCCGGACTTCCCCCGCCCGCCGCCCAGCACCGCCTTCGTCACCTCGCTCGCCACCGTGCGCCCGATCGTGGACGAGGCGGAGCGGGTCGCCGACGTTACCGCCTTGTTCCACGGCGAGTTCGCCGCCTCGCGCTCCGCCGCGCGCTGCGTGCGCTCCGCCTCGCGCGCCGCGCGGTCGGCCTCGCGCCGGTCGGCGATGCGCGCGCGCTCCGCTTCCTTGGCGAGGCGCGCGTCCTCCTTCGCCTGCAACGCCGCGGCCTTCGCCGCATCGTCCTGCGCGCGCGCGGCGGAAACGGCCGCGGCGGCCTCCTGCGTCTTGGCCGCCAGCAATTCCTCCGCCGATTCGCGATCCACCAGCGTGTCGTATTTCTCCCCGATCGCATCGTTGGCGATCAGCACGCCGCGCTCCACCGCGGTCAGCGGGCCGACGCGGCTGGCGGGCGGGCGGATCAGCGTGCGTTCGACCGGCGACGGCGCGCCATCGGGCCGGAGCAGCGACACCAGCGCCTCGCCGACCTTCAATTCGGTGATCGCGGCCTTCACGTCGATCGCGGGGTTGGGCCGGAACGTGTCCGCCGCCGCCGCCACCGCCTTCTGGTCGCGCGGGGTGAAGGCGTTCAGCTTGTGCTGCACGCGATTGCCCAGCTGTCCGGCGACCTTGTCGGGGATGTCGATCGGATTCTGCGTGATGAAATAGACGCCGACGCCCTTGGAGCGGATGAGGCGCACGACCTGCTCGATCTTCTCCGCCAGCGCCTCGGGCGCGTCGTCGAACAGCAGGTGCGCCTCGTCGAAGAAGAAGCACAGCACCGGCCTGTCGACGTCCCCGACCTCGGGCAGCGCCTCGAACAATTCGGACAGCAGCCACAACAGGAACGTCGCGTACAATTTGGGCGAGGACATCAATTTGTCCGCCGCCAGCACGTTCACGATGCCCCGGCCGCGATCGTCGGTGCCGATGAAATCGTGGAGGTCCAGCGCAGGCTCGCCGAAGAAATGCTCGGCCCCCTGGCTGCGCAATTGCAGCAGCGATCGCTGGATCGCGCCGATCGATTGCTTGCTGACATTGCCGTATGTGGTCGTCAGCTCGTCGGCGCGGTCGCCGCAATGCGTCAGGATCGCCTGGAGATCGTCGAGGTCGATCAGCAGCAGCCCGTCCTTGTCCGCGACGTGGAACGCGATCGTCAGGACGCCCTCCTGCACCTCGTTCAGCGCCATCAGGCGGGCGAGGAGCAGCGGTCCCATTTCGCTGATCGTGGTACGGATCGGGTGGCCCTGTTCGCCGTACAGGTCCCAGAACTGCACCGGCGTGTCGGCATAGGCCCAGTCGGTCATGCCGATCTCCGCCGCGCGTGCGGCGAAGATGGGGTGGGTCTTGGCGGTGGGGGACCCGGGCATGGCGAGGCCCGACAGGTCCCCCTTCACGTCCGCGACGAAGCACGGCGTGCCCGCGGCGGAGAATCCCTCGATGATCCCCTGCAACGTCACGGTCTTGCCCGTGCCGGTCGCGCCCGCGATCAGGCCGTGGCGATTGGCGCGCTTCAGTTCCAGGTTCTGCGGCTGCGCGCCGCCCGCCTGCGCGCCGATGAAGATGCTGCCCTCGGTCACTCGCCGTCCTCCCGTGTTTGCGCCGACCTTAGGTGTCGGCGCGGCGGTGGGGAAGCGATCGCGTGCAGGCGCTATGCCGCGTAGGGTGGCCGGTCCAGCCCGGCGGGGGAGGTCGTGAAGATCTCGCACCCGTCCTCGGTGATGCCGATCGAATGTTCGAACTGCGCCGACAGCGACCGGTCGCGCGTCACCGCCGTCCACCCGTCCTCCAGCAGTTTCACGTCCGGGCGGCCGATGTTTATCATCGGTTCGATCGTGAAGATCATGCCGGGCTTCAACTCCGGCCCGGTCCCCGGACGACCGACGTGGACCACCTCCGGCGCGTCGTGGAACAGGCGGCCCAGGCCATGGCCGCAGAAATCGCGCACCACGCCGTAGCGATGCCCTTCCGCATGCCGCTGGATCGCATGCGCGACGTGGCCCATCGTGTTGCCGGGCCGCGCCTGCTCGATGCCCAGCATCAGGCATTCGTACGTGACGTCGACCAGCCGCCGCGCCTTCAACGGCACGTCGCCGATCAGGTACATGCGGCTGGAATCGCCGTGCCAGCCGTCGAGGATGGGGGTGACGTCGACGTTGACGATCTCCCCCGATTTCAGCGCGCGATCGCCGGGAATGCCGTGACAGACGACGTGGTTGATCGAGATGCAGCTGGAATGGGTGTAGCCGCGATAACCCAGCGTCGCGGGCGTGCCGCCGCGCGCCACGACGAAATCGTGGATCATCCGGTCGATCTCGCCCGTCGTCACGCCCGGCACCATGTGCGGGACCAGCATGTCCAGCGTCTCGGCGCACAGCCGCCCCGCCGCATGCATCCCCGCGAACGCCTCCGGTCCATGCAGCTTGATCGCGCCCGTGCGCACGAGCGGGGCGTCGGAGGTGACGGTCACGTATTCGGTCATCGGCGCGATATAGCGTGGTGCGTACGGCTTTGCGAGGCTATGCCCACGCACATGGCAGAGGAACGCATCTGGACCGCGGCGCTGGCGGTGATCGGCGACGAGATCCTGTCGGGGCGCACGCAGGACAGGAATATCGCGCAGGTCGCGCAGTGGCTGAACGTGCAGGGCATCCGGCTGGCCGAGGTGCGCGTCGTCGCGGATCGCGAGGAAGCGATCGTGGAGGCGGTGAACACGTTGCGCGCCCGCAACGACTATCTGTTCACCACCGGCGGGATCGGGCCGACGCACGACGACATCACCGTCGATGCCATCGCCGCGGCGCTGGGCGTGGCGGTCGTGCATCATCCCAAGGCGGTCGCGGTGCTGACGCGCTATTACGAATCGAAGGGCGGGGCGGTGACCGAGGCGCGATTGCGCATGGCGCGCGTGCCCGAGGGCGCGGACCTGATCGAGAACCGGCTGTCGGGCGCGCCGGGCATCCGCATCGGCAACGTCTTCATAATGGCAGGCGTCCCGCACATCACCGCGGGGATGCTCGACGCGCTGACCGGCACGCTGGAGGGCGGGCGCCCGGTGGTCAGCAAGTCGATCGGCGGCTGGGTCGCGGAAAGCGAGGTCGCGGACTTGCTGAGCGCGGCCGAGAAGCGCCACGCGGGCGTCGCGATCGGCAGTTATCCGTTCTTCCGCGAAGGGCGCGTGGGCGCCAATTTCGTGGTGCGCTCGCCCGACGAAGCGTTGGTCGATGCCTGCCTGAACGACCTGACCGCCGAGCTGGAGGCGGTGGGATATGAGGTGACGGCGGGGGGCATCTAGCCGCTACCCTGCCTCATTGTTCTCCCGCGAAGGCGGGAGCCCAGACTGGGTCCCCGCCTTCGCGGGGACACGAAAGGATCTAAGCGAACGGCAACCCCGGCTGCACCGGTCCCTCCGCCTCGCGCATCAGTCCCGACAGCGTCAGGCCCAGCAGGCGGATACCGCCCGGCACGGGCAGCTCGGCCAGCAGCAGCGACCATCCCGTCTCCAGCAGCACCTCCCGCGTCGTCACCGCCACCGTGGTCGACCGCGCGCGCGTGACGGTGCGGAAATCGGCGTGGCGCAGTTTCAGCGTCACCGTCCGCCCGCGCGCCTCGTGCCGCTCGATGCGGATCCAGGCGGCGTCGGCGACGCGTTCTAGGGCAGCGCGCAGGTCGTCCTCCCCGGTCAGGTTGGTTTCGAACGTCCGTTCCGCACCGATCGACTTCGCCTCCCGGTCGGCGCGCACCGGACGCTCGTCGATCCCGCGCGCGGCGCCGTACAGGTAATCCGCATGGCTGCCGAAATGCGCGCGCAGGACATCGATCGGGCGGTCGCGCAGGTCCGCGCCGGTTTCGATCCCCAGCCGCGCCATCTTCGCCGCGGTGACGGGGCCGACGCCGTGGAAGCGCTTTACCGGCAGCGCGGCGACGAACGCCGCGCCCTTCGCGGGCGGGATGACGCACAGGCCGTCGGGCTTGTTCTGGTCCGATGCCAGTTTCGCGACGAACTTGTTGTAGCTGACCCCCGCCGATGCGGTCAGCGCGGTATCGGCGCGGATGCGCGCGCGGATCTCCTGCGCGATCGCCTTCGCCGATCCCAGCGCGCGGCGGTCCTGGGTCACGTCCAGATACGCCTCGTCCAGCGACAAAGGCTCGATCAGGTCGGTATAGTCGGCGAAGATGGCGTGGATCTGCCGGCTGACCGCGCGATACACGTCGAAGCGCGGGGGCACGAACACCAGGTCGGGACAGCGCCTGAGCGCGGTGACGGAGGGCAGGGCGGACCGCACCCCGAACGCGCGCGCCTCGTAACTGGCCGCCGCCACGACCCCGCGTCCCTTCGCGCTGCCCACCGCCACCGGCCGCCCGCGCAGGTCGGGCGCGTCGCGCTGCTCCACCGACGCGTAGAAGGCGTCCATGTCGATGTGGATGATCTTGCGAGTGTTTTCGGTCACTCCGCCGGATATAGCATTCCTCCCCGGAACGG
>NZ_LMQP01000003.1:1386390-1395474 GCF_001425405.1 Sphingomonas sp. Leaf412 | reverse complement strand
GGGGGGGGGGGGTAGCCATCAACGCTACCGCCTGTGGCGATCCCCCTCCACCCCGCCGCTGCGCGGCGCGGTCCCCCTCCCCGTGCCGGGGAGGTTATGGTAACGACGCCCCATGACCGATCTCGTCCGCCCCGTCCTGACCCCGCCAGAGGGGCAGAAGAAAGTCCTGCTCCATTCCTGCTGCGCGCCATGCTCGGGCGAGGTGATGGAGGCGATGACCGCGAGCGGGATCGACTATACGATCTTCTTCTACAACCCGAACATCCATCCGAAGGAGGAATACCTCCTGCGCAAGGAGGAGAACGTCCGCTTCGCGCGTGAGCACGACGTGCCGTTCGTCGACGCCGACTACGACACCGCCAATTGGTTCAAGCGGGCCAAGGGGCTGGAATGGGTGCCCGAGCGCGGCGAGCGCTGCACCATGTGTTTCGACATGCGGTTCGAACGCACCGCGCTGTACGCGCATGAAAACGGCTTCCCCGTCATCACGTCGTCGCTCGGCATCTCGCGCTGGAAGGACATGAACCAGATCAACGGATCGGGCGAGCGCGCGGCGGGCCATTATCCCGACCTCACCTACTGGACGTTCAACTGGCGCAAGGGCGGCGGCGCGGCGCGGATGATCGAGATCAGCAAGCGCGAGCGGTTCTACCAGCAGGAATATTGCGGCTGCGTCTATTCGCTGCGCGACAGCAACGCGCACCGCGTCAGCCAGGGGCGCGAGGAGATCCGCATCGGGGAATTGTTCTACGGGGCGGAATGAGGCGTTCGTCCGCTGCCCATTTGTGTCCCCGCGAAGGCGGGGACCCAGACTGGACTCCCGCCTTCGCGGGAGAACATCGAGCGCGACGGGCGCCCTGGGAACGACGAAACCGAGGCGCGCGGGCAAATTAGGCTTGCGACGCGCCCGGCGGGCGTCTAGGCGCTCCGCTTCCGCAATGTGTCGGGGCGTGGCGCAGTCTGGTAGCGCACTGGTCTCGGGGTCCAGGGGTCGTAGGTTCGAATCCTATCGCCCCGACCATTGCGGTGTTTCCCCGATCTATTCCCGCGCGCCCAGCATCGCGTCGATGGCGGTGAACTTCTCCCGCGGCGCGCCCGCGCGCGCGTTCGCGATCTCCGCCCGCTCGATATTCTGCCAGTCGCGGAACGTGACGACGTCGACGCCGCGTCCGGACAGCAGCGCGTCCAGGCCGGGGCGTCCCGGCTTGCCCGAATCGTCGCCGATGTCGGTGGCGATATGGTCCGCGATCAGGAAACCGTCCGGCCGGTTGGTCCCGATCGTCCCCGTCGGACCGCGCCGTGCCCAGCCGACCGCATACAGCCCCGGTGCGATCCGCCCCTCCTCGTTCGCGAACCGGCCAAGGTTCGCGTCATACGGCACGCCCTCCACCCGCGGCGTCCGATAGCCGATGCAGCTGACGACGATGCCCGCGGGGATCGCATAGGTTTCCCCCGTCGCGACCGCGCGCCCGTCCGCATCGAGCCGCGTCCGCTCCACGATCATGCGTTCGACGCGCCCGTCGCCCTCGATCCCGACCGGCTGGGCGAAGAAGTCGAACACGACGCGGATCGGCTTGTCGGGCGTCGCCGCGGCGAAGGCGCGCAGGTGCGCCACCGACTTGCGCAGGCCCGGATCGAGCGCGGCATCGTCCGCCGCCGGGGGCAGGTCGTCCGCGTCGACGATCGCGGCGGCGCGGTGCAGGTGCGCCAGCTCGCCCAGTTCCTTGGGCGTCATCGCGATCTGGTGCGGCCCGCGGCGCGCCACGATCGTGATCGTCTCGACCGCATGATCGCCCAGCGCGTCGAGCGCGTGGCCGACGATGTCGGAGCCCGCGAATTCGTCCGCGGTCTTCGCCAGGATGCGCGCCACGTCCAAGGCGACGTTGCCCGCGCCGACGATCACCGCGCCGGGGCCGTGCAGGGCGGGGGCGAGCGCGGCGAAATCGGGATGGCCGTTGTACCAGCCGACGAACGCCGCCGATCCGATCACGCCGGGCAGATCGCCGCCGGGAACGCCCAGCGACCGGTCGTCCGGCGCGCCGGTGGCCAGGACCACGGCGTCGTACAGGTCCAGCAGTTCGGGGACCGACACGTCGCGCCCGACCGCGACGTTGCCGACGAAGCGGACGTTGTCGCTGAGCGCGGTCGTCTCGTACCGGCGCGACACCGCCTTGATCGATTGGTGATCGGGCGCAACGCCGGTGCGGATCAGGCCGTAGGGGACGGGAAGGCGATCCAGGATGTCGACGCGGACGCCCTCGCCGAACGTCTTCTGACACGCCTCCGCGGTATAATAGCCCGCCGGGCCGGAGCCGATCACCGCGACGTGCCGCATCCCATCACCTCTCCGCTTGTCGCACGGGAGTCGTAAAGCGTTGGCGCGGGAGGGCAAGCGTGGTTACGGGCCGCGGTCATGACGGTCATGGAATGGATCGCGGCGCTGCTGGGCGTCGCCTGCGTCGCGTTGGCGGCGATGCGCAGCGTATGGACCTTCCCGACCGCGATCGGATCGGTCGTGCTGGTCGGCGTCGTGGTGTTCGACGCGCGACTGTACAGCGACGCGCTGTTGCAGGGGTTCTTCGTCGCGGCGAACCTGTACGGATGGGCCGGATGGCGCGCGGCGCGGGCGCGCGACGGGGAGATCGCGGTGGGGTGGATGACGCCCGCGTCGCGCGCCGCCTGGGCGATCGGGATCGTCGCCGCGGCGCTGCTGTGGGGCGGCGCGATGCAGCGCTGGACCGACGCTTCCTATCCGTGGTGGGACGCGGCCATCGCGGCGGGCAGCGTGGCGGCGCAGGTGCTGATGGCGCGGCGGCGGATCGAGAATTGGGCGCTGTGGATCGCGGTCGACCTGGCGTCGATCCCGCTCTACCTGGCGAAGGGGCTGTCGATGCTGGCGGCGCTGTACGTCGTCTATCTCGCGCTCGCGATCGCTGGGCTGGTCGGCTGGTCGCGCCCGCGGGCGCGGTCCGCGGCGGGGATCGCGGCGGCATGACCCTGCGCACCATCTGCCTGCACGGGCCGGAAAGCACCGGCAAATCCACGATCGCGCCGCGGCTGGCGGACCATTTCGGCGGCACCGTCGTCCCCGAATTCGGCCGCACCTATTGCGAGCGGTACGGCACCGATCTGTCGATGGCGGACCTGATCGTCATCGCCCATGCGCAGGACATGAAGGGCCGCGCCGCGCTGGCCCGGGGCGACGTACCTGTGGTGATGGATACCGATCCGCTGATGAGCGCGGTGTGGGCGGACATGATGTTCGCGCGCCGCGATCCGTGGTTCGACAAGTGGGACAATTACGCCGACCTGTACCTGCTGTTCGACATCGACCTGCCGTGGGAGGCGGACGGAACGCGGATGTTCGGCGGGGCGAGCGATCGCCAGAAATTCTTCGACCTGTCGCAACGCGAGCTGGAACGTCGCGGCGTGCGCTGGGAGATCGTGGGCGGGGAGGGGAGCCGACGCTACCTGAACGCGCTGGAGGCGATCAGGGCGGCGGAATAGGCCCGCATCCGTCGCGACGGATGCGGGCCGTCCGTGTCAGAAGCGGAACGCCGCGGTGGCGCGGATCGAATGCCAGCGGAACTTGTCGTCCGAGCGCCGGAAATCGGTGCCCTGCACGGTGCCGCCGTTGCCCGCGTTGGTGAACGGCGTTCCCGCCGGACCCGCCGCGCGCACGCGGAAGTCGTTGTCCTGATACTGGTGGTACAGATATTCCAGACCGACCGAGAAGTTGTTCCCGATCTTCTGCTCGACGCCGCCGCCGCCCTGGATGCCGAACTGGTTCTTCTTCCCCGACTGGGTGAAGCTGTTCGTGCTCTGGCTGGACGTGAAGTCGCGGTCGATCCGGGCATAGCCGGGGCCGAACGTGCCGTAGAACAGCGTCTGGTCGTTGGGCGTGAAGCCCGCGCGCGCGCGGATGCCCGCTTCCCAGCTGATGCTGCGGTACATCACGTAATTGGCGGGGGTGGAGGAGAAGCCGGTGACCTGGTCGTTGATCTCGGTCTTCCCGAATTCGCCGACGACGCCGACGACGATCCGGCCCATCTGCTGGTCGATGCCGACGCGGCCGTAATAGGCCCAGCCGTCCTCGTCGTTGCGGCAGCCCGCGCCCGCGGGTGCCGCGGGATTGCCCGCCGAGGTGCGCCCCGGCGCATTGGCCGACACGCCGCGGCCGTTGCAGAAGCCGGGGGCGAAGGCGTTGCCGCCCGTGCCGGTCAGCACGGTGTCGCCGAACCGGCCGTCGAGGTTGCGATCGAACAGGATCGACCCGCCGTCGTTGCCCTGCACGTCATAACCGCCCGCCGCGCCGACGTAGATGCCGTTGAAACCGGTCTGGCCCGCGTCGGTCCCGTCCTGCGCCATGGCGGGAACCGCCACCGTCATCGCCGCCACGGCCATCACAAACGCCTTCGTCACATGTCTTCTCCGTCTGTCGAATTCGGGCGAGGAACGGCGCCCGCCCCGCCGCGGTTGCGTTGCAAAACATTACTGTGGATCGGTGTGGCGCATGGGTGACACCGCCTCGGTGCGCGGGCTTGGGTTCGCGCCCTGTTCCGGCTATGCCCGCGTCATGGCCGATGACCTCTTCGCTTCCGCCCCCGCCGGACAGCCCGCGTACGACGCGTCCGCGATCGAGGTGCTGGAGGGGCTGGAGCCGGTCCGCCGCCGCCCGGGCATGTACGTCGGCGGGACGGACGAGCGCGCGCTGCATCACCTGGCCGCCGAGGTGCTGGACAACGCCATGGACGAGGCGGTAGCGGGCCATGCGACGCGGATCGAGGTGACGCTGGAACCCGGCAACCGCCTGACCGTCGTCGACAACGGCCGCGGCATCCCGGTCGATCCGCACCCGAAGTTCCCGGGCAAGAGCGCGCTGGAGGTCATCCTGTCGACGCTTCATTCCGGCGGCAAATTCGCGGGCAAGGCCTATGCCACCAGCGGCGGGCTGCACGGCGTCGGCGTATCGGTCGTCAACGCGCTGTCGAGCGACACGGTGGTGGAGGTGGCGCGCGACCGGATGCTGTATCGGCAACGGTTCGCGCGCGGGCAGACATTGGGGCCGCTGGAGACGGTGGGGGCGGCGCCGAACCGGCGCGGCACGTCGGTGGCGTTCACGCCCGATACCGACATCTTCGGCCCCGAACTGTCGTTCAAGCCCGCACGCCTGTACCGGCTGGCGCGGTCGAAGGCGTATCTGTTCGCGGGCGTCGAGATCCGCTGGAAATGCGCGCCCGAGCTGGTGGAGGGGACCGACACGCCCGCGGAGGGGGTGTTCCAGTTTCCCGGCGGCCTGGCCGATCACCTGCGCGAACAGATCGCGGGCCGCGAATGCGCGACCGCGCAATTCTTCGCGGGCACGCAGGACTTTCCCGACAGCCAGGGGAAGGTGGAATGGGCGGTCGCCTGGCCGTTGTGGAGCGACGGCAGCTACAGCTGGTATTGCAACACCATCCCGACCCCCGACGGCGGCACGCACGAACAGGGCCTGCGCCAGGCTTTGGTCCGCGGGTTGCGCCAGTTCGGCGAGCTGGTCGGCAACAAGCGCGCGAAGGACCTGACCGCCGACGACGTGATGGTCGGCAGCGAGCTGATGCTGTCGGTGTTCGTGCGCGACCCGCAATTCCAGTCGCAGACGAAGGACCGGCTGACCTCGCCCGAGGCGGCGGGGCTGGTGGAAAAGGCGATGCGCGACCACCTCGATCACTGGCTGAGCCACAACATGGACCGCGGCAAGGCGCTGCTGGGCTACGTCCTCGACCGCATGGACGAACGCCTGCGCCGCAAGGCGGAGCGCGAGGTGAAGCGCAAGACCGCGACGTCCAGCCGCAAGCTGCGCCTGCCCGGCAAGCTGACCGATTGCGCCGCGGACAGTCCCGAAGGGACCGAATTGTTCATCGTCGAGGGCGATTCGGCGGGCGGTTCGGCGAAGCAGGCGCGCGACCGCAAGACGCAGGCGATCCTGCCGATCCGCGGCAAGATCCTGAACGTCGCCAGCGCCACCGCAGCGAAGATCATGGGGAACCAGGAGATCGCGGACCTCGTCCAGGCGCTGGGCTGCGGCACGCGCAAGGACTGCCTGCCCGATAACCTCCGCTACGAGCGCGTCGTCATCATGACCGACGCCGACGTCGACGGCGCGCATATCGCGACGCTGCTGATGACCTTCTTCTTCCAGGAGATGCCCGAACTGGTGCGGCGCGGGCACCTGCACCTCGCGCAGCCGCCCCTGTACCGGCTGACCGCGGGAACGAAATCGCTCTACGCCCGCGACGACGCGCATCGCGCCGAACTGGAGAAGACCGCGTTCCGGGGCAAGAAGGTGGAGGTCGCGCGCTTCAAGGGGCTGGGCGAGATGAACCCGTCGCAGCTGCGCGAGACGACGATGGACCCCAAATCGCGTTCGATGATCCGCATCACCTTGCCGCAGGAATATGAGGAGCGCGCGGGCGTGAAGGACCTGGTCGACCGCCTGATGGGCACGAACCCGGCGCACCGCTTCGCCTTCATCCAGGAGAATGCGGCGCGGCTGGAGGAAGACGCGATCGACGCGTGAGGTGCGCACGCCGTCATGCCGGGCCTGTCCCGGCATCCATCGTGCCGCGAGCGCAAACGGCGTTCCTTTCGCGGTACGATAGACCCCGGATCAAGTCCGGGGTGACGGGTGCGCGCGACGCGACCGTACCCCGGGGTTGTGGCGCGCCCTTCCGGCCATTATCACGCTTCTCCGGGGCGGTCCTGTCGGGCCGCCCTCGCTATTTCAAGGAGAAACCCCGTGTCCATGCCAGCGCTCATGCCCGTCTACCCGCGGTGCGACGTGCGGCCTGTGCGAGGGGAGGGGTGTTACCTGTATGGCGAGCGCGGGGAGAAGTATCTGGACTTCGCCGCGGGCATCGCGGTCAACGCGCTGGGCCACGGCCATCCCGCGCTGGTGAAGGCGATCGCGGATCAGGCCGCGACGCTGATGCACGTCAGCAACCTGTACGGCAGCCCGCAGGGGGAGAGGTTCGCAGCACGGCTGGTCGACGCCAGCTTCGCCGACACCGTGTTCTTTACGAACTCGGGGACCGAGGCGGTGGAATGCGCGATCAAGACCGCGCGCCGCTATCATTTCGCCAACGGCAATCCGCAGCGGCACACGCTCATCACGTTCAACAACGCCTTCCACGGCCGCACGATGGGCGCGATCAGCGCGACGAACCAGGCGAAGATGCGCGACGGGTTCGAACCGCTCCTGCCCGGCTTCGCCTATGCCCCGTTCAACGATCTCGACGCCGCATTGGCGCTGATCGACGATCATACCGCAGGCTTCATGGTCGAGACGGTCCAGGGCGAGGGCGGGGTGACCGCCGCGACGCCCGCGTTCCTGCAAGGGTTGCGCAAGGCGGCGGACGAGCACGGCCTGCTGCTGGTGCTGGACGAGGTGCAGTGCGGCTACGGCCGGACCGGCAAGATGTGGGGATACGAGCATTACGGCATCACCCCCGACATCATGAGCGTGGCGAAGGGCATCGGCGGCGGCTTCCCGCTCGGCGCGTGCCTCGTCACCGCGGAAGCGGCGAAGGGGATGGTGTTCGGGACGCACGGCTCCACCTACGGCGGCAATCCGCTGGCGATGGCGGCGGGGGAGGCGGTGCTGGACGTGATCCAGGGCGACGGCTTCCTCGATCATGTCACGACGATGGGCGAGCGCCTGCGCGCCGCGCTGGAGCAGATGATCCCGAACCACGATCACCTGTTCGAGCCGGGCCTGCGCGGCAAGGGCCTGATGTTGGGCGTGAAGCTGAAGCCGGAGGCGGATGCGCGCGCGTTCGTGGCGCACCTGCGCGACAACCACGGGCTGCTGACGGTGTCGGCGGGCGAGAATGTCGTCCGCGTGCTGCCGCCGCTGGTGATCGAGGACGCGCATGTCGAGGAGTTCGTCCAGCGGATGAGCGACGGCGCGCGCGTGTTCGTGCCGGCGAGCGACGATTGACGGTCCCATACCTCCCCCGGAGGGGGAGGGGGACCATGCCGGAGGCATGGTGGAGGGGTAGTCGCCACGGGCGGTGCGCTGGAGGAAAATACCCCTCCACCACCGGCTTCGCCGGCGGTCCCCCTCCCCCTCCGGGGGAGGTATGATGATGTTGCGCCATTTCCTGAATTTGTCCGACGCGGGACCGGACGCGATCGCCGCGATGCTGGCCGACGCGCTCGACCGCAAGACCGCGCGCACCGGCTGGCCGAAGGGCCGCGTCGATGCCGACGCGCCGCTGGCGGGCCATGTGCTGGCGATGGTGTTCGAGAAGAATTCCACCCGCACGCGCGTCAGCTTCGACATGGCGATCCGGCAACTGGGCGGCAGCGCGATCGTGATGGACGCGGGGCAGATGCAGCTTGGCCGCGGCGAAACCGTCGCGGACACCGCGCGCGTCCTGTCGGGCTATGTCGACGCGATCATGATCCGCACCGACGATCATGCGAAGGTGGAGGAGATGGCGCATCACGCCACCGTCCCCGTCATCAACGGCCTGACCGACGCGTCGCACCCGTGCCAGATCATGGCCGACCTGCTGACCATCATCGAACAGGGGAAGGCGCTGCCCGGCCTGAAGGTCGCGTGGCTGGGCGACGGGAACAACGTGCTGGCGTCGATCATGGAGGCCGCCGGGCTGATGCAGTTCGACGTCGTCGCCGCCTGTCCGCAGGGGTTCATGCCCGCCGACGGCGACGTCGCGCTGGGCCGCGGTCGCGCGCGCGTCGTCGCGACGCCGGGCGAAGCGGTGGCGGGCGCGGACGTGGTCGTCACCGATACGTGGATCTCGATGGGACAGGCGCAGGCGGAGACGAAGCTGGCGGCGATGATGCCCTATCAGGTCGACGCCGCCTTGATGGCGCAGGCGAAGCCGGATGCGAAGTTCCTCCACTGCCTGCCCGCGCACCGCGGCGAGGAAGTGACCGCGGACGTCATCGACGGCGCGCAATCGCTGATCTGGCAGGAGGCGGAGAACCGGCTCCATGCGCAGAAGGCGATCCTGCGGTGGTGCTTCGGGCAGATCGGTTGAAGGCGGCGTCGGTTGAAGGCGGGGACGGTCGTCACCA
>NZ_LMQP01000003.1:1384480-1386298 GCF_001425405.1 Sphingomonas sp. Leaf412 | reverse complement strand
CCCCGGCTTTCGCCGGGGTGACGGAATTCTTCATGACCCCCGATCTTCCCACCACCCCCGACATCGACCGCGCGCTCGGTTTCACGATCCCCGCGCGCCACGCCCGCGGCCGTGTCGTGCGCGTCGGGCCGGCGCTCGACGCGATCCTGACCGCGCATGCCTATCCGCCCGCGATCGAGAAGCTGCTGGCCGACGCGCTGACGCTGACCGCATTGGTCGGCGCGACGCTGAAGGATCCCGCCGCGCAACTGACGCTCCAGACCCAAACGCAGGCGGGCGTCGTGACCCTGCTCGTCTGCGACTATCGCGGCGGCGAGTTGCGCGGGTATGTCCAGTACGATGCCGACCGGCTGGCGGAGGCGCCGGCGGACCCGACGCTGTTCGCGCTGTTCGGGCAGGGCTATCTGGCCATCACCTTCGACCTCGCCACCACCGGCGAGCGCTATCAGGGGATCGTGCCGCTCGACGGCGAGTCGCTGGCGCAGGCGGTGGAAAGCTATTTCTACCAGTCGGAGCAGATCCCGACCTTGGTCCGCACCGGCCTGTCCAAGGACGCCGATGGCCGCTGCGTCGCGGGCGGCCTGCTGCTCCAGCATTTGCCCGAGGGCGAGGACGGGCGCGAGCGGTTGCACACGCGGCTCGATCATCCCGAATGGGACCATGTCGCCGCCTTGGGCTCCACGATGGGGGCGGACGAGCTGGCCGATCCGGGAATCGCGCTGGAGGCGCTGGTCTGGCGCCTGTTCAACGAGGAGGACGAGGTGCGCGTGCTCGCCTCGACCCCGCTGGTGCGCGGGTGCCGCTGCTCGGTCGACCACGTCCGGTCGGTGCTGGAGAAATTCCCGGCGGAGGAGCGCCGCGCGATGGCGGACGACGACGGCGTGATCGCGGTGGACTGTGCCTTCTGCTCGACGGTCTTCCCGCTGCGGCTGGACGATCCCGCGTCCGTTTAAGCGGCGTTAACCTATGCCGTGATAGACGATCCTGGTGCTGGTCTTCTTCGCGGCACGATTTCTCCCTAGTGACCCGAAAGGGTTTCCTGGGCCGCCCGACGGGGCGGCCCATTTTTTTCGTTCGTTGCGATTTGCCGCGGATGGGAATAGCGGCGGCGCGATCATGACCAGTCAGACTCCTGCGGTGGCGCTCGTTTCGGGCGGCCTCGATTCGATGGTATCGGCGGCGCTGGCGCGCGAGGCGGGGCATCCGCTGCTCGCGCTGTCGATCGACTACAACCAGCGGCACCAGGTCGAACTCGCCGCCGCGCGCCGGATCGCGGCCCTGCTGGGCGCGACGCGCCACGTCGTCCTGCCGATCGACCTGAGCGCGTTCGGCGGTTCCGCCCTGACCGACGGCAGCATCGACGTGCCCAAGGACGGGGTGGGCGACACCATCCCCGTCACGTACGTCCCCGCGCGCAACACCATCTTCCTCAGCCTGGCGCTCGGCTGGGCGGAGGCGGCGGGCGCGCGCGACCTGTACGTCGGGGTCAACGCGCTCGATTATTCGGGCTATCCCGATTGCCGCCCGGAATTCATCGCCGGGTTCGAGACGCTGGCCGAACTGGCGACGAAGGCGGGGGTGGAGGGTGCGCCGTTCCGCATCCGCGCGCCGTTGCAGCATATGACGAAGGCCGACATCGTACGCGAGGGCGCGCGGCTGGGGCTGGACATGGGGCTGAGCTGGTCGTGCTACGATCCGACGCCCGCGGGCCTGCATTGCGGCCGCTGCGACAGCTGCCGCCTGCGCCACAAGGGGTTCGTGGACGCGGGCGTTGACGATCCCACCGCCTATGCGGTCGTGCCGCCCGCGCCATGAGCT
>NZ_LMQP01000003.1:1356661-1384393 GCF_001425405.1 Sphingomonas sp. Leaf412 | reverse complement strand
GTTCGTGCGCTTCGCCGGGTGCAACCTGTGGAGCGGGCGCGAGCAGGACCGCGCGACCGCGGTCTGCCGCTTCTGCGACACCGATTTCGTCGGCGTCGACGGGCTGGGCGGGGGCAAGTTCGCGGACGCCGCGGCGCTGGTCGCGGCCGTGGCGGAATTCTGGGGCGCAGGATCCGACGCGCGCTTCGTCGTGCTGACCGGCGGCGAACCGATGTTGCAGGTCGACGACGCGCTGGTCGACGCGCTGCATCGTGCGGGGTTCGAGATCGCGATCGAGAGCAACGGGACGCTGCCCGTCCATCCCGGCATCGACTGGGTCTGCATCAGCCCGAAGGCGGGGAGCGAGACGGTGCAGCGGTCGGGCGACGAACTGAAGCTGGTCTGGCCGCAACCGGGCACCGACATCGCCGCGATCGAGGGCTGGGACTTCCGGCATTTCCTGCTGCAACCGCTCGACGATCCGAACGCGGATGCGAACCGCGACGCGGCGATGGCGACGGTCATGGAGCGCCCGGTGTGGCGATTGTCGTTGCAGACGCACAAGTTGCTGGGGTTGCGATAGGCGACGTCATGCCGGACGTGATCCGGTATCCATCGTTATCCCCGGGGCGATGGATCCCGGATCAGGTCCTGGGTGACGAAGGGCAGACGGGCTGGCAACCCCTGCCGCATATGTGTATCACACGGGCATGACACTGCGTCCCTTCCACCTGGCGTTTCCCGTCCACGACCTCGCCGCCGCGCGCGCTTTCTATCGCGATATCCTCGGCTGTACCGAGGGGCGGTCGAGCGCGCAGTGGATCGACTTCGATTTCGGCGGGCACCAGATCGTCGCGCATCTCGACCCCGCGGCGCAGCCGGTGGCGGTCGCGAACGAGGTCGACGGCCATCACGTGCCGGTGCCGCATTTCGGCATCGTCCTGACGATGGACGACTGGCGGGCGCTGGCGCAGCGGGTGGAGGCGGCGGGGGTCCCGTTCGGGATCGCGCCGCACGTCCGCTTCGCGGGCCAGGCCGGGGAGCAGGCGACGATGTTCTTTCGCGATCCGTCGGGCAACGCCCTGGAATTCAAGGCGTTCGCGGACGACGCGATGCTGTTCGCAACGTAAGGAGACCGCATGAGCGCCCCGATCGAGATCGAACTGCCGCACAAGCTGGGCCGCGATGCCGCGCGCACCCGGATCGAGAGCGGCTTCGGCAGGATGGCGAGCTACATCCCCGGCGGCGCGGTGACCGAGCATCGCTGGAACGGCGACCGCCTGGATTTCACGGTCGAAGGGATGGGGCAGCGCGTCGCGGTGACGCTGGACGTGGCGGACACGAACGTCCACGCGACCTTCGTCCTGCCCGCCTTCCTTCAGATGTTCGCCGAACCGATCCGCGCGAAGCTGGCGAAGGACGGGCCGAAGTTGCTGGAATGAGGGGTGGACCCCCGCGAAGGCGGGGGTCCATACCGGGCTATGATCGGGTCGGATCGTCCCCCGGACGATCCTTGAAGGTGCGGGGCACCTTCAACCCGATCATCCTTCGCGGGAGCACGATCAGCGCGCCGTCACCCGCCACACCGCATTGCCCACGTCGTCCGCGACCAGCAGCGCGCCGGTCCGGTCCGCGATCACGCCCACCGGGCGTCCGCGCGCCTTGCCGTCGACGACGAAGCCCGTCAGCACGTCCACCGGCTTCGCGCCCTTCACCGGCCATCCCTGCGGGGTGAAGGGCACGAACGCGACCTTGTACCCCGACAATGGCTTGCGGTTCCACGACCCGTGCTCGCCGACGAACGCGCCGCGCGCGAAGCGATCGCCCAGCGTCAGTCCGTCCGCGAAGGTCAGGCCCAGCGCGGCGACGTGCGGCCCCATCGCATAGTCGGGGCGCTTGGAATATTGCTGCAATTCCTGGTTCTTGGGCTGCACGCGCGGATCGGGATAACCGCCCCAGTAATACCACGGCCACCCGAAATTGTCGCCCAGCTCCACCGCGGTCAAATAATCGGGCGCCAGGTCGGACCCCAGCATGTCGCGCTCGTTCACGACCGTCCACAGCGCCTTCGTCGTCGGCTCGATCGCCATGCCGACCGGGTTGCGCAGACCCGCGGCGTAGATCCGCGAATTCTTGTCGTCCGGCCACACTTGCAGGATGTTGGCGCGGCGGCGCTCCGCCGCCAGGCCGTTGTCCGCGATGTTGGTGGCCGATCCGACCGACACGTACAGGCTGCGCCCGTCCGGCGCCGCGATCAGGCCGCGGGTCCAGTGGTTCGCCCCGCCGGGGTAGCGCACGATCACCTCGGGCGTCGCGGTGATCCGCGTCGCGCCGTCGGTATAGGGGACGCGGACCAGCGCGTCGGTGTTGGCGACGTACAATTGCCCGTTCAGCAACGCCATGCCGAACGGGGAATTCAGCCCGCTGAGGAACACCGACCGCGCCTCCGCCACGCCGTCGCCGTTCGCGTCGCGCAGCAGGGTGATGCGGTTGGCCGAGGGCACGCCCGCGCCGACCTTCCCCATCAGCGTCTTCATCACCCATCCCGTGATCCCGCCGCCCTCGCGCGGGGGGGAGTTGGTTTCCGCCACCAGCACGTCGCCGTTGGGCAGGCGATACAGCCAGCGCGGATGGTCCAGCCCGGTCGCGAACGGCTTCACCGCCAGCCCGGTGGCCGCGACCGGCGTCTGCCCCTGCTGCCAGCCGACCGGATCGGCGGTGCCGATCGTCGGGATCACCTGTTCGCGCGGGGGAGTGATGTCGGGACGCTGCCCCGCGACGGCGGCCAGATCCAGCCGCGCCTTGTCGGGCCAGGCCAGCCACGCGACGATCGCGATGCCGATGACGAGGAGGAGGGCGAAGAAGGCGAGGATGTGTTTGCGCATGACGACCCGCGATACCGCGCCCGTGGCGGAAGCGCCACCGGTCCGTTGCGTGCCGTGCGGTCACCCCGCCGCCATTGCGAGCGGAGCGAAGCAATCCAGGGCACCGAGCGCAACCCTGGATTGCCGCGTCGCTGCGCTCCTCGCAATGACAGCGTGTGGAGGGCGACCGGCGCCAGATACGAGTAGGCCGCCGACGTGGGGGGCACGCCGACGGCCTCCGGCGTTTCGGAACCAAGGTGCGACCCGAGGGACCTACTCGACCGGTTCCGAAGGAAGGAACGGGCCGCCGCAAATCGCGACGACCCGTCCCCGCCGAACCGTTGCCCGCCTGTTAGCGGGCCTAAGTCGTTCAGGCCAGATCGAAACGATCGGCATCCATGACCTTCGTCCATGCCTTCACGAAATCTGCGACGAACCGAGCCGGTGCGTCGGACGAGGCGTAGACCTCCGCCAGCGCGCGCAGCTGCGAATTGGACCCGAACACCAGATCGGTGCGCGACGCGGTCCACTTCTGTTCGCCCGTGGCGCGATCGGTCCCGACGAATTCCTCGTCGCTCTCGTCGCTGACCTGCTTCCACGCCGTGCCCATGTCGAGCAGGTTGACGAAGAAGTCGTTGGTCAGCTGGCCCGGACGCGTCGTGAACACACCGTGCTGCGCCGCCTTCGGATGGTTGACGCCCAGCACGCGCAGGCCGCCGACCAGCACCGTCATCTCCGGCGCGCTGAGGTTCAGCAACTGCGCGCGGTCGACCAGCAATTCCTCGGTCGGCACGTTGAAGCGCACCTGAAGGTAGTTGCGGAACCCGTCGGCCTTCGGCTCCAGCACGTCGAAGCCTTCGGCGTCGGTCTGCTCCGCGGTCGCGTCGGTGCGGCCGGGGGTGAACGGCACGGTCACGTCATGGCCCGCGTCCTTCGCCGCCTTCTCGACGCCGACCGTCCCGCCCAGCACGATCAGGTCCGCGATCGACACCTTCTTGCCGCCGCTCGCCGCGCCGTCGAAATCGGCCTTGATCCGCTCCAGCACGCCCAGGACGCGCGCCAGCTCGGCCGGCTCGTTGACCTCCCAGTCCTTCTGCGGGGCGAGGCGGATGCGCCCGCCGTTGGCGCCGCCGCGATGGTCCGACCCGCGATAGGTGGAGGCCGAGGCCCAGGCGGTCCTGACCAGGTCCGCGACCGACAGGCCGCTGTCGCGCAGCGTCGCCTTCAGCGTGGTGACGTCGCCGGCGTCGATCGGGGCGTAATCGGCCTTCGGGATCGGATCCTGCCACAGCAGGTCCTCCGCCGGCACCTCCGGCCCCAGGTAGCGCGCCTTGGGCCCCATGTCGCGGTGGCACAGCTTGAACCACGCCCGCGCCCATGCGTCGGCGAACTGGTCCGGGTTCGCGCGGAAACGCTCGCTGATTGCGCGATAGGCGGGGTCGACCTTCAACGCCATGTCGGCGGTCGACATCATCGTCGGCACCTTCTTGCCCGGGGTATGGGCGGCGGGGGCCAGCGTGTCCTCGGGGTTGCCGACCGGTTGCCACTGATGCGCGCCCGCCGGGCTCTTCACCAGTTCGTATTCGTGGTCGAGCAGCATCTCCCAATAGGTGTTGTCCCACTTGGTCGGCGTCGGCGTCCACGCACCCTCCAGGCCGGAGGTGATCGTGTGATCGCCCATCCCGCTCTCGTGCGTGGAGGTCCAGCCCAGGCCCTGCGACGCGATGTCCGCACCTTCCGGCTCCTTGCCGACCAGGCTGGGGTCGCCCGCGCCGTGTGCCTTGCCGAACGTGTGGCCGCCCGCGGTCAGCGCGACGGTCTCCTCGTCGTTCATCCCCATGCGCGCGAAGGTTTCCTTCATGTCGCGCGCGGACCCCATCGGGTTCGGGCACCCGCCGGGGCCCTCCGGGTTGACGTATATCAGGCCGTGCTGGATCGCGGCGAGCGGCGTCTCGAGCGCGAGGCCCGCTTCCTCGTCGATCCGGGTCTGGCCCAGCCATTCCTCCTCGGTACCCCAGTAGACGTCCTTCTCGGGCTCGAACACGTCCTCGCGTCCGCCGCCGAAGCCGAACGTGGGGCCGCCCATCGATTCGATCGCGACATTGCCCGCCAGGATGAACAGGTCGGCCCAGCTCAGCGCCGCGCCATATTTCTGCTTCACCGGCCACAGCAGGCGCCGCGCCTTGTCGAGGTTGCCGTTGTCCGGCCAGCTGTTCAGCGGGGCGAAGCGCTGCTGCCCCGCCGACGACCCGCCGCGCCCGTCACCGGTGCGATAGGTGCCCGCCGAATGCCATGCCATGCGGATGAAGAACGGGCCGTAATGTCCGTAGTCGGCGGGCCACCACGGCTGGCTGTCGGTCATCAGCGCGGTCAGGTCCGCCTTCACCGCCGCGAAATCCAGCGCCAGGAACGCCTTCGCATAGTCGAAGTCGTCGCCCATCGGGTTGCCGGTCTTCCCCTTCTGGTGAAGGATGTCGACGGACAGCGAGTTCGGCCACCAGTCGCGGTTGGTGCGCCCCAGCAACGTGCGCAGCGCGGCGGGCTGCTTGTCCGGATCGTTCAGAGGGCTGCCCTGCGTGATGGCGTCCATGTCGGTATCTCCTGAAATGCGGGCGCCCGCGAAGGGGCGGCATGGGCGGGATTTAGCCCAGCGGCGGTGATCGGAAAAGCGTGAAAAGGCGAACTCGTTGATCGGGTGAGGCGATCAATGGGCGGAAGGTGGTCTTGTACCGACCCCCGTTCGGGCTGAGCGAAGTCGAAGCCTGCGGACGATCCTGGCGCATCCCCTTCGACGTCGCTCGGGGCGAACGGAGGTAAAAAGTTACTCGTCGCCCTCCGGCTCCGGCCGTGGCGGGTGCAGGCGCAGGCGGTTGATGCGGCGTTCGTCGGCGTCCACGATCTCCAGCCGCCATCCGCTGGGGTGGTCGATGCAATCGCCCGGCTGCGGCACGCGCCCCGCCAGCACGGCGGCGAGCCCGCCCAGCGTGTCGACGTCGCTCTCCGCCTCGGCCAGGCGCGGATCGACCGTCTGTCCGACATCCTCCAGCTCGACGCGCGCGTCCGCTTCCCACGCGCCGCCGTCGAGCGGCACCAGCAGCGCGGCGGGCGCCTCGTCATGCTCGTCCTCGATCTCGCCCACGATCTCCTCGATCAGGTCCTCGATCGTCACCAGCCCCTCGGTCCCCGAATATTCGTCCAGCACGACCGCCAGGTGGATGCGCGACTGCCGCATGTCCGCCAGCAGGTCGAGCGCGCCGCGGCTCATCGGCACGTACAGCGGCTGGCGGATCAGCGCCGCGATGGTGGGCGGCGGCGGGCCGCCAGCGGCGAGGATCGCGAACACGTCCTTGATGTGGACCATGCCGACGATGTGATCCAGGCTGCCGCGATAGACGGGCAGGCGGCTGTGTCCCGCCTCCGCGAACAGGTGGACGAGGTGGTCGAAGGTCGTGCCTTCCTCCACCGCGATCATATCCGCCCGCGGCACGCCCACGTCGCCCGCGTCGCGCTCGCCGAAGTGGAGGAGGTTGCGCACCATCTGGCGTTCCAGCGGGGTCAGGTCGCCCTTCACGTCGGGGGCGGGATCGCCCTCGTGCCGGTCGATCGCCTCCTCCAGCTGGTCGCGCAGCGAATCCTCCTGCGGCTCCCCGAAGATGAGGTTGCGCAGCCCGGTCCAGATGCCGCTTTCGTTGAGGTCGCCGTTGCCGGCGGTACTTCGCCCCGTGCTACTGTGGTCGTCGGCCATCGCCGGTCGTCAATCCTCGCGTATGAGATAGGGGTCCGCGATGCCGAGATCGGACAGCGCCGCGCGCTCGATCTCCTCCATCGCATCCCCCTCGTCGTCGGTCAGGTGGTCGTAGCCTAGCAGATGCAGCACGCCATGCACCACCAGATGCGTGGCATGGGCCTCCACCGATATCCCCCGCTCCGCCGCCTCCGCGACGCATACGCCGTGCGCCAGGACGATATCGCCCAGCAGCAGCTCGCCGTCGTCGCTGTTCCGGCTGACCGTGTCGATCAGGTCGGGCTGCACCATCGGGAAGGACAGGACGTTGGTGGGCCGGTCCTTCTGCCGGTATTGCCGATTGAGGCCCTGCACCTCCGCGTCGGAGGCCAGCCGCACGCTGATCTCCACCGTCGCGGGCGTGGTCAGCAATTCCCCGTGCGGCGTCCGCTGAATGGCGGCGCGCGCGCCGGCGAGCGCGAGCGCATCCCAGGCGCCATCGGGCCAGGGATCGTCGCGGGTGAGTTCGACATGGATCATGCAAGGTCCGTATGCGAGAAATCGTTGCCCTTGTAGAGCAATTGCGCCTCGTTCGTCTTCGCGCAGGCGTAGGCGAAGCAATCGCCCAGGTTCAATCGCGCGCGATGGCCGGTCCCTTTGCCGTAACGCGCATGAGCATCGAGCGCCACGGCGGCTTCACGCTCTCCGATCGGGGCGAGGCGGAGCGACAGGTCGTCGCACAGGCGCGCCAATTCCTCACTGGCGAGCGTCAGGTCGCTCCTTCGCCGTCGCGCAATGGCCAGCGTCGCCTCCCATGCACCGACAGCGCAATAGAGCCGGTCATCGTGCATCGCGAGCCGATCGCCCAGGTCTAGCGCGTCGGCCTCGCGCGTGGCGATCGCAACGAGTGCAGATGCATCGACGAAGATGGTCAATCGTCTTCCTGATCGCTCAGGCTGTCGAAGAATGCCTTGTCGGCTTCCGGCCCGATCGGCTCGCCAAGACGGGTCGTTGCCCAGAATCGTTCAAGTACGGACCGGACATCGGCCTGTGCCGGTGACAACGCAGATTCATGGTTTCCGCGATCACGTTCCAGTTCGCGATGCAGCGCCAGCTTCACCGCCGCCGTCTTCGTCAGCCCGCGTGATGCCGCGAGCCGTTCCGCCAGCCTGTTAGCTTCTTCGTCCTTGATGTATAGCGACGCCATCATCCGCCTCCAGGATATCCCGCACAGTTATGCAGGATATCCCGCGCCGTCAACCGCTCACCCCCTCATACGCCTCCACGATCCGCCCGACAATCGGATGCCGCACCACGTCCGCGGCGGTGAATCGGCAGAGCGAGATGCCTTCCACCCCCTCCAGCCGGATCGTCGCGTCCGCCAGCCCGCTGGAGGCGACGCCGCCGGGGAGGTCGGTCTGGTTCGGATCGCCGCAGATGACCATGCGGCTGTTCTGGCCGAAGCGGGTCAGGAACATCTTCATCTGCGCGGGCGTCGTATTCTGCGCCTCGTCCAGGATCACGAAGGCGTCGGCCAGCGTGCGCCCGCGCATGAAGGCGATCGGCGCGATCTCGATCTCCCCGCTCGCGATGCGCCGCTCCACCTGCTCGGGCGGCATGCAGTCGTTCAGCGCGTCGTACAGCGGGCGCAGGTACGGATCGACCTTCTCCTTCATGTCGCCCGGCAGGAAGCCCAGCCGCTCGCCCGCCTCCACCGCAGGGCGCGACAGGATCAGCCGCTGCACGCTGCCGGTGATGAGCTGCGACACGGCCTGCGCGACCGCGATATAGGTCTTGCCCGTGCCCGCCGGGCCGAGCGCGAAGATCATGTCGTGGGTCGTCAGTTCGCGCATGTAATGCACCTGCGCGGGCGTGCGCGGCACGATCGTCTTCTTGCGCGTGCGGATCATGATCGGCGGCACGGGCACGCGTTCGGCGGACACGATGCCGTCCAGCGTCGGTTCCGCCATCATCGCGATCGACGCGTCGACCAGGCCGCCGTCGACCTCCTCGCCCCGCTGGATTCGCTTGTACAGGTCGGACAGGACATCGCGCGCCATCGCCACCTGCTCCGCGCTCCCCTCCAGCCCCACGCGGTTGCCGCGCGCGGTGATATAGACGCCCAGCCGATTTTCCAGTGCCACCAGATGCTGGTCATACTGGCCGAAGAGCTGCGCCAGCAGCTGCGGCCGATCGAACGTCAGCTCGGCGCGCGAGCGCTCGCCATGCTGGGCGGGAACGGGCTTGCGACTCATGCGGTCCTTTCGTTGGTCGTCACAAGGTGATGGTTCGCGCCCGCGGGCGCAAGCCGCGACCGCGAGCCTACCCGTTTTGAACAGCGGGACTCAGCGAATGGTGGACACGGCGCGCGTTCGATCACACGCAAATTCATATATGCTTTTCCAGTGCGTCGACGAATTACCGCTCCGGGCGATGACCCGCGGACTGGCGGAGATGCAGACCAACCTGCTGGCCGCCGCGCTTCCCGAATTCGGCGGGCGCGTCGACCAGTTCATGGTGTTCACGCTGCTGGCGCGGCGGACGTTCGACGACGGGCGGCCGATCCCGGTCCTGGCGGTCGCCGATTCGCTGCGCCTGCCGTTCGAGACGACGCGGCGGCATGTCGCGGCGCTGGCGGCGCGCGGCCTGTGCCGGCGCGAACGGGGCGGCGTGATGTTGACGGGCACGCTGGCGGACGCCCCGATGGCGACGCTGGTCCCGCTGGCGCACGATTGCCTGGTCCGCTTCATCGCCGACCTGGCGACCGCGGGCGGGCTGCCGTGCTTCACCCCGTCCGCGCGCGATTATTCGTGGAAGGCCGGATGGCCGCTGGCGGCGGACCTCATGCTGGCGGCGGCGGACAGCAACCGGCGGACGCATCAGGATCGCGTCAACCTCGCGCTGTTCTCGACCATCCTGTGCGCCAACAACCGCGCCATTTCCGCCGATCCGCACCTGTCACGCCGCCACGCGACCATCGCCCCGCCGCCGCCCGACCTGCTGATCCGCCCGTTGCGCGCGCGCGTCCTGTCGGAACGGCTGGCGATGCCCAAGGCGACGGTACGCCGCCGCGTCGAACAATTGCTGGCGGGACCGGTGCGCCAGCGCGACGGCGGGCTGGTCGTGGACGACGCGTGGTATTCCAGTCCGGACGTCATCGCGACCAGCCGGTCGACATGGGGGAACATGCGCCGCCTGCTCACCCCCCTGGCGACGCACGGCTTCCCGTTCCACGATCCCGAACGCGCCTATCGCGTCGGCCGGCCGGCCTTCGTTCCGCTGGACTGATCCCTTCGCCGGCGCGCGCCGCCCCGCGGGCGCGCGGCGCGGGTCAGGCGGCCTGCGCGATCGCGGGCGTACCGCGCAGCGAATTGGGGCCCGCCTCCGCGATCGCGACGTCGATCAGGTCGCCGATCGCATGGTCGCCGACGATATGGACCGATTGCAGCCAGGGCGACTTGCCCAGCCATTGCCCCGGCAGCTTCCCGCGCCGTTCGATCAGCACGTCGCACCGCCGCCCCAGCGTCGCCGCGTTGAACGCATGCTGGTCGCGGTTCAGCGCGGTCTGTAGCCGCTGGAGCCGGTCGTCCATCACCGCCGCCGCGACCTGTCCGTCCATGTCCGCGGCGGGGGTGCCGGGGCGCGGGCTGTACTTGAAACTGAACGCCTGAGCGTAGCCGACCGCGTCGACCAGGCGCAGCGTCTCGGCGAATTCCGCCTCCGTCTCGCCCGGGAAGCCGACGATGAAATCGCCCGACAGCGCGATGTCGGGCCGCGCGGCGCGGATACGGTCCAGCAGCGTCAGGTAGCTGTCGCGCGTGTGGCTGCGGTTCATCGCGCGCAGCACGCGGTCGCTGCCCGCCTGCACCGGCAGATGCAGGAAGGGCATCAGCCCCTCGACATCGCGATGTGCGTCGATCAGGCCCTGCGTCATGTCGTTGGGATGGCTGGTGGTGTAGCGGATGCGCGCCAGCGCGGGGATGCGATCCAGCGCGCGGATCAGGTCGTGCAGCCCGCGCTCCCCGTCGGTCCACGCATTCACGTTCTGCCCCAGCAACGTGATCTCGCGCGCGCCCGCGTCGACCAGCGCCTTCGCCTCGTCCACGATCGCGGCGAACGGTCGGCTCACCTCCGCCCCGCGCGTATACGGCACGACGCAATAGGTGCAGAATTTGTCGCACCCCTCCTGCACCGTCAGGAACGCGCTCGGCCCCACCTTGCGCCGTGCGGGCAGCGCGCCGAATTTCGACGCCAGCGGCATGTCGGTGTCCAGCGTCGGCGTGCCCGCGGCGGCATCGGCGACCAGCCGGGGCAGGTTGTGATACGCCTGCGGCCCGACGACCACGTCCACCTTCGCACGGCGGATGATCTCGTCCCCTTCCGCCTGCGCGACGCAGCCCGCGACCGCGATCATCGGCCCGCCGTCGCCCTGCTTGCCGTATTTGCGCAGCCGTCCGATGTCGGAATACACCTTCTCGGTCGCCTTTTCGCGGATGTGGCAGGTGTTCAGGACGACGAGGTCGGCGGCATTGGCGTCGTCGGTCGCGACCATGCCGTCGGCGGCCATCAGTTCGGCCATGCGCTCGCCATCGTAGACGTTCATCTGGCAGCCGAACGACTTCACGTGGAATGTCTTGGGAGTGCGGGTCATCGGCGCCGCCATACCGCGGCGCGGCGTGCGGCTCAATCCGCCGCCACCGGCCCGGTCATGGCGGCGGGGCGGCGGCACATCCATACCAGCAGGATCAGCGCGGCGGACAGCCAGGCCGACAGCCGGAACAGATCGGTGGAGGCCAGCAGGTACGCCTGTCCGACCATCTGCCGCGTGACGACCGCCGCCGTCTGCGTCGCGTCCAGCCCGAACCGCTGCATCTGCTCCACCGCCATGCGGTACGGAAATCCGTTGCCCACCGCCTCGGCCAGCCGGTTCTGGTGCAGCGCCTCGCGCCGGTCCCATGCCGTGGTGATGATCGATGCGGCGAACGATCCGGCGACGATTCGCGTGAAATTCGAGATGCCCGTCGCGGACGGCAGCCGCTCCGGCGGGATGCGGTCGAGCGCGATCGTCAGCATCGACAGGAAGAAGGTGCTCATCGCGACCCCCTGGATCAGCAGCGGGAAGACGAAGTCGCTGAAACTGGCGGTGGTGGTGTAGCCGGACCGCAAATAGTAACTGAGCGCGAAGCCCGCGAAGGCGACGGTCGCCAGGATGCGCGCGTCGATCTTCCCCGACAGGCGCGCGACGAACGGGGTCAGCGCGACCGCGACCAGCCCGCTGGGCGCGGCGACCAGCCCGGCCCAGGTGGCGGTGTAGCCCAGCTGCGTCTGGAGCCACAAAGGCAGCAGCAGGATGTTGGCGAAGAACACCGCGTACCCCAGCGAGAAGCACAGGTTCCCGATCCAGAAATTGCGCCGTGCGAACAACGTCAGGTCGACCGTGGGATTGTCGTCGGTCAATTCCCACACGATCCACGCGACGAAACCGATCGCGGCGACGATCCCCAGCACCACGATCGTGGAATCGTTGAACCAGTCGGCGTTCTTGCCCAGGTCCAGCATGATCTGCAATGCGCCGACCCAGACGACGAGCAGCGCCAGCCCGACCGTGTCGATCGGCAGCTTCATCGTCGGCGTCTCGCGGTCCTTCAGGTTCGACCAGCAGACCAGCGACACGACGATGCCGAAGGGCACGTTGATGAGGAAGATCCACGACCAGTGGTAATTGTCCGAGATATAGCCGCCCAGGATCGGCCCCATGATCGGCGCGACGAGGGTGGTCATCGACCAGATGCCCAACGCGGTGGCGCGCTTGTCGGACGGGAAGACCGATATCAGCAGCGCCTGGCTGCCCGGCATGATCGGCCCCGCCACCGCCCCCTGCAACACGCGGAACGCGATCAGCGACGGCAGGCTCCACGCGATGCCGCACAGGAACGAGGCGACGGTGAACAGCGCGACCGCGGTGCAGAACACGCGCACCACCCCGAACCGCCGCATCAGCCACCCGGTCAGCGGCACCGCGATGCCGTTCGACACCGCGAAGGCGGTGACGATCCAGGTGGAATTGTCGCTGCTGACGCCCAGGTTCCCCGCGATCGTGGGCAGCGAGACGTTGGCGATGGTCGTGTCGAGGACCATCATGAACGTGCCGAGCGCGAGGACGAACGCGGTGAGGCCCAGCTTCGCGCCGGTCAGCGGGGTGGGGGTAGGGGGCGTCACAGATTGCTGCCCTCACCCTTCCCACCCGGCTGCGCCGGGCGGGCCCCTTCCCTCTCCCATCGGGAGAGGGAGGGAGGCGCGCAGCACCGGAAGGGTGAGGGCAGTCGATCGATCACCGGTTCGCCGCCACGATCTGCCGGATGCGCGCCTCGACCATCGGGTCGTCGTAGCCCGCGGTGTCGCCGCGGTACGGCGCGGTCGCGGCGGCGGCGAGGCGGGCGCCGCCCTTCGACGCGGTGTCGACGGTCGCCTTCACCGACAGGCCCACGCGCAACGGGTTGGCGCGCAATTCCTTCGGATCGAGCGCGATGCGCACCGGCACGCGCTGGACGATCTTGATCCAGTTCCCGCTGGCGTTCTGCGGCGGCAGCAGCGCGAAGGCGTTGCCGCTGCCCGCCGCCAGCCCGACGACGCGGCCGTGATAGACGATGTCGTCGCCGTACATGTCCGCCACCACCGTCGCGGGCTGTCCGATGCGGACGTCCTTCAGCTGCGTCTCGCGGAAATTGGCGTCGACCCACAGGCGTTGCAGCGGGACGATCGCCATCAACGGCGTGCCGCTCTGGATCTGCTGCCCCACCTGCACCGTCCGCTGCGCGACGACGCCGTCGATCGGCGCGGTGACGCGCATGTGGCTGCGCTGGATCGCGGCGCGGCGGTACATGGCCTTGGCGGCCAGGACCGCGGGATTGGTGTCCACGTTGGTGCCCGCGACCGTGCTGGTCGCCTGCCGCCGCTGCTCGCGCGCCAGGTTCAGGTTCGCGGCCGCGACCTTCACCGCGTCGGCGGCATGGTCCAGTTCCTCGCCCGACACCGCGCCCTCGGCGGCGGCGCCGCGTCGGCGCGCGTAGTCGTCGCGCGCGCGCGACAGTTCCGCCTGCGCCTGCACGATGCCCGCATCCGATTGCCCCACGCGCGTGAAGTCCGCCCGCGTCGCGCGCACCGCCTTCGCCAGTTCGGCCTCCGCGCTCTGCAACGCCACGTCCGACGCCAGCGGGTCCAGTTCGACCAGCGGCTGTCCCGCCTTCACCGATTGCGTGTTGTCGGCGTGGAGCGCCACCACGGTGCCGGGATCGCGCGCGGTGATCGCGACCACGTCGCCCGCGACATAGGCGTCGTCGGTCTCCTCCTCCGGCACCGCCAGCAGGAAGTGGAACACCGCCCACACGATCAGCCCGACGACGATGACGATCGCCAGCACCGCGAACGCGCGTTTGCGCGCCTTCGGCTTGCCGGTGGGGGCGGGGGTGGGCGTGGGGGCGGGGGCCGTCTCGGCCGCGGTATCGGTCATCGGGGCGTGTCCTGCACGGGAGCGAATCCGCCGCCCAGCGCGACCGCGAGTGCGGCGCGCGCCGTCAGCGCGTCGATGGAAAGGTTGGCGGCGGCCAGCTCGGCGTCGAGCAGCCTGATATCGTTGTCGATGCCGGTCAGCCTGCTGTCGAGCCCGCTCGACACGCGGATCGCGTTCAGCCGCCCGGTCTCGGCGAAGCCCGCGACGACCGCGCGCTGGCGCGCCTTGGCCACGTCGGTCGCCTGCACCCGCGCGATCGCGTCCGCGACCTCGCGCGCGGCGGCCACGACCGCCTCGTTATATTGCGCGGTCGCCACGTCCTGCGCCGCGGTCGCGCCCGCCAAATCGGCCTTCAGCCGGCCGTTGTCGAAAATCGGCAGGTGCAATGCCGCGCCGACGCCCGCAGTGCCGGCATCGGGCTGGATGAAATTGGCGAGGCCGATGGCCTGCAATCCCACCAGCGCGGTGAGGTTGATATCCGGATAGAAGGCGCGGCGCGCGACCTGCCGCCCCGCGCTCGCCGCCGCGACGCGCGCCTGCGCCGCGGCGATGTCGGCCCGGCGCGCCAGCAGGTCGGCGGGGATGCGTGCGGGGACGGGAAGGGCGATCTCCGCCGGGATGCGCGTCGGCCCGATGCCGTTGCCGTAATCCGGCCCGCGTCCCGCCAGCGCGGCGAGGGCGTTCACCGCCAGCACGCGCGCCGCCTGCGCATCGACCAGTGCCAGTTCCGCCTGCGCCAGCAACGTGCGCGCCGCCTCGTGATCCAGCCGGCTCGCCAGCCGGTTGCGCACCCGCGCGTCGACCAGGCCCAGCGAACGACGGCGCGTCGCGATCGACGCCTTCGCGATGGCCGCGCGCCGTTCCGCGCGTGCCACCTCGGCATAGGAACGCGTCACCGATCCGGCCAGCATCAGCCGCGCGGCGGCCAGGTCGTACGCGGCGGCGTCCGCGCCCGCCGCGGCCTGCGCGATCCGCGCCTTCTGCCGCCCGAACAGGTCCAGGTCGTAGCTCAGCCCCGCCTGTCCGGTGCCCAGTTCGCGCACCGTCCCGCCGAAGGGGGGCGGGATGGTGTACCGGCCCGACAGGCGTGCGGCCTGCACCTGCGAATCGAGCGCCACGTCGACGCCGCGGTTGGCGTCGTTGCGCGCCAGCACCGCCTGCGCCTGCCGCAGCCGCGCCGCCGCGGTGTCGAGCGAGGGATTGCCCGCCAGCGCATCCGCGACCAGCCGGTCCAGCTGCGGGTCGCCCGCCGCCTTCCACCATTCGGTCGCCACGACCACCGATGGTCCCGCCAGCGCGAGGTCCGCCGCCGCGCGTGGCGACACCGCGGGCGGGGAGGCGGGGATCGCGCATCCCGCCAGCAACGCGGGCGCTAATACGGTCAGGCGGCGCATGACTTGGCCTCCATCGTGGCGCGCAGGCGGTTCAGCTGCGCGATCAGCGCATCGACCTCCGCCGCGTCCCAATCGTCGAGCAGATGGTTCCAGCAGGCGATGGCGAGCTTGCGGCACCGCATCGCCATCGCCTCTCCCTCCGTGGTCAGCGACAGGTTGATGACGCGGCGATCGTCCGAATCGCGGCGGCGCATCACCAGCCCCTTCGCCTCCAGCGCGTCGATCATCCGGGTCATCGCGCCCTTGTCGTGCGCCAGGTCGCGCGCCAGCGTGGCGCATGTCGCGCCGCGACCGAAGTGGATCGAGATCAGTGCGGACCATTGCACCGCGCTGATCCCCTCCGCCGCGAACAACCGGTCCAGCGCGGCGACGCCGTGCTGGTGCCCGACGCGCAACAGGTAACCGATTGACGACTCGGGATAGAAATTCGTTTCGGCGTAGAAGGGCATGACGTTGCGATGGCAATGGTTGCATCGGCAGTCAATTTCTTTTTGTTGCCGCCTTGTTGCTGCCCGGGTCGACGGTGTAGCCGACCCGTCTCCCGCCTGCGGACGGGGGCGGGGGTGGGGCCGTGCCCGCGCATCGTCCCCGATCGTCACGCCCATCCCCAGCCCGTTCCGCACGCGGGGGAACAGCCGGAGCCGCCACCCTTGCTTCACCGTCACCTGTTGCTGGGCACCGCGATCGCGGCGCTCGCCGTCGCCGCCGCCGCCGTGCCCGTCGCCGCCGCCCCGCTTTCCGCCGCTCCCGTGCCCGCCGCCGCGCCGGTCGCGGATCTCGTGCGGCAGGTCGATATCCCGTACGAACAATTCACGCTGCCCAACGGCCTGCGCGTCGTCGTCCATACGGACCGCAAGGCGCCCGTCGTCGCGGTCAGCATGTGGTACGACGTCGGCTCGAAGCACGAGCCGAAGGGCAGGACCGGCTTCGCGCACCTGTTCGAACATCTGATGTTCAACGGCAGCGAGAATGCGCCGGGCGACTTCTTCGAACCGCTCAAGCAGGTCGGCGCCACCGATTACAACGGCACCACCTATTACGACCGCACCAATTATTTCGAGACCGTCCCCACCGCCGCGCTGGACCGCGCGCTGTTCCTCGAATCCGATCGCATGGGCCACCTGACCGGCGCGATCACGCAGGCGGTGCTGGATGAGCAGCGCGGCGTGGTGCAGAACGAGAAGCGGCAGGGCGACAACCAGCCCTACGGCCTGGTCCGCTACAAGCTGGCGACCGGCATCTTTCCCGCCGATCACCCTTATGGCCATGAAACGATCGGATCGATGGCCGATCTCGACGCCGCGAGCGTGGCCGACGTGAAGGACTGGTTCCGGCGCCATTATGGCCCCAACAATGCCGTCCTGGTCCTGGCGGGCGACGTCGACGTCGCGACCGCGAAGCGGCTGGTGACGAAATATTTCGGCGACATCGCGCGCGGGCCCGAAAGCGTCGCGCCGCCCGCCCCGATCCCCGCCGCGCTGCCCGGCCCCGCGGTGGAGGTGATGAAGGACAAGGTCGCCGCGCCGCTGGTGCTGAAAAGCTGGGCAGTGCCCGGCCTGAACGACGCCGACGCCGCCGCGCTGGACGTGGCGGCAGGTGTGCTCGGCGGCCTCGCCAGTTCGCGGCTGGACAATATCCTGGTCAAGAAGGAACAGCTGGCGGTGCAGGTCGGCGCCTCCAACAATTCCTATACGCAGGTCGGCACCTTCTACGTCAACGCAGTGGTGCGGCCGGGCGTCGATCCCGCCTTGGTATCGCGGCGGCTGGACGAGATCCTGGCCGATTTCCGGAAGAACGGCCCGACCGCGGACGAGGTGAACCGCTACGTGACGCAGACCGTGTCGCAGCGCGTGGCCGGGCTGGAATCGGTCGGCGGCTTCGGCGGGAAGGCGGTCGCGCTGGCCGAGGGCGCGCTTTATTCGGGCGATCCCGGCTTCTACAGGAAGCAGCTGGCGGACCTGGCGCGGCAGACGCCCGCGACCGTGCGCGCGGCGGCGCAGAAATGGCTGTCGCGCCCGGCCTATATGCTGACCGTCCTGCCCGGCCAGCGCGACGCCTATGCCGAGGCCGCGGTCCCCCCCGCGGTCGCGGTGAAGCCCGCGCCGGAAACGCCGGTGAAGGGAACGCGCGGCCCGCTTCCCGCGGTGGGCGATGTCGCGGGCCTGACCTTCCCGGCCGTGGAACGCGCGCGCCTGTCGAACGGCATCGGCATCGTCTACGCCCGCCGCGCGACCGTGCCGATGACGAAGCTGGTGCTCAGCTTCGACGCCGGCGTGGCGGCCGATGTCGCGGACAAGCTCGGCACGCAGCAGCTGACGCTGGCGATGCTGGACGAAGGGACCGCGACGCTCGATTCGATCGGCTTCGCGGAGGCGCAGGAGCGGCTGGGCGCGGCGATCTACGCCGGCGGATCGGCGGACCGCACGACGCTGTCGTTGCGCACGCCCAGCGCGAACCTCGATGCGGCCAGCGCCCTGTGGGCCGACGTCGCGCGCGCCCCCGCCTTCCCGCAGGGGGAGCTGCAACGCGTGAAGACGCAGCAGCTGACCGAGATCGAACAGGAACTGACCAGCCCCGACGGCCTGTCGCGCCGCGTCCTGCCGCCGCTGGTGATGCCCGGCTCCCCCTACGGCAAGGCGCAGGGGTCGGGCGATCCGCGGGCGGTCGCGGCGCTGACCCGCGCCGACCTGGTCGCCTTCCGCGACGCCTGGCTGCGACCGGACAAGGCGACGCTGTTCGTGGTGTCGGACCGCCCGCTGGCGGAAATCCGCGCGCTGCTGGAACGCCGCCTGGGCGACTGGCGCGCCGGGACGACGCCCGCGGGGGTGAAGACCTTCCCCGCGCAGGCCGCGTCCGTGACCCCGCGCATCGTGCTGGTCGACCGGCCCGACAGTCCGCAATCGCTGATCGCGGGCGGCGTCTCGACGGGGTTGAAGGGCACCGACGACCTGCTGCCGGTGCAGGTCGCCAACGACGCGCTGGGCGGCGGCTTCCTGGGCCGGATGAACATGAACCTGCGCGAGGAGAAACACTGGTCCTACGGCGTCAGCGGCAATTTCTCGCGCTACCGGAACGCCGCGCCCTACCTGTTGAACGCACCGGTGCAGGCCGACCGGACCGGCGCCGCGATCGCGGAGATGCGGCGCGAGATGACGCGCTTCGTCGGCGCGGCGCCGATGACGCAGGCGGAGTTCGATCGCGCGATCAACGGCGCGACGCGGTCGCTGTCGGGCGAGTTCGAGACGTCCGACGACGTGCTGGCGGCGATGCAGGCGAACGACCTGTACCGGCGTCCCGACGATTATTACGCCACGATCACGCAGCGCTATCGCGCGCTGACCCCGGCGCAGGCGAATGCGGCGATGAAGGCGGCGCTGGACCCGTCGCGCCTGGTGTGGGTCGTCGTCGGCGACGCGGGCAAGGTGAAGCCGCAGCTTGACAGCGCGGGCCTGCCCGTGGAGGTCGTGCCCGCGAACGCGGTGGCGGGTGCGCCGGCCGCGCAATGATGGAGCAGGATATGTCGGGTATCGACGGCAATTGGGACGTGGTCGTGAAGTCGCCGCTTGGCGACCAGAAACTGACCCTGGCGGTCAAGAGCGACGGCGACACCTTCACCGGCACCGGATCCGGCGCGATGGGCTCGGCGGACATCACCGGCGCGGTCGACGGCAACACGCTGACGTGGAAGCAGCAGGTGACGACGCCGATGCCGATGACGCTGGACATGACCGCCACGGTCGACGGCGACACGATGACGGGCACCGTCGGCGCGGGCGCCTTCGGCAGCTTCCCGCTGAACGGCACGCGCGCGGCGTGAGGTCGACGCCCGCCGCTCCTGACGGGGCGGCGGGCGCTTTGCCGTCGTCGCGGCGGGCGCGGGACCTTTGCAAAGCCCTCTCAGATGCCTCCAAGTATCGTCACCCCGGGCTTGTCCCGGGGTCCACCGTGCCGCACGATCAACGGCTTCTGCCAGTGCGGCACAGCGGATGCCGGGACAGGCCCGGCATGACGAAGAGTCAGGCGAAGACTTGCCTCCTGCGCCGGAAGGGGGTGGCATACCCTCTAACGTCTTTTTGTGTCCCCGCGAAGGCGGGGCCCCAGTCTGGGCCTCCGCCTTCGCGGAGGCGCAATGATGCGTGAGGGTGCGGGCGAAGAACCTTGCCCCCGCTCCCCCGCCGCCCCAAGGTCGCGGCTCCCCGACAGGAGCCAAGTCCATGCGCCGCCGCACTTTCATCGCCTCGCTCCCCGCCGCCGCGCTCCCGGTGTCGGCGCTTGCCCAGACCGGCACGCCCGGCGCGCAGGGCGCCCCCGCCGCGGGCCAGAACGGCGCCCCGCTCCCGAAAAAGCAGCTCCCGCCGCGCTGGCAGGCGGGCGAGGATCGCTTCGTGCGCCCCGATGTCGGCCCCGGCGACCGTCCGGTCGGCGCCAGCTTCGCCTCGCGCACCGCGGCCTACGGCCTGACGGGCGCGGCGGGGACGTCGCATCCGCTGGCGACGCAGGCGGGGATCGACATCCTGAAGCGCGGCGGCAGCGCGGTCGATGCCGCGATCGCGATCAACGCCTGCCTCGGCTTCCTCGAACCCACGTCGTGCGGTATCGGCGGCGACGGCTATGCGATGATCTGGGATCCGAAGGCGAAGGCGGTCGTCGGCCTCGCCGGGTCCGGGCGCTCCCCGATGGCGCTCGACCTCGCGACCGTGCGGGCGCGCGCGAAGAACGGCGCGCTGCCCGCGCTGGGCGCGCTGCCGGTGTCGGTGCCCGGCGCGGTCGACGCGTGGTGGACGATGCACCAGCGCTACGGAAAGCTGAAATGGGCCGACCTGTTCGCGCCCGCGATCGCACATGCGGAGAACGGCGCGCCCGTCCCTGACATCATCGCCTATTACATCCGCCGCAGCCTCGTCGCCTTCCGCCGCCCCGGCAACGGGATCGAGGAGGTCGCCAACGCGCTGAAGACATGGGGCATGGCGGACGGAAAGGGGCCGCAGGCGGGGCAGGTGTTCCGCAATCCCGACCTCGCGCGCACCTATCGCGCCATCGCCGCGGGCGGACGCGACGCCTTTTACGAAGGCGAGATCGCGCGCACGATCGACCGCTATTTCAAGCGCATCGGCGGCTGGCTGCGCTACGAGGATCTGGCGCGTCATCGCAGCGAATGGGTGAAGCCGAGCGCGACCGGCTATCGCGGCGCGACCGTTCATGCGCTGGGCGAGAACACGCAGGGGCTGGCCACGCTTCAGATGCTCAACATCCTCGAACGCTTCGATATGGGGGCTGCGGGCTTCCAGTCTCCGCTGTCGATCCATTTGCAGGCGGAGGCGAAGCGCCTCGCCTATGAGGATCGCGCGCGATACTACGCCGATCCGAAGTTCGCGCGCGTGCCGGTCGAATGGCTGATCTCGAAGGATTATGCGGCGCAACGCGCGAAACTGATCCGCCCCGACCGCCTGATGACGGACGTCCGCCCCGGTCAGGCGCCGTCGCGCGGTGACACCACCTATTTCACCTGCGCCGACAGCGACGGGATGATGGTCAGCTTCATCCAGTCCAACTTCCGCGGCATGGGATCCGGATTGGTCGCCGATGGCCTGGGCTTCATGTTCCAGGATCGCGGACAGTTGTTCAGCCTGAAGGACGGCCATCCGAACATCTACGCGCCGGGCAAGCGGCCGTTCCAGACGATCATCCCCGGCTTCGCGACGAAGGACGGGGCGCCGTGGATGAGCTTCGGCGTGATGGGCGGCGACATGCAGCCGCAGGGACAGACGCAGATCGTCGTCAACCGCGTCGACTACGGCCTCGACATCCAGTCCGCGGGCGATTCGCCGCGCTGGCACCACGAAGGGTCGTCGCAATCGATGGGGGAGGACCCCGCCGGGTTGGGGCCGACCGGGCTGCTGCGGCTGGAGACGGGAGTGCCCGCGGCGACGAAGGCGGCGCTGGCGGGCATGGGCTGGACCATCGGCGAGCCGGAGGGCGGTTTCGGCCGATACCAGTGCGTCGAACGCCGGATGGACGGCGCGACGCGCGTCTACGCCGCCGCGAGCGAAATGCGCGCGGACGGCGTGGCGCTGGCGTATTGAGGGGGGGCAGGCAAGAAGGCCGTCATCCCGGCGAAGGCCGGGATCCATCGAGCCGCGGGCGCAGGCGGAGAAATGGATCCCGGCCTTCGCCGGGATGACGGGTGGATGGATCGTCTGTCCGAGATGCCAGCTTTCGCCGGCATGACGGAGGGGCGGCTTATCCCAGCACACCCCCCGGCAACCGCGGCCCCACCACCTCCCTCAAAACGAACCCCGATTCCATCCGCGTCACCCCGGGCAGGTGCGACAGTTCCTCGCGATGCACCTCCGCGAAGTGCGACAGGTCGCGGGTGCGGACGGTCACGAGATAGTCGTCGGTCCCGCTCATCAAATCGCACTTCACGACCGACGGGCTTGCGATCACCGCGCGCTCGAACGCCTCCAGCACGTCCTTGCGCTGGCTCTCCAGCGTCATCTTGATGTGGACGATCGTGGGCCACCCCAGCGCCGCGAGGTCCAGCCGCGCCTCGTAGCCCGCGATCACGCCGCGCTCCTCCAGCAGCCGCTGCCGCCGCGCGATCGCGGTGGCGGATCGCCCGATCGCCTCCGCCAGTGCGAAGGCGGTGGCGCGCGCGTTCGTGACCAGCAACGACAGCAATTGCCGGTCGACGCGGTCGGGCAGGGGGCTTTCCGTCGTCATCGGCGCATCGGTTAGCGGAATCCGCCGTCCACGGGCAAGATGGCGCCCTGCTTTGCCGGGAAACGCCGCGCGCGATGCCGTATAATGGCGGCAACCAGAAACAGGAGAGCTTCCCCATGCGCGTCGGTGTGCCCAAGGAAATCAAGAACCACGAATATCGCGTCGGCCTGACCCCCGGTGCGGTGCGCGAATATGTCGCGCGCGGGCATGAGGTGATCGTGCAGACGAGCGCGGGCGCGGGCATCGCCGCGGACGATGCGGCCTATGTCGCCGCGGGCGCGCGCATCGTGGATACCGCGCAGGAAGTCTTCGCCACCGCCGACATGGTCGTGAAGGTGAAGGAGCCGCAGCCCGCGGAATGGGCGCAGCTGCGCGAGGACCAGATCCTCTTCACCTACCTCCACCTCGCGCCCGATCCCGATCAGGCGAAGGGCCTGATGGCGTCGGGCGTCACCGCGGTCGCGTACGAGACCGTCACCGACCGCCACGGCCAGCTGCCGCTGCTCGCGCCGATGAGCGAGGTCGCGGGCCGCCTGTCGATCGAGGCCGCGGGCACCGCGCTGAAGGCATATAACGGCGGGCGCGGCGTGCTGCTGGGCGGCGTGCCGGGCGTGCAGCCCGCACGGATCGTCGTGCTGGGCGGCGGCGTCGTCGGCACGCATGCGGCGCGCATGGCGGTGGGGCTGGGCTCCGAGGTCACGATCATCGACCGCTCGATCCCGCGGTTGCGTGAACTGGACGAGCTGTTCCAGGGCCGCGTGCGCACGCGCGTGTCAACGCTGGAATCGATCGAGCAGGAGATCGCGGAGGCGGATGCGGTGATCGGCGCGGTGCTGATCCCCGGCGCGTCGGCGCCCAAGCTGGTGACGCGCGCGATGCTGGCGCACATGAAGCCGCGCAGCGTGCTGGTCGACGTCGCGATCGACCAGGGCGGGTGTTTCGAGACGTCGCACGCCACGACCCATGCGGACCCGACGTACGAGGTCGACGGCGTGATCCATTATTGCGTCGCCAACATGCCCGGCGCGGTGCCGCTGACGTCCAGCCACGCGCTGAACAACGCCACGCTGCCGTACGGCCTGGCGCTCGCGGGCAAGGGCGTGGCCGCGATCGATGCCGACGCGGGGCTGAAGGAAGGGCTGAACGTGAAGGGCGGCCGGATCGTCAGCCAGGTCGTCGCGGACGCCCTCGGGTTTTCCTGAACGCACCGTCACCCCGGCCTTGAGCCGGGGTCCATCCGGCCGCGGGCGAGCGGTTCGATAAACGGGCGATGCGCTGTCGGCTTGATGGACCCCGGATCGAGTCCGGGGTGACGGCGCCTTACTAACCGTCATGCCGGGCTCGTCCCGGCATCCACCGTGCCGCACCTGCCGCCTGTGTGAGGCATGCGGCGCGGTGGACCCCGGCACGGGGCCGGGGTGACGGGTCGTGTGTGGCGACGCACTTGCCTCCCCGCCGGATGCAGGCATGATGCCGCGATGCTGGCAAACCTCCTCCCCTTCACGCTGCTGGTCGCAGCCGCTCCCGCCACCACGCCGCAGGCGGAGATCGAGGCCGCGATGGCGTCCAGCGCCGCGGGGTGGAACGCGGGCGACCTGTCGCGCTTCATGGCGGTCTACGCCGACGACGCGATCTATGCCGCGGGGACCGAGCTGGCGCGGGGAAAGGCTGCGATCGCGGCGCGTTACGCGAAGAGCTTCGCGCCGGGTGGCAATACGCGGGGACGGCTGACGTTTCAGCCGGTCGCGTGGCGGACGATCAGCAACGTGCACCGCCTGTTCGTCGCGCGCTGGACGCTCACGCCCGCGGGCGGCGCGAAGGCGCAGACGGGCCTGACGACCCTGCTGTTCGAACGCCGCAAGGACGGGTGGCGGATCATCTCGGACCACAGTTCGTAAAGCCGGGCCCGGAAAGGACCGCCGTTCGCCCTGAGCGAAGTCGAAGGGTATGCGCCGACGGTGGCGCACAGGCTTCGACTTCGATGCGTTGCATCGAAGCCTTTCCTGAGCGCCTGCCTTGGCAGGCAGTCGAAGGGCTCAGCCCGAACGGATGGGGCGGCTGACCACCTTACCCCGCCGCCTTCGCCAGCCCCTTCGACAATTGCAGCGCCCCGTTCAGCCGCGCCTGCGGATCCGCCCAGTTGCGGGTGAGCGCGAGTTTGGAATCGGGCCGCAGCTTCGCGATCCCGCCCAGTTTCTCGACATAGTTCAGCAGCCCCGCGACATTGGGCGGCTTGTCGTCATGGAACGCCACCAGCGCGCCCTTCGGCCCCACGTCCAGCTTCGCGACGCAGGCGGTGCGCGCGTTCAGCTTGATCTCCATCACCTTCACGAGGTTGTCGGTCGCCAGCGGCAGCTTCCCGAACCGGTCGATCATCTCGGCGGCGAACTGGTCGAGGCCGGCGCGATCGTCCACTTCGTTCAACCGCCGGTACAGCCCCATGCGCAGGTCGAGGTCGGGGACGTACTCCTCCGGGATCAGGATCGGCGCGTCGACGGTGATCTGCGGGCTGAAATCGCGCGGGCGCTGCGCGAAGCCGCCCGCCTTGGCGTCCATGATCGCCTCTTCCAGCATCGACTGGTAGAGTTCGTAGCCCACTTCCTTGATATGCCCCGACTGTTCGTCGCCCAGCAGATTGCCCGCCCCGCGGATGTCGAGGTCGTGGCTGGCGAGCTGGAACCCCGCGCCCAAGGTATCGAGGTCGCTCAGCACCTTCAGCCGCTTTTCCGCCGCCTCGGTCATCTGCCGCTCGGGCGGCGCGACCATATAGGCATAGGCGCGCGTCTTCGACCGCCCGACGCGGCCGCGCAGCTGATAAAGCTGCGCCAGCCCGAAGCGGTCGGCGCGATTGACGATGAGGGTGTTGGCGGACGGAATATCGATCCCCGATTCGATGATTGAGGTGGAGATCAGCACCTCGAACTTCTTCTCGACGAAGGCGCTCATCCGCTCCTCCACCTCGCTCGGCGCCATCTGTCCGTGCGCGACGACGTAGCGGATTTCGGGCACCTGCTTGTTCAGGTAATCCTCGATATCGGGCAGGTCGGCGATGCGCGGCGTGACCAGGAACGACTGCCCGCCGCGATAATGTTCGCGCAGCAACGCCTCGCGCAGCACCACCGGGTCCCACGGCATGACGTACGTCCGCACCGCCAGCCGGTCGACCGGCGGCGTCTGGATCACGGACAGTTCGCGCAGGCCGCTCATCGCCATCTGCAACGTCCGCGGGATCGGCGTCGCGGTCAGCGTCAGCATGTGGACGTCGGCGCGAAGGGTCTTCAGCCGCTCCTTGTGCGTCACGCCGAAACGCTGCTCCTCGTCGACGATGACGAGGCCCAGCCGCTTGAAATCGATCGCCTTCGCCAGCAGCGCGTGGGTGCCGATGACGATGTCGATCGACCCGTCGGTCAGCCCCTCCTTCACCCTTTTCGCCTCTGCCGCCTGGACGAGGCGAGAGATGCGGCCGATGTTGATCGGGAAGCCTTCGAAGCGGCTGGTGAAATTGTTGTAATGCTGCCGCGCCAGCAGGGTGGTGGGGCAAATGACCGCCACCTGCATCCCCGCCATCGCGGCGACGAAGGCGGCGCGCAGCGCGACCTCGGTCTTGCCGAAGCCGACGTCGCCGACGATCAGCCGGTCCATCGGCTTGCCCGCGGCGAGGTCCGCCAGCACGTCGCCGATCGCGCGATCCTGGTCGTCGGTCTCCTCGTACGGGAAGCGGTCGACGAACGCCGGATAGCCCGCGCTGTCCGGCTCCGCGATTTCGCCGGGGCGCAGCGCGCGTTCGGCCGCGACCGCGATCAGCTCGCCCGCGATCTCGCGGATCCGCTCCTTCATCTTCGACTTGCGCCGCTGCCACGCCTCGCCGCCCAGCCGGTCCAGCGTCGCGCCGTCCTCGCCCGATCCGTAACGCGACAGGACTTCCAGATTCTCGACCGGCACGTACAATTTGTCGCCGCCGGCATATTCCAGCTGGACGCAATCGTGCGGTGCCTTGGCCACCGGCACCTGCGTCAACCCGACGTAGCGCCCGATCCCGTGATCCGCGTGGACGACCAGGTCGCCCGGCGACAGCGTGGCGAGTTCGGCCAGGAAGGCGTCCGCCGACTTGCGCCGCTTCGACCGCCGGACCAGCCGGTCGCCCAGCATGTCCTGCTCGGTCAGCACCGCGACGCCCGGCGCGGTGAAGCCGTGGTCGAGCGGGAGGACGATCAGGGCCACGCCCGAAACCGCGCCGCCCAGCGCCTCCTGCCACGTCTCCACGCTCCGCGCGCCGGACAGGTCGTGGTCCTCCAGCAAATTCTTCAACCGCTCCCGCGCGCCGATCGAATAGCTGGCCAGGATCGGCTTGCGCCCGTCCTTCTTCAGTTTCGCGAGATGCGCGACGACCGCCTCGTACACGTTCGCCTGCGCCGCGCGCTCGGGGGCGAAGTCGCGCGGGCCGTCGACGCCGAAATCCAGGACCGTCCGGGATTCGGGCTCGTGGAACGGCGTGGCGAGATGCGCGGGCTGCGCCGCGATCGCGTCGCGCCATTCGCCGTCGTCCAGGTACAGGGTCTTTGCAGGGAGCGCGCGATAGCTGCCGGGCTGCGCCGCCTCCGCGCGTTTCCGGTTCTCGTAATAGTCCGCGATCGATTCCAGCCGCGATTCGGCCGCGTTCGGCGAACCCGAATCGCGCACGACCACGTCGTCGGCGCCCAGATGCTCCCACAGCGTCGCCAGCTTCTCCTCGAACAGCGGCAGCCAATGCTCCATCCCCGCCAGCCGCCGGCCCTCGCTGACCGCCTGATACAGCGGGTCGCCGGTCGCGGTCGCGCCGAACGTGTCGCGGTACCGGGTGCGGAACCGCTTCACGCTGTCCTCGTCCAGCAGCGCCTCCGACGCGGGCAGCAGGATGAAGCGGTCGATGCGCCCCGTCGTGCGCTGGTCCGCGGGGTCGAAGGTGCGGACGCTCTCGATCTCGTCGCCGAAGAAATCGAGCCGCAGCGCATTCTCCTCGCCGCTGGGGAACAGGTCGACGATGCCGCCGCGGACCGCATATTCGCCCTGGTCGTGGACCGTGTCGGTGCGGACGTAGCCGTTGGCCTGCAACAGCGTCCCCAGCCGGTCGCGCCCGATCTTCTCACCCGGGCGCAGCGTCGCGACCAGTTGCCGGATACGGAACGGCGTCAGCGTCCGCTGCGTCACCGCGTTGACCGTGGTCAGCACCAGCTGCGCGGTCCCCGGCTTCTGTTGCAACCGGTGCAGCGCGCCGATCCGCTCCGCCATCGTGCGCAGCGTCGGCGACGCGCGGTCGTACGGCAGGCAGTCCCACGCGGGAAGCTGCACCACCTCCAGCTCGGGGGCGAAGAACGGCGCGGTCGCCGCGATCGACCGCATCTGCGCCTCGTCCGACGCCACGAACACCGCCCGCGTCGGCGCCGCCCGCGCGAGGTCCGCGAGCAGCGACGGCAGGAACCCCGCGGGCACCCCCGCGAGGGTCAGGGGGACGGTGGCGGACAGGATGGTCTTGAGGTCGGGCATCGGAAACCTTGACGC
>NZ_LMQP01000003.1:1350386-1356579 GCF_001425405.1 Sphingomonas sp. Leaf412 | reverse complement strand
CCGCCACAAACGATATCGCCCGGGGCGGCCCCTCACCCCGGCCCTCTCCCCGACGGGGAGAGGGAGATCAGCGCTCGACCTTCACGAAATCCAGCGCGCGCATCTGCGCCATCATCGGTCCGTCCCATTCGGGCGGGCAGGGGATCGATCCGATCGCCCAGCCCATGATGTCGACGTCCTGTTCCTCCAGCAACGCCTCGAACCAGTCGAGCTGGCCTGCGTCCCACGACTCGCCGTGACGGTCGAAGAACCCGCCGATCATCAGGTCGGCCTCGCGCGTGCCGCGGTGCCAGGCGCGGAAGCGCAGGCGTTTCAGGCGGATGTCGTCCACACCGATTTCTTTCGTCAGGCCAGCGAAGGCTGGCCTCTCATGCGAGGGATAGGCCCGGTCAACCGGAAGATGCCAGCTTTCGCTGGCATGACGGATCGGGGCTGGAGTAGCGCACAGATAGTCATGCGACCCGATATCCTCAATCCGCTGTTCGCCGAAGTGACGGCGTTGAAGGGAGTCGGCCCGGCGCTGGCCCGGCCGCTCGACCGGCTCGGCATCGCGCGCGTCGTCGACCTGCTGTTCCATCTGCCCTCGGGCTGGGTCGATCGGATCGCGCGCGACGAACTGATGCAGGATGACGTCGGCCGCACGATCGCGATCACGCTCACCCCCGTCGACGTACGCAGCGGCAGCAGCCCGCGCGCGCCGACGCGGGTGCAGGCGACCGACGCACACGGCAATCACGTCACGCTCGTCTATTTCGGCAATTCGTCGGGCTATGTCCGCAAGCTGCTGCCGCCCGGCGAGCCGCGGAAATTCTCCGGCAGGCTCGACCAATATGGTCAGGACCTCCAGATCGTGCATCCCGAGCTGCTGGCGGACGGCGACGGCTTCCGCCCGCGCGAGCCGATCTATCCCTTGTCGGAGGGGCTGACGTCGCGCCGCCTGTTCGCGCTGACCGAACAGGCGCTGGCGCGCGCGCCCGACCTGCCCGAATGGATCGAGCGCAGCCTGAAGGCGAAGCATGACTGGCCCGCATGGCGCGACGCGCTCCACCGCCTCCACGCCGACCCCGCCGACGCCGTGGCGCGCGAACGGCTGGCCTATGACGAGGTGTTCGCCAACCAGCTGGCGCTGACTTTGGTCCGCGCCGACACCCGGCGGCGCAAGGGCAGGGCGCTGAAGGGCGACCGCCGGCTGCGCGACCTGCTGACGCTGCCGTACAGCCTGACCGGGGCGCAGGCGCGCAGCGTGGCGGAGATCGAGGGCGACCTGGCGCAGGACGCGCCGATGCTGCGGCTGCTGCAAGGCGACGTGGGCTCGGGCAAGACGCTCGTCGCCGCGATGGCGCTGCTGATCGCGGTGGAGGCGGGCGCGCAGGCCGCGATGCTGGCCCCCACCGAAATCCTGGCGCGCCAGCATTACGAGACGCTGCGCCGCACGCTCGCGGGCCTGCCGGTCGAGGTCGCGGTGCTGACGGGACGCGACAAGGGCAAGGTGCGCGAGGCGACGTTGATGGGCCTTGCCGACGGCAGCATCCATATCCTCGTCGGCACGCACGCGATCTTCCAGGAAGCGGTCGGCTACCGGGATCTGGGGCTGGTCGTGGTGGACGAGCAGCATCGCTTCGGCGTGGCCGAACGGATGCTGCTGGCGGCGAAGGGCCGCACGCCGCCGCACCTGCTGGCGATGACCGCGACCCCGATCCCGCGCACGCTGACGCTCGCGATCCATGGCGAGATGGACCAGAGCCGGCTGGACGAGATGCCGCCCGGCCGCGAACCGATCGAGACGCGCGTGGTGTCGGAGGAGCGCGTGGACGAGGTCGTCGACGCGCTCGGCCGCCATCTGTCGGAGGGAAAGCAGGCCTATTGGGTCTGCCCGCTGGTGGAGGAAAGCGAGACCAGCGACCTGAAGGCGGCGGAGGTCCGCGCCGCCGCGCTGGCGATGCGCTTCGGGGAGCGCGTCGGCCTGATCCACGGGCGAATGCGGGCGGAGGAGAAGGACGCGGTGATGGCGCGATTCTCCGCCGGCGCGCACGGCGTAATGGTCGCCACCACCGTCATTGAGGTCGGGGTGGACGTGCCCAACGCCACGCTGATCGTGATCGAGCACGCCGACCGCTTCGGTCTGGCCCAGCTGCACCAGCTGCGCGGCCGCGTCGGGCGGGGCGGGGGGCATTCGGTGTGCCTGCTGCTGCGCGGGCGCGCGCTGAGCGAGACGAGCCGCGCACGGCTGGCGCTGATGCGCGAGACGAACGACGGCTTCCGGATCGCGGAGGAGGATTTGCGCCTGCGCGGCGCGGGCGAATTGCTGGGCACGCGCCAGTCGGGCGAGGCCGCGTTCCGCGTCGCCTCGCCCGAACAATTGGCGGCCCTGCTCCCGATCGCCACCGACGACGCCCGCCTGCTGATCGACCGCGACGGCGGGCTGGACGGGGAACGGGGACGCGCCGCCCGCGCGGCGCTGTACCTGTTCGAGCGCGACGCGGGCGTCGCGTTGCTGCGCTCGGGGTAGCGTACCTTGTCTCCCCTCCCTGCAAGGGAAGGGTTCGGGGGTGGGTCCTGTCCGGGGATACGGCACGCCATACGCGTCACCCAACCGTATCGTCAGGACACCACCCACCCCAACCCCTCCCTTGAAGGGAGGGGCTGTCGGGATCAGATGCTCGGCCCCGTCGGCGACGGCTGGCCCGGCGACGGCACGTCCACGTCGGGCGCGGGCGGGGTCACTTCGGGCGGGGGCGCGTCGGGCTGGACGGGCTGCGAAGGCTGCGGAACGTCGGGGGGCGTGGTCGCCATCTGGCTTCTCCTCTTGGCCCCCTCCAACGCGCAGGTCCGCACCGGGTTGCCGGATGCGTGACGGACGTATAGAGCCCCGCGACCGGCGGTGTCCTGAGCGGGCGTGGCGGAACTGGTAGACGCAGCAGGTTTAGGTCCTGCCATCGCAAGATGTGGGGGTTCGAGTCCCTTCGCCCGCACCAGTCCCCGTGTTCCAGCGGGGGCCACCGACAAACGATATTTTCGAACGAAAGCGGCACCATGCAGACTGTCGAGACGCTCAACGAAGGCCTGAAGCGCGCCTACACCCTCACGATCCCGGCGAAGGAGATCGACGCGCTGGTCGATGCCGAGCTGAAGCGGGTCGCGCCGCAGGTGAAGATGCCCGGTTTCCGCCCAGGCAAGGTGCCCGCGAATCTGGTGCGCAAGATGCACGGCCCCGCGCTGCACCAGGATGCGCTGAACAATTCCATCCAGCAGGGCGTGCAGTCGCTGATCGCGGAGCAGCAGCTGCGCCCCGCGATCCAGCCGTCGGTCGAACTGGCCGAGGGGTATGAACCCGGCAAGGACGCGGAGCTGAAGGTCGCGCTGGAGGTCCTGCCGCAGGTCCCGGCCCCGTCGATCGACGCGCTGAAGCTGGAGCGGCTGACCGTGCCCGTCAGCGACGACGACGTGACCGAGCAGCTCCAGAAGTTCGCCGACCAGCAGAAGAAGTGGGACGACGCGGGCGACAAGGCCGCGGAGACCGGCGACCTCGTGACGATGGACTTCGTCGGCAAGACGATGGACGGCGTGGCGTTCGAGGGCGGCACGGGCAGCGACATGGCGGTCGAGATCGGCTCGGGTCGCCTGATCCCCGGCTTCGAGGAGCAGGTCGTCGGCGCGAAGGCGGGCGAGGAGCGCCAGATCAAGGTGTCGTTCCCCGCCGATTACCAGGCGAAGGACCTCGCCGGTCAGGACGCGACCTTCGACCTGGTCATCAAGTCGGTGCAGACCGCGGGCGAGACGGTGATCGACGACGGCCTCGCCACGTCGCTGGGGCTCGAGAGCCTGGAGCAGCTCAAGGGCCTGCTGAAGGGCCAGATCGAGCAGCAGCACAACGGCCTGACCCGCACGTACATGAAGCGTAAGTTGCTCGACCAGCTCGCGGCGGGCCACGATTTCGAGGTCCCGCCGTCGATGGTGGAGGCCGAGTTCGACCAGATCTGGAGCCAGCTCCAGCACGAGGCGACGCACGAGCCTGACCCCGCCGCGGCGCTGAAGGAGATGGAGGACGAGCGCGAGGACTATCGCAAGATCGCCGAGCGCCGCGTCCGCCTGGGCCTGCTGCTGTCCGAAATCGGGCAGGCCAACGGCGTCGAGGTCAGCCAGCAGGAGATGAGCCGCCTGGTCATGCAGGCCGCGCAGCAATATTCGCCCGAGCAGCGCCAGCAGTTCATCCAGTACGTGCAGCAGGACCCGATGGCCGCCGCGCAGCTGCGTGCGCCGCTGTACGAGGACAAGGTCGTCGATTACCTGTTCGAAAAGGCCGAGGTGACCGACCGCGAGACGACGCGCGAGGAACTGGAGGCCGCGATCGAGAGCGAGGACGGCTTCGCGACCGGCACGCACAGCCACGATCACGACAACCACAAGCCGAAGCAGAAGAAGGCCGCCGCGAAGAAGGCGGAAGCACCGGCGGACGGCGAGGCGGAGGCCAAGCCCGCGAAGAAGGCCGCGGCGAAGAAGCCCGCCGCCAAGGGTGATAACGCCGGGGCCGAAACGCCGGCCGCGCCGGAAGCTCCGGTAGCCGAGGCCGCCGCGAAGAAGCCGCGCGCGAAGAAGGCCGCACCGGTCGAGGCCGAGACGGCCCTGACGACCAGCGACCCGGTCGCCGCCGAAGCCGCGGAGGGGACCGGCGCGCCCGACGCCCCGGCGAAGAAGCCGCGCGCGAAGAAGGCGAAGAGCGAGGCTTAACCTATTCTTCCCTCTCCCCTGCTAAGGGGAGAGAGTTGCGTAGACTTAGGTCGCGCGTCAGCGCGGCCTTAGTCGGAGCTGGGTGAGGGGTGAGCGCTCGCATCGCGAGCGCGCGGCGCGACAGCGCCGCTCGACCCCTCACCAACTCCGCCTAGGCAGCAAGCTGCCAAGGCTACGTATCCTCTCGCCTTTCCAGGGCAGAGGGCAGAAACGGGAAAGACATGACCACGATCGCCGTCCTCCTCCCCTGCTACAACGAGGAAGCGGCGATCGCGCGGACCGTGGCCGATTTCCGCGCCGCGCTGCCCGGCGCCACGATCCACGTCTACGACAACAACAGCACCGACCGGACGGTCGCACTCGCCCGTGCGGCGGGGGCGGTCGTGCGGACCGAGCGGATCCAGGGGAAGGGCGCGGTCGTCCGCCGCATGTTCGCGGACGTCGACGCCGACGTGTACGTCATGGCCGACGGCGATGCGACTTACGACGCCGCCTCCGCCCCCGCGCTCGTCGCGCACCTGCTGGACGAGCAGCTGGACATGGTCGTGGGCAGCCGCATCGGGGAGGCCGCCGCCGCCTACCGCCGCGGCCACCGGTTCGGCAACGCCCTGCTGACGGGGATGCTCGCGCGCCTGTTCGGCCGAAGTTTCACCGACATATTGAGCGGTTACCGCGTGTTCTCGCGACGGTTCGTGAAGAGTTTCCCGGTCCTGTCGGTGGGGTTCGAGATCGAAACCGAGATCAGCGTCCACGCGCTGGAGCTGAAGATGCCGACCGCGGAGGTCGAGACGCCCTATTTCGCGCGGCCCGAAGGATCGCTCTCGAAACTCAGCACCTGGCGCGACGGATGGCGCATCCTGCGCACGATCGCGATGCTGTACCGGATCGAGCGGCCGCTGTGGTTCTTCGGCGGCATCGGCCTGGCGTTCGCACTGGTCGCCGTCGTCCTCGCGATCCCGTTGGCGATCACCTATGCGCAGACCGGCCTCGTGCCGCGCTTTCCCACCGCGATCCTCGTCACCGGCCTGATGATCCTGGCCGCGCTGTGCGCCTTCGCGGGCCTGATCCTCGACACCGTGGTGCGCGGCCGACGGGAGGTGAAGCGGCTCGCCTATCTGGCGCATCCGGCACCGGGAAACGCTGTCCTACATGCCCCCGGCCGGGATATCGCGGCGCATGTCCCGCCGCCCGTTCCCGCTCCGCCCGCCCCGACGATGCGCGCGCATGCGTGACCGTGCGACCTTTCGTGACCTTCCGCGCCGCGGCCGCCGGCAAGCGGGGGCTTGAACCGTTTCGTCCAAGCGCCGATGTTGGCGTTCTTCCCACAGCGCACGAGAGAGCTTCTTCATGCACAATCCGTTCGACAATGGCGATTTCGCTGGCAAGCTGGCGAACGCCGGGCTCGGCCTTCAGCAGACCACTGCCGGCCTTGTCCCGATCGTCATCGAGCAGTCGAACCGCGGCG
>NZ_LMQP01000003.1:1341387-1350293 GCF_001425405.1 Sphingomonas sp. Leaf412 | reverse complement strand
GGAGGACGGCATGGCCAGCCTCATCACCGCGCAGTTGCTGTTCCTGGAATCGGAGAATCCGAAGAAGGACATCTTCATGTACATCAACTCGCCGGGCGGTGTCGTCACGGCGGGCATGGCGATCCACGACACGATGCAGTACATCCGCCCGCGCGTCGGCACGGTGTGCATCGGTCAGGCCGCGTCGATGGGCAGCTTCCTGCTGGCGTCGGGGGAGCCGGGGATGCGCGTCGCGCTCACGAATGCGCGGATCATGATCCATCAGCCGTCGGGCGGGGCGCAGGGCATGGCCAGCGACATCGAGATCCAGGCGAAGGAAATCCTGCGCATCCGGGCGCGGATGAACGAATTGTACGCCAAGTACACGGGCCAGCCGATCGAGGAGATCGAGCGCCGGATGGATCGCGACACCTTCCTGTCGTCGGCGGAGGCACGCGATTTCGGCCTGATCGACGAGGTGTTCGACAAGCGTCCGGCACCCGCCGAGGATATGGCGGCCGCCGCCTGAGCCGGGCGTCGACCTTGGGGCGAGGCGTTAAGAGCATTGCCGTAATGTGACGGGCCGGGCTACCATGCCCGCCCGGACAGGCGCGGATGACCCGCGCGGAAGGACGATTGAATGACGAAGCTGAGCGGTGGCGACTCGAAGAGCACCCTCTATTGCTCGTTCTGCGGCAAGTCGCAGCACGAGGTGCGCAAGCTGATCGCGGGTCCCACCGTCTTCATCTGCGACGAGTGCGTCGAGCTGTGCAACGACATCATCCGCGAGGAGACGAAGTCCGCGCTGGTGAGCAAGAAGGACGGCGGGGTCCCGACGCCGCAGGAGATCTGCGACGTCCTGGACGATTACGTCATCGGGCAGAAGCAGGCGAAGCGCGTGCTGTCGGTGGCGGTCCACAACCATTACAAGCGGCTGAACCACGGCGCCAAGGGTGCGGACGTGGAGCTGGCGAAATCGAACATCCTGCTCGTCGGCCCGACCGGCTGCGGCAAGACCCTGCTGGCCCAAACCCTAGCCAGAATCCTCGACGTCCCGTTCACGATGGCGGACGCGACGACCCTGACCGAGGCGGGCTATGTCGGCGAGGATGTCGAGAACATCATCCTGAAGCTGTTGCAGGCGAGCGACTATAACGTCGAACGCGCGCAGCGCGGCATCGTCTACATCGACGAGATCGACAAGATTTCGCGCAAGGCGGAGAATCCCTCGATCACGCGCGACGTATCGGGCGAGGGCGTGCAACAGGCGTTGCTGAAGCTGATGGAGGGCACCACCGCGTCCGTCCCGCCGCAGGGCGGGCGCAAGCATCCGCAGCAGGAATTCCTGCAAGTCGATACGACGAACATCCTGTTCATCTGCGGCGGCGCGTTCAGCGGGCTGGAGAAGATCATCGGCGACCGGCTTCAGGGCAAGTCGATCGGCTTCGGCGCCTATGTCGCGTCGCCGGAGGAACGCCGCACGGGCGAGATGCTGCGCCAGACCGAGCCGGAGGATCTGCTGAAGTTCGGGCTGATCCCCGAATTCGTCGGCCGCCTTCCCGTCATCGCCACGCTGGAGGATCTCGACATCCCCGCGCTGGTGAAGATCCTGTCGGAGCCGAAGAACGCGCTGGTGAAGCAGTACCAGAAGCTGTTCGACATGGAGGACGTGAAGCTCGGCTTCACCGACGACGCGCTGGTGACGGTGGCGAAGAAGGCGATCGAGCGGAAGACCGGCGCGCGCGGCCTGCGCTCGATCCTGGAGGCGATCCTGCTCGACACGATGTTCGACCTGCCGGGCATGAATTCGGTCGACGAGGTCATGATCGACCGCGACGTGGTCGACGGCCGCAAGGAGCCGATCCGCGTCTACGCCGACAAGAAGAAGACCGCGGAAGACGCGGCCTAGGGTGACGGATGCGATCCGGCGGGCCGTGTCCCGCCGGATCGCACCGGCGCCGTTTCGGCGTCGAAACGTTTCGTTACGGTCACCGACCGGACCCTCCCGCCCGCTCGTGCATTGACCGGGTGATGCAGGACCAGACCGACAAGCTCCCCACCCCCGCCGCGAAGCGCGCCTTGCTTCAGAAGATCGCGCTGCCGTGGTGGACGTTGCTGTTCCCCGCGCTGGGCCTGCTCGCGGTCGTGCTGTCGCTCTACGCATACGGCACGGTCGGGACGATCCTGTCGACCGCGGTCCTGATCGGCGCGGTGCTGGCCGCGGTCCATCATGCGGAGGTGATCGCGCATCGCGTCGGCGAGCCGTTCGGCACGCTGGTGCTGGCGGTCGCGGTGACGGTGATCGAGGTGTCGCTGATCGTCAGCCTGATGCTGTCGGACGCGGGCGACGCCTCCACGCTGGCGCGCGACACCGTGTTCGCCGCGATCATGATAATCCTCAACTTCATCGTCGGCCTGTGCCTGATGGCGGGCGGCCTGCGCCACGGGGAGCAGCGCTTCACGCTGCGCGGGGTCAGCGCGGCGCTGGCGGTACTGACCGCGATGGTGGTGCTCAGCCTCGTCCTGCCCAATTACGTGTCGAGCGCGCCGGGGCCGACGTACGCGCCCGCGCAACTGATCTTCGTCGCGATCGTCTCGCTCTTCCTGTACCTGATGTTCGTGCTGGTGCAGACCGTGCGCCACCGCGAATATTTCCTGCCGGATCAGGACCTGCCGCAGGACGCACATGCGGAACGGCCGTCGAAGGCGACCAGCATCGCGTCGCTGGCGATGCTTCTCGTCGCGCTCGTCGGCGTCGTCCTGCTGGCGAAGGGGCTGTCCGCGACGGTGGAGCGCGCGATCCTCGGCGCGGGCCTGCCGCTGGCGGTCGTGGGCGTGGTGATCGCGGCGCTGGTCCTCGCGCCCGAGAGCCTCGCAGCCTATCGCGCGGCGAAGCGCAACCGGTTGCAGACCAGCCTGAACCTCGCGCTCGGCTCCGCGCTGGCGACGATCGGCCTGACGATCCCCTCCGTCGCGATCGTCAGCCTCGCGCTCGACCTGCCGCTGGGGCTGGGGCTGGGGCCGAAGTCGATCACCCTGCTGATCCTGACCATGTTCACGATCACGCTGTCGCTGGGCACCGGCCGCACGACGATCCTGGGCGGCGCGGTCCATCTCGTCATCTTCGCCGCCTATCTGTTCGTCACCGTCGTCCCTTGAGCGACGTCCGCCTGGTCACGGCATCGGAAGGCGCGACGATCGCCGCGATGCTGGCGCGGGCATTCCATGACGATCCGGCGTTCGGCTACATCCTGCCCGAAGTGCGCGACCGACAGCGGCGGCTGACCCGGCTCTTCGCCCTGCTCCAGCAATCGGATGCGCGGGCGGGCATGGGGCTGACGACCGGCGACGGGGCGGCGGCGACTTTCTGGCGCGGGCCGGGGCGGGCGACGGTTGGGTGGTGGGAGATGCTGTGTTCCGCGCCCGCCCTGCTCGCCGCGCTCGGTCCCGCGATCCCGCGCGCGCTGGCGGTCAGCGCGGCGATCGACGCGCATCTGCCGCCCGGCGACTTCTGGTACCTGCACATCGCGGGCTGCGATCCGGCGGCGCAGGGGAGGAGGCTGGGCGGGAAGCTGATCCGCGCCGGTCTGGCGCGCGCGGCGGGGCGGTTGCCCTGCTATCTGGAAACCGCGACCGAGAAGAACCTCGGCTTCTACCGCGCGCTGGGCTGGGAGCCGACCGGCGAATGGCGCGTCGGGCGCGAGGGTCCGCGCTTCTGGTCGATGCTCCGCCCGCCCGGCTGACGCCGCAGCAACGCGGCGAGCGCGAGGCCCGCCGCGATCTGGAGCAGGCCATAGGCGCGCCGCCGGCCCGGCTTGCCCGCGAACGGGCGGACCAGGCCGTCGACCGCCGGGATGGGCGAGCGCCACAAATCGACGTGGCGCACCGGTTGAAGCACGCCGAGCGCGCCGTCGCCGATCATGAACACCGCCGCCATCTCGCCCGCGCGTTTCAGGGCGATGCGCGTCGCGTCGTCGCTCACTTGCCGCGCTGCTGCGTCTGCCATTGCCGGTATGCCTCGATCGCCGTCGACCGCTTCAACACGCGGGCGGCAGGATCGATCACCACATGCGCGTTCGCAGGCACCGACAGGGTGCCGCGCCCGTCCGCCATCGCAACGCGCTGCACCTTGCCGTCGACCGCGACCTCCACCGGCATCGGGAACGGACCGCCCGCCTCCCACGCCAGCGTCATCCGGTCGCCCTCGCGCCGCGTGACGAGGTCGGGCAGCGCCGCGCGGCGCAGATAGGCGTCGAAGAACCAGCCCAAATCGCGCCCGGTGACCTGCCGCACGATCCCTTCGAACGCGCGGGTCGAGGCGAAGCGGGGCCGGAAATTCCCCGGCATCGGATCGGCGCGGCCATAGACCAGCCGCCGCGTGGCGTCGAAGAACGCGGCATCGCCGATCAGCCCGCGCAGGGTGTGGAGCATCCACGACCCCTTGTAATAGATGTCCGTCCCCGCGCCGCCCTTGGCCGGTTCGTACACCTCCTCCTCGGTCAGCACCTTGTCGCGGACGATCGGGGCGGCATTCGCGATCTGGTTGCGCTGCGAATCCAGCATCACCGCATAGCGCGCCTCGCCCTCGCGCCAGCGGCCGTACAGCGGCTGCATGTAGCTGGCGAACCCCTCGTGGAGCCAGTAATCGTCCCAGTTCGCGGCGGTGAGCTGGTTGGCGAACCATTCGTGCGCGAATTCGTGGTGGAACAGCCAGTCGAACCCCTCCGGCGCCTTGGCATAGCCGTTGCCGTAGGCGTTGATCGTCTGATGCTCCATGCCCTTGTGCGGCGTCTCCACCACGCCGACCTTCTCGTCCCCGAACGGATACGGCCCGATCGTGCGTTCGAAGAAATCCAGCGTCGGCGCGAATTCCGCGAACAATCCTTCCGCCTTCGCCCGCGCGCCGGCGCCGGGAATGTACCAGTAATATAACGGGATGCTGTTGCCGAACCGGCTGCGATAGCTACCCGACACTTCCTCGTACGGCCCGACGTTCAGCGCGATGGCATAGGTATTCGGTCGCCGCGCGCGCCAGTGCCAAGTCGTGCGACCGTCGGGCAGGGTATCGACGCCCAGCAGCTTCCCGTTCGACGGCGCCTTCAACCCCTTCGGCACCGTGATGTGCAGCACCGCCTCCGCCGGCTCCCCGCGCGGGAAGTCGAGGCAGGGCCACAGGATGTCGCAGCCGTAGCCCTCAGTCGTGCTGGCGAACCACGCGCGCCCGTCGGCGGTCTGCGACCACACCATGCCGTCGTCCCACGGCGCGTTGACCGCGACGTGCGGCGTCCCGGCATAGGCGATCGCCACCGTCGCGCGCGCGCCCTTCGCCAGCGGGTGCAGCACTACCAGCCGCCCGTCGGGCCGGTCGAACCGCGCCGGCTTCCCGTCGACCGTCACGCGCGCGACGTGGAAGTTCGAATCGAGATCGATCGGCAGCCGCGCCACCGCCGCGGTCGCCGCGAAGGTCAGCGTCGCGCGCGCGTCGATCCGCCGCTTCGCCGGGTCCACGTCGAACGACAGGTCCGCGCGCTCGAACGACAGCGCCTCCTGCTCCGCGGGCCGCACCCCGCCCGACACCTGCGTCTGCGCGCTGATCGGCGGTTCGCCCTTCTGCGGCAACGCCTGCATCGTGGCCAGCAACAGCGCGATCAACGCGCGATCCGCGCGCGATGATTGATGGACGCGCGCGCGCCACCATATACGATGCGTACGGCGCTCACCGGAGCGCCACCGGAGTAAGCATGACCAATCTTCCCGTTCTTCCGCTGCGTGACATCGTCGTCTTCCCCAGCATGATCGTGCCGCTGTTCGTGGGTCGCGACAAGTCGGTCGCGGCGCTGGAGGCCGCGATGGCGGCGGACAAGGAGATCTTCCTCGTCGCGCAGCTCGATCCTGCGGAGGACGATCCCGATCGCGACGACCTGTACGATATCGGCGTCACCGCCAGCGTGCTGCAATTGCTGAAGCTGCCCGACGGCACCGTCCGCGTGCTGGTGGAGGGCAAGCAGCGCGCCGCGCTAGCCGACCTGTCGCCGCACGACGATTATCTCGCCGCCGACGTGACGCTCGTACCCGATCAGGAGGCCGAGGGTGCGGAGGTCGGCGCGCTGATGCGCTCGGTCGTCAACCAGTTCGAAAATTACGCGAAGCTCAACCGCAAGCTGCCGTCCGAAACCGCGGCGCAGATGGCGGAGATCGAGGATGCGGGCCGCCTGTCCGATTCGGTCGCGGGCAACCTCCAGGTGAAGGTGGCGGAGAAGCAGACCCTGCTGACCGAGCCCGATCCGGTCAAGCGTCTGGAGATGGCCTTCGCGCTGATGGAGGGCGAACTGGGCGTCCTTCAGGTGGAGAAGAAGATCAAGAGCCGCGTGAAGCGCCAGATGGAGAAGACGCAGCGCGAATATTACCTGAACGAGCAGCTGAAGGCGATCCAGCGCGAGCTGGGCAACGAGGGCGAGGACGGCGACGGCGACGAGGTCGCCGAGCTGACGCAGAAGATCGCGACGCTGAAGCTGTCGAAGGAAGCGCGGACGAAGGCGACCGCCGAGCTGAAGAAGCTGAAGACCATGGCGCCGATGAGCGCCGAGGCGACGGTCGTGCGCAACTACCTTGATGTCCTGCTCGGCCTGCCGTGGGGGAAGAAGTCGAAGATCAAGAAGGATATCCCCGCCGCCGAAGCGATCCTGGACGAGGATCACTATGCGCTGGAGAAGGTGAAGGACCGGATCGTCGAATATCTGGCGGTGCAGGCGCGCACGAACAAGCTGAAGGGGCCGATCCTGTGCCTCGTCGGCCCGCCCGGCGTCGGCAAGACCTCGCTCGGCAAGTCGATCGCGCGCGCTACGGGGCGCGAGTTCATCCGCCAGTCGCTGGGCGGCGTGCGCGACGAGGCGGAGATCCGCGGCCATCGTCGGACCTATATCGGCTCGCTGCCGGGCAAGATCGTGACGAACCTGAAGAAGGCGGGCGCGTCCAACCCATTGTTCCTGCTGGATGAGATCGACAAGCTGGGACAGGATTTCCGGGGCGATCCCGCCTCCGCGCTGCTGGAGGTGCTGGACCCGGAGCAGAACGGGAAGTTCAACGATCATTATCTGGAGATCGACATCGATCTGTCCGACGTCATGTTCGTGTGCACCGCCAACACGCTGAACCTGCCGCAGCCGCTGCTGGACCGGATGGAGATCATCCGGCTGGAGGGCTATACCGAAAATGAAAAGGTGGAGATCGCGGAGCGGCATCTGATCGCGAAGCAGATCGAGGCGCATGGCCTCAAGCCCGACGAGTTCGTGCTGACCAACGACGGCCTGCGCGCGCTGATCCAGCAATATACGCGCGAGGCGGGCGTCCGCACGCTGGAGCGCGAGATCGCGAAACTGTGCCGCAAGGCGCTGCGCCGCATCCTGGAAGGCAAGATGCAGGGCGTCACGATCACGCCCGACAATCTGTCCGACTATGCGGGCACGCAGAAATATCGCCACGGCCTGTCCGAGACGGAGGACCAGATCGGCGCGGTCACCGGCCTCGCTTGGACCGAGGTCGGCGGCGAATTGCTGACGATCGAAAGCGTGACCGTGCCGGGGAAGGGCGCGATCAAGCTGACGGGCAAGCTGGGCGACGTCATGAAGGAATCGGCGGAAACCGCGATGAGCTTCATCAAGGCGCGCGCGCCCAGTTATGGGATCAAGCCGTCGCTGTTCCATCGCAAGGACGTCCACGTCCACCTGCCCGAAGGCGCGGTGCCCAAGGACGGGCCGTCGGCGGGCGTCGGCCTCGTCACCGCGATCGTGTCGACGCTGACCGGCGTGCCGGTGCGGCGCGAGATCGCGATGACGGGCGAGGTGACGCTGCGCGGCCGCGTGCTGCCGATCGGCGGGCTGAAGGAGAAACTGCTCGCCGCGCTGCGCGGCGGGATCGAGACCGTGCTGATCCCGCAGGAGAATGAGAAGGACCTGGCCGACGTGCCCGCCTCGATCAAGGACGGGCTGAAGATCGTGCCCGTTGCCCACGTGGACGAGGTCCTGCGCCTCGCGCTGGCGGGGACGCTGGAGGCGATCGACTGGACCGACGCGGACGAACTGGCCGCCCTGCCGCCCGCCCCGATCGCGCCGGTCGGCGGCGAACTGCACCATTGACCCCAAAGCGGACGTTTCCGTACCTCCGTTCGTGCTGAGCGAAGTCGAAGCATATGCACACGTGCATGGCCTTCGACTTCGCTCAGGCCGAACGGGCGCCGGCGGCGTCCTCGAACGACTCGTCGCGAAACACCCTGCCGGCGTAACGACTTGCCGCGGTTTCGTTTGACTCCCGCCCGGGGCCTCGCCTTACTGGGACCTTCCGGGCATCGCGCCCGCGAATCCGATTTCGTCCGAAGTCACGCAATCAAACGGGGTTACAGGGGATGAACAAGCAGGAACTGATCGCGCAGGTCGCGACGGTGGCGGGGCTGGGCAAGAGCGAGGCGAGCCGGGCGGTGGAGGCGGTGTTCGACACCATCTCGGGCAGCCTGAAGAAGGGCGACGAGGTCCGCCTGGTCGGCTTCGGCACGTTCGCGGTCAGCCGGCGCAAGGCGTCGACGGGGCGCAATCCGCGCACCGGGGAGCCGATGAGCATCAAGGCATCGACCCAGCCGAAGTTCAAGGCGGGCAAGGTGCTGAAGGATTCGCTGAACTGAAGCGATCCTGCGGGGCTGGACAGGCGTGATGCGCTTGCGTAGAGGCCCGCTTCCGACACGGTTCGGGCGCGTAGCTCAGCGGTAGAGCACACCCTTCACACGGGTGGGGTCACAGGTTCAATCCCTGTCGCGCCCACCATATCCGGACCGGCCGAAGGCCCGCGGCAGCGATGCCGCGGGCCTTTCGCGTTCCTCTCCCCTCCCTGCAAGGGAGGGGTCGGGGGAGGGTCCTGTCCGGGCGATGCGGACGGGC
>NZ_LMQP01000003.1:1202641-1341357 GCF_001425405.1 Sphingomonas sp. Leaf412 | reverse complement strand
GCCCCCTGTCCGGGCGATGCGGACGGGCCGGACGCTGCGGCACCGTATCACCCGGCCTCCACCCACCCCCAGCCCCTCCCTTTGCAGGGAGGGGAGCGCCCGACGCCGCCCCCCCTGTCACGAAACCGCAACCCAACCGTCACTCCCATGACGCCGAACCCCAACGCCGCTGTCACGAACCGCGCCTAGCGCGCTCCTCGAAGGCCGCCACGTCGCATGGAGTCGGCCGGGCGGGACAACGCCCAACAGGCAATGGTTCGGGGAATCTGACATGACCAGTTTCAAGCGCGTTTCGCTCACGCTCATGATCGGCTGCGCCACCGCAGCGCTGTCCGCCTGCGGCGCGGACGATATCGCGTCGCCGGGCGAGGGCGTGATCGTCCTGCCGTCGCCGACGCCCGCACCGTCGCCGACGCCGACGCCGACTCCCGGCACCGGCGCGGGCGTGACCCCGGCGGCGGCGTGCCCGACGATCGCGGGTTCCGCCCCGCTGATCGATCGCGGGACGATCACCGGCCCGACCGGCACGTACCGCAACTGCGCCTTCCCGGCGCGCTTCACCGCGTCGACCACGATCGCGAAGGTGCCGGGCGTCATCTACTCGCTCGACGGCCGCGTCGACGTCGGCACCGATCAGGGGGCGGGCAGCACCGGCAACAACGTCACGCTGGGCATCGATCCGGGCGTGATCGTGTTCGGCTCGACCGGCGTGTCGTATTTGGCGGTGAACCGCGGGAACCAGATCAACGCGGTCGGCACGCCGACGCAGCCGATCATCTTCACCGGCCGCGGCAACGTCGTCGGCACGGTCGACGACAACAGCTCGCAGCTGTGGGGCGGCATCGTCCTGCTGGGCCGCGCGCCGATCACCGATTGCGCCGCGGCGGGCGCGGCGCCCGGCACCGTGGCGTGCGAGCGCGATACCGAAGGCACGTCGAACGCGCTGTACGGCGGCGCGACGCCGGGCGACAGCTCGGGTTCGCTGCGCTACGTCCAGATCCGCTATTCGGGCTTCGTCCTGTCGTCGGACCGCGAACTTCAGGGCCTGACCCCGTCGGGCGCGGGCTATGGCACGACGATCGACCACGTGCAGATCCACAACAGCTCGGATGACGGGATCGAGGTGTTCGGCGGCCGCACGAACATGAAGTATCTGGTCCTGACCGGGGCGGAGGACGACAGCCTCGACACCGACGTCGGGTACAAGGGCTTCATCCAGTTCGTCCTGACGATCCATCGTCCCGGCATCGGCAACGGCATGATCGAGGCCGATTCGAACGGCAACGACCAGACGACGCCGCGGCAGAACGTGCGCCTGTCCAACTTCACCTTCGTCATGCGCGGCACGACGCCCGACACGGGCGCCGCGATCCTGCTGCGCGGCGGTACGGATTTCACGCTGGTCAACGGCGTGGTCGTCACGCCGTCGACCGTCCCCTGCCTCCAGGTCCGCAGCGCCTCGACGGTGCAGGCGTCGGGCAACGACGAGGCCGGCGTGCCGGTGTTCCGCTCGGTCGTCTTCAGCGGCTGCACGACGCCCTTCGTCGGCAGCGACGGCGTGACCGCGGATCAGGTGTCGACGATCTTCGGATCGGGCGCGAACGGGAACAACAGCAACTTCACCAGCACGCTGACGAACACGTTCGTCAACGGCAACGGCGAGGCGGCGGTGCCAGCGTTCGACGCCGCGACGCTGAACAACACCGCGGAACAGCCCACGACCGCGCCCAACCGCTTGCAGACCACGACCTATATCGGCGCGGTCCGCGATGCGTCCGACACCTGGTATCGCGACTGGACCTGCAACGCGTCCTACGCCGCGCTGGGCAGCGCGGGCGGCAATTGCACCACGTTGCCGACCACCTGAGCCGGGCGCCGACCACGTAAGACGGGGGACGGTGCCACGCGCGCCGTCCCCCATGCGCATCACGAGAATACCGGGGAAACCACCATGTCGCAGCGGCTCCCGCTCGCCACCCTCCTGCTCCTGACCACCAGCCTCGCGGCGCCGCAGGCGCTGGCGCAGGTCGGCGGCACGTCCAACACGCCCACCACCGCCGCGCCCGGCGCCGCGCCCACGACGCAGAGCGGCAGCCCGACGCAGGACGAGGCGGCGACCGATCCGTCGCCGCAGGTGTCGGTCCCCGGCGGCGGTGACGACATCGTCGTCGTCGGCCGCGCGCGCGCCAACGTGACGCAGACCGCGCCGCAGGTGGTGTCGGTGCTGTCGAGCGAGGATATCGCGCGCACCGGCGAGGGCGATATCGCGGGCGCGTTGCAGCGCGTGACCGGCCTGTCGGTCGTCGGCAGCGGGTTCGTGTACGTCCGTGGCCTCGGCGATCGCTACAGCCTCGCGCTCCTCAACGGCTCCCCGCTGCCCAGCCCGGAACCGCTGAAGCGCGTCGTCCCGCTGGACCTGTTCCCGACCGACGTGATCGCGTCGAGCCTCGTCCAGAAATCCTATTCCGCCAATTTCCCCGGCGAATTCGGCGGCGGCGTCATCAACCTGACGACGAAGACCGCGCCGACCGAACCGTTCCTGTCGATCAGCGGCGGGGTCAGCGGCGACAGCTACACCACCGGCAACCTCGGCTACGTCTATTACGGCGGGCGCAACGACTGGACCGGGTTCGACGACGGCACGCGCCGCATCCCCGGCCCGTTGAAGGCGGCGTTCGACAGCGGCAACCCGATCCTGGAGGGTGCGGACTTCAGCCGTGCGGACCTGAGCGCGATCGCGGGCAGCCTGGTCAACGCGCGCACGTCGGTGCTGCAACGCGTGAACCAGATGCCGATCAACTTCTCCGGCAACGTCACCGGCGGCACCAGCGTGGACGTCGGCGACGTCCGCTTCGGCGTGATCGCGACCGCGGGCATCGGCAATACGTGGCGCACGCGCACGACGTTGCAGCAATTGTCGCTCGACGCCGATCTGTCGGGACCGCCGCAGACCAGCACGAACCGCGTCATCACCGACAATCGCGTCGTCGTGAACGGCCTGCTGGGCCTGAACGCCGAATTCGGCGAACACGTCGTCCGCTGGACCAACCTGTACATCCGCGACACCGTGAAACAGTCGCGGCTGGGCGTCGGCACCGACGAGAATCGCGTCGGCGCGGATATCCTTTCGCAGGAGACCGGCTGGTACGAACGCCAGCTCGTCAACACGCAGCTGGTGGGCGAGTTCGACTTCGGCGACCTGGATGTCGACGCGCGCGGCAGCTACGCCAAGTCGCAGCGCAAGGCGCCGTACGAGCGCACCTTCCGCTACGTCCGCACGAACGTGGCGGGCGATCCCACCGGCGGTCGCTTCGTCAACGACCTCGGCGGATCGAAGCAGGGCGAGGCATCGATCGCGTTCAGCGACCTGAACGAGGAATTGTGGTCCGGCGGCGCGGACGTGACGTACAAGCTGGGCAACAAGCTGCGCTTCGGCGTCGGCTATGCCTATCAGGACAACCAGCGCACGTCGGTCCGCCGCGAATTGCTGTTCCGTGCCAACAACCTGCCGCTGGCGGTACAGCAATTGCGCCCCGATTACCTGCTCGCCGACCAGACGTTGCAGGCCTATTCGATCGTCCTGCTCGAAACCTCCGCGCAGGACGGCACCGCCGCGTTCGACGCCGGGCTGACCGTCCATGCCGGATACGGCCAGGCGATCTGGCAGCCGATCGACCCGCTGAACCTGACCGTCGGCGTCCGCTACGAAACCGCGAAGCAGAACGTGGCGGCGGTCGACCTGTTCGGCACCGGCAACGTCGGGCAGTTCAACACGCGGCTGGACAACGATTACTGGCTCCCATCCGTCACGATGACGTACGAGATCCAGCCGCAGTTGCAGGCCCGCGTCAGCGCGTCGAAGACGATCGCGCGCCCGCAGTTCCGCGAGCTGATCCGGCAGGTGTATATCGACACCGACAGCAACCGCCTGTTCCAGGGCAATCCGTCGTTGCAGGACAGCCAGCTGTACAATGCAGAAGCGCGGCTGGAATATTATCCCTCGCGCGACGACCGCTTCTCGGGCTCCGCTTTCTATAAAAAGATCGACAAGCCGATCGAAACCTTCTCCTCGATCCAGTCGTCCGAACTGACGACCAGCTTCGCGACCGCGCCCGAGGCGCGTTTGTGGGGCGTGGAGCTGGAGGCGCAGAAATATGTCGGCCTGGACTGGGTTTCCGACGCGCTGGCGTCGCGCCGCCTGCTGCTGCTGACCAACTACACCTACACCAATTCGGACCTGAAGGTGTCGGCGGACGACGTGACGGTGGTGAACGGCGTCGGCCAGGCCGCGACCGATTTCTTCCGCAACGGCGCGCCGTTGACGGGGCAGTCGGATCACCTGGTGAACGTGCAGCTGGGGCTGGAGGACAAGGAGACGCTGTCGCAGCAGACGCTGCTGCTCAGCTACGCCAGCAAGCGCGTCACGACCCGCGCCGGCGTGCCGGGGCAGCCCGACGTGTACGAATATCCCGGCTTCCGCCTCGACTTCGTGGCGCGCGAGGGCATCCGGATCGGCGGGATCGAGAGCGAGGTGAAGTTCGAGGTCCGCAACCTGACGCAGCAGAAGTATCAGGAATTCCAGGAGTTCGACGGGCGGAAGATCTTCTACAACCGCTACGACGTCGGCACGTCGGTGTCGCTGGGCCTGGGACTGAAGTTCTGAACGGTCGTCATTGCGAGGAGCGAAGCGACGCGGCAATCCAGGGTGGCACGCGTGGCCGTGGATTGCGTCGCTTCGCGCGCAATGACGGAAATCGGATTCAGCCCGACCTCCGTTCGTGCTGAGCGAAGTCGAAGCATATGCGCAGCGCCCGGCCTTCGACTTCGCTCCGCCCGAACGGAGGATGGATGGGGAGGGGACCCCGACCTCCGTTCGCCCTGAGCGAAGTCGAAGGGCACACACATACCCGCCTCACCACCCCCACGGCTTCTCCCGATACCATTTCGTGACCACGTATTTCGTGCCTGCGCGCACCTTCATCCCGTGGTGGATCGTGGCGGGGTTCAGCGATCCGTCGGGCCGGTGATTGTCCCAGCACAGCAGCTTTCCCGGTTCGGGCTGCACCGTCTTGTCCACCGCCTTGAACCGCGTCGCGCCGCCCGCCTCGGGCACGTTCAGGTAGATCATCGCGGTCCACGTGCGGTTGCCCGCGACCGAACAATAACGCGCATAATCGACGCCATTGGGCTCGAAATAATCGGTATGCGGCTTGAACTCCTGCCCAACGGCGTAACGCTGTCCCTGCAACGGTTCGCCATGCAGGGGATCCAGACCGGTGAATGCCGCGATCGTCGCGTCGACCCGCGCGACCAAAGGGTCGGCATGGGGCAGGTCGCACGTCTCGCTCGTCCGGAACGCGGCATCGCCGTTGAAGTCGGAGATCGTCGACGGCCGCCGCGCCGCATCGATCATCGCCACGAGCGCGGCGCAGGCATCCGCGTCCAGGAAGGCGCGCTTGACGAACAGGGTCAGTTTCGGGCTCGGCACCTTCTGGATGCCGGGCTGCGCGGCCAGGTGTGCGACAATCGGATCGCTGGGCATGATCGCGCTTCTGCCATCCGCGCGGCCGGTCCCCAAGCGGAGAAATATTACACAATTCCGCCATCGCGCTGTAATACGCGGGCCGTAGCCGACGCACGCTGGGAGTATGGCAGGCGCATGCGATTGAAGTTTGACGCCCGGGCGCGGGCGATCCTGAGGCGGCTGCCGGTGGTGAACGTCTATTCGGCCCTCGAACTGGCGCTGCTGGCGGGACTGGCGGCGCAGGGCGCCCGCCTGTTGTGGACGATCGTGACCCCCGTCGCGCCGCTCGGCGCGTGGGTGCCGACCGGCCCGGCGCTGCCCGCCGATCCCGCGGGCGTGATCGCGGGCTTCGATCCCTTCTACCGCGTGTCGGGCGCGGCGACCGCACAGGGGCCGGCGGCGGTGACGTCGCTGCGGCTGACGCTGTTCGGTACGCGCATCGATGCGGCCCGCGGCGGCGGATCGGCGATCGTCGCGGGTCCCGACGGGATGCAGCGGTCGATCAGCGTCGGCGAGGAAGTGGCGCCGGGCGTGATCCTGAAATCGGTGGCGTTCGATCACGTCACGCTGGATCGCGGCGGCGCGGCGGAGGACCTGTTCCTCGACCAGTCCGGCGGCGCGCCCGCCACGCCGGAAACGCCCCCCGCGTCCGGCGCACCGCTGACCGCGGGCGGACCGGCGGTGGGCGGCGGCGGGGCGATCCCGGTCGACCTGCTGCGCGGCGACATCACCGCGATCCCGCGGATCGACGGCGGACGCATCAGCGGCCTTACGGTGCGCGGGCAGGGCGGGTCGGCGTTCGCCGATGCCGGGCTGCGCGACGGCGACGTCGTGACCGCGATCGGGGGGCGTCCGATCGCGGGGCCGGCCGATCTCGACCGGCTGGCGCGCGAGGGCGCGGCGGCGGGGACGCTGGCGTTGACGATCGAACGCGGCGGACAGTCGCTTCCGCTGACCATCCCGGTGACGAAATGAGGCGCATTCTCCCCATCGCCGCGGCCGTCGCGCTCGCCGCGCCCGTGTCGGCGCAGACGACGCTGAACGTCCGCGACGCCGACATCCGCGCCTTCATCGCCGACGCGGCGAAGGTGACCGGCCGCACCTTCATCATCGACAGCCGCGTGCAGGGGAAGGTGACCGTCGTCACCGATCGGCCCCTGTCGCGATCCGAATATTTCGAGGTGTTCCTCTCGACGCTGCGCGCCAACGGCCTGGTCGCGATCCCGACCGCGGGCGGCAGCTTCCGCGTGCAGCCGATCGACGGCGCGGCGTCGCAGCCGGGGCGCGTGGGCTCCGCGGGCGCGGCGCGCAACAGCCTGGTGACGGAGATCATCCGCCTGCGCTCCACCGACGCGACGCAGGCGGTGGAAACGGTCCGGCCATTGGTCAGCGCGCAGGGGTCCGTCACCGCCAACCGCGGCGGCAACAGCCTGGTCGTGGTCGATTTCGCGGACAACATCCGCCGCGTGCGGGAGGTCGTGCGCCGGATCGACTCGAACACTGCCGCGACCCGCATCGTCGCGCTGCGCAACGCCCGCGCGGCGGAGGTCGCGACCGCGCTGACCGGCCTGATCGGGGCGCAGGCGGGCGGCGCGGGGGGCGGCGTCGGCGCGTCGGCCGTCGCGATCGACAGCAGCAACGCGGTGGCGCTGCGCGGCGATCCCGAGACGGTCGCGCGCCTCGCCACGCTGGCGCGCGACCTGGACCAGCGCGCGCGCAACGCGACCGAGATCAAGGTCGTGTTCCTCGAAAACGCGGACGCGGCGCAATTGCTGCCGGTGTTGCAGCAACTGGTCGGGCAGGCGCCCGATGCGATCCAGGAAACGACGCTGACGAAGACGGGGGTCAGCAGCACGAGCAGCGGCGGCAACGGCACGTCGGGCAGCACCGGCGGCGGCCTCGCCCCGCAGCAATCGGTGCAGACGACGACCACCAGCGGCGGCAGCGCGCCGCAGCAGGCCGCGATCACCGGCGCGGGCGGGCGCACCGCCGCGGTCGTCACGCGCTTCGCGGGCGCGAACGCGATCGTCATCGCCGCCCCCGCCGACGTGCAGCGCCAGTTGGCGGAGGTCATCACGAAGCTCGACCGTCGGCGGCAGCAGGTGATGATCGAGGCGATCGTCGCCGAGGTATCCGACAGCACCGTCAACCGCCTCGGCGCGCAATTCCTGCTGGGCGACATCACCGGCGGCGCGTTCGCCGCGTCGACGTTCAGCAATTCGGCGCCGAACATCCTCCAGATCGCGGGCGCCGTCGGGGCGCAGCGGCTGGGATCGTCGCGCACCGTCACGACCGCCCCCGACGGGACGCGGACCGAGGTGACGACCAACAACAGCTCGTCGGACACGCTGACGCAGAGCGCGATCCAGTCGATCATCGGCTCGTCGGGCGGCTTCGGCGGTTTCGGCGGGCAGATCGGCAGCACGATCTTCGGCGCGATCATCAATGCGGTGAAGGGCGATACGCAATCGAACCTGTTGCAGGTCCCGCAGCTGATGACGCTGGACAACCAGGAGGCGCATACGCTGGTCGGGCAGGAGATCCCGATCACCACCGGGCAGGCGCTGTCGAACAATTTCGACAATGCCTTCCGCACCGTGCAGCGGCAGAACGTCGGCATCGGACTTGACGTGCGCCCGCAGGTGAATTCCAGCGGCACGGTGAAGCTGAACCTGCATCTGGAGGTCAGCTCGATCGCGGGGCCGGTCAGCAGCGACAATTCGGACCTGATCCTGAACAAGCGCGAGGTGGAGACGACGCTGACGCTGGACGACGGATCGATCGGCGTCATCGCGGGGCTGCTCAGCGACGAGGAGCGGCGGACGATCGAGAAGATCCCGCTGCTGGGCGACATCCCCATCGTCGGCAACCTGTTCCGGTCGAAGGCGCGGACACGCGCGAAGACGAACCTGATGATCTTCCTGCGCCCGCGGATCATCCGCACCGCGGAGGACAACCGCCGCGTGACGGAGCAGAAATACGGTCAGGTCCGCCTTCAGCAGGGAATGCAGGACCCGTCGCAGGAACCGTCGATCGACGCGCTGGTCCGCGATTATCTCGGCGCCGTCCCCCCGATCCCGCCCGCTGGCCAGCCCGGCAGCATCGAGGACCCGCGCGTCGGCGTGCCGATCCAGCGCAACTCGACCGTCATCGTCCCGCGCGAGAGTGCGCGGTGATCCTTCCTTGCACCTGTTCCCCGGCGAAGGCCGGGGTCCAGTCGGGGAGGCCGTCGTGACGACGGACGGCGTTGCGTTGCCGATCGCGCCCGACGGGCCCCCGGCCTATGCCGGGGAACAGCCGGCGCTGATCTCGCTCCCTCCCGTCGTCCTCCCCTACGCCTTCGCGCGCAAGTTCGGCGTCTGCCTGGACGGCGGCCCCGGTGACTTTCGCGTGGCGCTGCGCGAGGGGAGCGATCCGCGCGCGCTGATCGAGGTGCGGCGCGTGATGCAGCGGCCGTTCGACATCGCCATCGTCGATCCGGTCGCGTTCGATCGGTTGCTCAGCGACAATTACGCGATGGACGGACAGGCGACCGCCGCCGCCGCGGTCGGCATGGGCGACGAACTGGACCTGCTGGCGGAAGGGCTGCCGACCGCGGAGGATTTGCTCGACACCGCCGACGATGCGCCCGCGATCCGCCTCATCAACGGCATCATCGCCGACGCCGCGCGCAACGGCGTGTCCGACATCCATATCGAGCCGTATGAAACCGGCCTCGTCGTCCGCATGCGGATCGACGGCGTGCTGCGCGAGACACTGCGGATGCCGCCGCACGTCGCGCCCGTGGTGGTCAGCCGCGTGAAGGTGATGGCGCGGCTCGACATCGCCGAACGCCGCGTGCCGCAGGACGGGCGCATGGGCCTGACATTGGGCGGCAAGTTGCTCGACGTCCGCGTGTCGACATTGCCCAGCCGCGCGGGCGAACGCGTGGTGCTGCGTATCCTGGACAAGGAAAATGCGGGCATCGACCTTGACGCGCTGGGCATGGACGCCGCGATGCTGGCGCTGCTGACCGATGCGATCGCGGAGCCCAACGGCATCGTGCTGGTCACCGGTCCTACCGGCAGCGGCAAGACCACGACGCTGTACGGCGCGCTGCGCATGCTGAACGACGGCAGCCGCAACATCCTGACGGTCGAGGACCCGGTCGAATATGCAGTGGAGGGCGTGGGCCAGACGCAGGTGAATGCGAAGGTCGGCCTGACCTTCGCCGCCGGGCTGCGCGCGATCCTGCGTCAGGACCCCGACACCGTCATGATCGGCGAAATCCGCGACCGCGAGACCGCCGACATCGCGGTGCAGGCGTCGCTGACCGGGCACCTCGTCCTGTCCACGGTCCATACCAACGACGCGGTCGGCGCGATCACGCGGATGCGCGATATGAAGGTCGAGCCGTTCCTGCTCGCCAGCACGTTGCGCGCGGTGATCGCGCAGCGGCTCGTCCGCCGCCTCTGCCCGGCGTGCCGCCGCGCCGTACCGTCGGGCGAGACGGTCGCGCCGCTGCTGGGCGTCGCGCCGGAGGCGATCGTGTACGAGGCGGTCGGCTGCGACCAGTGCAACCGCACCGGGTTCAAGGGCCGCATCGGCGTGTTCGAGGCGGTGCGCATCGACGCGCACATCCGCCGCCTCATCAACGACGGCGGCGACGAGGACGCGATCGCGCGCCATGCCTTCGCGCAGGGCGATACGCTGGCCAGCGCGGCGCGGCGGCTGGTCGAGCAGGGGATGACGACCGCGGAGGAAGCGGTGCGGGTCAGCCGCAGCGAGGATGCCGATGTGTAGCGCATTTGTGCTCCTGCGAAGGCGGGAGCCCAGTCTGGGTCCCCGCCTTCGCGGGGACACAATTCGTGGGGCGGGCTGTGCCTGACTTCGACTATCTCGCCATCGATACGCGCGGGAACGAGGCGCGCGGGCATGTCGCCGCGGCCACGGTGGAAGCCGCGCGTGCCGCGCTCGACCGGCGCCGGCTGTATGTCGTGCGTATCGAGCCGGGGACGGCGCCGCAGCAGCGCGGACGTCCGCTGTTCGGCCTCGACCTCGGCCGGAAGAGGATGTCGGGCAAGCAGCTGACCCTGTTCACGCGCCAGCTCGCCACGCTCAACAGCGTGTCCCCGCTGGAGGAATCGCTCCGCACGATCACGCGCCAGACCGAGCAGGACCACGTCCGCACGATCGTGCAGTCGGTCCATGCCGCCGTGGTGGAGGGCCGCCGCCTCGCCGACGCGATGGCGCGCGAGCCCAAGAGCTTTCCGCCGCTGTACCGCGCGATGGTGGCGGCGGGGGAGAGTTCGGGGACGTTGCCGACGATCCTCGACCGCCTGTCGATCCTGCTGGAACGGCAGGCGGAGATTCGCGGCAAGCTGCTGACCGCGATGGCCTATCCCGCGGTCCTGTCGTTCGTGGCGTTCAGTGTCGTCGTCGCGCTGATGGCGTTCGTCGTGCCGCAGGTGGTGGAACAGTTCGACACCGTGGGGCAGGAACTGCCGCTGCTGACGCGCATCATCATCGCGCTGTCCGCGCTCATCACCGGCTGGTGGTGGCTGATGCTGCTGGTCGTCGTCGCGATCGGCGTCGGGGCATGGGCGGCGCTGCGCCAGCCGCCGATCCGGCTCGCGTTCGACACATGGCTGCTGCGCGTGCCGTTGCTGGGGCGGCTGCTGCGCGACCTGCACGCCGCGCGGATGGCGCGGACGCTGTCGACGATGGTCGCCAGCCGCCTGCCGCTGCTGGAGGGGTTGAGCCTGACCGCGGGGACGATCCACAACCGCCGGCTGAAGGTGGCGTCGGACGAGATCACCGACGCGATCCGCGGCGGCGGCAGCCTGTCGTCCGCGATGCGCCGCACCGCCGTCTTCCCGCCGCTGCTGGTCTATCTCGCCGCATCGGGCGAGGCGGCGGGGCGACTGGACGAGATGCTGGAACGCGCCGCCGATTATCTGGAGCGCGAATTCGACCGCTTCACCGCCACCGCTTTGTCGCTGCTCGAACCGCTCATCATCGTCGTGATGGGCGCGGTGGTGGCGACGATCGTGCTATCCATCCTGCTGCCGATCCTCCAGCTCAACACGCTTGCCGGACAATAGGGGCGGGACAATGAGGTTACGGAATGACTGACACTCAAGCTACCGCTCCGTTCGCCCTGAGCGAAGTCGAAGGGTATGCGCAGCGCATGGGCGTCGACGGCGCTCGGCCCGAACGGAAGGCGGGCGTGCCGCGCAAGCGCCGCAACGGCTTCACCCTGGTCGAACTGATGGTCGTCATCGTCATCATCGGCCTGCTCGCCACGATCGTCGCGCTGAACGTCCTGCCGTCGGGCGATACCGCGCGGGTGCAGAAGGCGAAGGCGGATATCGCGACGATCGAACAGGGCCTGGAACTGTACCGGTTGCAGATGGGCACTTACCCCACGACCGCGCAGGGCCTGAACGCGCTGGTCACCGCGCCCGCGGGCGTCGACGCGGGACGGTATCAGGCGGGCGGCTATATCAAGCGCCTGCCCGAGGATCCGTGGAACCGTGCGTATCTGTACGCCTCCCCGGGGCAGCACGGGGCCGCCGACATCTGGACGCTGGGCGCGGACGGCAAGGACGGCGGCGAGGGGATCGATGCCGATATCGGTTCCTGGCAATAGGCCCGCCGCCCGCCGGGTCCGTCGCGGGCGCGGGCAGGACGGCTTCACCCTGGTCGAGCTGATGGTCGTCATCGCGATCATCGGCGTCGCGTCCGCGGCGGTGGTGCTGGCGATGCCCGATCCGCGCGGGCGCCTGATGGACGAGGCCGCGCGCTTCGCCACGCGCACCCGCGCCGCGCACGACATGGCGATCGTCGACAACCGCCCCGTCAGCCTGTGGGTCACGCGCGACGGCTACGGCTTCGACGAATGGCGCGGCGGTCGCTGGTCGCCCGCCGCCGACACGTCGCTGCGCGTCGCGACGTGGAAGGACGGCACGCGCGCGACCGGCCTGACGCGCGAGCGGGTGACGTTCGACACCACCGGGCTGGCGGACCGGCCGCTGGTCGTGTCGCTGACCCGCGAGGGCACGCGCGCGCAGGTCGCGATCGCCGCGGACGGCAGCGTGCGCGTCGGTGGCTGACCTGTCCTACATCGCGCCGATCGGGCATAAGGTGCTGGCGGTCGTGCCGGTGCGCGGGGGATCGCGGGTGCGCGGCCCCGCCGACCATGCGACCTTTCGTGACCTTTCGCGCGGGTTCACGCTGGTGGAGGTGATGGTGGCGCTGGCGGTGTTCAGCCTGGCGGCGCTGGCGCTGCTGCGGCTGGAGGGGCAGACGATCCGCTCCACCGGGATGGTCCGGGCGACACTGCTGGCGCAGATGGTCGCGCGCAACGTGGCGATCGACGCGGTGACCGCGGCGCAGCCGCCGACCCGCGGCGCGACGCAGGGGGTGGAGCAGAACGGCGGCCTGCCGTGGCGCTGGACGCGCATCGTGGAGCCGATCGGCGACGGCGACGTGCAGCGGATCGACGTGACGGTGGCGGATGCCGGCGGCGCAATGCTGGGCCGCATCACGATGGTCCGCCCCCCGCCGCCGCCGTTCGCAAGCGTGGGAACGGGGCAGTGATACGGGGGCGCTTTCCCTTGGGCCTCGCCTGCGCGGGGGCGGCGTCCCGCCGACGTGTCCGTCCACGGGACGACGGCTTCACCCTCGTCGAGGTCATGATCGCGCTCATGATCTTCGGCCTGATCGCGGCCGCGGGGGTCGCGCTGCTGGCGTTCAGCGTCCGGGCGCAGGGAACCACGGGCGTCGTGCTCGACGATCTGGGCGCGATGAACCGGCTGTCGTCGGTCCTGACCGCGGATCTGGCGCAGGCGCAGGACCGCCCGACCCGCGACGAGGGCGGGACGACGCTGCCCGCATTCTCCGGCGCGAACGGCACGACGCCGCTGCTGCGACTGGTCCGCGGCGGATGGAGCAATCCCGACGGCGCGCCGCGCGCGACCGTGCAGAAGGTCGAATACCGGTTGACCGACGGCGCGTTGGAGCGGGTCGCCTTTCCCGCGCTCGACGGCGCGCCCCCCCTGCCGCCCGCGATCCTGGTGGAGGGGGTGCAGGCCGCCCGGCTGCGCTTCCGCTACGCCGGCGCATGGACCGACCGGTGGGAGGGTAATCCGCAGGCCGCGTTGCCGCAGGCGGCCGAACTGTCGCTGACGCGAACGGACGGTCGCGCGTATCGCATGATGTTCCTGGTCGGCACCGGCGCGCCGCGTTCGCAACCGACCCCCCTGTCTCCGCCGATCGCCGCCGCCCCCACCGATTCCCCGGCGACCGATGCCCCGCCGAACTGAGGGGGAGCGCGGCGCCGCGCTGCTGACCGTGCTGCTGCTGGTCGCGGTCATCGCGGTCATGGCGGGAACCGCGCTGGAACGGTTGCGGCTGTCGACGCGGCTCGCCGCCAATGCTGTCGCGATCGACCGCGCGCGGGGCTATGCCTATGCGGCGGAGACGCTGGCCACCACGCGCGTGACCGCGCTGCTGCGCCGGTCGCCCGACCGCGTGGCGCTGTACGGCGGGTGGAGCGGGCGCGCGTTCGGCCTGCCCGTGCTCGGCGGCACCGCGACCGCGCGCGTCGTCGACGGCGGCAATTGCTTCAACCTCAACGGCCTGGTCACCCGAACGCCCGATGGGCGGTTCGTCGCCAACCCGCTGCAAGTCCTGCGGTTCGCGCGACTGATTCGCGTCCTGAACTTGCCCGACGGCGACCGGATCGCGGCGGCGACCGCGGACTTCATCGACAGCGACGACGTGCCGCTTCCCGGCGGCGCGGAGGACGGCAGCTATCGCGGTCGCCGCACCGCGGGCACGCTGCTGGCGGACCCCAGCGAGCTTCGCGCGGTGGACGCCGTGTCCACCGAAACCTGGGTCGCGCTGCGCCCGTGGCTGTGCACCCTGCCGCTGGCGATGCCGTCCGTCATCAACATCAACACCGTCCTGCCCGAACAGGCGGTGCTGCTGGCCATGCTGCTGCCCGACGGCGCGCGGCCCGAACAGCTGCGCGCGCTGCTGCTGCGCCGGCCCGAACAGGGCTATGCCAGCACCGACGCCTTCTGGAACCAGCTGTCGCTGGGCGGGGCGGGCGTGTCCGATGTCGATGCGCGGCAGCAGACGTCGGCGACGACGACGTGGTTCCGCCTGACCGTCGATGTCGCCGCGGAGGGGTCCGAATTGCACGAACAGGCGCTGATCGACGCGCGGAGGCTTCCCGCGCGGCTGGTATCGCGGCAATGGGGGGATGCGCCATGACCGCCGCCACGCTCCTTTTCCTGCCTCCCGACGACGCCACGCCGTGGCGGTGGTGGCGCGTGGACGGCGATGCGGTGGTCGCGGACGGGGAGGGGCTGCCCGTCGCGGGCGAGGCCGACGTGATCGCGGTCGCGCCCGCCGATGCGGTGACGCTGCACTGGGCGGACCTGCCCGCGCGCTCGCCCGCGCAGGCGCTGGCGGCGGCGCGGATCGTCGTCGGCGATGCGACCGCGGTGCCCGCGCACGAACTGCACGTCGCGATCGGCCCCGACCGCGGCGAATCGCGTGCGATCGCGGTCGTGGCGGCGGACCGGATGACCGGCTGGCTGGCGCGGCTGGCGGCGGACGGGATCGATCCCGCCGCGATCCTTCCCGCCCCGTTCCTGCTGCCCGTGCCGGAGGACGGCTACGTCCGCGCCGACCTGGCCGGGCAACCCGTGGTGCGTGGCCGGACCAGCGGCTGGGCGGACGAGGCGCGGCTGACCGACCTGGTCACCGCCGGGCAGGTGCCCGCGACGCTGGCGCGCGACGACGTGCGCCGCGCGGCCGCGGCGACGCTGGCCGACCTGCCGCTGAACCTGCGGCAGGGGCCGTTCGCGCGGCGCAGCCGCCGCGCGATCGACTGGGCGCTGGTGCGGCGGCTGGCGGTGCTGACCGGCCTGATCCTCGCGGTCACGCTGGCGATCGACGTCGTGCGGATCGCGCGCTACTCGCTCGGCGCCGACACGATCGAGGCGCGCGCCGACGTCGTCGCGCGTCAGGGCCTGCCGCGCGGTGCGGCCGACGGCGGCGATGCGGCGCGGATGCTGGACGACCGCCTGGCGCGGCTGCGCGGCCCCGGCGCGGGGTTCAGCGCGACCGCCGCGGCGGTGTATCAGGTGGTGCAGGCATCGCCCGGCAGCGAGGTGACGGCATTGTTGTTCGAACCCAACGGATCGATGCGGGTGTCGCTGTCCGCCGCCAGCGAGGCGGAGGCGAACGCGACGAAGGCGCGGCTGGAAAGCGCGGGCTTCACCGTCGTCTCCAGCGTGTTCACCGCCGCCAACGGCCGGTTGACCGGCGACCTGACGGTGACGCCGTGACTCCGTTGCGCGAATGGTTCGCGGGGCGCTCCCTGCGCGAACGCCGCCTGCTGCTCGTCATGGTCGCGCTCGCGATCGTGACCCTGGTGTGGGGTGCGATCATCATGCCCGTGCGGGGCGGCCTGTCGTCGTCGCGCGCGCGCTATACCGACGCGGTCGTTCGGCTGGGCGAGGCGCAGGCCGGGCTGGTGCAGGTGAAGGCGATCCAGCGCCGCGCGGGCTCCCCCGCCGCCGGCGCCCTGCCCGACGTCGTGCGCGCCGGTGCGGAGGCCGCGGGCCTCACGCCCTCCACGCTCGACCCGCAGGACGGCGATCGCGTCCGCGTCGGCATCGCATCGGCCCGCGCGGGGGCGCTGACCGCCTGGATCGCGGGGCTGGAGGCAAGCGGCGTGCTGGCCGAATCGGTGGCGATCGCGGGCAACGGCGACGGCACGGTCAACGCCCGGTTGACGCTCGCGCGGCGGGGCGGGTGATGCGCATCCGCCTGTCCACCCGCCGCCGCACCCTGTTCGCCGCCCTGTTCGTGCTGGCGGTCGTCGCGTTCCTGCCGATGCGCCTGGCGCTCGGCTGGGCGGGCCTCGACTCGCAGGGATTTTCCGCGCGGGAGGTCACGGGCAGCCTGTGGTCGGGAAGGCTGCTGGAGGCGCGCTTCGGCGACATCGCGCTGGGCGATCTCGACGCGGGCGTCTCCCCCTTCGCGCTGCTGATCGGTCGCGCGCGCGTCGCGCTGGAGGGGCAATCGGCCGACCCGGCGCAGCGCCTGTCGGGCACGATCGAACTGTCGCGCAACCGCGCCGCCGTCCTCCACGCCGACGGCCCGTTGCCCGCGGGCGCCGCCTTCGCCCCGCTGCCCGTGACCGGGCTCGACCTCGACGACGTCAGCGTCCGCTTCGTCGACGGCGCGTGCGAAAGCGCGGAGGGGCGGGTCCATGCGTCGCTGGCGGGGGGATATCTGGGACAGCCGTTGCCGGGCAGCGTCTCGGGCAATGCGCGCTGCGACGCGGGGGCGCTGCTCCTGCCGCTACGCAGTGCGGCGGGGGTGGAGGGGGTCGCGCTGCGGCTGTGGCCCGACGGCCGCTATCGCGCCGAACTGACGCTGGTACCCGGCGATCCGGTGGTGGCGCAGCGGCTCGATGCCGGCGGCTTCGTCGCGAACGGCGCGTCGCGGATGCTGGCGGTGGAAGGGCGCTTCTGACGTCTTGCACCGCGCGCGTGCGTCCGCTAGGGGCCGGTGCCTTCGCGGCGACCGTAGTTCAATTGGTTAGAGCGTCGGCTTGTGATGCCGGAAGTTGCGGGTTCAAGTCCCGTCGGTCGCCCCATTATCCCGCCCCCCCCCCGCGACGCCGCACGTCCGGGCTGGCCTTCGCTCCCAAACAAGAATATTGCGCGCCGCAGTAACGTTCTTTCTGCGTACGGTGGAGCTGTCATGACATCCGTCTGGGATTATGCCGATTTCGATGCCCATGAGGGGCTGCACCTGTTCAGCGACCCGGCATCGGGGCTGAAGGCGGTCGTCGCGGTCCACTCGACCGCGCTGGGCCCGGCGGCGGGCGGCGTGCGCTTCTGGCACTACGGCGATGATTCGCGCGCCATCGTCGATGCGCTGCGGCTGTCGCGCGGCATGAGCTACAAGAATGCGATGGCGGGCCTGGCGCTGGGCGGCGGCAAGGGCGTCGTCCTCGCCGCGGGCGGCGGGCAGACGATCGACGAGGCGCAGCTGAAGGCGTTCGGCCGCGCGGTCGAATCGCTCGGCGGACGCTATGTCACCGCGGAGGACGTCGGCATGTCCGAGGCGCGGATGAAGGTGATCGCGGGGGAGACGCGCTACGTCTCCGGCCTGCCCGTGGCGCAGGGCGCGGCGGGCGGCGATCCCGGCCCCTTCACCGCGCATGGCGTGTATCTGGGCGTGAAGGCGGCGGCGAAGCGCGGCCTGGGCAGCGACGACATGAAGGGCGTGCGCGTCGCGATCCAGGGCGTCGGCTCGGTCGGCGGCGGGCTGGCGAAGCTGCTGGCGAAGGACGGCGCGCTCCTGACGCTGGCCGACGTCGATTCGGCGCGGGCGGAACGGCTGGCGGCCGAACTGGGCGCGTCGACGGTGGCGACCGATGCGGTGCTGTCCGCCGACGTCGACATCGTCAGCCCGAACGCGCTGGGCGCGATCCTGACCGAGGCATCGATCCCGACGCTGAAGGCGCGCATCGTCGCGGGCGGCGCGAACAACCAGCTCGCCACCGCCGCCGACGGCCGGCGCCTGCACGACGCGGGCATCGTCTACGCCCCCGATTATGTCATCAACGCGGGCGGGATCATCAACGTCGGGCTGGAATATCTCGGCCATGGCGACGAGGCCGAGGTGATGGCCCGCATCGCGCAGATCCCCGGCCGGCTCGATCAGGTGTGGGACGAAGCCGCCGCGACCGGCGATCCTACCGCCGAAGTCGCGGACCGCATCGCCCGGCGCCTGATCGGGCGCTAGCCCTTCGGGACGCGCGGACGGCGGCAGGTACCCGTCATTGCGAGCGCAGCGAAACAATCCAGCGTCCCGCGCGACACGCTGGATTGCTTCGCTGCGCTCGCAATGACGGGACAGGGGCGTTCGTCGCTGGGACGGTGCGAGGCGATAGCGCCGCCCTCCGTTCGTGCTGAGCGAAGTCGAAGCACCGGCGCATGGCCTTCGACTGCGCTCAGGCCGAACGGAGGCGGGTGGCGGACGCTTGTGGTTTGCGCGACACGCTGGATTGCGTCGCTGCGCTCGCAATGACGGACAGGGGCATTCGTCGCGGGAACGGTGGGAGGCGATCGCGCCGCCCTCCGTTCGCGCCGTCCTCCGTTCGTGCTGAGCGAAGTCGAAGCACCGGCGCATGGCATTCGACAATGCTCAGGCCGAACGGCGGCGGGCGGCGGACCCATGTGGTCCGCGCGACACGCTGGATTGCGTCGCTGTGCTCGCAATGACGGACAGGGGCATTCGTCGCGGGAACGGCGCGAGGCGATCGCGCCGCCCTCCGTTTGCGCCGCCTTCCGTTCGTGCTGAGCGCAGTCGAAGCACCGGCGCATGGCCTTCGACGGCGCTCAAGCCGAACGGAGGCGGGTAGCGGATCGCGTTGGTCCGCGCGATACCCCGGCTTGCTTCGCGCTGCTCGCCATGACGCAATTGATCCAACGGACGGCGTGACGCCGCGCCGCGGAGCGGTTAAGGCGCCTCCCATCGTGCCGTCGCTCCACGCCCTCGCCAATCCCGCGCGCTTCCTGAAGATCGCCCGGCCGCTGACGCCGGTGCTGTGGTGGCTCGGCGTCGCGCTGGTGCTGGTCGGGTGCTGGGCCGGGCTGACGCGCACGCCCGCGGATTACCTTCAGGGCGAAAGCGTGCGGATCATGTACGTCCACGTCCCCGCCGCGTGGCTGGGCATGGGCGGGTGGACGGGCATCGCGCTGTCCAGCATCGTCTTCCTCGTCTGGCGCCATCCGCTGGCGCAGGTCGCGGCGCGGGCGATCGCGGTGCCCGGGGCGACCTTCGCCGCCCTGTGCCTGGTGACGGGCGCCATCTGGGGACGCCCGACGTGGGGCACATGGTGGCAGTGGGACGGCCGCCTGACCTCGATGCTGCTGCTGCTGTTCGTCTACCTCGGCTATATCGCGCTGGCGAACGCCGATCGCGACCGCGGCGGGGACGGGCGCATCCCGGCGTTGTACGGGATCGCGGGCACCGTGCTGCTGCCGATCATCCGCTATTCGGTGGTGTGGTGGAACACGCTTCACCAGGGTGCCAGCATCGGGCTGACGCGCTCCAGTATCGATAGCGCGATCCTGTGGCCGCTGCCGTTCACCGTCGCGGGCTTCTCGCTGATGTTCGCCGCGATCGTGCTGATGCGGATGCGCGCGCTGCTGGCACATGCGAAGGCGGAGGCGCGGATGCGGCGGAAGGCGGCGACATGAATCCGTGGCCCTTCGTCACCGCCGCCTATGTCCTGACCCTCGGCGTCACCGCGCTCGTCGGCCTGCTGGCGTGGCGCGCGATGCGGGATGCGGAGAAGTGACCGCGAAGAACCAGCGGCTGACGCTCGCCCTGCTTGCGGTGGCGGCGATTGTCGCGGCGGCGCTGCTGGCATTGTCGGGGCTGAAGGATCAGGCCGCGTTCTTCTACGCCCCGTCCGACGTGGCGGCGGCGGTTCCCGCGCCCGATCGCGCGGTCCGGCTGGGCGGGATGGTCGAGAAGGGATCGATCGTGCGCGACGGCGTCGCGGTGGCCTTCGTCGTCACGGATGGAAGGGCGACGACGCCGGTGCGCTTCAGCGGGATCACGCCCGACCTGTTCCGCGAGGGATCGGGCGTGGTGGCGGAGGGGCATTTCAACGCCGATCGCTCGTTCACCGCCACCAACCTGCTGGCCAAGCACGACGAACGCTACATGCCGCCGCAGGTCGCGGGCCGGATGCACGAGACGAAGACGTTGAAGGACTGATGGGCTTCGTCGCGCTCGCCCTGCTCGGCATCGGTGCCTTCGCCGCGATGGTGCTGCTGCGCGTCGACCGGATGCTGTGGACGCTGGCGGGCGCGGCGCTGTTCCTCGGCGCCGCGGGCTATGCATGGCAGGGGCGACCGTCGCTGCCCGCCGTTCCCGCGCGGACGCAGGTGGCGATGCAACCGATCGATCCGCAGGCGATCGCGCTGCGCGACAGCCTGCTGGGGCGGTACACCACCGACACCGCCTATATCGTCGCGTCCGACGCGATGACGCGCGTCGGCGACCGGCAGGCCGCGGCGCGGGTGATGCTGGGCGCCACCGCGAAACTGCCGCGCAGCTTCATCGCATGGACGTGGCTGGGTACGACCCTGGCGGCGGAGGCGGGGGACCAGGTATCGCCCCCCGCGCTGCTTGCCTTCCGCCGCGCCGGGCAACTCGCGCCCGAGCATCCCGCGCCGCCGTTCTTCCTCGGCATGGCCTATGTCCGCGCGGGCGAATTCCGTGACGCCCGGCCGTATTGGGCGCGCGCGCTGGCGCTGTCGCCGCAGGGGACGTCTTATCGCCGCGAGATCGCGCTGCGGCTTGCGCTGCTCGACCGGTTGCTGGCCAGCGGGGCCGTCCGGTAGGCCGCAGCGCGCGACGATTGCGCCGGCCGGCGGCGCAACGCGGCTTACTTCCCCCGCCCGGTCTGCTCCTGCAAGGCGTCGATCCGCTTCGACGCATCCGCCTTGCTCAGGCCGTCGTCGAACGTCTCGCCGGCCTCCTCGCTCAGCGTCTTGAGGTAGCTGGCCTGCGCGCCGGTCATCGGCTCGTCGCCGGTGGTCCAGTCGTCGGGATTCTTCTCCGCATTGCCGGTCGGTTCGGCCTTCGGGTTGGCGTCGATCATGCTGATGTTCCTTTCGCACGTCATAACCGACGATGTTCCATGTTCGTTCCGCGTTGCGGCGCCTTCGCGTCGGTGCTAGGCGCCCGCCACCATGGGGAAGATCGGCGCTACCGTCATGACCTCTAGCAGCACGTTACAGTGACGACGCCCGACCCGGCGCTCGATACCCCGGGCGCGCCGCACGGCCATGCCCGCGAGGGAATGGCGAAGCTCGCGATCGGCGCGATCGGCGTCGTCTACGGCGATATCGGGACCAGCCCGCTCTACGCGATGAAGGAGGTGTTCGTCGGACACCATCCCCTGACCGTGGACAGGCTGCACATCTTCGGCGTGGTCAGCCTGATCTTCTGGTCGCTGATGCTGATCGTGACCGTGAAATACGTGTTCCTGATCCTGCGCGCGGACAACAACGGGGAGGGCGGAAGCCTGGCCCTGCTGGCGCTGATCCAGCGCCGGACCGCGGGGAAGGGACAGAAATGGGGGCCGAGTCTCGTCATCCTCGGCGTGCTGGCGACGGCGTTGTTCTTCGGCGATTGCATGATTACGCCCGCGATCTCGGTCCTGTCCGCGGTCGAGGGGCTGGCGACGGTGGAGGCGGGCTTCGACGGCTTCGTCATTCCGATCGCGGTCACGATCATGATCGCGCTGTTCTGGCTGCAATCGGTCGGTACCGCACGCGTCGGGCGGTTGTTCGGGCCGATCATGCTCGTCTATTTCACCGTCCTGGCGGTGCTGGGCGTGATGCACGTGCTCAAGCAGCCCGACATCTTGCAGGCGCTGAACCCCGTCTGGGCCTATCGCTTCGCCGCCACCGACGGCGGGCTGGCGTTCCTGGCGCTCGGCTCGGTCGTGCTGGCGGTGACGGGGGCGGAGGCGCTGTATGCCGACATGGGCCATTTCGGCCGCCGCCCGATCGCGGGCGCGTGGCTGTGGGTCGTTCTGCCCGCCCTGATGCTGAACTACCTCGGGCAGGGCGCCCTGCTCCTGGGGATGCCGGAGGCGGCGTCCAACCCGTTCTTCCTGATGGCGCCCGAAACGTTCCGCCTCCCGCTCGTGATCCTGGCGACGCTGGCGACGGTCATCGCCAGCCAGGCGGTCATCACCGGCGCCTATTCGGTGGTGCAGCAGGCGGTGCAGCTGGGCCTGATGCCGCGGCTGCGCATCTCGCACACCAGCGCGTCGGCGGCGGGGCAGATCTACATTCCCGCGGTCAACTGGGCCTTGCTGGCGATGGTGCTGCTGCTGATCTTCGGCTTCGGCGAATCGTCGAACCTGGCGGCGGCGTACGGGATCGCGGTGACGGGGACGATGTTCATCTCCACCTGCATGGTCGGCGTCCTGATCCGCCGCGTGTGGCACTGGCCCTTGTGGGGCGTGTTCGCGTTCGAGGCGGTGTTCCTGACCATCGACGGCCTGTATTTCGCGTCGAACCTGACGAAGGTGCCCGACGGCGGCTGGTTCCCGCTGCTCGTGGCGGTGATCGTGTTCGTCCTGCTGACCACATGGTCGCAGGGGCGCAAGCTGATGCTGGAACGGATGCGCGAGGCGGCGATGCCGATCCGCATCTTCATCGATTCGGCCGCCGGCTCGGCGACGCGCGTGTCGGGGACGGCGGTGTTCATGACCTCCACGCCCGACGGCGTGCCGCATGCATTGCTGCACAATCTGAAGCACAATCGCGTCCTGCACGACCGCGTCATCCTGCTGACGGTGAAGGTCACCGACATGCCGTATTTCCCCGACTCGGACCGTTTCCTGCACGAGGATCTGGGCAGCGGCTTCCACCGCGTCATCCTGCGCTACGGCTTCATGGAGGAGCCGGACGTGCCTGCGCAGCTGAAGACGTTCGACCAGTGCGGGGCCGCGTTCCGGATGATCGAGACCAGCTTCTTCCTGTCGCGCCAGACGTTGCTGGCGTCCGAACGGCCGGGCATGGCGTTGTGGCGCGAGAAATTGTTCGCGTGGATGCTGCGGAACGCGGAAAGCGCGATGGAATTCTTCCGCCTCCCGACGAACCGCGTCGTGGAGCTGGGCAGCCAGATCGAGATTTGAGCGCGCCGCCGTTCCTCCCCGCGCCGATCATCGTCACCGCGCTGTTCGGCGACGAGGATCGGGAATGGTTCGACCGCCAGCGGCGGGACTATTTCCCGCCCGAGCGCAACCAGCTGGCCGCGCACCTGACCATGTTCCACCACCTCCCGCCCGCCTGCGCGGACGAGGTGAAGCATCGCCTGGCGCAGGAAACACGCACCATCCCCGCGCCCGACGCGCGGGTGTCCGGGTTGCTGTCGCTGGGCAGGGGGGTCGCCTATCGGATCGAATCGCCCGCACTGGCGGCGATCCGGGCGCGGCTGGCGGATGCATTCACCGGCCTGCTGACCCCGCAGGACCAGGCGGGCTGGCGCGCGCATGTGACGGTGCAGAACAAGGTGGCGCCGGCGGAGGCGAAGGCGCTGCTGGCGACGCTGGAACGCGACTTCCGCCCGCGCCCCGTCCGCATCGCAGGGCTGGCGGCATATTGGTATCGCGGCGGGCCGTGGGAGCCGCTGTCGCGGCATAAATTCGCCTGAACCCCTGGTAGCGGAGGAGGGACTTGAACCCCCGACCCCAGGATTATGATTCCCGTGCTCTAACCAGCTGAGCTACTCCGCCGTGTCGCAGGAGTTCAGGCGAGCGGGCCTCTTAGCAGCGCGGCGATGCGGGTCAACCGGATCATTGCGGTTGACGATCGGCCCCGCACCCGCTGCAACCGATCCCCCGTTCAAGGAGACCGCGATGCGGCGCATCATTCCCATGTCGATCCTGCTGGCCGCCGCGCCGGCGCCTGCGCTTTCCGCGGATATCAGCACCCACGTCCTCGACCTGGCGCGCGGCGTGGGCGGGAGCGGCGTGCCCGTCACGCTGTCGCGGCGCGACAAGGACGGCCGCTGGACGGAGGTCGCGCGCGGACGCACCGACGCCGACGGCCGCGTACGCAGCTTCGGCCCGGGCGCGTCGTTCGGCCCGGCGGACTATCGCCTCCATTTCGACCTGAGCGGATATCCCGATTCGAAGGCGATGCCTTTCTTTCCGGAAATCGACCTGACGTTCCGGGTCGGCGACGCGGCGGCGCATTATCATGTGCCGGTGGTGCTCAGCCCCTACGGTTATTCGACCTATCGCGGGAACTAGGCGGGCACACCGAACAGGTCGTGCTCGTCCGCCTCCTCGATCACGACGGGCACGATCGATCCGACCGACAGATGCCCGGCGTCGCGCAGATGCACCTCGCCGTCGATCTCCGGCGCATCGGCATAGGATCGCCCGGTCGCGCCGCCGCTGTCGGCGTCGACCGCGTCGAGGATGACGTCGAACCGGCGCCCGACCTTCGCCTGCAACTTGGCGGCGGAGATGGCGGCGGTCTTCTCCATCACGCGGGCGTAGCGTTCTTCCTTCACGTCCTCCGGCACGTGATCGGGCAGCGCGTTGGCGGCGGCGCCCGCGACGGGTTCGAACCGGAACGCGCCGACGCGGTCCAGCTGCGCCTCGTCCAGCCAGTCGAGCAGATACTGGAAATCGCTTTCCGTCTCGCCGGGGAAGCCGACGACGAAGGTCGATCGGATCGCGATATCGGGCGCGACCGCGCGCCAGCCGCGGATACGCTCCAGCACCTTCGCCTCGTTCGCGGGCCGGCGCATCCGCTTCAGCACCGCGGGGGCGGCATGCTGGAACGGGATGTCGAGATACGGCAGCACCAGCCCCTCCGCCATCAGCGGGATGACGCGGTCGACATGGGGATAGGGATAGACGTAATGCAGCCGCACCCACGGTGCGATCCGCCCCAGCTCGCGCGCCAGGTCGGTCATGTCGGGCACGATCTCCTGCCCCTTCCACATCCGCGGCTCGCGTCGGATGTCGACGCCATAGGCGGACGTATCCTGGCTGATGACCAGCAGCTCCTGCGTCCCCGCCGCGACCAGCTTCTCCGCCTCGCGCAGGATCGCGTCGGGACGCCGGCTGACCAGGTCGCCGCGCAGCGACGGGATGATGCAGAAGGAGCAGCGGTGGTTGCAGCCCTCCGAGATCTTCAGATAGCTGTAATGCCGCGGCGTCAGCTTCAGGCCCGCGTCGGGGATCAGGTCGAGGTACGGCGACAGCCCCGGCGGCGCGGCTTCGTGCACCGCCTCCACCACCTGTTGATATTCGTGCGCCCCGGTGATCGCCAGCACCTGCGGAAAGCGGGCGCGGATCGCCTCGGCCTCCTTGCCCATGCACCCCGTCACGATGACGCGACCGTTCTCCGCGATCGCCTCCCCGATCGCCTCCAGCGATTCCTCCTTCGCCGAATCGAGGAAGCCGCAGGTGTTGACCAGCACGACGTCCGCCCCCGCATAGTCGGCGGACATCTGGTAGCCGTCGGCGCGGAGCTGGGTCAGGATGCGTTCGGAGTCGACCAGGTTCTTGGGACAGCCGAGCGACACCATGCCCACACGGGGCGGGGAGGGGAGTTGCGTTGCCATGGGATGTGCGGGGACATAGGCGAAGCGGGGCCGAATTGCTAGGTGGCGCGCTGTAGTGATGTGCTCCCGCGAAGGCGGGAGCCCAGACTGGATCCCCGCCTTCGCGGGGACACAAGGAGGATTGGTGCCCACGTTTGAACTCCTCTCTCACCCATCCGCTCCCTCTGCGACCGTCCGCGCCATCACCGTCACCGCGACCCGCCCGGCGCGCGACCGGATCGCGCTGGAGTATCGCATCCACGGCGGTCTCGACGCGATCCGCTGGCCCGACCCTGCGGCATCCGATTTCGCGCACGAATTGTGGATGCACACCTGTTTCGAGGCGTTCGTGGCGGGGGAGGGCGATTTCTACCGCGAACTGAACCTGTCGCCGTCGACCCGCTACGCGATCTACGACTTCAACGGCTATCGCGGGCGGATGCGCGACGCCGACGAGCGCGACATCGCCATCGCCTTCGACCGTGCCACCGCCACGCTGACGGCCGAGGTCGCGATGCCCGCGCTGGCGGATGTGGACGAATGGCGGCTCGGTCTGACCACCGTCGTCGAGGACATATCGGGCGCCAAGTCCTTCTGGGCGCTGTCGCATCCGCGCGACGAGCCCGATTTCCACAACCAGGCTGGCTTCGTCGCGCGCCTTGCGGCACCGCTGCGCGCATGAACTTCGGAATCGACCGCCTGCTCGCCGACCCCGCGCTGCGTATGCCGCTGGAGGGAAAGCGCGTCGCGCTGCTCGCGCATCCCGCCTCGGTCACGGCGGATCTGACCCACAGCCTCGACGCTTTGGTCGCGGCGGGGGTGAACGTCACCGCGGTGTTCGGCCCGCAGCACGGCGTGCGCGGCGACCTGCAAGATAACATGATTGAATCGCCCGACGAGGCGGAGCCGACGTACGGGATGCCCGTCTTCTCGCTGTACGGGGAGGTGCGGCGCCCGACCGGCCAGTCGATGCACACGTTCGACGTGCTGCTGGTCGATCTCCAGGACGTAGGCTGCCGTATCTACACCTTCGTCACGACGTTGCTGTACGTGCTGGAGGCCGCGGCGCAGCATGGGAAGGCGGTGTGGGTGCTCGACCGGCCCAACCCGGCGGGCCGCCCCGTCGAGGGCACGACGCTGCGCGCCGGGTGGGAAAGCTTCGTCGGCGCGGGGCCGATGCCGATGCGCCACGGCATGACGCTGGGCGAGATGGGGCAGTGGTTCGTCGCGCACCACCGCCTCGACCTCGACTATCGCGTGATCGCGATGGAGGGCTGGGCGCCCGACACCGCCCCCGGCTTCGGCTGGCCGGCGGAGCGCGTGTGGATCAACCCCAGCCCCAATGCCGCCAACGTCAACATGGCGCGCGCCTATGCCGGTACGGTGATGCTGGAGGGCACGACGCTGTCGGAAGGGCGCGGTACGACGCGTCCGCTGGAACTGTTCGGCGCGCCCGACATCGACGCGCGCGCGCTGATCGCGGACATGCGCGCGCTGGCGCCGGACTGGCTGGCGGGATGCACGTTGCGCGACCTGTGGTTCCAGCCGACCTTCCACAAGCATGTGGGGCGATTGTGCGCGGGCGTCTTCATCCATGCGGAGGGTGGGGCCTACGACCACGCCGCCTTCCGCCCGTGGCGGGTTCAGGCGCTGGCGTTCAAGGCGCTGCGCGGAATGCAGCCGGGCTACGATTTGTGGCGCGATTTTCCGTACGAATATGTGTTCGACAAGCTGGCGATCGACGTCATCAACGGCGGGCCGCAGTTGCGCGAATGGGTCGACGATGCGGGCGCCGCGCCGGGCGATCTGGACGCGATCGCAGGCGCGGACGAGGCCGCGTGGATCGAGGAACGGCGGCCGTACCTGCTCTACTGACGGATCATCCCTCGATCGTCATCGTCGCGGGATGATGCTTGTCCAGATACTTGCGGATCCGCTTCACGTTGCGCGTGTTCGAGCGGTAGAAGAAATCCGCCGCGTCGCCGACCAGCGGCACCATGCCCAGCAGCGCGTCGAACCCCACCCGCGCGCCCATGCCCGCCAGCGCCATCCGGCCCATGCCCAGGTTGCGCGCCTCCCACACGATCCACGCGCCCAGCCCCGCGGCCACCAGATCGCCGACGACGGGCACCAGTCCCAACATCGCGTCCAGCCCGACGCGGCGGTTGATGCCGGGAACGACGTACATCCCCTCCAGCAACCGCTCCATCGCCTCCACGCGACGCCGGACCGAGGCGGGGTCTCGGCCGAGCGGAAGCCCGGCGTACGAGGGCGAGAGCGGGACGGGGCGGGCCATGACCGTCAGTTGGTGTCGTCGCGCAGGCGATTCAACGGGTGCCACGCGCGCGCGTTCGCGGTCCACGCGCGCAGGCGATAGGCGACCAGCGACCAGCGGAACGGGCGCGCCAGCGGAATGAAGCCCCCATCCTCGGTCAGCGCGGCGTCGGCGGCGGCGATGGCGCGCGCGCGGTCGGGCAGGGTGGCGGCCATCCGCGCGGCCTCGATCGCCTCCTGCGCCTGATCGGAACAGTCGCGGCACCCTTCCGCCAGGTACCAGCGCGCGCTGTCGTACGGGGCGACGCGGTCGATCAGGATCAGGTCGGCGTCCCTGTCGTCCGCCGCGACGCGGACCGGGCGCACGCCGATACCGTACAGGTCGCGCGCCAGATGGCTCCACAACAACGTGCCGCCGGGACCGCCGGGCAGCGCAAGCCGGACCTCCGCCGTGCCGCCGCGCGTCGCGCGCCAGCGCGCGACGACCCCCGCCGCCGCCGTGCGCCGCTCCGCCAGCGGCAGCGCGGCCCATGCGGGCGACACCGGCGGGGTGGCCGAATCGAGCTGCTCGGGCAGCAGGTTGTCGCGCGCCGTCCAGTCGGGCGACACCGCCGCGGTCAGCGCCGCGCGGTCGATCGCCTGCGCCACCGCGGCGCGATTGCCGATGTCGCCCAGGAATCCGTCGCGCCGCGCGACCAGCAGGCCGAACAGCCCTGCCGCGGGATCGATGCGGATGTTCGCGGGTGCGGGCTGCGCGGCGCGGACCAGCGGCCAGTCGGCAATCGTGCCGCCGCTGACCAGGTCGGACTGACGGTCGGCGAAGCGGACGATCGCCCGCGCCGCGCGCTCGGTCAGCAGGCCGACGTCGTCCTCGGCCGCGCGCTCGGTCGCGGTGTCGCGATCGGGGTCCGGTACGGGCGTCAGGAACACCGTGGTGCCGGTTCGGCGCGTCGGACGGAACGGCCCCGCGCCGACCTCCGCGCGCGTGCGGACCAGGGCCATTTCCGGCTGCGCGAACAGCTTCAACAGGTCGGGGCGTGGCCGCGACAACTCGATCTCGATCACTTCCGGCGTCATTTCCACCGCGCCCGCGATCGCGGTGAGGTATGGCGCCAGCGGGTTGCGCGCGCCCTTTGCCAGTTGCCGCCGCAACAGCGCGACGACCTGTCCCGCGGTGACGGGCGACCCGTCGGCCCAGCGGGCGCGGCGCAGCCGGAAGACGTAGCGCATGCCCCCGTCCGTCACGATCCATCGCTGCGCCACCCCCGCCTCGATCTGTCCCGCGGCGTCGAAGCGGACCAGCCCCATGGCGATCGAATCCGTCAGCACCCGGTCGGCGGTGGACAATCCGGCGCGGTCAGATCCCGCCGGCTCGGGCGCGTCGTCGCCGATGACGCTGACCACGACCGGTCCCACGTCCGCGCGTCGACCGCAGCCGGTCGCCGCGGCCAGCAGCGCGGCCAGCAGTATCGCGCGGCCTGCGCCGCATGGCGTGCGCGAAGCGATCATCCGGCTACCTCCGTTCCCGCCCGCTTCTAAAGCCCGCGCGATCGCTTTCGGCAATCCCGGCTGCGACGATCGCACGAAAAGGGCTGGCGCCGAAGGGGGGCGGGGATCGCATCGCGGCGACGGGGTGTGCGGTGGGACATGGTGCGGACGGCGGGACTCGAACCCGCACGCCATGGGCAGAAGATTTTAAGTCTCCAGCGTCTACCGATTCCGCCACGTCCGCACGTCGACCGCACAAGCCGAGCGCGGGGGCGACGTCAAGGTCGCCGCCGCCGACGCCGCTTATTCCACGTTCAGGCGCGCGCGCATTTCCTTGCCGGGCTTGAAGTACGGAACGCGCTTCGCATCGACCGGGACGGTTTCGCCGGTCCGCGGGTTGCGGCCGGTCCGCGCGTCGCGCGCGCGGGTGGAAAAGGCGCCGAAGCCGCGCAGCTCGACGCGGCCGTTGTCCGCCAGCCGCTTGATGATCTCGTCGAAGAACGTCGCGACGATCGCCTCGACGTCGCGGTGCGACAGGCCGGGATTCAATTCCCCCAGTTTTTGTACCAGTTCGGACCGAATCATCTGCCGTTTCCCCCGCGCAGCCACCGCACAGCCGGGCGGTTGATACAGATCAACGCACGGTTTTCACAGCGACAAGTTGGCCAGATTGCCCGATATGGTACGTCCGCGTCATGCAAGAAAAAGGGGCCGGTCCGGTGGACCGACCCCTCACAGCAGTCGAAAACTTTCGACTTACTTTTCGGTATCGCGCGCCTTCAGCGCCGCGCCCAGAATATCGCCCAGCGATGCGCCCGAATCGGACGAACCATATTGCTGCACGGCCTGCTTCTCTTCGGCGATCTGCATCGCCTTGATCGAGAAGGTCGGCTTCTTGCTGCGGTCGAAGCCGGTGACCATGGCGTCGAACTTCTGCCCGACCTGGAACCGCTCCGGACGCTGCTCGTCGCGGTCGCGGCCGAGGTCGGTGCGCTTGATGAAGCCGGTCGCGCCGTCGTCGCCCTGCTGCACTTCCAGCCCTGCGTCGCGGACTTCCAGCACGGTGACCGTGACGATGGCGTTCTTGTTCAGGCGATCGCCCGCATTCGCGGTGACCGGACCGCCACGCTCCAGCTGCTTCATGCCGAGGCTGATGCGCTCCTTCTCGGCATCGATGTCGAGCACGACGGCCTGGACCATCTCGCCCTTGCGATGCAGCGCCAGCGCGTCCTCACCCGACACGCCCCAGGCGATGTCGGACATGTGGACCATGCCGTCGACGTCGTTGTCGAGGCCGATGAACAGGCCGAATTCGGTCGCGTTCTTGACTTCGCCCTCGACGGTCGAACCGACGGGATGCTCGGCGGCGAACGCCTCCCACGGATTGCCCTGCGCCTGCTTGAGGCCGAGGCTGATGCGGCGCTTGTCCTCGTCGACCTCCAGCACGATGACGTCGACTTCCTGCGACGTGCTGACGATCTTGCCCGGATGGACGTTCTTCTTCGTCCACGACATCTCGGACACGTGGACCAGGCCCTCGATGCCGGCTTCCAGCTCTACGAACGCACCATATTCGGTGATGTTCGTGACGCGGCCCGACAGCTTCGCGCCGACCGGATACTTCGCGCTGGCGCCGTCCCACGGATCGCTTTCCAGCTGCTTCATGCCCAGGCTGATGCGCTGCGTGTCCTTGTTGATGCGGATGATCTGCACCTTCACGGTGTCGCCGATGTTGATCATCTCGCTCGGATGGCCGACGCGCTTGTAGCTGAGGTCGGTGACGTGCAGCAGGCCGTCGATGCCGCCCAGGTCGACGAACGCACCGTAATCGGTGATGTTCTTGACCACGCCCTCGATGATCTGGCCTTCCGCCAGGCTCATGATGAGGCCCGAACGCTGCTCGGCGCGGGTTTCCTCCAGCACGGCGCGACGGCTGACGACGATGTTGCCGCGCTTGCGGTCCATCTTCAGGATCTGGAACGGCTGCGGGATGTCCATCAGCGGGGTGACGTCACGCACGGGGCGGATGTCGACCTGGCTGCCGGGAAGGAACGCCACCGCGCCGTTCAGGTCGACGGTGAAGCCGCCCTTGACCCGGCCGAAGATGGTGCCCTCGACGCGCGCGGTCTTCGCGAACTCGATCTCCAGTTTGTCCCACGCGGCTTCGCGGCGCGCGCGGTCGCGCGACAGCATCGCTTCGCCATGCATGTTCTCGACACGGTCGACGTACACCTCGACCTCGTCGCCAACCTTCAGGTCCGCCTTCTGGCCCGGCGCCGGCGCGAACTCGCGCAGCGGCACGCGGCCCTCGCTCTTCAGTCCGACGTCGATGACCGCCAGGTCGTTCTCGATCGCCGTCACGGTGCCGTGCACCACGCGGCCCTCGAAGCTGTCGGCGCCGCCGAACATGTCATCGAGCATCGCCGCGAAATCGTCGCGCGTGGGAGTTGCCACTGAGGCCATAAAAAGGATCGTCCTAAGGTTCGTTTCCGGCCAGGCGGTTTTTCCGCCGGTCTTGGCCTTCACCGCCGCATCGACCCCATGCCGAAGCGGCATCCGCTCGCTCCCGATCGCGAAGGGCCTCGCCGCAGAAATGCGAAAAGGGCGCGACGGCCACGCCGACCGCACCAAGCCTTCCGCGAACCCGAAGTCCGCCGGACCGCGCGCCCTTATAGGAGGAGGGCGGGGAAGGCAAGGTGCGGCGGGGCTGCGTTTCGAGCGGCTGCCTGCTCAACGCGTCACTTCTGGTCGGCGGCGTAACCCCGGCCCCGCGTTAACGTCCGCCGGATACGTCGTCGCGTTTCGCCCGCGGTCACGGCGTTTGTCGGAGGCGTGTAGAGACCTGCCAGGAGGCCGCGATCGAAGGGTGTCATTTCCTGTGGCGCTACAGATCGGTCGAACAGCGCCAGGATTGATTCAACCGACCTGTCCCCCGCATCCGGCGCAATATTCAGTAGCAGGTGCAGGGTCGTGATGTCGGCTATCTGGCGCACGGTCTTGCCGTCCATGCTACCGACGTCGAGCACCACGATCGATTTGACCATTGCCTCTCTCGTCGTCGCCACCAGTCGGCTCACCGACGTTAGCGGGTTGATGGTCGGTCCGCTGTCATTGCCGATCAACGGCACGCCGTTGCGATCCTCGACGGCTGTCACCTGCCAAGAACGGATTGGTGCGTCGCTTTCCTTCAGCCAGCGCAATCTACTTTTGTCGATGGTTGCGGTAGTCATCGGCTGAGCGGCAAGAACTGCCTCGATAAAGCCCTTCGGCGACGAGGTGACAACGACCAAGGCATTTATTTGGCATTGTCGTCCTGCCACGCGCGCGCCAGCCTCGCTTGCGTTCGTTTTTATCAGCGACGTGATACCGCGCGCCGTCGACGGATTGATGCCGATGACTGCGGGACACAAAGGGTCTTCGAAACGCGCAATCTGGCCATTTCGCGACGGGGTTATCACGTTGCGGACTGCCCGGTCACTTACCGATCTATCCGCCCGTCTACCGGTAACCGTAATCGCGGGTTCGGACGCTTTGGGAACGGGTAAATCGCTTTGGAGAAATAGCGCAAGCATCGGTAAAATCATGCTCATTTCTATCGCCGCGCCTCCACCAGCGCCACCGCCTTCGCCACCGCGGCGTCGATCGACAGGAAGCTCGTATCCAGCAGCACGGCGTCGGCGGCCGGAACCAAGGGAGCCGTGGAGCGGCTGCTGTCGCGTTCGTCGCGGGCGCGTATGTCGCTCAGCACCTGGTCGTAGCTGACCGCGCTGCCGTGGCTCTTCAGCTCCGCGCGGCGCCGCTGCGCGCGGATCGTCGGGGTCGCGCGGACGAACAGCTTCGCGGTCGCGTCGGGCGCGATGACCGTCCCGATGTCGCGGCCGTCCAGCACGGCCCCGCCGTCCTGGTGCGCGAACCTTTTCTGCCGCTGCATCAGCGCGGCGCGGACCAGCGGGTGCGCCGACACGATCGAGGCGACCTGTCCGACCTCGTCGTCGCGCAACACCGGGTCGGCGAGCGTCAGTTCGTCGAAATCGCACGCGGCGACCGCATCCGCCTCGCTCGCGGGATCGAGTTCCAGTCGCATCACCGTCGCCGCTACTGCGCGATAGAGCAGCCCGGTGTCGAGGTGCGGCAGGTGGTAGTGCTTCGCCAACGCCTTGGCGATCGTGCCCTTCCCGCTCGCGGCGGGTCCGTCGACGGCGATAATCATGCGTTCAACCATGTCATATGTGCCCCCAGCAGGCGCGCGGTGTCGATGAAGGCGGGGTAGCTGGTGGCGATCGGCGCAGCATCGTCGATCGCCACCGCACGGGCGCTGTGCATCCCCGCCACCGCCATGCTCATCGCGATGCGGTGGTCCAGCAGCGACGCGACCCGGGCGCCGCCGCTGCCGGGAAGGGGATCGCCGTCGCGCCCCGCGATCGACAGGCCGTCGTCATGCTCGACTACCGAAACCCCGGCAAGGCCCAGCGCCGCGGCCATCGCGGCGATCCGGTCCGACTCCTTCACGCGCAATTCGTGCGCGCCCCTCGCCACCGTCGTGCCGCGTGCGAAGGCGGCGGCGACGAACAGCACCGGATATTCGTCGATCATGCTCGGCGCCAGATCGGGCGGAACCTCGATCGCGGACAGCGGCGCGTGGCGCACGCGCAGGTCCGCGACGGTCTCGCCGCCGACGTCGCGCTCCCCCACCGCCTCGATCGACGCCCCCATCATCCGCAACGCGGTGATGATCCCGGTACGCGTTGGGTTCATCAGCACGCTGCGCACCGTCACGTCCGATCCGGGGACGATCGACGCCGCCACCATCCAGAAGGCCGCCGACGACGGGTCGCCCGGCACGACGATGTCCTGCGCACGCAATGCCGCCTCGCCATGGAGCGAGATGATGCGACCGTCGGGAGTCTCCTCGACGTCCAGCGCGGCGCCGAAACCGCGCAGCATCCGCTCGCTATGGTCGCGCGTCGGGATCGGCTCGCGCACGCGCGTGATTCCGGGGGTGTTGAGGCCCGCGAGCAGTACCGCGGACTTCACCTGCGCCGACGCGACCGGGAGCGTATAGTCGATCGCCACCGCCGGGCAGAGCCCGCGCATCGTCAGCGGCAGGCGATCCCCCGGAGCGGCGGTGACATCCGCTCCCATCCGCGCCAGCGGCTCGATCACGCGCGCCATCGGCCGCTTCGACAGGCTGGCGTCGCCGACGAAGGTCGCGGTGATGGGATGAGAGGCGACCAGGCCCATCAGCAATCGCGTGGACGTGCCCGAATTGCCCATGTCCAGCGCCACCGCGGGCTGAAGCAGGCCGCCGACGCCGACGCCGTGGACGCCCCAGATGCCGTCGTCGCCGCGGCGGATATCCGCGCCCATCGCGCGCATCGCGGCGGCGGTGGCGAGGACGTCCTCGCCCTCAAGCAGTCCCTCGATCCGGCTTTCCCCGACGGCCAGCGCCGCGAACATCAAGGCGCGGTGGCTGATCGACTTGTCGCCCGGCACCGTCACGCTGCCCGTCAGCGGTCCTGCGGCGGTTACGGACAGCGGACGGGGAGGGGGCGCCTGGGTCATTGCGCGCCGCGCCTTGCCAGCCGGGTCGTGCTATGGCAAGGCGCGCTCACTTCGACCGGTCAGCCGGCGAACCACCCATCCGAAAGGCATCACACGGCATGATAAAGCCGGAATGGGGCACGAAACGCACGTGCCCGAAGTGCGCGACGCGTTTCTACGACCTCGAGAAGGACTCGCCCGTCACCTGCATCGAATGCGGCTATGCGTGGCAGCCCGAACCGATCCTGAAGTCCAAGCAGCCGCTGCCGTTCGAGGCGGTGAAGGCGGACAAGCAGGAGCCGGACAGCGATCTGGCGGGCGACGACGAGGATATCGACACGGGTGAGGACGAGGAGCCCTCGCCCGACGACGAGGTCGATCTGGGCGGCGACGACGACCTGGGCGTCGAGACCAGCAAGGACGAGGACGAGCATTGATTCGATGCGGTTGCGGCAGGCGGCGTTTTCGCCGCTTGCCAAGGCCGTAGCGCCCCGCTAGGGGGCGCCTTCCCGAACGGAATGGGGCCGTAGCTCAGCTGGGAGAGCGCTGCAATGGCATTGCAGAGGTCAGGGGTTCGATCCCCCTCGGCTCCACCATTCCCTCACATCCGCCGCAGATAATCCGCATGGTCGGGCATCGCCCCCGCCGCCTGCGCGTAGGATGCGCGCAGTCCGCGTAGCGCCGCCACGACCGCGCCGTCGTCCAGCGCGTCGACCATCGGATCGTACCCGCGCGGCATCACGCCTTGCCCCAGCAGCACCGCGACCCAGCTGGCGATCGAGAACAGATCGTCGTCGTACCGCAGCACACGCCCCTTCTCGCGGAACAGCGCGATGCGGGTCGCCAGCGTGTTGGGAATCGCCATGTCGCGCAGCGCGTCCCAGAACGGCTCCCCGACCCGGCCGTTGGCGTGATAGTGCAGGATCACGAAATCGCGCACGGCATCGTATTGCGCGCCCATCAGGCGATTGTATTCGTCGCGCAGGACGGGCGCGAAGCCGGTATCGGGGAACAGCGCGAGCAGTTTCGAGATGCCCGACTGGATCAGGTGGATGCTGGTGGATTCCAGCGGCTCCAGGAACCCGCCCGACAGGCCCAGCGCGACGACGTTCCCCTCCCACGATCGCGCGCGGCGGCCGGTGGCGAAGCGGATCGTGCGCGGCGTGTCGGTGGCGGGCGTATCGAGCGCGGCCAGCAGCCGCGCCCCCGCATCGTCGTCGGACAGGTGCGCGCTGGAATAGACGACGCCGTTGCCGGTGCGATGCTGCAACGGAATACGCCAGCGCCAGCCCGCGTCGTGCGCGGTCGCGCGCGTCAGCGGAACGAGGGGATCGCGCCGTTCCGACGGCACCGCGACCGCGCGGTCGCACGGCAGCCAGTGGCGCCAGTCGACGAACGGCACGCCCATCTCCTGCCCCAGCAACAGGCTGCGGAACCCGGAGCAGTCGACGAACAGATCGCCATCGATGCGCCGCCCGTCGTCCAGCACGAGCGTGGCGACATGGCCCGTCGCAGGATCGCGCGCCACGCCCGCGACCTTTCCTTCCACGCGCACCACGCCCCCCGCCTCCGCCCGCTCGCGCAGGAAGGCGGCGTAGCGCGCGGCGTCGAAATGGAAGGCGTAGGCGATCTGCCCCGTCGGCGTGTTCGGATCGGTGGCGGGATGCTGGAACCGCGCACCGCGCGCGGCGACCTGCGCCATCCAGTAATCGCCCAGCGGACCGACGCCGGGTGCGGCGCGGTGCTTCAACCACGCCATGTGGAAATCGATTCCGTTGAAGTCGCGCCCCATGCGCCCGAACGGATGGACGTAGCTGTCGCCCGGCGCGCCCCAGCCGTCGAACGCGATGCCCAGTTTGTACGTGCCCCCCGTCGCGGCGAGGAATGCGCGCTCGTCGATGCCCAGCATGGCATTGAAGTCGCGGATCGGCGGGATCGTCGCCTCCCCGACGCCGACCGTCCCGATCGCCTCGCTCTCCACCAGCGTGATGCGGCGGCGTCCGTCGTTCAGGTAAAGCGCGGCGGCGGCGGCCATCATCCAGCCCGCGGTGCCGCCGCCGACGATGACGAGGTCGCGGATCGGCGCCGCGATCATCGCCGCGCCTCGGTCGCGTCGCGCCACGCCGCGACCCACGCCAGCGGCGCGTTCCAGTTGATCGCCACCTCGTTCAGCGAATAGGCGCGCGCATCGTCGCGCCAGCACGTCATCGGCGCGCACTTTCCAATGGCGCGCGCGACGTCGTCGCCGGGCGTCGCGTTCGGCCCGCCCGACAGCGCGCCGGGCGGGGCAGGGGGATAGGCGGGGTCGACGCCCGCGGCCCAGAAACGGTGGTGCGGATGCCGCATCGGATCGGGGCCGTATCCCGACACGTACGAGCGGCCGAGCGGATTGCGGCCGGTGAGATAGTCGAGCGTCGCGATCACCGGCGCGCGATAGCTTTCGTCGCGCGTCCGGTCCGCCGCGATCGCGAGGATCATCGCGCGGTTGAGGAGGACCGCGTTCGATCCCCAGACGTAGGCCGTGCCCGCTAACGGGATGCCGTAGCCGCTGCGCCGCGCCTCGTCGCGAAAGCGCCCGGCGGCGGCGATCAGCGTCGTGCGCGCGGTGGGGTCGCCCGCCTGCGCCAGCGTCATCAGGCCGAGCGGTGCGGTCGCGGCCCATCCCGCCTCGCCGGACGATGCGCGCAGATGGCGGCTGGCATCGATCGCGCGTCGCAGCGCCGGATCGCGCGTCAGCACCCATCGTTCGGCGGCGGCCCAGAAGATTTCGTCCGACACGTCGGCGTCGCCGTAATTCCCGCTCCCCGCGAAATCGCCCGTCGCCAGCATCGCCGGATGCCGCTTCGCCGCCGCCCACGCGCGGGCCGATGCCTCGGCGCAGCGCCGCGCGAAGGCGGGGTCGATACCGCGCCACAGCCGCGCGCCCTGCGCCGCGACCGCGGCGAGGTTCAGCGTCGCGGCGGTGCTGGGCGGGTACAGAAGGCGGGTTTCCGGATCGCGGTCGGGACGCAGCGGCAAGGCGGTCCAGCGCGCGTCTGCGACCTTGTGGTGCGCCATGCCTGCCAGTTCCTGTCCCGCGGGCACCTGCATCCGCAACAGGAAGTCCAGTTCGTACCGCGCCTCGTCCAGCAGATCGTCGACGCCGTTTCCGGACTCCGGGATCGACAGGCTGCGATCCGGGAAGGCGACCCCGCGCGCCGCCATGTCCAGCAGCGTCCACAGCGCGATGCCGCCGTTGACGACGTATTTCCCGTGGTCGCCCGCATCGTACCAGCCGCCCGTGACGTCGAGCGTGTAGGCGCATCCGGGCCAGCGCACGCCCTTGCGGTCCGCACCGGAAAAACAGGTCGCGCGTTCGTCCGGATGCCCCGCCGGACGCGCCCAGCGCGCACCGACGAAGCGCGCTTCGATCGGCGTGCCCGCGCGATTGTGGTAGAAATAGGTGAGCGCGTCGCGCGCCAGCGGCCGGTACAGTCCCGGCGCGACGGCGAACCGCGGGCTCGCGGCGGCGCCCGCGATCAGGCGATATCCGGCGCCGGGCGTCCGCAGCGCGGACAGGTCGACGCGATGTACCCGCCGCCCGGCTGCGTCGTCGCGCGCCGCCGGTTCGCTGCGCCCGGACAGCACCGCGCGTCCCGCCGCATCCTCGACGCGCCACGCGATCGGCGCCGCCGCCTCGCTCTCGATCGTCGCGGCCTTCGCGTCCGCGGGCGCGAATCCCAACCCCCCGATCCTGACCGCGGTGGCGAGCAGTAGCGCCGCGATCATGACGCCGCCCGGCAATGCTCGTTCACGAAGGCACGGTGCCCGGGCATGTAGTCCGCCGAATTGGCGACCGCGCGCGCGATCTCCGCCAGCCGCGCGCGCGTCGTCGCCAGGTCCATCGCGTCCGCGACGGGATCGTGCGCCTTCACCGGCAGCAACTGCCCGTGCATGACCGCGAACCAGCTGGTGTCGTTGAACAATTCCTCGTTCTCGCGAAACACGCGGCCGTGCGCGGCATAGACGCGCATCTTCTCCGCCAGCCGGTCGGGCACCGCCATGTCCGCGCAATAGCGCCAGAACGGCGTGTCGCGGCGCTGCGTCGCGTGGTAATGCAGGATCAGGAAATCGCGGATTTCCTCGAACTCGGTCGTCAGGATGCGGTTGTAGCGCGCGGTCGTCGCGGCGTCGAAATCGCGATCGGGGAACATCGCCAGCAGGCGCGCGAGCCCGCTCTGCACCAGCCATAGGCTGGTGGATTCCAGCGGCTCCATGAACCCGGCGGCGAGGCCGAGCGCGACGACGTTGCCGTCCCAGAATTTCGCGCGATGCCCGGTGCGGAACCGGATCAGCCGCGGGTCCGCCAGCGCGTCGCCGTCCAGGTTCGCCAGCAACGTCGCCGCCGCCTCGTCATCCGACAGATATGCGCTGGCATAGACATGGCCGTTGCCGGTGCGGTGCTGCAACGGGATGCGCCATTGCCAGCCCGCGGTGCGCGCGGTGGATCGGGTGTAGGGCGTCATCTCCGCCCGGCCCGCGCACGGCACCGCCACCGCGCGGTCGCAGGGGAGCCAATGGCCCCAGTCGACGAAGTCGTTCCCCATGGCCTCGCCGATCAGCAGCGCGCGGAAGCCGGAGCAGTCGACGAACAGATCCGCCTCCACGCGCCCGCCCTCCGCCAGCGTGACGCCCGCGACGTTGCCGCTCTCGCCGTCGCGCTCGACCGACACGATCCGCCCCTCGCGCCGCACCACCCCGCGCGCCTCGGCATAGCGGCGCAGGTAGCGCGCGTAGAGCCCCGCGTCGAAATGATAGGCGTAGGCGATGTCCGACAGCGGCGAATTGCCCGCGTCGATCGAACGCATGAACCTGTCGCCGCGGCTCGCCATCGCCTGCAACGAATAGGCGTCGATCGACGGCGCCTCGCCCAGCGCGCGCAGCCGCAGGAAATAGGCGTGGAAGGACACGCCCGCCATGTCGACGCCATAGCCGCCGAAGGGGTGGAAGTAGGTGTGGCCCAGCCGCCCCCAGTCCACGAACTGGATCCCCAGCTTGAAGCTGCCCTTCGTCTCGCGGACGAACTCGTCCTCGTCGATGCCGAGCATGCGGTTGAATGTCCGCATCTGCGGGATCGTCGCCTCGCCGACGCCGACGGTGCCGATCTCCTCCGATTCCACCAGCGTGATCGTGGCGTAGCCCGGTCCCAGCAGGCGCGCGAGCGTGGCGGCGGCCATCCACCCCGCGCTGCCCCCGCCGACGATGGCGATGGAGCGGATGCGGCGGTCGTCGGTCATCGGTCGTCCCCGGAAATGCTGCGCAGCATGATCGCACGCAGGCGGCGGCAATGGTCCATGACCGCGGTGCCCGGCAAAGCGGCGGCGATCGGGTCGACGCGGCGCTGGCGCTCGCCCTGTCCGTCCAGCAGCATCGCCCAGTCGCCGCGCGACAGCGGATCGTCGTCGTCCATCGGCACATGCCCGCGGCTGCGATACAGCGCCAGCTTGTGCGCGAGGGCGGGCGGCACGTCCTCGCTCCCGCGCCGCGTCGCCCACAGGGCCACCGCCGCGTCGCGCGCGCGTTCGTGCTGGCGCGCGGTCAGGCGGTGATATTCGGCGGCCTCGACCGTGCCGTCCGATCCTGCGGCGGGGAGCAGCCCGATCAGGCGCGCGACGGCATCGTGCGCCAGCAGCAGGGCATGGCCCAGCACCGGCTCCACCACCCCCGCCGCCGCGCCGATCGCGACGCGGTTGCCGCGCCAGGCCGTGCGACGCAGGCCGTTGTCGTAGCGCTCGCCGCCCGCGCCATAGGCGGTGTCGACGATCGCGCCCTCCAGCGCCACGGTCGCGCGCCAGCCGTCGGGCGTCGCGCTGTGGAGCGGGAAGGGCGGCGGCGGCGCGTCGCTGGCCACGATCCGCGACGTGACGCCGGTGCAGGGCAGCCAGCGCGCCCAGCTTTCCCATTCGCTCGTCGCGATCCCCGCCGCCCCGCCGCCGGCGTCGACGTACAGGTCCGCGGACAGCGTCGTGCCGTCCGCCAGCGCCAGCGCCGCGATCCGCGGCGCGTCGCCCGGCGGTGCGGCGAGGGGGGCCGTGACGGGCACATCGGCCAGCGCGGCCAGCCGCGTCGCCAGCGCCGCGCACGGATAGGTGATACCCGGCCGCACCGTCGACCAGGGCGATCGCGGGTCGTCGTCCGGCGGCGGCAGCCGCCCCGCGCGCGCCGCCAGCGTCGCGAGCGAGAAGTCCCCCGGCTCCACGCCATGCCCCTCGCTGCGCAATCGCGCGATCAACTGCGGGAAGGGAATCGTCTCCAGCGGCGCGCCGACGTCGCCATAGGGCAGGAACCATTGCTGCGGGCTCCAGCCTGCGAAGGCGATGCCCAGCGTCGCCACCGCCCCCGGGACGTGCCCGACACGCGCCGCGAGGTCGGTCGCCATCCACGCCGGCGCGCCCGTGACGACATGGCCGACCGGCCCCAGCCCGTGCCCGCCCGCGCCCACCGGCACACGCACGACGTCGGCGACACGCGCCAGCATCGCGCAGGCGAGGTGCGCCGCGATTCCATCGCCCGCCACCGCGATCCTCATCGCGCGAGCGTCGCGTCGTGTGTTGGCATCCCGGCCACCTGCGTCGCCACGCGCGCGCGGATACGCGACAGGGCCGCCGCATCGCAGCTCGCGCGCGGATCGTGACCCGCGGGCCGGACGCGCTGCCCCATGTACACCGCCAGCCAGCTCGGCTCCATGAACAGGCCCTGTGCATAGGTCGTCACGACGCCGCGCGCGCGGAACAGGTCGATCTTCGCGGACAGGCTGTCGGGCAGCGGCATCGCGGCGACATGGCGCCAGAACGGCGTGTCGCGCCGCTCGGTCGCGGCGTAATGCAGGATGATGAAGTCGCGCACGCGTTCGTATTCCACGTCCATCGTGCGGTTGAACTCGGCGGCGTCGAGCGGGTCCCGGTCGCCGGTGGGGAACAGGTCGAGCAGCCGTTCGATCGCGACCTGCGCCAGATGGATGCTGGTCGATTCCAGCGGTTCCAGGAACCCCGCCGACAGCCCGATCGCGACGGTGTTGCCCACCCACTGCCGCCGCCGCTTGCCCGCAGCGAAGCGCAGCATCCGCGGCTCCGCTAGCGCGGGCGTGTCGAGCTGTGCCAGCAACGCCGCGCGCGCCGCCTCGTCCGATACGAATGCGCTCGCGAACACATGGCCGTTGCCCGTCCGGTGCGTCAGCGGAATGCGCCAGGCCCAGCCCGCGTCCAGCGCGGTGGCACGGGTGTAGGGGGTGATCGCGCCGGCCCGTTCGCTCGGCACCGCCCACGCGCGGTCGCACGGCAGCCAGCGGCGCCAGTCGTCCCAGCCCGCGTGCAACGTCTCCTCGATCAGCAGTCCGCGGAATCCCGAACAGTCCACGAACAGGTCCGCCGCCAGCCGCCGTCCGTCCTCCAGCGCGACCGACGCGACATGCCCGCGCGCGTCGACCGCGACGTCGACGATCTGCCCTTCCACGCGCGTCACCCCGCGCGCTTCGGCCACGCCGCGCAGGTACGCGGCATAGCCCGCGGCATCGAACTGATAGGCGTACCCGTAATCGTCCCCGTCGCGCGGGCGCGCGAACCGGTCGGCGCGCGCCATCGCGGCGGGCAGGCAATAGTCGCCGAACGCCCCCGCGTCCTCGCCCGCCGCGAGCCATTGGTGGTGGAACGGCACGCCGTCGATCGGCTCCCCGAACAGGCCGAAGGGGTGGAAGTAGCGATCGCCGACGCGCGCCCAGTCGCGGAATTCGATCCCCAGCTTGAAGGTCGCATTCGTCGCGGCCATGAATTCGGCCTCGTCGAATCCCATCGCCGCGTTGAACGCGCGGATGTGCGGCACCGTCGCCTCGCCGACGCCGACGGTCCCGATCGCCTCGCTCTCGATCAGCGTGATCGCGATGCGCATGTGGCGCAACTTGTGCGCCAGCGCCGCGGCCGTCATCCATCCCGCGGTGCCGCCGCCGACGATCAGGACCGAGGCGACCGGCGCCGTCACCGCGCCAGCGCCGCGTGCATCGCGGCATGGATCGGCTTCGCGCGGAACGACGCGTCATAGGGCGCGCCGCGCGTCGGCAGGCCGTCGGGCCGCGGCTCGAACCCCCTCAGCCAGCTGTACCGGTCGGTCATGCCCCAGCACAGGACGTCGCGCAGCTGCGGATAGGACAGCATGAGGTCGAGATAGCCCTTCGCGAACGCCGCCACGCCCGCGTCGCGCACGGCGATATCGGCGGGCAGGCCGCGGTCGCGCACATCGAACTCGGTCACCACCAGGCGGTATCCCATTCCCACCACGCGGTCGAGGAAGGCGCGCCAGTCGGGCGACAGCGTCGCGACCAGCCGTTCGATCGAATCGGTCGGCGCGAACACGCCGATATGCGACTGCACGCCCAGCGCATCGACCGGCACGCCGCGCGTCCGGAACCCCGCCAGCAACCGCAGCACGCCGTCGCGATGCTTCTCGTTCCCCGCCTCCCAGCTCATATAGTCGTTATACACCAGTTCGGCCTTCGGCGCCGCCTCGCGCGCGGTACGGAACGCCAGGTCCAGCACCGCCTCCGCCCCGCCCATCGCGCGCGACAGCGCGGTGGAGCGCAGCGATCCGTCCGCGGGATCGACCGCCTCGTTCACCACGTCGTAGCTGTAGATGCGCCCAGCGTACCGCGCGCACACGGTGCGGATATGCTGCGTCAGGATGCGCGCGGCCTCCCGCGCCGGTGCCTTGCCGAAATCGTGGTCGACCAGCCATTTCGGAAACCAGCGGTCGTAATGCCACAACAACGTATGCCCGCGCATCCGCATCCCCGCGCGCTCGGCATCGCGCAGGATCGCATCGAAGCGCGCGAAGTCGTACGCGGCGGGGGAGGGGCGCAGCGCCTGCCATTTCAGCGCATTCTCCGGCACCGCGATGCCGCAGTCGCGGGTCGCCAGCGCGGCATAGCGCGGGTTGGCCAGCGATCCCGCATCCGCGCCCTTCGGCGACCAGGACAGGCACGTGCCGAACGCGCGCCCCTTCGTCGCGGCGATCGCATGCAACCCCGGCGTCGCCGCCGCCGCTCCGCCCAGCATCGCGCCCGCCGCCACGGCGCCCGCGCCGACGATCGCGCCCCGGCGATCGATAACCGTCCCCTCGTTCATCGCCCGCTCGCTCCCGATATGATTGTCAACGTCGCGTCCCGTGGCCTATCGCGCGGTGATGACGGCGCGTTTCCCTCTGTCGCCGACATTGCGCGCGACGACCCGCATCGTCGGGCGGGATCGCGAGCCGGTCGTCACGATCGACGGTCTGTCGCGCGATCCGGCCGCGCTGGTGGACGAAGCCGCCGTCGCCGCCTTCGCGCCCGCGCACGGGCCCGCGGGCGGCTATCCCGGTCTGCGCGCGCCCGCCCCGCTCGATTACGTCGGCGACGTCGTCCGCGCGCTGACGCCCGCGATCGTCGCCGCCTTCGCCCTGCCCACCGGTGCGCGGCCGCGCCACGCCGAATGCAGCTTCTCGCTCGTCACGCTGCCGCCGCACGATCTGGTACCCGCGCAACGCGCACCGCACGTCGACACGACCGACGCGCATCAGTTCGCGCTGCTGCATTACCTGTGCGACGCCCGGTTCGGCGGCACCGCCTTCTTCCGCCATCGCGCGACGGGGTTCGAGGCGATCACCCCCGACCGGCTCGCCGCCTACGACGCGGCGCGAGCGGCAGAGCCCGCGGGGCAGGGCTATGCCACCTGCGACCACGCCGCCTTCGAAACGATCGGCGCGGTCGATGCCGCGTTCGACCGGCTGGTCGTCTATCGCAGCCGCCTGCTTCATTCCGGCGTGATCCCCGATCCCGGCGCGCTGGACGCGGACCCGCGCACGGGCCGGTTGACCGCCAACATCTTCCTGACGCTGGCCTGAGCCGTCGGGTGTTCCTGCGACCGCAGGAACCCGGGACGGGGCCACCGAATGTCGATGGCCCCGTCGGGCATCAGAAGTTGAACCGCGCGATGGCGGAGAAGCGGCGGTCGTTCATGAACCATCCGCGCGGTACGATCCGAACGTCGTCCGCCCCGCCCGGCCCCTGTACCGCGACCGACGTCTTCGTCAGCGAATTGGTCAGGTTCACGCCCTGGATGCCCAGCCGCAGGTTCCGCGTCGCCTGGATGAACAGCGAGGCGTCGAGCTGGCCGTAATCCTCCTGGAACACGGGATCGAACGGCGTGATGACGTCGCGCGTGGTCAACAGGAAGCGCGACCGCCACGCATAGGAGGCGCGCAGCGACAGGCCCTTGTAGTCGTAGAAGGGCGTGACGTTGAAATTGTGTTTCGACAATCCCTGCAATCCGAAACCCGACACGTTCAGGTTCGACACCAGCCCGCCCGCGACCGACGGATCGCCCGGATCCAGCGTCGGCTGCGGCACGCCCGAACTGCTGACGTGGGTGTAGTTGGCCTGCAACCCCAGCCCGGACAGCGGCCCGGGCAGGAAGTCGTAGGTCTGCTGATAGGCGATCTCCACGCCCTTCACCTTGCCGGTGTCGGGCGAATTCACCTCGCGCGATACCACCGCCTCGAACGTCTGGCCGTTGTTGGTGAAGCTTTGCCGGTCGGTGGCGAACACGACCACGCCCTTCACCTCCTTGTAGAAGGCGGACACGGTCAGCGATCCGACCTTGTTGAAATACCATTCCGCGGTCAGGTCGAAATTGTCGGCGGTGACCGGCAACAGGTCGGGCGAACCCGAACGGATGCCCGCGCCCTCGAACCGCACGACGCCCTCGTTCTGGATGATGCCGTCGTTCGGGTCCGCCGTGGCGGTGTTGGGGACGACAGTCAGCACCGCGCCCGCGGGCACCTGCGGCGTGATCGAGATCGGGAAGTAATTGCGGATCTGCGTCGTGTTGGGCGGCGAGATGCCCTTGAAATACGCGGCCCGGAACTGAAGCTCGTCCGTCACTTCCAGCTTGAGGTTCACCGCGGGCAACCAGTAATCGTAGCTGGTCTTGAAATCGTTCGGCACGATCGCGCCGTTCTGGAACGCGCGGACGTTCGCGCGCAGCTGCGGGTTGCTGTACAGGAAGGCGCAGCCCGCGGGCACCGTGGGCGTCGCGGGTACGGCCTGTCCCGGTTGCGGATTGACGATCTGCTGGATGGTGGTCCGGCACGTCGCGTCGACCGTCAGCGGCTCGGCGGTGGAATATTGGATGAAGCCGCTGCTGGTGCGCTTCGTATCGCTGTACCGCACGCCGATGTTGCCGGTCAGGCGCCAGTCGTTGGCGAACGTCGTGTCGATGTTCGCCATGATATAGCCGGCGTTGTTGATCTCCTCGATCGGGTTGATCTCGCCCGGCAGGTAATAGCCGCCGTCGACGGTGCCCGGCCGTTCGGCGAGCGGAAGCCAGCCGCCCGCGCCGCCCGTCGGCACGGTGCCCGCGGGCAGCCATTCGTTGCGGATCGACTTGGCGAAGGCGATGTACGACGCATAGTCCTGCGCGGGCTTGCCTGCATAGTACAGGCGGCCCTGGTTCCCGGTCGGATCGCCCGCCGCGCCGCGGAAGAAGTTGTTGAAGGTGAAGGCGTCGTACGATCCCGCCTGCGACGTCGTGCCCTGCTGGTCGCCGCCGACGCCGCCGATGCGCTCGTCCATCCACACCGGGCCGCCATTGCCCCACTGCTCGGACAACACACCCCAATTGTAGGTGGAGTTGCGCGCGATCTGGTCACGGTCGGCGTAGCGATAGCCCGCGCGCACCGCCTTCAGGAAATTGCTGTCCGGAAACGTCAGCTCGCCGTCGATGCGGAAGGCGTCTGAATTGCCCGACGATTCCTCCGCGTGATCCATCGCGGCACGCCAGAAGTTGTTGTACGGATCGGTGAAATTCTGGTGCGTGCCGGTGTAGTAGGTGGGGAAGCTCCCCGTCGCCCCCGGCGTGCCGACGCATTGCCCCTGCGCGTTCAGCGCGGCGCCCTCGCACGATTGCGGCGACACGAACTGCACCACGGGCAGGTCCTTGCCGTTCAGCTTGATGAACGCATCCTGGTACGTCGTGCCCCAGATGCCGTTGTCCAGCACCTCGCCACGCGAATTGACGTGATCGTAATCGACCGTGATGCCGATCCGCTCGTTGACGTTCCATTTGAAGTTGAAGCCGAAATCGTCAGTAACGCTCCGCTCCTTGTGCTCGCGGAACTGGTTGTTCGACTGAAGGCCGAAGGCGGGCGTGCGACGGCCCGCGGGGGTCGCGGCGGATTCCGCGTTATTCTGGTCCGCGCGCCAGCCGGTCGGCCCGGTGATGAGCCCCTGGTCGAACAGATTGTCGGCGTCGAAGCTGATCGACGTGCCCGCCCGCGCCCGGCTGTCGCCGTTGGAGGTGACGTTGTCGGTCGCGATCTCGATCGTGTTCTCGAACCAATCCTGTCGCGCGTCGGAGCGCAGGAACTGGAACGATGCCTCCATCGACCGGTCGGGCGACCGCCACTGGAGCGCTGCGGAATAGCCCTGGCGCTCGCGCTCGAACGTCTGCGTCCCGATCACCGCGCCGCGCGGGAACAGCCCGCTGCCGGTCTGCGTCGCGCCGGCGAAGGGGACGACGTCGGTGCGCGTCCCGTTGCTGTAGATCGGCCGGTTGCGGAAGCTGGATACCTGCAACCGGTCGTTGCGCGTGAACAGCTGCGAATAGACCGCGCTGCCCAGGATGCCGATCTCGCCGATGCCGGTGTCCCAGCGCGTGCTGCCCAGGATCGAGATGGTCGGTGCGGACTTGCTGACGAAGTCGCCGTAATTCATCTCCAGCGATCCGGCGAGGTACGTGCCCTTCGCATCGAACGGCTTGCGCGTGCGCAGGTTGACGATGCCCGAAATGCCGCCCTCGATCCGGTCCGCGGTCGGCGACTTGAACACGTCGACGCCGCCCAGCAATTCGGACGGTACGTCCTGGAAGCCGAGCGAGCGACCGTTGAGCGCGGAGAACGCCTCGCGCCCGTTGAATTCGGACCGGACGTAGGTGAGACCGCGGACCGTCGCCTGCGATCCCTCGACCGAGAAATGATCGGGGTCGACGCCCGCGGCGAAGCGGCTGATCGACACGCCGGGGATGCGCTGCAACGTCTCCACGACGGAACGGTCGGGAAGGGCGCCGATATCCTCGGCGCTGACCGAATCGACGATCGAATCGGCGTTGCGCTTGATGCTCTGCGCGCTTTGCAGCGACTGGCGGTAACCGGTGACGATCAGGTCGTTGCCCTCCGCGTCCGTCGCGGTCTGCATCGGGGTCGATTGCGCCGCGTCGGTGGAGCTGCCGCTGGCACCGATCTGCGCGTCGGCGGAGGAGCTGGTCGTGACGACGGTGCCCTTCGTCTGCGGCGTCTTCGCGGCGTCGGGGCGAGTGGCGGGGGTTTCCGTCGCGGGTGCCGAATCGGCGGTCTGCGCGAACGCGGGCGCACACAGCCCGGCCGCAATCGCGAGCGCGGAGGCGCCCATCACGACACGCTTGATCGTCGGCAGATCGCGACGAACGATGACACCGGTTTCCACTGCATCCCCTCCCAGAAAAGGTAGCGCTATCATTCCAGATCGAGGAACGCGCGCCACTTCGAAATCCGTCGATACCGGATCGCCATATGGGCCGCAACAACAATTCGTCGGCGGTCGCGCGCCATTGCGAAAGTGACCCTACGGTACGCGTTATCGCAAACAATATTCCTCGGCAGGTTCGCCATTGACGTTGATGAGATAACGTATCATGGGTCCGCCATGACGATCCAGGGCACAGCGACGACGCAGCGCATTCGTTCGATCGATGGCCTGCGCGGGCTGGTGATGTTGTTGATGCTGGTCGATCATGCGCGGGAATTCTTCTTCATCGGGCATCAGGTCGGCGACCCGATGGATATCGCGACGACCACGCCGGGCCTGTTCTTCACCCGCCTGGCGGCGCATCTGTGCGCGCCGGTGTTCGTGGCGCTGACCGGGCTGGCGGCGTGGCTGTACGGGCGGGGACGGTCGGCGGCGGCGGTGTCCGCATTCCTGCTGAAGCGCGGGCTGTTCCTGATCGCGCTGGAGCTGACCCTGGTGGGATTCGGCTGGAGCTTCGCGGTGCCGCCCGCGATGATCTACCTTCAGGTGATCTGGGCGATCGGCCTGTCGATGATCGCGCTGGCCGCGCTGGTCCACCTGCCGCGGGCGGCGGTGGCGACGATCGGGATCGTTATCGTAGCGGGGCACAATCTGCTCGATCCCGTCGCCTTCGCACCCGGCACGCCCGCGCATGCGGCATGGGCGATCCTGCACGAGCGCGCGGTGCTGCCGCTGGCGGAGGGGCTGCGCGCGCGTACGTCCTATCCGGTGCTGCCGTGGATCGGCGTCATCGCGATCGGCTATGCGATCGGCCCGTGGTTCGCGGGTCCGGCGGCGGTACGGCGGCGGAGGCTGATCGCGGCGGGGGTCGCGATGCTGCTCGCCTTCGTGGCGATCCGCGCGGCGAACGGCTATGGGGAGCCGGTGGCGTGGACCGTGGGCGCGACGCCGCTCGCGACCGTCATGTCGTTTCTCAACCTGACGAAATACCCGCCGTCGCTGGATTTCCTGCTGCTGACGCTCGGCATCGGTGCGCTGCTGCTGGCGGCGTGGGAGGGGCGGGGCGGGCCGCTGGCGGTGCTGGGCGGCGCGCCCTTGTTCTTCTACCTGCTGCACATCTACGCGCTCCACCTCCTGCGTCTGATCTGGACGCAGGCGGGCGGGGGCGCGGGCGACGTGCCGTCGATCGCCTGGGTCTGGGCGATCGCGGCAGTCTGCGCGCCGCCGTTATGGCTGGCGACGCGCTGGTTCGCGGGGGTGAAGCGGCGCAGCGACCGCTGGTGGATTCGCTACCTCTGACAGCGCGCGACGGTATCCGCCGCGGTGCCCAGCGCCACCCGCGCCACCGCCACGCGCATCGCCCCCGCGCTGCGCAGGACGAAGGGCGATTCGACCGCCGACACAATGCCCAGGCAGTGGAGCGGCACGCCCACGGTCTGCCACTTGCCGGGTGTCAGCGCGGGCAGCGGCACGCCGCCGGTGCACCCCTTGCCCAGGCACGCGAGCGTCGCGTCGCGCGCCGTCGCGCCGTCCGCGCGCATCGTCGCGACCAGCATCACGTCCCCGTTCGCCTCGCGCGTCAGGTCCAGCGGCGCGGGCGCGGTCAGCGCGACCTCCTGCGCGCCCCCGCCCGCGAAAGCGAAGGCGCGCGCGCCTTCCTGCACGCGCGCGTCGACCGCGGTCACGCGGATGCGGCCGTTGACGACGGGCACCGACGTGACGCGCGTCGCGCTGCCGCCGCTGGTGGCCATCAGCGACCAGCCGCTGGCGGGCACCCCATCCGCGAAATAGATGCCGCCCGCGTCCTCGTCGGCAACGCCCGCATCCTCCGGCACGCGCGTCCACGCCGCCGCCTTCGACAGCCCGTGGCCCAGCGAATACAGAGTCGCCCCGTCCGCCCGCGCGCTGGCGGGCCAGGGCATCGGCAGGCGCCCGGTGAATATGCCGTCGAACAATCGGTCCGCGACGCCCGCGCCCTCGCTGCCCGGCAGCCACGCCACGACGAACGCGTCGGCGGTGTTCAACTCCGGCCCCATGAACAGCGGCCGACCCGTCAGCATGACCGCGACGACGGGAATCCCCTGCGCCTTCAACCGTTTCATCAGGTCCAGCCGCCGCAGGTCCGCGCGCAGCTGCACGGTCTTCAGATCGCCCTGGAATTCCGCATAGGGCGTCTCGCCAAACACGACGATCGCGACGTCGGGCTTCGTCGTGAAACGCCCCTCGGGCGACAGTTCCGCCTTGCCGCCCGTCGCGTCGCGGATGCCCGCCCAGATCGAGGTCGCGCCGGGGAAATTGGCGTTGGTCAGGCCGGTGCCCTGCCACGTCAGCGTCCATCCGCCCGACTGGCGCGCGATGTCGTCGGCCGCATCGCCCGCGACCAGGATACGCGCGCCGCGCTTCAGCGGCAGGACGCCGGTGTCCTTCAGCAGCACCAGCGACTTGCCCACCGCCTCCCTGGCGATGGCGCGGTGCGCGGGCGCGCCCAGCAGGTCCCATTTGCCCGCCAGCAACCGCGTCGACGGCTTCCCCGCCTCGAACAGGCCGAGCCGCATCTTCGTGCGCAGGATGCGCGCGACGGCATCGTCCAGCCGCGCCGCCGGGATCGTGCCGTCCTTCGCCTGCGCCAGCAGCGAGGCGTAGAGCGGCTTCCAGCTGTCGGGCGCCATGTACATGTCGATCCCCGCCAGCAGCGCCTGCGGGCAGCTGGCGTTGGTGCAGCCCGCGACCTGTCCGTGCGCGTTCCAGTCGGTGACGACGAACCCGCCGAAGTCCATCCGCCCCTTCAACACGTCGGTAACGAGGCCCTTGTGCCCCGCCATCTTGACGCCGTTCCAGCTGGAGAAACTGGTCATGACGGTGCCGACGCCCGCCTCGATGACGGGGACGTAGGGCAGGCCGTGGACGTCGCGCAGCGTCGCCTCGTCGATCCGCGCATCGCCCTGGTCGCGCCCTTCGAACGTGCCGCCGTCGGCCAGGAAATGCTTCGTGCTGGCAAGGACGTACGGCCCGTCCAGCATCGCCTTGCCCGTCGCCGGTCCCTGCAACCCCAGGACCATGCGGTCGGCGTAACGCGCGACCAGCTTCGGATCGGACGAATAGCCCTCGTACGTCCGCCCCCAGCGCGCGTCCTGCGGCACCGTGATCGTGGGGGCGAAGGTCCATTCCTGCCCGGTGACGCGGATTTCCGCCGCGGTGGCGGCGCCGATCCGCTGGATCAGGTCCGGATCGTTCGCCGCGCCCAGCCCGATGTTGTGCGGGAACAACGTCGCGCCGACGATGTTGCTGTGGCCGTGGACCGCATCGGTGCCCCACAGGATCGGAATGCCGACCCCGCCGCCGCTGCGATCGGTGGACGCGGCGTGGAAGGCGTCGGCCAGGTCCAGCCACTTCGCCGCGGGCGCCAGATCGTCGCCGCCCGGCCCGGAATTGCCGCCGTTCAGCACGGAACCCAGGTGATAGCGTTTCACGTCGTCGGGGGTGACGCTGGCGATGTCGGCCTGGACGACCTGCCCGACCTTCTCCTCCACCGTCATGCGGCGCAGCAGGTCCGCGATCCGCGCCTCGGTCGCGGCATCCCGCGCGATCGGCCATTTCACCGCCGGCCAGCGCTCGGGATGGACCGTGGTATCCTGCGCCACGACGGCGCACGGCAGCACGGTCGCGGCCAGCGCGATCAGGAAGCGGGGGGCTACGGACATCGACCTCTCCAGATTTTGGACGGGTCGTGACAGTCCGGCGGGCGCACTGTCAACGGTCGATGTGAACGTTCCCTAGAAGGTGGTGTGCTCCTGCGAACGCAGGAGCCCAGGGTAACGAACGGCGACGTTTGCGGCCCTGGGTTCCTGCTTTCGCAGGAATGCGAGGTTACGGACGCCCGCGCCCGCTCCCGCGTTAGCGGCGCGGCGGCCCCTTGCGCGCCGGGCCGGACCGCGGCGGTCCGCCGCGCGGCGCGCCGCCGCCCTGGTCGGGCGGGGTGGCGCCCGCGGGGGCCTGCTCGATCCGGATGCCGTTCTCGTCCTCGCCCTGCGGATCGGCGCTGCGCGCGACCGCCTGTGCGAAGCGCGGCGCGACGGTGCGCGGGACCTGGAACCACGTCTCGCCCTGCGCGATGCGGATCGCGCCGATCTCGTTCTTCGTGATGTGGCCGCGGCGGCACAGCACCGGCAGGATCCAGCGCGCCTCCGCCCGCTGGCGCCGGCCGACGTTCATGCGGAACCAGACGGTGTCGTCGAAGCCGGGGCGGTGCCCTTCCTCGTGCTTCGCCTTGCGCGCCTCGGGCGTGCCCGCGATCAGTTCCTCGGGCGCGGGCATCGACGCGCGGTGCAGCTTCACCAGCTCCGCGGCGATATCCTCCGGCGACTTCTCGGCCAGCAACCGCGTGGCCAGCGCGCGATCCTCCTCGTCCACCTCGACGGGCGCGAGCAGTTTTACCAGCAGCCGCTCGTGATCCTTGGCGCGGATGTCCTCGACCGTCGGCACCTCGACCCACTCGGCCGCGATCCGCGCGCCGCGCAGCATCATGTCGACGCGGCGACGGCGCGGATAGGGGACGATCAGGACCGCGGTGCCCTTGTTGCCGGCGCGCCCGGTGCGGCCCGACCGATGCTGCAACGTCTCCGCATCGCGCGGCAGCTCGACATGGATGACCAGGCTGAGCGTCGGCAGGTCGATCCCGCGCGAGGCGACGTCGGTCGCGACGCACACGCGCGCGCGGCCGTCGCGCAGCGCCTGCAACGCGGCGTTGCGCTCGTTCTGGCTATGCTCCCCCGACAGCGCGACGGCGGCGAACCCGCGGTCGACCAGGCTGGCGTGCAGGTGCCGGACGTTGTCGCGCGTGGCGCAGAACAGCATCGCGGTCTCCGCCTCGTGCAGGCGCAGCAGGTTGATCGCGGCATGTTCGATATCCGCGGGTGCGACGGTCACCGCCTGATAGGCGATGTCCCCATGGCCGCGATCCTCCCCCACGGTGGAGATGCGCAGCGCGTCGCGCTGGTACCGCTTCGCCAGCGCCACGATCGGCTTGGGCATCGTGGCGGAGAACAGCAAGGTGCGCCGCTCCCCCGGCGTCGCATCGAGGATCTCTTCCAGATCCTCGCGGAAGCCCATGTCGAGCATCTCGTCCGCCTCGTCCAGGACGACCGCCTTCAGGCTGCCCAGCTCCAGCGCCCCGCGTTCGAGGTGATCGCGCAGTCGCCCCGGCGTGCCGACCACGACATGCGCGCCGGACCCGAGCGCGCGGCGTTCGCGCGACGCGTCCATGCCGCCGACGCAGGTCGCGATGCGGACCCCCGCCTTCTCGTACAGCCACATCAGCTCGCGGCTGACCTGCAACGCCAGCTCGCGCGTCGGCGCGATGCACAGGGCGATCGGCGCGCGCGGCGGACCGGCGTCGAGCAGCTCGGCGGACATGGCCAGGCCGAAGGCCACCGTCTTGCCCGATCCGGTCTGCGCGGACACGACAAGGTCGCGGCCCTCCGCTTCGGGGGCGGTCACGGCGGACTGGACGGCGGTGAGCGTGGCATAGCCGCGCGCGGTGAGCGCTTCGGCCAGAAGCGGCGGGAGGTCGTTTACGGTCATGAAGCCGTGCAACATGCGCGCTGCACCGCACAATTGCAAGGACAAACACCCGGGGCGAATTGCGCTGACGAACCCGGCCCGAGCGCTTATGGGGGGGCGATGGCCGACTTCCTCGACCTTGGCGAACCGCCCCAGCCCGCCGCCGCCGCGCAGCCCTATCGCGTGCTCGCGCGCAAATACCGGCCGCAGACGTTCGGCGAACTGATCGGTCAGGGCGCGATGGTCCGCACGCTGGAAAACGCGATCCGTCGCGACCGGATCGCGCACGCCTTCCTGCTGACCGGCGTGCGCGGCGTGGGGAAGACCAGCACCGCGCGGCTGATCGCGAAGGCGCTGAACTGCATCGGCCCGGACGGGCAGGGCGGGCCGACGATCGACCCGTGCGGCGTGTGCGAGCCGTGCCGCGCGATCGCGGAGGGGCGCCACATCGACGTGATCGAGATGGACGCCGCCAGCCACACCGGCGTCGACGACGTGCGCGAGATCATCGATGCCTCGCGCTACGCCGCGGTGTCGGCGCGGTTCAAGATCTACATCGTGGACGAGGTCCACATGCTGTCGAAGAACGCGTTCAACGCGTTGCTGAAGACGCTGGAGGAACCGCCGCCGCACGTGAAGTTCCTGTTCGCCACGACCGAGGTGAACAAGGTCCCCGTCACCGTCCTGTCGCGCTGCCAGCGCTTCGACCTGCGCCGCATCCCCGCCGACACGCTGGCGGAGCATTTCCGCATGGTGGCGGAGGCGGAGGACGTGACGGCGGAGCCGGAGGCGCTGGCCTTGATCGCGCGCGCGGCGGAAGGATCGGCGCGCGACGGCCTGTCGATCCTGGACCAGGCGATCGCGCATGCCGACATGGCGGGCGGCGGCGTCACGGCGGATGCGGTGCGCGACATGCTGGGCCTGTCGGATCGCGGCGCGGTGCGCGACCTGCTGGCGCTGATCCTGTCGGGCGACGCGCCGGGCGCGCTGACCGCGATCCGGCGGCAATACGACCTCGGCGTCGATCCCGCGGGCGTCATGCGCGCGCTGCTGGAGGCGGTGCACGGCGTGACGCAGGTGAAGGTGGGGGCGCAGGACGACGCCTCGCTGCCCGCGGAGGAACGCGCCGCGTACCGCGACTGGGCGGGGAAGCTGTCCTTCCCGCTGCTCCACCGCCTGTGGCAATTGCTGCTGAAGGGGCATGAGGAGGTCGGGCGCGCCGCCTTGCCGGTCGAGACGGCGGAGATGGCGGTGCTGCGCGCGATCCACGCGTCGTCGCTTCCGGATCCCGGCGACCTCGCGCGCCGGCTCGCCACCGGTGTCGCGCCTCCCGCCGCCGCCGCGCCCCCGCCCCCGGCCGCGCCGGCGGATCGCAGCCCGGCCGATTTCGCCGGCGTCATCGCGCTGGTGGAGGGGGCCGGGCATCATGCGCTGGGCGTGCGGTTGAAGCATGGCGCGCGCGTCGTGTCCTATGCTCCCGGCGAGATCGTGTTCAGCGGCAGTCGACCCCTGTCCGCCGACACGCTCGCCGAACTCGCCGCCGCCCTGCGCACCGCCACCGGCCGGACATGGCAATTGTCGCTGTCGGATGCGGACGGTGCGCCGACGATCGGGGAGCGCGAACTCGCCGTCCTCCAGGCACGCCACGACGACGCGCGCGGACACCCCGTCGTCGCCGCCGCGTTCGATGCCTTTCCCGAGGCGGAACTGATCGATCCCCCCGCAGCCAAACGGAGTTTCACGTGAAGGATTTGAACGACATCCTGGCCATGGCGCAGAACGTCCAGCAGGAATTGAGCAAGGCGCAGGAAGGGCTCGACACGATCGAGGTCGAGGGCGCGTCGGGCGGCGGGCTGGTGAAGGTGAAGACCTCCGCCAAGGGCCGGGTGATCTCGCTGGCGATCGACGAATCGCTGTTGCAGCCGTCCGAGAAGCAGATGCTGGAGGACCTCGTCGTCGCCGCGTTCAACGATGCGCGGGCGAAGGCGGATGCGGCCTCGTCCGCCGAAATGGCGAAGATGACCAGTGGGTTGCCGCTTCCTCCGGGCTTCAAGCTCCCGTTTTGAGACAGTCGTAACGGGCCGGGAACAAACTTCCGGCCCGGGCGCTGTCCCGTCCGTCTAACAGACGAAAGAGGAGGATGGCATGGCCGACGATCGGGTGACGCAGACCCCGCATACGACAGTGATCGAGCGCCGCGGCAGCGGTGGCGGATTGCTGGTGGGGTTGGCGGTGCTGATTGCGGTCCTCGTTGCCGCGTACTTCCTGCTGGTCCGCAACGACAGCGAAGTGTCGAAGAACAACGCGATCACGTCCGCGGCCAAGAGCGTCGAGCGGACCGCCGACAAGGCGGGCTCCGCGATCGACGGCGAGGCGAAGTAGCGACCGGCGCGCGCCGTCCCGGACCCGGTCCGGGGCGGCGCGACGTCAGCGGCGGGTCAGCCGCGTGACATGGCCCATCTTGCGCCCCGGCCGCGCCTCGCGCTTGCCATACAGGTGCAGGTGCGTATCGGGCGCGGCGACCAGTTCGGGCCAGCGCTGCCATTCGTCCCCGATCAGGTTCTCCATCTCGACCCGGTCCGCCACGACGGCGGTGTCGCCCAGCGGCAGGCCGCAGATCGCGCGCACGTGGTTCTCGAACTGCGACGTCACCGCGCCCTCGGCGGTCCAATGTCCCGAATTGTGGACGCGCGGTGCCATTTCGTTGAAGACCGGTCCGTCGGCGCCCGCGAAATATTCGCACGTCAGGACGCCGACATGCCCCAGCGCCTCCGCGATCCGGCCCGTCAGCGCCGCCGCCTCGGTCCATTGCGCCGCGACCGCGGCGGGGGCGGGCAGGGTGGACCGGTGCAGGATGCCGTCGCGATGCTCGTTCCACGGCGGCGGATAACTGGTCATCGTCCCGTCCGCCGCGCGCACCAGCACGATCGAGAATTCGTGCGTGAACGTGACGAACGCCTCCAGTACCGCAGGCCCGCCGATCGCGTCCCACGCCGCATCCGCCTCGTCGACGGACGCGATCCGCGTCTGCCCCTTCCCGTCGTAGCCGAAGCGCGTGGTCTTCAGCACCGCCGGGGTGCCGATCGCGGCCAGCGCCGCGTCCAGGTCGCTGCGCGTCGCGACCGCGGCCCAGCGCGCCGGGCGGCCGCCGACACCCTCGACGAAGCGCTTCTCCGTCACGCGGTCCTGCGCGACGCGCAGGCTTTCGGGCGAGGGATGCACGGCCACGCGATCCGCCAGCCATGCGACGGGGCCGACGTCGATATTCTCGAACTCGTACGTCACCACGTCGCATTGCGCGGCGAAATCGGCGAGCACGACCTTGTTGTGATAGTCCGCGCGCGTCAGCGAGGACGCGGTCTGCGATGCCACGCTCTCGCGATCCGGCGCCAGCACATGGGTGCGATAGCCCAGCTGCGCCGCCGCCGACGCGATCATCCGCCCCAGCTGCCCGCCGCCGAGGATGCCGATGGTGGAGCCGGGGGGGAGGGTCTTCATCGCGGGTCGGTCGCGACGCCTTCGGTCTGCGCCCGGCGCCACGCCTGCAATCGCTGCGACAACGCGTCGTCCGACAAGGCCAGGATCGCGGCGGCGAGCAGGGCGGCGTTGATCGCACCCGCCTTCCCGATCGCCAGCGTGCCGACGGGGATGCCGCCGGGCATCTGGACGATCGACAACAGGCTGTCCATGCCCTTCAGCGCATGGCTTTCGACCGGCACGCCCAGCACGGGCAGGTGCGTCATCGACGCCGTCATGCCCGGCAGGTGCGCCGCGCCCCCCGCGCCCGCGATCACGACCTTCAGCCCGCGGTCGGCGGCGGAGCCCGCATAATCGTACAGCCGCTGCGGCGTCCGGTGCGCGGATACCACCGTCGTCTCGTGCGCGATGTCCAGCGCCGCGAGCGTGTCGGCGGCGTGGCGCATCGTTTCCCAGTCGGACGTGGAGCCCATGATGATGCCGACGTGCGCCATCAGGGGCGCGTAGCGGGGAGGGGGCGGGAGCGCAACGGGCTACGCTTCCCTCCATTTGTGCCGCCCCCCGTTCGTGCTGAGCGAAGTCGAAGGATATGCGCTGCGCGTGCCCTTCGACGTCGCTCAGGGCGAACGGAGGTGTGTGGGGAGGCGTCCTACGCCGCGACCGCCACCTCGCGCATCGCGTCGGCCGCGATCGTCAGCGACCGCTTGCGCCTGTCGTGGTCGTAGATGCTGCTGGTCAGGATCAGTTCGTCCACGCCCGTCCGGCGCAGGAAGGCGGCGATGCCGTCCGCCACGTCGTCGCGCGTGCCCGTGGCGCTGCACGACAGCACCTGGTCCAGCACCGCGGCGTGCGCGGGCGGCAGCGATTCGCGATACCCCTCGACCGGGGGCGGCAACTGGCGCGGGTTGCCGGTGCGCAGCGAGACGAACGCCTGCTGCTGCGACGACGCCAGCAATTCCGCCTCCGCCCGCGTATCGGCTGCGAACACGTTGAAGCCCGCCGCGGCATAGGGCTGCGACAGGGTGGCCGACGGTTTGAAGTCGCGGCGATAGATCGCCAGCGCCTCGTCCAGCGCGTCCGGCGCGAAATGCGAGGCGAACGCGTAGGGGAGGCCGAGGATCGCGGCCAGCTGCGCGCCATAGGTACTGGATCCCAGGATCCACATCTCCGGCCGTGCGCCGGCGCCGGGCGTCGCGACGATCCCCGTCCGCCCGTCGTCCGCGAAATAGCTTTGCAGTTCGACCACGTCGTTCGGGAACTGGTTCGGATCGCTGGCCAGCGTCCGGCGCAGCGCGTGCGCGACGCGCTGGTCGCTGCCCGGCGCGCGGCCGAGGCCGAGGTCGATGCGCCCGGGGAACAGCGCGTCGAGCGTGCCGAACTGCTCCGCGATCTGCAACGGCGCCGAATTGGGCAGCATCACGCCGCCCGATCCGACCCGGATCGTGTCGGTCGCCTGCGCGACATGCGCGATGACGACCGCGGTGGCGGCGGACGCGATGCCGCGCATCCCGTGATGCTCGGCCACCCAGTAGCGGTGGAAGCCCAGCCGTTCGGCATGACGTGCGAGGTCGGCCGCATTGGCCAGCGCGGCGGCGACGGTCCCGCCTTCGACGACGGGGACGAGATCGAGGAGCGAATATTGGGTCATGGCGCTGAAGATGGGGGCGATCCGGCCCGCGCGCCAGCCAAGCTTTCCTGTGCAGCGGCGAAGCCGCGCGCGACGGCGCCGCGTCAGCAGGCGAAACGGAACCCGTCGTCCAGCGCGACCGGCAGCACCAGCGTCCGCAGCCGCCCGGCCGCCGCCGCGGCGCACAGCCGGTCGCGCGCGCCGCCCGCATTGGTGCGGTAGCGGTCGGCATATTCCGCGTTGAACACCGCCTTGCCCGCGGCGCCGAAGGGGGAAAGGTCGCTGCACTCGTCGTATTCGTGGCACTGTTCGTTCACCGCGAAATCGAAATCGGGCGCCAGCGTCGCGACCTGCGCCAGGTCGTTTTTCAGCGCGATCGCCAAGCCGCGGCGATGCGCCTCCGCGGCGAGGAAGCGGTTGTAGTCGATCTGGTGCGCCGCGGTCAGCGGCAGCCCGGCGCGATTGTCGGGCTCGAACGCGTCGACGTTGTCGGGCTCCACCGCGTCGCATCCCTTCGCGACCGCCAGGTCCAGCCGCGCGGCCATGATCGCGCGCACGGTGGCGGAGCGGACGTCCACCCAGCGCTCCCCCGCCCATCCGTCGACTGCGTTGCCCAGGTCCGCGGCGGCGAAGCGCGGATAGTCGCTGCGCCAGTTTTCCGCGCTGCCCGCGGAGAAATAGCACACCACCCGTCGTCCCGCGCCGTGCAGCGCCGCGATCGTCGCGGGCGGCGTGTCGAACAGGTCGATGTCGTATACCGCGACCGCATAGCCCGTGTTGACCGTCCCGCTAAGCTGCCAGTGCCAGCCATCGTCCGGGCGCGGCGTCCACCGCGCCACCGGGGATGCGGTGGGCGAGGGGAGGGGCGACGGGCCGGGCGCGGGCGTCGGGGCGGGCGTCGGGCTGGGGGCGGGGGCCGGCGCGACCGGCGCCTCCGTCCCGTCGCCCCCGCATGCGACCAGCAGCAGCAGTGCCGCCGCCATCACTCCCCGGCGCATCGCCTCAGCCTGCGACCGGCAGCTTCACCGCGCCGTCGCCGTCGCGTTCCAGCGGCCCGTAGGCGACGACCGTGTCCAGCAGCAGCACGTCGTACAGGTGCGGAAAGGACTGCCCGCCGCGCGCCTCCTCCCACCGCACCGTGTCCGCGGCATAGGCGGACAGGTCCACCGCCGCGACGTGCAGGTCGTCCTGCCCCGCGAAATGGCGCGCCACCGTGTCGGTCAGCTGGGCCGCGGTCGACAGATGGATATATCCGTCGGCAAGGTCGACCGGCGCGCCCCCGAAGCGCCCGTCCCGCTCCAGCGTCGACAGCTGCTCGGCGGTCAGGACCTTGTACGCGGTCTGCGGCCGGTCGCTCACGCCTCGTCGTCCCGGCTCTCGTCGGTCGTGTCCGGGCCGGTGCCGTCGTCGACGGTCAGGCCCGGTTCCGCGTCGGTCGCGGGCGCGTCCGCGGTCTCGTCGGCGATCAGCGCCTCCGCGTCGTTCTCCGGCGCCTCCTCCTCGTCGATCTTCGCCGCGGACACGACATGCTCGTCGTCCGCGACGCGGAAGATCGTGATGCCCTGCGTGTTGCGCCCCGCCACGCGGATGCTGCCCACCGTGGTGCGGATCAGCTTCGCCTGGTCGGTGACCAGCATCAATTGCTCGCCGTTGTGCGCGGGGAAACTGGCGACGACCGGTCCGTTGCGGTCCGACGTCACGATGTTCGTGATCCCCTGCCCGCCGCGATTGGTGCGACGATATTCGTAGGCGGAGGTGCGCTTGCCGTATCCGTTGGCGGTGACGGTCAGGATGAATTCCTCCGCCGCCTCGAATTCCGCCATCCGTTCGGACGACAGCGTCATCTCGCGCTCGCCCTCCTTCCACGGTGCAGCCTTCAGATACGCCTCACGCTCTGCCGGGCTGGCGTCGAACGCGCGCAGGACCGACAGCGAGATGATCTCGTCCCCGTCGGCCAGTCGCGCGCCGCGCACGCCGGTCGAATCGCGGCTCTGGAATTCGCGGACGTCCGTGGCGGCGAAGCGGATCGCGCGGCCCGCGCGCGTCGCCAGCAGGACGTCGTCCGCCTCGGTCAGCAACGACACGCCGATCAGGCGATCGTCGGATTCCTCCTCGAACCGCATCGCGATCTTGCCCGACTGGCGGATGTTCGCGAACGCATCCATGCTGTTGCGGCGGACCGAACCCCGGGCGGTGGCGAACATGACGTGCAGGTCCGCCCACTTCGCCTCGTCCTCGGGCAGCGGCAGGACGGTGGAGATCGTCTCCCCCGCCGCCAGCGGCAGCAGGTTTATCATCGGCCGCCCGCGCGTCGCGGGGCCGCCCTCGGGCAGGCGCCACACCTTCAGGCGATAGACCTTGCCCGCGGTGGAGAAGAACAGGACCGGCGTGTGGGTGGAGGTGACGAACAGGCTGGTGATCGCATCCTCGTCCTTCGTCGACATGCCCGACCGGCCCTTGCCGCCGCGCTTCTGCGCGCGGAACGTGTCGAGCGGGGTGCGCTTGATATAGCCTTCCATGGTCACGGTCACGACCATGTCCTCGCGCTCGATCAGGTCCTCGTCGTCGATCCCGTCGGCGGCGGCGGCGATCTCGGTCCGGCGCGGCGTCGCGAACTGCGCGCGCACGTCGGTGAACTCCTGCCGCATCACGGCGTACAGCTTCACCCGGTCGGACAGGATCGCCAGCAGCTCCGCGATCGAATCGGCCAGATTCTTCAGCTCGCCGCCGATCTCGTCGCGGCCCAGCGCGGTCAGGCGATGCAGCCGCAGGTCCAGGATCGCGCGGACCTGGATTTCGGTCAGGCGATAGCTGTCGCCCTCCACGTCCACGTCCAGCGCCTCGACCAGCCGCAGATACGACGCGATCTCCGCGATCGGCCATTCGCGCGCCAGCAACTTGCCCCGCGCCTCCGCCGGGCTGGACGACCCGCGGATGATCTTCACCACCTCGTCCAGGTTGGTGACCGCGATGACCAGGCCCAGCAGGATATGGGCGCGCTCGCGGGCCTTGTTCAACTCGAACTTGCTGCGCCGGGTGATGACCTGTTCGCGGAACGTCACGAACGCCGCGATGATGTCGCGCAGGTTCAGCGTTTCCGGCCGGCCGCCGCGGATCGCCAGCATGTTGGCGGGAAACGATCCCTGCGCGGGCGTGTGCCGCCACAATTGGTTCAGCACGACGTCGGGGGTCGCGTCGCGCTTCAGCTCGATGACGACGCGCACGCCCTGCCGGTTCGATTCGTCGCGGACGTCCGCGATGCCCTCGATCCTCTTGTCCTTCGCCGTTTCCGCGATCTTCTCCACCAGCGCGTTCTTGCCCTGCTGGTACGGGATTTCGGTCAGGACGATCGACTGGCGGTCGCCCCTGCCGGTCTCGATCGTGTGACGGCTGCGCACGATGATCGATCCGCGCCCGGTCTCGTACGCCGATCGCGCACCGGCACGGCCCAGGATGATCGCGCCGGTCGGGAAGTCCGGACCGGGCACGATCTCCATCAATTCCTCGGTCGTGATCTCCTCGCCCCCCGCGACCTTGCGGTCCAGGTAGGCGAGGCACGCGTCGACCACTTCGCCCAGGTTATGCGGCGGGATGTTGGTCGCCATGCCGACCGCGATGCCGCCCGCGCCGTTGACCAGCAGGTTGGGGAAGCGCGCGGGCAGGACCTGCGGCTCGCTTTCGGATCCGTCGTAGTTCGGCTGGAAATCGACCGTATCCTTGTCGAGGTCCTCCAGCAGAAAGTTCGACGCCTTCGCCAGCCGCGCTTCGGTGTACCGCATCGCGGCGGGGGGATCGGGGTCCATGGAACCGAAGTTCCCCTGGCCGTCGATCAGCGGCAGCCGCATCGACCAGTCCTGCGTCATCCGCGCCAGCGCGTCGTAGATCGCGGTATCGCCGTGCGGGTGATATTTACCGATCACGTCGCCGACGATGCGCGCCGACTTGCGATATGGGCGGTTGTAGACGAACCCGCTTTCGCTGGCGCTGAACAGGATGCGGCGATGCACCGGCTTCAACCCGTCGCGCACGTCGGGCAGCGCGCGTGCGACGATCACGCTCATGGCGTAGTCGAGGTAGCTCGCCTTCATCTCGTCCACGATGGAGATGGGGGAGATGTCGGACGGGTCGGCGAGGACGGTCTCGTCGGTCAAGGATGCTCTTTCGCGTTACGGATTCGTTGCGGTGCCGGTGTAGGCGGGCACGACCGCAAAGTCACGCACACGCGATACACGGGCGCGCACGCCGCGTCGCTGTCCTACATCGCTCCATCGGGGTAGAACGGCCGCCGTCGTCCCGATCGCGGGGATCGGCGGCGACACGCGACGGGGGGGCGACCATGCGACCTTATGTGACCTTTCGCGGCGGCTACGGGGCGACCTCGCTGCCGTCCCACGCGAACAATTTCCCGCTGTCCGCGGGCTTCAACGCGTCGATCACGTCCAGCAGCTGGACCGCCGCCCGCCCCGGCTGGAACAGGTCGCGGCCCGATTGCCGGAACGGCGACGACAATCTGGTGTCGACCGTGCCGGGGTGGAGGCCGACGACGATCCCGCGCTCGTTGCGGCGGCGATCCTCGATCGCCAGCGTGCGGACCAGCTGGTTCAGCGCCGCCTTCGCCGCGCGATAGCCGTACCAGCCGCCGAGGCGGTTGTCGGTGATGCTGCCGACCCGCGCCGACAGGACCGCGAGGACGCTGCGCTGTCCCCTGGGCATCGTCGGCAGGAAATGCTTGGCGACCAGCGCGGGACCGATCGCGTTGACCGCATATTGGCGCGCCAGCCAGACCGGATCGAGGTCGCGGATCGACTTTTCCGGTCCGTGCCCGTCCTCGTGCAGCAGGCCGGTGGCGACGAACACCAGCGCGGGCGATCCCACCCGCGCCGCGGCGGCGGCGATGCTGGCCTCGTCGGTCAGTTCCACGTCGGCGCGGGTCAGGCGGTGGACGGTCTCGCCCTCGTCCGCCAGCGCATCCGCCAGCGCGGCCCCGATCCCGCCGCCCGCGCCGATGACGACCGCGGTCATGCCGCGCGCCGGAAGGACCAGCGGTCCCCCTCGCTGGCATCGGCGTCGAAGGCGTATCCGGCGCTGTCGAACCCGCGCATCGCGTCGACGTCGGTGACGTGGTGCTCGATCATCCATCGCGCCATGATGCCGCGCGCCTTCTTGGCGTGAAAACTGACGAAGCGGCCGTCGGCCTCGCGGAAATCGACCGCGACGACGCGGACCCGGTCGGGCAGCCGCCCGTCGACCGCGGCCCAATATTCGTTGCTGGCAAGGTTCAGCACCGTGTCCGATCCGTCGAGGTCCGCGACCAGCGCCTTCGCGATCCGGTCGCCCCACCAGTCGGTCAGCTTCTTGCGCCGCGGTGCCCAGCGCGTGCCCATCTCCAGCCGGTACGGCCGCATCGCGTCGAGCGGCCGGAGCAGGCCGTACAGTCCCGACAGCAGCCGCAGATGATCCTGCGCGAACCGCACCGCCGCCTCGTCCAGCGTCGCGGGCTCCAGCCCGGTGTAGACATCGCCTGCGAACGTGTAGAGCGCGGGGCGCGCGTCGGCGGCGTCGAAATCGCGGAACCGGTCCGCGTTCAGCTTCGCCAGCGCGGGGGAGATGTGCATCAGCTCGCCCAGCTTCTTCTGCGTCAGGTGCGACGCCGCCTTCGCCAGCGTCGCGGCCTCGTCCGCGAAGCGCGGGGTCGTGGCGCGGAAGGGGGGCGGGGTGGTCAGGTCCAGCGTCTTGGCGGGGGAGAGGAGGGCGATCATCGCCTGCCGCTATCGGTCGCGCGGCCGTGCGACAACCCGCATGTCCGGAACAACGCACGTTCAAACGCGGTTCAGCGCGGGGAGGGCACGGATACGCCCGCTTCCTTGAACCCGCACCGGACGCCCCGTACAGGGGGTGGCACGGGCGGATCAGACGCCCACGCATTCGGAGAGACGTGTCGATGAAGAGGATTTCCAACGCCATCCTGGCCGCCGCCCTGACGGCCGGCGTCGCGCCGCTGGCGCTGATGCCCGCCGCCGCCGCGGCGCAGAAGAAGGAAAAGGAGCAGAAGGCTCCCACGTTCAAGCTGTCGAAGGATTTCCGCGAGCTCGCGACGAAGGCCCAGGCCGCCGTCACCGCCAAGGACGTCGCGACCGCGGAGCCGCTGGTCGCGCAGATGGAGGCGTCCGCCGCGACCGACGACGAGAAGTATATCGCCGCCTCGACCCGCCTGAACGTCGAGGTGACGAAGTCGCAGGCCAGCAACAACACCGCCGGGCTGAAGGGTCCGCTGGTCGCGCTGATGGCGCTGCAACGCACTCCGCAGGAGGACAAGGCGAAATACGCCTATCAGCTGGGCATCATGGCCAACAACGCGAAGGATTTCGCGGGCGCGACGACCTATTTCCAGCAGGCGCAGCAGCTGGGCTACAACGATCCCAACCTGCCGTTGCAGCTGGTGAAGCTGAAGCTGGCGTCGGGCGACACCGCGGGCGGCACCGCCGATCTCGCGAAGCTGATGGACGCCCAAGTCGCCGCCGGACAGAAGCCCGACGAACAGCTGTATCGCTACGCGATCTCGTCCACGAACCAGAAGAAGATGGGCGCGGAAACGCTGTCGTGGATCCGTCGCTACCTTACCGCCTATCCGACGGCGAAGAACTGGCGCGACATGGTCGTCTTCTACGGCATCCAGCCGCAGGCGGTGGTGAAGCTGGACAAGCAGCAGGCGGTCGACCTGTATCGCCTTCTGCGCACCGGAAAGGCGCTGGCGGACCAGTACGACTATGAGCTGTACGCCCAATATACGCTGGACCAGGGTATCCCGTGGGAGGCCAAGGCCGTCCTGACGGAGGGCAAGGCCGCGGGCAAGGTGCCGGCGGGCAGCGCGAACGCCACCGGCCTGCTGAGCGCGGCGAACACGTCGATCGGCAACGAAGGCTCGCTCGCCTCGCTTGAAACGCGGGCGAAGGCGTCGGCGAACGGGAAGCTCGCGAACGGCACCGGCGATGCGTACCTCGGCAGCGGGAACTGGGCCAAGGCGGTCGAGCTGTACCGTGTTGCGCTGGCGAAGGGCGGGGTGGACGCCGATGCGATGAACACGCGCATCGGGATCGCGCTCGCCAATTCGGGCGACAAGGCCGGGGCGAAGGCGGCGTTCGAGACCGTCAAGACTCCGCCGCGCGACGGCGTCGCCGCGCTGTGGCTCACCTTCCTGGACGCCCCGCCGGTCGGCTGATCGCGGGCGTTGCCGGACACGCGCGCCCGGTCCCGGCATCCTGCCGGGGCCGGGCGTTCGCGTCAGGGGATCGGTACGCCCGGCAGCGTCTTGGCGGTGCGGATCGTCAGCGACGACTTGACGCTCGCGACGTTGGGCGCGGGCGTCAGGTGCGTCGTCAGGATGCGCTGGAAGCTTTCCAGGTCGGCGGCGACGATTTTCAGGATGAAGTCGATCTCCCCGTTCAGCATGAAGCATTCGCGCACCTCGGGGATGGACCCCACATGCTCCTCGAACGCCGACAGATCGTGTTCCGCCTGGCTCTTCAGGCTGACCATCGCGAAGACGGTGATCGGAAACCCCAGCTTCGCCGCGTCGCATTCGGCATGATATCCGCGAATCACGCCCGCCTGCTCCAGCGCGCGTACCCGCCGCAGGCACGGCGGCGCCGTCAGGCCGACCCGTTCAGCCAGCTCGACATTCGTCATTCGCCCGTCCTGCTGAAGCAGGGCCAGGATCTCTCGGTCGATCCGGTCCAGTGTCATCACGCCTTTTCCCGGCTACGCGCACGATCGCGATAGCTTCGCAAACCGTCGCTACAGGAAAATTGCGCGTGCTGGCAATTGTGCCATGCTGCGACAGGTGCCATTTCGCCGTGGTATCGCTCTCGGACGCCAGCCCCTATGTCCCTTCCCAGGCGATCCCGTCGGGTCGTCGTTGGAGTGACGATCGGTGCGCGTAAGGTTCGACGACAGTCTGAAGACCGTGCTTGCCGCCGACACGTCGACCGCCTTCGGCGCGCGCGCCGCCTATCGGCAGCTGGTCGATCTTGCCGCCCGCCACCGCATCGATCCGGATGCCGCTTTGTTCGACCGGCTGGCGACGCTGCGCACGAGCGTCCCGGCCGAGACGCGCGCGGCGGTCGCGCGCGGGATGGCGTTGGCGGACCCGCCCGCCGCGCTGGTCGCGTTCCTGGCCGACGACGGTCCGGACGTCGCCGCCGCGGTCCTGCGTGCGGTAAGGCTGGATCCGGAAGGATGGGAGCAGGTCATTCCCCGCGTCGGCCCGCACGGCCGCAGCGTCCTCCGGCGTCGCGGCGACCTGCCGCCGACCGCCCTGCGGGCGCTCGACGCGTTCGGCAGCACCGATTTCGCACTGCCCGACGCCCGGGTCGCGGCCCCGGCCGACGCCCCCGCCGCACCGCTGTACGTGCCCGCATCGGTGGACGACTTCGCCGCGATCGGCGTGCTGGCCGCGGCCGTGATGCCGCGGATCGATGCGACGCGGTTAACCAACGACGACGACACCGGCGGCGCGCGGTTCGAGATCGCCGAACTGGTCGATCGCATCGCCGCCTTCCAGCGCGATCGCGCCGTACCGGCCGCCGCGCCGGTCGCGGACACGCGGGTCGCCTCGTTCCGCTTCGAAACCGATGCCGCGGGCATCATCCGCTGGATCGACAGCGCCCCGCGCGGCGCGGTCGTCGGTCTGTCGCTCGATCACGCCGCGTCGGTCGCACCGTCGGTCGACGGCGTGGCGGCGGGCGCGTTCCGCAAGCGCGCATCCTTCGCCGACGCGCGGCTCGTCGTCGCGGGCGAATCGCCGTTGTCGGGCGACTGGCGCATCTCCGGCGTGCCGCTGTTCGATCATGCGCGCGGCCATTTCACCGGCTATCGCGGCAGCGCGCGGCGACCGTTCGTCGAGGAGGACGCCGCGCGTCGCCGCCCGCGCGCGCCGACGCGCGAGATCGACGGCCTGCGTCGCCTGGTGCACGAACTGCGCACGCCCGCGAACGCCATTTCGGGTTTCTCGGAGCTGATCGAGCAGCAATTGCTCGGCCCGGTCGCGTCGGTCTACCGCGAACGGGCGGCGGATATCCATCGCCGGACCGACAGTTTGATGGACGCGATCGACGATCTGGAAACCGCCGCGCGGATCGAGGGGGGGATGCTCGACCTGCGGCAGGAACGCGTGGCGGTCGCCCCCTTGCTGGACCGCGTCGCCGCCGACCTCGCGCCGCTTTCCGCGCGTCGCGGCGCGTCGTTCGACGTGGGGGGCGGCAACGACCTTTCCTGGGCGGCTGACGCACCCGCGGTCGAGCGACTGGTGTCGCGCCTGCTCGCCAGCGTCCTGTCGACCGCGGCGGCGGGGGAAGCGCTGGCGGTTCGTGCCGCGGCGGGGACGGGGGACACGATCCATCTGTCGATCTCCCGCCCTGCCGCACTGCGCGACCGCATGTCGTCCGAACTGATGGCGATGGACGACGAACGCCTCGACGGCGACGAGGGCGCGCCCCTGCTCGGCGTCGGGTTCGCGTTGCGTCTGGCGCGTCATCTGGCGACCGAGCTGGGCGGCAGGCTGGGTTTCGAGCGCGATCGCTTGACACTGACGCTGCCCGCGGGTTCCACCGTCGCCATGGGACAGGCCTCCACCAGCAAGCCGTGACCGCCGAACCGCCGGTCACGCTTCACCGCATGCGCTTCGCCATGCCCGCGTCCGCGCGGATCGACTGGCCGGCGTCGTTCGGGCGTCGTTTCCTGGTCACCGTCGATGTCGAGGAGGAGTTCGACTGGCGGCAGCCCTTCTCCCGTTCGGCGCGCGGCGTGACCGCCGTGGCCTCGCTTCCCGCGATGCACGGCCGCTTGACCGCTGCCGGGGTGGCGCCCCTGTACCTGGTCGATCATCCCGTCGCCACGGACCCGCGCGCCGCCGCGACCGTCGCCGCACTGGCGGGGCAGGGGACGGAGATCGGGGCGCAATTGCACCCATGGGTCAATCCGCCGCACGCCGAACGCCCGGGGGTGGCCGCGTCGTTCGCGGGAAACCTGCCGCCGGAACTGGAGGCGGCGAAGCTGGATGCGCTGGTGCAGGCGATCGAGCATGGCATGGGCGTCCGCCCGCGGGCGTACCGGGCGGGGCGCTATGGCCTGGGGCCTTCGACCTTCGATCTGTTGGCCGGGCGCGGTTTCCGCGTCGATACCTCGATGCGCGCGCGGCATGATTATCGGCCCGCGGGTGGCCCGGACTATGGCGCGATCGCCGGGGACGCCTTCCGGATCGACGATCGCCTGACGGAACTGCCGCTCAGCACGATCGATACCGGCCGCTGGCGCCGCTTCGGTCGGGGGCTGCATCCCCTGGCCGGACGGATTCCGTGGGGACGCGGCCTTCTCGCGCGTGGCGGGCTGCTGTCGCGCGTACCACTGACGCCGGAGGGGGTCGACGCGGCGGAGGCGGCGTACGCGGTGGCGACGGCGGACCTGCGCCTGCTGGTCCTGTCGTTCCATTCGCCGTCGCTGGTACCGGGGCACACCCCCTATGTCCGCGACGCGGCGGACCTGGCGCGCTTCCACCGCTGGTGGGACGTCGTCTTCGACGCCCTTGCGCGCGCGGGCTACGCCCCTGCGTCGGTGACCGAAGTGATCGCCGCCGCCGACGCGTGCCGCGCCCCGGTCACGCTTCCCATTGCGCCAGATCCGGTTCGCGCCCGACCAGCGCCAGGCCATGTGCGATCGAGGTCAGTTCCTCCCCCGTCGCGATGACCTCTGCGCCGAAGCGTCGGACGAACAATTGCCGGATACTCGGCGTCAGCGACGTGCCCCCGGTCAGGAATACACGATCGATCGCACCCGCCGCGATCTGCGCGGTGTCGAGCGCGCGCTCTACCGCTGCCTCGATACGCGCAAGGTCGGGCGCGATCCACGCCTCGAACGCTGCACGTTCCACCTCCACCTCGATGTCCACCCCGCCGCCCTCGAAACGGAAGACGCCCTTGTCCGCGACCGACAATTGGCGCTTCAGTTTCCCTACCGCGTCGTACAGGGCATAGCCCTGCTCCTCCTCCACGATCGCGATCATCCGCGCGATCGCATCCGGATCGCTTGCGCTGCGGCGAAGGCGCTCCAGTTCCGCCAGCGTCCTGGGATTGCGCATCAACGCTAGTCGCGACCAATCCGCCACGTCGCCGAAATAGCCGCGCGGAATGTCCAGCACCTTGTCGAACGACCGATACGTGCCGCCCAGGCCCAGCAGCGGCAGCAGCAGGTGATCGATGATCCGGCGGTCGAACCGGTCGCCCGCGATGCCGACACCCGCATGGCCGATCGGGACGCAGCGCCGCGCGGCACCCGGCGCGGCGATCCGCACGACCGAAAAATCGCTGGTCCCGCCGCCGAAGTCCGCCACCAGGACGGTCGCGGGTTCCGCAAGCCGGGTGGCGTAGCTGTAGGCCGCGGCAAGCGGTTCGTACACATAATGGATCGACGTCGCCGCGCCGGCGAACATCGCGTCGTACCTGGCACGGGCCAGCGCCGGATCCGGGCGATGGCCGGCATATTCGACGGGCCGCCCGACAATCAACCGCGCGGGGGCGGGATCGAACGCGCCCTGCGCGGCGGTGCGCAGATGGCGCAGGAACCGCGCGCCAAGCTCCTCGAACGACCAGCGTCGGCCGAAGATCGTGGCATGGTTGAACGACGCCGTCGCCGCGACCGACTTGAACGACTGGATGAAGCGGCACCCCTGCGGGAAGGCCAGATACTCCTCCACCGCCCACGGCCCCGCCGCAGACGCGACGCCCTGCGCCTCCTCCCAGAAGCACAAGGCGGAGCGGAACACCGGGTCCTGCCCGTCGGGCGACATCAGCGGCACGAGCGCGACATCCGTGTCGCCCGTCGCCCGCGCGGCGACCGTGTTCGTGGTGCCGAAATCGAGGCCGATGACATTTGGGGGCGATGCGTCGGTCATGGGCCGCCTGAAACGGAGAAGCACGGTGGGCCCGGCAGGACTCGAACCCGCAACCTAGCCGTTATGAGCGGCCAGCTCTAACCGTTGAGCTACAGGCCCTCCGTGCCACGGCGCCGTAGCGGACGCGACCGATGGCTGGCAAGCGGCGGAAATGGTCGGGGAGACAGGATTCGAATCGAGGACCAATCTTGACATAGGAATTACCGCGAGTCGCGGTTTTCTGCGGGTTTCGGACTCCACTTGCTACAGCAGACGTGCTACGACTTGCTACAGCACTCGCACGGAGAAGTCGGCTTCTATGTCCCTCGCTACCTACCTAGTCCAGCGCGGCAAGAGCGGCACCTGGCAGCTTCGCGTGCCGGTTCCGCGCGCGCTTCATGCTCCTGGCAAGCCCAGGGAACGCATCAAATCCATGGGCACGACCGATCGCCGGATCGCATCGGACCGTGCGTTAAGGGTTCTAGACGAATGGAAGCGCGAATGGGCATCGGCGCGCGGGGAGGGGTTCGATATGCTGCCCGAAGCGTCGTCGGCACGCCGACAGCCAACCGAAGCGGAGCTAGAGGCGCTGGCAGTAGAGTTCGGACACGACGAGGCCTTGGCGCAAAGCGATTTGCGTCGTCAGCAACCCGGCGGCTGGCGTCGGCATATGCACCGCACGGAGGCGGCGCTTGATGCCTTCATGCCGCTGGCAGCGACCAGCGACCACTCGCTTGTCGAGGGTATGGCTTCTGAAATCATTGACGGCATGGGGCTGGACCTTGAACCCGGCACCCCGGCGTACCGCCAGTTTCTCGCCGACCTGAACGCTGCGCGCCTGGCGGCGCTGAAAACCGGCCACGCCCGCGCGCGCGGCGACCTGGAAGCATGCACCGAAAGCCCGCTCGTTGCCCGCGTGCGCCAGCGAGAGCGTGATAAGGCCAAGCCCGGTGAGACGTTGCTAGAGCTGTTTGACCGCTACGCCGACGTGCGGAAGGCAGAGGAAGGGAAGCGTGACGACACGCTCGCCCAAGACCGCAAGGTGATCGAGCAATTCGCGGAGTTCGTGGGCGTCGATCGCGCCGTGGCGTCGATCAAGCCCGAGCACGTCCGTGACTATCGCGACACGATGCGCCAGCTACCGCCGAAGTGGCGCGACCGCGCCGATATGCGGGGTCTGACGATGCGGGAAGCCGCGGAGAAGGCCCGCGCCGCGGACATGCCCCGCATAGCCCTCACGACCATAAACAAGCACCTGTCGACGGTATCGCCGCTGTTCGCATGGCTGATCGAAGAGCGATGGGACCTTACGAACCCCTGCACCGGCTTGTTCTTCAAGCGCGTGAAGGGGAAGAACCCGCGGCCCCCATTCGGCACCGAGCGCCTCAATCAGGTGCTCGCATCGCCCTTGTTCACGGGGTTCGAGGCAGACGGGAAGGAGCACCGCCCTGGCACCGTCATGGCGACCGACTGGCGGCGCTGGATACCCATGCTGTGTCTTTTCACGGGCATGAGGGTAGGGGAGGCTGCGCAGCTCCGCGCCGACGACATATCGCGCCACAAGAGCGGGGCTTGGATGATCGACATCATGCACGCGCCGGATCGTGGACAGACGACGAAGGCGGGACAATCGCGTGCCGCGGTGGCGCATGCCAAGTTGGTCGAAATGGGGTTCATCGACTTCGTGAAGGCCCGCCGTGCTCATGGTGCCGATAGCCGCCTGTTCCCGGAGTTGCTCGCGAACGAACGCGATCAGCTAGGCGCGATGCCTTCGGTGTTCTGGCGCGACTACCTGACCCGGATCGGCGTCAAGTCGGGTGCGGATGGCCTGGGGGCGCATAGCTTCCGGCACGAGCTGGCGGACCGACTGCGCGCGGAGGTTGGGTTGGTTGACGACCAGATCGCCGTCGCCCTGGGGCACGATCAGAAGTCGACCACCGGGGGTTATGGCGCTGTGCGGCAGGGCACCGTGCAGTTCCTGGCGCCGGTGATGCGGCGGGTGCGGTTTGATGGGGTGGTGTTCCCGGCGGTGGGTTAACTGACCCCGTTCAAAAACCGTCGTTGCAAATTAGCGGATAGTCGTCTATTCTATGTGACAGAAAAAGCCCGCCGGCATGAACCGGCGGGCAGGTGCACAAGGAATAAACCAATGAATCGCTTCAATGATCGCCAGTAATGTAGCCTATATCGCTCTGGATGGCAAGCATGTTCTTCGTGTCCAGAGGTATCGGAACCGCCGAGATAAGCTCAAGATAGCCGATGTAGTTATCGATGCGGACGGCAACATAAGTCATCCGCCTATCAAGAACCTCGATTGCTTTGCAAGTCCTATCGAGTTCACTCGGGGCCTCTCGGACAAGCGCGACACATACAAGGGGAAAGAGGGTCCGCCCCGATGGTGCGATGGATGCCCTTCCCGAGTAGCTTGTGGGAAGTTCGCGGAGCACCGCGTCGAGAGCGACGCGGAAATCCTAGCCAAGCGCGCTGCTTGGGAGGACGCGACGCAAGCCTTGGCCGGTGTGGCTCGTTATGAACACAGAACCTTCACCGAGTTCGCAACCGCCTGCAACGAGCGCGCTTGGGTATCTGACAACGCCGACGCACTGTCGTCGGCGCGCGCCGCGGAGGCGAAGCGGAAACGCCAAGATCGCGACGCGAAGACGCGGAAGGCGAAACGGGCAAAGACCGTTGCCGCGTCGTCGCTAACGGCGTTTGATGACGAGCGCGAGCGGCGACACGCCGCGCTCGTGAAGGCGGTGGCAACCCCCGGCGCGCCGACATGGTTGCGGAACCTCCCCAGCGGCACCGTCACTCTGACATGCGACGTGTGGCAGGTCCTGACTGCGATCGAGCACCGCCACGGTGGGGAGGTCACCGGCGGTGACGTAACCCGCGCTATGATTGCGCTGGGCCGCGATCAGGGGAAGCCAGAGACATCGCTTCGTGTGCGGGTCAATGAAGCCATCACCCGCATTGGAAAACTTGAGATCGAGCCTGACGGCGCGCCGGTATGGGGCGACTTCGGGCGCGACGTAGACACAAATCCACCCCGTTCAATCGGACGATTTTTGAACGGGGTGATTTCGGAGGTTTTTGAAGAGGCTTGAGCTGCACAGGAACGTAAAACTGCCGTTTTCCACCCCGTACAGATGCACGTCGTCTCAAATTACATCATATTTCTGACGACATGTATGTGTACTCGCATCGAGCGAAGCGAGAAGAATCAAGCCGTAGCGTAGCGAAGGCGCAGATCATCGTCCCACCGCAGGTGGGGCGATCATCGTCTTAGGGCGATTGGTACGTTTACCCTCCCTTCGGTCGGGTAATAAGCTTCGCTGTCACTCCGTGACAGCTCGCTTTGATTCTTGTCATTCGAGAAGCGCACCCATTCGGCGGGTATGAAGTTTTTCGTTCCCTTCCTGTTCTGATCCTGGTATAGTCATGCTGTCATGTAGATCATGACGTTCCGGGGTGTTTCCCACTTGCGGCGTTCGAGGCGATCACGAAAGCGCCGTCATCTTGATTGCACCGGGCCACTAGCCGCTCCGCGGCGCTAGGCACCTCGAACTACCCGGACCGCGTGCGGTCCACGCCCAGGACGGGCCGCTCAAGTCGAGCGTCGTTAGACTGATCCCGCGACCACGCGGTGTTCCATCAGCTCCCGACCTCCCCGATTTGAGATCATCCGTGTCCACCGCCTACACCACGTCCAATCTTGCCGCGTCGATCGCATCGTGGCGCCAAGGGTCCGCCGGGTTCTTCCGGTTTCTGGACGAAGTGCAGCCGCGTGTCCGGTCCAGCACCGGCGGGTTCACCCCCTTCGTTCCTGGCCCCCGTGAAGCCGCGGAGATCGCGAAGGCCCTGGATGGCAGCGACGTGTCCGTCGCGGTGTTCTGCTGGCCCAGGCGGCACGGGAAGTCCGTCACGTCGGCGATGGTGATCGTGTGGCGGTTTCTGACCCGCGCGACCGAAAACGTTGCGGTTGTCGCCAACAGCGAAAAGCAAGTGGTCGACACGGCGTTCCGGTCGATCCGCGAGGCCTTCGAGCAAACCCCGTTGCTCAAGCGGCTGGTCGCGGCGGGGACAATCAATGTGCTGGGCGATCGTATCGAGTTCCCGACCGCCGGGTCCACGATCCAAGCGTTCAGCGCCAATCCCGCTGCCCTCTGGGGCAAGAAGCTGTCGACAGCGCAAGTCTCGGAGCTTCATGCCGCGCCCCGCGGTGATGAGGTGTTCGCGGCGCTTGCCGGCTCGCTGCTGGACACCGCCGGCTCGCTGATGCTGATCGACAGCACCGTCTCGCCGAAATCCAACAAGCTCTACGAGCTGTATCAGGCCGCGACCCATCCGACCGACCCCGACACGTCGATCGCGTTCAGCCACATATCCTACGCCGACCTGGACGACGCATGCCACAACGCGCCGCCCTGGATCAGCGAAAAGAAGCTGCGCTCGCTCGCGCGCCAGATGCTCCCGCACGACTTCGCGCTGTACCACCTCAACCGCTGGGGTGACGCGACCAGCGCCTTGTTCCCCGCCGACGTGCTGGCGGCATGCACGCACGAGTATCCCCTGGACGTGAAGGCCCTAGCCGCCGGGTCCGCATACATCGTCGGCGGTGGCCTGGACCGCGCTTTCGGTGGATCGAAGCATGGCGACCGCACCGTCACCGCATGCGTCGCAAAGATCGTGATCGATGACGAAGAGCACCTGTACGTCCTGGACGCCGACAGCGTGTTCCTGGGGCGCCTGGGCGGCATCAAGAGCCGCCTGGATGGATACCACCGCGGATACGGCATGACCCGTGCCACCCTGGAATCGTACGGTGCCCAGGACGTCGCTGATTGGGCCGCGACGCAGCCGTTCAGCTCCGGCGTAGAGGTAATCCACCCCTCGCGGCGGACGAAGTATCAGGCCTTCATGGGCTTGTGGCAGGCCGCGGCGGAACAGCGCCTTCACGTCCACCCGGCCTTCAAAGATTTGCTTTCGGAGCTGGCGGTGTTCGAGGTCCACTCGGACGGGAAGGCAACCGATGGCGAAGCCGCCATCCCGAAGTTCACGCACCCCCGCGGCGCGCATGACGACTTCGTGCATGCTGTCGCCTGGGCCGCGCACTCGCTGCGCCACGTATCCCTGAACCCCTACGAACTCGACGGCATCCACTGCAACGGACGCGGACCATCGGTCGCGGCGTGCGTGCTGAATGGCGGGGGGCACGTCCCCCTTTGCGCCCGCGAATGTCGATCGATGCGCGAGGCGTCACGGCTTTTCGATGCCTATCGCGACCGCAAGCCGGTCCAGCCGTTGGCGTTTGAAGTGTTCGCGACAACAAGAATGAAAAATATTGGCGCACACACCGTCCCACGATGAAAAACATCGTGACTTACATCGATTTTTGATTTATACTGCTACAGTATTTTCGGCTTTAAGGCTTACTGATCCAAGTGCTGTTTTCATCTGACACTGTCCGTATAGCCACCGCGTCGAAGGATCGCAAGGATATTTGCGCGCGTCGACTTCGGTACTATTGGGACGAGCAGTCACAGGACACGCTCAAGCTCATTGCCCGCCGGTGGTCGCGCCCCGAGCAGTTCCGCGTATTCAGCATCAACATGGTTCGCGCGATTACGAACCGCCGCGCCAATACCTATCGCATCCAGCCCCGCCGGGTATTCACGGGCGTCGACCAAGCAACGATGGACGCGCTCTATCGGTCGATCAACGCCGACGCGGTGCTCAAGAAGGCTTCGCGATATACGAAGTTATGCAAAACCGCGGTCTTGCAGGTGGGCTTCAACGAAGCCGCTGGCGTGCCAACGCTGAACGTCATCACCCCGAACGTACTGGACGTGCTCTACAGCGACCCCGAGCACCCCGAGCGTGTTATCATCACGCACGGCGCCACCCGCGCGGAAGACGTGACTTTCAGCGACTGGACTGCAACGGGCTACCGCCGCCTTAACTACCGCGGCGCGCCCCGCCGGATCGACGGCAACCCTGGCAACGCCAACCCTTACGGCGTCCTCCCCTTCGTCCCGTTGTTCGATCGGCTTCCCGACGACCAGTTCTTCCTCCCCGGTGGCGATGACCTCATCGAAGCCCAGGACGCCGTGAACGTCGCGCTCGCGAACCTGTGGCGCTCGGTGGAAAGCCAAGCCCACGGGCAAGCCTGGGCATCCGGTATCAGCGCCAACGAGATCCTACAGTTCGGCCCCGATCGCGCGATTGCGCTACCCCAGGGCGGCACCTTCGGCTTCGCTTCTCCCAATTCGCCGATCGCATCGATCCTGTCGGCGATCGAGTTCGTAATGCGCCAGACAGCGGCCACTCACGGCGTGGGCAGCGACGTCTTCGACCTGTCCAAGGTAGCCGAGTCCGGTAGCGCGAAGCACGCGGGCCGCATCGAGCTTCGGGAAGAACGCCTGGACGACATCGCGCAATGGCGCATCGGCGAAGCCCGCTTGTTCGCTGTGCTCAAGGCGGTTGTGAACACGCACCGCCCCGGCACCATCCCCGACGATGCCACGATCGCGGTCGACTTCGCCGAATTGATGGACAGCCTGACCGAATCCGAACAGCTCGCCAACAGCCGCGAGAAAATCGACTTGGGCCTTTGGTCCCCCGCCGACGCGCTGATGGCGATCAATCCCGATGGCTACCCCGATCGCACCGCCGCGATGCGCGAACTTCAATCCCGCCGCGACGAGTCCGCCGCACTCGCGCTGCCCCTGTAGGAGCTAACATGGAAAACGAGACCCCCACGCCTGACCCCGCCGTCGCGGAGCTTGCCGCACTCAAGGCCCAGCTCGCGGCCACCGCGGCCACCGTGCTTGCCGGCGTCCCGGAAGCTCTTCGCGGGCTGATCCCCGCCAGCATGTCGCCCGCGGAACAGCTCGCGTGGTTCGACACCGCGAAGGCCACCGGCGTTTTCGACGCCAAGCCCGTCGTACCTGCGACCGACAGCGGCAAGCCTTCCATCACACCGACCACCCCCGATCCGTCGTCCCTGCCTGTCTTTGCTCGCATGGCCGGCGGATACCGCAAATAACAATACAAGAGAGGATACCTTCAAGTGCTAACGATCACCGAATGGGCGAAGCTGAACCCCGATCAGCTCACGTCCGGTATTGTCGAGATTTTCGCTACCGAGAACCCTGTGCTCGCTGCGATGCCGTTCATCAACATCGCCGGCAATGCATTCACCTACAACCGTGAGACATCGCTTCCCGGTGTTGCCTTCCGCGGCTTCAACGAGGGCTACGTGGAAAGCACCGGCGTTGTGAACCCGCTCACCGAGACGCTTACCATCTTGGGAGGCGATAGCGATTTCGACGTTGCCCAGATTGCGATGCAGACCGGCGACAACGATACTCGCGCAATTCACGACGCACTCAAGGCGAAGGCGGCGGCGCTGACGTGGTGCCGCACTTTCTTCGACGGCAACACTTCCACGAACCCCAAGGAGTTCGACGGACTCAACCGCCGGCTGACCGGGGAACAGGTTCTGTCCGCCGGTGCCAACGGAAACGTGCTGACGCTGGAAATGCTGGACGAGCTGGTCGACGCGGTGCGCGGCACGCCCACGCTGTTGCTCATGAACAAGACCATCCGCCGGCGCGCTCGCCAGCTCGCCCGATCGGTCAATGCCCTCACGATCTCCACGGACCAGCTCGGCCGCGAACTGGACGGCTATGCCGGCGTTCCGTTCGGCATCGTGGAGGAAGACGAGACGGGCGCGGAAATCTTGGCCTTCGATGAAGCCCAGGGCACGGCGAACGCGACGGCCAGCATCTATGCGGTCCGTTTCGGCGCGGACACGATGCACGGAATCCAGACGAAGCCGATCGAAGCGCGCGACCTGGGCGAGGTGGACGACAAGCCCGCGCTTCGGACGCGCACCGAATGGTACTCGGGCTACGTCATCAAGCATCCCAAGGCCGCGGCCCGCCTCAAGGGCGTGAAGGCGGCGTAAGCTCCCCGACGGGCAATAGAAGCCACCCACATATTCGATGCGCTGGAAAGGATGCCCGCCGCGCGCATCGGAGTGGATGGGGCCGGGTGGCAACACCCGGCGCGGGATCATTCGGACAGTGCCCGTGCAGCAAAACCCCGAAAGCCACCGGCGCCCACTCTCCTGAAATGGGGCGCGCGGGTGGCAACCTCTTTTAAAGGTGCCCCATGCTCGCTGACCTCTTGCCGCTCATGACCGATACCGTGCGCCACTGGCGCGATCCGGTCCGCGACATCTTTGGGCGCGAAACCATTGTGGCACCTAGCGAGAATTGGAGCGGTAACGGCTTGTCCTTCTCACCGGGCCGCGGCACAGTCACCCTTCACCGCGCCCGCGTGACCTACAGCCCAGGCAAGACGCTTGGCGCCGCATCCAACGAGGCCATCGCCAACGCCACCGCGACCGTGTGGCTGATCGACCACCCCCACCCAATCATCATCGGCGATACATTCGAGCTGCCCGACGCAACCGCCCTCAAGGTGGTCCGCCTGGAGCGCCGAAACCTCCCCGGTGGCGTGCTCCATAAGGTATCCCTGACGTGACCTACGACGACCTGAACGACGAAGAACCAATCGAGGAAGGCCCGCCGCCCGCCTGGACAATCAGCGCCGGCCTGAACTCGTATGTCAGCCACCCCGCGGCGGATGCGTTCGCGTCGACCCGCTTGTTCGCGGACCCATGGCATCGCGCCAACGAAGGCGATCAAAGCAAGGCACTTATCACCGCGACGGCGCTGCTAGACCGCATGCGTTGGCAGGGGCGATCCGTAGCCCCGACGCAGGCACTGGCATGGCCGCGTGTGCCCGATCGCTGTCCCCATGGTTATCCGCTTACCGTCGCGACCCCACCAGCGATCGAAGCCGCGGCTGTAGAGCTTGCTATCCACCTACTTGCGCAAGGGCAGCTCCCCGGCGCCCCCGTGATGCAGCGGATGCTGGGCGACTCGATGACCATGTATTTCCCGACGATCACGGATGAGCTGCCCAAGCACGTCCGTCGACTGATCGAACCGCATCTGCGCGCATCGTCCGCCAACGTCGCGGAGGTCCAGCTGTGATCGATCCTATCGACCAACTCACCGATCAGCAGGAAGCGGACATCGAAGCTGCCCTGAACGCCGCGATCGATGATGCCATCGCCAGTCTGGACATCATGCTACTCGCCGCAATGTTGGGCCACGCCGACGACGATGGCGCGGACGCCCGCGACCATTACCGCGAACAGCTTGCTACCTTCATCGGCACCGACGAACTGGACCACAGCGGACTCGCCGATGCCCTGGACGCCACAGCCATGGCAATCGGCCTTGCGTCGTTCTTCGCCGCAATCACGGCATTGGCAGCGGCGCACGTCCGTCATGTCGCCAACACAAACGCCGCAGACGCCACCACAGCCCGCGACAGCGCCGTTCGCTCATTCCGCGCCGCCTACCTCCACGAAAGCGCCAACGCTCTACGGGAGACGTTTCAGCGCATGCTGGTAGCCCCAGGAAGCCCCGACAGCCGCGCGGCCCAGATACGTCGCATCACCGGCCTTTCGAGCAATCAGGCCCGTTCCCTTCACGTCGTGCGCGAAGCCCTGGTCGCGCATGCCGCGGACCCCCGCGCCGACGCCAACGCCATCCTGGCACCGACCCGCGGCAACATCACCGCTGCCCAGCGCCAGATGCTCACGAAGGCCATCCGCATCGGAACGACGCCAGCCCAGGCGGAAGCGATCCTGGACAAGCACGCGCGTGCCCTTCGCAACGCCCGCACCAAGGCAGTCGCCGGGAACGCCGCGCACAGCATCGCGGAAGCTGCCAAGCTCACGGGGTGGCAGATCGCCCAGCGGTTTGGCGCGCTACCCGCCGATCAGCGCCGGTACTGGCGGACCGCCGGGGACGAGCGCGTGCGCCTCGCGCATGCCCAGGTGCCCGCAATGAACCGCGACGGTGTGCCCCTAAACCAGCCGTTCGCAACCCCCCTGGGGCCGTGCTTCACGCCGCCCCTGGAAGCCGGTTGTCGGTGCAAGGCGGTACTGAGGCGGGCGGCATGAGCTACGCCCTGGACCAGTCCGCAACCGTTTCCCGCGCGATCAGCCCCGAACAACGCCTATTCCTTGGCGTCGTCGCCAACGCGGCGATAGAGGCGGCTGGCGGGCGCCGCATCGGGGATACGCATCGCACTATCCAGCAATCCGCCCGCGCATGGTTCGCGAACGGTGGTGACGACTTCGCCATGGTATGCACGCTCGCTGGCCTGGAACCGCGGACCACCCGCGACTGTGTGCTGGCGTATGTCGATCATGTCCAAAATAACCCCTGCACCGTCACTATGGCGGACGTCGCGAAGCATGCCGGTGTGTCGGGGATAACGGTAGCGCGGGCGCTCAAGGGCACTGGGCGTATCGCACCCGCTACCACGGCCCGCGTGATCCAAGCTGCCCAGGCGATCGGGTATTCCATGGGAGGAACAGCCAGTGTCCATTGAACCCCCGGCGTTCGATCTGGTCGTGGCAGGCCGCAAGGTGGACGGGCGCACCATGGAGGCGCGTCGCTTCCGATCGATCGGAACGGACCTCACGGAGCAGCTAGGCCGCAACCCCACGGCATCGGAACGCCTATTGCTGATGAATGCAGCGACGATCGCGATGCTTTGCGAGCAGGCTACCGCGGACCTCTTGGATGGCAAGCCGGTGGATCAGGAGAACCACCGCCGGAACGTCGCGATGCTGGGGCAGCTGCTAATCAAGCTGGGTATGGCCCAAAAATCGCGGGATATGACGAAGCGGGATTCCGTGGGCAGGGACGACTTTGGGGCGGCGCTACTAGATGTCACAACAAAGAATATTGGCGACTGATTATCAGAACGGATCTTCGATTTCATCAAGATACGTTAAAATCTGATCAAGCGCCTTATCTGCGCCGATCGACTTTCGGTAAGCCATTTCGTATAAAGCGTCCATCAAAAAGAAATAAGAATCAAAATTCAATGTTCCCGGCTTTGCCGAGGGCGATGAAATATATTCATCATTAAACTCATCGACAACATGACCGGCGGGTCCGTAGACAACAACGCTATACAAATCTTCAAAATTGTCGTTGACACCCTTTTTTAAATCTACGAACAGATCTGCAATCTTAGAAGATACAATTTTCTGTTCTTCGTCCCATTTCCAATTTATTAAATCGGACTTGGTACGAATGTAAAGTTTCTCTACTAACGTACGGTACTTTCGGATCGTATCACTCACTGTATCGCACCTCTCTGCAAATGCAGGCTTATCTGTCCAGCTAACTCATCATGTTGACGAATCATCGATATTGTCTTGGCAGTATCGACTTGGACAGTACCTTTAACAAGCCCTTCTTCGATACGCTCACAAAGGCGGGTAACATATTTGCTTGCGGCGACTACCTCTTCGCCCATCTCGTCGGTAAGCTGCTGAATGGCAGCGACGGTCATTATGGAGCGCCGAAAAGTTTCGTAACTATCTGCAACGTCGGCCCAGGCAGTATTCCGAAGGTGGCGTCTTGCCGCATCCAAGGCCGTCATAGCTCGGGACGTTTCCTGCGCTGCGTCGTAGGTAGCAATAGCTAGCTGTATGCGAGCAATTTCTTTGCTGGCGGCTTCGGCAGCATTCTCTGTCCTTTTTAGCTGAACCCACGTGATCCTGAAACCACCGACAGTGAGAACAAGTCCTAGCGCGCCAAACCAAAAACCCCAACCCGCTACCACCAAGGCGGAACCGGCGTCAAAGGGCCATGTGAAGATACTAAGTATGGCTCGCCTCCAACCCTTCGGCGTTGGCTAGGCCAATTGCGGAAGCGATGCAACGGATCAACTTTTCCAGCCCTATTCAACCTCGCACCAAGAAAATTGCCGCTCCTCCAGCCTCAAATGATGAGCAACAATCAGTCGCCGCGAGATGGCTACCCTTGTGCGATGGCATAAGCGCACTGGTCTTCTCGTCCGCCGTATCGGAAACGACCGATTACGAGCCAGATGCGACGGATGTATCGAAATATAGGTTGACGATAATTTCGATACGCTGGTAGTTACGATGCACGCTTTCGATACAGGAGTCGCACCGATGGCCCGCACCTTCGCCTATTGCCGCGTCAGCACCGGGGATCAGCACACCGACAACCAAGTGCGGGAAATCGAGAGCGCCGGCTACTCGATTGAGCCGCGGCGTGTGATCGCCGAAACCGTGTCAGGGTCGGTAGCGGCCATGGATCGCAAGGGGTTCGCGAAGCTTATGGATCGCCTTGAAGATGGCGACGTGCTGATCGTCACGAAGCTGGATCGCTTGGGGCGCAACGCCATGGACGTGCGGGCTACGGTAGAGGCGTTGGCAGGGCAGGGAGTGCGGGTCCACTGTCTAGCCCTTGGCGGGGTGGACCTCACAAGCGCGGCGGGCAAAATGACCATGGGCGTCATCAACGCCGTTGCGGAGTTTGAGCGCGACCTACTGATCGAACGCACGCAATCTGGCCTGGCGCGCGCCAGGGCGGAAGGGAAGGTGCTCGGGCGCCCGACAGTTCTCACACGGGATCAGCAGCGTGACGTGCTTGCGAGCCGGTCGAGCGGCGTGTCACTCGGTGCACTGGCGAGGCAATACGGTGTGAGCCGCGCCGCGATCCAGCGAGTAGAGAAGCGGGGTTGATCCCGCCACCGTTTCCATTGGAACTCGCAGCGATGTCCATGATAGTCCGAATCATGTGCCGCGAAGCGCGGACCCGATACGGTGACGAAGCTCGCGCATGTCAAGGGCTTCGACCTCATTTCAGTGTGACGCAGCGTCCCCGCGCTCTTCGCTTCGGATTTATAAGGCGCTCGGGTTTGAGAAATGACAGAGCATCACGATTCAATCGATGCGTCCGCTAGAGATCAAACAGCTTCGTCCAGCCAGCCCTCGACTACCGCGTTGAACTTGTCAACAATATCGGCGCGGCCGCACAAACTGGGTGTGGTAAGATAGCTGTATGTCTGCGTCACGGCTCGACGGAGTTCGTCTGCATGCAGTTCCATTGCAAATACGTTGACGAAGTCGCTTATGTCTACGAATGCAATATCACGACCATACGGCGCAAGAAAGCGTATCATGTCAGCAGGTTCTGCAAGATCGTCGTCGCTGTTTACGTTAGACGCGATGATGGTATACTTGCGGAGGTTCGCACCATCCATCTTTTTGCGGAAGTCCCCTACACGGTTCTTCCAATCCGGGCGAACGGTCACTTCAAAGGCGCGCACAAGATCGCCATTCAGCAATTCCTCAATGTCGCCGGCAGTCGCGTCGAACCGGTCGGACGCATGGACGTGGTGTGTCCGAATGTCATAACCGTACCGCTGGCGATGGACGAACAGTAGCGCCGCAATGAGGAACTGCTGAACGTTACCTTCGGACGGAATGGCAATCAGAGAATAAAACAGCTTCCGCGCACGGGCGTAGGTTAAAACGTCGTCGGAAACCGGCGGCAATGGTGCAATCACCTTCCGGCTTTCGGCGAACCGCGCCGCCATATAGTCCGCACATAGCGTTCGCTGCGCAACATTCAGGCCAGCAAGACTGCGGGCGAAACCGTCGAACCGCACGTCGTTCTGAAGCCGCGAGTTGGTGACGTTGCCTTTCCAGCCAAGATTTTCGCCGAAAGCCGTAACGGCGTTGTGAAGTGTGATGCTACGAAGACCTAGTTGCGTCGCCAACCGCTTGTCGCCGTAGGTGCCCCGAATGCCCGTGGGGATCGAATTACAGTCCCAGCCCGTATCGACCGTCGCATAAAAGACGAAGAACAGCGACGCTAACCGCACGCTGTTAGAACCGTGGCCAAGCTGCCCGTCCATCGCCGCGCGTGCCGCAGCGTCTGGTAAGGCCGCGAGCTTTTCGCCTTCAATGAAGGCGTCCATTCGATCAAGCGCAACGTCAACGGCGCGTTCGACCAACAGATTGCGGGGCATTAAGCGGCCACCAACAAAGGCAATGTCGCCTCGGGTTGATAGTGCGTCAGCGGTGAGATCGCAGCTCCTTCGAGCTGGCTTCGCAGCGCGCTACCAAGTGCGTGACCTAGCATAGGCGGAACAGCGTCGCCGACTTGTGTGTACTGCGACGACCGTGAGCCTGCGAACCACATGTCCGATGGGAAGGTCTGGATTAGCACCGACTCTTCTAGCGACATGCGACGCGCACCGGGAACGAACCCATCCCGAGGCGCGCCCCCCGCCATCAGATGTGCGGAATAATCGGGGGCGATGTCCATTGTATCGATCCAATGTGTCTTATAGCCGCCCGCAGAGGCCAATAGCGTGTGGCACGGCGCCGACAGATCGATAGGGCGACCGCCGCCATTGTAGACGTGACCAGCATAAGGGCTGCGGCGTGGATCTGGATATTTTGCGTAGACAACGGGGCAATCGGGTGGCTCGCCGAGTGGCACCGCCTTGTCGATCACGCTGCCAGACGCGACGTGAGGTGTGTGGCCATCTGGCCCGTGTGTTGGCTTCGGGAACCAGAATGTCCCGTTCTTCATGCCTACAATGATGAGACGACGACGCTTTTGTGGCACGCCGTAATCAGCTGCGGACACCACATTCCAAGAGACGTTGTACCCTAACGCCTCGAACTCGCTCACAAGGCTCGCGAGGTAATGAATCCGGCTACGGGTAGTCAGACCTGGGACATTCTCCGCTAAGAACGCCGCAGGACCAACTTCCTTCAACGCGCGAATAAATTCCGGGAACATGTTGCGGCTGTCAGCCGTGCCTCGACGCAAGCCGCCCGTTGAGAACGGCTGGCAAGGTGGTCCGCCGAAAATCAGGTCCACAGTCCCGCGATAGCGCCCAAACGAGATGCTGCGAATGTCAGAGTGGTGATGTTCAGCGTTAGGGGTGTGAGCGTCATATGTCGCCACCGCATCCTTGCTCTTCTCGACGCATGCGAGGGGGTCGATCCCAGCCCGCTTCATGCCCAACGACAAGCCGCCAGGTCCTGAGAAAAGATCGAGTGCCTTCATCGGATATACATGCCGCACCATCCCGATGAGTGCAAGTATGTTCCCTATCCGTTCCGTTCAATATGGTGGCGCACGAGAAACCCTAGCCGCTCGATTTGTCGGCTGCCCGTCGCCGCAACGCGGCGCGTGCATGATCAATCAGGTGCACTTCGGAGCGCAAGAGTTCTGACGGACTCGTGGACCACTCAGCGTGCGCGTTCGAGGAGGCATCATCAAGCCAACGCATCGACTCTACGGCAAGGCAATTTTCTTCGCGGCAATGCCGCTCCCAACCGTCGAAGTCCGCGTGCGGAAGGGGACCGCGCGTGATGGCAATGCGCACAGCCGGTAGCACTTCCCGCCAAAGCGCCGAGTCACACGCAAGATCAGAATCGTTCAACGAACCAAGCATCTCAAACTCGCTACAGCAGACGTCACCATCGTTGCTACAGCGGCTCGAGTTAAGTCATTGTAAAACAACGATTATTAAAGATTGGTCGGGGAGACAGGATTCGAACCTGCGACATCCTGCTCCCAAAGCAGGCGCGCTACCGGACTGCGCCACTCCCCGACGCGGGAGGTCGAATAGGGGGACACGGGGGCGGGTGCAACGAAAAGGGGCGCCCCTTTCCGAAGAAGGTGCGCCCCCGTTCCGACCGCCGTGATCCCGATGCTACCGTGTCTCGGCCGCGTCGCGGACGTTGTCCGCCTGCGTCTCGACATTGTCGGCCGCACCTTCCAGCATCGCCGCCGCATCTGCGTTGGCGGTGCTGTCGGCAAGCGCCTCGAGATTGTCCGCCTTCGCTTCCAGCGTGGCGGCGATCTGTTCGGCGTCGTTGCGGACCGACGTCTGTTCCGGTTCGCTGCTGCATGCCGAAGCGGCGAGCAGCAGGCCAATGGCGGCGAGAGGTATTCTCACGGCGCGTCAATTCCGGTCGGATGTCGGTCCGGACGATCAGTTGGCGTTGTCGGCCGCGTCGTCGGCAGCGTCACGGACGTTGTCGGCAACCGCGTTCAGGTTTTCGGCAACCGCCTCGGCGTTGTCCTCGGCGAACGGATTGGCGGTGGTGCCCGAGTTGTCGGCGACGTTGTCGGCGATGTCCTCGAGGTTGTCGGCAACCATCTCGGCGTTGTTCTCGACCGGAGTCTCGGTCTTCGAGCAGGCGGCGACGGACATCAGGCCGGCGGCGGCGGCAACGAGCAGGATCTTCTTCATTCGAATGCTCCCAAGCATTGGAAAACTCGCGGCCGACCCCATCGCCGTCGCGAACGCCCCGAATACCCTACCGAATCCGTAGGTCAATAACCAATTGTAACGACCCGCCGCATCCGCCCTACGGACGGGTGACGGGTCCGATGGCTTCCGGCGCGTCCGCGACGATGGCCAGCATGGCGGTCCAGGCGGCGACGTTCTGGCGCAATTGTTCGCGGTCGACGCGCTCCAGCGTGTCGTCCGCGGTATGGTGGATATCGAAATAGCGCAGGCCGGACTGGTTCAGGTCGACGCCCGCGACCCCCTTGGCCACGATCGGTGCGATATCCGCGCCGTCGCCCGCCTTGCCCGTTCCGCGCACGATGCCCAACGGGGCCAGCGCGACCGCGAGCCGGTCGCCCACCGCCTTCGCGCTGTCGGGGAGGGTGGTTTCGAGGCGCCATACGCGGTCTGCGCCGAAATCGCTTTCGGCGGCCAGGACGTGGCGTTCGCCGCCATGGCGCTTCGCGTAATCGTCGCCGCCGTAACCGCCGACCTCCTCCGCGCCGAACCACACGACGCGGATCGTGCGGCGCGGACGGCGGCCCGAATCCATGATCCGCTTCGCCGCCGCGGCGGTGATCGCGACGCCGCTGGCATCGTCGATCGCGCCGGTGCCGAGGTCCCAGCTGTCGAGATGGCCGCCGATCAGGACGATGCCCGCGTCGGGATCGGTGCCGGGCACCTCCGCGATGACGTTGCCGCCTTCCTGCTCCCCGATCTGTCGCGGGGTCAGCAGCAGCTTCATCCGAATCGGCTTGCCGCGCTTCGCCATCCCCTCGACCAGCGCGGCGTCGGGGGCGGCGAGCGCGGCGGCGGGAATGGCGGTGACGCCTGCGGGGAATTCGGTGATCCCGGTATGCGGCATGCGGTGGGTGTCGGTGCCGATCGAGCGGATCACGATCGCCGCCGCGCCCTTGCGCGCCGCAAGTCCCGGCCCGGTGAAGCGCGCGGCGCCCGCCTGGCCGTAGCTGGACCCGTCCTGCGTCGGCGCCATCGTGTTGCCGACATAGGCGATCTTACCCTTCAGGCTGCCGTCGGGTGCGGCGGCGAGGTCGCCGAAGGTCGGGAAGACGATCAGTTCGGCGGTCAATCCCTCCGCGGGCGTCGCGGCGGAATTCCCGAGCGCGGCAAGGGTCAGCTTCTGGGGAAAGGGGGCGACGATCTCCGCGCGTTCCTCGCCACGGACCCAGGTCGGCATCCGGTACGTCTCGATCCGCACGTTGCGGAAGCCCAGCGCCTTCAGCTTGCGCAGGCTCCAGTCGCGCGCCCGTGCCTCCGCCTCGGTCCCCGCCAGCCGCGGTCCGACCTCGGTCGTCAGCCCCTCGACGATGTCATAGGCGACGTCGTCGGTCAGCGCGGCGTCGCGCAGCGCGGCCACGCGGGGGTCGACCTTCACGGGCGCGGGCGGCGCGGCGCGGCGCTGCGCGGACGGGGAGGGTTGTTGCGCCACGGCGGTGGCGGACAAAGCGAGCGCCGAGGCGGCGAGGAGGAAGCGGGCCATGGCCGACGGCCTATCGCGCCGTTCGACGTTTGCCAACGCCACGCCACGCCCTTACATGCGCGTCCACATTCCAGCCCAGTCGATACGGAGCGCGCGCGCCACATGGCCGTCCAGTACACCTATGTCATGAAGGGTCTGTCCAAGACCTTCCCCGGCGCGAACAAGCCGGTCCTGAAGGACATCCACCTTCAGTTCCTGCCCAGCGCGAAGATCGCCATCATCGGGCCGAACGGCTCGGGCAAGTCGACGCTGATGAAGATCATGGGCGGGATCGATACCGAATTCACGGGCGAGGCCTGGGCCGCGGAGGGTATCCGCGTCGGCTATCTGCCGCAGGAGCCGCAGCTCGATCCGACGAAGACGGTGATCGAGAACGTGCGGCTGGGCGCCGGGCCCGTGGTCGGCATGGTCGAGCGGTTCAACGCCATTTCGGCGGAGATGGGCGATCCGAAGGACGATACCGACTTCGACGCGCTGATGGCGGAGATGGGCGAGCTTCAGGAGAAGATCGACGCCGCCGACGGATGGAGCCTCGATTCGCAGCTGGAACAGGCGATGGAGGCGTTGCGCTGCCCGCCGTCGGACGCGCCGGTGACCAACCTTTCGGGCGGTGAGAAGCGCCGCGTGGCGCTGGTGCGGCTGTTGCTGGAGAAGCCGGAGATTTTGCTGCTGGACGAACCGACCAACCACCTCGACGCCGAGAGCGTCGCATGGCTGGAGAATTACCTGAAGGAATACACCGGCAACGTCATCCTCGTCACCCACGACCGCTACTTCCTCGACAATGTCGTGAACTGGGTGCTGGAGCTGGATCGCGGGCGTTACTACACCTACGAATCCAACTATTCCGGCTATCTGGAAAAGAAGGCCAAGCGGCTGGAGCAGGAGGAGCGCGAGGAGGCGGGCAAGCAGAAGGCGATTGCCGACGAACTGGCGTGGATGCGCCAGACGCCGAAGGCGCGGCAGACCAAGTCCAAGGCGCGTATCCGTGCGTTCGACGAGCTGGTGAAGAACCAGGAGAATCGCGCGGTCGGCAAGGCGCAGATCCTGATCCAGATCCCCGACCGCCTGGGCGGAAAGGTGATCGAAGCAGAGGGGTTGACCAAGTCGTACGGCGACAAATTGCTGTTCGAGAACCTCGACTTCATGCTCCCCCCCGGCGGCATCGTCGGCGTGATCGGGCCGAACGGCGCGGGCAAGTCCACCCTGTTCAAGCTCATCACCGGGCAGGAGCAGCCCGATAGCGGCACGATCGAGGTCGGGCAGACCGTGAAGCTGGGCTATGTCGACCAGTCCCGCGACGCGCTCGATCCGAACAAGAACGTGTGGGAGGAGGTTTCCGACGGCCTCGACATCTTCCGCTTCGGCAAGCAGGAACTGGGCACGCGGGCCTATGTCGGCGCGTTCAACTTCAAGGGGCAGGACCAGCAGAAGAAGGTCGGCCAGCTTTCGGGCGGCGAGCGCAATCGCGTCCATATCGCCAAGATGCTGAAGGAGGGCGGCAACGTCCTGCTGCTGGACGAGCCGACCAACGATCTCGACGTCGAGACGCTGCGCGCGCTGGAGGAGGCGCTGGAGACCTTCGCAGGTTGCGCGGTGGTCATCAGCCACGATCGCTTCTTCCTCGATCGCCTGTGCACCCACATCCTCGCGTTCGAGGGCGACAGCCATGTCGAATGGTTCGAGGGCAATTACCAGGCGTATGAGGAGGATAAGCGCCGTCGCATGGGCGATGCGGCGGACCGTCCGACGCGGCTGGCGTACAAGAAACTGACGCGTTGACGGCCGCGGCGGGGGAGGAGGGCGACCTTCCCCGCTGGCTGGCGGAGGCCGGGCTCGTCCCGGACGACGGCGGCGCGGGGGCGATCGCGGACGTGGCCCGGGTCCGCGCGTTGTTGCTGGACGCGGCGCGCGATGGGCGCGACGCGAGCTATAGCGACCTGCTGCTGGCGCTGGGGCACCGCTTCACCCGGCCGAAGATGCGCGCGTTGTGCCGGACGCTCGACGCGATCGATGCGGCGGGCGCGGCGATGGGGGAGCCGGGGTTGGCGGTGCTGGTGGTGCGCGAATCGGACCGGTTGCCGGGGCAGGGCTGGTGGATCGGCGTCGACGCGCGCTACGGTTATCGCGGCGAATGGACCGGTCCGGCGGCGGCCGCCTTCGTGCGGGAGCGACAGGGCGCGGCGTTCGATTACTGGCGCGGGCGGCCCGACTGACGGTCCGAAGCGGTCCAGCGGATCGCGTTGGCGATCAGGCGGCGGTGGTTCGGATCGTCGTAGCTTTCCGGCGTATGCCCGATCGCGGAGAAGACGACCCGACCTTTGCCCACCGGATGCGCCCAGACGATCGGGTGGAGCGCGCCCATCGCCAGCTTCGCGCTCGGGCGATACGTCCGCTCGTCCAGCGTCGCCAGGATCGTGCTGCGCGCCGAGGGCGGGGCGGCGAACGAATACCATTCGTCGACCGGCGTCCATGGCACGCGCACGCCGCGCATGACCGGATGGTTCGGCGCGACCACGTTCACCGTCGCGCGCTGGAAATGATCGGCCTCGCCGGGATGGCCGGTGAATTGCGCGCCGATCAGTTCCCCGGCCCAGAACGGCCATGCGTAGCGGGGGTCCCCGCCCGAGCCGTGAAGCGCGACGACCGCGCCGCCGTCGCGCAGCCAGCGTTCGAACGCGGCGCGCTGGGGCGGGGTGAACAGGTCGCCGCTGGCGCTGTTCAGCACCACCACGCGGACGCGGCGGAGGAGCGCGGGGTCGAACACCGCGGCATTCTCCGTCGTGAAGACAGCGCGGCCCTGCGCCCGGGCGACGTCGGCGATCACCGCGTTGGAATGCGGGATGTGTTCGATATGGCGCCAGCCGTTGGTCTTGGAAAAGACCAGCACCCCGTCGTCGAACCCGGCGGGCAGCGCGGGCGCGACCTGGTCGTACGTCGGCGGCGGCAGATGCGGGTTCGCCGTCTGCGGGGGCGAGGCGGCGAGCAGGAGGGCGGCGAGGAGGCGCATCAGCGCAGGCGCTTGACGAAGATCTGCCCGTCCTCGCGCCGTTCGGTCTGGAAGACGGGGAGCGATTCGATCAGGTCGGACAGACGCTTGAACCCGTAGTTGCGGGCGTCGAAGCTGGAGCGGTTGGCGGCGAGCTGGCCCACGGCGGACAGGCTGGAATAGCCGCGCTCGTCATGTTTCACCGCGTCATAGGCGTCGATCAGCAGCTTCAGCAGCGCAGGGTCGTCCCCGACCTTCCGCTTCGCACCGATCGCGGGAGGAAGCGAGGCGTCGAGGGGGACGTCCTCGCTCACCGGCTTGCCGTTCGGGGCGGGGACCGGAGGCGGCGGGGGCGCGGTCGTCGCCTCGTTCATCAGCGCCGCGACGTCGATGAAGCGGGTGCACGCCTGCCGGAAACCCTCCGGCGTGGTCGCGTTGCCGAAGCCGTAGACGGGCAGGCCGTCCTGTCGGATGCGCATCGCGACGGGCATGAAATCGCTGTCCGACGACATGATGCCGAACCCTTCGACGCGGCCACGGAACAGCAGGTCCATGGCGTCGATCGTCATCTTCATGTCGGTCGCGTTCTTGCCCTTGGTCAGGTCGAACTGCTGCTGCGGCTCGATCCCGTGACGGATCGACATGTCGCGCCAGCCGGTCAGCGCGGGTTTCGACCAATTGCCGTACACGCGGCGGACGTTCACCGTCCCCAGTTCCGCCAGTACGGTCAGCACCGGGTCGATCGCGTGATAGGAAGCGTTGTCGGCGTCGATCAGCAGAGCGACGTTGCGGGCGGGGGTGTGTTCGGCCATCGCCGCTTCCTTCACCCCCCGCCCGCGCGCGTCAACGGTCCGTGGCGGGATCGCGCGTTCCGGTGCCGTCGTCGATGGCGTCGGGGCCGGGGGCGGGTGCCTCCTCCACGACGTCCTCGACCTGTTGCAGGTCGGCGTGGGCGTCGGTGTCCTGCACCGTCGCGCTGTCCTCCACACCGGTCGCGCCGTCGACGGGCTCGGCCGGATCGACCGCATCGGGATCGTCGGCCTGCCGCGTGAGGTTGGGATCGGACGCCATCGATTGTTCTCCTTCGGACGCAGAACGGCGCGTCGCCATGGCCGTTCCGCCCGGCGGCGGCGGCGGATAGTCGATCGCGATCACCTCATATTCCCGCTCGCCCGCCGGCAGGACCACGCGGCGCACGTCCCCGACCGCGGCGCCGCGCAGCGCGCGGGCGATCGGCGCGCTCCAGCCGATCCTTCCCGCCGTCGCATCGGTTTCGTCGTCGCCGACGAGGGTCAGGACGCGGTGCGCGTCGTCCACGTCCGCGATCCGGGCGGTGGCGCCGAACCAGATGCGGGTGCGATCCGCGTGCGCGGCGGGATCGACCACCTTCGCCGCCTTCATCCGTTTCGACAGCCAGCCCAGCCGCCGGTCGATCTCGCGCAGCCGCTTGCGGCCGTAGATGTAATCGCCGTTCTCCCTGCGGTCGCCGTTGCCCGCCGCCCAGGCGATCGTGTCGACCAGGGCGGGGCGTTCGGTGGCGAACAGCCGCTCATATTCCGCGCGCAGGGCGGCATAGCCGGCGGGGGTGATGTAATTGGGGCGGTCCATGCGGGCGGAAGGTCACATAAGGTCACGAGGTCGGGCGGGTCGGACGGCGGGCAAGATCGGTAATGCAACGGACGCCGCGGCGCCCCGACATCGTCGTAGCGCGATCGCCCGATGTAGGACAGCATTCGTCGTGCCGGGCGCGGGCGGGCAGGTATGGATGCGAAGCCGGTGTCGGTAAATCAGCCCCGCTTCGACCGGCCCATGTACCAGCTGAGGTTCGCCGGTCCGCGGCTCTTCGCACGCGGCGGGTTCATCAGGTCGTAGACGACGGCATTCTCCAGCACGCGCTGGACGTAGTTCTTCGTCTCCCCGAACGGAATCGCCTCGATCCAATCGACCATGTCGACCGCGCCGGTGCGCGGGTCGCCATTAGCGCGCAGCCATTTGTTCACATTGCCCGGACCGGCATTATAGGCAGCAATCGCAAGGGGATAGCTGCCATAGTTCGCGAATATCCGCTGGAAGTACCCCGAGCCCAGCTGGATATTGTAGCCGGTGTCGGTCGACAGCCGCGCCTGATCGTAGGGGAGGCCCAGCTTGCCCGCCTGCTCGCGCGCGGTGCCGGGCATCAGCTGCATCAGGCCGGTGGCGCCGACCGGGCTGCGCGCGGCGCGGTCGAACTGGCTTTCCTGCCGCGAGATGGCGTGGATCATGGTCCAGTGCGGTTCGTGCCCCGACGGCACCGCCACGGTCGGGAAGGCGGTGGCGCTATATTCCGTCAGGCCGTTCTGCATCGCGCTGCGCCCGACCAGCACGCCCAGGTCGGGGCGGCGCAGGGTGCGCGAGAGTTCGTCGGCGAGCAGATGGTCGCTGTCGCTGGTGGCGTCGGCGGCGATCTGCCGGACGAAGGCGGTCTGGTCCTGATATTGCCCCGCCTGCCCCAGGAACACCGCGGCCTGCACGACCTCGCGCGACTGGAACGCGCGGCGCGCGGCGGGATCGACGACACCGGCCGCGACGGGGGGCGGGGGCATCAGCGCGCGGCCGAGATGCTCGTTCGCAAGCTGCCCGTAGAACTGGTCGCGGAAATCCGCGGTGCGGCGGAACAGCGCATCGGCCTCCGCCGTGCGCCCCGCCGCCTCCGCCGCGCGCGCCGACCAGTAGAAGCCCTTGGCGCGGGTCTGCGGCGACTGGCTGCCCTCGGCATATTTGCGGAACATCACCATGGCGTCGCCGGGCCGCGCGATCTTCGTCAGCGCGGTCTGCCCCGCGAGCCACGCGAGGCTCGTGTAATCGTCGCGCTCGCCATAGGGCTTGGTCGAGACGTTCGTGCCGGGGGGATAGGCGTCGTCGATCTGGCGCGCGATGTCGTACGCCTGCTGATGCTGCCCGTCCGCCGCCGCGCCGCGCGCGCTGGCGAGCAGGACTTCGTAGAATTCCTCCACATCGCCCGGCGTCGTCATCCCGGTGCGGGTACGCGCCAGCCATGTCCGCGCGCTCGGCGAGGCACCCGCGTTGCGCAGCCACGTCGCCTTGTCCGCCACATAGCCCGCGTCGCGCGCGCCGACGGCGTCGTTCGCGGCGGCCAGCGCCGATGCGGTGGCGGCACCGGTGCGGAAGGCGAGGCGCGATTCGAGCAGCGGCCGCGCAGCGGGGCTGACGAACGCGATCTGGCGCGCCGCCGCGCCGGTCGCCCCCTGCCACAGCAACATGTCCATGCGCCGGTCGTGGTCGGCGGCGGTCAGGGCGCCGGGGAATTGCGTCAGGATCGCGGATTCATCCTGCGGCGCCAGATTGCCCAGGCGCCAGGCGGCGCGCGCGGCGGCATCGGCCTGCGCCATCGCGCCGGTCGCCCGATACGCCTTCGCGCAGGCGACGGTCCCCGCGGCGGTCAGCGGCGGATATCGGCCGCAGAAGGCCGCGATGCCGGACGGCGAGGCGGTACCGTCCGCCGCCTTCTTCTCCGCGGTGCGGCGGATCGCGGCGGCACCGGGCCAGCCGGGATGCTGCGCCAGGAACGTGGCGTAGGTGTCGAACGGCAGCGCGTCGGTCGTCGTGATCGCCTTCCACTGCGCCACCGCCTGCGCGACGCCGGCGGGGTTCGCCACGACCGGCGCGGGGGCGGGGGCGGGCATCGCGGGCACCGGCTGCTGCTGCACGTCGTCCCCGGCGAGCGCCATCGCCATCGCCGCCGTCGTCATCCATCCGATCAAGATACCCGCCTTCACTGTTGCCGATACGCCATTGGTGGACAGGGTAGCGATGCAACCCGTATCGGACCTGAACATGCCGCGTCGATCGTCGCGCGGCCGGAGCGTCCGGCAATGTTCTCAGGTTCCATCCCCGCCCTCGTCACTCCTTTCGACGCCGACGGCCGGTTTGTCGAGCAGGCGTATCGCGACCTGATCGAATGGCAGATCGCGGAAGGATCCGCGGGCCTCGTCCCGTGCGGGACCACGGGGGAGGCGGCGACGCTGTCGAAGGAGGAGCATTTCGCGATCGTGCGCGTGTGCGTCGACCAGGCGAAGGGGCGCGTGCCCGTGCTGGCGGGCGCGGGATCGAACGACACGGCGGTCGCGATCGCCAATGTCGCCGCCGCGCGCGATGCGGGGGCGGACGCGGCGCTGATGGTCCCGCCCTATTACAACCGGCCGTCGCAGGACGGCATCTTCCGCCATTTCGAAGCGATCGCGCGCGCGGCGGCGCTGCCCGTCGTGCTGTACAACGTGCCCGGCCGGACGGTGACCGATATCCAGCCCGCGACGGTGGCGCGGATCGTGACCGCGTTCCCGGACATCTTCATCGGGATCAAGGATGCGACCGGGCAGCTGGCGCGCGTGACCGAGCAGCGGCTGGGCTGCGGCGCCGGCTTCACCCAGCTGTCCGGGAATGACGAGACCGCCCTGGCGTTCAACGCGCACGGCGGGACGGGGTGCATCTCCGTCACCGCCAACGTCGCGCCGCGATTGTGCGCCGATTTTCAGCGCGCCTGGGCGGACGGCGACCATGCGGGCGCGCTGGCGCTGCACGACCGCCTGTTCGCGCTGCACCTGGCGATGTTCACCGATGCGTCGCCCGGACCGGTGAAATATGCGGTGTCGAAGGTGCGCGACGGGTTCCCGCAGGGCCTGCGGCTGCCGATGACGTGGCCGTCGGATGCGGCGCGCGCGGCGGTCGACGCGGCGCTTGCACGGGCGGGCTTCTAGATGCTGGTCCTGGCGCTGTTGCAGGCGGCGGTGGCGGGGCCGCTTTTGGACAAGCCGCGTGCGCCCGCGCGCGCCTGCGGCACGACCGCGCCGGACGGATCGCTGATCGTGTGCGGCGCAGGGCAGGAGGGTTTCCGATTGCGCCCGCTGCCCGAGCGATACGCGGCCGATCCCGCGGCGTTGCCCAAGGCGGAGACGGGGATCCTCGGCGGGAAGGCGAAGCTGGCGGCGGAGGCCGAGCAGGCCGGGGTCGGCGGCGTCGTCAGCAATCGCGCGATGGTGCGGCTGAAGACGCCGTTCTAGCCGCGCCGGCGCGGAGAGCGGGGCAGGGCGTCCGCCGCACGCGCCGAAATGTAACGAACGGTCTTTGCGCTCCCCGGTGCGCGCGCCTACATCCACGCGGTATGTCGCGTCCCAAGCCCCTTGCCTTCGACAAGAAGAAGATCGTCGCGGAGAACCGCCGCGCGCGGTTCGATTATGCGGTCGAGACCACCTACGAGGCGGGCATCGTCCTGACCGGCACCGAGGTGAAGAGCCTTCGCTTCGGCGAGGGATCGATCGCGGAAAGCTATGCCGAGGTGAAGGGGGAGGAGGTGTGGCTGGTCAATTCCAATATCCCCGAATTCAGCCACGGCAACCGCTACAATCACGAACCCAAGCGGCCCCGTAAATTGCTCCTTCACGAGCGCGAGATAAACAGGCTCCACGGCGCGGTGGCGCGGGACGGGATGACGCTGGTCCCGCTGATGGTCTATTTCAACAGCCAGGGGAGGGCGAAGGTGGAGCTGGCGTTGGCGAAGGGCCGCAAGGCGCACGACAAGCGCGAGCACATCAAGGAGCGCGAGTGGAAGCGCGAGGCCGGGCGCGTGCTGCGGGATCACGGATAGTGGCGTCGCGACCGATGACGGCATGGGACAGGTTCGCGGCGTGGAGCCGGCGCAACCTGCCGACGCGCGAATCGATGGAGAAGAGCCGCATCCTGCGCCCCGTGGCGCACCGGGTGCTGGCGCCCGAATTGTGGCGCTTCACGCGCCGGTCGGTACCGCGCGGCGTGGCGCTGGGCATGTTCACGGGCATCCTGATCCCGATGGGGCAGATCCCCGCGTCGGCGCTGCTCGCGCTGCCGCTGCGCGCGAACGTGCCCGCCGCCGCGCTGACGACGTTCTTCACCAACCCGCTGACGACGCCGTTGCTGTTCATCCTGTACTACAACGTCGGATCGTGGCTGCTCCATGTCGACCGCGTGGTGCCGGGGCAGCCGCTGGGCGATGCGGCGGGCGCGGGGTGGATGGACTGGTTGGTCCGCGACGTCGGGCCCGCAACCGCGCTGGGCATGGTCGTGTGCGCGGTGGTCGGGGCGGTGCTCGGCTATGCGCTCGCCGCGTTCGGCTGGCGCGCGTGGATCGCGCGCAAGTGGCGGCACCGGCATCACGAAGCGTAACATCGGTAACCATTATTGACCGTGCTGCCCATCGGCCTATGCGTCGCGGCACCCCCATCCTATCCGAGGTCGTCTCCATGCGTCGTCGCGTCATCCTGTTCCCGTTGCTGCTCTCCACCGCCGCCATCGCATCGGCCCAGACCGCGCCCGAGAAGGCGGAGCAGACCCGCGAGGTGGCGAAGGCCGCCGCCGGTCCGGTCAAGCCCGCCAATCCCGACGCGCCGCAGATCGGGACGTTCGGGTTCGACATGGCCGGGCGCGACACCAATGTGCCGCCGGGCAAGGATTTCTACGATTACGCCAACGGCACGTGGGACCGCACGACGCAGATCCCGGCGGACCGGTCCAGCTACGGCATGTTCCACGTCCTGCGCGACCTGTCGCAGACGCGGACGCGCGAAATCCTGGACGAGGCGACGCGCAAACCCGGCAACAAGTCGGGCGACATGTACGCCAGCTTCATGGACGTCGCGGCCGCCAATGCGAAGGGCGTGGCGCCGGTGAAGCCGTGGCTGGCCGCGATCGCCGCGGCGCCCGACCGCACCGCACTGGCGGTGGAGGCGGCGAAGCTGCAACGGCTGGGCGTCGGCGGGCCGTTCCGCGTCGGCATCGGGCAGGACGACAAGAACCCCGATCAGTATATCGCGGGTATCTCGCAGGGCGGCATCGGCCTGCCCGATCGCGATTACTATCTGAAGGACGGCGATGCCTTCGCCGGCTATCGCACCGCGTACCAGGCGTATCTGGCCAAGCTGCTGACCATGGCGGGCGAAACCGATGCCGAGGCGCGCGCCGCGGCGGTGATGAATTTCGAGAAGCAGCTGGCGACCGCGCACTGGACGCGGATCGAGAGCCGCGACGCGGACAAGACCTACAACAAGCTGACTTGGGCGCAGATCGAGGCGCAGGCGCCAGGCTTCCCGTGGAAGCCCTATGCCGCCGCGCTGGGCATCGACGCGCAGCCCGCGGTGCTGGTGGCGCAGCCGACCGCGCTGACGGGCGAGGCGAAGGTCTATGCCGCGACGCCGCTGCCGGTCCTGAAGGACCAGCTGATGCTGCGCACGCTGCGCGCCTATTCCCCGTACCTGACCGACGCGTTCGACGGCGCCACGTTCGGCTTCTACGGCACCACCCTGTCGGGCACGCCCGAGCAGCAGGCACGGTGGAAGCGCGGCGTCGACCTGGTCAGCGGTGCGCTGGGCGAGGACGTGGGGCAGGCGTATGTCGCGCGCTACTTCCCGCCCGAGGCGAAGGCGCAGGCGGACCTGCTGGTGAAGAACGTCACCGCCGCGATGGGCGAGCGGTTGAAGAAGCTGGCGTGGATGGCGCCGGAAACGAAGCAGAAGGCGCTGGTGAAGCTGGCGGCGTTCACGCCGAAGATCGGCTATCCGACGAAGTGGCGCGATTATTCCGCGCTGGCGGTGAAGCGCGACGACCTGGTCGGCAATGTCGCGCGGTCGAACGAGTTCGACTATGCCCGCGACCTCGCCAAGCTGGGCAAGCCGATCGATCGCGACGAATGGTTCATGTCGCCGATGACGGTGAACGCCTACGCCAACCCGACGATGAACGAGATCGTGTTCCCCGCCGCGATCCTGCAACCGCCGTTCTTCGATCCCAAGGCGGACCCGGCGGTGAATTATGGCGGCATCGGCGCGGTGATCGGGCACGAGATCAGCCATCATTTCGACGATCAGGGGCGCAAGTACGATCCCACCGGCAAGCTGGCCGACTGGTGGACGCCGCAGGACGTGGCGCGGTTCGACACGTTCACCAAGCAGCTGGTCGCGCAATACGATGCGTACGAGCCGTTGCCGGGACAGCATATCCAGGGCGGGCTGACGCTGGGCGAGAATATCGCCGACCTGGCCGGGCTGACCGTGGCCATCGACGCGTATCACGCGTCGTTGAAGGGGAAGAAGCCGGCGGTGATCGACGGCACGACGGGCGACCAGCGCTTCTATTACGGCTGGGCGCAGGTATGGCGGACCAAGTTCCGTGAGCCTGCGCTGCGCCAGCAACTGGTCAGCGACCCGCATTCGCCGGGTCATTATCGCGCGCTGACAGTCCGCAACCTGGACCCGTGGTATGCCGCGTTCGGCGCGAAGCCGGGCGACGCGACCTATCTGGCGCCGACCGCCCGCATCCGGATCTGGTGAGCGGATGGCGGTAGAAGCGCTGGCGGCGGTCGACGAGCCGCGCGGGCTCGCCCGGCTCGGGGCCAGCGCGCGCGTCTCGCTGGCGATCGCGGTGGTGGCGGGCCTGCTGGCGGGCGCGCTGATCGTGTGGCTGCTGGGCAGCGTCGCGATCGCGGCGGGCTTCGCGGGCGCGTCGATCGCGGTGGCGGGGGCGGGCATCGCGATCGCGCGGCTGGTGCCGTCGCGGGGCGGCGCACCGTCGGAAGTGGACTGGAGCGTCGCGCACGCCCTGGCCGAAGCGAGCGGCGATGCGGTGGCGGTGACGGATCGCGGCGGGCGGCTGGTCTGCGCCAACGAACGTTATTCCGGCCTGTTCGCGGGGTTCGCCACGCCGCCCTCCCTGCCGCTGGACGGCGACGGTGCCGACCGGCTGGCGAGCGCGGGGCGTGCGGCGTGGCGCGACGGGGCGGCGGCGTGCGACGGGCTGTTCTCCGCCGGGCGGCCGCTGTCGATCGCCATCACGCGCGCGGGGACGGAGGGCGATTGCCTGGTATGGCGCGTCGTGGAGGGGGAGGCGAGCGCCGCCCCCGACCGGCTGGTCGATGCGATCGGCGGCGCGCTGGGCATCCGCGCCGGGGTGGCGGGGATCATGGCGGGGGTGATCGATCCCGCGGGCCACGTCCTTGCCGCCAATCCCGTCCTGCGCGCGCGCGCGACCGGGCAGGTCGACACCGACATGACGGGTCAGGACCTGGCGCAATATCTGGCGGGCGACGCCGACCGGCTGGTCCGTTTCGTGGCGGAGGGGCCGAGCGCGACGCCGATGCGATTGCTCCAGCTGCCGTTGACCGACCGTGCCGACGGGCCGATCCTGGTGGCGATGGTGGATGCGGAGGCGGGCCTGGCACCGGGCGCGTCGGCCGATGTCGAAACACTGGTGATGCTGATGCCGTTCGGCGTCGCACTGGTGGATCGCGAGGGGCGGTTCGTCCAGATGAACACGGCGTTCGCCCGCGCCGCCTCCGTCGACATGACCAGTCCGCCGCTCTACCCCGGCGACCTGGTCGTGCGCGAGGACAAGGGCGTGGTGGCCGATGCGATCCGCAAGTTCGCGGGTGGGGGCGCGCGGTCGATGGATTTCGCGGTCCGGCTGAAGGACCATCCCGACGAGCCGGTCGTCCTGTCGATCGCGGCGGCGCGCGGGCTGGGCGATGCGGCGGTGCTGCTGAGCCTGAAGGACAACAACGAGGAGAACCGCCTGAAGCGCGAGGTCGCGCAGGCGACGAAGATGCAGGCGGTGGGGCAGCTGGCGGGCGGCGTCGCGCACGATTTCAACAATATCCTGACCGCGATCATCGGCCATTGCGACCTGATGCTGATGCGCCATTCCCCGGGCGACAGCGATTATGACGACATCCAGCAGATCCGCGCCAATTCCAACCGCGCCGCATCGCTGACGCGGCAGTTGCTGGCCTTCTCCCGCCAGCAGACGCTGCGCCCGCAGGTCTTGCAGTTGCCCGACGTGGTCAGCGAGGTATCGACCCTGCTGCGCCGCCTGATGGGCGAGACGGTACGGCTGGAGGTGAAGCACGGGCGCGACCAGGGATCGGTCCGCGCCGATCCGGGCCAGCTGGAGCAGGTGGTCGTGAACCTGGCGGTCAATGCGCGCGACGCGATGCTGAGCAAGAGCAGCGGCGCGGCGCACCGCCTGACGATCCAGACCCGCACCGTGCCGATCGCGGAAGTGCGGCGCCGCGGCGACATCATGCCCGTGGGCGATTATACCGCGCTGGAGGTGACCGACACCGGCACGGGCATCCCGCTGGAAGTGCAGCACAAGATATTCGAACCGTTCTTCACGACCAAGGAAGTGGGGAAGGGCACGGGCCTCGGCCTGTCGACGGTGTACGGCATCGTCAAGCAATCGGGCGGCTACATCTTCGCCGATTCCCGGCCGGGGCAGGGCGCGACGTTCACCGTCTACCTTCCCGTCCACAACGCCACGGGGGACGATGCGGTGGCGACGCCGCTGGCCAGCGTGAACCGCCTGCGCACGACCGAATTGTGGGGGTCGGGCACGATCCTGCTGGTCGAGGACGAGGACATGGTCCGCGCCGTCGCGGAGCGCGCGCTGTCGCGGCAGGGCTATACGGTCCTGTCGGCGGAGAACGGCGAGGCGGCGCTGGAGCTGATCGACGGCGTCGAACGGCCACGGATGGTGGTCAGCGACGTCATGATGCCGGTGATGGACGGCCCGACGCTGGCGACGCACCTGCGCCGGCAGCTGCCGGGAATCCCGATCCTGTTCATGTCAGGCTATGCCGAGGAACAGCTGCGCCGGTCGATCGATCTCGACAACGTGTCGTTCCTGCCCAAGCCGTTTTCGGTCCAGCAGCTGGCCGAAGCGGTGCGCGACGTCCTGTCGCGCGAGGAGGGCCCGGAGGCGGCGCAATTGACCGGGATCGGCGGATGATCCTGATCGAGATAGTTGCGCGGCCGTAAACACCCGTTATGGCGAAGACCATGACGATGCGCGTACTCCTGGTCGAAGACGAACCGCTGATCGCGATGATGCTGGAAGATTTCCTCGACGCGCTGGACCAGGGACTGGCCGGTACGGCGGACAGCGTGGCGGCGGCGGTGGCGATCGTGGAGGCGGGCAACGTCGACGCCGCGATCCTGGACGTGAACCTGCGCGGCGGGGAGAAGAGCTTCGCGGTGGCGGATGCGCTGGCGGCGAAGGACATCCCCTTCGTCTTCGCGACCGGCGGATCGGGCGACGAGATCACGCCGGAACATCGCGACCGGCCGCGCCTGTCGAAGCCGTTCACGATGGACGGGGTGAAGGCCGCGCTCGACCAGCTGGCGTAACCGGCGGTGCGCAGGTCGCGCTAATATCCTTGCGCCGCGCCCCTTTCCCGCGACATAGGCGTGCGCGCCATGACCCATGTTTTCGACAAGTCCCGCCTGCCCAGCCGCCACGTGTCGGTGGGTCCCGAGCGTGCGCCGCATCGCAGCTATTATTATGCGATGGGGCTGACCGAGGAGGAGATCGCGCGGCCGTTCGTCGGACTCGCCTCCGCCGGTAACGACAGCGCGCCGTGCAACACGACGCTGGACGCGCAGGCCGACGCGGCCCGGCGCGGCGTGGAGCAGGGCGGGGGGATGCCGCGGCGGTTCAACACCATCACCGTCACCGACGGCATCGCGATGGGGCATCAGGGCATGAAGGCCAGCCTCGTCAGCCGCGAGGTGATCGCCGATTCGGTCGAACTGTCGGTCCGCGGCCATTGCTACGACGCGCTGATCGGCTTCGCGGGATGCGACAAGTCGCTGCCGGGCATGATGATGGCGATGCTGCGGCTGAACATCCCCAGCATCTTCGTCTACGGCGGGTCGATCCTGCCCGGCCGCTACCAGGACCGCGACGTGACCGTCGTCGACGTGTTCGAGGTCGTCGGCAAATATGCCGCGGGCGCCTGCCCGATCGCGGAGGTCCACGCGCTGGAGAAGGTCGCGTGCCCGGGCCACGGCGCGTGCGGCGGGCAATATACCGCAAACACCATGGCGTGCGTCGGCGAAGCGATCGGTTTGTCGTTGCCGAACAGCAACATGGTGCCCGCACCTTACACGTCGCGCGAACAGATCGCGGTCGCGGCGGGGGCGCAGGTGATGGAATTGCTCGCCAGGAATATCCGCCCGCGCGACATCTGCACGCGCGCGGCGTTCGAGAATGCGGCGCGGATCGTCGCCGCGACCGGCGGATCGACCAACGGCGCGCTGCACCTGCCCGCGATGGCGAGCGAGTGCGGGATCGATTTCGACCTGTTCGACGTGGCGGAGGTGTTCAGGACCACGCCCTATTGCGCGGACCTGAAGCCCGGCGGAAAGTACGTCGCGAAGGACATGTACGAGGCCGGGGGCGTCTACATGCTGATGAAGACGTTGCTGGCGGAGGGTTTGCTCCACGGCGACTGCCTGACCGTCACCGGGCGCACGCTGGGCGAGAATATCGACCAGGTGACGTGGAACCCGGACCAGAAGGTGATCTACGACGCCAAGGCGCCGATCACGCCCACCGGCGGCGTCGTCGGCCTGCGCGGCACCCTGGCGCCCGACGGGGCGATCGTGAAGGTCGCGGGAATGCACCGGTTGCAGTTCGAGGGGCCGGCCCGCTGCTTCGATTGCGAGGAGGACGCCTTCGCCGCGGTCGAGGCGCGCAGCATCCGCGAGGGCGAGGTCGTCGTGATCCGCTACGAGGGGCCGAAGGGCGGGCCGGGGATGCGCGAGATGCTGTCCACCACCGCGGCGCTGTACGGGCTGGGCATGGGCGAGAAGGTCGCGCTCATCACCGACGGGCGCTTCTCGGGCGCGACGCGGGGATTCTGCATCGGGCATGTCGGACCGGAGGCGGCCGAGGGGGGACCGATCGCGCTGGTCGCGGACGGCGACACGATCCGCATCGATGCCGAGGCGGGGACGATCGACCTGCTGGTCGCCGACGACGTGCTGGCGGCGCGACGCGCCGACTGGCGCCCGCGCGACAACGGCTACGGCTCGGGATCGCTGTGGCGCTACGCCCAGAACGTCGGTCCTGCCTGGGCCGGTGCGGTCACCCACCCCGGCGCGAAGGCGGAGCGCCATGTGTATGCGGATATCTGACGCCCGGCGTCCCCGGTTGATGCCGGCCACGCTGGCAGGGGTCGTTCCGATCCTCCTGCTGTCGGCATGCGGCGACCGGCCTGCGGATACGCAGGTTCTGGCGAAGGTCGAGGCGCAGCAGAGCGCGGCGGCGGCGGATGACGGGCGCGTAAAATGCGCGCCCGCTGGCGCGGCCACGCTGGAGCGCGTGTGTGCGGTCGACCGGACGCAGGAGGCGCGCGGCCTGTTGCTGACGGTGCGGCACCCCGACGGCGGATTCCGCCGCCTGCTGGTGACGAAGGACGGCCGCGGCGTCGTCGCGGCGGACGGGGCGGAAGCGGCGAAGGTGACGATCGTGGATCCGACCGAGATCGAGGTCGCGATCGGCGACGACGTCTACCGCCTGCCGGCGACGGTGAGGCCCAAGACGTGACCCGGATCGAGGGCATGCCGATCCTGACGGCGGCGGACATGCGCGCGGCGGAAATCGCGAGCGGGGAAACGGACGCGGCGCTGATGGCGCGCGCCGGTGCGGCGGTGGCGACGGCGGTGCACCGGCTGGCCGCGCATCACGAGGTGCTGGTGCTGTGCGGGCCGGGCAACAACGGCGGCGACGGCTATGTCGCGGCGGCGCGGCTGGCGGCGCTGGGGCGGACGGTGCGCGTGGCGGCGCACGGCGCGCCGCGCTCCGACGCCGCGGCGGCCGCGCGCGCGGGATGGTCCGGGCCGGTCGAGGAACTGGCGGAGGCGGTGGCGGCGCCGGTGCTGCTCGATGCCTTGTTCGGGACCGGCGTCTCGCGTCCGCTGGACGACCGGGACGCCGCGGCGCTGGCGCGGCTGGTCGATGCGGCGCAGCTGTCGATCGCGCTCGACCTGCCGAGCGGGCTGTCGACCGACGACGGCGCGATCCTGGGCGCGCCGCCGTTCGACATCACGCTGGCGCTGGGCGCGGCGAAGCCCGCGCATGTGCTGCAACCGGGCGCGGCGCGATGCGGGGCGGTGCGCGTGCTGGACATCGGGATCGCGACCCGCTCCCGTACCGCCGTGCTGGGGCCGTCACGCGTCGCGGCGCCCGGGCCGGAGCGGCACAAGTTCACCCGCGGCATGGTCGCGATCGTGAAGGGACGGATGGCGGGCGCGGCGCATCTGGCCGCGACCGCGGCGATGCATGCGGGCGCGGGGTACGTCACGCTGCTGGGCGCCAGCATGCCGGGCGCGCCGCACGCCCTGGTCCGCCGACCGCTGGACGACGCCGCGCTGGGCGATGCGCGGATCGGCGCGCTGGTCGTCGGGCCGGGGCTGGGGCGCGACGAGGACATGCGCGTGCTGCTCGATCGCGTGCTGGCGACTGACCGGCCGCTGGTGATCGACGGTGATGCGCTGCACCTGGTGACGCCGGAGCGATTGAAGGCGCGCGGCGGGACGATGATCCTGACGCCCCATGCCGGGGAGTTCGCGGCGTTGTTCGGCGCCTTTCCGGGATCGAAGATCGAGGCGGCGCGCGTCGCCGCCGCGCGCAGCGGCGCGACCGTGGTGTTCAAGGGCGCCGACACCGTCGTCGCGGGAGCCGACGGGCGCGTGCTGGTCGCGACCGAAGCGAGCGGGTGGCTGTCCACCGCGGGAACGGGCGACGTGCTGGCAGGCGCGATCGCGGCGGCGCTGGCCACGGGGATCGCGCCGGTGGACGCCGCCGCGCGCGGCGTATGGATGCACGGCGCCGCGGCGCGGCGGCTGGGCGCCGCCTTCATCGCCGACGATCTTGCCGCGGCGCTGTCCGGTGTCGGGGACGCGGCATGAACATCGTCCTGCGCGTCGCCGGACGGGGCGAGGGGGTCACCGACGACGGGCGGCACATCGCCTTCGCCGCACCGGGCGACACCGTCACCGACGACGGCTTCGTCACGCCGGGACCGCATCACGCGACCCCGCCGTGCCGCCACTTCCCCGAATGCGGCGGGTGCCAGTTGCAGCATCTGGACGATGCCAGCTGGTCCGATTTCCTGGGCGATCGCATCTCCTACGCGCTGGCCGCGCAGGGGCTGGAAACCGAGGTGCGCGTGCCGTCGCTGTCGCCCCCGCGGACCCGGCGGCGCGCGTCGCTCCATTTCGATCCCGCGGGCCGGCTGGGCTTCAGTATCGAGAAGAGCCACCAGCTGGTCGATCTGACCGAGTGCCATGTGCTGGCGCCCGAGCTGTTCGCGCTGCTCCGGCCGCTGAAGCGATTGCTGTTGTCCTTTCGCGCCAAGCGGCGGCTGGACCTGCAACTGACGATCGCGGACCAGGGAGTCGACGTGCTGGTGACCGGCGTCGCGCCCGAGGGGCTGGCCGCGCACGAGGCGATTACCGCCTTCGCGCAAGGACACGGCGTGGCGCGGATCGCGTTCGATGAGGGATATGGCGCGGAAACGCGGTGGGAGCCGGATGCGGCGACAATGACGCTGGGGCAGGTGCCGGTGCCCTTGCCGCCCGGCGCGTTCCTACAGGCGACGCGCGAGGGGGAGGCGGCGCTGGTCGCGGCGGTCCGGGAGGCGGTGGGCGACACGCGCGTCGCCGCCGACCTGTTCTCGGGGCTCGGCACCTTTGCACTGGCGCTCCCCGGGCGGGTCTATGCCGCGGAGGGCAATCGCGACGCGATCCTCGCGCTGAAGGCCGGGGCGGGGCGGGCGCAGCGGGCGGTGTTCGCGGATCACCGCGACCTGTATCGCCGGCCGCTGACCGTGGCGGAGCTGGACCGGTTCGACGCGATCGTGCTGGACCCGCCGCGCGCGGGCGCGCGCGAGCAGGCGGAGGCGCTGGCCGCGTGCGCCGTGCCGCGCATCGCCTATGTCTCGTGCAATCCCAGCAGCTTCGCACGCGATGCGAAGATGTTGTGCGAAGGGGGCTATCGGCTCGACTGGGTGCAGCCGGTGGGGCAGTTCCGCTGGTCGACCCATGTGGAACTGGCGGCGCGATTCTCGCGATGATCGTCATCCCGGCGACAGCCGGGATGACGGGCCGCCGGCGTATCCTGTAACGGGAGACCCCGGCTTTCGTCGGGGTGACGGATCACGGATAGCGCGCCTCGACGAAGAACAGTCCGTCGGGCGGCGCGTTCAGGCCTAGCCGCGCGCGGTCCGCCGCGGCCAGCGCGTCGGCGACGTCGCCCCTGGTCCAGCGGCCCATGCCGACCAGCGCGAGGCAGCCGACCATCGAGCGGACCTGATGATGCAGGAACGACCGCGCCGCGACCGTCACCGCGACCAGATCGCCGTCGCGCTCCACCGCGATCCGGTCCAGCGTCTTGACCGGGCTGGCCGACTGGCAATGCGCGGAGCGGAAGGTCGTGAAGTCGTGCAGCCCCACCAGCGCCTGCGCCGCATCGTGCATCGCCGCGGCGTCGAGCGGCTGGGGGATCTGCCACGCCAGCCCCTTTTCGAAGCTCAACGGCGCGCGGCGGTTGACGATGCGATATTCGTACGCGCGACCGATACAGGAAAACCGCGCGTGCCAGTCGTCCGCCACCGCCGCGCACTCGAGGATCGCGACGGGTGCGGGGCGCAGGCGGGCGTTCAGCGCCTCGCCCAGCCGGAACGGCGCGATCGGCTTCGCGATGTCGAGATGCGCGCGCATCGCGATCGCGTGGACGCCCGCGTCGGTGCGGCCCGCGGCGTGGACCGCGGTCCGTTCGCCCGTGACCGCGAAGGCGGCGTCCTCGATCACCTGCTGCACGCTGTCGCCCACCGCCTGCCGTTGCCACCCGACGAAGGGGCGGCCGTCATATTCGACCGTCAGCGCGAAGCGCGTCACGACAGGTCGGTGCCCGACGCCACCGCCTGTCCGCGCAGGAAGTCGTCCAGCGGCATCGCGCCGCGGCCCGCTCGCTGGAGCGTGATCGGGCGGATCGCACCGTCGCCGCACGCGATCGTCATCCGGTCGTCGACGGTCGTGCCCTCGCCGCCCGGGAAGGTGAAGGGGAGGACCTCCGCCGCGAGCAGCTTCACGCGCTCGCCACCGACCTCGAACCACGCGCCGGGGGCGGGGTTCATCGCGCGGACCAGCCGCTCGATGTCGAGCGCGCTTCGGGTCCAGTCGATCCGTGCCTCCACCTTGTCGACCTTCGCGGCATAGGTGATGCCGTCGTCGGGCTGCGGCCTGAAGGGATGCGCGTTCATGTCGGAAAGGACCCGCACCATCAGCGCGGCGCCCATGTCCGCCAGTTCGGCGGTCAAGTCGCCGGTCGTCTTGTCGCCGATCGGCGTACGGCCCTCCAGCCGCACGGGGCCGGTATCCAGCCCCGCCTCCATCTGCATGATCCCGACCCCCGTTTCCGCATCACCCGCCAGGATCGCGCGCTGGATCGGCGCCGCACCACGCCAGCGCGGCAGCAGCGAGCCGTGGACGTTGAGGCAGCCGTGGAGCGGTGCGTCGAGGATCGCGCGCGGCAGGATCAGGCCATAGGCGGCGACGACCGCGATATCGGCGTCGAGCGCGGCGAACGCGGCCTGCGCTTCCGCTTCCTTCAGCGACGCGGGCGACCGGACCGGGATGCCATGTTCTTCCGCGCGTCGCTGCACCGGCGACGGCACGAGTTCGCGCCCGCGCCGCCCGCCGGGTCGCGGCGGCTGGGTATAGGCCGCCACCACGTCGTGCCCCGCGGCGACCAGCGCGTCGAGCGTGGGCACGGCGAAGTCGGGGGTTCCCATGAAGGTGATCCGCATGGGCACGGCTCCTAGCCGCTACGCCACCCCAGCGAAAGCCGGGGTATCGCGCCGTGCGGGAGACGCCAGCTTTCGCTGGCGTGACGGTCGGGGGATCGCCATATGTTCCTATATGGCATCCCCGGAAATCGAGGCGCTGACGAGCGCGCTGGCGCGGCTTCCGGGGTTCGGGCCGCGGTCGGCGCGGCGGGCGGTGCTCCACCTGGTCAAGAAGCGGGAGGGCGCGCTGGCGCCGTTGCGCGCCGCGCTGGTGGCGGTGGAGGAGCGGCTGACGACCTGCGGCGTGTGCGGGAACGTCGACACGACCGACCCGTGCGCGGTGTGCGCCGATCCGCGCCGCGACGCGCGCGCATTGTGCGTGGTGGAGGACGTCAGCGACCTGTGGGCGCTGGAACGCTCGCGCCTGTTCCCGGGGCGCTTCCACGTGCTCGGCGGGCGGCTGTCCGCGCTGGAGGGCGTGCGGCCGGAGGATCTGGCGATCGAGCCGCTGGTGGCGCGCATCGCGGCGGGGGGCGTGGACGAGGTGGTGCTGGCGATGAACGCCACGCTGGAGGGGCAGACGACCGCGCATTACGTCGCGGAGCGGCTGGAGAAATTCCCGGTGCGGCTGACGCAGCTGGCGCACGGCCTGCCCGTCGGGGGGGAGCTCGACTATCTCGACGAAGGGACGCTGGCCCAAGCCTTGCGGGCGCGGCGTCCCGTGGCGTAGGGACGCGCTTTATGGCTATCCTTCCCATCGTCGAGGTTCCCGACCCCGTCCTGCGCCAGACGTGCGCGCCCGTGCCCGCGATCACCGACGAGGTGCGCGGCATCGTCGCCGACATGTTCGACACGATGTACGACGCGCACGGCATCGGGCTGGCCGCGATCCAGGTCGGCATCCTCCAGCGGATCGTCGTCATCGACCTTCAGGACCGCGAGACGGAGGAGGAGGAACCCGCGCCCGAGGCGGTCCGCGATCCGCGCGCGTTCATCAATCCCGAACTCGTGTCGGTCAGCGAGGAATCGTCGACCTACAACGAAGGCTGCCTGTCGATCCCGGAGCAATATGCCGAGGTGACCCGGCCCGCACGCTGCCGCGTGGCGTGGCTGGATACCGCAGGCGAGCGGCACGAGGAGGACATGGACGGCCTGATGGCGACGTGCATGCAGCATGAGATCGATCACCTGAACGGCGTGCTGTTCATCGACCATATCTCGCGCCTGAAACGCGGGATGCTGATGAAGAAGCTGGACAAGCTGCGCCGCGGCTGACGGCTTGCCACGGCGGCGTCGTTCCGCCTATGTTCGCGTCATGGCCGATGCTCTTCCCTATGCCCTCCTCGCCCTCGTCGTCGGGGCGGTCGCCGGCTGGCTGATCGCGCAGCGCGCGGTCGCGGCGGCGCGGGCGGAGCGGGATGCGGAGGCTACGCAGTTCCGCCGCGCGATCGCGGACCTGGCCGCGGCGGAGGAACGTGCGAAGGCGGTGGACGGGCTGCGCACCGAGCTGACCGCGGCGCGGGACGAGCGCGCCGCCGCGCAACGGCACATCGCCACGCTGGAGGCGGAGGGGCGCGCCGCGGCGCAGCGGATCGCGGACCTGAAGGCGACCGCTGACGACATGGAGCGCCGTTTCAAGGACGTGGCGCAGGCGACGCTGGGCGAGGCGCAGAAGGCGTTCCTGGATCGGGCGGAGGCGCGGTTCCGCCAGTCCGAGGAGAGCGCGGGGCAGGGGCTGAAGGCGCTGCTCCAGCCGGTCCACGACCGCCTCCACCGCTACGAAGAGGGTGTGCAGAAGATCGAGGCGGAGCGGCGCGATGCCTTCGGCCAGTTGCACGGACAGATCGACGCGATGCGGCTGGGGCAGGAACGCGTGTCGGGCGAGGCGGCGAAGCTGGTCAACGCGCTGCGCAACGCGCCCAAGGCACGCGGGCGCTGGGGCGAGCAGCAGCTGCGCAACGTGCTGGAGACGTGCGGGCTGGCCGAACATACCGATTTCCGCATGGAGGTATCGGTCGCGGGCGAGGACGGCGGACGGCTGCGCCCCGATGCGATCGTGCGCGTGCCCGGGGGCAAGTCGCTCATCATCGACGCCAAGGTGTCGCTCAACGCCTATCAGGATGCGTTCGGCGCGGTGGATGAGGGCGAGCGGCAACTGGGCCTCGCCGCGCACGCGCAATCGATGCGCGCGCACGTCTCGGCGCTGGGGGCCAAGGCCTATTGGGCGCAGTTCGACGACGCCCCCGATTACGTCATCATGTTCGTGCCGGGGGAACATTTCCTGACCGCCGCGCTGGAATTCGACCACAAGCTCTGGGAGGATGCGTTCGAGCGGCGCGTCCTGCTGGCGACGCCCACGAACCTGATCGCGATCGCGCGGACCGTGTCGGCGGTCTGGCGGCAGGAGAAACTGGCGGCACAGGCGCAGGAGATCGCGACATTGGGCAAGGAACTCTACGCCCGCCTGGCGACGATGGGCGACCATGTGCAGAAACTGGGCAAGAACCTGGCGACCGCGACGGGGGCGTACAACAGCTTCGTCGGCAGCCTCGAAAGCCAGGTCCTGACGAGCGCGCGACGGTTCGAGACGCTGAACGTCGACACCGGGGCGAAGACGATCGAGGCGCTGCCCATCGTGGAACAGAACGTCCGCCCGCTGACGAAGCTGATGACCGCGGGGGAGGGCGGGGAATAGTCCCCCCGTCATGCCGGGCCGGTCCCGGCATCCACCGTGCCGCGCCGACAACGGATAGTCATGTGCGACCAACCGTGGACCCCGGGACAAGCCCGGGGTGACGGGTGACGAGCGGCTCGTTTCGCGTATCAGGACAGGGTCAAACCCCCGTCATGCCGGGCACGTCCCGGCATCCACCTTGCCGCAGGAGCGAGAGGCGTCGGACACGCGGCATGATGGACCACGGAACAAACCCGGGGTGACGGGTGAGGGATTGCGACGGACGCATACCAACCCGAGCCGGCCATCTCGACACGCCAACGCCATCGCCCCAACCACCGTCATGCCGGGCTCGTCCCGGCATCCATCGTGCCGCAGGAGCGAAAGATGTAAGGGTCGCGCCGCCATGGCTCTGGAAGACGGTCAGGCTACCGACCCCCCGGTGATCGTCCCGACGCCCACCCCGAGCCCGCCTGCCGCGCCTATCGCTTCCGCGTCAGCTCCCGCATCCCCGCGTCCAGCCCGGCCAGCGTCAGCGGGTACATCCGGTCGGTCATCAGCTCGCGGATGATCTTCGTCGACTGCGAATAGCCCCATTGCGCCTCCGCCACGGGGTTCAACCACACCGCGGCGGGATAGGTGGTCGTCATCCGGTGCAGCCACACCGCGCCCGATTCCTCGTTGAAATGCTCCACCGACCCGCCGGGATGCGTGATCTCGTACGGGCTCATCGCCGCGTCGCCGACGAACACCAGCTTGTAGTCGTGCCCGAACTTGTGGAGCACGTCCCACATCGGGGTCCGTTCCTGGAACCGGCGCTTGTTGTCCTTCCACACGCCTTCGTACGGGCAATTGTGGAAGTAGAAGAATTCCAGGTTCTTGAACTCGGTCGTCGCGGCGGAGAACAATTCCTCGCACAGCTTCACGAACGGATCCATCGACCCGCCGACGTCGAGGAACAGCAGCAGCTTCACCGCATTGCGCCGTTCCGCGCGCATGTGGACGTCGAGCCAGCCCTGCCGCGCGGTCCCGTCGATCGTGGCGTCGATATCCAGCTCGTCCTGCGCGCCCTCACGCGCGAACTTGCGCAGGCGGCGCAGCGCGATCTTGATGTTGCGGGTGCCAAGCTCCTTCGTGTTGTCGAGGTTCCGGAACTCGCGCTGGTCCCACACCTTGATTGCGCGCTTCTCCTTCGATTCGCCGCCGATCCGCACGCCTTCGGGATTGTAGCCGGAATTGCCGAACGGACTGGTGCCGCCGGTGCCGACCCATTTGTTGCCGCCCTGGTGCCGCTTCTGCTGCTCCTCCAGCCGCTTCTTCAGCGTGTCCATGATTTCGTCCCACGACCCCAGGGACTTGATCGCCTCCATCTCCTCGGGGCTCAGGAACTTCTCCGCCACCGCCTTCAGCCAGTCGGCGGGGATCTCCGCGCCCTCCTGCGCGAAGCTGGTCTCCAGCCCCTTGAACACCTTGGCGAACACCTGGTCGAAGCGGTCGAGCAGGCCCTCGTCCTTCACGAACACCGCGCGGCTGAGGAAATAGAATTCCTCCGGCGAGCGGTCGATGACGTCGGCCTGAAGGGCCTCCAGCAGGATGAGATGCTCCTTGAGGCTGGCGGGGATGCCGGCGACGCGAAGCTCGTCGAGGAAATGAAGGAACATGCGCGCATCTTGCCGCGCCGAAGGCCCCGAGTCGAGGATCGAGTATGGTCAGCGGACCGCGGCGGCCCCGGGTACGTAGGCGTCGATCAGCGCGCCGACATCGTCGGGATCGCGCCCGGACAGTCCGGCGGCCGGCTTGCCGTCGGCATAGATGAAACCTTCGACGGGATAGATCGAGCCGCCCAGCCCGTTGCTGTCGCGATACCATACCTTCACCCGGCTCCAGTCGTTGCCGGGGGACACATCGTGCAGCGTCACGTCCTGTTCCGCATGGCCCCGCGCGCCGTTGCGCCGCGACCAGTTGGCGTGGGTCAGCATGACCGTCCGCGACTCGACGACGCGGCTGACGACCGCGACATGGCCGAGGCGCAGCTGCGGGGAGCGCGCGAAGACGATGACCGCGCCGACCCTGGGCACGTCGCCGCGGCGGTATCGCCCCTCGGCCTGGCCCCACCATGTCCAGGCATCGCCGTAGATCGCGATCCCCGATGCCGCGCGCGCGAAGGGGACGCATTGCCCCACGTAATCGAGCAGCGAGGCGCCAAAAGCCGGGGCGCCGACGAGCGCGAGCGACAGGAAGGCGGCGATGCGGGTCATCGGCGCGTCCTACACCGCCAGCGTGAACGGATGGTTGTCGGGCGGCGCGCGCGTCGCGGCGTCCTCCCGCGCCGCGCGGGCGACGATGGCATGCGCGCGCATCACCGCCAGCATGTAGCGATTGTCGCGCATCATGAAGCGGCGTGGCGTCATGCCGAGGAAGCGATCGGCGTCGCGGAGGAAATGCGACTTGTCGAAATAGGTCTGCGCGATGACGGAATAATCGGGCTTCTCGTCCGCCAGCAACATGCGGCGCAGCGAGCGGATGAAGCGTTCCTGCACCAGCAACGTCTTGGGCGGAAACCCGAAATACCGCACCGCTAGCCGTCGCAGGCTGGCCGGGCTCATCCCCGTCCTCTGGCTGGCGGTGCGGATGTCGTGGACCTCCTCGTCCGTGATGAGCCGCATCAGCGCCGCGATCGCGGGCTCCGCGGGCAAGGGATTCGTGAGGAAGGGGTGGAAGAAGGCGTCGAGGATGGGCGCGACGTCCGCCGCCTGGTCGCTGGCCTTCAGCGCGCGGCGAAGCGCCTCGACCCGCAGTTGCGGCATCAGGTCGGACAGCGGCACGACCTGATCGCGCAGGCGTTCCGCCGGGACATCGAGCATCCGGGCCCAGCCCAGCGGGGAGATGCCGACGCCGATCGTGACCCCGCCATGCGTCGTGACCTGCCGCGCCCGGCTGGTGAAGCCGTACAATGCGACGGAGGGGATGGGATCGTAGGTCCGGCTGCCCAGCCGCAGCGTCATCGGCGCGTCGGTCATGATGAGGCGGATCGTCGGCCACGTCGGCAGCGCCCAGTTGACCACGCCGTCGTGGAGGGCGCGTTCCGAATCGAGCACGAAATAATGCGTCAGGAAGGGGCGCAGCGCCGGCGCGGGCACTTCGATGCGCAACGCCGTGCCGGGCGGAAGATTGAAATCCTCCGCCGACACGCCCGGCGTGCGCGACCCGCTTTCGATCATTATCCGCCCCGTAAAGCTTTATTTTCAGGCTGTAGCAGCGAGCGGGGTACGACTGAAGCCCAATATCAGCCCTTGTGCGCCTGCCGCTTCGCCATGAAGGCCAGGCGTTCGAACAGCATCACGTCCTGCTCGTTCTTCAACAATGCGCCGTGGAGCGGCGGGATCGCCTTCGTCGGATCGCGGTTCTGCAACACCTCGAGCGGCATGTCCTCGTGCAGCAGCAGCTTCAGCCAGTCGAGCAATTCGCTGGTCGACGGCTTCTTCTTCAGGCCGGGCACGTCGCGGACGTCGTAGAAGATGTCCATCGCCTTGTTCACCAGGATCTTCTGGATACCGGGGAAGTGGACGTCGACGATCGCCTGCATCGTGTCGCGGTCCGGGAACTTGATGTAGTGGAAGAAGCACCGGCGAAGGAACGCGTCGGGCAGTTCCTTCTCGTTGTTCGACGTGATGACGACGATCGGCCGCTCCGCCGCGCGAACCGTCTCCTTCGTCTCGTACACATGGAATTCCATGCCATCGAGTTCCTGCAACAGATCGTTGGGGAATTCGATATCCGCCTTGTCGATCTCGTCGATCAGCAGGACCGGCACCTCCGGCGCGGTGAACGCTTCCCACAATTTGCCGCGACGGATGTAGTTGGAGATGTCGTGGACGCGTTCGTCGCCCAATTGTCCGTCGCGCAGCCGGGCGACGGCGTCATATTCGTACAGGCCCTGCTGCGCCTTCGTCGTGGACTTCACGTTCCATTCGATCAGCGGCGCGCCGGTGGCCTTCGCGATCTCGTACGCCAGCACGGTCTTTCCGGTGCCCGGTTCACCCTTCACCAGCAGCGGACGACGCAGCGTGACCGCGGCGTTGACCGCGACCTTCAGGTCGTCGGTCGCGACGTAGCTTTGCGTACCCTCGAAGCGCTGCATGTGCCGATCCCGTTCGAAAAGAAAACCGGGTAGGGCGATAGCGTCATTCGCGTCGGGCGCGCAAGCGGGCCGTCAGCGCGTCGACCGGGCGGACGCCCGCGCCTCCAGCAGGTGCCACAGGCCACGATGCTGTGCGAGCGTCTGCTGCGCGCCGAACGTCATCGCGCGCTGCACGGGCAAAGCGGGGGCGAGATCGTCGAGGAAGGCGTGCGTCGCGGCGATCGTGGCGGCGAAGCGCGTGGTGGCGGGCAGGCCGGTCCGCGCCGCGCCGTTGTCGATCACGCGCCGGACCGCCGACCAGTCGAGCACGAACGCGAGCGCGGTGCCCAACGCGCAGCCGCGACGATCCGAGCGGGCCAGCATGTCGAGCGCGTGGCGCTGCCCGATGATCGCGGCCTCCGACGCCGCCTGTCCGGGCGTTGACGGCTGCGGCCCGATCGCGGCGGCGAGCCGGGCGAGCAGCGCGCGTTCGATCGCCATCGCGTCGACCGCATGGTCCAGCCAGGCGCGGTGATCCGCCGCGTCGCACGCATCGCGCGCATGTTCGACCAGTCCGGGAAAGGCGCCGTGGAGGATGCACAGGGCGTGGACCGCATCCGCCACGTCGCGCAAGGGGGCGGCGGGGTCGAGAAGCGCGCGCGCATGCTGCGACGCCGCGGTGCCGTCCGCCGCCACCAGCGCGTGCATCGCGGGCGCGGATCGCGCGACCGTGATCGTTGCCGCTTCCATGTCGTTCTCCATCGCCTGTACGCCACGTTCCGCCGCGAGAGCGCGGCGAATAGCGGGTGCCGCGTAAAGGCGGGGTTACCGCGGGCTTGACCGGGTTGCGGTGCGCTTCCACCCTTTCGCCGAGGAGACGGCCGATGCGCGGGTGGTGGGCGATGCTGGTCGCGCTGGCGGTGGCGGTCGTCCTGGCGATCGTCGCGACGACCCCGCCCGCACCGGCCCCGGCCGACGCCCCCGCCGGCGCGTTTTCGGCGATGCGCGCGATGCGCGACGTGCGCGCGATCGCCCGCGCCCCGCATCCGACCGGCAGCGCGGAGAACGAACGGGTGCGCGGCTACCTGATCGCGCGATTGCGGGCGATCGGCCTGGAGACGGTACCGCTGCCGTCGCGGTTGAGCGCCAAGGGGAAGGCGGTGCTGGACCGCTGGCGGGGCACGCCCGCGCCCGCGCCGACGGTGACGAGCATCCTGGCGACGCTGCCCGGGCGCGACCGGACGGCGCCCGCGGTGCTGCTGATGGCGCATTTCGACACCGTGTGGGGATCCCCCGGCGCGGCGGACGACGCCGGCGGGGTCGCGGCGGCGATCGAGGTCGCGCGCGCCGTCCGCGCGGCGGGCGTGCCGGGACGCGACCTGATGCTGTTGCTGACCGATGGAGAGGAACCGGGACTGGAGGGCGCGCGCGCGTTCTTTGGCGGCCATCCGGCGCGGGCGCGGGTGGGCGTGGTCATCAACCTCGAAGCGCGGGGCGGGGGCGGGCGCGCCGCGATGTTCGAGACCGGGCGCGGCAACGACGCGGCGATGCGATCGTTCGGGCGGGCGGTCGGCGGGCCGGTGGCGACGTCGCTGTCTGCGCTGGTGTATCAGAGCCTGCCCAACAGCACCGATTTCACCCCCGCACGGCAGGGCGGGTGGCCGGGCTACAATTTCGCCTTCATCGGGCGGGCGGCCTATTATCACTCGCCGCTGTCGACGCCCGATATCGTCGATACCGGGGCGGTGCAGGACATGGGCGGGCAGGCGCTGGACCTGACCCGCGCGCTGCTGGCGGCGCCGTCGTTGCCGCGCCGGTCGGCAGGCGATCGGACGTTCTTCGACGCCTACGGCCTGTGGCTGGTGCAGTATCCGCCCGCGGTCGGATGGGTGCTGCTGCTGCTGGGCGTGGCGGGGTACGCCGCAGCGGCGCGGCGCGATCCGGGCGCCGTCGCGCGCGGGGCGGGGGCGATCGTGGCGCTGGCCGTGGTCGCCGCGATCCTGCTGTTCGCGCTGAACCTGCTGTCCGGGGCGGACGGGCGGGTCAATTACTACGACCGGCTGGCCGCGATCCCGCGGTTGCAGGCTCAGGCGCTGCTGGCGTGCGGCGCGGCGCTGGGCGCGACCGCGGGCCTGTTCCTGCGCCGCGGCGTGTCGGCGGGGTTCGTGGCGGGGATGGCGGCGCCGGTCGCGGTGCTGGCGGTCGTGGTGCAGGCGGTCGCGCCGACGGCATCCTATGTTCTGGTCGTGCCGTTGCTGCTGGGCGGTGTCGCCGCGGGGGTGCGGTGGCGGGCAGCGGCGATCGTCGCGGCGGCGCTGGTCACCGGATATCTGCTCGGCTTCGGCTTCTTCCTGATGCAGGCGGTGGGGCCGAAGACGCCGATCGCCGCGGTGCTTCCGCTGCTGCCGGTCGCGCTGGTGCTGGCGCCATTGGCCGGGCGCATCGCGCGGCGGCGGGCGCTGGCGGTCGCGGCGGTGTTGCTGGTGCTGGGGGCGGGGGTGGCGCTGTGGGTGCGGGCCGATCCGTTGGCGCCGAGCGTGCCGCCGTACAGCAACCACAAATAACGTGTCGTCCCGCGAAGACGGGAACCCGGGGCCAGGCTGGACGACGGACGTTGTCGCTGGTGGCTCCGGGCTACCGCTTTCGCGGGAGCACGGGGCCCTTATTGGTCGAGGAAGGACCGCATCTTCCGGCTGCGCGACGGGTGCTTCAGCTTGCGCAGCGCCTTCGCCTCGATCTGGCGGATGCGTTCGCGGGTTACGCTGAACTGCTGGCCGACTTCCTCCAGCGTGTGATCGGTGTTCATGCCGATCCCGAACCGCATCCGCAGAACGCGCTCTTCGCGCGGGGTCAGCGACGCCAGGACGCGCGTGACCGTCTCCTTCAGGTTCGCCTGGATCGCGGCATCGACCGGAATGACCGCATTCTTGTCCTCGATGAAATCGCCCAGGTGCGAATCCTCCTCGTCGCCGATCGGCGTTTCGAGGCTGATCGGCTCCTTGGCGATCTTCATCACCTTGCGCACCTTCTCCAGCGGCATCGACAGCCGTTCGGCCATCTCCTCCGGGGTCGGTTCGCGGCCCTGCTCGTGCAGGAACTGGCGGCTGGTGCGGACCAGCTTGTTGATCGTCTCGATCATGTGGACCGGGATGCGGATCGTGCGCGCCTGGTCCGCGATGCTGCGCGTGATCGCCTGCCGGATCCACCACGTGGCGTAGGTGCTGAACTTGTAGCCGCGGCGATACTCGAACTTGTCGACCGCCTTCATCAGGCCGATGTTGCCCTCCTGGATCAGATCGAGGAACTGCAACCCGCGGTTCGTGTATTTCTTCGCGATCGAGATGACGAGGCGCAGGTTCGCCTCCACCATCTCCTTCTTCGCGATCCGCGCCTCGCGCTCGCCCTTCTGCACCATGTTCACGATGCGGCGGAACTCGGCCAGCGCCATGCCGGTCTGCTGGCTGATCTCGCTGATTTCGGTACGGATGCGGTCAACCGCGTCGACTTCGTTGGTGGCGAAGGCGGTCCATTTCTTGTCGAGGCCGGTGACGGTTGCGATGAAGCTCTCGTCCAGTTCATGCCCCATGTAGCGGTCAAGGAAATCCTTGCGGTTGACCTTGTGCCGCTCCGCCAGCCGCAGCATCTGCCCGCCCAGCGCGGTCAGGCGGCGGTTGTAGCTGTATAGCTGGTCGACGAGATATTCGATCTTCGCCTGGTGGAACTGGACGCTTTCCACCTCTGCGGTCAGTTCCTCGCGCAGTTTCTGATACTTACGCTCGTCACCTGTGGACAACTCTCCGCCCGTGGCCATCGAGCCCAGGCGGTTTTCCTGCATCTTGCTGAACTTGCGATAGATCGCGGTGATGTTGGCGAACTTCTCCAGCGCGACGGGCTTGAGCGTCTCCTCCATCTGCGCCAGGCTGAGGGTGTTGTCCTCCTCCTCGTCGTCGCTGGGACGCGGCGCGCGACGCTCGGTCAGCTCGTCGTCCTCGTCGACGGGGGCCTCCTCCGGCTCCTCCTCCTCCTTCAGGCTGGCGCCCGCGGTCTTCTCGCTGATCTCGCCGCTGTCGTCCGCCTCGGCGCCCTCGACCTGCTCCGCCGACGGGCCCTTGTTCAGCATCGCGTCGAGATCGACGATCTCGCGCAGCTGCATCGTGCCCTCGTTGAGCGCGGTGGACCAATCGATGATGGCGTTGAAGGTGATCGGGCTCTCGCACAGGCCCAGGATCATCGTGTCGCGACCCGCCTCGATCCGCTTGGCGATGGCGATCTCGCCCTCGCGGCTGAGAAGCTCCACCGCGCCCATCTCGCGCAGGTACATGCGCACCGGGTCGTCGGTGCGGTCGATCGTTTCCTTCTTCTTCTCGACGACCGGCGCGGCGCCCTCGGCCTCGCCGTCGACGGCCTCCGCCTCGTCGTCGTCGGCGCGCTCCTCCGGCTCGCCGTCCTCGCCCGCTTCCTCGTTCTCGACGATGTTAACGCCCATCTCGTTCAGCGCGGACATCACGTCCTCGAGCTGGTCGGACGTCATCTGGTCCTGCGGCAGCGCCTCGTTCAGCTGGTCGTAGGTGATGTAGCCGCGCTTCTTCGCACGGGCGATCAGCTTCTTGACGTTCGCGTCATTGAGGTCGATCAGCGGGGCATCGGCCGTGTCCGCGCCGTCTTCCATCCCGCCACCGTTCGTCTTCGCCATAATCGTCCTTCAATCGCTCACGCCGCCGGCTCTTCTTCCGGCAGCAGCGCGTCCATGAAAACCTCGTCCATCCGCTGCTTCGCCTTCAGCAAGCGGACATATTCGTCGAAATCGGGCTGGTTCCAGTCAGCCGAATATCGTTCCCGCGCCTCTTCGATCTCGACGTCGATCGCAGGACCGACGTCCAGCTTCTCCGCCACCAATGCCAGATCGCGACGGGCCTGTTCCGGCTCGGCTTTATGGGCGAGGAAGGAAAAGGCAAGCGTCACCTCCTCCAGCTTGGCCACGACGGGTTCGAGTGCGTCCTGTCGCAAGATGGTCAGCACGTGCGCCGTTTCAAGGGCGTCGTGGTGGAGCGCGGCGTCGAGCAGCACCTCGCGTACCTGCCGCAGCCGGATCGAGGCGATCGGGATGCGGACCAGCGTCTCGGCCAGCGGGCGCAGGAGGTCGGGATAGCGGATCAGCCCGCGGATGAGCGCGGGGATGATCGTGACCTGGTCGATCCCGGCCTTCGAGATCGCCAGCACGCGTTCCGACGGCGGCTGATAGGGGACGTATCCCTTGCCACCCTTGTTGAAGGTACGGAACGACTGGCTCGGGCGTTCGGGGTGGGAGAAGTCCCACAGGCGCGTGTTGAAGGCGGCGACATATTCCAGCCGGACTTCATTGTCCTTGATGGTATTGGCCAGCTCGCGCAGCCGCGCGCGCAGGCCGGCGCGCTGCTCCGGCGTCACCAGCGGTTCGGCTGCCAGCTCGGCCTTCCACAACCGGTCGACCAATGCCTCCGGCGCACGCGCCAGCGCCTCGAACGCACCCGCGCCGCCGCGGCGCACGACGTCGTCGGGGTCCTGCCCCTCGGGCATCGTCACGAACGACAGGCTCTTGCCCGGCGTCAGCAGCGGCAGCGCGCGGTGGGCGGCGCGCAACGCGGCCTTCTGCCCCGCGGCGTCGCCGTCGAAGCACAGCGTCGGCACGTCCACCATCCGCCACAGTCGTTCCAGCTGATGCTCGGTCAGCGCGGTGCCGAGCGGGGCGACGACCTCCGCGATGCCCGCCTGCGCCAGCGCGATGACGTCCATATAGCCCTCGACCACCAGCACGCGATCGGCCTTTCGCGCCGGGGCGGCGGCGCGGTCGAGATTGTAGAGCGTCCGGCCCTTGTCGAACAACGGCGTGTCGGGGGAGTTCAGGTATTTCGGCTCGCCGTCGCCGATCACGCGCCCGCCGAACGCGATGGTCCGCCCGCGCACGTCGCGGATCGGGATCATCAACCGGCCGCGGAAGCGGTCGTACGGCTCCTTGCCCTCGACCTGGATGAGCAGCCCCGCCTCGATCAGCTGCGCGGGCGTGTAGTCGGGCAGCGCGGTCTTCAGCCGGTTGCGCGCGTCGGGCGCGAAGCCGATGCCGAAATCGCGGATCGTCGCCGCGGTCAGCCCGCGCCGCTCCGCCAGCGCGCGCGCCTCCGCACCCGACAGGCCCTGCATCTGCGCGGCGAACCACGTCGCCGCCTCCGCCATCGCCTCGTGCAGGCCATTCGCCTTTTCCGCCTTCTCCGCGGCGCGGCGGTCCAGCGCGGGCATGTCCATCCCGGCGGCGGCGGCCAGCTCCTTCACCGCATCGATGAAGGGCAGGCCGCGCTGCTCGGTCATCCAGCGGATCGCGTCGCCGTGTGCCGAGCAGCCGAAGCAGTGATAGAAGCCCTTGTCGTCGTTGACGTAGAAGCTTGGCGTCTTCTCGTCATGGAACGGGCAGCACCCCTTGTGCTCGCGCCCCGCCTTGGTCAGCTTCACGCTCTTGCCCACCAGCGCGGACAGCGAGGTGCGCGCGCGAAGCTCGTCGAGGAAGGCGGGGGTGAGACTCACGGCCGGAGTATAACACGCCTTCTGCCCGACGGGTACGGCGGGGGCAATGTTGTTCTAACTCCCCCCCCGCTCGCGGGAGGGGAGTTTTGTCAGGCCAGCGCCGCCTTCACCCAGTCGCTCGCCTTGCTCATGTCCAGCTGGCTGCCGTGCCGCGCCTTCAGTTCCGCCATCACGCGGCCCATGTCCTTCATGCCCGTCGCACCCAGTTCGGCCTTGATCGCCTGGATCGCCGCCGTCGTCGCGGCCTCGTCCAGTTGCGCGGGCAGGAAGCGTTCGATCGTCGCGACCTCCGCCTCCTCCGCAGCGGCCAGTTCCTCGCGCCCGCCCTTGCGGTACATGTCGATCGACTCGCGGCGCTGCTTCACCATCTTCTGCAACACCTCCACCACCAGCGAATCGTCGCCAGGGGTTCCGGGCGCGGGCGCCGCGCCGGTGCGCGCCTCGATATCGCGGTTCTTGATCGCGGCCTGGATCAGCGAAACCGCGTTGCGCGTTTCCTTGTCGCCCGCCTTCATGGCGGCGATCTGCGCGGCCTTGATATCGTCCCGGATCATCGTTTCGTCCCTCATTCGGTTGACGCGAGGCACGTGCCTCTCTAGCGGGCGGGGCTTAGCGACATCGCCGATAACCTCAAGGAGCGCCTGCCCGTCATGGCCGAGCCTGTCACCACGCCTGCGTCCAAACCGGAAGGTGCCACCGGCGTCCTCGTCCTGGCCAACGGGGATGTGGCGTGGGGGCGCGGATTCGGCGCGGAGGGCCAGGCGGTGGGCGAGGTGTGCTTCCACACCGCCATGACCGGCTATCAGGAGATCATGACCGACCCGTCCTTCGCGGGGCAGATCGTGACCTTCACCTTCCCGCATATCGGCAACGTCGGCGCGAACCCCGACGACGTGGAGGCCGACGCCCCCCACGCGCTGGGCATGATCGTGCGCGAGGACCCCACCGCGCCCAGCAGCTTCCGCGCGGTGGAGAACCTCGACGGCTGGATGCGCCGGCATGCGCGCATCGGGCTGGCGGGCATCGACACGCGAGCGCTGACGCGGCGTATCCGGGTGGGTGGCGCGCCCACCGGCGTGGTGGCGCATTCGCCGACGGGGGAGTTCGATCTCGACGTCCTGCTGGCGATGGCGAAGGGCTGGCCGGGGCTGGAGGGCATGGACCTCGCCAAGTCGGTGACGCGCGAGACGCACGGCAGCTGGGACGGCGGCGTGTGGCGGCTCGGGTTCGGATATCGCGGCGAGGGTGCTTCGACCTCGCTCAGCACGAGCGGTAAGACGGCAGAGGACGGCCAACCGCCGTTCGCCCTGAGCGAAGTCGAGGGGCAAGCGCAACGCCCCCATATCGTAGCGATCGATTATGGCAGCAAGTTCAACATCTTCCGCAACCTCGTTCAGGCCGGTGCAAAGGTGTCGGTCGTCCCCGCGACCGCGACCTTCGACGAGGTGATGGCGCTGTTCCCCGACGGCATCTTCCTGTCCAACGGCCCCGGCGACCCCGCCGCGACCGGCGAGTATGCGGTGCCGGTGATCCGGCAGTTGCTCGACACGAAGCTGCCGCTGTTCGGCATCTGCCTCGGCCACCAGTTGCTCGCGCTGGCGGTCGGCGCGAAGACGACGAAGATGTTCCAGGGCCACCGCGGCGCCAACCACCCGGTCAAGAGATTGTCCGATGGCGCGGTCGAGATCACGAGCATGAACCACGGCTTCGCGGTCGAGCGCGAGACGCTGCCCGCGGGGGTGACGGAGACGCACGTGTCGCTGTTCGACGGCTCGAACGCGGGGCTTGAGGTCGACGGCGGGCGGGCGTTCTCGGTGCAGTACCATCCGGAGGCGTCGCCGGGACCGCAGGACAGTTTCTACCTGTTCGAGCGGTTTGTCGGGATGACGCGGTGAAGGCGCGGTCAACCCTGCCAGGGATCGATCAACGTCAGGCCCAGTCCCTTGAAATCCCGTATGTTTCGTGTCGCCAACGCCATCCCTCGGGCAAGCGCGGTCGCCGCGATTTGCGCATCGGCGGTGCCGGGATTGCGTCCGGCCGCTTCAAGAAAAGCAAGCACCTCCCCGTAACGCCGCGCGGCGTCGAGATCGAACGCCGCGATGCGTGTCCCGTAACTCGCGATCAACTCGTCGTAACCGGCCGTGATCGCCTCGCGCCTCTTTCCGTGAGGCATCAGTGCAACGCCGGAAAGCAGCTCGCCGATCACGATCGTGGAGAGCCACATCCCGTCGGCATTCGCCGCCGCCCAGGCGCGAACGCCCTCGTCCGGCCGCGGACGGAAGGCCTCGCTCCAGACGTTCGTATCGACGAGGATCATTCGTCGTCGAACGTCGGGATGCGCGCCCGGCTGCGCGGGGGGATGGGCAGGTCGATCCCGGGCCGGCTCATTTCGTACAGCATCTCGAACATGCTCTTGCGCGGCACTTCCGCGTCCGGCCGCACCAGCGCGATCAACGCGCGGCGGGCCTCGTCCTCCAGCGACCGCCCGTTGCGCGCCGCGCGCTCGCGCAGGTCCTGTTTCACGTCGTCGGGCAGGTTACGGATCGTCACGCTCGCCATCGCCCATCCTCCGGTGATTGCAATGCAATCATCGTATGCACTGATTGCGTAGGAAACAATGCCCAAACGCACCGACATCTCCTCCATCCTCGTCATCGGCGCCGGCCCGATCGTCATCGGTCAGGCGTGCGAATTCGATTATTCGGGCACGCAGGCGATCAAGGCGTTGCGCGAGGAGGGCTATCGCATCGTCCTCGTCAACAGCAATCCCGCGACGATCATGACCGATCCCGAGCTCGCCGACGCGACCTATGTCGAGCCGATCACGCCGGAAGTGGTGGCGAAGATCATCGAGAAGGAGCGCCCCGACGCGGTCCTGCCGACGATGGGCGGGCAGACCGCGCTGAACACCGCGCTCGCGCTGTTCCGCGACGGCACGATGGAGAAGTTCGGCGTGCAGATGATCGGTGCGGATGCCGACGCGATCGACATGGCGGAGGACCGGCTGAAGTTTCGCGACGCGATGGACCGGATCGGGCTGGAAAGCGCGCGCTCCGCGATCGCGCATACGGAAGCGGAGGCGCTGGAGGGGCTGGCCAAGGTCGGCCTGCCCGCGATCATCCGGCCCAGCTTCACGATGGGCGGATCGGGCGGAGGTATCGCCTATAACCGCGAGGAATTCCTGGAGATCGTCCGCAAGGGGCTGGACCTGTCGCCGACGACGGAGGTGCTGATCGAGGAATCGCTGCTCGGGTGGAAGGAATATGAGATGGAGGTGGTCCGCGACCGTGCGGACAATGCCATCATCATCTGCTCGATCGAGAATATCGACCCGATGGGCGTCCACACCGGCGATTCGATCACCGTCGCGCCCGCGCTGACGCTGACCGACAAGGAATATCAGATCATGCGTAACGCATCGATCGCGGTGTTGCGGGAAATCGGCGTTGAAACCGGCGGTTCGAACGTACAGTTCGCGGTGAATCCGAAGGACGGCCGGCTGATCGTGATCGAGATGAACCCGCGCGTGTCGCGGTCCTCGGCGCTAGCGTCGAAGGCGACGGGCTTCCCGATCGCGAAGGTCGCGGCGAAGCTGGCGGTCGGGTATACGCTGGACGAGATCGTCAACGACATCACCGGCGCGACCCCGGCGTCGTTCGAGCCGACGATCGACTATGTCGTGACGAAGATCCCGCGCTTCGCGTTCGAGAAGTTCAAGGGTGCGGAGGCGCTGCTGGGCACCGCGATGAAGAGCGTCGGCGAGGTCATGGCGATCGGCCGCAACATCCACGAATCGATGCAGAAGGCCCTGCGCGGGCTGGAAACCGGGCTGAGCGGCTTCAACCATGTCGACCGCCTGATCGGCGCGCCGCGCGCGGAGATCGAGGCGGCGCTCGCTGCGCCGACGCCCGACCGGCTGCTCGTCGCGGCGCAGGCGTTGCGGGAGGGCTTTACCGTCGCGGAAGTGAATGCGATCGCGAAATACGATCCGTGGTTCCTCGAACGGATCGCCGAGATCGTCGCGGCGGAGGCCGAGGTGATGAAGGACGGCCTGCCGATCGAGGCGGCGGGGATGCGCCGGTTGAAGGCGATGGGGTTCAGCGACAAGCGCCTCGCGTGGCTTGCGCTCCAGTCCGCGAACCTGCGCGGCATGAGCCGCGGCATCGCGCGTGGGAGCGGGCTGATCCACGAGGCGGTGAAGGCGATGACCGGCGGCGTGACCGAGGAGGAGGTGCGCGAGCACCGCCTGAAACTGGGCGTGCGTCCGGTCTTCAAGCGCATCGACACCTGCGCCGCGGAATTCGATGCGAAGACGCCGTACATGTATTCCACCTACGAGGCGCCCAGCTTCGGCGAGCCCGAGTGCGAGAGCCAGCCGTCGGACCGGCGCAAGGTCGTGATCCTGGGCGGCGGGCCGAACCGGATCGGGCAGGGGATCGAGTTCGATTATTGCTGCTGCCACGCGTGCTTCGCGCTGGCGGACGCGGGGTTCGAGACGATCATGGTCAATTGCAATCCCGAAACCGTCTCGACCGATTACGACACCAGCGACCGCCTGTATTTCGAACCGCTGACCGCGGAGGACGTGCTGGAGATCCTGCATGTCGAGGCGTCGAAAGGCGAGCTGGTCGGCGTGATCGTGCAGTTCGGCGGACAGACGCCGCTGAACCTGGCGCGCGCGCTGGAGGCGGCGGGGATCCCGATCCTGGGCACCAGCCCGGATGCGATCGACCTGGCGGAGGATCGCGAGCGCTTCGCCGCGCTGGTCAACAAGCTGAAGCTGCTCCAGCCGTCGAACGGCATCGCGCGCAGCCGCGAGGAAGCGCTGAACGTCGCCAATCGCATCGGCTATCCCGTGCTGATGCGCCCCAGTTACGTGCTGGGCGGCCGCGCGATGGAGATCGTCGACAGCGACCAGCAGCTGGAGGATTATATCCAGACCGCGGTGCAGGTATCGGGCGATTCCCCCGTCCTGATCGACCAATATCTGCGCGACGCGATCGAGGTCGACGTCGACGCGATCTGCGACGGCGACGATGTGGTGGTCGCGGGCGTGCTCCAGCATATCGAGGAAGCGGGGGTCCATTCGGGCGACAGCGCCTGTTCGATCCCGCCCTATTCGCTGTCCGCCGACATCATCGCGGAGATCGAGCGGCAGACGACGGTCTTGGCGCATGGCCTGTCGGTGAAGGGCCTGATGAACATCCAGTTCGCGGTGAAGGACGGGCTGGTCTACCTGATCGAGGTCAATCCGCGCGCCAGCCGCACCGTGCCCTTCGTCGCCAAGGCCATCGGCGCGCCGATCGCGAAGATCGCGGCGCGCGTGATGGCGGGGGAGAAGCTGCGCGACCTGCCCGCGATCGACCGCGCGATCGACTATTTCGCGGTGAAGGAGGCGGTATTCCCCTTCAATCGCTTCCCCGGCATCGATCCGGTCCTGTCTCCCGAGATGAAGTCCACCGGCGAAGTCATGGGAATCGATCCCGATTTCACCACCGCCTTCGCCAAGGCGCAGCTCGGCGCGGGCACCGTCCTGCCGAGTGAGGGTGCGGTGTTCGTCAGCGTCAAGGACGGGGACAAGGCGCTGATCGTCGGCGCGGCGCGCGACCTGGTCGAGGCCGGTTTCACGATCGTCGCCACGGGCGGGACGGCGGATCACCTGGAGCGCGCGGGCCTGCCGGTGGAGAAGGTCAACAAGGTGGCGCAGGGGCGGCCGCATATCGTCGACCGGATCAAGGACGGCGGCATCGACCTGATCTTCAACACCACCGAAGGCTGGCAGAGCCTGAAGGATTCGCAGCCGATCCGCGCCTCGGCGGTGAACGGGCGCATCCCGTATTTCACGACCGCCTCGGCCAGCATCGAGGCGGCGAAGGCGATCCGGGCGTCCGCGCTGCACAACCTTGAAGTGCGACCGCTCCAGTCCTATTATTCGCAGCCGCACAACTGATCCCCGACAGTCACGAGGTGTGTGCGGGCGACCCGGCAGGGAGGGTCGCTCGACGATGGGGTATTTATTGAAGGAAGTGGCGCCATGGCGACCGTCGAGAAGATGCCGATGCTCCAGGAAGGCTATGACCGGCTGACCGCGGACCTGAAACGGCTGAAGATCGAACGCCCGACGATCGTGGACGCGATCGAGGAAGCGCGCGCGCATGGCGACCTGTCGGAAAACGCGGAATATCACGCCGCCAAGGAGCGGCAGGGGCAGGTCGAGGCGTCGATCGCGGATATCGAGGACAAATTGTCCCGGGCGCAGATCATCGACCCGCTGGACATGTCGGGCGACAAGGTGGTGTTCGGCGCGACGGTGACGTTGCTGGACGAGGACGATAAGCCGGTCCGCTACCAGATCGTCGGCCAGACCGAGGCGGATGCGAAGACGGGACGGATCTCGTACAATTCCCCCATCGGTCGCGCGTTGATCGGCCGCAGCGTCGACGACGAGGTCGAGGTGTCGGTGCCCGCGGGCGACCGCTATTACGTGGTGTCGAAGATCGAGTTCATCTGACGATGCGGCCACCGGCCGCGATCGCCGATGCGATCGGCGATCGGCGGCTCGTGGCAGTGACCGACGGACAGTCCGGCGCGACGGTTTTCCGCGCGGGCGAGGATCTTTTCCTGAAGACGGGCAGGGGAAGGGTCGCCGGCCTCGTCGCGGACGAGGCTGCGCGGCTTCGCTGGTCGGACGGCCGCATCCCCGTGCCGCGCGTGATCGCCGCGGTCGGGGAGGGCGACCGGGCGTGGCTGCTGACGAGCGCGCTGCGGGGCATGTCGGCCGGGGATCATATCAAGGCCGATCGCGCGCGCGCGACCGCGGTGCCGGGATCGCTCGCCGCGTTCCTCACGCGCCTTCACGCCCTTCCGGTCCGGGACTGCCCGTTCGATTCGAGCGTCGCGTCATGGCTTCCGGTCGTTCGGCGACGGGTGGCGGACGGATTGGTCGATACCGGGGATTTCGACGATGAGCATGCGGACTGGAGCGCTGCGCGCGTTCTGGCCAGGGTCGAGGAGCTGGCGTGCCATGCCGAAGGTCGGGTGGTCGTCCACGGCGACTTCTCCCTCGGCAACGTCATCGTCGGCGATGACGGCGACATCGCCGGTTGCATCGATGTCGGTCTGCTGGGGGTCGGCGATCCGTATCGCGATATCTTCATCGGCTGGCGCGACATCGGCGGCTTCGGGTCCGACGCGCAGGACGCGTTCCTTGCCGCGCTGGGGATCGACCGGCTGGCCGAGCCGAGGCGCGATCTCCATCGCGCGCTCGACGAATTGTTCTGATCGTCAGTCCGGCTTGCGCGCCAGCAGGTCGGGTTCGAGCAGGCGGTGCATGTGCACCACCACATATTTCATCTCGGCATCGTCCACCGTCCGCTGCGCCGCGGCGCGCCACGCCTTTTCGGCGCTGGCGTAATCGGGGAAGACGCCGACGATGTCGATCGACTTGAGGTCGGCGAAGTCGAGGGTGCGCGGGTCGCTGACGCGGCCGCCGAAGACGAGGTGAAGCTTGCTCATGCGCCCGCCCTTAGCCGAGGACGCGGGCGGTTTGAACCGCCCGCGTGCACCTCACTTGCGCTTCGCCTTTTCGCGGCCCGCGTCGATCGCGGCCTTGCCCGCCGCGCCCGCCGCCTTCGCGACGTTTGCGAGCAGGCCCTTGGCCTGATCCTTCGCCGCGCCCTTCGTCAGGCCGATGTTGCCGAGTTCGACCCGGCCGGTTTCCTTCGCCGCGGCGAGCGCCGCCACCGCGGTCGCGCCGATGCGCTTGCCGACGGGAGCCAGCAGTTCCTTCTCGCGCCGGCTGCGCGGCAGTGCGGCGCCGACCAGCGCGCCGACCGCCAGCCCGCCGACGAGCACGCCCAGCGGGTTGGACTCGATCGCGTCGCTCGCCTGGCGTGCGGCGGTGCGGGTCTTGCTCTTCGTCTGTTCCTTGGTCGCGGTCATCGGGGTTTCCTTCCGGGAGTCGATTTGTCGTTCGTCAGGCGCCGTGCGGTGGCGGCGATGCGATGGCGGCCGAAGAAGGCGGCGATGAGCGCGACGCCGCCCGCCAGCGCGGCGGGATTGCGCTTCGCCGCGGCGACGGAGGCGGTGACGGCACGCTCGCCGCCCTCGACCACGCCGCTCTTCGCCTTGCGGATCAGCACCTGCGGGTCGAGTTGCGCCTGAAGCGTCTCGACCGTGCTGCCCAGCCGTTCGCGCGCCAGCGCGGCGCGCGCCTCGGCGGATTCGAGGTCGGTCATGCGGCGTCCTTTCGGGTCAGCCGGGCCTTGCCGATCAGGCCCAGGACGGTCGCGAGGATCAGCACCACGCCCACCACGACGAGCGTGGCGAGCCCCGGCCCGATCACCGTCGCCAGCGACAGGATCAGGCCGACGAGCAGCGCGATCAGCGCCGCCAGCGCCAGCACGCCCGCCACGGCGAAGAAGGCGACCGCGGCCTTGTACCGCGTGGTGACGTTGGCCACCCGCGCCTTCGCCAACGCGAGTTCGGCCGCCGCCATCTCGCGCGCGTCGCCCGTCAGCCGCGCGACGAGCGCGGGCAGGCTGTCGTCCTTCAGCACGGGATCGCGCAGGTCCATGCGGATCAGGCGTCGCGCTGGTCGACGCCGGCGGTCAGCAACCGCGCCACGACGAAGCCGATCGCCGCCGCCGCGCCGACCGCGACCGCCGGGCTCTTCTTCACCAGTGCGCGGGCATCCTCCACCAGTTCGTCGACGCTCTTTCCGTCCAAAGCGGTGGAATAGCCCTGCACCTTGTCCGCCGCGGCACGGGCGTACTGGCCGTATTGCTCGCCCAGTTTCTCGTCCACCTGCGCCGCGGCGTCGGTCAGCATCTGCGACAGCTGTCCCAGCGCGCTGGTCGCCTTCGCCTTGCCGTCCTCGGCATAGACGCGCGCCTTGTCCGTCGCCTGCGCGCGTACGTCGCCGGTGCGATCCAGCACGGTCTGCTTCGCGGACGCGGCCGTGGGGCCGTCGGTATGCGCGGACGGGCTGGCGGGGACGATGTCCGCGTCGGTCATCGGTTTGAAACTGTCATGCTGGTCGGCCATGTCGTGCTCCTTGATCGGGCGAAGAACCGCGGGCGACACGCGCCGGTTCCATCGCGTTGCAGCATCGGCCGGCCCGCGTTAAGGCCGCGGGCGATCCGACATCCAGCCCAGATAAGGGGACCGTTACGTGACCGCAATCATCGACCTGCACGGCCGGCGCATCATCGACAGCCGCGGCAACCCCACCGTCGAGGTCGACGTGCTGCTGGAGGACGGCAGCTTCGGGCGCGCGGCGGTCCCCTCTGGCGCGTCGACCGGGGCGCACGAGGCGGTCGAAAAGCGCGACGGCGACAAGGCGAAATGGGGCGGGAAGGGCGTCGATACGGCGGTCGATGCGGTCAACGACGAGATCGCGGATGCGATCGTCGGCATGGACGCGGAGGACCAGATCGAGATCGATCACGCGATGATCGCGCTGGACGGCAGCGAGAACAAGGGGCGGCTGGGCGCGAATGCGATTTTGGGCGTCAGCCTCGCGGTGGCGAAGGCGGCGGCGGATGCGCGCGGCCTGCCGCTGTACCGCTATGTCGGCGGCGTGGGCGCGCATGTCCTGCCGGTGCCGATGATGAACATCATCAACGGCGGAGAACATGCGGACAACCCCATCGATTTCCAGGAATTCATGGTCATGCCCGTCGGCGCGCCGACGCTGGCGGAGGCGGTGCGCTGCGGTTCGGAAATCTTCCACACGCTGAAGAAGGCGCTGCACGATCAGGGGCTGGCGACCGCGGTCGGGGACGAGGGCGGGTTCGCGCCGAACCTGGCCAGCACGACCGACGCGCTGGATTTCATCATGCGCGCGGTCGAGAAGGCAGGCTATTCCCCGGGCGACGACGTCATGCTGGCGCTGGACTGCGCCGCGACGGAATTCTTCAAGGACGGCAAATACGTCATCTCGGGCGAGAACCTGACGCTGGAGCCGCAGGCGATGGCGCAATATCTGGCCGATCTCGTCGCGCGCTATCCGATCCTGTCGATCGAGGACGGGATGGCGGAGGACGATTTCGACGGGTGGAAGGCGCTGACCGATGCGGTCGGGCACAAGGTGCAGCTGGTCGGCGACGACCTGTTCGTGACCAACCCGAAGCGGTTGCGCGACGGCATCGGGCGCGGGCTGGCCAATTCGCTGCTGGTGAAGGTGAATCAGATCGGCACGCTGTCCGAAACGCTGGACGCGATCCGCATCGCCGAGCGCGCGGGCTATACCGCGGTGATGTCGCACCGTTCTGGCGAGACCGAGGATGCGACGATCGCCGACCTGGCGGTCGCGACGAATTGCGGCCAGATCAAGACGGGCAGCCTGGCGCGGTCGGACCGGCTGGCGAAGTACAACCAGCTGATCCGGATCGAGGAGGAACTGGGCGACGTGGCGCGCTACGCCGGGCGCGACGTGCTTCGTAGTCGTTGATCGCACTTGCGTTTCTTCGGCCCGCGCGCGAACATGATCGCGTGACCAAGCGCCGCCATCCGCAACGCATCCAGTCCCAGCTCCGCCGCGCGCTCGTGCCCGCGGCGGCGGTGGGGGTGATGCTGTTCTTCGGCGCCTATGCCGTGATGGGGCCGAACGGCATCTTCGCGCTGGGCGACTATAAGCGGCAGATCGCGCAACGCGACCGGCAGCTGAACGTCCTGTCGGCCAAGCGCGAGACGTTGAAGAACCGCGTCGCGTTGCTCGACCCGCGTCATGCGAACCCGGACATGGTGGACGAACTGGTGCGCAAGGAACTGAACGTCACGCATCCCGATGAGGTGATCGTGCCGCTCAGGTGACGGCGGTCGCCGTCCGTCAGGGGCGAGCGGTACCGTCACCCCGGAACAGGTCCGGGGTGACGGGCGCCCGTAGCCGCCGACCTATTTTCCCAGGAACGCCAGCAGGTCGTCGGTCAGGCGGTCGCTTTCGGTCGCGAACAGGCCGTGCGGCGCGCCGTCATATTCCACCAGCTGCGACTGCGCGATGCCCGCCGCGGCGGCGCGCCCGGTGGGGTCGATCGGCACGGTCTTGTCGCCCGTCCCGTGGAGTACCAGCGTCGGCACGCGGAAGGCGGGAAGGTCGGGGCGGAAATCGGTGTGGCCGAAGCTGTCGGCACAGGCGAGCGTGGGCCTCAGGCCCGCCTGCATCGCCAGGCGCCATGCCCAGTCGAGCGTCTCCTGGCTGACCGGGCTGGTGACGTAGCCGACGCCGAAGAAGTCCTTGAAGAAATCGGCGAAGAATTTCGGCCGGTCCTTGCGGATACCGTCCGCGATCTCGCCCAAGGTTTCCTCGGGCACACCGTCGGGATTGTCGTCCGTCTTCAGCATGTACGGCACGACCGAGCCGATTAGCGCGGCAGACACGACACCCCTGCCGCCATGACGGCTCATGTAGCGCGCGACCTCTCCGCCGCCCATCGAGAAGCCGACGAGCGTCGCGTCGTTCGCGCCCGTGGCTTCCATGACGTCGGCCAGATCGTCGGTGAGGGTGTCGTAGTCATAGCCCGACCACGGCTGCCCCGACCGGCCGAAGCCGCGGCGGTCGTAGGCGATGGCGCGGAAGCCCGCGTCGGCCAGTGCCATCGCCTGCGGATCCCAGCTGTCCGACGACAGCGGCCATCCGTGGATCAGGACGACGGGGCGGCCGGAGCCCCAGTCCTTGACGTAGATGTCGGTGCCGTCGCGGGTCTTGACGTAGGGCATGGAAAGCCTTCCGGTTTTTCATTTCGGTCCGACCTCGAGAACGACCGGCGCCCGCGACTGTTCCTGATCGTGGCTAGGCCGCCAGCCGCTGGTCCACCATCCGGCCGATCTCGTCCCAGCGCTTCGCCGCGGTCAGGTCGTGCGCGCGGATCGCGGCCATGATGTGGTCGACGACCTTCTGCCGCGCCATCGTCCCATGTGCCGCGACCAACGCCGCCGCCGCCGAATCTCCGGTGTTCCGCTCCATCATGGCGCGCTTCATGCCGTCGTGCCGCGGCGTCGTCATGCGACGATCGTCGAAGTGTAAATATCCGCTGTGGATAATTTCGGGGCGATCGCGCGCGCGCTTTACGACGGTCGTTGCACGTACCTGAAATACCAGACTTCATGTCCCTGCCGCCGCGCCTTGCGTTCGTAACGCGTTTCCGGCCAGTCGGCGGGACGGGTCAGGAAATCCGCCGGGGTCGCGGCCTGCCAGGCGAAGTCGCGGCGCTGGTTCATCACCATCATCGACCAGCGGCAATAGGTGGGGTCGTCGGTCCCGAGGCGGAATTCCCCGCCCGGCTTCAGCTTCCGCGCGATCAGGTCCAGCGGGCCGTGGTTCATCATCCGTCGCTTGGCATGGCGCGCCTTGGGCCAGGGATCAGGATGGAGGAGGTACACCCGTTCCAGCGATTCGTCGGGCAATCGCTCCACCACCTCCAGCGCGTCGCCCATGTGCAGGCGGACGTTCGACAGTCCGCCGTCGCGGACATGCCCCAGCGCGCCGACGACGCCGTTCAGGAACGGCTCGCATCCGATGAACCCCGCGTGGGGATGCGCCGCGGCCTGCGCGGCGAGATGCTCGCCCGCGCCGAAGCCGATTTCCAGGTGGAGCGGGCGGTCGTCGCCGAACAGGGTCGCGGCGTCCAGCGGGCCGTCTACGGGGAGCGACAGGCGCGGCAGCAGCTCCTCCACCAAAGCGGCCTGCCCGGCGCGCAACGCGTGACCTTGCCGCCGGCCGTACAGGCGGCGGATCGTTGTGGGATCGTTCATGTCGCGCCGATTAACCGCTCGCCACGCGAAACGGAACGGAGGATCGACGCATGCGGTGGCTGGCAGGGGTGACGGTGGCGGGGCTGGCGGGACTGGCGGGTCCGGCGGCGGCACAGCTGGACCAGCCGGGCTCGATATCCATGCTGCGCGGCGGCGGGACGTGGCAGCCCGCGCTGTTCGTGTGCGACGGGATCGATCGCGACCGGGTGCTGGTCGTCAGCGCGCCCGACGCCCGGCGTCGCGCCATGCTGACCGCGCTGGCGAAACCGGGGCTCGCCACCGCGTCGGCGCCGGTGCGGATCGGGGAGGGCGATGCGGGGATGAGCCAGGTGTATTTCCCGTTGCTGGCCGCGGACGGTCGCGCGGTCGGGAATATCCACACGGTCAGCCCGGGCGTGGTGAATCCGGGCGCGACGACGCCGACGGTCACGTCGGTCACGTATCGCGACGACACGATGAACTGCCGCTTCGCGCCGCAGACGCGCGTGCTGGGCGCCACCCTGAAGCGATCGGTGCAGGTGACGGCGACGCCGCGTACCGGCTATCGCTATCGCAGCTACGATTACGACACCAACCTGCCGCGGATCGCGCAGGATTTCGGCGGTCGCGACACGCGCGCGTCGCTGACGATGGACAACGGGCGGCTGGTCGACCAGCGCGGCGGGCGACGGGTGTACGAATTCCGCAACGGCGGGTTCGTCTATCGCGTGTTCGCGTCGGTCGACGTCGCGAAGGGCGGCGGCGGCGTGCAGGTGTGGCAATCGGGCCGCCTGATCCAGACCGAGCCGTTCGGCGCCTATACCGCGGCGATCGCGCCATAGGATCGCGGCCGTCACGGGAGCGAAACGACGCGCCGCCCGTTGCACGTCGATGGAACGAACCTCCCCCGACGACATCGACGATCTGAAGGCCGCGGACGCGAAGGACGTGCATCGCGCGGTGCGCGAGGAGGGCGAGAAGGAACTGGCGCGATCCGCGGCGTCGCTGCTGTGGTCGGGCTTCGCGGCGGGGATCGCGATCAACGCGTCGCTGGTGGCGATGGCGATCCTGCATGCCGCGCTGCCCGACACGCCCGTCCGACCGCTGATCGTCGCGCTCGGCTATCCGATCGGCTTCCTGATCGTCGTGCTGGGGCGGATGCAGTTCTTCACGGAAAGCACCGTCACCGCGATGCTGCCGCTGGCGCACCGGCCGTCGTGGCAGGGGGCGCGGCGGACGATGCGCCTGTGGGGGCTGGTGCTGGTCGCCAACCTCCTCGGTACATTGCTGACCACCGGTGCGCTCCTGCACCTGGGGCTGGTGGCGCCGGAGGTGCGCGAGGCGTTGCCCGCGCTGGCCGAATCGATGCTGGCGAAGGATGCGATGCACACCTTCCTGATCGCGATCCCCGCGGGTTTCCTGATCGCCAGCGTCGCGTGGGTCCTGCCCAACGGGCGCGAACAGGCGTTTCTGGTCATCGTGGCGATCACCTGGCTGGTCGGTGCGGCGGGGTTCGCGCATTCGGTCGTCGGATCGGCGAAGGCGTGGGTGCTGGCGTGGGAGGGGATGTTGCCGTGGACGGACGCGCTGTTCGCGGAGATTATGCCCGCGGTGGCGGGGAACCTTATCGGCGGTGCGGGGCTCTTCACCTTGCTCGCCCATGGACAGGTGCAGGGCGAACCGGGGGACGAGGGATGACGGGCGCGAAGACGAAGAAGGCCGCGCGCAAGGAGCATCGCGCGCTGGCCCCCGTGGTCGCGCTGCGCGACCATCCGGCGGTGAAGCTGGTGGAGCCGACCGCGAAGGCGGCGGATGAACCGCCGCTGCTGGCGCTGTCGCTCGCCACGCTGGCGATCGGCGCGGTGCTGCGCCGCCCCGCGATCGTGCGGACGGGCGCGCGGATGGTGGCGAGCCATATCGTCGCGACGGGGCTGAAGACGGTCATGAAGGGCGCGGTCGACCGCACGCGGCCCGCCGCGGCGGGCGGCAGCGCGAAGCTGTCCAAGGGCAGTGGCACGAAGGACGGGAGCAAGAACGCCTTTCCCAGCGGACACACCGCCGGTGCGGTCGCGGTGGCGCAGGCGGTCGCGCACGAACTGCCCGGCACAAGCGGCGCGGCGCGGACCCTGGCGGGCGTGGCAGGCGCGTTGCAGGTGCCGCGCGGGGCGCATTACCTGACCGATGTCGCCGCCGGCGCGGCGACCGGATGGCTGGCGGAACGGATCGCGGGACTGGTCCTGGCCCGTATCGATACCGCCCGCGCCGACCGGTCGGTCCGCATCGCGGAGGAAGAGGCGGCGGCGCATCCCAGTTGAGTGGATGACGCGGCGCCCGCGACACCCTATCTGCCCCCTGTGCCCAAAAGACCCAAAAGCGGCTTGCCCACGCGCGAGCAGATCATGGACTTCATCCGGACCAGCGACGCTCCCGCGGGAAAGCGCGAGATCGCGCGCGCCTTCGGCCTGACGGCGCAGGAGAAGATCGCGCTGAAGGCGCTGTTGAAGGACATGGCGGACGAGGGGCTGATCGACTCCGCCCCCGGCCGCGCCTTCCACCAGATGGGGGGCGTGCCGAAGGTGACGGTCCTGCGCATCGTCGATGTCGACGAGGGCGGCAACGTGTGGGCCGTGCCCGAACGCTGGGAGAGCGAGGCGCCGGTCCCGCGCCTGCGCGTGCGGGAGCGCAAGCGCGGCGCGCTGGGCATCGGGGAACGCGTGCTCGCGCGGACCGAGGAAGCCGGGAACGGCTGGATCGCGCACCCGATGAAGGTGCTGCGCGCGACGAGCGAGCAGATGATCGGCGTCCTGCGCGGGGAGGGGGATCGCCTCTGGCTCCAGAGCGTGGAGAAGAAGGAGCGGCGCGAATATGCCGTGTCCGACGCGGGCGAGGCGATGGCCGGCGAGCTGGTCATGGCCGAGAAAACCGGCCGCCCGCCGCGGATCACCGCGCGCGTGGTGCAGCGGCTGGGCGATCCGTTCGCGCCGAAGAGCTTCTCGCTGATCGCGATCCACCAGTTCGGCATCCCCGACCGCTTCGCGCCCGAGACGCTGGAAGAAGCCGACCGCGTGGCGCGGTTGCCGATAATTCCTCCCCGGAACGGGGAG
>NZ_LMQP01000003.1:1202071-1202576 GCF_001425405.1 Sphingomonas sp. Leaf412 | reverse complement strand
GGCGGCGCGCGACCCAGCCCCTCCACCACCGGCCTGCGGCCGGCGGTCCCCCTCCCCGAGCAAGCTCGGGGAGGATCTGAACGCGAGGACCTGACGCACCTGCCGATCGTCGCGATCGATCCGGCGGACGCGCGCGATCACGACGACGCGATCTGGGCCGCGCCCGACGACGATCCGGGCAATCCGGGCGGCTGGCGCGCGGTGGTCGCGATCGCCGACGTCAGTTTCTACGTCCGGCCGGGCAGCCAGATCGACCGCGAAGCGAGGGCGCGCGGCAATTCGGTGTACTTCCCCGACCGCGTCGTGCCGATGCTGCCCGAGGTGCTGTCGGCCGACGTCTGCTCGCTGAAGGAGGGCGAGGATCGCGCGGCGATGGCGTGCCACCTGACAATCGCGAAGGACGGGACGCTGAAGGCATGGCGCTTCACCCGCGCCGTCGTGCGGATCGCGGCGAACATCGCGTATGAGGATGCGCAGGCGGCGGTGGATGCTCTCCTTCCCGGAA
>NZ_LMQP01000003.1:1195764-1202027 GCF_001425405.1 Sphingomonas sp. Leaf412 | reverse complement strand
GGGGGGGGGGGGGGGGAGTGCCACAGGGCGCACCGCCCGTGGACGCCCCCCTCCACCGTCCTGCGGACGGTCCCCCTCCCCGTACCGGGGAGGATCTCGCGCGAGACGTCCTCCTTCCCCTCTGGGCCTGCTGGCGCGCGCTCGCCGCCGCGCGTGACCGGCGGGCGCCGCTGGAGCTCGACCTGCCCGAACGGCGCGTGATCCTCGACGACGCGGGGCGCCTGCTGTCGGTCGCGCCGCGCGAGCGGCTGGACGCGCACCGGCTGGTCGAGGATTTCATGATCGCCGCCAACGTCGCCGCGGCGAAGGCGCTGGAGGCGAAGAAGGCGCCGGTCATGTATCGCGTCCACGAACCGCCCGCGCGGGAGAAGCTGGTCGCGCTGAAGGAATATCTCGCCACCTACGACGTCGCCTTCGCGCTGGGGCAGGTCGTGCGCCCCGCGACGTTCAACCACATCCTCGATCGCGTCGGCGACGCCGATTTCCGGCCGCAGGTGATGGAGCAGGTGCTGCGCACGCAGACGCAGGCCTATTACGCGCCCGCGAACCTCGGCCATTTCGGGCTGGCGCTGGGCAGCTACGGGCATTTCACCTCGCCGATCCGCCGTTACGCCGACCTGATGGTCCATCGCGCGCTGGTCAGCGCCTATGCGCTCGGCCCCGGCGGCCTGAAGGGGAACGAGGATTTCGAGCGCGCGGGCGAGGCGATTAGTGCGCTGGAACGCCGCGCGATGGAGGCGGAGCGCGACACGCTGGACCGCTATGTCGCCGCCTATCTGTCGGAACGGACCGGCGAGGTCATGCCGGTGCGGATCACGGGCGTCACGAACTTCGGCTTCTTCGCGCGGGTCGAGGGGATCGGGGGCGACGGCCTGATGCCCGTCCGCGACCTGGGCGGCGAATACTTCCGCTTCGACGAAGGCGCACGGCAATTGGTGGGGGAGGACAGCGGCGACGTCTACGCCCAGGGGCAGCGGCTTGACCTGCGGCTGGTCGAGGCGAACCCGGTGTCGGGTGCATTGCGCTTCGAACTGCCCGACCGGCGCATCGAGCCCGCGGCGCCGGCGCGGGGACGCGCGCGCGTCATCAAGCATCGGGGCCGACCCGCCAACATCCGCCATCAGGGACGACGCAAGTGAAGCAACGATTGAAGCAGGCGGGCGACCGCGCCACGCAGACGCGCAATGCGGTCGCGACCCGGCTGCGCGCCGCAGGCGCGGTCTCGCGCGCGACGGCCACGACGATCGCCTTCGACGCGGGCGAGGCGAAGCTGATCGACCGCATGATCGCGTTCGGCGCGGTGAAGGAGACGCCGGAGGGCGCGCGCTGGCTGGACGAGCGGCGCTTCGTCGATTTCCGCAAGGAGGGGCTGGCGAGCGTGCTCGGCTATCTCGCGCTGGCGGGGTTCGCGGCGGCGGGCGCGCTGGCGGCGACGGGCTGATCCCCGGACAGCTGCGCGCGGTGGCGCGTCACCAGGTCCACCAGCCACGCGCGGAAGGCGCGGACGCGGCGCAGCTGGCGCGTGTCGCGATGCGTGACCAGCCAGAAGGCGCGCGTGATCGCGACATCGGGCATCACGCGCACCAGCGCCGGGTCCGCCCCCGCAATGAAATGCGGCAGTACGCCGACGCCCGCGCCGCTGGCGACCAGTCGCGCCTGCGCATTGATGCTGGATGATCGCAGCCGCGGCGCGAGGTCCGCATCGACCTCGCGCAGGTAGCGCAGTTCGGGCGAGTAGAGCAGGTCGGGGATGTAGCCGACGAGCCGATGGTCGCGCGCCAGCGTCGCGTGAGTCGGGGCGCCATGCCGCGCGATATAATGGGCGCTGGCGTACAGGTGCAGCGCGTAGTCGGCGAGCTTGCTGGCGACCACCGGCCCCTGCGCGGGGCGGGCGAGCAGGACGGCCAGGTCCGCCTCCCGCTTCGACGGGCTGAGGAAGCCCGACGAGGCGACCAGGTCGATCGTCAGCGCGGGATGCCGCGCGGCGAAATCGTGCAGGTGCTGCGCCACCAGCCACGTGCCGAACCCTTCCGACACGCTGACGCGGAGCAACCCCGACAGCGCGCCGGAATCGGGGCGCGCGTCGATCCGGTCGGCGGCATGCTGCATCGCCTCGACCTGCGCCAGCAGCGTCTCCCCCGCCTCGGTCAGCACCTGTCCCTCGCGGGTCTGCTCGAACAGGGTGCGCCCCAGCCGTGCCTCCAGCCGGCGCAGGCGGCGACCGACGGTGGTGGCGTCCACGCCGAGATGCGCGGCGGCACGCGCGATCTGTCCTGCGCGGGCGACGGCGAGGAAATCCTGAAGGTCGTTCCAAGGGAGGGGCTGCATCATTGCAGGCAACCTATGCAGAATTGCCGCTTGCCTGCAAAGTCCCGTGGGGTCAGAGCCGCGGGACACAGGAGAGCATGATGCGGCAGATCGACCATTTCATCGTCGGCGGAGCGGGCGGCAGCGGACGGACGTCGCCTGCGGGCGAAGCCCGATACGGGGACGTCTTCGACCCCAATACGGGCAAGGTTCAGGCCAGCGTCGTGCTGGGCACGCAAGCCGACCTGGACCGCGCGATCGCGGCGGCGCAGGCCGCGCAGCCCGCGTGGGCGGCGACCAATCCGCAGCGGCGCGCGCGCGTGATGTTCGCCTTCAAGGCGCTGGTCGAGAAGAACATGGACGAACTGGCGACCTTGCTCAGTTCCGAACACGGCAAGGTCATCGCCGACAGCAAGGGCGATATCCAGCGCGGGCTGGAAGTGATCGAATTCTGCTGCGGCATCCCGCACGTGATGAAGGGCGAATATACCCAAGGCGCGGGGCCGGGCATCGACGTCTATTCGATGCGCCAGCCGCTGGGCATCGGTGCGGGCATCACGCCGTTCAACTTCCCCGCGATGATCCCGCTGTGGATGAGCGGCGTCGCGATCGCGACGGGCAACGCGTTCATCCTGAAGCCGTCCGAGCGCGATCCGTCGGTGCCGGTGCGGCTGGCCGAACTGTTCATCGAGGCGGGGCTGCCCGAGGGTATCTTGCAGGTCGTCCACGGCGACAAGGACATGGTCGACGCGATCCTGGACCATCCGGCGATCAGCGCGGTCAGCTTCGTCGGCAGCAGCGACATCGCGCATTACGTCTATCGCCGCGGCGTGGCGGCGGGGAAGCGCGTGCAGGCGATGGGCGGCGCGAAGAACCACGGCATCGTGATGCCCGACGCGGACCTGGACCAGGTCGTCGCCGACCTGTCGGGCGCGGCGTTCGGTTCGGCGGGCGAGCGGTGCATGGCGCTGCCGGTGGTGGTGCCGGTCGGCGAGAAGACCGCGGACGCGCTGCGCGAGAAGCTGATCCCCGCGATTCAAGCGTTGCGCGTCGGCGTATCGACCGATGCGGAGGCGCATTACGGCCCGGTCGTGAACGCCGCGCACAAGAAGCGCGTCGAGGACTGGATCCAGACCGGCGTCGACGAGGGCGCGGAGCTGGTGGTCGACGGCCGCGGCTTCACGTTGCAGGGGCATGAGGAAGGCTTCTTCGTCGGCCCGACCCTGTTCGATCGCGTCACGCCGGACATGAGCGCGTACAAGGATGAGATCTTCGGCCCCGTGCTCCAGATCGTCCGCGCGCAGACGTTCGAGGACGCGGTGCGATTGCCCAGCGATCATCAATACGGCAACGGCGTCGCCATCTTCACCCGCAACGGCCACGCGGCGCGCGAATTCGCGGCGCGGGTGAACGTGGGCATGGTCGGCATCAACGTGCCGATCCCGGTGCCCGTCGCCTATCACACGTTCGGCGGATGGAAGCGCAGCGCGTTCGGCGACACCAACCAGCACGGCATGGAAGGCGTGAAGTTCTGGACGAAGGTGAAGACCGTCACACAACGGTGGCCCGATGGTGCTACGGGCGATGCGGCCAACGCCTTCGTGATCCCGACGATGGGATAGGGCCGGGAGACGTCGTATGATCCGTGCCGCCATGATGTTCCCGCTGATCCTCGCCGCCTGTTCGGGGGCGGGGTCGGATTACGGCAACGTGGCGGTGCCGGAGCGCGAGGCGGAGGCGCAGGCGGCGATCGACCGCGCGGTGGCGCAGAACGGTACGGCAACGACCGCCCGGTCGGGCGTGCCGGTCGGCACGCCGACGGAAAACGCCGCCCGCGACCGCGCCTTGCCGAAGGATTTCCAGGGCTATTGGGGGATCACCCCCGACGATTGCGAGCTGGCCAATACCGCCGCTACCGGCCGGATCAATATCGATGCCGATCGCATCCGCTTCTGGGAATCGCGCGCGACGGTGGTCGACGTGGTGAGCCGGTCGACCTACGCGGTCACCGTGGACCTGCGGTTCAGCGGCGAGGGGCAGACGTGGCAGAAGCGCACGGAATGGAAGCTGGAAGGCGGGAGCACCGCGATGGTGCGGACCGACGCGGGCGCGGCCCCGATCCGGTATCAGCGATGCTGACGGCATGATCGCGGGGGACCGCTGGATCCTGACGTTCACCTGCGACGACCGCGTCGGGATCGTCGCGGGCGTGACGGGCGAACTCGCGGCGGCGGGGGGCTTCATCCTCGACAGCCAGCAATATGCGGATCTGGAATCCGGCCGCTTCTTCATGCGCGTGCTGTTCGCGGCCGACGGCGATCCGTCCGCGCGGCTCGCCGCGGTGGCGGCGCGGTTCGCGCTCGACCTGTCGCTGGTGCCCGCCGCCACGCGCCCGCGCGTGCTGATCGCCTGTTCGACGACGTCGCATTGCCTGAACGACCTGCTGCACCGCTGGTCGACCGGCGCGCTGGCGATCGATCCGGTCGCGGTGGTATCGAACCACGACGTCCTTCGCGGGCTGGCCGAATGGCACGGGGTGCCGTTCCACCACCTGCCCGTCGCCGCCGATACCCGCGCAGGCCAGGAGGCGGCGTTGCTGCGGCTGGTGGAGGAGACGCGGGCGGACCTGATCGTCCTCGCCCGCTACATGCAGGTGCTGTCGCCCACGCTGGTCGAGGCGCTGGCGGGGCGCTGCGTCAACATCCACCACAGTTTCCTGCCCAGCTTCAAGGGCGCGCGCCCCTATCATCAGGCCCACGCGCGCGGGGTGAAGCTGATCGGCGCGACCGCGCATTTCGTCACCACCGACCTGGACGAGGGGCCGATTATCGAACAGGCGGCGGAGCGCGTCGACCATCGCGCCACCGTCGGCGACCTGATCGCGATCGGCCGCGATATCGAGGCGCAGGTGCTTGCCCGCGCGGTCGGCTGGATCGCCGAACGCCGCGTCCTCCTGAACGGTGCGCGCACCGTCGTCTTCCGTTAGAGAAACCCGCATGACCAACCAATTCGACCTCACCGACGACCAGCGCGAGATCCAGGACCTCGCGCGCCGCTTCACCGCGGACCGCATCACGCCCTTCGCGGCCGAGTGGGACGAGAAGGGGCATTACCCCGTGGATGTGTGGAAGGCGGCGGGCGAGCTTGGCTTCGGCGCGATCTACGTCGGGGAGGAATCGGGCGGGATCGGCCTCGGCCGGCTGGAGGCCGCGCTCATCATGGAGGCGATGGCCTATGGCTGTCCCGCGACCAGCGCGTACATCTCGATCCACAACATGGCGACGTGGATGATCGACCGCTTCGGCGGGCAGGAGATCAAGGACCGCTTCCTGCCCAGCCTCGTGGGCATGGAGAAGATCGCCAGCTATTGCCTGACCGAGCCGGGCTCCGGCTCCGACGCCGCCGCGCTGAAGGCCAGCGCGCGTCGCGACGGCGACCATTATGTCCTGAACGGCACGAAGCAGTTCATCTCCGGCGCGGGCTACAACGACCTGTACGTGTGCATGGTCCGCACCGGCGAGGAGAAGTCGAAGGGCATTTCCTGCGTCGTCGTCGAGAAGGACACGCCCGGCCTGTCGTTCGGCGCGCCGGAGCGCAAGCTGGGCTGGAACGCCTCGCCCACGGCGCAGGTGATCTTCGAGGATTGCCGCGTGCCGGTCGAGAACCGCGTCGGCGCGGAGGGCGACGGCTTCCGCTTCGCGATGGCGGGGCTGGACGGCGGCCGGTTGAACATCGGCGCGTGTTCGCTCGGCGGGGCGCAGCGCTGCCTCGACGAGTCGGTGAAGTATACGAAGGAACGCCAGCAGTTCGGGCAGCCGGTTTCGGAATTCCAAAACACGCAATTCATGCTGGCCGACATGGCGACCGATCTGGAAGCGGCGCGCGCCTTGCTGTATCTCGCCGCGGCCAAGGTGAATGCGGGCGCGCCCGACAAATCGCGCTTTTCCGCGATGGCG
>NZ_LMQP01000003.1:1104811-1195677 GCF_001425405.1 Sphingomonas sp. Leaf412 | reverse complement strand
ACGGCTATCTGCGCGACTATCCCATCGAGCGCTTCTGGCGCGACCTGCGCGTCCATTCGATCCTGGAGGGAACGAACCAGGTGATGCGGATGATCGTGGGCCGCGACCTGTTGCGGCAATAGCGTCGTTGTGCTCCCGCGAAGGCGGGAGTCCAGACTGGGTCCCCGCCTTCGCGGGGACACAAAAGGAGGTCCCGTGACCCAAGAACTCATCGTCACCACAGAAGGGCCGATCGGGCGCATCCGCCTGAACCGACCGAAGGCGATCCACGCGCTGACCACCGCGATGTGCGACGGCGTGCTCGACGCGCTGGAACGGTGGCGCACCGACGACGGCGTCCGCGTCATCGCCATCGATCACGCCGAGGGTCGCGGCTTCTGCGCAGGTGGCGACATCCGCATGCTGGCGGACAGCGGCGCGAAGGACGGCGTCGAGGCGCGCCGGTTCTTCCACACCGAATATCGCATGAACCATCGCCTGTTCACCTACGCCAAGGACATCGTCGCGTTCATGGACGGGATCACGATGGGCGGCGGTGTGGGGATAAGCCAGCCGTGCCGCTATCGCGTCGCGACGGAGAATACGCGGCTGGCGATGCCCGAAACGGGGATCGGCCTGTTCCCTGATGTCGGCGGGGGCTGGTATCTGTCGCGATTGCCGGGTCGCATCGGCCAGTATCTGGCGCTGACCGGCGCGCGGATCGACGGGGCGGAATGTTTCGCGCTCGGGCTGGCGACGCATTACCTGCCCGCGTCCGCGCTGGAAGAGGCGAAGGCGCGGCTGGCGGAGCACGGCGTGCTCGACGAACTGGCAGTCGAGCCGCCCGCGGCCGCGATCCTCGACCGGCGGGGAGACATCGACCGCCTGTTCGCGTCGGACCGGCTGGAGGACGTGTTCGCCGCGCTGGCGGACGACGACACCGACTTCGCGCGCGACACGCTGGCGACGCTGCGGACCAAGTCGCCGCAGACGATGAAGGTGTCGCTGAAGCTGCTGAAGGACGGCGCGGGCATGGCCAGCTTCGCGGACGAGATGAAGCAGGAATATGCCGTCGGCGCCCGCGTCGTGCAGCGGCATGATTTCCTGGAGGGCGTCCGCGCGGTCATCGTCGACAAGGACAATGCGCCGAAGTGGGACCCCGCGACGCCCGAGGGCGTCAGCGACCACGTCATCGACCAGATCTTCGCGCCGTTGCCCGAGGCGGAGGCGTGGACGCCGCACGACTAACCTTATGTCCCCGCGAAGGCGGGGACCCAGACTGGGCTCCCGCCTTCGCGGGAGCACAATGGAGGACGACATGCCCAACTACGAAACCATCCTCGTCGAACGGCGCGACGCCGTCACGCTCGTGACGCTCAACCGCCCGCAGGCGCTCAACGCGTTGAACAGCCAGGTCCTTGCCGACCTGCTCGCCGCCTTCGCCGACTTCGACGCCGATCCGTCGCAGGGGTGCGCGGTGCTGACCGGCAGCGAGAAGGCGTTCGCCGCTGGCGCGGATATCAAGGAGATGTCGGCACAGGGGTTCGCCGACATGTACGGCAGCAATTTCTTCGGCGGCTACGAACGGCTGACGCAGACGCGCAAGCCCGTGATCGCCGCGGTCGCGGGATATGCGCTGGGCGGCGGGTGCGAACTGGCGATGATGTGCGACTTCATCCTGGCCGCGGACAACGCGAAGTTCGGGCAGCCGGAGATCAAGCTGGCGGTCAGCCCCGGCATGGGCGGGTCGCAGCGCCTGACCCGCGCGGTGGGCAAGGCGAAGGCGATGGAGATGTGCCTGACCGGCCGCATGATGGACGCGGACGAGGCGGAGCGCGCGGGCCTCGTCAGCCGGATCGTCCCCGCCGCGGATCTGGTCGCGGAGGCGGTGAAGACCGCCGCGACGATCGCGGGCATGGCGCCGCTGGCGGTCATGGCGAACAAGGAAATGGTCAACGCCGCGTTCGAGACGGGCCTGGCGCAGGGCGTGAATTTCGAACGGCGCCTGTTCCACGGCCTGTTCGGCACCGCGGACCAGACCGAGGGCATGGCGGCCTTCGTCGAGAAGCGTCCGGGGAAGTGGACGGGCAAATAGCTAATCTTCGCTCCCCTGACGGGGAGATACGTTTCAGGAGCAGGATCATGGCACGCGTCGGTTTCATCGGGCTGGGCAACATGGGCGGCGGCATGGCCGCGAACCTGGCGAAGGCGGGGCATGACGTCGCTGCATTCGACCTGAGCGAGGAGGCGCTGTCGCGCGCCGAGGCCGCGGGATGCCGCCGTGCGGACAGTGCCGCTGCGGCGGCGGACGGCGCAGAGGCGGTCGTGACCATGCTGCCCGCGGGGACGCATGTGGCGCACGTATATGCCGACGCGCTGGGCGGCACGCCGCCGGGCGCGATCCTGATCGATTGTTCGACGATCGACGTCGCCACCGCGCGATCGGTGGCGCAGGCGGCGCAGGCGCGCGGGTTGCAGGCGGTCGACGCGCCCGTCTCCGGCGGGATCGCGGCGGCTAACGCAGGGACGCTGACCTTCATGGTCGGGGGAACCGACGACGGCTTCGCATTGGCCGAACCGTTCCTGTCGCAGATGGGCAAGGCGGTGATCCGCGCCGGGGCGAGCGGCGCGGGACAGGCGGCGAAGATGTGCAACAACATGATCCTGGGCGCCACGATGGTGGCGACGTGCGAGGCGTTCGCGCTGGCGGAGAAGCTGGGACTGGATGCGCGGTCCTTCTACGACATCGCCAGCGTGTCGTCTGGACAGAGCTGGTCGATGACCAGTTACTGCCCCGTGCCCGGCGTGGGGCCGACCACGCCCGCCGACAACGGCTATCAGGGCGGGTTCGCGGCGGCGCTGATGCTGAAGGACCTGCGCCTGGCGGTCGCGGCGGCGGAGGATGTCGGCGCGCAGGTGCCGATGGGCGCGCGGGCGCGGGAATTGTACGAGGCGTTCGTGGCCGACGGGCAAGGAACGACCGATTTTTCGGGCATCATCCGCACGTTGGGTTAATCGCGCACGTAATCGTCCATTGCCGTCCCGCGCGTCGCGGTCCTATGATCGCCGGCGCGAAAGGGCACCGCACGGCGGGCCCGGCAGGGGAGGAGCGATGCCCAGGACCAGGGGCGCGGTCGCGGAGCGCGGCCGCAATTCGGCGGACGTGCTGCTCGACACCGCAAGTGCGCTGATGGCCGAGCGCAATTCGATCGACATCACCTTCGCCGACATCGCGGAGCGTTCCGGGCTCAATTCGGCGCTGATCCACTATCGCTTCGGGGGCAAGACGGGACTGTTCCGCGCGTTGCTGGAACGCGACGCGGGCCAGACGTTGCCCGCGCTGGAGGCGCTCGTGGCGGCGGACCTGCCCGCAGTGGAGAAGCTCCGGCGCCATATCCGCGGCGTTATCCGCATCTATCACCGCTATCCGTACATGAACCGCCTGATCGGCGCGCTGGCGGTGGAGACGGACAGCGAGACCGCGCGCTTCATGTCGGAACGGTTCACCCGTCCGATCGCCACCGCGCAGGCCGCGATCCTGGCGCAGGGGCTGGTCGAGAAGACGTTCCGCGACATCGACCCGATGCTGTTCTACTTCTCGCTGATCGGCGCGTGCGATCACCTGTTCTACGCCCGCCACTCGTTGAAATGGGCGTTCGGAATCGGCACGATCGACGACCGGCTGGCGCGGCGCTACGCCGATCATATCGAGGCGCTGCTGACGCGCAGTGTGTTGCGGGAGCAACGGTCGTGACCGCGTCGTCGCGCGACCCCGTGGACAAGATTTAATCGCGCGCGTAAAGGCGGTGCGGACCGGCAACGGCCGGCGGGGCTTACGACATTCAGGGAGAGGACGATGACGATCCTTCACGCATCGGCGCTTGCGATCGCGATCAGCCTGGCGGCACCCGCCTGGGCACAGGACGCGGCGAACGCCACGCGCGGCCAGGCCGAGGCGCAGGACGTGCCCGCCACGCCGTCCGCACCCGGCGCCGCCACCACCGCACCCGACGGCACCGACAGCGCGCAGGGCGGGATCGACGATATCGTCGTCACCGCGCAGAAGCGCGAACAGTCGTTGCAGGACGTGCCCGTCGTGGTGTCCGTGCTCAGCCAGGAGCAGCTGACGAACGCGGGCGTCCGCGACCTGAAGGACCTGCAAACCATCACCCCCGGCCTGAACGTCACGTCGTCGACCAGCACGGCGCAGACGTCGATCCGCATCCGCGGCGTCGGCACGGTCGGCGACAATCCCGGCCTGGAAAGTTCGGTCGGCACCGTCATCGACGGCGTCTATCGCGCGCGTTCCTCGGTCGCGTTCGGCGACCTGGGCGAGATGCAGCGGATCGAAGTGCTGAAGGGGCCGCAATCGACGCTGTTCGGCAAGAACATGTCGGCGGGCGTCATCAACGTCGTCACCGCGGCGCCAAGCTTCACTCCGTCGGCGGAGTTCGTCGGCAGCTACGGCAATTACAACCAATATTCGGTGTCGGGCAGTGCCACCTTCGGCCTGATCGACGACGTGCTTGCCGCGCGGGTGTTCGCCCTGAAGCGCCAGCGCGACGGATTCATGCGGATCAACCGCGGCGCGGGTCCGCGGATCGAGGATCGCGACGGCGACGAGGATTATTACTCGCTGCGCGGGCAGATCCTGTTCCGCCCGATCGACGGCCTCGATATCCGCGTGATCGGCGATTACACCAACCGCGACGAGAATTGCTGCGTCAACACCGTCAGCATTCCCGGCCCCACCGCGGCGTTCGTCGACCTGCTGGCGCCCGATGCCGGCCTGCTGCGCACGCGCCAGCCGTTCAGCCGCGTCGCTTTCGCCAACCGCGATTCGCAGACGAAGGTCGAGGATTACGGCGCGTCGATGCAGGCCGATTACGACATCGGCGGCGGCTTCTCCGCCACGTCGATCAGTGCGTGGCGCGTCAACGACGCCGCCAACGGCGCGGACCTCGACTTCTCGTCCGCCGACATCTGGTACCGCCCGATCCAGAACCGGAACGTCTTCAACGTCTTCTCGCAGGAATTCCGCGTCGCCTACAACAGCGAGCGGCTGAACTCGCTGGTCGGCGTGTTCTATGCGAACGAACGCTTGCAGTCGGACCCGGTCACGCTGCTCGGCTCCGCCTACGAAAGCTATTTCGGTTACCTGCTGTCGGCGTCGAGCGGGGCACCGAGCCCCAATTTCGTGTCCGCGTTGACCGGCATCCCGGTCGGGCAGAATTATCTCGCCAACCAGGGCGCGGCGGATTTCCACACGCATCGCAGCTCGTCGCTGGCGTTCTTCACCGACAACACGGTCACGCTGGCCGAGGGCCTCGATCTGACGCTGGGCATCCGTTATTCGGATGAGGTGAAGCGGGTCAGCTCGCGGTACACCAACACCGCGCCCGGCAACGCCTGCGCCGCGGCGCTGGCCCGCGCGACCTTCTATCCCGCCGCCTCCCGCGCCGCGATCGTCGGCGCCCTGTGCGCGCCGACCGTCGATCCCGCCTTCAACGACGTGTCCGCGACGCAGCGTCGGCCGGAAAACCGCTGGGCCGGGTCGGCGAAGCTGCAATATCGCTTCTCTCCGCAGGTCATGGCCTATGGCTCCTATGCCAACGGCTTCAAGTCGGGCGGCTTCAACCTCGACCGCGCGCGCTTCGCGCCTGGCCGGTTCAATCCCGATACGTCGTTCGCGACGGAGAAGGTCGAGGCGTATGAGGTCGGGACCAAGACCACGTTGTTCGACCGCCGCGTGCTGGCCAACATCGCGGGCTTCTACCAGAAATATACGGATTTCCAGCTCAACACCTACACCGGGATCAGCTTCCTCGTGGCCTCGATCCCCGAGGTCGTGTCGAAGGGCGTCGATTTCGACATCCTGTGGAACACCGGGATCCAGGGCCTGTCGCTGAACGGCGGCGTCACCTATGCCGACACCAAGTTCGGCGACTTCGCTCCGCCGGCGGGCATCAGCCCGCGATTGTCGGGAAACACGCTGCCCTATGCGGCGAAGTGGAACGTGACCGGCGGCTTCACCTCGCGTCAGCCGGTGACCGAGACGCTGGACGTGTCGGCGAGCGCGTCGGTGAAGTGGACGTCGGCCTACAACACCGGTTCGAACCTCGATCCGCTGAAGGTGCAACAGCCGTTCGCGCTGCTCAACGCGCGGCTGGGCCTGGGCCCGCAGTCTGATGCGTGGTCGATCGAGGTGTGGGCGCAGAACCTGACCGATTCGGAATATTACCAGGTCGTCGTCGACCAGCCGTTGCAGAGCGGCACGTACGGCGCGTTCCTGGGTGCGCCGCGGACCTATGGCGGCACGGTGCGCGTGCGGTTCTGACAACCTGCCTCCCGTTCGCCCTGAGCGAAGTCGAAGGGCAGGCGCAATGCTTGTGCTTCGACTTCGCTCAGCACGAACGGTGGGACGCCTGATCGGGAAGGGAGAGAAGCCATGGACCTGCAATGGAGCGCCGACGAGGAGGCGTTTCGCGCGGAGGTCCGCGACTTCCTCGCCGCGAATCTCGACCCCGACCTGCAACGCGCCGGGCGGCTGTCGACCAGCGTCTATCCCGATCACCACGCGTCGATGCGCTGGCAGGAGGCACTGCGCAGGCAGGGCTGGGCCGCGCCGCACTGGGCGCCCGAGCATGGCGGCACCGGCTGGACCACCGCACAACATTACATCTGGGCGACCGAGCGCCAGCTCGCGGGCGCGCCCGCGCTGTCGCCGATGGGCATTTCGATGGTGGCCTATGTCATCATGAAGTTCGGCACGCCGGAGCAGCAGGCGTTCTTCCTGCCGCGCATCCTGTCGGGGGAGGTGTTCTTCTGCCAGGGCTATTCCGAACCCGGCGCCGGCTCCGACCTGGCCAGTCTCCAGACCGCGGCGGTCGAGGACGGCGACGACCTGATCGTCAACGGGCAAAAGGTGTGGACCACCCATGCGGGCGAGGCGAACTGGATCTTCGCCCTGGTCCGCACGTCGAAAGAGGGACGCCCGCAGGCGGGGATCACCTTCCTGCTGATCGACATGGCGACGCCGGGGGTGGAGGTGCAGCCCTTCACGATGATCTCCGGCGAGCAGGTGCAGAATTCGGTGTTCTTCACCGACGTGCGCGTGCCCAAGGCGAACGTGATGGGGGAGATCGACCGCGGCTGGTCGGTCGCGAAATATTTGCTGGAGTTCGAGCGCGGCGGATCGGCCTACGCCCCCGCGATGAAGGCGCGCTGCGATCAGATCGCCGCCTGGGCGCGCGAGACGACCGGGGACGACGGGCGCCCGCTGGCGGACGATGTTGTGTTCGCGGCGAAGCTGGCGCGGTTGCGGGCGAAGGCGGATGTGCTGGAGATCACCGAATTGCGCCTGCTGTCCGCCAACGAGGGCGCGAGCGTGGGGGCGCTGTCGTCGATGATGAAGGTGATGGGCACCGAACTGGCGGGCGAGGTCACCGAACTGACGATGGAGGTCGCGGGCCCGCGCGGGCTGGTGTTCCAGCCGCATGCGGCGATGCCCGGCGGCCCGGTGCCGGGATATGACGCGCCCGACGACGGCCATGTCAGCGGCGACGACCGCCACGCGCTGGCCGCGCTGCGCTACATGAACGAACGCGCGGGGCCGATCTATGCCGGGTCGAACGAGATCCAGCGCAATATCCTGGCGAAGATGGTGCTGGGGTTGTGACGCCTTGACCCGTCGTTGCGGGCAAAGCGAAGCAATCCAGCGTTTCGCGCGCGACACTGGATTGCTTCGCTTTGCCCGCAACGACGAAGTGGGTGTCAGCGCAACCCCGCCTCCATCTCCGCCCCCCGCGCCGATTTCAGCGCGGCGCAGATGCGGATCGATTCCGCCGCCTGCTTCAGTTCCAGATCGTTCGCGCCCAGCGCGGCGAGCCGCGGGCGGAACAGCGCCTCCAGCGCGTCCGCCTTGCCCGCGTCGCAATAGCCCGCGAAGCGCAGCGGCAGGCCGGAGCGGCGGAAGGCGGGGATGGGCGCGGTCATCCGGTCCCAGTCGCTGGACAGCAGCGCGAACAACGTGTCGCGCCCCACCGGCTGCGCGGCGATGCGCGTCAGCAACGTCTGGCGCTCGATCGATTGCAGGCCGCTGTCGGCGTCCTGCGCGATCGCCAGCGCGCGCCGTACCTGCTCCGGCGTCTCCGCGGCGCCAAGTCCCGTCACCGCATGGCTGCGGAACAACGGGTCCTGGCTTGCGACCAGCGCGGTCTTCAGCCGGTCCATGAAGGGCACGCCGCGATCCTGCACCGCGACGCGGAAGGCGGTGCTGCGGTAATCGGCGTCGAGTGCGCGCTCGTCCCCGCCCACCGCCTTCGCGGCCGCATCCGCCAGCGTCGTGCGCACGCCCGCGTCGCGCGCTCGGTTCGCCATCAGGTCGACCAGCGCCTTTCGCGTCTGCGCGCGATCGTCCTCCTCACGCGCGTAGGCGCCACGTCGCAGGTCTACCCCCAGCGCGGCCAGTCGCGGGGCGTACAGATCGGAAAGCAGCCGGCGATACCCGGCCTGCGCCGCGGGGGACAGCGAAGCCGACGCCTCGGCCAGCTCGCCCGGCAATTTCGTCGCGACCAGCCGGTCGGGATGCCGTGACAGCACCCGCGTCCCCTCCATCACGCGCGCGAAGGAGACGTTGCCCGCCGCGAAATCCGCCCACAGGCTGTCCGCCAGCGCCAGCCCCTCGCGCGCGGGCAGCGACGCGCCCGCCGCGATCAGCGTGCCCCATTGCGCGTCGGGCAGGCTGTAGCGGTAATAGCCCGCGCCATCCGCATTGGGCACCGCCAGCCCGCTGCCGGACAGCCGCATCGTCGCGGACGGCCCGCGCATCAGCGTGCAGGTCGGCGTTGCCCCCTGTCGGACGCAGAAGGGTAACGTCCACGTCTGCGGCTTCCCCGCCACGACGCCGATCGGACGATAGCGCGCCTGCGTCAGGCGCCAGCCGTTCGCGCCCGGCCGCACCGTGACGACCGGTACGCCGGTCTGCGTCACGAAGCTCTGGAACAGCGGCACCACGCCTGCGTCGCCGCTGCCCTTCGCCATCGAGGCGAAGAAATCCTCCGCCGTCGCGCTGCCGTAGCGGAAGCGGTCGAGGTGCAGGCGCACGCCGGCGCGGAAACGATCGGGGCCGAGGTAGCGCTCGACCATCGTCAGCATCTGGCCACCCTTTTGATAGGTGATCGAATCGAACGCGCTGGCGATCTGCGTGTTGCGCTCGATCGGCTGGCGGATCGGGCGGCCGACCGAGCGGCTGTCGGTCGCCATCGCGTCGAGCGCCTCGGCCATCTGCGCGACGCCGGTGCCCAGTTTCGGGTCCCAGATCTCGCCGACGCGATTGCCCGCCCATTCGGCGAAGCTTTCGTTCAGCCACAGGTCGTTCCACCAGACGGGCGTGACGAGGTCGCCGAACCACTGGTGTGCCATCTCGTGCGCGTTGACCATGCCGAAGCTGCGCCGCTGCGACGACGGCGCGTCGGGGGACAGCAGCAGCAACGTGTCGCCGTAGGTGATGAGCCCGGCATTCTCCATCGCGCCCTGCATCACCGGGCTGGCGATCTGGTCCAGCTTCTCGAACGGATAGGCGGTGCCGAAATATCGTTCGTGCAGCGCCAGGATCTTCGGCCCCTCCGCCGCCGCGGTCGCCAGCCGCGCCTTCTGCCCCTTGGTGGCGATCACGCGATAGGGGAGGGCGGTCGTGCGGACGGCATTGGCGGGGGCGGTGTTCTCGACCACGTCGAAATCCCCGACCGCGATCGCGACGAGATATGTCGGCAGCGGCTTCGATGCCGCGAATTCGTGGCGGACCATGCCGTCGGCGGCGGGGGTGACGCGCGTTTCGGGCGTGTTGGCGAAGACCTTCAGTGCCTTGTTCGTCGTCACGCCGATCGTGAACGGCGTCTTGAAGCGCGGTTCGTCGAAACCGGGGAACATCAACCGCGCGCTGATCGGCTCCATCTGCGTCCACGCATACCAGTCGTCGCCGACCTTCGCGTGGTACAGCCCCTCGTCCCCGGTCATGAACGGCGCGGTATAGTCGAACGTCAGCGTCGTGCGCCCGGCGGGCAGCGGACGGTCGAAATCGAGCCGCGCGACGCCGGAGGAATCGACCTGGGCGTAGCGCGCCGGGACGTCCGTGCCGCCGACCCGCGCGACCACGCGCGCGACGGTCAGGTCCTGTCCGTGGAGGTACAGGAAACGGGTCGCCCTGCGCACGTCGACGTCGATCTCCGCCCGGCCCGAAAATGCCTTCGCTTCCGGCAGGACCGTCAGCTCGAGGCGATAGGCGACGGGCCGTGCCGCGTCGGGCAGCTTGCCCAGCGGCACCCCGGCCGCAGGCGTGGGCGTGGGCGCCTGGGCGGCCGCGGGCACGGAAAGAGTCGCGGCGACGGACACCACGAGCAGATGGCGCTTCTTCATGAACTTCCCTTTTGCGACCCGGTCTATGCCGCCAGTGCGGCGTAGCGTTTCAGATGATGATCCGCCGCACCGAATTGCTGCTCGATCGCGGTGGCACGCTTGAAATAATGCCCGACCGCCAGTTCGTCGGTCAGCCCCATGGCGCCGTGCAGCTGCACCGCGTTCTGCGCGACGAAGCGCAACGCCTCCGCGGTCACCGCCTTGGCCGCCGATATCGCGCGCGCGCGCTGATCGGGCGCGGCGTCGAGGTTCAGCGTGGCGAGATAGGCGGCGGACTGGATCTGTTCGGCCGCCATGTACATGTCGACCATGCGGTGTTGCAGCACCTGGAAACCCGCCAGCGCCTGCCCGAACTGCTTGCGCTGCTTCGTCCATTCCACCGTATCGGCCAGCATCCGCCGCGCCACGCCCGCCGCCTCCGCGACGGTCGCCGCGACCGCCGCGTCGCCCGCGGCCTCCAGCAGGGGGGTCGCGCCGCCGGGGTCGCCGACCAGGGCCCCGTGCGCGCCGTCGAGCACGACGTCCGATGCGGGGGTGCCGTCGATCAGGCGATAGTCGTGCCGCGTCACTGCCGCCGCATCGACCAGGAACAGCGACACGCCGTCGCGATCGCGCACGTCGCCGGATGTCCGCGCGCTGACGACCAGGGTCGCCGCGTCGGGCGCGCCCAGTACCACCGCCTTCGCGCCGTCGATGCGCCAGTCGTCGCCGTCGCGCACGGCGCGGGTCGCGACCGCATGCCAGCAATGCCGCGACTCCGCCTCCAACGCGGCGAGCGCGAGCAGCAAAGATCCGTCCGCCACCTGCGCCAGCACGGCCGTTTCCTGCTTCAGGACACCGCCCGCCAGCACGACGGCGGACAGGTAAGGCACGGTCGCCAGCGCCTCTCCCAGCGCGTCCATGACCACCATCGTCTCGATCGCGCCGCCGCCCATCCCGCCGGCTTCCTCCGGCAGCGCGGCGCCGACGATGCCGAGATCGGTCGCCAGCGCCCGCCACAAGGCCGCGTCGCCGCGCGGTTGGCGGCTGCGGCGCTTCAATCGCGCGTCCAGCGGGTCGCGATCCGCGAGGTAGCGCGACAGCGTATCGCGCAGCATCGCCTGCTCCTCGGTCAGCCGGAAATCCATCGCGCCCTCTCCCGTTGCTACAATCTCGTCCGGACGTGCCACAGTTCGGGGAACAGCTCCACGTCCAGCATGCGGCGCAGGTACGAAACCCCCGCGGTGCCGCCGGTCCCGCGCTTCAGCCCGATGACGCGCTCCACGGTCGTCACGTGGTTGAAGCGCCAGCGGCGGAAATGATCCTCCAGATCGACCAGCTTCTCGGCCAGCTCGTACAGCGGCCAGTGCGCCTGGGGGGCGCGATAGATCGTCTCCCATGCGCCCACGACGGCCTCGCTCTCGACATGCGGCTCGCGCCAGTTCCGCGTCGGATCGGGCAGGAGACCGGCACGATGCAGCCGGATCAGCGCCGCGTCGTATATCCCCGGCGCGGCGAGGATCGCCTCCAGCCGCGCCAGGACGTCCGGCACGTGGCGATGCGGCCCCAGCGTGGCGGTGGCGCGGTTCCCGCACAGATATTCGATCGCGCGATACTGGAACGACTGGAAGCCGGAGGACTGGCCCAGCGCGTCGCGGAATTCGGTATATTCGCTCGGCGTCATCGTGCGCAGGACGTCCCACGCGCCGGTCAGCTGCTCCATGATCCGCGCGACGCGTGCCAGCATCTTGAACGCATGCGGCAGGCGATCGTCCAGGATCGCGTCGCGCGCGCTTTCCAGTTCGTGGACCGCCAGCTTCATCCACAATTCGCTGGTCTGGTGCTGGATGATGAATAGCAGTTCGTCGTGCGCGGTCGACAGCGGATGCTGCGCCCCCAGCACGCGGTCGAGCGCGAGGTAATCGCCGTAGCTCATGCGGCGTTCGAAGCTCAGCTCGGCATCGTGATGCTCGCTCATGTCACCGCGGCCCTGGCGTGGAAATGCGGCTGGTCCCATTCGTCGCGCGAGATCACGTCGCCGAGGATCGCGGCGGCGCGCAATACCTCGTTCTCCGACAGGTACAGCGGCGTGAAGCCGAACCGCATCAGGTCCGGCGCGCGGAAATCGCCGATCACGCCGCGCGCGATCAATGCCTGCACCACGGCATACGCACGGGGATGACGGAACGACAGCTGGCTTCCCCGCGCCTGCGGATCGGCGGGCGAGGCCAGGTCCAGCGACGGCGCGCATTGCGCGACCGCGCCCGCGAACGCTTCGCTCAGCGCGATCGATCGCGCGCGCAGGTCCGTCATGTCCACCGCGTCCCACGCATCGAGCGCGGCGTCGAGCACCGACAGCGCCAGCACCGGCGGCGTGCCGACGCGCATCCGCTCCACCCCGCGGGCGGGACGATAGCCCGGCTCGAACGCGAAGGGTTCCGCATGGCCCAGCCAACCCGACAGGATCGGCGTCGCGACGTCCGCATGGCGCGGCGCGACGTAGATGAAGGCGGGCGAGCCCGGCCCGCCGTTGAGATATTTGTAGGTGCAGCCGACCGCGAAATCGGCATCCGCGGCGGTGACGTCCACCGGCAGCGCGCCCGCGGAATGCGCCAGGTCCCACACCGCGATCGCGCCCGCCCGATGCGCCCGTTCCGTCACGGCCCGCATGTCGTGCAGGCGGCCGGTGCGATAGTCGACCTCGGTCAGCATCACGACCGCGACATCCTCGTCGATCGCCGCGGCGACCTCCTCCGGCGCGACGGTCCGCAATTCGTACCGCCCCAGCGCGTCGAGCAGGCCGCCCGCGATATACAGGTCGCTCGGAAAGTTGCCGGTATCGGACAGCACGACGCGCCGCCCCTCCGGCGCCAGCGCCAGGGCGGCGGCGAGCGCCTGGAACACCTTCACGCTCAACGTATCGCCCATCGCGACGCTGCCCGCCGGCGCGCCGATCAGCCGTGCGACGCGATCCCCGACGCGTGACGGCAGGGTCATCCATTCCGCCTCGTTCCACGCGCGGATCAGCAGGTCGCCCCATTGCGCGCGCAGGACCGTGGCCGCGCGCGCCTCGGCGGCGAGGGGGAGGGGGCCGAGCGAATTGCCGTCGAGGTAGATGATGCCGTCGGGAATATGGAACAGCGCGCGGGTGGCGTCGAAATCGGTCATGGAGAAGGTGTACCGGGACCCACAAGCGCCGTCACCTTTTTGTGTCCCCGCGGGCGGCGGCGACCCGGACTGGGCCTCCGCCTTCGCGGAGGCACGATGCGCCGGCGGTAGCATCCCGCCATAACTCGCGTTATGCCGACGCGCATGAGCATCCCCACCGCCTCCGCCGATCATCAGGACCTGCGCGACGCGATCCGCGCCCTCGTCGGCGGGTTCGGCGATTCCTATTTCCGCGAGGTGGACGACGCCCGCGCCTATCCCGAGGCGTTCGTCGACGCGCTGACCAAGGCGGGGTGGATGGCGGCGCTGATCCCCGAGGAATTCGGCGGCGCGGGACTGGGCCTGACCGAGGCGTCGGTCATCATGGAGGAGATCAACCGCGCGGGCGGCAATTCGGGCGCCTGCCACGGGCAGATGTACAACATGAACACGCTGCTGCGCCACGGATCGGACGCGCAGAAGGCGCGCTACCTGCCCGCGATCGCCAGCGGGGAGCTGCGATTGCAATCCATGGCGGTGACCGAGCCGACGACGGGGACGGACACGACGAAGCTGAAGACCCGCGCGGACAGGCGCGGCGACCGCTACGTCGTGAACGGGCAGAAGGTGTGGATCAGCCGCATCCAGCACAGCGACCTGATGATCCTCCTGGCGCGCACGACCCCCGTCGAGCAGGTCGCGAAGAAGGCGGACGGGCTGTCGGTCTTCCTGGTCGACCTGAAGCAATCGATCGGCAAGGGCATGGAGGTCCGCCCGATCCGCAACATGGTCAACCACGAGACGAACGAGGTGTTCTTCGACGATCTCGAGATCCCGGCCGAAAACCTGATCGGGGAGGAGGGGAAGGGGTTCCGCTACATCATGGACGGGCTGAACGCCGAACGCGCGCTGATCGCGGCGGAATGTATCGGCGACGGTTACTGGTTCGTGGAACGCGCGGCGAAATACGGCAGCGAGCGGATCGTGTTCGATCGCCCGATCGCGAAGAACCAGGGGATCCAGTTCCCGATCGCGCAGGCGTATATGGACATCCGCGCCGCGGACCTGATGCGCTACGAGGCCTGCCGCCTGTTCGACGCGCATCGGCCGTGCGGGGCGGAGGCGAACATGGCGAAGCATCTGGCGGCGGAATCGTCGTGGAAGGCGGCCAACGCCTGCCTGCAAACGCACGGCGGCTTCGGGTTCGCGGCGGATTACGACGTGGAGCGCAAGTTCCGCGAAACGCGCCTGTATCAGGTGGCGCCGGTCAGCTCGAACCTGATTTTGAGCTTCGTCGGCGAGCATGTTCTGGGGATGCCGCGGTCGTTCTGACCGCTCGTCATTGCGCGCGTAGCGAAGCAATCCAGTGTTTCGCGCGCGGCCCCGGATTGCGTCGCTACGCTCGCAATGACGGCGAATGCTGCCGCGCCAGCACCTCATACGCCATCACCGCGGTCGCCACCGCGGCGTTCAGGCTGTCCGCTTTGCCCCGCATCGGCAGCTTCACCAGCAGGTCGCACGCCGCCTCATATTCCTCCGGCAGTCCCTGCGCCTCGTTCCCCGTCAGCAGGAACGTCGGCGCAGTATAGGCCGCGCCGCGATAGTCGTGGTCGGTTTGCAGGCTCAGCCCGACCAGCTGCCCCGCCCCGGCGCGCAGCCAGTCAAGGAACGACGTCCAGCCGGTCTGCACGATCGGGATGGTGAACAATGCCCCCATGCTGGCGCGCACCGCCTCGGTCGAGAAGGGATCGACGCAGTCCCCGATCAGGATCAGCCCGCCCGCCCCCACCGCATCCCCGGTGCGCAGGATCGTGCCGAGGTTGCCCGGATCGCGCAGCCGTTCGGCCACCAGCCAGATCGGGGCGGCATGGCGGTCGAGGTCCGCCAGCGTCGCCCCGAACTGTTCGAACACGCCGACGACGGCCTGCGGATTGTCCTTCCCCGACAGCTTCGACAGGATCGCGGGGCTGGTCTGGATCGAATCGCCCCCAGCCTCCTCGACCGCGATCGACAGGGCGTGGACCAGCGGATGCCCCGCGCTGTCCGCGGCGTAGAACAGGTGGACGGGCAGGCGGCCGGTTTCGCGCGCCTCGGTCAGGATGCGCAGCCCCTCCGCGACGAACAGCCCCTCCTCGCGGCGATGGCGCTTGTCGCGCAATCCCTGCACGCGCTTCACGAGCGGGTTGGAAAAGGCGGTGATCTCGCGCGGCATGATGCGGCGTTAGCGGGACGGAGGGCGGGGGTCACCCCACGCCGCTCATTCCTCCCCGAACTTGTCCTCGACCAGCGCGCACATCGTGGCGACCACCGCCTCCGCGCCGTCGCCCTCCGCGCTGATGACGATCGTGTCGCCGCGCGCGGCGCCCAGCATCATCAGGCCCATGATCGACGTGCCGGTGACGGTGGACCCGCCCTTCGCCACCGCGACCGCGATCGGCTGCGCGCTGGCGAGGGTCACGAACTTCGCGCTGGCGCGCGCGTGCAGCCCGCGGCGGTTGGTGATCGGCACCTCGCGCGAGACGCTCATGCCGCGGCCTCGCCCAGAACCTCGGACGCGACCGAGATGTACTTGCGCCCCGCCTCCCGCGCCGCGGCGACGGCGGCCACCACGGTCATCGCCTTGCGCGCGGATTCCAGGCGGATCAGCATCGGCAGGTTGATCCCCGCGATCACCTCCACGCGTCCGCGCTCCATCAGGCTGATCGCGAGGTTCGAGGGCGTGCCCCCGAACAGGTCGGTCAGCACGATCACGCCGCGCCCCGCGTCGACGTCGGCGATGGCGTTCGCGATGTCCGCGCGCCGCCCCTCCATGTCGTCCTCCGGGCCGATGCAGACCGTCGCGATCTGCTTCTGCGGGCCGACGACATGTTCCATCGCGGTCACGAATTCGTCGGCGAGCCGCCCGTGGGTCACGAGCACGAGCCCGATCATCTGCATTGAAATCCCGTTCATTGGACCGTCTTCATCGCCCCGTTCTCATCGCCCCGTCTTCACGGGCGCGTCGTCATGGGACGCGGCCGTCCCTCGAGCGCATCCTGTGGTGCCGATGCCAGGTCGCGATGCACGATGGTGGGCGAAAACCCCGCCTCGCGCAACCGCTTCGCGACCCGTTCCGCGACGTGGACGGACCGGTGTTTCCCTCCGGTACAGCCGAACGCGATCGTGACATAGGGCTTGCCTTCCGCCCGATAGCGCGGGAGCAGCAGGAGGAGCAGGTCCTCGACTCGGCCGACCGCCTCTTCATAGGCGGGGTCGGCGGCGACATAGGCGGCGACGGCGGGATCGCGGCCCGTCAACGGGCGCAGCGCGTCGTCCCAGTGCGGATTGCGCAGGAAGCGCATGTCGAAAACGAGGTCCGCGTCGGCGGGCAGTCCGCGCGCGAAGCCGAACGACTGGATCGACAGCGTCGTCCCGCCCAGGCCGTCGCGCGCGAAGGTGCGCCGGATATCGGCCGCCAGATCGTGCGCGCTGAGCGCGGTGGTATCGACCAGCCGGTTCGCCCAGGCGCGCAGCGGCGCCAGGCAGCTGCGCTCGCCCACGATCCCGTCGCGCGCGGGCCGGTCCGCCGCCATCGGATGCCGCCGCCGCGTCTCGTCGTAGCGGCGCTCCAGTTCGTGCGTGGCGCAGTCGAGGAACAGGACGCCGATCTCGAACCGCCCGGTGGCGCGCAGGTCGTCGATCACCGCGATCGCGGTTTCGGGGTCGAAATCGCGCGTCTGCGTGCCGAGCCCGAGCGCCAGCGGTCGCGGCCCGCGGCCGTCGCGCTGTTCCGTCTCCAGCATCGGCGCGAGCAGGGTCATGGGAAGGTTGTCGATCACCTCCCAGCCCAGATCCTCCAGCGTCTTCATCACGGTCACGCGCCCCGCGCCCGACATGCCGGTGACGATCAGCACCTCGATCCGCGTGTCCGGGTCGCTCATCGGATCAGCCTTTCCAGCGCCAGTTCGACCTTCAGCGGGGCGGATGCGGGAAAGGGGGCGATCGTGACCTGCGCCACGTCCACCCCCGCGATGCGCACGACGTCGTCGCACGGCATCCGTTCCTCCGCCGCCAGCCGGACCGCCAGTAGCACGGTCGCGTGGGACCGGAAGGGGCGTTCGAGGATGCCGAGCCCGCGCACCTCCATCTTCCCCGCGATCGTGGCGGGCGCGCGGGCGACGAGCCGGCCGTCGACGACGGTCAGGTCGGTATAGTCGTCCGCCACCAGTTCCGCGCCGCGATCGATCAGCCGCAGCGCGAGGTCGGACTTCCCCGCGCCCGAAACGCCGGTCAGCAGCACGCCGTGGCCGCGGATCGCGACGGTCGTGGCGTGGATGGTCGCGCCGCTCATTCCTCGATCCGCCGCGCATCGGCCAAGGGCAGGCGGACGACGAAGCGCGCCCCCTGCAACCGGTCCTCGCGCGGCTCCACCGATATCTCGCCCTGATGCCCCTCCACGATCGTCCGTGCGATGGCGAGGCCGAGGCCCGAATGCTCGCCGAACGCCTCCGCCGAGGGACGGACCGAGTGAAAGCGGCGGAAGATCGATTCGCGCGCCTCCTCCGGCACGCCCGGCCCCTCGTCCTCGACGCGCACCTCCAGATCGTCGTCGCTGCGCCGCGCCGCGATCGAGACGGTGCCGTCCGCGGGGGAGAAGGATACCGCATTGTCGATCAGGTTCGCGAACACGCGTTCCAGCCGCGCGCCCTCGCCCAGCACGACCAGCGGCTCGTCGGCGCGGCGGTCCAGCCGCAGGCGCACGCCGCGGGGGATGCCGCGGGCGGCCCGCGCCGCCACCTGCGCGGCCAGCATGTCGCCGACGTCCACCGCCTCGAACGTCGCGCGGGCGAGCTGCGCGTCGAGGCGGGAGGCGTCGGAGATGTCGCTGATGAGCCGGTCGAGCCGGCGCACGTCGTCCGACACGATGGCCAGCAATTGCGCGCGCTGGTCCGGATTCTCGACGCGTTCCAGCGCATCGGCGGCGGATCGTAGGGAGGCGAGCGGGTTCTTCAGTTCGTGCGTCACGTCCGCCGCGAACGCCTCCGTCGCGTCGATCCGGGCGCGCAGCGCGAGGCTCATGTCCGACAGGGCGCGTGCCAGCATCCCGATCTCGTCGCGCCGGTCGGGCAGTCGCGGCACGACCACCTCCCGCGCGCGACCGAGGCGGACGCGGACGGCGGCGCGCGCGAGGCGGCGGAGCGGGTTGACGATCGTGCGCGCCAGGAACAGCGACAGCGCCAGGCTGATCGCGGCGACGACGATCAGAACCACCGACAGGCGGAACCGCTCCACGCGAACCCGCTCGGTCACGTCGCGCGCGTTGACCGCGGACAGGAGGCGCTCGCCCGACGACAGCGCCGCTGCCGCGGTGACGACCGGCGTCCGATCGGGCGCGCGCCAGATCGTCGTGGATTGCACCGCGCCCCCCGCCACCGCGCGCAGATCGGGCCAGCGCGCCGCATCGCTGCGGTCGCGGTACAGCGGCGCCCGGCGGGCACCGACGACGATATCGATGATCGCGTCCAGCCAGCGTGCGCTGCGCTGTCCCCAGCCGTCGGTGGTCGGATCGACCAGCCGGAAGTTCGCGACACCCTGCGCCACCGAATCGGCCACCTTCGTCCCCGCGCGGTCGTACAGCCGCAGCCTGGTACCCGTATCGGCCGCCAGCCGCCCCAGCAGCGCCGCGCGCGCGTCCGGCGCCACCGCGCCGAGCGCCTCCGCCATCAACCGTGCCTCCCGCGCCGATTGCGCCTCGCGCTCGTCGAGGATGCGGCTGCGGAAGGTGTCGAGGTAGAAGAAACCGCCCGCCAGCATGAGCAAAGCGATGGCGTTGACGGCCAGGATGCGCGGCGTGAGCGAGACGCGCCCGGACCAGCGAGTCGCCTGATCCGCCATGCGCGCCTCACTCCTCGGAGAAGCGATAGCCGGCACCGTACAATGTCTCGATCGAATCGAAGGTGTCGTCCACCTCGCGGAATTTCCGGCGCACGCGCTTTATGTGCGAATCGATCGTGCGATCGTCGACGTAGATGTCGTCCTGATACGCCGCGTCCATCAACTGGTTGCGCGTCTTCACGATCCCCGGCCGGGTCGCGAGCGTTTCGAGGATCAGGAACTCGGTGACGGTCAGCGTCACGGGCCTGCCGTCCCACGTCACCCTGTGGCGTGCGGGGTCCATCACCAGCCGCCCGCGTTCCAAAGGGCCCTGTATCTCCGCCGCCGCATCGTCCGGCGCGCTCGCCAGTTCGGCACGGCGCAGGATGGCGCGGATGCGCGCGATAAGCAGCCGCTGGCTGAACGGCTTCGCAATATAGTCGTCCGCGCCCATGGCCAGGCCCAGCGCCTCGTCCAGCTCGTCGTCCTTGCTGGTCAGGAAGATAACGGGCACCTGGCTCTTCTCGCGCAGCCGGCGCAGCAGCTCCAGCCCGTCCATCTGGGGCATCTTGATGTCGAGGATGGCCAGGTCGCACGGATTCTCGACCAGCGCCTTCAACGCGGTTTCGCCGTCGGAATACAGGCGCGTCAGGAAGCCTTCGGTCTGGAGCGCGATCGAGACCGAGGTGAGGATGTTGCGGTCGTCGTCGACCAGGGCGATCGTGGCGGTCATCGTGGGAGCAGCGCTAGTCCAAATGCGGGAAAGGTCAATGCGGGCGCCGTTTGACGCCCCGCGCGACCGCCGATATGCGCGACCTTTGTGATGCATACGTATGCACGACGCGTATTGAGGGGATTTTCCGTTGAGCGACCGCATTCCTGACGCCGGGCTGGAAGCCCAGGGGATCGAGACCCGCGCCACCCTGCACTGGAACCTGGTGACCGCCCGTCTGGTCGAAGCCGCGGTGGCGCGCGGGGAGGGCAAATTGTCCGCCGACGGCCCGCTGGTCGTCGAGACGGGGGCGCACACCGGGCGGTCCGCACAGGACAAGTTCATCGTGCAGGACGCCGAGACGCAGGACACCGTGTGGTGGGGCAAGTCGAACAAGGGCATGACGCCCGCGCATTTCGCCGCGCTGAAGGAGGATTTCCTGACCGCGCTGCGCACGAAGAGCGACCTGTTCGTGCAGGACCTGTTCGGCGGATCGCAGCCGGGGCATCGCGTGCGCGTCCGCGTCGTCAACGAACTGGCGTGGCACAATCTGTTCATCCGCACGATGCTGGTGCGGCCCGAGGAGCCCGAGCTGAAGGGGTTTGAGGCCGATTACACGATCATCGACCTGCCGACGTTCCGCGCCGATCCGGCGCGTCACGGCACCCGGTCCGAAACCGTCATCGCGGTGAACTTCACCGAGAAGCTGATCCTGATCGGCGGCACGAAATATGCCGGTGAGATGAAGAAGTCGGTGTTCGGCATCCTGAACTATCTGCTGCCGCCCACCGGCGTCATGCCGATGCATTGTTCCGCCAACATGGGGCCGGACGGGCGCACCGCGGTGTTCTTCGGCCTGTCGGGTACGGGCAAGACGACGCTGTCGGCGGATCCGCAGCGCACGCTGATCGGCGACGACGAGCATGGCTGGTCCGACACCGCGGTCTTCAACTTCGAAGGCGGCTGCTACGCCAAGATGATCCGCCTTTCGGCGGATGCGGAGCCCGAGATCTTCGCGACGACGAAGCGCTTCGGCACCGTGCTGGAGAACGTGGTGATGGACGAGGTCACGCGCCAGCTCGACCTGGACGACAACAGCCTCGCCGAGAATTCGCGCGGTGCGTACCCGATCGACTTCATCCCGAACTCGTCGGACGAGAACATGGGCGGGGTGCCGTCGAACATCGTCATGCTGACCGCGGACGCCTATGGCATCCTGCCCCCGATCGCGAAGCTGACGCCGGATCAGGCGATGTACCATTTCCTGTCCGGCTATACCGCGCGCGTCGCGGGGACCGAGATCGGCGTGACCGAGCCGGACGCGACCTTCTCCACCTGTTTCGGTGCGCCGTTCATGCCGCGGCATCCGTCGGTGTACGGCAACCTGCTGAAGGAGCGGATCGCGCGCGGATCCGTCGATTGCTGGCTGGTCAACACCGGCTGGACCGGGGGCAAGTACGGCGTCGGCAACCGCATGCCGATCAAGGCGACTCGCGCGCTGCTGAACGCCGCGCTCGACGGCAGCCTGAACGACGTGGAGTTCCGCACCGATCCCAACTTCGGCTTCAAGGTGCCGGTCGCGGTCCCCGGCGTCGACGCCGCGATCCTCGATCCGCGCAGCACCTGGGCGGACAAGGCGGAATATGACGCCACCGCGGCGAAGCTGGTCGACCTGTTCGTGGAGAATTTCGCGCAGTTCTCGGAGCATGTCGATCAGGGCGTGCGCGAGGCGGCGCCGAAGGTTGCGGCGTAGCGGCGACCTGTCGTCGTCATGCCGGGCTGGTCCCGGCATCCACCGGGCCGCGCGGTCGCCGGTTCGAGGCCCCGTGCACGGTGGACCCCGGGACGAGCCCGGGGTGACGGCGTGTGCGTGGCATCCGCCCCCGCCACCGCCCGGCACGGGTCGCATTTAGGCGGGTCAAGCAAAAGCTCGTTGCGGTCCGTCTGCCTTCCCACTCTCCTGCCGCCTGCTTCCATCTGAGGCGCAGTTGGCAAACGGGAGGGGCAGCATGACCGACACCGACACGTCTCCACCCGACCTCTCCCTGCCTGCGCTGTTCCTGAAGTTCCTGCGCTTCGGTCTGCTCGCCTTCGGCGGGCCGGTGGCGCAGATCGCGATGGTGCGACAGGCGCTGGTGGAGGAGGAGCGCTGGATCGCGCCGGCGCGCTTCAACCGGTTGCTGGCGGTGTTGCAGGTCCTGCCGGGACCCGAGGCGCACGAATTGTGCGTCCACCTGGGCATGATCGCGCGCGGACGGATCGGCGGATTGCTCGCGGGACTGGGGTTCATGCTGCCGGGCCTGTTGCTGATGCTGATGGCGGGATGGGCCTATGTCACGTTCGTCGTCGGCGATCCGGTGCTGGCGGGAGTCCTGCTGGGCGTGCAGGTCGTCGTACTCGCCGTCATCCTGCGCGCGGTGGTGCGGATCGGGCAACATGTCGTGCTGGACCGCCTGCTCGCAGGGATCGCGCTCGGCAGTCTCGTCGCCACGCTGCTGGGCGTGCCGTTCTGGATCCCGCTGCTGGCGGGGGGCGCGGCCTATGCGCTAGCGGCGCGACCGGTGGTAGCGGGCGCGCTGGTAACGCTGGCGATCCTCGTCGCGGTCGTCCTGCGCGATAACGGCATGACGATCGCCACCATCCCCGTTACCGCCGCGCCCGTGACGCTGCCCGCACTGTTCCTCGCGGGGTTGAAGGGTGGTTTGCTGACCTTCGGCGGCGCCTATACCGCCATTCCCTATGTCCGCGCCGACACGGTCGGGCGGGGATGGGTCGGCGATGCGACCTTCCTCGACGGGATCGCGCTGGCGGGGCTGCTGCCCGCGCCGCTCGTGATCTTCGCCACGTTCGTCGGCTATGTCGCAGGCGGGCCGTGGGGCGCGCTCGCGATCACTGCGGGGATGTTCCTCCCCGCCTTCGCCTTCTCGCTGATCCTGTTCGAACGGCTGGAGGCATTGGTCGAGAATCCCGCGCTGCATCGCCTGCTGGAAGGCGTGGCGGCGGCGGTGGTGGGGATCATCGCCGCGACCTTCCTGCAATTGGCGGCGGCCACCGCGAGCCGCGTCGCGCATCCCGCGATCGCGATGGCCCTGTTCGTCGTCGCGCTCGCGGTCGCATGGCGTGTAAAGGGCGCATGGGTGACGCCCGCGATCCTCGCGGCGGGCGGTGTCGCGGGATGGATGCTGGCGCCATAGCCTCCGCCGATCCATGATCCCGACCGGCTCGTGTCGTCGCGACGGGCGGGGGCGGCCGGTGCAACCGCCCGGCGATCCTGTCGTTACGCATCGGACATGAAGATCAAGGTCGCGAGCTACAACATGCACAAGGCGGTCGGCACGGACCGCCGCCGCAATCCGGAGCGGGTCGTGCAGGTCCTGCGCGAGATCGATGCCGACGTGATCGCGTTGCAGGAGGCGGACCAGCGTTTCGGCCGCCGGGCGGCGATCCTGACGCCGCACGTGCTGGAAGAGCATGGCGACTGGAAATCGGTCGATTTCGGGATGCGCGCCGCCAGCATGGGCTGGCACGGCAACGCCATCCTGATCCGCCGGTCGGCACAGGTGATCGCGTGCGAGGCGGTGCACCTGCCGTCGCTGGAACCGCGCGGCGCGGTGATGTGCGACGTCAGGCTGGCCGGCGGCATGGTCGTGCGCGTGGTCGGGATGCATCTCGACCTGTCGGGCCTGTGGCGACGTCGGCAGGCGCATGCGATACTGACCCATATCGCCACGCGATCGCATCCCTATCCCACGGTCATGATGGGCGACCTGAACGAATGGTCGCGGGCGTCGGGCTGCCTGCGCGATTTCGGCGCGGACTATCGCTTCGCGGAGACCGGGCCGTCGTTCCACGCCCGCCGTCCGATCGCACGGCTGGACCGCATCATGGTGTCGCGCGAGTTGCAGGTGACGGATTGCGGCGTCCACAGCAGCGCGGCGTCGCGGGTCGCATCGGACCACCTGCCGATCTGGGCGGAGCTGTCGGCGTGAGGCCGGGGCGATGACGGGCGCACGCGAGAAGGAATTGCGGCTGGCGCTGGTCTGCTACGGCGGGATCAGCTTGGCGGTGTACATGCACGGCATCACGAAGGAGGTCTGGCACGTCGCGCGTGCGAGCCGCGCCGCGGCGGCGGGGGACACGCTGACGGGCAGCGCCGCGGTCTATGCCGGGTTGCTGGAGACGATCGCGCAGGAGGCGGGGCTGAAGCTGCGCGTGATGCCCGATATCGTCGCCGGGGCGAGCGCGGGCGGGATCAACGGCATCTTCCTGGCGCAGGCGATATCCGCGGGACACAGCCTGGACCCGCTGACCGACCTGTGGCTCGACCATGCCGACGTCGAGCAGTTGATCGACAGCGATGCCGCCCCATCGTCGCGCTTCTCCAAGGTCTGGGCGCTGCCGCTGGCGTGGATGGCGGCGGGGCGCAGCGCGGACAAGCTGGACGAGCTGGAGGAGGCCACGCGGGAGGAGGTGCGGGCGAAACTGTCGCATTTCGTCCGTTCGCGCTGGTTCGAACCGCCGTTCAGCGGTCCGGGGTTCACGACCCGGCTGCTGGAGGCGTTCGAGGCCATGGCGGCGGCGCCGCGCGGCCCGCGCCTGCTGCCGCCGGGGCAGAAGCTCGACCTGTTCGTGACCGTCACCGACTTCACCGGCCATCCCGAACGGCTGCGGCTCCATTCCCCGCCCGAGGTGCTGGAGACGGAGCATCGCCTGGTCGTGACGTTCAGCGACGACGGCACCCCGTGCGAGACGCTGGCCGATGCCGCCGAACTCGCCTTCGCGGCGCGCGCGACGTCCAGCTTCCCGGGCGCCTTTCCGCCCTTCACCGTCGTCGAACTGGACGGGGTGCTGCGCAAGCGCGAACGCGGGTGGCCCGGTCGCGATGCCTTCCTTCGCCGCATCCTGCCGCGCCAGTCGGCGGCGGGGGCGGCGGAGAAGGCGGTCCTGATCGACGGCTCCGTGCTGGCCAACCGTCCGTTCCGTCCCGCGATCGACGCGCTGCGCGAGCGCCCGGCGCGGCGGCAGGTCGATCGCCGGTTCGTGTACGTCGATCCCTCGCCGGGCTTCAAGCTGGGGCTGACCGCGGGGCGGGGGGAGGGCGACGGCGGGGTGCCCGGCTTCTTCCAGACGATCCTCGGCGCGATCAGCGAATTGCCCCGTCACCAGCCGATCCGCGACAACCTGGAGGCGATCGCCGCGCGGACCCAGGTAATCGAACGGATGCGCGCGATCATGGCCGCGATCCGCCCGCAGGTGGAGGCGGAGATCGAGGCGCTGTTCGGGCGGACGCTGTTCCTCGACCGCCCGACGCCCGCGCGGCTGGTGGCGTGGCGGCGGCGCGCGCAGCAGGCGGCGGCGGACCGCGCGGGCTATGCCTATGCCGGCTACGGCAACCTGAAGGCCGCCGGCGTGGTCGATTTCGTCGCGGACCTGCTCCACGCGATCGGCGGCGAAACGGGCCCGCAGCGCTGGGGCCGCACGCGCACCGCGATCGATGCCGCGATGGCGGCGCGCGGGGTGGTCGACGACGCGATCCACGCCGGCGGCGCCAGCGCGGCGATGATCGCGTTCCTGCGCACGTTCGATCTCGGCTTCCGCATCCGGCGCCTTCGCCTGCTCGCGCGTCGGCTGGGCGAGGTGGAGGGCGGCCCCGACGACGAGGCGCTGGCACCCCTGCGGGAAGCCATCTTCGCTTCCCTGACCGATTATGTCACGCGCAAGGACGCGCGCTATCATGCGGGCCTGCGCGGGGCGGTGCGCGCGGTGCGCGGCGATGCCGGTCCCGTATTGGACGAACTCGCCGCGGCGCTCGACCTCACCGGCCTGGACGCCGCGACCGACGAGCGTATCGCCGCCGCGCTCGCGGTCCTGCCGCGCGAGATCCGGCGCCCGATGCTGCTGAATTACCTGGGCTTCCCCTATTTCGACGTCGCCGCGCTGCCGTTGCTCCAGGGGGAGGGGGTGGACGAATACGATCCGATCAAGGTCGACCGGATCAGCCCCGACGACGCCCGCTCGATCCGCGAGGGCGGGGCGGAGGCGACGTTGAAGGGCATCCAGTTCAACAGTTTCGGCGCGTTCTTCAGCCGCGCCTATCGCGAGAACGACTATCTGTGGGGGCGCCTGCACGGCGCGGAGCGGATGGTCGACATCCTCGTCTCCTCGCTGCCCGGCGACGCCCGGTTGAAGCCGGGCCGTGTCGCGGCGGTGAAGCGGGGGGCGTTCCTGGCGATCCTGGACGAGGAGGAGGCGCGCCTGCGCACCGCGACGGACCTGATCGCGTCGCTGCGTCGGGAGATCGGGTGAGGCGAGCCGCGGTGGGGTCGATACCGTCCCGGTCCGACGCGGCCCGGCCGCCGGCTGGCGTTCGTCCCGGGCGAGGCCGGCGGGGACGCCCCGGACCGTGGGGGCTGGCAATCCGCGCCCGGCTCCCTTAGCCTCCGTCGCGATGCAGTTCCTCAAGATCCTGTTCTGGTGCCTGCTGGTGTTCGTCGCCGCGGTTTTCACGTTCGGCAACTGGACCACGGTGTCGATCCAGCTGTTCGGCGGGCTGGTGGCGGAGGTGAACCTGCCGCTGCTGCTGGTCGCCACCTTCCTGCTCGGCTTCCTTCCGACGTTGATCTACCAGCATCTCGTCCGCTGGCGGCTGCGGCAGCGGCTGTCGATCGCGGAGCGTGCGCTGGAAACGGAACGCACGATCAACGCTTCGCGCGCGACCGATCCGATGCCGATCGAGGAGGACGAGCCGGCCCCGCCCGCGCCGGTCGCGGTGCCCAGCGCCGTGCCGCCGGGAGTCGCCTGATGTCGAACCGCATCTTCGTCGCCCTCGATACGCCCGATCTGGATCGTGCGCGAACTCTCGCGACCAGGGTCCGCCATCATGTCGGCGGCGTGAAGCTGGGACTGGAATTCTTCGCCGCCAACGGCCCCGCCGGGATCCGGGCGATGGAGGAACTGGGCCTGCCCGTGTTCCTGGACCTGAAACTCCACGACATTCCCAATACCGTGGCGAAGGCGGTCCAGGCGCTGGCGCCGCTGGCGCCCGCGATCCTGACGGTCCATGCCAGCGGCGGCCGCGCGATGCTGGAGGATGCGAAGGCCGCGGCGCATCCCGATACGAAAGTCGTGGCGGTGACCATGCTGACCAGCCTGGACGAGGCGGACCTGGCCGCGACGGGCGTGACGGGTAGCGCGCACGACCATGTCCTGCGGCTCGCCGATCTTGCCCGCGAATCGGGACTGGACGGGATCGTGTGTTCCGGTGCGGAGGTGAAGGCCGCGCACGGCATCTGGCCGAAGGGCTATTTCGTCGTTCCCGGTGTGCGCCCCGCGGACGGCGCCGCGGGCGATCAGAAACGCGTGGTTACCCCGCGGCAGGCGCTGGACGACGGCGCCTCGATCCTGGTGGTCGGTCGCCCGATCACCCGGGCCGACGATCCGGATGCCGCCGCGCGGGCCATCGCCGCCACGCTCTGACACCGACCGGGCCGGGCCATCGCCCACGCCGTGACAGGAAGACGCCGCCGACCTTTCGATCGGCGGCGCTCCGTCGTCGATCCGATCAGGCCGCGGCGATCCGCGTCGCGACCGCACTGCGCCGACGCATCGCCCCACCGACGGCGCCCATGCCCAGGATCATCAGCGCCCACGTCGTCGGCTCCGGCACGCCGCCTGCCAGGGCGTAGGTGATCGAGCCGTTGAAGTTGCGCGGCGAGAAGGTCGCGGCGAACGGATACGCCTTGCCGTAACCGGTCAGGATCGACAGCGCCCCGTCGCTCGCCACGACATCGCCGACCGCGGTGCCGTTCGTATATTCCAAGTCGGTGGGGCCCGTGGTGGTGATGTACAGGCCGATCGTCGATCCGGCGGCCACGCCGAAATCGCTGATGTCTAGGCCGGTCAGATTGCCCGCCCCGGCGCCGATGACGTTCGACAGCGTGTTGCGCAGGGTCCACGCCGACGCGTTCGAGGTGTTGGCCCCGATGCCACCGTCGATCGTGTAGAATTCGAACGTGTACGTCCCACTCTGGACGTTGATGCCGAGCGATTGCAGCGTCAGCGCCGCGCTGCCCACGGTCACGTCGAACATGATACCGCTCTGGCCGTTACCGCCGGCGAGCGGCGTCGTGAGCGTGGCGGCCGACGCGCCGGTGGCACCGGCAGCGGAAAACAGCAGCGTCGCGGCGGCGATCGCCAGCTTGTTCGTGAACATGTCATGACCCCCAAAGCGCCGGTAGAGGTACCGGCCGGACGATCCTTTCCGCGAGATGAACGGCGGTCGCAACGGCGCGTCTGTCCATTTTCGAACGAAACGTGCCATAACGGGCAATCGCGACCATGTCGGGCGTGGTGCCGGTTGCAGGAATCGAACCCGCGACCTTCGGTTTACAAAACCGCTGCTCTACCAGCTGAGCTAAACCGGCCATCCGCGCGCGCTCCCATGCGTCAACCGACGCCGAAGGTCCAGCCTTCGGTCGCGGCCACTTCCCGGGTCATGCCCGCCGGTCGCCACGATCGCGGATCGTGGGCGACGGTGCGCAACCATGCCGCCGTCAGCAGGGCGTCGCACTGATGGTCGCTGACGGGGTCGGCCAGGTCCGAAGGCGGGCTGCCGATCGCGATCAGCGCGGTATCGAGGTCGGCGGCGGTCCGCATCTTCGCCCGGCCCTTGCGTCGTCCCGCGGCGATCGCGGCCAGCGCAGTGTAGATTTCCACCACCACCGGTCCCGCCGCGGGCACCGGGTCGAAGGGCCAGATCGCGACGGTGCGCGGCAAGCGGTGCAGCACGCGCATCCCGGTCAGGCTGGACTTGCCGACCTGCGCCGCGCCGACGAGGTTGAGGTTGGAACAGGGGTTCAGTCCCGCTGCCGCCTGCGCGTGTTCGGTCGCGCGCAATCGTCCGCGCCCGGGCTGGAACAGGTCCCCGACGCGTCCGCCGTGCCGCCGGAAATGGCGGGACGCCTGTTCGTGCGCGACGAAGCTGCCCGCCGAAAGATCCGCGTCGTCCGCGCACAGGCGATCGACCAGCGCCCACAACGCACGCGCGTCCGGCGGACTTTCGGTCCAGCCGGGAAAATAGGCGGCGCGATCGACGAACGGCAGGGCGATCCCCAGGTCCAGTCCGACCAGCGTATCGACCGGCAGTCCGTCGTTCAGCCAGTCGAGGACCTCGGCGCGCGACCACACATGCCCCGGCCGCACCAGCGCCGGCGCGCCATCGGTGCCGCAAATCGCCACCGCAATGCCGCGTTGTCGCTGCCCCACCGCGCCCGACCAGTCGACGGCGGCGAAATGACGGAGCCGGTCTGCGGCGATCACCGACGATCCCGCGCGCCCCGCGCACTACCGTCGTCGCGTCCGCGATCAGCGGCCACGCCGCTCGTCCCAATAGGCCAGCCGCTCGGCCAAGCGCTTCTCGAACCCGCGCTCCGTCGGTTCGTAATAGACCTGCGGCGGCAGTTCGTCGGGCCAGTAGTTCGCGCCCGAAAAGCCGCCCTCCGCATCGTGATCGTATTCGTAGCCTGCGCCATAGCCGATCTGCTTCATCAGCTTCGTCGGCGCGTTCAGGATGTTGGCGGGGGGCATCAGCGAACCAGTCTCCTTCGCCGATCGCCACGCCTTCTTCTGCGCCATGTAGGTCGCGTTCGATTTGGGCGCGGTGGCGAGGTACAGGCACGCCTGCACGATCGCCAGTTCCCCCTCCGGCGAGCCGAGGAAGTCGTAGGTATCCTTCGCCGCGATGCACTGGACCAGCGCCTGCGGATCGGCCAGCCCGATATCCTCCACCGCGGCGCGCGTCAGGCGGCGGAGCAGGTACAGCGGTTCCTCCCCCGCGGTGAGCATCCGGGCGAGATAATAGAGAGCGGCCTGCGGATCGGACCCTCGGATCGATTTGTGGAGCGCGCTGATGAGGTTGTAATGCCCCTCCCGATCCTTGTCGTACACCGCGACGCGGCGTTGCAGGAAGGACGACAGTTCCGCGGGCTCCAGCGGCGCGGCGATGTCGACCGAGAACAACGTCTCCACCTGGTTCAGCAGGAACCGCCCGTCGCCGTCCGCACTCGCGACCAGCGCATCGCGCGCGGGCGGGGTGAGGGGCAGGGGACGCGCCTCCACCGCCTCCGCTCGTGCGATCAACTGCTCCAGCGCATCGCGGTCCAGCCGCTGGAGGATCAGCACCTGCGCCCGGCTCAACAGCGCGGCGTTCAGCTCGAACGACGGATTCTCCGTCGTCGCGCCGACCAGCGTGACCGTGCCGTCCTCGACATACGGCAGGAAGCCGTCCTGCTGCGCGCGGTTGAAGCGGTGGATCTCGTCCACGAACAGCAACGTCCGCTTGCCGGTCTTCGCATGGTCGCGCGCCTCCGCGAACGCCTTCTTCAGGTCCGCGACGCCGGAGAACACCGCGGAGATCGCGGTGAAGCGCAGATCGACCGCATCCGCCAGCAGCCGCGCGATCGTCGTCTTGCCCGTCCCCGGCGGTCCCCACAGTATCATCGACGACAGCCGCCCCGCCGCGACCATCCGGCCGATGGTGCCATCCGGCCCGGTCAGATGCTCCTGCCCCACGACCTCGGTCAGCGTTGCGGGCCGCAGACGATCGGCGAGCGGCGCATCCTCGGCGGGTGCGGCGGGGGAGGGCGCGGGTTCGATGCCCGCGAACAGGTCGGCCATTTCCGGGAGATAGGGTGGGCGGATGCGATCGTCACCCCGCGCATCCTTTGTGTTCCCGCGAAGGCGGGAACCCAGTCTGGGCCTCCGCCTTCGCGGAGGCACAAATTGCGGCCTTGCAAACGAATGCCGACGATATATCTTAGGTGCATCACGATGCGAAAAGAGAATCGCATGTTTCATCACCACCACAACCGCTGCGCCACGCGCGGCAGCCGCTCCTGGGGCCCGTCCAACGTCGAATGGAGCTTCGACCGACCGCAGGGTTCGCGCGGCGGGGGGCGCGGGCGGCGGATGTTCGACGGCGGCGAACTGCGCCTCGTCCTGCTGAAGCTGATCGCGGACGAGCCGCGCCATGGCTACGAACTCATCAAGGCGGTCGAGGAGCTGACCGGCGGCGCCTATGCCCCCAGTCCCGGCACGGTCTATCCCACGCTGACGATGCTCGGCGAGATGGGGCTGACGACCGAACAGGCCACCGGCGACGCGCGCAAGCGGTTCGAGGTCACGCCCGAGGGCGCGATGCACCTGGAGGAGAATCGCGAGCAGGTGGAGGCGCTGATCGCGCGCCTGCGCTCGGTCGGCGAACGCCACGGCCGCGGCGACAAGGCGCCGATCCGCCGCGCGATGGGCAACCTCCGGGTCGCGCTGGGGCAGCGGTTGGAGAAGGGCGAGTTCAGCGACGATACGCTGCACGATATCGCCGCGCTGATCGACGAGGTCGCGCAGAAGATCGAGCGCCTGCCGTGAGCGTGTCCGTAGCCCGCGTGCCGACCGCATCGGCCAGCCGCTATCTCCAGCAGCTCGCCAAACATTGGTCGCACAAGATGGAGGTGACCTTCTCGCCGGAGGAAGGCACGATCGCCTTCCCCAACGGCGCGCATCTCGCGATGCGCGCCGATCGCGAGACGCTCGACCTGTCGCTGACTGTTCCCGACGACGGCGATCCCGCGCGGATGCGTCAGGTCGTGGCGGAGCATCTGGACCGCTTCGCGCATCGCGAAGGACCGCTGACCTACGACTGGCGCGACGCCAGCACCTCGCGATAGGCGGTCAGCACGGCGGCGTTGGCAGTGTCCCAGCGGAAGGACGCCGCCTTCGCATGCGCCGCCGCGCCCATGCGCGCGCGCAGGCCGGGGTCGGCGGCCAGCCGCGCGATCGCATCGGCATAGCCCGACACGTCGGTCGGCGACACCAGGAAGCCGGTGACCGCGTCCGTCAGCAGGTCGACCGCCCCCGTCGCGCGCGCCGCGACGACGGGGACACCCGCGGCCATCGCCTCCGACGTCACCTGACCCCAGGTTTCGGTGACGCTGGGATTGAACAGGACGTCCATGCTGGCGACCGCGCGGCCCAGGTCGTCGCCGCTCTGGAAGCCGGCGAAGGCGGCGTCGGGCGTCTGCTTCGCGAACCATTCCTGCGCCGGCCCCTTGCCGATCACCAGCACGCGATGCTTCACTCCCCGCGCGCGCAGCGTCTCGACCACCTCGGCGAAGATGCCCAGCCCCTTTTCCAGCACCAGCCGCCCGAGGAAGCCCACCGCGACCTCGTCATCCGCGATACCCAGCGACCGCCGCCATTCCGGACTGCGCACCTGGGGACGGAAGCGATCGTGATTCACCCCGCGGGGCCAGAGCGAGATCGGCGTCGCCACCCCCAGTTCCCGGATCGTCTCCGCCACCGATGCGGTCGGCACGACGACTCGGTCCGCACGGTCGTAGAAGCGGCGAAGGATGGCGCGGATCCCCGGCTGGATCAGCTTCAGGCCGTAATATTGGAAGTACGTCTCGAACCGCGTGTGCACGGCGGCCACGACCGGAACGCCGTTCGCGCGCGCCCAGGTGGTCGCCGCGTGGCCGGTGAATTCGGGCGACGACACATGCACCAGCGTCGGGGCGAAGCGTTCGAGGTCGCGCCGCGGCCGCGCCGGCAGCCCGCGCCCCAGCCGATACTCGCCCCTCCCGCCGGGGAAGGGGACCGAGGGTACGTCCACCACGTCGCCGCGCGATTCGAACGCCGGGATCGGCGCGGTCGGCGAATAGACGCGTACCGGAACTCCCGCGTCCAGCAGGGATCCGACGAGGCGATTCTGCGCCTGGTTCGCGCCGTCGCGGGTATAGTTGTAATTGCCGCTGAACAACGCGACGCGCAGATCGGGGTCGGTTCGGTTCATTTCCATCGCCCTGAAGCCTGGTGAGATCATGTACGTGCAACCACCGCTCGTCCTGCGGTAATGCCGGGCGCAGCCGACGACCCGTCCCGAGGGACCGGGGCCGGGCGTATCGTTCGACACGCCGGTTCGACTTCGCTCTACGGCTCCCCAGGATCAACGGAGCTGAACGATCCGACCTACAACGCGCGTCGGGCGCTTTTGCGACAGACCATGTCAGCCCGGCGACGCTTCGACCTCGTCCTTGCGCCGCAGCCGGCGGATCCGCGGCTCGCGGGCCATCATCGCCTCCTCGCGGATTTCGTTGCGCAATTCCTCGCGCTTCTCGTGGATCGACGCGATCACCGGTCCCATCGCGACGCCCAGGTCGACCAGCACCGCTTCGGACAGTTGCAGCGAGCTTTCCAGCGTCTCGGGAACCGCGTCGGTCACGCCCGCGCGGTACAGTTCCGCCGCATGGCCCGGGTCGCGCGCGCGCGCGATGATAGCAAGGTCGGGAAAGGTCGACCGGATACGCTTGGCCAGCCGTACCGTCAGCACCGGATCGTCCATCGTCATGATGAGCGCGCGTGCCTTCGCAAGGTCCAGCCGTTCCAGCAGTTCCGCCCGCGCCACGTCGCCGAACACGATATGATAGCCCGCCGCGCGGGCCTCCGTCACCGCGTCGATGTCCGCCTCCACCGCCACATAGGGCTGGTCGTGCCGTGCCAGCATGTCCGCGACCATCCGCCCGACGCGGCCGAAGCCGAACACCACCGCGCGCGATCCGTCCTCATGATCCACCGCCCCCGCCGGCGACGTCTCCTGGCTTTCCAGCCGCCGCGACACGAACCGGCCCAGCTTCGCCAGCAACGGCGTGATGGTCAGCCCGATCGCGGTCACCGTCTGCCAGAAGGCGGCGGTGGAAGGGAGGATCAGCTGCGCCTGCGCCGCGGTCGCCAGCACGATCAGGGTGGTTTCCGACGGGCTGCCCATCAGCAGCCCGGTTTCCGCCGCGGTCCCCGCCCGCGTCTGCGCCACGCGCAGCAGCAGGTAGGTCACGATCGCCTTCACGCTGACCACGCCCACCACTGCGGCGAGCAGCGCGGGCCAGTTGGCGATGATCTGCCGCAGGTCCAGGCTCATGCCCACCGTTATCAGGAACACGCCGAGCGCGAGGCCCTTGAACGGCGCGGTCATCACCTCGACCTCGCTGTGATACTCCGTCTCCGCGATCAGCAGGCCCGCCAGCAGGGCGCCGACGATCGGCGACAGGCCCGCCGCGGTCGTCGCCACGCTGGCGACGATGACGACCAGCAGCGAGGCGGCGAGGAACAGCTCCGGGCTTTTCGTCCGCGCCGCCTGCGCGAACAGGCGCGGCAGGACCAGCCGTCCGCCGATATACATGCCGACGACGGTCAGCCCGCCGCGCAGGGCGGTACCCGCCAGGTCGACCCAGCCGTCGTCGGTGGCCGTCGGCGCCATGGCGCCCAGCGCGAAGATGATCGGCACCAGTGCCAGATCCTCGAACAGCAGCATCGCGAAAGCCCCGCGCCCGACCGGGCTGGTCGTGCCGACCAGCGGCAGCACCAGCGCGGTGGACGATAGCGCCACCGCCAGCCCCAGCCCCGCGGACCCGGCCCAGTCCTGCCCCATCCAGTGCAGCGCGATCGCGATGAGCGTGGCGGACCCGAACAATTCCGCCGCACCCGTCCCGAACACCAGGCTGCGCATCGTCCAAAGCCGACGGAAACTCAGCTCCAGCCCGATCGAGAACAGCAGGAGGACGATGCCGAATTCGGCAAAGGGCGCGATCGATTCCCCGTCCGATATGGTGATGTAATACAGCCACGGATACTGGCCGATCAGCGAGCCCAGCCCCGCCGGACCGACCAATGCGCCCACCAGGATGAAGCCGATGACCGGGCTGATCCGGAACCGCGCGAAGGCGGGGATGACGAGCCCCGCCGCGCCCAGGATCACCAGCGCGTCCGAAAAACCTGCATTGTCGAGACCGATCGCCATGCGCGGGACCTTAGGCGGTCGGCGGCGCTCCTGTCATCACGCGAGTCTGAACAGCCGCGTTTCCTCGCCCGCCGCCGTTGCCGTATCGATCGTCCGCGCGCGCGACGCCCGCCCGGCGGGCAGCCGCGCCGCCGCCAGGAGGTAGCCGAGAATCGCGCTGCCACCGAACCCGACCAGCGGCGTGGGATAGTCGCCCAGCGCGGCGGCGGCGACCACGCCCAGCCAGCATGCGCCGAACGCGGCGGTCGCCGGCGCGCGTGCGATGGCGAGCGGCGCGAGGAGGATGGCGGTACCCGCGAATACAGCGACCGCCGCGACGACGTTCATATGCAGGGCGGCGTACAGGACGCCATCGACCGACGGGACCGCGGGTACGGCGTCAGGACGGATCATCGCGACCGCCAGGCCGATCGCCGCCGCGGCGGGGGCGATCGCTCCGCTGCGTCGACCGCCCGCGAGCAGCGCAACCAGCAGGGCCCCCGCCATCGCGCGATCGGGCTGTACCGCCAGCGCCAGCGCGGCGAGGGCAAGACCGGCCGTCGTCGCCCGGTTGCGACCGGTGACGTGCAGCACGATCGCAAGGGGAAGCAGGATCAGGCTCGGCTGGACCGCGATCCCGGCGATGCGCACCCATCGCGTCGCGCCCTCGGCCGAGGAGCCCAGGAACGCCGTCGCCAGCAGGACGGCGCCCGTCGCGACGACGACCACGCCCGCCGGGATCGTCGTCCGCCACGTGAAGGCGAGCAGCGTCAGCGCCAGAACAAGCGCGACCGCATTGGTCACGGGCATGAACGGCGACGCACCGGCGGCGACGAGATGGACCAGCCCAAGCACCGATGCCACGACGCCGCATGCGACCGTCGCCGCGCGCGGCCGTTCCACCATCTTCATCCCTCGTCTCCCGATCCAGTCGATCCGCAGCATCGCCGCCGCGGCGATGCACCCCAGCGCAAATCGCCGCGTCCCCGCACCCTCGACCGCGGCGATCTCGCACGCCATCGCGTGGGCCCAATCGCGCCGATCGGCGGGGGACAGGCGCATGACGATGCGCGCGGCCAGCGACGCGACGCTCATGCCGTTACCGCCGCGACGGGCATGTGGGCGTCACGTGCCAGCGCCGCCGCCATCCGCCGTCCCGCGGCGGTCAGGCGATAGGCGTGCCGCGGCGGGCGCCCCGGTTCGGTCGGCGCCTGCCATTCCGCCTCCAGCACCCCCTGCGCCTCCAGCCGGATCAACATCGGATACAGCGTCCCGGATGCGGTGCCCGTCGCCTTGGCGATGTCATAACCATGCCGCCACGCCGCGGGCGTATCGGCCAGCATCGCCAGAACGCGACGCGTATGCGGGGAGGGGGAGCGAGCCATACGCTCGTTATCGATATAGGTAGACTTAGAGTCAAGCAGGCATCGCGTGGCGTGGTGGCTTCCGGGATATTAGCGCGCGACCGGTCGCCTGCGTCCGTCGAGACTGCGCTGTCCCTTGGCGTCTCCCGACGATGCAGGAAGGTCGCGGCGGCGTCCGAATCCGCGGCGGGCCTGGCGCATCCGTTCGGGGTCAGGCGCCGGACCGGACGCGCCGATCCGACGTTACCCTACCACTTGCGTTGCCATCCGGGCTTCGGCTCGGGATCAGGTGCGCGAGCTCGATGCCTCCGACCACCCGGCCGGGAAGGCGCATCGGCAAGCGACCGGTGCGCGATCTCAGCCCTCGCTTGCGCCCGGATCCTTGACCTTCGGCGGCTGCAACGCCTCGACCCGCCCGCCCTTTTCGTTCAGCAGATACACCGCCGCGGATCCGGGCCGCTTCATATACGGCGGCTGGCGGACCGCGACGAGGCGGTCCTTCGCCTTCCGCTCGAAACACACCCGGTCGGTCTGGTTTCCCCCAGCACGTGATAGCAGGAGGCGTCCTCCCCGACGTACAACGCCACATGCCCGCCCCTGCTGCCGTCGGCGGCGGTGCGGATGAAGGTCAGGACGTCGCCCAGTTCGGGCTGCCCGCCGTCCACGCCGAACTTTCCCCAGTTCAGCGCCCAATACGGCTTGACCGGCGGCGTCTTTCCCGCGCGTCGCGCCACGACCGCCATGAACAGGCCGCACCAGGGGATCGAGTCCGCGGTATAGCCGTCGCTGCCGCCCGGATCGACTTCCTTCGCCCAGTCCATGATGACGGGATTGTTCGTCGCACCGGAATGTTCGTAGGTGTCGATCAGCTTGCGCGCCTCGGCGATCATCCGCGGCAGCGTTCCCAGCTTGTCCAGCCACTTGTAGTTCTTCGTATCGATCGGCATCGCGTCCCCCCGTCCACGGTCCGTGTCCGTGCCTGGCCACGGTGGACGCATGATGGCGGGGCGGGGGACGAAGTCGAGCGCCGCCGCCCTCGATCGGATCCGGAACGGACGCGTTTCACGCCGCAGCGCGCGACCCGCGCGGGCCAAAAAAAAAGGCCCGGCGATCGCTCGCCGGGCCCGCTATCCGAACGATGGCGCAGGCTCAGGCCCAAGTCGCCATCTTCGTCTCCAGGTTCGCACGGACCGCTTCGAAGAACTGTTCCGTCGTCATCCACTTCTGGTCCGGCCCGATCAGGATCGCGAGATCCTTCGTCATGTCGCCGTTCTCGACCGTCTCGATGCAGACACGCTCGAGCGTCTCGGCGAAACGCGTCACGTCGGGCGTATCGTCGAACTTGCCACGATACTTCAGGCCGCCGGTCCAGGCGAAGATCGAGGCGATCGGGTTCGTCGACGTCGCCTTGCCCTGCTGGTGCTGGCGATAGTGGCGCGTGACGGTGCCGTGCGCCGCCTCCGCCTCGATCGTCTTGCCGTCCGGGGTCATCAGCACGCTGGTCATCAGGCCCAGCGAGCCGAAGCCCTGCGCGACCTGATCCGACTGCACGTCGCCGTCGTAATTCTTGCACGCCCACACGAACTCGCCGTTCCACTTCAGCGCGGACGCGACCATGTCGTCGATCAGGCGGTGTTCGTACACGATGCCAGCCGCCTTGAACTGGTCCTTGAATTCGGCCTCGAACACATCGGCGAAGATGTCCTTGAAGCGGCCGTCATACGCCTTCAGGATCGTGTTCTTCGTGCTGAGGTACAGCGGCCAGCCGCGCCCGAGCGCGTAGTTCATGCTGGCGCGCGCGAAATCGCGGATCGACGGGTCGAGGTTGTACATCCCCATCGCGACGCCGGATTCGGGGAAGTCGAACACTTCCTTCTCGATCACGGTACCGTCCTCGCCCTCGAACTTCATGGTCAGCTTGCCCTTGCCGGGCACCAGGAAGTCGGTCGCCTTGTACTGGTCGCCGAACGCGTGGCGGCCCACGACGATCGGGTGGGTCCAGCCGGGGATGAGCCGGGGCACGTTCTTGATAACGATCGGCTCGCGGAAGATCACGCCGCCCAGGATGTTGCGGATCGTGCCGTTGGGCGACTTCCACATCTGCTTCAGGCCGAATTCCTCGACCCGCTGCTCGTCCGGGGTGATCGTGGCGCATTTCACCGCGACGCCGTATTTCTGCGTCGCATGCGCGCTGTCGACCGTCACCTTGTCGTCGGTCGCGTCGCGATGCTCGACGCCAAGGTCGTAATAGTCCAGGTCGATGTCGAGATACGGCTTGATGAGGCGCTCGCGGATCCATTCCCAGATGATGCGCGTCATCTCGTCGCCGTCGATCTCCACGACGGGGGTCTTCACCTTGATCTTCGCCATGCTCGCTTCCTTGAAGGGGAGGGGTTGCGCAGCGCGATAGGGGGAAGGGGGCGGGGGATCAACCGCGGGCACGGCGGCCATTTGGCGCTCGCTTTGTCGCGACGGCATGATAGCATGACGTCATAACATCAGAAAAAAGGGGAGCGATGATGCTGACGAGGGCGATGCTGGCCGGGGCCGCGATGGCCGTGGCGATCCCGGCGGATGCGCAATCCGCGAACTACGACCGCCTGTTCGTGTTCGGCGACAGCCTGGTCGATGCGGGCAACGCGCAGGCGGGGAGGGCCGCTTCCGGCGGCGAGGATCCGGCGCCCGCCGCGCTGGGCTATTATCAGGGGCGCTTCTCCAACGGCTACAATTTCGCGGACTGGGTGTCGCGCGGCGTCGAGGGTCAGGCGACGATCGCGTCCGCCTATGGCGGGCGCAACTTCTCCGTCGGCGGCGCGCAGACGCGCGAGGTCTCGGGCGACGCCAGCCCCAGCTTCCTCGAACAGGTCGAGGCGTTCCGGACGTCGGGGCAGGCCTTCACCGCCGATTCGCTCGTGCTGGTGACGCTGGGCGGCAACGACATCCGCAGCGAACTGGCGAAGGTCGGCGCGAACCCGCGCTACATGCCCGATTTCACCGCCACCCTGACCGCGATGACCGAGGGGCTGACCTCGCTCTACACGCTCGGCGCGCGTAACGTCGTCATCACCGGCCTGCCCGACGTGGGACAGATTCCGGCGGTGACGCAGTTCAACTCGCCCGCCTTGTCGGACGCGGGGCGGCGGATGTCGTTCGGGCTGAATACCGCGTTCGACGGTCTGACCGATGCGTTCGCGAGCAGCACCGGGGCGAATTTCCGGTTCTTCGACTTCTTCGCCTATCAGCAGGCGATCTACGCCGATCCGGGCGCCTACGGCCTGTCCGATACGCTGGATACGCGGACCGCCTGCCTGCTGACCAGTGGGGCGCCGGCGTGCGACGGCTACACCTATTTCGATCTCGTCCACCCCACGCGCGACATCCATCGCGTCGTCGGCGCGGGGATCGCGCGGCAACTGGGCGTGAACGGGGTGCCGGAACCGGCGACATGGGCGCTGATGATCATGGGCTTCGGCGCGGTCGCGGGGGCGTTGCGGCGCCGCGGGGCGACGGACCGGGGGGCGACACGCATCGCGGCATGACGCCCGCGATTGTCACATCCGCGTCGCACCGATAGACCGGGGCCATGTCATCGCTCGAAAAGCCGCCGCATCATGGCGGCATCCCCGTCACCTCCACCGTCAAATGGCGCTTCCCCGCCGTGCATCCGGAAGGGCAGAAGTTCACCGCCATCGCCTTCGGCATCACGCTGCTGGCGACGATCATATCGAAGGTGTTCTTCTGGCCTTTCCTGGCCGTCACCGTCTGGGTCGCGGCGTTCTTCCGCGATCCGGTGCGCACCACGCCGGTCGGCGACGACCTGATCGTCTCGCCCGCCGACGGCCTGGTGACGATGATCGAACGCGTCGCGATCCCGCGGGAGCTGGTGCCCGAGCTGGGGGAGGGCGCGCGGGTGCGCGTGTCGGTGTTCATGTCGGTGTTCGACGTCCACATCAACCGCAGCCCGATCGCAGGTACGATCCGCCAGGTCGTCTACATCTCCGGCAAGTTCCTGAACGCCGACCTCGACAAGGCGTCGGAGGAGAACGAGCGCCAGCATTTCGTGGTCGAGGGACATGACGGGCGGAGGGTCGGCTTCACGCAGATCGCGGGCCTGGTCGCGCGCCGCATCGTCGCCTTCGCCAAGACCGGCGACATCGTCGCGGCCGGGCAGCGCGTCGGCCTGATCCGCTTCGGCAGCCGCGTCGACGTGTTCCTGCCCGACGGCTGCGCGCCGCAGGTGGCGCTGGGGCAGCGTGCGATCGCGGGCGAGACGATCCTCGGCCGCTACGGCGCGGACGCCGCGGTCGGCGTCGCGCAATGAACCACGACCCTGCGGACGACGACGGCGGCGACGACCTGACCGGGTCCAAGCGCCTGCGCCGTGGCCTGCCGCTGCGCGCGGTCGCGCCCAATGCGGTCACGGCGCTCGCCTTGTGTTCCGGGCTGTCGGGGATCCGCTTCGCCACCGCCGGGCGATGGGAACTGGCCGTCGTGCTGGTGCTGGTCGCGGGCGTCTTGGACGGTCTCGACGGCCGGATCGCGCGGATGCTGCATGGCGAAAGCCGCTTCGGTGCGGAACTCGATTCGCTCGCCGACGCCATCTCGTTCGGCGTCGCGCCCGCGCTGATCCTCTACTTGTGGACGCTGGAAACGCTGCCGCGCTTCGGATGGATGGCGTCGCTGATGCTCGCGGTCTTCTGCGCCCTGCGCCTTGCCCGTTTCAACGCCGCGATCGATGCGGACGATCAGCCGCACAAGTCGGCCGGCTTCCTTACCGGCGTTCCCGCGCCCGCGGGTGCTGGACTCGCGCTGCTTCCGATGTTCGCCTGGTTCTGGAGCGGGGAGCCGTTTCTGCGCGACCCGCGCTTCGTGGCGCCATGGGTCGCGTTGGTCGCGCTACTGATGGTGTCGAGCCTCGCCACCCTGTCGTGGAGTTCGATGAAACTGCGTCGCAACGTCCGGTTCGAGGCGCTGGCGCTGGTCGTCATCGTCGCCGCCGCCGCCGTCAATGCCCCGTGGGAAACCGCGACGGTCGCCTGCCTGTCCTACCTCGCCTCGCTGCCGTTCAGCATCGCGGGCTATGCGCGGATCAGGCGGCTTCGCGCGGCCGGAACGATCCCCGCGCCGACGCCGTCGCCCAGCGCCTGACCGCGATCCGCCGCTCGGCATGGACCAGTTCGGTGAGGGGCGCGAAGCGCGGCTGGGGACGCGCGAACAACACATCCACGATCTGCGCCATCCGCGGAGCCACCGTGGCGGCGATGGCATAAATCGCGGCGCCGAACGCACCGCCGAAGATCAGGATCGCCATCATCGTCATCATCGCCGCCAACTCCGTTCGCCCGCGAACCTCATGTCCGCCAACCTGTGGATAACTTTGCGGTTCCCTCGCCCCGGCAATATTTCAGCCACGGTCCGTCGTGGAAATACCGCCGGAGTTCCCGGTCCGTTCCTTTGTGTTCCATATCCGTTCCAGACCGTCAAGCGCCGAATGGCGGTTGATCGGAACGGCACGATCGGCTAGGGGCGCGCGCTCTAACCCCGCATGGGAAGCATCATCATCCCGGTGCGCAGGCTTCGAGCCACGCGTCACTCGCTTCCCAGAGGCTCAACCGGAAGGATATTCTATTATGGCGGCACCTGTCGTCACGATGCAGCAGCTGATCGAGACCGGCGCGCACTTCGGCCACCAGACCCACCGCTGGAACCCGAAGATGAAGCCCTACATCTTCGGCGACCGCAACGGCGTCCACATCATCGATCTCAGCCAGACCGTGCCGCTGTTCGCGCGCGCGCTGGAGTTCGTCAGCTCGACCGTCGCCGCGGGCGGCAAGGTCCTGTTCGTCGGCACCAAGCGGCAGGCGCAGGAAGCGGTCGCCGATTCGGCGCGCCGCGCGGGCCAGCATTTCGTCAACCACCGCTGGCTGGGCGGCATGCTCACCAACTGGAAGACGATCAGCAACTCGATCAAGCGCCTGAAGGCGCTCGAGGAGCAGCTGTCGGGCGACACGCACGGCCTGACGAAGAAGGAAGTGCTCCAGCTGACGCGCGAGAAGGACAAGCTGGAACTGTCGCTGGGCGGCATCCGCGACATGGGCGGCGTGCCCGACGTGATGTTCGTGATCGACGCGAACAAGGAAGAGCTGGCGATCAAGGAAGCCAACACCCTGGGCATCCCGGTCGTCGCGATCCTCGATTCCAACGTGTCGCCGGACGGCATCGCCTTCCCGGTGCCCGCCAACGACGACGCCAGCCGCGCCATCCGCCTGTATTGCGAGGCGATCGCCATCGCCTCGACCCGCGGCGGCCAGCAGCAGCAGGCGCGCTCGGGCCGCGACCTGGGTGCGATGGACGAGCCGCCGGCGGAAGCGGCGCTGTCCGCGCCGGTCGAGACCCCGGCCGCGCAGCCGGGCGACGTGCCCGCGACGGAAGAGCCCGCCGCCGCGTAACCGTAACGGAGGCACGATACGATGTCTCCTCCAGCCGTTCGGGCTGAGCGAGGTCGAAGCCCGCGCGTCGCGCGCCCTTCGACTTCGCTCAGGGCGAACGGCATTTTGCTTTCAGATTGAGGATTTCGACATGGCCGACATCACGGCAGCGATGGTCAAGGAACTGCGCGAGAAGAGCGGCGCAGGTATGATGGATTGCAAGAAGGCGCTGAACGAGACCGCGGGCGACATGGACGCCGCGCTGGACTGGCTGCGCACGAAGGGCCTGGCGGCCGCGCAGAAGAAGTCGAGCCGCACCGCGGCCGAGGGTCTCGTCGGCGTCGCCGTCGCGGGCACGAAGGGCGCGGCGGTCGAGGTCAATTCCGAGACCGATTTCGTCGCCAAGAACGACCAGTTCCAGGCGTTCGTGCGCGAGGTGACTCAGATCGCGCTCGAGCAGGGCGATGCGATCGATACGCTGAAGGCGGCGACGATGCCGTCTGGCAAGACGGTCGAGGAGGCGCTGACCAACAACATCGCCACGATCGGCGAGAACCAGTCGCTGCGCCGCGCGCGCCGGCTGGAAGTGTCCGAGGGTGCGGTCGTTGCCTATGTGCACAACCAGCAGTCGCCGGGCCTGGGCAAGATCGGCGTGCTCGTCGCGCTGGAGAGCAAGGCGGCGGACGACGTGTTGCAGGCGCTGGGCAAGCAGCTAGCGATGCACATCGCCGCCGCCTTCCCCAAGGCGCTGAACGAGCATGACCTGGACGAGGCCGAGATCGAGCGCGAGCGCGCGATCGCGACCGAGAAGGCGGCCGAAAGCGGCAAACCCGCCGACATCATCGCCAAGATGGTCGAGGGCGGCATCGCGAAGTTCCGCAAGGAACATGCGCTGGTCAGTCAGCTGTTCGTGATGGACGGCAAGACGAAGATCAGCGACGTCGTCGCGAAGGCCGGCAAGGACGCGGGCGCGGAGATCAAGCTGGTCGACTACGTCCGCTTCCAGCTGGGCGAGGGCATCGAGAAGGAGGCGTCCGACTTCGCCGCCGAAGTCGCGGCCGTGTCGGGCGTGCCGCAGGGCAAGCAGGCCGAGCCGACTGCCTGAGGCGAGGGGAGAGGAGAACAGGGGTGTCCTCCCCTCCGACCATTGCCCGTCGCCACGGCGAAAGCCGGGATGACGTCGTTTCGGGGTGCGGAGCCGCCCCCACAACCTAGGTTGCCCGCGCCGCGCCCGCCGCTTAAGGTTCGTGCCGCCCCGTACCCCCGACGCACCGGAACCCATGACCGATCCCCGCTACAAACGCATCCTGCTCAAGCTGTCGGGAGAGGTCCTGATGGGCGAGCAGGGGCTCGCCATCGATCCCGCCGTCACGGCGCGCGTCGCGGCGGAGATCGCGGACGTGAAGGCGCAGGGCTACGAACTGTGCATCGTCGTGGGCGGCGGCAACATCTTCCGCGGCCTCGCCGCCGCGGCGCAGGGGTTCGAGCGCGGCACCGCCGACTACATGGGGATGCTCGCCACCGTCATGAACGCGCTGGCGGTGCAGAATGCGCTGGAGCAGATCGGCGTCGATACGCGGGTCCAGTCCGCGATCCCGATGCAGTCGGTCTGCGAACCCTTCATCCGCCGCCGTGCCGAGCGGCATCTGGAAAAGGGCCGCGTCGTCATCTTCGCCGCGGGCGTCGGATCACCCTTCTTCACCACCGACAGCGGCGCCGCGCTGCGTGCCGCCGAGATGAACTGCGACGCCCTGTTCAAGGGCACGTCGGTCGACGGCGTCTACGATGCCGATCCCAAGAAGGTGGCGGATGCGAAGCGCTTCGCCACGGTCAGCTACGACATGGTGCTGGCGAAGAACCTGCGCGTGATGGACGCCAGCGCGGTCGCGCTGTGCCGTGACAGCAATATCCCGATCGTCGTCTTCAACATCCGCGAGCACGGCAATTTCGCCGCCGTCCTTCGCGGCGAGGGCGTTTCGACGGTCGTTCAGAAAGAGATGGAGAGCGTCTGATGCCCGCCTACGACAAGGCCGATCTGGAACGCCGCATGGCCGGCGCGGTGGAAGCGCTGAAGGGCGACCTTGGCGGCCTGCGCACCGGCCGCGCGTCGACCGCGCTGCTCGATCCCGTGACGGTCGAGGTGTACGGCAGCCACATGCCGCTGAACCAGGTGGCGACGGTTTCGGTGCCGGAGCCGCGGATGCTGTCGGTGCAGGTGTGGGACAAGTCGAACGTCGGCCCGGTGGAAAAGGCGATCCGCTCCGCGGGGCTCGGCCTGAACCCGATCAACGACGGCACGACGCTGCGCCTGCCGATCCCCGACCTGACCGAGGAGCGGCGCAAGGAACTGGCGAAGCTGGCCGGGCAATATTCGGAGAAGGCGAAGATCGCGGTCCGCAACGTCCGCCGCGACGGCATGGATGCGCTGAAGACCGACGAGAAGAAGGGCGTATTCAGCGAGGACGAGCGCAAGCGCCACGAGACCGAGGTGCAGAAGATCACCGATACGACGATCGCCGACATCGACGTCGTCGGCGATGCGAAGGAAAAGGAAATCCTGGGTAAGTGAGCGGCTCCCGTAGCCCATTTTCACCCCTCCCTTTCAAGGGAGGGGCAGGGGGTGGGTCTGCGGCGAGCGGGCTCGACGCCCGGCCGCCGCTCCGCGACGAGCGACCCGCTTCGCGTGTCGCACCCACTACAAACCCCTCCCTTGAAAGGGAGGGGCTTTCGGTCGTTCTTCCCCGTCACGTCGCCATCATCATGGACGGCAACGGCCGCTGGGCGAAGCGCCGCCACCTGCCGCGTGCCGCCGGGCACAAGGCGGGGGTGGAGGCGGTGCGCGCGGTCACCCGCGCCGCGCGTGCGATGGGGATCGAGGCGCTGACGCTCTACGCCTTCTCCAGCGAGAACTGGCGCCGTCCCGCGGAGGAGATCGGCGACCTGATGGGGTTGCTGAAATTCTTCATCCGGCACGATCTGGCCGAACTGGTGCGCGAGAACGTGCGGTTGCGCGTGCTGGGCGACTATCGCCGGTTCGCGGGCGACGTCGTCGCGCTGGTCGACGATGCGCTGGCGCGCACGGCGGGTAACACGGGGCCGATCCTGGCGATCGCGCTGAACTACGGCGCGCAGGCGGAGCTTGCCGCGGCGGCGCGTCGCCTGGCCGGACGCCTGCCGCCGGAGGCGATCGACGAAGCGGCGATCGAGGCGGAACTGGAAACGCGCGACCTGCCGCCGCTGGACCTGCTCGTCCGCACGTCGGGGGAGCAGCGATTGTCGAACTTCCTGCTGTGGCAGGCGGCCTATGCGGAGCTTCTGTTCGTCGAGACGCTGTGGCCCGATTTCGGCGCCGACGACCTTGCCGCCGCGGTCGACGCGTTCGCGCGGCGGCAGCGCCGCTACGGTGGGTTGTGAGCCTGGACAACCCGCTTCCCGGCGCGCCCGACGCGAAACTCCGGACGCCGTCGAACCTGCGGCTGCGGATGATCGCCAGCGTGGCGATGATCGCGGTCGCCTCCACCGCGCTCGTGCTCGGCGGTCTGGCGTTCTGGCTACTGACGGTGATCGCCGCCTTGTTCATGATGGCGGAATGGTCGGACCTGCAAAAGGCCCCGGCGAAGACGAAGCGGCTCGCGCAATTCGCGCTGAGCGTACCGCTGGCGACGATGGCGCCGGCGTGGCTGGTGCTGGAAACGCGCGACTTCTTCACGCTGGGCCTCGTCGCGGCGGCGTTCTTCTTCGTCGCCGCCGTCACGCGCATGCCGCGCCTGGCCGCCGGAGTCCTTTACTGCGCGTTGCCGGTGATGGCGTTGATCGTGTTGCGGCGGCAGGACATGGGGTTGCTCCTGGCCTTCTGGGCGATGGCGCTCGTCTGGGCCACCGACATCGGCGCCTTCTTCGCCGGGCGCGGCATCGGCGGGCCGAAGCTGGCGCCGCGACTGAGCCCGAACAAGACGTGGGCGGGCCTGATCGGCGGCGTGATCGCGGCGACGATGCTGGCGGTGGTGCTTCACTTGGGTGCCGCCCTGCCGATCCGCCTCGTGATGGCGACGCCGTTGCTGGCGGCGCTGGCGCAGGGCGGCGACCTGTTCGAAAGCTGGCTGAAGCGGCAGGCGGGCGTGAAGGATTCGGGCAACACCCTGCCGGGCCACGGCGGCGTGCTCGACCGCATCGACGGGCTGGTCCCGGTCGCCCCGATCGCCGCGCTGCTCGTCCTGCTGCCGTGAGGACGGTCACGATATTGGGGGCGACCGGATCGGTCGGCACGTCCACGCTCGACCTAGTCGAGCGGGCGCCGGACCGTTTCCGCGTCCGCGCGCTGACCGCCAATTGCGACGTGGGGAAGCTCGCCGCCGCTGCGATCCGCACCCATGCCGAACTGGCGGTGGTGGCGGACGAGCGCTGCCTGCCCGATCTGGACCGCGCGCTGGCGGGCACCGGCATCGCCGTCGCGGGCGGAGCGCAGGCGGTGTGCGACGCCGCGGCGCTGGGCGCGGACGTGACGATGGGCGCGATCGTCGGATGCGCGGGCCTCGCGTCCACGATGGCGGCGATCGAATGCGGTGGGACGGTCATCCTGGCGAACAAGGAACCGCTCGTCTCCGCCGGCGACCTCGTCACGGCCGCGGCGCGCGCGCACGGGGCGACGATTCTGCCCGCGGACAGCGAGCATAACGCCGTGTTCCAATGCTTCGACTTCGCCCGGCCCGACCGCGTGCGCCGCATCGTCCTGACCGCCAGCGGCGGGCCGTTCCGCGACTGGTCACTGGACGCCATGGCGCAGGTCACGCCCGCGCAGGCGGTGGCGCATCCGAACTGGTCGATGGGCGCGAAGATATCGGTCGATTCGGCGACGATGATGAACAAGGGTCTCGAACTGATCGAGGCCGCGCGGCTGTTCCCGATCGACCCCGCGCGGATCGAGATCGTGGTCCATCCGCAATCGGTGATCCACAGCATGGTCGATTATGTCGACGGGTCGATGCTGGCACAGCTCGGCCCCAGCGACATGCGCGTGCCGATCGCGCACTGCCTGGCCTGGCCCGACCGCATGGCGACCCCGATGGAGGCGCTGGACCTGGTGAAGCTGGGCCGGCTCGATTTCGAAGCGCCCGATCCGGTCCGCTTCCACGCGCTCGCATTGGCCCGCGCCGCGCTGGACGCGGGGGGCGCGGCGCCGGCGATCCTGAATGCGGCGAACGAGGTCGCGGTGGCGGCATTCCTGGCGGGGCGGATCGGCTTCCTCGAAATCGCCGCAATCGTGGACGATATATTGCAGGGTTACGGCCCGGCCGCGCCGGAGACGCTCGACGCGGTGTTCGCGATCGACGCGGAGGCGCGGCGGCGTGCGGGCGAGCGCGTAGAGGATTGCGTCTCTTGATCCAGGCCCCCGGTGTCATCCTTACCCTGCTGTCGTTCGTGCTGGTCATCGGCCCGCTCGTTTTCGTGCACGAGATGGGGCATTATCTGGCGGGACGCTGGTTCGGGGTGAAGGCCGATGCCTTCTCGATCGGGTTCGGGCGCGAGGTCGCCGGATGGACCGACAGCCGCGGTACGCGGTGGAAGCTGGGCTGGATCCCGCTGGGAGGCTACGTCAAATTCGCGGGCGACATGAACGCCGTGTCGCAGCCGTCGGCGGAATGGCTGGCGCTACCCGCGGAGGAGCGGGCGCAGACGTTCCAGGCGAAGCCGGTGTGGCAGCGTGCGATCATCGTCGCCGCCGGGCCGGTCGTGAACTTCCTGCTCGCGATCGTGATCCTCGGCGGCTTCGCGCTCGCCTATGGCGACGTGCGGACCCCTGCCGTGGTGGGGCAGGCGATCCCCGGCACCGCCGCCGCCGCCGCCGGGTTGCGCACCGGCGACCGGATCGTCGCGATCGGCGATCGGCCGATGGATTCGTTCGAGGACATGGTCCGGTACGTGAAGATTCGCGCGGGCGAGCGCGTTCGGGTCGAGTATGTGCGCGACGGCCGCGCCGCCGGTGTGGACGCGACGATCGCCACGCAGGTACAGCGCGACCGGTTCGGGAACGAATACAAGGTCGGCCTGCTGGGCATTTCGCCGACCGACCCGGTGGTCGTGCCCGTCGGCCTGCTCGACGCCCCCGTCGTCGCGGTCGCGCGTACCGGGCAGATCGTGCGCATGATGGTGGAAACGATCGGACAGATCGTGACCGGCCGCCGGTCCGTGAAGGAACTGGGCGGTCCCCTGTCGATCGCGAAAGTATCGGGCGAGCAGATGTCGCTGGGCTGGGACGCGTTCGTCTTCCTGATCGCGCTGGTGTCCATCAATCTGGGGTTCATCAACCTGCTGCCAGTGCCGATGCTGGATGGTGGCCACCTGTTGTTCTACGCGATCGAAGCGGTGCGCCGCCGCCCGGTCGCGCCGGAGGCGATGGAATGGGCCTATCGCGGGGGGCTGATGGCGGTGCTGGCGCTGATGGTGCTGGTCACGATCAACGATCTCGGCAATTTCGGCCTGTGGCATGCCCTGTCCGGCCTGTTGCGCACGGGATGACGTGTTGATCGTGCGGGCAAGCTGGGGCAGGGCGACGCGGCCCTGCACCGCGCGCGGGTTTCTCTCGAGTGGGATTTTTCGGTGACCGTCCACAACGCTTCGACTTCGCGGTTGCGCGCGGCGGCCCTGCTGGGCTGCACCATGCTTTCCGGCGTTCCCGCGCTGGCCCAGACGGCGCCAGCGCGTACGCCGGTGGCCACCCCCGCCGTCGTCGCCACCGCGCCGCAGGCCCAGCGCGTCATCAAGTCGCTGCGCGTCGAAGGATCGCAGCGGATCGAGGCGGAAACCGCGCTCAGCTACACCAAGCTACGCCAGGGGCAGCCGTATACCAACGAATTGCTCGACCAGGCGATCAAGGACCTGTTCGCCAGCGACCTGTTCGCGGACGTGTCGATCGCGGGGGCGGAGACGGGCGACATCGTCATCCGCGTGCGTGAGAACCCGATCATCAATCGCGTGATCCTGGAAGGGAACAAGCGGTTGAAGGACGACAAGATCGTCAAGGAAATCAAGCTCAAGCCGCGCCAGATCTTCACGCGCGCCGCGGTCCGCCAGGATGTCGGCCGCATCGTGGAACTGTACCGGCGCCAGGGCCGGTTCGCCGCATCGGTCGAGCCGAAGATGGTCAATCTGGACCAGAACCGCGTCGACGTGGTGTTCGAGATCAGCGAAGGCCCGAAGTCGAAGGTCCGCCAGATCAACATCCTGGGCAACGAGGTCTTCGACGACGGCAAGCTGCGCGCGCAGATGGCGACGAAGGAAGCGCGCTTCTATCGCTTCCTGTCGTCGGGCACGTCGTACGACCAGGATCGCCTGGCCTACGACCAGCAGAAGCTGCGCCAATTCTACCTGACCGAGGGCTATGCCGATTTCCGCGTCACCAGCGCGGTGGCGGAGCTGACGCCCGACAAGAAGGACTTCATCATCACCTACGTGGTGGAGGAAGGCCCGCGCTACAAATTCGGCGACGTAACCGTCGACAGCGATATCCGCGACTTCGACGGAAAAAAGCTGGCGACGACGCTGCCGATCAAGAAGGGCGACTGGTACAACGCCAAGGCGGTCGAGGATACGGTCGACAATTTGAGCCAGACGACGGGCCTGTTCGGCTACGCCTTCACACAGGTCGCGCCGGAATTCCAGCGTGACCGCGACACGCTGACCATGTCGATCAACTTCCACATCGGCCAGGCGCAGCGCACCTATGTCGAGCGGGTGGAGATAACGGGCAACACGAACACGCAGGACAAGGTCATCCGCCGCGAAATCCGCCTGGCGGAAGGCGATGCGTTCAACACGTTCCAGGTGAAGCGTTCGCAGGATCGCATCAATAGCCTGGGGTATTTCCAGGACAAGTTCGAGATCAAGCAGACGCCGGGCACCACGCCCGACCGCGTCGTGCTGGAGGCGAACGTGGAAGAGAAATCGACCGGCGAGTTGCAGCTGTCGGCCGGCTATTCCTCCCTCGAACGCTTCATCATCCAGGCGAACATCACGCAGCGCAATTTCCGCGGCCGCGGTCAGGAATTGCGCGCCGGCGTCAATTACTCCACCTATTCGAAGTCGATCGAGCTGGGCTTTACCGAACCCTATCTGTTCGACCGCAACATCGCGGTGGGCGTGGACGTGTTCCGGCGCGACTTCAATTCGTTCAACTTCATCGGCACCAATCGCAACACGACGTACAGCCAGACGTCGACCGGGTTCCAGGTCCGCGCGGGCGTGCCGCTGACCGAATTCTGGCAGCTCGCCGGTCGCTACAGCCTCAGCTACGACGATGTCGGGCTGGACGAGGCCAGCTTCTTCACCAACGGCCAGTGCGATCCGCTGAAGGCCGGTCGCTACCTGTGCGACGCGCTCGGCAAGCGACTGACCTCCGCGGTCGGCTATTCGCTGATCTACGACAGCCTGAACAGCCGGCTGCGTCCGACGGCGGGCCAGCGCCTGTCGTTCAGCCAGGATTTCGCGGGCCTCGGCGGGGACGTCAAATACATCCGCACCCGGTTGGAGGGCGCGAAGTACAAGAACATCGGGTCCGGGTTCATCGGCTCGATCGTCGCCGAGGGCGGCTACATCCACTCGTTGCAGGGGTCGCCCGGCGACGGCCGCGATCCCATCCGGATCAACGACCGTTTCTACCTGGGCGAGCCGCAGTTCCGCGGCTTCGACATCCGCGGCGTCGGCCCGCGCGTGCAGCGATTGTCGTACACGACCGATCCGTCGGGCGCGCAGGTCCTGGTCACCGATCGGGACCAGATCATCGACGACGCGCTGGGCGGGAAGGCATATTACCTCGCCCGTGTCGAGCTGGAGATCCCGCTCGGCTCCGGCGCGCGCGAACTGGGGCTGCGGCCGTCGATCTACGCGCAGATGGGCAGCCTCTTCAACATCACCCGGCCGCGCCCGACCGCGACGTTCCCGACCACGACCGACGCCAACGGGAACACGATCGTCCTGCCGCTGCCGCAGACCGATCCGACCACCGGCGCGCCGCTCTATTACTTCGTCAACGCGGCGGGCGGGGCGGTGCAGACGACCTGCGCCACGGGCCTGCCCGATGCCAGCGGGGCCTGTAACGGGATCATCCCCAACGTGCCCCTGATCGCATCGCAGCCGTTCCTGGAACGCTTCCTGGGCGACAGTGCGCGACCGCGCGTGTCCGTGGGTATCGGCGTGAACTGGAACTCGCCGTTCGGCCCGCTCCGCATCGACCTCGCCAAGGCGCTGGTGACCCAGCCCGGCGACGACCCCAAACTCATCACCTTCAACGTAGGGACACAGTTCTGATGACGACGTTCAAGACCCTCCTGCTCGCCGCCGCGCTCGCCGGCCCCGCCATGCTCGCCGGCGGCGCCGCCGCCGCGCAGGTCAATGGTATCGCGGTCGCCGATCCCGAAGGCGCGGTCGCCAATTCCAAGGCGTGGGCCACCGCGCGCACGCAGATCCAGGGGACGTACAAGACCCAGCTGGACCAGGCGACCGCGCGCCGCAACGCGATCAACACCGAATTGCAGCCGCTGGTGACCGCGTATCAGCGCGCCGCCGCGGCGCCGGGCGCGACCGAGGCCTCGCTGCGTCCGCAGGCGCAGGCGATCCAGACGAAGGAGCAGGCCGCCAACGCCGAGCTCCAGCGCCTGACCGCCCCCGCCAGCCGTGCGCAGGCCTATGCGCTGGAACAGATTTCGGCGAAGCTGCCCGACGCGGTCAACGCCGCGGTGCGCGCGAAGAACGTCAGCCTGCTGCTGCGTCCCAACGCCGCGCTGTTCGCCAATCCGGCCGCCGACATCACGTCGGCGATCACGGCGGAGCTGGACCGGGCCGTCCCGTCGGTGACCACCACGCCGCCCGCCAACTGGCAGCCGGGCCAGCAGCAGGGCGCCGCCGGTGCCGCCGCCGCTACGACCGCGACGCCCGCGCCCGCGACGACCACGCGGCGCCCGACCGGGCGCTGAGCCGGGATGGGCGATCCTTCCGCGAACGCCGGTGAGACGTCGGGCGGGTCCGTGATCGGACCGCTCGACATCACGCGCGTGCTGGCGGCGTTGCCGCATCGCTACCCCATGCTTCTGGTCGACCGGGTGGAGGAGATCGTGCCCGATCGCTCGATCACGGCGATCAAGGCGGTGACCTTCAACGAAGGGTTCTTCCAGGGGCATTTCCCCGGCCGTCCGATCATGCCGGGCGTCCTGATCGTCGAGGCGCTGGCCCAGGCCGCCGGGATCCTGGCGGTCGAGAGCCTCGGGCTCGCCGGGTCGGGCAAGCTCGTCTATTTCATGGCGATCGAGAATGCGAAGTTCCGCAAGCCCGTGGAACCCGGGATCCTGCTGCGGCTGGAGGTGGAGTTCGTGCAGAAGCGGTCAAGCGTCTGCAAGTTCGCGGGCCGTGCCACGATCGACGGTCAGTTGGCCGCCGAGGCCGCCTTCACCGCGATGATCGCGGACCCGCCCAAGACGTAGACGGCCCGCTTTGACTTTGCGGGCGGGCCGCTGTAGGCGCGCGCTTCCTTTCCGGCTGGTCGGAAACCAGCCATTGCGGAGATACGACGATGAAGAAAGACACGCACCCCGACTATCACTCGATCAAGGTGCAGATGACCGACGGCACCGTGTACGAGACGCGCTCGACGTGGGGCAAGGAAGGCGACACGATGACGCTGGAAATCGATCCGCTCGCGCATCCGGCGTGGACCGGCGGTCGTGGCCAGCTGCTCGATCAGGGCGGCCAGGTGGCACGCTTCAACAAGCGGTTCGGCGGCGGTCTCACCCTTCGCAAGTAACGCGAACGCGCCTGCGGTCCGTTCGGACCGGCGGTATCCAGCGGCTGCGGCTCGGACCTTTCAGGCCCCGAGCCGCAGCCGTTCGTTCATGGGGCGCCCGCCGGCGGCGGTCACTTGATCGGACTGTCGGGCGCCAGGCGCATGTCGAGGTAATTGTCCACCGACCGCATCAGGTCCTCCATCTCGTGTTCGAAGAAATGGTTGGCGCGCGGGATCGTGTCGTGATGGATGGTGATGTGCTTCTGCGTCCGCAGCTTGTCGACCAGCTTCTGCGTCGCCATCGGCGTGGCGACCTCGTCCTCCGCGCCCTGGATGATGATGCCCGAGGAGGGACAGGGGGCGAGGAAAGAGAAGTCGTACAGGTTGGCGGGCGGCGCGACCGAGATGAAGCCGCGGATTTCCGGCCGCCGCATCAGCAGCTGCATGCCGATCCACGCACCGAAGGAGAAGCCCGCGATCCACGTCGTCTGCGCCTCCGGATGGAAGCTCTGCACCCAGTCGAGCGCAGCGGCGGCGTCGCTCAACTCGCCGATCCCGTTGTCGAACGTTCCCTGACTCTTGCCCACGCCGCGGAAATTGAACCGCAACGTGGCGAACCCCCGGCGCTGGAACGTCTTGTACAGTTCCTGCACGATGCGATTGTTCATCGTTCCGCCGGCGTTGGGATGCGGATGCAGGATCATCGCGACGGGCGCGCGGGGACGCGGTGCCGGGACGAAGCGTCCCTCGATACGACCGTCGGGACCGGGAAAGATGACTTCGGGCATGATGTCTCGCAAGGCAAGGGCGTTGGGCGCCCGTAATCACGCGCTATATAGGCCCGGATCAGGATATTGGAACGCTTGTTGCCGCCACGCACCTATCTCGACCACGCCGCCACAACGCCGATGACCGCAGCTGCGCGCGACGCGCTGGTGGACGGGATGGCGCGGTGGGCGAATCCGTCGTCGCCGCACGCCGACGGGCGGGCCGCGCGCGCGATGCTGGAGGAGGCGCGCGCGCGGATCGCGGCGGCGTACGGATGGACGGGGGAGGTCCTGTTCACCAGCGGTGCGAGCGAGTCGCTGGCGATCGTGCTGACCCGCGCGGTGCCGACACGACGGCTGGTGTCCGCGGTGGAGCATGACGCCTGCCTGCGGGGCGCGGGGCGGGCGGAGACCATCGCGGTCGATTCCGCCGGTTGCGTCGATCCCGCGACGATCGATGCGCGCGACGCGCTGGTGGCGGTCCAATGGTGCAACAGCGAAACCGGCGTGCGGCAGCCGTTGCACGCGGTGGCGGAGACGGCGCACGGCGCAGGGGGGCTGCTGCTGGTCGATGCGGCGCAGATGCCCGCGACCACCGGACTTGCGGGCGATGCGGACTTCGTCGCCTTGTCCGCGCACAAGCGCGGCGGCGGGCCCGGCGTCGGGGCGTTGCTGGTCCGCGATCTTGCGACCTTGGCCCCCACGGGCGGGCAGGAACGCGGCTATCGCCCCGGGACCGAGAACGTACCAGGCATCCTGGCGTTCGCCGCCGCCATCGCCGAGCCGGAACCGGATCACAGCGCGATGCGCAACCGGCTGGACGATGCGATCCGGCGATCCGGCGGCGACGTCGTGGCCGGGGCGGCGGAACGTCATCCCGCGATCGGCAGCTATCGGATGCCCGGCGTCGCCGCGATGACGCAGCTCATCCGCTTCGACCTGGACGGCATCGCCGTGTCGGCGGGCAGCGCGTGCGCGAGCGGCAGCATGAAGCCCAGCCACGTCCTGCGCGCGATGGGCTGGACCGAGGAGACGACGCGGGAGGTCGTCCGGGTCAGCTTCGGCCGTACCACCACCGATGCCGACGTCGACCGCTTCATCGCGGCGTGGCGCGGCGTGGCGCGGACCGCGCGATCGTTCGCGGCATGACCTATCTGGACTATCAGGCGACGACGCCGCTGGCGCCCGAGGCGCTGGAGGCGATGATTCCCTGGCTTCGCGATCAGCATGCGAACCCGCATTCCGCCCATCGCCCCGGCCGGGCGGCGAAGGCGGCGGTGGAAGTTGCGCGCGCGCAGGTCGCGCGATTGCTGCCCGACGGTGGGCGCGTGGTGTTCACCGGCGGGGCGACCGAATCGCTGAACTGGGCGATCCGGGGCACGGGCGGCGGCATCGTCACCGTCGCGACGGAACACGCCGCGGTGCTCGACACCGCAAGGGCGGAGGCGGCGCGCGGACGGGCGACGACGGTCCTGCCCGTGGACGGGGAGGGGATCGTTCGACCGGCGGACATCCCGCCGGGCACCGGCCTGGTCGCGGCGATGCTGGTCAACAACGAAATCGGCGTTATCCAGCCTGTCGCGACCCTGGCCGCGGCGGCGCGCCGGGCGGGCGCGCTGATGCTGTGCGACGCGGTGCAGGGATATGGCCGCGTGCCGATTCCGGACGGTTGCGACCTGATCGCGCTGTCGGCGCACAAGGTGCACGGGCCCAAGGGGATCGGCGCGCTGTGGATCCGCGACGGCGTGACGCTGTCGCCGCTGCTGTACGGCGGCGACCAGGAAGGCGGTCGGTCCGGCACGTTGTCGCCCGCGCTTTGCGCCGGTTTCGGCACCGCGGCGCGATTGATGCACGAACGGGCGGCGGAGGATGCGACGCATGTCGCGGCGCTGTGGGCATCGGCGCGGGACAGGCTGCCCGGCTGGATCCTCAACGGATCGGACGGACCGCGCTATCGCGGGAACCTGAATGTCCGGCGCGAGGGGCTGGACGTCGCGCGGTTGATGAGCGACCTGCGCGACGTTGCCTTCTCCGCCGGGTCCGCCTGTGCCAGCGGGTCGGGGCGTCCCAGCCATGTACTGCGCGCGATCGGGCTGGACGACGGGGCGGCGCGGTCGTCGATCCGGATCGGTTTCGGCCGCTACACGACCGAGGCGGAACTGATCTCTGCGCTGGACCGGTTGCACGCCGCCGCGTCGGCGCAACGGATCGCGGCATGAGGATAAATGCGGACGGCGTCGCGATCGACGCCCGGATCGGCGAGACGTTGCTGGACGCGGCGCAGCGCGCCGGATTGCCGCTGGAGGGGACGTGCGGCGGCGATATGGCCTGCGCGACCTGCCACGTCGTGATCGCGCCGGACGACATGGCGCGGCTGCCCGGTGCGACGGAAGAGGAGGAAGACCTGCTCGACATGCTGCCGCGCGCGGTGGCGACCAGCAGGCTGGGGTGCCAGATCCGGCTTTCTGCCGATCACGCGAACCTGTCGTTCGCCTTACCGCCGGGTTCAGCAAAGGTGCAGCGCCCCTGACCCATCATCCCGGCATGTAGCGTGAAAGGAGTATCCGACATGAAGTTGATGGCTCTCACCCTAGCCGGCGTGGTCGCGGCGAGCGCGATGACCCCGGCGCCTGCCGAGGCGCAGCGGTGGCGCGACGGGCGTGGATGGCACGACGGCCGCTACCAGCATCATGGTCGCTGGCATTACCCCCCGCGCGGCTATTATCGCGGCGGATACTGGAACGGGCGACGCTGGAACCGCGGACCGCGCGTGCGGACGGTGTGCCGCTGGCGGCCGGGTCCGTACGGCCGGGTCGAAGTTTGCCGGCGCGTTCGTCGCTGATGGCTTGAACGTCCCGCCCGGCTCCGCCATAGGGCGCATGGGAGTCGGGTGGGCGCGGCCGTCGCCAACCCGGTCAGGTCCGGAAGGAAGCAGCCGCAACGATTTCGTCGCGGGTCGCCCGGCTCCCACCGCGCCATTGTCGTCACGGGCGTGGCGTCGGTCGACCGGCCGTATCGATCCGGCAGCCGCGCAACCCATCTACCGCAACCGGACCGCTGGTGCCCCCGGCGAGATTCGAACTCACGACCTGCGGTTTAGGAAACCGTCGCTCTATCCTGCTGAGCTACGGGGGCACGCGCGCGGTCGGTAGAGCAGCGCGGGCACACGATCAACCATGTGCGGTGCCGTGACGCACCGGCCGGGGACGCGCACCGCGCATCCGCCATGGCCGGTGCGCGACGGATCACGCCTTGACGTGCTGCGCGATGTACTTGTTCATCTCGAACATCGTCACCTTGTCGCGACCGAACACTTTCTTCAGCTTCTCGTCGGCCAGGATCTCGCGCTTGTTCTCTGGGTTCTGAAGGTTGTTGGACTTGATATATTCCCACACCTTGCTGATGACCTCGCTGCGGGGCAGGCGGTCGTTGCCGACGACCGCGCCGAGCTCGGCCGAGGGCTGCACGGGGGCGTGGATGCCGCCCGTCTTCGTCTTCGTCGTCGTGGTCGCCATGTCGTTCCTTCCTTATGGGCCGGCCCCAAGCGCCGGCATGAATCAGGGTTACGCCTTCTTGAGCGCGGACGCCTTGTGCGCCGCCTTTCCGCCGTTGTCACTCTCTACGAGGAACTGCGGCTCGTCGGGGGAGGCACGGACCTGGTGCCCCTTGATCGTGGTATCCTTGGTCAGCTTCTTCTCGACCGTTCCGTGCGCGGTGCCGCCATGCGACTTCCACGTGACGTCGTCGCCCTTCTTCGGATCCTTCATGTTCACCCACTCCTTCTTGCCCGTCGGCAATGGACGGACCGGGCAAAAGGTTGCGGGATGCCCGTCGCCGCGCATCCCGCAAGTGGGGGTCAGAACTTGAACCCCGCCGCCACGCCGTACGTGCGCGGCTCGATCGAGAAGATGTTCGTGAACAGGCCGGACGACTGGTCGGTCACGTACATGCCGGTCGTCGCGTCGTTCTGCGTCAGGTTGCGCACGAAACCGCGGATGTAGAAACGATCGTCGGGCGCGTTGATCTGCACCTGCGCGTTGACGACCTCATAGCCCTGGATGCGGTCGATCGGGTTCTTGTTGAAGATCGTGCCCCAGGCATTGCCGGTGTAGTTGAGGTCCGCGCGCGGTACCACGGTCCAGCCGCTGCCGCCCATGTCGATCGTGTACTGCGCGCCCACCGCCCATTTGTAGGTCGGGGCGTTGGGCAGGCTGTTGTCGCGCACGTTCACCTCCACGCCCGATCCCAGCACCGTGAAGGGAAGCGCACCGGTGGGAACGCCGAACAGCGCGCGAAGCGCAGCCGGCGGATTTGCCGCCGTCGCCGCGAGTGCCGAGCAGACGCTGAACGCGCCCGTCGTGTTCGTGCCCTGAAGCGGGGCTGGCGCTCGCAGGCCGATGCCGGAATTGACCGCCGCCACATAGGTGTTCACGCCGGTGACGTTCCCCGCGGTCGTCGGGATGATGGCGCAGTTCGACGCGTTCGTGATATCCTTGATGATGACCGCATCGGACCGGCCGCCCGAGGGATCGCGCGGATTGGCGAGGAAGCGGTCGTCGGCGACCTTCGACTTCAGGTAGCTGAAGTTCATGTTGACGACGAAGGCGGGGATCGGGCTGATGACGGCTTCGGCCTCGACGCCGTAGATGTTGGCGTTGACGTTGTCGTTGACCGACGTGCGCGCCACGATGCGGCTGAGCTGAAGTCCCTGATACTTGTAGTAGAAGCCGGTGACGTTCAGGCGCAACTGCCCGTTGCCGAAGGTGTTCTTCGACCCGATCTCGAACGCGTCGACCTTTTCGGGCGCGAACGTCGTCGGGACGGAGAAGACGGGGGACAGTGGCGGATTGATGCCGCCCGACTTGTAGCCGCGCGAATAGGAGGCGTAGAGGAGGTTGTCGGGCGTGATCTTGTAATCGACCACGGCGCGACCGGTCAGGCGCTGGAAGCTGACCGAATCCTGCGCGTAGGGCTGGTTGCCCGGGCGCGTGGCGTCGAAGTCGACCGCACCGCTATCCAATTGCGGGAAAGCGGTGGCAGCACCGAAGGGCACCGGGACGTTCGCCAGCGTCGTGCGTGCTGTCACGTCCTTCTTGTCGTTGTTATAACGCAGGCCCAGCGTGACCTTCAGCGCATCGTTCATCTCGAAATAGGTTTCGCCGAAGATGCCGTAGGATTTCAGCCGGAACTCGGGCGAGTTGCTGCGGAAGAAGGGCGAGGCGAGGTAGGACGTGCCGCCGGTCGCCGCGGATCCGAGGATGCCGGTGGCGTAATCGAGGCCGAACGCGTTGACGTAATAGTCGACGTTCGTCGCCTTGCTGTCGAAATAGATGCCGCCGAGCAGGAAGTTGAACATGCCGTCGAACGAGCTGTCGATATGCGCTTCGGCGGAATACTGGCGATTGCGGCCGACCGAACGGTCATAGTCGAGGCTGGTGGGCGCGCAGACCGCATTGCCGCCATACACGCCCGTGTTGCTGGGTTCCGGGATCGACTGGCACAGGCTGCTCGGCCCGTTGGGGATGAGGTACTGGCGAACGTTGTTGAACGTCGCGCCGGGAAGGCCGGGGCGGCCGATCGCGTTCAGCAGGTTGAGGCCGGCATTGGCGGAGAACGAGTTTTCCACCGCCAGATTATAGTCCGACGTGGAATCGACGCTGCTTTCCATGTAGCCGCCGGTAAAGTTGAAGCTGACCGGTCCGAAATCATGGAACAGCTTCACCGTATATTGCTGCTCTTCGGCGAAATAGGTCGGCTCGTAATCGATGCGGACCTGGCGGACGTCGGTGGGATTGACCACGCCGAAGAACTGGTCCTGCGTCTGATAGATGCTACCCAGCGCGAACGGCGCCACGGCCGGACTGACGCCGATGGTGAAGAACTCGCGGCTGGTCAGGACGCTCGACAGGGTCGAATTCGCGTTCGTGGTCTCGAACGCCAGCCGGTCGGGCGAACAGCCCAGGACGCCCGACGGATCGCGGCGGCACAGCTGCTTCTGGATGCGGCTGCGGCGATCCTTTTCGCGGAAGTAGTAACCGATCAGGTCGACGCGCGTGTCGGGCGACGGCTCCCACGACAGGGTACCGCGCACCGCGTAGAGATCTCGGTCGTCGATCCGGTTGCCGGTATACAGGTTCTCGGTATAGCCGTCGCGCTTCAGATAGGTGCCCGCGACACGCACGCCCAGCGTGTCGGTCAGCGGCAGGTTGAACATTCCCTTCACGCGCTTGGAATCGTAATTGCCATACTCGAACTCGCCCGCCGCGCGGATGCCCGACAGGTCGGGCTTCGCGGTGATGAAGTTCACCACGCCCGACGTGGCGTTGCGGCCGAACAGGGTGCCCTGCGGCCCGCGCAGGACCTCGACCCGTTCGAGATCGAAGAATTCGCTTTCGAACAGTCGGGTGCCCAGCAGCGGCATGTCGTTGACGTGGATCGCGGTCGCGCTGTCGCAGGTCACGCCGACGCACAGGTCGCCGATGCCGCGGATCGTGAAGCTGGAGGAGGTGAAGTTGGTTTTCGTGAAGGTGATGTTCGGCAACGTCTGCTGAAGCGCGGTGGAATTGACGATCTGCTGCTTTTCCAGGTTCTCGGCGGTGAAGGCCGACACCGCGATCGGCACGTCCTGCAACCGCTGCGACTGGCGCTGTGCGGTGATGACGATGTCGCCGGCGTAGGTCGGGCCGGTATCCGCGGACGTCGCCTCCTGGCCGGGTCCGCCGGTCGGGGCGGTCGTTTCCGCGCTGGTGGTCGTGCCGGTCTGCGCATATGCGGGCATCGCGGCGGACAGGGCGATCGCCGACATGGCGGACGCAGCGAACAGATCGAATTTCCTCATGGCCATCCCCTCCTCTGGATCGCGCCCGATTTGTTACCGGGTCGCGGTTCTTCGATATTCCGGTATGGAGACTAGCGACGGAAAATTTCAATCGTCAATCGATTCCGCGGCAGTTTCTTGCGCGTCGTCACGCACGTGCCATAAATGAAACAGTTTCGAATTTGAACTCACATCATGCTGCAATGCGGCGCAACGATCGAAGGACGGGGATGGCAAGCGACGGAAACAGTGCAGGCGCGTACGGCGCATCGCCGGCGGTCGATCCGGACGGGAAGCTGACCGTCCCCGACGAGGTGGCGGACGCGGTGAGGACGCTGATCCGCTGGGCGGGCGACGATCCCGCGCGCGAGGGATTGGTCGATACGCCGCGCCGGGTGGCACGCGCGTGGCGGGAATATTGCGCCGGCTACGGCGACGATCCCGCGCGCCATCTGTCGCGCATCTTCGAGGAAGTCGGCGGCTACGACGAGATCGTCCTGCTGAAGGACATTCCGTTCCAGTCGCATTGCGAACATCACATGGCGCCGATCATCGGCCGCGCGCACATCGCGTACCTGCCGCGCGACCATGTGGTCGGCATCTCCAAGCTGGCGCGCGTGCTGCACGCCTATGCGCGGCGATTGCAGGTGCAGGAGCGGCTGACCGCGGAGGTCGCGGACTGCATCTGGAGCGGGCTGAAGCCGCAGGGCGTCGCCGTGGTGATCGAGGCGAGCCACGCCTGCATGACCGCGCGCGGCGTGCGCACGCCAGGGGTGTCGATGGTGACGAGCCGCATGATGGGGGTCTTCCGCGATGACGAGCGCAGCCGGAAGGAAGTGCTGGCACTGATGGGCCTGACGTCGTGAGCGGGGCCGCCTGACATGCGCGTGCTGGTGACGGGTGGCGCGAAGCGGCTGGGGGCGGCGATCGCGCGGGCGGTGGCGCAGGCCGGGCATGAGGTCGTGATCCACTACGGCCGCTCGCGCGACGCGGCGGAGGCGCTGGCGACGGAGCTTGGCGGGACGTGCATCGGCGGCGACCTGTCCCGCAGCGGGACGGTCGCGGCGATGTTCTCGCGCGCGGCGGCGGCGGGCGCGATCGACGGGCTGGTCAATTCCGCGTCGCTGTTCGAGGAGGACCGGCCTGAGGCGATCGATCCCGCGCTCGCGGCACGCCTCCATGCGGTCAATTGCGTCGCCCCCGCGATCCTCGCCGCCGCACTGGCCGCTCAGGGGCGGGAGGGCGCGGTCGTGAACCTGCTCGACCAGAAACTGGCCAATCCCAACCCCGATTATTTCAGCTATTCGCTCAGCAAATACGCACTGGCCGGCGCGACGACGATGATGGCGCAGGCGTTTGCGCCGCGGGTCCGCGTCAATGCGGTCGCGCCCGGCCTGACTTTGAAGAGCGGGGATCAATCGGACGCGGAATTCGATCGCGTGGCGCGTGCCAATCTGCTCGAACGCCCGGTCGAGGCGGCGAATGTCGCCGCCGCGGTCGTCTGGCTGCTGGAGGCGCGGAGCGTGACGGGACAGACGATCTGGGTCGACGCGGGGCAACGTTTTCTGAAACGGGACGGCGACGTGATGTTCGAGAAGGACCGACATGGCTGATTTCGCGATCCTCCTCGACGACCTGGACGTCGCGATGCGGCTGGGCATCCATCCCCACGAACAGGTGCCGCAACGCGTCCGCCTGTCGGTGCGCCTGACGGTCGACTATCCCCTGGCGCCCAGCGCGGACGCGATCGACGAGGTGCTGGACTATGACACGATCCGCGACGGGATCCGTGCGCTGGCGGACGGTCCGGGCTTCGCGTTGCAGGAAACGCTGGTGGAGGCGATCGCGGCGCAGTGCCTGTCGGATCATCGGGTGCGCGAGGTGCGGGTACGGTCGATGAAGCTCGACGTCTATCCCGACGCCCGCGTGGGATGCGAGATCGTGCGGAACCGCGCATCGCACGCGGCGTAGGGACGGCATGACCAGCCTCCTCTGGCTCCGACAGGACCTCCGCCTCCACGATCAGCCCGCGCTCGTCGCCGCCGCACACGAGGGGGCGGTCGTGCCCGTCTACATCCTCGACGACGAGACGCCGGGCGACCGCCGCATGGGCGCGGCACAGCGGTGGTGGCTGCACCACAGCCTGACCGCGCTGTCCGACGCACTGGCGGCCAAGGGCAGCCGGCTGATCCTGCGGCGGGGCAAGGCGGCGGAGGAATTGTTCCGGCTGGAGGACGAGGTCGACGCCGATCGCATTCACGCCATGCGGCATTACGAACCGTGGTGGCGCGACGTTGACGCGGCGCTGGGCGAGCGACTGTGCCTGTACGACGGCAATCACCTCGCGCGGCTGGAGGACGTCACCACCGGATCGGGCGGGCAATATCGCATCTATTCGTCGTTCTGGAAGGCGCTGCAATCGCACCTGCCGCCCGACGAGCCGCTGGCGATGCCGCGCAGCATTCCCGCGCCGGAGCATTGGCCCGCATCGGACACGCTGGCGTCGTGGGACCTGCTGCCGACGAAGCCCGACTGGTCCAAAGGCTTCGACTGGACGTCGGGCGAGGCGGCGGCGCTGAAGAAGGTGAAGACGCTGGACCTGTCGGGATACGACCACCGTCGCAACATGCCCGCGGACGAGGACGGGACGTCGCAGCTGTCGCCGCACCTGCATTTCGGCGAGGTTTCCGCGCGGACGGTGTGGCACGCGACGGGGCGGGGCGACACGACGTTCCGGCAGGAGCTGGCGTGGCGCGATTTCACGTCGGGCGTGATTCTGGCGCTGCCCGAATACGGTGCGGAGAATGGGCGACCGAAATATGATTCCCTGCCGTGGCGACGGTCGCCGAAGGACCTGAAGGCGTGGCAGGAGGGGCGGACGGGCTATCCCATCGTCGATGCCGGGATGCGGCAATTGTGGTCGCTGGGCTGGATGCACAATCGCGTCCGGATGATAACCGCGTCCTTCCTCGTCAAACACCTGCTGATCGACTGGCGCGAGGGGGAGCGCTGGTTCTGGGACTGCCTGGTCGATGCCGATTACGGCAACAACGCCGTCAACTGGCAATGGGTCGCGGGCACCGGCGTGGACGCCAACATGTTCGGCCGCATCATGGCGCCGCTGACGCAGTCGGAGAAATTCGACGCGGGCGACTATATCCGCAAATGGGTGCCCGAGCTGGCGAAGGTGCGGGGGGATGCGATCCACGATCCGGATGCGGCGGGATGCCGGCCGAAGGACTATCCGGCCAAGATCATCGGCCATCGCGAGGCACGTGAACGCGCGCTGGCGGCGAACGCGAAGGTGAAGTAACCGCGCCCGCATGGACGCGGGCACGGTCGTACGGAACACAATGCACAGGCGCGCGCGGCTGCTGGCCGGGCCGTTCCATCGCGTGCTCGATCGCATCGATCGCGGCCTGTTGACGGGTGCGATCGAGGCGACGCTGCCCGACGGGACGCGCCGGCTGATCGGCGGCCATGCGGAAGGGCCGCTGGCGGTCGTGACGCTGGTACGGTGGCGCGCCTTGTGGCGGCTGGTGTCCGGGGGATCGATCGGCTGGTACGAGGCGTGGGAGGCGGGGGACTGGACCAGCCCCGATCCCGTGCAGATCTTCGATCTGTTCATGCGAAACCGCCTGGCGCTGGGTAACGTCGCGCGGGCGCGACCGGCGGCGCGGCTGGCGATGCGGGCGTGGCACCGGCTGCGGCGCAACCACCGCCGTGGCGCGCGGCGCAACATCGCGGCGCATTACGACCTGGGCAACGATTTCTATCGCGAATGGCTCGATGCGACGCTGACCTATTCCAGCGGGCTGGGCGACGGGACGCCGGAGGAGACGCAGCGGCGCAAGCTGTCGCGCATATTGGAGCGGACGGGTGCGCGGGCGGGGGAGCGCGTGCTGGAGATCGGCTGCGGCTGGGGCTCGTTCGCGGCGACCGCGTCGGCGGCGGGTGTGGGGGTGCATGCGCTGACTTTGTCGACCGAGCAGCGCGATCATGTCGCCGCGCTGGAACTGACGGGCGTCACCGTGGCGCTGACCGACTATCGCGACGTCGCCGGCACGTTCGACGCGGTCGCGAGCATCGAGATGGTCGAGGCGGTCGGGCCGGAATATTGGGCGACCTATCTGGCGACGATCGCTGCGCGGCTGAAACCCGGCGGGCGTGCGGCGATCCAGTTCATCACGATCGCCGACGACGTGTGGGACCGCTATCGCCGCGGGGTGGATTTCATCCAGCGCTACGTCTTTCCCGGCGGATCGCTGATCCACGAACCGACGTTCCGCGCGCTGGCGCACGACGCGGGGCTGGCGTGGGAGGATCGGGCGGCGTTCGGGCTCGACTATGCCGACACGTTGCGCGACTGGCGCGACCGGTTCGACGCCGCGACGCTGCCCCCGCGGTTCGACGCCCGCTTCCGGCGGCTATGGCGCTATTACCTGATGTATTGCGAGGGCGGCTTCCGCGGCGGCGGGATCGACGTGGTGCAGGTGACGTTGGTCAAGCGCTGACCGACCGCCACTTACCCCGACCTTCCCTTCGCCCTGAGCGACGTCGAAGGGTATGCGCATAGGCTTCGACTTCGCTCAGCCGGAACGGAGGGGTCCTTAGCCCTCCACCCGCTCGCGGTGACCCGCCGGGAAGCCCGCCACCGCCAGCGCGGCGATGCGGTCGGCGACGACTTCCGGCGGCTTGACCGACGCGGGGTCCTCGCCCGGATAGGCGCGGGCGCGCATCTTCGTCCGGGTGGCGCCGGGGTCGACCAGCGCGACGCGAACCTTGCTGGTCGCCTCCATCTCATCGCCGTAGGAGGACAGTAGCGCCTCGAACGCCGCCTTCGACGCGCCGTAGGTGCCCCAATAGGCGCGGCCGATCGCGGTGCCGCTGGTCGTCAGGCCGACGACGCGCGCGCCGTCGGATCGGCGCAGCATCGGGTCGAACGCCTGGATCATCGCGACCGGTGCCGAGACGTTGAGCGTCAGGACCTGCGCCAGTTCCTTAGGATCGATCGCGGGCACCGCGGTCAGCGTGCCGAGCGTGCCGGCGTTCAGGACCAGAACGTCCAGCGCCTGCCACCGCTCGCCGATCGCGGTCGCCAGACGCGCGATCGCATCGGTCTGCGTCAGGTCGAGCGGCGCGATCGTGGCGGAGCCGCCGGCGGCGAAGATGGCTTCCTCCACCGCCTCCAGCCCGCTGGCGGTGCGCGCGGTCAGGACGACGTGCGCGCCCTTCGCCGCCAGCGCGATCGCGGTCGCCGCGCCGATGCCGCGACTGGCGCCGGTCACCAGCGCGAGCTTGTCCTTCAACGGCAGGTCCATGTCAGTTCACCCGTTCGGCCAGCAGCGCAAACTGATCCTCCGCCGTCGTCTCGTCATGATCGGTCAGCGTGGTGGGATAGTCGCCGGTGAAGCAGGCGTCGCAATATTTCGGCCGGTCGTCCGCGCGACTGGCCTCGCCCAGCGCCTTGTACAGCCCGTCGATCGACACGAACGCCAGGCTGTCGGCATGGATGAAGTCGGTCATGCCGCCGACGTCGTGCTGCGCCGCCAGCAGCTTGCCCCGTTCCGGCGTGTCGACGCCGTAGAAGCAGCTGTGGCGCGTCGGGGGCGAGGCGATGCGCATGTGCACCTCCGCCGCGCCGGCCTCGCGCATCATCTGCACGATCTTCAGGCTGGTCGTGCCGCGGACGATCGAATCGTCGACCAGGATCACGCGCTTGCCCTTGATGAGCGCGCGGTTGGCGTTGTGCTTCAGCTTCACGCCAAGGTGGCGGACCTTGTCCCCCGGCTGGATGAAGGTGCGGCCGACGTAGTGCGAGCGGATGATGCCCAGTTCGAACGGAATGCCCGATTCCTGCGCGTAGCCGATCGCGGCGGGGACGCCCGAATCGGGAACGGGGATGACGAGGTCCGCCTCCACCGGCGATTCGATCGCCAGTTGCGCGCCGATTTCCTTGCGCACCGAATAGACCGAATGATCGTCGACGATCGAATCGGGCCGCGAGAAATACACCCATTCGAAGATGCACGGCCGCGCCGCGACTTCCTGGAACGGGCGGATCGACCGGATTTCCTCGCCGCGCACGATCACCAGCTCGCCCGGATCGACGACGCGAACGAATTCCGCGCCCACGACGTCGAGCGCCACCGTCTCGCTGGCGAAGATGATCGTATCGCCCAGCTTGCCCATCACCAGCGGACGGATGCCCAGCGGATCGCGGCAGGCGATCATGCCGTCGGGGGTCATGACGATCAGCGCATAGGCGCCCTCGACCCGTTTCAGCGCGTCGATGAACTTGTCCAGCAGCGTCCGGTAGCTGGACGTCGCGACGAGGTGGATGATCGTCTCGGTATCGCTGGTCGACTGGAAGATCGAACCGCGGCGGACCAACTCGTGTCGCAGCTTCATTGCGTTCGAGATATTGCCGTTGTGCGCGATCGCGAAGCCGCCCGTGGCCAGGTCGGCGTATAGCGGCTGGACGTTGCGCAGCGCGGTCTCGCCGGTGGTGGAATAGCGGACATGGCCGCAGCCGACGTCGCCGGGCAGCGCGCGGATGATCTCGTCCCGGTCGAAATTGCCCGCGACATGCCCCATCGCACGATGGGTGTGGAACAGATGCCCGTCCCATGTCGTGATCCCGGCTGCCTCCTGCCCGCGGTGTTGCAGCGCGTGGAGTCCCAGGGCGACGAGCGCGGCGGCACCCTCCGCCCCCGACACGCCGAAGATGCCGCATTCCTCGCGCAGGTGATCGCCGTCTTCGGGCTGGAACGGGTGGGTCGTCAGCATAAGGAGAGGCTCGCGATGTGGGGCGCGGAGCCGCATATAGCGGTTGTCGCGGGAATGTCATCCGGGAGCCGGGCGGGTCGTCGCAAGTTATTCGCGGCGAAGGAGAGACGCGATGGCGAAGGACCACGGACCGCAGATCAAGGACGACGCCCTGTATGCGGCGCTTCGCGAGCAGGGGGCATCGAAGGAGAAGGCGGCGCGGATCGCCAATGCGAAGGCGGCGGGGACGCTGGATCGCAAGGGAAGTGCGCTGGAGGATCGGACGAAGGACGAACTGCTGGACGAGGCGAAGAGGATCGGGATCAAGGGGCGATCGACGATGAACAAGGCCCGGCTGGCGACCGCGATCCGCGGGCATAAGTGAGGGCGCGCGTCCCTCGTCCCGAGCCGATTCCGGGGGTCGATCATGCTACTCACCTGAAGGTCTGGGCCCCGCGGTGCGGCGGATCCCGGGACGGGGCGATGTGTCGAAAGCGACTTCGCCACGCGATCGATTCCGGTTAGGGCGACCTCATGCAGGACACCCGCGAAACCGGCCTCGACTTCGCCCCGAAATTCGACGCTGCGGGTCTGGTGACCGCCGTCGTCACCGATCGCGACGGACGATTGCTGATGGTCGCGCACATGAACGATGAAGCGATCGCGGCCACCAGGGTCACGGGCCTCGCGACGTTCTGGTCGCGCAGCCGGGCGCGATTGTGGGTGAAGGGCGAGACGTCGGGCAACACGTTGCGCGTCGTGGAGATGCGGGTCGATTGCGATCAGGACGCGCTGTGGATCGTCGTCGATCCCGCCGGGCCCGCCTGTCACACCGGGGCCGACAGCTGCTTCTATCGCCGGATCATCGATACGGGGCTGGAGCGGATCGCGTGAAACTCCCGTTCGTGCTGCTGATCGCGCTGGCCGGATGCGATCGGCCGGCGCCGACAGCGGCGGTCGCGGGCGGCGGGGCGGCGCTGGAGGCGCAGGCGCGGGCCCGCGGACTGGTCGCCGGCCCCGATGCGGTGTCCCCCGTCGGCGTCTATCGCACCGACGCCGACCGCATATGCGTCGCCCCCGATCGCGACGGCTTCGTCACTGGCGTGAGCGTCGATTACGGCGAGGGGCAGCGCTGCGTCGCGCGCGGACGGGCGACGGGGCGGGACCGGCTGACGATGGACATGGGGGACGGTTGCCGGTTCGAGGCGCGGGTGGAAGCGGACCGGATCGTCCTTCCCGCGATCCTTCCCGACACCTGCGACGAGAAATGCGTCGGCCGCGCGTCGATGACGGGTATCGCGGCGGGTCGCCTGAGCGGCTCCGCGGCGGAAGCGACACGCGTGCGTGGCGCGGACGGCGCATTGCTGTGTGCAGGTTGACGTTCACGTAAGCGGAAGTTAAAAACACGGCATGAGTTCGCGACCCGCGCCGACGTCCACCTTCGCCACGGTCCCGCCGCGCCCCGACCGGGTGTCGTTCACGATCACCGATCTCGCGACCGAATTCGATGTCACGCCGCGGGCCCTGCGCTTTTACGAGGACGAAGGCCTGATCGCGCCGGAGCGGCGGGGCGTGGCGCGAGTCTATTCGCATCGCGACCGGGCGCGGCTGGCGTGGATCCTGCGCGGCAAGCGCGTGGGCTTCAGCCTGGCAGAGATCCGCGAGATGGTGGACCTGTACGACGTCGGCGACGGTCGCGCGGTGCAGCGCGCGGTCACGGTCGCGCGTTGCCGCGAGCGGATCGACGCGCTGCACCGGCAGAAGAACGATATCGATGCGGCTATCGCGGAGCTGGACGGCTTCGTCGCGCTGCTCGCCGAACCAACCGAGGATCACTGACATGCCACAGTACACGCCCCCCGTCCGCGACACGCGCTTCGTCCTCGACCACGTCGTCGGGCTGGACCGCCATGCGAACCTCGCCGGCTTCGCCAATGCCACGCCCGACACGGTCGACGCGGTGCTGGAGGAAGGCGGGCGGTTCGTGGCGGAGGTGCTGTTCCCGCTGAACCAGTCGGGCGACCTCGAAGGATGCACGCGCCACGAGGATGGCAGCGTCACGACGCCGAAGGGGTTCAAGCAGGCCTATGCGCAATTCGTCGAATCGGGCTGGGGCACGCTCAGCGCGCCGGAGGCGTTCGGGGGGCAGGGGATGCCGCACGTCGTGTCGACTGCGTTCCAGGAATATATGATCTCCGCCAACATGGCCTTCGCCATGTATCCCGGCCTCGCGCACGGCGCGATCGCCGCGTTGGTGGTGAAGGGATCGCCCGAGCAGCAGGCGACGTACCTGCCCAAGATGGTGTCGGGCGAATGGGGCGGGACGATGAACCTGACCGAGCCGCAGTGCGGCACCGACCTGGGCCTGATCCGCACCAAGGCGGAGCCGCAGGCGGACGGCAGCTATCGCATCACGGGCACGAAGATCTTCATTTCGGCGGGCGAGCACGACCTGACCGAGAATATCGTTCACCTCGTCCTGGCCAAGACGCCGGGGGCACCGGACAGTTCGAAGGGGATCAGCCTGTTCGTGGTGCCCAAGGTGCTGGTGAACGCGGACGGGTCGCTGGGCGCGCGCAATGCGGTGTCGTGCGGGTCGATCGAGCACAAGATGGGCATCCACGCCAATTCCACCTGCGTCATGAACTATGACGGGGCGACCGGCTGGCTGGTCGGCGAGGAGATGAAGGGGCTGGCGGCGATGTTCATCATGATGAACGCGGCGCGGCTGGGCGTGGGGTTGCAGGGGCTGGGGATCGCGGAGACGGCGTATCAGAACGCCGTGCAATACGCGCAGGACCGGCGGCAGGGCCGCGCGCTGACCGGGCCTGCCGAGCCGGGCGAGAAGGCGGATACGTTGTTCGTCCATCCCGACGTGCGCCGGATGCTGATGGATGCGAAGGCGTGGACCGAAGGGCTGCGGGCCCTGTGCCTGTGGGGGGCGTTGCAGGCGGACCTGGAACATGGCGCAGCGGACGAGGCGGAGCGGCAGCTTGCGGGCGACCTGCTCGGCCTACTGACCCCGGTCATCAAGGGCGTCGGCACCGACAAGGGGTATGAGATCGCGACCAACGCGCAGCAGGTTTACGGCGGGCACGGCTACATCCGCGAATGGGGGATGGAGCAATATGTCCGCGATGCGCGGATCGCGATGATCTACGAAGGCACCAACGGCGTGCAGGCGATGGATCTGGCGGGGCGCAAGCTGGCCATGAACGGCGGGCGTGCGGTGATGGCGTTCGGGAAGCTGGTGACCGACGAGATCGCGGGCGCCAAGTCGGTTGCGGCGACGGCCGACTTCGCCGCACGGCTGGAACGCGCGGCGGGCGATCTTCAGGCCGCGACGATGTGGTTCATGGCGAACGGCATGAAGGATCCCAACAACATCGGCGCGGGCGCGGTGCCGTACATGCGGCTGGTCGGGATCGTGGCGGTCGGGCTGATGTGGCTGCGCATGGCGGGCGCGGCGGCGCGGTTGAAGGATGCGGGCGAGGGGGATGCGGCGTTCCTGGACGCCAAGCTCGTCACCGCGCGATATTTCGCCGAGCGCGTGCTGCCCGAGGCGGGCGGGCTGCGGCGGCAGGTCGAGGGCGGGGCGGAGGCGATCATGGCGTTGCCGCCGGAGATGTTCGCGGCGGCGTGATCCGCGGCGATGCGCTCCCGCGGCGGCGGGAGCCCAAGGTCGCGGGCGGTAGCGTTCGTGGCTCTGGGTTCCCGCTTTCGCGGGAACACGGGAGGCTGGCGGTATATAGGACAACCTCCGTTCGCCCTGAGCGAAGTCGAAGGGTATGCGCAGCGCCTGGGCTTCGAGTTCGCTCAGCCCGAACGGACGTTGCGATCGGGCGGTCCGGGAATTATGGCACCGTCGGGGTCGCCACCGGCGCGGGATCGGCCCGCCGCCGCACCCCGTCCAGCTCCGCCACGCCGCGCGTAGGCACCAGCGCGGGCGGGGTCGGGGTCGCCGCGGGCATCACCTGCCGCTTCATGCATTGTTTCGCATCGGGGCGCGGATATTGCGCGCAGTTCCACAACGCGCGGTCGAAGCCTTCGGCGGTGTTGCGCAGGTAGCTGAACGACATCGCCGCCATCTGCGCGGGCGTAGGCAGGACGGTGGTGGGCAGTTGCCGCCGGTCGGTCCAGCCCATGAACTTGCAGCGCTCGCGCGGGCCGCAGGCGGTGTCGGCCATCGCGCGGAACATCTCCGGCGCGATACCCGCCAGCACCACGTGATAGGTGTCGGGCGCCTCGACGAGCGGTTCGGGGATCGTGCCGGTGAACGGCACCGCCGCCGCCACCGGCGCGTCCGCCGCCGCGAGCGCGCCCGCGATCCCGCCATGGACGGACGACAGCGGCGCCAGCTTCGCGATCACGGGCTCGTCCCCCGACACCGCGCGGCGGAAGGCGGGGGGCGTGCCCCACCAGCCGGTCCAGCGGAAGAACAGATGCGTGTTCACCTCCGCGATCTTGTCCAGGCTGGCGCTCCAGTACGGCACGACCCAGTCGGTGTGGTAATGCGTGGCATAGCCGACCTTGCGATAGACCGCGCCGTTCAGCGCCGCGGTCGCGACCTTGCGCGCGCGATCCCACGCCGGGGCGGCGGGCGGGCGCGTCATCGCGCCGTCGCAGGTGAAGGTGAACTGGCATCCGGTGCGCCGCTCCTGCCCCTGGAAGACGACGCCGCAGACGGTCTTCGGAAAGGCGGGGTGGCGCAGGCGGTTCAGCACGACCTGCACCACCGCCTTCTGCCCGACCGGATCGTCCCCCGCCTCGTACCAGGCGGCGGCGGCGAGGCAGTCGGTGGCGCGCGTCTTCGCGGCGTCGTCGCCCGCGAAGCGGAACGGACGCGCGGCGGGGTTGGGCCCGCGCGCGAACGGGACGGTGGCGTTGAAGGCGCGCGCGTCCTGCGGCGCGAGCGACTGGTATTCGACCGGCTCCACCTCCGGCACCTCGTTCGGCGCCACGATCCGCTGCGGGCGCTTCACCTCGGCGACCGCGGGTGGGGCGATCGCCGGCGCATTCCGCACGGCCACGATCGGGCCGACGATCGCCAGCGCCGCGATGCCGCCGAGGATGATGCGCAGGGACGGGGAGGGGGTGGTGTCGGTCATCGGCTGGTGCGATCGGCCTCGTTCATCAGTCATCACGCGCGCTCCTCGCGCACCCGCCTCCCCGGCGAAGGCCGGGGTCCGGTTGGAAAGGTCGTCGCGACGGCGCGCGGCGCGTCGTTATCGGCCTTGTCCCAACCGGACCCCCGCCTTCGCCGGGGAGGCGGTGAGCGATGGACAGATCAGCTTTCCGGCAGGAAGTCCGGGACCGACAGGTAGCGTTCGCCGGTATCGTAGTTGAAGCCGAGCACCCGCGCATCGTCGGGCAGGTCGGGCAGCTTTTGCAGGATCGCGGCCAGCGTCGCGCCGGAGGAGATGCCGACCAGCATCCCTTCCTCCCGTGCGGCGCGGCGCGCCATGTCCTTGGCGACCGCGGCGTCGACCTCGATCACGCCGTCGAGCGATTGCGTATGCAGGTTGGCGGGGATGAAGCCCGCGCCGATACCCTGGATCGGGTGCGGCCCCGGCTGCCCCCCGGAAATCACGGGCGACGCCTTCGGCTCGACCGCGAACACCTTCAGGTGCGGCCATTCCTTCTTCAGCGTCTCGGCGACGCCGGTGATGTGGCCGCCGGTGCCGACGCCGGTGATGATGACGTCGATCGGCGCGTCGCGGAAATCGTTCAGGATCTCCTGCGACGTGGTGCGCACATGGACGTCGATGTTCGCCGCATTCTCGAACTGTTGCGGCATCCACGGATCGGGGGTCTGCTCGACCAGTTCCAGCGCGCGCTCGATCGCGCCCTTCATCCCCTTCTCGCGCGGGGTCAGGTCGAATTGCGCGCCATAGGCCAGCATCAGGCGGCGGCGTTCCAGGCTCATGCTCTCGGGCATGACGAGGACGAGCTTGTACCCCTTCACCGCCGCGACCATGGCGAGGCCGATGCCGGTATTGCCGCTGGTCGGCTCGATGATCGTTCCGCCGGGCTTCAGCTCGCCGGACTTTTCCGCCGCCTCGATCATCGCCAGCGCGATCCGGTCCTTGATCGAGCCGCCCGGGTTCGACCGCTCCGACTTGATCCACACGTCGGATTCGGGGAACAGCTTGCCCATGCGGATGTGGGGCGTGTTGCCGATCGTCTCCAGGATGTTCCGGGCCTTCATGGCGTAACTCCGTGCTGTTGGGGAACCGCTTCAAGTATCTCGGGCGGGTCAAAGGTCCGCGCGCGCTTCAGTTCCGGGAAGATGCGCGCCCATAGCAGGGTCACGCCGATCGCCCCGACCGCGCCGAACACGACCGCACCGACGGGGCCGAGGAGCGAGGCGAGCAGGCCGCTCTCGGCCTCTCCCAGTTCGTTGGAGGCCGAGATGGTCAGCTGCGACACCGCGCTGACCCGCCCGCGCATCGCATCGGGCGTGTGCAACTGGATCAGGGAAGAGCGGACGTAGACCGATACCATGTCCGCCCCGCCTGCCACGATAAGCGCGGACAGGCTCAACCAGAAATTCTTGGATATGCCGAACGTCAGGATCGCCAGGCCGAAGATCACGACCGACACGAGCATCTTCATGCCGACGTTGGTGGTCATCGGGCGGAAGGAGAACCACACCGCCGTCGCCGCCGCGCCGATGCCCATGCCCGCCGCCAGGAATCCCAGGCCGCTTGCGCCCACATGCAATATGTCGCGGGCGTAGATCGGCAGCAGCGCGGTCGCCCCCGCCAGCAGCACCGCGAACAGGTCCAGCGTGATCGCGGCCAGCACCAGCCGGTTGCGGCGGACGTAGGAGAAGCCGTCGAGGATACGCCGGATCGGGTGGATGTCCTTCTGCGCCGGCGGTTGCGCCACCGGGCCGATCAGGAACATCGCCGCCAGCGCGATCGTCAGCAACCCCGCGATGACGCCATAGGCGACGTCGGGGTGCAGTGCGTACAGCAGGCCGCCGACGCTGGGGCCCGCGATCGTCCCCACCTGCCACGCGATCGAGGAGACGGCGATGGCGGTCGGCAGCACCTCGCGCGGGACGAGATTCGGCGCGAGCGCGGAATAGGCCGGGCCGGAGAAGGCGCGCGCCACGCCGATCAGTACCGCCGCGCCGAACAGGAACGGCAGAGTCAGGTCGCCCGCCCATGTCAGGACGCCGAGCGTCGCGGCGACCACGACCAGCAAGGCCGTGGTGCCGCGCACGATCCACCGCCGGTCGACGCTGTCCGCGATCAGCCCGACGACCGGGGTCAGGAGGAACAGCGGCAGAAATTGCGCCAGCCCGATCATGCCGAGCATGAAGGCGGCGTCCTTGATGTCCATCGTCTGGCGCGCGATGCCGTAGACCTGCCAGCCGATGACGATCGCCTGCGCGCTGACCGCGACCGTCCCTGCGAGGCGGGAAGCCCAATACGCGCGGAAATTGGGGATCGTGAGCGGGTGCGGGACGTCGGCCATCGCATGCGGCTTTGGACCAGCCGCCGCGTGGCGGCAACCGCCCGGTCGGGGGGGGGATCGTGACGTGATCGTATCGATAACGACAATTTAACCACAGCGGGCCTAGCCGTGCCTACGACCAACGGGGCAGGACCGGGATGGAAGAGGACGAGATCGTCGCCGCGGCGCACGAGGAGGCACGACGGATGATCGCCAGCGTCGCCGCCGCGGCACCCGATGCCGAGGTGACGATGAAGGTCGCGCAGTTCCGGAAGCTGGCGCACCTGATCGACGGCCTGGCCGTAACCGCGACGCGCCAGAGCGGGTTCGACGCGCCGATCGACGGGGTGCGTTTCTGGGTGCCGATCCACCATCTGGCGGCCGAACGCGCCCGCTTCGCGCAGATGCTGGCGGCGCGGCCCGCGGATCACGCACTGGATCGCTTCGCCTTCTGACCGCCGGCGCGGTTGCACGCGCGCCCGCCCCCGGCCTATAGGCTGCGTCCAGTTCCCTCCCCGGAAACGACGAGGCCTTCCGACCCGTGGCAAAAGCCCCTGCAAGCACCAAGGCGCCCAGTGCGCCGCCCCCCGCATCCAATCGCGAGCGTCCGGCCGACCTGACGCCGTACGAGGCGTCGAAAGACGAACTGCTGAAATTCTACCACGACATGCTGCTGATCCGGCGTTTCGAGGAGAAGGCCGGGCAATTGTACGGCCTGGGCCTGATCGGCGGCTTCTGCCACCTGTACATCGGGCAGGAGGCCGTCGCCGTCGGGCTTCAGTCCGCGCTGACCGACAAGGATTCGGTCATCACCGGCTATCGCGACCACGGCCACATGCTGTTGTGCGGCATCCCGCCCAAGGACGTGATGGCGGAGCTGACCGGGCGTCAGGCCGGCATCTCCAAGGGCAAGGGCGGCTCCATGCACATGTTCAGCGTGGAGCATAAGTTCTACGGCGGGCACGGCATCGTCGGCGCGCAGGTGTCGCTGGGCGCGGGCCTCGGCTTCGCGCACAAGTATCGCGGCGACGGCGGCGTGGCGCTGGCCTATTTCGGCGACGGCGCGGCGAACCAGGGCCAGGTGTACGAGGCGTTCAACATGGCGGAGCTGTGGAAGCTCCCCATCATCTTCGTCATCGAGAACAACCAATATGCCATGGGGACCAGCGTGAACCGCGCGTCGAGCGAGGATCAGCTGTACCGTCGCGGCGAAAGCTTCCGCATCCCGGGCCTTCAGATCGACGGCATGGACGTGCTGGCGGCGCGCGGCGCGGCGGAGACGGCGCTGGAATGGGTGCGCGCGGGCAAGGGGCCGATCATCCTGGAGATGAAGACCTATCGCTATCGCGGCCATTCGATGTCCGATCCCGCGAAGTACCGCAGCCGCGAGGAAGTGCAGGCGGTGCGCGACAAGTCCGACCCGATCGAACACGTGAAGAAGCTGCTGGAGGAGCAGGGCGTGACCGAGGCGGACCTGAAGAAGACCGAACAGGAGATCCGCAAGATCGTCGCCGAGGCGGCGGACTTCAGCGAATCCACGCCCGAACCCGAACCCGCGGAGCTGTATACCGACGTGCTGGTGGAGACGTACTGACATGGCGATCGACATCAAGATGCCGGCGCTGTCGCCCACGATGGAAGAAGGTACGCTGGCCAAGTGGCTGGTGAAGGAAGGCGACACCGTCAAGTCCGGCGACATCATGGCCGAGATCGAGACCGACAAGGCGACGATGGAGTTCGAGGCGGTCGACGAGGGCACCGTCGCGAAGATCCTGGTCGCCGAGGGCACCGATGCGGTGAAGGTCGGCACGGCCATCATGCAGCTCGACGCCGAGGGCGAGGAACCGTCCACGACGAAGGACGACGCGCCCGAGCCGGAGGCGAAGGCGGACGAGAAGAAGGCCGCCGCGGTCGAGGATTCGGCGCATCCCGCGCAGGAAAAGGTCGAAACCGGCGCGCGCCAGATGTTCGATGCCGCTGCCCACAAGGCGGAGGTCCGCGACCCCGAGGTTCCGGAAGGGACCGAGATGGTCAAGACCACCGTTCGCGAGGCGTTGCGCGACGCGATGGCGGAGGAGATGCGCGCCGACGACCGCGTGTTCGTGATGGGCGAGGAAGTCGCGCAATATCAGGGCGCGTACAAGGTCACGCAGGGTCTGCTGGACGAGTTCGGCGACCGCCGCGTGATCGACACGCCGATCACCGAATATGGCTTCGCCGGCGTCGGCACGGGCGCGGCGATGGGCGGCCTGCGCCCGATCGTCGAGTTCATGACGTTCAACTTCGCGATGCAGGCGATCGACCATATCGTGAATTCGGCGGCGAAGACCAACTACATGTCGGGCGGGCAGATGCGCTGCCCCATCGTGTTCCGCGGCCCCAATGGCGCCGCCAGTCGCGTCGGTGCGCAGCATTCGCAGAACTACGGGCCGTGGTACGCCAGCGTCCCCGGCCTGATCGTGATCGCGCCGTACGACGCGGCGGATGCGAAGGGGCTGCTCAAAGCCGCGATCCGCACCACCGATCCGGTCGTGTTCCTGGAGAACGAGCTTCTGTACGGCCGCTCGTTCGACGTGCCCAAGCTGGACGACTGGGTCCTGCCGATCGGCAAGGCGCGGACGATGCGCGAGGGCAAGGACGTGACGATCGTCAGCTATTCGATCGGCGTCGGCCTGGCGCTGGAGGCGGCGGACCGGCTGGCGGATGAGGGCATCGATGCGGAGGTCATCGACCTGCGCACGCTACGCCCGCTGGACAAGGCTGCGGTGCTGACGTCGCTGGCGAAGACCAACCGGCTGGTCGTGGTCGAGGAAGGCTGGCCGACGTGCTCGATCGCATCGGAAATCGTCGCGATCGCGATGGAGGAGGGGTTCGACGACCTCGACGCCCCGGTCCTGCGCGTCTGCAACGAGGACGTGCCGCTGCCCTACGCCGCCAACTTGGAGAAGCTGGCGCTCGTTTCCGCGGACAAGGTCGTGACCGCGGTCAAGAAGGTTTGTTACCGGAACTGATCGCCGGCGGTGTGGGCCCGGCTCCGGTCGGAGCCGGGCTCAACTGCTGGTATATCGGTCGCAGGTGTAGCGCGTCGCGGTCGGCGCCGGATTGTAGATCTGGTCGAAGGCGCGGCGATCGCGCACCACGAACGAGGCGATGTAGTGGAGGCGCGCGAACTCGCCCGCCAGCCACATCTTCCCGATCACGGGCGAATAGTCGTAATTCACCTCGACGAACATCACGCCCGAATCGGGCGGCGCGGATACCTTCGCGCCCGTCTTTCCCATGCCGCCCGTCACCTCGGTCCCGGCGTAGCTCGCCCCGACGGCGGTGCCGTCGGTCGGCTTGGTCGTGCCGTAACGCGAATCGTATGACGATCCGCTCTTCGTCCCCAGGCATCGCTGCCAGTGGATATATTGCTTCCCGCCGTGTTCCTCGAGGCTGGACAGCGTCACGCGCCCCTGCGTCGTCAGGCCCCATTTCTCGCCCTGCATCCGCGCAGCGGTCAGTGCGTCGTTGATGTCGACCTCGCGCAGCTGGGTCGTATTGTCCGCCTGCATATTGCCCACGCGCGACGCATTGTCGGCGAGGTTCAGCGCGATCTGGCTGACGCGCAGATTGGCGAGGGCGAGGTTCGCGGTCTCGATGCCGTAGCATCCGATGCCCAGGACGATCGGCATCGAGAAGGCGAACTCGATCAGCGCCACGCCCGACCGGTCACGCAGCAACGCGCGCGACACGCGCACGAACGTCGATGGGGGGCGTGTCACGTGCATATGCTCTCGATCGCCTTCACGTCCTGGGTGCGGTAGGGCTGGTTCTTCAGCATCGTCGTCGCGGTGATGGTCTGCTTCGCGGGCCATCCGAACATGGGGGCGATGGGGAACAGGCGCGGATACTCGACGCGCATGGTGTATTTGGTGACGTCGTTCGCGCCGCCCTGTCCGGTACGGCCGGGGTCCGCGTCCCATTGCTTGTTGCCGTTCACGTCGTCGTAGCATTCGCCGGCGTTGCGGACGCCGTCCCTGTTCGTGTCCGTGAAGTTCTCCGGCTTCCCGACGGAAAACGACTGATAGCTCTTCCGCTCGGGGAAGAATTTCGCTTCCGGACCCAATCTGGCGACCATGTTCTTGACCGCCGCATCCTGCGCCGCGGCGTTCGTCGCGTTCGTTTCCAGCGCGCTGTCGCGTCCGGCCTTCATCATCGCCCCGTCCAGGACCGACTGGACGTAGGCCTGATACATCAGGTCGCACAGCCCCATGATGAGGGCGAGCATGACCGGCGCGATGATCGCGAATTCCACGACCGTCACCCCCCGCGCATCGCGGCGCAGCGCGCAGACGCGGCGGGCCAGCCGGGCGATCACTTCTGCAACCTCAGCATTGCGACCTGTTTCGCGATGGTCTGGAACGCGGTCGACAGTCCGGAGCCGCTGGTGGTGGCCAGCGCCTGCGTATCGACGCGGGCGCAGCTCTTCAGCTCAGGCGTGCTCCCCATGCCGATCGCGACGGTCCAGACGTCGATCCCCATCGCACGCGCGCGATCGCACACCGCCAGGAACCGGGCGTTGTGATACGCCTTCAGGTTGCCATGGTCCCCCGCACTGACGCGGTTGTCGAAATATTCCATGCCGTAGAGGCCGTACAGATACGGGCTGGGCGACATGTCGCCGTCGGTCAGGAAGATGATGACCTTCTTGGGCGATGCCTGTCCGGCACGACCGGTGTTGTCGCCGGCGAAGATGCCCTTGCTCGACAGCATCCGGGCGCCCCAGATCATGCCCGTGTCGTGATAGGTGCCGCCCAGCGCCTTGAAGTCCGGCGCATCGACGTAGGCGGCGACCTCGCTGGCCGACATCGCAGAAAGACGGTGGATCGGCTTTCCGCAGGAATAGTTTCCCGAACTCCGCCGCGCCGCGTCGCCCAGGCTATACCGATAATTGTCGTCGTCGCCGTCGGTGGCATCGTCCCCGGTCCAGCCGTAGCCCCAGCGCGTATACTCCGCATCCGCCCACATCGGCGCCCATCGCGTCGGCGCGGCGCTGGTGGGGACCAGATCGGGATCGAGATCGTAGGAGGCGGCCGTGAAGCTGGTCGTGCCGGCCTCGGTCTGCCGCTCCTCGATGCAGCCGTCCCATTTCGAGGTCGCACCCGTCGCCTTCGTCGGATCGGGGACCGCGCCGCCCGACAGATATTGCGACACGTTGGTGTCGTAGCGACGGTAGGTGTAGCGCGGGCCGATCCGCTGGTTGGTGGTGTAGCATTGCCCGAAGCTGGAATCCCACACGTCCACGACGCGCGTGGCGCGGCCGGAGGAATCGTAGGTCAGCGCGGTCGACGGCGTGCGGCTGTACGTCGCATTGCAGCTGGCGCTGCTCTTGCCGTTCGAGCTGCGGCTGATGTTCGATATGAAATAGTCGGCGGTGACGCGGCGCGATTGATAGGGAACCGTCTCGGACGAGGCGCTTCCCATCATGTACGACGGCGACATCGCTTGGATCGCACGGCCGGCGTTCACGGTCGAGGTGTAGCTGACGAAGCTGTAGCGGATGCGCGTGTTGGCGTCGACGCTGGCGATCATCGTGGCGTGGAAATCCTTCACCGCCTGCCGCAGGGCCTTGATGCGCGATCCCGAACCCACGCTGGTTTCGGGGACCGCATAGCCCGTGGAACCTGGATAGCCCGCCACGGCATCCGGATCCGACGACGGCCGCGTATAGGCGACCGCGGAATTGGCGTTGACGTAGTTGCCGCATTGCGTGCTGTTGTCCTCCGGGCGGCACGCCATCGAGCCCGTGGTGTCCAGGACGAAGACGATGTCGGTATCCGCGACCTCGTACCGTGCCTCGCACGCGACGTTCACGGTCGCATCGCCGACCGCGAAGATCTTCATGACCGTCATCGGCACCACGACCGACGCGGTTCCGGCGACCTGGTTGTCGGTCGTCTTCACCGGCGCGAACGTCGCGGTCCCGGTGCTGAGCCAGCCGGACTCCATGTTGTTGCGGAAGAATTCGCGCGCCCTGTTCGCGGCATTGGTGTCGAGCGTGGACGAGCTGGTCGTCGCCATGAACTTGCGCCCGGCAAGCACGCCCGCGTCGCACGCCTGCTGGATCCGCGATTTGACGACGTAGAGCCGCGCCATGTCGACCGCGGACCCCGCCAGACCGCTGAGCGGGATCAGGGCCATGGCCATGATGACCAGCGTGTTGGCTTTCCGGTCATGGAGCAGCCGCAGGAGAAAGCTCCGGCGCTGCGGCTGACGGCGTGATGCTTGGCTGTTGCTCTTCATTTTCTCGCGTCCAGGACGCCGCCGCATCGCATGGACATCCACAACAGGCGGTAGACGGACATGGTAAACGGTTCGGTAACCCGATCCCCTTGCGCGGCGACCGGCGCCGCCGCATCGCTGTCGGGTCATGTCACCGCTTCCCCCCACCGCACCGGCGACGATCTTCGGCTGGGTCGGGTGCCGCTTCGCCGGCGCCCCGGCCGCCTTGTTCGCGCTCGACGCGATCCTGGGCACGGTCGTCCGCACCACGCGCACGCCGATCCTGGGCCAGATGCGGCTGACGTGGTGGCGCGACGCGCTGCTGGCGCTGGATGCGGCACCGGCGCCCGCCCACCCGGTGTTGCAGGCGTTGCACGCGCATGTCCTGCCGCGAATGTCGGGTGCGACCCTTGCCGGGATGACGGACGGGTGGGAGCTGCTGACGGACGAGGCCGTTCCCGATGACGCCGCTCTGCTGGCCTATGCCCAGGCGAGGGGGACGACGCTGTTCCGGGCGATCGTTCCGGACGGCATCGGCGACGGCGACGGCGACGGCGGCAGCAACGGGCGGATCGCGGCGGCGGGGCGCGGCTGGGCGCTGGCGGACCTGGCGGCGAACGTGGCGGAGCCGGCGTTGGCGCAGCGGGCGGGCGCGGCGGCGCTGGCCGCGCTGGGGGATGCGCGGGGTCGCTGGCACGGTCCTGCCCGCGCGATCGGGGCGCTGGCGGCGGATGCCGCGCTCGCGGTCGAGGGGCGCGGGGTCCCGGGCGGTCCGCGCCGCAGCGCACGCGCGATCCGCCTGCTGTTGACCGGCAGGTGACGGCTTTCGTCCGCGCGACGGCGGCGGTAGGGTCGGCGCGGTGACGGCGGAGGCGCGGGACATGTGGCGATATGTGGCGGGGGGAATCGCGGCGTTGCTGATGACGGCGGCGGGGTGGTTGATCTTTTCCAGCCAGGCGCGACCGGATTCCCCGTTGCCGGCGATGCCCGCGCAGGCCGCGGGACCCTCGACGCCGGTGGCGGCGGACGATCCGGCGGTCGCGCTGCCCGCCGCGCCCGAACGATCACGCGAACAGAAGCGCTTCGATCGCTACGACAAGGATCGCAACGCCGGGATCGCGCGCGAGGAGTATCTGGCCCCGCGGCGCAAGGCCTTCGCGAAGCTCGACGTGAACGGCGACGGGCGCCTGTCGTTCGAGGAATGGGCGGTGAAGACGACCGACCGCTTCGCCGCGGCGGATCGCGACGGGTCGGGCGTGCTGACCGCGGCCGAATTCGCCACGACGCGCCCAAAACGTGCCGCCGCCCGCCCGCGGTGCGTCTGTCCTCCGCCGGGCGGCGACGACTGACGGATCAGGCCGCGACCCAGCCCGCCAGCGCCTCACGCGCGCGATCGGTGTACATGCGCTTGCGATCCGCCTTCTTCGTCTTGCCGGGGATGGGCGGGAAGAGGCCGAAATTCACGTTCATCGGCTGGTAGGTGTCCGCCGCCGCCCCGCCGGTGATGTGCGAGAGCAACGCGCCCAGCGCCGTTTCGACCGGAGGGGAGGGGAGCGAGCGCCCCGCGAGTTCCGCGGCGGCGAAGCGGCCCGCCAGCAGGCCGATCGCGGCGCTTTCGACATAGCCCTCGCATCCCGTCACCTGCCCGGCGAAGCGGATCGCCGGGCGCGATTTCAGCCGCAGTTCGCCGTCCAGCAGTTCGGGCGACCGCAGGAACGTGTTGCGGTGCAGGCCGCCCAGCCGCGCGAACTCCGCATTCTGCAACCCCGGGATGGTGCGGAAGACGCGGACCTGTTCGGCATGTTTCAGCTTCGTCTGGAACCCCACGATGTTCCACAGCGTACCCAGCGCATTGTCCTGCCGCAGCTGCACGCAGGCATAGGGCCAGCGGCCCGTGCGCGGATCGTCCAGGCCGACGCCCTTCATCGGTCCGAAGCGCAGCGTCTCCACCCCGCGCTCCGCCATCACCTCGATCGGCATGCAGCCCTCGAAATAGGGGACGTTCTCCCACTCGCGATATTCGGTCTTCTCCGCGGCCAGCAGCTCGGCGACGAAGGCGTGATATTCCTCCTTCGACATCGCGCAGTTGATGTAGTCGGTCCCGTCGCCCTTGTTCCAGCGCGACTGGAACCAGGCGGTTTCCATGTCGATCGAATCGCGATGGACGATCGGGGCGATGGCGTCGAAGAAGGCGAGCGCGTCCTTGCCGGTTTCCGTCGCGATCGCCTCCGACAGGGCGGGCGCGGTCAGCGGGCCTGTCGCGATGATCGCGGGGGCATCGGGCAGGATGTCGATACGCTCGCGCACGATCGTGACGTTGGGATGCGCCGCCAGCGCCGCCGTCACGCCCGCGGCGAACCCGTCGCGGTCGACCGCAAGCGCCGACCCCGCGGGCACGCGGGTCCGGTCGCCTTCGCGCAGGATCAGCGATCCCAGCGCACGCATTTCCTGATGCAGCAGGCCGACCGCGTTGGAATCCGCATCGTCGGAGCGGAAGCTGTTCGAACAGACGAGTTCGGCCAGGTCGTCGGTGTGGTGCGCCGCGGTCGCATCGCCGCCGCCGCGCATCTCGCTCAGCCGCACGCGGAAGCCCGCCTCGGCCAGTTGCCACGCCGCCTCCGACCCGGCCAGGCCGCCGCCGATCACTTGGATGTCATGAGTCATGGCGCGGCGAATAGCGCCAAGCGCGGGGTGATGGCCAGAGCGCGCGGTCGCGTCCGAAACGGACCGGTCAATCCACCTGCGACGACCGCGATCGTCCTACGGTCGCGCATCGGGCGGACGCGGGGGCGGACATGGAAGCGTGGGAAGAGAAACGGCGCGCCATCTGGGTCATGCGCGTGCTGGGCGCGATACTGGCGTTGTTGCTGCTCACCACGGGGATCGCGATCCACAGCATGCGCGGATCGGGCGCGCATGCGGTGGTGGGCCTTGGGAGCGCGATCTTCGTCGCGGCGCTGATGGTCGGTGCCTTCCTGGGTTTCCTGTTCTCGGTTCCGCGGGTCCTGGCGCGCGGCGCGACGGAGGCGGCGGTGGGCGCCGTCCCGGCGGGCACGCAGGCGCAGCGATTGCTGGAGACGAATACCAATCTGGAGCGGATTTCCGACTGGCTGACCACGCTGATCGTCGGTGCCGGGCTGACCCAGGTGGCGCGCGCGGGCGAGGCGTTGGCATCCTTCTCCGCGTTCGTCGGGACGGCTTCGGCGCCGCTGGGGCCGGTCGCGGCGCGGCTGCCGGGACTGGCGCCGATGATCCTGGTGACCGGCGTGATCCTGGGCTTCCTGGCGATGTACCTGTATACGAGGATCGAGATCACGCGCCTGTTCCGCCATGCCGAACTGGATTGCTATCTGGACCGCGACGCCCAGCGCGCGGTGGCGAACGCGATCCAGCGTGCGCCGTCCGCAGCCCCGCTGCCCACGCCGTCGCTGGGCAGTATCAGCGTGGAGGACGCGCTCGATCTGATGTTCTCGATGCTGTACGATGGCGACGCCGGTTACGCGCGCGTCATCGATCTTGCGGGGCGGCTGTCCAGTTCCAGCGCGGTGGCGCGGCCGGAATATTGGTTCTATCTCGCCGCCGCGTTCGGGCAGCAGCATGGCGTCGCGACGGCGGAGGGCGATCAGGAGCTGCGACAAAGCGCGCGCGACAATGCGCTGGACGCGGCGCGCCGGGCGGTCCGGATCGATCCCAGCTATCGCGACCGCCTCCGCGCCCTGGCGACGCCGGGCGGCAACGACGACGATCTGGCCACCCTGGCGGAGGATCCGGACATGCGGCGCGTGCTGGAGGGGTAGCGTCCCCGGGGGCGCCGGGAACTGGCGCTTCCGGCAGACGATCGCCATGTGCAAGCGATGACCATCTATACCATCGGGTACGAGGGAGTCGCTATGGGCGACTTCCTGTCCACGCTCGTGCGCGCCGGGGTGCGGCGCGTGATCGACGTCCGGATGCTGCCGTTGTCGCGCCGGCCGGGGTTCTCGAAATCGATCCTTGCCGCCTCGCTGGCGGCGGAGGGGATCGACTACGTCCACCTGAAGTCGCTGGGCACGCCCAAGCCGGGGCGGGACGCGGCGAAGAAGGGCGATGTCGCGACGCTGGAGGCGGTCTATGCCGAGCAACTGGCATTGCCCGAGGCGATGGCGCAGGCGGCGCGGATGCGCGCGCTGGCGGACGAGATGCCGAGCGCCCTGCTCTGCTACGAGCGCGATCCGTGCCATTGCCACCGCACCCTGCTGCTCGCCGCGGAGGGCGAGGGGCGGGAGGTGGTGGACCTGTACGTCTGAGCCTCCCTCCGTTCGGCCTGAGCGCAGTCGAAGGCCATGCGGTGGTACGTGTGCTTCGACTTCGCTCAGCACGAACGGGGGGTGGGGTCCGAGGGAGGTGCCGTCAGGCTTCGCCCTTCTCGATCCGGACCAGCACCACGCCCTCGACCACCTGCCCGCCGGTATCGGCGTTCAGTTCCGCCACCATGCCGTCGAACGGCGCGACCAGCGCATGTTCCATCTTCATCGCCTCCAGCACCAGCAGCCGCTGCCCCTTCGTCACCGTATCGCCCGCCGCGACCTCCACCGCGATGATGCGGCCGGGCATGGGGGACAGGATCGCGCCGTCCGCCGCGCCGCCCGCCGCCGTCGCGGTCGCCCGGTAGCGGTCCAGCGCCCATGTCTGCCCGCCTTCGGATATCAGCACCGCGCCGTCGGTCGCGTCGTCGGCCCCCTGCGCGTCGGCGAAGTCGATCGCCAGCGGTTCGCCGTCCAGCAGGAACATGCCCGTCCGACGCGGCGCGGCGTTCAGGCGGAAACCGCCGAGCGCGACCGGGCCGACCAGCGCGGCGGCGGCGGCGACCAAAGCCTCCTCGCTCGGCAGCGTCGGAGGCATCAGCGCCTCGCCCTCGCGCGCGATCAGGCCGGTGTCGACATTGCCCGCGACGAAGGCGGAATGGTCGAGCGCCTCGACCAGGAAGCCCGCGTTGGTGCGGACGGGCCACACGACGCTTTCGTCCAGCGCGTCGGCCAGCGTCTCGCGCGCTTCCTCGCGGGTTTCGCCATGCGCGATCAGCTTCGCGATCATCGGATCGTAGAAGGGCGAGATGACGCTGCCTTCCTCGACGCCCGTGTCGATGCGGACGCCGTCGCCCAGCGCGAACGCCTCCAGCGTGCCGATCGAGGGGAGGAAGCCCTTCGCCGGGTCCTCCGCATACAGCCGCGCCTCGATCGCGTGGCCGTGGATCGACAGCTGGTCCTGCGTGCAGGGCAGCGGTTCGCCCGACGCGACGCGCAGCTGCCATTCGACCAGGTCCTGCCCGGTGATCGCCTCCGTCACGGGATGTTCGACCTGCAACCGCGTGTTCATTTCCATGAACCAGATGCGGTCGGCGCGCAGCCCGTCGCTGGCGTCGGCGATGAATTCGATCGTGCCGGCGCCGACATAGTCGACCGCCTTCGCCGCGCGGACCGCGGCGTCGCACACCGCGGCGCGGGTGGCGGGGTCCATGCCGGGGGCGGGGGCCTCCTCGATCACCTTCTGGTGGCGGCGTTGCAGCGAGCAGTCGCGTTCGAACAGATGGACGACGTTGCCGTGGGTGTCGCCGAACACCTGCACCTCGATATGCCGCGGCGACAGGACGTACTTCTCGATCAGGACGCGATCGTCGCCGAACGAGCTGGCCGCCTCGCGCCGGCAGGAGGCGAGCATGTCGGCGAAGGAGGCGGCGTCGTCGACGCGGCGCATCCCCTTGCCGCCGCCGCCCGCCACCGCCTTGATGAGGACGGGCCAGCCAATCCGCGCGGCCTCCGCGGCGAGGCGGTCGGGGGACTGGTCCTCGCCCAGATAGCCCGGCGTGACGGGAACGCCCGCGTCGATCATCCGCTGCTTCGCGGCGTCCTTCAGCCCCATGGCGCGGATCGAGGCGGGGGAGGGGCCGACCCAGACCAGCCCGGCGTCGATCATCGCCTGCGCGAAATCGGCATTCTCGCTCAGGAAGCCGTAGCCGGGGTGGATCGCCGCCGCGCCCGTTTCCTTCGCCGCGGCGAGGATGCGGTCGCCGACGAGATAGCTTTCGCGCGCGGGGGAGGGGCCGATGTGCACCGCCTCGTCCGCCTCGCGCACGTGCAGCGCCGTCGCATCGGCGTCGGAATGGACCGCGATCGTGCGGATGCCCAGCGCGCGCGCGGTGCGGACGATGCGGCAGGCGATCTCGCCGCGGTTGGCGATCAGGAGCGAGGCGATCATGCGGCGGCACCGTGGTTGCAGGAGGGGACGTGGGCGCGAATGTTGCGAATGTTGAATCGATCGCGCGTTTTTCGCGCGGTGCGGGCGGGGACCTCCATCATGGTCGCCGCCGTATCACGACCGGGCGGATGTAGGACATCGCGGCTCACGATCCGCAGCCGTCGGTGCGGTGCGAATAGGTGACGTTCAGGATCTTCCACCCGCCCCCGCTGCCGTTGTCGCGGACGAGGTCGAACAGGTCGTAGCCGCAGTGGGACGGCTTGCCGTCGATCGTGACGGTGTACGGCGCCCAAACCATCGCGACCGGGCCGTCGATCTCGATCGCGGGCTGGCCGAGCGTCTCGACCACGCGGGTGCCGTCGGGCTTCAGGCCGGCGGCGAAGTCCGCCCAGCGGATCGTGCGGCGCTGCGCCGTGCCGTCGGGACCGGTGCGGACGGCGGTGATCGTGCCTTCCGGCAGCGTGACGGCGATGACGGCGGCGGCATCGTCGGTGGTGAGCGCGGTCAGCAGCCGCGTGACGGGCGCCATGACCTCCGCCTCGGTCGAGCCGGGCGGGGGGAGGGCGGTGCCCTTCACGATCGGCGCGACGGGCGTGGTTTGCAGGGCGAGGAGGAGGGGGAGGATCATGGCGATACCTTCATACCTCCCCGGTACGGGGAGGGGGACCGCCCGGCGGCGCCGGGTGGTGGAGGGGTTGGCAGGCGGCGACGATGGCGCGGACGGCGGCGTCGGTGTCGGACAGGACGTCGCGGGCCGGAATGCGCAGGGTGCGGAAGCCGAGGTCACGAAGCGCGGCGTCTCTTGCCGCGTCGCGTGCCGGGCGATCGCCACGCGCGTGCGCCTCGCCATCCACCTCGATCGCGAGGCGGGCCGATAGGCAGGCGAAGTCGAGGCAATAGCCCGCGATCGGATGCTGGCGGCGGAACTTCAGGCCCGCGGGACGCGTGCGTAATGCGCGCCAGAGGACGACCTCCGGCAGGTTGTTCGAGCGGCGTTCTTTGCGGGCGCGAATAATCGTGCTTCGCGTGGTGGCGAAGACCCCTCCACCAGCCTTCGGCTGGTCCCCCTCCCCGTGCCGGGGAGGTATTTGGTCGGCCCCCGTCACATGCGGAAGACGCCGAACCGGGGCGTCTCCTCCACCGGGGCGTTCAGCGCTGCCGTCAGCGCCAGGGCCAGCACGTCGCGGGTCTGCGCCGGATCGATCACGCCGTCGTCCCACAGGCGGGCGGTGGCGTAATACGGGTTGCCTTCGTCCTCGTACTTCGCGCGGACCGGCGCCTTGAACGCCTCCGCCTGTTCGGGCGTCCAGCCGTCGGCGTCGCGATGGACGGTCGCGAGCACGCTGGCGGCCTGTTCCCCGCCCATCACGCTGATCCGGCTGTTGGGCCAGGTGAACAGGAAACGTGGCCCATAGGCGCGCCCGCACATGCCGTAGTTTCCGGCGCCGAAGCTGCCGCCGATCAGCACGGTCAGCTTCGGCACGCTGGCGGTGGCGACGGCGGTAACGAGCTTCGCGCCATGTTTCGCAATGCCTTCCGCCTCATACTTGCCACCGACCATGAAGCCGGAGATGTTTTGCAGGAACAGCAACGGAACGCGGCGCTGGCACGCCAGTTCGATGAAATGCGCGCCCTTCACCGCGGATTCGCTGAACAGCACACCGTTGTTGGCGAGGATCGCGACCGGTAGCCCGTGGATATGCGCGAAGCCGCAGACGAGGCTGCTGCCGTACAGCGCCTTGAACTCGTGGAACTCGCTGCCGTCGACGATCCGCGCGATGACCTCGTGCACGTCGTACGGCGCGCGGACGTCCTGCGGCACGATGCCGTACAGGTCGTCGGCGGGATAGAGCGGGGGGCGGGGCGGGGCGAGGTTCACGTCGGGCGTGCGGTCCGCGGGCAGCGTGGAGACGATGTCGCGCACGATCGTCAGCGCGTGTTCGTCGTTCTCCGCCAGATGATCGACCACGCCCGACCGGCGCGCGTGCAGGTCGCCGCCGCCCAGGTCCTCCGCGGTGATGACCTCCCCCGTCGCGGCCTTCACCAGCGGGGGGCCGGCGAGGAAGATCGTGCCCTGTTCGCGGACGATGACGGTTTCGTCCGACATCGCGGGCACATAGGCGCCGCCCGCGGTGCAGCTGCCCATGACGCAGGCGATCTGCGGGATCTGCCGTGCGGACATCTGCGCCTGGTTGAAGAAGATGCGGCCGAAATGGTCGCGGTCGGGGAAGACCTCCGCCTGATGCGGCAGGTTCGCGCCGCCCGAGTCGACGAGGTAGATGCAGGGGAGGCGGTTCTCCAGCGCGATCTCCTGCGCGCGCAGGTGCTTCTTGACCGTCAGGGGGTAATAGGTGCCGCCCTTCACGGTCGCGTCGTTGCAGACGATCATGCACTGCCGTCCCGATACGCGCCCGATGCCCGCGATCATGCCCGCGCCGGGAATGTCGCCGCCGTACAGTCCGTCCGCGGCAAGCTGGCCGATTTCGAGGAAGGCGGTGCCCGGGTCCAGCAGGCGCTCGACGCGGTCGCGCGGGAGCAACTTGCCGCGCGATTCGTGGCGGTCGCGCGCGCGCGCGTCGCCGCCCAGCGCCGCGGTCGCGACGCGGGCGCGCAATTCGTCCGCCAGCGCGCGGTTGTGCGCAGCATTGGCGCGGAAGCCCGCGTCGTCGCGGGACAGCTTCGTATCGAGCTTCGGCGCGCTCATCTTGCGATCGTTCCTTTCGCGGCGCAGGGGGCGGGAATGCCGACGATCCTGCTGCTGACGCTGTCCAACGTGTTCATGACCATCGCGTGGTATTGGCACCTGAAGGGCGGGATGGCCAAGCCGCTGGCGCTGGTCGTCGCGATCAGCTGGGGCATCGCGCTGTTCGAATATTGCCTGGCCGTGCCCGCCAACCGGATCGGATATGCCGCCGGGTGGAGCGCGGGGCAGCTGAAGGTGACGCAGGAGGCGATCGCGTTGATCGTGTTCGGCGTGTTCATGGTCGCGGTGCTGGGCGAGCCGGTGACATGGCGCCATGCCGCGGCATTCGCGTGCATCGTGGCGGCGGTGGGGTTCCTGTTCGTGGGGCGGTGAGCA
>NZ_LMQP01000003.1:1035107-1104723 GCF_001425405.1 Sphingomonas sp. Leaf412 | reverse complement strand
TGGCCGGGCGTGACCCCTCCACCACGGCCGTCGGCCGCGGTCCCCCTCCCCGTTCCGGGGAGGTATTCACGCGGCGGCGCCGATCAGTTCGCGGCCGATCAGCATGCGGCGGATCTCGTTCGTCCCCGCGCCGATATCCAGCAGCTTCGCGTCGCGCAGGAAGCGTTCGACGGGCCAGTCCTTCGTGTAGCCGGCGCCACCCAGCGCCTGCACCGCCTCGCCCGCCACGCGGAAGGCGTTCTCGCTCGCCAGCAGGATCGCGCCCGCGGCGTCGAAGCGCGTCGTCTGCCCCGCGTCGCACGCGCGCGCGACGGCGTAGACATAGGCGCGCGCGGAATTGAGCGCGACGTACATGTCCGCGATCTTCGCCTGCACGAGCTGGAACGCGCCGATCGGCGTGCCGAACTGCTTGCGTTCGCGCACATAGGGCAGGACGACGTCGAGGCACGCCTGCATGACGCCGAGCTGGATCCCCGCCAGCACGGTGCGTTCATAGTCCAGCCCGCTCATCAGCACGCCGACGCCGCCGTTGACCGGGCCCATGACGTTGGCGTCGGGGACCGCGCAGTCGGTGAAGACCAGTTCCGACGTGGGCGACCCGCGCATCCCCATCTTGTCGATCTTCTGCCCGATCGCGAAGCCGGGCATGTCCTTTTCGATCAGGAAGGTCGTGATGCCGCGGCTGCCCTCGCCGGTGCGGGCGTACACGACCAGCGTGTCGGCGTAGGGGGCGTTGGTGATCCAGAATTTCGTGCCGTTCAGGACGTAGCCGGTGTCGGTCCGATCCGCCTTCAGTCGCATCGACACGACGTCGGAGCCCGCGCCCGCCTCCGACATCGCCAGGCTGCCGACATGTTCGCCGGAAATCAGCTTCGGCAGGAATTTCGCCTTCTGCTCCGGACTGGCCCAGCGGCGGATCTGGTTCACGCACAGGTTGGAATGCGCGCCGTAGCTCAGGCCGATCGAGGCGGAGGCGCGCGCGACCTCCTCCTGCGCGACGACGTGTTCGAGATAGCCGAGGCCGAGGCCGCCGTCGGCCTCCTCCACGGTGATGCCGTGGAGGCCGAGGTCGCCCATCGCGGTCCACAATTCTTCGCGCGGGAACCAGTCGTCGGCGTCGATCCGCGCGGCCAGCGGCGCGATGCGGTCGTCGGCGAAGCGGCGCGTGGTGTCGCGGATCATGTCCGCATTCTCGCCCAGCGCGAAATCCATGCCCTGCATCACACTCTCCTTCGTGCCGCATCGTAGCGGGTGCGGGCGACGCGGTAAAATTGCGATCGGGCGGTGGTCAGGATAGACGGCGTCTATGCTGGACCGCCAATTGCTTCGCTATTTCATCGCCGTCGTCGATCATGGCAGCTTCACCCGCGCTGCCGCCGCCTGCCGCGTGACGCAGCCCACCTTGTCCGCGGGGATCGCGCGACTGGAGGCGACGCTGGGCGAGCCGGTGCTGACCCGGTCGCCGCGGCGGGTGGAGCTGACCGCGGCGGGCGGCCGGCTGCTGGTCCATGCGCGGCGGATCGAGGGGGAATTCACGGCGGCGGAAACGGTCGCGACCGCGCCGGTCAGGCTGGTGCGACTGGGGATCGTCTCGACCCTCCCGGGCGCGCTGGTGCGTCGCGCGCTGGCGGCGGCGAGCGCGACGGGGGAGCGGATCGAGGTGGTCGACGGGCGCGACCGCGAACTGGTCGCGGCGCGCGAGCGCGGGCGGATCGATGCGGTGCTGGGGCCGGTCGAAGGCGGGGCGGCCCTGTTCGAGGAGGGCTATGCGGTCGCGCTGGCGGCGGGTCATCCGCTGGCGGGCGCGGCGCGGATCGCGGCGGAGGGGATCGCGGGCGAGCCGATGATCGTGCGGCGCCATTGCGAGGCGCTGAGCGAGGTCAGCCGTCATTTCACCAGCCGCGGGGTGCGGCCGTTCATGGCGGCGCGCACCACCAACGACGATCGCGCGCTGGCGTTCGTGGCGGCGGGGCTGGGCGTGACGGTGATGCCCGAATGTTTCGCGGACGCGGGCGTGGCGCTGGTGCCGCTGGAGGGGTTTGTGCGGCGGCGGGCGATCGGGCTGTCGGTGGCGCCGGACAGCATTGCGCGGTTGCGCGACAGTGCGGCGGTGGCGGCGCTGGCGGAGGTGTTGCGGGGCGGAGCGTCACCCCGGACTTGATCCGGGGTCCATCGTGCCGCACGCGCAGCGCAAGAGGATCGAGCCGATCCGCCCGTTGCCCGATGGACCCCGGCACAAGGCCGGGGTGACGGACGGTGGCGGATGGCTCGCACATAAGGGGAGTCGCACATGGACCTGTTCCGAAAGAAACCGATCGCGGTCGAACCGCGCGCCGACGCACTGGCGCGCACGCTGTCGTGGCCGCATCTCGTCGCGCTGGGCGTGGGCGCGATCGTGGGGACGGGGATCCTGACGCTGATCGGCGTCGGGGCGGATCGTGCGGGGCCGTCGGTGATCCTCAGCTTCGTGATCGCGGGCGCGATCTGCGCCTGCGCTGCGCTGGCCTATGCCGAGATGGCGACGATGATCCCGGCATCGGGCAGCGCATACACCTACAGCTACGTCGTGTTGGGGGAGATACTGGCCTGGGTCATCGGCTGGTCGCTGATCCTGGAATATTCGCTGGTCGTGTCTACCGTCGCGGTCGGATGGTCGGGCTATGCCAGCGCGCTGCTGACCCCGCTGGGGTTTCCGGTCGCGCTGACCAACGGGCCGGAGCTGGGCGGGCTGGTGAACGTGCCCGCGATCTTCATCATCGCGGTCGTCGCCGGGCTGCTGATGCTGGGGACGAAGGAGAGCGCGACGCTCAACGCCGTGCTCGTGGTGGTGAAGATCGTCGCGCTGGCGATCTTCGTCGCGGTCGCGCTGCCCTCGTTCGACGCCGCCAACCTGGAACCGTTCATGCCGTTCGGCTTCGGCAAGGAAATGGGCGCGGACGGGGTCGAGCGCGGCGTCATGGCGGCGGCGGCGATCATCTTCTTCGCCTTCTACGGCTTCGACGCGATCTCCACCGCGGCGGAGGAGACGAAGAACCCCGGCCGCGATCTGGCGATCGGGATCGTGGGATCGATGGTGGCGTGCGTCGTCATCTACATGCTCGTCGCGGTCGCGGCGGTCGGTGCGCTGTCGTTCACGCGCTTCGCCGCGTCGCCCGAGCCGCTGGCGCTGATCCTGCGCGAGATCGGGCGGCCGGGGTTCGCGACGTTCCTGGCCGCGAGCGCGGTGATCGCGCTGCCGACGGTGCTGCTGGGCTTCCTGTTCGGGCAGAGCCGCATCTTCTTCGTCATGGCGCGCGACGGGTTGCTGCCGCAATCGCTGGCCACGGTGTCGAAGCGCGGGACGCCGGTCAGGATCACGATCATGACCGCGGTGCTGGTCGCGATCATCGCCGGGATCATGCCGATCGACGCGATCGCGGCGCTGGCGAATGCGGGGACGCTGGCCGCATTCGCCGCGGTGTGCGTGTGCATGCTGGTGATGCGGCGGCGCGCGCCCGAGGCGGAGCGGACGTTCCGCACCCCGCTGGCGCCGCTGGTCGGGACGATCGGGGTGCTGGGGTGCACCTATCTGTTCTTCAGCCTGCCGCAGCGCACGCAGCTGTATTTCCTGTACTGGAACCTCGCCGGGCTGGCGGTCTATTTCCTGTACGGCCGCGCCCGCGCATCGGCGGCGCGCGGCGCGTAACGAAAAAGGGCGGCGGACCCGTCGGTCCGCCGCCCCTTCCCCAACCGACAGGCCGATCGCTTACGCGAAGCGGACCGTGGTCTTCGCCCGACGGCGCATCGCGCCACCGACCGCGCCCATGCCCAGGATCATCAGCGCCCAGGTCGTCGGCTCGGGCACGCCGGCCGCGATCGCACTGGTGATGAAGCCCTGGTGGATGCTGGTCGGCACGTAGCCGCTGAACTCGCCCCAGCCGGCGTTCAGACCACCACCGAAATCGCCGAAGCTGGCGCCGAAGGTCAGACCATAGGAGTTCACCGACGAGATCTTCCCGTCGATGAAGGCAGCGCCACCGGAATCACCGCCGGCGACGCCCACTTCCATGGCGCCGACGCCGGTGTTCGCGAAGTTCGCGTCACCGATCGCGCCGAGGCCCAGCGCGTTGGCGATACGGCGCGACTGATCCTGCGCCGCCAGGCCGTTGTCGAAGTCCGAGATGTAGGAAAATTCCACATCCGCGGTGCCGAAGAAGTTCCGGCCGTTCGTCTCATCGGTGAAGAAGCCTTCGAACAGCGAATCGCCCCAGGCGTAGTCGTAGATGTTGTTGCCCTGACGACGACGGCCGGTGCCTGCGTTGAACGGCGGGGTGTTCCCCTGCGCGCCGCCGACGGTCGACCGCGTGCCGAAACCGTTCACGTTGAACTCCGCACCCTTCAGATCGTCGGTGTAGATCTCGTACGCCTTCGCGAACGACGGAGCGAACGAGTCCAGCTTCAGGACGGCGATGTCGTTCTGATCGATGACTTCGCCGGTGTAGTTCGAATTGACGATGTAGCGACCCACGTCGATCGCGACGGTGCCGGCCGGCAAGGTGTAGATGCTGGCGTCGGACAGCGAAACCGCGTCGTTGGCGAAGATGACCTGGGTCCGCACGAGATCGGCGGCCTTCTGCCCGCCGCCGTTGCTGACGCAATGGCCCGCGGTCAGGACCGAGCGACGATCGCTGAGCAGCGTGCCCGAGCACACGAAGCGGTCGCCGTTGGCATAGGTCATCAGCATGCCGACCGAGCCGCTGTAGCCCGAGGAGTTGAGCGCGAGATAGCGGGGATCACCGCCCGTCGCGACCGTGGCGGTCGAGGTCTGGCCGATGATGCGGCTGGTGGCGGTGTAGCTGAGACCGTTCCGGCTACCCGATTGTACCTTCTGGGCAGTGGCGATGGACGGCACGATCGCGGCGATCGCGACGGTGGCGCCCAAAAGCGTCTTCTTCATCATGGAAGTAACCCCCGATTTTTCGTTGAGACCGTATGTCAGGTCGGGGGACAGCCTCTGTTCAGGCAAGCGAGTCGTCAATCGTTTTCGTTAACCAATTTTAACGATTTTACCCGAAAAGTTGTTCCGTTCCGGGGCAGTGTCCGGCGGGCAACAAAACGTTACCCGCCGGCGATCTGTCATGCGGCCAGATTGCGCAGCACGTATTGCAGGATGCCGCCGTTCAGGAAGTATTCCAGCTCGTTCACGGTATCGATCCGGCACCGCGTCACGATCGTCTCCACCGTGCCGTCGGCGCGGGTCAGCTCGACCGTCACGTCCTGGCGCGGGCGCAGCGCGGCGACGTTGCGGATCGTGAACGTCTCGTCCCCGGTCAGCTTCAGCGTCTCGCGCGTCGTGCCGTCCGCGAACTGGAGCGGCAGGACGCCCATGCCGACCAGGTTCGACCGGTGGATCCGCTCGAAGCTTTCGGTGATGACCGCGCGCACGCCGAGCAGGTTGGTGCCCTTCGCCGCCCAGTCGCGCGACGAGCCGGTGCCGTATTCCTTGCCCGCCACGACGATCAGCGGCGTGCCGTCCGCCTTGTGGCGCATCGCGGCGTCGTAGATCGGCATCACCTGACCGTCGTAGCGGGTCATGCCGCCCTCGGTCCCCGGCACCATTTCGTTGCGGATGCGGATGTTGGCGAAGGTGCCGCGCATCATCACGTCGTGGTTGCCGCGGCGCGCGCCGTAGGAATTGAAGTCCGCCTTCGCGACCTGATGCTCCTGGAGGAACACGCCGGCGGGGCTGTCCGCCTTGATGCTGCCCGCGGGGCTGATGTGGTCGGTGGTGATCGAATCGCCCAGGATCGCGAGCGGCTTGGCATCCACGATGTCCATCACCGGTGCAGGCGTCATTTCCAGCCCGTCGAAATAGGGCGGGTTGGCGACATAGGTCGACCCGGCGCGCCAGGCGTAGGTGTCCGACCCCTCGACCTCGATCGCGCGCCACTTGTCGTCGCCGGCGTAGACGTTGCCGTAGCGCGATCCGAACATGTCCGCGTCGATGTTCGCGGCCATCAGGTCGGCGATCTCCAGGTTGGTCGGCCACACGTCGCGCAGGAACACGTCCTGCCCGTCGGTGCCCTGGCCCAGCGGCGTGTCGATCATGTCCTCCGTCACCGTGCCCTTCAGCGCATAGGCGACGACGAGCGGGGGGGAGGCGAGGAAGTTGGCGCGCACGTCGGCGCTGACGCGGCCCTCGAAATTGCGGTTGCCCGACAGGACCGAGGCGGCGACGAGGTCGTTTTCGTTGATCGCGGCGCTGATCGGGCCGGGCAGCGGGCCGGAATTGCCGATGCAGGTGGTGCAGCCGTAGCCGACGAGGTTGAAGCCGATCGCGTTCAGGTCCGCGGTCAGCCCCGCCTTGTCGAGGTAATCGGTGACGACCTGCGATCCGGGGGCGAGCGACGTCTTGACCCACGGCTTGGGCTTCAGCCCCAGCGCATGCGCCTTGCGCGCGACGAGGCCCGCGGCGACGAGGACCGACGGGTTGGACGTGTTCGTGCAGCTGGTGATCGCGGCGATGACCACGTCGCCGTCGCCGATGTCGTGGCCGCGCTCGGGAATGTCGACGCGGGTCGGGCGCTGCTTGTTGTACACCTTCGACAGGTCGCCGTTGAACACCTCGTCCACGCTGTCCAGCGCGACCTTGTCCTGCGGGCGCTTCGGCCCGGCGAGCGACGGGACGACGCTGCCCATGTCCAGTTCCAGCGTGTCGGTGAAGATCGGATCGGGCGCGGACGCGTCGCGCCAGAAGCCGTTGGCCTTCGCATACGCCTCCGTCAGCGCGATCGTCTCCGCCGGGCGCGCGGTCAGGCGCATATAGTCGATCGTCTTGTCGTCGACCGGGAAGAAGCCGCAGGTCGCGCCATATTCGGGCGCCATGTTGGCGATCGTCGCGCGATCCGCCAGCGTCATCTGGTCGAGGCCGGGGCCGTAGAATTCGACGAAGCGGCCGACGACGCCCTTGCGGCGCAGCATCTGCGTCACCGTCAGCACGAGGTCGGTGGCGGTGATGCCTTCACGGAGCGCGCCGGTGAGCTTGAAGCCGACGACCTCGGGGATCAGCATCGACACCGGCTGCCCCAGCATCGCGGCCTCCGCCTCGATCCCGCCGACGCCCCAGCCGAGCACGCCCAGGCCGTTGACCATCGTCGTGTGGCTGTCGGTGCCGACCAAGGTATCGGGATAGGCGATGGTCGCGACGCCACCCGTGGCATGGTCGCCGCTCTCGACCGAAGACCATACCGCCTGCGCGACATATTCAAGGTTCACCTGGTGGCAGATGCCGGTGCCCGGCGGCACGACCTTGAAATTGTCCAGCGCCTTCGATCCCCATTTCAGGAATTCGTAGCGTTCGCCGTTACGCTGATATTCCAGCTCGACATTCTCCTCGAACGCCTGCGGCGTACCGAATTCGTCGACCATGACGGAATGGTCGATGACGAGGTGGACGGGGACCTGCGGATTGATCTTCGCCGCGTCGCCGCCCAGCTTCGTGATCGCATCGCGCATCGCGGCGAGGTCGACGACGCAGGGGACGCCGGTGAAATCCTGCATCAGCACGCGCGCGGGGCGATACTGGATCTCGCGGTCCGAGCGGCGCTCCTTCTGCCAGTCCACGATCGCCTGCACGTCCGCCTCGGTCACGGTCTTCCCGTCCTCGAACCGCAGCATGTTCTCCAGCAGCACCTTCATCGAGAAGGGCAGGCGGCTGATGTCGCCGAACTTCTGCGCCGCGACGTCGAGCGCATAATAATCGTAGCTCTTGCCGCCGGCCTGGAGCGTCTTGCGGGCGTTGAGCGTGTCCTGGCCGATGGCGGTCATGAGGGGCCTTGTCCTTCTGCGCGAGCCGAGGGCGAGCGGGGAGGCGGCAAGGGCCGCGCGGGCGCCGTCGGCAGGGGTGTCGCAAGCGCCGATAGCAAGGGGTTGCGGGGAGGGGAAGGGCGGTGTTCGGGCGTATTCGGCGAAGCGGCGCTTACCTCTCGCGCGGTCGCCAGCCCCATTGTGCTCCCGCGAAGGCGGGAGCCCAGACTGGGTCCCCGCCTTCGCGGGGACACAAGTAAACCCTCTACCCCGCGGTGAAGGTCATGCCCGCGTTCGCCTCCAGCCGGGCGCGCAGTTTCTCCCCCATCAACGCCCCCGGCGTCCAGATTCCGCCCGCGCCCTGAACGTCCTGCACCAGGCACAGCGCGCTTTCGCCCAGCATCTTGCTGGTGCAGCCGTAGCCCGGATCGCGGTCGCCGGTGACGACCGCTTCCAGCCGCTCGCCGCCCTCTGTCAGGCCGACGAACAGGATGTCGAAATGCCCCGCCTCGCGTTCTTCCTTCGACGGGCCTTCGCCGGGCTTCGGCCCCTTGTCGGAAGCGAGCGGGTTCAGCTTCGCCAGCGCCTCCGCCGCCGCCTTGCCGATGTCGCCCAGGCCCGCGACGACCATCTCGTCATAGACGATGTCGCCCCATGGCTGCCCGAGCAGGAAGTTGGTGCGGTGGACGTTCTTGGTATTGATCGGCGCCATGATGAACGGCGCGACCCACGCGTTGAGGGTGGTGTCGTACTCCGGCAGCAGGCCCGATGGCTGGCCCGGTCCCTTGTGCCCCGGCGTCAGCGCGAAGGGATCGGCGAGCAGCTTCACCAGCGACGGATGGCGCGCGGCGGCGGCCAGCGTCGCCTTCAGGCTGGCCGCGGTGCCGCCGGAGAAGCCGCCCTTCATCTGCCGCACGCGCGCCTTCACGCGCGGGACAGGGGCACCGAAGCGCTTCCGCGCCGCGTCCTGCAACGTCATGACGCCGAGGTCGAAGGGAATCGAATCGAAGCCGCAGGAGAAGACGATGCGCGCGCCCGTCGCCTTCGCCTCCGCCTCGTGCGCGTCGATCATCTCGCGCATCCAGGCGGGCTCGCCGCACAGGTCGACATAGGCGGTGCCGGTGGCGGCGCAGGCGGCGACGAGGTCGCTGCCGTACAATTGATACGGGCCGACGGTGGAGACGACGACCGTGGCGCGCCGGCACATCGCGCGCAGCGAGGCAGGGTCGTCCGCGTTGGCGGTGATGAGCGCGATATCGGCGGGCACGCCCATCTCGGCGCGCACCTCCTCCAGCTTGCTGAGCGAGCGGCCCGCCATCGCCCAGCGGACGCCGGTCGGATGCGTGACGGCGAGATGCTCGGCGACGAGGCGGCCGGTGAAGCCGGTGGCGCCGTAGACGATGACGTCGAATTCCCGGCCTGAATCTGTCGACATGCTCGCTCTCCTGAATCGTCATGCCGGGGTTTTCCCGGCATCCACGGTGCCGCGCACCTTATGCGGGGCGAGTGTGCGGCACGGGCGATGCCGGGACAAGCCCGGGGTGACGATGGTTCGCGCGAAGACGCGAAGACGCGAAGGGGATTCCGTTCACGCGGAGGCGCGGAGACGCGGAGAAGAAGGTTTTGCGCGCAGAGGCGCAGAGGACGCAGAGAGTTTGCGTGAGGCTACCTTTCGAGCCGTCGCAGACGGCTCACTGATCCGCACCGTCGAGCGATGGCTTTCCGCTTCGCGGAGCGACAGCCACAGGCGCAATCTCTGCGTCCTCTGCGTCCTCTGCGCCTCTGCGCCTCTGCGCGAACGAACCCTTCTTCTCCGCGCCTCCGCGCCTCCGCGTGAACTCAACCCGCCTCGTGGAATTGCAGGCTCGCCAGCCGCTGATACAGGCCGCCGCGCGTCATCAGGGTCGCGTGGGTGCCTTCCTCCACGATGCGGCCGGCGTCCATCACCACGATGCGGTCGGCGGCGCGGACGGTGGCGAGGCGGTGGGCGATGACGATCGTCGTGCGGTTCTGCATCAGCCGTTCGAGCGCGTCCTGCACCAGCCGCTCGCTCTCGGCGTCGAGCGCGCTGGTCGCCTCGTCCAGCAGCAGGATCGGGGCGTCGCGCAGCAGCGCGCGGGCGATCGCGACGCGCTGGCGCTGCCCGCCGGACAGGCGGGCGCCGCCTTCGCCAAGGTAGGTATCGAGGCCGTCGGGCAGCGCGCGGAGGAACTCCCCGGCGTGCGCCGCCTCCGCCGCGCGCCAGATCGCGGCGTCGTCGGCGTCCCATGCGCCGTAGCGCAGGTTGTCGCGCGCCGAGGTGCCGAAGATGACATTGTCCTGCGGCACCATGGCGATACGCGCGCGGACCGCGGCCGGGTCCGCTTCGCGCAGGTCGACGCCGTCGACCGATACGGTGCCGGTCGAGGGATCGTAGAAGCGCTGGAGCAACTGGAACAGCGTGGACTTCCCCGCGCCCGACGGGCCGACGACGGCCAGCGTCTCGCCGGGGGCGACCGACAGCGAGAAGTCCTGCAATGCCGCGATTTCGGGCCGCGTGGGATAGCGGAAGGCGACGTGATCGAAGGCGATGCGACCCTCGGGCGGGTGCGGGAGCGCGCGCGGGGCGGGGGGCGCGGCGATCTCCGGCCGTTCGGCCATCAGCTCCGCGATCCGCCCCGCCGCGCCCGCGCCGCGCAGCAGGTCGCCGTAGACCTCCGTCAGCGCGCCGAACGCGCCCGCGACGATGCCGCCGGTCAGGACGAACGCCGCGATCGCGCCGCCCGACAGGCGGCCCGACGCGACGTCCTCCGCGCCCTCCCACAACACCAGGGTGATCGAGCCGAACACCAGGCCGATGACGATCGCGGTCATGACCGCGCGCAGCAGGACGCGCTTCTGCGCCGCCGCCATCGTCGCCTCCACCGCGCCGGCGAAGCGATCCGCCTCGCGCCGTTCCTGTCCGAACGCCTGCACGATCTTCATCGCGCCCAGCGTTTCCGTCACCATGCTGCCGACGTCGGCGACACGATCCTGCGACGTGCGCGACAGCGTGCGGATGCGGCGGCCGAGCAGCGCGATCGGCAGGATGATGAGCGGGATGCCGACCAGCAGCATCCCCGCCAGCTTGGGCGAGATGGCGAAGAGGTAGATCAACCCGCCGACCGCGGTGAAGAAATTGCGCAGCGCGATCGACACGCAGGATCCGACGACCAGCTCGATCTGCGCCGTGTCCGCGGTCAGGCGCGACGCGATCTCCGACGGGCGATTCTCCTCGTAGAAGCGCGGCGCCAGCGTCAGCAGGTGGCGCTGCACGTCCTCCCGGATGTCCGCCACCACGCGCTCTCCCAGCCAGGCGACGAAGTAGAAGCGCACCGCGGTCCCGATCGCCAGCACCGCGACGATCATCAGCATGTAGTGGAACGCGCCCGCGACCGCCGCCTCGTTCGCGCCGCCGGTGAAGCCGCGGTCGATGACGCGCTTGAAGCTGTAGGGGATCGCGATCGTCGCGCCGGACGTGACCGCCAGCGCGGCGCAGGCGATTGCGATGCGGCCGGGATAGCGGACCACATGCTTCCAGACGATCGACAGATTGCCGAGGCGGCGGGAGGGGGCGGCGTCCGGGATGCTGGCCATGCGGCGCGGGTTAGGCGCGGGGGGCGTGGGGGGCAAGGGTGGCGCGGTCATCGTCATTGCGAGCGCAGCGAAGCAATCCAGGGCTCCGCGCGATAACTCTGGATTGCTTCGCTACGCTCGCAATGACGGCTTATGGGGCGAGCCCCGCAAACCACACCGCATAGGGCGTGTTGCGCGCCATGTGGCGGTTGTAGTCCGGCGCGCCGTCGTCCCACCACACCGGGCCTCGCTCGCCCAGCCCGTGCTTCGCCGCATCGACCGCCTCGCGTGCCGCTGCCCGTGCATCGGCATCGTCGGCGCGGTTGGCGGCGGCGACCGCGCGGCGGGCGGTCATCAGGTCGGCGACGAGGCGCGCGCGGTCGTCGTCGCTCAACCGGGGGTCGCTGCGCCGCCATAGCCGCCCGCGCACGACGATGTAGCGGCCGTCGGGGGTGACGGGCGGGTCGCTCACCGGGTCAGCGCGGCGAGGTCGGCGGGGGTGTTGACGTTGTCGACCGTGACGCCGGGTAATATCGCGACCGCGCCGATACTTGCGGCCCAGTGGCGGATCGAGCGGTTGCCGCCGCTTGCAAGATGATCGCGCAACGAGGTGGCAAGGCCGGCAGGCCACAGGCCGATCGTCGGCGCCTCCGCCGCATGGGCACGGCCGGATTCCAGCAGCGCGGCCACGATGGTGTCCGGGATCATGGGCGTGTCACAGGCGGTGGTCAGAACCGCGTCGAAGCCATTGGCCCGCGCATAGGCGAGTGCGGCGGCGAGGCCGCCGAGCGGCCCGAGGTCGGGAGCCGGGAGATCGCATATTGTGGGAACCGGTGCCTCGTCCCGGCCGCAGACGATCAGCGCAGCGCAGTGCGGCGCCAGGCTGGCCAGTGCATGGTCGAGCAACGTGGCGTCGCGCCAGCGGGCGAGCGCCTTGTCGGTGCCGAAGCGGGTGGCGCGGCCGCCCGCCAGGACGGCGCCGAGGATGCGGGTCATGCCCGACTGTCGCATCCGGAACGCGGAATGGGAACCGCCGGCTGGCCGCCCTCCGGATGAAGGGAGGGCGGATGCCGATGGATCAGAGCGCGGTGATGATCGCGCCGACCACCAGCGCCTGAACCGCAATCACCAGCGCGGTGCTGGCGGCGGTCTCGAACATACGCATGGTGTGGTCTCCTGCCAGGAAGAAGTCCCGACGCGGACGCATATGCGGATCGTTACGCTGCACTGCAACAATCGTGCGCAACAATCTTGCTTGCACGGATTGCAATCGTTCGCGCCGCGTTAACTATCTTGCGAACGGGTGCTTCCGAACACCCGGGCGAAGATCGTGTCGACGTGCTTGAAATGATAGCCGAGGTCGAACTTCGCCGCGATCTCCTCCGGGGACAGCGCGGCGGCGACCTCCGGATCGGCCTTCAGCAGTTCCAGCAGCGACAGTTCGCCGTCGGATTCCCACACCTTCATCGCGTTGCGCTGCACCAGCCGGTACGAATCCTCGCGGCTGACTCCTGCCTGGGTCAGCGCCAGCAGGACGCGCTGCGAATGGACGAGGCCGCCCATGCGGTCGAGGTTCTTCTGCATCCGCTCGGGATAGACCAGCAGCTTGTCCACCACGCCGGTCAGCCGCGCGAGCGCGAAGTCGAGCGTGATGCACGCGTCGGGGCCGATGTACCGCTCGACCGACGAATGACTGATGTCGCGCTCGTGCCACAGCGCGACATTCTCCAGCGCGGGGGTGACGTAGCCGCGGACCATGCGGGCGAGGCCGGTGAGATTCTCGGTCAGCACCGGGTTGCGCTTGTGCGGCATCGCCGACGAGCCCTTCTGCCCGGGGGAGAAATATTCCTCCGCCTCCAGCACCTCTGTGCGTTGCAGATGGCGCACCTCCGTCGCGACGCGCTCGATCGATCCGGCGACGACGCCCAATGTGGCGAAGAACATCGCGTGGCGATCGCGCGGGATGACCTGCGTCGAGACCGGCTCGATCGCGAGGCCCAGCTTGTCGGCGACATGCGCCTCCACCTGCGGATCGATGTTGGCGAAGGTGCCGACCGCGCCCGAGATCGCGCAGGTGGCGATATCCTCGCGCGCCGCGACCAGCCGCTTGCGATGGCGCGCGAATTCCGCATGCGCCTCCGCCAGCTTGAGCCCGAAGGTGACGGGTTCGGCGTGGATGCCGTGGCTGCGCCCGATCGTGGGCGTCAGTTTATGTTCGTGCGCGCGGCGTTCCAGCACCGCCAGCAGCGCGTCGATATCCGCGATCAGCAGGTCGGCGGCGCGGGCGAGCTGGACCGACAAAGTGGTGTCGAGGACGTCGGAGCTGGTCATGCCCTGATGCATGAAGCGCGCCTCGTCCCCCACCTGCTCCGCGACCCAGGTCAGGAAGGCGATGACGTCGTGCTTCGTCACCGCCTCGATCGCGTCGATCGCAGGCACATCGATCACGGGGTTCGTCGCCCACCAGCGCCACAGCGCGGCGGCGGCGGATTTGGGCACCACACCCAGATCGGCGAGCGCGTCGGTCGCATGCGCCTCGATCTCGAACCAGATGCGGTAGCGCGACTCCGCGCTCCAGATCGCGGTCATCTCGGGGCGGGAATAGCGGGAAATCATGGCGGACCTGCTGTCTGGCAAAGGGGCGGGGACGGGATGGGCCGGGCGTTAGCAGGGGTGGGCCGAGCCATCAAATCGCCACAAACTCTGGAACATTCGATCGGGTACGACTATTTATATCCCACAGTTTCCGTGACCGGCGAAGGTGTTCGGCTCTCGTCCGGTCGATGTTCGATAGCATTAAATCAGGAGATGAAAATGCTGAAGTATGTACTCCTCGCGTCGGCGATGACTCTGGCTACCCCGGCACTTGCGCAGGACGCCGCACCGGTCGCCAGCGCGGACCAGACGACTTCGACCAAGGCGACGAAGTCGAAGAAGGCGAAGGCGACGCAGCAGTCGACGACTGGCGTGACGACCACGACGAACGATTCGGCGCCGGTCGACGCGACGACGCCCGCCAGCCCGGCGACCGCGCCGCTGCCCGCGGCGGAGGCCGCGCCGATGACGCCGGACGCGACCTCGACTCCGCAGGCGACCACGCCGCAGACCGCGACGACGACGCCGCAGCCCGCGGATCCGCAGACCGCCGCCGCATCGGCCGCGACCCAGGCACCCGCGGCCGATCAGGGGACGCAGGTCGCCGCGATCCTGGACAGCGAGTTTCCCGGCTACGACAAGGACAAGTCGGGCACATTGAGCAAGACGGAGTTCGCGTCGTGGATGGACGCGCTCAAGACCAAGAGCGATCCGGCCGCGAAATCGGACAAGGTCTGGAACGAGGCCGCCTTCAAGCAGGCGGACAAGGACAGTTCGAAGAGCGTGAGCAAGGAAGAGCTGGCAGGCTTCCTGAACAGCGCGGCCCCCGCCGCCTGATTTGCGACCGACGAACGAACGAGCGGCCGCCGGAGCGATCCGGCGGCCGTTTTTGTGGTCTTCACGTCACCCCGTCATGCGGGACGAGCCAGGCATGACGGGGTGGCGGAGGCGGGCCGATGCCGGATACGGTCTATCGACCGGCGCCCGGCCTTCACCGGAAACCTTGCCGGAAGCCAGTTACAGCAATCCCTTCGCGCGCAGGCTGACCTGCCCGGAGCGGCCGACGATGATATGGTCGTGGACCGCGATGTTCAGCGGCTTGCCCGCCGCCACGATCGCGCGGGTGATGTCGATGTCGGCGCGGCTGGGCGTGGGATCGCCCGACGGGTGGTTGTGGACGAGGATCAGCGCGGCGGAGCCTAGGTCGAGCGCGCGGCGGATCACCTCGCGCACGTGCACCGCCGCCTCGTCGATCGTGCCGCGGCTCATGCGTTCGTCGCGCACCAGCATGTTGCGCGTGTTGAGATGCAGGACGTGGAATTCCTCCACGTCCACATGCGCCAGCGCGGCGTGCAGGTAATCGGCCAGCGCCTGCCAGTTGCCCAGCACCGGCGCCTCGCGCGCCTTCGTGCCGATCATGCGCAGCGCGGCGGCATGCGCGATCTTGATCGCCGCGCTGCTCGTCTCCCCCATGCCGCCGACCCGCGCCAGCGCCGCCGGGTCCGCGGCCAGAAGGCTGCCGATCCCGCCGAATTCGTGCAGCAGCGTCTTGGCCAGCGCCTTCGTATCGCGGCGCGGGATCGCGAGGGCGAGGAGATATTCGACCAGTTCGTGATCGTGCAGCCCGTCCGCGTCGCCCAGCAGGCGCGTGCGCAGCCGGGCGCGGTGGCCCGCGGGATCGGTGGGGTCGGTCGGGTCGGCGCGGGCCATCCGCCGCAAACTATCACGCCCGGCGACGCGCGCAATTGCGTCGGCGGGGGTCGGCCGCCTATGCTGCACCGGCATGGTGGCGTCGGACACGAACGAAGCGGCGCCGCGACGGCGCGGACGGCGCGTGGCCGTGTCGGTATCGGTGCTGGCGCTGACCGCGGTCGGCGGATTGTGGCTGTCGCGCGTCCCGATCGCGACCGGCGTCATCGATCGCGAACTGGCGCGGCGCGGCGTGACCGCGCGGTACGAGGTCGCGGACCTCGGCTTCGGTCGCCAGCGGCTGACGAACGTGGTCATCGGCGATCCCGGAAACCCGGACCTCGTCGCCGACTGGGTCGAGACGCTGACCGATATCGGCCTGTCGGGTCCGCGGCTGGTGGCGTTGCGGGCGGGGAAGGTGCGGATTCGCGGCCGCATGATCGACGGCCGCGTCACGCTGGGGGAGATCGACCGGCTGCTGCCCGCGTCCCGCGGCGGGCCGTTCGCCTTGCCCGCTTTGGACGTGGCGGTATCGGACGCGCGGATGCGGCTGGACACGCCGTACGGCGCGGCGGGGATCGCGCTGTCCGGGCGGGGGAGGCTGGACGACGGCTTCGCGGGAACGATGGCGGTGGTCGCGCCGCGGCTGGGCGTCGGGGACTGCGCGGCGCGCGGCGTCACCGCGCACGGGCGGGTGCGCTCCACGGGAAAGGCGACGGGCAACGCGACGCGGAAGGGCGAGGCGGGATACGGCATCGATTTCGCGGGACCGGTGCGCGGCGCGATGCTGGCATGCGCCGGGACGCGTGTCGCCTCCCTCGCGGCGGACGCCCGCGCGCGGCTGGTCCTGGGGAACCTTGCGGCGTCGACATTGTCGGCGGGGCTGACCACCGGGGCGGTGATCCATCCGCAGGCGCGCACCGCGGGCATCACGGGCACGGTCGCCGCCCGGATCGTCGACGGATCGGTGCGCGGCGACGTCGCCTTCGCGGCACGCGACGTGACGGGTAGCGGCGTTCGAGCGCGCCGGGCGGCGATCGACGGCGGCTTCGGCGCCGATGCGCGGAACGTGCAATACAAGGGCATCGTCGGGATCGACGACGCGGACGCGCGCACGTTGCTTCCGACGCTGGGCGGCGTCGGCGCGGGCAGCCCGGTCGCGCCGCTGATCCGCCGTGCCGACATCGCGCTGACCCGCGCCGCGGCACGGTTTTCGGGGCGGGCCGACGTGTCGGTTTCGCAGGCGGACGGTGAGCTTCGCGTGCTGGTCGGGTCGGCGCGCGCGACCGCCGCCAGCGGGGCGCGGATGACGTTCGGCGGGGACGCCCCGCTTGCCTGGCGCGACGGACGACTGACGGGCGGGGGACGGCTGGCACTCGGCGGTGGCGGGTTGCCGCAGGCGACGGTCGCCTTCGACAAGGCCGCCGCCTGGACGGGCGTGGCGACGATCGCGCCCTATGCGGCGGACGGCGCGGCGATCGCGCTGACCCCGGTGCGCTTCGGGGCGGGGCGCCTGTCCACCACCGCCACGCTGACCGGGCCGATCGCGGGCGGGCGGGTCGAGCGGCTGGTGCTGCCGATCGACGCGCGGCGGGCGGGCGGCACCTGGCGGATCGATCCTGCCTGCACCCCGGTCGCGTTCGATCGCCTGATCCTGTCGGGCCTGACGCTCGACCCCGCCCGATTGGCGCTGTGCCCGACCGGCGAGGCGCTGGTCGCGGTCGGCCCCGCCGGGGTGACCGGCGGCGCACGGATCGCCGCCCCTCGGCTGACGGGAACGCTGGGCGGGACGCCGCTGACGCTCGCCGCCGCGGATGCGCGCGTGGCGCTGTCGACGCGCGGCTTCTCGGCCGACGACGTGTCGGCGCGGATCGGGCGACCGGGCGCGGTGACCAGCCTGGACGTCGCGCGGATCGACGGGCGAGTCACGCCGACGGGGCTGGCGGGGACGATGTCGGGGGGCGCGGGACGGATCGGTGCGGTGCCGCTGGTCATGTTCGCCGCGACGGGCACGTGGAACCTCGTGGGCGGGCGGTTCGGGCTGACCGGCGCGCTGACCGTGGCGGATGCCGCGCCGGCGGCGGAGCGTCGCTTCAACCCCCTGGCCGCGCGCGACGTCGCCTTCGGGCTGGCGGACGGCGAGATCGGGGTGGCCGGGCGGCTGGTCGAGCCGGTGACGGGCGTGGAGGTGGCGAGGGTCGGGATCGGGCACCGGCTATCCACCGGGACGGGCCATGCGGCGATCGACGTTCCCGGCATCGCGTTCGGCGACGCGCTCCAGCCCGATCGCCTGACCCTGCTGACCTTCGGCGTGATCGCGGACGTGAAGGGGATCGTGAAGGGGCGCGGCGACATCGACTGGTCGCCCGCGGGGGTCACCTCCACCGGCACCTTCTCCACCGCCGACACCGATCTGGCCGCCGCCTTCGGGCCGGTGGAGGGGCTGGCGGGCACGATCCGCTTCACCGACCTGCTGGCGCTCGAAAGCGCGCCCGGACAGGTGGCGACGGTCGCGTCGATCAACACCGGCGTGCCCGTGACCAACGGGCGCATCGTGTACCAGACGTTGCCGGATACCCGCGTGAAGGTGGACGGCGGGACGTGGCCGTTCGCGGGCGGCACGCTGACCCTGGACCCGACCCTGCTCGATTTCGCGAAGGACCAGTCGCGGCGGATGACCTTCCGCATCGCGGGCATGGACGCGGCCGGATTCATCGAACAGTTCGATTTCGAGAATCTGAGCGCCACCGGCACGTTCGACGGCGTCCTGCCGATGACGTTCGACGCCGACGGGGGACGGATCGTCGGCGGCCGCCTGACGGCGCGCGCGCCCGGCGGGACGCTGGCCTATGTCGGGCGGATCAGCCAGGAGAAGCTCGGCTTCTGGGGCGATTTCGCGTTCCAGGCGCTCAAGTCGCTGACCTATCGCGAACTCGACATCGCGATGAACGGGCCGCTGTCGGGCGAGATGGTGACCGACGTGCGCGTGGCGGGGATCCGGCAGGGGGAGGGGGCCAAATCGAACTTCCTGATCCGCCGGCTGACGCGCCTGCCCATCCGGTTCGACATCCGCATCGCCGCGCCGTTCCGCGGGCTGATCGATTCGGCCGCGGGCTTCTACGACCCCAGCCGGCTGGTGAAGCGCAACCTGCAACAACTGATCGACGCGCAGAACGCCGCGCCCGTTCAGCCACCCGAAAGCGAGATCGTGCCATGACCGAAACGGAAGCGATGACCCAGCGAACGATTCGATCCGTCCTGACGGCGGCCCTCTTGTGCACGGGCGGGTGCGTGAACATCTCCGCACCGGAAAAGCCGATCGTCATCAACCTGAACATCAGCGTGACGCAGGAAGTCGTGTACCGCCTGGACGATCAGGCCAAATCGCTCATCAAGCAGAATCCGGGGATCTTCTGACATGGCCTACACGCTGCTTCCGCTGATCGCCGCCACCGCGCTGGTCGCCGCGCCCGCGCTGGCGCAACGCGACCCCGCCTATGCCGCCGCGCGCGCCGCGGGGCAGGTGGGGGAGCAGGCGGACGGATACCTGGGCGTCGTCGGCGGCGGGGCGGACGTGCGCGCGATCGTCAGCAACATCAACATCCAGCGCAAGGCCGCCTACACGCGCTCCGCCGCGGAGCAGGGCGTGGCGGTCGACCAGTTCGCCTTCACCAGCGGATGCAATCTGGTGGCGCAGACGAAGCCGGGCGAGAAGTATCGCGCGCCCGACGGCAGCTGGCAGACGCGTGGCGCGGGCGCGCCGGTACGCGATTCGCGCTGCGTGTAGATCCTCCCCGGCACGGGGAGGGGGGCTATCCACGAGCGCCTCGCCTGTGGCGCTCCCCCTCCACCAGCCTTCGGCTGGTCCCCCTCCCCGCGGAGCGGGGAGGCTCGGCGGCCCCCGCAACGGTTGACACCCCCCGGACCCCCGGCTAACCGGGCGGCGCCTTGGCGGGCTCGCCTTCCGGCTATCCTCCGCGCCTGCCCGACTCACGGGAAGGACATGCGGACATGGCAGGAAACGAACCCGGACCAGACCCCCTCGGCGAGGATGCGCGTCTCCAGTCGCTCGATGAGCGGCTTGCGAATGCGCACCGCGACGAGGCGCACCGGACGGGTGCGGGCAACAAGGGACCCGACGCCGGCTACCGGCTCGGCAACCGCGTGCTCGCCGAACTTCTGGGGGGAATGATCGGCGGCGCGCTGATCGGTTGGGTGATCGACCGATTTGCCGGCACGTCGCCCTGGGGCCTGCTCGTGATGCTGTTCCTCGGGATCATCGTCGCGTTCAGGAACATCATCCGGATTTCCCAGCCTCCCAAGTAATTTGGGAGGTTTCGTTCATGAAGGACACGAGCAACGTGGCGGCAGGCGGCGGCAAGATCGACCCGATGCACCAGTTCGAGGTGCAGACGATCTGGGACGGCTTCGCGATCGGCGGGCACCAGATCGCGTTCACGAACTCGTCCGCGTGGATGGTCGCGGCGGTCGTCGCGCTGATCGCGTTCATGTCGATGGGCCTGAAGGGTTCGCTGGTCCCGACGCGCGGGCAGATGATGGTCGAGGGCGCGACGCGCTTCATCGACAACATGCTCGCCGCGAACGTGGGGCCGGAGGGGAAGAAGTACGTCCCCTACGTCTTCTCGCTGTTCATGTTCATCCTGTTCGCCAACCTCCTCGGCCTGCTGCCGCTGGGCGTCGTGGGCGTCCACCCCTTCACCTTCACCAGCCATTTCACGATCACCGGCGTGCTGGCGATCATGAGCTTCTCGATCGTCCTGATCGTCGGCTTCTGGCGCCACGGGCTCCACTTCTTCAGCCTGTTCGTGCCGCACGGCACGCCCTTGTGGCTGATGTGGCTGATCCCGGTCATCGAGCTGGTGTCGTTCATGGTCCGCCCGTTCAGCCTCGCGCTGCGACTGTTCGTCGCGATGATGGCGGGACACATCCTGCTGAAGGTGCTGGCGGGCTTCATCATCAACGCGGGCAATTCGGGCCTGCTGTGGGGCGGCGTCGTCGGCGTTCCCAGCTTCGTCCTGATGGTCGGCATCTCCGCGCTGGAGCTGCTGGTCGCGGGCATCCAGGCCTATGTCTTCGCGCTGCTGACCTCGCTGTACATCAACGACGCGGTCAATCTGCACTAGGTTTCCTTTTCAACCACGTATCTTATCGGGAGTTTCTATCATGGACGCAGAAGCCGCAAAGCTCGTCGGCGCCGGTCTGGCCGCCATCGGTGCCGGCATGGCCGCCATCGGCGTGGGCAACGTCTTCGGCTCGTTCCTCGAAGGCGCGCTGCGCAATCCGGGTGCGGCCGACGGTCAGCAGGGCCGCCTGTTCATCGGCTTCGCCGCCGCCGAGCTGCTCGGCCTGCTGGCGTTCGTCGTCGCGATGATCCTGATCTTCGTCGCGTAACCTATCGACCTGACGGGCGGGCCGCACGGCGGGCCGCCCGGCGGGGATAACCCCCGACTGGGATTACGATGCCGCAGATTTCCCAACTTGCCGCCACCTGGGCGTCGCAGATCTTCTGGCTCCTGCTGACCTTCGGCGCGGTGTTCTTCATCGTCGGCCGGGGCATGCTGCCCAAGGTGCAGGCGACGATCGACGGTCGCGACAAGTCGATCGCCGACGACCTTTCCGCCGCAAGCCGGGCGCGCGACGCGGCCGATGCGGCGGAAGCCGACTGGCGCGCCCGCGACGTCGCGGCGCGCGAGAAGGCGCAGGGGTTGGTGGCGGAGGCGCGGCAGACCGCCGCGCTGGCGACCGAGCGGACGCTGAACGCCGCCAACGCCGGGCAATCGGCGAAGGTGGCCGAGGCCGAGGCGCGCATCCGCGACGCCTCCGCCCGTGCGGCGGAGGAGATCGAGGCCGTCGCGGCGGAGGCCGCGCAGGCGATCGTCGCACGCGTGGCGGGCACCGACGTCTCCCTCGACGACGCGCGCGGCGCGGTGAAGGCGGTGATCCATGGCTGATATCCTGATCCTCGCCGGATCGGCGACCGTCGCGGCCAACCTGGCCGATGCCGATTCCGCGCAGGGTATGCCCCACGAGGGCGGCGAGGCGCTGACGACGCAGGCGGCTGAGCATCACACCGATCCGTCGGTGCTGGGCCTGAACGGGACCGTGTGGGTCTCGATCGCGATGATCTTCTTCCTCGCGATCGTGATCTGGAAGGGCGGCGTGCGCGCCGTCACCGCCGGGCTCGACCGCGGGATCGCGGACATCCGTCGCCAGCTCGACGAAGCGAAGGCGCTGCGTGCCGAGGCCGAGAAGCTGCGGGACGAATATGCCGCGAAGATCGCCGCCGCCGAGGGGGATGCGGCGGAAATGACCCGCCACGCCGGGGCGGAAGCGGAGGCGATCGTCGCGCAGGCGAAGATCGACGCAGACGCACTGGTCGAGCGCCGGGCGAAGATGGCGGAGGAGAAGATCGCCGCCGCCGAGCGCAGCGCACTGGCGGAGGTCCGCACGAAAACCGCGCAGGCGGCGGCGACCGCGGCGGCGACGCTGATCCGCCAGCGCCACGGCGCCGACGCGGACCGCGCGCTGGTCGACCGGGCGATCGCGGGGATCGGCCGGCCGCACTGAGCGGCGGGCTGTTCCGAAGATTTCGAAAGGGGGCGGCGTCGCGAGGCGTCGCCCCCTTTTTCGTGGTTGGCGCGATAGGATCGCTCCTTCGTCATGCCGGGCCTGTCCCGGCATCCACCGGGCCGCACGTCTTCCGGCCGGTGATGACGCGGCGCCGTGGATGCCGGGACCAGCCCGGCATGACGGGGGAGGGTGGGACGCTACATCCGTGGTCGGTTGCGACGACCCCGCCCTCGTCCCGGGCCTGTCCCGGATTTAGAGCCTCAAGCGATGCGGTTCGCAACCCTGTATCCCGGGACGAACCGGCGGGCGTCGTCCGCCGTTACCCGCCCGACGGCAGCACCGATCCCGCCAGCAGCAGCAGCATCTTCGCATCCACCGCCCATCCGTCCCGCCGCCGCGCCGCGACGAAGGCCGCGACGTCAGCGCGGGGTACGAGGTGGACGGTGATATCCTCCCCCTCATGCCCGCCGCCGTCGCCGACGCGGGTCAGGCCGTGCGCGCGGACGAAGGTGAACGTCTCGCTCGTCATGCCGGGGGAGGAGGCGAACTGGCCGAGCCGCTCGATCCGCGCCGCGCGATAGCCGGTTTCCTCCTCCAGCTCGCGCGCGGCGGCGTCCTCCAATGCCTCGCCCGGATCCTCGTCGCCCACGAGGCCCGCGGGCATCTCGATCGTGCGACATCCCAGCGGGACGCGATATTGCTCGACCAGGATCACCTCGTCCGCGTCCGTGATCGCCAGGATCACCGCCGCGGTGATGTCGCGCGCGCGCGCGGCATATTCCCATTGCCCGTCGCGCAGCGCGCGCAGGAAACGGCCCTCCCACATCGTCTCCGTCACAATTCGATCACCCGGTCCGGCAGTTCGTTGGCATTGCCCGCGCTTTTCGGGAAATGCTGCGAGAGGATCGCGCCGATCGCGGCCACCGCGGCGACCATGCCGTCGCCGGCGCGCCCGTCACGCACCGCATCGACCAGCGCGGCCATCGCCTCCGCCCAGCGTTCGGGCGGCACCGCGCGATGGACCGCGGCATCGGCCACGATCTCCGCGACATGCTCGTCCGCGGACAGATACAGCAGCACGCCCTCGCGGCCCGCGGTGCGGCGCTCCGCGGCGACGCGGAAATATTGCACCGCGCGACGGCGCACGCGGCGCGCCTTCGTCGCCTGCGGCGTCAGCCACAGCCGCAGCGGCATCCACGCCAGCGCGAAGCGGACGATCAGGAAGGCGACGGCCTGCGCGATCAGCAGCAGGGTCAGGTCGTGCGTCCGCCCGGTCTCCCAACCGTTGCCGGGCAGCAGCAGCGCGGGCCAGATCGCCGCCGCCACGGGGACCGCGAGGACCGCAACCAGCGCGTAATGCAGGCCGACGTCATGATAGGCGTCGGACCGTTCGCTGACGATCGTGACGGTCTCGCCATCGGTCGTCGCCTCCGCCGCCACCACCGCGGCAGTGACGGCATCGCGCTCCGCGGGCGTCAGTACCAGTCGCGTCATCACCAGCTCCCGCTCGCGCCGCCGCCGCCGAACGACCCGCCGCCGCCCGAAAAACCGCCGCCGCCGCCCCATGAGGAGCCGCCGCCCCCGCCGCCGAAGCCACCGCCGCCCCACATCACGATGGGCGCGAAGCCGCCGCGATAGCGCCGCCCCTTGCCCCCGCGGCGCAGGAGCGGGACGACGACGAACAGGATCACCACCACGATCCAGAAGATCGCGGTCATCCACTCGCCCGCATCCTCGCTGCGCTGCGCGCGCTTCGCGGTCGCTTCCGCCGCGCGGCGCTCGGCGGCCTCCAGCGGCAGTTTCAGCTGCTCCGCCACCGCCTGCGCCCCCGCCACGATGCCGCCGGGCATGTCGCCGTCGCGGAAGCGGGGGAGGATGATTTGGTTGACGACCACGCTGGCATAAGCATCGGTCACGATGGGTTCGAGGCCGTAGCCGACCTCGATCCGCACCTTCCGCTCCTTCGGCGCGACCAGCAGGATGACCCCGTTGTTGGCGCCCGCCTGCCCGATCTTCCACGCGCGGCCGAGGCGGTAGCCGTAATCCTCGATCGTATAGCCTTGCAGGTCCGGGATCGTCGCGACGACCAGCTGGCGCGACGACGCCTTCTCCACCCCGTCCGACAAAGCGGTGAGCTGCTGCACCTGCGCGGCGTCGAGCAGGCCCGCGGCATCGACGACGCGGCCGGTAAGCTTGGGGAAGTCCTGCGCGCCGGCGGGGAGGGCGGTGAGCAGGAGGAGAGCCAGGAGGAAGCGCGCGATGGTCATGCGTCGATCTCCGCGATGATGGCGCGCGCGCCGCGCTCGACGCCACCGGGCAGGTCGCCGGCGCGGAAGCGGGGGAGGATGTCGCGGTTCATGATCCGGGCCGCCTCGGCATCGGTCAGCGCGTGTTCGAGCCCCTTGCCGACCTCGATCCGCGCCTTGCGCTCGACCGGCGCCACCAGCAGCCCGACGCCGTCGTCACAGCAGGCGCGCCCGACGCCGAGCCGGTCGAACAGCGCGAGGCTGTAGCGCTCGACCGGCTGTCCGCCGAGGGATCGTGTCGTCACGACCACGAACTGATGCCCCGTGCGCCGTTCCAGCGTCGCCGCCGCCTTCGCCAGACGCGCTTCGGTGGGCTGCGGCAGGATGTCCGCTTCATCATCCACATAGGCGGCAGCCGCGACCGTCGATCCGCCGAGCAGCACCGCGGCGATCGGGAGTGACAGGCGCAAGAACGTATGACGGTTGCGGAGCGCGGACCCGTGCAAACAGCGCGTCGTCACGCCGGACCTGTTCCGGGGTCCATCGTGCCGCCCGAACAACGGCTTCCGCTCTCGCGGCGCGATGGATGCCGGGACGAGCCCGGCATGACGGAGCGCTTTTTGAACGCGCCCTGCGACAGCCGGGGTCCGGCAACGGAACGTCGGTGAGCTAGCGACGGGCGTGGTCACGAAAGTCCCCCAGCTGGACCCCGGCGGTCGCCGGGGTGACGGCGCACGATATCAACCGCCGAAGTTCACCGTCGGCGCGGCCTCTGCGCCGGGCGTCGTCGCCTGGAACGGCACCATCGGCTTCGCGCCGTAGACGATCTTGGCGCCGATCGCGTCGGGGAAGGTGCGGATGCGGGTGTTATAATCCTGCACCGCCCCGTTGTAATCGCGACGCGCGATCGTGATGCGGTTCTCGGTCCCCTCCAGCTGCGATTGCAGCGACAGGAAATTCTGGTTCGATTTCAGGTCGGGATACGCCTCCTGAAGGCGTTGCAGCGACAGAGTCACCGCGTTCTGCGCCGCGGCGAAGCGCTGGACCGCGGCGGGATCGGTCAGTTGCTCGCCCGTCACCTGGACGCGGTTGGCCGATGCGCGCGCCTCGGTCACGCGTACCAGCACGTCCGATTCCTGCTTCGCATAGCCCTTCACCGTCGCGACGAGATTGGGGATCAGGTCGGCGCGGCGCTGATATTCGTTCTGCACGTCGGCCCAGCGCGCCTTGGCGGTTTCCTCCGCCGTAGGGATGCTGTTCAGCCCGCAGGCGGCGAGGGGAAGGGCCATCAGGGCGGCGGCGATCGGGCGCGTCATCGGAAAGTCTCCTGAACCTGTGTCACCCGTATAGGACACATGGTGCCCTAGGCGAAGCGGCAATGTGGGGTTAGCCTCCGCGACCTTCGACCATGACAGGGGGAGCATCTCATGCTGAACGATTTCAAGGCCTTCATCGCGCGGGGCAACGTCCTGGACCTCGCGGTCGGCGTCATCATCGGCGGGGCGTTCGCCACGATCACGAAATCGCTGACCGACGATATCATCATGCCGGTCGTCGGCGCATTGTTTGGCGGCTTCGACTTCTCGAGCTATTTCGTACCGCTCGGCGCCATTCCTGCGGGCTACACCGGCTCGCCCGACAGCTATGCCCAGCTGAAGGCCGCCGGGGTCCCGCTGTTCGGCTATGGCGAGTTCATCACCGTCGTCATCAATTTCGTCATCCTGGCCTTCATCATCTTCCTGATGATGCGCGGGGTGAACCGGATGGTCGCGAAGATGGAGCGCGAGAAGGCGGCCGGAACCGCGGAGCCCGCGGCGGAGGCGGCGGAGGTCGTGCTGCTGCGCGAAATCCGCGACGAGCTGAAGGCGGGACGGCCGACCGCGTGAGACGAAAGGGGCCGGCGGATCGCTCCGCCGGCCCCTTTCCTTCACGCGTGCTTGCCGATCAGGGCTGCTCGCCGACCGGGGCGACGAACTCGCCCATGTCGGGGCCGCCGTCCTGCCCGACGCCGCGTTGCAGGTTGGAATTGCGGATGCCGTAGGCGAAGTACAGCACCACGCCGCCAGCCATGTACCACAGGAAGAACTTCAGCACCGGCCACGGCACCGTCGTGATGAGGTAGCCGCAGGACAGGATGCCCAGCACCGGCAGGACCGGATAGAAGGGCACCGAGAAGCCGCGCGGCAGATCCGGCGCGGCGCGGCGCAGGTAGATCACCGACAGGCAGACGATCGCGAACGCCGCCAGCGTGCCGACCGAGGTCATGTCGCCCAGCACGTTGATGTCGAAGAACCCCGCCGCCACCGCGGTGATGAGGCCGACGAGCAGCGTGTTGATATAGGGCGTCTTGAACTTCGGATGGACGGTCGCGAAGACGCGCGGCAGCAGGCCGTCGCGCGCCATCGTATAGAAGATCCGCGTCTGCCCGTACATCAGCACCAGCACGACCGAGGTCAGGCCGACGATCGCGCCCACCTTGATGATCTTGGCCAGCCAGCTCCACGTCGGGCCGAAATTGTCGACCACGACCGCGACGGGATCGGGCACGTTCAGCTGGTTGTAGGGCACCAGCAGCGTCATGATCGCGGCGACCAGCATGTAGATGACGGTGCACACGACCAGGCTGCCGATGATGCCGAAGGGCATGTCGCGCTTCGGATCCTTGGCTTCCTGCCCGGCGGTGGAGACCGCCTCGAACCCGATATAGGCGAAGAAGACGATCGACGCCGCGCGCATGATGCCGTCGACGCCGAATTTCCCGTCGCCCTGGTTCTCCGGGATGAACGGGGTCCAGTTCTTGGCGACCAGTTCGGGGAAGCGGGCGAGGACGATCAGGCCGCCGACGACGATGAAGGCGACCAGCACGCTGACCTTCACCGCGACGATGACGTTGTTCACCTTCGCCGATTCCGACACGCCGACCACCAGCAGCGCGGCGAGCGCGAGGCAGATGAGGAAGGCGGGGAGGTTGAAGATCGTCGTGACGGTCTGCCCGTCGATCAGCACCGGCGCGCCGTCGCGCATCAGCGTGTAGCCTGCGGGGCCGGTGAATTGCGGCGGGATCTGTAGCCCGAAATCGGCCAGCAGGCTGACGACATAGCCGCCCCAGCCGACCGCGACGACCGACGCCGCGAGCCCGTATTCGAGCAGCAGCAGCGCGCCCATGATCCACGCGACGAACTCGCCCAGCGTGGTGTAGCCGTAGGTGTAGGCCGATCCCGACACCGGCAGAGTCGACGACAATTCCGCGTAGCACAGCCCCGCGAAGGCGCAGACGATGCCCGCGACGACGAAGGACAGGAGTACCGCCGGACCCGCATGGAGCGCCGCGGCGCTGCCGGTACGCACGAAGATGCCCGCACCGATGATGCAGCCGACGCCGAGAAGGAGAAGGTTCCACTTGCCGAGCGTGCGCTTGAGTTCACTCGATTCGGTCTCGTGCTGGACCTGCGCGATCGATTTGCGCTTCATCATCCGCGCAAGGATGCCGCCTGCCGGTCTGGTCGCCATAAATCTCCCTTGGCCGCCCCCCGGCGGCCCGAACTGCGTTAATCGGCGGAGCCTAGTGGCAAAACGGACGCGCGCAATAGCTTCCGGGTGGCAGGGTCATGCCCGTCCGTCGTTGCGGACCAGCATCGGTCCCAGCGCGCGGCCGCCCATGATGTGGACGTGGAGGTGCGGCACCTCCTGATGCCCGTCGCGGCCGATGTTGGCGATCAGGCGGTAGCCCGTCTCCACCAGCCCCGCGGCGCGCGCCGCGGCGCCGATCGCGCGCGTCAGGCTGGCGATCTCCGCATCGCTCGCCCGCGCGGAGAAATCGTCCCACGACACGTACGACCCGCGCGGGATCGCCAGCAGGTGCGTCGGCGCCCACGGCGCGATGTCGTGGAAGACGATCGTATGATCGTCTTCGTACACCCGCCGCGACGGGATCTCCCCGCGCAGCAGCTTCGCGAAGATGTTGGCATCGTCGTAGGGCAGGGTGGCGTCGACGCTCATGCGGGCGGTCCTCCGTCGGCGGAAAAGGTCAGCGGGCGCCCGGCCTTCTCCGCCACGCCCGACGTCCCTTCGCGCCGCGCCAGTTCGGCACGCACGTCGTCGAGCGACAGGCCCGCGTCGGCGAGCAGGACGAGCAGGTGATACAACAGGTCCGCGGCCTCGGGCACGATCTTCGCCGCATCGTCGCCCATCGCGGCGATGACGGTTTCGGTCGCCTCCTCGCCCAGTTTCTGCGCGATGCGGGCGCGACCGCGGCGGAACAGCTGCGCGGTATAGGAGGCGTCGGCGTCGCCGGCCTTTCGCGCGGTGATCGTCGCCTGAAGGCGGTCGAGGATGTCGTCGGCCATGCGCCGCGGGTGCCCGTTGACGGGTGCGGGGTCAATCCTTCGGCAAGGCGCGGCGGCGAAGCGCGCGGCGGGTCAGCCAGACCGCGCCCGCCGCGACGACGAACAGCGCCACGTCCGACGCTTCGGGTGCGGTGCGGCGTTCGCCGGGCGCCTCCGCCAGCGCAGGCGTCGTGAACAGCAAAACGGCAAGGACGATCCGCATTCGCCCGGACTAGCTTGAAATGGTTACCGCTCCGCCTATTCGGAATGCGAAGAAACGGGAGCGGGACATGGGGCAACTGGACGGGCGCGTGGCGCTGGTGACCGGGGCGTCGTCGGGGCTGGGGGTGCAGTTCGCGCGGACGCTGGCGGCGGCGGGTGCGCGCGTGGTGCTGGGCGCGCGGCGGGTCGAGCGGGTGCGAGCGCTGGCACAGGAGCTGGGCGATGCGGCGCTGGCGGTCGCGCTGGACGTCACCGAAGAGGCGTCGACGATCGCGGCCTATGATGCGGCGGAGGCGCGGTTCGGCACCGTCGACACGATCGTCGCCAATGCGGGCCAGAGCAACGCGGGCCGCGCGACCGAACTGTCGCTGGCGGACCTGCGATCCACCGTCGATACCAATTTCACCGGCCTGTTCCTGACCGCGCGCGAGGGCGCGAAACGCCTGATCGCGGACGGATCGCGCGATCACGGGCGCGGGCGCATCGTCCTGATCGGGTCGATCACCGCGCACATGACCGGGCAGGGGGACAGCCCCTATGCCGCGTCGAAGGCCGCGGTCGCGCATCTGGGCCGAAACCTGGCGCGCGAATGGGTGCGATCGGGGGTGAACGTGAACGTGATCCAGCCGGGCTACATCCGGACCGAGATCGGCGGCGACTGGTGGGACGGCGACGGCGGCAAGGCGCAGATCGCGGGATGGCACCGGCGCCGGATGATGCCGATCGACACGCTGGACCCGATGCTGGTGTATTTCGCATCGGACGCATCGCGCCACGTGACGGGCAGCGTGATCGACATCGATGACGGCCAGTCGCTGTGACGGGGGCGCGGTAGGTGGCCTATGTCGCCGCGCTGCTGCTGTGGCATGCGCTTGCCGGGCTGATCCCCGCGCAGCCGCGGTCGATCCCCGCCCCGCTGCTGGGCCTGTGGTGGGTCGCCAGCTGGATCGGACAGTCGTTCGCCTTCCCGCTCGCCATCGCGTCGGCGGTCGTCGCATCGGCGATGTGGCGCGACGGGGAGGGGACGGGCGCGACGCTGGCCACGGCCGCGACCGTCGCGTACGCGCTGTGCCACCGGCGCAACCGGCACGCGGCCCGCGTCCTGCTGCGCGCGATGGACCTGGACGATGCGGTGCCGTGGTCCGCGGGACTGTGGCCGATCGTGTACGACGCCAGGGGTACGCGGCGGATCGCGGACGTGGCCTATGGTGGGGAGGGGGCGCGGCAGACCCTCGACCTCGTCATGCCGGCGGTGCGACCGGACGCGCCGATGCCCGTGCTGGTCCACATCCACGGCGGCGCGTGGATCACGGGGCACAAGCACCAGCAGGCACGGCCGCTGATCGACCATCTCGCCGCGCGCGGCTGGCTGGTCGCGGACGTGAACTACCGGCTGGGGCCGAAGCACCGCATGCCGGTGCAGGTCCAGGACGTGCTGCGCGCGGTCGCGTGGGTCCGCGCGCATGCGGCGGAACATGGCGGCGATCCGGCGCGGATCGCGGTGACGGGCGGATCGGCGGGCGGGCATCTGACCGCCATGGTGGCGCTGGCCCACGACGATCCCGCGCTGAAGCCGGGGTTCGAGGGAGCGGACTGCTCGGTCGCGGTCGCGGTGCCGCTGTACGGGCGGTTCGACATGCTCGACCGTGCGCGGCGGGCGGGGCGCAACCACGGTGCGATGATGCGCTTCGCCGCGACGCGGTTCATGCCCGGGCCGCCCGATGCGCGGTGGCACGACGTCAGTCCGGTCGATCGCATCCGCCCCGACGCACCGCCGATGCTGGTGATCCACGGCACCGGCGACATCCTGCTGCCGCATAAGGAGTCCGCCGCCTTCGCCGACGCGTTGTCGACGCCGGTCACGCATGTCGCGCTGCCGGGGATCGAACATGCCTACGACATCGCGGCGAGCGCGGCGACCTGGGGTCATGTCCGCGCCGTCACCGCCTTTCTGGAACGGCATCTGGCCCGGGGTTAACGCGCCTTTACCTGTTGCCAGAGCGCTTCCTGCTCCGCCAGCGAGCGGGTGGAGAAGCTCGCATCTTCCGCTTCCATCGCCTTGAACCGACGGGTGAATTTGGTGTTGGCAGCGCGCAGTGCGGCCTCGGCATCGACCCCCTTGTGGCGAGCCCAGTTGACGATTGCGAACAGGAGGTCGCCGATCTCCTCCGCCACGTCGTCGGGCGTGGTCGCCGCCTCTACCTCCGCCAGTTCCTCGTCGATCTTCGCGCGTGGGCCGGCGGCGTCGGGCCAGTCGAACCCGGTGCGCGCGGCGCGTTTCTGGAGCTTTTCCGCGCGCATCAGCGCGGGCAGGCCCGCCGCGACGCCATCCAGCGCGCTGTCCGCGCCCTTCGCGGCGCGTTCGGCGGCCTTCACTTCCTCCCACAAATGGTGGCCGCCGTCCGGCGCGTCGCCGAAGATATGCGGGTGGCGGCGTTCCATCTTGTCGCTGATCGCTGCAACGACGTCGGGCAGCGCGAACAGCCCGGCTTCCTCGGCGATGCGGCTGTGGAAGACGACCTGGAGCAGCAGGTCGCCCAGTTCGTCCTTCAGGTCCGCCATGTCCGCACGCTCGATCGCGTCGGCGACCTCATGCGCTTCCTCGATCGTGTACGGCGCGATCGTCGCGAACGTCTGCGCCCGATCCCATTCGCAGCCGCCGGGGGAGCGCAGCCGTGCCATGATCGCCACGAGGCGCTCGATCACGACGACACCCCCCGACGCCGATGCGTGAAATCGATAATACACATTATGTAAAACTCGCGACGGCTATAGCACCGATCGTGAAGATGGCGGCCCAGATCAGCCCGTACTTCACCGTCGTCGCCAGCGGCAGCCGCCGTGCGACCAGCGCGCTGACCGGCAGGATCAGCATCGTCGCCAGGATCAATGCATGGCCCGTGGCGTCGCTCATGCGTCGATCTCCAGCCCGTCGTGACCCGGCACGACGGCGGCCGGCAGCTCCGCCGCAAGGGTCGCATAGTCCATCGACTGGTCCATGTGGATCAACGCGGTCCGGCGCGGCCGCAGCTCCTCGACCCACCCCAGCACCGCGGCCAGCGTCGGATGCGTCGGATGCGGACGGCGGCGCAGCGCGTCGACGACCCATACGTCGAGGCCGGCATACAGGCCGCGCATCGCGTCGGTCATGCCGCCGACGTCGGTGGCGTAGCCGATTGCGCGGCCGCCGCCCTCGAACCGCAGGCCCGCCGACGTGATCGATCCGTGCGGCTGGTCCACGCTGCGGATCGTGAGCCCGCCGATGGTCAGCACGTCGGGCAGGGTTTGCAGCGATACGGTCGGCGGGTAGCCGTCGCGCCCCTCGAACACATAGGCGAATTGCGCGCGCAGCTTTCCCTCGGTCGCCGCGCGCGCATAGCCCGCGACGGGACGGCCGAGCGCGTGGAATATCTGGCGCACGTCGTCGATCCCGAACACATGGTCGGCATGTTCGTGGGTCCAGATGATCGCGTCGACGGTTCCCACGTCGGCCGCGAGCAGTTGCGCGCGCATGTCCGGGCTGGTGTCGATCAGGATGCGGGTGCCGTCATGCTCCACCAGCGCGGAGGCGCGGGTGCGGGCGTTGCGCGGCTCAGCAGGGTCGCACGCGCCCCAGTCATTGCCGATCCTGGGCACGCCCGACGACGTGCCGGACCCCAGGATGCGGATCTTCACGCGGCCACGGTCTTCGCGAAGAGCGCGTGGAAGTTTCGCGCGGTATAGTCCTGCAATTCCATGACATCCTCGCCGCGCAGCTTCGCGAGGAAGATGGCGGTGTCGGCGACGAAGGCGGGTTCGCCGGTCTTGCCGCGATTGGGCACGGGCGCCAGGAACGGCGCGTCGGTCTCGATCAGCAGGCGATCCCGCGGAAGCCGCGCGGCGGTTTCCTGAAGATCCTTCGCATTCTTGAACGTGACGATGCCCGAGATCGAGATGTAGAGCCCGAGGTCCATCGCCCTGTCCGCGAAGGCGCCGCTGGCGGTGAAGCAATGGATGACGCCGGCATAGGCGCCCTCCTCCATCTCCTCCGCCATGATCGCCGCGGTATCGTCCTCCGCATCGCGGGTGTGGACGACGATCGGCACGCCGGCTTCGCGCGCCGCGGCGATGTGCGCGCGGAAGCTGGCCTGTTGCCGCGCGCGGTCGGAATGGTCGTAGAAATAGTCGAGCCCGCTTTCGCCGATGCCGACGATGCGCGGATGGCGCGCGCGCTCGACCAGCTTCGCGGTATCGACATGGGGATGCTGGTCCGCCTCGTGCGGGTGGATGCCCACCGTGGCCCAGACGTCGGGCTCGCGCTCCGCGGTCGCCAGCACTGCGTCCCATTCGCTTTCGCGCGTCGCGATGTTGAGCATTGCGGTGACGCCGCGGGCGCGGGCGCGGGCGAGGATCGCGGGCTGATCCTCCGCCAGTCCCTTGTAGTTCAGGTGGCAATGGCTGTCGGCGAGCATCAGGCCCCCTCCTCCACCACCGCGGGCAGGTCCAGACGGGGAAAGGCGGGCGTGGGCGTTGTGATGCGAAAACCGTCGCTTGCTGCGCGATCATACCAGCCGTCGTCATCGATCGCGGCATGATCGCGCGTCGCGACGCCCAGCGTGTCGAGGATGCGCCCCGCGCCGTCGGGCACGACGGGCAGGATCGCGATCGCCAGCATCCGGATCGCGCGGACCAGCGTGCGCAGGACGGCGTGCATCCGCGCGGGATCGGTCTTGCGCAACGCCCAGGGCGCCTGCGCGTCGATATATTGGTTGCAGGCGACGACGCCGCGCAGCCACGCCTCGACGCCCTGACTGAGCGCGAGGTCGTCGAACGCTGTCTTCAGCGCGGCGCAGGCGACGACCACTTCCTCGATCAATTCGCCATCCGCGGGCTCGGTCCGGCCGATATCCGGCAGCGCGCCGTCAAGGTTCTTGGCGATGAACGACAACGTCCGCTGCGACAGGTTGCCGAACGCGTTGGCGAGTTCGGCGTTGACGCGGGTCACGATCGCCTCCGCGGAATAGCTGCCGTCCTGCCCGAAGCTGACCTCGCGCAGCAGGAAGTAGCGCAACGAATCGACGCCGAAATGTCCCGCCAGTTCAAGCGGATCGACGACATTCCCGACACTCTTCGACATCTTCTCCCCGCGGTGCAGGACGAAGCCGTGGCCGAACACCGTCTTGGGCAACGCGATGCCCGCGGACAGAAGGAACGCTGGCCAGTAGACCGCGTGGAAGCGGACGATGTCCTTCCCGATCAGGTGCAGGTCCGCCGGCCAGTGCGGCGTCAGCGCGTCGGGATAGCCCGCGCCCGTCAGGTAATTGGTCAGCGCGTCGACCCACACGTACATCACGTGCCCCGGGCTCCCCGGCACCGGCACGCCCCAGTCGAACGTCGTGCGCGACACCGACAGGTCGGACAGCCCGCCCTCCACGAACCGCTCGATCTCGTTCCGCCGCGCCTCCGGCCGGATGAAGTCGGGGTTGGCGCGGTACAGGTCGAGCAGCGGCTGCTGGTATTTCGACAGGCGGAAGAACCACGTCTCCTCCGCGGTCCACGTCACCGGCGTGCCCTGCGGCGACAGGCGATCGTCGCCCTCCCCGGTCAGTTCCTTCTCGTCGTAGAACGCCTCGTCGCGGACCGAATACCAGCCCTCGTAGCGCGACAGGTACAGGTCGCCCGAGTCTTCCATCGCGCGCCAGATCGCCTCGCTCGCGCGGTAATGATCCGCGTCGGTGGTGCGGATGAAGCGATCGTAGCTGATCCCAAGTGCGTCGCACATACCACGGAAATGACCGGACATTTCGGCGGCGAGGTCGCGCACGTCGCGGCCCTGCTCGCGCGCCGCCTGCACCATCTTCAGCCCGTGTTCGTCGGTGCCGGTCTGGAACCGCACGTCGCGCCCCGCCTGCCGCTGGAACCGCGCGATGACGTCGGCGGCGATCGCCTCGTACGCGTGGCCGATATGCGGGCGCCCGTTGGGGTAGCTGATCGCGGTGGTGATGTAATAAGGGTCGCCCATCCGGGCGCTCTATCGCGGTGCGGCGAGGCGGGCAACGATGCCCGCAAGGTCGAGGACGGTCGCCTGCGCATCGAACGACAGCCCGCGCGCCGCGGCGGCACTGGCGCGCGCGCGATCATAGGCGTCGAGCGCGATGCGAAGCCCCTCCCCCCGGCGCAGCGCCGCCGCCTCCGCGATGGCGGTGGGGACGCGATCCAGGAACGCCTCGTACCGCGCCTGCGCGGGCTTGCCCGACAGCGACTTGGCGAGCGCGAGGCGGTGGCGATTGTCGGGATCGCCGTCGCGCGCGATCGCGGCGAGCGCGGTGTCGATCCGCGCGAGGTCGAGCCCGGCATAGCTTAGCGCCCGCCCCGGCGAGCCCGCGCCCGCGCGGACCAGCGCATCGATCTCGTCCGCGTCGGCATCGGGCAGCGCGTCGCGCACCACCGCCGCGGTATCCGCGTCGGACAGGGTGTCGAAACGCAACAGGCGACAGCGCGAGCGGATCGTCGGCATCAGGCGACCGGGCGCGTGGCTGACCAGCAGGAAGATCGTGCCCGCGGGCGGCTCCTCCAGGCTCTTGAGCAGCGCATTGCCCGCGCCGGGGCGTTCCAGGTCGTCGGCGCTGTCGATCACGATCACGCGGCGCGGCGACAGCGACGGCAGCGTGCCGAGGAACGGGAGCAGCGCGCGGACCTGATCGACCTTGATGCTCCGCTGGAGCTCCGGCTCCTTGTCGGACTTGGGCAGGCGGGTCAGCTCGCGATAATCGGGGTGCGTGCCGCCGGCGAACAACTGCGCGCCATAATGATCCGCGGGCACGTCCAGCCCGGGCGCGAGCGTGCCGGGCGACATCGCCTCCGCCAGCAGGCGGCGCGCGGCCAGACGCGCGAAGGTCCCCTTCCCCACCCCCTGCGGCCCCGCGAGCAGCCACGCGTGGTGGAGCGCGCCGCCGCCCATCGCCGCGACGAAGGCCGCGACCGCCCCATCCTGTCCGCGCAATCGCGTCACGGCAGCCAGTCGGCGAGGTCGTCAAGGATCGCCTGCGTCACCGCCGGGGCGGGCTGCATCGCGTCGATGCGGCGATAGCGATCCGCCTCGCGCGCGGCGAAACCGTCGAACGCCTGCGCGACCGCGGCGTGGAAATCCTCGCCCCGCATCGCGAAACGGTCGCCGCCGCCGTCGCGCGCCATGGCCCGCGCCGCCCCCTCCGCCGCGGGAAGCGCCAGCAGGTAAGTGCGGTCGGGCAGCAGGCCGCGCGATCCGAAGGCATGGAGCGCGAGGATCGCGGCATCGTCCACGCCCCCCGCCGCGCCCTGGTAGGCGCGGGTCGAATCGACGTAGCGGTCGCAGATCACCCATTGCCCGGCACCCAGCGCGGGACGGATCACCTTCTCGACATGATCCGCCCTCGCCGCGGCGAACAGCAACGCCTCGGCATGGGGGCTCCAGCGGCTGGCGGCGCCCTGCATCAACAGGTCGCGGATCGCCTCCGCCCCCTCGCTGCCGCCGGGTTCGCGCGTGACGATCGCGTGGATGCCGCGCGTGGCAAGCGCCTCCCGCAACGCCCGCGCCTGCGTCGACTTCCCCGCCCCCTCCCCGCCCTCGAGGCTGAGGAAGCGCCCATCGGTCACTTGTCGATCATCCGAAAAGGCTCGTTAGTCCATGCCACGCGCGGCCGAAGAAGCCCGCCTCGCCCACGTCCGCGGCGGCGACCAGCGGCATCGTCTGCTGCGGCAGGCCGGGGGAGGAAATGACCAAGTCGGCGACATGCTGCCCCTTCTTCAACGGCGCCTTGATCGGGCCCTGATAGACGATCTTGCCCGACATCTGCGGCGTGCTGCCCGACGGGATCGAAACCTTCAGGTCCTTCGCTGCGACCAGGTCGACGGTGCTCGCATCGCCCAGCTGCACGTCCGCCTGTCCCACGGTGCGGCCCGCCTTCACCACCGGCTTCGCCTGCCACGCGCGGAAGCCCCATTCCATGAAGCGGACCGATTCCTGCGCGCGCTGGTTGAAGCTGGTCAAGCCGGCGAGGACCATGACGAGGCGGCGTCCGCCCTGCTCCGCCGATCCGGTGAAGCCGTAGCCCGCCTCCTCGGTATGTCCGGTCTTCAGCCCGTCCGCGCCCGCGACGCGGCCCAGCAACGGATCGCGGTTCGCCTGCGTGATGTCGCTGCCGCTGCCCAGCGTCTTGCCCCAGGTGAAGTCGCGGCGGCTGTAGAATTGCTTGTAGAGCTTGGGATGCTCCAGAATCGTCGCGGCGGCCAGCTTCGCCAGGTCGCGCGCGGTGACATAGGTGACGCCATTGTCGGGCCAGCCGTTCGACGTACCGAAATGGCTGTTGGTCAGGCCCAGCTTCTTCGCGGTCTCGTTCATGCGGTCGACGAAAGCGGGCTCGGTGCCCGAAATCCCCTCCGCCAGCACGACGCAGGCGTCGTTGCCGCTCAGCACGACGACGCCGTACAGCAGGTTGGCGACCGACACGCGCTCGCCCACCGACAGGAACATCGTCGATCCCGCCTGCGGCCCGTGCCACTTCTTCCACGTCTCGGGCCGCACCTCGAACTCGGTGTCGAGCCGCAGGTCGCCGTTCTTTATCATCTGGAACACGGTGTAAACCGTCATCATCTTCGCCATCGATGCGGGCGGCATCCGGCGATCGGCGTCGCGCTCGAACAATACCGCGCCCGACGACAGGTCTTCCATGAACGCCACCGGCGCGGGCGTGTCGAACCGCGGGGCCTGCGGCGCCTGCGCCGCCACGGGATAGGCCAGGCCGACGATGGCGGCGGGGATCGCGAGATAGGTCAGGGACTTGGTCATGGAGATACTCGGTCGGCGATGAAGATGGCGGCGTCGGCATAGCCGCGCGAAACGGCGTCGTCACGTGCCGCCTGCGCCGCCGGGAGGCCGTCGAACGGACCCAGGCGGACCAGCCACCCGTCCGGCCCGCGCGCCGCGGTTCCGCGCAGCATCCGGGCGGCGTCGCGCGCGGGGCCCTCTTTCGCGACGGTCTGCACGTTCACGACGAAGCGCGCCGGGACGGCGGCGGCGGCGACGATATCATCCGTCGGCGGGATCAGGCGCGTCGGGGGCACGTCGGCGGTGACCACCACCGTCCGTGCCCCGGCGTCTGGGCGCAGGGCGGTGGGCGGCGGGGGTGCGGCGTCCGCGACGGTCAACGCGGGCGCCCGCGGCACGCGCAGGCGCGACGGCGCCGTCGCGGCGGCGGCGGGAAGCCCGCGACGCAACGCGCGCAGCACGGGCTCGGGCGTATCGAGCCGCGCCGCGGCGGCGCTGCCCCGGCGCAAGGCGGCGGCGTCGGCGGGATCGGCGGTGACCGCACGGACGCGCACCCCGGCCCGCGCATCGATGCCCAACAGCCGCGCGGCGTCGGGCGACAGCGCCAGTGCCGGCGTCCCCGCGACGACGGGCAGCAGGATCGTCCGCCCCGTCGCCAGCACCGTCACCTCGACATGGTCGCCCGCCGGGACCGCGCCGGTCGCCACCGCGATGCCGGTCAGCGCGGGATCGACCTGCCCCCACATCACCGCATCGTAGCGCGACGGCGCGCCCATGCCCGCGGTGCCGCTCGGGCCGGCGGGCGTCCCCGCCTCGGGCGGCAGCGGCGGCGTCTGCGCGAGCGCCGGGGCGGTGGTGGCGGCGAACAGCGCCGCGGCGAGGCTAACGGGCGATCTCATCGGCGAGCAGACCCACGGAAAGAGCGTAGAAGTTGGAGCAATTGTAATCGAGGATCACGCGGTAATTGCCGGTCAGCAGATAGGCGGTCCGGCCCGCGCCGTCCGGCTCGATCAATACCGCCTGCACCTCGTCCGCGGGCCAGCTGCCGCGTTCGGGCACGATGCCCAGCGCGCGCCATTCCGCCATGGTGCGCCAGCCCGAATGGCGCTGGAACACGCGCGGGCAGCGCGGCGAGACGAGCCGGTTGGCGACCGCGGTGCGGGAGAAGCCCGCGGGCACCGTCACGGGCACGCCCCACGGCTCGCCCGGGCGCCAGCCGGCCTGCACGAAATAATTGCCGATCGACGCCAACGTGTCGGGCGCGCTGCGCCAGATGTCCGCGCGCCCGTCGCCGTCGCCGTCGCGGGCGAGGCGGAGGTAGACCGAGGGAAGGAACTGCGGATTGCCCGTCGCCCCGGCCCAGCTTCCCACCAGGCGCTCGCGCGAGATGACGCCGCGGTCGATCATCTTCAGCGCGGCGATAAGCTCGCCCTCGAACAGGCTGCGGCGGCGCCCTTCGTAGGCCAGGCTGGCGAGGCTGCGGACCAGGTCGAAGTCGCCGGTGTAGCTGCCGTAGTTCGTCTCGTGCCCCCAGATCGCGACCATGATCTGCTCGGGCACGCCCGTCGCCGCCTCCACGCTGGCGAGCCGCCCGCGCTGCGCCTGATAGGTGGACCGCCCGCGATCGATCCGCGCGGCATCGACATGGCGCAGGCGATAGGGCGCGAAGTCGGATACGGGGGCGTTGGGCGCGGTTTCGGGCTGCTGCCGGTCGAGCGCGACGACGCGCGGGTTGAACGTCAGCCCCAGGAAGGCCGCATCGACGGTGGCGGGACGCACCCCCTCCCCCACCGCCCGCGCGCGCACCTGCGCCAGATACGATGGAAAACCGGCCTCATCCTGCGCGGCCGTGGCGGCGGCATCGGCAGGCACGCCACCCGCCGGCAGCGCGGCGCCGGCGAGGCCGGCGACGGCCAGCGACATGAGACAGCGGCGGATCAGGACCTTCATGCCGCCTTTTGGCACAGCCCCCGCGCACGCGGAACCACGAACCGTCGTCGGACTTGCACAATCGGGCGCGCGGCGGCATCGGCGACGGCACGGACAGGTGGCCGAGTGGTTTAAGGCAGCGGTCTTGAAAACCGCCGTGGGTTCACGCCCACCGTGGGTTCGAATCCCACCCTGTCCGCCATGATGTATGTCCATTCGATGCGAATGATTGCGGCACCCTCGAACCTCGGGCTTCGCCCGTTACGCCCCGGCACGAGCCCGGCACCTGGCGCGCGCCGTCAGCGCTTCTCGAGGCGGGGTTGGACAAGGCGCTGGGATCACCGTCGACGACATGGCTCGAACGGCCGGTCTATTCGCCGAATTCCGGGCCTGGCACGCGCATCCGCAACGGCACGACCCTACGCGCTTTCAATCTTCGGCTTGCGGAGAGGGTACGCGACGCGGGAGAGGCGGGCGAATTCGCACTGGTCGTCGGCGGCGATTGTTCGATCCTGCTGGGCGCACTTGCGGGGGCGCGTGAAGCCGGCGCCCTGTCGCTGGTGCATGTCGACGGACATAGCGACTTCCGCCACCCGGGTAATCACGACTTCGCCGCGCCCGGGGCTGCCGCAGGGATGGATCTGGCGTTGGCGACGGGGCGGGGCGAGCCGCTGGGCACGGACTGGCCCGGCATCGCCGCACCGCTGGTTGCCGACGAAGACGTGGTGCAGCTTGGAGAGCGGGAGGGTCGAGATCCCGATTTCGCGTGGCCGGACATCGTGGACACGGCCATCGAGCGCATCGACGTCTTCGACGCTATAGCGATCGGACCGGACGTCGTGTCGCGCCGCATCGCCGACCGCTTGGACCGATCCGCCCACCAGCGATTCTGGCTACATTGGGATGTCGACGTGCTCGACCAATCCGTCATGCCTGCCGTCGACTGTCCCGGCAGTCCCGGAATATCGGTCCCCGATCTGACATCGATCCTTGGCCGTCTGGTCGCGGATGTCCGGTGCATCGGCATGACCGTCACCGTCTTCGACCCGGATCTCGATCCATCGGGGCAGTATGCGCAACTGCTCGTGTCCATTCTACGCGACCTGCCGTTCCGGCCTGTCCGACCCGCAGGTGGCCGTTCACGCCGGCGCGGAAGCGGACCTTCGTTCAGGTAGGAACCGGTTGCCGGAAATGAGCTGGTAGCCGTCAGGCCGACGGTGCGGGCGCCAGGGATGGAAGAACGATCCTCGGCGCGCGCGATCATCCCATTCAGCCGATCAAGCGTCCGGCACGTGCTCCACGTAGCGCTGGTCGAAGGCGTTGATGAGCGCCGCGTCCATCTCGCCGAGCGCGGTGCGCAGCTGGTTCGACTGGTCGTAGAAGCTGCCGAGCGCGTCGCGAACCTTGCTGGGATACGATGCACGCACGGCGGCGATGCTGACGGGGTCGGACGCACTCGCGTGAGGCACGCCCGATCGCGATCAGGTCGACCGTCCACGCGCCGTTACCGGCCAGATCGCGGTCAGCACGTCGCCCCTGACGACATGGTACGCGTCGTATAGATTGACGGTCGGGTCGCAATGCGGCGTTCCCAGCGTCACCCGCGCTCCGATGCCCGGAAGGTCGGTGCCCACGATCGCCCCATGCTCGTCACCCATGAAGCGGTAGCGTGCGTCGGGTCCTGCGCCCGACATCACCGGCGGCGCACCGGCCTCCGTCGCGAACGCTTTCAGGCCGGCGTCGATGGTCACCAGTCCCGACGCGTTGGCGCTTATCACGCGCGCATCGACCATCAGCGACGTTTCGAACGGTGGCGCGTCGTCGCCGTGCAGGTCGCAGTCGGAATATTCGCGGTCCATGAAAATATAGGAGCCGACCTGCAATTCGGTCAGCACGCCCAGTTCCGCGTCGATGACGTGACTGCCCGTCCCGCCGCCCGTGACCACCGGCGGCGTCATCCCCGCCGCGGCAAGCAGCGCAAGGCACGCGCTCAGATACCGCGTCCGGTCGACGATCGCGGTTCGCCGATCGGCGAAGCGCGCGATATGCTGTTGCGCGCCGCAGTAGAACTGGACGCCGCCGAAGGTGAGGTTCGGACAGTCGACGATACGTCGTGCGAGCGTGACGGCATCCTCGGGAGAGGCGACGCCGGTGCGATGGATGCCGGGATCGATGTCGACGAAGACGGTCAGGGCGGGGCCGCCGTGCGCGGCGCTTGCAAGAGCGTCGACGATATCCGGATGATCCGCCACCACGCTCAACGCGGACAGGCGCCGGGACAGGGTCGCCAGCCGTGCGATCCCCGCCGCCGTCACGACCGGCGAGGTCAGGTGCAGGCCGTCGATGCCCTCTGCCGCCAGTGCCTCCGCCTCGCCCAGCTTCGCGCAGCACAGCCCGACGGCACCGCCTGCGAGCTGCGCGCGCGCGATGTCGGCGCTCTTGTGCGATTTGGCGTGCGGCCGCAGGTTCAGGCCATGCCGGCGCGCAAATATCGCCATGCGCGCAACGTTGCGATCGAACGCATCGATATCGAGGATCAGCGCCGGCGTGTTGAGCCTGTCTCGCGAGCCTGGCAGGCCGATCAGATGCCCGTGAAGCTGCTGGCTTGCGGTGGTGGCGTTCGCGTCGGTCATAGCGAGAAGTTGAAAAGACGGCGCAGGTCGTCGTTCATGAACTTGCCCTCCGGATCGATCGCCCGACGCACGTCGCCGAACGCTTCGGCGTTCGGATACAGCGTGCGCACATCATCGCTCGTCAGCGTGTGCCGTTTCGCCCAGTGCGGGCGCCCGCCATGCGCGCGGAACACCGCCTCCAGCTCGGCGAAATGCCTTGCCCAGGGCATCGGTGCATATTGATGCACCGATATCGATGCGCACGGGCCGGCGTGAAACGGCGACAGCCAGATGTCGTCCGCCGCGACCATCCTGAATTCGAACGGGAAGATCAACGGCATCCGGTGTGAGCGGAGCAATGCCAGCGACTCGCGCAGCGCCGCGACGGCGTTCGCCACCGGCAGCTCATATTCCATCTCTTCGAAACGCACCTGCCGTTCGGAGGGAAAGATGCGCCATGCCGGGCCGGCGCGGCGCGACGGACGGATCAGGCGGGACAAAGTGCGCTGGATCATCGGCACCGCGCGCGGCGCGGCGGCGGCAAGGTCGCAGCACGCCTGGAAGACCTGATCGCCGCCCTCCTCCCGCGTCAGCTCGGTCGCATCGGTCGGATGCAGCGTCTTGAGCGTGACCGTGTCCGAATAGGGGAACTGGAAGAATTCCATGTGCCGCGTCGCCACCGCCAGTTCCGGCAATCGGTCGAGCACCTCGGCCAGCGGCCGTCGTTCGATCCGCTCCTCGAGGTGCAGCGCAGGGATCACCGCGATCCGCACGCGGGTCACGACGCCGAGCATGCCGAGCGACAGGCGTTGCGCCTGGAACAGGTCGGGCAGCGTCACGGCGTCGCAATCGACGACACTGCCGTCGGCGGTAACCAGCCGGAACGAGCGCGCGAGGGTCGCAAGCGAGCCGAGGTCCCGTCCGGTCCCGTGCGTCCCCGTCGACAGCGCGCCGGCGAGCGATTGCGGGTTCACGTCGCCCTGGTTCGGCAGCGACAGCCCCTCGGCCCACAACGCCTCGGTCAGCCGCTTCAGGCTCCAGCCCGCCGGTGCATCGACGCTTCGCCGATCCGCCGCGACGATCAGGTCGCCGACCATGTCGGCGAGCGAGATCAGTGTCCCCTTCGTCTCGCACAACGGCATGAACGAATGCCCCGCCCCGGTGACGCGCACCTGCCGCGCGTCACGGACGATCGCCGCCAGTTCGGCCTCGTCACGCGGGCGCGCGATAGCCGCGGGGTTCGCGACCACGCTGCCCGACCAGTTCCGCCACTGCGTCATGCCCACACCTGCGGACGACGCGCCGCCCACGGCATCTCGCGTTCGATCTGCCCCGCCAATCGGTACAATGTCGCCTCGTCGGCATAACGCGCGGTGAACATCATACCGATCGGTAGCCCGTCCGCGCTCATGCCCAGCGGCAGCGACAGCGACGGCTGACCCGTGAAGTTGAACAGCGCGGCGAACGGATACAGCGCCATCTGCCGCTTCCCGATCTCGCGCGGCGGGACGGTCGCGGGATCGCTGAACCCGATCCGCGGTGGCGGTGCGGTCATGACCGGGCAGAGGTGGACGTCGATCGTCTCGAACCGGCGCAGCACGCCGCGCGTGAGCATTCGCAATTCCTGAAAGCCCAGGAACGCCTGTTCGCCCGTCACCTGCCGCGAACCTTGCAGCGATGCCCATGTCATCGGTTCGAGCTCATCCTCGCGCGGCTCACGCCCGACCCGCTCGATCACGCGGCGCATGCCCGCCGCGAAGTTGGCGGCCGACACCGGCGCGCGCGCCCGCGCCATCGCGCGATGATCGACGCCGAGCGTCCCCTCGCGCACCTCGTGCCCCAGCGCGGCCAGCGTCGCGGCGGTCCGTTCGAGCACCGCCTGTACTTCGGCATCGATCGGCTGCCCCGACGGGGTGTCGCCCGACCAGGTGATCCGCAACGTGCCGACGCTGCGTCCGACCTCGTCGAGATACGGCCCCGCCTTGGGCGGCACGGCATAGGGTGACCCCGGTTCGGGAATGCCCGAGGCGTCGAGCATCGCCGCACTGTCTCGGACGCTGCGCGTCACCACGTGATCGACGCAGAACCCCATCGCATAATCGAAGCCGTCGGGTAGGTTCGGCACGCGATCGCGCGTCGGCTTCATGCCGACGAGGCCGCAACAGGCCGCCGGGATGCGGATCGAGCCCAGCCCGTCCGACGCATGCGCCATCGGCACGATCCCCGCCGCCACCGCCGCCGCCGAACCGCCGGACGATCCGCCCGCGATGTGATTCGGATTCCACGGATTGCGCGTCGGGCCGAACAAGGCGGTCTCGACATTGCCGACGATGCCATATTCGGAAGAGGCGCCGCGCCCGAGCATGACGATTCCGGCATCGCGGTAGCGCCGCGTCAGCCCGCTGTCGTCCGCATCGACGATGTCGGCGCAAAACCGGCTACCGCTGGTGTTCGGCCAGCCCGCCACGCCGATGCCGAAATCCTTGACGATGAACGGCACGCCCGCGAACGGCCCGTCGGGAAGCGGGCCGGATGCCGCCGTCCGGGCCTCGTCGAAGGCGCGATGAACGACGGCGTTGATCTGCCCATCCAGCCGTTCGACCCGCAAAATCGCGGCCTCGACCAGTTCGGATGCCGAGACCGCGCCGGTCCGCACGAGCTGCGCCAGCCCGATCGCGTCATAGGAGGAATAATCCTGCATCGTGGCTCCGCCGATCGTGGCGTGCCATGCTGGTCCTTAATCCCGGCGGGAGCAACCGCGCGGTCCGGCACCGTCGTATCGAATGCTTCGCGGACCGATGCCCCCTGTTCGGCGAATGGTGCGTTCAACGAACCTAGTCAGGAGCATTACATGACCGACGACACGCGATCCGAGCACGACATCGACTCCCCCGCGGACCTGCCGATCCAGCCGACGGGCAACGGGGTCACCGATATGGAGATCGCCAGATTGCAGGCTGCCGTCGAGGACGGGGTCGAGGATCCGTCGATCGAAAGTCCGATCCCGAATGACGAGCCGACCAAGACCCAGGCGTGACGTCACACGGTCAGGCGCGCGCGTCGCTTGACCGACGGTCCTACCGGAACTCCAGACCGGCGAATGCCGCGTCGTCGCGCCATTTCGCCAGATAGCGGAAGTACGCGCTCGGTCCGGCCGGGTAACCGACCGCGAGGCGCATGGCCGGGGTCGGGTCCTGCCCCTCGTTGTTGTAATATCCCGGCGTACAGTCCGGTCCGCCGATCAACCGCGGGGGCGCGTCGAGCAGCAGCTTCACCCAGCGTTCCTGCGCCTCGGCCGTCACGTCCACCTCCCGCGCGCCGCGATCGAGCGCCGCACGGACGATCGGCGCGATGGTGCTGGCCGATTCCGTGAGATTGTGGGGCACGTTCGATATGAGGTTCGCCCCTTGCGCGGGCTGGACGAAGAAGGCGTTGGGGAAGCCGTGAACGTGAATGCCATGCAGCGAGCGCATGCCCTCGGCCCAGACGTCGGACAGCCGCACGCCGTCGCGGCCGACCGGATCGAAGCCCGCGCGCTCGTGATGCTCGCTGCCGACCTCGAATCCCGAAGCCCAGACGATGCAATCGACCGCATATTCGCGCCCGGCGACGACGAAGCCGCGTTCGGTGATCCGCTCCACCCCCTTGCCGCCCGTGTCGACGAGCTGGACGCCGGGTCGATTGAAGGCGGCAAGGTAGTCGTCGTGGAAACACGGTCGCTTGCATAGCTGGCGATACCAGGCCTTCAGCCCCTCCGCCGTGCCCGCGTCCGCGACCACCGCGTCGACGCGCGCGCGGATCTCCTCCATCTTCTCGAAATCGGATTCCTCGTACGCGGCGAGCATCGCCTCCCGCGTCATCGCCTCGCGCGGCAATCCGGCGAGCCGCGCGCGGATACGCCGGGACAGGTCGGTCCAGCCGTCCTTGACCCAGTCTTCCCGCGCGTTGCCCCCCGCCTGGTTGTCGGTGAAATTCTCCAGCCAGCGCGCCTGCCAGCCCGGCACCGCCACCTCGGAAAACCAGTCGGGATCGATCGGCCCGTTATCGCGGACGTCGACGGAGGAGGGCGTGCGCTGCACGACGTACAGTTGCTGCGCCGCCGCGGCGAGGTGCGGCACGGCCTGTACCGCGGTCGCGCCCGTGCCGATGATCGCGACCCGCTTGTCCGCCAGCCGGTCGAGCGGCGCGCCGTCGGGATCGCCGCCGGTATAGGCATAATCCCACCGGCTGGTATGGAAGCTGTGCCCGCGAAAATCGGCGATACCCGGAATGCGCGGCAGCTTCGGAACGTGCAGCGGCCCGGTGCCCAGCCCGATGAAGCGCGCGGTGAAGCGGTCGTTCCGGTTCGTCTCGATCACCCAGCGCGCGCGGGCCTCGTCCCAGGTCACCCCGGTCACTTCGGTATGGAACAGCGCCTTGTCGTACAGGCCGTAGCGCTCCGCGATGCGGCGGCACTGGGCGAGGATCTCCGGCCCGTGCGCATATTTCTCCGTCGGCCGGTGCTGCGTCTCCTCCAGCAGCGGCATGTACACCATCGACGCGGTGTCGCATTGCGCCCCCGGATAGCGATTCCAGTACCAGGTACCGCCGACGTCGCCGCCCTTCTCGACGATGCGCACGTCGGTCACGCCCGCTTCCGCCAGACGCGCGCCCGTCACCAGCCCGGCGAACCCGCCGCCGACGAAGGCGAAGGTCACATCGTCGGTGACCGGCGCCCGATCCGCCACCGGCGCCTGCACGTCGACCGGCCGGTCGGCGAATTGCGCGTCCAGACGGATATATTGCGCGGTCCCCTCCGGCCGCAGTCGCTTGTCGCGCTCGGCGGCGTAGCGGGCGAGCAACGTGTCTCGATCGATCGTCATCCCAACAGCTTATGCCGGTTCGCGTCACCGCGCCACCGGGCGCCGCTGCCCTGTTGCCGTCCGCACGATAACAGTCGAGTGTGATGGCAGGAGAGTCGAATATGGATGACCGACCCGGCGCATCGCTCGCCGCCCTGACGCCGATGAACCCGGCCTATCAGCACGATCCCCATGCGGTATTGCGGCCGCTGCGCGATGCCTGCCCCGTGGCGCGCGACGCGCAGGCGGGGACGTTCGTCGTCACCGGCTATGCCGAGGCGCACCGCGTCCTCGCAAACCGGCGGACCTGGCGCGACGGTGCGCGTGCGGAGGAGGCGGCGCTGCTGGTCCGGCGGCAGGCGGCGCAGCTGCCGCCCGGCGTACCGCGGACGGAGGCGGTGTCGATTCTCACGCTGGACGATCCGGACCATGCACGCATCCGCCGCCCGCTCCAGCGCGCCTTCTACGCGCGGGTGAAGACGTGCCGCGCCCGCGTCGAACAGGTGATCGACGCGGCGCTGGACGCGATCGACCCGACGCAGCCGTTCGACCTGATGGCGGCCTTCTGCGTCCCCGTTCCGGTCGACGCGATCGCCAGCATCCTGGGCGTCGACAACGATCGCCTGACCGACTTTCGCGACTGGTCCGAAGGCGTGATCCTCGGCCTCAACCCCTTCCGCTCAGCCGAACAGACCGCGACGCTGGAGCGATGTCGCGCCGCGCTGCACGATTATTTCCACGACCAGATCGCGCGCCGCCGGGCCGCGCCGCAGGACGACCTCATCAGCGACATGGTGGCTTTGCAGGCGGAAGGTGCGGCGATCAACGACGCCGAACTCGCGATCAACCTGATCGCGCTGCTGGTCGGCGGGAATCTGACCACGACCGACCTGATCGGCAACGGCGCGCGGCTGCTGATGCTGAATCCGGGCGAGCGCGACAAGCTCCTCGCCGATCCTGGCCTGGCGCCTGCCCTGGTCGAGGAAGTGCTGCGCTACGAAGGGCCGGTCGACATCACGCAGCGGATCATGGCCGAAGATGCGCAGGTCGGCGGCTGCCCCGTCCGGGCGACGCAGGCGGTGACGGCGATCCTGCGCGCGGCGAACCGGGATCCCGCGGTCTACACGGATGCCGAAGCGTTCGTGATAGATGCGAAGCGTGCGCCGCACCTGTCGTTCGGCGGCGGCAGCCACATCTGCATCGGCGCGCCGCTCGCGCGGCTGGAGGGCCAGGTGGCGCTGCTCAAGCTGTTCCAGCGCTTCCCGGCGCTCCGCATCGTCGCGCCGGACGCGGAACCGAAATGGCGAACCCTGCCCTTCTTCCGCGGGCTTGAGGAGCTGGTCGTACAGGCGTAGCCCCTCCGCGCGATAATGCTGCGACGATAAGGCGGAAGCCTGTGCGAAGACGGCAAGTTTCCGATCATCGCGTCGATTTTCACGCCTCGGCTTCGAGCAAAGTCTTCAACGCTCCCAGGTCTGCCTTCACCATGCGTGCGTCGCGCTTGAAGTCGGCGTCGGTCATGTCGGGCTGGCGGAACAGAATAAGCTCCACCTCGGTGCCGTCGCCGTTCGGGATCATCCGCATGGGCACCATCACGTCGGGCTGCCCGTGCCTTGTGACCCGGTGATCCAAGATTCCGAACGCGTTGGGCTCGCTGAAGTGGATCGCCGCCTCGCCCTCCGGCGTGTCGGCGATCCAGCCACGCTCGGTGCTGCGCAGGCTGTCGGCCAGCCCGGCCGCCCAGCGCGGGAAGTTCTCCGGCCGCTGCGCGAAGGCATAGGCCCTGTCCATCGGCACGCGGATGGTGACGTGCAGGATGCGCGCTTCGCTTGTCATACTTGCCTTATCCACCGCATCGCCTGAATTTTCTGCCCGAACCGCAAGGGCACGGATCGCCTTGACCGCCCCTGCCCTCCGATCAGTAGATCGTGTAGCCGCCATCGATCACGAAGCTGTCGCCGGTATGGAATCGTGAGGCATCGGACGCGAGGTAGACCGCGATCCCGCCGAAATCGTCCGGCTCTCCCCAACGCCGCATCGGCACGCGGCCGATCACCTTTTCCTCGAACCGCTCCTCGCCGTGCAGCCGTGCCGTCATGTCGGTCGTGATCCACCCCGGAAGGACGGCGTTGGCACGCACGCCCCAGCGCGCATATTCGACCGCGATCCCGCGGATCAGCGGCAGCACCGCGCCCTTCGCCGCGGCATAGGCCTGGTTGCGCGGTGCGCCGTGGATCGCGCTGGTCGAGGATGTCGCCAGAAGCGAACCGCCGGCATCGCCACGCTCCGCGCGCTCCTTCATGTGGCGGGCGGCCGCGCGCAGCGTCCAGAACACGCCGTCCAGATTGACCACGAGAACACGCCGCCACGTATCGGTCGTCATCGCGTCGAAACCGGGGGAGGCCAGTCCCATGCCGGCGTTGGCGGCGACGAAGTCGAGCCGGCCGAACGCGCGGACCGCGGCGGCGACACCTTCCTCGACCGCCTGCTCGTCGGCCACGTCGACGCGCTCGACCGCCACGCGCGTGCCGTGCGATCGCAGCCGCTCCAGCGCCACGGCGTTCTTGTCGGCTTTCATCCCCCACACGACGACATCCGCACCGGCCATGGCGAGCGCCTCCGCCATGCCCAGCCCGATGCCGCCGTTGCCGCCGGTGACCAACGCCACCTTCCCCGAGAGATTGAACGGCGCAAAAGGCATCCTGAAACCACCCCTCGTAAGTTCATGATCGCCAAGGGTGCCAGTCGCCCGGAGGCAGCACAAGCGGTCCGCGTCGACATTCGCTTGCAGGGTGGGAGATGGACCCGCGGGCCACGTTCAGCGCAACCCGTGACCGTTCCGAAAGCGGCCATCGTCTAAATGGCGCCCGCATGTCGGCTCAGCCCGTCGCCTCGCCGGTCAGGTACGGGTCGACCGGCACCTCCGCCGGGATCGATACGCGCGGCGCGTGCCTCGCCGCTTCGGCAGCAAGCCACTGGTCGCCTCCCTCCCTGCGACGGGTAGAGCCATCGCCGCGGGTCGACACCCGCCCATAGATCGGCCGCTCGCGATCCGATGGCGATCCGGCGAACATCGCCGCGATGTTGCCGTATGTCGATGGATCGCGACCGTCGAGGCTCAACCGGTCGTTGAGATAGCAGGCGGTGGCCCACGCCGCCTCGGGGCTAGGCGTCATCGCGATGATGCGCTTGCCCCAGTACATCCGCAGATTGTTGTGCATCCAGCCGTCGATGAGGAACTGCTTCTGGCAGGCGTTCCAGGTTTCGTCGCGGGTCCTGCCGTGCAGGAGCGCGTCCAGCGTTTCCAGGTCGGGCCGCGGGTCACTCGCGTGGTCGGCCAGCGTTTCGATCGCCCAGCCCGCGACCCGACCGTAATGCTCCGGCTTGGCGAGCGTTCGCGCCTGATGGTGAAACCACTCGCGCCAGCCGAGAAGCTCGTCGGCGAACTTGGCCTTATGCCTGCTCCCGGCATCGGCGGCGGCGACCGCATTCATCACCTCGCGCGGGCCCAGGACGCCGAAGTGCAGATAGGGCGATAGACCGCTGGCGCCATCCGTCCGCGTGGCGTCGTTGCGCACCGACGCATAGCCGGGCAGAACTTCCGCCACCAGGCGCTGAAGCCGATCCTTCGCCGCACGTCGGCCGGCCGGGTGCGAGGCGCTGGCCGGCAAGCTGTGGTCGATGTCCAGACCGGCCACCAGCGCGTCGAGATCGCAGGTATCGAGCACGTCCGGCACGAAGGGCAGCGGTCCGGCATAGGCAGGCATGTCCGGCGCCGCCGCGTCCGCTTCCACCCAGGTGGCGCGCTCGGGCTCATGCCGCCGAAGGAAGCCCGACCGGCCGCGTACATCGTCGCCGATCACGGCGGGTGGCACCAGGCAAGCGGCGTTGACCGCGTAGACCGGCACCGCTGTCCGTGCGGCGACCCGATCGGACTGCCAGCGCGCGACGAATGTGGGCTGGTCCTCCAGCACGATCGCCGCCGCCTGAGCGCCGAGCCGGTACACGAGGCCCTTCTCACGACGTCCAGCGCGGTCGACATGCTGAACGCAGGCGAGACCGCGTTCACGGCACGCGATGCCGAGGTCGCGGCTCGCCCCCAGGATGAAGTGGTGGAGCCGGTCGGAGGCGTAGGGATAATGCTCGTTCACGCCGTGATAGACCAGCACGGGCAGACCGAGCGCGTTGCCGAGCCGGACGCCGGCCTCGAGCACGGGATTGTCGTGCGCCCGCAAGGCCTGCTGCAACCAGCACAGGACGAAACGTCCTGCGGTGTCGGCAACGCGCTCGTTCAGCGTCCGCACGCGCGGCGCTTCCCGCCAGTCGCGAAGGCAGGGCGGCAGGGCGGGCGTCACCATTCCCTTTCACCCGGTATGCAGCGCGTGACGCCCGTCATGTCCCCTCCCCCGGACTGTCGCGCCGGATACGCTCGGCCAGCAGCGCTGCGAAGCATAACCAGGCGGCGAACGGCGCCGCCGCGACCGCCGCGGGCCGGTCAACCTTGGCGGCGGTGTTGCCCGCGACGCTCGCGCCGGGGATGCGATGCGAGGTTGATCGGCTACTCATTGCCCCTCAACGAACGGGAGCGGATAAGTCGCGCAGCCGCCTGACGTCAGGCGAGAATATGGTGCCCGACACCGTTGCGACGTCAGCTATCCACAGCACCGCTTGGACTTCCTGCCCGAACCGCAAGGACACGGATCGTTGCGACCGACCTTGGCAGCGCGCGATCCGGCTGCCGGGATCGCCTGAAAGCCCGTGGCCCGCCGACGCGCAGCGTGGAGGTGCACAACGCCGTCGATGATCGTCGACGGCGCCTGATCCTCCACTGCGTTGATCTCCATACTGTCCAGATCGCTCTCGTTCCGCGCGATCGCGATCAGGGTCGAGATGCGCGACATGGCCAGTTCGAGATCGGCATCCCCGCTCGCGCCCAAGGATGCCCATGCTGCCGGTCGCAGCTCCATCGCCTGCGAAAAGCCATCGATCCACAGGTCCCAGAGCAGGTCGCCGTTGCGCCCGTCGACGTCGAAAATCGGCTGGAACTTGCCGCGGTCAAGGTCGCGCGCGACCTCGTTGTAACGGGCCTGGACCGCGTCGGCGAACCACTGCACATCCACAGGATCGTCGAACGGCGCGTATCCGCTGTCGTCCGAGCCCCAGATGCTCTGGAGCCACTCGGCAGGCATGATGAGCTCGGGAGAGACGAGGATGCCGGTGAGGAAGCCGTCCAGCTCGGTCAGCAGCATCGGTTCGTCGAGCGGCAGCGCGGCGAGCGCATCGTCGAGACGGCGCAGCCGGGATGGCATCTGCCTCATGGCAGGCATAGGGGATACGGAGTGGCGTGCATCGCTGCTCCATAATCGGCCCTTCCCGTTTCCGCAGCACGCATTCGGCCTTCGCGGACGCGCGCTTGCATGACGCAGATGCGCTTCAGGCCCCTCGGCGGCGTGCCGCGGCATGCAATCGATGCACTTCCTCCGCAAACTGGGCGAAGGGGCCGCTCACCTCCGCATCCGGGATCACGTCGGTGATGCGCAGCGCAGCGATCCCCAATGGCGGCTTGCCCAGTTCGTCCATCCACGCCAGCAATTGCGGCGTGGAGGTGGCGAACACGATCCGCCCCAGTCCGGCAAGACCGTGCGCGGCCGCACACATCGCGCAATGCTCGCCCGACGTATAGACGGTGGCCGTCCGTCGCTCCTCCGGCGACAGGTTCTCGCCCGCCCATCGCGCGATCGCGAATTCGGGATGGCGGGTACGGTCGCCGCCGCCGGTCCGGTTGCGATCCTCGAAAATCACGTCGCCGTCCTGCGAAACCAGCAACGATCCGAACGGCTGGTCACCCGCCGCGACGGCCTCCGCCGCGAGGTCGACGCAGCGGCGCAGGTGAACCACGTCCCCGGCGTCAGTCACGCGCCACGCCCTGGCGTCGCGCGCCTTCGATCATCCCCCGCGCGATCCCGCGCACCGCCTCGTCGTCCTTGTCGGGGGCATCGGCGGGATCGCCGAGATGGTCGAGGCTGCCGGCGAGAAAATTCAGCAGGCCGGGGTGTCGATCCTCCACATACTCCATCGTCTTGAACAGCAGATGCTCGATGGCGATCTCACGCCGGCGCGTTTGCGAAAGGGGGTCGGTCATCGATGAAGCTCCGTCGTTTCCCGGCCAAACGCACAAACCGCTCGCGCGATACCGTGACGCCGCTTGCCATCGTCACGAGGATCGAGAACGATAGGATTTCGGGCCCATGCATGGACCGGCAGGAGAGCGGCGATATGGGCGACGGCGGAGCGAGCGAAGTCGACGGTCCCGGCATTACCCGGCGCACGACCCTCGGCGGTGCGGCCGGGATAGCGTCGGCGTTCGTCCTGCTCGAACAGGCCGAAGCGCAGGCCGCACCGCAGGCCCCAGCGGCACGCGGACCCTCGATCGACATCGCGCCGATCGTCAACGGCCGCGCCACCCCGGTCGCGGTCGATCCGCGCACCTCGCTCCTCGACCTGCTGCGCGAGCGGCTGGGGCTGACCGGCGCGAAGAAGGGTTGCGACCATGGCCAGTGCGGCGCCTGCACCGTGCACGTCGACGGACGGCGGGTCGCCTCCTGCCTGACGCTCGCGGTCAAGACCGACGCGCGCAACGTCACCACGATCGAGGGGCTCGCCGACGGCGACACGCTGCATCCGATGCAGCAGGCCTTCATCGATCACGACGCGCTGCAATGCGGCTATTGTACGCCGGGGCAGATCATGGCAGCCGTCGCCTGCGTGCGCGAAGGCAATGCCACCGATCGCTCGACGATCCGGGAGTATATGAGCGGAAACATCTGCCGGTGCGGTGCCTATGTCGGGATCGTCGCCGCGATCGAGGATGTGGCGAAGAAGGGGCGTCGGGTCTGATGCGCGCCTTCAGCTACACCCGCCCCGACAGCGCCCAGGCCGCCGTCGCGTCATTCGCCGCCGCGGGGCCGGGGGCACGGTACATCGCGGGCGGAACGACGCTCTACGACCTGATGAAGCTCGACATCGAGCGGCCGCAGCATCTGATCGACGTTACCGCAATTAAAGGGCTGGACGCGATCGAGACCGGCGGCGAACGGCTGCGCTTCGGCGCGATGGCGCCGATGAGCGCGGTGGCGGCGGATCGCACCGTGCTGCGGGACTATCCGGTGCTGGCCGAATCGCTTGCCAAGGCCGCGTCGCAGCAATTGCGCAACATGGCGACGGTCGGAGGCAATCTCTTCCAGCGGACCCGGTGCCTGTACTTCCGCAACGGCGCCGGCGGCACGTCCGCGGGCACCACCTACCCATGCAACAAGCGCGAGCCTGGCGCCGGATGCGCCGCGATCGGCGGTCTCGACCGCGGGCAGGCCGTGCTGGGCGCAAGCGGGTCGTGCACCGCGGTGTCGCCCGGGGACTGGCCGATCGCGCTGGTCGCGCTCGACGCCTATGTCGAGATCCTGGGCGACCAGGGCACGCGCTCGCTGCCCGTCGCGGATCTCTACCGCCTGCCCGGCAGCACCCCGCATCTCGAATTCACCCTCGCGCCCGACGAGATCGTCACCGCGATCGTGGTGCCCAAGACGCGCGCCGGGCGGCGATCGACCTATCATAAGATCCGCGACCGCGAGAGCTACGCCTTTGCGCTCGCCTCCGCCGCGGTCGCGCTGGAGATGGAGGGCGGCATCGTGCGACAGGCGCGGATCGCGCTTGGCGGCGTCGCCACCAGGCCGTGGCGCGCCGCCGCGGCGGAGGCTGCGCTGGTCGGACGAACGCTGACCGCCGAGAGCGCCGCCGCCGCGGGGCGCGCCGCGCTCGACGGTGCCGTCGCGGGTACGCACAATCGCTTCAAGATCGATCTGGCCCGGCGCACCGTTGCCGACGCGCTGATGATCGCCGCGCAAAGGAAACCGGCATGAGCAGCGCACGCTTTCCCGATCGTCCCCGGGTCGACGCGCGCGAGAAAGTGCTTGGCCAGGCGCGCTACGCCGCCGACGTCGCCGTCCCGAACCTGCTCTACGCGATGCAGGTGCCCGCGACGATCGCCAGGGGGCGCGTGACCGCGCTGTCGACCGAGGCGGCAATGCGCGTGCCGGGCGTGGTGCGCGTGCTCACCGCCGAGGATTTTCCACCCCCGCCCGCCGGCGGCCCCGGTGGTCCGCCGCCACCGCCGACGATCACCGCGGACATCGCCTATCGCGGCCAGCCGGTCGCGCTTGTGGTCGCCGAAAGCCTGGAGGCCGCGATCGAGGGCGCGGAGGCGATGCGGCCGGGTTACGCCCCTGCCGCGTTCGTCGCGACGATCGAGGACAAGAACGCAAAGACCGAGCCGGTGAAGCCGACGACCGCCGGGGACGCCCCGACCATCATGGCGCGCGCCGTGACGCGGCACGAGGCGGAATATGTCAGCCCGGCGCAGCATCACAACCCGATCGAGATGCTGTCGACCACCGCAGTGTGGGAAGGCGGCGTGCTGACCGTGTACGAAGGCACGCAGGGATCGAACATGGTGAAGGGCGCGCTGATGCGCACGCTTCGCCTGACGCCCGAGCAGGTGGTCGTGAAGAGCCCGCAGGTCGGCGGCGGGTTCGGGCAGAAGGGCGGCCCCCAGCGCCAGACCGCGCTGGTCGCGCGCGCGGCGATGCTGACGGGGCGTCCGGTGAAGCTCGTCGTCCCGCGCGGGCAGATCTTCCACAACGCGACGTTCCGGCCGAAGAACCGCCACCGGATCGAGATCGGCGCGGATGCCGGCGGACGGATGGTCGCGGTCCGCTACGACGCCGACCAGCAGCAGTCGCGGCAGGGGCAGTTCCCACCCGACTATCACGAATCCCCGCCGATGATGTACGGCATCGCCGACTATCACGGCACCGCCGCCAACATCCGCATCGACACCCAGGCGCCGGGCTACATGCGCGCCCCCACGCCGCACCCCTCCTCCTTCGCGTTCGACAGCGCGGTGGACGAACTGGCGGTAAAACTCGGCGTCGACCCGCTCGACTTCCGCCTGAAGCATCGCGCGTTGCGTGACCCGATCGACGACAAGCCCTTCTCGACCTGCTTCCTCAACGAATGCCTGGTCGAGGGCGCGAAGCGCTTCGGTTGGGAGGGGCGTCCGCTCGCGCCGGGCAAGATGGTGCGCCGCGACGGCACGCAGGTCGGCTGGGGCGTCGGCTGCGGCGCCTATCCCGCGATCGTCCACCCGACGATCGCGACCTTACGCGTCGGTGCGGACGGGAAGACGCGCTTCGCCGCCGCCGGACACGAAATGGGCCAGGGCATCCGCTCGACGATCGAACAGGTCCTGCTGCGCGAGCTGGCGATCGATCCGGCCGGACTGGAGATCGCGATCGGCGACACCTCGGTCGCGCCGCAGCACGTCACTGCCGGATCCTGGGGCACGGCGAGCGCCGTCACCGCGGCCGAAGGTGCCGCCACGAAGCTGAAGGCCGCGATGGTCGAGCTGCTCGCCGGCCGCACCCCGCCGGGCGACCTCCACCGTCAGCTCGCCGGCGTGCGCAGGCCCTCGGTGCAGGTCGAGGTGACGACGGTGGGTCCCGGCCAGGGCGAGATGCAGGTCGCGGCGCTGCGCAAGGGCGGCATGGCGGTTTCCGGCCCGGCCTATCCGCAGTTCACCAGCTTCAGCTACATCGCGCATTTCGTCGAGGTCCACGTCGAGCCGCGCACGCGCCGCATCCGCGTCCCTCGCGTCGTCAGCATCGCCGATTGCGGGCGCGTCATTTCGCCGCGCACCGCCGCCAGCCAGGTGCGCGGCGGGGTGGTGTGGGGGATCAGCGCATGCCTGCGCGAGGCAACGGAAGTCGACCCGCGCTACGGTGGATGGCTCAACAACGACCTCGCCGATTACGTGGTCGCGGTGAATGCCGACATCGGCGAGATCGACGTCGGTTTCGTCGACCGACCCGACGACCTCTTCAACACGCTCGGCGCCAAGGGGCTGGGCGAGGTCGCGATGACCGGCTGCGCGGCGGCGATCGCGAACGCCGTCTATCATGCCACGGGCAAGCGGCTACGCGAGATGCCGTTCCGGGTTGAAGCTTTGCTTTAGTAACCGGGCGATGACGTAACTTTGGAAGATTGGCCGACGAGATGATGGGCCGCCGTTGTACGCTTCCAAACAACGCGCGGAATTAGTACCAGGACGGCGGGGAACCGTGTGTTCGGTTCCCCGCTACCCTTGCCGATGAATCAGAATCCGACGCGGAACTGAATGCGAGCGGACCGCGGCTGCTGATAGACCAGCGGTGCGCGATAGTTGGGGTTGACGCTCCCGCTGTCGAGATCGCCGAACTCATCGAAATCGAGCGCGGATTTGGAGTTGAAGACGTTGAAGACATCGAGACGGATGCTCGCGTCGAAGTCTGCCGGCACCTTGACCTGGACGGTCAGATTCAGCTCCTTGCGCCAGTCGCTCTCGAACGACCGACCGCGCTGTGTCGCGACGCCCTGACAGAAATTGCCTGCCGCGCCGTACTGGGCCGCGAACGGATCGACCGCATCCGGGACGACGCCCAGGCAACCGAACTTCTTCGGGCTTTGGACGAACGCGTTGGCGCCCAGCGTGAGGAACTCGCCGAACTGATAGCTGCCGTACAGCTTGAACGAATGGCGGCGGTGCCCCGGCAGGAAGCCGTCCGATCCCAGCGTCAGGCCGGGCTGATCGAAGTCCTGCGTGGCGCCGGTATCCGCCTGTCCGACGTCGGACTTGGCGCCGCCCTCGTAATTCCCCTTCAGGCTCGACCATGTGTACGACCCCGACAGGCTCCACACGCCGTCGAATTCACGATCGAACGTCGCCGTCACCGCATGATAGTCGCGTTGCGCGCGCGGGTATCCCAGCTGTTCCGCCGTGAAATTCACCACCGGCGTCGTGCCGTCGGGCAGACCGAGCAACTGGATCGCGGCGGGACGGCCCGGATTGACCAGCACATACTGGTCGAAACCGGTATAGATCTCGCCGCAATCGGCCGCGGAGAAGCCCTGGCTCGTGCAATAGGCCAATGCCGCCTGATCGATCGCGACGTCCTCCAGGACTTCGCCCAGTTTGCGATACTGATAATTCAGTCCGACGCGAATGCGCGACCCGATCCGCCGTTCGAACCCGATGATATATTCGTCGAGCGACTGCGGCTTCAGCCCTTGGGCGATGAACGCAGTGGGATCGGTGACCTCGCCGTTTGCGGTGATCGTGCAATTGGCCACGCCCGTGTCCGGGCAGGCGCGCTGATTGGCGACCGTCAGGATCGGTGCACCGACGATCGGCGTGCCGTTTGCGTTCACCCCGTTCAGGATGTTGAAGCGGGTGTAGTCCAGCTCTCGTCCCGCGCCGCGGATGTTGGTGTTTGCCGCGATCGGCACGAAATAGCGACCGAACGAGCCGTAGATCTTGTTCCGACCATCACCCAGCGGGTCGACCGTGAAGCCAAGCCGCGGTCCCCACTGGTCACCGGATTCGTAGAAGGCCCGGCCGTCCGCACCCTTGTTCGTGAACTTGTCGTTCCGGATACCCAGCTGCAACGTCACGCGATCGCTCAGCAGGGACCAGCTGTCCTGAAGGTAGAATGCCTGGTTGGTCGTGCCGAACGTGCCGCCGTTCTCGAAGAAGCGCGATGTCACGTATTGCGTGCCGATGGGCAGGCCGGTCCGGTCGATAGCCGTGGTGACGGTAAAATAGTTCAGATAACCGCTGCCCAGCGTCGTGGACAGCTGCGTCGCGGTCAGATTCTCCCGGTCGTAGCCGCCGCGCAGATGGTGCGACCCCAGAAGCTGGAAATACAGGTCGACATCGCCGCGATAGAATTCACGCTTGTCGTCGTTGGTCTGCACCGACGTGTTGGGATTGCCGATTTCCGACGGCGTGCCGCTCCGCTGATCGGTGATGCGCGAGTTGATGAGGTCGAGCGGCAGCGTGCCGCCGCGGTTTTTGTTGACGCCATAGGCCGCCGAGACGGTGATCCACGGGGCGAACGTGCCCGTGTACCGGCCGACGTAATTCTCGCCGCCCGACCGGATCGTCGATCCGCCGGTGAAGGCGCCGCGGGCGTTGGTGTCGGAGTTGTAGACCGTGGTATAAGTCTGCGTCTCCTGGGTCGTGTTGAAGTACGTTCCCTCCAGTCGATGCCCTTCGAACAGGATCGCATCGATCTTGCCACCGTAGAAGGGGCTGGTCGTACGCTGTTGCGTCATGCGGTTGTTGGCGGGGTTAACTGCGCCGACGGTGCCGTTACGGCTCGTCACGTCACGGAAATTGTAAAGTCCGTAGAAGAACAGGCGATCCTTGATGATCGGGCCGCTGAGCTGGAGGACGGTATCCGTGCGATTGGTATAATCGCCGTCGTTGTCCGCCAGATAAGTGTTCGGCGCATCGGAAAGCAGGTCGTCGGGCTCCCAGTTGAACAAGACGCTGCCGTGGAATTCGTTCGAACCGCGCTTGGTCGTCGCGTTGACGACGCCGCCGGTCGAACGGCCGAACTCGGCCTGGAAACCGCCGGTCTTCACATCGACGGTTTCGTAGAAGTCGAACGGTACCGTCACCGGAGCGAAGCCCTGGCGGAATTCCGTGATGTTCAGGCCATTCACGTAATAGGCGTTTTCGGTGAACGACGATCCGCTGATGCCGGTCTGGTTGGCGAAGGCCGCATTCTGTCCGGAGCTGCCCTGCGTCGTACCGGGCGCGAGCAGGATGACGTCGCGCAAGGAGCGGGCGACGGGGACACGGGTCTGCAATTCGCCCAGCGGGATAACGACGCCGGTCGTGGTCTGGTCGAAGTCCGCGGTCTGCACACGGCGGCCCGTGACGACCAGTTCGCCATCCGACGCGGCGGTGTCGCTTCCCGCAGCCGCCACCGGCGCAAGCTGGAAGCTGTTGCTGGACTGGACCTGCGAGATCAGAACGGAGGCATCGGTGAACGGCGCAAAGCCTTCCGCACTGACCGTGAAGGTGTAGGTGCCGGGCGGAATCTGCGGAATGCGATAGGCGCCGTCGCTTTGGACCACGGCCTGACGTGTGAAGCCCTGATCGTTGGAGCGAACGACGACGGTGGCGCCGGGAAGCGGTTTGCCGGCCGTATCGGTCACCCGGCCTGCGGCGGTGACGTTCGTATAGTCCTGCGCTGATGCGGGCGTCGTGATGCAGATTGCTGCCGGCGCGACCGACAGGAGAGCGAGGGCGCGAAGGACGTGGCCTCCGCGAAACGTAGTCGATCGAGCCAAGGCCATGTGCGCGTCCCATCCTGCTGCCGACGCGCGCCGCATTCATTGCGGCGCGTCGCGGGAATGGCAGGGATGCTAACCCATCGAAATATCTCGGCAATAATGGTTAATCGAAACCGTCATATTCCGGAAACGGTGTGGCAGATTTACGACAGTGTTGATGTCGTATCTTTCCGGGGGCGTAACGATCTGCCCCCCGAACGCCGCATGACCGTAGCTCCCCTGGTCACGCGTGTCGCGTCGCCAGGTCGGCGAGAGCGGCGGGGTCCAGCGCGTGGCGGAACTGGCATCCGGCGATGAAGTCGTTGACCCAGATCACGTCGGCGGCGATCGCCCCGACACCGGGCATGTTCAGCCAGATCGCACTGCCGCGGCGAAGCGCGGAATAGGTCTGCAAGCGGCAGCCGTGCTGCGACACGTCCAATACCTTGCACAACGCCCGCGTCATCGCGCCCGGCCCGACGTCGGCCGCCGCATCGATGACGACCGCCGCCCGCGCGGTGCGGCGGCGGGAATCGTCGACGGCGGGTTCGAATTCGGCAGCGAACATGAACGCGACGCTACCCCGCCATGGTTAAGAAGCCGATAGCGCCGGCGCGCGGACGCGTCAGGCGTACCAGATCAGCAAATTGCCGATCAGCACCGCGGCCATCACGATCATCAGCACGCCGCGCGTGCGGTCGCGCCGCTTCGCGATCAGGTGGATCCCCCCGCCCGCCAGCGCGAAGGCGGCGAGGACGGCGACGGCCGGGAACAGCGCGTTCATGCCCGATCCTCCCCGATCGCGCGGGCATAGGCCGCCATGTCGACGTTCCCGCCCGACAGGACGACCAGCAATCCGGCCTCCGCCGCCACCCGTCCCGCCAATACCGCCGCGAGCGCCACCGCCCCGCCCGGCTCGACCACCAGCCGCAGGTGCGCCGCGGCCCAGCGCTGCGCGGCGCGGATCTCCCCCTCGCCCACCGCCACGCCCGTGGCATCGCGGCGCGACAGGACGTCGAAGGTCAGCGGCGACACCCGCATCGTCTGCAACGCATCGCACGCGGTCGGCGGCGGGTTCGGCCCCACCGGTTCGATCCAGCTCGCCTCCAGGCTGCGGCGCATGTCGTCCCACCCTTCCGGCTCCACCACGGTCACCCGCGCGTCGGGCAGCGCCAGCGCCATCCCCGCGGCCAGCCCGCCGCCGCCGCACGGGACGACGACGTGCGCGGGGCGCCCAAGTCCCTTCGCCGCCATCTGCGTCGCCGCCTCGACGCCCGCGCTCCCCTGCCCCTCGATCACCCACGGGTCGTCGAAACTGGGGACGAGCGTGGCGCCCCGCGCCTCCGCCAGCCGCCCGGCGATCGCCTCGCGCGATTGCGTCGCGCGGTCGTAGTCCACGATCTCCGCCCCGAGCGCGAGCGTCCCTTCCCGCTTCGCGCGCGGCGCATCGGCGGGCATCACGATCGTCGCCGGGATGCCGAGGCGATTCGCGGCCCAGGCGATCCCCTGCGCATGGTTGCCGGACGAGAAGGCGACCACGCCCCGGCGGCGCGCCTGCTCGTCCAGCGCGGTCAGCCGGTGCCACGCGCCGCGGATCTTGAACGCGCCCATCGGCTGCAACGACTCGGCCTTGAACGTGACCGCCATCCCGTTGATGTCATGGACGAAAATCGGCGTCGGCGGCAGGATCGCGGCGATCTTCGCCGCCGCGTCGCGCACCCCGGCCCGGGTCGGGTGTCGCACAATCGTCACAATCGCACCTTTCGTCGCAGCAGCCACTTTACATCGCGAAACCGCGACCCTACTTCGCGCTTCCGCTGCCCCATGGGACTTCCAACCGCAAGGCAGCTTTCGTGGTCGTCTGCCGCAAGGCAATTGGAGGTCCCTTGATTTGCACCAGCATCCTCGCGCGCTGGGGCTAGCTGCCCCGTCGAAGACTTCCGACCGAGTGTCGGGAGCGATCGAAATCGCCCAGCGTCAGCCGGTCCAGCCGGTCACGCTCGTTCGTCCGCACGCCGCAGGCCGTGCCGCCCGATTCTTCGTCGAGAAGTTTCCGGGTCGCGCGATGTATGCGGTGAAGGCGAACCCGAGTCCGGAGCTGATCCGGATTCTGTGGGACAACGGCATCACGCATTACGACGTGGCCTCCATCGCGGAGGTCCGCCTCGTCGCGCGCACGTTGCCCGACGCGACCCTGTGCTTCATGCACCCGGTCAAGGCCGAGGAAGCGATCGCGGAGGCGTATTTCACGCACGGCGTCCGCACCTTCAGCCTCGACAGCATGGAGGAGCTGGAGAAGATTCAGCGCGCGACCCGCCACGCCAGCGACCTGACGTTGTGCGTCCGCCTGCGCGTGTCGTCGGAATATTCGAAGCTCAGCCTGGCATCGAAGTTCGGCGTCTCCCCGCAGGAGGCGAAGGAATTGCTGTTCGCGGCGCGACAAGCCGCGGATGCGCTCGGCATCTGCTTCCACGTCGGCTCGCAGGCGATGACCCCGGACGCCTATGCCGAGGCGATGGAGCGCGTGCGCGCCGCCATCGTGGAGGCCGCGGTGACGGTGGACGTGATCGACGTTGGCGGCGGCTTCCCGTCCGCCTATCCGGGCATGACCCCGCCGCCGCTGGAGCGCTATTTCGAGACGATCCATCGCGCGTTCGAAAGCCTGCCGATCAGCTATTCGGCCGAATTGTGGGCGGAGCCGGGCCGCGCGCTGTGCGCGGAATATTCCAGCTTGGTGGTACGGGTCGAGAAGCGTCGCGGCAGCGAGCTGTACATCAACGACGGTGCCTATGGCGCGCTGTTCGATGCCGCGCACGTCGGCTGGCGCTTCCCGGTCGCGTTGCTGCGCGAACCGGAATCGACCGTCCGCGATCACGGCTTCAGCTTCTACGGCCCGACCTGCGACGATATCGACCACATGGCCGGTCCGTTCGAGTTGCCCGCGGACATCCGCACCGGCGACTATATCGAGATCGGGATGCTCGGCGCCTATGGCTGCGCGATGCGGACCGCGTTCAACGGCTTCGGCTCGGACGAGACCGTCGTCGCCGCCGACGAGCCGATGGTCTCGCTCTATACCGTCGTGGAGCGCGCCGACGATGTCGGGGTCGCCTCGAACGTCGTGAAGCTGTAACGCTCGCACATCACATCACGTCACCCCGGCGGACGCTGGGGTCTCAAGCCGCATGAGACCCCAGCGTCCGCTGGGGTGACGGCTATTTGCTTGAGGATTCTCATGACCGACACCCTGACCAAGACCGCCGCGGCGAACGCGCCGATCAACGACACGCGCAAGGCGGAACTGCTGTCCAAGCAGGTGAAGCATATCGACATCACGTCGTTCGACGCGCGCCCGATCGTCGACGCGATGGCGGACATGAGCTTCACCAGCCGCGACCTGGGCCGTGCGACGAAGATCTACAACGACATGCTGGCCGACAGGGACTGCACCGTCGTCCTCGTCATCGCGGGCTCGACCAGCGCGGGCGGATGCATGGACCTGTATGCCGAACTGGTCCGCAACAACATGGTCGACGTCATCGTCGCCACCGGCGCGACGATCGTCGACATGGACTTCTTCGAAGGGCTGGGTCACAAGCATTATCAGGCGCTGGAGATCCCCGACGACGACACGTTGCGCTCGCTGTACATCGACCGCATCTACGACACGTATATCGACGAGGAAGCGCTCCAGAACGTCGACCACACCATTTTCGAGATCGCGGAATCGCTGGAGCCCAAGGCGTACAGCAGCCGCGCCTTCATCCGCGAGATGGGCAAGTATCTGGTTGAACATGGCAAGAAGGACAACAGCCTCGTCAAGCTGGCTTACGAGCATGACGTGCCGATCTTCTGCCCCGCGTTCGTGGACAGCTCCGCGGGCTTCGGCCTCGTCAAGCATCAGGTCGACCGCGCGAAGGCGGGCAAGCCGTACCTGCTGCTCGACGCCATCGCCGATTTTCGGGAGCTGACGCAGATCAAGATCGAGGCGGGGGTCACCGGCCTGCTGATGATCGGCGGCGGCGTGCCGAAGAACTTCATCCAGGACACCGTCGTGTGCGCCGAAATCCTCGGCCACGACGATGTCGAGGTGCATAAGTACGCCGTGCAGATCACCGTCGCCGACGTGCGCGACGGCGCCTGTTCCTCCTCGACGCTTCAGGAGGCGGCGAGCTGGGGCAAGGTCAACACCGGCATCGAGCAGATGGTGTTCGCCGAAGCGGGCAGCGTCATGCCGCTGCTGGCGTCCGACGCCTATCACCGCGGCCACTGGAAGGACCGCGCCAAGCGCGGCTGGGCGAAACTGTTCGCGTAAGCCGCACGCGGGTAGCGAAGCTACTTGCGAGACGGCGCACGCCGGCCGGCGCGGGCAAACTGCCCGCGTTCGACCCCCGCCGCCGCGGGGGCAGGCTCACGGGATTTACTCCCGTGACGTCCGGCCCGTTGCCAACCCCGACCAAATCCGGCACGCCCGGCAGGTAATCGGGGAACGCCGTTCATGGATCACGACATTCTGAAACCTGTCGTCGTGCTGGTCGCATGGACGCTGGTGATGTGCGTGTGGATGCTGGCACGGCGGATGCCCGCGCTGAAGGCGGCGGGTGTGGACCTGCGCACCCTGACCGGCTCCAAGACCGGCGACGCCGACCGCGCGCTGCCCGCGACGGTCAACTGGCCCGCGCACAACTACAATCACCTGATGGAACAGCCGACGATCTTCTACGCCATCGCCATCGTACTGGCGATGACCGGCACGGGAAACGGCTTCAACACGTGGCTGGCCTGGGGCTATGTCGGCCTGCGGATCGCGCATTCGATCGTCCAGGCGACCGTGAACCGCGTCGGCATCCGCTTTCCGCTGTTCGCGCTGTCCACCCTCTGCCTCGCGGCGATGACGCTTCATGCGGGGATGGCGGTGTTCCATGGCTAAGGGCGAAGGCTTCGAACGCCACCGACAGCCGTGGAAGACGGACGAGATCCAGAAGCTGCACCTGCTGGCGAAGAAGGGCATGGCGCTGAAGGCGATCGCGAAGGCGCTGACCCGCAGCGAGGAATCGGTGAAGGACCGCGCCAAGGCCGACGGACTGGAGATCGCGAAGCTGCGATAGGCGCCCGGGCTTCGGCACCGGCCATACGGTGTGTGTCCCCGCGAAGGCGGGGACCCAGTCTGGGCTCCCGCCTTCGCGGGAGCACAATGGTGCTTGATGCTGCCTGCTGCGCCAGCGCCCCTGTCCTACAGCCGCCGCGCCGGCTATACCGACAACCCCAAGCTCTTTCTCACGAAACGCCTCGCCCCATCGGACCGATCGCCATATCGTCCGGGCGAACAGCCCGCGTCACCCCGGATGTGTTCCGGGGTCCACCGGGCCGCAGGTTCGATGGCCCGCGAGCACGCGAACGCGTGCCCGTGGGACCAGACCGCCCCCGGCGCCGTTACGCGCGATCGCCTCAACATTCGCAACATTCGCGACTCACCACCCGAACGAAAACAGTGGCTTAGCCGATCGGGACGCCCTCCCCGCTCCGCGTCGTCTCGCTGATCGCGCGGCTCGGTTCGTCGGACAGCGTCCGGACCAGCGTCTCGAACCGGTCGCCCATCACGCGGATCTCGTTGAACGACGGCGGCGTCGCGCGCGTGCGCCGCGACAGCGTCCCGGCCCCGATCAGCCGCACCGTCCATTGCCCGCGCTCCACCGGCACGTCGAACGGATCGTGGACATGCCCCGACAGCACCGCATGCGCCCCCGCCCCCGCCAGCGCCGCCAGCGCGATATCCCCCCGCCGCGTCTTCGCCGTGCCCTTCGTCCCGCCTTCGATCAGCGGATGGTGCCCCGCGACGAAGATGAGGTTCCCCTTCGGCGCGGCCTCGATCAGCGCGAGGGCGCGGCGCAGCGATCCCGTGCTGACCCGCCCCTTCGACCAGTTCCAGCGCCACTGCGCCCGCGCCGTCGTCTTCAGCGGAATGACCGTGATCCCGTCCACCTCCAGCGGCTTCTCGATCATCTTCTCCACCGCGGCGTAGCGCGAATAGGGCGAGAAGAAGCGCCGGATCGGGTCCCAGTAATACGGCAGGTCGTGGTTCCCCACCTCCAGCGTCACCGGCACGCCCAGGTCGCGCAGCCAGGCGCCCCCCGCCTCGAACTCCTTCGTCGTCGCCCGCATCGTCAGGTCGCCGGTCATGATGACCGCATCGGGCTTCTCGCGCGCGACACAGGCGGAGAACCAGGCGACGGCATCCGGGTCCTCGGCCCCGAAATGGACATCGCTGACATGGAATAGCTTGGTCATTCAGCCTCGTATCAGATGGAACCGCGATAACGCACCGGCGCGCGTCGGGTCCCGCGCCGGTTGACGCGAGCCCGCTTTCATGGCGATGCGGGCGTCATGACACTGACGGCTCCCAGCTCCAACAGCTTCATCTCGCAACGCCTGCGCCTGCATTATGCCGACTGGGGCAACCGCGATGCGCCGCCGCTGGTGCTGGTCCACGGCGGGCGCGACCACGGACGCAGCTGGGACTGGGTGGCGGAACGGCTGCGCCACGATTGGCACGTCGTCGCGCCCGACCTGCGCGGCCATGGCGACAGCCAATGGGCGCCCGACGGCAATTACGACACCGCGGCCTTCGTCTACGACCTGGCGCAACTGGTACGACAGCTCGATCGCGGCCCGGTGACGATCGTGTCGCATTCGCTGGGCGGCAACGTGTCGCTGCGCTTCGCCGGCCTCTATCCCGACCTGGTCCGCCGCATCGTCGCGATCGAGGGGCTTGGCCCCTCGCCGAAGGTCCTCGCCGACCGCGCGCAGACGCCCTTCGCCGACCGCTGGCGCACGTGGATCGCGGACAAGCACGCCGCCGCCGCCCGCCTGCCCAGACGCTACGCCACCTTCGCCGACGCGCTGTCGCGGATGAAGGCGGAGAACACGTATCTGACGGACGAACAGGCCCACCACCTGACCGTGCACGGCATGAGCCGGAACGAGGACGGCACGTGGAGCTGGAAGTTCGACAATCACCTGAACGTCTGGCCCTTCCACGACATGCCGCAGGAGGAGCTGGAGAAACTGTGGCAGGCGATCGATTGCCCGACGCTGCTGCTCTACGGCGCCGACAGCTGGGCATCGAACCCCGAAAAGGACGGCCGCATCAAACATTTCCGCCACGCCCGCGTGGTGGAATTCGAGAATGCCGGCCACTGGCTCCACCACGACCAGTTCGACCGCTTCATGGCGGAGCTGGACACCTTCCTGTAGCCGGTTGACCGCCCCGCCCACCCTGTGGCAAGCGCGCAGGCGTTCGGAACGGGTTTCCGGGCGGGTGTAGCTCAATGGCAGAGCAGAAGCTTCCCAAGCTTACGACGAGGGTTCGATTCCCTTCACCCGCTCCATGATTTTCTCACGTATTTCGAATGACTTAGCGACTAAGCCGCGACGGTCAGCCTCCCAGCCGCTGCGGTAAATTCGCGGTAAAATGCTCCGGGAGCGAGCGATTCGACCTCTTCGATGATGGATTCGGTTGCTGCGAGGGCCAGTCCCAAGTTGGCCGTGTCCCGGATAGCGTAGATGTCTGAGATGTCGGCGCGGACGTGTCCGAGCATCATCTTGCCCTGCTGCCACTGTGCCTCGCCGATCCGTCCGCGCGCGATCGTGGCCATGCTACGACGAATGAGCTTCTCGCCCGCCTCTCCATGCTCGGGCAGCCCGATCGTGGTCGCCGTGCGGTCCCACGCTGCGCGGATCGACGCCACCGGCAGCCAGACATCGCCCATGTCATCCAGGTGCGGAGCGAACTGCCGTGCGACTGGCACCTTGGGTCGATGCTTCCGGGTCTGTCGCCGGTTGGGCGGGTTGAGGTCGAGGACGCCCGACGCCGAGTGCCACTGCCGCTTGCGGAGGTCGTAGAGCGCATCGGGACGCGCCCATGTGGCGACGGCCGCGCGGAGGTAGCGCAACAGGTTCGCGCGCTCCTCTACGCGTCGAGCGACGAGGTTGGCGTTGATCTCGTCGGGGTTCCGCCAGTGCCGAACCGACTTGTCGTCGGGCCGGAGGCAGTAGTTGAACATGGCAGCGATCGTCGGCACGTCGGCTCGGTACTGCGGCGAGGCTGAGACCTCTTTCTGCTGGATGACGGTGAACCCGGCCTTCTGTCCAGGCATGGCGTTGATCGCCGCCGCAAGCTGCATCAAGGCTCCCTCAATCGAGGATAAGGATCGGTTCCGCTCCACTACACCTCGCGATCCGCTCGTGATCTTCTCCGCTCCAAACCACTTGCGAAAGGCGTCGGCAAACTTCTGGTCCGCCTGGGCGGCGGTCATCGCCGGGTTCTTCGTGTTGATGTAGCGCACGACGTGACCGAGCCGGGTCCTGGCAGACTTCTCGCCAGCCTTGCCCGTCGACAGCAGGAGGTAGTCGGCAATGAGCGACAAGAGCAGCGGACTGCCGGACGCTTCCCATGCCCGACCACAGGTCGGGCAATGGTGCGCGCCCTCGGACTCGAGGAACTTGCGGTCGACGGCTAGTCGTCCCTGTTCAGGATCGCGCGTAGCCGCGCTTGCGCTTCGCTCACGCTGTCGCTCGTGGTCATACCAGACGATCTCGAGGTTGCGCCCTGGCCGTTCGTAGAGGGCGAATTGGCCGCGCTGGTAGATCGGCTTCGGGCGTTTCGTTGCTGGCATTGGGTCCTCTGGTATTCTGCGACGGCCTGGCGGAACACGTCATAGGCTCCGGTCGATACGAACAGGTCAAGGTCATCCGCCGAAAGCTGGATGCCCTTGCCTGCCTCGATCTTCCGAGAGAAGCGACGGTCGAGGTCGGGGAGCGACGCCATCACGACGCCTCCCATCCCAGGATCGCCGGTCCCTGCACGTCGTAGGCGTCACGATCGTTCGGGGTCCAATCGCCAGCCTTAATCCGCTCGCGGATGATAGCCGCGACATCCTCTTCCATCTCCGCGAAGAAGAGGCGCAGTCCTTCACGCCAGCTCGCCGCGCGTCCGGGCACGATGAGGTTGTCGCGGGCGAGTTTGCCCCCCTCGAACATGTGCCGCGCATACTGGCCGGTCATGAAGCGGTGGGTGCGTTCCCACTCAGTTTCGGTGCGCGGAGCCACCCGGATGCCCTCCGGCTGCCACTCCCCCTGCGAGAACACTGCGATCAGGTGGCGCGACCACTTCGTCGCGCCCCACGCCTCC
>NZ_LMQP01000003.1:1017434-1035014 GCF_001425405.1 Sphingomonas sp. Leaf412 | reverse complement strand
GGACCCATTCCGGGTCCGCGCCGCAGTCGGGGAACCTGCCGAGCTGCTCGTAGCCCTTCTGATACAGGCGGGCCATGACCGGGGAATTGCGGCTCCCCATGTAGTAGGTCGCACCCTTTTGGGGATTGTCGGGCTGCATCAGCAGCCCGGAATCCATGCCGCGCACATCCATCACCAACTGGCAGGTCTTCAGCGCCGCGCCCCACACGTCGGGGCCAGCGAAATCGACGGCTGCGTCGATCCTGGTGACGCGATGATTCGGCTGGAGGCGGCGCAGCAACTCGGCGAACGGCGCGGCGTGTCGAGAGGTGGCTCTCACGTTCGGCTTCGGATTGCCACCGTGCAGGATGGTCAATTCGACGCCGCCGCGATTGTCCACGAACTCGGTGCGCTTCTCATAGCCGGACATGCCGCGATCGACATGGCGCAACTGGAACGGCTTGAGGTGATCGGCCAGCATCTCGGAGACGTTCCGGAAATACTGCGGGCCGGTCTGACGATCATCGCCCGGTAGCGTTGCCTGATACCAGTCGAAGGTGCAGGATGTGACCTGACGGTCATCCTCCTGGTCCTCTTTGGCCTTCCAGGGGGACGGGACGCGCGAAGTGACCCCCATGTTATAGGATGGGGGTCCTTGGTCGCTGGGACCGGGGCCGGGCCGGGTCATCGGCTGCCCTCCCCATCAGGATTCGGCCCGGAATCTGGGTCCGCGTAGGGGACGATAGTGATGGTCGCGGACATGGCTTTGAACGCCGCGATCTGGCTACGGAGGATATCGCGCAGAGAGGACCGACGACCACCGCTGTCGTGCGTCGTCGGTTCACCTTGCGGTGCTTCGGCGATTGGAGACATGTTCGTCACCGAGAAGAGGCGACGTCATCCCGAACTTTGGCCCACGCAGCCAATAAGCAGGAGACGTCTAATGCCCCCAAACTTTTCTTCTCGGTCGCAAGCGCCGCAGAGCCGATCCGCCTTTGATCCTCGACCCGTGCCGCGATGCGGTCGTTCTTCGGGAGGCCCCACGGTTACGTGTTGCGAGCGCGACGTGATTTCCGCAGGCTGCTGGTGCCTGGGGTCAATGACCGCTCTACAAGATACGCCTCGCGACATACCAGGTCCGGGAACAATGCCCCTCGGCGGCAACGGTCAATATAGACGCGATCCCGGAACATATCAACAACGATTTCGGGCCGTCGTCAGAGCATCGTTGCGGGCCTCAATGATTGGCGCGTAGCAGCCGTCCTTGCGCCTTGCCCGGAGACGCCGCCCCGCATGGCTGGGCGTCGGAGGGCAAGGGGCTCGCCCGCAAGGGCGATTGGCGGGGGTCCAGGGGGTGCAGCCACCTCGGCGAAGGGGAATTAGGCTCGCCTAATTCCGTCCTGAGTGACGGAGTTACTTCGCAACTCCGCATCGCAAAATTACCGAGGGGGTGATTCCCATAACACCGCGTAACGGGTATTATGATACCCGTTGCAGGAGTGGGTCATGAAGGCGTTCGCGATCATTCGACATCAGAAGATCAAGGCGGGCAGGCACCTCGTCGCGACGGGCTTGCACAACGCGCGCGGGATCGAAACCCCGAACGCGGACAAGAGCGCGCCGCCGGTTGAGATCATGGTCGGAACGAACAAGCCGTGGCGGGACGTGACGAACGCCATGGACCGGCTGGGCATCGCCAAGGTCCGCAAGAACGGCAACGTAGCCGTCGAAGTCTTTCTCGGGGCGTCGCCGGAATGGTGGGCGTCGCAGGGTTGGCGCCCTGGGATCGTTCCGACAGGCGACACTCTCGCCGTGATCCAGGCATGGAAGGCGGAACAACTCGCCTATCTGGAAGCGCGGTTCGGCAAACACCTGGTCGCGTCCGTGGTGCTCCACCAGGACGAGGCATCGCCTCATGTCCATGCACTGATCGTCCCCGCGCAGTTCCGGCGAGATGGGCGGGAGAAGGGAACGGATGCCGGTCGTGCCGCTTGGCGTCTCTCGACCGAAAAGGTGCTGCCGGGACCGAGCGCCATGAAGTCGATCGTGACAGCCTATGCAAACCGCATGGGTGCCTTTGGCCTGGTGCGCGGACAGGACCGCCCGGCTGGCACGACGCAGCACAAGCCGCTGAAGCAATGGCAGGACGAACAAGCCTTCCTGTCCGAGAAACTGGGGAGTGAGTTCATGAGGCAGATCGACGTGACGCAACAGGCCACCGTAGAAGCCGACCGCATCAGGAGCGAGGCGCTCGAATACGCCGCCAAGGTGAAGGCGCTGGCGGACAAGGAAGCCAAGGAAGCGCGCGAGCTGGTCGTAATGCGCGAAGAAATCCTCCGGCGGAAGGAGGACGCAACCAACACCGCCAGACTGGAGGTGCAGGCGGAGCATCGACGTGCGGCGGAGATGGTCCAAGCGGTCGAAGAGGAACGCGCGTCGCTCAGGAAGCTGCGGGAGCGGCTTGATGGCATGATTGCTCAAGTCGAAAAGATGCTCGAACCGATCCGCGATTATGCGACCAAATGGGTTCAAGCGTCGCCGCTAGTCCGACAGGCGATGGGTGCCAAAGGTCCCGAGGCGGTCCGGATAACCGCCTCAGAGTCTGTTGCCGAGATGGAAGCTATGCGAAACCTCATGTCGCGGCGAGGTTTTGGCCGATAGATTATCTAGGGTCGACAAACCTGGCCAGCCAATTTCGCAATGGGTCGCCAGTGGTCTAACGATTCCTTAACTTCTTGTAAAAGCTCTCGATCATTATAGCCTGACGTTAGGAACGTATCTCCAAACCTCACGATGTCCTCTAGGACCTTAAGCGTCCCAACATCGCTCTCCGGGCCTTCCGACAAAGCAATCTGATGCAAAGCTACGCTTGAAGACATGCCATAATACGCCTGATCCTTCATGCCCCGACCGATTGCTTTTTCGCAGAATTGCACTCGATCCGCGAGTATGCTCTTCGAGATCTGGTTGCGACGATCCCTATTTGGCTCATTCTCGCTCACATGGGCGTAAAATATACCAAGCAGGTTTATCATGTAGAGCAAAGAAGCCTTATCCCCCTTCAAAGCCTCTTGCCGAATTATCATCTCCACTCGCTGTTGATGAGGGCTTTCGCTAACCGCTGAAAGGAATTCCTCACTAGACAGGATAGCCCCTGTTTTCTCAGGATTCCCATAAAGATGCCTCCGCGTCTCTTCTGAAGATGCAAAAATTGCCCGGTAATCCGCTCTCCGCCCAAAGATCATCTGCTTCAGCACCCCTTCTACTGCGCGGTCCACGCTGTCGAAGCACCTTAGTTTTGTTTTCGGCAGGTGTCACCGGGTGGTGACCACCGGATTGAAATCAGTCGGCGCGTAGCGGGAAGAGGCGTCGAAAGCCTGCGGTAAACCTGCGGTAAAACCCGCCCATGTTCCGCATATGTTCAGCACATACAGCCCCTTTACTAGCGCACAGATCGACGCTTTTCTGCGGATTCTCCGGGACGATATTGCCTTCCCAAGCTTACGACGAGGGTTCGATTCCCTTCACCCGCTCCACCCCCTCGATCGCCACCGACCGCCGCGTCCGATCGACACGGATCGACACGCCCTGCGCGCGCATTTCGAATCCTCCGGCGTTATCCCAATCCGCATCGGCCATCGGCGCGCCGTCCAGACGGAACCACTGCGCATCGTGGCGAATGGCCGGGTCCGCCAGCCCCGCTTCCCTGCGCGTCGCCGCCAGACCGGCGACGTAGTCCTCCTGCCCACGGTCGCGCGCGCGCCAGTCCAGCCATGTCGTGGCGTTGTCCTGCGCATAGGCGTTGTTGTTTCCGGCCTGCGTCCGTCCGAACTCGTCGCCCGCGGTCAGCATGATCGTGCCGCGCGTCGCGTACAGCGTGGCGAGCAGGGCACGGACATCGGCGGCGCGCGCGGCGATCACGCCCCCGTCGTCGGTCGGGCCTTCGATGCCGTTGTTCCAGCTGAGTTCGCCATGATGGCCGTCGCGATTGCTTTCGCCGTTGGCGTGATTGTGCCGGTCGGCGTGGGCGACCATGTCGGCCAGCGTGAAGCCGTCGTGCGCGGCGACGAAGCTGACCGAGCGCGTGCGATCCGGACCGAACACGTCGCTCGAGCCCGACAATCGCGTCGCCAGCGCCCCCGCGTCGCCGTCCCCGCGCCAGAAGCGGCGGACGTCGTCGCGGTAACGGTCGTTCCACTCCAGCCACGTCGGCGGGAACTGCCCCAGGTGATAGCCCGAGCAATCCCACGGCTCCGCGATCATCACCCGCGTTGACAGCAGGGGATCGTCCGCGATCGCGGCAAGGAACGGCGCGTGGGGCGAAAAAGCCGGCCCGCGCGCAAGGACGGGGGCAAGGTCGAAGCGGAAGCCATCGACCCCGCATTGCGTCACGAAATGCCGCAGCGTTGCGAGCGCGAGATCGCGCACTGCGGGGTTCGCGAAGTCGAGCGTATTCCCCGTGCCCGCGACGTTCGACAATGTGCCGTCGGCTTCATGGGCGTAGGCGGCGGGGTCCAGCCCGCGGAACGACAGGGTCGGTCCGAGAAGGTCGCTCTCCCCCGTGTGGTTGAGCACCAGGTCGAGGATGACGCCGATCCCTTCGCGGCGCAGCGCCGCAACCGTGTCGCGCAGTTCGCGCACCCCACCGGGCGCCAGCCGCGGATCGAGTGCCATCGGCACGACGGGGTTGTAGCCCCATGCGTTCGACAGCCCCAGAGGCGGCAGGTGCCGTTCGTCGATCCACGCCGTGACCGGCATCAACTCCACCGCCGCGACGCCGACCTTCTTCAGGTGCGCGACCACCGCCGGATGCGCCAGCGCGGCGATCGTACCGCGCTGTGCCGCGGGCACGTCGGGATGACACATCGTGAAACCGCGGACGTTGACCTCGTATATCAGGCCGCCGTCGCGGAACATGACGGGCTCGTCGAGATCGGGGAGGCGCGGCGTGACGACGGCCTTGGGCACCAGATCCGCCGTCTCGACGCCCGCTTCCGACAGGCGCGCGTCCCAACGGAACGGCCGGTCTAGCTCGACCGCGTGGGGATCGACCAGCAGCTTGCCCGGGGCAAGGTCGGTGCGGAAGCCGTAGCGCGTCCCCTCGCCCGCCGCCGCCACGTCGGCATGCCACCATGCGCCGTCCAGCGCCATCGCGACCTGCCGCTCGTCGTCACCGTTGAACAGGCACAGCCGAACCTCGCGCGCGGACGGGCTGCGCACGGAAAAGGCGGTCACGTCACGACATCGGGCGCGTCGCGTCCCGTGTGGCGGCGGATGCCGGCCAGTTCCTCCGCCGCGGCGGCGATGTCGAACAACCGCTCGGTCGTATCGCCGTCGAGGGTTCCGCCCGCGGGTTCATAACGTTCGAGATAGACGCGCAACGTCGCGCCGCTGGTGCCCGTCCCGGACAGGCGGAAGACGACGCGGCTGCCGCCCGCGAACAGGATGCGGATACCCTGGTTCGCGCTGACCGATCCGTCGGTGGGATCGTGATAGGCGAAATCGTCCGCGGCTTCGACGGTCAGGCCGGATACCCGCCGCCCCGGCAACGTCGGCAGCGCGGCGCGCAGGTCCGCCATCAGGGCATCGGCACCGTCCTGCGCCACGCCCTCGTAATCGTGGCGCGCGTAGTAATTGCGTCCGAACCGCGCCCAATGGTCGCGGGCGATGGCGTCCACGCTCTTCCCCGTCGCCGCGAGGATATTGAGCCACAGCAGCACGGCCCACAGACCGTCCTTCTCGCGCACATGGTCGCTGCCGGTGCCCGCGCTTTCCTCGCCGCAGATCGTCGCCATGCCGGCGTCGAGGAGGTTGCCGAAGAACTTCCATCCGGTCGGCGTCTCGAACGCGGGGATACCCAGCGCATCGGCGACGCGGTCCGCCGCGGCGCTGGTCGGCATCGATCGCGCGATCCCCTTTAGCCCTCGCGCATAGCCGGGCGCGAGATGCGCGTTGGCGGCCAGCATCGCCAGGCTGTCGCTCGGCGTGACGAACCGCCCCCGCCCGATGATGAGGTTGCGGTCGCCGTCGCCATCCGACGCGGCACCGAAATCGGGCGCGTCGGGGGCCATCATCGCGGCGTGCAATTCGTGCGCGTGGACGAGGTTGGGATCGGGATGATGCCCGCCGAAATCCTCCAGCGGCTCCCCGTTCATGATCGACGACGGCGCGAAGCCGAGCCGCTCGACCAGGATCGCGCGGGCATAGGGACCGGTCACCGCGCTCATCGCGTCGAACCGGACGGTCAGCCCCGCATCCCGGATCGCGGCGAAGTCGAACAAGGTTTCCATCAGCGCGGCATAATCGGCGACCGGGTCGACCACCGACACCGGCATGTCGCCGACGCGGACCTCGCCGATCTTATCCAGATCGATGTCCGGGTCTTCCGTCGTCAGGTAGCGATCGATCGATCGCGTCCGGGCGTGGATCGCCTCCGTCACCTTCTCCGGCGCGGGGCCGCCGTTGGCGATGTTGTACTTGATCCCGAAATCCTCGTCCGGGCCGCCGGGATTGTGGCTGGCGGACAGGATCAGGCCGCCGATCGCACCGTTCAGGCGGATCAGGTGTGACGCCGCGGGCGTGGAGAGGATGCCCCCCTGCCCCACGATCACGCGTCCGAACCCGTTGGCCGCCGCCATGCGGATCGCGCGCTGGATCACCGACCGGTTCAGGAAACGGCCGTCGCCGCCGATGACGAGGGTCGCGCCGTCCCTGCCGTCGACCACGTCGAACACCGACTGAACGAAATTCTCCGCATAATGCGGCTGCTGGAACACGCGGACCTTCTTGCGCAGGCCCGATGTGCCCGGTTTCTGGTCGTCGTACGGCGTCGTCGCGACGGTGCGGATCACGGCAATCCCCCATAAAGCCGGGCGTAGGCTTCACCGCTGCTCGCCCAGGAAAAGTCGGCCCGCATACCGCGCCGCTGCATCGCCGACCAGCGTTCCGGGCGACGATAGAGCGCGATCGTCCGATGGATCGCGCCCATCAGGCCCGCGGGGGTCACGGCGGAGAATTGCACCCCGGTCGCCACCTCGGCATCGATCGCGGCGACGTTGGCATCGATGATCGTGTCCGCGAGCCCGCCGGTGCGCGCGACCACGGGCACGCAGCCATAGGCGAGGCCGTACAATTGCGTCAGCCCGCACGGCTCGAACCGCGACGGGATGAGGATCGCGTCGCTGCCGCCCTGCACCAAATGCGACAGCGGCTCGTCATAGCCGATGCGGACGCCGACGCTGCCGGCGTGGCGTTCGCCCGCCAGGTAGAAGGCCTGTTCCAGCGCGCCGTCACCCGAACCCAGTACCGCCAGTCGCCCGCCCGCCGCGACGATGGCGTCGATACTATCGGCCAGCACGTCCATCCCCTTCTGCCACGTCAGGCGGCTGACGACGCAGAACAGCGGCCCGTCGCCGCGATCGAGGCCGAACGTGCTTTCCACCGCACGCTTGTTGGCGACGCGACGCGGGAGGGTGCGCACCGAATAGCGTGCGGGCAGCGCGGCGTCGGTATCGGGGTTCCAGATCGCAGGATCGATACCGTTGACGATTCCCGTCACGCGATCCGCCCGCGCGGCGATCAGGCCTTCCAGCCCCATGCCGAATTCGGGCGCGTGGATCTCCTGCGCGTAGGTCGGGCTGACCGTCGTGATCGCATCCGCGCTTTCGAGCCCGCCCTTCAGGAAGCCCACCCCGCCGTAATATTCGACTCCGTCGATCGCGAACGCCGCGGCGGGCAGGCCCAGGTGGGGAAAGATGTCGGCGTCGAAGCGGCCTTGGAACGCGATGTTGTGGATCGTCACCACGCTCTTCGCGACCGGCCCCGGACCGGGCGCATAGCGCAGATAGGCGGGCGCGAGTCCCGCCTGCCAGTCGTGCGCGTGCAGCACGTCGTAGCGATGCCCCGCAACCGCGCCGGACGCGAGATCCGCCCCCGCCCGCGCCAGCGCGGCGAAGCGGCGCCAGTTGTCGGGCCAATCCTGTCCCGACGGCGCCACATACGGCCCGCCGTCGCGCGTGAACAATTCGGGCGCCTCCAGCACCAGCAGCGGCTGCGCGCCCAGCTTGCCCGCCAGCAACCGCGCGGGCGTGCCGAGCAGCGCCGGCCAGCGATGCACGACCCGCGCGCGGCCAAGCGTCTTCAGCACCGCGGGATAGCCGGGCAGCAGCGTCGTCGTCTCGATCCCGTGCGCCGCGAGCGCGGCGGGAAGAGCGCCGACGACATCGGCAAGCCCCCCGGTCTTGACGAGGGGATAGGCCTCCGATGCGAGGGACAGGACTTTCACGACAAATCCTCCCCAGACTTGCTTGGGGAGGAACTCCTCCTCCCGCCCATCATACCAGCCGGTCGATCATCGGTTGCGTAATCAGGCAGATGCCCTTGTCGGTCCGCCGGAACCGCTTGGCGTCCAGCAACGGATCGTCGCCCACCACCAACCCGTCGGGGATCACCACGCCGCGATCCAGCACGACACGGCGCAACCGCGATCCGCGCCCGATGTGGCAATGCGGCAGCACCACCGCCTCGTCCAGCATCGCGAAACTGTGCGCCCTCACCCCGGTCGACAGCAGCGATCGGTGGATCGACGCGCCCGAGATGATGCAGTCGCCCGATACCAGGCTGGCGACCGCCGACCCGCGCCGCCCGTCGATGTCGTGGACGAACTTCGCGGGCGGCGTGATCTCGGAATAGGTCCACAACGGCCAGGTGCGGTCGTACAGGTCCAGCTCGGGCACGACGTCGGTCAGGTCGATGTTCGCTTCCCAATAGGCATCGACCGTGCCGACATCGCGCCAGTAGGCGGCGGGCTCCTCCGCGGTGCGGACGCAGGAGGCGGAAAAGCGATGCGCCTGCGCCTTTCCATGTTGCACCAGATGGGGGATCAGATCCTTGCCGAAATCGCGGCTGGACCCCTCGGTATCCGCATCGCGGCGCAATTCGTCGAACAGCAGCCGGGTATTGAAGACGTAGATGCCGAGGCTCGCCAACGCCACGTCGGGATTGCCGGGGATCGCGGGCGGATCGGCGGGCTTCTCGACGAAATCGACGATCCGGTCGCTTTTGTCGACGTGCATCACGCCGAACCCGACCGCCTCCATCCGCGGCACCTCCATGCACGCGACGGTGACGTCGGCGCCACTGTCGACATGCTGCTGGAGCATGATCTCGTAATCCATCTTGTAGATGTGGTCGCCCGCCAGGATGACCATGAATTCCGGCGCGTAGCTTTCGATGATGTCGATGTTCTGGAACACCGCGTCGGCGGTGCCCTCATACCACTGGAATTCGCTGACGCGCTGCGACGCGGGCAGGATGTCGAAGCTTTCGTTGCGCTCCGGGCGCAGGAAGTTCCATCCGCGCTGGAGGTGGCGGATCAGGCTGTGCGCCTTGTATTGCGTCGCCACGCCGATGCGACGGATGCCCGAATTGATCGCGTTGGACAGCGCGAAATCGATGATGCGGCTCTTCCCCCCGAAATAGACCGCGGGCTTCGCGCGCGTATCGGTCATCTCGAACAACCGGCTTCCCCGCCCCCCGGCGAGGACATAGGCCATGGCGTCGCGCGCCAGCGGTTGTCCCCTGCGATGATCCACCATATCCGTCCTCTCCACTTCGCCCGTTGCGGCCTTCTCTAGCCGTCATATTCCAGCATCACCGTCGCCAGCGGCGGCAGCGTCACGTCCGCCCCGCCGCCGCGCGCGACGACGCCGCCGAGGTTGCCGAGCCCCGATCCCCAGTAATCGTGCGCGTCGGAATTCAGGATCTCGCGCCAGCGACCGTCATGCGGCAGCGGTAGGCGATAGGGGACGCGCGCGACCGGCGTCATATTCGCCACGATCGCGACCGGCGGGACCCCGGGCGCCTTTCGCAGCCAGGCGAAGACGGAATTTTCGGCATCGTCGGCCACCAGCCATTCGAACCCGTCCGGCTCGCAATCGCGCGCGTGGAGCGCAGGGATCTCGCGATACAGGCGGTTCAGGTCGCGGACCAGTTTGCGCACCCCGTCGTGCGCGTGCGAATGCAGCAGGCTCCAGTCGAGCGCGCGCTCCTCGCTCCATTCGCGCCGCTGCGCAAATTCCTGCCCCATGAACAGCAGCTTCTTGCCGGGATAGCCCCACATCATCGCATAATAGGCGCGCAGGTTCGCGAACTGCTGCCAGTCGTCGCCCGACATCTTGGCGAGCAGCGATCCCTTGCCGTGCACGACCTCGTCGTGGCTGAGCGGCAGGACGAAATTCTCGCTATAGGCGTACATCAGCCCGAAGGTGATGGCGTCGTGATGATGCCGTCGATGTACCGGCTCCCTGGCCATGTACTGGAGCGTGTCGTGCATCCAGCCCATGTTCCACTTGAACCCGAAACCCAGGTTCGTCCGCGGTCCGTCGTCGAACGCGGGCTGGCTGACGCCGGGCCAGGCGGTCGATTCCTCCGCGATCGTGAAGACGCCGGGGTTGCTGGCGTACAAGGCGCGGTTGGTGTCGCGCAGGAAGTCCGCCGCCTCCCAATTCTCGCGCCCGCCTTCCGCATTCGCGATCCACTCGCCCGCGTTGCGCGAATAGTCGCGATACAGCATCGACGCGACCGCATCGACGCGCAGCGCGTCGACGTGATAGCGTTCGGCCCAGAACAGCGCGTTGTTGACGAGGAACGACGCGACCTCGCGCCGCCCGAAATTGTAGATCGCGGTGTTCCAGTCGGGATGGAAGCCCAGTCGCGGATCGTCATGCTCGTACAACGCAGTGCCGTCGAACCGCGCGAGGCCGAAGGCGTCGACAGGGAAATGCGCGGGCACCCAGTCGAGGATCACGCCGATCCCCGCGCGGTGCGCGCCGTCGACGAACCGCGCAAACCCCTCGTGATCGCCGAACCGCGCGCTCGGCGCGAACAGGCCGGTGGTCTGGTAGCCCCATGACGGATCGTACGGATGCTCGCTGATCGGCAGGAATTCGATATGGGTGAAGCCCATGCCGACGACATAGGGGATCAGCCGGTCCGCCAGCGCATCCCAGGTCAGGAACCATCCGTCGCCGTCGCGATCCCACGACCCGGCATGCACCTCGTAAATAGAGATCGGCACGCGCCGCGGATCGACCGATGCCCAGTGCGCGCGATGCCCGTCGTCGCCCCATTCGTGGACCGGCGGCGCGGTGGTGATCGAGGCGGTGGCGGGGCGCAATTCGGTGGCAAAGGCGAAGGGATCGCCCTTCAGCGGCTGCGCCGCGCCGTCCGCGCCGACGATGTGATATTTGTACGCGCGGCCGGGTCCGACGTCGGGAAGGAAGATCTCCCACACGCCCGTGTCCGCGCGATGGCGCATGCCGTGGCGGCGCGGGTCCCAGTCGTTGAAGTCGCCCACGACCGCCACGCGCTGCGCATTGGGGGCCCAGACCGCGAAATGCGTGCCGTCCGCGCCGTCGTGCCGGATCGCGTGCGCGCCCATCTTGTCGTACAGGCGGCGGTGCGTCCCCTCCCCCATCAACAAATCGTCGACCGGCCCCAGCACGGGGCCGAAGCTGTACGGATCGGTGACCCACCATTCGGTTCCCATCGCGCGGGCGCGATAGCGCAGCGGTTGCGGCGGGCCGTCGATCACGCCTTCGAACAGACCGTCGCCCGTCGCGGACAGATCACCGAGCGCAACGTCGCCGAGCGTGAAGGCGGCGACATGCTCCGCGCCGGGGATCCACGTGCGCGCGAACGTGCCGCCCGGCCCGGGGAACGCCCCCAGCAGGGCGAAGGGATCGGCGTTGCGTCCCTCCAGCAACGAGGCGATCGCCGCCGCGGGCGGCGTCACATCACGCCCCAGATCTCGCGGGCATATTCGCCGATCGTGCGGTCGGAGGAGAACCAGCCGACGTTGGCGGTGTTGAGGATCGCGGACCGGCCCCAGCCGGCGCGATCCGCCCAGCGCGCGTCGATCCCGCGCTGCGCGGCGGCATAGGCGTCGAAATCGGCGGCGACCATGAACCAGTCGTGGTCGTACAGGCCCTGCACCAGCCCCTTGTAGCGATCGGGATCGTCGGGGGAGAACACGCCCGAGGCGATGGCGTTCAACGCCTGTTTCAGGTCCCGCGACGCCTCGATCGTGGCACGCGGATCGTATCCGCCCGCCCGCTTCGCCGCGACCTCGTCCGCGGTCAGGCCGAAGATCGCGATGTTCGCGTCCCCGACATGCTCCTTGATCTCCACGTTCGCGCCGTCGAGCGTGCCGATCGTCAGCGCGCCGTTCAGTGCGAACTTCATGTTGCCCGTGCCGGACGCCTCCATCCCCGCGGTGCTGATCTGTTCGCTGAGGTCCGCGGCCGGGACCATCCGCTCCGCCAGGCTGACGTTGTAATTGGGCACGAACGCGACCTTCAGCAGGCCGCCGATCGCCGGGTCCGCATTCACCCGCCGCGCGATGTCGTTCGCCAGTTTGATGACCAGCTTCGCATTGTGATAGCTCGACGCGGCTTTCCCGGCGAACAGCTTCACCCGCGGCGTCCATTCGCGTTCGGGATGATTGCGGATCTGGTCGTACAGCACGACCGTTTCGATCAGGTTCAGCAGCTGCCGCTTGTATTCGTGGATGCGCTTGATCTGCACGTCGAAGATCGCGTCGGGATCGAGCCGCAGGCCCATCACGTCGCGCAGGTGCGTCGCCAGCGCGACCTTGTTCGTGCGCTTCACCGCGGCGAAGCGGTCGCGAAAGCCGGCATCCTCCGCCAGCGGGATCAGCGCGGACAGCTTCGTCGCATCGTCCTGGAATCCGTCGCCGATGCCGTCGCGGATCAGCGCGCACAGGCCGGGATTGCATTCCAGCAGCCAGCGACGCGGGGTGATGCCGTTCGTTTTGTTGTTGATCCGGTCGGGGTACAGGCGGTGGAAATCCGCGAACACCGTCTGCTTCATCAAATCGGTGTGCAGCGCCGCGACGCCGTTGACGCTGTGCGATCCGGCGAAGGCCAGGTTCGCCATCCGCACGCGCCGCTCCCCGCCCTCGTCGATCAAACTGATCGCGGAGATCGCGGCGTCGTCGATGCCGTCCACCTTCCGCGCCTCGCGCAGCAGCTTCGCGTTGATGGCATAGACCAACTGCATGTGCCGCGGCAGCAACCGTTCGAACAGCGGCAGCGGCCAGCTTTCCAATGCCTCGGGTAGCAACGTGTGGTTGGTGTAGCCGAAGGTGGCGCGCGTCACGTCCCATGCCTCGTCGAAGCCGAGGTCGTGGTGGTCCATCAGCAGGCGCATCAGTTCCGCGACCGACACCGCGGGATGCGTGTCGTTCAACTGGATCGCGGCCTTGGTCGGCAACGTGCGGATGTCGCCGTCATACTGGATGTGGCGGCGGACGATGTCCTGGATCGAGGCGCTGCTGAAGAAATATTCCTGTCGCAGCCGCAATTCCTGTCCGGACGGGTTGGAATCGTTGGGGTAGAGGACGCGCACCAGCGTGTCGGCCCGCGTCTCCGCCGCCAGCGCGCCGACGTGGTCGCCGGCGTTGAACTTGTCGAGCTTGATGGGATCGAAGGCGCGTGCGCTCCACAGGCGGAGCGTGTTGACGCGCTTCGCCCGCCAGCCGACGACGGGCGTGTCGTAGGCGACCGCCTCCACCGCTTCACCCGGTTTCCAGTGGATGCGGCCCTGTTCGTCGCCGGTCACCTCGCCGCCGAAGCCGATGAAATAGGCGCTTTCGCGGCGTTCGAATTCCCACGGATTGCCGTGCGCCAGCCACGTTTCGGGCAGTTCGACCTGCCAGCCGTCGTCGATCCGTTGCCGGAACATGCCGTTCACGTAGCGGATGCCGTAGCCGTAGGCGGGCAGGTCCAGCGTCGCGAGGCTTTCCATGAAGCAGGCCGCCAGCCGCCCCAGGCCGCCGTTGCCGAGCGCCGCGTCGGGCTCGATCTCCTCGATCTCCGCCAGCGACACGCCCAGTTCGGCCAGCGCGTCGGCGATCTCGCCGGTCTTCTGGAGGTTCGACAGCGTATCGCGGAGCAGGCGGCCGATCAGGAATTCGAGGCTGAGGTAATAGACCCGCTTCGCCCCAGCGGCATGCGCGGCCTTCGTCGATTCCATCCACCGCTCGATGATCTCGTTCCGGACGGTCAGGATGGTCGCGGCGAGCCAGTCGTGCGGGCGCGCCGCCTGCTCGTCCTTGCCGATGCGGTGGACCAGCGTGTCCACGATGGCATTGGCGAGGAGACTGCGGCGATCCGCATTCGGTTTCGCGACGATGGCGTGCAAGTAAGTCCCTTCCGCTGGGTTCCGGGAAGGAGCGTAGCGGCTATGGGCGGCTTGTCACCTGTGGATACGTATGCGTGGCCGCGTCAGACCGTGAAACTCTCCCCGCAGCCGCACGCGCCCTTCGCATTGGGATTGGCGAAGACGAAGCCGGCGGTGAAATCGTCCTCCACCCAGTCCATCGTCGAACCGATCAGGTACAGGATCGACCCGCCGTCCACGTACAAAGTGCCACCGGGCGTCTCGATCCTTTCGTCGAAGGCCACCGCCTCCGTCACGTAATCGACCGAATAGGCGAGGCCCGAGCAGCCGCGCTTCGGCGTCGACAGCTTCACGCCGATCGCATCCGCAGGCGCACGCGCCATCAGGTCCGCGATGCGCGCATGCGCCGAGGGAGTGAGGTTCAGCGCGGCGGGGCGCTGGCGCAGCGTCGTGGCCATCACAACATCCCCAGTTCGAGCTTCGCGTCGTCGCTCATCTTCTGCGGATCCCATGGCGGGTCCCAGACGAGGTTCACGTCGGCGAAGGCGATGCCCGGCACCGCGGCGACGCGCATCTCCACCTCGGCGGGCATCGATTCGGCGACCGGGCAATGCGGCGTGGTCAATGTCATCGTCACGGTCGCATGGCCGTCGGGCGACACGTCGACGCCGTAGATCAGGCCCAGGTCGTAGATGTTGACCGGAATCTCGGGATCGAAAATGTCCTTCAGCGCATCGATGACGCTTTCATAGATCGCCCCGCCCGGCGCGTGGGGGCTGTCGCCCGCAGGCTTCTGCGCCAGGAATCCGGCCAGATAGTCGCGCTTGCGCTCGAAGCTTTCGGTCGGGTTCGGCGCGTCGCTCGCGCGGGCGCGCGGCGGCGTGGGGACGGATTCGACTTCCTCGGTCTCGAAACTGCTCATGCGAAGATCCTGCTCACTCTCTCCAGCCCCGCCACCAGCGCATCCACGTCGGCCGGGCCGTTGTAGACGCCGAAGCTGGCGCGGGCGGTCGCCTCGACCCCCAGCGCGGCCATCAGCGGTTGCGCGCAATGATGCCCGGCGCGGATCGCGACCCGGCTTTCGTCCAAGATGGTGCCGATGTCGTGCGGATGCACCCCCTCCATCACGAACGACACGATGCCCGCACTGTCCGCCGGCCCCAGCACGCGCACCGAATTGATCCGCGACAGCGCGTCGCGCGTGCGGGTCACCAGCGCGGTTTCATGCGCGTGGATGCGCGCGACGCCGATCGATTCGACATAGTCGATCGCGGCATGGAGCCCCAGCGCGCCGACGATGTGCGGCGTCCCCGCCTCGAACCGCGTCGGCGGGGGGGCGTAGGTCGTCTTCCCGAAACTGACGCGGTCGATCATCGAGCCGCCGCCCTGATACGGCGGCATTTGCTCCAGCAGGTCGGCCCTGCCCCACAATATTCCGATGCCGGTGGGGCCGTACAGTTTGTGGCCCGAGAAGACGTAGAAGTCGCAATCGATGTCCGCCACGTCGACGGGCAGCCGCGGCACCGCCTGGCACCCGTCGATCAGGATCGTCGCACCGACCGAATGCGCGATCTCGCTCGCGCGCTTCGCATCGAGGACGGAGCCCAGGACGTTCGAGACGTGGCACAGCGCGACCATCCGGTGTTCGGGCCGGATCATCCGCTGCATCGCGTCGAGATCGATGCGATGATCGTCGGTCAGCGGCAGGACGTCGATCGCGGCACCGACGCGCTCCGCCACCATCTGCCACGGGACGATGTTGCTGTGATGCTCGAGCTGGCTGAGCAGGATGCGGTCGCCCGCCTTCAGCTGCGTCGCGGCCCAGCATTGCGCGACGAGGTTGATCCCCTCCGTCGCGCCGCGGACGAACACGCATTCGTCGGGCTTGCCGCCGATGAACCGCGCGACCGCGGCGCGCGCGGCCTCGTACGCGACGGTCATGTCGGCCGAGCGCTGGTACACCCCGCGGTGGACGGTGGCGTAGGTGGTGTCGTAGCCGCGCGCGATCGCATCGATCACCGGCTGCGGCTTCTGCGACGTGGCTGCGGTGTCGAGATAGGCCCAGCCTGCCGGAATGGCGGGGAAATCGGCGACACGGTCGAGCGCCTGATCCGGTCGCGGCGCGAGAGCGGACACGCTCATGCCCGCACCCCCGAGTCGGCACCGCGGAAGTTCACAAAGCTCACACCACGTCGCGAACGGAGACTCCCCCGCAGCGACCGCATCGACGGGATGCGGGCGGCGACGGCGTGGCGATGCGGCATGGGGCAGGACGCTGGCATATCGCGGCCATGTAGGACAGCGCTCATGAGGCCCTCTCCAGCCAGGCGTCCGCATCCGCTTCGAATGCGGCGCGGACGGTGTCGTCGCCGATCCGTTCCAGCGCATCGGCGACGAAGGCGCGGGTCAGGATCGCCTGCGCCCGCTGCGTCGGGATGCCGCGCGAGGCCATGTAGAACATCGCACGCTGGTCCAGTTCACCGACCGTCGCGCCGTGCGCGCACTTCACGTCGTCGGCGAAGATTTCCAGCTCGGGCTTCAGGTTGATCGTCGCGGTCCGGGCCAGCAGCAGGCCGCGGAGCGACTGCACGCCGTCGGTCTTCTGCGCGTCGCGCGCGACCTCCACGGCGGCGGCGAGGCTGGCTTGCGACCGGTCCGCCGCGACCGCGCGCCACAATTGCCGCGAGGCGCCGTCGGGCATCGCGTGGTTCACGCGTACCGCGCATTCCTGCTTCTGCTCTTCGCGGGTCAGCAGTGCGCCGCCATATTCGACGAACGCCCCCTGCCCCGCCATCGTCAGCTGCGCGTCGATCCGGCTCCCCTGCGCGCCCGCGCCGAGGAAGATCGTGACGAGACTGGCGGTCTGACCCACCTCCGCTTCCTCGCGCAGCGAGACGAAGCCGGCGGACTGGAGCAGGCGGACGCTGCGCATGAGGCGCGCGCCCTTGCCGAGGCGGGTCCGCGTGAAGCGGTTCTGCCAGCCCGCGCCGACGAACGTCTCCACGACCTGCGCGACGGCGTCGTCGGCGAGGACGATTTCGGCGGGCACGTGGTTCTCCGCCGCGGTGGCGACGTGGACGATCTGGACCGGATCGGCGGCGGCCTGCGCATCGAGCGACAGTCGCCAGCCGCGCCCGGCGGTACGGCGACCGAGCGCATGGTCGGTTGTGGCGAGGTCGGTCAGCGCGACGCGGCCGAGGTCGCTGCGCGCGTCGTCGAGGACGCCGTCGACGAACAGCAGGCGCGCGCCGGGCAGGTCGAGGAAGTCATGCGCCGGCGCCGCGATCGGCCCCAGTGCCGCCGCCGCGGTCAGTCCGCCGAGATCCGCCCAGCGCCATGCCTCGGCGCGCGTCGAGGGGAGGTCGAGGAGGGTGGTGCTCACAGGCAATCCTCCCCGGC
>NZ_LMQP01000003.1:997348-1017359 GCF_001425405.1 Sphingomonas sp. Leaf412 | reverse complement strand
GGGGGGGGGCCTTTGGCAGCGCTCCGCAAGCCCCTCCACCACGGCGCTGCGCGCCGCGGTCCCCCTCCCCCAGCGAGCCGGGGGAGGAATTTTGGACAAATATCCTCACGCCGCCACCTGTGAATAACCCTGCCGCTCCAGCTCGTGCGCCAGTTCGGCGCCGCCGGTGCGCGTGATGATGCCGCCGTCCAGCACGTGGACGAAGTCGGGCTTCACGTAATCGAGCAGCCGCTGGTAATGCGTGATGAGCAGCACCGCCTTGTCGGGGGCGCGCATGATGCGGTTGATGCCGTCGCCGACGATGCGCAGCGCGTCGATGTCGAGGCCGCTGTCGGTCTCGTCCAGGATCGCGAACCGGGGGTTCACGATGCCCATCTGCACCATCTCGTTCCGCTTCTTCTCGCCGCCCGAGAAGCCGACGTTGACGGGACGCTTCAGCATCTCCGCATCCATGTCCAGCTTGCGCGCCTCCTCGCGCGCCAGCTTCAGGAATTCGGCGCCCGACAGCGGTTTCTCGTCGCGGCTGGTGCGCTGTGCGTTCAATGCCTCGCGCAGGAACTGCACGTTGCTGACGCCCGGGATCTCGACCGGATACTGGAAGCCGAGGAAGACGCCCGCCGCGGCGCGCTCGTGCGGTTCGAGCGCGAGGAGGTCGATCCACTCGCCTTCTCCGTCATTGCGAGCGGAGCGAAGCAATCCATTGTCGCGCGCGTCGCCCTGGATTGCCGCATCGCTGCGCTCCTCGCAATGACGAGGACGGAACGTCACGGTCCCGGCGGTGACCTCATAGCCCGGGCGACCGCCGAGCACATAGCCGAGCGTCGACTTGCCCGCGCCGTTGGGCCCCATGATCGCATGCACCTCGCCCGCGTTCACGGTCAGGGACAGGCCCTTGAGGATTTCCTTGCCGTCGATCTCGGCGTGGAGATTTTCGATTTTGAGCATCGGTTCCTACTTCGTCGCCCCTGCGCAGGCAGGGATCCATTTTTCTATCGGCGAACGTGCCGGCGGCGGCGGACGGTCAGCCGACCGACCCCTCGAGCGAAATCCCCAGCAACTTCTGCGCCTCGACCGCGAATTCCATCGGCAGCTGCTGCAAGACCTCGCGCGCGAAGCCGTTGACGATCAGCGCCACCGCGGCTTCCGAATCCAGGCCGCGCGACTGGGCGTAGAACATCTGGTCGTCGCTGATCTTGCTCGTCGTCGCCTCATGCTCGATCTGCGCCGAGGGATTGCGGACCTCGATATACGGGATCGTGTGCGCGCCGCACTGGTCGCCCAGCAACAGGCTGTCGCACTGCGTGAAGTTGCGCACGCCCTCCGCGGTCGGGGCGACGCGGACGAGGCCGCGGTAGGTGTTGTCGGAGCGGCCCGCGCTGATCCCCTTCGACACGATCGTCGAGCGGGTGTTCTTGCCCAGGTGGATCATCTTCGTGCCGGTGTCCGCCTGCTGGCGGTTGTTCGTCACCGCGACGGAATAGAATTCGCCGACCGATCCGTCCCCCGACAATACGCAGGACGGATATTTCCACGTCACCGCGCTGCCGGTCTCGACCTGCGTCCACGACACCTTGCTGTTCCGCCCCTGGCACAAGGCGCGCTTGGTGACGAAATTGTAGATGCCGCCGACGCCGTTCTCGTCGCCGGGATACCAGTTCTGCACGGTCGAATATTTGATCTCGGCATCGTCCAGCGCGACCAGTTCCACGACCGCGGCGTGCAGCTGGTTCTCGTCGCGCATCGGGGCGGTGCAGCCTTCGAGATAGCTGACGTAGCTGCCCTTGTCGGCGACGATCAGGGTGCGTTCGAACTGGCCGGTATTCTCGGCGTTGATGCGGAAATAGGTGCTCAGCTCCATCGGGCAGCGGACGCCCTCCGGGACGTAGACGAAGGTGCCGTCGCTGAAGACCGCGCTGTTGAGCGTCGCGAAATAATTGTCGCGCTGCGGCACGACCTTGCCCAGCCACTTGCGGACCAGGTCGGGATATTCCTTGATCGCCTCGCTGATCGAGCGGAAGATGACGCCCGCGGCCTCCAGCTCGGCGCGGAAGGTCGTGGCGACGGACACGCTGTCGAACACCGCGTCGACCGCGATCTTGCGCGCGCCCTCGACGCCCGCCAGCACTTCCTGCTCGCGGATCGGGATGCCCAGCTTCTCGTACGTGCGGCGAATCTCGGGGTCGAGTTCGTCGAGGCTCGCGATCGTCTTCTTCGCCTTGGGCTCGGCGTAGTAATAGGCGTCCTGATAGTCGATCGGCGGGACGTTCAGCTTCGCCCAGTCGGGCGCCTCCATCGTCTGCCACAGGCGGAACGCCTTCAGCCGCCAGTCGAGCATCCATTCGGGCTCGCCCTTCTTGGCGCTGATGTAGCGGACGGTATCCTCGTTCAGCCCCTTGGGCGCGAAGTCCTGTTCGACATCGGTGGCGAAGCCCCATTCGTACTTCTTGGCGACGGCCGCATAGGCCTCGGCGTTCTTGGTAGCCATGTCAGGCCTCGACTCTCTGGGGTGCTAGCTGGTTTTCGGGGACGCGCGCGGTGGCGGCGAGGTGGGCGAGCGATACGCCGGCGAGCGCGCCGCGGACCGCGTCGTTGACCGCGTTCCAGTGCGGCTTCACGCGGCAGTTTCCTTCGATCGCGCAATCGTGGTGGCCCGCGTCGACGCAGGAGGTCATCGCGATCGGTCCTTCGACCGCCTCCACGATGTCGGCCAGCGTGATCGTCGCGGGCGGGCGCGACAGGCGGATGCCGCCGCCGGTGCCGCGCGTGCTGTCGATCAGGCCCGCGGCGGCGAGACGGCTGACCAGTTTCTGCGCGGTGGGCAGCGGCACGCCCGTCTCCTGCGCCAGCATCGTCGCGTTCAGCCGCGCCGCACCGCCGCAATGGCGCGCGGCGGCGGTGAGCATGACGACCGCATAGTCGGCGAGGGAAGAAAGGCGCATTTGCGAGCGGTTCTCAAATCGGAACGATTCGTTCCGATTGGGCAGATGGGCGTGCTGCGGTGCGAAATCAACCACCGGGAAAGAGGAGACACGCCCACCGCAATCCGTCACTGCGACCGGGTGGGATCAGGTATCCGAGATGATCGTGGACACCTGCCCCTCCAGCGCGCGCCGCTGCGAGATGGTCAGGTGCGACAGCAGGCCGGGGGCGGCGCGCATCTGGCGCGGCGTCATGCCCGCGAACTGCTTGATCTCCCGGTTCAGATGCGACTGGTCGTAGAAGCCGCCGGACACCAGGGCGTCGCTGATCGCGGCGCCCGAAGCCAGCGTCACGGCGGCGCGCAACGCGCGATACTTGCGCGCCAGCACCTTGGGGGGCACGCCGTACAGCGCCTTCGTCCGCCGTTCCACCTGTCGCCGCGACAGGCCGGTGGCGGCGACCAGATCGTCGACCGCGGGCGACGGACTGGCGGCCAGCCAGGCGTCGATCGCCCGTGCGAAGTCCAGCGCCGCCATGTCGCCGCGGTCGAGCATCGCGCGCAGCAGCGCCGCCACCGCCGCCACCTTCTCGTCGGTGCCGTCGGCGGTGCGCAGCCGATCGGCCGCGCCGCTGCACCACGCCTCCCCGAACAGCTTCCCGGCGTCGAACACGCGATCGACCATCACCGACGCATCGACATGCAGCAACGCGGCCCAGCCCGCGGGCTGCAACCCCAGGCCGACCAGCTCGATCGGACCCGCCGCATTCACGCGGATCGCACCGCTGGTCGGCCCGATCACGTGGCATGGCCCGACCTGCTGCGACGGGCCGCGCCCGATCCGGTAATGCGCGCTGCCGCCGTCCAGCCGGAAGCGCAGCTGCGCATGGTCGGCGCGCTCGATCTCGTCGAGCGCGGGCGCGTCGGTGCGGAAGTGGTAGAACAGCGTGACATAGGGCCGCAGATCGTCGGGCGGAACGCGATATTCCAATGAAATCGACGACATGGCGCGATGCCCCCCGCGGCGAAGTCTACATCACGCATGGAACAAACAAAAGACCCGGCACCGAGGCGCCGGGTCTGAAAGGAAAGGGCCGATCTTTCGAAAGCCCCTCGGGTCGCATCGCCCATAAAGACGATTCCGGTCCGCAAGTCTTGGATGGATTCGACGCTGTCGGGGTGATTTTTTACAAGTTGCGCACGGACATGTCTTGATCGACCGAAGCGGACACGCGAAGGGCGCGCCATGACCCTTTCGTTGCACCGCGGGCTGTTCGCGCTCGACCCCGAAACCGCGCACGGCATCGCGCTGTCCGGGCTGGCGCGGTGGGGCGCGGCGGGGGCGCCGCTGGCGGGCGAGATGCCGCGGCTGGAGACGAGGGTGGCGGGGCTGCGCTTCCCCAACCCCGTCGGGCTGGCGGCGGGGCTGGACAAGGACGCGCGCGCCGCGGGGGGGCTGTTCGCGCTCGGTTTCGGCGCGGTGGAGGTGGGGACGCTGACCCCCCTGGCCCAGCCGGGCAATCCCCGGCCCCGGCTGTTCCGGCTGGTGGAGGATCGCGCGGTCATCAACCGCATGGGGTTCAACAACGGCGGCCTCGCCGCGGGGATCGCACGCGCGAAGGCGGCGAAGCGGCGCGGCGGGATGCTGGGCATCAACGTCGGTGCGAACAAGGACGCGAGCGACCGGGTGGCGGATTACGTCGCGGGGGTCACCGCCGCCGCCGCCGTGGCGGATTACGTCACGATCAACATCAGCTCCCCGAACACGCCGGGCCTGCGCGACCTTCAGGAAGGACCCGCGCTGGACGACCTGCTCGCGCGGTGCGCCGATGCGCGGGGAGGAACGCCGCTGTTCCTGAAGGTCGCGCCGGACCTGACCCCGACGCAGGTGGACGGCATCGCGCGCGCCGCGATCGCGCACCGGCTGGACGCGCTGATCGTGGGCAACACCACGGTCTCGCGCCCGCCGCTGGCGTCGCGCGACGCGGGGGAAGCGGGCGGGCTGTCGGGTGCGCCGCTCGCTTCGCTGGCGCTGGCGCGGCTGCGCGATTTCCGGACCGCGACCGGCGGACAGGTCGCGCTGGTCGGCGTCGGCGGGATCGCGAGCGGGGCGGATGCCTATGCCCGCATCCGGGCGGGGGCGTCGCTGGTGCAGGTGTATAGTGCGATGGTGTACGAGGGGCCGGGATTGGCCCGCCGTATCGTGCGCGACCTGGCCGCGTTGCTGGCGCGCGACGGGTTCGGGAGCGTGGCGGAGGCGGTGGGTTCCGAGTGAGCGGCGCCGCCGCATGATAGTTCACGCGAAGACACGAAGCCGCAAAGAGGTCGTGGGCGAAATGCCTTCGCGTCTTCGCGTCTTCGCGCGAACCATTCTTCGCCTGGACTGACTGCCCCCTCCCTTGAAAGGGAGGGGAGAAGGCAATGCTTGCCCCTACGGCGCAGGACGATAGGGTCGCGGGCGATGACAAAGCTGTTCGCGCTCGCCCTTTTCCTCCTGCCCGTTCCGGCTACCGCGCAAGGCGTCGTTTCCGCCGCCGATCCGCGTGCGACCGAGGCGGGGCAGGAGATGCTGCGCGCGGGCGGCAGCGCCACCGATGCCGCGATCGCGATGCTGCTGGCGCTGAACGTGGTGGAACCGCAATCGAGCGGCATCGGCGGGGGCGGGTTCATCGTTCATCACGGCGGGAAGACCGGCCTGCTCGACACGATCGACGGCCGCGAAACCGCGCCCGCGGCAGCGGGGCCGAACCGCTTCCTCGGCCCGGACGGAAAGCCCCTGCCCTTCCTTCAGGCATGGCCCGGCGGATTCTCCGTCGGCGTGCCCGGATCGCTTCGGCTGGCGGAGAGCGCGCACCGCAAATGGGGCAAGCTGCCGTGGGCGCGATTGTTCGACCCCGCCGTCCGGCTGGCGGACCAGGGCTTCGTCGTGAACGCGCGGCTGTCGGGTGCGGTCACCCGCAACCTGCCGTTGTGGAAGGATTTTCCCGCGATCCGCGCGCTCTATGCCAGGGACGGCCAGCCGCTGCGCGAGGGCGACACGTTCCGCAATCCCGCGATGGCCGCGTTCCTGCGCCGTGTCGCCGCGGAAGGCCCGGAGGCGTTCTACGCCGGGGACAATGCGCGCAAGCTGTCGGAAGCGGTCACCGAGGCGCCGCGGAACCCCGTACCGCTGACCGTGGCGGACCTGGCATCCTATCGCGCGAAGGACCGGCGCGGTGTGTGCGGGCCGTATCGGCAATGGACCGTGTGCGGCATGGGCCCGCCCTCGTCCGGCGCGCTGACGGTGTTGCAGATCCTGGGCATGGTGGAACGCTTTCCGCTGGCGACCTGGGGCAAGGACGATGCGCGGTCGTGGCACGTGATCGGGGAGGCGATGCAACTCGCCTATGCCGACCGCGACGCCTATCAGGCCGATCCCGATTTCGTGGACGTGCCGGTCGGCGGGCTGATCGACCCCGCCTATATCAGGACGCGGTCGCGAACGATCGCGCTGGGGCGGACGCTGCCGTCCTACGGCGCGGGCACGCCCCCCGGTGCCCCGGCGCGCACGCCGGTCCCGTCGGGCGAGGTCGCCGGGACGACGCATTTCGTCGCGGTCGACGACGACGGCGACGTCGTCAGCTGGACCAACACGGTCGAGAGCGCGTTCGGGAGCCAGCTGGCGGTCAACGGCTACGTCCTGAACAACGAACTGACCGATTTCAGCCTGGCGCCCGCGAAGGACGGCCATCTTGTCGCCAATCGCGTGCAGGCGGGCAAGCGGCCGCTGTCGTCGATGGCGCCGACGATCGTCTACGACCGCGCGGGCAAGCCCGTGTTCGCGGTCGGCGCGGCGGGGGGCAAGACGATCATCATGCAGGTGGCGAAGGCGCTGATCGCGCATTTTGACTGGGGCCTGTCGGCGCAGGATTCGATCGCGCTGGGGCTGATCTACTTCAACCGCGACGGGCTGGTGCTGGAACAGGGCACGTCCACCGCCGCCTTCGCCGCGCCGCTGACCGCGATGGGGCACAAGGTGTCGGTCGACACGCTGGGTCTGAAGGCGAATGCGGCGGAGAAGCTGCCCGACGGCCGCTGGGTCGGGGCGGCGGACCCGCGCAGCCCGGGCACGTCGCTGCAACAATGAATCGAGGCCGATGACGGCCCGTCGCGGAGAGGTCATGCGCAGACTCGAACATTTCCCCAACCTGGTCGCGATGTTCTTCGCGCGCGCCGAACAGCAGGGCGACGCCCCGTTCCTGTGGGCGCGCACCGACGGCGAATGGGTCGCGACGTCGTGGCGCGAGGCCGCGGAGACGGTCGCGCGCCTCGCCACCGCGCTGAAGGCGATCGGCGTCGCGCGCGGCGACCGCGTGATGCTGGTGAGCGAGAACCGGCCCGAATGGTGCCTGTCCGACCTCGCCATCATGGCGGCGGGATGCGTGACCGTCCCGACCTATACCACGAACACCGAACGCGACCACGCGCACATCATCGAGAATTCGGGCGCGACGGCGGTCATCGTCTCCACCGACAAGCTGGCGAAGGCGTTGATGCCCGCCATCCTGCGCTCGATCCAGCCGCAGATCCTGATCGGCATCGATCCGGTCCGGCTGGGGCAGCGATCGATCGACGTGTACGACTGGAATACCCTGATCGCGGAACATCCCGCCGACGTGGCGGCGGTGCGCGCCGCCGCCGACTTCACGCGCGAGGACCTGGCCTGCATCATCTACACCAGCGGCACGGGCGGCGCGCCGCGCGGCGTGATGCAGCATCACGGCGCGATCCTGCACAACGTGGCTGGGTGCGCGGTGGCGATCAGCGAGGACCTGGGCTGGGACGACGAGGTGTTCCTGTCGTTCCTGCCGCTGAGCCACGCCTACGAACATACCGGGGGGCAGTTCGTACCGATCGGCATGGGCGGGCAGATCTACTACGCCGAATCGCTCGACCGGCTCGCCGCCAACATGGAAGCGGTGCGCCCGACGATCATGTTCGTCGTCCCGCGCCTGTTCGAGGTGTTGCGCACCCGCATCACGAAGGCGATCGAGAAGCAGGGCGGATTGTCCGCGCGGCTGTTCCATCTGGCGCTGGACGTGGGCGCGAAACGCTATGCCGGGACATTGGGCCTGCGCGACCGTCCCGCGGCGCTGCTGGTCGACACGGTCTTCAAGCGGCGCATCGCCAAGAAATTCGGCGGGCGGATGAAGGCGATGGTGTCCGGCGGCGCGCCGCTGACGCCGGAGGTCGGCATCTTCTTCGACAGCCTGGGGGTGACGTTCCTCCAGGGATACGGCCAGACCGAGGCGGCACCGATCATCTCGTGCAACCGACCCGCCGCGGGCATCCGGATGGAAAGCGTCGGCCCGCCGCTGACCGATACCGAGGTCCGCATCGCCGAGGACGGGGAGATACTGGTGCGCGGCGAGCTGGTCATGCACGGCTATTGGCGCAACGAGGCGGAGACCGCGCGCGTCCTGAAAGGCGGATGGCTGCACACCGGCGACATCGGGGAGATCGACGATGCGGGGCGCATCCGCATCACCGATCGCAAGAAGGACCTCATCATCAACGACAAGGGCGACAATGTCGCGCCGCAGAAGGTGGAGGGGATGCTGACGCTCCAGCCCGAGATCGGGCAGGCGATGATCGCGGGCGACCGGCGACCGCACATGGTGGCCGTGCTGGTCCCCGACGCGGACTGGACCGCCGACTGGGCGAAGGAAAAGGGCGTGGCGAACGACGCGGCGCTGGCGGAGGACCCGGCCTATCGCGCCGCCGTGCAGGCCGCGGTCGACCGCACGAACCGCGACCTGTCGGTCGTGGAACGCGTACGCCGCTTCATCCTCGCGGACGAACCCTTCGCAATCGAGAACGAGCAGATGACGCCGAGCTTGAAGATACGGCGCCATGTGCTGAAGCAGGTGTACGGCGAGCGGCTGGACGCCCTGTATCGCGGGTAGCCCGCTCGCCCGACGACGGGGACGGTCGCCCCCGCCTGCGCAGGGACGACCGCGCGCTACTTCGCCTTCGGGACCACCGCCATCGTCCAGTCGCGGTCGGGGCGCAGATATTTGGCCGCCGTTTCCTGCAACGATTGCGGGGTGATCGACGTCATGTCGCCGACCAGATTCTGGCTCGCCTCGATCCGGGCCGGATCGAACGCGCCGCCCTGGGTCTGGAGCAGCCAGAACTGGTTCCCCGACGACGCCCGCGCCATATATTGCAGCATCGGCACCACAGTCTCCTTCAGCGTGTCGTCGCCGACCGGCGCCGCCACCAGCTCGGCCGCGATCTCGCGCGACAGGCGGAAGAACAGGTCGACCTTGTCCGGCGCCACCTGCCCCAGCGCGATCAGCCGGCCGCCGCCGGCCTGCCCCACGGGCCACTGGCTTTGCGCGCTGGGCGAGTAGCTCGCCCCCGCAGCGGAGCGCAGCCGGTCGAACAGGCGGTCGGCGAAGATCGCGGCCAGGACGTCCAGCCGCCGCGCCTCCGCATGGTCCGCCGAACCGCCGCCCGTCGGCCAGGCGATCACCGCCGCCGCCTGCGTCGCGTCGCCGTCGTGGGTCAGCATCACCGGAGTCGCGACATGTGCGGGGAAGCGGACCGCGGGGCTTTCGATCGCGGCAGGACGGCGCGACTTCAACGCGCCGAAGCTTTTCGCGATCGCATCGATCGCCGCATCCTCGTTCACGTCGCCGAACACCTGCACCTCGATCGGGCCGGTCTTCAGCAACGGCTCCCACAGCTTGCGGAACGCCTTGGCATCCAGCGCCTGCACGTCCGCCAGCGCGGGCGTTCCCCAGCGCGGGTCGCCGTCGCGCAGCGAGCGTTCCAGCGTCCCGCCCAGCACCGCGTCGGGCGAGGCGCGGAAACCCGGATAGGCCGCCAGCATCGCCGCGCGCGCGCGCAGGACCGGCGCGGCATCCCAGCGCGGTGCCGCCAGCTTCGCCGCCATCAGCGTCAGATTGTCGGCATAGTCGCCCGGCGTCGTCTGCGCGTTCATCACGAACGCATCATCGCCGATGTCGAAGCCCAGCCCGATGCGCCGCCCGGTGGTCAGCTGATCCAGGTCGCCCTGATCCAGCGTACCGATCCCGCTGGGCACCAAAGCGCTGTCGCCCGCCCATGCGACGGTCGGACGGTCGGACGGCAACGCCTGATAGCCGCGGCCGAAGCGCACACGGACGTACACGCGCCCGGTTTCCGCCGCGCTGCCGTGGACGAGCGCGCGGACGCCGTTGGCGAACGTCACCTGCTGCATCGCGGGGTCGCCCACGGTGGTGCGCGCGACGACCTTTCCGGGCTTGCCGATCTTCGGCACGCTGGCGAAATCCACCGCCGCCTGGCTGCCGCGGGTGGAGGCGAGGCCCGAGACGTCCGCCTTCAACGCCGCGGCCAGCTTCGCCGCCGCGCCGGCATCCGCGGTGCGGGTGTTGAGCAGGGCGCGGGTCGCATCGCCCGTGAACAGGCGCTTCGTCGATTCCAGCAGGGCGGCGGGGGTGAAGAATCCCTTGGTCCGCGCCTCCTGAAGAATGTCGTAGCTGGTCCGGGGCCCGGCCACCGTCTCGCGGATGTCGAGGGCGTTGACCATGTCGTCGGCCTGCTTCGATCCGGCCTCCACCCGCGAGGTGTCGACTTCATTCTTCATCGCCGAATCGAACTCGGCCAGTTCGCGGTCGACCTCCGCCTGGCTGGGCGGGGCGGCCTGCGCATCCGCGATCACCGCGCGCACGTCCTTCAGCGCGGCTTCCCAATCGTCGCCGATGGGCACGATGTTCGTGAAGGTGGCGTTGGCCGATCGCGACACGTCGTCGAGGCTGACCGATGCCTGGAGGAAGCTGCCCCCCGCCCGCGCGCGCGTTTCCAGCCGCCGGTTGATGAGGCGGACGGCCAGGAAATCGACCAGTCGCTTCTGGTTGAAGATGATCGTGTCGTCGCGATAGATCCACGGGCGCAGCACCGCGGTCGCGACGATCGGGGGCAGCGACGGTTCGACCACCGTCCTCGTCGGCGGGGCGGCGTCGGAAGGCGTGCCGAAGTCGGGGTCGGCGGGGTTGGGGCCCTTGCCGCGCCAGTTGGCGAAATTCTTGATGACGAGGTCGGCCGCGACCTGCGGATCGAGGTCGCCGGAGATGACGACGACGGTCCGTTCGGGCCGGTACCAGCGTTCATGGAACGCCTGCACGGCGGCGGGGGTCGCCGCCTCCAGCGTCTTGATCGTGCCGATCGGCGAGCGTTCGGCCAGCGGTTGTCCGGCGAAGAACGTCTGGCGGATCGCATCGCCATACCGCACCTGCGCACCTGGCGCCTCGCGCTGCTCGGCCAGCACTGCGGGACGTTCGCTGTCCAGGTTGACCTGCGAGATCGTGGGCGCGGACATCATGCCCGCGAAGATCTTTAGGCTCTCGTCCAGCTTCGTGTCGGTCGCGCCGGGCAGGTCCAGCTTGTAGACGGTCTGCGTCGCGGTGGTGGACGCGTTGGAATCACTGCCGAAGGTCGCGCCGAACCGCTGCCACACGCGCCGCGTTTCGCCGTCGGGAACGTATTTCGAGCCGCGGAAGGACAGATGTTCGATCAGGTGCGCATAGCCCTGCTCGGCATCGGTTTCGTACAGGGACCCCGCATCGATGCGGACGCGCACCGCCACCTGCCCCGGCGGCACGCCGTTGCGGCGTACGGCATATCTCAGGCCGTTGGGGAGGCGCCCGAAATACCATTCGGGATCGGGGACGATGTCCGACCCCTTGAACAGCCATGGCGACGTGTCGACCGCCACCGGCGCGGCGGCGACCGGTTTGGGCGCCGCGCGGGCCGCGGGCGCGCGGCGCTGCCCGATCGCGGGATCGGCGACGAGAACGAGGAGGGAAGCGGCCGCGAGCGGCCGGGCGAACGCACGCGGGATACGGAGCATCGCGGACCGTCCTACCGATCCGCGACGCGCGCCGCAACCGTCCCCGCGGTCCGCTCGTTGCCCGATCCATGCCACGTTTTGGTCGCGATGGCTGCGTAGCGAGGCGGCGACGTGGAACGACGACAGTCGAGGGACAGGCGGACATGACCGACATGCGGCTCGCGCAACGGGTCGAGATGCAGGGCTTTTCGGGGCCGGGCGGCGGGCGCGTGCCCGATCTGAACGTGATATCGGGCGCACCGGCGCCCGGCGCGGCAATGAAGGCGGACGACAATCGCCCGCTGCTGATCCGTGTCGGCAAGCATCTGCGCGGGCTGTTCGATCGCCTGATCGCGGGATCGTCGCTCGTGTCCAACGATCCCGTGCTGGACGTCCGCGAATTCCCGTGGACGCAGGCGCTGCGCGAGAATTGGACGGCGATCCGCGACGAGGCGTGCGCGGTCGCGCTGACCGGCCATGCGGCGCCCAGCCTGGCGACGATCTCTCCCGACCACCGCTCGATCGCGGAGGTCGACAAATGGCGCTCCTTCTTCCTGTGGGGCTATGGCTATCCCATCCCCGACAACCTGGCCGATTGCCCGCGCACCCGCGCGGTGATCGAGGCGATCCCGGGATTGAACACCGCCTTCTTCTCGATCTTGGCGCCGGGCACGCACATCCCGGACCACCGCGGGGTGAGCAAGGGCCTCATCACCTGTCACCTGGGCCTGATCGTGCCGCGCGACGGCGACGTCAGGATGCGCGTGGACGATCGCGTCGTGCGCTGGGCGGAGGGGGAGACATTGGTGTTCGACGACACCTATCGCCACGAGGTGTGGAACGAGACGGCGGGGACGCGGGTCGTCCTGCTGATCCAGTTCGAGCGTCCCCTGCGCCAGCCGGGCAAGTGGTTCGCGGACCTGTTCCTGGGCTTCGTCAAACGATCCGCGTTCGTGCAGGAGGCGCGGGAGAATGTGGCGACGTGGAACAAGGCGGTGAAGCAGCTGGACGGCTGACCTGCCCCGTGCCCGGAAGGCGGGTGAAATCCGCGGCTTCGCCATCGGAAACGAACCCTTTCCCCCTCCCCGCTTGATCCGGCCCCGCGCAGGCGCCACATCGCGCGGATGCTGATCGAAACAGAATCCACCCCGAACCCGGCGACGGTCAAGTTCCTGCCCGGTCGCACCGTGATGGACGGCGGCACGCGCGACTTCGCGACGCCGGAGGAGGCGGAGGCCAGCCCGCTGGCGACCGCGCTGTTCGACCTGGGCGACGTCACCGGCGTCTTCTTCGGTCGCGACTTCGTCTCGGTCACCGCCGCGCCGGGCGTCGAGTGGCACGTGCTGAAGCCCGACGTGCTGGGCATCTTGATGGATCATTTCACCGCGCAGATGCCGTTGTTCCGCGCGCCCAGCGCGGGCTTCTCGGTCCCGTCGGAGGAGGCCGAAACCTTCGCCGACGATCCCGCCGACGCCGACATCGTGGCGCAGATCCGCGACCTGATCGAAACCCGCGTCCGCCCCGCGGTCGCGAACGACGGCGGCGACATCGTCTATCGCGGTTTCGACAAGGGGCGCGTCTATCTGAAGATGCAAGGCGCCTGCGCCGGTTGTCCGTCGTCCAGCGCCACGCTGAAGAACGGGATCGAGCAGCTGCTGCGCCATTACGTGCCCGAAGTGACCGAGGTCCGCGCGGTCTGATCCGCTTCCATCACCGCCAGGAGTTACGATGACGCAGCCGCTCGACGACGCCGCGCTGGACCAGCTGTTCCGCGCCGCCCGCACCTACAACGGCTACACCGACGCGCCGGTGTCCGATGCCGATCTGCACGCGATCTGGGACCTGATGAAGATGGGGCCGACCAGCGCGAACCAATTGCCCGCGCGGCTGGTGTGGTGCGTGTCGGACGAATCGAAGGCGCGCCTCGCCGCCGCCTGTTCGGAGGGGAATCGCGACAAGGTGCTGAAGGCGCCGGTCAGCGTGGTCATCGGCATGGACATCGACTTCCACGAATATCTGCCCGAGCTGTTCCCGCACACCGATGCGAAGAGCTGGTTCGACGGCGATCCCGCGCTGCGCGAGGCGTCGGCGTTCCGCAATTCCTCGTTGCAGGGCGCCTATTTCATCATGGCGGCGCGCGCGCTGGGGCTCGATACCGGGCCGATGAGCGGGTTCGATGCGGGTGCGATGGACAAGGCATTCTTCGCCGACCGGCCGTCGGTGCGGACGAACTTCATCTCGACGCTGGGCCATGGCGATCCCGCCACGCTCCACGATCGCAGCCCGCGGCCCGATTTCGCGACCTTCAACCGGGTTGCATAAGCGCGGCGCCCCGGCGAAAGCCGGGGTTTCCCCGTAACAGAGAGACTCCGGCGCGCGCCGGGGTGACGCCTTGGCCCTACGCACCCTCGTCATCGACACCGCCACCGCCGCGTGCTCCGTCGCGTTGTTCGACGACGATCGCCTGATCGCCGCGCAGCACGAGATCGTCGGGCGCGGACATGCGGAACGCGTGGTGCCGATGGTGGCCGAACTGCCCGGCGGCGGGCGCGCGGACCATGTGCTGGTGGATGTCGGCCCGGGCAGCTTCACGGGTATCCGCGTCGGCATCGCCGCGGCGCGCGGGCTGGCGCTGGGCTGGGGCGCCGGCGTGTCGGGTTATGGCGCCTTGTCGCTGATCGCGGTCGCCGCGATGACGGATATGCCCGCATCGGACCTTGCGGTCGTGACAGAAGGCGGCCACGGTGAGGTCTTCATGGCCCGCTTCGCGCATCCCTTCGCCGCGCTGGATATGCCGCGCTCGCTGACCCCCGCCGCGGCCTTGGCCGAACTGGCGGGCGGCGTCGCGATCGGCGGCGGCACGCGCTGGCTGGCGCAGGTCGATCCCGCCTTCCCGGTGGCGGAGGCGCTGCCCGACGCGTCGCGCGCGATGCTGCTTCCCGCCGCGATGCGCGCCCTTCCGGCCGCGCCCTTCTACGGCCGCGCGCCGGATGCGAAGCTGCCCGCGGCGCGCGCATGATGGCGACGACGCAGATGGTCGAACTGGTCGCCGCGGGGGCGCAGGACGCCGATACCGTCGACCGGATCATGGCGGCCGCATTCGACCCGCGATACGGCGAGGCGTGGACGCGCAGCCAGTGTGTCGGCATCCTGGCGATGCCGGGCGTGTGGCTGACGATCGCGCGGGTGGACGGGCGCCCGGTCGGCTTCGCGCTGTCGCGCGCGATCCTGGACGAAGCCGAACTGCTGCTGATCGCGGTCGACCCCGCCGCCCGCGGACGCGGCGTGGGTGCGGCGTTGCTGCGCGGCACGATCGCGGCGGCGCAGGATCGCGGCGTCGGGAAAATGCATCTGGAGGTGCGCGCGAACAATCGCGCGATCGCGCTGTATGTCGGCCACGGCTTCGCGCAGGCGGGGGTCCGCAAGGCATATTACCGCAATCGCGCGGGCGAGGCGTTCGACGCACACACCTACGCCCGCGACATATGACGCCAATTGCGAGTCGGTCGCGCTTTTCGCAACAAGCCCGCCGCATTACATGGGGGTCATGGCCCGCAAGATCGATCTCGAAGCCCTTTGTCACGAAAAGGGCCTGCGCATCACCGAACAGCGTCGCGTCATCGCGCGCGTCCTGTCCGAGGCGGAGGACCATCCCGACGTGGAGCGCGTCTACGCCCGCGCCTCCGCGATCGATCCGGGCATCTCGATCGCGACCGTTTATCGCACGGTTCGCCTGTTCGAGGAGGCGGGCATCCTGGACCGCCACGATTTCGGCGACGGGCGCGCACGCTACGAACCCTCGCCCGAGGCGCATCACGATCACCTGATCGACGTGGAGACGGGCCGGGTGATCGAGTTCGTCGATCCGGAAGTGGAGCAGTTGCAGAAGGCGATCGCCGAACGGCTCGGCTTCCGCCTGGTCGATCACCGGATGGAGTTGTACGGCGTCTCGCTCTCGCGCAAGGACTGATCGCATCGCGACGGTGCATGCGACCATGCGGCTGGCAATGGTGGTCGCCTGGCTGGCGCTGGCGCTGATCCTGCACGGCAGCTGGCGGCTGGTCCGTGCGCCGTCGCCGTGGCCGCGCCTTTTCCTGGGCGGGGTGGCGTGGCTGTTCGGGGCGCGCGCGCGCGTCGTCGGCACGCCGTTGCGCCGCGATGTCGTCTTCCTCGCCAATCACCTGAGCTGGATGGACATCCTGCTGCTCGCCGGGGCGAGCGGGACCGCGTTCGTCGCGAAGGCGGAATTGCGCGCGGTGCCGCTGATCGGCTGGCTGTGCACGCTCAACCGCACGATCTTCGTCCGCCGGGGCGACCGGATGGCGGTGGCCGGACAGGTCGCACAATTGCGTGACGCGCTCGGCCAAGCCTGGGCGGTGACGATCTTTCCCGAGGGGACGACGGGCGACGGCGCGACGCTGCTGCCCTTCAAGGCGTCGCTCCTCGCCGCGCTCGACCCGCCGCCGCCGGGGTTGCGGGTGCAACCCGTCCGGATCGATTACGGCGCCGCGACGCGCGAGCTGGCCTGGGTCGGCGACGAGCCGGGGCAGGACCATGCGATGCGCGTCCTGCGTCGCCGGGGCACCTTCCGCGCGCGGATGACCTTCCTCGATCCGTTCGATCCGGCGGGCATGGACCGGAAGGCCATCGCCGCGGCGGCGCGGGCGCGGATCGAGGCGGCGGGTCCGCGACCGAATTCGATCGCGGGCCATCGGGATCCATGACAGGATCGCGGATGAGGAGATGATTGTGATCGTGACGATGCTGCTCGCCGCCGCCGCCCAGACGCCCCCGACCACCTATCGCGCGGTCGGGACCGAACCCTTCTGGAGCGTGACCGTCGCGGGGCAGGAGATGCGCATCGAGGAACCGGGCGTGCCCGCGGTGATCCTGCTGATCCGCGCGCCGCAGCCGATCGATTCGGGCTGGCGCTGGCACAATCGCGCGATCACGATGGACGCGGTCCGCGCGCCGTGCAGCGACGGCATGAGCGACCGGACCTATCCCGACCGCGTCACCCTATCCTTTCGCGGGCGGACGCTGACCGGATGCGGCGGCGCGGCGGCGGGGTCCGGCCGACTGGCGGACACGGCGTGGCGCGTCGTCGCGATCGACGGGCGTCGCGTGCGCCTGCCCCGGCCCGCGACGATCCGGTTCACGGGCGACCGGATCGAGGGGAATAGCGGATGCAACCGGTTCGGCGGCGGCTACGCGCTGGATCGCGACCGCCTGACCGCCGCGCGGCTGGCGACGACGCGGATGGCGTGCGTCGGAACCGGCATGGCCGCGGAGCAACGATTGCTGGGCGTGCTGGCCGCGGCGACGGTGACGTGGCGCGGGGAGCGGACGCTGGTGCTGTCGGGCGGTGGCGGCAGCGTGACGCTGCGGCGGGAATGACGCCGATGCCCGCGGTCACGCCGCGCCGGATATCCTGACCGGCGCGCCGGGGGCCAGTCCGCCCTGATGCGCCGGGCACCGCACGGGCCGGAAGCGCAGGTCGTGGCACAGCCACAATTCCTCCAGCCACCCCTGCCGGTTCGCGGTGACCCGCATCATGTCCGCACGCATCCCGGCATTCTCCGCCGCGATCGCGGCTGCCAGCGTTCCCGCCGTCAGCGTGGGGCGCCGCGACAGCGCCGCCATGTCCGGAAAGCGCAGCCGCCGGAACATCGCGGTCGAGCGGGCGAAATATTTCTGCGGCGTATAGCCCGGTATGCACGTCCCGTGCTTCGCCCATTCGTGCTGGAGAAGTTGCACCGACGGCGTCGCGCACAGGTTGCGGCGCACCTCCTGCCGCGACAGCAGTCCCGTCGCCCGGCAATATTGCGGCCAGTCCTTCCCCGGACCGTCGGGCCACAGGCCGTGGAGGACGAACCCGAACTCGTTGCCGCCGCCGCACTGGAACCGCGCCGCGGGCCGATCGCCGCGCTCCCGGCAGTAACCGGGGCTCCAGCTGACCGCGAGGGTGTAGCCCGCGGTCGGCAGGCGCCGGACCGGCTGCTTCGCATCCGGCAGGTCGGGGCGCGGCCGCGGCACGTCGCGCGGGATGGCGCAGGACAGCGCCTGCGCGGTCGCCGCGCCGGGCAGCAGCAGCACCGCGGCAGTCATTGCGCGAATCATGCGTCTTCCTCTTCCATGTCGTCGAACAGGTCCTCGCCGAACCACGCCTTCGCATCGTCGCGGAACAGCGGCACCGCCGCCGCCGCGGTCAGTGCGGAGGCGACAAGGGCCAGCAGCTTGAACGGCAGCGCGGGGCCGCCCGGCTGGAGCAGTTGCAGGACCTCCACCACCAGCAGCACGCCCGACACCGCGGCGGCGGCGACGGCGAGCCACTTGCCGACCCGGCTCGCGCGACGGGCGGCGAGATACCAGATCGCGACGTTCGCCGCCGCGACGCACAGCAGGAACGCGGCCAGCACCCACGCCTGCCCCCGACCCGCCGGGTTCGCCTCGAACTGCGCCGCCTGCGCGCTCCAGGTCAGGACCTGACGCACCGCCCAGAGCAGCAGCGCCAGCAGGAACAGGCGCTCGAACGCCAGGATCGATCGTGGCCTCGCTATATCCCGCTCCGTCACGACAGGTGGAAATCCAGTCCGATGTCCGCCGCCGGCGCGGACTGCGTCAGTCGCCCGACGCTGACATAGGTCACGCCCGTTTCCGCGATGGCACGGATCGTTTCCAGCGTGACGCCGCCCGATGCCTCGGTCGGGACGCGCCCGCCGACCAGCGTCACCGCGCCGCGCAGGACCGGCGGCAACATGTTGTCCAGCAGCAGATGGGTCGCCCCCGCCGCCAGCGCGGGTTCGATCTGGTCGACCGAATCGACCTCGACGATGATGTCCGCGATCCCCGCCGCCCTGGCCCGCGCGACCGCCTCGCCGACGCCGCCCGCCACCGCGACGTGATTGTCCTTTATCATCGCCGCATCCCACAGGCCCATGCGATGGTTCTTCGCCCCCCCGGTGCGGGTCGCGTATTTCTCCAGCCGGCGAAGGCCCGGAATGGTCTTTCGCGTGTCGAGCAGCGTCGCGCCGGTGCCGACGATGCGATCGACATAGGCCCGCGTCATCGTCGCGATGCCGGAAAGGTGCTGGACCGTGTTCAGCGCGGACCGCTCCGCGGTCAGCAGCGCGCGCGCGCTACCGTCGATCCGCATCAGGTCGGTCCCGGCGCGCACGCGGTCGCCGTCGTCGACCAGCATCTCCACCCGCACCGCCGGATCCAGCGCGCGGAAGAAGGCGGCGGCGATGTCCAGCCCGCACACAATGATCGCGTCGCGACTGTCCATCACCGCATCGAAGCGCGCGTCCGCGGGGATGACCGCGGCGGAGGTGACGTCGCCGCCCTGCCCCATATCCTCCGCCAGCGTCGCCGCGACGAAGGCGGCGAGGTCGAAGCCGTCGATCGTCACGGAAACACCTCGCCCTGCTCCACGCCCCACAGGTCGCGCTGCTCGACGTAGCCCGCCTGCCCCTTCACGTCGAAACGGCACCAGCCGCCGCCGCATTCGCTGATCTTCCCCACCACGCCCGGCGCCGCGCGCCATGCCACCGCGGTGCCCGCCGGCTTGTCGCGCATCTCGATCGGCTGCGGCGCGATGACGATCGCGGTGCGCGTCTGGCCCACCAGCGCCTTCAGCATCCAGCCCTGCGTGCCGCCGGGATCCTCGACCTTGCGCCATTCCTTGAAGCTGTCGACGACGCGCACCGGCAGGCCGGGGCGGACGTACAGCCAGCTGGCGGGGAAGGTGCGGCCCGGCCCGGTCCGCATCCTGGCCTTCGCCGCGGTGATCGAGGCGAAATAGGCAGGCTTCTTCGCCGCCCCCGCCGCCTGCTGCGCGGTCGCGCCCACAGGCGCCACCGCCACCGCCGCCGTCACGAACCAGCCCCCCGCACGCATCACCGTCATCACTCCTGCCACTGCGCGTTCCTTGCCCCGCGCGCGCGCCGGCATCAACCGTTGACGCGACGATCCCGCGCCGCCAAGCCGTCGCGCATGGTAGAACCGCGCCGTTCCCGCCCCAGCGTCTTCGTCACCCGCGAACTGCCCGACGCGGTGATGACGCGACTGGAAGACCTGTTCGACACCCAGAACAACCGCGGCGACGTGGCACCGACGCGCGCGCAGCTGGCGGCGGCGATGGCAACGTGCGACGTGCTGGTCCCCGCGGTGACCGACACGATCGACGCCGCGCTGATCGCGGGCGCGGGCGAACGATT
>NZ_LMQP01000003.1:956870-997261 GCF_001425405.1 Sphingomonas sp. Leaf412 | reverse complement strand
CGCGCGCGCGCGGGATCATCGTGACCAACACGCCCGGCGTGCTGAGCGAAGATACCGCCGACATGACGATGGCGCTGATCCTGTCGGTCCCGCGCCGGCTGGCGGAGGGGGAGAAGCTGGTACGCAGCGGCGAGTGGAGCGGCTGGTCCCCCGGGGGCATGCTGGGCTATCGCATCGGCGGCAAGGCGCTGGGCATCGTCGGCATGGGCCGGATCGGCCAGGCGGTGGCGCGCCGCGCGCGCGCGTTCGGCCTGTCGATCCATTACCACAACCGCCATCGCCTGCCCAAGGTGGTGGAGGCGGAGCTTCAGGCGGAATGGCACCCGAACCTGGACGAGATGCTGGGCGCGATCGACATATTGACGCTGCACACGCCGCTGAACGCCGATACGCACGACCTGATCGACCGGCAGCGGATCGCGCTGCTGCGCCCGCACGTCTTCGTCATCAACGCCAGCCGCGGCGGCATCCTGGACGAGGATGCGCTGGTCGAGGCATTGGAGGCGGGGCGGCTGGCAGGCGCGGGGCTGGACGTTTGGCGGCACGAGCCGGAGATCGACCCGCGACTGCTGGCGCTGCCCAACGTCGTGATGACCCCGCACATGGGATCCGCGACCTACGAAGCGAGGCTTGCGTCCGGCGAGAAGGTGATCGCCAACATCCGCATGTGGGCCGACGGCCACCGCCCGCCGGATCAGGTGCTAGAGGGGTGGGCCTGACCCGCGCGGTTCGTCATTGCGAGCGCGGCGAAGCAATCCGGGGCGTCGCGCGGAACCCCTGGATTGCTTCGCTACGCTCGCAATGACGCCTGGCCGTCGCCCCTGCGTAGGCAGGGGCCTATGGCTGTCTCGTCCGGGTAGGCGATAAATCACGAGCGGACGGGAGCCGTAAGCAGCCGGTTCGACCGCTCCGACAGACACCGGCGCCCGCCTGCGCAGGGGCGACCGGGAGCTACGCCCCCCGCGTCAGGAAGCGGTCATAGTCGCCCGGTGACATCCGCACCTCGTACACCGCGCGATCGTCCTCAACCTCCCGGTCCAGCACCTCGCCATGCGCGTGCAGCCATGCCGCCCCCGCGCCGTCGCCGGCGTCGAGCGAGACGGTATAGCGGACGTGCCCGCCGGTCAGCAGGTCGCCGAGCCGCCGGACCAGGGCGTCGACCCCTTCGCCCGTCAGGGCGGACAGGACCGCGACATCGTCGCGGTGCATCGCCTCGACCAGCAGGTCCTCGCGCGCGTCGCCGTCGAGCAGGTCGAGCTTGTTCCACGCCTCGATCCGCGGAGTCGTTTCCGATACGCCGACCTCGGCCAGCACCGCCTCGACATCCGCCTTCTGCGCCGCGCTGTCGGGGTGCGCCACGTCGCGGACATGGACCAGCAGGTCCGCGGACACGACCTCCTCCAGCGTCGCCTTGAACGCCGCGACCAGCTGCGTCGGCAGTTCGGAGACGAAGCCGACCGTGTCGGACAATATCGCCTTGTCGATCCCCGGCAGGCTGATCTGCCGCAGCGTGGGGTCCAGCGTGGCGAACAGCAGGTCCTCCGCCATGACGTCGCTGCCGGTCAGGCGATTGAACAGCGTGGACTTGCCCGCATTGGTATAGCCGACCAGCGCGACGACGGGCCACGGCGCGCGCTGCCGCCGTTCGCGGTGCAGGCCGCGGGTGCGCGTCACCTGCTCCAGCTCGCGCTTCAGCCGCGCCATGCGGTCGCGGATCAGGCGGCGGTCGGCCTCGATCTGCGTCTCGCCCGGACCGCCCAGGAAGCCGAAGCCGCCGCGCTGGCGTTCCAGATGGGTCCAGCTGCGCACCAGCCGCCCCGACTGATAGTCGAGATGCGCCAGTTCGACCTGCAACCGCCCTTCCGCGGTCGCGGCACGCTCGCCGAAGATTTCCAGGATCAGGCCGGTGCGGTCGATCACCTTCACCGCCAGCGCGGTTTCCAGGTTCCGCTGCTGGATCGGGGTCAGCGCGCCGTCGATCACGACCAGCGTCGCATCCTCCATGCGCGCGCGGGTGGCGATCTCCTCCACCTGCCCCGATCCCATCAGCGTCGCCGCCTTCGGCGAGCGGACCTTCACCGCGATCCGGTCGACCACCTCGATCCCGATCGCGGCGGCCAGGCCCGCGGTCTCCGCCAGCCGCGAGTCCGCGTCGCGCGCCGATCCGCCGAGGTCGGGATAGACCACGACCGCCTTCGCGCCGCGCGAGAATTCGTCGCGGTCGCGCTCGAAGCCGGTGCTCACGCGGTCAATCCCGTCCGTCTCCGTCGTCCTGATCGTCCGCGCCCTGCTCCTCGGCCAGGTTCAGCGCGCGCGACGGCTGGATCGTCGACACCGCGTGCTTGTACACCAGCTGGACCATCCCGTCGCGCTGGAGCAGCATGCAGAACAGGTCGAACGACGCGATCCCGCCCTGCAACATCACGCCGTTGACCAGGAACATGGTCACCGGATCCTCCGATTTTCGCACCGCGGACAGGAAGATGTCCTGCAACAGGGGCTGCTTCTTCCCCTCCGCCGGGGGGACGACCACGCCGGTCAGGTCCATCGGGCCGGCGGGCATGATCGTGGAGATCGCATGCTTGTAGATCAGCTGCGACTGGCCGTCGCGGCGCAGCAGGACGGAGAAATTGTCGAACCAGGTGACGATGCCCTGAAGCTTCACGCCCTTGACCAGGAACATCGTGACGGGGGTCTTGGTCTTGCGCAGCGCATTGAGGAACAGGTCCTGGAGCGAGGTCTGCTTGTCGGCCATGTCGGCTAATCCTTGTTCTTGGCGGGAGGTTCCCCGCGGATGCGCCGTTGCCGGCGTCGGTGGCGTGCCGCTCGAAGCGACGGGATATAGCTATGGTTCCGTATGCCCCGCGTCCAGTGGCGTCATTCGTCGCGGGTTTCGGTGATCCCCAGCAGCTTCAGCTTCCGGTGCAGCGCCGAACGCTCCATCCCGATGAAGCTGGCCGTGCGGCTGATGTTGCCGGAAAAGCGGCGGATCTGGACGCGCAGATACTCGCGCTCGAACGTCTCGCGCGCCTCGCGCAGCGGCGCGCCCATGATCGAGCTGCTGCCCGTGCCCGCATCCGGCGATCCCAGGATCTCCGCCGGCAGCATGTCGACGTCGATCCGCCCGATCCGGTCGCCCGGTGCGAGGATGATCGTGCGTTCCACCACGTTGCGCAATTCGCGCACGTTGCCCGGCCAGTCGTAGGATTGCAGCGCGACCAGCGCGTCGGTCGCGATTTCGGGCGGGGGGACGCGGCGGTCGGCGGCGTAATGCGCGACGAAATGCTCGACCAGCGCGGGAATATCCTCGCGCCGTTCCGCCAATGGGGGGATCGTCACCGGCACGACGTTCAGGCGATAGAACAAATCCTCGCGGAACCGCCCCTCCGCGATCTCCACCGCCAGATCGCGCGCGGTGGCGGACACGACGCGCACGTCCACCTTCACCACGCGGGTGCCGCCGACGCGCGTGAACGACTGGTCGGTCAGGACGCGCAGGATCCGCGCCTGCGTCGCGGCGGGCATGTCCGCGATCTCGTCAAGGAACAGCGTGCCGCCGTGCGCCTGTTCCAGCAGGCCGGTGCGGATCAGGTCGCCGCCCTCCTCCACGCCGAACAGATCCTCCTCGACCCGCTCCGGTGCCATCCCCGCGGTGCTGGCGATCGCGAAGTTGGCGTGCGCGCGCTGGCTCCAGCCGTGGAGCAGGCGCGAGGCGACCTCCTTGCCCACGCCCGCGGGCCCCATGATGAGGACGCGGCTGCCCGTGCCCGCCACGCGCTTCAGCGTCGCGCGGACCGCGTTGATCGCGGTCGAGCTGCCCGTCAGGTCGATCGCGCGCCCCACCGCCTGGCGCAACGAGGCGACCTCGGCGCGCAGGCGCTCGGTTTCGGTCGCGCGCTCGACCATCAGCAGCAGGCGTTCGGCCTGGAACGGCTTTTCGATGAAGTCCGCCGCGCCCTTCCGGATCGCGGCGACCGCGGTGTCGAGCGTGCCGTGCCCGGATATCACCAGCACCGGGATCGACGGATCGCGGCGCTTGATCTCCTCCAGCAGGTCCAGCCCGTCCAGGCGCGAGCCCTGAAGCCACACGTCCAGCAGGACGAGACTGGGGCGTCGTTCCGAAATCGCGTTCAGCGCCGCGTCGCTGTCGCCCGCCATCCGGGTGTCGTAGCCCTCGTCCTCCAGCACGCCGGCGACCAGTTCGCGGATGTCGAGTTCGTCGTCGACGACGAGGATGTCGATCGCCATGGCTTAGGTCCGATGTCTGGTGAGCGCAGCGATCGTGCGATCGTCGCCCTCGGTTGCGGAATCGTCCCCTTCCGACAGCGTGGCGAGCATGCCCGCGTCGAACGACAACGTCACGATGGTCCCCCTGCCCGGCCGATCGGCGAATGCGATCGTACCGAAATGTTCCTCCGCGATCTTCTTCACGATAGCGAGGCCGAGCCCGGTGCCGCGCGCACGCGTGGTCATGTACGGCTCGACGATCCGGTCGCGTTCCAGCGGCAGGCCGACGCCCGAATCCGCCACCGCGATCGTCACGCGTCCCCCGGCGTCCGCCCCCGTCTGCGCCAGCGTCATCGTGATCGAACCTTCCGATTCGTCCGCTTCTTCCACGGCTTCGACCGCGTTCTTGACGATGTTCATCAACGCCTGGCCCAACTGCCGGCGGTCGCAGACCAGGGTCGGGCCGGGATCGTCGTGGACGATCTCGAACCGGATGCCCGGGTGCGCGACCTCGTGCAGGAACATCGTCTGGCGCGCGATATCGACGAGGGATTCCTCGCGGAAAACGGGCTTGGGCATCCGTGCGAAGCTGCTGAACTCGTCGACCATCCGGCGCAGGTCGCCGACCTGTCGCACGATCGTGGAGGTCAGGCGGGAGAAAGTGGTATCCCCCTCCTCGATCTTCGTGCCGTAGCGCCGCTGGAGCCGTTCCGCCGCCAGCTGGATCGGCGTCAGCGGATTCTTGATCTCGTGCGCGATGCGCCGTGCGACGTCGGCCCAGGCGGCGCGGCGCTGGTCGGTCAGTTGCTGCGTGATGTCGTCGAAGGTCAGGATCGGACCGCTGCCCGCGCGCGTGACCCGCACGGCGAAGGTCCGCCCCTCGCCGCGCACGGTCGACTGGACGGTCGATTCGCGCTTCTCCGCATCCAGCACGTGCGCCAGTTCGGGCGCGACGTCGGCCAGGAATCGCCCGATCGGGGACGCGTCCAGGCCCAGCAGCACTTTCGCCGAACTGTTGATGAGGCGGATCGTCCGGTCCTCCGCGATCGAGATGACGCCTGCGGAGACGCCGGACATCACCGCCTCGATCAGCTTGCGACGGCTGTCCACCTGTTCGTTGGCGGTGACCAGCTCCGCATTCTGCCCCTGAAGTCTTGCCGTCATGCTGTTGAACGCATTGGACAAGACGCCCAGCTCGTCGCGCTCCGGCGTTTCCACGACGCGCGCGGACAGGTCGCCCCCCTCGACCCTGCGCGCCGCCTGCACCAGTTCGCCGACGGGCCGCACCAGCCGGTCCGCGACTGCCAGCGCGATCCATACCGCGACCCCGACGATCAGCAGCGACACGATCAACAAGGCGGCGTTGAATTGCAGCTGCAACGATCGCGCACGGACCAGCAGCTGGCGATAATTGGCCAGCGCCGATTGCGCGCGCGCGGTCTGCGTCGTCATCTCCTTCGGATCGGTCACGCGCGCGGCGTACAGATAGACCCGGTCCGCACCGGGCAGGCGCGTGAACACCTGGATCCGGTCGCCGGTCACGATCACCACGCTGCGCCGGTCGCCGCGCAACCGCGCGATCACCTGCGGCGTCACGAGGCGCGCGATATCGATCTCGTACGGATCGACCAGCGCCAGCATCTGTAGGCCACCGCGCGGGTTCAGGGCGAACAGCGCGCCTTCGGACAGGCTGCGGTAATAGACCTGGCGCCCGAAGAAATCGGCGAAGTCCGGCGCGTCGATCGGCCGTTCGCGCAGGAAGGCGGAAAGGTCGTCCGCCATCGTCACCGTCGCCTCGTCCCAACGCTGGACGATCTGGTCGTACGACGCCTGCGTCAACGAGGCCGCATTCTCGAACAACCCGCGCGCGCGGTCCGAATACCAGAATTGCACGCCGTACTGGAACAGCAGGGAGGCGAAGATGGCGACCAGGATCGCCGGCAGGGCGGCGACGCAGGAGAACAGCAGCACCAGCCGGACATGCAGCCGCCCCTCCCCACCGACGGGAGACTGCGCCGCGCGCTTCCGCGCGATGCGACGGCCCAGCAGGATCATCAGCGCGATGCCCGCGACCAGGTTGGCGACCAGCAGCAAGGCGACCGTCTGCGGCGCCAGCAGCCGCTGCGCCCCGCCCTCGTCCCGCACCACGAAATAGGTCCCGGCCGCGATCGCGATGACGACCGCCAGCACGGCCAGCTCGACCCGGGGGGTCACCAGGGTCCGGTGCCCCCGACGGCCGGGGGCAGGGTCTGTCGCGGTCGGCGCGGTCATCGCCCTCCCGCTACAACAATGGTGTTGCATAGAGAACACATATTCGTCGGAACGTTGGCGCGACACGACCCGATCCTTCGCGGGACGCGCGGGGCGATCCTAATCCGCGCCGCGCCCCACCGGATCGATCCCCAGCACGTCCAGACGCTTGCGCAGCGTGTTCCGGTTCAGGCCGATCGCGCGCGCGGCGCGCAGCTGGTTGCCGCCATGGCGCGCCAGCATCGCCTCGATCAGCGGCTTCTCCACCTCCCCGATCACGCGATCGTACAGGCTGCCGTCGTCCAGCGCCGCAGGATCGTTGCGCGCCAGCCGGTCGATCATCGCGCGCACCGCCGCCTCGATCCCGACGTCGCCGACCGGCTCGACCGCCGCGGCGCGTCCGATCATGCCCTGCACCTCCGCCGCGCCGATATGGTCGTCGCGGCTGAGCGCGGCGAGCCGGCGCATCAGGTTTTCCAGCTCGCGCACGTTGCCGGGCCAGTCGTGCGCCTCCAGCGCGGCGACCGCGCCAGCGTCGAGCGTCTTGCGCGGCAGCCCCTCGTCGCTCGCCTTCTGGAGGAAGTGCCGCGCCAGTTCGGCGACGTCGTCGCGCCGTTCCCTCAGCGCAGGAAGCAGGATCGGAACGACCGCCAGACGGTAGTACAGATCCTCGCGGAACTGCCCCGACGCCACCGCGCCCTGAAGGTCGCGATTCGTCGCGGCGACGATGCGCACATCCGCACGGATCGTCCGCGCGCCGCCGACCGTCGTGAACTCGCCCGACTGGAGCACGCGCAGCAGCCGCGTCTGCGCCTCGATCGGCATGTCGCCGATCTCGTCCAGGAACAACGTGCCCCCGGCGGCCTGTTCGAAACGCCCGGCGTTGCGCTGCCCCGCCCCGGTGAAGGCGCCGCGTTCGTGCCCGAACAGCTCCGCCTCGATCAGGTCGCGGGGGATCGCCGCCATGTTGATCGGCACGAACGGCGCCGCGCGCCGCGCGCCCAGATCGTGGACCGCGCGCGCGACCAGTTCCTTGCCCGTGCCCGATTCGCCCGACACCAATACGGTCAGGTCGTTGGAAACGACGCGCGCGATGACGCGATACACCTCCTGCATCGCCGCCGACCGCCCGATCAGCGGCAGATCCTCCCCGCGCGGTTCGACCGGCGCGGACGATCCCGCGCGCGCCAGGGCCGCAGCGACGGTGCGGGTCAGCGTATCGAGGTCGAACGGCTTGGGCAGATAATCGTACGCCCCCGCCTCGTTCGCGCGCACCGCGGTGGTGAGCGTGTTACGCGCCGACAGCACGATCACGGGCATCCCCGGCCGCGTGGCCAGCACCTCCTGCGCCCGCTCGATCCCGTCGCCGTCGGGCAGGACCACGTCGGTCACCAGGACGTCGGGGGGATGCGAAACCAGTTCGCGCTCCAGCTCCGCCAGGCTGGCCGCGGTCCGCACGTCGTGTCCCGACCGCCGCAGCGCCTGCGCCACCACGACGCGGACCGCATCGTCGTCGTCGACCAGCAGGATCCGCCCGCTCATTTCGGCGCGCGCGGCAGGAGGATGCGGAAGACGGTCATGTGGGGATTGCCCTCCCGCGAGTAGCGGATGACGCCGCCCATATCGCGCACCAGCTTGTCGGTGAGCGCGAGGCCCAGGCCCTTCCCCTCCGGCCTCCCCGACACGAACGGGTCGAACAGATGGTCCGCGATGTCAGCCGGCGCGCCGGGGCCGGTATCCATGACGCATATCTCGATCGGCAAGGCGACGCGCGGCTGCCCCCTGCTTGCCATCGTGAAGCCGTGGCGATAGGCGGTCGCCAGCGTGATCCGCCGCTCCCCGATCCGCCCGAGCGCGTGCGCGGCGTTGGTCAGCAGGTTCAGCAACACCTGCAACAAGGCGTCGCCGTTGCCCAAGGCGCGGGGCAGCGAAGGATCGTATTGCTCCTCGATCGCGATGCCGCGTGCAAACCCCGCCAGCGCGACCTCGCGCGCATGGGCCAGCAGGGGATAGATGTTCAGCGGCTCCACATTCCGAGGGCGCGTGTCGGTGAACCCCTCCATATGGTCGATCAGCGCGGCGATGCGGTCGACCTCCGCGATCATCAGCCGGGTCAGGTCGGCCTGTTCCGCGCCGTCGGCGATCAGCTGCGCCGCGCCGCGAATGCTGGACAGGGGGTTCTTGATCTCGTGCGCCAGCATCGCCGCCGCCCCGACCGCGGACCGCGCCGCCGCGGTGCGATCGTGTGCCAGCCGCCGGCCCGCGGCGTTGTGCAGGGTGATCGTGCGCCAGCCGGGGTGATCGGGCACCTCGGCCTGGATCATGTCGACGCGCACCGCGCCCCTGCTGGTCCCGATCTCGGCATCGAAGGCGGCGACCGCCTGCCCGTCGCCCTGCCCGTCGCGCTGTCCGCCCGCCTCGGGCAGGACGGTGTCGATCGGTTGCCCGCGCATCGATCGTTCGGACCGGTTCAGCAACGCCTCGCACTCGCCGTTCGCGCGCACCACCCGTCCGTCGGGATCGACCACCAGCAGCGCGACCGGCAGCGCCGCGATCAGCTCCGCCTCGTCCGGACCGCGCGCGGCGAACATCAGGCCGCGGCCCGCAGGCGATAGGGGGCGTAGAATTCGGCCAGGATCGCCTTCACGCGCGCCGGGTCCGGTTCCTGGTTCACGGCGTTGCGGAATTCCGCCGATCCGGTCAGTCCCTTGGTGTACCAGCCGATATGCTTGCGCGCCATGTTGACGCCGGTGACGGTGCCGTAATGCGTCAGCATCGCCTCGTAATGTTCGGCGATCGCGCGATATTGTTCGTCCAGCGACGGGGCGGGCACGCGCTCGCCGGTTTCGAACCAGCGCATCACCTGCCCCAATAGCCACGGACGGCCATAGGCGCCGCGCCCGATCATGAGGCCGTCGGCGCCCGATTGCTCCAGCGCCGCCTCCGCATCCTCGATCGAGCAGATATCGCCATTGGCGATGACGGGGATCGTCACCGCATCCTTCACCCGTCGGATGAAGCGCCAGTCCGCCGACCCCTTGTACATCTGGTTCCGCGTCCGCCCGTGGACCGTCACCATCCGCACCCCCAGGTCCTGTGCGATGCGCGCCAGTTCGGGGGCGTTCAGGCTGTCCAGGTCCCAGCCCATCCGCATCTTCAGCGTCACGGGCGCGTCGACCGCCTTCACCACCGCGTCGATGATCGCGCGCGCCAGTTCGGGCACGCGCATCAGCGCGGAGCCCGCGTCGCCGTTCGTGACCTTGCGGACCGGACAGCCCATGTTGATGTCGATGATCGCCGCGCCCTTGTCGCGCGCCAGCTTCGCCGCCTCCCCCATCTCGTACGGGGTGCAGCCGACCAATTGCATCGAGACCGGCTCTTCGGACAAATGCCACATCGCCTTCTGCACCGATTGGCGCGTCTCGCGGATCGCGGCCTGGCTGGCGATCATCTCGGTCACGTTCAGGCCGGAGCCGTAGCGGCGGACGAGCGTACGGAAGGGCTGGTCGGTGACGCCGGTCATCGGCGCCAGCACGACGGGCTGGTCGATCCGCACGGGACCGATCTGGATGGGAGTGAGGGTCGCCATATCTACTGCCTGAAAAACGGGCAGTTAGTCGTTTCCCGCCCCACTGGCAAGCGCGCGCCGGAGCGGCTAGGCGGCGGGCATGACCATCGTCGCGATCATCGTCGCCGCCGGAAGAGGCGAACGCAGCGGCGCCGCGCTGCCCAAGCAGTTCGCCCCGCTCGCGGGCCGCGCCATGATCGCGTGGAGCCACGCCGCGCTGACGGCCCATCCCGCGATCGATTCGGTCGTCGTCGTCATCGCGCCGGGACAGGAAGCCCTGCTCGACGCCGCGGTGCCGGGCGCGTGCTGGGTCCATGGCGGCGCGCGGCGGCAGGACAGCGTCGCCGCCGCGCTCGACGGCGTGGCGGCGGATCGCGTGCTGGTCCACGACGCCGCGCGCCCGTTCCTGCCCGCCGCGGTGATCGACCGCCTGCTTGCCGCGCTCGACACGCATGACGGCGCGATCCCCGTCCTGCCGGTCGCGGATACGTTGGTGTCCGAAAACGGGACGATCGTCCCGCGCGCGGGCCTGAACCGCGTGCAGACGCCGCAGGCGTTCCGCCGCGACGCGCTGGCGCGCGCCCACGCCCGGTGGCAGGGTGGCGAGGCGACCGACGATGCGCAGATGGTGCGCGCCGCGGGCGGATCGGTGGCGATGGTCGAGGGCGATGCGATGCTGGAGAAGGTGACCTACGCGGCCGACTTCGCGACCGCCGCCGCGCGTGTCGCGGGCGAGACGCGCAGCGCCACCGGCTTCGACGTCCACCGGCTGGAAGCGGGCGACGAATTGTGGCTGGGCGGCGTGCTGATCCCGCATACCCACGGCCTGTCGGGGCACAGCGACGCCGACGTCGCGCTCCACGCCATCACCGACGCGGTGCTGGGCACGATCGCGGCAGGCGACATCGGCACGCATTTCCCGCCCAGCGACCCGCAATGGCGCGGCGCCGAATCGGGCCAGTTCCTGTCGCATGCGCGATCCCTCGTGGAGGCGAAGGGCGGCCGCATCACCTTCGTCGACCTGACGCTGATGTGCGAGGCGCCGAAGATCGGGCCGCACCGCGCGGCGATGCAGGCGCGGATCGCGGAACTTCTGGGGCTGTCGACCGATCGGGTGAGTGTGAAGGCGACGACCACCGAGAAACTGGGATTCACCGGCCGCGGCGAGGGTATCGCCGCGCAGGCGGTGGCGACGATCGTGCTGCCGGCATGAGGCCGCTGCTGGCCCTCCTTGCCGCCGCGTCGCTGGCGTCCCCCGCCGCCGCGCAATCGTGCCTGACCGCGACCGAGGCGGAGGCGATCGTGCAGGTATCGCTGCCCGAGGTGATCCGCGATGCGGGCCGCGTCTGCGCGACCCTGCCCGCGACCAGCCTGCTGCGTCGCCCTTCGGGCGCGTTCCTGTCGAAATACGATGTCGCGGCGGATGGCGCCTGGCCCGCCGCACGCGCCGCGCTGGGGAAGCTGAGCGATCCGCGCTTTTCCGCGCTGCTGATGAGCGATCTGGCGCGGCCGCTGGTCACGTCGCTCGTCGCGCCACAGGTGACGGGCCAGATCCAGGCTGCCGACTGCCCGACGCTGGACCGCCTCGTGACGTTGCTGGAGCCGCTGCCCGCGCGCAACACCGCCGGGATCGTCGCCGCGACGTTGCAATATCTGAAGGCGGAGCGCGCGAAGGGCGGGCGCATCGACATTCCCGACCTGCCGGTGTGCGCCGCGAAATGACCGCGCCAGCCGACGACGGCGTCCTTCCCGACCGCCTGATCGACGCCGCGCGGCGCGTGATCGAGGAGAACCGCGCCGCGGGCCGCCGCATCGCGGTCGCCGAAAGCTGCACCGGCGGCCTCGTCTGCGCCGCGCTGACCGAAATACCCGGCTCGTCCGACGTGCTGGAGGCAGGGCTCGTCACCTATTCCAACGAAGCCAAGGCGAAGCTGCTGAACGTCAGCAACGACGTGCTCGACACGTTCGGCGCGGTGTCGATCGCGGTGGCGTGGAGCATGGCGCAGGGCGCGCTGAAGGTGACCGATGCCGACGTCGCGGTCGCGATCACCGGGGTGGCGGGACCGGGCGGGGGAACCGAGAAGAAGCCCATCGGCACCGTCGTCTTCGCACGCGCCGAGCGCGGCGGCGACCCGTCGGACGTGGTCGCGGACAAGCGGCTGTTCGGCGACCTGGGCCGCGCGGGAATCCGGCTTCAGGCGGCGTTGTGCGCGCTCGAACTGCTGCTGCCCCCGTCGGACGACGGCACGCCGTAGAGGACTGCCGCGCGCTCCTCGAACGCGCCGATCATGCGCCGCAGCGCCGCGCCGAACACCTGCCCCGCCAGCATCTCGAACACCCGGTTCTTGAACGCGAAGTCCACCGCGAAATCGACATGGCATCCCCCGTTGCCGTCGGGACGGAAGCGCCAGTCGTTGCGCAGATATTTCAACGGCCCGTCGACGTAATCGACCCGGATGCTGTCTGGCCTGATCTTGGCCACCTTGCTCGTGAACGTCTCGCGCAGGCCCTTGAACCCGACGATCATGTCCGCCAGCGTTTCGGTATCGCTGTCGCGGCGCACACGCATCGCCGACACCCACGGCAGGAATTCCGCGTAGCGGCGCACGTCGGCGACGAGGTCGAACATTTGCTCCGGCGTGTAGGGAAGCGTGCGGGTCTCGGCGTGTTTGGGCACGTCAATACCTCCCCGAAACGCGGAGAGGGCCCGCTCGCGAAGCGAGTGGTGGAGGGGTAGCCACAGGCGATACGTTCGCGGAGGTCACCCCTCCACCAGCCTGCGGCTGGTCCCCCTCCCCGTTCCGGGGAGGTACGCTCAACGCACCCTCGCCAGCTTCGCCGCGCGCGCGTCGCGCATCTTCGCGAAATCGTCGCCCGCATGATAGCTCGACCGCGTCAGCGGCGAGGAGGCGACCAGCAGGAACCCCTTCGCCCGCGCGATCGCGGCATAGGCATCGAACGCGGCGGGGGGCACGAAATCCTTCACTTCCGCATGACGCGGGGTCGGACGCAGATATTGTCCCATCGTCAGGAAATCGACGTCGGCGGACCGCATGTCGTCCATCACCTGATGAACCTCCAGCCGCTCCTCTCCCAGGCCCAGCATCACACCGGACTTGGTGAAGATCGACGGGTCCAGCTTCTTCACGCTCTCCAGCAGGCGCAGCGACGCATAATAGCGCGCGCCCGGGCGGATCGTCGGATAGAGCCGCGGCACGGTTTCCAGGTTATGGTTGTAGACGTCGGGCCGCGCCGCGACGATCGCCTCCACCGCGCGTTCGTGCTTGTTGCGGAAATCGGGTGTCAGGATTTCGATCGTGGTGGTGGGGTTGGACCGCCGAATCGCCTCGATCACCTTCACGAACTGGCTCGCGCCGCCGTCGGGCAGGTCGTCGCGATCGACGCTGGTGACCACGATATGCGCCAGCCCCATCTGCGCCGCGGCATCGGCGACGTTGTTCGGCTCCATCGGATCGACCGCGCGCGGCATCCCGGTCTTGACGTTGCAGAAGGCGCAGGCGCGCGTGCAGGTATCGCCCAGGATCATGACGGTCGCATGCTTCTTCGACCAGCATTCCCCGATATTGGGGCAGGCCGCCTCCTCGCACACCGTCGTCAGGCTTTTCGACCGCATCAGCGCCCGCGTCGCGGCGAAACCGGCCGAGGTCGGCGCCTTCACCCGAATCCAGTCGGGCTTGCGTTCGCGGGGAGCCTTGATCGGGGTCATGTCGTTCATGCCGGTGCAGATAGCGTCTGCATGGCCACGAAACAACGAAAGGGTGTTAGAGACGTGAGCAAGTTTTCCGATCTGATCGACGGATATCACCGTTTCCGCGACACGGAATGGCAGGAAGAGCGCGAGCGCTGGGCCGAACTGGCGGCGGGCCAGTCACCCAAGGTGATGCTGATCGCCTGTTCCGACAGCCGGGTCGAGCCGGCGACGATCTTCGGCAGCCGTCCGGGCGAGGTGTTCGTCGTCCGCAACGTCGCCAATCTGGTGCCGCCGTTCGATTCCAGCGGCGGCCTGCACGGGGTGTCCGCGGCATTGGAATTTGCGGTGACGGTGCTGGGCGTGGAGGAGATCGTCGTCCTGGGCCACGGCGCGTGCGGCGGCGTGAAGGCGGCGCTGTCGGGCGACCTGAAGGATGCCGCACCCGGCGAAGGCGGCTTCGTCGCCAGCTGGATCCACCTGCTGGACGACGCGCGCGACCGGGTGGTGGCGAGGCACGGGAAGGGCCCGGACGGGCAGACGGCGCTGGAACAGGAAGGCGTCCGCACCTCGCTTGCCAACCTCATGACCTTCCCGTTCGTGAAGGAGCGCGTCGAGGCGGGGAAGCTGGAACTGCGCGGCGCGATCTTCGCGATCGCCGACGGCAAGCTGCACGTGCTGGGCGAGGACGACCGGTTCGAGGTGGCGTAACCTCTTGTGCGTTCCTGCGGACGCAGAAACCCAGAGCCAAGAACGTGTCCGTTCGCAACCCTGGGTTCCTGCGTTCGCAGGAACACAAATGGACTTAGGTGTTTAGTCCCGGCATCTGGTGGATCGGGTTGACGATGAACCGGTCTGGCTCTGACGTCCAGATTTTGGCGATGTATTCGTAGGGTGTGAGGCCGCTCAGTGTCTTGAGCCGGCGGGCGAAGTTATAAGCGGCCATGAAGTCGGCGAGGTGCGTCCGGAGCTGGTTGTGGCTTTCGTAGTGGAAGCGTTTGACGGTCGCTTCCTTGATGGTCCGGTTCATCCGCTCGACCTGACCGTTCGTCCAAGGGTGGTTGGGTTTCGTGAGGCGGTGTTCGATGTCGTTCGCCTCGCAGATCATGTCGAAGCGCATCTGACGCGACCAGGCGGTGTTTCGGTTGCGCGGCTGCTCGGCAAACTGGATGCCATTATCAGTCAGGATGATATGGATCCGGTAGGGCACGGCTTTCAGCAGGTGCTCGAGGAACTCCCACGCCGTTCGCCTGTCAGCCTTGTCTACCAACTGGGTGACCGCGAACTTGCTGGTGCGATCGATGCCAACGAACAGATACAGCTTGCCTTCGGCGGTCTGCACCTCGGCGATGTCCATATGGAAGAAACCGATGGGGTAGCGCTTGAAGCGCTGCCGCTTCGGCTTGTCGCCCTCGATATCCGGTAACCGTGAGATGCCGTGCCGCTGCAGGCACCGATGCAGCGCTGAGCGTGTCAGGTGCGGGATCGATGGCTGCAGGGCGTAGAGGCAGTCGTCGAGCGCCAGCAGCGTGTGGCGCCGGAACGCCGCAACCATCGCTTCCTCGGCTTCAGTCAGGGTCGTAGAATGAGGGGCCTTCGGCCCGGTCTTCAGATCATCGACCGTCGCTCTCTTGCGCCACTTCGCGACCGTCTTCGGGTTGATCCCCAGCTCTCGGCTCAACGTCGCGAGCGAAGCCTGCGATCGCTGTATTGCTGCTCGGACGGCGTGCGTGGTCGTGGCGCTCCCGTGACGAACCTGTCCCATACGGCTTCCTTCCATTCCAACGAAAGGATCACACCATCAAACCGTGGGATCAAACACCTAAGGCGCGGCGCTCCAGCAGCAGGAAGCGGCCCTCGTACCACTGGATCGCCACGCGAGCCCCCATCGGCAGGACCAGGCCATGACCGCCCGTGGTGTCGGGAACGGCCCATTGCCCCTGGTCGCACTCAAGCATGCGCGCCGCTGCGGCGTCCGCAGGCACGCCCCAGGCGGCGAGCGCGGCGGCCAGCGTGCGGCGCGCGGCCACGTCGCCCGCGGGGACGCCCTGCGCGCTGAGGAAAGGCCCGGTGCACACGTCGCGGATATCGAACTGCCCGGTGTCCGGCCCGTCCCAACGCAGCGCGCCCGGGCCGGCCCCGTTGGGCGTGACGGTCAGCGTCGCGCCGACCATCGCGCGATCGTCCGCCAGCGGATTGCCTGCGCCGGGGACATAGACCTTCGCGATCCGCCAATGGCCGACGATCGGGCACGGGCTTTGCGGCGCATCGGGTTCGCAGTCCGCGGCGCGGATCGGGGTCAGGGCCAGGGCCAGGGCCGGGGTCGGGGTCGTGGTCGGGGTCGGGGTAGGCGAGGCAGCTGCCTCGGCCGCATTGCCCGGCGCGACCGACGCGGGCCCGCACGCCGTCAGCGACAAGGCCGCGAGCGCGACCCGCGCGGCCTGACCCGCTGCGGCTGCCAGCGAGGAGCAACCGGAAGTGCGACAAGGAACGGTGCAGGCCATGGGGATATAACGCACGGTCCATGCGCCGGATGCGAGAGGCGACCCGCAGGGTGGCGGTACGGGCCTGATCGTCGATCCCTACGTCGCGCGCTGGCCCGGGGCCCCGGGTCGGATCGGCATTCGCCTTCTCGTGAGCTGCGGGATGTCGATCGGGTGAAGGACGGTCGGTCCTAGTCGGAACGGTTATCGTGACGCTCCGCCGACGCTGATATCCATATGGCCGGTTCAATCGAGGAACGTGCCATGGCGACGAACATCGAAGGTCAGGGCGGATCCGGTGTCGGGGCGCGGGCACAGGGCCTGCTGGACGCGATCGGTGAAGAGCTTCAGGCAGGTGCGAGGGCGCTTGGGCTGGATAATATCGCATCCAGGCTGGACAGGCTGCTGGCCCAGCCTTCGCCGCTCGATCGTTTCGCCGCTCCGCCCGGAACCGCGCCGACACCGCCGGCGAAGGCCAAGGCGGAAGTAAGCTATCAGGTGAAGGCAGGCGACACCCTGTCCAGGATCGCCGCCCGCCACGGCAGCGACGTCGCGACGCTGGCGCGGATCAACGGCCTGCGCGATCCCGACCGGCTGGACGTCGGCCAGACCCTGACGCTGGCGGCCGGTGCATCGGTCGCGGCGGAAGCGCGGGTTGCGGCACGGGGCGGGCCGGCGACGGCGTCGAGCGGCGGACTGTCCGAGAAAGGAAAGGACTTCCTCTACGATCACGAGGCACAGGCCGGCGTGTCCAACCGCCTGCACTGGCCGAAGGGCGCAAGCGGCGTGACCCTGGGGCCTGGATACGACATGAAGGGCAAGAGCGAGGGACAGGTCATCCGCGACCTCACCGCGATCGGCGTCGATGTCGATACGGCGGCGAAGGTGGCCAAAGGCGCCGGCCTGTCCGGCGCGGACGCACGCGATTTCGCGACCGGCAATCGCAGCCTCGTCAGCCTGAACAAGACGCAGGAGCGCCAGTTGCTGACCAACACGGTGCAGGGCTATGCCGACCATGTTCGCGGCAAGATCACCGTCCCGGTCACGCAGAACCAGTTCGATGCGATGGTCTCGTTCGCCTATAATATCGGCATCAAGGGTTTCGACGGCAGCAGCGCGCTGGCCAGGCTGAACGCCGGCGACAGCGCCGGGGCGGCCGAAGCGATGAAGCTGTGGAACAAGTCCGACGGCAAGGTGAACCAGGGACTCGTCAATCGTCGCAACGACGAAGTGGCCCTGTTCAACACCCCGGGCAGCGGCGAGGCGAGGCCGACGGCGGCCCCGGCTCCGCCGGTGGCGGCGACGGACGGCGTGCAGGCGAGGAGCGCGGGGGTACTTGCCGGCATTGTCGAAAGCAGCGGCGATGCGCGGGCGAAGGCTGATCTGGCCGCCGGACGGAAGGTGGTCGTGGCGCTTCGCACGCCGACCGATGCGCACGACAACGGCGGGAAGGGCGTCTATGACGACAGCATCGCCGTGGTGTGGAAGGATGCCGGGGGCACGGCCCATGCGCGCGTCTTCGCCGGAAACACCGACCCGTCTGCGCAATATTCCACGGAAGGGCCGAAGGCCGCGAAGGGATCCTCGGTCGATGCCGATGGCGACGGACGCAACGACCTGGGCCGGTTGCAGGCGGGCACGACCCGCTATGTGCAGCAGGGCGGACAGTTCCTCGGCAACACCTTCTTCCGGGCCACCGCGACCACGGTGGCCGAGCGGGACACCAATCACGACGGGCTGTTCGACGCGCGCGATGCGGCCAGGATCGATCGTACCGGCGCAGGCACCTCGATGCTGATCCATCAGGGCGGCGCCAGCAACACCTGGTCGGCCGGGTGCCAGACGATGGCGAGGAGCGACTTCAACGCATTCGTCGGCGCGCTTGGCGGGCAGAAGGCGTTCAGCTACGTGCTGGTCGATGCAAAGTAACCGCTCGGCCGGGCCTGCCGCGCCTGTCCTGACACTGGTCCTGACATTGGCCCTGACCGGCTGCGGTCCTGCCCGGCCGACGGGGGAGCCGACGGGGGAAGCGTCTTTGGCAACGGCCAATAATACGGCCACCGCCGCCCCTGCCGCCCCGGTGCCCCGGTCTACTCCTGCTGCACTGCCGACGGATCCGGCGGCATCGCAGGTCGACTTCGCGATGCTTGCCGGCAAGTGGAAGGTCGTCGGCGTCGCGCCCGGCGATGGTGTGCAGGCGATGGCAAAGGACGACCCGGCCTACATGGGGCGGGTGATCGACATGAGCGCGGACCGGCTCGCCTGGGAAGGGCCCGCAGAGGGCGGCGCCATGGTCGGCGATCGGTGCGACGGGCCGGTGACGCAGCATCTCACCGGCGCGACGGCGAAGACGTACGACGTGCAGTTCGCCGCCCAGTTGAAGGCGCTGGGCGTCACGCCGGGCGATCCGCACGGCATCGAGTGCGACAGCGGAAACTGGGGCCCGGAAGCGGCCGGTGGGGCGACCCTGTATGCGCAGGGTAACGACGTGCTGGCGCTCAGCTGGTATGACGGGGTCGTGCTGAAGCTCGCACGTCAATCCGGCCGGTAGCGCGGATGGGGCGCAGGACGACGGCGCTCGCCGCGCTGGTGGCGGGATGCTCGGAACCCGGCGCGACGTCGCAGCCGGTCCAGAACCGCCCGACCACCACGCCCGCCGCGGCGAGGCGCGCGTCCGCGACGAAACCGAAGCCTGCGCCGATCCCGGCCGGATCGCGGATATTGGGCAAGGACGATTTCACCCTGCGCGGCAAACCCGCCTGCACCATCCGCTTCCGCTATGCCGGTCACACGGCCGAAACCCTGTTCTGAGAAGAGCCGTGTAAGGCCGTCAACGCCAGCCTGGTGACCCGCACCGACCTCGAAACCCATGGTATGTGGGACCGGCTCGACCCGTTCGACCGCAAGTTCATCGCCGCCTTGCCGGGCGGCAGGGTGCTGTACGTCGAGGGCAGCTTCACCGCCTCGATCTATCCGATCGGCACGACCGGCTCGACCTACGACGTTCCCGTCGCGGACTGACCCGATGTCGATGCGTCGACGTGTCGACAGTCATACATGACTCGCCCAGTGTCCTGGCTCGTGAACTCATAACGGTTGCGAGGTTGGTCGGCAGCTGATTCAAGGTTTCCGAAGGGAGCGTTGGATGGCGCGATACGATCTGAGCGAGATGGAGTGGCGACTGATCGAGCCGTTGCTGCCGAACAAGCCGCGCGGTGTGCCGCGGGTGGACGACCGGCGTGTGCTGAACGGCATCTTCTACGTCCTGCGGACGGGGTCGCCGTGGCGCGACCTGCCGGGGCGCTATGGACCGCACACGACGGTCTACAACCGGTTCAACCGATGGGCGAAGGCGGGCGTCTGGGTCAGGGTGTTCGAGGCGCTGGCGGCAGGCGCGCCTGCATCGATGCACCTGATCGACAGCTCGATCGTCCGCGCCCACCAGCATGCCGCCGGTGGTAAAAAGGGGGCGCGGATCACGCCATCGGCCGTTCTCGTGGCGGACTGAGCACCAAGATCAACGCGCTGGTCGACCAGGATGGGCTGCCGCTCAGGGTCACGCTCTCGCCGGGCCAGGCGTCTGACAAAGCGGCGGTCGAGGCATTGATCGACGGCCTGCCGCCGGCCGCCGCGCTCGTCGCCGACCGCGGCTATGACGCCAGGGCCATCATCGACCTCGTCCGATCACGTGGCGGATGCGCCCACATCCCGACCCAACGCGATCGCAAGGTTCAGCGCTCGATCGACCCGGCCATCTATCGCAGACGCAACGCCGTCGAACGCTACTTCTGCAAGCTCAAGCACTTCCGGCGCATCGCAACCCGCTTCGACAAACTCGCCCGAAACTTCCTCGCCGCCGTCCTGCTCGCCTCCACACGCATCCGCCTCAGAACTTATGAGTCCACAACCTAACCCTTCACCTCCGCCGTCGAGCGCAGGTTCAGCTCCTTCAACTGCCTGGGCGTCGCGAAGTTCGGGGCGCCCATCATTAGGTCCTCCGCCTTCTGCGTCATCGGGAAGACGATGACCTCGCGGATGTTGGGCTGGTCCGCCAGCAGCATGACGATGCGGTCGATCCCCGGCGCGGAGCCGCCGTGCGGGGGCGCGCCGAACTTGAACGCGTTTATCATGCCCGCGAAGTTCGTATCGACGTCGGCCTGCGTATAGCCCGCGATCTCGAACGCCTTGTACATGATCTCCGGCCGGTGGTTCCGGATCGCGCCCGACGACAATTCGATGCCGTTGCAGACGATGTCGTACTGATAGGCGAGGATATCGAGCGGGTCCTTCGTTTCCAGCGCCTCCATCTCCCCCTGCGGCATCGAGAAGGGGTTGTGGCTGAAATCGACCTTCTTCGTTTCCTCGTCATACTCGAACATCGGGAAGTCGACGATCCAGCAGAATTCGAAGCGCGAGGCATCGATCAGGCTTAGCTGCTCGGCGACGCGCGTGCGTGCCAGCCCCGCCAGCTTGGTCGCCTGCGCTTCCTTGCCCGCGGCGAAGAACAGGCCGTCGTCGGGGCCGAGGCCAAGCGCGTCGGCCATCGCGGACATCCTCTCCTCGCCGTGGTTCTTGGCGATCGGCCCGCCCCATTCGCCCTGCTTGCGCGTGGCATAGCCGAGGCCGGCGAACCCTTCCGACTGCGCCCAGGCGTTCATGTCGTCGAAGAACTTGCGGCTGCGGTCCGCGGTGCCCGGCGCGGGGATCGCGCGGACCACGTCGCCCGCCTCGACGATCGAGGCGAAGCGGCCGAAGCCGGAGCCCACGAACCGCTCGCTGACGTCGCTGATGAGCAGGGGATTGCGCAGGTCCGGCTTGTCGTTGCCGTATTTCAGCATCGATTCGCGATAGGGGATGCGCTTGAACGGCAGCGGCGACACGGTGCGCCCCTTCCCCTGCCAATTCGCGAATTCCTCGAACACGCCGTGCAGCACTGGCTCGATCGCCTGGAACACGTCCTCCTGCGTGACGTAGCTCATCTCGAAATCGAGCTGGTAGAACTCACCCGGCGAGCGGTCGGCGCGTGCATCCTCGTCGCGGAAGCACGGCGCGATCTGGAAATAGCGGTCGAAGCCCGCGACCATCAGCAGCTGCTTGAACATCTGCGGCGCCTGCGGCAGCGCGTAGAACTTGCCGGGGTGGACGCGGCTGGGCACGAGATAGTCGCGCGCGCCTTCGGGCGACGATGCGGTCAGGATCGGCGTCTGGAACTCGGTGAACCCCTGCTCGACCATCCGCCTGCGGATGCTGGCGATCACGCTGGAACGCAGCATGATGTTGGCGTGCAGCTTCTCGCGCCGCAGGTCGAGGAAGCGGTACTTCAGCCGGATATCCTCGGGATATTCCGCCTCGCCGAACACCGGCATTGGCAGTTCGTGCGCTTCCGACTGTACCACGACCGTGTCCGCCACGACCTCGATCGCGCCGGTCGCGAGGTTGGGGTTCGTCGCCTCCGCCCCGCGCGCCACGACCTCGCCCGTCACGGTCACGACCGATTCGGTGCGCAGCCCGTCGAGCAGCGCGAGCACGTCGCTGCCCGCCTTCGCCACCACCTGCGTGATGCCGTAATGGTCGCGCAGGTCGACGAACAGCACGCCGCCATGGTCGCGCTTGCGATGGATCCAGCCCGAAAGACGCACGGTCTCGCCGGTGTTCGCCTCGGTCAGCGCGGCGCAGGTGTGGGAGCGATAGGCGTGCATGACGTAATCTCTGGATTACGTCACCCCAGCGGACGCTGGGGTCTCAGGCCGCAGGGGCGTCCTTACGGCACGAGACCCCAGCGTCCGCTGGGGTGACAGGTGATTGGGTTGCCGCGCGCTTCCCCTTCACAACCCTCTTTGTCAAGCAGGCCGCGCCGGGCTATGGCCCCCCGCTTATGCATATCCACCCCCTCATCACCGACAGCGCCACGCTCGCGAACCTGTGCGCGCGCCTTTCCGACGCCCCCTTCGTCTGCGTCGATACCGAGTTCATGCGCGAAAGCACCTTCTACCCCGAATTGTGCCTGATCCAGATCGCGGATGCGAACGAGGCCGCGGCGATCGATCCGATGGCGCCGGGGATCGACCTGAAGCCGCTGCTGGACCTGATGGTCGACAACGAGGACGTGCTGAAGGTCGTCCATGCGGGCGGGCAGGATCTGGAGATCGTCTACAACCTGACCGGCAAGACCCCGCACCCGCTGTTCGACACGCAGGTCGCGGCGATGGCATTGGGTCAGGGGGAGCAGATCGGCTATTCCAACCTGGTCGACAGCTGGCTGGGCATCCAGATCGACAAGGGCGCGCGCTTCACCGACTGGTCGCGCCGCCCGCTGGACGCGCGGCAGGTGGATTACGCCATCGGCGACGTGACGCATCTGGCGAAGATCTTCCCCAAGATGCTGGAGCGGTTGAAGAAGACCGGGCGCGGCGCGTGGCTGGACCAGGAGATGGAGCGGCTGGGCGATCCGGCGAACTACGCCAACGATCCCGATCTGGCATGGAAGCGCGTGCGCATTTCCAGCCGCAAGCCGGACGTGCTGGGCCGGTTGAAGGCGATCGCGCGCTGGCGCGAGCTGGAGGCGCAGGCGAAGGACCTGCCGCGCGGCCGGATCGTGAAGGACGAGACGATCGCGGACCTCGCCGGCCACGCCCCGCGCAAGCAGGCGGACCTGGCCAAGGTCCGGGGCCTGTCCGCCACCTGGGCGGGCAACGATATCGGCGCGCGCCTGATGGCCGCGATCGAGGGCGCGCAGCCGCTGGGCGCGGACGAGCTGCCCGCGCGCGACGATCGCAAGCCGGGGCTGGGGCGCGAGGGGTCGCTGGTCGCGGACCTGCTGAAGCTGCTGCTGAAGATCCGCGCGCGCGACATCGACGTCGCCTCGCGCCTGCTGGCCCGCAACGAGGAACTGGAGCTGCTCGCCGCGGGGCAGCGCGAGGGCCTGGCGATGCTCGACGGCTGGCGTTTCGATCAGTTCGGGCGCGACGCGCTCGACCTGGTCGAGGGGCGGCTGGCCTTCGCGGTGGTCGACGGCCGATTGAAGATGACCCGGACGGAGGCCGCGTGATGCGTATCCTGACCCTCGCCTGCATGGCCCCGCTCGCCGCGTGTACCGCCAACCCGCCGCGCCTGCCGCCCGCGACCACCCCCGCCCCGCCCGCCGAGGCGGCGGTGCCGGGGACGCGGTGCGACGCCAATGCGGCGCAGCGGCTGATCGGGACGGCCGCCGATACATCCGCGGCGGAGGCGCAGCGGCTGAGCGGCGCGCGGACCGTGCGCCGTTATAGGACCGGCGACATGCTGACGATGGACCTGCGCCCGGACCGGCTGAACGTGGAAACCGACGCGGCGGGCAGGATCGTGAAGCTGACCTGCGGATAAGGAGCCGCGGCCTTCGCGGCCCGTCCTATCTCGCCAAACCCATCGCCGCCACCAGCGCGCGGTGGCGCTTCTCCACCGCCTCGCCCCACAGGCCGGCGTCCTGCGCCGCCAGTTCCAGCCGCAACGCGCCGCCCGCGATATCGAGCTTCGAGCGTTCCAGCGGCCCGGCCATCCCGCCGCTCAATCGATGCCCCAGCCGCATGGCCAGGCCCCAGTGCGCGGCGCGGCGCAACGCCGCCTCCCCCGCCAGCCCGGGCAGCGGTACCGGCGTGCTCGTCTCCCCGCCCAGCGCGGTCCACAGCGCCTGCGCCAGCATCGCGCGGCCAGCGCCGTCGATCCCCACCCAATTGCCGTGCAGCGCGACCTCCACGCCGCGTTCGGCGCGGAATTCCGGGTTCGCGCGCCAGCCCACGTCCGACAATTGGCATGCCGCGTTGCGCAGCCGGGCGGCCGCGGGCGCGTCGTCGCCGAACAAGGGCGCGATCCAGCGGTCGAGCAGATCGCCATGTTCCGGGAAGCGCCCGCTGCGCCGCCCCTCGTCCCGCGTCGCCACGATCAGGGGATCGAGCGCGCGTTCCTCGTCGTCCAGCGCCTGATGCAGCAACCCCTCGCGCAGGCCGTAGGCGGAGACGATCGTGCCGCTGGACTTAAGATACTTCAGCAGCACCCCCAGCAAGGACGCGGCATGACCCAAAGTCGGGATGCGTCCGCCCGACAGGCCCGGCACGGTCTTCAGCTTCGCACGCGCGGTGTGCGACAGCACGCGGCGCAGTCGCGCGATCGTCGCGGGCGGCATGGCATATTGGTGGATGACGGGCAGCGGATAGCGCGTCGCCACCATGTCCAGCCGCGCCAGTCCGCGCCACGACCCGCCGACGAGGTACAGCGGCAGGCCCTTGCCCGCGCCGCTCCACCCGGTTTCCTTCAGCAGGCTCGCGACCTTGCGGTCCAGCTTGCCCGGATCGCTCAGGGCAGCGAGGCGCAGGACGCCGAGCGGGAAGGACACGCGTCGGTGGAGCACGCCGTCCTTCACGCGGACCAGTTCCAGGCTGCCCCCGCCCAGGTCGCCGACGATCCCGTCCGCACCGGGGATGCCCGACATCACGCCATGGCCCGCGGCAGCGGCTTCCTCCTCCCCGCTCAGGATCGTGACGGTCAGTCCCGCGTCCTTCGCGATCGCGATCAGTTCCGCGCCGTTCGCCGCATCGCGGACCGCAGCGGTGGCGACGGTGCGGACGGTCGCCACGTCCATTTCGCGCACCAGTGCGGCGAAGCGGCGCAGCGCGGTCGCGGCCATCGCCATCGACGCCGAGTCTATCCTTCCCGACGCGGCGAGGCTGCGCCCCAATCCGGCCAGCACCTTTTCGTTGAACAGGACCGCGGGCACGCGCGCGGGCCCCTGGTAGACGACCAGCCGGATCGAGTTCGATCCGATGTCGACGATCGCGGAGCGCGGTTCGATCGAAACGTCCTGCGCGCGCCGCCGCAGCAGGCTCACGCCCTGCGCCTGAGCGACAGGGTCGGTACCTCGGTCCCGTCCTCCAGCGCGGCGCCGCGCCCCGACAGCGACGGATTGGTCATGAAATAACGGTGCAGGTTGAATCCCTTCTCGCCCGGCGCGACGCGGATATACGTGCCGTCGGGCTCCAGTTCCCAGCTCTGCTCGCTATCGATCAGGTTGGCCACCATCACCTGATCCAGGATCTGGTCGTGGACGGTTTCGTTCTCGATCGGCAGCATATATTCGACGCGGCGGTCGAAATTGCGCGGCATCCAATCGGCCGACGAGATGTAGACCACCGCCCCGTCGTTGGGCAGCGCGGCGCCGTTGCCGAACGCGGCGATGCGGCTGTGTTCGAGGAAGCGGCCGACGACTGACTTCACGCGGATACGTTCGGACATGCCGGGCACGCGCGGGCGCAGGCAGCAGATGCCGCGGACGATCAGGTCGATCTCCACCCCCGCGCCGCTGGCCTCGTACAGTTTCTCGATCAGCGCGGGATCGACGAGGCTGTTCATCTTCGCCCAGATCGCGGCGGGTTTCCCCGCGCGCGCGTTCGCGATCTCGACGTCGACCTTCTCGATCAGTTTGTCGCGCAATGAGCGCGGCGACAGGACGATCAGCTCCATGTCCGCCGGTTCGACATAGCCGGTGATGTAATTGAACATCCGCGCCGCATCGCGCCCGACGCGCGGGTCGGCGGTGAAGAAACTGAGGTCGGTGTAGATGCGCGCGGTGACGGGGTGATAATTGCCGGTGCCGAGGTGGCAGTATGTCTTGAACGCCCCCCCTTCGCGCCGGACGACCATGCTGACCTTCGCGTGAGTCTTCCAGTCGATGAAGCCGTACACCACCTGCACGCCCGCGCGTTCGAGTGCGCTGGCCCAGTACAGATTCTGTTCCTCGTCGAACCGCGCCTTCAGCTCGACGACCGCGGTCACCGACTTGCCGTTCTCCGCCGCGGCGATCAGCGCGTTGACGACCGCGGACTGCTTGCCCGCGCGATACAATGTCTGCTTGATCGCGACGACGTCGGGATCGTTCGCCGCCTGTTTCAGGAAGGCCAGGACGACGTCGAACGTCTCGTACGGATGGTGGACGACGATGTCCTTGGCGCGGATCGCGGCGAAGCAGTCGCCGCCGAACTCGCGGACGCGCTCCGGGAAACGCGGCGTGAAGCTGGGGAATTTCAGGTCAGGCCGGTCCTCGTCCGCCAAGGCCGCGAGGTCGCCGATGCCGAGGAAGGTGCCCGTCTCGGTCACGATCGCGTCGGCCCCGCCCAGTTCGTCGCGCAGCGCGGCGGAAAGGCTTTCGGGCATGTTCGTCTCCAGCTCCAGCCGGATGACGCGCCCGCGGCGGCGCCGCTTGATGGCGTTGGCGAAGTAGAGGACGAGGTCCTCCGCCTCCTCCTCGATCTCGATATCGCTGTCGCGCAGCACGCGGAATTCGGCCGCGCCGAGCACGTCGTAGCCGGGGAAGATGAGGCCCGCGAACCGCTTCAGGATCGATTCGACCGCGATGTAGCGTGCCTTCTCCCCCGGCACGCGGATGAAGCGCGCCATCCCCGCCGGTAGCATCACCAGCTCGCGGATCGGTTCCTGATCCGACCGGCGGACCAGGTCGAACATCACCGCCATCCCCTTGTTGGGCATGAAGGGAAACGGGTGCGCGGGATCGAGCGCCTGCGGCGTGATGATCGGGAAGACCTGCTCGCGGAAATGCGTGTCCAGCCATGCGCGCTGCGTCGCATCCAGCGCGGCGTCGATCGCGCGATGGCCCAGCACCTCTATCCCCGCGTCGGCCAGCGCGGCGCGCACGTCGCGCCACACGCCCTGCTGTCCCGCCAGCAGCGCGTCCGCCTCCGCGGTGATGCCCGCCAGCTGCTGCGTCGGGGTCAGGCCGTCGGCGGACCGCCGCTCGACATCCTTGGTCTGCTGCCCCTTCAGCCCCGCGACGCGGACCATGAAGAATTCGTCGAGGTTGGAGCCGGAGATGGAGAGGAAGCGGAGCCGTTCGAGCAGCGGATGCGCCTCGTTGCAGGCCTCCTCCATCACCCGGCGGTTGAACGCCAGCCAGGACAGTTCGCGATTGAAATAGCGCTCGCTCCCCGCCTCCTCGAACGGATCGTCGTCGCGCGTGTCGCGGGAAAGGCTGGCGGGGCGGGTCATGATGGGGGGGTATCCGGGATGAACGTCGCGGACGCGCCGAGGGTTTCGCGCGCCATCGGGATCGACAACCGGCGATGCCCGCCGAGCGCGGCCGCGACCAGCGTATCGATCACGTGCATGACGGATACGTGACTCCGCTCCGCCCGCGCCGACAGCCACGCGATCAGATCCGGCCGCGCATCGACCCGCGCCCGCGCGAAGCCCTGTTCCAGCAAGGCGGATACCAGCGCGTCGTCGGGCGGGCCGATCGTCGCCAGCGGACCGGCGGCCAAACGGGTACGCAGGTCGGGCAGCGCCACCGCCCAGGCGGGCGGCGCGGCATCCGCCACGACGACCAGCGGCCGCCGCTCCGCCTGCGCCCGGTTCCACGCGTGGAAGATCGCGGCCTCATCCTGCCGTTGCGCGTCGTCGATGACGGTACCGCCGCTGCGCGCCGCGAAGACGCGTGCGAGCGTGCTGCGCCCCGATCGCGGCGGACCGATCAGCAGCGCCGCCATCACCGGCCATCCCGCCCAATGTTCGAGCGTCCGTGCCGCCTGCGCATTCGATGCGGTGACCAGGAACCCGCCCTCGCCCCCCTCGTCCGGCCAGGCCAGCGGCAGCGCGATCTGCGTCATGACGTCGGCCCCCGCCCTACCCTGTCGTCGCGGCGTCGGGCTGGATGTCGGGCGGCAGCAATTGCGGCGCGCGGCGCACGCGCAACGTGGTGCCCGACCCCAGCACCTGCCACCCCCGCGCCTCCAGCGCGGCACGGAACGCCTCGGGCGTGCCGGCATAGCCCACCTGCATCAGCGATACGCCACCCAGCGCCAGGCTGGTCGTCGCGGCGCGCGCCACGCCCGTCACGCCGCGCATCGCGCCCTCCACGGCGAAGACCGCGCCCGCGTCGGGCGAATCGAACTGCACGGTGATCGTCGTCGTGGCGGCGGCGATCGCCTCGGGCGCGAACGGGTCGATCCCCGGCGTCGGCGTGGCGGAAGGAGTGGGCGTCGCTTCGGGCGCGGTCAGGCCGGGGTCGAGGCCCAGTTGCCCGTTACGCAACGCGCCCTGATAGATGCCGTCGAGCCGCGCGACCGCGGTGTCCAGCATCGCGGGCAGCCCCCGCGCCGCGCCGACGCGCAGGGTGAATTGCGACAGCAGGCGGTTGTCCGGCCCCTGTCGCGCCTGGAACACGCCGATCACCGGCCCACCGGGCCATTGGCGGTACAATCGCGCGGTCGGCATCAACACGTCCAGCCCGCCATATTGGTCCAGCGTGCTGCGCCACCAGCCGCGCGCGGGCCGCTGCGTCTGCCCGACGTTCAGCAACAACGGGTCGGGCCCGTTGCCCGCGGGGCGGATGTAGTCGATCTCGCTCTGTCCGGTGCGATAGCGCGCCCACGCCTCCTGCCACGCCGTCCGCTGCTCGAACGCGGTCCCGACGCCGGTGGACCAGACGACGGGGATGACGACCATCGGCGACGAGCGGCTGGTATAGGCGCTGATCCCCAGCAGCGACGCAGCGCGATCGCGATCGAACAGGACGCCCAGCCGCGCGATGTAGCGGTTCGGCCCGATCTCCTCGCTGTCGACGACGATGGCGGAGACGACCTGGTCCAGCACGCCGTCGGGCAGCGCCGCGCCGCCGCCGCCCAGCCGTTGCGACAATTGCACCCAGCCCTTGCGCTGCGCCTCGCGCCAGCCCGCCAGTCGCGCGGCGTCCGCATTCGGCCCGCTCGTGTCGACGCGGATCCCCGCGACCTCGAAATCGCGGCTGCTGTCGACCGCCGCGACGCCGCGATCCCCGCCCTCGATCTGCGCCACCACGGCGGCGCCGGCGAAGGCCGTGACGGCAAGGGCGAGAACGAGACGACGCATGTCGCGCGCCTTTTGGCGAAGCGGCGGGGGAAAACCAAGCGGCGAATGGTTGCGGCGTCGGCTCGCGCACCGCGCAAGCCCCCTCTCCTTCGGGGAGGGGGCTTGAGGGGAGACACTCTTGCCCCCCGCCCCCTCACATCCTAACCCGCGCGGCATGAGCACCGATCGCCGCAACGAACCCTATACCTACGCCGACGCGGGCGTTTCGATCGCGGCGGGCAATGCGCTGGTCCGCGCCATCGCCCCGCTCGCCCGCGCGACGCGCCGTGCGGGGGCGGACGCCGATCTGGGCGGGTTCGGCGGCATGTTCGACCTGAAGGCCGCGGGCTTTACCGACCCCCTGCTGGTCGCGGCGAACGACGGCGTGGGCACGAAGCTGAAGCTGGCGATCGACCACGACCGGCATGACGGCGTCGGCATCGACCTGGTCGCGATGTGCGTCAACGACCTGATCGTGCAGGGCGCGGAGCCGCTGTTCTTCCTCGACTATTACGCCAGCGCGAAGCTGGACGAGGGCGTCGCGACGCGCGTCGTCGCCTCGATCGCCGAAGGGTGCAAACTGGCCGGGTGCGCGCTGATCGGCGGCGAGACGGCGGAGATGCCGGGGATGTATGCCGACGGCGACTACGACCTGGCGGGCTTCTGCGTCGGCGCGGTGGAGCGCGACAACGTGCTGACCGGCGCGGACATCGCGGCCGGTGACGTCATCCTCGGCCTCGCATCCTCGGGCGTCCATTCCAACGGCTTCAGCCTCGTCCGCCGGCTGGCCGCGGACAAGGGATGGAAGCTCGATCGCCCCGCCCTGTTCGACCAGGAACGGCTGCTGATCGACCATCTGATGGCGCCGACGCGCATCTACGTCGCCAGCCTGCTGCCGCTGCTGCGCGAACGGCGGATCAAGGGGCTGGCGCACATCACCGGCGGCGGGTTGCTGGAGAATATCCCGCGCGTCCTGCCGCAGGGCGCACATGCGGTGATCGATGCCGACGGCTGGCCGCTCCCGCGCCTGATGGCGTTCCTGCAAGGGCAGGGCGCGATCGAACCGGAGGAATTGGCGCGCACGTTCAACTGCGGTGTCGGCATGGCGGTGATCGTCGCCGCCGACACCGCCGACGACGTCGCCGCCGCGCTGGAGGCGGCGGGCGAAACGGTCTTCAGGATCGGCCGCGTCGAGGCGGGCGCGCGCGGCTGCACCGTCCGCGGATCGACCGAGACGTGGAGCGCGCGTGCCGACTGGACCGCGACGCATAGCGCATGACGGTCCCGAAGGTCGCCATCCTCATCTCCGGCCGGGGATCGAACATGCAGGCGCTCGTCGAACAGGCGGACGGGCGATATGAAATCTGCGTCGTGGCATCGAACAAGCCCGACGCGCCCGGCCTGCGCTGGGCGAGGGAGCAGGCGATCCCCACGTTCGCGCTGTCGCCGAAGGGGATCGGCAAGCCCGCCTACGAAGCATCGCTCGACGCCGCGCTGCGCGAGGCGGGGGCGGACTATATCGCGCTGGCGGGGTACATGCGGCTGCTGTCGGACGATTTCGTCGCGGCATGGCGCGACCGGATCGTCAACATCCACCCCTCGCTGCTGCCCCGCTACAAGGGCCTCGACACCCATGCGCGCGCGATCGCGGCGGGCGACCGCGTCGCGGGCTGTTCGGTCCACGTCGTGACCGAGGAGCTGGACGCGGGCGACGTGCTGGCGCAGGCGGAAGTCCCGATCGAACCGGACGACACCCCCGACACGCTGGCCGCGCGCGTCCTGGCGGCCGAACATCGGCTGTATCCCGCCGCGCTGAAGGAGTTCGTGACGCGATGACCGACCTGTTGTCCCGCCTGCGCGAGGCCGCGCTCGCACTGCCGGAAACCGAGGAGCGGGAGAGCCACGGCCAGCCGACCTTCTTCGTCGCGGGCAAGCAGTTCGCGCAGTTCCGCGACGACCACCACGACGACGGCCTGACCGTCGTGTGCGTCCGTACCGGGGGCGCGGACGAGCAGGCGATGCTGATCGAGGCGGCGCCGCAGGTCTATTCGCGTCCGGCCTATCTGGGGCCGTCGGGCTGGGTATCGATGGACCTTACCGGCGAGGTCGACTGGCCGCTGGTCGACGACCGGATCGCGCGGAGCTGGGAACTGGCCGCGCCGCGGCGGTTGCTGGAGGCGGGCGGGCGCTGACGCCTGCCGCGACGGGACACGGCCCGTCGTCAAACCGACATGAAGCGGCCGTATCGGCGGGACACCGGTCACCACCGAAGGTCCAGGCCCATGGTACGACGTTTATCCTCGCTCGCGACGATCCTGGCGTGCATCGCCGCCACCGCGATTCCGGCGTCCGCCCAGTACCTGCTGAAGGACATCGCGGTGACCGCCTATAACCGCACGAATGCGGTACGTTGCATCGCGTTCATCCTCCCCAACCGGACGTCGCGCACGGTCACGGCCGCGAACGGGGTCGCGATCAATCTGGGTTTCTGGAGCACCGGGCAGGAGATCACCTACGTCGTCTTCAACGCGACGACGTGCGGCGGCAGCAGGCTGGTCACCAGGACGGTGACCCTCTTTTCGAACGGCTGGTATCAGAACATCGAAATGACGCCCTGACCGGTACCGTCGGGACAGGCTTTCGTCGCGCGCGCTACAATTCTCGCGCGAAGACGAGGTCGTCGTGCCACGTCGCGCCGACGCGGAAGCGGCGCTCGCCGACCACGGCGAAACCCTGTTTCAGGTAGAAGCGCTGCGCCCGTGCGTTCCCGCCGTAGACGCCCAGCAGCATCCGCCGTCGTCCCACGGCCCGTGCGTCGTCGATCGCGCGCGTCATCAGCGCCGCGCCCATGCCGCCACCGTGCATCGGCGCGAGGGAATAGATGCGCTTCAGCTCGATATCGCCGTCGCGCGGCGCCACCGGCAGGTCGGGGTCGGTCAGCAGCGTGTAGCCCAGCGGCGCGGCGCCGGTCGCGGCCTCCGCCAGCGTGACGATCGCACCGTCGGACAGATAGCGGTCGAACGCCGCCGCACTGCTGTTGCGCGCCACATGCGCGACGATGTCGTCGCCGTCGAGGACACCCGCGAACGCCTCCAGAAACGTCGCGCCCGCGACGAGCGACAGGCGCGCGGCATCGCCCGCCCCCGCCCGTCGCAGGCGCCAGTCGATCAACCGACGATTTCTTCCGGCGTGAAGAAATAGGCGATCTCGATCGCGGCATTCTCGTCCGAATCCGACCCGTGGACCGAATTCGCCTCGATCGATTCGGCCAGTTCCTTGCGGATCGTGCCCGGCTCGGCATTGGCGGGATTCGTCGCGCCCATGATGTCGCGGTTGCGCTGCATGGCGTTCTCGCCCTCCAGCACCTGCACGACGACGGGGCCGGAGATCATGAAGTCGACCAGCTCGCCGAAGAAGGGGCGTTCCTTGTGGACGGCGTAGAAGCCCTCGGCCTGCTCGCGCGTCATCTGGATGCGCTTGGAGGCGACGACGCGCAGGCCGGCTTCCTCCAGCATCTTCGTCACCGCACCGGTCAGGTTGCGGCGCGTGGCGTCGGGCTTGATGATCGAAAAGGTACGGTTCGCGGCCATGACGGTCACGTGCTCCTGATGTTGGGATGCGGCAAAAGTGGCGCCCCCGTAGGCGCGTGCGGGGGCGGAGGCAAGCGGGCGCCGCTACGCCGCCTGTTCCCAGCGCCCGGCCTCGTTCTGCTTCCAGTACCGCCGCTCGACGCCGTCGCGGTCCGCCAGCGACTTCCACGCCGCGCGCGCCTCCCGGATCCGGCCCTCGTCGAAGAAGTGGAAGGCGCGGTCGAAATCCAGCGCGTCGTCGCGCCATATACCGTCCGCCAGCGCCACGTTGCGCGCGCGGTTGGCGGCGTTCACGTCGGGTGCGATCAGCACCGGTTGCCGCGCATCGTCCGCGCCGCCGATCTGCGCATGCGGCAGGAAGCCGTCCGCGGCATAGGTCCACAGCAGGCGATCGAGCGCGACGCGCTGCGCCTCCTCCTCCGCCACGATCAGCAACCGGCCGCCGCCCGCCACCACGCGCTCCGCGATCCGCGGCAGGGCGCGTTCCAGCGGCATCGCGGTCAGGTGGTAGAAGTCGACCTGCATGATATCCTTCCACCATCCTCCGTTCGGGCTGAGCGAAGTCGAAGCCTATGGGGCAACGTCACCGCATTCCCTTCGACTACGCTCAGGGCGAACGGAGGCCGGGTGTCCCTAATTTACCCCTCGCAATTGTCCGCGACGAACCGGTCGAGCACGCGCACGCCGTAGCCCGTCGCCCCCTTCGCCCAGGTCGCGCCGTCCTTGTCCGCCCAGACCATGCCCGCGATGTCGAGGTGCGCCCATTTCACGCCGTCGTCGACGAAGCGCTGGATGAACTGCGCCGCGGTGATCGAGCCGGCGCCGCGCGGGCCGACGTTCTTCATGTCCGCGATCGGCGAATCGATCAGCTTGTCATAGGCGGGCGACAGCGGGAAGCGCCACAGCAGGTCCCCGGTCGCCCGGCCCGCCGCCAGAAGTTGCTCCGCCAGCGTATCGTCGTTGGCGAACAGCCCGCCGTGCTCGCTGCCCAGCGCCACGATCATCGCGCCGGTCAGCGTCGCGAGGTCGACGATCGTCGCGGGCTTGTACACCGACTGCGTCCAGGTGATCGCGTCGCACAGCACCAGCCGCCCTTCCGCATCGGTGTTGATGACCTCCACGGTCTGTCCCGACATGCTGGTGACGACGTCGCCGGGACGCTGCGCATCGCCGTCGGGCATGTTCTCGACCAGGCCCATGACGCCGACGACGTTCGCCTTCGCCTTGCGCGTCGCCAGCGTCAGCATCGCGCCCGCGACCGCCGCCGCGCCGCCCATGTCCCACTTCATGTCCTCCATCCCCGCCGCGGGCTTGATGGAGATGCCGCCGGTGTCGAACGTCACGCCCTTGCCCACCAGCGCGGTGACCGGCGCATCGCCGCCGCCGTTCCACTTCAGCGCCAGGATACGCGCCTCGCGCCGCGACCCCTGGCTGACGCCCAGCAGCGCGCCCATGCCCAGGTCGCGCATCGCGTCCTCGTCCAGCACGGTCACCTCCAGCCCCAGCCCGTCGACCGCGGCGGTGACTCGCGCGACGAAGCTTTCGGGATACAGGATGTTGGGCGGCAGCGTCTTCAGCGTCCGCGACAGCGCGATCCCGTCGGTGATCGCGGCGCGCGCGGCCCAGCCCGAATCGTCGCCCACGACGGTCAGCGTCGCCAGCGTCGGCTTCTGCTTCTCGGGCAGCTTCGTGCGATATTCGTCGAACCGCCACGCGCGCTGTGCCGCGCCCGCCGCGAAGCGCGCGACCGCCAGCGGGTCCTCGCCCGACAGGTCGGCGACCGCCGCGGTCACGCCCGATGTCAGCAGCCGCGCGGTGAGGGCCCCGCCCGCGCGCTCGAACGCGGCGTCGTCGCCCGTGCCGACGCCCAGCAGCAGCAGGCGCGTCGCCCCCTGCGCGCCGGGGACGTAGACCTCCGCGGCGGTGCCCGCCTCGCCCTCGAACCGCTGCGCCGCCGCGGCGGCCTGCACCAGTGCGCGATCGCCCTCCCCCAGCGTCGGCGCGGCGCCCTTCCGGACGGGCAGCGCGATCACGCCCGCGTCGGCGGGACGGGTGGCGGCGAAGGCGATCTTCATGTCGGCGCGTTCCTTATCGATCATTCCCACCCCCTACGCCGCGATGTCGCGACTGGCAAAGCGTTGCAGCCGTGGCGCGACGATGCGATAGGCGCTGTCGACGCGGCCGCATCCCGGATCGCGAAGGGGCCGGTGCGGGATCGTCGTGTTGCGTTTGTACCTTCTCGCGGGCGCCGCCCTCCTGACGACCGCGTCGCACGCCGGGGCGCAGGACCTGACCGATCGCGGCCCGCCGCCGCCCGCGCCCGAGGGCGCCGTCGCCGCCGACCCGGACCAGGTGCAGTTCAGCGCTGGCACGCTCGAATACGCCTATGAGCAGGACGTCGTCACCGCGACCGGCGACGTCCGCATGAGCCGCCGCGGCGATCGCCTGCGCGCCGACACGGTGACGTGGAACCGCAAGACCGGGCGCGTGCTGGCGACCGGCAACGTCGCGGTCACGAACCCGCAGGGCGACGTCGCCTACGGCGATTCGATCGACCTGACCGATTCGCTGCGCGACGGGGTGGTCGACAACATGCTGGTCGTGCTGGAACGCGGCGGGCGGCTGGCGGCGGTGAAGGGTACGCGCGAGGAGGACGGCACCGTCCGGCTCGATCGCGCCGCCTATACCCCGTGCGCGGTCGCCGACGCCGACGGATGCCCGAAGGAGCCGACGTGGAAGATCACGTCGGTCCGCGTCACCTATCGCCCCGACCGCGAGCGGGTGTATTTCGAGCGTCCGCGCGTCCACCTGTTCGGGCTGGCCAGCCCCGCGCTGCCGTCGTTCAGCCTGCCCACCACCGCGAGCAACGACACCGGCCTGCTGACGCCCAGTATCGGCCTGTCGCGCGTCAACGGCGTCGAACTGGTCCTGCCGATCAACATCGCCTTGTCGCCCGACAAGTCGCTGGTGGTGGCGCCGCACATCTTCTCGGGCGAATTGCCGATGCTGGAGGCGCGGTACGCCCAGCGCACCGAACTGGGCGCGTTCGCGGTCCGCGGCTACGCCACGTCCAGCCGCCGCAGCGAGGACCTCTCGACCGGGTTCGCGTCGGCGACGGAGCATGCCTTCCGCGGCTATATCGACGGCGTCGGCCGGTTCCAGCTCGACCCGAACTGGAGCATGTCGGGGTCGCTGCGCCTGGTATCCGACCGCACGTTCCTGCGCCGCTACGACATCTCGCGCGAGGACCGGCTGCGCACCAACCTGTCGATCGAACGGATCGACCGCGACAGCTACCTGTCGATCGCGGGCTGGGCGGTGCAGACGATGCGGGTCGGCGAGCGGCAGGGGTTGCAGCCCGTCGCACTGCCCGAGATCGACTATCGCCGCCGCGTCGCGGACACCGTGCTGGGCGGGACGCTGAACCTGCAACTCAACACGCTCGCGATCGGGCGGAAGGAGGGGCAGGACACGCAGCGCGCCTTCGCCAGCGGGCGCTGGGACCTGAGGGGCGTCACGTCGGGCGGGCAGGAAGTGATCCTGACCGCGTTCGCGCGCGCCGACGTGTACAATGCCGAGAACACCGGCGCGACGAACATCGTCAGCTATCGCGGGACCGAAGGCTTCTCGACCCGCGCGATCGGCGCGGTGGCGGCGGACGTGAAATGGCCGCTGATCGGCGAGGCGTTCGGCGGCGTGCAGCGCTTCACCCCGCGCGTGCAGGTCGTCGCCTCCCCCCGTATCGCCAACCTGCGCGTGCCGAACGAGGATTCGCGCGCGGTAGACCTGGAGGATACCAACCTCTTCTCGCTCAACCGCTTCCCCGGCTACGACCGCTGGGAGGATTCCAGCCGCGTGACGTATGGCGCGGACTGGGCGCTCGACCTGCCCGGCGTGGCGATCACCAGCAACATCGGGCAGAGCTACCGCCTCGACAGCCGGCCCTCGATCCTGCCCAACGGCACCGGCCTGTCGGACAGTTTTTCCGATATCGTCGGGCGCACGACGGTGCGCGTCGCGGATTTCGTGTCGTTCATCCACCGCTATCGCCTCGACAAGGACGACCTGGCGATCCGGCGCAACGAGGTGGACGCCACCGTCGGATCGCGCGCGACCTACGGCACGATCGGCTATCTGCGGCTGAATCGCGACATCACCTCGCTGGAGGATTTGCAGGACCGCGAGGAAGTGCGCCTGGGCGGGCGGGCGGCGTTCGCGCGCTACTGGTCGGTGTGGGGCTCCGCGATCATCGACCTGACCGACAAGTCGGAGGACGTCCTGTCGACCTCGGACGGGTTCACGCCGCTGCGCCACCGGCTGGGCATCGCCTATGGCGACGATTGCATCGACCTGGGGCTGACGTGGCGGCGCGACTATCGCAGCACCGGGGACGCGCGCCGGGGGAACGCGTACCTGTTCACGCTTTCCTTGAAGAACATCGGGCGCTAAGCCGCGGTTCAGGCGCGATGGGGCATCGGTCGCCGACACATCCCACATCGGCGCGAAGGTTTCGAAAAGCACGTGATGATGACGACGAAGGTCCGGGCACTGGCCCGCCGGTTCACGATCTCCGCGCTGATGCTGGGCGCCGCCGGGGCCGCATGGTCGCAGACGGTGGAGGACCAGTCGGTCCCGGCCAACTCCGGCCTCGACATCCCCGCCAACCTCCAGATCTTCGGCAAGGTCGATCCCAACGTCCGCAAGGCGACCGCGATCGTGAACGAGACGGTCATCACGGGCACCGACGTGGACCAGCGCGTCGCGCTGATCGCGGCGGCGAACAACGTGAAGCTGTCGGCGGAGGACCGCGAGCGGCTGCGGCTCCAGGTGCTGCGCCAGCTGATCGACGAGACGTTGCAGATCCAGCAGGCGCGGACCGCGGACGTCACGATCACGAAGGACGAGATCGACCAGAGCTTCGCCCGCGTCGCCAAGAATTTCGGCCGCGCCCCCGACGGCTTCGCCGCCTACCTGCGCGATTCGGGGTCGTCGGACCGGTCGATGCGGCGGCAGATCGAGGGCGAACTGGCCTGGAACCGGTATCTGCGCCGCAAGGTCGAACCGTTCGTCAACGTCGGCGACGAGGAGGTGAAGGCCATCATCGACCGTCTGGAGGCGGCGAAGGGCACCGAGGAATATCACCTGAACGAAATCTACCTCGCCGCGACGCCCGACCGCGAGCAGCAGGTGCTGACCAATGCGCGGCAGGTGATCGCGGAGATCCAGAAGGGACAGGCGCCCTTCAGCTATTTCGCGCGCAACTTTTCCGAAGCGTCGACCCGCGGCGTCGGCGGCGACCTGGGCTGGGTGCGCAGCGCGCAGCTGCCCGCCGAACTGGCCGAGGCGTCGCAGACGATGCAGATCGGGCAGGTCGCCGGCCCGATCCCGGTGCCCGGCGGCTTTTCGATCCTGTACCTGGTCGACAAGCGCCAAGTGCTGACCGCGGATCCGCGCGATTCGAAGCTGTCGCTGAAGCAGATGACGATCAAGTTCCCGGCAGGCACGACGCAGGCGCAGGCCAGCGCGAAGACCGCGGCGTTCGCCACGGCGATCCAGAAATTGCAGGGCTGCGGGTCGGTCGCCAAAGTCGCGGCGACGCTGAACGCCGAGGTCGTCGACAATGACGCGATCCGGGTCCGCGACCTGCCCGCGCCGTTGCAGGCGATCATGACGAAGCTGAACGTGGGCGAGGCGACCCCGCCGTTCGGATCGCCCACCGACGGCGTGCGCACGCTGGTCCTGTGCGGCCGCGACGAAGTGGCGTCCGGGCAGATGCCGGGGGCGGAACAGATCCAGAGCCAGCTGGAGCAGCAGCGCGTCAACCTGCGCGCGCAGCAGGCGTTGCGCGACCTGCGCCGCGACGCGGTGATCGAATATCGGTGAGCCGGGCGTGATGCCCGTCGCCCCCTTCCCCGCCCACGCCCCCATCGTGGTCGCGATGGGCGACCCCGCAGGGATCGGGCCCGAGATCGTCGCCGGCGCGTGGGAGGCACGTCGTGCCGCGGCGCTCCCCCCCTTCATGGTCGTCGGCGATCCGCGTGCCGTCGCCGCGGTATGGCCCGGCCCGGTGGCGCGCATCGCCGCACCGGCGGAGGCGGTCGCGGCGTTCGACCATGGCCTGCCGGTCCTCGCGATCGATACCGCCGGTTGCGTGACGCCCGGTGTCGCCGATCTGGACGGCGCGCGGACCGCACTCGTCGCGCTGGAGCTGGCCTCCGGGCTGGCGCGGTCGGGGGCGGCGCGCGCGCTGGTGACCGGCCCGGTGTCCAAGGCGCAGCTGTACGCCATCGGCTTCACGCAGCCCGGACAGACCGAATTCGTCGCCGAACGATGCGGCGTGTCGCCCGAGAACGCCGTCATGATGCTGGCCGGACCGGGCCTGCGCGTCGTGCCGATGACGGTGCACGTCCCGCTGGCCGAGGTGCCCCGGCTGCTGACCGTCGACCTGATCCTGGGCAAGGCGCGGGTCACCGCGCGCGCGCTGCGCCGCGATTTCGGGATCGAGCGGCCGCGGCTGGCCTTCGCCGGGCTGAACCCCCATGCGGGCGAGAGCGGCGCGTTGGGACGCGAGGAGATCGACGTCATCGCCCCCGCCATCGCGATCCTGCGCGACGAAGGCATCGACGCGATCGGGCCGTGGGCGGCGGACACGATGTTCCATGGACGGGCGCGCGAGCGCTACGACGTCGCGATGTGCGCCTATCACGACCAGGCGCTGGTCCCGTTGAAGGCGCTGTATTTCGACGAGGGCGTCAACATGACGCTGGGCCTGCCGATCGTGCGGACCTCCCCCGACCACGGCACCGCCTTCGCCCTGGCGGGCCGGGGGGAGGCGCATGCCGGGCCGATGATCGCGGCGATCGCGATGGCCGACGCGGCGGCGCGGATGCGGGCGGCGTGACCGCACCCGACCTGCCGCCGCTGCGCGAGGTGATCGCGCGGCACGGACTGACCGCGTCGAAGGCGCTGGGGCAGAATTTCCTGTTCGACGCGCAATTGCTGGCGCGGATCGCGCGGATACCGGGCGACCTGACCGATGCCGAGGTGCTGGAGGTCGGACCGGGACCGGGCGGGCTGACGCGCGCCTTGCTGGCGGCGGGCGCGCGGGTGACCGCGATCGAGCGCGACCGGCGCTGCATCCCGGCGCTGGCGGAGCTGGGCGAGGCGTATCCCGGGCGGCTGACCGTCGTGGAGGGCGACGCGACCGAGGTGGATGCGCGGTCGCTGTTCGAAAACGCGCCGCATATCGTGTCCAACCTGCCGTACAACGTGGGCACCGCCCTTCTGGTCGGGTGGCTGTCGGCGGACTGGGCGCCGTGGTGGCGATCGCTGACGCTGATGTTCCAGCGCGAGGTGGCGGAGCGGATCGTCGCGCCGGTCGACGGCGAGCATTACGGGCGGCTGGCGGTGCTGAGCCAGTGGCGATCGACGCCGCGGATCGCGATGCCGGTGCACCGTTCCGCCTTCACCCCGCCGCCCAAGGTGATGTCGGCGGTGGTGCACATCCTGCCCGATGCGGCGCCCGGGGGCGTCCGGCTGGAGGTGCTGGAACGGATCACCGCGGCTGCGTTCGGGCAGCGACGCAAGATGCTGCGGCAGAGTTTGAAGGGTGTGCCGCAAGCCGTTGAAACGCTTGAGACTCTGGGGATCGAGGCGACGCGGCGGGCGGAGACGGTGTCGGTGGCGGAGTTCGTCGC
>NZ_LMQP01000003.1:935993-956809 GCF_001425405.1 Sphingomonas sp. Leaf412 | reverse complement strand
ACCCTTCCCACCCGGCTTCGCCGGGCGGGCCCCTTCCCTCTCCCGATGGGAGAGGGAGATTGCTTAATCCTTCGCGGTCGTGGTCGTGTTCACGCCCACCTGCGCGGTCGTGACCGGGGGGCCCTTCGCGATCGTGGCGGCCAAAGCGGTGGCGGGGGCGCAGGCGGATTTGCACAGCGTCTTCACGCGCGCGAGATTCTCCTTCGCGCGTTCGACCGCGCCCTTGGCGACCATCGCCTCCCCCTGTCCCGCCAGCGCGGCGACATCGTTGGGTTCGAGCAGCAGCGCCTCGCGATACAGGCGGATCGCCTTGCCGGGCAGGCCGCGGCCCTCCGCGATCTCGGCCATCACGATGAACGCCTGCCGGTTGCGCGGATCGACCGCCACGGCGGTTTCCAGCAGGTCGAGCGCGCCGTCGACGTTACCCGCGTCCTTCGCCGCCCTCCCTTGCTGGAGCAGCGACAGCGAGCGCGCATCGATCTGGTCGTCGGGACGCTGCCCGTGGAGCGAGGTGGAGATCGACACCAGCGCCAGCGACGCGGCGACGGCGACGGACGTGAAACGCATGAACGGCTCCAGCTTCGGCACGATGATGCGGGATTAGCATGGCGCACGAAGGCGCGCGACGAAAAATCCGTCGCTGCCGTCGTGCGCGGGCGTGAGGCGGACGCCCGCGCCGTGCGGACGCCCGAGCGGGAGGGCGAGCGGCTCGGCGATCCAGCCGGGATGGCGATCGAGGAAGGTGTCGACCTGCTCCATCCCCTCCGCATCCAGCAGGGAGCATACGATATGGACCAGCGCGCCGCCGGGACGGACATGCATCGCGGCCAGATCGAGCAGGCGCGCCTGCACCCCCACCAATCGGTCGAGCCGTGCGGGCGTGAGCCGCCAGCGCGCCTCCGGATTGCGCCGCCACGTGCCGGTGCCCGAACAGGGCGCGTCGACCAGCACGACGTCCGCCGCGATGTCGACCAGTGCCTCCGCCTCGCGATTGGGATCGAGCAGCAGGGTCTCGACGATCGACACCCCCGCCCGCGACGCGCGCGGCGGGAGGCGCGACAAACGCCCGCGATCGGTATCGCTGGCGATGATCCGCCCCCGTTCGTCCATCATGGCGGCGAGCGCGAGCGTCTTGCCGCCCGCCCCCGCGCACAGGTCCAGGATCGTCATGCCGGGCGCGGCCTGCGCCGCCAGCGTCACCGCCTGGCTGCCCGCGTCCTGCGGCTCGACCTGCGCGCCGTAGGGGGCGAGATCGGTGCCCGCGGGAAGGCGCAGCGCCTGCGGCAGGCCCGCGATCGGCTCCGCGCCGGGAATGTCGGGCGCGGGCGCGGCGGCGACGCGCACGTCGAGCGGGGCGCGGCCGACGAGCGCGGCCTGCTCCGCGTCGTCCAGGCCCGAGGCGGTCAGCCGTTCCGCGAGCCAGCGCGGGAGGATGCCGGTCGCCGCCTTCGCCTCCCCCCGGCCGATCGGGGCGGGGCCGTGCACGCTGCCGTCGAACGTGGCCGCGAGATCGGGGTCGGCGGCGGCGAGCGCCAGCATCGCGGTGCGCCCGTTGGCGGGACGCTCGCCCAGGCTGCGGATGGCGAGATAGACCAGCTCGCGGACCGCGCGGCGATCCTTCGACCCGGCGTAGCGGCGTTGCGCGAAATAGCGCGCGATCAACGTGTCCGCGGCCGCGCCCTCGTCGCGCGCGGCGGCGGTGACGGCATCGAGGAGGTCGATCGCGGCCTGCGTCCGGGCGGCGGGGGTCATGCGCGGAAAGTCACGAAAGGTCGCATGGTCGCGCGGGTGGGCGGGCGCCGGTCGGGACGGGCGCGCGCGGACGCGGGAGGGGGGAGGATCATCATCCGCGCTGCCTTGGCAGATTGCGCGGATGTAGGACAGCGTTGGGTGGGTGTGGGTGGGGCGCGGTGTCGGCGGGGCGTCGTTCGTGGCCTGGGTTCCTGCGTTCGCAGGAACGCGATGCTGCCAGTCTTCTAACGCGGACGCGGTCGCCAGCTTCCTTGTGCTCCCGCGAACGCGGGAGCCCAGACTGGGTCCCCGCCTTCGCGGGGACACAAAGAACGCGGCGTAACGGGCGGGAAGAGCACGAAAACTTCGGGGTGACGGGGGGCTTCGTGGCGGACGTTGTTCCCTCCCACTTCCTCCGTCCTCCCGGCGGAGGCCGGGATCCAGAGCCGGGGAACGCGAGGTTTGCGCCTGACAACCCTGGATCCCGGCCTTCGCCGGGATGACGGAAAGGGAATCGGGATGCCGCCTCCCCCCTCACCGCGTCGGGTAGTTTGGGGCCTCGCGCGTGATCGTGACGTCGTGGACGTGGCTTTCCTTCAGGCCCGCGCCGGTGATGCGGACGAAGCTGGCGCGGTCGCGCAGGTCGCGCAGCGTGGCCGAGCCGGTGTAGCCCATCGCGGCCTTGATGCCGCCGACGAGCTGGTGGATCACCTCGCGCGCCGGGCCCTTGAACGGGACCTGCCCCTCGATCCCCTCGGGCACCAGCTTCATCTGGTCGCGCACCTCGCCCTGGAAATAGCGGTCGGCGGAGCCGCGGCCCATCGCGCCGACGCTTCCCATGCCGCGATAGGATTTGTACGCACGCCCCTGATAAAGGAAGGTTTCCCCCGGCGCCTCTTCCGTCCCCGCCAGCAGCGAGCCGACCATGCAGGTGGAGGCGCCCGCCGCGAGCGCCTTGGCCAGGTCGCCCGACGTGCGCAGGCCGCCGTCGGCGATGACGGGGACGCCGTGGCGGTCGCCCTCCTCCGCGCAGTCCATCACCGCGGTCAGCTGCGGCACGCCGACGCCCGCGACGACGCGGGTGGTGCAGATCGATCCGGGGCCGATCCCGACCTTGATCCCGTCCGCGCCCGCGTCGATCAACGCCTTTGTCGCCGCGGCGGTGGCGACGTTGCCGGCGATGACCTGCACCGAATTGCTGAGCTTCTTCACGCGCTCGACGGCGCGCGCGACATCGGCATTGTGGCCGTGCGCGGTGTCGATGACGATCAGGTCGCATTCGGCGTCGACCAGCGCCTCGGTCCGTTCGAACCCCTTGTCCCCCACGGTCGTCGCGGCGGCGACGCGCAGGCGGCCGGCGGCATCCTTCGTCGCGTCGGGATAGGTCACGGCCTTTTCGATGTCCTTCACCGTCACCAGGCCGACGCAGCGATAGGCGTCGTCGACGACCAGCAATTTCTCGATCCGGCGATGATGGAGCAGGCGGCGCGCCTCCTCCTGCCCCACGCCGGTGCTGACGGTCGCGAGGTTGTCCTTCGTCATCAGCTCCGCGACCGGTTGCCGCGGGTTTTCGGCAAAGCGGACGTCGCGGTTGGTGAGGATGCCGACCAGCTTCCCGTCCGCCTCCACCACCGGGATGCCGCTGATCCGGTTGGCCTTCATCAGCGCCTGCGCGTCGGCGAGCGTCGCGGTGGGGGCGATCGTGATCGGGTTGACGACCATGCCGCTCTCGAACCTTTTCACCTGCCGGACGGCGGCGACCTGCTCCTCCACGGTCAGGTTGCGGTGGAGGACGCCCATGCCGCCCAGCTGCGCCATGACGATCGCCATGTCCGCCTCCGTCACCGTATCCATCGCGGAGGACAGGACGGGGATGTTGAGCGCGATCCCCTTCGTCACGCGGGTGCGCGTGTCGGCGGAGGTCGGCAGCACTTCGGATGCGGCCGGGACCAGCAGCACGTCGTCGAAGGTGAGGCCGAGGCGGATGTCCATGGGATGCCGGTTCCTGTGCGGGGACGGGAGGAAGTGGCGGGCCATGTAACCGCGTTCGGGGGCGGGGGCTAGGTGTGTAAGGCAGGTTCGGTTCACGCGAAGACGCGATGACGCGAAGGTGGTTTGGTTCACGCGGAGGCGCGCAAAAGAAACAGAAGGGGTTTCGCGCAGAGGCGCAGAGGCGCAGAGAGGTGGCGCTTGCCGCGATCTTTCGAGCCGCGCGAGCGGCTCAGCCAGTCGCGAGCGCCGGGCGATCCTGTCTCGCTGACGCGAGACGGGTGATCTGGCACGGCCCCCTCTGCGCCTCTGCGCCTCTGCGCCTCTGCGCGCAAAACCTTCTTCCCCGCGTCTACGCGTGAACCAACCCCTTTGCGTCATCGCGTCTTCGCGCGAACCCCGATCCCGACTAAGGGGCCGGGATGACCGTCACTGCCAAGATATGCGGCCTGTCCACCGCCGACACGCTCGACGCCGCGCTGCGCCATGGGGCGAGCCATGTGGGGTTCGTGTTCTTCCCGCCCTCCCCGCGGCACCTGTCGCCGGCGGCGGCGGCGGGGCTTTCCGCGCGGGTGTCGGGGGCGACGATCGTCGGCGTGTTCGTCGATCCCGACGAGGCGAGCGTCCGCGATGCGGTCGCGGCGGCGGGGCTCGGGGCGATCCAGTTGCATCGGACCGCGCCCGACAAGGTCGCGCGGCTGCGGCAGGTGGCGGGGGTGGAGGCGTGGGCGGCGGTGGCGGTGCGGACGCGCGGCGATCTCGAGTCGGCGGTCGCGTATCGCGGGGCGGCGGACCGGTTGCTGTACGACGCCAAGACGCCCGACGGCGCGGCATTGCCCGGCGGGATGGGGCTGCGGTTCGACTGGGCGTTGCTCGACGGGTTTGACCATCCCCTTCCCTGGGCGCTGTCGGGCGGGCTGGATGCAGGCAATGTCGCGGCGGCGGCGCGGCGGACGGGGGCGTCGCTGGTGGACGTGTCGAGCGGGGTCGAAAACGCGCCCGGCGTCAAGGACGCGGGAAAGATCGCGGCGTTCCTGAAGGCGGTGGAAAAGGCATGAGGTCTTGGCGGGGCAACGCGACCTGCTAAAGCCCGCGGCATGAACGCACCCAATCCGCTCCGCGCGCAGCCCGGCGCCAACAGTTTCCGCGCGCAGCCCGACGAGCGCGGCCATTTCGGCGATTACGGCGGCCGCTACGTCGCCGAGACGCTGATGCCGCTCGTCCTGGAGCTGGAGCGCGAATATCGCGCGGCCAAGCAGGACCCCGCGTTCCAGGCGCAGTTCGACGACCTGCTGGAACATTATGTCGGGCGCCCCAGCCCGCTGTATTACGCGGAGCGGCTGACCGCGGCGCTGCGCGAGGGCGCGGCGGACGGGCATGGCGCGCAGGTGTGGTTCAAGCGCGACGAGCTCAATCACACCGGCGCGCACAAGATCAACAATTGCGTCGGCCAGATCCTGCTGGCGATCCGCATGGGCAAGACGCGGATCATCGCGGAGACGGGCGCGGGGCAGCATGGCGTCGCGACCGCGACGGTCTGCGCGCGCTTCGGCCTGCCGTGCGTGATTTACATGGGCGCCAAGGACGTGGAGCGGCAGGCGCCCAACGTGTTCCGCATGAAGTTGCTGGGTGCGGAGGTGCGCGCGGTGACCAGCGGGGCGAACACGCTGAAGGATGCGATGAACGAGGCGCTGCGCGACTGGGTCGCGAACGTGCACGACACCTTCTACATCATCGGCACCGCCGCCGGACCGCATCCCTATCCGGAACTGGTGCGCGATTTCCAGAGCGTGATCGGGCGCGAGGCGCGCGAACAGATGCTGTCGCGGACGGGCAAGCTGCCCGACCTGCTGGTCGCCGCGATCGGCGGGGGATCGAACGCGATCGGCCTGTTCCATCCGTTCCTGGACGACGCGGACGTGAAGATGCTGGGGGTCGAGGCCGCGGGCGAGGGGCTGGAGGCGAAACATGCCGCGAGCCTGGCGGGCGGATCGCCGGGCGTGCTGCACGGGAACCGGACGTATCTGTTGCAGGACGAGGACGGCCAGATCGCGGAGGCGCATTCGATCTCCGCCGGGCTGGACTATCCGGGGATCGGCCCCGAACATGCGTGGCTGAAGGATATCGGCCGCGTCGAGTATACGTCGGTCACCGACACCGAGGCGCTGGACGCGTTCCAGCTGTTGTGCCGCGTCGAGGGGATCATCCCCGCGCTGGAACCTGCACACGCGATCGCAGCAGTGGCACGCAAGGCACGGGAAATGCGGCACGATCAGGTTATCCTGGCGAATTTGTGCGGGCGCGGGGACAAGGACATCTTCACCGTCGCCGACGCGCTGGGCGTCGCGATATGACGCGATTGTCGGAGGCGTTCGCGCGCGGGCCGGCGCTGGTGTGCTTCGTGACCGCGGGCGATCCGTCGCCCGCGGCGACGCCCGCGATCCTCGACGCGCTGGTCGCGGGCGGGGCGGACGTGATCGAGCTGGGGATGCCGTTCACCGACCCGATGGCGGACGGCCCGGCGATCCAGGAAGCCAATATCCGCAGCCTGGGCGTCGGCACGCGAACCGCCGACATCCTGTCGATCGCGAAGGATTTCCGCGCGCGGCATCCGGCCGTGCCGCTGGTGTTGATGGGATATGGCAACCCGATGCTGCGGCGCGGACCGGAATGGTTCGCGCGGGCGGCGGCGGATGCGGGGGTGGACGGGGTCATCTGCGTCGACGTGCCGCCCGAGGAGGACGACGCGCTGGGGCCCGCATTGCGCGCGGCCGGGATCGATCCGATCCGGCTGGCGACCCCGACGACGGACGCCGCGCGCCTGCCGACGGTGCTGCACGGCGCCAGCGGGTTCCTGTATTACGTGTCGGTCGCGGGCATCACGGGCAAGCAGCAGGCGGTGCAGACGTCGATCGAGGAAGCGGTCGCGCGGCTGAAGGCGGCGACCGACCTGCCCGTCGCGGTCGGTTTCGGCGTGCGCACGCCCGAACAGGCCGCCGCGATCGCACGGGTCGCGGACGGGGTCGTCGTCGGCTCCGCGATCGTGGAGATCGTCGCGGCGCACGGCGCGGATGCACCCGCGCCGGTCGCGGCCTATATCCGCACGCTGAAGGACGCGGTGACGTCCGCAAGGAAGGTATCGGCATGAGCTGGCTCAGCAGCGTCCGCAACGCGCTTTCGGGCATCGTCCCCGGCGCGAAATCGCAGAACCCCGACACCCTGTGGCACAAGTGCAAGGGGTGCGGCACGATGGTGTTCACGAAGGAGCTGGAGGAAAACCTCCACGTCTGCCCGACGTGCGACCATCACGAGCGGATCGGGCCGGGCGAGCGGTTCGCGCAGCTGCTGGACGAGGGATCGGCGGAAGTGCTGGTCCAGCCCAGGAGCACCGAGGATCCGTTGAAGTTCCGCGATTCCAAGCGCTACGCCGACCGGCTGAAGACCGCACGCGCGGACACGGGCGAGCAGGACGCCTTCGTCAACGCCAAGGGAACGATCGACGGCCGCCGCGTGGTCGTCGGCGTGCAGGATTTCGCGTTCATGGGCGGATCGATGGGCCAGGCGGTGGGCGAGGCGTTCATCCAGGGCGTGGAGGCCGCGATCGAGACCCGCGCGCCCTACGTCGTCTTCACCGCCAGCGGCGGTGCGCGGATGCAGGAGGGCATCCTGTCGCTGATGCAGATGCCGCGCAGCACCGTCGCGATCCAGATGCTGCACGATGCGGGCCTGCCGTATGTGGTCGTCCTGACCGACCCGACGTCGGGCGGGGTCATGGCGGCCTATGCCATGCTGGGCGACGTCCATATCGCGGAGCCCAAGGCGACGCTGGCGTTCACCGGGCGACGCGTGATCGAGAGCACGATCCGCGAGAAGCTGCCCGAGGATTTCCAGACCAGCGAATATTATCTGGAGCACGGGATGATCGACATGGTCGTCCACCGCAAGGAGCTGCGCGCGACGCTGGGGACGGTGATCGGCTATCTTTGCGGCGAGCGGGCGGCGGCGTAAGGCGCTCCTTCTTCCCCGCCGGGGAGGATCATTAGGCGATCCCATGCCCGATCACGCATCATCGTCCGATCCCGCGGTGCAGGCGCAGCTCGACCGGTTGTGGGCCTTGTCGCCGGGGGCGGATATCCTCGGCCTCGACCGCATCACGCGGTTGCTGGCGCGCGTGGGCGATCCGCACCTGCGCCTGCCGCCGGTGTTCCACGTCGCGGGGACGAACGGCAAGGGATCGACCTGCGCCTTCCTGCGCGCGGCGCTGGAGGCGGCGGGGCATCGCGTGCACGTCTATACCAGCCCCCATCTGGTCCGCTTCAACGAGCGTATCCGCGTCGCGGGGACGTTGATACCGGACGCGGCGCTGGCGCCGCTGCTGGCGGAGGTGCTGGACGCGGGCGGGGACATCGGCGCCAGTTTCTTCGAGGTGACCACCGCGGCGGCGTTCCTGGCGTTCGCGCGGACGCCGGCGGACGCCTGCGTCATCGAGGTCGGGCTCGGCGGGCGGCTGGACGCGACCAACGTCGTCGTGCCCGTCGTGGCGGGAATCGCGGCGCTGGGGATCGATCATCAGGCGTTCCTGGGCGACACGCTGCCCGGGATCGCGGCGGAGAAGGCGGGGATCGCGAAGGGCGGCGTGCCGCTGGCGACGCTGTCCTACCCCGATGCGATCGCGGCGGTGATCGCGCGGGTCGCGGACGCGGCGGGCGCCCCGCTGATCCGATCGCGGCACGAATGGCGGCATGCCGTCGATGCGGCGGGCGGGGTCGCGTATCGCGATTCACGAGGGGCGATCGACCTGCCCGCGCCGCGGCTGGCGGGGCGGCACCAGGCGGACAATCTGGCGCTGGCGGTGGCGATGATCCGGCATCAGCGCGCGGTGCCCGTGCCCGTGGCCGCGCTGGCGGCCGGAGCGGTCGCGGCGGCCTGGCCCGCGCGGTTGCAGCGGCTGGGCGACGGTCCGCTGACCGCGCTGCTGCCCACGGGTACGCCGGTGTGGCTGGACGGGGGGCACAATGCGTCGGCGGGGACGGCGATCGCGCAGGCGCTGCCCGCGGTGCGGACCGCGGCGGGGCCGCTGGTGATCGTGATGGGGATGCTGGCGAACAAGGACGTCGCGGGTTTCCTGGCGCCGTTCGCGTGCGACGTGGCGGCGGTGGTGGCGGTGCCGGTACCGGGTCACGACCATCATCCGCCCGAGGCGATCGTCGCGGCAGCGGCGGGGCTGGGCATCGCGGAGGGCCTGATCGCCGATTCGGTCGACGGCGCCCTGCCCCTCGTCGCCGCGCGCCATCCCGCCGCCACCGTCCTGATCGCGGGATCGTTGTACCTGGCGGGCGAGGTGCTCGCGGCGAACGGCGAGCCGCCGCGATAGGCTATATTTGCGATTGACTTGCAATAGCGGGTTCGCGACGATGACGGCGAATGACGGAGTCGTCGCCGATGCCCCCTGCCACCGCAACGCTTGCCGCCCTGCCCTACGCCCTGCCGCCGTGCGCGAACGCGCGGACGATCCTGTTCGCGATGCGGCGCATGGGCGCGCACGGCCTCGGCGATGCACGGGCCGCGCATGCGCTGTTCACCGCCTTCGGGGCGTCGTTCCGTCGCCCGCTGACGTTGCTGCGATCGCTGATGGCCGATCTGGCGGCCTCCTCCGCGGTCCCGATCGCGATCGCGCCCTGCTGCTGCGCGCGGATGACGCCGGGCGAACAGGCGCTGCTGACGATCCTCGCCCGCGTGGAGGCCAATCCCGCGCAGGCCGCGCTGCTGCTGGGCGATCTGATCGGGCAGCGCCGGGTCGATGGCGTCCTGGCAAGTGCGGCGGCGGTGGCGATGGCGTTCGCCGACGAGGGGCGGCCGGTGTGCGCGGTGCGCGGCGCAATCGTCTAGGCGCACCCTGCCGCGGCGGGCGCGATGAATCGGGGCGGGCCCTATCCGCCGACAGGGCGCATGTGCCCCCGGACACCCTATCAGGGGACGGACGCTATACCTGCATCGTAAAAATATAGCGAAGTCCGTACTTTGGAGGGGGAACTGATGGCCAAGCGTAAGTATCGCACCGTCGCGCTGGCGTCGTGCGCGCTCGCGGCGTTTGCGGGCGCGGGTCCTGCGGCGGCACAGACGCCGCCGTCGACCGCGGCCGGACCGGTGGCGCCGCCCACCGCGGAGGATCCGGACGGCGGCCTGGCGGATATCGAGGTCACCGCCCGCCGTACCAGCGAGGCGTTGCAGACGACCCCCGTCGCGGTCACCGCCCTGGGCAACGAGGCGCTGGAGACGAAGCAGATCGCCGCGGTCGCCGACCTGGGCCGCGCGACGCCGTCGCTTTCGGTCGGCAGCGGCGGCGTGGGTCCGTCCACGATCATCTTGCTGGCCATCCGCGGACAGGCCCAGAACGCCCCCAATTCGTTCGCCGACGCCGCGGTCGGGATCTACGTCGACGGCGTCTACGTCGCCCGGCCCGCGATCGGGAACCTCGGCTTCCTGGACATGGGGAGCGCCGAGGTGCTGCGCGGTCCGCAGGGTACGTTGTTCGGTCGCAACACCACCGGTGGTGCGCTGAACCTGACGACGGCGCGGCCGACCGACGTCCTGGAAGGCTATGTCAGGGGCGGGATCGGCAATTACGACCAGCGCGTGATCGAAGGCGTGCTGAACGTGCCGCTTTCCGACACGCTGGCGGCCCGTTTCGCGGGACGGTACGACGAACAGGAGGGATATTTCCCGAACGAATATCTCGGCCGGCGGCAAGGCAGCGTGAACGGCAGCTATTTCGCCCGCGGATCGATCAGCTGGAAGCCGACGGACCTGCCGGTCACGCTGACGGTCATTGGCGACCACATGGATTACAGGGACAACGGCAATCCGACCGCCGTGGCCGCGATCAATCCGGCCAGCCCGCTCGCGGCCTTCTACGGCATCTCGCAAGGGGTCCAGTCCGGCACGATCCCGGGCGGCACCCCGATCCCGCTGGGTCCCGGATTCTCGGTTCCGGCCAGCACGTTCGCCAACTTCGCGCGCGGCGGACCGCGCCCGCTGACCGACTTCATCAACCCGCAGTTTCCCGGATCGACCGCCGACCGCGACTGGCGGTACAGCTACCAGGCGCCGCGCACCGGCTTCTCGTTCATCGACGACCTGGGCTCGTTCACCACGGCCTCCTCGCTGACGGCGAACCTGGTCGTGGACCTCGGCGGAGTGACGGTCACGTCGATCACGGGGTATCGCCAGTCCGAATCGGGCCAGAGCATCGACCTGACCGGTACGCCGACCGGCGCGGGCGCGTTCGCCGCGCGATCGGACCAGCATCAGTTCAGCGAGGAGATCCAGCTGTCGGGCCGTGTCGGCGCGCTGGACTGGGTCACGGGGGTCAATTATTTCCGCGAGGCGGGCATGGAGGAGTCGCGCGCCGCCATCTTCTACGACACGCCGATCGCCAATTTCGCGAGCCCCGCGGGCGATTTCGAGGCGCGGTCGATCGGCGTGTTCAGCCAGCTGAACTATCGCGTCACCGACCGCCTGCGCGTGACCGGGGGGCTTCGCTACACCTGGGACAAGAGGGTCATCGACCGCCACAGCGTCCAGGACTTCCGCGCCGCCGATCCGATCTGCGCCGTGGGCGCGAACGCGGGTCGCCCCGCCAGCGCCGCACCGTGCGAGGACCGCCAGGTGGCCAATTTCAGCTATCCGGCCTGGCTGGCCAGCGTCGACTACCGGATCTCGCCCGACGTCTTCGTCTACGCCAAGACCAGCGGCGCCTCGATGTCGGGCGGCTTCAACGTCGCGCCGGTCCCGCGGCCGTTCAACGCCGCGTTCGAGCCCGAGGATGTCCGCGACGTGGAGCTGGGGTTCAAGGGCGAGTTCCTGAACCGGAAGGTCCGCATCAACGTAGCCGCGTTCCGCGCGTGGCAGTCGAACGTGCAGCGCGGCATCAGCGCGACGTTCGTCGACGACCAGGGCCGCACGCAGCTGACGGGATTCGGATCGAATTCGGGCAACGTGAATACGCGCGGCGTGGAGGTCGAGGGCGCGGTGGTCCCGTGGCGCGGCATGACGATCGACGGCAGCGCCGCCTATCTCCACGCCCGCTACGCGAAGGGGAGCCGGTTCGAGAACCAGCTCGTCGGCGGCACCGTCGTCAGCGTGGACCGGTCGGGCGAGCCGATCACGCAGGCACCGGAATGGACCGCGGGCCTCGGCGCGACGCAGGAATTCGACCTGGCCCCCGGCAAGCTGCGGCTCCACCTCGACTATGCCTATATCTCGGGCCGGTATTTCATCTTCGCCACGACCGGGGATCCGGCGCAGGCAGAAGCGGTGGCGATCGGCAACCGCGCGTCGTTCATCAAGGGCTACGGCCTGGTCAACGGCCAGGTCAGCTTCACGCTGCGCGATCCCGACGTCGAACTGGCGTTGTGGGGCAAGAACATGACCGGGACCAAGTGGTTCACCAACGTCTTCGACAGCTACAACGGCCTGGGCGCCACGGTGCAGTTCCAGGGCGCGCCGTCGACCTACGGCGCGACCGCGACGTTCCGCTTCTAGCCGGACGGCAGCGCGGCGCCGCGGGCACCGGCCCCGCGGCGCCGTCCGCGGTCGTGCCGCGGGAAGCAACAATCCGGTGACATGACAAAGGCGTTCGTTCGATGACCGTTTTCAGCCGCATATCGCGCCATGCCCGGACCGGGGCGAGCCTGCTGGTGCTGGGCGCCGTGGCGCTGGCGCCGTCCGCCACGCGGGCGCAGGCGGTCGCGGAACCCGCCCGTCCGGCGGCGCCGTCGCCGTCGGTCCCGGACGGGCGGGCGACCGCGGAGGCGGGTACCGGCCCGCGGGTGGCGGCCCTCCTCGCGCAGATGACGCTGGCGGAGAAGCTGGCCATGATCCGCGGCGGGGTCGAACCCGCCGCCACCTATCAGGGACAGGCGGGCTATATCGCGGGCGTGCCCCGGCTCGGCATCCCGCCGCTTCGCCTGGCGGACGGACCGCCGGGGGTCCTGACCCGGCTGCCGTCCCACGCCCCGACCGCGCCCATGGGACTGGCGGCGACGTTCAGCCGCAGCGACGCGCGCGACAACGGCACCGTGATCGCGCGCGAGGCCCGGTCGCTGGGCATCGACGTCGTCCTACAGCCGTTCATCAACATCAGCCGCGATTTCGCCTTTCTGCGCTCCTACAACATGTACGGGGAGGACCCGTTGCTGGTCGGCGAGATCGGCGCGGCGGTGATCCGCGGCGTGCAGGCCGAAGGCGTGATGGCGCAGGCGAAGCATTTCATCGGCTACGACAGCGCCAGCTTCAACGTCTTCATCGACCAGCAGTCGCTGCACGAGATCGACCTTGCGCCGTTCGACGCCGCGGTGAAGGCGGGCGTCGCGTCGATCATGTGTTCGTACAACAAGGTCAACGGCGAGAACGGGTGCGGGAACAAGACTCTCCTGACCGACGTCCTGCGCGGCGAGCTGGGTTTCCGCGGCTTCGTGACGTCGGACTGGGGCGGGGTGCACGCCCCCACCTACATCAGCGCCGGGCTGGACATGGAGATGCCGGGGCAGCTGGCGGAGGACAGCTTCCTGAAGGGGCTGATGTTCTCCTTCTTCGATCCGGCGCCCGCGAAGCCGCTCGCGACATTCGCGCTGCCGCTCGATTTCGTTCCGCCCGTCTTTCCGGAGGAAGGCGCGCCGATCCCCGTGGACATGAGCGGCGTGGGATCGTTGCGCGACCCCCTCGTCACCTTCGGCGACCAGATCGCGGCGGGCACGCTGGACGAGGCCGCGATCACGCGCGCGGCGGGACGGGTCCTGTCCGCCTACGAGCGGTTCGGCTATCTCGACACCCCGCCGTCGCACGCGATCAAGCCGCGCGACGTCGCGGCCAATGCGGCGATCATCCGGCGCACCGCCGGGGATGCCGCCGTCCTGCTGAAGAACGAGGGCGGCATCCTGCCGCTGCGGCGCGCGGACCTCGCCGCGCTGGCGATGATCGGGCCCGGCGCGGGACAGGTCGTCGCGGTCGGCCCCGCGAACGAACGGTCCACCGGGCTGGTCGAGCGCCAGGTCGGGCCGCTGGAAGCGATGCGGACGCAGGCGCCGGACGCCCGCATCGCCTATGCGGTCGCGTCCGACATGACGGGTGTCCCGATCCCCGCGTCGATGCTGAGCCACGACGGGAAGCCGGGGCTGCGCTCGACCGGCGCGGACGGCCGGACGCGGATCGATCCGATCGTGGATTTCACGAAGGCCGCGGGCCGGTCGATGCCCGCGAACCAGCAGCGTACCTGGACAGGCACCCTGACCGTGCCGTCGGCCGGCCGCTATTACCTGTACCTGCACCTGCTGGGTGCGACCGGCGCGCTGTCGATCGACGGCAAGAAGGTGGGCACCGCGGACGGGCTGATCGGCGCGCTTCACGGCGATACCGTCCTGCCGGGCAAGGACGGCCTGATGCCGACGGTGGACGGGCTGGACAATCTGCGGATGCTGGTCGAGCTGTCGGCGGGGCCGCACAGCCTGACGTTGGAGACGCGCGGGGACACGTCCGGCTCGCCGGCGCAGGTGCGGCTGGCCTGGTCCACCCCCGACCAGCGTCGGCGCGATCACGATGCGGCCGTCGCCGCGGCGAAAAAGGCGCGCACGGCGGTCGTCTTCGTCTGGCATCGCTACGCGCCGTTCTTCGCCCTGCCCGGCGAGCAGGACAGGCTGGTCGCCGACATCGCGGCGGTCAATCCCAACACCGTCGTCGTCATGAACACCAGCCAGCCCGTGGCGATGCCGTGGCTGAAGGACGTCAAGGCGGTCGTGCAGATGTGGTGGCCCGGCGACGAGGGGGGATGGGCCACCGCCGACGTGTTGCTGGGCAAGACGAACCCGGCGGGGCGCCTGCCCTTCACCTGGGCCAGGAAGCCGACCGACTATGCCGACAACGACCCGCGTCATCCCGAACGGTCGGGCAAGGGCGTCGACGGCAGGACCGTGTTCACCGAAGGGGTCCATGTCGGCTATCGCTGGTTCGATCGCGCGCGGATCGCCCCGCTGTTCCCGTTCGGTTTCGGGCTGAGCTACACCCGGTTCGGCTATGACGGCCTGACCGCGGCCGCCGCGCCCGACGGCGGCATCGACGTCGGCGTGACGATCACGAACGAGGGGACGGTAGACGGCGACGAGGTGCCGCAGGTCTATCTCGGCCCGCCGGGCGTGCGCCCCGCCGGGGCGGACTTTCCCGCGCGAAAGCTGGTGGCGTTCGATCGCGTCCGTCTGGCCGCGGGGGAGAAGCGGGTCGTCCGCCTCCACGTCGAGCCGCGACAGCTGCACTATTGGTCGACCGCCCAGAAGAAATGGATGTTGCCCGAGGGCGGGCGGACGATCGGCGTCGGGGCGTCGTCGCGCGACGTGCGGGTCGAGACGCGGATCGACTGAGGCGACCCCGGCACGGGCGGCGGCGGCGCCCGCCGCCCCGGCGGTCGCGTCGCGACCATCGTCAGGCGCGGATCACGCCGCCTCCCCCGCGCGCGCGTCGCCCGGTCCATCAGTGCCCGCGGTGCCGACCGACCGGTCGACCAGGCCGCTGCGTGCCATCCACCAGAACATCAGGACGCCCGGCACCGCGATCGCGGTGGTGAGGATGTAGAAGTTCACGAACCCCATATCCTCCACCATCGCGCCCGCGGTCGTGCCCGTGACGATCCGGCCCACCACGCTGGCCGCCGCCGAGATCAGCGCATATTGCGCGGCGGTGAAGCGCAGGTCGCACAAGGCGGAGAAATAGGCGACGATCGTGACGCCGCCGATGCCCGAGGCGATGTTCTCGAACAGCATCGCGCCCGCGAGGCCCGCGTTGCTATGCCCACCCGCGGCGAGCGCGGCGAAGGCGGCGTTGGACACCCCCATCAGCACGAGGCTGAGCAGCACCGACCGCTTCAGCCCCAGCCGGGCGTAGAGCCAGCCCCCGACGAAGATGCCGATGAGGTACGCCCAGAAGCCGATGCCGACGTCGTACACCGCGATCTCGTCATTGGTGAATTGCAGGTCGTCCAGCAGCAGGCGCAGGACGAGCTGGCTGAGCGTATCCCCGATCTTGTGGATCAGGATGAAGATCAGCACGATGCCCGCGCCGGGGCGCCGGAAGAATTCGGTGAAGGGGCGCCACACCGCCGCCAGCGCCTGCCCCATCCCGCGCCGCGCCGCGGGTGCGCGGCGGCGCGCCGGTTCCCCGATCACCAGCGCCGCGACCATCGCGGGCAACGCCAGGAGCGCGCACGACAGATATGCCGCCGCCCAGCCGTAGCGCGCGGCGACGACCAGCGCGAGGCTGGCCGCGCCCGCCGATCCGATGCGCCAGCCGTACTGGTTCATGCCCGATCCGACGCCCAGCTGGCGCGGCTCCAGGATCTCGATCCGATAGGCGTCGATGACGATGTCGAACGTGGCGCCCGCGATGCCCACCAGCACCGCGGCCGTCGCGGTCGCCGCGATGCTGCGCAGCGGATCGGCGAAGGCGAGGTTCGCGACCGCGGCGATCACCAGCACGCCGACCAGCAGCATCCACGACACGCGCTGTCCCATCCGGCCGATGACCGGCAGGCGGACGCCGTCGACCAGCCAGGCCCACAGGAACTTCAGGTTGTAGACCAGGAAGGCGAGGCTGAACGCCGTCACCGTCTTCTTGTCGATCCCGTCCTGCGCCAGCCGCGTCGTCAGCGTCGCTGCGATCATGGCGAAGGGGAAGCCCGACGACACGCCCAGCGCGAAGGCGGCCAGCGGTGCGCGCTCCACATAGGGGCGCACGCCGTCGATCCACGTCCTGTCGCTGCCCGTCGTCATCCGTCGTCCGCTCCCCGATTGACCGGGCAGCCTAGCGGGAAATCGGCGGCAGGTAAGCCCCGACCGCGCGGACGGTCAGGCGGCGTCGCCGAAGAGGCGGAACCCCTCGGGCAGGCGGCCGCGCCGCTTGCCGGTCACCACCGCCTCCACCGCGCCGATCGCGGCGATCAGCGCGCGTTGCGTATAGGGCTTGTCGAGGCAGCCGATGACGAGCGCCTCCGCCTCCTGCGGGCAATGGCCGGTGACGAACATGACGGGAATGCCGCGTTCCAGCGCGGCGCGCGCGACGTCCATTCCGTTTCCGTCGGCCAGCGCCACGTCCGCGAGGATCAGGTCGATCTCCCGCCCGTCGACGATCATCGCCACCGCATCGGTGACGCGATCGACCGTGGCGACGATCTCATACCCCTGATCGGTCAGCAGATGTTCGTTGTCGAACGCCACGAGGGGTTCGTCCTCCACGAGCAGGAGGCGTGCGAGCGTCGGCTTCTTCTTCGCGAACAGCATGCCGTCCCCCGGTCGTTTCGCAGGCATAACGCCGCCCCGCCCGTTCGGTCGCAAATTTTTCCGCAGGCCGGGACGGTTATGCGGTAATACGCCGCGATGCCCCCCGCCCCTCAACAGCCCCCCCGCCCCCAGCACCGCATCGCCAAGCTTCTGGCCCGCGCGGGCGTCGCTTCCCGCCGGGAGGTGGAGCGGATGATCGCGGAGGGGCGCGTGGCGAAGGACGGCGTGGTGCTGGATACGCCGGCCACCCTGCTGCCGTCGCTGCACGGCGTGACGGTGGACGGGGAGGAGGTGGCGGCGCCGTCGCCCGCCCGCCTGTTCCTGTTCCACAAGCCGGCGGGCGTGCTGACCGCGGAGCGTGATTTCAGCGGGCGGCCGACGATCTACGACCGGTTGCCCAAGGACCTGCCGCGGCTGGTGCCCGTCGGGCGGCTGGACCTGAATACCGAGGGCCTGCTGCTGATGACCACGGACGGGGGGCTCAAGCGCCAGCTGGAACTGCCCGCCACGGGGATCGAGCGCAGCTATCGCGCCCGCGCCTACGGCCCGGTGACGCAGGCGCAGCTGGAGGAGCTGATCGAGGGCGTGGAGATCGAGGGCGTCCGCTACGGTTCGATCAACGCCAACCTGGAACGGCGCACCGGCGCGAACGTGTGGATCGAGATGATCCTGACCGAGGGGAAGAACCGCGAGGTCCGTCGCGTGCTCGAACATCTCGGCCTGCGCGTCGGGCGGCTGATCCGCACGCGCTACGGCCCGTTCGTCCTGGGCGACCTGCCCCCGGGCGAGGTCGGGGAAGTACGCGCGGCGGACCTGGCCGGGTTCCGCCAGACGCTGGCGAAGCAGGGCGCGCAGGCGGCGAGCCGGGCAGAGCCGGTGGGCGTGTCCGGCAGCGCGCGGGCGGCGCCCCGGGCGCGCCCGGCGCCGACGGCCCCCGCGGTCGAGCCCGAGCGCCCGTCCGCGCGGCCCGCGCGCCCGGTCCGCCCGTCCGGCAACGCCCGCCGCCCGGCCGCGCCCGAGGCCGCCGATCGCGCCACGCCGCAACGGCCCGGTCGCGCCGATCCGGTCCGCGCGGGCCGATCCGACCGCGGCGCACCGGCGCGTCAGGACCGGGCGGGACCGGGCGCCGCCGATCGGCCCGCGCGCGCGTTCGCACCGCGCACCGGCGCCTCCGACAGCGGGCGGAGCGGGCGGCCCGATCGCGGCGCACCGTCCGGCGACCGGCCGATGCGCGCCTTTGCACCGCGTCCCGGCGATGCGGATACCGGACGCGGCGGTCGAGCGGATCGCGCGGCGCCGCAGCGTTTCGGCCGGGGCGACGCGGGGGCGACCGATCGACCCGCACGCGCCTTCTCCCCCCGCGCCGCGACCAGCGGCGGCGATCGGCCGGACCGCGCGTCGCCCCACCGCCCCGGTCGCGGCGACGGCGGACCGGCGGAACGGCCGTCGCGCCAGTTCGCCGCGCGATCCGGCGGCGGCGACCCCGATCGTCGCGTTCCGCCGCGCGGGGCCAAGCCGGAACCCGTCGCGGAACAGCCCGCCAAGCGTCCTGCGCGCGCCAAGCGGCAGGCAGGCTGGGCAGTGGCGAAGCCCAAGTCGGGCCCGACGCGCAAGGGCAGGAAATGAGGATCGTCGCGGGGCAATGGCGGGGCCGCCCGCTGGCCGCGCCGAAGGGCGATGCCACGCGCCCGACGGCGGACCGCACGCGCGAGGCGTTGTTCTCGATGCTGGTCAGCCGGGTCGGCAGCTTCGACGGGCTGGCGGTGGCGGACCTGTTCGCCGGGTCGGGCGCGCTGGGGCTGGAGGCGCTGTCGCGTGGGGCGGCATCATGCCTGTTCGTGGAACAGGACGGCGCGGCGCTCGATTCGCTGCGCGCCAATGTCGCGACGCTGAAGGCGACGGGGGCGGAGGTGCGCGCGGGGTCGGTGCTGGCACTGGGGCCCGCGCGGGCGGCGCTGGACCTGGTCATGATGGACCCGCCGTATGAATCGGGGGCGGGCGTGGTGGCGGCGGAGAAGCTGGCGCGGCTGGGCTGGATCGGCGCGCAGACGTGGGTGACGGTGGAGACGAAGCGCGACGAACCGGTCGCGCCGTCGGGCTTCACGGTGGAGGCGGAGCGGGTATACGGCCGGGCGCGGGTGACGCTGCTGCGGCTGGGGTGAGGATTACGGCCCCTCGACCGGCACCGGATCGACCGACGCGCGCGGGTGCATCGCGATCAGCGCGCCGAGGCTGAGCAGCGACAGGACCGCCAGATAGGCGCCGACCGGCAGCAGGCCGCCGCGCTCCGCCAGCGCCTGCGCCACGACGGGGGTCAGCCCGCCGCCGATGATCCCCGCCATGTTGAACGCCAGGCTGACCCCCGTGTAGCGGACGCGCGCCGGGTAGAGCGACGGCAGCCACGCGCCGAGCGGGCCGTAGACGAAGCCCATCACGAACAAGGCGAAGGCGAGGCTGGCGAACATCGGCGCCACCGCGCCCGATCCCAGGCCGGGCGCGAGCAGGAAGCCCGCCACGACCGCCCCGACGCAGCCCCATTTCAGCACGTTGGCGGGCGAGGTGCGGTCGGCCCAGATGCCCGACAGCACGATGCCGACCGCCATGAACAGGATCGCGCCCAATTGCATCGACAGCATCACCTGCCGGTCGACGCCCAACGTCGTCGTGGCGTAGCCCAACGCAAAGGCGGTCGCGAGGTAATAGACCGCGAAGCAGGCGACCGCCCCGAAGGTCCCGCCCAGCGCGCGGCGCCAGTGGTGGCGCAGCAGTTCCCCCATCGGCACCGCGGGCGGCGGCCCTTCCTCCAGCACGCGCGCGAAGGCGGGGGTTTCGGATATCTTCAGCCGCACCCACAGGCCCAGGCCGACGAGGACCACCGACAGCAGGAACGGCACGCGCCAGCCCCATGCCATGAACTGGTCCGGCGTCATAACGATGCCGAGGACGAGGAACAGCCCGTTGGCGGCGAGGAACCCCACCGGCGCGCCGAGTTGCGGCACCATGCCGTAGCGCCCGCGCCAGCCCGGCGGCGCGTTCTCCACCGCCAGCAACGCCGCCCCGCCCCATTCGCCGCCAAGGCCGAACCCCTGCCCGAAGCGCAGCACGCACAGCAGGACCGGTGCCCATACGCCCGCGGTGGCATAGGTCGGCAGGAACGCGATCAGCAGCGTCGACGCGCCCATCAGCATCAGGCTGGCCACCAAGGTCGACTTGCGGCCGATGCGGTCGCCGTAATGGCCGAACACCCACGCGCCGACGGGCCGCGCGAAGAACGCGACGGCGAGGCTGGCATAGGAGGCGAGCAGCGCGGTGGACGGATTCTCGGCCGGGAAGAACAAGGGGCCGAACACGAGGCTGGCGGCGGTGGCGTAGATGTAGAAGTCGTAGAATTCGACCGACGTGCCCACGAGGCTGGCAAGCAGGATGCGGCGATGCGACGCGGGGACGGCAGCGGTCATGCGCGCCTCATCCACCGCAACGGGCGCGGGCGTCAACGGGCAAACATTGCACGGTCGTCACGAAATACTGGCAGCGCGACACAATTGCGCAACATCCCGCCCCTATATGGGGATGGTCGGCGCCCCTTCCCCCCTGAATGCGCCGACCGGTCGGGTGTGCTCCCCAGCATCCCGGCCACTTCCCTGAACTACGGGGCGGTCCTTTCGGGCCGCCCCGATTTTTTTGGGTCGGGCGTGGTGGGGGTGCCGGTCGACCGTGTGCGCGGTGCGGAACCGAAACCGACATCCCACGCCGTCATGCCGGGCTCGTCCCGGC
>NZ_LMQP01000003.1:935745-935943 GCF_001425405.1 Sphingomonas sp. Leaf412 | reverse complement strand
GCGAGCGCAACCACTGGACGGTCCGGCGGCACGGTGGACCCCGGCACGAGGCCGGGGTGACGGTGTGGCCGGGGCTGCCGACGTACCCACCCACTTGTGTCCCCGCGAAGGACGATCCGACCCCGCGCTCGCCTCCGCGGGAGCACAACTGGGCGGAGCGCCGAATAATGTAACCCGTCATGCCCGAATCGTTCCGGT
>NZ_LMQP01000003.1:901824-935708 GCF_001425405.1 Sphingomonas sp. Leaf412 | reverse complement strand
GCGAGCGCAACCACTGGACGGTCCGGCGGCACGGTGGACCCCGGCACGAGGCCGGGGTGACGGGGTGGCTGGGGCTGCCGACTTGCCCGCCCTTGTGTCCACGCGAAGATACCCCAACCTGGGCTCCACCCTTCGCGGGACCACGAACAGGCCCCTATTCCTTCGCCAGCACCGCGCCCATCAGCGGCACGACCGCGTTCAGGCCCTTCATCGGGCGCACCATGACCTTGAAGCGTGAGATCAGCCCGTCGTCGCGCCAGTGGATGATGTCGACGCCGTTGACCTTGATGCCGCCCTCCAGCTCGCATTCGAATTCCAGCACCGCGGACGTATCGTTGCGCCATTCGCCGACGTAGCGGAACGTCGGCCCGCCCAGCACGTCGGCGGCGGCCCACAGATATTTCAGCGTGACCGCCTTCCCTTCCTGCGGCGTGTGCACCGCCGGGCTCTGGAAGATCACGTCGTCGGCTAGCAGCGCCGCCAGCCCCTCGCGCGTCGGGGCGTGCATGTAGGCGTGCCAGCGTTCCACCACGTCGGCCATCAATCGACTCCCGGATAGGTCTGGAATTCCGGCAGGGCGGCGACGCCGGATGTCCAGCCGAGCCGCTCCTTCACCATGATCTGCGCGCCGGGCGGCTGCCCCTCCGGATCGTCGAGCGTTCCCGACTGGATGTCGACGATCCCGGGCAGGAATTGCGGATTGCGATAGAACAATCCGGTCCCGCATGCGGCGCAGAAATGGCGCGTGCCGTGTTCGGACGAATGGTAGGTCGCAGGCTCCCCCGTCACGACGACCCTGTCCTCCGGCCAGGCGATCCATCCGGTCATCGGCGATCCCGACCAGCGGCGGCAATCGTCGCAATGGCACAGGGCGTGATGCTCGGCCGGCCCCTCCGCCGCATAGGTTATCGCGCCGCAATGGCAGCGCCCGGTGGTCGCCATCGACTCTCTCCCTTTCGCCGTTTGTCTTTTGTTCTCACGGATTGCGCCATCGTGCAACCCTGCCTACGTGGACGACGTGACCGACAGCCAGATCGCCGATCCGCCCTATCTCAAGGGCTTGAACCCGCCGCAGCGCGAGGCCGTGCTGACCGTCGACGGGCCGGTGCTGGTGCTGGCGGGCGCGGGCACGGGGAAGACCGCGGCGCTGACCGCGCGGCTGGCGCATCTGTTGTGGACGCGGCGCGCGTATCCGTCGGAAATCCTGTCCGTCACCTTCACCAACAAGGCCGCGCGCGAGATGCGCGAACGCGTCGGGCGGCTGGTGGGCGACGCGGTGGAGGGGATGCCTTGGCTGGGCACGTTCCACGCGATCGGGGCGAAGATGCTGCGGCGTCATGCCGAGCTGGTGGGGTTGCAGTCGAACTTCACGATTCTGGACACCGACGACCAGTTGCGGTTGCTGAAACAGCTGATCGTCGCGGCGGACATCGACGAGAAGAGGTTTCCGGCGCGCAGCCTGGCGGGCCTGATCGACGAGTGGAAGAACAAGGGCCTGATCCCGCGCGAGATCGACGCGGGCGAGAGCGAGCGTTACGCCAACGGGCGCGGGGGGGAGCTGTACGAGCAATATCAGGCGCGGTTGCGCGCGGTGAACGCGTGCGACTTCGGCGACCTGCTGCTCCACGTCCTGACCATCCTGAAGACCGATCGAGGGGTGCTGGAACAGTATCAGCAGCGCTTCCGCTACATCATGGTCGACGAATATCAGGATACGAACAGCGTCCAGTATCTGTGGCTCCGCCTGCTGGCGCAGGAGCGGCGCAACATCTGCTGCGTCGGTGACGACGACCAGTCGATCTATTCGTGGCGCGGCGCGCAGGTGGAGAATATCCTGAAGTTCGAGAAGGACTTCCCCGGCGCGAAGGTCATCCGGCTGGAGCAGAATTACCGTTCCACCCCGCATATCCTGGGCGCGGCGGCGGGGGTCATCGCCAACAACGGCGGGCGGCTGGGCAAGGAATTGTGGACCGAGCTGGACGCGGGCGAGAAGGTGCGCGTCATCGGCGTGTGGGACGGGCCGGAGGAGGCGCGGCGCGTCGGCGAGGAGATCGAGGCGGCGCAGCGATCGGGCACGTCGCTGGACGATGTCGCGATCCTGGTGCGCGCAGGCCATCAGACGCGCGAGTTCGAGGACCGCTTCATCGCGATCGGCCTGCCGTACAAGATCGTCGGCGGCTTCCGCTTCTACGAACGCGCGGAGATCCGCGATGCGCTGGCGTATCTGCGGATCGTCAACCAGCCCGCGGACGATCTGGCCTTCGAGCGGATCGTCAACGTCCCCAAGCGCGGGCTGGGCGACAAGGCGGTGGCGAAGCTGCACATGCTGGCGCGCGCGGAGGGCCTGCCGCTGAGCCACGCGGCGGTGCGCATCCTCGATACCGACGAGCTGACCCCGCAGGCGCGGCGCGCGTTGGGCAATTTCGTCGGCGACATCGCGCGGTGGCGCGACATGGCGAGCAGCGTGCCGCATGCCGAGCTGGCGCGGCAGATGCTGGACGAGAGCGGCTATACCGCGATGTGGCAGGCGGAGAAGTCGGTCGAGGCGGCGGGGCGGCTGGAGAACCTTACCGAACTGGTCCGCGCGATGGAGGAATATGAATCGCTCGGCGCGTTCCTGGAACATGTCAGCCTGGTCATGGATAACGAGGCGACGCGGGACGACCCCAAGGTCACGATCATGACGATCCACGCCGCCAAGGGGCTGGAGTTCGACACCGTCTTCCTCGCCGGGTGGGAGGAAGGGCTGTTCCCGTCGCAACGGTCGCTGGACGAAGGCGGCACGCGCAGCCTGGAGGAGGAGCGCCGCCTCGCCTATGTCGCGATCACGCGGGCGCGACGGCGGGCGACGATCCTGCACGCGGCCAATCGCCGGATCTATGGCCAGTGGACGTCCTCGATCCCGTCGCGCTTCGTCGGCGAATTGCCCGACGTGCATATCGACAGCGAGACGACGATGACCGGGGGCGCGAGCCTGTGGCAGGCGAACTGGTCCGAGCGCGCCGATCCGTTCGCCGACGTCGGGCGCGGCGCGGGGCGCGGGCCGGGCTGGCAGCGCGCGGCGGGGACGCTCGGCGGGTCGGGGGACGCCAAGCCGGGCGGCGAATGGACCAGCCGGACCTTCACGCGCGAACCCGTGCGCGTGGTCGAGAGCCGCGCGTCCGCGGTGTCGCTGGGCAACAAGGGCCGCGGCGACCTGTCGATCGGGCAGCGCGTGTTCCACCAGAAGTTCGGCTACGGCACGATCGACGCGATCGAGGGCAACAAGCTGGAGATCGAGTTCGAACAGGCCGGGCGCAAGCGGGTGATGGATACGTTCGTGACGGTGTGAGCGGGTCTAGGCCGGGCGATCGCGGAGCCTACGAAACGGCCGGTCCACCGCGCCGCTCGCCCATAAGGCCCACCAGATCACCAGCGGCTGCACCATCAGCCGGGGGGCGTGATAGGCGAGCGGGAGGCCGGTGCCGCCGCGCAGGTCCAGCACCGCATGCCACATGTTCGCGGGCCAGACGCACAGGGCGTACAGCGCCAGCGCCCTGCCCGCCGCCACGCGCCAGCGCGGCGACAGCAACGCGATGGCGCCCGCGATCTCGCACAGGCCGGTCGCAATCACGACCGCGCGGGGGAACGGGACGGGCGGAGGCACGATGCGGACCATGGCGTCGGTCACGATCAGGTGCGCGACGCCCGCGACGGCGTAGAAGGCGATCAGGAACGCGCGCGCGATGCGGCGGCCGGTGCTGTCCGCGGCGATGGTCGTCATGCCGCGCCGGGCCTGACCGGTGGATGGCGCTGCGCCTGATCGTGCTCCCGCGGGAACGGGAGCCGGGACCGGACCCCCGCCTGCGCGGGGACACAGCAGATCGAGAGGCCACGCACGGCGTCGATCGTCAGACCTCGACCGCCAGCAGGGTCGCCTCATACTTCGCATCGCCCGCGTCGAACAGCGCGCTGGGGGTGAAGCGGCGCGGGGTGATGCGCAGGCCGCTGAGGCCGGACAGCTTGAACGCGCCCAGTTTCTCCTCCTTCGGCGGCTTCCCGTCGCGTTCCAGCGTCACGGCGTCGAGATAGATCTCGCCATGCTTGGTATAGACGACGTGCGGCGCGAGCGTGACCGTCCCGCGATTGTAGGTCGCGGCGATCGTCTGCTTCTTGACGACCGCCTCGAACACGACGGGGACGGTATCGGGAACAGCGGCGGGCGGTGTGTCGGTCACGGCGTTCATGCTGCCTCCCCTATCCCGTCTGCTGCGTTGCAGCAATAACGTCAGTCTTCCAGCTTCTGCGCGAAATAGACCATCTGCAACGCCTGCAACCGCGCACCCTGCGCGATATCCGCGTCGCCCGAATGGCCGCCGGCCGTATCCTCGTAGAACAGATACGGCAGGCCGTATTCCTTCAGCCGCGCGGCGAACTTACGCGCATGTTGCGGTCCGACGCGGTCGTCCTTCGTCGTGGTCCAGACATAGGGTTCGGGATAGGCACCGCCGCGACGGATGTTGGCGTAGGGGGAGATCGATTCGAGGAAGCGGCGCTCCTCCGGCACCGATACCGATCCGTATTCGTCGACCCATGACGCGCCCGCGGCGATCCCTTCGTAGCGGACCATGTCCAGCAGGGGGACCTGGATTGCGACCGCGCGGAACAGGTCGGGGCGCTGGTTGAACATCACCCCCATCAGCAGGCCGCCGTTGGAGCCGCCGTAGATCCCCAGCCGCCGCGGGCTGGTCAGTTTGCGCGCGATCAGGTCCTGCGCGACGGCGGCGAAATCGTCGTAGATGACCTGCCGCTTCGTCTTTCGACCGGCATCGTGCCACGCCGGGCCGAACTCGCCGCCGCCGCGGATGTTGGCCAGGACGAAGCTGTTCCCGCGTTCCAGCCACAGCTTTCCCGTGATGCCGGAATAGCTCGGCGTCATCGACAGTTCGAACCCGCCATAGGCGGTCATGATCGTCGGCGTCGAACCGTCGCGGGGCACGTCGCGGCGGTGGACGATGAAATAGGGCACCTTCGTCCCGTCCTTCGACGTCGCCTCGAACTGTTCCACCACCAGGTTGGCGGCGTCGAAGCGCGCGGGCATCGCCTTCACCTGCACCGGGGCGGCGGTGGCCGCGGTGTCGAGCGTCCACAGGGTCGTCGGTGCGAGGAAGCCGGTGACCGCGACATAGGCCGCGTCGCTGGATTCGGTCGTGCTGGCGGTGACGATGGAGGCGTTGTCCGGCAGCGGCACGGTGCGCCGCGTCCATTTCCCGCCGGTGTGGGAGAACACAAAGGCCCGGCCGCGCACGTTGTCGTAGATGTTGGCGATCGCATGGTGGCGCGTGACCGCGAGCCCCTCCACCGACTGGCGCGGACCGGGGGCGAACAGCACCTGCGGCACGAACCGCCCCGTGCGCACCGCCGCCAGCGGCGCGGCGGCGATCGCGCCCGCGGGGACATCGCCCCACGCCTCGCTGGTCCGGAACAGGACCTGCCCGTCGACCATGCCCGCGGGGAAGACGCGCGGCGGGGTGTCCAGCCTCACCAGCCTGCCGTCGACCCGGGCGAAGGTTTCGCCGCCGAAGAAGGTCTGGCGACGCAGGACCAGGACCAGCCGGTTGCCCGCACCGTCGGTCAGGACGCTGCCGTAGGTGCCGAGTTGGTCCGTGGGTTGCCCGCGATAGACCTCCTGCGCGTCCGCCAGAGTGCGGCCGCGGCGCAACGTCTTCACGACGAAGGGATAGCCGGATGCCGTCATCGTCCCGGCGCCCCAGTCGCGCGAGACGATCAGCGTGTCGGCGTCGATCCAGTCCGCGCCCTGTTTCGATGTCGGCAGGACGAACCCGCCCTCCACGAAGCGCGCGTCCACCAGGTCGAATTCGCGATAGGTGACCGCGTCCTCGCCCCCTTCGGACAGCGCGACCAGGCAGCGGCGCTCCTCCGGCGGCAGGCAGGTGGCGCCCCTCCACACCCATTTCTTCCCCTCCGCCCGCGACAGGGCGTCGAGATCGAGCAGCGTCTTCCACGTCGGCGTCGCGGTCGCGTAATCGGCCGGCGTGGTCCAGCGCCACACGCCCTGCGGATGATCGGCATCGCGCCAGAAGTTCGTGATCCGGCCCATGCGCTGCTCGGGCATCGGGATGCGGTCGCTGGCGGAGGCGATCGCCAGCGCCTGCGCCTCGAACCGCGCATAGCGGGGGTCGGCCTCCAGCCGGGCGAGCGTCCGCCGGTTCTCCGCCTCCACCCAGGCGAGCGCCTTCGCGTCGTCCTTGCCCTCAAGCCACACATACGGATCGTCGGTCATCCGCGGCGTCTGCGCGTCCGCGCCGGCGGTCGCAAGCGCCATCGCCATCAGTCCGATAACCGTCCGCATGTTTCCTCCGTCTTGCATCCCCACCGTCGTCTAGCGCAGGAGCGCGCGATGGCGAAGCGTCGACCCCGCGCGGGATTACCCACAGACGGCCTGCCGTCGCCCCGGCGCTACGCCGCGATCGCGGCGCTGTGCTGCGGCACCGCGCTGGTCATCATCGACGGCGGCGTGGCGACCGTCGCCCTGCCGACGATCGCGCGCGACCTGGGCGTCGAATCGAGTTCGGTCGTGGCGGTCGTCACGGTCTACCAATTGATCCTGGTCATGATGCTGCTGCCGTTCGCGGGGCTGGGCGAGCGCTTCGGGCTGAAGCGGATGTACCAGGCGGGACAGATGGTGTTCGCGGTGGCGACGATCCTCTGCTTCTTCGCGAAGTCGCTGCCGTTCCTGCTGGTCGTCAGAGCGGCGCAGGCCCTGGGGGCGGCGGGCGCCCTGTCGGTGGCGTCGGCGCTGATCCGGCAGACCTATCCCTCCGCGCAACTGGGGCGGGGCCTGGGCATCAATTCCGTCATCGTGGCCAGTTCCGCGGCGGCGGCCCCGACGATCGGCGGGCTCGTCCTGTCGGTCGCGCCGTGGCCGTGGGTCTTCGCCAGCGCGGTGCCGTTCGCGATCCTGTCGCTGATCCTGGGCCGCGCGCTGCCCGACGCGGTGCCCCGCGCGCGCGCCTATGACGTGCCCGGCGCGATGATGTGCGCCGCCACGTTCGGCCTGGTGATCGGAGGCGCGGAGAGCGCGGTGCATGGCGACAGCCCGGTCGTTTCCGCCGCCATCGTGCTGCTGGGCCTGGCGATCGGGCACGTATTCGTCCGGCGCGAACGGACGCGGCCCTCGCCGATCCTGCCCGTCGACCTGCTGGGGCGGCCGGTGATCGCGCTGTCGGCGGTGGGCGCGTTCGCGGCGTTCTGCGCATCGATGACGCTGCTGCTGTCGCTGCCGTTCCGCCTGACCCACCAGTTCGGCTGGACGGCGGCGGAGGTGGGCGCGGCGATCGCGCCGTGGCCGCTAACGAACATGATCGTCGCGCCGCTGGCGGGGTGGCTGTCGGACCGGGTGCCCGCGGGATTGCTGGGCGGTGTCGGGATGGCGGTGTCGATCGCGGGGCTGACGCTGCTAGCGTTCCTGCCCGCGGACCCGGCGTGGTTCGATATCGCATGGCGGATGGCGTTGTGCGGATCGGGGTTCGGCCTGTTCCTGCCGCCCAACGCCCGGCTCATCATCGGTTCCGCGCCGAAGGAGCGCGCGGCGGCGGCGGGCGGGCTCGTCGGGACGGTCAGGCTGGCCGGGCAGACGACGGGTGCAACGGTCGTCGCGGCGTTGCTGGCGATGGGCGTCGGCGGCGGGGCGACGCCCGCGCTGGTCGCGGCGGGCCTAGCGTTGCTGGCGGGACTGTGCAGCGTGGCGCGGCTGCGGCCGTCGATCCGGAACCCGAAGGCGGTGGAAACCGAAGTGCCGGTCCGGTGACGGACTAGGTTCGCAGCCCGGTCCAGGCGAGCCAGAGCCAGCCCGCGATCAGCAACGCGCCGCCGATCGGCGTGATCGCGCCCAGCCAGCGCGGCAGGCCGAGCGCCATCAGGTACAGCGTCCCCGCGAACAGCGCGCCGCCCGCGACGAACAGCCATGCCGGGCCCCTCGCCTCCAGTCGCAGCGCGACCAGTGCGGCGACGGCGTGGATCAGTTGATACTGGCCGCCCGTCTTCAGCCATTCGACCGCCTGCCCGGTGGCGCCGTGCGCGCCGAACGCGCCCGCCGCGACCGCGACCGCGCCGGACAGGGCGGCAAGGGCCAGCAGCAGGTTCATCGGTCGGTCCCCCACGGCTGCTCCGCCGCCACCGTCGCGCGCGCGGCGCGGATATCGCCGGCCTCGACCTGGATCCGCAACCGTTCCTTGTCGCGGGCGCGGTACATGTCCTCCGCGCGCTCGATCTCGCCCTCCGCCACGCCCAGTCCCTTCAGCGCGAGGCGCGCCATCTTGATCGCGCTTTCCATCACCTCGCGCACCACGAACTCGGCGGGACCGGTCTTCAGCTGCACCAGCGCGCGCCGGTCGTAGGCGCGGACGAAGATGCGCGCGTCGGGAAACGCCTTGTGCACGCCGTCCAGGATGTCGCGCGTGATCTGGTCGCCGTCGATACAGAACAGGATCAGCTCCGCCTCCGCCGCCCCGGCCTGACGCAGCAGTTCAAGCCGGGTGCCGTCGCCGTAATAGACCTTCGCCCCGAATTCGCGCGCGATGTCGATCATCTCGATATCGGTATCGATCAGCGTGACGGGCACGTCGCTCGCCAGCATCATTTGCCCCACCGTCTGGCCGAAGCGACCGTAGCCGACGATGATGGCGTTCGATCCGTCCGCGACCGGCCCGTCGCGCTCGGCCGAATCGACCGGCGCCTCGCGGAAGCGGCGCGCGGCCATCATCAGGAACGGCGTCGTCGCCATCGACAGCGTGATGATCGCGCCGAAGATGCTCGCCGCCTCGGGCGCGATCAACAGGCCGTTCTGCGCCTGCGCCAGAAGGACGAAGCCGAACTCGCCGCCCTGGCTCAGCAGCAGGCCGAGCGCGAGCGCGGGACGCCACGGCATGCGGAAGGCGAGGCCGATGGCGAAGATGATCGCCGCCTTCGTCGCCACCAGCGCCAGCGCCATCGTCACGACGAACAACGGCCGTTCGTAGATCGCGCCGAGGTCCAGCATCATGCCGACCGCGACGAAGAACAGGCCGAGCAGGATCGAGCGGAACGGCTCCACGTCCGCCTCCAGCTCGTGCCGGTAGGGGCTGTCCGCCAGCATGACGCCCGCCACGAACGCGCCCAGCGCGGGCGACAGGCCCAGCGCCTGCATCAGCGCGGACGAGGCGATGACCGTGAACAGCGCGGCGAATACGAACATCTCGCGCTCCCCCAGATTGCCGATGCCGCGGAACAGGGGCCGCAGGACGAAGCGGCCCGCCGCGATCAGGCCCGCGATCGCCAGCACGGTATACAGCGCCATCGTCCAGCCCGACGGCCCGCCCGCATCCGCGGGATTGCGGCTCATCGCGGCGATGATCGTAATCATCGGGATGATCGACAGATCCTGGAACAACAGGATCGAGAAGGCGCGTTCCCCGAACGGGGTGCGCAGCCGCCCGGCGGATTGCAGCATCGGCAGCACCTGCGCGGTCGACGACAGCGCCAGCGGCATCCCGATCGCCAGCGCCGCCGCGACCGAGAAATGCGCGATGCCCGCGAGGATCGCGGTGATCGCGACGCCGCACGCGACGACCTGCAACAGGCCCAGGCCGAAGATATCCTGTTTCAGCCGCCACAATCGCGTCGGGTTCAGTTCCAGTCCGACGACGAACAGCAGCAGCGTGATGCCGAGTTCGGCGATCCCCAGCTTCTGCTGCGCATCGCCGACGAGGCCCAGCATGTGCGGCCCGACCAGCGCGCCCGCGACCAGGAACCCCAACGTCGCGCCGAGCCCGAGCCGGCGGAACAGCAGGACGAAGGCGAGTGCGAAGCCGAGGAGGAACACCCCGTCGCGCAGAAGCGTGCTGCCGCCATGTTCCATCAGGCGTGCGCCTTCGCGGCCTGATCCGCGGCGTCCGCCGCGGCCTCGAACGCGAGCCGGATCGACGGATGGCGCGCGGTCAGTTTCAGGCCGGGGGCGAAGATGTCGAGGCCGGGCCACGTCGGCGCCGGTCCCTCCCCCGCCAGCCACGCGGCCAGATCGTCGCGCGCCGCGGCCAGTTCCGCCGGGGTACGGCCCACGATATTGCGCGCCAGCAGGGTCGAGGACGCCTGCCCCAGCAGGCAGGCGCGCACTAGCGTCCCGACGCGCGCGACGCGGCCGTCGTCGTCCATCGCGACGTCGACGGTCACGCGGCTGCCGCAGATCGGCGACCGCCTTTCCACCGACGCCTGCGCGTCGGGCAACCGGTCGGGGAAGGGATTGCCCGCCGCGAGCGCCGCGACTTCGGGGGTGTAGAGGTCGAGGCTCATGTTCCGTTCCCCGCCGCACGCGTATCGTCGCCGAACACCGGTTCGCCCTTGCGCCGGCGATCGACGAAATCCGCGATCGCGCCGCTGGTGGCGCGCAGTAGCGGATAGGTCCGCGCCTGGGTGATCCAGGTCGGCCGCGACTTCGGCCCCGCGCCCAGCGTGTCGAGGACCAATGTCAGCAGGATGTAGGCGAGGCTGGACAGGATCAGGCCCTTCAGCGCGCCGAACCCGAACCCCAGCGCGCGATCGATCGGCCCCAGGACCGAGGTGCGCGTACGCTTCCCGATCGCGTTCACGACGATCTTGCCGAGGAAATAGGTGCCGCCGGCGAGGATGACGAACGCCAGCACCGCCGCGCCGGAACTGCTGCCGACCGGATCGGCAAGCCGCGCGCTGAGCGGGAGATGGAAGGCCTTGATCGCGAACACCATCGCGACCCAGGCGAACAGCGCCAGCACCTCCGCCACGAACCCGCGCTTCACGCCCAGCAGCGCGGTGGCCCCGACGACGATGAGGACGATGATATCGAGGCCCTGGAGATTCATTGCGCCCTAGATACGGGGTGGGGCACGGGATCGCTAGGGGGCGTCGGGGAGAAAGGGGTTGGTCGGGATGGGGCGTTGGGCCGGGGCAGAGGATGCTGCGCGACTTGCCTACGGAAGGTGCCAACTTCCGTTCGTGCTGAGCGTAGTCGAAGCACATGCGCGTAACCTTCGACTTCGCTCAGGCCGAACAGAGGAGGGTGTCGGCCCCCGTCCCCTACCCTCACCCCCGCCCCAGCAGATGGTCCACGAACCCGCCCAGCGTGCGGTGAGTCGCCAGTGTCATTCCCGCCGCCTCCCCGCCCGCGGAGGTCGGGAGCATGGCGCGGGAAAAGCCCAGTTTCGCCGCCTCCTTCAACCGCAGCGGTGCGTGCGCCACGGGGCGCAGTTCGCCCGACAGCGCGACTTCGCCGAAGGCCACGGTATCGACCGGCACGGGCCGCTCGCCCAGCGCGGATACCAGCGCGGCGGCGACCGCGAGGTCAGCCGCCGGATCCTGGATGCGATAGCCGCCCGCGACGTTGAGATAGACTTCCGCGGTCGAGAAGCTGAGCCCGCAGCGCGCCTCCAGCACCGCCAGGATCATCGACAGGCGCCCGCTGTCCCAGCCCACGACGGCGCGGCGCGGGGTCGCGCCGCTGGCGAGGCGGACGACCAATGCCTGGATCTCCACCAATACCGGGCGCGTCCCCTCCAGCGCGGGGAAGACGGTGGCGCCCGCAACGCTCTCGTCGCGTTCGGTCAGGAACAGGGCGGACGGGTTCGACACCTCGACCAGCCCCGCGCCCTGCATCGCGAACACGCCGATCTCGTCCGTCCCGCCGAAGCGGTTCTTCAGCGCGCGCAGGATGCGATATTGATGGCTGCGCTCGCCCTCGAACGCCAGCACGGTGTCGACCATGTGTTCCAGCACGCGCGGGCCCGCGATGCTGCCGTCCTTCGTCACGTGGCCGACCAGCACGACCGCGGTGCCGCGTTCCTTGGCGAAGCGGATGAGTTCCTGCGCCGAGGCGCGGACCTGGCTGACGGTGCCGGGTGCGCCCTCGATCAGGTCGGAATGCATCGTCTGGATCGAATCGATGACCAGCAGCGCGGGCGGCGTGCCCTGCCCCAGCGTCGTCAGGATGTCGCGCGTGGACGTCGCCGCCGCCAGCCGCACCGGCGCGTCGCCCAGCCCCAGCCGCTGCGCGCGCAGACGGACCTGATCCGCCGCCTCCTCCCCCGACACATAGGCGACGTCATGGCCGCGCCGCGCCAGCATCGCCGCGGCCTGCAACAGCAGGGTCGACTTGCCGATCCCCGGATCGCCGCCGATCAATGTCGCCGATCCCGCGACCAGCCCGCCGCCCAGCGCCCGGTCGAGCTCCGCGATCCCGAAGGGCGTGCGCGGGGGCAGCACGACGTCGTCGTTCAGACCGACCAGCTGGATCGCGCGCCCGCCGCCCTGAAGATTGTGCTTCGCATGGAAAGGCGTGACGACCGCAGGCGTCTCCTCCACGATCGTGTTCCACTCGGCGCAATCGGGGCATTGCCCCTGCCAGCGCGAGCCGACCGACCCGCACGCCTGACACACGTATCGCCGCTGCACCTTCGCCATGCCGCGGCCCTAGCCGATATGGAACAGGAAGGGAACGGGCCACCGTGCGAAAACGCGCCGTTTCGGGTCGTGGGACTATCGCGGGCGCGCGGGTTGTGGTCCAACCGCGCGAGAAGACAGGGAGATCATCATGCGCCTCATCATCGCCGCCGCCCTTGCCGCCGCCGTCGTTTCGGCCCCGCTGTCCGCGCAGGCGCCCACGACCAAGCCGGGCGCAAAGGACCCGCGCCGCGTCAGCGGCGGGACGTACAAGACCGATCCGGGTCACTCGCTCGTCACCTGGACCGTCGATCATCTGGGCTTCACGCCCTATTCGGGCATCTTCGGCGACGTGACGGGCACGCTGGAACTGGATCCCAAGGCGCCGAGCAAGGCGAAGGTCGACGTCACGATCCCGGTGTCGAAGGTGATCACGGCATCGGCGGGGCTGACCAGCCACCTGCTGCGCGCGGGCAAGGACGGGGGCAAGGCCGACTTCTTCGGCGCCAGCCCGGCGGATGCGCGCTTCGTATCGACGAGGGTCGCCGCGACGGGGCAGAATGCGACGATCACCGGCAATCTCACCCTGAACGGCGTCACGCGCCCGGTGACGTTGCAGGCGGCGTTCTACGGCGCGGGCAAGGGCCCGGCGCAGATGGGCGGCGGCGAGAATGTCGGGTTCACCGCGACCGGCACGATCCGGCGCAGCGAGTTCGGCATCGGCTACGGCATCCCGATGGTGTCCGACGCGATCAAGCTGGACATCGTCGTCGCCTTCGTGAAGCAGTGACGCGTCAGGCGGCGCGGCGGACCTGAAGGAAGCCGGCGAACGTGCCCCGCACCGCGGGCGCGGCTCCGGCGATCAGGCGATCGACCCGCGCGACGAAGTCCGCGCCATCGTCCCCCGGCCGCCGCACCGCCATTTCCCACGCCCCGAATTCGCGCGCGGCGACGATGCGGTGCGACAGGGTGACGATCGCGCGGTGACGCGGGTCCGCGGCGATCCGGATCAGCGCCGCCTCCACCTGCCGTTCCGGCCCCTCCAGCGCCTGGAGGAAGCGGCGGCCGTCGGCGTAGAGCAGCCCGGTGACATCGTCGCGCGCGTTGTTGCGGCGCGATACCGCCAGGATATCGTCGATATCCGCGGGCAGGCCGGCCACCGCCGTACTGATGTAAACGACCTGCAACATCGATTCTCGTCCCGTCATCCTGCGGGACTTTCCTGCCGTGCAATCCTTGCCGGACGGTAAAGCATCGCATTCCGCGCTGGACAGGGTGGGCGCGACGGGCCATCGTCGCCCGGCATGACGACGTTGCCGCCCCTCGCGCTACGACTTACGCGCCCTTAGGCGCGCCGTCGTTTCGCGTGCCCCGCGCACGCCACGCGCCTAAGGGCCTGACCGACCTCCCCTCGCTCCCATCGTGAGACCGGCCATGCTGCGCGATCCTTCCGTCAAGTACCGCCCCTTCCCCGCCATCGACATCCCCGACCGCACGTGGCCGTCGCGGACGATCACGACCGCGCCGCGCTGGCTGTCCACCGACCTGCGCGACGGGAACCAGGCGTTGATCGATCCGATGGACGCGGAGAAGAAGACGCGCTTTTTCGACCTGCTGGTGAAGGTCGGGCTGAAGGAGATCGAGGTCGGCTTCCCCAGCGCGGGCGCGACCGAGTTCGATTTCATCAGCGGGCTCGTCCGGTCCGGCCGCGTGCCCGACGACGTGGCGGTCCAGGTGCTGACGCAATCGCGCCGCGACCTGATCGAGACCAGCTTCGCCAGCCTGAAGGGCGCGAACCGCGCGATCGTCCACCTTTACAATGCGGTCAGCCCGGCGTGGCGCAAGATCGTGTTCGGCATGACCCGCGAGCAGGTGAAGGGCATCGCGGTCGAGGGCGCGAAGGTGCTGCGCGACGAGGCGGCGAAACAGCCCGACGTGAAATGGCAGTTCGAATATTCGCCCGAGACCTTCTCCACCGCCGAACTCGATTTCTCGGTCGAGGTCTGTGCCGCGGTCATGGAGGTGCTGCTCCCGACGACGGACGCGCCGATCATCCTGAACCTGCCCGCGACGGTCGAATGCGCGACGCCCAACGTCTACGCCGACCAGATCGAGTGGTTCTGCCGCCACCTGCCAAACCGCGACGCCGCGGTGATCTCGCTGCATACCCACAACGACCGCGGCACGGGCGTCGCGGCGGCGGAACTGGGATTGATGGCGGGGGCGGACCGGGTCGAGGGGTGCCTGCTGGGCAATGGCGAGCGGACGGGGAATTGCGACCTCGTGACCGTGGCGCTGAACATGTACACGCAGGGGATCGACCCCGGCCTCGACCTGTCGGACATCGACGCCGTGGTGAAGACGGTGGAATATGCCACCAACATCACGGTCCACCCGCGCACGCCCTATGCCGGCGAACTGGTCTTCACCGCCTTTTCCGGATCGCACCAGGACGCGATCAAGAAGGGGTTCACCGCGCAGGCCGAGCGGAACGACGATTATTGGGAGGTGCCGTACCTGCCGATCGATCCCGCCGACCTGGGACGCAGCTACGAGGCGGTGATCCGCGTCAATTCGCAATCGGGCAAGGGCGGCGTCGCGTGGGTATTGGAGCAGGACAAGGGCCTGAAGCTGCCCAAGCGGCTTCAGGCGGACTTCTCCCGGCACGTGCAGGCGCTGGCGGACGAGGGCAGCCGCGAACTGAACGCCGCGGACATCTGGGGATGTTTCGAGGCGACGTACCTGCCCACGGGTACGGACCGGATCGAGCTGCGCGATTACGAGGAGACGGGGGCGCACGGCGACCGGCTGTTCGTCGGGCGGGTCGCGATCGACGGGGAGGAAAGGTCGCTGTCCGGCCGGGGCAACGGGCTGATATCGGGGGTCGTCGCGGCGCTGGCGGAGAGTACGGGGCCGACGCTGGACGTGGTCGATTATGCCGAACATGCGATCGGGCACGGCGCGACGGCGCAGGCGGTCGCCTATGTCGAGTGCAGGGCCGACGACGGGCGGACCGTCTGGGGCGTGGGGATCGACACCGACGTCGCGACCGCGAGCGTGCGGGCGATCCTGTCGGCGGCGAACCGGGCGTAGGAAGAACGTCCGGATCGGTGCAATCCGTCCTTAACCGTCCCGGCCCTATGTCGGGCGGGAGGGGATGACGCGATGTACAAGGTCGTGGTGGATCGGTCGCACGCGATGGTCAACGTCGTGGCGGAAGGGTTCGTGACGGAAGCGGAGATCGGGGAAGCGGCCGGCGCGCTGCACGGCGCGATCCGCTCGCTGGGAGAGCGCGCGGGGAGCCATGTCACGCTGTACGATTTCGCGCGGCTCGACATCGCCTCCCCCAAGGTGCTCGCCCGCTTCGCCACCTATTTCACCGACCCGATCTACAGCGCGATCTGGGCGCGGCGTGTGGCGTTGGTCACCGGGTCGCCGCTGGTCCACCTGCAAATGGCACGGGTGCGAAGCGACCGCGTAAACCTGCGCGTGTTCGACGATCGCCGCGCCGCGATCGCGTGGCTGCTGGGCCGCGCCACGGTCCATTGACCGCGACGCGGCGCCGTTCCGTCATTCCGCGCGCGGTTCCTTGTCCACCATCCACGTCTGCCCCTTGGACAGCAGCTTCGCCAGATCGGGCTTCTTCCCCGCGCTGACCGCCGCGTTCTGCGCCACGACCGCGCTTTCGAACGTGGGCGCGGGATCCTCGTACAGGATGCCCAGCGCCATCGGGAAGTCGCCGAACGGCATCTCGACCAGCATGTGCGCGACGGCGCGGTTCGTCTTGTCGTGCACGATCACGTCGGGATCGTCGGCGGCGACGACCTTCAGCGCCAGCCGGTCGCGGTCGAGCGCCAGGCCCTTCGTACCGCCGGCATAGGTCAGCTTCTGGCCGTCCTCGACCCACAACTGGTTCTGGTCCGCGCCCTGCTTGCGATCGGTGAAGGGGGCGAAGACGTCGTCGTTGTAGACGATACAGTTCTGGAAGATCTCGACGAAGCTGGTGCCCTTGTGCGCATAGGCCGCCTTCAGCACGCCGACGAGGTTCTTGCTGACGTCGATCCCGCGCGCCACGAACCGCGCGCCGCTGCCCAGCGCGAAGGCGCAGGGGTTGGCGGGGCGGTCGACCGAGCCGAACGGCGTCGACGGGGATTGCGTGCCGACGCGCGACGTGGGGGAATATTGCCCCTTCGTCAGGCCGTAGATTTCGTTGTTGAACAGCAGAAACTGGCAGTCGAGGTTCCGCCGGATCAGGTGCATCGTGTGGTTGCCGCCGATGCTGAGCGCATCGCCGTCGCCGGTGATGATCCACACGTCCAGTTCGGGATTGGCGAGCTTCACCCCGGTCGCCACCGCGGGCGCGCGGCCGTGGATGGTGTGGAAGCCGTAGGTTTCCATGTAATAGGGGAAGCGCGACGAACAGCCGATACCGGACACGAACACGGTGTTTTCCGCGCGCGCGCCGATTTCCGGCATCGTGCGCTGTACCGCCTTCAGGATCGCATAGTCGCCGCAGCCGGGGCACCAGCGGACTTCCTGATCGGTTTCCCAATCCTTGGGCTTGGTCGTGATGGGCGTCATGTCGTTCATACGACGGCTTTCCCTGTCGGCGAATGTTGCGAATGTTGAATCGATAGCGCGGTACGGACGGTCACGCGGACGGCCCCCCGTGCAACGAACCGTCGTCGTGCCCCTGCTCCCCGCCGGGCAGCTGCACGTCGTTGGGCGGGACGGTCCCACCCTCGTTCCCGGGCACGCCGTCGAAGAAGGTCGCGATCGCGTCCTCGATCTCCGAAATGCGGAAGGGCTGGCCGCTGACCTTGTTCAGCGGTTTCGCGTCGACCAGATACTGGTCGCGCAGGACCGTCTTGAGCTGTCCGGTGTTCATTTCGGGGACCAGGATATGCTCATAGCCGCGAAGTAGGACACCCAGATTCTGCGGCAGCGGCCAGATGTGGCGGATGTGGACGTGCGCCACGTCGACGCCCTTGCGGCGCGCGCGACGGACCGCCTGATGGATCGGGCCGAAGGTGCTGCCCCAGCCGACGACGACCAGCTTTCCGCTCGTCTCGCCCAGTTCGACCTGCTGGTCGGGGACGACGATGCCGTCGACCTTCGCCTTGCGCGTGTCGGTCATTTCCTGGTGGTTGGCGGGCGAATAGTCGATGTTGCCCGTGCCCTGCTTCTTCTCGATCCCGCCGATGCGGTGGAGCAGGCCGGGGGTGCCGGGCTTCACCCACGGGCGCGCCAGCTTCTCGTCGCGGGAATAGGGGAGGAAGCCCTCCGCCGGCGCTTCCTCCAGGAAGGTGACGGGGAACGGTTCCAGCGTGCTGGTATCGGGCACCTTCCACGGCTCGGCCGCATTGGCGATATAGCCGTCGGTCAGCAGCATGACGGGGGTCATGTACGTCGTGGCGATGCGCACCGCCTCGATCGCGACCTCGAAACAGTCGGAAGCCGAGCGCGCGGACACGACGGGCATCGGCGCGTCGCCGTTGCGGCCGTAGACCGCCTGATACAGGTCCGACTGTTCGGTCTTCGTCGGCAGGCCGGTCGACGGGCCGCCGCGCTGCGAATTGACGACGACCAGCGGCAGTTCGGTCATGATCGCGAGGCCCATCGCCTCCCCCTTCAGCGCGATGCCGGGGCCGGAGGAAGAGGTGACGCCCAATTGCCCGGCGTAGGACGCGCCGATCGCGGATGCGATAGCGGCGATCTCGTCCTCCGCCTGGAAGGTCGTGACGCCGAATTCCTTCAGCCGCGACAGATGGTGGAGGATCGCGGAGGCGGGGGTGATCGGATAGCCGCCGAAGAACATCGGCAATTGCGCGAGCTGCGCGCCCGCGACGAGGCCCAGGCTGATCGCCTCCGCCCCCGTGACGGTGCGGTACAGGCCCGGTTCCGCGGGCGCGGCGGCGACGGCGTGCTGGCGCACGTTGCCCCCTAGTTCGGCGGTTTCGCCATAGGCGTGGCCGGCGTTGAGCGCGGCGATGTTCGCCTCCGCCAGCATCGGCGCCTTCGCAAACTTCGCCTTCAGCCAGTCGACCAGCGGCTGCCGGTCACGATCGAACATCCACAGCGACAGGCCCAGCGTCCACATGTTCTTGCAGCGCAACGCATCCTTGTTGCCGAGGCCGAACGGCTTCACCGCATCGACGGTCAGTTGCGAGATGTTGAGGCGCAGCACCTGCCATTTGGCGAGGCTGCCGTCGTCCAGCGGGCTGGCGGTGTATTTCGCCTTGTCCAGGTTGCGCTGGTTGAACTCGCCCTCGTCCGCGATGACGAGGCCGCCGGGCTTCAGCGCGTCGACGTTGGTCTTCAGCGCGGCGGGGTTCATCGCGACGAGGACGTCGAGCATGTCGCCCGCGGTCTCGATCGCGGTGGAGCCGAAGTTGATCTGGAACGCGCTGACGCCGAACAGCGTGCCCAGCGGCGCGCGGATCTCTGCGGGGAAATCGGGGAAGGTGGCGAGGTCGTTGCCCGCCAGCGCGGTCGACAGCGTGAACTGCCCCCCGGTCAGCTGCATGCCGTCGCCGGAATCGCCGGCGAAGCGCACGACGATGGATTCGGGGGCGGGATGCGCCTGCGATTCTGCGGGCGTCACGTCGTGGATGGCAGTGGCCATGGATGTTCCTTCACTCTCCCGCCCGGTCTCTACGCCTGTGGTGCGGCAGGTCCAGCCAAGATTCGCGGGCGGCGGGGCGAAGCTGCGCTACGCGCGGGCTGCGGCGACAGCCTCCCCCAGCGTCAGGATCGCGCGCACGTGGCGGTGCGCGATCGCCATGACGTCGTCGCCATAGCCGCCGCCCACGGTGCTGGCGATCGGGGTCCCGCCCGCGAGGCGCGCCACCAGCCGCTCGCGGGCGACCAGGCCGTCGTCGCTTAGCGACAGGCGGCCGAGGCGGTCGTCGGCGTAGGGATCGACGCCAGCCTGATACAGGATCAGGTCGGGCGCGAACCCTGCGATCATCGGGGCGAGCGTCTGCTCCAGCGTCGCCAGATAGGAGGCGTCGCCGGTCGCGTCGGGCAGCGGCACGTCGAGGGTCGAGCGGGCCTTTCGCGCCGGGAAGTTCTTCTCCGCATGGATGGAATAGGTCGCGATCCCCGGATGCCCGGCGGTGAGCGCGGCGGTGCCGTCGCCCTGATGCACGTCGACGTCGACGACCAGCACGCGCCGCCCCTCCCCCGCCAGCCGGTGCGCGGCGATGGCGAGGTCGTTGAACACGCAATAGCCCGCGCCTGTCTCCGCCAGCGCATGATGGCTGCCGCCCGCGGTGTTGGCGGCGAAGCCGTGGTCGAGCGCGAGGCGGGCGGCGAGATAGGTGCCGCCGGGCACGACGGCGGCGCGGCGCGCGACCGCGGCGGTGACGGGGAAGCCGATGCGGCGTTCCTTGTCGCGCGGCACCGCGGCGGACAGGACCTGCGCGACATAGTCCGCGTCGTGTGCGGCCTCGATATCCGCGACGCCCATCGCATCCGGTTCGTGCCAGGCGATGCCCTCGCCCTGAGCCAGCAGCAGGTCGCGGATCGCGCCGTTCTTGCCCCAGCGATAGGTCGATCGCTGCGGCGCCTCGGTCACGTAATATGGGTGGTGGACGACGTGGATCACGCGGCTAAGGTAGGTTGCGATACGAGACGATACGAGAGGATGATCCGCATGAGCGCTCCCTATGTCCGCCCCGACGTGCGCGGTTTCCTCGATTACCTGAGCAGCGTGCCGGGGCCCAAGACGCACGAGGGGACGGCCGAGGCGGCGCGCGCGATGTACAATGCGATGAAGGACGTGGCCGATCCGCCGGTGGGCGACCTCGCCACGATCCGCGACCTGACCATTCCCGGCCCCGACGGCGACATCCGCGCGCGCCTGTTCGACGTGCGCGACGCGCGCGCGCCGGGACCGGTGGTGGTGTTCTTCCACGGCGGCGGGTTCGTGATCGGCGACCTGGACACGCATGCCAGCTTCACCGCGGAAATGTCGCGCCAGCTCGACCTGCCGGTCGTGGCGGTCGACTATCGGCTGGCACCCGAGGCGACATGGCCCGCCGCGCCCGCGGATTGCGAGGCGGCGGCGCGCTGGGTCGCGTCGAACCCGGCGGGGCTGGGGCGGACGGCGACCAGCCTGATCCTGTCGGGCGACAGCGCGGGGGGTACGCTGACGATCACCACGGCCATGGCGCTGCGCGATGCGGCGGCGGCGGTGCCGGTGATCGTGCAGGCGCCGATGTATCCGGCGGCGGACATGGCGAAGGAATATCCCTCGTTCGAGGATTTCGCGGACGGATTCCTGCTGACGCGCGACACGATGCTGTGGTTCGCGGAGCATTATCAGGCGGACTTCGCGGATTATCGCGGGTCGCCGATGGCGGGCAGCCTCGTCGGCCTGCCGCCCGCGGTGGTGGTGACCGCCAGCCTCGACCCGATCCGCGACCAGGGCCGCGCCTATGCCGCCGCGCTGGTGCTGGCGGGCGTGCCGGTGACGTATCGCGAGGCGGTGGGGAACATCCACGGCTTCATCACCTTGCGGCAGGCGATCCCGTCGAGTGTCGGGGACGTGGCGGGCTATCTGGCGGCGGTGAAGGATGCGGTGGTGGAGGCCGAGGGCGCGCGGGTGATGACGCAGGCGGCGGGGTAGGTTCTCGCGGAGGCGCGAAGACGCGAAGGGGTGTCGTCTCTGGCGAGCGTCCGGGCTGTCGCGGGCCGGATGAGGTTCACGCGGAGGCGCGGAGAGTTTCCCCGCGCAGCGGAAATCGAACTTGGCTTAACGCGATTGAGCCGCCGATGGCGGCTCGGGACCTTGCGGAAAGCGCAACATCTCCGCGCCTCCGCGCCTCCGCGTGAACCGACCTTCTTCGCGTCTTCGCGTCTTCGCGCGAACCACCTATAGCGTCCGCATGACCGACCTCCCCTATCGCCCCTGCGCGGGCATCATGCTGCTGAACCGCGAGGGCCGCGTGTTCGTGGGGCAGCGGATCGATACCACGCTGGAGGCATGGCAGATGCCGCAGGGGGGGATCGATCCCGGCGAGGATGCGCGCGCCGCCGCGTTGCGCGAGCTGGGGGAAGAGACCGGCATCGCGCCGGACAAGGTGTCGTTCGTGGCGGAGGCGGTGGAGGAGCTGGTCTACGACCTGCCGCCCGAGCTGATCGGGACGGTGTGGAAGGGGAAATATCGCGGCCAGCGCCAGCGGTGGTTCCTGTTCCGCTTCGACGGCGAGGACAGCGACATCCGCATCGACACCGCGCATCCGGAGTTCCGGGCGTGGCGGTGGGTCGCGCCGCATGAATTGCCCGACGTGATCGTGCCGTTCAAGCGGCGGTTGTATGAGCAGGTGCTGGCGGCGTTTGGGGAACATCTGGATTAGGATGGCGGCCGCCTCTGCGGAGGCGGGGGCTCATGGCCGTGGTGCGTGTGGCTTCCGTGGTCACACGAGCCGCGGCCGTGCCGGGGGTATTGTCGCAGTGCGACCGCACCCCTGCCTTCGCAGGGGCGATGGGGCGTGTGACGTCCGTTCGGGCTGAGCGAAGTCGAAGCCTGTGCGCAGGCCCTTCGACTTCGCTCAGGGCGAACGGAGGGGTGGCGCTACTTCTTCGCGCCGTCCTTCAGCGGCTGGACCGCGTCGCGGCCGAACTGCATGATGAGCTCGCCGATCTGGCGCGCCTGATCCATGCTGCGCTTGCCCTGTTCGCGCAGGTAATCGCCCTGGATCTTCATCACCTCCGACAGGTCGTTCGCCTTCGCGGCGGCGCGCATGGCCGAGAACGCCTCGTGCGCGTTCGTTTCCGCCTGATCGATCATGGTCACGCCGATCTGGCTGGAATTCTTCGCCATCGCCTTGCCCGATTCGCGCATCGCCTCGCCCGCGCGCTTCGCGGGTTCGACGACCTTGTCCTGGAAGCCCTCGCGCGCCTTTTCCGCGCCCTCGCGCATCCGGTCGGTCGCATCCTTCGCGGCGTTCGCGGCCTTGTCGGTCGCGGACTTGGTCGCGGTGGCGGTCTTGTCGATCGTGTCCTTCGTATCGGCCATCATGCTGCTCCTTTCGCTTTACGGACCGGCTTGCGCTTCGGCAGCGGCCACTCTTCCTTCGGCGGTTCAACCGCCGTCGCCGGGGTTGGTTTCAGCGTCGCGGCCTTCAGCCCCGCGAACGCGGCGCGCAGCGCGTCGGCATAGGCCGCGGGATCGGGCATGATGTCGCGATCGGACGTGAAGGATACCGCGATCGTGTTGCCGTAGCTGTAGACCGGGTTGATGAGGCCCATGCCGTCGAACACCGGGCCGGTGCCGAACATCCCCACCATCCGCGCGCCCGCGAAATACAGCGGCACGCGGCTGCCCGGCACGTTCGTCACGACGCAGTTGAACGCGGGCGCATGGGCGTTCGCGGCGCCGACGCGGGTGTACAGCCGCGCGGCGAGCCCGGCGAGGCCCGCGGGCATCAGCTGGCTGTAGTCGGTCAGCGTCTTCGCGCCGATGGCGTTGGTCATCGCCTTGGAATTGCCGGCCTCCGCATGGACGAAGCGCAGGCGTTCCAGCGGGTCCTCCACCTGCGTCCCCAGGCCGACGACCATGGCGGAGACGAGGTTGCCCATCGCCGCCTTCTGCCCCTCCGCCCGGACCGAGATCGGCGCCATGGCGGTCAGCGTGTCCTTCGGCAGCTCACCCTTGTCCTTCAGGTACGTGCGCAGCGCGCCGCCGACGATCGACAGGATCACGTCGTTGACGGTCGCGCCGGGGACCGCTTCCTTGATCGCGCGGATATCCGCCAGCGGGAACGGCACCGCATCCCACACGCGATGCGCGCCGACCTTTCCGTTGAAGCGCGTGCGCGGCGCGGGGCGCGCGTTGCGGACGCTGACGTCACCCTTGCGCACCTCGTTCGCGAGGCGGCCGACGCCGGGGAGCGAGCGGCCGATCGTTTCCAGCGCGCGCATCGGCTGGACCAGGTTGTTGACGTAGCTGCGCACCAGCAGGTCCGCGACCTGCGGCATGTGGTCGGGCTTCCACGTGTCCGCCGCCTCGGGATCGGACACGTCGGGGTCGGTGGAATGGACCGCGGCGGACATCTCCACCCCGCTCATGCCGTCGATCGCGGCGTGGTGGACCTTGCTGACCAGGGCGAAGCAACCGGGAGGAAGGCCGGGAATCTCGTCCAGCCCCTCCACGATCGTGAATTCCCACAACGGCTTCGTCAGGTCCATCGGGCGCGAGTGCAGCCGCGCGGCCTGGATGCACAATTGCCGCCAGTCGCCGGGCTTGGGCAGCGCGATGTGGCGGACGTGATATTCGATGTCGAATTCGGGGTCCTCGATCCAGTAGGGATGGTCGAGGTCGAACGGCACGCGGACCAGCCGCTGGCGGAAGCTGCGCGCCCCGCCCAGCCGCACCTGGATGAAGCGCAGGATGTCCTTGAACCGCACGAACCCGCCGGGCGCGGTCGACGGATCGTAGATCGCGACCGATCCGATATGCATCGGCGTGTGCGGGGTTTCGAGATAGACGAACGATGCGTCCTGCGCGCTCAATTGATGCAACGGCCTCTCCCATCCGGCGCCTGTGGCGCTCACATGGATCATGCTGCGCCGGTCGACGCGTCAGGGCAAGCCGCGAATGCGAAGGCCGATCGACATTCGATTTGCCGGTGCACGGTGTTCGCGCGAAGCCGCGAAGCCGCGAAGTGAAGAAAGGGATTGGTTCGCGCGGAGGCGCGGAGGACGCAGAGAGTGGCTTGTAGCGCAGGGCGGCACTCCCTTCATGGAAGCGGCGATATCGGGCCGCGACCGGTAATCGGCGTTACGAGCAGCCCGGTGCGCGATACCTTAGGGTCCTCCGCGGCTCCGCGTGAGAGTTTCACCCCGCCATCCGAATGTCGATCGGCCCTAGCGCGCGTACAGGTGCGTGACGTCCTGCTTCGTTCCCGCCAGCCGCACCGCGCGCGCGCCGTCATACTGCGGCGCCGCGGTCAGGCGCATCCAGCGGTCCGTGCCGCCGGGCGTCCGCAGCCGCGCGTCCAGCGTGAAGCCGCGACGGTGACGCAGCGCGTGCGCGCGCAGCCGCTCCATCGCGACGCGCGATTCCTCGCGATAGCAGGCGAGCGCGGTGGCGCGATCGGGCGTGATCCCGCGCGGCAGGCCGAAGATGTCGTAGACGCCGTCGGACCATTCGGGGAGGTTCGTGGCGAGATCGCACTGCCAGTGCGCGAGCGGCGCATTCCCCCCCAACGCGACGGTCGCCCCCGCCAGCCCGTGCGCGAAGCGGGCGTGGGGATCGAGGATCGGCCAGCTGTGATGCAGCTGAAGCGGTTCGGTCGGGAACATGGTGCCGCAGGATAAGGGCGCGCGGGTTAACGAACCGTCAGGACATGCGACCTTGGTCGCAGCCGCGCTATCGCTCGCGGATCGCCGCGACCTCCGTCACGTGCGCGCCCGGTCGTTCCGGATCGCCGCTGAGCGTCAGGCGATAGCGGCCCTTCGGCGCGGCGATCAGGTACGTCCAGGTCCGGCCGGGCAGCGCGGGCGCGCGCTTCGCCTCGCCCAGCGCGCGCGTGGCGGCGGAAAAGGACAGATGCGTGTCGGCAGGCAGGCGCAGCGTCAGCGTCTCCGGCGCGCCGCGCGCGGTCCCGCCCTCGTCGATCGCGAGCGCGGAACCGCGCGCGGCGACGTGCGGCGCCTCGAACGGGTAATTGCCGCTGCCCGCCAGCGATTCATCGACACGTGCGCCCGCGGCGCGGACCAGCGCCAGCGGCTCGCCGCGACGATCCATGAAATCGCGCGCGATGCGGATCGCGGCGACGTCGCCGCCCTCGCGCGCCTGTGCTCCGTCGCCTGCGCCGCCGCCCGCCATGCCACACCCCGCCACCAAGGCGGCCGCGACGCTCACGACCGCGGCCACAGATTTTCGACCTTCCCACCGACCCGCCATGCGTCCGCCTCCTCGGGCAAGGCCCGGTACAGTTCGTACACGTCGTCGTCGCCGTCGTTCAAGCGCCCGAGGACGTCGTTGCGGTCCGCCCCGCCCGCCCCATACACGCTGTCGTACATCGCGGTCACGAAGCGCCCGTGCGCCGACGCCGGGTCGAGCCGCGGCGCGTCGCGGGCCGCGGCGATCACCGAATCGGGAAGGCCGAGCTCGCCCACGTCCTGCCCCTGCGCGATGCGGACGCGCGCCATGTCGAACCATTGTTCGGCGTGGCGCCCTTCGTGATAGACGGTGTCCGCAAGACCGCGGAGCTGATCGTCGGTGATCCGCGGCTGGTTCAGCAGGTCGGCGTCGACGCCGATCGAATGGGTGGTGAAATCGTACACGCCGCTGGCGTTGCCGTCGGCCCCCGCGGTCAGGCGGATCGGGGGGACGCCCGCCGCCGCGAGGCGTTCGTTCAGCGCCGCCTCGACCCGTTCCAGCCGCTGCGCCGCGGTCAGGTTCGGCCAGTCGGCGCGGATCGCCTGCATGTCCGCGATATAGCCGCGCACCTCCGCATCGCGATCCAGCCCGACGGGCGTGCGCGGCACGATCGCGATCCGTTGCCCGGCCTGGATCGAATCGGGATCCGCTATGCCGTTGGCCGCGGCCAGTTGCGCGACGTCGACGCCGTAGCGATCCGCGATCGCGGTCAGCGTGTCGCCGGGCTGCACCTGCACCACCTGCCGGTTGGTCGGTACGTTCAGCGTCTGGCCGACGCGCAGGTCGTCGAGGTTGTGGACGTCGGGGTTCAGCCGCGCGAGCTGGTCCACCGTCGTGCCGTAGCGCGTCGCCAGCGCCTCCAGCGTGTCGCCGTGTCGCACGGTCACCGCGGTCGCGGGGACCTGCCGCGCATCCGCCACGCCGAACCGGGCGAGCGTCTGCGCGGTGCGTATCTCGGCGCGGCGCGCCTCCGGCGAGGCGTCGCGGGCCGGATCCCCGGCGCGGGTGCGCACCGCGCCCTCCGGCACGACCAGGCGGGACAGCTGCGCGGTATCGCCGCGCGGGAAAGCCGGGACCGAACCGATCGCCATACGCCTGTCACTCCGTCGGGGAGCGCAGATGTACCGCGACCGGCGGGGCGGGCGTATAAGCGGATCGACTAGGCCGCGATGTTCACTTGCCGAACCCGAACACGTCCTGGTGGAAGCGGCCGTCCGCGATCAGCGTTTCCAGCCAGGCCGATCCCTGCGCATGTTCGTCGCCGACCTGCTGCATCTGGATCCGGATCAGCGTGTCGCGCACGGCGGGGGCCATGAACTTCCCGTCGCCGCACAGGAAGATCGACGCGCCCGCCTCCAGCGCGCGCCACACCTTTTCCTGTTCGGCCCACAAGGCGTCCTGCACGAATTTCCACGGATGGGCGTCCACGGCGGAAAAGGCGAGATGCAGGTCCGCCACCCCGTCCGCCTGCCAGCGTTCCATCTCGTCGCGGCAGAGCCAGTCGTGGTCGGGATGACGGCAGCCGAAGAACAGGAGGCTGGTCGCGACATCCTCCCCCGCGGCCTTCTGCACGCTGCGTTCCTGGAGGAAGCCGCGCAGCGGCGCGACGCCGGTGCCGGGGCCGATCAGGATCATCGGCACGCCCGCGTCGGCGGGCGGCGCGAACGGCGGGTTGGGGCGGCGGACGTAGCCGAAGACGTGGTCGCCCGCGCCGACGTCCTGCATGTAGGACGAGGCGAAGCCGCGATGCTCGCCCAGGCCGGACCACGCGGGCGCGGCCATCGTGCCGACGATCAGGTCCGCGACGTCCGGTGACACCGACGGCGAGGACGCGATGGAATAGAAGCGCGGCTGGATCGCAGGCGACCAGTCGACCAGTTGCTCCAGCGTCGCCTCCGCCGCGGGATGCGCGTCGAGCAGGTCGAGCAGGGTCACGCGCTTTCCCGCCACCGCGGCGTCATACTCCGCCTCCAGCGCGGCCAGTTTGCGCATGGTGTCGGGGCAGCGCGTCGCCGCCCCCAGCGCGGCGACCGCGCGGCGCGACGCGGCGTCGGACAGTTCGACGAAATCGCGGAGCAGCTGCCGCACCGTCACCGTCTGGCCCAGCGGCAAGTGGCGGAAACGGCCGCCCTGCGCGTCGACGCGGACCTGTCCGGCGGGATCGAGGCCGAGCCGCGCCACCGCGCGATCGACCAGGTCGGGGCGGTTGCGCGCGTACACCGCGACATGATCGCCGGTGTGATACACCTGCCCTTCCGGCAGGCGCACGCGGATCAGCCGGGTGGAGGGACGCGGCGGTTCCTTCGCGAAATCCCACAGGCCGTCGGCGGGGCGGATCATCTCCTCGTTCGCGACGATCTCCAGCCGCTGCGCATGTTCGGGCAGCGCGCGGGCGCGGGTGTCGGCGGCGTCGATCGGGGTCAGCGACAGCGCGGCGGCGGCGGCGGGTTCCGCCGCGGCGCCCAGCGCCTTCCACAGGTCGCGCACGAACGCGGCGACCGCGCCGTCGAAATCGCCCTGCCCGTCCGCCTCGCTGCGCGGCACGATCACGGTCGCGCCCGCCTTCTCCACCGCGTCGGCGATGCGTTTGGGGAAGGACTGGTAATTGGGCCATTGCGAATTGCCGATGCCCAGCACCGCGACGCGCGCGCCGGACCAGTCGGCGTCGTCGAAGGCGCCCGCGTCCAGCGCGCGTTCGGTCTCCACCGCGCTGTCGGGGGCGCGGCCGTTGTAGGTGGCGGTGACGAGGACGATGACCCGGTCCTTGAAGACGACGGGGTCCTGCGGTCCTGCCCCGCCCTTCAGGCTTTCGTCCATCGATCGGACGACGACGTCGAAGCCGTCGACCCGCGCGCGCTCCGCGATCTCCTCCGCGATGTCGCGCGCGGTGCCGAGCGACGATCCGTACAGGACCGCGAACTGCCGCCCCGATCCCGCAACCGCGCCGACCGCGGTGTCGGCGGTATCCGCCACGGGAGCGAGGTCGAGGCGTTCGTGGGGTTGGCGCAGGCGGATGCGCATCCAGAAGTCGTCGGGCTTGATCGACAGCGTTTCCTTGATCCGCAACTTGTAGCTGTGCGGATCGCCGATCGTGAAGGAGCGCAGCAGCATCGCCAGCGCGATCTTCGCCTCCACCATCGCGAACTGCCGCCCGATGCACGCGCGCTCGCCGTTGCCGAACGGCTTGTACGCGTGGGGATGCCGCGCCGCCTCCGCCTCCGGGCGCCAGCGGTCGATGTCGAATTCCTCCGGATCGTCCCACGCCGCGGGGGAGCGGTGGAGGCCGGGGGCGAAGACGTTGATCGGGCGGTCCTTGCGCATCGTCCAGCGGCCGCCGATCACCTGGTCCTCGAACGGCGCGACGCTGAACGACGGGGCGGTGGGCCAGAGGCGCAGCGCCTCCTTCAGGATGCGCTCGATCACCTCCAGCTTCGCGACCTGCGCGTAGTCCGGCCGCACGTCGCCGGGCAGGACGCGGTCGACCTCGGCATAGGCCTGCGCCAGCACCGCGGGATTGCGCAGCAGGTAGGCGAAGGCGAAGGTCAGCATCCCCGACGTCGTCTCATGCCCCGCGATCAGGAAGGTCAGCACCTGATAGCGGATGTTGAGGTCGTCCAGCCCCTCCCCCGTTTCGGGGTCGACTGCGGTCAGCATCAGGTTCAGCAGGTCCCGGCCATCGGTCGGGTTCACGCGGCGGTCGGCGATGATGCCGTCGACCAGCGCGTTCATCTCCGCGATGTCGGCCTCGTACTGCGCCACCGCCTTCTTCGCGAAGCGTTGCTGGATCGGCAGGCGCGTGATCGTGTTCAGCGCCTCCGACAAGGAGCGGCCGAGCGCGATCAGGAAGCTGTCCAGTTCCTCGCGCTCGAACGAGTTGAAGCGGTGGCCGAAGCCCGCGATCGCGATCGAATCGAGCGTCAGCCGCGTCATGTCGTCCGCGACCAGCACGTCGGTCCCCGCGGCGCGGGTCCATTTGGCGACCAGCTGGTCGCACACCTCCACGATCATGTCGAAATAGCCGCGCATCGACCGCTGGCTGAACGCGGGCAGCAGGATGCGATGCGCCTTGCCCCAGTTGGGTTCCTCGCTGAACGCGGTGAACAGGCCGTCGCCCGCGAATTTCCGCACCACGCGCAGGCCCGGCCCCGGCATCTTGCGGAAGCGCGTCTCGTCGCTCAGTTCCGCGACCAGATCGGGATCGGTGACGAACAGCGAAACGCGGCTGCCGAAGCGGAGCTTGAAGATGCCTTCCGGCATCGTGCGGCTGACGGTCAGCAGATGGCCGACGAGGCCGGAGCGGACGATCTGGTGCAGATGGCCCACCACCGGCAGGCCGGGGGGAGTCGGAATGGGGGCGCGGGTCGCCATGTCGGGGGCCTCTCGTTCTTTCGCCACTTGCAACACAGGCGCGGGCGCCACGCAAGTTGCCGTGACGGAAGGCTGGCGGCAGGACGGACGCGGCGATAGGATGCGGGGATGACGATCGTCCTCGCCCTGCTCGCCCCCGCGCTCCACCTCGCCGCGCCAGCGGCGGCGCAGGATGCCGCGACCGATCCCCGATGCGCGTCGGTCCGCCCCGCCTATCCCGCGGGGTTCGGCGGATGGAGCACGCGCACCGCGTCGAGCGCGGGCGCGACGCCGCGGACCGCGCCGGTCCTGCCGGTCGGGCGGGCGGCGGACCTGTCGCTGCGTCCGCTGGCGGAGGTGCAGCCGGTGGCGCCGTGGGGGAAGACGCCGGTCGACGGCCATGCGGGCGTCGCGATGTTCCAGGTCACGCGTGCGGGCACCTATCGCGTCGGGCTGGGCAGCGCGGCGTGGGTCGACGTGGTGCGCGCGGGCAAGCCGCTGGCGTCGAGCGCGCACGGCCATGGCCCCGCCTGCACCGGCATCCGCAAGATCGTGGACTTCCGGCTGCAACGCGGGCGCTACATCCTGCAATTGTCGGGCAGCGCGGCGGCGACCGTCCCCGTCCTGATCGCGCAGGCGCCCGTGACGCGCGGCGCGGCATGATCGGCGTCGCCATCGCGATCGCGGCGGCGCAGGTCGCCGCACCGGGCGTACCGGCGTCGCCCGCGCCGGTTGCGGCCCCCGCGCCCGCGCTCGTGCCCGTCCCCGCCCCCGTCCCCGTCCCCGTCGTGGTGACGGTGCGGCTGATTACCGACGCCGGGCCGATCACGATCGCGGTCGAAAAGGAACGCGCGCCGGTCACCGCCGCCAATTTCCTGAGATACGTCGATGCGAAGAAGCTGGACGGCGTCGCTTTCTATCGTGCGATGAACCTGGCGCCCGGCTACGGCCTGGTCCAGTTCGGCACGCGCAACGATCCCAAGCGGACGCTGCCCGGCATCGCGCACGAGCCGACGAGCAGGACGGGATTGAGCCACGTCGACGGCGCGATTTCGATGGCGATGGCGAAGCCGGGCACCGCGGCGGGCGATTTCTTCGTCGTCGTCGGCGACATCAAGAGCATGGACGCGAAGGACGCCGATCCCGGTTTCGCGGTGTTCGGCCGCGTGACGGAAGGGATGGACGTCATCCGCCGCATCATGGCGTCGCCGACGTCCCCGACGCTGGGCGAGGGCGTGATGAAGGGGCAGATGCTGGCGCCCGTGGTGAAGGTGACGAGCGCACGGCGGGTGGACTGACGTCAGTCGGCCAGGTCGAAATAGCCGACCAGCTTCGTCCCGTCCGCCGCGGCATCGTGCGCCATCGCCACCGCGAACGCGGGCCGTCCCGCCGCCGCGGGATAGACGTCGATCAGGTCCAGCCCGCCGTCGACGAACCGCGGTTTGGGCGGACGACCGTCAGTCCCGCGCTTGCCGGCCACGAACGTGGACACCGCATTCCATGCGATCGCGGGCTGCATCCGGAAATAGCGCGCGGTCGAGATCGTGCGGCCGCCGATACGCCTGCGCACCACGGCGGCGAGCGCGGCGGCGGCCGGATCGCGCGTCTCGGCGATCGTGCCGGGCGGCGCGGGGAGCCGCGATCCCCGATCGTCCGTGCGCGCTGTCGCGTCGCAGGCGGCCATCGCGACCAGCGCCGTCGCCAGGAATACGGTGCGGGACGGATGGCCGGGCATGGACGCGACCCTATCGACGGATCGCGCGGCGTTCCAGCCCGGCGTGGCGGCGGCCCTGTTCGGGAGCGAGCGCGGGCGACACCGGGACGGGGGCCGCGATTGTACGAAACGTCTGTTCCGAACCGTCCGCGGCGGGCGTAGACCCGCGTGGCATTAACCATTCGGGGCGTGCAATCCGGGGGGAACATCATGGCCGCACGATCATCGCGTTCGACGTCGCGTTACGTCACGGGGGCGATCGTCGCCCTGTCGGGTGCCTGTCTGGCATCGCCTGTGGTGGCGCAGAAGACGCTGCCGCCCCCGCCGCCGATGCCCTCCACCGTATCGACGGTCCGTTGCTTCGCGGGCGAGGCGATGGCGGCGCGGACGGGCAACGCGTGCTGGGGCGCGGTGGACGACAACGGCGATCCGGTCGGCCCGTACAATTCGGTCACCGCCAGCTACAATTCGCCCTACGACATCCGGATCGACGTGCAGTCCGGGCGGACGATGGAATCGGGGCCGGACGAGGCCGCCGGCGCGGGATCGACGCGTTTCGCGGTCGGATTCCAGTTGCTGAAGGACCTGCCCGCCGACTTCGATTATGTCGAGGACGGCGTCATCCCGCTGCTGGTGACGAGCCGGACGACGTTCCGCTATTCGACCTGGGCGATCCCGGGGATCGAAAATCCGACCGGTTATCCGGTCAACCGCGACCTGTCCGCAGCGGCATTCACCGCCTATGTCACCGACCGATCGCACGACCGGTTCGGCGAGGTCGTGCCGGGCGAACTGCTGACCGACCGGCTGGTCACGCATGGCGGGATGACGGACAATTGGCGTAACTATTACGGCCTGGACGACGTCTATGACGAGAATGACGACCTGGTGTACCTCGGGCTGGACGGCGGATCGATCATCGCCGGTTTCACCGACATCGCCTTCTACGACCTGGTCCAGCGGCGGACGCTCCTGTCCGAATACGGCGGCTACGACTATGGCGTGACGACCGTCCGCTATGCCGAGGAATTCTTCAGCAAGGCGGGCGACTTCTTCGTCGTGGAGGGATGGAAGGGTGCGGCGTGCCTGATGGACATGTATCAGGAGAACGGTCGCTGCCAACTGGACTTCGATCCCGTCGTCACGTTCGACCAGGCGGCGTTCGACCGCCGCATGGGCGCGCGCACGTTCGACCTGTCCGAATATTTCGGACTCACCATGAGCACCGGGGCGGTGCCCGAGCCGGGCACGTGGGGATTAATGATCCTGGGCTTCGCGGCGGTCGGCGGCGCGATGCGCGGCCGGCGCCGTCGCGGCGCGGCGATGCGGATCGCCTGACCGCCGCTGGACGCAGCGACCCGATGGCGCGACTTGGCGCACGGGTCGCACCGGCCTACAACGGCGGGCGAAGGAGCAATTCCATGACCACCACGCTCGCCAACCGTACCGACTGGACCGCCGTCGGCGCCGAGCAGCTCGCCGATGTCGTCGCGCTGCGCCGCGCGATCCATGCGGAGCCCGAAGTCGGGCTGCACTGCCCGCGCACGACCGAGAAGGCGAAGGCCGCGCTCGCGGGGTTGCCGCTGGAGATATACGACGGCGCGTCGACCACGGGCTTCGTCGCGATCCTGCGCGGCGGGCGGACCGGGGGCGCGGGGTCGAACGGGCGGACGGTGCTGCTGCGCGGCGACATGGACGCGCTGCCGATGACGGAGGAGACGGGCCTGCCCTTCGCCTCCACCATCCCCGGCGCGATGCATGCGTGCGGCCATGACGCGCACACCGCGATGCTGTTCGGCGCGGCGAAGGCGCTGTGTGCGCGGCGCGAGGAATTGTCGGGCACGATCGTGTTCATGTTCCAGCCCGGCGAGGAAGGGCACCACGGCGCGCGGCACATGATCGCGGACGGCCTGCTGGATATCGCGCGGCCGGAGGCGGCGTTCGCGCTGCACATCTCCCCCAACGCGCCCGCGGGCGTGTTCGTCGGGCGGGAGGGCGCGCTGCTCGCGTCGACCGACACGGTGCTGGCGACGATCCGGGGGCGCGGCGGCCATGCCGCGATGCCGCACGAGGCGCTGGACCCGATCCCGGTCGCGTGCGCGATCGTGACCGCGTTGCAGCAGCATATCGCGCGGCGCGTGCCGGTGGCGGACCCCGCGGTGCTGACGATCACGCAGATCCATGCCGGATCGTCGCACAACATCATCCCCGACGAGGTGAAGCTGATGGGGACGCTGCGCACGCTGTCCGAAACCACGCGGGCGGAGATGCGCGCCGCGTTCGTGCGGATCGCGGAGGGGATCGCGGCGGCGCACGGCTGCACCGCGGACTGCGCGCTGGAGGAAGGCTATCCGGTCACGATGAACGATCCGCGCGCGACGAAGCTGATGCGCGGGATCGCGGGCGAGCTGTCGGGCGAGCGCGGCTGGTCGCAGATGCCCGCGCCGATGATGGGGGGCGAGGATTTCAGCTACATCCTGC
>NZ_LMQP01000003.1:900729-901741 GCF_001425405.1 Sphingomonas sp. Leaf412 | reverse complement strand
CCCGCCGCTGCACAATACGCGCATGACGATCGACGAGGAGGTCATGGCCACCGGCGTCGCGATGCATTGCGCGGTGGCGGAGCGTTTCCTGGAGAACGGCCTCGACTGAGCATCCGTCGGCGGTCGCGCGGCTGCGTGCCGCGACCCGCGCATCGCATGACGGGGTGGACGCGGCGTTCGGCGGGTACGACCTGTCGGACGAGGCGGGCTATCGCGCGTTCCTGATCGCGCACGCGAGGGCGCTGCCCGCAGCGGAACGGCGGATGCGGACGCTGCCGTTCGCGCGCGACCTGCCGGCGCGGACGCCGTTGCTGGCCGCGGATCTGGCCGCGCTGGGGGAGGCGATGCCCGCCCCCCTGCCCTTTCCCGACGCGGACGAGGGCGCGGCATGGGGAACGCTGTACGTGGTGGAGGGATCGCGGCTGGGCGGCGCGATGCTGGCGCGCGCCGTGCCCGCGGGATGGCCCGCGGCCTATCTGGGCGCGGTCCATGCGCCGGGCCAGTGGCGCGCGATCCGGGCGGCGATCGATGCGGCGGACGGCGATCCCGACGCGATGGTCGCGGGCGCGCTGGCGACGTTCGACCTGTATGCGCGCGCGGCGGCGGGGTAGCGAGGTCCGCGCCGCCCGTTCGCCGTGACGACTGTTTCCGTTCGGCCTGAGAGTCGTCGAAGGCCACGCGCCGTCGCCGGTGCTTCGACGACGCTCAGCATGAACGGAGGATAGAAAGCGACGCGCCATCGCATGTGCTTCGAGACGGCACTTCGGCTTCGCTCAGTGCCTCCTCAGCACGAACGGATGGCGCCCGCTATCCTTCCTGGATCGGCGCGGTCAGGACGGCGCGCAGGCCGGGGGCGTTGTCGCGATAGTCGACCGTGCCGTCTATCCGCTGCACCACCGCGTTCATCATGCGGCTGCCGAACCCCTCGCGCGTCGTCGCCTTGCCCACGCCCTGATCCGCGACGACGAGGCGGAGGCGGTTCAGATGCTGGTCCAGCGTCACCGCGATCGGT
>NZ_LMQP01000003.1:897636-900651 GCF_001425405.1 Sphingomonas sp. Leaf412 | reverse complement strand
CGATGTTCACCGCCCGGTCGGTCGGGATCAGCACCGGCGCCAGGTCGACGGTCATGTGGCGTGCCCAGCCCGCGCCCAGCGACGCCTTCAGGTCCTCGATCAGTTCGCCCAGGTACCGGCTGAGGTCCACGGTCTCGATCTGGTCGTCGTGATACAGCCGGCGATGGACCAGCGCGACCGCGGACAGGCGCGACCGCGCCTCGACCAGCTGGTCCGCGACGACGCCGGGACCGGCATCGCGCGCCTGGATCGACAGGAAGGAGGCGACCAGTTGCAGGCTGTTCTGCACGCGATGATCCACCTCGCGCATCAGCAAGTCCTTCTGCGCCAGCGCGGCGTCCTTTTCCGCCACGGTCTGCGTCAGTTCGGCGTTGAGGCGGCGCAGTTCGGCGGCGTCGCGCGCCTCGCGCAGCAGGCGGTGGAGCCGCCGCGCGGCCTCCACCTGTTCCAGCGTCCAGCGGCGGGTGCGGCCGCGCACCAGCTGCCGCCACGATTCGAACGAGGCGCGCGGGCGCAGCTGCTCCTGCGGATCGTGCCCGGCGGCCTTGTGCGGATTGCCCGCCCATTCGACCTCCTCGACCTCCTCCGCGCGCAGCCACAGCAGGATGGCGTCGCCCTGCCGCACCGCGAGGACGCCCGCGAGCGATCCGAACGACGCCGCGCCGGGCCAGTCGCGCCCCAGTTCACGGCTGGCGAAGACCGGTGCCTCGTCCCGGCGCGCGAGCCAGTGGCCGAATTCCATCAGCGTCTCGTCCGACGGCACCAGGCCGTCGCCGACCACGGTGCCGCCCTGCACCAGCGCGACGCCGTCGGCATCGAACATCCGCCGCAGTTCGGCGCCGCGCGCGCGTACCGCATCGGCGGGCGTGCCGCCGTTGAACAGCAGCGGGTGCAGCCCGTCCTCCCCCGCGCGCAGCGCCAGCCGCTCGCGATAGGCGACCGCCGCCTCCTTCCCGCGGATCTGCCGCGCCAGGTCGCCCGCCAGCGCCGCGGCGATCCCGCGCACCTCCCGCGACATCGTCCGCGGACTGTCGTGATGGCAGGCGACGAGGCCCCACAGGACGCCGTCGGACACGATCGAGATCGACGCCGACGCGCCCACCCCCATGTTGCGCAGATATTGCAGGTGGATGGGCGACACGCTGCGGATCGCGACGTCGCTCAGATCGAGGGTGTCGAACCCGGCGGGGCGCAGCGGCGCGGGCGCATAGTCGATGTCGGGGATCACGCGCGTGCGGTTGCGGACGTACAGGGCGCGCGCCTGCCGCGGGATGTCCGACGCGGGGAAATGGTGGTTCAGGAAACTGCCCAGCCGGGGATCGCGATCCTCCGCCACCACGACGCCCGCATCGTCGTCGCGGAAGCGGTAGATCATGACGCGGTCGAAGCCGGTCAGCTGGCGGAACGCCACGGCCGCCCGCTCGCACAAGGCGGCCAGCGTCGTCGCGCGTTCGAACCCGCCGCCGACCGCATCCAGCCATGCCAGCGTCCGGCCCGCGTCGCGCGCGTCGCCCAGCGGCTCCAGCTCGGCCAGCAGATAGCGGTCGGTCCGGTGGATCGCGACGGCATGGTCCCGCACCGGTTCCCCGAGCGCGGTGCCGCCCGGCCCCGGCGGCAGGGCACGGACCAGCGCGGCGATATCCTGTCGCAACAGGTCGGACAGCGGACGATCGTGCCAGTCGGGCGCCAGCCGCCCCTCCACATCGCCCGCCGCCGCGACGACCCGCAGCGACGCGGCGTCGGCGACGAGGAGGAGGCCGTGCGGCTGGACCGCGCCGGGGATGTGGATCGGTTCGCGGTCGCAGGCGGTCAGATCCAACCCGGGGGACGCATCAGGATTGGTAGCCATCGCCGATCCCATGGCATCGTTACGCCGCCATCACAACGACCGAGCCGATGCGATTGATGCAGATCAACCGTGCGAAAACGGCATTCCTATTCGGCGGCCTCCCGATATCGCGTCGTCATCGCCGACAGGCGGGCGTCGATGATCGCCTCCGCCTCCGCCACGATCCGGTCGACCAGATCCTTCACGGTCGGCACGTCGTGGATCAGGCCCTGCACCATCCCAGCCGACCAGATGCCGTCGTCGGTATCGCCGCGTTCCATCGCGGACACGCCGCGCTTTCCGGCGACGAGATGCTGCACGTCGCCGAACTCTGCATTCCCCGCACGCTCGATCGCGACGACCTCCTGGCTGACCTTGTTCTTCATCACGCGCGCGGTGTTGTGCAGCGTGCGGAAGATCAGGTCGGTCTGGCGTTCGTCGTTGGCGACCATCCGCTGCTTGAAGCTGTCGGGAATCTGCGCCTCCTGCGTCACGCAGAAGCGCGTGCCCATGTTGATGCCGTCCGCGCCCAGCGCCAGCGCGGCGACCAAGCCGCGGCCGTCGGCGAAACCGCCCGACGCCAGCATCGGCACCTTCACCTTGTTCGCGGCGGCGGGGATCAGGATCAGGCCGGGGATGTCGTCCTCGCCCGGATGGCCGGCGCATTCGAAGCCGTCGATGCTGATCGCATCGACGCCCATCCGCTCCGCGGACAGCGCGTGGCGGACCGCGGTGCATTTGTGGATGACCTTCACGCCGTGCGCCTTGAAATCGTCGACATGTTCCTGCGGCTTGTAGCCCGCGGTCTCGACGATCTTCACGCCGCCTTCGATGATCGCGCGGCGATATTCGGCATAGGGGGGCGGGTTGATCGTCGGCAGGATCGTGATGTTCACGCCGAACGGCTTGTCGGTCAGGTCGCGGGTCCGCTGAATCTCCTTCGCCAGCTCCTCCGGCGTGGGTTGCGTCAGCGCGGTGACGAAGCCCAGGGCCCCGGCGTTGGCGACCGCCGCAACGAGATGCGCCTTGCCCACCCACTGCATTCCGCCCTGCGCGATCGGATGCTCGATCCCGAACGCCTCGGTGAACCGCGTCTTCAGCATTGCCCTCTCCCTCGTAGCGTAACGTTTGTTATGTTGGTTGCGGCCGCAGCGCAACCCGATCCTCCCCGGCACGGGGAGGGGGAC
>NZ_LMQP01000003.1:804688-897594 GCF_001425405.1 Sphingomonas sp. Leaf412 | reverse complement strand
GGGGGGGGGGGGGGGGGGGGGGGTTCTCCACGGGCGCAGCGCTTGCGGCGTTCCCCCTCCACCATGCTTCGCATGGTCCCCCTCCCCGTTCCGGGGAGGATTTGTTTATCGCAGCGCCTGTTCGCCTGATCGCGGGCGGATCTGCGGTTCCTGCCGATAGTCGACGTCGCTCCAGTCCAGGTCGCCCAATTCGCCGCGGCGCGGGCCGAGGTAGCCGAACAGGAAGGCGGCGACCTTGCGCATCTGGATCTCCTCCGCACCCTCGGTGATGCGGTAGCGGCGGTGGTGGCGGTAGATGTGCTCGAACGGCTTGTGCCGCGAATAGCCGATGCCGCCATGCACCTGCATCGCGCGATCCGCCGCCTCGCAGCACAGGCGGTTCGCCCAGTAATTGCACATGCTGACGCGGTCGCTGAGGCGCTTTTCCACCTCGTGGTGCGGCATCTGGTCCATTTCCCACGCGGTCTTTCGGATCAGCAGGCGCAGCATCTCCACCTGCGTCGCCAGTTCGACCAGCGGGAACTGGATCCCCTGGTTGCGGGCGAGGTCCTCGCCGAACGGCTTGCGCTGCCGCGCGTAGCGGATCGATTCCTCGATACAGTAACTCGCGGCGCCGAGCGACGAGGCGGCCTGGCGGATGCGGTTTTCGTGCACGAACGCCTGCGCCACGGGCAGGCCGTTCTCCTTCGCGCCGAAGATCGCGGTGTCGGGCACCCATACGTTCGTGAAGCTGACGCGCGGATGGTCCGACGGCATGTTGAAGGTCCACAGATATTCCTCGATCACCACGCCGGGATCGTCGCAGGGGACGAGGAAGCAGGTGATCCCCTTCGCCGCGCCGTCATCGCCGCTGGTCCGCGCGAACAGGGCGCAATGCGTCGCGACGTGCATGCCCGTCGTCCACATCTTCTCCCCGTTCAGCAGATAGCCGGGGACGCCGTCGCGCTCCTCCGCCACGCCGCGGGTTTCCATGTGCGTCGCGTCCGATCCGTGGCGCGGTTCGGTCAGGCCGAAGGTGACGCGCCGGGTGCCGTCCATCGTGCCAGCGATGAATTCGGCGCGCTGCGCCTCGGTCCCGAAATCGTCGAACATCTTCGCGAAGGGATTGTTCGCAACGATCGAATGTTCGGTCTGGAGATCGTTGTGGAGGCCCAGCCCCTTGGCGGCGAGATATTCGCGGATGACGCACATCCACAGGTTCGAACCGCCCTTGCCGCCGAACTTGGGATCCATCGCGAAGCGCAAATGCCCCGCCTTGTCCGCGCGGCGTTTCGCCTCGCGCATCAATTCCTCCCATTCGTGGCGCGGCAGGCCGCCGCCCTCGAAATCGGTGCGCGCATATTCGCGGCGGTGGTCGAAGAAGCGGACGTTGTCGTCCCTGTCCTCCAATGGCTTGATCTCCGCCTCGATGAAGCGGTCCAGTTCGGCCAGATAGTCGCGCAGGTCCTGCGGCAGTGCGAAATCCATCTCTCTCTCCCGATTAAGTCGAGTCTTTTAACTGGCGTAGCGCGGGCAGGTGTGATGTACCACCGCGAATGACGCAGCGGCTGTCGAAGGACGCGATTCAGGAGCGGTTGGGCGCGCTGGGCCTGGGCCCGGCGAGCGGCGTGGCGTTGCTGACCGGCGGGGCGAGCATGGAGACATGGGCGTTCGATGCCGGTGGGCGGGCGCTGATCCTGCGCCGGCGGGGCGCGGACGTGGAGGATCATCCGGGGAAGAAGCCGCCGCTGGAACGCGAGGCGCAGGTGATCGCGGCGGCGGAGGCGGCGGGCGTGCCGGTGCCGCGGGTCGTCCACGTGTGCACCCCCGGCGACGGGCTGGGCGAAGCCTATGTCATGGCGCGGGTCGACGGTGAGACGCTGGGGAAGAAGATCGCGACCGACCCGCTGTTCGCGCCCGCGCGCGATGTGCTGGCGCGGCAGTGCGGCGCGGCGCTGGCGCGAATCCATGCGACCGCCCCGCCGGCGGGGCTGGACACGCTGGATGCCGCAACGACGCTGGCGAATTACGAGGCGACGTGGCGTGCATCGGGCGCGGTGCGGCCGGCGATCGAGGCGGCGTTCCGCTGGCTGGAACGGCGATTGCCGGACGAACCGGTCGCGCCGCGGCTGGTGCATGGCGATTTCCGGAACGGGAACCTGATGGTCGATCCCGACCGGGGGCTGGCGGCGGTGCTGGACTGGGAACTGGCGCATGTCGGCGATCCGGCGGAAGACCTGGGCTGGATCTGCACCAACAGCTGGCGGTTCGGACAGCCGGGGAAGCGCGTCGGCGGGTTCGGCGACCTCGACGACCTGCTGGCGGGCTATCGCGATGCCGGGGGCGCGGCCATCGCGCCGGAGCGGGTCGATTTCTGGCAGATGGTCGGCAGCCTGAAATGGGGGGTCATGACGACGATGATGCACGCGCGCTTCGCCGCCGATCCGACCGCGGGGCCGGAACGCGGCGTCATCGGCCGGCGGCTGAGCGAGACGGAGGCGGATATCGTGGCGATCATCGCGCGCAGGACGTCGGAAGGGGGCGCCCCATGCTGACCCATCCCACCGCACAGGCGCTGGTCGAGGGCGTGGCGCGGTGGCTGCCCGTCGACGGCAGCGCGTCGGGCTTCACGCTGCGCGTCGCGCGCAACGCGCTGGAGATCGCCGCGCGCGACATGGCGATGGGTCCGGCGGCGGATGCGCGCGCGGTGGCGCGGATGCGCGCAATTATGGGGATGGAGGGCGATCGCGACTCGCTGGACGCCGCGCTGGTCGCCGCGATCCGGGCGGGACGGATCGCCCCCGACGATCCCGCGCTGGTCGCGCATCTGGCGGCGAGTGCGCTGGATGCGCTGGCGATCGACCAGCCACGCTACGCCCATGAACTGGCGACGCGCTAACCGACCGTTTATCCCGCGCCGCTAAAGACGGGCGCATGTCGGAACCATCGTCCCGCGCACCGCGCAATTCCGTGATCCTGTACGCCGCCGTCACCCGCGAGGGCGGCGCCGCCGTCGATTGCCGCGTCCGCAACCTGTCGTCCACCGGCGCCTGCATCGACGATGCCGCCGCGTTGCGACCCGGCCAGCGGGCCACCGTCCAGATGGGCGCGCTGCGTCCGATGGGCGCGGACGTGATGTGGGTCGAGCGCGGCTTCGCCGGGCTGCGGTTCGACGGCGCGGTCGACCTGGCCGCGGCACGGCGCCCCCGCAGCAAGACCGTCGTGGCGGCACAGGCGGGATGGATCGGCAATCTGGGCGACGCCTATCGCCGGTCCGCCTGAGCGCGGGCGGCCATAACATTTGTTGTGCCCGCGCGGATCGCGCTCTAGTCCTGCGCCGAACGAAGCAGGAGAGCGACGCGTGAGCACCCCACCCCTCGACGGCATCCGCGTGGTCGAATTCGCGGGCATCGGCCCCGGCCCCTTCGCGGGCATGATGCTGGCCGATCATGGCGCGGAGGTGATCCGCATCGACCGCGGCACGCGCGGCGACGGCATCGGCGTGGCGGACAGGGACCCGCTGCTGCGCAACCGCCAGTCGATCGCGCTGGACCTGAAGAAGCCCGAATCGATCGCGGCGGTCCGCCGCATCGTCGCGGGCGCGGATGCGATCATCGAGGGGTTCCGACCCGGCGTGATGGAGCGGCTGGGCCTCGGCCCCGACGTGCTGATCGGCGACAACCCGAAGCTGGTGTACGGTCGCATGACCGGCTGGGGCCAGACCGGGCCGATGGCGAACGAGCCGGGGCACGACATCAATTACATCGCGATATCGGGGGTGCTGAACGCGCTGGGCCGCGCGGGCGAGAAGCCGACGCCGCCGATCAACCTGGCGGGCGATTTCGGCGGCGGGGGCATGGTGCTGGCGTTCGGGATGCTCGCCGCGCTGCTGCATGCGCAGCGCACGGGCGAGGGACAGGTCGTGGATGCCGCGATGACCGACGGGTCCGCGGTGCTGATGTCGATGATGTGGGGGTTCCGCGCGATGGGGCGGTGGAAGGACGAGCGCGGCACGAACCTGCTCGATACCGCGGCGCATTTCTACGACACGTATGAAACCAGCGACGGGAAGTTCGTCTCGCTGGGCGCGATCGAACCGCAATTCTATGCCGAGTTCCGCGCCGTGATGGGATTGTCCGACGCGAAGTGGGACGCGCAGATGGATGCGCGCCAATGGGGGGCGTTGAAGGAGGAGGTGACGCGGCTGTTCCTGGCCGAGACGCGTGACGAATGGGTGGCGCGGTTCAAGGGGCACGACGTGTGTTTCGCGCCGGTGCTGGGGTTCGACGAGGCGCTGGTCGACCCGCACAACGTGGCGCGGGGCACGTTCGTGACCGCGGGCGGGGTGGCGCAGCCGGCCCCGGCGCCGCGCTATTCGGTCAGCGACACGGTGGCGCCGGTGATGTCGGGCGCGCGGCGCGATGCGGAGGTGCTGCGGGAATTGGGGTTCGCGGCGGATGAGGTGGCGGCGCTGGGGTTCTGAGGCTGGCTGCCTTCTGCGCGAGGGCCGGGTGCGAACGCGAATTGAAAACGGGGCGATAGCGGCGTGCGGCGTCATCAGCGCCGAGCGCCCGCGTACGCCCAGTTGCAGACATAAGCTAACTACGCCAGACAGAGGCATGGCTCCGAACCGACGAATGTTCACAGTGCTGTCCATTCTACCGCTGCTTTCAGCTTGTGAAGCGAAGCCACCAGTTCTGCCCTACATCGCGGTCGGCATGTATAGTGGAGAGTGCGGCTATGACTGGAACAGTTCCGCTTTTTCAATCGATCACCCGGATCGTCGCAGACCGTGGAAAAGCTCGAAAGACGTGGCCGTGCTGATCCGCTTCCCACCAGTCGACAAGGACTGCGTAACGAGAGCCTACGCAATTCTCGTGAAAGACGGATTTAGGCGCATTTACGTGACGTCAACGAAGCAACCGAGTGTGGGCGGGGCTGACCCGCCGCTAATGCCATAGAGCGTTGAAAGTCCGCTTTCCACGATCACCAGACATTCGAGAGGCATGGCGCAATTGCCGGATTGGCGTATGCTGGCACGATATCGCGCCACCGTCGTTTACTCGGTCGTGCCGGACTTGATCCGGCATCCATCGTGCCGCGAGAACGGATAGCGTTGGACCCGCGGCACGATGGACCCCGGAACACGTCCGGGGTAACGGACAGGTGTCAGTCCGCCACCCGCACCACCAGCTTCCCGATCGCGCCGCGGTTCGCCATTTTCGCGATCGCGTCGCCGCCATTTTCGAAGGCGAACACCTCGGTCACGCGCGGGGCGATCTTGCCGGCTTTCCACAGGTCGAACAGCTGGCGGATGTTGGTGCGGTTCTTTTCCGGTTCGCGCGCGGCATAGGCGCCCCAGAACACGCCGCACACGTCGCAGCTCTTCAGCAGCGTCAGGTTCAGCGGCAGCTTCGGGATCCCGGCGGGAAAGCCGATGACGAGGTAGCGCCCTTCCCAGCCGATCGCGCGCAGGGCCGGCTCGGCATAATCGCCGCCGACCGCGTCGTAGATCAGCTGATAGCCGGCCTTCCCGCCCTTTTCCTTGAACGTCTCCGCCAGCGCCTTCGATTCATCCTTTGAGAACGGGGCGCGGCCGTAGACGATGACGTCGTCCGCGCCCGCATCGCGCACCGCCTGCGCCTTCTCCTCGCTCGACACCGCGCCCACGACGCGCGCGCCGAACGCCTTGCCCAGCTCGACCGCGGCGAGGCCGACGCCGCCCGCCGCGCCGAGGACCAGCATCGTGTCGCCCTCGGCGATATGACCGCGGTCGACGAGCGCGTGGATCGTCGTGCCGTAGGTCAGGAGCATCGAGGCGCCTTCCTCGAACGAGCGTTCGTCGGGGATGGGATAGATGTTGTCGGCCTTCATCACGAGCTTCTCGACCAGCCCGCCCATGCCGGTGTTGCCCATGACGCGGTCGCCGGGCCTGAAGGCGGTGACGCCCTCGCCCACCGCCTCGACCACGCCGGACACCTCGCCGCCCGGCGCGAAGGGCCGCGGCGGCTTGAACTGGTATCTGTCCTCGATGACCAGGACGTCGGGATAGTTGATCGCGCAGGCCTTCACCGCGACCAGCACCTCGCCCGCGGCCGGGACGGGATCGGGCAGTTCGCCGATCTCCAGAGTTTCAGGTCCGCCCGGCGCCCTCGACAGCAATGCCCGCATGTCCGCTCTCTCCCTTGATCCAGGGGCGATCGTTGAACATCGCCGCCTCGAAATTTGAAATCGCGGTATCCTTTGCCAGTGTCAGGCCGACTTCGTCCAGCCCTTCCATCAGGCATCGGCGGCGGAAGGGGTCGAGGTCGAAGGCGAAGCGGTCCTGATACGGGGTGGTGACGGTCATCGTTTCGAGGTCGATCGTGACCGGCTGGTCGCGCGCGACCTCCAGCAGGCGGTCGACCTGCTCCTGCGGCAGGACGACGGTGACGATGCCGTTCTTGAACGCATTGCCCGAGAAGATGTCGGAGAAGCTGGGCGCGATCACCGCGGCGATGCCCATGTCGGCGAGCGCCCAGGCGGCATGTTCGCGGCTGGACCCGCAGCCGAAATTGTCGCCCGCGATCAGGATCGGCGCGCCGGCGTAGCGCGGATCGTTGAACACATTGCCCGGTTGCGCGCGCACGGTCTCGAACGCGCCCTGCCCCAGCCCGGAGCGCAGAATCGTCTTCAGCCAGTGCGCGGGGATGATGACGTCGGTGTCGACGTTCTTCTGGCCCCAGGGATAGGCGGTGCCGGATACGCGGGTGACGGGGTTCATGCGGGCTCCTCGACCAGCGCGATGCCGACGCGCCGTGCGGCGTTGTTGAGATCGTCGTCGAGGCTGGCGAGCGGCAGGCCGCGCCGCTCGGCGAGTTCGAGATAGAGGGTGTCGTAGACGGTGAGGCGATGCGCGCGCGCGAGGGGGAGGATGCGATCGAACATCGCGGCCGGGTCGATCGCGTCGACTTCGAGATTCAGGAGCGCGATGCGTCCGGCGAACGCCGCCGAGTCGCCGGTCGTCGTGCGCTTCCTCCGTTCGCCGACCAGCATGCCGTTCGCGATCTCCGCGAACCAATGCTGCGGCACCACGACCGTCTGCTCGTCGCTGAGCACCGAGACCGCGCGCGTGTGGTCGGTGAACTCGTCGCGGAAATACCATGAAAGCGCCATCGACGCGTCGAGGATGAAGGCGCTCACCGACGCCCCTCGTTGATGAGGTCCTTCGTCGTCAGATCGGGTCCGAGCGTTGGCCCGTGCGCCATCAACCACGCCTCATATTCCAGCCGCCGCCGCCGCCGCTCCTCGACGCTCAGCTTCGGCGTCAGCGCCACCAGCTTCGCGACGGGGGCGCCGTGGCGCTTGATGACGATCTCCTCCCCCGCCTCGGCGCGGCCGACGAGTTCGGAGAAGCGCGCCTTCGCCTCGGCGAGGGGGAATTCGCTGACGCGCATATCCATGACCAGTTCCTTTGCAAATCTGGTCAGAATATGCGCGCCGTCGTCCGCGTCGTCAACGCGCGCGCGACGTGCTTCCCGCGCTCGTCTTCGCGATCGCGGCATAGGCGGCATAGCCGCTGAGCAGCGATCCGGCGATCAGCAGCACCAGCATCTTCTTCATCGCGCATCCCCTTGCGTCATCAGTTCGCGTACGTCGGCCAGCCGCCCCGTCACCGCCGCCGCCGCCGCCATCGCGGGCGACAGCAGGTGCGTGCGCGCGCCCGGCCCCTGCCGACCGACGAAATTGCGGTTTGACGTCGACGCGCAACGCTCGCCCGGCGGCACCTTATCAGGATTCATCGCCAGGCACATCGAACAGCCCGGCTCGCGCCATTCGAAGCCCGCGGTCGTGAAGATGCGGTCCAGCCCCTCGGCCTCCGCCTGAAGCTTCACCAGCCCCGATCCGGGCACGACCATCGCGCGCACGCCGTCGGCGACGCGGCGGCCGTTCGCGACGGAAGCGGCGGCGCGCAGGTCCTCGATCCGGCTGTTCGTGCAGCTGCCGATGAAGACGTGCTGCACCGGCACGTCCTGCATCCGCATCCCCGGCGTCAGGCCCATATAGGCCAGCGACTTGCGCGCGGCGTCCCGCTTCGACGGGTCGGCGAAGCTGTCGGGTTCGGGGACGACGCCGGTGATCGGCACGACGTCCTCCGGGCTGGTGCCCCAGGTCAGCGCAGGCGCGATGTCGCTCGCGTGCAGGACGACGCTCCGGTCGTAGCGCGCGCCCACGTCGCTCGGCAGGGTGCGCCACCAAGCCACGGCCTTGTCCCAGTCCGACCCCTGCGGCGCCATCGGGCGCCCCTTCAGATACGCGAAGGTCGTCTCGTCGGGCGCGATCATGCCCGCGCGCGCGCCGCCCTCTATCGACATGTTCGCGATCGTCAGCCGCCCCTCGACGGACAGCGCGCGGATTACCTCACCGGTGAATTCGATGACATGGCCGGTCCCGCCGGCCGCGCCGATGCGGCCGATGATCGCGAGCACCACGTCCTTCGCGCTGACGCCATAGCCGAGCGTCCCGTCGACGCGGACCTCCATCGTCTTCGACGGCGACAGGATCAGCGTCTGAGTCGCCAGGACATGCTCGACCTCACTGGTCCCGATCCCGAACGCCAGCGCACCGAGCGCGCCGTGCGCCGACGTGTGGCTGTCACCGCAGACCATGGTGGTCCCGGGCAAGGTGAAGCCCTGTTCCGGCCCGACGACATGGACGATCCCCTGCCGTTCCGACAGCGCATCGATATAGGGCACGCCGAATTCGGCGACATTCTCGCGCAGCGCGCCCAGCTGCGCCGCGCTCTCGCGATCCGCGATCGGCAATTCGTTACCCGCGGCATCGACGCGCGCGGTGGTGGGCAGATTGTGGTCGGGCACAGCCAGCGTCAGGTCGGGCCGGCGGACGCGGCGGCCCGCGACGCGCAGCCCCTCGAACGCCTGCGGGCTGGTGACCTCGTGCACCAGGTGGCGGTCGATATAGATCAGGCACGATCCGTCGTCGCGCCGTTCGACGACGTGCGCGTCCCAGACCTTTTCGTACAATGTGCGCGGGCGGTTGGTCATGACGGCGACGGCGTTAACCCAAATGGGCGGTCGCGGCGAAGAATAATCGTTCTACGCCGCGGCGAGAAGATCCTCGCGCGTGAACAGGATTTCCGCCCAGCGGTCGATCTCGGCCCGCAGGCGATCGTTGCCGATGGCGTCATAGGCGAGCACATCGGCGAAGATGCTGAGGTCGCTGTCCTCCAGTTCGGCACGCACCGTCGCCGCGTCCGCATCGGAAAATCCGCCATAGACGACCAGGTCCACGTCCGAGCCCGGCATGGCACATCCCTGCACGCGGGAACCGTAGACACCCACCGCGTCCAGCCGCGCGGCATGGCGCGCGAAAACCCCGCGCAGTACGGACCGCTGCGGCGGGGTGAGGTCAATTGCCAATCGACCGTTCCCGGTCCAGCGCCGCATCCAGTGCGAGCAGCAGCGGATGAAAGCGGTCGCGGATCGCCGCTGCGACCTCGTCGGCGCGAAGGCGATCATATTCGTGCGCCATCGCGTTTCGCGCGTTCTTCGCCTCGATCCACGCGTCGCCATCCGCGATCAGGCCGACGGCGAACGCGGCGCGGATGACGTTCGTCGGCACCGGCACCGCAACCCCGGCGCCGGTCGCGCGCAGATAGTCGCGCATCGTTTTCCAGCCGAGCTCCCAGCTATATTCGAACCGCTGGATCAGACCCTCACGTTCCAGCATCGACAGGCGACCGGCCCGCAGGCCGTCGATCGCCTCGGTCAACAGCTTGTTGAGCGCACTTTTCAGGTTATCGTGCCGGAGGTGCCAGCGCGGCTGTTCCATTCAGACCTGATATCGTGCCGTGGTCTTCGCCGCCACCTCGTCCGCGGTGACGCCGGGGGCCAGTTCGACCAGGCGGAACGCGCTGTCGTGATCGGGGCGCTGGAACACCGCCAGGTCGGTCACGATCATGTCGACGACGTTCCTGCCGGTCAGCGGCAGGGTGCAGGCGGGGATGAACTTCGCGCTGCCGTCCTTCGACACATGTTCCATGACGACGATGATCTTCTTCACCCCGGCGACGAGGTCCATGGCGCCGCCCATGCCCTTTATCATCTTGCCCGGGATCATCCAGTTGGCGATGTCGCCGTTCTGCGCCACCTCCATCGCGCCCAGCACGGTCAGGTCGATGTGGCCGCCGCGGATCATCGCGAAGCTCTGCTCGCTGCCGAAATAGGCGGATTGGGGCAGTTCGCTGATCGTCTGTTTCCCCGCGTTGATGAGGTCGGCGTCCTCCTCGCCCTCATACGGGAACGGGCCGATGCCGAGCATCCCGTTCTCCGACTGGAGGGTCACGGTCATGCCGTCGGGGATATTGTTCGCCACCAGCGTCGGGATGCCGATGCCCAGGTTCACGTAGTAACCGTCGCGCAATTCCTTCGCGGCGCGCGCGGCCATGCCGTTGCGGTCCCAGCCCGTCTTGCCGTCAGGCATCAGTTCAACTCCGTCGTGTTGCGGGCGCGCTCGGCATCCAGGCCTTCCCAGATGCGGTCGCGTACCGTTTCCTCGTCCACCCCGGTCGCCTGCGACCAGGCGCGCGCGCCGTGGCGGACGCAATCGACCAGCGCCATGCCGAACGCCAGCGGATCGGCGGCGAGCGCGCCGGGATCGATGATGTAGCTGGTCGATCCGCCCGGCACGTTCACCGCGCGCAGGAACTCGCCGGACGCCATCGCGGGCGCTGCGTCCGAAGGCTTGACCTTCATGCCGCCTCCCGCGGGCGCGTCAGGCGGAATTCGATCTTCTTGTCGTACGGCGCGCCGACGATCATGCGCTTTACGTAGATGCCGGGCAGATGGATGTGATCGGGGTCGAGGCTGCCGACGGGGACCACTTCCTCCACCTCCGCGATGCACACGCGGCCCGCGGTCGCCATCGGCTGGTTGAAGTTGCGCGCGGTCTTGCGGAAGATGAGGTTGCCGCTCTCGTCCGCCCTCCAGCCCTTGATGATGCTGATGTCGGAGCGGATGCCGCGTTCGAGGATGAATTCCTCGCCGTCGAACTCCTTCACTTCCTTCCCCTCCGCCACCTGCGTGCCGACGCCGGTCTTGGTGTAGAAGCCGGGGACACCCGCGCCGCCCGCACGGCAGCGTTCGGCCAGCGTCCCCTGCGGGCAGAATTCCACCTCCAGCTCGCCGGACAGATACTGGCGCTCGAACTCCTTGTTCTCGCCGACGTAGCTGGAGATCATCTTCTTCACCTGCCGCGTGCGCAGCAGCTTCCCCAGCCCCTCCCCGTCGATACCCGCATTGTTGCTGGCGATCGTCAGGTCCTTCGTCCCCGCCTGCTGAATCGCGTCGATCAGGCGTTCGGGAATGCCGCACAGGCCGAAGCCGCCGGCGCAGATCGTCATGCCGTCGAACAGCAGGCCGTCGAGCGCGGCGGCGGCGTCGGGATAGAGCTTCTTCACGGTCACTCCTTCAGAACAGGTCGGGCGCGACGCCCAGCGCGGCGGCGAGATCGGCCAGCGCCTGATCCTCCCCCACCACCTTGATCGCGTGCATCCCCAGTTCGGCGGCGGGTTTGCAGTTGATGCCGAGGTCGTCGAGGTACACGCACCGGTCGGGCGCCTTGCCCAGATGGTCGCACATCATGCGGTAGATCGCGGGGTCGGGTTTGCGGATGCCCACCTTGCTCGATTCGATCACATGGTCGAAGCGCGCCAGCACCTCGCCCACGGCACGCGCCTTTTCCGCGGTACGCGCCATGCCGGCACCCTCGCCCGCAGGCACGTTGTTGGTGATGCAGCCCAAATGGTAGCCGTTGCGCTTCAGCCAGTCGAGCGCGTGGACCATGCGCGGCCGGATGTCGCCCGCCAGCACCGCCAGCACGTCCTCGCCGCGCAATTCGTGGCCCAGCGCGTGCGCCTCCGCCGCGAATTCCTGGTCGAAGGCGGCGGCGCCGATCTCCGCCCGCTCGAACCGCGCCCAGGCGTTGTCGTGCGGGTCCGACGCATTGATGCGGCGGATGAAGTCCGCGGGCAGGCCCCTTTCGCGTTCCAGCCGGGCGAAGGCCTCGAAGGGCGACGACGTGACGACGCCGCCGAAGTCGAAGATTACGGTATCACGCATGGGGCGGTTGTGTAGCGCGGGCGCGGGCAAAGGCAATGCGGTGGTGGGGGTCCCCCGCTCCCCTCCCCCGGACGGACGGGGCCGGGGTCGACTACGGCCGCACCAGCACCGCCACCGCGGGATCCGCCTTCCCCGACACCGCGTCGCGATACGCCGCCAGCGCGGCCGCCGCCCCGTCGCGCGTGTCGAGCGCGGTCAGCGACCGGGCGACGGGCATGAAACCTCCCCACGCCTCCCCCATCCGTTGCCGCAGCACCGCCCCGCCCCAGTCGCCCGCGCGCTTCTCGATCCGCGCGGGTGCGAAGAAGAAGCTGCGCGCCACGCCCGCGGGGTCGCCTTCCCCGCGCGCCGCATCCCAATGCGTCGCGCCGACCACCAGATCGAAGCGCAACGCGTCGCCCAGCCGGTCGCGCAGCCGCGCGTTGACCGCGGCGTCGCCCGCCAGATCGACGATGGCGACGGGCGCCACGGGCAGCGTATCGAGTGCGTCATAGGTCACCACGTCGTCGTACAGACCGGTGCCGCGGACGAAATCCGCGCTGCGCGCCGAGGTCAGGCCGATCAGCGTCGGGCGCGGCGTCCGCCCACGGAAGGCGTGCGCGAAGCCGAGCGCGGTCTTGCTCGACGCGGCGGTGACCAGCACCTGCGCCGCGCCATGATCGCCCTCGTCCGCCAGCTGGTCCGCGATCAGCCAGCCGGTGACGAACAGCGGGCGCCACACCGGCCACAGATCGTGGTCCACCGCCGCATGGTCGTCCAGCGCGGCGAGGCGCTGGTAATTGTTGTAGAAGGCCGGCAATCCGGCGCGCCGGCCCGCGCCATCGGTGAAGCCGACGCGGCCGATCCGCTCCGGCCGCATCACCACGTGGCTGGCGAGCGGCCAGTAGCCGTAGAATTGCTCCCCCGCCGCGATCCCGTCGACCGTCGAACGCGCGACGGTGGCGAAGCCCCAGACGGGCAGGCGACCCGGGCCGTCGCGGCGCGAGAAGAAGTCCCAATAGCCCGCGTCGGGGCCCAGGATGCCCGCCGGCTCCCCGAACACCGCATAGGTGACGTTGTTGGCGGTGATCGCGATCAGGTCGATCGCCAGTTCGATCTCCCCGGCGGCCAGATCGGCGGCGGGGGCGTCGACGACCCGCGCCTGCGCGATGTCGCCGCGATCGATTTGGATGTCCCAGCGCTGCATCCCATGCCCTCCCGTCAGTGGTTCAGTTTCAGGCCCGGCCGCGCCCAGCGCGTCTTCACCAGCTTTCCCGTGCCCGACAGCGTGATGTACGCATCGCGCATGTCCGCGCCGCCGAAGGCGATGTTGGTGGTGAAGATGTCGGGCGTGGCGACGAATTCGACCAGCTCGCCCGCCGGGGAGATGACGCTGATCCCGCTTTCCCCGATCGTCGCGATGCAGATGTTTCCGTTTTCCTCCATCCCCAGCGAATCGAAGAACTTGTAGCCCGCGGGACGGTACAGCGGGATGCCCGGACCGCCGGGGCCGGCGTCGGGCGCGACCTTCCCGGGGGCGGTGACATTGAACTTCATCAGGCGGCAGGTGTAGGTTTCGGCGGCGTAGAGCGCGCGGCCGTCGGGCGACAGGCCGATGCCGTTGGGGTTGTTCGAGGGGAACACCACCTCTTCGATGAAGCTGCCGTCCGCTTTCGCGTAGAAGATGCCGACGACGTCGTGGACGCGGGCGGCGTAATCGACCTTGCCGTGGTCGGTGAACCAGAAGCCGCCGTGCGTGTCGAACACGATGTCGTTGGGGCCGCGCAGGACGACGCCGTGATCGCCCGATTTGTAGAGCACCTCCACCGCGCCGGTGGCGAGGTCGATGCGTTCGATGCGGCCGCCCGAATAATCCTTCGCGATGCCGTGCGGGGCCAGCATGCCGTTCGATTCGATATATTCGAAGCCGCCGTTGTTGCAGCAATACAGCATCCCGTCGGGGCCGATGGCGAGACCGTTGGGACCGCCGCCGGGTTCGGCCACCGTCTCCTTGCGGCCGTCGGGGTGGACGCGGGTGATGCGGCCGGGCTCGATCTCGACCAAGATGACGCTGCCGTCTGGCATCACGACGGGGCCTTCGGGGAAGCGCAATCCGTCCGCGACCAGGGTGAAGTCGGTCATGCTGTTCCTCTCCGTCGTCGTTCTTTTGCGGGCATGATCCACGAAGCTGCGATGCGGGGCAAGACACCCGTCGTCGCCCCCTCGCCGTGCTCCCGCGAAGGCGGGAGCCCAGGATGACGCAACGCAGACCGCAGTTCTACTCGGCTCTGGGTTCCCGCGTTCGCGGGAACACAGGGAAGAAGGCGCGTCTTTCGCGATCCGGCCCGGGGGGTTACGAGGCGCCAACAGAAAATCGGAGAGCGCATGACCATCAGGACCGGAGGACGAATCCTCGTCGACCAGCTCGTCGCGCAGGGGTGCGACCGCATCTTCACCGTGCCGGGCGAGAGCTTCCTGGCGGTGCTCGACGCGCTGCACGACACGCCCTCGATCGACGTCGTGACGTGCCGGCAGGAGGGGGGCGTGGCGTTCATGGCGTGCGCGGACGGCGCGCTGACGCATCGGCCGGGCGTCGCCTTCGTCACGCGCGGACCGGGGGCGACCAACGCCTCGATCGGCGTGCACGTGGCGATGCAGGACAGCCAGCCGATGATCCTGTTCATCGGCGACGTCGACCGCGGCACGCGCGACCGGGAGGCGTTCCAGGAGGTCGATTTCGCCGCGATGTTCGGCCCCCTCGCGAAATGGGCGGCGCGGATCGACGATGCGGCGCGCATCCCCGAATATGTCGCGCGCGCCTATGCCGTCGCGATCAACGGGCGGCCGGGGCCGGTGGTGCTGGCGCTGCCCGAGGACATGTTGCTGGACACGGTCGAGGCGGTCGACCGGCCGCGCGTGGAGCATTTCGCGCAGGCGCCCGATCCGGATGCGATGGAGCGGCTGGCGGACCTGCTCGCCACCGCCGAACGCCCGCTGGCGATCGTCGGCGGCGCGGGATGGGATGGGGTCGCGGCGCAGGATTTCGCGGTCTGGGCGGATCGCGCGGGCGTGCCGGTGGCGTCGGCGTTCCGGCGGCAGGATGCGATCCCGAACGATTGCCCGGCATGGGCGGGGAATCTGGGCTATGGCCCCAACCCCGCACTGGTCGCGCGGGTGAGGGACGCGGACCTGCTGCTGGTCGCGGGACCGCGGCTGGGGGAGGCGACGACGGACGGCTACACGCTCGTCACGCCGGAGCATCCGGGGCAGCGGCTGGTCCATGTGCATCCCGACGCGACCGAGCTGGGCATGACCTATCGCACCGACCTGTCGATCTGCGCCACGATGGCGGAATTCGCGGAAGCCCTGTCGGCGATCGACGGGCCGGCGCACGATCATGCCGCGGCGGCGCATGCGTCGTGGCGCGACTGGTCGACGCCCAAGGCGCGCGACGGCGTGGCGATGGACCTGGGTCCGTGCGTCGCGACGATGCGCGATGCGCTGCCCGCGGATACGATCATCTGCAACGGGGCGGGCAATTATTCCGGCTGGTGGCACCGTTACTGGCATTACGCCGGGCCGGGGACGCAGCTGGCGCCGACCGCGGGGGCGATGGGGTACGGCGTGCCCGCGGCGGTGGCGGCGGCGTTGCGGCATCCCGGGCGGCAGGTCGTCGCGCTGGCGGGCGACGGATGCTTCCTGATGAACGGGCAGGAACTGGCGACCGCGATACAGCACGATGCGCGGATGCTGGTGATCGTGGTCGACAACGGCGCCTACGGCACGATCCGGATGCACCAGGAGCGCGAGTTCCCGGGACGGCCGAGCGCGACGCGGCTCGCGAACCCGGACTTCGCGGCGCTGGCGCGCGCCTTTGGCTGCTGGGCGGAGCGGGTGGCGGCGACCGCCGATTTCGCACCCGCGCTGTCGCGCGCGATGGCGGCGCCGGGCGTGCGGCTGCTGCATGTCGTGACCGACGTGGAGCAGATCACCGCGGGCACGACGCTGAGCGCGGTGGCGAAGCGATGAAGAAAGGGAGGCCGCGCCCGTCGGCGCGACCTCCCCATTCCGTCACCGCGGACGGATCAGGCGGTGGCGAGCTTCGTCGAGCGACGACGCATCGCGCCGCCGACCGCGCCCATGCCCAGGATCATCAGCGCCCACGTCGCCGGCTCGGGAATGCCGCCCGCCGCCGTCAGGCCGATGAGCGAACCCGCGCCGATCGCGCCGAGCGAGGTCGCCGCGGCGGTGCCCAGGTTGATCGTGTACAGCTGCGCCCCGTTGTTGAAGAACGCGGTGCCGCTGCGGCCCGAAATGTCGAAGCCGACGTTGTTCAAAGCGCCGAAGTCGATGCCGGTCACGACGCCGACGTCGTTGTACGTGCCCGCATTCGGGCTGGACGACAGCGACAGCTGGTTTCCGCTCGCGTCGATCGCGTAGAGCATCGTGCTCGTCGCGCCCGCGCGGTTGTTGGTATAGGCCGCGCCGACATAGGCCTCCGCACCCGGACCGGTCAGCGTACCGTCGACGATCGTCGTGCCGCCGTCGACGTTGATGCGCAGGTTCTGGTCGAAATCGGTCAGGATGCGCAGGCGATCCGGAACCGGGTTGAAATCGACGCCGAAGCGCGCGCCCGACAGGTTCACCGGCGCGCCTGCGGCGGTGACCAGCGTGCCGGTGAGGTTGGCGGTATAGCCCGCGCCGACCGCATCCTTGGTCAGCGAATAGATGCGGCCCGCGGTCGACACGGTGTACAGCAGCTTGTTCGACGGCCGCAGATCGATGCCCGTCAGCACCTCTCCCGCCTGAAGTCCGCTGATCGTGCCGGAGGTCGCGACGACGCCCGGGTTGGTGGAATCGAACGTGACGATCGTGTTGGCGGACGTGAGGCCGAACAATCGTTCCGCCGAAGCCGAGGTCGTCGTCGCCGCGAGCGCGAGGGTCGCGGCCGCAAGTGTCAGTGCCTTCATCGGATTTCCCCTGTTTCTTGTCGCTGAAGACCTGCCGTTCGGCAGGCTTCCGGACATGCTACGTCCGGGAAACGGAAACGGATGAGGCCACCGGGCGCGCAGAAACATATCGTTACAATATCGTTAACCATCGTCCCGATCCGGGACGGCGCCCATAGCGAAACGGCCGCCGCGGATGATCCGCGACGGCCGTCGATCAGAAGTCGGTTCGGATCAGATGTCGTCGCCCAGCGCGCCCTTCACCTTGCCCTTGAACTGTTCGCCCTTGCCTTCGGCCTGCTGGGCCTTGCCCTCGGCCTGAAGATCGGAATCGTTCTTGTGCTCGCCGATGGCTTCCTTGACCTTGCCGATCGCTTCGTTGACGTTGCCCTTGATCTTGTCGGTCAGCTCACCCATCGAAGTTCTCCTTGTTGAACGGTGCGATGCGCAAACAACGGAGGGCGGACGTGCTGGTTCCCGTCTTTCGCGGTCAGATCAGGCCCGACAAGGGGCTGGACGGGTCGGCGTAGCGCCGCTTGCCCATGCGCCCGGCGCGATAGCTCATCCGCCCGGCCTCCACCGCGGCGCGCATCGCGGCGGCCATCAATATGGGATCCCTGGCTTCCGCAATGGCGGTATTCATCAGGACGCCGTCGCAGCCCAGTTCCATCGCCACCGCGGCGTCGCTCGCCTGCCCCACGCCCGCGTCGACCAGAACGGGTACTTTGGCGCCCTCCACGATCAGGCGGATCGTCACCTGGTTCTGGATCCCCAGCCCCGATCCGATCGGCGCGCCCAGCGGCATGATCGCGACCGCGCCCGCCTCCTCCAGCTGCTTCGCGGCGATAGGATCGTCGACGCAATAGACCATCGGCTTGAACCCCTCGCGCACCAGCACCTCGGTCGCGGTCAGCGTTTCGCGCATGTTGGGATAGAGCGTCCGCGCTTCGCCCAGCACTTCCAGCTTCACCAGGTCCCATCCCCCCGCCTCGCGCGCCAGCCGCAGCGTGCGGATCGCGTCGTCGGCGGTGAAGCAACCCGCGGTGTTAGGCAGGTACGTCACCTTCTTCGGATCGATATAGTCGGTCAGCATCGGCGCGTTCGGATCGCTGACGTTCACGCGGCGGACCGCGACGGTCACGATCTCCGCCCCCGACGCCGCGACCGCGGCGGCGTTCTGCGCGAAGTCCCGGTACTTGCCCGTGCCGACGATCAGGCGCGAGCGGAACGTGCGGCCCGCGACGGTCCACGTATCGGCATCGACCGCCGCCGCATGATCGCCGCCGCCCCCCGCGACCGGATGGTCGCCGCCGCCGACGAAGTGGACGATCTCCAGCTCGTCGCCGTCCTCGACCATGACGCTGCCCAGCGTCGAGCGCGGGACGACCTCAAGGTTGCGCTCCACCGCCAGCTTCTCGGGCACGAGGCCGAGCGATTCGGCCAGCGCGGCGATGGTCAGGCCGGCGGTGACGCGCTTGTGCTCGCCGTTGACCGTGATCGAGATGGTGCCGTCGGAATGTGCCATGCGCGGCATCTAGGGACCGGGCGACGGCGCGGCAACATTGCGCGCGCCCGCCGCCGCGTGTCATGCAGCGCGGATGACCGACACGATCTTCGTCCTGAACGGCCCGAACCTGAACCTTTTGGGCCTGCGCGAGCCCGATATCTACGGCCACGACACGCTGGACGATATCGCGGGCGCGCTGGAGGATCGGGCGAAGGAGCTGGGGCTGGACATCGACCTGCGCCAGTCGAACCACGAGGGGCATCTGGTCGACTGGCTGCACGAGGCGCAGGCCCGGCAAGCGAAGGCGGTGCTGCTGAATGCGGGCGGGTTCACGCATACGTCGGTGGCGATCCACGACGCGATCAAATCGATCGCGACGCCGGTGATCGAGGTGCACCTGTCCAATCCGCACGCGCGCGAGGAATTCCGCCATGTCAGCTTCGTCGGGCGCGCGGCGAAGGGGTCGATCGCGGGGTTCGGCGCGCTGTCCTACATGCTCGCGCTTGAAGCGGCGGCGCGTATCTGACAGGACCTTTCCCCTGTTTCAGGGGACGAGAGCCGAATGGCCGATGACAATCATATGAAGGTGGACGTCGAGCTGGTGCGCCAGCTCGCCGAGCTGCTGGACACCACCCATTTGACCGAGATCGAGGTCGAGGACGGCGATCGCAAGATCCGCGTCGCGCGCAAGGCCGCGGCCGTGACCGCCGCGCCCGCGGCCTATGCGCCGCCGCCGCCCGCGTTCGCGGCGCCCGCGCCCACGCCCACGCCGCCGGTGGTGGAGGTCGGGGGGCCGTCCGCCGCGGTCGGCGCGAATGCGGTTCGCTCGCCGATGGTCGGCACCGTCTATCTCGCCGCCGATCCTTCGGCCAAGCCCTTCGCCAGCGTCGGGCAGACCGTGGCGGCGGGCGACACGCTGGTGATCGTGGAGGCGATGAAGGTCATGAACCCGATCACCGCCCCCAACGCCGGGGTCGTGAAGGCGGTGCTGGTCGAGAACGGGCAGCCGGTGGAGTTCGACCAGCCGCTGGTCGTCGTCGAATAACGATGCTTTCCCTCTCCCCGTTCGGGCCGAGCGGAGTCGAAGCCCATGCGTCGCGCGTGCCCTTCGACTGCGCTCAGGGCGAACGGCGGCTGGACACCTGAGAATATGCCACAGATCAAGAAACTCCTCATCGCCAATCGCGGCGAGATCGCGCTGCGCATCCACCGCGCGTGCCATGAAATGGGGATCAAGACCGTCGCGGTGCATTCCACCGCGGACAGCGACGCGATGCACGTGCGGTTGGCGGACGAGGCGATCTGCATCGGGCCGCCGGCGGCGACCGACAGCTACCTGAACATCCCCAACATCATCAGCGCGGCGGAGATCAGCGGCGCGGACGCGATCCACCCCGGCTACGGCTTCCTGTCCGAGAACGCCAAGTTCGCGGAGATCGTGGAGCTGCACAACCTCATCTTCGTCGGGCCGAAGCCCGAGCATATCCGCACGATGGGCGACAAGGTGGAGGCCAAGCGCACCGCGGGCGCACTGGGCCTGCCGTTGGTGCCGGGGTCCGACGGCGCGATCAGCGACGTGGGCGAGGCGCAGAAGCTGGCGCTCGACATCGGCTATCCGGTCATCATCAAGGCGGCGAGCGGCGGCGGCGGGCGGGGCATGAAGGTGTGCACCGGTCCCGAGCATCTCGAAACATTGATGCAGCAGGCGGGAAGCGAGGCGAAGGCGGCGTTCGGCGACGCGACCGTGTACATGGAAAAATACCTTGGCAATCCGCGGCACATCGAATTCCAGGTGTTCGGCGACGGCAACGGCAACGCCATCCATCTGGGCGAGCGCGACTGTTCGCTCCAGCGGCGGCACCAGAAGGTGCTGGAGGAAGCGCCCTCCCCCGTCATCACGCCGGAGGAGCGCGACCGCATGGGCGGGATCGTGGCGAAGGCGATGGCCGACATGGGCTATCGCGGCGCGGGCACGATCGAGTTCCTGTGGGAGGACGGGGAGTTCTATTTCATCGAAATGAACACCCGGTTGCAGGTCGAGCATCCGGTGACCGAGGCGATCACGGGCCTCGACCTCGTGCGCGAGCAAATCCGCATCGCGGAGGGGCATCCGCTGACGTTCCGGCAGGAGGAGATCCAGTTCCGCGGCCATGCGATCGAATGCCGCATCAATGCCGAGGACTGGAAGACCTTCACGCCCTCGCCCGGCACGGTGGCGATGTACCACACGCCCGGCGGCATGAACGTGCGCGTCGATAGCGGCCTGTATACCGGGTACAAGGTGCCGCCCTATTACGACAGCATGATCGCGAAGCTGATCGTGTACGGCACCACGCGCGCGGGCGCGCTGCGGCGGTTGCGGCGCGCGCTGGAGGAATATGTGATCGAGGGGATGAAGACCACGATCCCGATGCACCAGGCGCTGCTGGACGATCCGGAGTTCCAGCGCGGCGACTATACGATCAAGTGGCTGGAGGAATGGCTGGCGCGGCAGGGGTAGAGGCGTCCCGCCTTCTACCTTTGTGCTCCCGTGAAGACGGGAGCCCAGTCTGGGTCCCCGCCTTCGCGGGGACACATAATGCTAGTGGCGGTCTTGCTACGCGCCCAATATCCGCCGGTACAGCGCAATATAATCGTCCGCCATGCGCGCGACGGAGAAGCGTTCTTCCACCGCGCGGCGGCACGCGGCGCGATCGATCTCTCCCGCGCGGTCGATCGCGGCGATCGCCTCTTCCGGGGTGTCGACCAGGAAGCCCGTGACGCCGTGGTCGATCAGTTCGGGCATCGAGCCGCGGCGGTTGGCGATGACGGGGGTGCCGCATGCCATCGCCTCCACCACCGAAAGCCCGAACGGCTCGTCGAACCCGATCAGGTGCAGCAGCGCGCGCGCGCCGCCCAGCGCCCGGACCCGCGCCGCGCCGCCCACGGTGCCGTGGTAGCGGATGCGGTCGTCCAGCGCGGGCTTCACGTGAGCGTCGTGATAGCCCGCATCCTGTACCACGCCGTACAAGTCGAGCGCGCGACCGGTCGCCTGCGCGGCGCGGATGGCGGCGTCGGCGCCCTTGTCGGGATGGATGCGGCCGAAGAACAGCAGGTCCTCGCTGCCCGTCGCGTCGAAGGCGAAGTCGGCGACCGGGATGCCGTGGTGGATCGTCGCGGCGTAGCGTAGCGCAGAATGACGGTCCGCGTCGCTGATCGCGACGTAATGCACGCGATCCTGGTACGGCACGTACATCGGCAGGATGCGGTCCGATCCGAAGCCGTGGATCGTCGTCACCATCGGCGTGTCGACCAGCGGCGCGAAGGCGTGGGCGGGAAAATCGGCCTGGTTGTGGATCAGGTCGAAGCGGTCCGCCTGCGCGAACAGGTGCGACAGGTGGCGGTATTCCCACACCTTCGCATCGACCGACGGATCCTCCTCGTAACCCGCGGGCACCACGCCATCCAGCGTCGCGGCGGTGACGCTGTCCTGCGTCGCGAACAGCGTCACGTCCACGCCGCGCGCGACCAGCGCCTCGGTCAGCATCGACGTCACCAACTCCCACGGACCGTAGGCGCGCGGCGGGGTGCGCCAGGCGATCGGGGCGAGCATCGCGATCCTCATACGACGACGAGCCCTTCGTCGGCGCGCAGCATCCCCTGTTGGGGCGTGCCGGACAGGGTGGAGAGGCGCGCGACGCCGCGCCAGTCGCAGGCGACGGGTGCGGCGGTCATGTTCAGCAGGATGGTCAGCGTTCGTTCCTCATGGATGCGTTCATAGGCCAGCACGCCGGCCGGTGCGTCGACGACGCGCATCGTGCCGATCGACAGCGCGGGTTCGGCACGGCGCAATGCCAATATGCGGCGATACAGGTGCAGCATCGACTCCGCATCCGCCGCCTGCGCCGCGACGTTGCGCGTGCGCCAGTCGGGGTGGAGCGGCAGCCACGGTTCGGTGGTCGAGAAACCCGCATGGGGGCCGTCGCCCCACGCCATCGGCGTGCGCGAGCGGTCGCGGCCCAGGCCCTGCCCAGGCTGGCGCAGATCCTGCGGGTCGCGGATGCGGTCCGCGGGGATATCGACGCGGCCGATGCCCAGTTCGTCGCCCTGATACAGCGTGGGCGTGCCGCGCAGCGTCAGCAGCAGCATCGCCGCGACGCGGGCCTGCGCCTCCCCGATCCGCGCGGCGATGCGCGGGGCGTCGTGGCTGCCGACCACCCAGTTTGGCCATCCGTGCGCGGGGATCGCGGCGTCGTAGCCCGCGATCAGCGCGGCGAGCGTGTCGCGATCCCACGGGTTCTCGATCAGTTCGAAATTGAACGGCAGATGGACGCCGGGTCGCGCGGGCGTGCCGTACCAGCGCATCAGCCGGTCGCGCGGCAGGAAGATCTCCCCCACCAGCACGCGATCGCCGTAACCGTCCGCCAGCACGCGCATGTCCGCGGTGTGGTCGTGCGCCTCGGGCTGGTCGGTCGAGTGATGCTGGAGCAACGACAGCTTCTCCGCCATGCCCGATCGCCAGTCCGGATTGGCGGGATTGTCGGGCAGGCCGTCCGCCTTCACGATGTGCCACAGCACGTCGATGCGGAAGCCGTCGACGCCGCGGTCGAGCCAGAAGCGCATGACGTCGCGCATCGCCGCCACGACGGCGGGGTTGCGCCAGTTCAGGTCGGCCTGCTCCTTCAGGAAGGTGTGCAGGTAATATTGCCCGGTCGCGGTGTCATATTCCCACGCCGGCCCGCCCATGTCGCTGACCCAGTTGTTGGGCGGTCCGCCGCCGGGCGCGGGGTCGCGCCAGATGTACCAGTCGCGCTTCGGATCGTCGCGCGACGAGCGGCTGGCGACGAACCACGGGTGTGCGGTGGAGCTGTGGTTCGGGACGAAATCGAGCAGCAGCTTCAGGCCGCGGGTGTGGACCGCGGCGAGCAGGCGGTCGAACGCGGCGAGGTCGCCGAACATCGGGTCGACCCCGCAATAGTCCGCGACGTCATAGCCGAAATCGCACATCGGTGAGGGAAAGATCGGGGACAGCCAGATCGCATCGACGCCGAGCGCCGCGATATGATCGAGCCGTGCGGCGATCCCGGCCAGATCGCCGATCCCGTCGCCGTCGCTGTCCTGAAACGAGCGCGGATACACCTGATACACGACGCCGCGCCGCCACCACGGGATCGAGTCGGACGGGCTGGCGGGATCGGCGATCGGCATGAAGGGCCAAGGACGCGGCGGGGCGGATGGTTCCGCCCCGCCCCCGTCATCGATCAGCGCGTCAGTCCTCGATCAGGGCGTCGATGCGGCGCTGCACCCCGTCGACCAGCATGTCGACGACATCGTCGCCCAGTTGCGACGGATTGGTCAGCCGCCGCTGAAATACCCCGGCGGAAATCGTCATGACCAGTTCCACCAGCATCTCGCGCCGCGCGGCGATCGCGTCGCCGGGCGCGAGGCGTTCCAGCGCCTCGATCAGGCAGGCGCGGAAGCCGTCGTGGATATGCGTGACGATGCCCGCGACGCGCGGGCTGCGCGACGCCTCCGCGAAAATCTCCGCGATCACGCGCCGGTCGGTTCGCGTCTCCCTGCATGCGATGAAGCGCGCGATCCAGCTGCGGATCCCGGCGCGATCGTCCGCGGTCAGCGCGGCGGCGAGTTCCAGGTCGGGCAGGAAGTCGTTCATGTCGCGCTCGACGATCGCGATCACGATATCCTCCTTGCTGGCGAAATCGCGATACAATTGACCCACTTGCACGTCGGATTCGCGCGCGATCCGGGCGATCCCGGTGTTGTGGAAGCCATTGTCGGCGAACAGGCGCCGCGCCGCACACAGGACGCGTTCGCGCCGTTCCATTGCGCGCGACGGGCCGGAACACATGCCCTCCCCCATCGTTCGCGTTTCCGGATTTCGCACCAAATCGGTCATTGACCCCGCATTCTGTTCGCAGTAGCAGCAAAGTGAGTGATCGTTCACTCACACTACTCACACCCTGCGAGCTTGTCATGACATTTTTGCGCCTGGCCCTTCCCGCGCTGCTCCTGCCGCTGGCCGCGTGCGGCGGGGGCGCCGACTCGCAGCAGCAGCAGGCGCCGCAAGGTCCGCCGACGGTACAGGTGATGACGCTCCGGCCTCAGGCGGTGACGCTGACCACCACCCTGCCCGGCCGCACCACCGCGTTCGAGACGTCCGACGTGCGTCCGCAGGTCAACGGCCTGGTGCTGGAGCGATTGTTCCAGGAGGGCGATGCCGTGCGGAAGGGCCAGGCGCTGTACCGCATCGATCCGCAGCCGTACCTGACGCAGGTGGCCAGTGCGCGCGCCGCGCTGGCCCGCGCGCGCGCCGCCATCGCATCCAGCCGCGCACTGACGCGGCGGTACGGCGAGCTGGTGAAGATCAACGCCATCGCGCGGCAGGAATACGAAAACTCGATCACCAGCGCGCAACAGGCGACCGCCGATGTCGCGGTCCAGCAGGCGGCGCTCCGCTCGGCGCAGATCGATCTGGCACGCACCACCATCCGCGCGCCGATCTCCGGCCGCATCGGGCGCTCGGTCGCCACCACCGGGGCGCTGGTCACCGCGCAGCAGACCGATCCGCTGACCACGATCCAGCGGCTCGATCCGATCTACGTCGACGTGCCGCAATCGAGCGCCGATCTGCTCCGGCTGCGCCAACAGCTGATGTCGGGCGAGCTGACGCGTGGCGGACAGGCGGCGCAGGTGCGGCTGCGGCTGGAGGACGGCAGCGTCTATCCCGTCGCGGGCCAGTTGCAGTTCGCCGACGTCAGCGTCGATCCGGCCACCGGATCGCAGGTGATCCGTGCGCGCTTCGCCAATCCGCGCGGCCTGTTGCTGCCCGGCATGTCGGTGAAGGCCGAGCTGATCGAGGGGACGCAGGCCGACGCCCTGCTGGTCCCGCAACGCGCGGTGACCCGCGACGAGAAGGGCGACGCCTCCGTCATGGTCGTCGGCAAGGACGGCAAGCTGCAACCGCGCAAGCTGACCACGTCGCGCACGATCGGGGACGACTGGGTCGTGACCGGTGGCCTGAATCCCGGCGACCGGATCGTCATGGAGGGCGCGATGATGCTGCGCCCGGGCATGGCGGTGAAGACCGCGCCGTGGAACCCGAATGCGAAGCCCGCGGGCGGGCAGCCGCCGCAGGGCGGCGCCCCCGCGCAGGCACAGGCGAAGTAGGCACCCATGTCGCGCTTTTTCATCGACCGGCCCATCTTCGCATGGGTCATCGCCATCGTCCTGATGCTTGCGGGCGTCATAGCGATCCGCACCCTGCCGATCAGCCAGTTCCCGGCGATCGCGCCGCCGACGGTCACCGTCAACGCGGTCTATCCCGGCGCCGACGCGGAGACGCTGGAACGCACCACGACGCAGATCATCGAGCAGCAGCTGAAGGGCATCGACAACCTCCGCTACTTCTCGTCCTCGTCGTCGTCCGCGGGGACGGTCAGCATCACGCTGACGTTCGAGCAGGGCACCGACCCCGACATCGCGCAGGTGCAGGTCCAGAACAAGTTGCAGGCGGCGACCCCGTTGCTGCCGCAGGAAGTGCAGCAGCAGGGCCTTCAGGTCCAGAAGTCGGCGGCCAACTTCCTGCTGATCGTGGGCCTGTATTCCACCGACGGCAGCCATAGCGCCACCGACCTTGCCGACATGGTCGTCTCCCGCCTCCAGGACCCGGTCAGCCGGGTCGACGGGGTCGGCGAACTGCAATTGTTCGGCGCCCAATATGCGATGCGCATCTGGGTCGATCCGCTGAAGCTGAACAACTTCCAGCTGACGATGGCGGACGTGACGCAGGCGGTGCAGGCGCAGAACGCGCAGGTATCCGCCGGGCAGATCGGTGCGCAGCCCGCGCCCAAGGAGCAGATGCTGAACGCGACCGTGTCGGTCCAGTCGCGGTTGCAGACGCCCGAGCAGTTCGGCCAGATCCGCCTGAAGACCGCCGCCGACGGCGCGGTCGTGCGGCTGGGCGACGTCGCCCGGATCGAGCTGGGCGCGGAGAATTACGGGTTCGACAGCCGCTACAACGGCCAGCCGGCGTCGGGATTCGGCGTGAAACTGGCCGCGGGCGCCAACGCGCTCAATACGGTCGAGCTGGTCAAGACGCGGGTGCAGCAACTGGCCCGCGGCCTGCCGGCGGACGTGAAGGTCGTCTACCCCTACGACACCACGCCGTTCGTCCGCCTGTCGGTCGAGCAGGTCGTCCACACGCTGATCGAGGCGGTGGTCCTGGTCTTCCTCGTCATGTTCCTGTTCCTCCAGAACTGGCGCGCGACGATCATCCCGACGATCGCGGTACCCGTCGTCCTGCTCGGCACGTTCGGCGTGATGGCGGTGGCGGGGTACAGCATCAACACCCTCACCCTGTTCGGCATGGTGCTGGCGATCGGCCTGCTGGTCGACGACGCGATCGTGGTGGTCGAGAACGTCGAGCGCCTGATCCAGGAGGAGAACCTGTCGCCCAAGCAGGCGGCGCGCAAGTCGATGGACGAAATCTCGTCCGCGCTGGTCGGCATCGGCCTGGTCCTGTCGGCCGTCTTCCTGCCGATGGCGTTCTTCGGCGGATCGACCGGCGTCATCTATCGCCAGTTCTCGATCACGATCGTGTCCGCGATGGTGCTGTCGGTGCTGGTCGCGCTGATCCTGACGCCCGCTTTGTGCGCCACGATCCTGAAGCCGCACGATCCGGACAAGAACAAGGGCAACGGTCCGCTCGCGCGCTTCTTCCGCTGGTTCAACGACCGCTTCGACCGCGGCCGCGAATCGTACACCCGCGGGGTGAAATACGGTGCGCGCAACTGGATCAGGTCGGGCATCGTCTACCTGCTGGTGGTCGTCGGCGTCGGGCTGCTGTTCGTGCGCCTGCCCACCGGCTTCCTCCCCGACGAGGATCAGGGCACCGTCATCGCGCTGGTGCAGGGGCCGTCCGGCGCCACCACCGCGCGGACCGAAAAGGGCCTAGAACTCATCCGCAGCCACTTCCTCGGCAGCGAGAAGGCGAACGTCGCGTCGGTCTTCACCATCAACGGCTTCAGCTTCGCCGGACAGGGCCAGAACGCGGGCCTCGCCTTCATCAGCCTGAAGGACTGGGCGGATCGCGGCGGCGCGCAGAACAAGGCGCAGGCGATCGCGGGCCGCGCAATGGGCGCGTTCAGCCAGTATACCGACGGCATGATCTTCGCGATCGTGCCCCCGGCGGTGCAGGAACTGGGCAACGCCACGGGCTTCGACGTGCAGCTGGTCGATACCGGCGGGCTGGGGCACGAGAAGCTGACGCAGGCACGCAACATGCTGCTGGGCATGGCGGCGCAGGACCCGCGGGTGGCGCAGGTGCGCCCGCTGAGCCTGGACGACGCGCCGCAGCTGAAAGTGAACATCGACGAGGACAAGGCGGGGTCGCTGGGTCTCGATCTGGGCCTAGTCAATTCGACCATCGCGACCGCCTGGGGCGGCGCCTATGTCAACGACTTCATCGACCGCGGCCGCGTGAAGCGCGTCTACATCCAGGCGGACCAGCCGTTCCGGTTGCGGCCGGAGGATATCGGCGCCTTCTTCGTCCGCAACGCCACCGGCCAGATGGTGCCGTACACCGCCTTCTCCACGCTGGAATGGTCGCTCGCGCCCGTTCAGCTGACGCGATACGACGGGCAGCCCGCGATGCAGATCCAGGGCGCGGCCGGACCGGGCGAATCGACCGGCGCGGCGATGACCGCGCTGGAGGAGATGCATGCCAAGCTGCCGCCGGGCACCGCGCTGGAATGGACCGGCCTGTCGTATGAGGAACGGTTGTCGGGGGGGCAGGCGCCGATGCTGTACGGCCTGTCGCTGCTGATCGTGTTCCTCTGTCTCGCGGCGCTGTACGAAAGCTGGTCGGTGCCGATATCGGTCCTGCTGGTCGTGCCGCTGGGCGTCGTCGGTGCGCTGCTGGCCGCGGCGATCACGGGGCTGAATAACGACATCTACCTTCAGGTCGGCCTCATCACCACGATGGGCGTGGCGGCGAAGAACGCGATCCTGATCGTGGAATTCGCGGAGGAACGCATCGCGGAAGGGATGAACGCCTTCGACGCGGCGGTGGAGGCCGCGCGCCTGCGCCTGCGCCCGATCATCATGACCAGCCTCGCCTTCATCTTCGGCGTGCTGCCGCTGGCGTTGTCGACCGGCGCGGGCGCGGGCGGGCAGAATGCGATCGGCCGCGCGGTCGTCGGCGGGATGCTGACCGCGACGATCCTCGCGATCTTCTTGGTGCCCATGTTCTTCGTCGTCATCGTCCGCCTGTTCGGCGGCGATGCGGCGGCGAAGAAGACGGCGGACCACGATCGCCATGACGACGACCAGTTGCGCGACGGCGAGACGCCCGCGCGCGAAGGAGCCTGACGTGACCCGCGCTTTCCTCCCCCTCCTGCTGGCCGCGACCGCGCTGTCGGCGTGCAACCTGGCCCCGAAGTACGAGCGGCCGACCGGCGCGGTGCCGGTCGCGCTGCCCGACGGCGGCGTCTACCCGCGCGCCGCGACCGACGCGCCGGACATCACGAAGATCGGCTGGCGCGACTTCTTCGTCGAACCCCGGCTGGTGCAGGTGATCGACACCGCACTGGCCAACAACCGCGACCTGCGCATCGCCGCGGGCAACGTGTTGCAGGCGCGGGCGCAATATCGCGTGTCGCGCGCGGACATCGTGCCGACGACGACCGCATCGGGCGGCGCCACGTTCACGAACAACATCTTCGGCGCGGGCGGCGGGGCCGGTGCAGGCGCGGGTGCTGGTGCGGGAGCCGGTGCGGGCGCCGGGGCCGGGGCGGGGGCCGCGGGAGCGGCGTCGTCGAACATCGAAATCTATACCGCCAACGTCGGCTTCTCGGCCTTCGAACTCGACCTGTTCGGCCGGATCCGCAACCAGAACCGCGCCGCGCTGGAGCAATATTTCGCCAGCGAGGAGGCGCAGCGGACCGCGCGCATCAGCCTGATCGCGGAAGTCGCGACCGCCTGGGCGACGATGGCGTCGGACCAGGAGCAGTTGCGGCTGGCGCAGGATACGCTGACGGCGTTCGAGGAGACGCTGCGGCTGACGCGGGCGCAGTTCCGCATCGGAGTCGCCAGCGAGCTGGAGGCGCGGCAGGCCGAAACGAACTATCAGGCCGCGCGCAACGACATCGCGGCCGCGAAGACCCGCGTGGCGCAGGATCAGAACGCGCTGAACCTGCTGGTGGGCACGACCGTGCCGGCCGAGCAGTTGCCGACCGGGCTCGGCGCCGCGGCGGTGACGCGCGACGCGCTGCCGCCGTCGCTGTCGTCGGAGGTGCTGCTGCGCCGGCCGGACGTGCTGCGTGCGGAACATCTGCTGATCGCGGAGAATGCCAACATCGGTGCGGCGCGGGCGGCGTTCTTCCCGCGGATATCGCTCACCGCGACGCTGGGGACGTTGTCCACCGCGCTCAGCGGATTGTTCGGCGGCGGCACGTTCACCTACACGGGGAACCCCGGCGTCTCGCTGCCGCTGTTCGACGGGGGACGGAACAAGGGCAACCTCGATTACGCCCGCGCGTCGCAGCAGGTCGCGGTATCGACCTATGAAAAGGCGATCCAGACCGCGTTCCGTGAGGTCGCCGACGCCCTGGCGCAGCGCGGCACGATCGAAGAACAGGTATCCGCGCAGAGCGCGCGCGCGAACGCCGCGCAGGTCGCCGCGCGACTGTCGGATGCGCGGTATCGCGCCGGGGTCGATTCCTTCCTGGTGTCGCTCGATGCGCAGCGTACCGCCTATGCCGCGCAGCAGCAGCTGGTGACCGCGCGATTGGCGCGCGCGTCGAACCTGGTGGAGCTGTATCGCGCGTTGGGCGGGGGGCTGGACGAAACCCGCTAGGCGACGAGTTGAAATTCAGGTATGAACACGGCGAACGGCGATCGGGAGAGCGCGTGTGTATCTGGATGGTGTGGCACCGGCACGGTCGGACGAGGCGATGGTGATCCTTCAGACGCTGCTGTGCCTGATGCGGGAGAAGAACCTGCTGAGTCGCGCCGATATCGAGGAATTGTGCGATCGCGTGGCGATGCGCGCGGCGCAGGCGGAACGCGATCCCCTGCCCTGCTGCCCCGCTGCCGCGACCTCCGCCGCGACGCAGATGGCGCAGATCGGCGGCTATATCGGGCGCCAGTACGGCGGCAAGCACCGCCGCAGCTGATCCTTTGGGCCACCCGGTAGCCGGGTGGCCGAACATGGCGCCGTTATGTTCGGTCCGGTCGACGGGCGGAACCGGGCGCCCGCCGACCCTCGATCATGAACGCGAGCGGGCGCTCAGGCGTAGGCGTAGGGGCCGCCGATCGCGAGCGCCTTGCGATAGGCCGGTCGGGCATGGATCTTCTCCAGCCAGGCCATCGTCGCGGGACGCGAGGCGCCGAGCCCGCCGCGACTGACCGCGGCTTCCAGAGGGAAGCTCATCATCACGTCGGCGGCGGTCATCGCGTCGCCCGCGAACCAAGGCTGTTTCGCCAAGGTCGCCTCCACGAAATCGAGGTGGCGGTCCAGCATCGGCCGAATACGCTTCGCCGCGCGCTTCCCGACGAGCGGGATGCGTCCCAGCACCAGCAACAATAGCAGCGGTGGCATCAGCGATCCTTCGGCGTAATGCAGCCAGAACCGCCACGCCAGCGCATCGTCGCGGCGCGAGGGCGGGCCGAGGCGCCCATCGGCCTTGTCGACGAGATATTCCGCGATCGCCCCGGTTTCGGCGACGACGCGGTTGCGGCCGTCGTGCTGCTCGTCGCTGTCCTCCACCACCGGGGACTTGCCGAGCGGATGGACCGCGCGCAGTTCGGGCGGGGCCAGCATCGTCTTCTTGTCGCGCTCGTAGCGGCGGACCTCGTACGGCAGCCCCAGTTCCTCCAGCATCCACAGCACGCGCTGCGACCGGGAATTCTCCAGATGATGGACGATGATGGTCATGCGGCTTCCCCTGCTGCGTCGGCGTGCCAGATCCGGATGGCCGCCGTGAACGCGACGACGCCATCGTGCGTCCGTTCGCGCAGCATGTCGAGGAGGCGTCGTTCCATCGCCCGTCTTTCGTCCGGTGCCGCGGCGGCGAGCAGGCCGGCGGCGGGGCCGATCCGGCGGTAGAAGGCGAGCGCGTCCGCCGCCGCATCGTCCCCCGCCCCGACGACGTAGCGGACGTCGTACGGGTCGGCGCGTACATGCTGCCAGCCCGCACGGGCCAGGATCGCGGTGGCGACGTTCGCGTCGGACAGGCCGTAGGGGCCGGGGACATAGCCCGTGTCCGATGCCGTCGGCAGGCCGAGCACGCGTTCGACCGCGGTCGACCAGTCGTTTTCGGCGCGCGCGCGAAAGGTGGAGAACAGCAGCGGCGCGCCGGGGCGCATCGCGGCTCGCAGCGTGGAGAAGGCCGCGACGGGATCGGCGACGAACATCACGCCATGGCGCGATACGGCCAGGTCGATCGGCGCGCGGGCGGTTGCGACCGATCCCGCATCGCCATGGACGAAGGCGGCATTGGGCACGCCGTCCGCGCGCGACCGCGCGACCGCGACGAGATCGCCGGACAGGTCGGCCCCGACGACCGACAGCCCGGGCCGCGACCGCGCGAGCGACAGGGCCGTGCTGCCCACGCCGCATCCGATGTCGAGCGCGACGCCCGCAACAGGCGCGACCTGCGCGATCGCGGCGTCGAGCACCGCGGCGATCCCGGCGAACGCGCGTTCGGTGCGGCGATGCTCGATCGCCCAAGCGGCGCCGACCCGTCCGCCCCAGTCCGACGCGGTCGTCACGATCGCATCTGGCGTCGCCGCGATGCGCCCGATGCCGCTCCGGCCACCGCGCATAGGCGACCGTCGGTCACGATCGTCCCACCGGCGTTATCCCGACGGGGGCGGCTCGCGCCATGCGCAGGGTCGGCACGTCGAGAGACCGCCGACCGAGTCCGCCCGTCGCTCTGCCCGGCCCGCACGGGTCAGGCGTCGTCGTCCGGCCCGGCACCGACCATCATCTCCTCGGCGACCTTTTCCGTCCGCGCGCGGATCGCCTTTTCCAGGCGATCGGCCATTTCCGGATTTTCCTTCAGGAAGGTCTTCGAATTTTCGCGCCCCTGCCCGATTCGCACGCTGTCGTAGCTGAACCACGCGCCCGACTTCTCGACCAGCCCGGCCTTTACGCCCAGGTCGAGGATCTCGCCGATCTTCGATATGCCCTCGCCGTACATGATGTCGAACTCGACCTGCTTGAACGGCGGTGCGACCTTGTTCTTCACCACCTTCACGCGGGTCGCGTTGCCGACGACCTCGTCACGATCCTTGATCGCGCCGGTGCGGCGGATGTCGAGGCGGACCGAAGCGTAGAATTTCAGCGCGTTGCCGCCCGTCGTCGTCTCCGGATTGCCGTACATCACGCCGATCTTCATGCGCAGCTGGTTGATGAAGATCACCATGCAGCGCGAGCGGCTGATCGAGCCGGTCAGCTTGCGCAGCGACTGGCTCATCAGGCGCGCCTGGAGGCCGACGTGGCTGTCGCCCATCTCGCCCTCGATCTCCGCGCGCGGGACCAATGCTGCGACCGAATCGACCACCAGCACGTCGATCGCGTTCGAGCGGACGAGCGTGTCGACGATCTCCAGCGCCTGCTCACCCGTATCGGGCTGCGACACGATCAGCTCGTCGATGTCGACGCCCAGCTTCTTGGCATAGACGGGATCGAGCGCGTGTTCGGCGTCGACGAAGGCGGCGGTGCCGCCGTTCTTCTGCGCCTGCGCGATGACGTGGAGCGCGAGCGTGGTCTTGCCCGACGATTCGGGACCGTACACCTCGATCACGCGGCCGCGCGGCAGGCCGCCGACGCCCAATGCGATGTCGAGGCCGAGCGAGCCGGTGGAGATCACCTCCACCTCCATCGACTGTTTCGAGCCCAGCTTCATCGCCGAGCCCTTTCCGAAGGCGCGGTCGATCTGCGCCAGTGCGGCGTCGAGCGCCTTCTGCCGGTCCGTGGTTGCGGTTGCCATGCCCGTGTCGATCACCTGAAGTTTGGCGGCCATCTGCCTCGTCCCTCGCTAGAGCGCTTGCGTCGGTCACGCAACGCGATGTTCGGGACGTACCGCATTTGTTCACGTGGAACAAGAGGCGAACTATCGATAGCGGGCGGTCGCGGCGGCGAAGGCGGGATTGCCGAACGACCGCTCGAAGGCCGCATCGTGCGCGGGGTCCGCCGGGTCGGCGAGCATGCGCTTGAGCGTCGCGAGCGCGGACGCGTCGTTGTCGGCGATGCGTCGCGCGACCGCGACCGGATCGTCGCCCAGGTCGGCCAGGCCGATGCGCACGGCCTCGCCCGCGTCGATCGTGTCGGCGGTGAGGAGCAGGCGACGCGCCGCGCCCGTGCCGACACGCGCCACCAGCCGGGCGATGTCCGCGGCGGGATAGGCGATGCCGAGCCGCGCGGGCGGGATCGCGAAGCGCGCCCGCGGCGTGGCGACGATCAGGTCGCAGGCGAGCGCGAGCGCGACGGCGGCACCGAAACATCCGCCGTCGACCGCGGCGACCGTCGGCATCGGCAAGGCGGCGACGGCGTCGATGCCCGCGCGCATCGCCGACCGGAACGTCGCGCGGGCGGGCACGTCGTCGGCCAGCTTCGCGAGATCCACGAGGTCGGCGCCGGCGGAGAAGATGCCCGGGGTCGCGCTCGCGACGACCACGACCGCGGTGTCGGCGGGGATGCGCGCGACCGCGGCGGCCAGGTCGTGCCATGCGCCGATACGGAACGCATTGCGCGCGGCGAGACGGTCGAGCGTGACGGTGGCGATGCGGTCGGCGTGGGCGAGGTGGATCATCGCATCGCTATCCACGGCTCACGCGACGGTCGTCGCGAGCTGCCACCAGGCGGGATGCGCCGCGGCGATGGTCGCGGCGGCGGCGTCGCGGCGTGCCGCGTCCCCGAACAGCGCGAAACAGGTGGCGCCCGAACCGGACATGCGCGCCAGCACGACGCCGGGTTGCGCGGCCAGCATGAGGACGACCTGCGCGATGACGGGCGCGACACCCTCCGCTGGCGGTTGCAGGTCGTTGCGCGACGCCCGCGCGCGCGGCAGCGTCGCGCCGCCGGGGATCGCGCCGCGATCGACGCCGTCCCAGCGGGCGAAGACCTGCGCGGTCGATACCGCGACGCCGGGATTGACGAGCAGCGCGGGCATGTCGCCGAGCCCCGCGATCGGGACCAGCGCGTCGCCGCGCCCGGTGCCGAGGGTCGCACGGCCGTCGAGGCAGGCGGGCACATCCGCGCCCAGCGTCGCCGCGATGGCGAACAGCCGCGCGTCGTCGGCGGCGATACCGTGCAGCCGGGCGAGCGCGCGCAGCGTCGCGGCGGCGTCCGCGGAGCCGCCGCCGATGCCGGAGGCGATGGGCAGGTGCTTGTCGAGCACGATCGCATGCGGCTGCGCGATGTCGAAGGCGCCGGCGAAGGCGCGTTCGGCGTGGACGACGAGGTTGTCGGCCCCCTGCCCCAAGGCCGCGGCGAACGGACCGGTGACGGTGAACGCGGCGGTGTCGGCGGTCGCGACCGTCACGCCGTCGCCGTCGCGGGCGAAGGCGAACAATGTCTCCAGCTCGTGATAGCCGTCGTCGCGGCGGCGGCGGACATGGAGCGCGAGGTTCAGCTTCGCGGGCGCGGGTTCGCGGATCACAGGCCGTTCGCGATCTTCGCGGTCAGGCGCGATGCGTCGTCCGCCTCGACCAGCTGGCGTGCCGCGGTCCAGGCGTAGCGCGCCTCGAACCGGCGACCGGCGGACCAATAGACGTCGCCCAGATGCTCCGCGATCTCCGCATTGACGGGATCGGCGGCGGCGGCGCGCTCGATCAGCGGCAACGCGCGCGCGACGTCGCCGCGGCGGTACAGCGACCAGCCGAGCGAATCGGTGATCGCGGCATCGTCGGGCTGGAGCCGCGCGGCCTTTTCCAGCATCGCCTGCGCCTCCGTCGCACGTTCCCCATGCTCGATCAGCGAATAGCCCAAGTGGTTGAGCGCCAGCGGTTGTTCCGGCCCCAGCGCGACGGCGCGTTCGAGCGCGGGGCGCGCGGCCTTCCAGTCGCCCGCCAGATCCAGCGCGGCGCCCAGCTGGAGCCAGTCGGCCCAGTCCGCCGCGTCACCCGCGTCCGCGATCAGGCGGCGGTAGATCGGGGCGGCCTCCCCCGGCCGGTCGAGCCGCAGGTACAGGTCGGCGAGGCGGCGGCGATCCGCGGGGTCCTGCGCCGCGTCCGCGCGGGCGGCGGCGAGCGCGTCCTGGTCCCTGCCCGCGGCGGCCAGGATCTGAACCCGCCCGGTCGTCGCGGCACCGGCGTGGATGCTGTCGGCGGGAACGGCGGCGAGCGTCGCGACCGCCTGATCGACGGCGCCGTCGCGCGCGAGCGCACCGGCCAGCAACAGCCGCGCGCGATCGTTGCCGGGATCGGCGCGCAATGCGCCGCGCAACAACGCATAGGTCACCGGGGTCGGCGCACCGAGCGCGAGGTCGGAGGCGATGCGCGCGAACAGGTGCGCCGTCCCCGCCGCCAGCGACGGCGCGACGCCCGCACTCCTGTCGTCCGCGCGCGCGCGCAGCGCCACGATCGCGGGCGCGTCGCCGATCAGCAGCGCGCGCGCGTCGTCCGCCTTGTCCTGCGCGATCAGCAGGCGGGCGGCGAACAGGCGGTTGTCCTGCGCCGCCTGATCGTTGCCCAGCACGACGCGCAGGGCCGCGACGCCGCGATCGGTGTCGCCGCGCGCGATCCGCACCAGCGCGCGCGTCTCCTCGCCCAGGCGGCGGGCGATGCTGTCCGCGGACGGCTGCTGCCTGCCCTCGTCCAATGCCAGCCACATCCGCAGCGGCGCGGCGAAGAGCGCGAACTGGCCCGCGGCGAGGCGGTCGATCGCGGGCGCGGCGGTGGCGGGCGTCCGCGCCGCCTCCCCCATCGCCAGCAGCGCGGCGTCCGGCGGTGCCTTCGCGCCCAGCGCGGTCGCGGCGCGATCGGCGAGCGCGATGTCGCCGGCGCGCACCGCCTCGCGATAGGTGCGGATCGCGACGACGGGGTTGCCGGCGTCGGCGGCGAAGGCGCGGGCGTAATCCTGCGCCGCGGCGACGGTCCGGCCATCGGCATCGGCGGCGCGGGCGCGCATGTAGGCGGCGAGGTCGCCGGGGGTCGCGGCGGCGGGCGTGGCGAGGAGCAAGGCGGCGAGGACGAGCGACCATTTGCCACCGTCACCCCGGCCTTGAGCCGGGGTCCATCCATCCGCCGGCGAGCGCGACGATGATCGCGGTGCGTTCGCCAAGCCGCCTGATGGACTCCGGATCGAGCCCGGGGTGACGGCGTCGTTTCTGGCAGGCCTCCCACCGGGCGTCATGCCGGGCTGGTCCCGGTATCCACCGGGCCGCGGACACGGCGTCGGCTGCGCTCGCGGAGGGGTGGATGCCGGGACGGGCCCGGCATGACGGGAGTGGCGCGATGTCATCCCGCGACCCTAACAGCGCCGCCCCGCCCCGTCACATCCCGTGCCGTCACATGTTGGGATAGTTCGGTCCGCCGCCGCCCTCGGGCACGACCCAGTTGATGTTCTGCGTCGGGTCCTTGATGTCGCACGTCTTGCAGTGGACGCAATTCTGCGCGTTGATGACGAACTTCGGATCGCCCGTCTCCTCGCCCACCACCTCGTATACGCCCGCGGGGCAGTAACGCTGCGCGGGTTCGTCGTACAACGGCAGGTTGTACGCGATCGGGGTCGCGGGGTCCTTCAGCGTCAGGTGGACCGGCTGGTCCTCCTCGTGGTTGGTGTTCGACAGGAACACGCTCGACAGGCGGTCGAAGGTCAGGACGCCGTCGGGCTTGGGATAGTCGATCTTCTTCACCAGGTCCTTGCGCCACAGCGCCTCGTGATCCGGATGGTGATGCAGCGTGAACGGCCATTTCAGGCCGAGATATTCCATCCACATCGCCACCCCGGCGAAGGCGGAGCCCAGGAGGTCGCCGAAGCGCTTCACCAGCGGCACGACGTTGCGGACGATCGACAATTCCTTGTGCACCCACGACGCCTCGAACGCCTGCGGATAGGCGGCCAGTTCGTCATGCGCGCGCTGCGACACGATCGCCTCGACCGCGGCCTCCGCAGCCAGCATCCCGCTCTTCATCGCGGTATGCGTGCCCTTGATCCGCGGCACGTTCAGGAAGCCCGCGCTGTCGCCGATCAGCGCGCCGCCGGGGAAGACCAACTTCGGGATCGACTGCAACCCGCCATCGCTGATCGCGCGCGCGCCGTAGCTGACGCGCTTTCCGCCCTTCAGCAGCGCCGCGACCTGCGGATGCGTCTTCCACTTCTGCATCTCCTGGAACGGGGAGACATAGGGGTTGCTGTAGTTCAGCCAGGTGACGAAGCCGATCGACACCTGCCCGTTGGCCTGGTGATAGATCCAGCCGCCGCCGTTCGCGCCGCTCTCGCTCAGCGGCCAGCCCTGCGTGTGCACCACCGTGCCCTGCGCGTGCAGGTCGGGGGCGATGTCCCACAATTCCTTGACGCCGAGGCCATAGACCTGCGGGTCGCTGTCCTTCGTCAGGTCGAACAGCCGCATCAGTTCCTTGGTCAGGTGGCCGCGGCATCCTTCCGAGAAGAACGTATATTTCGCGTGGAGTTCGAGGCCGGGCTGCCAGTCGCCCTTGTGCGTGCCGTCGCGCGCCACGCCCATGTCGCCGGTCGCGACACCCTTCACGCTGCCATCGTCGTTGAACAGGATTTCGGCGGCGGCGAAGCCGGGGAAGATCTCGACCCCCAGTTCCTCCGCCTTGCCCGCCAGCCAGCGGCACAGATTGCCCAGCGACCCGGTATACGTCCCCTTGTTGTGCAGGAACGGCGGGGTCAGGATGTGGGGCAGGTTCAGCTTGCCCTTCTTCGTCAGCACCCAGTGCAGGTTGGACGTGACGGGCACTTCCGCCAGCGGGCAGCCGTCCTCGCGCCACGTCGGCAGCAATTCGTCCAGCGCCTGCGGATCGATCGTCGCGCCCGACAGGATGTGGGCGCCGACCTCCGACCCCTTTTCGAGGACGCAGACCGAGATATCCGCGTCGCGTTCCGCAGCGACCTGTTTCAGCCGGATCGCCGCGGACAGGCCGGCAGGGCCGGCGCCGACGATCACGACGTCATAGGGCATGGATTCGCGGTCGCTCACGGTCGTCACTCCTTCGAAGGTCGGGTATGCCGCCGGTCGCGTATCGGCCCGCCCTGTCCGCTTTCGCGGTGCCAGCGAATTGACCCTCGCGTCAACCGGGGATGGTATGCTGCAAGCCTTCTTACCGTCACCCCGGACTTGATCCGGGGTCCATCGTGCCACGCGTACAACGCCTGATGCTATCGCGGCACGATGGATGCCGGATCAAGTCCGGCATGACGGAGGGGGCGGAAGATGGTAAAGGCCGCAGTAATGGGGGCGGACCAGAATCTCGATTGGCATGGCCTGGCGGCGAGCGCGCTGGAATGGTGGCGCGACGCCGGGGTCGACACGATCGTCGAGGACGAGGCGTTTCCGTGGCTGGACGCGCCCGCCCCGGTCGCACCGGTCGTCGCCTCCGCGCCCGTACCCGCGACGGCGGCGATGCCCGATACCCTGCCCGCATTCCTGACGTGGCGCGCGGGCGCGGCGGCGCCCGAGGCGGACTGGGGCGGCACCGCCATCGCGGGGAGCGGCCCCGCAGACGCCACGCTGATGATAATCGTCGACTGCCCCGAACGTGGCGACCGCACGCAGTTGATGGAGGGGCCGACCGGCGCTCTGTTCGACCGCATGCTCGCCGCGATCGGGCAGTCGCGCGACACGGTGGCGCTCGCGGCGGTCTGTTCGCGTCGCCCCCCGACCGGGCGCGTGCCCCGCGATACCGAGGCGCGGCTGGGCGAGATCGCGCGGCATCATGCGGGCCTGGCGGCGCCGAAACGGCTGCTGGCGATGGGGGATGCGGCGACCCGTGCCCTGCTGACGATGAACGCGACGGAAGCACGCGGGCGTTTACATACGCTTCAGCATAAAAGTGGCAGCATGACGCAGGTCGTCGCCACCCACCATCCCCGCGTCCTGATCGAACGGCCCGCGATGAAGATGGAGGCGTGGCGCGACCTGTTGCTGCTGACCGGGGAGACGGACACGTGAAGACCTGGCTGATGGGCGCCGCGGCGCTGGTCGCACTTCCCGGCGCGGCCGGGGCGACCGATGCGCCCGCCGACGCGCCCGCGACGGCGCTGTCCGCCTCGCCGCGCGTGCCCGCGCAACTGACGCCCGAGCAACGCAGCGGGTATCGCACCGCTTTGTCCGCGATCCGCGACGCGCGCTGGACCGATGCGCAGATCGCGCTGGACGGGATGGCGCCGGGGCCGCTCCACGCGTGGATGCGCGCGGAATTGTACACGGCGAAGGGATCGCCGCGGGTCGAGGCCGATGCGCTTGCGCGATTGCTGGCGGAGGCGCCGGAGCTTCCCCGCGCGGCCGATATCGAGCGGCTGGCGCGATCGCGTGGGGTGACGGACCTCCCGCCCCTGCCCGTGGCGCAGCGGCTTATCTGGCAGGACGGCGCGCCCGCGCGGGTCCGGGCGAAGGCGACGAAAAGCGACCTGATCGCCGCCGATCTCGCCGCGCGGATGCAGCCGTTCGTAAAGGCGGACCAGGGCGCGGCGGCGGAGGCGCTGCTGAACGCCACGTCGGGGCTGACGCCCGAGGCGACGACCGAATGGCAATCGCGCATCGCGTGGATCCATTTCCTGACCGGGCGCGACGCCGATGCGCGCCGGCTTGCCGCGGTAGCGCAGGACGGCGCGGGCGAGTGGGCGGTGCACGCACGCTGGACAGGGGCGCTGGCGGCGTGGCGGCAGGGCGATTGCGCCGCGATGACCCCCGCGTTCGAGGGCGTGGCGGCGCGCGCGGCGGACACCGACCTGCGCGCGACCGCGACCTATTGGGCCGGGCGCGCCGACATGCGCTGCGGCCGCCCCGATCGCGTCGAGGCGCGGATGAAGCAGGCCGCGCAGTATCGCGAGACCTTCTACGGCCTGCTGGCGCGACAGGCGCTCGCCCTCGCCGAGCCGCGCGCGGCGGCGCGAAAGGCCGCGGACATGCTGTCGATGACGGGATCGGGCGACTGGCTGGCGCTGGAACGCCGCCCCAACGTGCGCGTCGCGGCGGCACTGGTCGAGATCGGCGAGGGCGATGCGGCCGAGGGCGTGATCCGGCAGCAGGCGCGGATCGGCAGTCCCGGCGAGTTCGGCAGCCTGACGCGGCTGGCGGAACAGCTGGACCTGCCCGCCACCACCGTGTGGCTGGCGCACAATATGCCGCAGGGCGTGGTCGCGACGGCCGACGCGCGCTACCCCTCGCCCAATTGGGTGCCCGACACCGGATGGCGCGTCGATCGGGCGCTGGTGTACGCGCATGCGTTGCAGGAGTCGGGGTTCCGCACGAAGGTGAAGAGCCCGGCGGGTGCCTACGGCCTGATGCAGATCATGCCCGCCGCGGCGACCGATTACATGCGCGAGCGCGGCGTGACGGTGGACCAGGCCGCGCTGACCCGCCCGTCGACCAACATCGACATCGGGCAGCGGCATATCGAGAAATTGCGCGACATGGGCCTGACCGGCGGGCTGCTGCCCAAGGTGATCGCCGCGTATAACGCCGGGCCGAAGCCGGTGGGGGAGTGGAACGGGATCGTCCGGGACGGCGGCGACCCGCTGCTGTACATCGAATCGATCCCCTATTGGGAAACGCGCGGATACGTCGTGACGGTCATGCGCAATTACTGGATGTACGAGGCGCAAGGCGGCAAGATCGCCTCGCCCAGCCGCAGCGCACTGGCACAGGGCATGTGGCCGCGCTTCCCCGGCCTGCCGGGCGCAAGCGCGGTGCGGATGAACGCCACGCCGTCGACGACCGCGATCGCGACGAACGCGACGGTGGCGGCATCGGGAACGCGGGTGGATTGAGGGGAAGGCCGGTCGGCGCCGCGCTATCGCTTGCGCGTAGTCTGGCCGAACTGCGTCATGACCTGCTGCGCTTTTTCGGCCTGTCCCAACCTCGCGTATGTATCCGCGAGTGCGGCGATGGCCCAGGTGTCACCGGGTTTGCGGTCGAGCAGCGCGTTGAGGTAGAACAATGCACCGTTATGATCTCCGCTTTGCAGACATAGCAGCGCCTCGCCCCTGAACATCGTCGCATTGGCGGCATCTCTCATCCGCACGACCCGAAAATCGTCTTCGGCGTGGCGCCGATCGCCGATCGCGGCATAAGCAAGTCCGCGACGCGCAAGCGCCTCGGGCTTCGCAGAATCCAGACGATCCGCGTGCGAAAAGTCGCGGAGTGCGTCGTCGACTTCATGTCTCTGAAAGTGGGCATCGCCGCGATTTATGTATGCGTCGATATTGTCGCCGCGCAGTTTGAGCGAACGCGTGTAATCCTCGATCGCGAAGTGAAACTGCTCGCCTTTGTGATAGAGTAGCGCGCGATTATATAAGGAATAGGAATCGGACGGATTGAGGTCGACCGCCCTGTCATAATCCGCGATTGCCCTGTCGTCCTCACCCATCTCGTGAAGCGCCGTCCCGCGCGCCGCATACAGCGCGGCCGCAGGCTTCCCCGGTGGCCGTTCGGCGATCGCCCGATCGCATAAAGCGAACCGATCGCGTGGAGCGGTATCATAGTCGGGGCTCACACAATCGTCGGTGCCCGATGCCATTGCCACGGCGACGGCAGTCAACGACAGCATCGTCCCCATGACGGTGTTCCAGCACATCGCGGCCCAGAAGCGGATCGGCTGGACTTCACGATCGTATTTGTTGCCAAGGCCGCGATCGAGCAGCGTTACCCGCCCCGAACGAAGCCCCCGAAGGACCGTGGACAACGCGAAGACCCCAAGGCCCGCAATCGGTACCGCCCAAGCCCGAGCAGACCGCACAAATGCCAGCCCCGCCGGCGTGACCAGCAACACAATCAACGCAACGACGCCCAGAAGGGCGGCGATCGTGAGCCGGACCCGCGTGGACGATGAAGCGAACACCATCATCGACATTGATCGTTCGCACGCCCTTTCTCAATAGTCGCGACGAGGGTCGCGCAACACGTCTGCGGATCGGCTGACTGGATCGTTGCGGCCAATGTTCCTACATGACGACGATGCCGATCGACGCCACGCTCCCCGTCCTCCCCGTCCGCATCGCGGTGCTGACCGTCTCCGACACCCGCGGGCTGGCGGAGGATCGGTCCGGCGACACGCTCGTCGCGCGATTGACGGAGGCGGGGCATGTGCTGGCGGACCGGACGATTTTGCGGGACGATGCGGACGATATCGTCGCGCAGCTGCATCGCTGGATCGATGATGCGGAGGTGGATTGCATCATCACCACCGGGGGCACCGGGGTTACCGGACGCGACGTGACGCCCGAGGCGGTGGAGCGCGTGGCGAAGAAGATGATCCCGGGGTTCGGCGAACTGTTCCGCTGGCTGTCGTACCAGACCATCGGCACCAGCACGGTGCAGAGCCGCGCATGCGCCTGCGTGACGCGGGGAACGTATATCTTCGCGCTGCCGGGGTCGACGGGGGCGGTGAAGGATGCGTGGGACGGCATCCTGAAGGATCAGCTCGACAGCCGCCACCGCCCCTGCAACTTCGTCGAGCTGATGCCGCGATTGCGCGAGCGATAGTGGCGCACAAGAAGCCCAACCTGCCGACGAAGGTCTGCGCGTCGTGCCATCGCCCGTTCGCGTGGCGGAAGAAATGGGCGCGCGACTGGAATAACGTGCGCTATTGCTCGGATCGGTGCCGGGGCGTGGGGGAGCGGCCGGCGGCTCGCTGAATACCCCACTCCCGTTCGTGCCGAGCGACGTCGAAGTACATGTAGCGCATAGCCTTCGACTTCGCTCAGGCCGAACGGCGGGGGGTGGATCCTGGCTAGAAACTCGCCCCGTCGACCTTCTGGACGGTCAGCGTATCGAGGTCGATCGACGGCACGCAGCGCAGGTTCACCGCCGCCATCGCCGATCCGTCCGGCCCCGTTCCGGCGCCATAGGGCTGGGTGCCGCAGGTGGCGCAGAAGCGGTGCGCGATCGTGTGGCGGTTGAAGCGATAGTCGGTCAGCGCCCCCTCCCCCGCGGTCAGCGTAAAGGAATCGGCGGGGACGAAGGCCAGCAGGAACCCCTTGCGACGGCAGTGCGAGCAGTTGCATGCGATCGCCTCCGTCGGCACGTCTCCAGCCACCGTGAACGTCACCGCGCCGCAATGGCAGCTGCCGTCATATCCCATCGCCGAAACCCCTTGTTCCCTTAATGTTCTACGCGTACACCTGCCGAATGGCCGCTGGCAAGACCCGCGCCGTTCGCGGCGCCACGCTGAACCGCGACAGCGCGCGCTTCAACCTGCCCGCGCGGGAGGCGGACGGCGACTGGCTCGATGCGCAAGAGGATATCGACGGCGCGCCGCCGCCGCTGCGCACGACCGTGACAGTCGAGCATCCGCGCACGATCATCACGCGCAACACCTCCCCCGACGTGCCTTTCGATCGCTCGATCAACGCCTATCGTGGGTGCGAGCATGGCTGCATCTATTGCTTCGCGCGGCCGAGCCATGCGTATCACGACCTGTCCCCGGGGCTGGATTTCGAGACGAAGCTGTTCGCCAAGCCCGACGCGGCGGCGCTGCTGAAGCGCGAGCTGGCGAAGAAGGGCTATGTTTGCGCGCCGATCGCGATGGGGACGAATACCGATCCGTACCAGCCGATCGAGCGCGACTGGCGCGTGACGCGCGACCTGCTCCAGGTATTGCACGAGTGCGACCACCCCGTCGTCGTCACGACCAAGTCCGATCGCGTCGTGCGCGACATCGACCTGCTGGCGGCGATGGCGGCGAAGGGGCTGGCGGCGGTGGCGGTGTCGGTCACGTCGCTGGACCCGCGCATCGCGATGACGGTGGAGCCGCGCGCGCCCTCGCCGATGCGACGGCTGGCGGCGGTGCGCGCGCTGTCGGAGGCGGGCGTGCCGACCTATGTCAACATGGCGCCGGTCATCCCCGCGATCACCGATCCGGAGGTGGAGGCGGTCGTCGCCGCCGCCGCCGCCGCGGGCGCGCGGGGGGTCAGCTACATTCCCGTGCGCCTGCCGTGGGAGGTCGCGCCGCTGTTCCGCGCGTGGCTGGACGAACATTTCCCGGATCGCGCGGGCAAGGTCATGGCGACGATCCGGTCGCTGCGCGGCGGGCGCGACAACGACCCCGGCTTCCACACCCGCATGAAGGGACAGGGGCCGTGGGCGGACCTGCTGCGCACGCGGTTCCGCATCGCGCGGGCGCGCGCGGGGTTTTCGGACGAGCGGCGGCGGCTGGACCTGCGGTGCGACCTGTTCCGTCCGCCCGCGGGGCCGCAGGGGGAATTGTTCTGACGCGCGGGCACGCGTAACGATCGCAGGCCATGACCCGGATGACCGTCAACAACGAGGCCGTCGAATATCTGCTCGACCCCGCGACGCCGTTGCTGTTCGCATTGCGCGACGCGTCGAACCTGACGGGGACGAAATACGGATGCGGCACGGGCAGTTGCGGCGCCTGCACTGTCGACGTCGACGGGCGCGCGGTGCGATCGTGCCAGGTGACGCTGGCGCAGGCGGAGGGCGCGTTCGTCACGACGATCGAGGGCCTGTCGCGCGAGCGCGCGCATCCGGTGCAGCTGGCGCTGATCGCGGACAATGTGCCGCAATGCGGCTTCTGCATTCCCGGCATCGTCATGGCGGCGGCGGCGTTGCTGAAGCGCAATCCGGGCCCCAGCGAGGACGCGGTGCGGGGCGCGATCGGGAACCTGTGCCGCTGCGGCATCTACCCCCGCCTGACCGAATCGATCCTGCGCGCGGGTCGCGCGATGCGCGGGGACGAAACGATCACCGCGGGCGCGCGGCCGGGGATCGATCCGAAGGATGCGGCGACGCGGGTGCCGGCGCTGTCGCCGAAGTGACGGGACAGGGCGCGGCCCGCCACCCTACCTCCGTTCGGGCTGAGCGTAGTCGAAGCCTTTGCACGATCCGGGGCGCATGCCCTTCGACTTCGCTCGGGGCGAACGGAGGGGGCGGCTAGTCCTCCAATATCCGGCTGTGCGTGCGCGTGTCCTTCATGCGCAGGTAGACCATTAGCGACACGCCGATCATCGCGCTGACGTACCAGTAGAAGCCCTGCTCCCAGCCCGATTTCTTGAACTGCAACGCCACCGCCTCCGCGGTCCCGCCGAACAATGCGTTCGCCAGCGCATAAGGGAAGGCGACGCCCAGCGCGCGGACGTGCGCGGGGAACAGTTCCGCCTTCACCACCGCGTTGATCGAGGTGTAGCCGGTGACGATCACCAGCGCGCCCAGCACGATGAAGAATGCCGCGACCGGACTGCCCACCGTCTCCAGCGTGGCGAAGATGGGATAGGTCGCCAGCACGCCCGCGATGCCGAACCCGACCATCAACGGCTTCCGCCCGATCCGGTCGCTGAGCGCGCCCGCCAGCGGCTGGATGCACATGAACACGAACAATGTCCCCGCGCTGATCCAGCTGGCCGTCCCGCGGCTGAACCCCGAGGTGTTGGCGAGGAATTTCTGCATGTAGATGGAATAGGCGTAGAAGGCGAGCGTGCCGCCCGCGGTGAGCAGCAGCACGGTCATGAATTCGCGCGGATGTTCGCGCCACAATGCGGTCAGGCTGGATTTCGCCTGACCCTCCTTGTGGGCGTTTTCGAAGCTCTCGGTCTCCGCCAGTCGCCGCCGCAGCCAGAAGACGCCGACCGCCAGCACGCCGCCGATGAAGAACGGGATGCGCCAGCCCCACGCGTCCAGCGCCGCCTCGCTCATCGTCGCCTGTAGCACCAGCAGCACGCACAAGGCGGTCAACTGGCCTGCGATGAGCGTCACGTACTGGAAGGAGGAGAAGAAGCCGCGGTTGTTCTTCCCCGCCATTTCGGAAAGGTAGGTCGCGCTGGCGCCATATTCGCCGCCGACCGACAGGCCCTGCATCAGCCGCGCGACGATCAGCAGCGCGGGCGCGGCGAGGCCGATCGTCTCGCGCGTCGGCGTGACCGCGATCAGCAGCGATCCGGCACACATCAGCGTGACCGACAGGGTCAGCCCCGCCTTCCGCCCCTTGCGGTCCGCGTAGATGCCCATGATCCAGCCGCCGACCGGCCGCATGACGAAGCCGACCGCGAACACCAGAGCGGCACTGAGCAATTCCGTCGTCCGGTCGCCCGAGGGGAAGAAGTGCTTCGCGAAATACAGCGTGAAGGCGGAATAGGCGTACCAGTCGTACCATTCGACCAGATTGCCCGCGGACCCGCCGAGGATGTTGCGCAGGCGGTCCCGCTTCGTCGCTGTCGTCGTCATACGCGCGATCCTATCGCAGGCGCGGATTTCCGAAAGGGGGTTGATGGCGCGCGCCCCGCCGCCGACAGTCGCGGGAAAGGGAGAGCGCATGCCGACGATGCTGATCGCCAACCGCGGCGAGATCGCGATCCGGATCGCGCGGACCGCGCGCGCGACGGGATATGGGGTCGTGACCGCCCATTCCGCGGACGATGCCGACGCCCCGCACGTCGCCGCGGGCGACCGGACGGCGGCGCTGCCCGGCGAGGGGCCGGCGGCCTATCTGGCCATCGACGCGATCATCGCCGCGGCGCGCGCGGCGGGATGCGACGCGATCCATCCCGGCTACGGCTTCCTGAGCGAGAGCGCCGCCTTCGCCCGCGCGTGCGATGCGGCGGGGCTTACCTTCGTCGGGCCGTCCGCGGAGGCGCTGGCGCTGTTCGGGAACAAGGCCGCGGCCAAGGCGCTGGCGCGCGAGGTCGGTGTCCCGGTGCTGGCGGAGGGCGAGGCCGCGCTGGCGGAGGGCGCGGTGATGGTGAAGGCGGTCGCGGGCGGCGGCGGGCGCGGCATCCGGATCGTCCGCGACGCCGCCGCCCTGCCCGCCGCGATCGCCGCCGCGCGGGCGGAGGCCGAGGCGGCGTTCGGCGACGGCGCGACGATCGTCGAACGCCATGTCGCGCGCGCACGGCATATCGAGGTGCAGCTGGCGGGCGACGCCGCGGGCGCGGTGGTGGCGCTGGGTACGCGCGACTGTTCGATCCAACGGCGGCACCAGAAGTTCGTCGAGGTCGCGCCCGCGCAATGGCTCGATCCCGCGATGGAGCGCGACATCGTGGCGGCGGCGGTCCGGTTGCTGTCGGCGCGCCGCTATGTCGGGCTGGCGACCGCGGAGTTCCTGGTCGACCTGGACCGCGGGGATTTCGCCTTCCTCGAGGTCAATCCGCGGTTGCAGGTGGAGCATACCGTGACGGAGGAGGTGACGGGCCTCGACCTCGTCGCGCTGCAATTGCGGCTGTCGGCGGGTGGCGCGGTGCCCGCGGCGCCGGAGACGCGTGGGGTCGCGATCGAATTGCGCGTCGGGGCGGAGACGCTGGCGCCGGACGGTAGCGTCCGGGCCGAGGTCGGAACGGTCGCGGCGTGGCGTGCGCCGGGCGGGCCGGGGGTGCGCGTCGACGCCGCGGTGGTTGCGGGGATGACGGTCAATCCGCGCTTCGATCCGCTGCTGGCGAAGCTGGTCGTGCGCGGGGCGGACTGGCCCGAGGCGCTGGCGCGCGCGAAGGCGGCGGCGGCGGAATGCGCGATCGAGGGCGTGGCGACCAATCTGCCGCTGCTGCGCGCGCTGCTCGACCGGGCGGCGATCGACGGGGTGGTCGAGACGGGGTGGTTCGATTCGGTTGCGGGCGACTTCGCGACCGTCGTGGACATGGCGGACGCCGACCCCCTCGCCGCGACCGCGCCGCTGTCCGGCGTCGTGGTGGCCATCACGGTCGCGATCGGCGACACGGTGGCCGCGGGCGCCGAGGTGGCGACGGTCGAGGCGCTGAAGATGCAGCATGCGGTCGCGGCCCCCGTTGCGGGGATCGTGCGCGCCGTCGCGGTCGCACCCGGTGCGGGCGTGGCGCAGGGCGCGCCCGTGGTGCTGCTCGACCCGGTCGATGGCGACGGCGCGGTCGTGGCCGCTGCGGCGGCGGCCGATCCCGACCTGATCCGCCCCGATTTGGCGGAGGCGATCGCGGCGCGCGCGCCCGGCCTCGACGCGAACCGCGGCGAGGCCGTCGCACGACGACATGCCAAGGGTCAGCGCACCGCGCGCGAGAATGTCGCGGACCTGTTCGATCCCGGCAGCTTCGTCGAATATGGCGCACTGACCATCGCGGCGCAGCGGCGGCGGCGCGATCTGGCGGACCTGATCGCCCATACCCCACACGACGGGCTGGTCGGCGGGGTCGGCACGGTCAATGCCGCGGACGTCGGCGAGGAGCGCGCGAAATGCCTCGGCCTCGCCTACGACTATACCGTCCTGGCGGGGACGCAGGGGATGTGGAACCACCGCAAGACCGACCGGCTGCTGGCGGTGGCGGAAACGCAGCGGTTGCCGGTCGTCTTCTACACCGAGGGCGGCGGCGGGCGGCCGGGCGATGTCGATGCACTTGGGGTGTCGGGACTCGACACGCCGACGTTCCGCAGCTTCGCCGCATTGTCGGGGAAGGCCGTGCGGATCGGGATCACGACCGGCTTCTGCTTCGCGGGCAATGCGGTCCTCTACGGCTGCGCCGATATCACGATCGCCACCGCGGACGCGCATATCGGCATGGGCGGGCCCGCGATGATCGAGGGCGGCGGGCTGGGCGTGTTCCGGCCGACCGAGATCGGGCCGGTGGCGGTGCAGCATGCCAATGGCGTCGTCGACCTGCTGGTGGCGGACGAGGTCGCGGCGACCGCGGCGGCGAAACGCCTGCTGGGCTTCTTCCAGGGCAGGCTGCCCGCGGGGGACGTGCCCGACCAGCGCCTGCTGCGCCATGCGGTGCCCGAGAATCGATTGCGCGTGTTCGACATGCGCCGCGCCGTCGCCGGGCTGGTCGATGCGGATACGTTCGTGGAATTGCGCGGCGGGTTCGCGGCCGGGATGGTCACGGGACTGGCGCGGATCGACGGGCGACCGGTGGGCATCCTCGCCAACGATTGCCGCCACCTGTCGGGCGCGATCGACAGCGACGGGGCGGACAAGGCGGCGCGCTTCATGCAATTGTGCGACGCGTTCGGCCTGCCGATCGTGTCGCTGATCGACACGCCGGGCTTCATGGTGGGGCCGGAGGCGGAGGCGACCGCGCCGGTGCGTCACGGATCGCGCATGTTCCTGGTCGCAGCGCAATTGTCGGTGCCGCTGTTCGCGGTGGTGGTGCGCAAGGCCTATGGCCTCGGCGCGCAGGCGATGGCGGGGGGATCGTTGCAGGCGAACGCCTTCACCGTCTCGTGGCCGACGGGCGAGTTCGGGGGCATGGGGCTGGAGGGCGCGGTCAGGCTGGGATACCGGCGCGAGCTGGAGGCGATCGCGGACCCCGCGGCGCGGGAGGCGCGGTTCGGGGAGCTGGTCGCCGCGAGCTACGACCGGGGCAAGGCGATATCGGTCGCGCGCGTGCTGGAGATCGACGCGGTGATCGATCCCGCCGACACGCGTGCATGGCTGCGCCGGGGCCTCGCCTCGGCCGAACCCAGGCCCTCGGGCCGTTTCGTGGATGCGTGGTGACATGATCGAACTGTGGCATTGCGCGGACGCGCGAAGTTTCCGGGCGCTGTGGATGCTGGAGGAGATGGGACTTTCCTATCGCCTCCACCTCCTGCCCTTCCCGCCGCGCATCCGGGCGCCGGAATATCTGGAGGAGAACCCGCTCGGCACGATCCCGCTGCTGGTCGACGGGGCGACGAGGATGACCGAATCGGCGGCGATCGTGGAATATCTCGCCGGTCGCCACGGGCCGACACCGCTGGCGGTGTCGGTGGACGAGGCGGATTATGGCGCGTGGCTCGACTGGTTGCACCGGGGCGAGGCGACGCTGACCTTTCCGCAGACGATCGTGCTGCGATACCGGCATCTCGAAGCGAGGGACCGGCGCCTGCCGCAGGCGGCGGACGATTATGCGCAATGGTTCGGATCGCGGCTGAAGGCCGTGGAGCGCACGCTGGCGGACGGTCGCGAGTGGCTGTGCGCGGGGCGGTTTACCGGGGCCGACATATCGGTCGGCTATGCGCTGCTGCTGGCGCGGTCGCTGAAGCTGGACGAGCGCTGGGGCGACGGCGTGCGCGGCTATTGGGAGCGGGTGTCGGCACGGCCGGGATTCCTGCGCGCGAAGGCGGCGCAGGGCAGCGACACGCCACTGCCGCGCTGAAACGAAAAGGCCCCGGCATCGCTGCCGGGGCCTGTCGCCTCACGCCCCCGCGGGGGAGGGATTGCCGAACGGCCCGCTGGGCCGCTTCGTCTTCGGGATCGAGGTTCCCGCCGCCGGCACGGTGCTGGGCTTCGGGCCCCGCTCGAGCCGGTCGATCTCCTCGCCCGCGATCAGCTTCTTGATCTCGTCGCCCGACAGCGTCTCGAACTCCAGCAGCGCGCCGGCCAAGCCGTGGAGCTGGTCGATATGCTCGGTCAGGACATGCTTCGCGCGACGCAGGCCGCCCTCGACGATATCCTTGATCTCCGCATCGATCAGCTTCGCGGTTTCGTTCGACATGTGCGTCGGCTGCGACGACGAATAGCCGAGGAAGCTCTCCCCCTCCGGCTGCGCATAGTCGACCGGGCCGACCTTGTCCGACATGCCCCATTTGGTGACCATGTCGCGGGCAAGGCCGGTGGCGTACTGGATGTCGCCCGACGCGCCGCTCGACACCTTGTCGTAGCCGAAGATGATCTCCTCAGCCACGCGGCCACCCATCGCGACCGCGAGGTTCGCGTACATCTTGTCGCGGTGGTAGCTATAGCTGTCACGCTCGGGCAGGCGCATCACCATGCCCAGCGCACGGCCGCGCGGAATGATCGTCGCCTTATGGATCGGGTCCGACGCAGGCTCGTGCATCGCGACGACGGCGTGACCGGCCTCGTGATAGGCGGTCATGCGCTTCTCGTCCTCGGTCATTACCATCGAGCGGCGTTCCGCGCCCATCATGACCTTGTCCTTGGCTTCCTCGAACTCCGCGCTGGCGACCAGACGCTTGCCCTTGCGCGCCGCGGTCAGCGCCGCCTCGTTCACCAGATTGGCGAGGTCCGCGCCGGAGAAGCCCGGCGTGCCGCGCGCGATGACTCGGGCGTCGACGTCGGGCGCCAAAGGCACCTTCTTCATGTGCACTTCCAGGATCTTCACGCGCCCGTCGATGTCGGGACGCGGCACGACGACCTGGCGGTCGAAGCGGCCGGGACGCAGCAATGCGGGATCGAGCACGTCGGGGCGGTTGGTCGCCGCGACGATGATGATCCCCTCATTCGCCTCGAACCCGTCCATTTCGACCAGCAACTGGTTCAGCGTCTGCTCGCGCTCGTCGTTGCCATTGCCCAAGCCCGCGCCGCGATGGCGGCCGACCGCGTCGATTTCGTCGATGAAGACGATGCACGGCGCGCTCTTCTTCGCCTGTTCGAACATGTCGCGCACGCGGCTGGCGCCGACGCCGACGAACATCTCGACGAAGTCGGAGCCCGAAATGGTGAAGAACGGCACGCCCGCCTCACCCGCGATCGCGCGGGCGAGCAGGGTCTTGCCGGTGCCGGGCGAACCGACGAGCAAAGCGCCCTTCGGAATCTTGCCGCCCAGGCGCGCGAACTTCGACGGGTCCTTCAGGAACTCGACGACTTCCTCCAGCTCCTCGCGCGCCTCGTCGATGCCCGCGACGTCGGCGAAGGTGACCTTGCCTTCCTTCTGCGTCAGCATCTTCGCCCGCGATTTGCCGAAGCCCATCGCCCCGCCCGCACCGCCGCCCTTCTGCATCTGGCGCAGGACGAAGAACGCGATGCCGAGGAACAGCAGGAACGGCAGCGACTGGTAGAGCAGGACCATCCAGATCGACGGGCTTTCCTCCGGCTTGCCGGCGACTTCCACGTTCGCCTTGCGCAGGCGGTCCATCAGGCCCGAATCCTGCACCGGATAGGTGCGGAACTTGTCGCCGCTGGACAACGTCCCCGAAATCATGTCGCGGCTGACGTTGACGTCCTTGACCGTGCCCTCGTCCACCTTGTCGAGGAAGGCGGAATAGGCGATCGTGTTGCCCGTCGCGGTCGTCGACTTGCCGTCGAAGACGGTGACGACCAGCGCCAGCGCGAAGAGGATGCCGACCCAGATCAGCAGGCTTTTCAGCCACGGGTTGCCCCCGCCGCCGCCGTTATTGTCCCCGCCGGAATTTGGGCCGGAATTACCGGGCCGATCCTTGTCGCTCATGAAGGTCCTTTCGTCGGGGCCAATGTAGGCGCGGATCGGTTAATGGCAATCCAACGCGCGTCGTTCAGTGTGATCGACGCGGTGGCGCCGCGCGGAACGTCCATCCCGTCGGTAGCGGGGTCACCTTTACCCCGCCCTGAACGGCGCCGACGCCGCGCGCGAGCGCATCGAGCAGCGGTTCGACGTTGCTCGCTTCGGAAAAAGGGGGAAGCACGATCGCCAGGGACCGCCGCGATTCGATCAGCGCGCGGCGCAGCAGGCGGCGGCGCATCTCGCGCGGCAGGTCGGCCACGTCCATCCCGCGGTCCGGGCCGTGCCAGCGGTCGGACCACAGGATGTCCGCGTGGTACCGCAAGGCTTCCTCCGCATCGCCGAGGAACGCCGCCGACGCCGCGAGCGCGGCCGGATCGAGCGTGGGCGTCGCAATTAGCGACGCGCGGATGCGGGTGCGGTCGTGGCGGACGTCCGTGTTCGACGGATCGTCGACGAAGCCGAGGCCGCTTCCCTCCGCGATGACGCGCAATTCTTCCCGCCGCCAATCGAGCAGCGGGCGCAGGATCGGCGTGCCGCCCGCCCAGCGGACGGCGCGAATGCCCGCCAGCCCGGCGAGACCGGAGGCGCGGTTGAGCCGCATCAGGAGCGTCTCCGCCTGATCGTCGGCGTGGTGTGCGGTCAGCAGCGGGCGACCCGCGGCCCAGGCGACCAGCGCGGCATAGCGCGCCTCCCGCGCCTGCCGCTGGAGGCTGGCGCCGGCGATGGGCTTGTCGGGGACCAGCGTGGCGTGCGGGATGCCAAGCGTGGCGCAGGCGGCGGCGACCATCGCCGCCTCGCCCGCCGATCCGTCGCGCAGGCGGTGATCGAACGTCGCGGCGGCGATGCGGCCGGGGAAGGCGGCGTGCGCGAGCGCGAGCATCGCCATGCTGTCCGGGCCGCCCGACACGGCGAGGGCATAGCCGGTGTCGTCGGTGGCGCTCGAGCCGTCGAGGGCGCGCGAGACGATGGCCATCGTCCCGGCGCGGAAACGATCGGACTGCGAGGAAATGGTCACCCGTCTCCTCGAGTCCCCGCATCCTGCCCTACGAACACTTCGCCCCGGTCCGCGCGCGCGCGACATTGGTCTTCATCGCGGGGCTGATCTTGTCGCCGTATACGTCGATCAATTCGCCGTAGACCTTGCAGGCGTCCGCAGGCTTGTCGAGCTTCAGCAATGCGCTGCCGAGATAATACAGGCTCTCGGGCGCGCGCTCCCCATCGGGATATTTCTTGTAATTGTCGTAGAAGGCAATCGAGGCGAGGCTGGGCTTGTTGTCGTCCAGATAGGTGCGGCCCAGCAGGTTCTGCGCGAAGCTGGCGCGGCGATGTTTGGGATGGTCGGCGACGACCTTCTTCAGCTGCGTCGCCGCATCCGCGTAGCGCTTCGCCGCCCACAGGCGGTATCCGAAGGTATAGTCGTCCTCCGCCGCGTCGCCCGTCGACGGCCGTTCGACCCCGCCGCCCGCGATCGGGGTCGTGGCGACGGGCGTCGTGGCGCCGGCGGGGCGCGGGGCGGTCGGGACCGTCACGTCGCTTTCGACCGCGGTCGCGGCGGGCGGCGCGGACTGGAAGCGCGCATCGGTCGCGGTCTTGTACGCGACGAACTGCTCCTCCAGCTGCCGCAGGCGATATTGCGCCTGTTCGATCTGCCCGGTCATCCCCGCCATCTGCTGTTCCAGCGACGAGACGCGCGCGGTCAGATCCGCGATCGGCGTGGTCGCGGGCGTACCCGCCGGGGTGGCGACGTCGGGCACGGGCGAGATATCGGGCGAGACGGTCGCGCCCGCGCCGCCGGGAAACACCTTGCGCTGCACCGCGCGCATCTCGCTTTCCAGCTTCCCCACGCGCCCGTCGAGCCCCGATTGCGCCTCGACCGGTGCGGCCAGCACCATCGCCGCACCAGCGGCAAGCATCCATTTCTGCATCACGTCACCCACCCCCGAGCATCATCGATCGTGCCCGTCCCTCGTTACCGGCGCCGCCTGTCGCCACGATGTACGATCAACGCGCCGGCGACGCCGCCGCCGACGGCGATGCACCCGGCGTCGCACCAGGGGCGACCAGCGGCTCGGCCCGGGCCGGGCCGCGGGCGCGCAGCGCGTCGGGCGTCAGGCTGACGTCCTTGATCGCGCGGCGCCCGTCGCCCAGCGCGGCCACCGCCTGCCCGCCGACCGTGATCGTCAATTTGTCCGGCCGCCCGACGTTGATCTGCGGCGATTGCGCGCCCGCCGGAATCGCGAACCGCTCGCCCGGCTTCATCGTGCCCAGGTACAGGGTCTGGTCCGCACCGTCGTAGATCCGCATCCACACCTCGTCGGTCGCGGTCAGCACGACCTGGTTCGTCGCGGCGGCGGGGCTCGGCACGGCGGCGGGGGCCGCGGCAGGCGTCGCCGCGGCGACCGCCTGCGTCGTTTCGGGCGCCCCCATGCCGGTCCCGCGGAACACGCCGGTCGCGAAGTACAGCCCGCCCAGCACCAGCACGGCCAGCGCGACTCCCAGCGCGACGATCACCATGCCGCGCGACGGCGCGCGCGCGGGGTCCGCGATCTCCTCGATCCGGTGCTGGCGGACCGGGCCGCTGCCCGCGGCGACCATCGCGCGGATGTCGTGCCCGATCTCCGCCTGGTCCAGCCCCACGGCGCGCGCGTGCGCACGGGCGAAACCGGAGGCGTAGGTGGAGGAGGGAAGCAGATCCAGGCGGTCGGCCTCGATCGCCTCCAGAAAGCGCTGCGTCACCCGGGTACGCTGCGCCAGGTCGGCCATCGACATGCCCTGCGCCTCCCGCGCGGCGCGCAGACGCGCACCCACGGATCGCGGAGCATTCCGCACGTCCTCGGGAACGCCGTCGCCGTGCTCACCGTCGTTCATTCCATTCTCCGCGCGCCCCGGTAGATGCCCGGTCTTTCAAAGCGCCGCACTCGTGTCAACCGAACCCGTTCGCGGCCCGACGCATCGTCGCGCCGCCTTGGCGACACGGCCGCTACGCCAGTTCGACGCCGTGATCCGCCGCCCATGTCGCCAGCGCCCCACGCATGTCGCGCGGCGGCGCCCGCAACAGGTCCGTCATGAACGCGGTCAGCGCCGCGCGGTCCAGCGTCCGCAGCATCGCCTTGATCGGACCGACCGCGGCGGGGGTGATCGACAGGCGGTCGATCCCGATCCCGATCAGCGCCATCGCCTCCAGCGGGCGGCCGCCCATCTCCCCGCACACCGCGATCGGCACGCCCGCGTCGCGCGCCGGGCCGACCACGCCGTGCAGGAAGCGCAGGATCGAACAGGACAGCCAGTCGTACCGCTCCGCCAGCTTCGGATTGGCGCGGTCCGCGGCGAACAGGAATTGCGTCAGGTCGTTGGTCCCCACCGACAGGAACTGCACGTTGGGGAGCAGCAGGTCGAGCTGGTACGCCAGGCTCGGCACCTCCAGCATCGCGCCGTAGCGCACCTCCGCGGGCAATCGCTTGCCCCGCCCCGCCAGCCAGGCGCGCTGCTTCTCGAACAGGGCCTTGGCCTCGTCGAACTCCCACGCCTCGCTGACCATCGGGAACATGACGTTCAGCGTCCGCCCCGCGCCGGCCTCCAGCAGCGCGCGCGCCTGCGCCTTCATCAATCCGTCGCGTTCGAGCGCGAGGCGCAGCGCGCGCCAGCCCATCGCGGGATTCTCCTCCTCCACCCCGTGGTCGAGGTACGGCAACGCCTTGTCCCCGCCGATGTCGACGGTGCGGAAGACGACGGGGCGATCGCCCGCGGCGTCCAGCACCTCCTTGTACAACCGCTGCTGCCGCTCGCGCTGCGGCAGGGTCGCCGACACCAGGAACTGGAATTCGGTGCGGAACAGCCCGATCCCGTCCGCGCCGGTCAGGTCGAGCGCGGCGACGTCGTCGCGCAGGCCGGCGTTGACCATCACGGTCACGCGGTGGCCGTCCTTCGTTTCCGGCGCCACGTCGCGCAGCGCGGCATAGGCGGCCTTGCGCTTCTGCCGCGCGATCAGGTTGGCGTCGAACGCCTCCTCCATCGACGCCGACGGGCGGACCAGCACCGACCCTTCCGTCACGTCCAGCAGCAGCAGGTCGCCCTCCCCGATCAGGCGTCGCACGTCGCGCACGCGGCCCAGCACGGGCACGCCCATCGCCCGCGCCACGATCGTGACGTGCGCGGTGAGCGACCCTTCCTCCAGGATCACGCCCTTCAACCGGCGGCGGTCGTATTCGAGCAATTCGGCCGGGCCCAGGTTCCGCGCGACCAGGATCGTATCCTGCCGCAGCCCCATCTGCGCCGCGGTGCCCATCTGGCCGCTGACGATGCGCAGCAGGCGGTTGGCCAGATCCTCCAGGTCGTGCATCCGGTCCGCCAGCAGCGGATCGTCGATCTGCCGCATCCGCTGGCGCGTCCGCTGCTGCACGCGCTCGATCGCGGCCTCCGCGGTCAGGCCGCTGTCGATCGCCTCGTTGATGCGGCGCGCCCAGCCCTCGTCGTAGGCGAACATCTTGTAGGTGGCGATGACCTCCTGATGCTCGTCGCCCACGCCGAATTCGGCCTCGCGCGCGATGCGGTCGATCTGCTCGCGCATCTTGTCGAACGCGGCGTAGACGCGGTGGCGTTCGGCCTCGATATCCTCCGCCACGGTATGTTCGATGACGATGCGCGGCTGGTGGAACACGGCGCAGCCCGCCGCCATGCCGTCGACCAGCTTCTGCCCCGAGATGCGGATCGACGCGGTCGACTGGACCCGGTCCTTCGGCCCGCCCGCGTCGATCAGGCCGGCATTGGCGATCAGTTCGGACAGCACCATCGCGACGGTCTGCAACGCCTCGATCTCGACATCGGCATATTTGCGCGGGTCCGCATGCTGGACCGCCAGCACGCCCACCGACCGTTCGCGGCGGATGATCGGGACGCCCGCGAAGCTGTGATAGCGATCCTCGCCCGTTTCCGGCTTGTACGCGAAATCGGGATGCGACGCGGCCTCGTCCAGATTCAGGATCTCGCCATGCTGCGCGATCGTGCCGACGAGGCCCTCGCCCAGCGCCAGCTTCGTGACGTGGACAGCCTCCAGCGCCAGCCCGCGCGTCGCGAACAATTCCAGCACGCCTTCGCGAAGCAGGTAGATCGAGCAGACCTCGCTATCCAGCGCCTCCCCGATGATGTCGACCACGGCGTTCAGCTTCGCCTGCGCCGGACGGCGCGCGGCCATCACGTCGTGCAGGTTGACGAGGATTTCGCGGGCGGAGGCGACGGCGGATAGCGGCATGGCCATGGGCTACCAGAGGCGGCCCATGGGTGCCACGTTCCATTTTTCCGTCAGCGCCGGCGGGGAAACAGCAGCGCCGCGATCCCGAACGCCAGCGCGCCCGCGCCCGCGGCGGCGCCCGCGATACGCCCGATGGGCAGGCGGCGACGCGCGGTCGCCGTCACGGGCGGCGGGGGCGGCGGCGCGGGCGGATGCGGCGGCTCCTTGATCGGATAGGGGGACTGGTTGCCCGGGGGGACCGGCGGTTCGTGGCTCATGATGATCCTTTCGTTCGGGCGCCCAACGTGCGCGGCGGACGTCCGCTCCACGACGGCATTGCAATTCGCCGCGACGCCCGTGACATAGCCGCGAGACGAAACGGCGGGACGCGGCGGATGCGGGGACAGGTGCTGGGGGTGGATGCGCGGACGGGCGCGGGGCTGGTCGCGGGCGACGACGGGCACCGCTACACCTTCGGCCCCGCCGACTGGGCGCAGCGCGGCGAACCCGCCGTCGGCCAGACGGTCGATTTCGAGACCGATGACCGGCGTGCGCTGAACATCTTCCCGCTGCCCGTCGCGGCGACGGCTGCCGCGGTGCCCGCTCCGGTCGCGCCGGCGCCGCGCAAGGGCGACCGGAGCCGCATCGTCGCGGCGCTATTGGCCTTCTTCATCGGGACTTTGGGCATCCACCGCTTCTATCTCGGCCGCAACGGATCGGGCGTGGTGATGCTGCTGCTCAGCCTGTCGGTGTTCGGCCTGGTGGTATCGGGGCCGTGGGCGCTGATCGATACGGTCCGCTACCTGTTGATGTCCGACAACGAATTCGACCGGCGCTATCCGAAGTAACCGCTCGTCATTGCGAGCGGAGCGAAGCAATCCAGGGCGTCGCGCGGAACACTGGATTGCTTCGCTACGCTCGCAATGACGGTGAATCAGTCGAACAGGCCGTCCTGCGACCCCGCGGGGGGATTGAGGCCGAGGTGCTTCCACCCGCCCGCGTTCAGGCACCGTCCGCGCGCGGTGCGCGCGATCAGTCCGAGCTGGATCAGGTACGGCTCGATCACTTCCTCCACCGTGTCGCGCGGTTCGCTGAGCCCCGCGGCCAATGTCTCCACGCCCACCGGCCCGCCGCGATAGATGTCCGCGATCATCGTCAGGTAGCGCCGGTCCATCGCGTCCAGCCCCAGCGCGTCGACCTCCAGCCGGTTCAGCGCGCGATCCGCGGCGGTCGCGTCGACCTCCAGCACGCCCGCGACGTTGGCGAAGTCGCGCACCCGCCGCAGCAGCCGACCCGCGATCCGCGGCGTGCCACGTGCGCGCCGCGCGATCTCCGCCGCGCCATCCGGCGCGACGTGCAGGCCGAGCAGCCCCGCCGCGCGGATCACCACCCTTTCCAGTTCGGGCACGGTGTAGAATTGCAGCCGCACCGGGATCCCGAACCGGTCGCGCAGCGGCGTCGTCAGCAGGCCCTGCCGCGTGGTGGCACCGACCAAGGTGAAGCGCGGCAGGTCGATCCGGACCGAGCGCGCGGACGGCCCCTCCCCGATCATCAGGTCGAGGGCGCGATCCTCCATCGCGGGGTACAGCACCTCCTCCACCGCGGGTTGGAGCCGGTGGATCTCGTCGATGAACAGGACGTCGCCGTCTTCCAGATTGGTGAGCAGCGCGGCGAGATCGCCCGATTTGGCGATGACGGGGCCGGACGTGGCGCGGAAACCGACGCCCATCTCGCGCGCGACGATCTGCGCCAGCGTGGTCTTGCCCAAGCCGGGGGGGCCGAAGAACAGGACATGGTCGAGCGCGTCGCCGCGCGCCTTCGCGGCCTGGATGAAGACGCGCAGATTCTCGCGCGCGGCCTGCTGTCCTACGAAATCGTCGAGGCTTTTCGGACGGAGCGCGGCGTCGACGTCGTCGGGTCGGCGGGCGGGGGTGAGGAGGCGGTCGGTGTCGGTCATTCGTCGTCCGTCAGGTCGAGCCGCGCGTCGCGGGCAGCATGGATCACGCGAACGATCTCCACCTCACCGTGGACCAGCCGGTAGAGGATACGATGCGGGCGCCGCGTGATCGATCGGATCCCCTCGCCATATTCGGGTCGTGCCTGTCCGGCCAGCGGCTGGTCGCGCAGCAGATCGAACGCCCGCCCGAGCGATCCCAGATGGCGAAGCGTCGCCGCCGGTCCGAACCGTTCCTCGCCGACGACGCGGATCTCGTCCAGGTCGCCGCCGGCCAGGCGACTGATCCGTAGCCTAGCCACGCGGGATGCGGGCCATGACCTCCGCGAGAACGTCACCGGCATCGCGCTCGTCGACGCCGGACGCCAGTCCCTCGGCGACCAGCGCACGGATGCGCGCGACCTCCTCCCCGGCGGCACGATCGCGGCGCATCAGGTCGCGGACGTAATCGGCGACGTCCGCATACTCCCCATCCGACAGGCGTACCTCCACCCATTGCTGGAGCGCGGGCGGGATCGAGATGGTCAGGTCGCTCATGCCGTCGATATACGGCGGCGGCGCTCGTTCGTCACGTGCGGCGCTCAGCATTCGAGCACGTCCGCCAGCGCGGTCAGCGAGCCGGCATGAAAGTCCCAGTCCTGCGCCTGGTCCGCGTCGGGCGCGGGGGCGCCGCCATATTCCATCGGGCGGTGGACGAACGCGGTCCGCAACCCGCAGGCGCGCGCCGCGGCCAGATCGGCATGGTGCGCCGCCACGAGGCACAGGTCGCCGGGCGCGACCGCCAGCGCCTCCGCCGTGCGCAGATACGCCTCGGGCGCGGGCTTGAACGCGCGCGCGAATTCGGCGCCGAGGATCGCATCCCATTCCAGCCCCGCGCGGCGCGCCATCGCGACCATCAGCGCGACATTGCCGTTCGACAGCGTCACGACCGGAAACCGCCGCCGCAGCCGCGCCAGCCCCGCGCCCGAATCGGGCCACGGATCGAGCCGGTGCCACGCACGCGACCAGTCGTCGATCAGCGCCGGATCGAGCGCCGCGACATCGACGTCGCGCGCGCCGAGCAGGTCGACCAGCATCTCGCGATGCAAGACGTCGAGGACGACGAACGGGCGCCGCCCCTCTCCCACCATCGCCATCGCGGGCAGGTATCGCCGCCGCCACGCGTCCGCGAAATCGGCGGGGTCGAGGTCGTCGCGCCCGATCCGCGCCAGGAACCCGGCGGATTCGCGCGCGATGCTGCTGCGCCAGTCGACGACGGTGCCGAAGACGTCGAAGGCGAGCGCCTTCGGCGCGGTCATGCCCGTTCCCCCGTCGCCAGCGCGCTTTCGAGCCGTTGCCATAGCGCGGCGACCGCCTCGACCCCAACCGATCCGCGCGGCGCGAAGGCGCCCAGGGGGGCGCGCCGTTCCGTCATCGCCTCGAACGCGCTGGCCATCGGGATCGCGGGCCAGCCGGGATGCTGCGCCAGCGCGTCGCGATGGATCGCGCGGCGGCGGTCGACCATGGAGAAGACGGGCGCGAGCACCACCTTCGGCCCCTTGCGCCGGGCCACGTGCGCGGTGATCGTGTCGAGCGCGCGGCGCGACAGCGCGCTGGGGATGACGGGGACGACGACGAGGTCGGCGGCGCGCATGACCTGGTCCGACGTGTCGGTCAGCCCGGGCGGGCAGTCGATGACGATCCGGTCGTAATCCTGCGCCAGTTCCTCGACCATCCGCGCCAGCCGCCGCTTCTTGTCCAGTTCGTGGAAGGCAAGGTCCAGCCCGCGCAGCGACGCGTCGGCGGGCAGCAGGTCGAGCCGCTCCACGGCGGTTGGCAGGATCAGCTTGCGCGGATCAACCTCGCGCCGGATCGCCGCCTCCGCCTCGCGCCCCGCGACGTCGTGGCCCAGGATCCACGTCGCCGCGGCCTGCGCGTCCAGATCCCACAACAACGTCCGCCGCGACGACAGCGCCGCGGAGGCCCAGGCGATGTTGACCGCCAGCGTGGTCTTCCCGACGCCGCCCTTCAGGCTGTAGACCGCGACCGTCCGCGCGCTCATTTCGTCGCCTTCCGCAACGCCAGCCGCACCAGCGCGTCCAGCGTCGCGCCCGCGCCCAGCTCGTCCTCCGCCGCCTGTACCGCGGCCGCGGCCTCCGCGGGGCGGAAGCCCAGGTTCAGCAGCGCGGACGCCGCGTCTGCCGCGGCGCCGACGGGCATCGCCTGCGCCGCGGCGGCGGGGCCGAGCGCCATGCCGCCGACCTTGTCCTTCAGCTCGCGCACGATGCGTTCGGCCAGCTTCGGGCCGACGCCGTTGGCGCGCGCGACCATCGCCTTGTCCTGCGCGCCCACCGCGCGCGACAGGTCGACGGGTTCCAGCACCGACAGGATCGCCAGCGCGACGCGGGCGCCGACTCCCTGCACGCCGGTCAGCAGCCGGAACCAGTCGCGCTCCGCCACATTGGCGAAGCCGACGAGGCGGATGAAATCCTCCCCCACCAGCATTTCGGTGTGCACCACGCACGCCTCCCCCACCGCGCCCAGCGCGGCGAGCGTGCGCGACGAGGCGCCGACGAGGTAACCGACGCCCGCGACCTCGACCACCGCGTGGTCGCTGCCGGTTTCCGCCACTATCCCCTTCAGCCGTGCGATCATCCCGCCTGCCTAGCCCAGCCGGCGCGCGCTCGCCAGATGATGCGCGTGGGTGATCGCGACGGCCAGCGCGTCGGCGGCGTCGGGTCCGGCGATCGCGATGCCCGGCAGCAGGCGCGCGACCATGGCATGGACTTGCGCCTTGTCCGCGGTGCCGGTGCCCACGACCGCCTTCTTCACCAGCCGCGGGGCATATTCGCCCGGTTCGATTCCCGCGCGCGCGACCGCCAGCAGGACGACGCCGCGCGCCTGACCCAGTTTCAGCGTGGATTGCGGGTTGGCATTGACGAACACCTCCTCCACCGCCGCCGCAGCGGGCGCATGATCGGCGATGATCGCGGCGAGCATGGTGTCGAGATGCGCCAGGCGGCGGGCGAGGCTTTCCGCGGGGGCGGTCTTCACCTGTCCGTTGGCGAGGTGGCGGAGGCGGTTTCCCTCCGCATGGATGACGCCCCAGCCGGTGGTGCCGAGGCCGGGGTCGAGGCCGAGGACGATCATTGGGGTGGGTCGCTTTCGACTCCCCCACCCCCGACCCCTCCCCTGAAGGGGAGGGGAGCTTTTTGGTCTAGCCCCTCCCCTTCAGGGGAGGGGTTGGGGTGGGGGCCGGACCAGCGGTCGGGTTGAGCTTGAAGCGCGGTTGCGATCGTAGCCAGGACGGCGTCCATGTTCTCGCGGACGTCCAGGTTCGTGAAGCGGATGACGCGGAAGCCCTGTGACTGGAAATGGCGGTCGCGCTTGGCGTCCCTGTCAGGATCATGCGTGTCCCCGTCGACCTCCACGACCAGCCCCTTTGCCGGGCAAAAAAAGTCGCAGATATACGGCGCGATTACGTGCTGACGGCGGAATTTGTGGCCGAGTTGGGATGCGGATAAGCACCGCCACAAACGCTTTTCCCACTCGGTAGGATTGCGGCGCATATCATGCGCACGCCCCTGCAATAGGGACTCGCGACTCCCCCACCCCAACCCCTCCCCTGAAGGGGAGGGGCTTTTGATGCGCATCACCCCAGCTTTTCCATCACCGCGTCGGACACTTCGTAATTGCCCCATACGGTCTGGACGTCGTCGTCGTCGTCGAGCGCGTCGATCAGCTTGAAGAGGGTCGCGGCGTCGCCTTCGTCCACCTCGACCATCGTCTGCGGCCGCCAGGCGAGCTTCGCGCCCTCCGCCTCGCCCAGGACCGGTTCCAGCGCCTTCGCGACCTCGTGCAGGTCGCCCTGCGCGGTCCAGACCTCGTGGCCGTCCTCGGTCGAGGTCACGTCCTCCGCGCCCGCCTCCAGCGCCGCCTCGAACACCTTTTCCGCGTCGCCCGCGCTGGCGGGATAGCTGATGAGGCCGAGGCGGTCGAAGCCGTGGCTGACCGATCCGCTGGCGCCCAGGTTGCCGCCGTTCTTCGCCACCGCGGTGCGCACGTTCGTCGCGGTGCGGTTGCGGTTGTCGGTCAGCGCCTCGATGATGAGGGACACGCCGCCGGGGCCGAAGCCCTCGTAGCGGATCTCCTCGTAATTCTCGGTATCGCCCTTCGTCGCCTTGTCGATCGCGCGCTGGATATTGTCCTTGGGCATCGACTGCGCCTTGGCCGCGTTGACCGCGGCGCGCAGGCGCGGGTTCATGTCGGGATCGGGCATCCCCATCTTTGCCGCGACGGTGATCTCGCGGCTGAGCTTGCTGAACATGCCGGAGCGCTTCTTGTCCTGCGCGCCCTTGCGATGCATGATGTTCTTGAACTTGGAATGGCCTGCCATATTCGCCTCTAGCGGGTGATGAACCGTCCTTAGGACGCGGTGCGGGATTCTGCCAGCGCGTCGATCTTCGCCTCCAGCGCGCTCAACCGGTCGACGACCACATTGTCCAGCTTGTGGTGCAATCGCAGGATGTCCAGTTCCGCCCGCAGGTTCGTCTCGTAATCGAGGCTGGCGGCCAGCCGGTCCTTCGCCGACTGCCGGTTCTGGCTCATCATGATGACGGGCGCCTGGATCGCGGCGACGGTCGACAGCATCAGGTTGAGGAAGATGTAGGGATAGGGATCGAACGCCATCCCGAAATGCTGGAGCACGTCGGAATTGAGCAGCATCCAGCCGACCAGCACGATCGTGAAGGCGATGATGAAGCCCCACGAGCCGCCGACCGCGGCGACGCGATCGGACAGGCGCTCGCCGAAACCGGCGCGTTCGTCCGACAGGTCGGCGGCGTCGCGCGACAGCGGGCGCCCCAGCTCGATCCCCGCCAGGACGCGGCGTTCCTCCTCGTCCAGATCGGCGGCGGGCTTTCCCAGCAGGCGTTCGGCCCAGTCGTCGATCGTCTTGTCCATGCCGTCGCCCTCGAAAGGTCACCAATAGTCGCACGGTCGGCCGGGATCGACCGGGGGCGACCGGTGCGGTCGCGCCCGTCGGAGGGACCACGGGTGCACCGATAGCGCGCGGACGCCATGTAGGACAGCGCCCGGCCGCGAATCGCTTGCCGCGCCGCCCCCGCGTGGGCCACACGGGCGTCACCCATGACCGTCAGCGTAAACCTTGGCAGCGACACGTCCGGCGCCCCCGTCACCATGGACCTGGAGGAGCTGCTGGCGACGCGCCTGCTGGTCCAGGGCAATTCGGGATCGGGAAAGTCGCACCTGCTGCGCCGCCTGCTGGAACGATCGGCGGGGAAGGTGCAGCAGATCGTGATCGATCCGGAAGGCGATTTCGTCACGCTCGGCCCCGCGTACGGCCATGTCGTGGTGGAGGCGGGCGATTATGCGGTGGCGGAGATCGCGCGGATCGCGGGCCGGCTGCGCGAACATCGCGCCAGCGTGGTGCTGAGCCTGGAGGGGCTGGAGGCAGAGGGGCAGATGCGCTGCGCCGCCGCGTTCCTGGCCGCGTTGTTCGATGCGCCGCGCGAACATTGGTATCCCGCCCTGGTCGTCGTGGACGAGGCGCAATTGTTCGCGCCCACGACCGGGGGCGAGGTGGCGGAGGACGTGCGCCGCGCGTCGCTGTCGGCGATGACGAACCTGATGTGCCGCGGGCGCAAGCGCGGCCTCGCCGGCGTGATCGCGACGCAGCGGCTGGCGAAGCTGGCGAAGAACGTCGCGGCGGAAGCGTCCAATTTCCTGATGGGGCGCACCTTCCTGGACATCGACATGGCGCGTGCCGCCGACCTGCTGGGCATGGAGCGGCGGCAGGCGGACGTGATCCGCGACCTGCCGCGCGGCCGCTTCCTGGCGCTGGGCCCGGCGATCTCGCGCCGGCCGCTGACCGTCGCGATCGGCGCGGTGGAGACATCGACGCGGTCGGGCAGCCCGAAGCTGGTCCCGCTGCCGTCCGCGCCGCCCGCGGACCTCGCCGACCTGATCTTCGCCCCCGAACCGGTCGCGCCCATGCTGCCGCTCTCCCCGCCGGCACGCCGCCCGGTGCCCGCCGCGGAGCTGGAGGCCGCGATCGCGCGCCCCGCCGCCGTGCCGGTATCGACGCTGCCGTCGAAGGACGCGGACGAGATCGAGGGGATCGTGCAGCAGGTGCTGACCGATATCGTCGCGGATGCGGACAACCTGCAACGCCAGGCGCCCGTCCTGTTCCAGGATTTCGGGGTCCGGTGCCGCATGGCGGGGGTAGCGCGCCCGCCGCTGGACCTGCCCGGCTTCGTCCGTCGGCTAGCCTGCGCGCGCGCGGGGATCGCGGACGTGACGGAGGGCGAGTGGCAGGAGGCGCTGGCACTGGGCGGCACCCTGCCCGACGACATGCTGGGGCCGTTCCTGCTGGTCGCGCGGGCGGCGCGGGAGGGGGCGCCCTGCCCCTCCGACGCCGCGATCGCGGAGACGTACGGGACCAGCTCGCTGGGCCGCGCGCGGCGGCTGATCGGCTATATCGAGAGCCGCGACCTGTTCGTCACGCGGACCGACCTGGGCGGGCGGCGGTCGATCGCGATCCCGCACCTGGGATGGACCACCGCGCCGGCGGAGGCGGCATAGCCGTCACGGTTGCGCGGCCGCGCCCGACATCGCCTGCGTGATCTGCTGCGCAGGGCGCGACAGGGTGTCGTAGACCATCGACGCGCCGAGGCCCGCGACGATCAGCACCACCGCGGCGGCGAGCGCATATTGGAAGGCTGAGGCGAAGGCACGGCTGCGTTCCAGCCGGCGCGCCATCTGCGCCTCAACCTCCAGCCGGCGGTTGCTGCGCCGTTCCGCCTCGGTCGGCACCTCGTTCGCGGGCTTCGGACGGGAGGTCAGCCGCGGCTCGTCGATCAGCGACCTGACCGACAGGCGATCCTGCGCCTGGACGCCGAAGAACCGTCCATCGGTCCAGCGGACACGTCCGACGATGACGATCGTGCCGCGCCGGATCTCGACATATTCGCCCGACGGCGGCGGCGCATCGCATCCCGCCATCAGGCCGCGCGACGACACGTTGTGGATGCAGACGTCGGTCCATGCCCCCCCGGCGCGCATGCGCGAGGGTATCAGCACCTTCACCCGTTCCTCGCGCTGCCGGAATCCGGCTTGCAGCAATGCCCGCATCTGTCGTCCCGCTGCCGTTCGCCACCTGCGATACCGGCAGGTTACGAACGAGCGGTTAAGCATCCGCCGGGTGCAGACGAAAGTATGAACCGGGCGTCCGCCACCGCGGCGCCCGGCCGCGCCCGGGCTCAGATCATGCCCAACGCCTGCATGTACGTCTCCAGGATCGCTTCTTCCTCCTGATATTCCTCCTTCTTCTTCTTCCGGATCGACAGGATCTTGCGGATCGCCTTGGGATCGTAGCCGCGGCTCTTCGCCTCGCCCATTACGTCCTTGATATCGTCGGCGATGCCCTTCTTCTCTTCCTCCAGCCGCTCCGCGCGCTCGATCAGCAGGCGCAGTTCGTCGGCTGCCACGCGGCCACCGCCCATGCCCTCTTCGCGTTCGTCCGCCATGTCGTGTACCCCTGTATGAATAAGGCCGCCGCCGCCCGCACGAATGCGGCCCGGCGGCGGCAAGATGGACCCCGATGGGTGCGGCGGCGCGTCTAGGACAGCGCAGGCGCGCGCTCAAGCGTCAGTCGACGGACCGCGTCGCGACCACGCCGCGATGCATGACGAAGTCGACACGCTCCAGCCGCGTCACGTCGTCCAGCGGCGATCCTGAGACCGCGATGATATCCGCCCGCTTGCCCGCCGCGATGCTGCCGATGTCGTCGCGGCCCAGCGCCTCCGCCGCGCCGACGGTGGCGGCGCGGATCGCCTGAGCCGGGGTCATGCCCGCGCCGACCATCAGCGCGAATTCCTTGGCGTTATCCCCGTGTTTCGACACGCCGGTGTCGGTGCCGAACGCGACCTTCACGCCCGCGGCGAACGCCTTGCGGTGGCTGGCCAGCGCCGCCTGCGCCGCGGCCTCCGCCTTGGGGATCGTGGCGGCGGGCAGCATCCCGCCGCGCGCCTGCGCCAAGGCGGTCTGCGGCGCGATCATCGTCGGCACCAGCCACGTGCCCTTCGCCTTCATCATCCGGATCGCCTCGTCGTCCAGGAACGTGCCGTGGTCGATCGTGTCGACGCCCGCCTCGACCGCCGCCTTCGTCCCCTCCGCCGCGTGGCTGTGCGCCGCGACCTTGCGGCCGAAGCCGTGCGCGGTGTCGATGATCGCGCGCATCTCCTCCGGCGTCATGGCACGGCCGAGGCCGCCCGCGACGTTGGACAGGACGCCCCCGGTCGCGGCGAATTTCACCACCTGCGCGCCCAGGCCGATCTGCGCACGCACCGCGCGGCGGCAATCGTCGGGGCCGTCGCAGGTGTTGATCTGGTGCGCGTGGACCGCGTCGGACCATTCCTCCGCCAGACCGTTCGAGGCGTCGCCGTGGCCGCCGGTGATCGACACCATGCGGCCGGCGTTGACGATGCTGGGTCCCGCCACGTCGCCGCGCTCGATCGCGTCGCGCAGCGCGCGGATGCCGCGCGGGTTGCCGCCCAGGTCGCGGACCGTTGTGAAGCCGGCGTTCAGCGTGGTGCGCGCGTTGACCAGCGCCTGCATCATGCCGTCCGCGTCGTCGGTCGTCAGCGCGCCCAGCCGCGCGCGCATCGGATCGCCGCCGATGCCCCAGAGGTGGACGTGCATGTCGGTCAGGCCGGGAAGGACGAAGCGGTCCTTCAGGTCGACCAGCGTGGCGCCCGCGGGTGCGGAAACGAAGCCGTCGCGCACCTCCGCCACCACGCCGTCGCGCACCACGATCGTGCTGTTGCCGCGCGGACGCTCGCCGGGGCGGTCGAGGAGCTGGCCGGCGTGGATGTAGGTGATCTTCGGCGCGGGCGTTTGCGCCATCGCCGGTGCCGCCAGCACCAGTGCCAGCGCCGTAAGATACGTCCTCATCCCCATTCCCCTTCTTATCGTCATGCCGGACTTGATCCGGCATCCATCGTGCCGCGATATCAATGGCCTGATCGTGTGCGGCACGATGGACCCCGGATCAAGTCCGGGGTGACGGCGGGGGGGCGTTCCTCGCCACGCTGTCCTTCATGCGTGCAAGTTGCTCGGGCGTCGCCTCGCCCTGGTGCGCCGCCTTCCATTCGTCGTAGGGTATGCCGTAGATCGCCGCCCGGGCGGTGTCCCGGTCCAGCCCGCCGGCCTCCCCCACCCAGTCCGACAGGCAGTTGCGGCAGAAGCCCGCCAGCCCCATCAGGTCGACGTTCTGCGCATCGCTGCGGTGGCGCAGGTGGCGCACCAGTCGCCGGAACGCCGCCGCCGCGGTCGCATCGTCCACTTCGTCCAACGGATCCATTCATGCCTCCACGGTTGATCCCCCGCCGTTAGGGGTTAAGGGCGGGGCGCGCAAAGCAGGAAGCCCGATGACCGATACCCCGATCGCACCCCGCTCCCGCAAGGTGCGGGTGCTCGCCACGCTCGGCCCGGCCAGCAGCACGCCGGACATGATCCGCACGCTGTTCCAGGCGGGGGCCGACGCCTTCCGCATCAACATGAGCCACGGGGACCAGCAGTCGAAGATCGCGGTGATCGACGCGATCCGCGCGCTGGAACGGGAATTGGGGCGCCCCTCCACGATCCTCGCGGACCTTCAGGGACCCAAGCTGCGCGTCGGCAAGTTCGCGAACGGGCCGGTGATGCTGGCCAACGGCAGCGTGTTCGTGCTGGACCACGACGAGACGCCGGGCGACGCGACGCGCGTGCGGCTGCCCCACCGCGAGATCTTCGCCGCGATCGAGCCGGGCGCGCGCCTGTTGCTGGATGACGGGAAGCTGGTGCTGCGCGTGATCGAGCATGATTCGGACCGCATCGTGACGCTGGTCGAGGTCGGCGGGCTGCTGAGCGATCACAAGGGGTTGAACGTCCCCGACGTCGTCGTGCCGATGGCGGCGATGACGGACAAGGACCGGTCCGACCTGGCCTTCGCCACCGATCAGGGCGTCGACTGGATCGCGCTCAGCTTCGTGCAGCGGCCCGAGGACCTGTGGGAGGCGCGCAAGCTGATCGGCGGGAAGGCCGCGTTGCTGGCCAAGATCGAGAAGCCCGCCGCGATCGAGCGGCTGGAGGAGATCGTCGAGGCGTGCGACGGCGTCATGGTCGCGCGCGGCGACCTGGGCGTCGAACTGCCGCCGCAATCGGTGCCGCCGTTGCAGAAGCGGATCGTCGAGACGTCGCGGCGGCTGGGCCGCCCCGTAGTCGTCGCGACGCAGATGCTGGAATCGATGATAAAGTCGCCCTCCCCCACGCGGGCGGAGGTCAGCGACGTGGCGACCGCGATCTACGACGGCGCGGATGCCATCATGCTGTCGGCGGAAAGCGCGGCGGGCGACTGGCCGGTCGAATCGGTCGCCATGATGAACGCGATCGGCGACGCGGTGGAGCGCGATCCCGCGCACGGCGACCGCATCCATTTCACCGTCACGCGCCCCGATCCCACCACCGCGGACGCGCTGGCGGAGGCGGCGAAGAACATCGCCGCGACCGTATCGGCGGCGGCGATCATCTGCTTCACCAGTTCCGGTTCCACCGCGCGCCGCATCGCGCGCGAGCGGCCCGCGGTGCCGATCCTGGTCCTCACCCCGCGGCTTGAAACCGCGCGGCGGCTGGGCCTGCTGTGGGGCACCCACAACGTCCATACGCGCGACGTCGCCGCGTTCGAGGAGATGGTGGCGAAGGCGAAGCGGATCGCGCTGCGCCAGAATATCGCGAAGGCGGGGGACGTGGTGGTCGTGATGGCGGGCGTGCCGTTCGGGACGCCGGGATCGACCAACGTGTTGCACGTCGTCCGCATCGTCGGGGACGAGCTGAAGGGATATCGCGGGCCGGCGGAGGTTTGATCTTCTGCGGCGCTGTCGGGGAGCGGTTCGCCAGAAGAGCATTACCGACGCCTCGCCTGTGGCGCTCCCCCTCCACCATGCTTCGCATGGTCCCCCTCCCCGTTCCGGGGAGGATTTAGGGTCGATCGACATTCGATTTGCCGGTGCACGGTGTTCGCGCGAAGCCGCAAAGGCGCGAAGTGAAGAAAGAGGTTGGTTCGCGCGGAGGCGCGGAGGACGCGGAGGTGTCGCGCAACGGGCTGCTCGTAACGCCGATTACCGGCCGCGGCCCGATATCGCCGCTTCCATGAAGGGAGTGCCGCCCTGCGCTACAGGCCACTCTCTGCGTCCTCCGCGTCTCCGCGCGAACCCGACTTCCTTGCGTTATCGTCGCGGCACCGCGAAAGCGTGTCCCTCCGCCATCCGAATGTCGATCCGGCCTAGGGGAGCAGTCCCAGCGTCGCCAGGTCGGTGCGCAGCGTCGCGGCGTCGCGGAACAGATGCGCGCGGATGCCTACCGATTCCGCGCCCGCCACGTTCGCGGCATTGTCGTCGACGAACAACGTCTCCCCCGCCGCGACGCCGAAGCGGCGCAGCGCGAGGTGGAAGATCGCCGGATCCGGCTTCACCATCTTCTCGTCACCCGACACGACGATGTCGCGGAAGCGATCGAACACCGCCGCCTCCTGCGCGCGGAAGGGGGCGAAGAACTCGCCCGAGAAATTGGTGATCGCGAACAGCGGCACGCCCGCGGCGTCGAGGTCGGCGACGAGGTCGACCATGCCCGGGATGGGTCCCGGAATCTGCTCGGAAAAGCGCGGTCCCCATAGCGCGATCATGTCGGCATGCTGCGGGTGAAGCGCGCTCAGTTCCGCGGACGTTTCCGCGAACGGACGCCCGGCGTCGTGCTGGAAATGCCATTCGCGCGTCGCCACGTCGCGCAGGAACGCGTCGAGCGCCCGTTCGTCGTCGAACAGGCGCTCGTACAGGACGCGCGGGTCCCAGTCGTAAAGGACATGCCCGACGTCGAAGATGACCGACGTGACGGGCATGGCCGGGGTCAGCCCTGGCGCGCCTTGAAGCGGCGGTTCGTCTTGTTGATGACGTACGTGCGCCCGCGACGACGGATCACGCGATTGTCGCGATGCCGGTCCTTGAGCGACTTCAGGCTGTTGCGGATCTTCATGGGAAACGTTCTTTGTGCTGGCGTAAAAACGGAAGCGCGGCGGGTATCGCGCGGCCCGGGTGAAGTCAACCGCATGCGGGACCTTGCGCCGGGGCGAAGCGTTGCTAATCCGCAACGACACGACAAAGGGTCTTCCGATGCGCCTGACGCCGCTCGCTCTCATCGCCACCGCGCTGCTCTCCGGCTGCGCGACCGGGCCACAGCGTTTCCCGGTGCAGGCGACGCGTTTCCATTACGATGCGGTCGCGCAACGCGGCAGCGTGCTGGTCGAACCCCTGCCCGGCGGCGCGCCCGCCAGCATCGAATACAAGACCTATGCCGCCGCGGTCGAGGCGGAGCTGCTGCGGCTGGGCTTCACCCCGCCACGCCCCGGCGCGAAGGCGGAATATATCGCGACGGTCGGCTTCACCCGCGCGCCGCAACCGCTGCCCCCGCGCCGCTCCCCGATCCAGATCGGGCTGGGCGGCGGGACCGGGGGCGGCGGCTGGCGCGGCGGATCGTCGGTGGGCGGGGGCGTCAGCTTCCCCGTGGGCGGCAGCGGCGCGGGCGAGGGCGTGGTGACGGAATTGTCGGTCCGCCTGCGCCACGGCGCGGATGCGGTATGGGAGGGGCAGGCGCAATCGCTGACCGACACCACCTCCCCCGATGCGGACACGCCATCGATCGCCGCGCGGCTGGCCGGCGCGCTGTTCAGCGGCTTTCCCGGGGATTCGGGCCGGACGATAGAGGTACGATGACCATCCACATCGATGCCGCCTTCGACGGCGGGAACATCCGCGTCGTCGGAATCGCGGAAGACGGTGACGCGGCGCGCATCGATCTGGAGATCGTGCGCGACCATGAGTCCGACTTCTTCCAATGGTTCTACTTCCGCGCCGCCGGACTGGCCGGTCGGCGTGCGACGTTCCGGATCCTCAACGCGGGACGGTCCGCCTATCCGGGCGGCTGGCCCGGCTATCGCACCCGCGCGTCGACGGACCTGGACGTGTGGCGGACGACCGACACCCGGTACGAGGACGGAATCCTGTCGTTCGACTGGGCGGGCGACACGCCGGTCGCGTGGTTCGCCTATTTCGCGCCCTACACCATGGAACAGCACCAGCGGCTGATCGCGCGCACCGCCGCGGCGGCGGGCGTGGAGCATCGCGTGCTGGGCCATTCGCTCGACGGCCAGCCGATCGACTATTTCCGCCTCGGCACGGGCACGACGCAGGTGTGGCTGTACGCGCGCCAGCATCCCGGCGAATCGATGGCGGAATGGTGGATGGACGGGGCGCTGGAATGGCTGACGGGCGCGGCGGCCGTACCTCTGCTGTCCGCGGCGACCGTGCATGTCGTGCCCAACATGAACCCCGACGGCACCCGGCGCGGGCACCTGCGCACCAATGCCGCGGGAGTGAACCTGAACCGCGAATGGCATGCGCCGACCGCGGAGCGCAGCCCGGAGGTGCTGTGCGTGCGCGACCGGATGGACGAGACCGGCGTCGACCTGGCGCTGGACGTCCACGGCGACGAGGCGATCGCGGCGAATTTCATCGCGGGGTTCGAGGGGATTCCGTCGCTGACCCCGGCGCAGAGCGCGGGGTTCGCCGACTTCGGTCGGCGGCTGGCCGCGCATACCGCCGATTTCCAGACCGAACTGGGCTATCCGGTGACCGCCGCGGGGAAGGCGAATTTGTCGATGTCGACGAACCAGCTGGCCGAGCGGTTCGGGGCGGTGTCGATCACGCTGGAGATGCCGTTCAAGGACCATGACCCCAATCCCGACGCGGTCGAGGCGTGGAGCGCGTCGCGGTCGCGGAAACTGGGCGTGTCGTGCCTGGAGGTGGTGACGGCGATGCTGGCGGATGGGGTGGTTTGACCCGGCCCTTGTGACCTGATCCGCCCTTCGGGTCTCCGCCTGCGCGGGAGTATACGGGAAAGCGTCGTTATCCTCGCCAGCCTTTCAGCGCGGCATCGTAGGCCGTCTGGGCCTTTTCGGCCGCGCTGCGCACTTCCTCCGCCTCCTCGTCCTGCGCCCGCCCCACCTCACGCTTCTCGCGATCGAGATCGGCCTGCCGCTTGGCGAGGTCGCGTTGCGCGGCGCGATGGCGGCGCGTCATGTCCTCCAGCGCTGCCTCCGCCGCGTCCAGCGCGGCGCGATCCGGCCTGGGTGCCGCCTTCTTCGGCGCGACGGCCTTGACCGCCGCCTTCTTCCGTGGGCGAGGTGACGGCGCCGCCGCCAGTTGCTCCGCCGCGGTGCCGCGCGATCGTTTCACCACCTCGCCCGGTCGCGCCAGCGGCGCCTTCGTCAGTTCAGGGTCGGTGACTTCCACCGCGATGCCGCGGGCGAACAGGTCGGCGTCGCTGCCCCATGCCGCGAGCGCGGCCTTGCGGCTTGGCGCCGCGACATAGGCGTCGTGGAAACCCGCGGGGGTGACGAAGACCTTCAGTTTACGCGCCATGCGCGCCCAACGCGCGGGCGATCGTAACGAAGCATTGCACGCCGGAACCGTGCGCGGGGCGCCGCATTCTACCGGGCATCCATCAAGCCACGGAGTCCCGTTCCCATGAAGAAGATCGCTTTCGCCACCGTCCTCCTCGCCTCCGCCGTCAGCATGTCGGCCTGCTCCACGCTGCGCGGTGCGGGCATCGGTGCGGGCGCGGGCGCCGCGGCGTCGGCGGTCACGGGCGGCAATGTCGGCAAGGGCGCGGCGGCGGGCGGCGCGGCGGGCGCGGTGGTCGGCACCGTCGTCGACTGACCGTATCGCGGGCAGCAGAACAGGATGGCCGCGCCGGAAGGCGCGGCCATCGTCGTTTGCGCGATCAGTCGCCGGTCAGGATACGATCCACCAATTGCTTCACGCTCGGGCGGAAGCCGTTGGAATAGAAGGGATCGCGCTTGAAGTTGAAGGCGGCGTGGCCGGCGAACATCAGATTCTGTTCGATGTCGCCGCCATGCGCGATCTCCTGCAACGTCTTCTGGATGCAGAAGCTGCGCGGATCGGCGAGGCGGCCGGTGGAGTTGGTTTCGGTATCCGCCCAGCTGGAGAACAGGCACTGGCTGAGGCAGCCCATGCAATCGGCCTGATCCTTGCGGATCTCGCCCTTCTCGCCCGGCGACACGAACACCAACGTATTGTCGGGCGTCTTCAGCGCGTCGGTGTAGCCCGCGCCGAACCATTCGCGCGCGCGCAGCAGGTCGCCCTTCGTGACCCAGAAATTCTTGCCCTTCACGCCCACGTCGAGCTGGAAGACGTGATCGCCCACCTCGTCCTTCGAAAAGGCGATCTGGCGTTCGCTGCGCGCCTCCAGGCTGCGCAGGAAGGGGTTGCGGACCGCGGAGGAATAGAAGCCGGTGGGGGAGAAGCGGTGCAGCAGCACGTCGCCCTCCTCGATCGTCAGCAGGCGCTCCTTCCACGCCTCCGGGATCGGGCTTTCCTTCGTCAGCAGCGGGCGGGTGCCGTACTGGAACGCGATCTGGCCAAGCTCGGGGTTGTCGATCCAGTTTTCCCAGTCGCGCAGATACCACACGCCGCCCGCCATCACGATCGGCACGCTGTCCGCGATGCCGCCGTCGCGCATCGTCTCGCGCAGCGCCTTCACGCGAGGATAGGGATCCTCCGGCTTCAGCGGGTCCTCCGCATTCGACAGGCCGTTGTGCCCGCCCGCGAGCCACGGATCCTCGTACACCACCGCGCCCAGCAGTTCCGACACCTTCGAATAGGCGCGCTTCCACAGCGCGCGGAAGGCGCGGCCGGAACTGACGATCGGCAGATAGTTGACGTTGTAGGACGCCGCGATCTCGGACAATTTGTACGGCATGCCCGCGCCGCAGGTGACACCCGCGACCAGGCCGCGGGTGCGTTCCAGCACGCCCTCCAGCACGCGTTGCGCGCCGCCCATTTCCCACAGGACGTTGATGTTGATCGCGCCCTTGCCGCCCGCGATGTCCCACGCGCGCTGCACCTGCTGCACCGCGCCCTCGATCGCATATTCGACCAGTTCCTCGTGCCGTTCGCGCCGGGTCAGCGCGCGGTAGACCTGGGGCACGATCTTCCCGTCGGGATCGTAGCTGTCGGCGTTCACCGCGCTGACGGTGCCGATCCCGCCCGCCGCGGCCCAGGCGCCGGCGGAGGCGTGGTTGGTCGCCGCGACCCCCTTGCCGCCCTCCACCAGCGGCCACACTTCGCGGCCGGCATAGACGATCGGCTTCAGGCCCTTGAACACGCTGTTTCCCAAATCCAATGGATGTCACCGGCCGTATAAACCAATGCCGCCCGATGGCGACATTAAATCAGATCAGCGTCCCGGGTCGCCCCATCGCGTTTTCGTACAACGCGGCGTAGCGCGCGATCATCGCGCTCTCGTCATATTCCGCCACCGCCTTCGCCCGGTTCGCCGCGCCGATCGCAATGCGCAGGTCCGGGTTCGTCGCCAGCACCTGCATCGCGTCACGCAGGCGGACTTCGCCGTGATGCTCCATGACGAAGGGCGCGTTTTCCGGCGCGACCATGTCGGCGACGTCGCCGACCGGCGGGGCGACGACGGGCAGGCCCGCGGCCATCGCCTCCACCACGCTGATCGGGAATTGTTCCGACCGCGACGACAGCGCGAGGAGGTCGAAATGGCGCATGTAGCGATACGGCCGGTCGAGGAAGCCGGGCAGGACGACGCGATCGTCGATCCCCATCGCCATCGCCGCCGCCTCGATCGCGGCGCGTTCCGGCCCCTCGCCCACGATCACGAGGCGGAAGCGCGCGGACAGGCCGCCCGCCGCACGGACCAGTTGCGGCAGGTCCTTCACCGCGCGCAGCCCCGCGACGCTGCCGATGACGATCTCGCCCGGCTTGCGCACTAGGCCGGGGATCGCGCCCGCCTCCGGCTCCTGCGCGTAGGGCGCGGTGGCGATGCCGTTGGCGATGCGGTGGACCTTCACGCGCGGCTGCTTCCAGATGTCCAGCGCGATCCGTTCCAGCTTTCGCGACGGCACGGCGAGCGCGTGCGCGGCGCCGAGCGCGAAGCGGCGGTACAGGTTGCGTTCGCGCTTCAGGCCGCCCGCCTCGTCCTCGTTGAAGCCGTCCTCGTGATGCACGAGCGGGGGGGCGCCGTTGCGGAAGACGCGGCGCGCCATGACGCCGTCGATCGCGCCCCAATTGTACGTCAGCACCAGGTCGAACCCACGCATGAAGCGCGCGATCGCGTCGAACCGCGCGACGGAGGGTTTGCCGGTCAGCGGCGGCGGGTCCTGCGCGATCTCGTAATCGATGCCGGGGTCGATGCGGTCGCGCGCGCCGTAGCGACCGGGCATCGAGGAGACGACGACATGACGCGCCCGGTCGCCGAATGCGTTCATGAGCCGCGTCGCGCGCGCCTCCTTCCCGCCCAGGTCGAAGGTGGAGTGCAGGTGGAGGATGACGGGAACCGAACGCATGGCTCCCGCGTCCCTATCGGTTGGCGGTCCGCGAGAAAAGCGCGTGCCGCCCGTGCGCCGACCCAAAGGGCGGCGCGACCGACCGCGTCGGCAGGAGCAAGGCGCGGAAAGCCGAGATATCGAAAGGACCTGCTATGAAGTTCACCTCCCTGCTCGCGGCCACCGCGTCGCTGACGATGATGGCCGCCCCGGCGGTCGCCGCGTCCACCAACCCGGCCGCCTCGCTGTCTGTCAGCCGCGCGGCGACGCCGTCGGCGAAGAAAAGCGAGCTGGCCGCGCCCGGTTCGATCGTTGCACTGGTGCTGGCGGCCGCGATCGTCGCGGGCGGCATCTACATCGCCGTCGACGACGACGACAATTCGGACAGCAACTGATCCGATGGCCGGCGCCCCGATCCGGGCGCCGGCCTAACCGATCGCCTCCTTCGGGACGTGGGTGATCCGGCAGGCCAGGTCCGCCTCCCCGCTCGCCACGATCCAGCGGTCGCCGCCGTCGGCGATGCCGGTCGTGAAGACGACGTCGTCCAGGTACATCAACTCCCGCAACGGGCCGGTCAGCGATGCGGCAGGCTCCAGCACCGGCGTGTCGCTCGTCGCGACGACGACGCTCGGGTCGTCGCGGTCGAGCAGGGTCCAATAGGTGCGGTAGATGCCGACGACGCCCGAGGGCTCGACCCCGTGCCACAGCGTCAGCCAGCCGCGATCGGTCAGGACCGGTGGCGCGCCGCCGCCCATCCGCGCGGTCGCCAGCGTGGCGGCGTGCGGGCGGATGCCGGGACTGTCGTACGGTTTCCAGTGCAGCGCGTCGGGCGAGGTCGCCAGGTTGATCGACGGCCCCGCGCGCCATTCGCTGTCGGGCGGATAGGCGAAATACAGGTCGCCGAGCGGGCGAGTCTGCGCCCAGAACCTGCCGCCCGGCTTGCCCTCGAACAGCAGCATGTCCTTGTTCTGGTGATCGAGAACGATGCCCTCCAGCGTCCAGTCGACCGCGTCGGCGCTGGTGTACAATGTCGTCGAATGGCGTTCCGGGCTGACCGAGCAGGTGGTCATGTAATAGCGGCCGTCGATGCGGCTGATCCGCGCATCCTCCACGCCGTAGCATTGATAGGGCGCGGCAGGGGCGATGGCGCGGTCGTAATGGATCGCCTCCACCCGCGTGCCGTCCGCGTTCAGCTCGACCGGCAGCAGCCAGGACAGGCTGGTCAGCGCCATCACCTTCCACCCGCCGCCGCGCATCATGAACTTGCGTGGATCGGCGGTGTCGACCAGCGACAGCGGCCAGCGGTCGAGGACGTAATTCCCGTCGTCCCAGCGGATCGCGCCGATCGTCCCGTCGCGGATCGGGTGACGCAGCGCCTCCGCCACGCGCACCATCAGCAGCAAATTGCCGTCGGGCAGCCGCGTCATGCCGGGATTGAAGGCGCCCAGCACATAGGTTTCGGAGTCGACCTTTCCCGCCAGCGGCGAGCGCGACAGGTCGATGTCGCGCGGATCGAGGATCAGGGAGTCGTGCGGCCATGCGGGGGCGGTGGTCATCGCGTCATTCCCCGTCCTGCATCCGCGGCGCGATCGTCAGCCGCTGGATCACCGCGCGGCGCGGCTGGGTCAGCAGGAAATGGACGCCCACCGCGATATCCTCCGCGCGCAGCATCTCGTCCTTCGCGATCATCGCGCGCTGCTTTTCGGGCGGGATGTCGGGCAATTGCATGTCGCTGCCGGTCAGGCCGGGCTCGACTAGCGCGACGCGGATACCCTTCGGCCCCAGTTCGCGGCGCAGCGCGATCGAGAAGCCCTGCAAGCCGTGCTTGATCCCGGCGTAGACGGTCGAATGCGGCCCCAGCGCATAGGCGCTCATCGACCCGATCAGGACGATGTCGCCCGCATCGCCCAGCGCCTTCGCCGCCGCCTGCGCGACCAGAAGATAGTGCGTGAAATTGAGCGACACCGTGTGGCGCAGGCCTGCCTCGTCGGTTTCGGACAGGCCCGGCGCGCCCTCCGCCGCATTCGCGATGGCGATGTCGTATCCGCCCATCGCGGCGTGCGCGGCATCCAGGAAGCGCGGGACATTGTCCTCGACCGACAGGTCGAACAGGGCGCCGTCCCCCTCCCCGACCTCGCGGATGCGGGCCAGCGCATCGTCCAGGTGCGCGCGATCGGTACCGCCGACGAAGACGCGCGCGCCCTCGGCCGCCAGCAACACCGCGATCGCGCGGCCGATACCGGTCGAGCCGCCGGTCACGATCGCGCGGCGGCCCTTCAGCGACAGGATCTTCGTATGGGCGTCCGATGCGTCGTTCATGCGATATCTTCCTGCCGGTACGCGGGAAGAAGGCAGACGCGCCGCTACCTTGCGGGTTCCGCCGCGCGCGTCAGCAGGCGATCGATCGCGGGGCGGACCGCGGGTTCGTCCAGCGTGGGCGCATGGCCGACGCCCGCGACGGTCACGACCTCCCCGTGCGGCAGCACCTGCGCCATGCGGTCCGCGGTGGTGCCCGACAGGATGTCGGACCGCGCGCCGCGCACGACCAGCACGGGCACCGCCGCCAGCAGCGCCAGCGCGCCCCACATGTCCGGCCCCGTCTCCTGCCCCGGCAGGCGGAACGGTTCCGCGATCTTCAGGTCGTAGTCGAGCACGATGCGACCCGCGCCGTTCAGACGGTACAGCCGCTTCGCCATCGCCAGCCAGTCCTCGATCCCCCAGTCGGGATACACATCCCCGTTCGCCTCCCGCATCCCGTGCGCGGCGTGCATCCAGGTCGGGAAGCTGCTCGACTTGCCGACATAGCCGCGGATCCGGCCCAGCCCGGCGGGCTCGATCTCCGGCCCGACGTCGTTCAGCACCGCGCCCGCGATCCGGCCCGGCGCGAGGCCCGCGAGCAGCATCGTGACGATGCCGCCCAGCGAGGTGCCGATCGCGACGAAGCGGTCGATCCCCGCCTCGTCCAGCAATTTCATGACGTCCTGCGCATAGGTCAGCGGGACGTAGGTCATCGGGTCCTTCGCATAGCCGCTGTCGCCGCGGCCGCGGAATTCGACCGACAGGACGCGGTGGCGCGGCGACAGCCGCTGCGCGACCGCGGCGTAATCGCGCGCGTTGCGGGTCAGGCCCGGGAAGCACAGGACGGGCAGCGCGCCCAAGGTGCCGGGATGATCGCGGGCGTGCAGACGGACGCCGTCGGACGACCACCAGTACAGATCGTCCCACGCCTTCGCCCGCCGTTCGTTCGGCTCTGCGGCCATTCTTGTACCTCGCCCGTCGCCGCCCCCATATCGACGCATGCCCGTCCACCCGCAAGCGTATCGCCCCGCCACCGACCTTCTTTCGCTGGGGGACGGTTTCTACGATCCCGTCGCGGCGGCGGACTTTCCCGAAACCCGGCTGCGCTTCCGCAACGACCGCGCGGGGCGGGAGGTGGGGCTGGACACGCTGGACGACCGCGAATGGATCGCGCATTTCGCGCGCTTCGCCCCCCTGCCCGGCACGCTGCCGGGGCCGCTGGCGCTGCGCTATCACGGGCATCAGTTCCGCACCTACAACCCGGACCTCGGCGACGGGCGTGGCTTCACCTTCGCGCAGATGCGCGATCGCCAAGGGCGGTTGATGGACCTGGGCACGAAGGGGTCGGGGACGACGCCGTGGAGCCGGGCGGGCGACGGTCGCCTGACGCTGAAGGGCGGGATGCGCGAGATACTGGCGACCGAGATGCTGGAGGCGCTGGGCGTCCGCACCTCGCGCACGCTGTCGCTGGTGGAGACGGGCGAGGCGCTGGAGCGGGGGGACGAGCCGTCGCCGACGCGGTCCGCGGTGCTGGTCCGGCTGTCGCACTCGCACGTCAGGATCGGGACGTTCCAGCGGCTGGCCTATCATCGCGACGAGGACGGGCTGCGCGCCTTGGTCCGCTACGTCCTCGACCGGCTGTACGGCGAGGCGAGCGACGATCCGGTGCGGCTGCTGGACCTGGTGGTCGAACGCACCGCCCGGCTGGCGGCGTCTTACATGGCGGCGGGGTTCGTCCACGGCGTGCTGAACAGCGACAATATCAACGTCACGGGCGAGAGCTTCGATTACGGCCCGTGGCGGTTCGCGCAGGCGTGGGACCCCGGCTTCACCGCCGCCTATTTCGATCACGCCGGCCTCTACGCCTTCGGTCGCCAGCCCGAGGCGATCCACTGGGACGTCATGCAACTGGCCGTGGCGTTGCGCCCGCTGGTGGAGGCGGAGCCATTGATCGCCGCGCTGGACGGCTTCGCCACCTACTACCAGCCCGCGGTGGCGCGCGCGATCCTGTGGCGGCTGGGACGCACGGGGCGCGACGATGCGGCGGATCGCGCGCTGGTGCAGTTAGTGGAGCGCGCGTTGCGGACGACGGGGGTGTCGATCGACCGCTTCTTCCACGACGCCTTCGCGCAGGACCTTCCCGCCTCCTACGGCCCGGAATGGGCGGAGGTCCGCACCGCCCTATCCCCCTACGCCCCGCGCAAGGCGCGCGACCATGCGCACTGGGCGGGCGAGCCGTGCGGGATGCCGATCGGGGAGGTGGAGGGATTGTGGGCGGCGATCGACCGCGACGACGACTGGACGCCGCTCCATGCGAAGGTCGCGGCGATCCGGGCGATGGGCGCGGCGCTCGCTTAAGCCCCTTCCGCTTTCTGCTGCGCGGAGGCTAAGAGGAGCCATGTCGGAACTGATCTCCTACGAGCCCGCCACCGGCGCGCAGCTGTGGCGCGCACCGACCAGCGACGTGGACCTGGAGGTCGCGACCGCGCGGGACGGCTTCGCGCTGTGGGCGCAGCAGGCGCAGGCCTATCGGATCGAGACGATGCGCCGCTTCGCCAACGTGGTGCGCCAGCGCACCGATGCCTTCGCCGACATCATCGCGCGCGAAACCGGCAAGCCGCTGTGGGAGGCCAGGACCGAGGTCGAGACCGTCATCGCGAAGGTCGACATCTCCGCCAGCGCCTTTTCCGAACGCGCGGGCCAGCGCCGGATGGAGGCGCCGATGCAGAGCCGCATGGCGTTGCGGCACAAGCCGCACGGCGTCCTCGCGGTCCTCGGCCCCTACAACTTTCCCGCGCACCTGCCCAACGGCCATATCGTGCCCGCGCTGATCGCGGGCAATGCGGTGGTGTTCAAGCCGTCGGAAAAGACGCCCGCGTCGGGCGCGTTCCTGGTCGATTGCTATCACGCGGCGGGCGTGCCGGAGGAGGCCGTGCGGCTGGTCGTCGGCGGCGTGGCGGAAGGGCGCGCGCTGGCGGCGCACGACGGGATCGACGGATTGCTGTTCACCGGCTCCGCACGCACGGGTATCGCGCTGAACCGCGCCTTCGCCGAGAAGCCGGAGAAGATCCTGGCGCTGGAGATGGGGGGCAACAATCCCATCATCGTGTGGGACACCCCCGACCTGCACGTCGCCGCGATGCTGGTGATCCAGTCCGCCTTCACCACCGCGGGGCAGCGGTGCACCGCGGCACGGCGGCTGATCGTCGAGGAACGGATCGCCGCCCCGCTGCTGGAGGAGGTCGTGAAGCTGGCCGGACGCCTGATCGTCGGCGCGCCGCACGACGATCCGCAGCCGTTCATGGGCCCGGTGATCGACAACGAGACCGCCGACGGCCTCAGCGAAAGCTTTCTGGCGCTGATGATGAAGGGCGGGCGGCCGCTGCGCCACATGGCGCGGCCCGATCCGTCGCGGCCGTTCCTGACGCCGGGCATCATCGACGTCACCGACCTGACCGACCGGCCCGACATCGAATTGTTCGGGCCGTTGTTGCAGGTGATCCGGACCGACGATTTCGACGCCGCGATCGCGCATGCCAACGACACCCGCTACGGCCTGTCCGCCTCGCTCGTCAGCCAGACGCCCGCCCTGTACGACCGTTTCTGGGCCAATATCCGCGCCGGCATCGTCAACTGGAACAAACCCACCAACGGCGCGTCCTCGTCGCTGCCGTTCGGCGGCATCGGTTGGTCGGGCAATCATCGTCCCAGCGCCTATTACGCCGCGGACTATTGCGCCTATCCGGTGGCGTCGAACGAATCGGAGGCGGCGCGCGCGTCGATCGGGATCGGGCTGGCGGACTGACGGCGCAGACGTCCGTTCGTGCCGAGCATGGTCGAAACACATGCTTCGGGGCATGGCCTTCGACGTCGCTCGGGCGGCAGGACATATTGGGGATCGCACAACATGGCAGGCGGACTGGTCGCGCTTCTTGACGACATCGCGGGCCTGACCCGCCTCGCCGCGGCGAGCCTCGACGACGTCGGGGCTGCGGCGACGAAGGCGGGGGTGAAGGCCGCGGGCGTGGTGGTGGACGATACCGCGGTCACCCCGCGCTACGTCGTCGGCCTGTCGCCGCAGCGCGAACTGCCGATCATCGGCAAGATCGCGCTGGGATCGATCAAGAACAAGGTCCTCTTCCTCCTTCCCGCCGCGCTGCTGCTCAGCGCGTTCGCGCCCTGGGCGGTCACCCCGTTGCTGATGATCGGCGGCGCCTATCTGTGCTTCGAGGGCGCGGAGAAGGTGATCGAGGTCGTGACCGGGCACGGGCACAAGGAGGCGGAGGTCACCACCACCGATCCGGTCGCGCTGGAGCAGGAGAAGGTTTCGGGCGCCGTCCGCACCGATTTCATCCTGTCGGCGGAGATCATGGCGATCGCGCTGGCGGAGGTGGCGGACCGGCCGATCCTGACGCAGGCGGCGACGCTGCTGGTGGTGGCGGTGGCGATCACCGCGGGCGTGTACGGCACCGTGGCGCTGATCGTGAAGGCGGACGACATCGGCCTGCACCTGGCGGAACGACGGTCGAGCGTCGCGCAGGCGATCGGGCGCGGACTGGTGAAGGGCGTGCCCGTGCTGATGAGCGCGCTGGCGGTGATCGGCACCGCCGCGATGATCTGGGTCGGCGGCGGCATCATCACCCACGGTGCGGAGGTGCTGGGCTGGCCCGCGCCCGCGCATGTGATCCACGACGTGTCGGAGGCGATCGGCGGCGCGGTGCCCGGCGTGGGCGGCATATTGGCGTGGATCGCGGCGGCGGCCATGAACGGCCTGGTCGGGCTGGTCGTCGGCAGCGCGATCGCCGCCGTGGTGCATCAGGTGGCGAAGATGCGCGGCGCGGCGCACTGACGCTGCCGAAGGGGCGGGGCTACCATTTCAGCAGCGGCAGGATCGTCGCGTAATCGTCGCTCCACCCGCCGAAATCGCGCGGAGTGCGCAGCGGTTTCCAGTCGGCGCCGTCCAGCTGGACCGTGGCGAACGCCTCCGGATCGCGCGACATCACGATCCATGACGAGCGCGAGGTATCGCGTTCCAGGATCGAGGGCGTGTGGTTCAGGACCATGGCCTGCCAGCCGCCCTCGCGCGCGGCGGTGGCGACGACGGGCGCCAGGTCGATGAAGCGGTTCGAGATGTGGACCGCCAGCAACCCGCGGCGTTGCAGGACGCGGCCGTACACCGCGAACGCCTCGCGCGTCAGCAGGTGCATCGGCACCGCGTCGGACGAGAAGGCGTCGAGCGCCAGCACGTCCAGCGTATCGGCCCCCTGCCGTTCGAGCGACAATCGCGCGTCGCCGATCACGACGTCGGCATCGGGCTGGCAATCGCGCAGGAAGGTGAAGCGCCCGTTCCGCGCCAGATCGACCATCGCGGGATCGATTTCGTAGAAGCGCCAGCGCTGCCGCATCTCCCGATAGCAGGCCAGGGTCCCGGTCCCCAGCCCCACGATCCCGATGCGCGCCGCCGGCCCGTACAGCGCGGGCGCGTCGCGCAGGACGTGGCCGACGCCGGACCCGGGGGTGTAATAGGTCGTCGGCGTCCGTTCGCGCTCCGGCGTTCCGGTCAGTTGCAGCCCGTGGATCGTCGTGCCGTGGACCAGCATGCGCCGTCCGGATTCGATCAGGATCGTGTAGACGCCGAAATAGCTGCGGGTCCGCGCCCCGTCCTCGAACGTCAGCGACAGCGAGCGCAGGCCGCCGAACAGCAGCAGCGAGGTCGTCAGCACCAGCAGGTAGGGCAAGCGCGCGCCGACCGTGACGAGGCCGATCCCCGCGATCAGGATGAAGGACGTGACCGTATAGTGCGACGCGCGCAGCCCGCCCGACGACGCGGCGGTGACGACGACGACGGACAGCAGCACCAGCACCGCGACCGCCAGCGCCGCGATGCGCGATCCGGGACGGCTCCACAGGTCGCGCAGCCCCTGCGTCAGGAACATCTGCGGGACCAGCGCGCCCGCGGCGAGGATCAGGATGGGATATTCCCACGTCCAGTCGAACACGACCGGCGCGATCAACCCCGCGAACACGCCGCCCAGGGCGCCGCCGGTCGACATGGCGAGGTAGAAGCCCGTCAGCCGCGCAGGCTCCGGCCGGATGCGGTACAAGGCGGTGTGCAGCGCCACCGACAGCATGAACAGCAGGATCAGCGCCAGCACGACGCTGAGCCAGGGGGTGGGGTTGAACCCGCCCATCATGATGCCGCCGAACATCAGGATCGTGATCGGCGCGACACGCGTCAGCGTATCCGCCAGCGCGCGATCGGCGGCGAAGGCGACCGAGAAGCTCAGCAGGTACAGCGCGAGCGGCAGGACCCAGATCAACGGCATCGCCAGCAGGTCCGTGCTGATGAAGGTCGACGTCGCCAGCATCATGCCCGACGGGACGAAGCCCAGGAGGATCCACATCGCGATCCGCCCGCGCGACGGCGCCGCATCGGTCGGCGTCTCCACCGCGGCGACATGATCGGCGGGAAGACGCGTGGTGCATGCGACGACGAGCGCGATCAGCGCGACATATCCGGCGCTCCACAGCCAGCGCTGGTGCGTGACCGTCATCAACGGCTCGACCAGCAGGGGGAAGGCCAGCAGCCCCGCGAAACTGCCCAGGTTCGACGCGGCGTACAGGGGATAGGGATCCGCCCCCGGCCGCGCGATCGCGAACCAGCGCTGCATCAGCGGCGCCTGCGCCGACACGGCGAAGAACAACGGCCCGATCGACAGCGCGAACAGGTACGGCACCCACAAGGCGGGTTCCGCCCCGGCGGGCAGGACGCGGTCGGACAGGCCGATCGGCAGGAACAGGCACGCGATCGCCAGCACCGCCAGATGCACCCGCCCCTGCCGCCGCGGCGCCAGCCGGGTCAGGAAATGGGCGTAGGCGTAGCCGCCGAGCAGCAGCGCCTGATACACCAGCATCGCGGAATTCCACACCGCGGGCGCCCCGCCCAGCCGGGGCAGCGCGATCCGCGCGATCATCGGCTGGACCAGGAACAGCAGGAACGACCCCGTCAGGATCGTGACCGCGAACAGGGTGCGGCCGCCCTTCGGCGCGGAAACGGTCAAGCGGGCCTCGCGATGCGATAGAGGACGTGGCGGCGCAACGGATCGCCCGGCGCCAGCGCGGGATGATCGAAGTCGCCGTCCGGATCGTGCGCCATGCCCAGCCGCTCCATGACCGCGCGGCTGCGCGTGTTGGCGGGGACGGTGATGGCGTGGACGTGGTTAACGCCGCGTTGCCATTCCGCCGCCAGCGCGGCCTGCGCCGCCTCGGTGGCGTAGCCGTGCCCCCAGGCCGCGCGCGCGAGGCGCCAGCCGATCTCGGGCAGGTCCGCGATCGCCGTCCCCGCCGGACCGGGCTCCACACCGCAAAAGCCGAGGAACACGCCGTCCTCGCGCCGCTCGATCGCCCAGAAGCAGCGGCCGTAGTCGTCGGCGATCGCATTCTGCTCCGCCACGATGGCCCGGCATCGCTCGATCGTCGATGGCGGGCCCAGGTAGCGCATGACCTCGACGTCCTGCCCCATGGCGTGGAACGGCGCGACATCGGCATCGCGCCAGCGGCGCAGGATCAAGCGGCGGGTCCCGATCATCGCAAGCGGCACCGGGCTGGTGCGCCCGCAAGGGCGGGAGCCCCGCCGTCGCCGGGACACGAGGTGGGTATGGTCCTCACGGCCGCCCGATCCGGTACGTCACGCCGTCGCCCAGCGGGTCGTCGTCCGCGTTGGCGGGGTGCCGGAAATCCAGGTCGGGCAGGTACCGCATCCCCAACCGTTCCATCAGCATGCGGCTGCGCGCGTTGCGGCGGGCGGTGATGGCGTACACCGCATCGTCGGGTCGATTGGCCCAGGCCCAGTCGAGCGCCGCCGCCGCCGCCTCCCGCGCGTACCCCAGCCCCCAGCATGCGCGCACGATCGCCCAGCCGATCTCCAGCCGCCCGTCGACCGGCGTGCCCGCCGCACCGGGTTTCAGCCCGACGTGCCCCACGGTGGCGCCGTCGCCGCGACGCGTGACCGCCAGGAACCCGAGCGGGGCGTAGCCCGCGTGGCGCGCAAGCACCGCCTCCCCCTCCGCGGGCGTCTTCACCGGGCCCAGATCCGCCATCGCGACCGGGTCCGCCCACATCGCGAACAGCGCGGGGCGATCCGCCGCGACGGGCGGGCGCAGCACCAGTCGCGCCGTCTCGATCACCGTCCCAGCAACCGCGCCGCGTGCGCCGCGTGATAGGTCAGCACGCCCGAACAGCCCGCGCGCTTGAACGCCAGCAGCGTCTCCAGCACCATGGCGTCGCGGTCCGCCGCGCCCGCGGCCACCGCCGCCTCGACCATCGCATATTCGCCCGACACCTGATACGCGAACACCGGCACCGCGAACGCGTCCTTCACCCGGCGCACGATGTCGAGATACGGCAGGCCCGGCTTCACCATCACGCTGTCGGCACCCTCCGCCAGGTCCAGCGCGACCTCGCGCAGCGCCTCCTCCGCATTGGCGGGGTCCATCTGGTACGTCGTCTTGTCGCCCTTCAGCAGCCCGCGCGACCCCACGGCGTCGCGGAACGGGCCGTAGAAGGCCGAGGCGTATTTGGCGGCATAGGCCATGATCTGCACATTATGGTGCCCATCCGCCTCCAGCGCGGCGCGGATGGTGCCGACGCGGCCGTCCATCATGTCGCTGGGCGCGATCACGTCCGCGCCCGCGCGCGCCTGGTTCAGCGCCTGCCCGACCAGGACGTCCACCGTCGCATCGTTCATGACGTAGCCCGCCGCGTCGATCAGGCCGTCGTGGCCGTGCGCGGTATAGGGGTCGAGCGCGACGTCGGTCAGCACGCCGATGTCGGGCACCGCGTCCTTGATCGCGCGGATCGCGCGGCACATCAGGTTATCGGGATCCAGCGCCTCCATCCCGTCGTCGCTGCGCTTCTCCCGCGGCGTGTTGGGGAACAGCGCCAGGCACGGGATGCCGAGGTCGCGTGCTTCCTTCGCGCGCGCGACGACCAGGTCGACCGACCAGCGCGACACGTGCGGCAGCGTCGCGATCGGCTCCTCCACCCCCTGCCCCGACGTCACGAACAGCGGCCAGATCAGGTCCGCGGGCGTCAGGACGGTTTCGGCGTGGAGCCGGCGGCTCCACGGCGCGGCGCGCGTGCGGCGCAGGCGAAGGGCGGGGAAGGCGGCGTGCATCCACGGGCTTTCCGACAATCGCATCGGGGGCGCAAGCGTTACGGGGGCGAAACCGTCGCTCGTGCGTTGCGCGCGGATGGACCGGATCAAGACCGCCGCGCTGATCGTCAACGCCAAGTCGCGCAAGGGACGCAAGCTGTTCAAGCGCGCGTGCGAGCGCGTCGCCACCTTGCCGTACGAGGTGGAGGCGCATGCGGTCGACGACCCGAAGCACCTGGATCGCACGGTGAGGCAGGCATTGGCGAAGAAGCCCGACCTCATCATCCTGGGCGGCGGCGACGGGACGGTCAGCGGGCTGGTCGACCTGCTGGTCGGGCATGACGTGATGCTGGGCGTCCTGCCGCTGGGCACCGCCAACAGCTTCTGCCGCACGCTCGGCATTCCGATGGATATCGACGGGGCGTTCGAGGTGCTGCGCACCGGCGCGCCCAAGCGCATCGACCTGGGCATGATCGACAAGGATTATTTCGCCAATTGCGCCGCCATGGGGCTGAGCCCGCAGATCGCGGAGACGGTGCCGCACAATCTGAAGAAGGTGCTGGGCAAGGTCGGCTATCTCGCCTGGGCCACGTACCAGTTCGCGTCGTTCGAGCCGTTCACGCTGATCGTCGACGACGGATCGGGCGAAAAGCGGATGCGCGTCGTGGAGGTCCGCATCTCCAACGGTCCGTATCACGGCGGCACCTGGCTGGTGGACGAGGCGGCGGTGGATTCGGGGAAGATCGTCGTGCAGGCGGTGGTGAACCGCTACAAGCGCGGACTGGTCAAGAACTGGGCCGCCAGCTTCTTCGGGCGGCCCGAGCGGCACCACGACACGGTCAGCTTCGCGGGCACCTCCATCAACGTCGACACCATCCCGCGGCTGCCGATCTCGATCGACGGCGAGGTTCTGGCGCACACCCCGATCACCGCCAAGATCGCCGCGGCGGTGATCGAGGTCATCGCGCCGCGCGAGGAGCCCGTGCGCCCGCCGCTGTAACACCCTACCCCACGGGCTTCACCGTCCCGGCCGGTTCGATATCCGCATGGCTGCGCTCCTCGCAATGCGAATCGGGCGCCAGCAGCGCGCCCTTCCGCCATCCGCCGAACCGATAATAGAGCGCGGCCAGACCGACCGTCGCCGCCGACCCGGCGGGAAAGCTCCACCACAGGGCGTCGACGCCCAGCATCGGGCGGAGCAGAAGCGCGATCCCCAGCCGCACCGGAAACATCGCGAGGAACAGGATCGCCAGCGGGCCCCACACCGCGCCGTTGGCGCGCACGACGCCGAACAGGATCATCGTGCCCCCGAAGAGGATGAAGCCCCAGGTGGCGATGACGTTGATGTGCCGCGCGATCGGCAGCACCGCGCTGTCCGCCGGCACGAACAGCGACAGCAATGCGCGGTCGAACAGCAGCGCGATGGCGACGGTCGCGCCGGTGATCGCGACGTTCAGGAACAGGCCCGCGCGCGTGATGCGCCCGACGCGGTCCCAACGCCCCGCGCCGATATTCTGTGCCGCCATCGCGCTGACCGCCGCGCCGATCGCCATCGCGGGCATCTGGATATAGGTCCAGATCTGCTGCGTGATGCCGTACGCCGCGGTGGTGTCGACGCCGTTGCGGTTGACCAGCCCGACCATCGCCAGCCCCGCGCCCGAAATGACCAGCATCTGCGCGCCGATCGGCAGCCCCTTCGCGGTGATCGTCCGCGCCAGCGCGGCGGAGGGGACGATGTAGCGCACCTCCGCCCCGGTCAGCGACAGCGGCAGGTCGCGGACGCGGATGTAGAGGATCAGCGCGCCGCAGGCGACGACGTTGGCGACGAGCGTCGCGGTCGCGGACCCTGCGATGCCCAGTTCGGGCGCGGGGCCGAGGCCGAGGATGAAGACCGGGTTCAGCGTCGAATCGAGCACCACCGACAACCCCATGAACCACAAGGGCGTCAGCGAATCGCCGATCCCGCGCAGCCCCATGAACATCAGCACCAGCAGCATCGACGCGGGCAGGCCGAGGAAGATGACGCGCAGATACGCCAGCGCCTCGTCATACGCCCGCCCCGGCGTAGCGAGCGCGCGCAGGATCTCTGGCGCGAACACCCATCCCGCGATCGCGGTCACGACCGAGGCGACCAGCACCAGCCCGATCGCGGAGCCGAACGCGCGCTTCGCCGCGTCGACGTCGTGCCGCCCCCACGCCTGTCCCACCATGATCGTCGCGGCCATGCCGAAGCCGAACACGAGGCCGAACATCAGGAACATGATGATATTGGCGTTGCTGGTCGCCGCCAGCGCATCCTCGCCCAGGAAGCGGCCGACCCAGATCGTGTTGATCGAGCCGTTCAGCGATTGCAGGATGTTCGACCCCAGCGTCGGCAGCGCGAAGGCGATCAGCGTCGCGCCGATCGGCCCGGTCGTCAGGTCGCGCTGCCCGGCGTGCGTGTCGCGCGAATGTTGCGAATGTTGCGAATGTTGCGAATGTTGAGGCGCCGGCGTGGTTTCGTCCAACATGCGCGCCGGCTCCGTCTCGTGGGTTCGGCTTCGCTCTGCCACAGGGGACGGGGCGTAGGACAGGGGTTTGGCGATGCGGGCAATCGTCGACCGGATTTGCTCCGTTCGGAAGCGGACGTCGCGCGGAGCCCCTAACCGCGGCCCTGTGTACCCGCGAAGGCGGGTACCCAGTCTGGGCTCCCGCCTTCGCGGGAGCACAAATGGGCTTGGTGGGGAGCGCGGATCGTTTCCCACCAGCGTGCGGCAGGATCAGGAAGGTTTCCGTTCTCGGCAACGTGGATGCCGGGACAAGCCCGGCATGACGAAGCGCGGGGCTCCGGCTCGGCGACCTTACCCCAACCGTGCCAGCGCCGCGGCGAACCGGTCGGCATCCGCCGCCTTCTCCGCATGGTCGGCGCGCGCCTTTTCCACCGCTTCCGGCTTCGCGCGTTCGACGAAGCTGGCGTTGTTGAGGCGTCCGGCCAGCGCATCGCGCTCCTTCTCCGCCGCCGCCTGCGCCTTCGACAGGCGGGTGCGTTCGGCGTCGAGGTCGATCACGCCGTCGAGCGCCAGCGCGAAGGTTTCCGCGCCCCACAGGATCGGCGCGCGCGCGCCCTGCGCCTCGCCCGGCGTGACGGTCACGCGCGCGAGCCGTTCGACATAGGGCGCGATCGTGGCGGGAACGGTGCCGGCGCCTGTGTGCAGCGCGATCTTCGCGCCCGGCGGCACGTTCAGTTCGGCGCGCGCGGTGCGGACCGCCTCGATCAGGTCGATCAGCCGCGCGACCTCCGCCTGCGCCGCCGGATCGAGCGCGCGGGCGTCGGGTTGCGGCCAGCGGCCGACGATCAGGTCGTGCTCGCGGGATGCGAGGGCGTGCCACAATTCCTCGGTGATGAAGGGCATGAAGGGGTGGAGCAGGACGAGGATCTGGTCCAGGACCCAGCCCGCGACCGCCTTCGTCTCGTCGTCGATCGCGCCCTTGATGAGTTCCAGATACCAGTCGCAGAAGCGGCTCCAGACGAACTGGTAGATGGCGTTCGCGGCGGCATCGAAGCGCAGGTCGGCGAGCGCGAGGTCGACAGCCTGCACGCACGCGACCGTCTCCGCCACGATCCATTTGTTGACGGCCAGTGTCGCGGGCGGCGGTTCGAGCGTGTCGGACCCGCCGATGCCGTTCGCCTGCGCGAAGCGGCTGGCGTTCCACAACTTCGTCGCGAAGTTGCGATAGCCCTCGACCCGCTTCTCATCCATCTTGATGTCGCGGCCCTGGCTTTCCATCGCCGCCATGAAGAAGCGCAGCGCGTCGGCGCCGTAGCGGTCGATCAGGCCGAGCGGGTCGACGGTGTTGCCCTTCGACTTCGACATCTTCGCGCCGTCCGCGGCGCGGACGAGGCCGTGGAGGTAGAGCGTGCGGAACGGCACGTCCTGCATGAAGTGCAGCCCCTGCATCATCATGCGAGCGTCCCAGAAGAACAGGATGTCGAAGCCGG
>NZ_LMQP01000003.1:799999-804571 GCF_001425405.1 Sphingomonas sp. Leaf412 | reverse complement strand
TGGCCGCGGGCGGTGTCGCCTGTGGCGCCCCCCCTCCACCATGCTGCGCATGGTCCCCCTCCCCGTTCCGGGGAGGATCTTGTTCGGGCCAACCAAGCGTCGCGAACGGCCACAGTGCGGATGAAAACCAAGTGTCTAGAACGTCGGAATCACGACGGATCATCGCAACTACTTGATCGCCGTTTACCTCCAAACCAGCCTCTTCGCCGGCTATCACTGAAAATGTCTTGCCCGCCAAATTCCAGTTTTTTCGGTAGAAGGTCTCCGCCAGCTTCAAAGCGTCTGCTTCGTGTTCGGCGACGAAGGTCGGCAACTGCGCCATCGGGTTACCCACAACCTCGGGATCAGTGACCTCGAGATCGGCTCCCCACAGCGGGTAACCAAACCACGCCGGGATCCGGTGCCCCCACCACAATTGCCGCGACACGCACCACGGCTGGATGTTCTCCATCCAGTTGAAGAACGTCTTCTCCCACGTTTTCGGCACGATCTTTATCGCGCCCGACCGCACCGCCTCGATCGCGGGCTGCGCCAGCGTCTTCGCATCGACGTACCATTGGTCGGTCAGCCACGGTTCGATCACCACGCCGGAGCGGTCGCCGTAGGGCGTCTGGATCGTGCGCGGCTCCGCGTCGTATTCCGTGCCGTCCTTGTCGACGTGCGGGATCAGAGCGCCTTCGTTCTTCAGCCAAGCGATGACCGTCCAGCGCGCATCAGCCGTAGAAAGGCCGAGAAAATCCGGGGGAATCAGGCCGTCCGACACCTGCACGACCTGCGCCTTCGCATCGAGCATGTTCAGCATCTCGCCCGCCCTGAACCCGGCGCGCTTGCCCACCTCGAAATCGTTGAAATCGTGGCCCGGCGTTATCTTCACCGCGCCGCTGCCCAATGCCGGATCGGCATGCTCGTCCGCCACGATCGGGATCAGGCGGCCGGTGATCGGCAGGCGCACGCGTTTGCCCACCAGCGCGGTATAGCGCGCGTCGTCGGGGTGGACCGCGACCGCCATGTCGGCCAGCATCGTCTCGGGCCGCGTCGTCGCGACCTCGATATGGCCGCTGCCATCCTCCAGCGGGTAGCGCAGGCGCCAGAAGCTGCCGCGCACCTCCCGCGTCTCCACCTCCAGGTCGCTGATCGCGGTGCCGAGGCCGGGGTCCCAGTTCACGAGGCGCTTGTCGCGGTAGAGCAGGCCCTCGTGGTGCAGGTCGACGAACACCTTCAGCACCGCCTTGCTGAAGCCCTCGTCCATCGTGAAGCGCTCGTTCGTCCAGTCCATCGAACAGCCGAGGCGACGCAGCTGGCGCGTGATCTCGCCGCCGCTTTCCGCCTTCCATTCCCACACCTTGTCGACGAATTCGTCGCGGGTCAGGTCGGTGCGCTTCTGCTGGCGCTGCGCCATCTGGCGCTCCACAACCATCTGCGTCGCGATGCCGGCATGGTCGGTGCCGACGACCCACAGCGCATCCTTCCCCTTCAGCCGCGCGTGGCGGGTCAGGATGTCCTGCAACGTGTTGTCGAGCGCGTGGCCGATGTGGAGCGAGCCGGTGACGTTGGGCGGCGGGTTGACGATCGTCCACGGCTCCGCCCCCGGCCGGTCGGGGCGGAACAGGCCGTTGTCCTCCCAATGCGCGTACCAGCGCGATTCGATTTCGGCGGGGTCGAAGGTTTTGGGCAGCTCGGTCATGCGAGCGGCCATAGCCAAAACCATGGCTCAGGCACTACCCCCCGTTCGGCCTGAGCGCAGTCGAACGCTGTGGGCGACCGTCGCGCATGCCCTTCGACTTGGCTCAGGGCGAACGGGGGTTGCAGGGGGTCAGCGCGCGCTCCCGCCCTCCGTCCAGCGGTCCATCCAGCCGATGACCTCGCCATACCATTGGCGCGAGTTCTTCGGCTTCAGCACCCAGTGGTTCTCGTTCGGGAAGGCGAGCAGGCGCGAGGGGATGTCGCGGCGTTGCAGCGCGGTGAAGGCGGCGAGGCCCTGCGTATAGGGGATGCGGAAGTCCTTCTCGCCGGTGATGACGAGCTGCGGCGTCTTCCACTTCGCGACCAGGTTGACGGGGTTCCACTTCTCGAACGCTTCGGGGTCCTCGAAATACGCCTTCCCGCCGTGTTCCCATTCGTCGAACCACAATTCCTCGGTCTCGTACGCCATGGCGCGCGCGTCGAAGACGCCGTCGTGCTGGACGATGCACTTGAACCGGTCGGGCCATTTCCCCTCGATCCAGTTCATCATGTAGCCGCCGTAGCTGGCGCCCAGCGCGCAGGCGTTGTCGGCGTCGAGCCATGAAAACTTCGCGGTCGCGGCGGAGAGGCCCTTTTGCAGGTCCTCCAGCGGCCAGCCGCCCCAATTGTTGCGGATCGCGTCGGTGAATGCCTGACCGTAGCCGGTCGACCCGTGGAAATCGACCGCGACGAGGCCATAGCCCGCGCCCGCGAACACCGCGGGGTTCCAGCGGTACGACCAGCTGTTGTTGCTCGACCCCTGCGGCCCGCCGTGGACCATGAACGCGATCGGCAGCTTCGCAGGCGCGCCGACCGGGCGGACGGCATAGCCCCAGACGGTGTCGTTGTTGGCGCCGGTGAAGCTGAACCGCTCGACCGTCGGCATGTCGATGCCCGCCAGCTTCGCGGCGTTGACATTGGTCAGCCGCTGCGGCGCGGCGTTCCCGGCATTGGCGGCGACGCGATAGAAATCGCCCGGCGCGGTCAGGCTGTCCATCGCGACGACCGGCCCCTTCGCACCGATCGCGACCGCGGACACATGGCCCTGCTGAGTCAGCCGGGTCACTTCCCCGCTCTGCGCGTCGACGCGCCACAGCGGGACTTCCTGCGTGTCCTCCGCCGTCACGTACAGGCTGCGCGAATCGGGGGCCCAATTGATCGAGCCGACCGACCGATCCCAGCGTTCGGTCAGCGACACCGCCTTGCCGGTCGCCAGATCGCGGATCGTCAGGACGTAGCGGTCCGCCTCATAGCCCGGTCGCCGCATCGCCACGTAGGCGAGCTTGCGGCCGTCGGGCGATACGCTGGGCTGCGTATCGGTGGCGTCGTTGGCGTCGGTGAGGTTCACCGGCGCGGCGGAGCCGTCCGCGGGGGCGGCGAAGATGTCGAGGTTGGTCGACAGCGGCTCGATCCGCCCCGCCTCGCGCAGCGCGAAATAGACGGTGCGGCCGTCCGCGCTCCAGCTCACTTCCTCGCCGCCGCCGAACGGCTTCGACGGGGTGTCGCCGACCAAAGCGCCGGTGATCGCGACGCCGTTGCCCTTCGCCCCCGCGCCCGTCAGCGGCAGGACGAACAATTGCGAGCGGTTGCCGTCCGCCCATGTATCCCAGTGGCGCACGAACAGGCGATCGTAGGTGCGGCCCGATCCCGCGTCCGCCGCCTTCTTCTCCATCGCGGGTTCCAGGCTGGGCGCGCCGGGCCTGCGATCGGCCCAGACGACGACGCGGTCGCCGGTGGGCGCGACCTTGAAGCCGTTGAAGCCGCCCTTGAAGTCGGTCAGCCGCCACGGCGTGCCGCCGGTGACGGGTACCGACCAGATGGCGTCGTCGGCGCTGTAATAGACGGTGCTGCCGACGATCTGCGGATCGTTCTCGTCCATCTGCGGATCGGCGACCAGCCGGGTCGGCACCGCGCCGCCGCGCGACAGGTCGAGCCGCCACAGGTCGTAGCGCCCGCGATCCGCCGCAAGGTCGGTCTCGCGCTGCGCCCAGACCAGCCAGCGGCCGTCCTGCGACATCGCGGGCGCGCCGATGCGGCTGAGCATCGTGACGTCGGCGATGGTGAGCTGACGCGCCCCCGCGGGGACGGCGGCGGCGGCGATCGCGAGCAGACTCGCGGCGATGATCCTCTTCATGGGCGCAGGTTACAGCAGATCGTCGCGCCCGAAACAATCGGCTGCCGCTGCCCCGGCGAAGCGCCCCTCCCCGGCGTCCCCCCCCGGGCAGCCAGCATTCGCATGGCGGGGTAAGACGCTCTCGCGAAACCGCGACGACGACGCAAGGAAGTCGGGGTTCGCGCGGAGGCGCGGAGGACGCGGAGGTGTCGCGCATCGGGCTGCTCGTAACGCCGATTACCGGCCGCGGCCCAATATCGCTGTTTCCCTGAAGGGAGTGCCGCCCTGCGCTACAGGTCACTCTCCGCGTCCTCCGCGCCTCCGCGCGAACCAATCCCTTTCTTCACTTCGCGTCTTTGCGGCTTCGCGCGAACACCGTGCACCGGCAAATCGCATGTCGATCGGCCCGGGGGAAGACTGGGCCGGCGGATCAGGTGCGGGCGCCGGGCCGGTCGAGCACCGCGCGGATGCGCGCGTTCAAATCCGCGCGGCGGTACGGCTTGCGGATCAGTTCGTAGCTGCGCGCGCCCTCGTCGATCGCCTCGTCCGCGAAACCGGTGGTGAGCAGGATGCCGATGCGCGGATGGTCGCGCTTCACGCGATTGGCCAGCGCGACGCCGTTCATGCCGCCGGGCATCAGGATGTCGGTGAACAGGAGGTTGAAGTGATGATCGTCGTCCAGGATCGTCAGCGCCTCTCCCGCGCCTTGCGCGACGGTGACGTCATAGCCCATGTCC
>NZ_LMQP01000003.1:792804-799932 GCF_001425405.1 Sphingomonas sp. Leaf412 | reverse complement strand
CCCCGCCCGCCGCGGCGCGGGGGGCGACGGGCGCGGGACGGCGCTCGGTCGCCCCGGCGGCGCGCGGGAAGTACATCGCGACCTCCGCCCCGCCGTCCTCCGGACTGATCGCGGCGGCGATCCCGCCCGATTGCTTGGCGAAGCCGTAGACCATGGCGAGGCCGAGACCCGCGCCCTTGCCCATGTCCTTGGTCGTGAAGAAGGGATCGAACACCTTGTCCAGGATCGCGGCGTCGATGCCCGGCCCGTCGTCGCGGACGCTGACCACGACATACTCACCCGGCGCCAGACGGCGCGCCAGCTGCTCGTCGTCGGCGGGCAGGCGGACGTTGCGCGTCGCGATCACGACGTTGCCCTCCCCGCCCACCGCGTCGCGCGCGTTCGAGATGACGTTCAGCAGCGCCATTTCCGCCTGCACCGGATCGACGCGGCAGTTCCACAGCGTGTCGTCCAGGCGGTAGCGGACCTTCAGCCGGTCGCCCGCGGCGCGCGTCACCACGGGCCGGAAATCGGCGACGAGCGAGTTGAAGTTCAGCAACCGGTCGCGCAATTCCTGTTTCCGCGCGAAGGCGAGCAATTGCTGCGTCAGCGTCGAGGCGCGGGTCGCGGCGCCCCCGATCGCCTCCACCGCGCGGCGCCCGGTGCGGTCGCCGTCCTCGATGCGGCTTTCCAAAATATCGACATAGCCCATGATGACCTGAAGCAGGTTGTTGAAATCATGGGCGATCCCGCCGGTCAGCTTCGCCACCGCCTCCAGCTTCTGCGCCTCGTGCAGCGCCTCCTCCGCTTCGCGCCGGCGCGAGATGTCGAGCTGCGAGCCGAAGAAATACAGCAGCCGGCCGTCCTCGCCGAACACCGGCGAAACGAACAGCGCGTTCCAGAAGGTCGAGCCGTTCTTGCGATAGTTCAGCAGCTCGACCGCGATCTCCTCCCGCGAATCGATCGCGGCACGCAGCTGCGCCACGACCTCCCGATCCGTTTCCGGCCCTTGCAGGAAGCGGCAGTTGGTGCCGAGCAGCTCCGCCTCCGAATAGCCGGTCATGAAGGTGAAGGCGTCGTTGCAGAAGACGATCGGGTTGTCGGGTTGGTTGGGATCGGTGACGATCATCGGCATGCGCGTCGTCTTCACCGCGGCGAAGAAGATGTCGCTGCGATGGCTTTCGTCGTGCGGCGGACTGCCGTCGGCGATGTGCGGGGCAGCGGGGTGCCGCCCGGTCGTCGGATTTTCGCCCATCAGTCGTCGTTCAGCGCGCGGGGTCGGTGATCTTGGCGATCTCGCGCGCCACCATCTCCTCGACCAAGCCGGGCAGGTTCGCATCCAGCCAGTCGCCGAGCATCGGGCGAAGCATCTCGCGCACCAGTCCCTCCAGCGTGCCGTCGCCGCCCGGCTCGGGCTTCACCACCAGCCGCGACAGCGCGCCGAGCGCGCCGCGCGCAGCCTCCGCCGTGGCGGGGGACACGCCGCTCGCGGATCCGGCACGCGGGTGGGGCGCGGCCGCCGGGGCGGGCTCCGCCGCGCGCGGTGCGTCGGTCGCCGCGGCGAACGACGGTTCCGTCGTCGGCGCGGGGGCGGGAGCAGGCGGGGTCAACGGCTGACTGAGTTCCAGCACGCCGTCCTCGTCACGATCGATGGGCCCGGGGCGATCGACGGGCGCGGCAACGGGCCGCGGCGACATGCGTCGCGGCGGTGCCGGCGTCTCGCCTTCCTTGATGACCCGCTTGATGGAGGCGAGGATGTCCTCCATCGACGGTTCGGCGCTCATATCGCCCATTCGCGACCTACCTCCACGGGACCCTGTCGCCGCAGCCTAAGGTCGCGGTCGATCGACACCTGTCGTCAATGCGGGGGTCCTGTCAACATTGCTGTCCAGTGCCGGGTCCAGCGCGCGCGTGACGGTGGCGTTCTGCGCGGGCACCGCGACGGTCGTCGGGGCGACCGCCGCGGGGGCGGGGCCGGTCGCGAAGTCGGACCAGCTGCGCCGCACCTTGCGGTAGTTGACGTTGGGATCGTACAGCGGGCCGCCCTCCAGCCCCAGATCCTCCGCCTCCGCGCGGCCCATCGCCGCCAGCAGCGAGAAGCCCGCGACATAGGCGTCGCGGCGCGCGGTCACGAGCGTGACCTGGCTGTTGAGCAATTCCTGTTCCGCGTTCAGGATATCGAGCACGGTGCGCGTCCCCACGCTGTTCTCCGCGCGCACGCCCTCCAGGCTGAGCTTGTTGGCGGCCACCGCCGCCTCCGCCGACGCGATCACCTCCTGCGAGGAGCGCCAGATCGCGAAGGCGGACCGGGCGTTCGACACCACCTGACGCTCCGCCGCGGTCGCCTGCTCGATCGCCTGCCCGCGCAGCGCCTGCGCCTGCCGGATCTGCGCGCCCGGGCGCCCGCCCTGGAAGAAGGGCAGGCTCAGCTGCACGCCCACCGCGGTGGCGTTGCCCGTCTGCCCGATACCCAGGCCGCCGGTGTTGGCGCCCAGGGTGCCCAGATAGTTGAAATAATTCTGCGACAGCGTCGCGCCGACCTGCGGCAACCGCGTCGCGCGCGCGGCGCGCACGTCATATTCGGTCGCGTCGCGTGCCTTGCGCGCGGCGAGCAAGGCGGGGTTGTTGTCGATCGCGACCGCCACCGCATCGTCGGGCGCGGCGGGCAGGTTGGGCAGCGCGGGCGGCGGCTCCAGCGTGCCCGGCGGGGTGCCGACCAGGCGGATGTAATTCTCGCGACTGGCGATCAATGTCGCCTGCGCCGATTGCAGCTGCGCCTGCGCCAGGCGGAAGCGCGCCTCCGACTGCGCCACGTCGGTGCGGGTGACGTCGCCCACCTCGAACCGGTCGCGGCTGGCGCGCAGGTTCGTGTCGAGGACGCGCACGTTCTGGGTGTTCAGCCCGACGATCGCCTCGTCCCGCAGGACGTTGTTGTACGCGGCGACGACGTCGGTGAAGACCGTCGCCTCCACGTTGCGCAACGTCGCCTGCCCCGCGTCGACGCGGGTTTCGGCGGCGCGGACCGCATTGCCGACGCGTCCGCCGGTGTACAGCGGCACCGTCAGTCCCGCCTGCGCCTGCAACGCGCGTTCGGGGGTGGTGAAGGAATTGCCGCCCAGGATGAAATTCTCGTTCACCCCCACGGTGCCGTTCGCGGACGGCAGGCCGTTGGCGCGCGCCAAGGGCACGTTCTCGTCGGTCGCGCGCTGCGACGCGCGCTGCCCGGTCAGCGTCGGGTTGCCGTCATAGGCGCGCGCCAGCGCCTCGCGCAGCGTGTCGGCGCTCGCCGGCGTCGCCGCGCCGAGCAGCAGGATGGCAAGGCGCCCCCCGACGCGCATCAGAACACGAACGCTTTGGGCCGTGCGAAACCGGGGAGCCGCACCGCGTCGATGTCGACGAACGGGGCCAGCGCGGTCGCCGCGCCCGCGCGCGCCCCCGCGGCCAGCCGCGACACGCCGCGTTCCACCACGCCCGCCACGATCCGGCCGCCCTCCGCGACCTGCGTCGACAGCGTCACGGGCAGTTCCTCGATCGCGCCGTCGACGACCAGCACGTCATAGGGCGCGCCGTCGGGATGGCCGTGCTCCAGCGGGCCTTCGACCACCGTCACGTTGCCGATGCCTGCCAGCGCGCCGCGCGCCAGCGTCGCCAGGGCCGGCGACACCTCCACCGCCACGACCTCCCGCACGATGCGCGCCAGCACCGCGGCGGTATAGCCGCCGCCCGCGCCGATCAGCAGCACGCGATCGGTCGCGCGCAGTCGCGCCTCCTCCAGCAACCGGCCGGTCGCCAAGGGGGAATTGGTGCTCCGCCCCTCGCCCAGCGACACGCCGGTGTCGCGATAGGCGAGCGCCGCGACCTCGGCAGGCACGAACGCCTCGCGCGGGACCTGCGCCATCGCGGCGATCAGGCGGGGATCGGTCACCGCGGTGGTCCGCAGCTGGCTGGACACCATCGCCTGTCGCATGGCGGCGAAATCGTCGGGAGTGGCGGTCATGGAGCGTTCCTGCATGGCTCTGCTTGGCATACGTGTCTTACTGACGCAATACACTTTTGCGGAAGCAGCCTTCTATCGCGGCGGCGGCGCTTCGCCAACCGGGCTGCTGGATACGGGTGAAGCGCACGCCCGGCGGCGGCTGGAGGCCCGACCGGGAATCGAACCCGGGTGCAAGGATTTGCAGTCCTCTGCGTCACCACTCCGCCATCGGGCCTCGATGCTGCGGGAGGCGGGCAAATCCTCGACTTTGCGGGCCGCGTCAACCCCGTGCGCGCGGGGGCAGCGCCGCGACGAGCGGGATGTCGACCGGCGGCATGGGCAGACGCGCCAGCGCCTCCGCCTCCGCCCAGCGCAGCGCGCTCGCCGCCAGGGGGCGCGGCTCGCCCTGCCAGCGCGCCACGACGTACAGCAGCATGACGATGCGGTCGTGCGTGGCGAACGACAGCGGCGCGCAATCGGCGGGGGCGACCGCGATATCCAGTTCCTCGCCCAGTTCGCGTACCAGCGCCGCCACCGGCGTCTCCCCCGGATCGACCTTTCCGCCCGGAAACTCCCACAGGCCGCCATGCGCCTTCCCGACGGGGCGGCGCTGCATCAGCCAGCGACCCTCCCGCACCAACGCCCCCGCCACGACCAGGATCGTCGCGGGCGGGACGGCGATCGCGGACATTTCGTTAACGGTCATCCTCTATCCCGGCGTGCCATGCGTACCCCTCGCCCCCCCGCCGCCATATACCGGTTCGCCGTCCGGCTGGCGCGCGATTCGCGCGGGGGCAGCGCGATCGAATACGGCCTGATCCTGGCGATCGTGGTGCTGGGGACGTTCGCCGCGCTGCTGGGCCTGGCGGACGTGACGACGGGCATGTGGCGGGACATCGCGGCGAAGGTCACCGCGGCATCGAAATGACCGCGGCGTTTACCGTCGCGTTTAAACATTCCTCAACCCCCGCCTCCTACACCCCGTCGTTGCTGGAACCGGTCTGACCGATCCCGGCCGGGTAACTAAAGTTTTCGTGTGCACTGGAGATCGACATGCAGAAGATTCGCGCTTTCCTGAAGAACAGCAAGGGCGCCACCGCGATCGAGTACGGCCTGATCGCCGCGCTGATCGCCGTCGCCGCCATCGCCGCCATGCAGGGCCTGGGCAACCAGCTCAAGACCACGTTCGGCAAGGCGACGACCGAGATGGCGAAGAGCAACTAAGCTCTCCTCCTTCGGGAAAGAACGGGGCGGCGGACCGATGGGTTCGCCGCCCCTTTTCGTTCGCTCAGCCGATCCGGCCCATCTTCAGGAACTTGTCGCGCCGGTCACGACGCAGCGCGGCGGCGTCCATGCCCGCCATCGCGCCCAGCGCGCCGTCGATGGCGTCGCCCAGCGACGCGATCGCGGCGGCGGGATCGCGATGCGCGCCGCCCACCGGCTCGCGCACGATGGCGTCGATCACGCCCAGCGCCTTCAGGTCCTGCGCAGTGACCTTCATCGCCTCCGCCGCCTCCGGCGCCTTGTCCGCGGTGCGCCACAGGATCGAGGCGCAGCCCTCGGGCGAGATGACGGAATAGACCGCATGTTCGAACATCAGCACGCGGTTGCCGCTGGCCAGCGCGACCGCGCCGCCCGAGCCGCCCTCGCCCACCACGCTCGCCACCATCGGCACGCCAAGGGCCAGGCACGCCTCGGTCGAGCGGGCGATCGCCTCCGCCTGGCCGCGCTCCTCCGCCTGGATACCGGGGAAGGCGCCCGACGTGTCGACCAATGTCACCACCGGCAGCGCGAAGCGGTCGGCCAGTTCGAGCAGGCGGATCGCCTTGCGATACCCCTCCGGCTTTCCCATCCCGAAATTGTGGCGCAGTCGGCTGGCGGTGTCGTCGCCCTTCTCGTGCCCCAGCACCATGACGCGGCGCCCGCGGAAGGTGGCGAAGCCACCGAGGATCGCCTGATCGTCGGCGAAGGCGCGGTCGCCCGCGAGCGGGAGGAATTCGTCGAACAGGCCGGCGACGTAATCGCGGAAGTGCGGCCGTTCCGGATGGCGCGCGACCTGCGTCTTCTGCCACGGCGTCAGCTTCGCGAACGTGTCCTTCAGCAGCTTGTCCGACTTGGCCTGTAGCTTGCCCACCTCGGCCGAGATATCGACCGCGCCGTCGGCGTCGCTTTCGCGCAGCTCGTCGATACGCGCCTGCAATTCGGCGATGGGTTTCTCGAAATCCAGGAAACTTGGCATGGCGCGCGCCTAGGACTGCGCGGCGAGTGCGTCAACGAGCGGGTGGCGCTCGTTCACGAGGCGGACGAGGCGCGAGGCGTCGACATGGGTGTAGATCTGCGTCGTCGCGATATCCGCATGGCCCAGCATCGATTGCAGCGCGCGCAGGTCCGCCCCGCCCTCCAGCAGGTGCGTGGCGAAGGCATGGCGCAGGACGTGGGGGCTGATGCGATCGGGCGCGATCCCGGCGGCGGCGGCCAGATCGCGCACGATCTGGAACAGGCGCACGCGCGACAAATGCCCCTTGCCCGAGGGGAAGAGGAAGGCGCGATCGACCTCGACATGCGCGCGCCATGCCGCCACTGCCGCGCGGGCGCGGTCGGAAATAGGCACCAGCCGCTCGCGCCCGCCCTTCCCCCTCAGGATCAGGAACGGGCGGTCGGGGTGGATCGCGTTGCGCGGCAGCGACACCAGTTCGGTCGCGCGCAGCCCCGATCCGTACAGCAGCTCGATCAGCGCGGCGAGGCGCAGGTCGTTGGGCAGCGGCGTCGCGAGCCGTTCGGCCACGACCGCGAACAGGCGGTCGACGTCGGCGTGGCCGAGCGTGCGCGGCAGCGGGCGCGCGGCGGCGGGACGCGGCAGCGCGGGCGACGGATCGTCGGCGCGGTCGCCCTCGTCGATCAGGAAGCCGAAGAAGCGGCGCAGCGACGCCGCCTTGCGCGCCACGGTGGCGCGGGACAGCGCGCGCCATTCTTCCGCCAGCCGTTCCAGCGCCGCGGCGTCGGCGGTGGCGAGGCGGCCGTCGAGCGTGTCGGACGCGAGCGTCAGGTCGCGGCGGTAGGCGGCGATGGTATTGGGCGCGGCGCCGGCCTCGGCGGCCATCATCTCGAGGAAGCGGTCGATCGCGTTTCTATCCTCCCCAGAATGGGGAGGGGGACCGCCCGGCGCAGCCGGG
>NZ_LMQP01000003.1:787672-792782 GCF_001425405.1 Sphingomonas sp. Leaf412 | reverse complement strand
GGGGGGGGGGGGGGGGGGGGGGGGAGTGCGACAAGCGGTGCCGTCTGTGGCACCCCCCCTCCACCAGCCTGCGGCTGGTCCCCCTCCCCGTGCCGGGGAGGATAGGTTTCAGAGCCGCGCAATCGCTTCCGCCGCGATCATCCGCGCCTCGCCCTCCATGCCCACGGCGCGCAGCGCGGCGACGATACGGTACAGATGTTCGGGCGGGACGCCGGTCCAGTCGCTCGTCTGCATGCCGATCGCGGCGAGCAGGACGACGGTGCCCGCCTGCCGCTCGCGCACGGCGCGATCGATCGCGCGGGTCCAGGGGGTCGCCGCGCCGATCTTCACGTCCAGCGACGCTGCCGATTCCTCGACCTGCGCGGCCGACAGCCGCCCCAGTCCGGCAAGCCCGGCGAAGAACAGCTGCCGCTTGCGCGCCGACGCGGCGCCGGTCGGGGCGTAATCGTCCGGGTCCGCGCGGCGACCGTCCGCATCCGCCAGCACCAGCATCGCCCAGCCGTCGCCACCGACGGGGACGACCCCGCGCCAGCGCTCCGCCGACTGCCCCAGCCCCGCGGTTAGCATCGACGCGATCAATCGGTCGCTGCCCTCCGTCTCCGGCGCGGGCACCACGCGGGCCGCCGCCCGCGCGGTCAGGATCAGGCGGGCGTGGCGTGCCGCGGGCGTCGCCGCACCGTCCCACAATTTCCTCATCGCCGACAGCCGCGCGTTGCGGTCGCCGCCCACATAGGCGTCGCGCAGCGTCGCCGCATCGCCGCGCACCGCGCCGGGCGCGGCCTCGTCGTCGGCGACCGCGGAATACAGGTCGACGAGCGCGACGTTCGACAGCACGCCCAACGCCGCCGCCCGCTCCGCCGGCGCGACGCGTTCGGCGAGCGGGATCGCGGGCGCCAGCGCGCGCCAGCCCGCGACCTGCGGCCCGACGGTCGCATACAGTTCGTCGGGCACCGCCACGCCGGTGGCGGTGGCGAGGCCGAAACGCCACGCGGTCAGCTCCGTCACCGGTCCCCATTCGATCGTGATCGCCTGCCGGCTGTTCAGCGCCGCGCCGCTGACCTTCTGCGCCAGTTGCAGGTCGATCCCGCTCGCCACGCGGCGGCGGCGGACGTCGGCGATCAGCGCCGGGCCCTTGCCCGTGCCGCCCAGCGCCGCGCACATCGCGCGCGCCACGATCCAGCCGCGTTCGCCGGTCCCCGCCGTATCGGCCAGCGGGCACAGCCCACCGGGGTCCGCGGTCGCCAGCGCGGCCTGCATCCACACCTGCCGCAACTTCGGCGTCACATTCTCGGTATCGACGCCCTGCGCGACCGCGCGCGCCGACACCGATTCTCCCATCCGCAGCAGCAGCCACGCACGTTCCGCGGCGAAGTCCGCGCCATTGACGCCCGCGGGCGTATCCACCTGCGCGACCAGCACGCGGCGCAGCGCGATCGACAGCCAGCGCGACGGCAGCGGCGCGGACAGCCGCCGCATCAGCACTTCCAGATAGCGCCCATCCGCGGCGCCGAAGGCATCGGCGGCGACGCCCGGCTGCGCCACGCCCACCTGCGCCAGCGAGCGGCGCGCGAAGGCGGGAAGCTGATACGGGCTGACCGTGCTGGTCGGCGACGGCGAAGGGCTGGGCGAAACGCCGGGCGACGGGGTCGCGGTCGGCGTCACGCCGGGCAGCGGCTGGACGAACACGCCCGGCCCCACCGGCGCGGGCGACGCGACGGTCGGGGTCGGCGACGGCGCGGGATCGCCGAAACCGGGCGGAAGGAGGGATTCGGGGCGATCCTGCGCGATCCCGGCCGCGCCGATCCCCAGCGCGGCGGCGGCGACCGCCGCCAGCCTAGCCCGCGAGGTTGCCAAGCTCGACCGCCTTTTCGACCCGCGACGTCGGCTGCTCGCCCGCGCGGCCCGACAGGAAGAACAGGACGCCGACGACCAGCGCCAGCACCACCACAACCGAGACGATCAAGCGAGCCATAATCAACCTTGTCCACGCATCACGGTGCGCACGACCACGGGAACCCCCGAGTTGCCCGCACCCAAGGGCGCTGTATAGCCGGCGGCACGATGATGCAAAGCCCGCCGATCCCGCACGATGCCCCGCCCGTCTGGCGGGGACAGCCGATCGTGCTCGTCGGGCTGATGGGCGCGGGCAAGTCGACGGTGGGGCGCCGGCTCGCCACGCGGCTGGGGCTGCCCTTCGTCGATGCCGATACCGCGATCGAGGAGGCCGCGGGGATGAGCATCGCGGACATCTTCGAACGGTTCGGCGAGGCCTATTTCCGCGACGGCGAACGGCGCGTGATCGCGCGGCTGATCGACGGGCGCGCGAAGGTGATCGCGACAGGGGGGGGCGCGTTCGTCAACGACGCGACGCGCGCGCTGATCCTGTCCGACGCGCTGGCGGTGTGGCTCGACGCACCGGTCGAGGTGCTGGCGGAGCGCGTGCGGCGGCGCGACACCCGCCCGTTGCTGCGCGATCGCGATCCCCTGGTCGTGCTGCGCGACCTCGCGGCGGTGCGGAACCCCCTGTATGCGCTGGCGCCGGTCCGCGTGCCCAGCGCCCATGCGCCGCACGACAGCACGGTGCGCGCGATCCTGGAGGCGATCGGACGATGACGATAGTTCCCGTGAAGCTGGGGGACCGCAGCTACGACGTGGTGATCGAGGCGGGCGTGCTGGCGCGCGCCGGCGAACGGATCGCGCCGCTGGCGGGCGGACGGCCGGTGGTGATCGTGGCGGATGCGAACGTGGCGATGCACCGGGCGGTGCTGGAAACGTCGCTGCATGCCGCGGGGATCGCGACGCAGGCGATCGAGGTCGCGCCGGGCGAGGGATCGAAGAGCTGGGCGACGCTGGCGCGCGTCGTCGACGACCTGCTGGCGCTGGGCGTGGAGCGCGGCGATCACGTCGTAGCGCTGGGCGGCGGGGTGATCGGCGACCTGGTCGGTTTCGCGACCGCGATCATGAAGCGCGGCTGCGGGTTCGTGCAGGTGCCCACGACGTTGCTGGCGCAGGTCGATTCGTCGGTGGGGGGGAAGACGGGGATCAATGCGGCGGCGGGCAAGAACCTGGTCGGCGCGTTCCATCAGCCGAAGCTGGTGCTGATCGACCCCGACGTGCTCGACACGCTGCCGGCACGGCAGGTGCGGGCGGGCTATGCGGAGGTCGTCAAATACGGCCTGATCGACGATGCGGATTTCTTCGGCTGGTGCGAGGCGAACGGGGCCGCGTTGCTGGCGGGGGATCCGGCAGCGCGCAGCCATGCCATCGCGCATTCGGTCGCGGCGAAGGCGCGGATCGTGGCGGCGGACGAATATGAGACCAACGGCATGCGGGCGCTGCTGAACCTGGGCCATACGTTCGGCCATGCGCTGGAGGCCGAGGCGGGCTATTCCGACCGGTTGCTGCACGGCGAGGCGGTGGCGGCGGGGTGCGGGCTGGCGTTCGCCTTCTCGGCGGCGACCGGGCGGTGCGACGCGGGCGATGCCGAGCGAGTGGCGGCGCACTGGCGGGTCAGCGGGTTGCCGGACGGGCTGGCGGCGAGCGGCGTCACGGCGTCGCCGGCGCGGCTGGTCGAGCATATGCGGCACGACAAGAAGGGGAGCGGGGGGCGGATCCCGTTCCTGCTGGCCCGCGGGATCGGGGCGACGTATCTCGACCGGACGGTCGAACTGGACGAGGTGGAGGCGTTCCTGGCGGGGGCGGGTTAGCCTCGCCCCAACCCCAAGATGCCTCCCCGGCGAAGGCCGGGGTCCAGTTGGGAAACGGTCGTAACAACGCACTACGTATTATTACATCTGCCTTCCCAACTGGACCCCGGCCTTCGCCGGGGAGACAGGAAGAAGACAGTGTATTCTACCGGAAATTGTCGGCGTAGGCCTGCAATTTCAACGTCTTCGTCGGTGACGGGATGACGGTGTAGGCCAGCCCCTCGCGCTCGGCATAGGCGATCGCGGCCTCGCACGTCGGGAAGCGCAGGCGCAATTGGTCGCGGGTGTCGCCGCTGCCCGCCCAGCCGGTCAGCGGATCGGGCTGCTTCGCCTCCGCCGGTTCGTATTCGAGTTGCCACGCGTCGGTACGGGCCGTGCCGGACTGCATGGCGTTTTTCGGGCGCTGGAAGATACGGGCGGTAGGCATGAGCGTTCCTTAGCGCGACGATCCGCGGCGCGCATCCGCATTTTTGGTCCTGAGCGTCGCCGCCGCCGCGGCGGGATCGTCGGGCCACGGATGGCGCGGATAGCGGCCGCGCATCTCCTTCGCCACCGCGCCCCAGCTGCCGCGCCAGAAACCGGGCAGGTCGCGCGTCGTCTGGATCGGGCGGCCCGCGGGCGAGGTGAGCGAGAGGACCAGCGGCACCCGCCCCTCCCCCACCACCGGATGCGCGTCGAGCCCGAACAGCGCCTGCACGCGCAGCTCCGCGGTCGGCCCCGCCTCCGCGCCGTAGTCGATCGCATGCGTGCTGCCCGCCGGACTGGTGAAATCGGCGGGGGCGAGGCGGTCGACCAGCCGCATCGCGTCCCAGCCCGCGAGGGTGCGCAGCGCATCGGTCAGCGCGCCGGGCGGGATCGCGTCGAGCCGCCGCCGCCCCTCGACCAAAGCGGGCAGCCAGTCGTCGAGCCGGGCGAGCAGCGTCGCATCGTCCAGCGCGACGCCCGCGAAGGCGGCGCGCCGGCGCAGCGCGCGGGCGCCGTCGCTCCACGGCAGCAGGTCGACGCCGTGGGTGCGCACGCCCTCCACCAGCGCGGCGGCGATCGCGGCCGGGTCCGCCTGCGTATCGGGACCGCTCGACAGCCGGATCGCGCCCAGGCGGCGGTCGCGCGACGGCTGTACCGCGCCGGTAGCGGGGTCGAAGACGACGATGCGGTGAGTGGCGATGCGGTCGGCGAACAATGCCTCCACGTCGGCGAGGTCGATCGCGGCGGCGGCGAGGATGCGCGCGCCCGCGGCCATCCCCTGCGTCTCCGCGACCGCGAGCCATTCGCTGCGCGCGAGCGGCGACGCGGGGTCGAGCCGGAAGCCGCGCCCGCCGACCGAGGCCCAGCGCTCGCCCGATGCGTCGCGGCGGCGCGCGATGCGATCGGGGAAGCCGAGGGCGATGGGCACTCCTAGCCCC
>NZ_LMQP01000003.1:785910-787592 GCF_001425405.1 Sphingomonas sp. Leaf412 | reverse complement strand
CCCGCCACAGGCGCTTCTCTCGGTGAGACTTCGACCCCTCTCCCAACCCTCTCCCCGGAGGGGAGAGGGCTCTTCACCGCTCGCGCCCACCGTTCCACCAATCCCCGCGCCGCCTGCGCCTTGGGCGAGCGATCCCCCCGCCAGCGGCGCAGGCGCAGTTCCAGATCGGCGTCGACGCCGCCCAGCCCGCGCTCCTGCAACAATACCGCCACCTCCGCCGCCAGCCGCGGGTCGGGCGCGGCGAGGAGCATGTGCGCGAGGCGCGGCGGCATCGGCAGGCGCGCGACGGCGCGGCCGTGCGCGGTGGGGCGGCCATCGGCGTCGAGCGCGCCCAGCGCCAGCAGGCGCGCGCGCGCCTCCGCCACCGCGGCCTCCGGCGGGGGATCGATCCAGCGCAGCGCACGCGGGTCGGCGAGGCCCCAGATCGCGGCTGCCAGCACGAGGTCGGACAGGTCCGCCTCCAGCACCTGCGGCGGGTCGAAGCGGGGCATCCCCGCGGTCGCGGCGGCCTCCCACAGGCGATAGGCGACACCGGCTGCCTGCCGCGCGGCGCGGCCCCCGCGCTGCGTCGCCGCGGCCTGGCTCGCGCGTTCGGTGACGAGGCGGGTCATGCCCGCGGCGCGATCGTAGCGCGGGCGGCGGGCGAGGCCCGAATCGACCACGACGCGCACGCCGTCGAGCGTCAGGCTGGTTTCCGCGATGCTGGTCGCCAGCACGATCTTGCGCGCGCCGTCGGGCTCGGCACGGATCGCGGCGCGCTGCGCGGCGGGGTCGAGGCTGCCGTGGAGGCGGTGGACGCGCGTGCCGGGCGGCTCGCCCAGCGCGTCGTACGTCCGCTCGATCTCCGCGACGCCGGGGAGGAAGGCGAGGATGCCGCCCTCCGTCTCCGACAGTGCGCGGCGGATCGTCGCCGCCACTTCCGCCTCGATCCGCGCCTCCGCCGCGCGGCCGACGTGGCGGAGGTCGAGGGGGTGGCTGCGGCCCCGGCTTTCGATGACCGGCACGCCGCCCATCAACGCGGCGAAGCGCGCGCCGTCGAGGGTGGCGGACATCGCGAGCAGGCGGAGGTCGGGGCGCAGGCCGCCCTGCGCGTCGAGCGCCAGCGCCAGCGCGAAATCGCCGTCGAGGCTGCGTTCGTGGACCTCGTCGAACAGGATGGCGGACACGCCGGGAAGTTCGGGATCGTGCTGCAACCGCGCGAGCAGGATACCCTCGGTCACGACCGTCACGCGCGTCGCGGCGGAACGCTTGCTGTCGAGGCGGGTGGCGTAGCCGAAGGTGCGGCCGACGGGCTCGCCCGCTTCCTGTGCCATCCGCTCCGCCGCGGCGCGCGCGGCGAGGCGGCGGGGGCTGGTGACGATTATCTCGCCGCTGCACCACGGCTGGTCGAGGAGCGCGGGCGCGACCGCGGTGGTCTTGCCCGCGCCCGGCGGCGCGACGAGGACGGCGTTGGGATCGTCGCGCAAGGCCGCGAGCAGGTCCGGCAGGACCGCGTGGATGGGGAGCGTCATGCGACGCCCGGTCGAGTCGCGGCGGTGTCGTGGGCGCGGAAGTTCACGAAGTTGACGCCACACCCGCGTCGGAAACACCTCCCCGAAGCGGCCGTCGCGAAGGAACGGCCGGGGCGACGGATGGCGCAGGCTGGCATGGTTGCCGTCATGGCAGAAAAGGGCGGAAATTGC
>NZ_LMQP01000003.1:785424-785748 GCF_001425405.1 Sphingomonas sp. Leaf412 | reverse complement strand
GTTCGACGGCTTCGGCTCCTGCGGCGCGGTGGATGCCGGGACGGGCCCGGCATGACGGGGTTGAGCGGGCAGGTGTTCGACCGCCCAACGCGGCGTGGCCTGACCGTCGTGCCGGGGGTGATCCGGGATCTGGCGTGGTTCGCAGGCGACGACGGTCGGATGTGCGGCTCGATGGACCCCGGATCAAGTCCGGGGTGACGGAGTGGGTCGGGCTGTCGTCGCGTGTCGGGCCTCTCGCGCGGAGGCGGGACTGTGGCGGAAGTCGGTCCGGTGCCCAAAGCGCCCCGTCACCCCGGACCTGTTCCGGGGTCCATCGTGCCGCCG
>NZ_LMQP01000003.1:781277-785358 GCF_001425405.1 Sphingomonas sp. Leaf412 | reverse complement strand
GTTCGACGGCTTCGGCTCCTGCGGCGCGGTGGATGCCGGGACGGGCCCGGCATGACGGGGTTGGTCGGGCCGGTGTTCGACCGCCCGACGCGGCGCGGCCTGACCGTCGTGTCGGAGGTGATCCGGGATCCGGCGTGGTTCGCAGGAGATGGCGGTCGGGTGTGCGGCGCGATGGACCCCGGATCGGGTCCGGGGTGACGGAGTGGGCGGGCCGTCGTCCCGCGCTATTCCTACCCGGCGGAGGCGGGGGGCCGGATGGCCGGACCCGGCCCGCCGGCGAACCCTCACACCCCGGCGGTCAGCGCCTTCAGGTCCGCCAGCGGGCGGGCGCCGAAGTGGCCGATCACCTCGGCGGCGCAGATCGCGCCCAGGGTCAGCGATTCCTTCAGGCCCTTGCCGCGCGCCTGCCCGTGCAGGAAGCCCGCCGCGAACAGGTCGCCCGCGCCGGTGGTGTCGACCACCGCGGACACCGGTTCCGCGGGGACCGACACGCGTTCGTCGCCCGCGATGGCGCAGGCGCCCTGCTCGCTCATCGTCACGACCAGCAGCGGCACCTTCGCCCGCACCGCCGCGATCGCCGCCTCGATATCCTGGGTGCGGGTCAGCGACATCATCTCCGCCTCGTTGGCGAACAGGACGTCGATCAGCCCGGCGTCGATCAGCGCGTGGAAGGCGTCGCGATGCCGGTCGATCACGAATTCGGCGGACAAAGTGAAGGCGACCTTGCGCCCCGCGCCGCGCGCGACGTCGATCGCCGCGCGCATCGCGGCGCGCGGCTCCTCCGGATCCCACAAATAGCCTTCGAGATACAGATATCGCGCCTCCGCGATCAGCCCGCGATCCAGCGCGTCGGCGGGCAGGTAGTGCGACGCGCCCAGAAAGGTGTTCATCGTCCGCTGCCCGTCGGGCGTGACGAAGATCATGCAGCGGCCGGTCGTCGGCGCGCCTTCCCGCGCCTCGGTATCGAAGCGGATGCCCGCGGCGCGGATGTCGTGCGCGAACACCTCGCCCAGCTGGTCGTCGGCGACCTGCCCGATGAAGGCGCAGCTGCTGCCCAGCATCGCCATGCCCGCGATCGTGTTCGCCGCGGAGCCGCCCGACACCTCCTGCCCCGGCCCCATCTTCGCATAGAGCGCGTCCGCCTCCTCCGGCGAGAAGACCAGCGCCATCGCCCCCTTCGTCATGCCGTTCTCCGCGACGAAGGCGTCGGTGGCGGGGGACAGGATGTCGACGATGGCGTTGCCGATGGCGACGACGTCGTAGCGGGGTGCGGTCAAGGGATGCTCCAGCGATCGGAAGGGAATGGGGCGGGGCCTAGGCGGGGCATGTGGAGGGCGCAAGCATTGACGCCGCCGGAGCGCCGCCGCATGCCGCGGGAAGATGATCCGCGCGTTCCTCCTTTCGCTGGCGCAACTGGGCGACCGCGCGGTGCTGGGCGTGCTGGCGAAATCGCTGGCGGTGACGCTGGCGCTGTTCGTCGCGGGCGGGGCGCTGGCGTGGTGGGGGATCGACGCGGCGCTGGCGCGGTACGCGTGGCACGGCGCGATGGCCGGGGCGGCGGCGATCGTCCTGACGGTCCTGGGGGCGTGGCTATTGTTCCGCGCGGTCGCGATCGGGGTCGTCGGCGTGTTCGCGGACGGCGTGGTGGAGGCGGTGGAGCGGCGGCATTATCCCGGCGCGCTGGCCGGCGCGCGGCCGGTGCCGTTCCATCGCGGCGTGGCGATGGGTCTGGCCTCGGCCGGGCGGGTCGTGGCGGTGAACGTCGCGCTGGCGCCGGTATATGTCGCGCTGCTGGTCACGGGCGTGGGGACGGCGGCGCTGTTCCTGCTGGTCAACGGCTGGCTGCTGGGTCGCGACCTGGGCGACATGGTCGCGGCGCGGCACCTGCCCAAGGGCGCGCTGAAGGCGTGGCGCGGCGAGACGACGGGGCGGCGGTTCCTGCTGGGCCTGGCGGGGACGGTGCTGCTGCTGGTCCCGGTCCTCAACATCCTCGCCCCCGTGCTCGGCGCGGCGATGGCGACGCATCTCTATCACGGACGACGCGCATGAAACCGTATCCGCTGATCCCCGCGCTGCTGCTGTCGGCCTGCGCCGCGGCGCCGTCGCGACAGGCGTCCGCGCCGCGCATCCCCGTGCCGCTGCCGGTCGCGGGGCTGGAAGGCGTGATGGGGCAGAACGCCGCCGCGCTGGTCCGCCAGTTCGGCACCCCCGACGCCGACGTGCGCGAGGGGACCGCGCGCAAGCTGCAATTCGCCAGCGCGATCTGCGTCCTGGACGCCTATCTGTACCCCGCCGGGAACGGCGAGCCCAAGGTCACCTGGCTCGACGCGCGCGAGCGCGACGGGAGCCAGATCGACCGCGCCAGCTGCGTCGCCGCGCTGACGCGCCGCACCGGGGGGAAGTAGGTGGCCGATCCGGTGGTGACCGCCGACGGGCTGGTGAAGCGGTTCGGCGACCGCCGCGTCGTGGACGGCGTGGACCTGTCGGTGCCGCGCGGTGCGATCTACGGCGTGCTGGGTCCCAACGGCGCGGGAAAGACGACGACGCTGCGGATGCTGCTGGGCATCATCGAGCCGGACGAGGGGACGCGCACCCTGCTGGGCGAACGCCATCCGCGCGATGCCAGCGACCGGGTCGGCTACCTGCCCGAGGAGCGCGGCCTGTATCCGTCGATGAAGGCGAAGGAGGCGATCGCGTTCATGGGCGCGCTGCGCGGGCTGGACTGGCGCGTCGGACGCGCGCGCGCGATCGGAATGCTGGAGGCCGCGGGGCTGGGCCATGCCGCCGATGAGAAGGTGCGCAAGCTGTCGAAGGGGATGGCGCAGCTGGTGCAATTGCTCGGCTCGGTCGTCCACCAGCCCGACCTGATCGTGCTGGACGAGCCATTCTCGGGCCTGGACCCGGTCAACCAGGAGCGGCTGGAGGCGCTGATCCTGGCGGAGCGGGATCGCGGGGCGACGATCCTGTTTTCCACGCATGTCATGGCGCATGCGCAGCGCCTGTGCGACCGGCTGGCGATCATCGCGCGGGGCAAGCGCCGGTTCGAGGGGACGGTGGACGACGCGCGAGGCATGTTGCCGCAGCAGGTGCGCTACGTCCCCGCCCGTCCCGCCCCCGCCATCGCCGCGCTGCTGCCGCCCGATGCGGCCGCGGGGGGCGACGGGTGGCGCTTCACCCTGCCCGACGAGGGGATCGAGAACGTGCTGCGCCGCCTGATCGACGCGGGCCACGGCATCGCGGGCCTGTCGATCGAGCGGCCCGGCCTGCACGAGGCATTCGTCCGCATCGTCGGCGATGCCGACCGGGAGGCGACGCGATGAGCCCGCTGCGCCGCCGCATCCGCCAGACGCTGACCATCGCGCGGCGCGATTTCGTCGCGACGGTGTTCACCCCGATCTTCCTCCTGTTCCTGTTCGCGCCGCTCATCATGGCGTCGTTCGGCGCGATCGGCGGGCTGGGCGCCGCCAGCGTGTCGGCGGGATCGGCGGACAAGGCGCGGCTGGTCCTGCTGCTGCCCGCGGACGAGGCCGCGGCGGTGCGCGATGCCGATGCGGTGCTGCGCCCGCTGTTCCCCGGCGAATTGCGCCCCCCCGCGCTGGAGGCGCGCGCGCCCGCGGGCGACGTGGCGCGGCAGGCGCGCGACGCGCTGGACGATCGCAGCGTCGACGTCGCCGCGGTCATGCGCGGGCCGGTGGCGCATCCCACGATCCTGTACGCCACGGGCAGCCGGGGCGAGGCGAACTACCTGGCCGCGCTGGCGGACCGCGCCCTGCTCGCCACCGCGGCGGGCGCGACGACGCGCCCGGCGGCACGGATCGAAAGCGTCGCCACCACCGCGCCGACGCAGGGCGGGCGCAAGGCCACCGCCTTCTTCGCGGTGTTCGGCATTTTCTTCCTCACCCTGTTCCTGTCGGGACAGGTCGTCGGCACCATGGCGGAGGAGCGCAACAGCAAGGTCATCGAGATCCTGGCCGCCGCGGTCCCGCTGGAATCGGTGTTCCTGGGCAAGTTGCTGGGCATGTTCGGGGTCGCGGTGCTGTTCGTCGCCTTCTGGGGGACGGTGGTGAGCCAGGCGAGCGCG
>NZ_LMQP01000003.1:778115-781197 GCF_001425405.1 Sphingomonas sp. Leaf412 | reverse complement strand
TCGCGCTGCTGTTCGCGGCCTATTTCACCACCGCCTACCTGCTGCTGGGATCGGTGTTCCTGGGGATCGGGGCGCAGGCGTCGACGATGCGCGAGATCCAGATGCTGTCGCTGCCCGTCACGATCGTGCAGGTCGCGATGTTCGCGCTGGCGTCCGCGGCGGCGTCGAAGCCGGGCACGTGGCTGGCGACCTTTGCGGAGGTGTTCCCGCTGTCCTCCCCCTTCGCGATGGCGGGGCATGCGGCCAATTCGCCCGCGCTGTGGCCGCATCTGGCCGCGCTGGCGTGGCAGTTCCTGTGGGTCGCGATCTTCATCACCGTCGGCGCGCGCCTGTTCCGGCGCGGGGTGCTGCAATCGGGCAGCGCGGCACCGGCGTGGAAGCGCCTTTTCGGGTATACCGCCGACCGGCCCCATTGACACGACTGTCAATTAAGTTTTCTCTCGCAACCAGAAAAGAAGGAGAGAGGACCGATGGCGACCCTTGCGCGCGATATCCGGGCGAGCGACCCGTTCGACGTCAGCCGGGCGGAGCTGTATCGCGACGACACCTGGCCCGAGGTGTTCGCGGCGATGCGTGCGCAGGACCCGATCCACCGGGTCGAGGATTCGGAGTTCGGCCCCTATTGGGCGCTCAGCACGTACAAGCCGATCGTCGAGGTCGAATCGCTGCCGGATATCTATTCCAGCGAGGTCGGCGGCTTCACGCTGACGCGGTTGACCGACGAAACCGTCAGGATGCCGATGTTCATCGGCCGCGACCGCCCGATCCACACCGGGCAGCGCCGCACCGTCGCCCCCGCCTTCACCCCGTCCGAGATGCAGCGCATGTCCGGCGACATCCGCCGCCGCACCGGCGAGGTGCTCGACGCGCTGCCGTGGAACACGGAGTTCGACTGGGTCGATACGGTGTCGGTCGAACTGACGACGCAGATGCTGGCGATCCTGTTCGATTTCCCGTGGGAGGACCGCCGCAAGCTGACCGAATGGTCGGACTGGATGGGCGATATCGAGCTGTTTCGCGACGAATCGCTGCGGCAGAAGCGGCTGGAGAAGGTGTACGAGGCCGGAGCCTATTTCCGCCGGCTGTGGAATGCGAAGGTCAACGCCGAGCCGACGCCCGACCTGATTTCGATGATGATCCATTCCGACGCGATGAGCGCGATGGACGACAACGAGTTCATGGGGAACCTCATCCTGCTGATCGTGGGCGGCAACGATACGACGCGCAACACCATGTCGGGCCTGATCTACGCGCTGGACCGCTTTCCCGAATCGCGCGCGAAGCTGGAGGCGGACACGGGGCTGATCCCCAATGCGGCGAGCGAGATCATCCGCTGGCAGACCCCGCTGGCGCACATGGCGCGCACCGCGACGCAGGATACGGAGCTTCAAGGGCATCGCATCGCGGCGGGGGACAAGATCGCGATGTGGTACATCTCCGCCAACCGCGACCGCGACGTGTTCGGCGAGGATGCGGACGATTACGTCGTCGATCGCCCCAATGCGCGCCGCCACCTCGCCTTCGGCCACGGCATCCACCGCTGCGTCGGCGCGCGGCTGGCCGAATTGCAGGTCGGGATATTGATGGAGGAGATGGCGGCGCGGCGCATGCGCGTGAACGTGCTGCGCGAGCCGGACCGGGTCGCGGCGTGCTTCGTCCACGGCTATCGCAAGATGCCGGTGGAGATCACGCGGTATTGATCGCCCGGCCGTCATTGCGAGGAGCGTAGCGACGCGGCAATCCAGGTCGCGCGCGGGAGCCTGGATTGCTTCGCTCCGCTCGCAATGACGAACGAAGGTGCTTGAGACATCGCACCTCCCGCGCCACAACCCGCGGCCATGACGGGGGAAATCGAGGCGATCGGCGATATCGCCACCGGCGGCGCCGTGGCGCACGCGCTGGAACCGCACGGCGCGGGTCGTGGCGCGCATGGCGGGCTGTGCCGCAATTGCGGGACGCGGCTGATCGGCGCGCATTGCCACGAATGCGGACAGGCGGGGCACGTCCACCGCACGATCGGCGCGTTCGGGCACGACATCCTGCACGGCGTGTTCCATTTCGAGGGGAAGATCTGGCGCACCCTGCCGCTGCTGGCGCTGCACCCCGGGCGATTGACGCGGCGCTACATCGACGGGGAGCGCGTCCGCTTCGTCTCCCCGATGGCGATGTTCCTGTTCTCGGTCTTCCTGATGTTCGCGGTCGTGGCGAACCTGCCGACGTGGACGCTGGGCGATCCCGATTTCCTGAAGGGCAACGTGTCCGACGGCATGACGCAGGCGCGCGCGCGGCTGGGCCAGGAAAGCGCGAAGGCTGCGGCGGCGGCGGTCGCGGCGCGGCAGGCGCTGGCACGGGAACGCGCGGACGCGACGCCGGACGGCGCACGGATCGCGAAGCTCGAACGGCGCGTGGCCGATGCGCAGGCGGCGCAGCGCGATCTGTCCGACGCGGCCCGTGCGCTGCCCGCGGACGCCGACGACGCGCGGATCACGACGCGCCTGCCGTCGGCGCAGAACTGGCTGGAGACGCGGTGGAAACACGCGCGGGAGAACCCGAAGCTGGTGTTGTACAAGATCAAGACCGGCGCGTACAAATACAGCTGGGCGCTGATCCCGATATCGCTGCCGTTCATCTGGCTGCTGTTCCCGCTGCGCCGCGACGTATCGATGTACGACCATGCGGTGTTCGCGACCTATTCGCTGACGTTCATGTCGCTGCTGACGATCGTGCTGGCGGTGCTGGGCGCGATCGGGCTGAACGAGGGCGTGCTGTGGACCGCGGCGCTGCTGATCCCGCCGGTGCACCTGTACCGCCAGTTGAAGGACGGATACCTCCTGTCGCGCGGCGGGGCGTTGTGGCGGACGTTCCTGATGCTGAACTTCGCGGTGTTCACCACGACGTTCTTCATCCTGCTGCTGCTGTACCTGGGGGTGGATTGAGGGACCTCCCTGCCCCCCTTCGCTCAGGGCGAACGGGGGGTGCGCACGCGAAACGGTCGGATCACCCCCACCGCCCCGCCGCCGCGGCGTCGCCGTCGCGCGGTTCGACCCAGCGCGTCTCGCCCGCCACGGTCTCGCGCTTCCAG
>NZ_LMQP01000003.1:726818-778038 GCF_001425405.1 Sphingomonas sp. Leaf412 | reverse complement strand
GCGCGGACGCGGCGCCGACGAACACGATCCGCTCCCCCGGACGCATCGGTCCGACGCGATGCACGACCGTCGCGGCCGCCAGCGACCAGCGCGCGACCGCCGCCGCCGCCAGCCGTTCCAGCGCCGCCTCCGTCGCACCGGGATAATGTTCCAGTTCCAGCGCGGCGACGTCGCCCTTCCCCTCCACCACGTCGGCACGGACCAGGCCGGTGAAGGTCGCGACCGCACCGCCGCGTTCCAGCCGCTCCATCTCCCCCCCGACGTCGATCGGTGCGGGTCCGACGACGACGCGGATCATCCGCCGGTGACCGGGGGGAAGATCGCGACCTCGCGCGCGCCGGCGACGACATGGTCCAGCGCGACGAAATCCTGGTCCACGGCGGCGCGCAGGCGCGCCGGTTCGGCGAAGGCGGCGGCGTGACCGTCGCTGCGCGCGGCGAGCCACGTCACGAGGTCCGCGACCGTGCGCACGTCCGCGGGCGGGGTCACCATCTCCTCCCCCATCCCGATCCGTTCGCGCACCCAGGCGAAATACAGCACCCGCATCGCGCTCAATCCATGTGCTTCAGGCCGGCGCGCAGATAGTCCCACCCCGTGACCATGGTCAGCGCGGCGGCGCCCCACAGGCAGGCGAGGCCCGTGACCTTCACGAACAGGACGCCGGGCAATGCGCCCGCCAGGATCAGCGCGCCGAACGCGATCAGTTGCAGCGTCGTCTTCCACTTCGCCAGTTTCGATACCGGCAGCGACACCTGCAACCCCGCCAGGAATTCGCGCAAGCCGCTGACCGCGATCTCGCGCAGCAGGATGATGAGCGCGGCGATGATGTGGACGCCGGTGATGATCGCGCTGTCCTCGTGCCGCGTGCCGACCAGCATCAGGATCACGGCCGCGATCATGATCTTGTCCGCGATCGGATCCAGGAACTGGCCCAGTTTCGACACCGTGCCGCGCGCCCGCGCGACATAGCCGTCGAAATAGTCGGTCAGCCCCATCAGGCAGTACAGCGCGAAGGCGAGCGCGAACCCCGCCTCCCACCGCGGCCACCACAGCAATGCCACCAGCAGCGGGACCGCGACGATGCGCGACAGGGTGAGGAGGTTGGGAAGCGACAGCATGGCTGCGGGAACACGTGGCCCGCCCCGCGCGCCAGCGCAAGCCGCGCGGGGTGCGAAATCGGCGGTTGGTTCGCGGCGGTACAACGGTTATGCCGCCCGACAACGGAAACGAGGGTCTGCGTCCGCGTCATGATTAATGCCCTCGGGCTCCTGAAGCGTCGCCGCTTCCTGCCGCTGTTCGCCACCCAGTTCGTCGGCGCCTTCAACGACAATCTGTTCAAGACCGCGATGGTCCTGTTCGCCACCTACGAAATCTTCGCCGACGAGGCGCAGGAAAGCTTCTTCAACGCGCTGACCGCGGGGCTCTTCATCCTGCCGTTCTTCCTGCTGTCCGCGCTGGCGGGGCAGCTGGCCGACACGGTGGACAAGACGCGGATCATCCGGATCGTGAAGACCGCGGAGATCGCGATCATGGCAGTGGGCACCGCCGGGCTGATGCTGGCGCGCACGGGCCAGGTGAAGCTGCCGCTGGCGCTGATGCTGCTCGCGATCGTCGGGCTGGGCGTCCATTCCACGTTCTTCGGACCCATCAAATACGCGATCCTGCCGCAGCACCTGGACGAGGACGACGTGCTGGGCGGCACGGGACTGGTGGAGGCGGGGACGTACCTGTCGATCCTGCTGGGCACGATCGTGGCGGGATTCGTCTATCATTCCACCGCGGTCGTCGCGGGCCTGACGCTGACGGTGGCGGTGATCGGCTGGTTCACCGCGCGCGCGATCCCGCCCGCCCCGCGACTGGGCCCGCCGCTGAAGCTGGACCTGAACCCGTTCCGGTCGTCGTGGAAACTGGTGGCGGGGACGATGCACATCCCGCGGCTGTTCCTCGCCATCTGCGCGATCAGCTTCTTCTGGACGATCGGCAGCGTGCTCATCATCGTCTTCCCCCCGCTGGTGAAGAACGTGCTGACGGCGGACGCCAGCGTCGCCAGCCTCGTGCTGGCGGTGTTCTCCGTCGGCGTCGCGATCGGATCGGTCGTCATCAACCTGCTGCTCAAGGGGCATATCTCCGCCCGCTTCTCGCCCGCGTCGGTGATCGCGATGGGCGCGGCGGTGCTGGCGTTCTGGGCGGTGATCGGGCTGTGGACGCCCGCGCCCGCGGGACAAATGTACGACATCGCCGCGTTCGTCGCGCAGCCGGTCGCGCCGCTGGTCCTGGCCGCGTTGCTGGGCGTCGCGATCTTCGGCGGGATGTTCGTCGTGCCCCTGTACGCCTTCCTGACCACGACGGTGCCCAAGGACCAGACCGCGCGCACCGTGGCGGCGAACAATGTCGTCAACGCGGGTGCGATGACGATCGGGTCGCTGGCGGTGGCGGTGATGTCGGGGCTGGGCGTGACGGCGGGGCAGCTATTGCTGCTGGTGGTGGGGATGTGCGGCGTGTCGGCGTGGATCGCGCAGAAGCTGCACCGCGCCTGCGACCACCCCTTGTGCCGCGAGGGATCAGGCGATCATCGTGTAGAAGCAGGTGAAGAACGCCCCGAAGCTTAGCAGGAACAGCTTCAGGTCGTCGTCGCTCCTCTTCACGGCGGCGGCGGGCGGGGGCGGCAGCGCGCGACGGAAGGGGTGGCGGGCGGCTTCGTTGGTGGTGACGAGTCGTCTGGTCATGGCGAAACCTTAACGCGCCGTTAGGACTTTGGCTTCGCGCCGTTTGGGTTAGGATGCGCCCCGTTTCGGGACGCGCGGGAAAGGACATCGCCATGCCGCTCTACAGCTTTCGCGGGCAACGCCCGACGCGCCACGACACCGCCTGGGTCGCGCCCAGCGCCGACGTGATCGGGGACGTGGTGCTGCACGAGGACGTCAGCATCTGGTTCGGCGCGGTCGTGCGCGGCGACAACAACACGATCCCGATCGGCGCGCGCAGCAATGTGCAGGAAGGCGCGATGCTGCATTCCGACCACGACGCGCCGCTGTCGGTGGGCGAGGATTGCACGATCGGGCACCACGCCATCCTGCACGGCTGCACGATCGGCGACCGCGTGCTGATCGGCATGGGCGCGACCGTCCTGAACCATGCCGTCATCGGCGACGATTGCATCGTCGGCGCCAACGCGCTGGTGACCGAGGGCAAGACGTTCCCGCCGGGCAGCCTGATCGTGGGCGCGCCCGCGAAGGCGGTGCGGCAGCTGGACGCGCAGACGATCGCGTTCCTGAAGGTCTCGGCGGCGCATTACGTGCAGAACGGCCGCGACGCGGCGGCGACGCTGGAACGGGTGGAATAAGCGCCCATCCGGTACGCCGCCTCGCGACGGCGGAACGCTCCCGGCGTCGCGGGGACCTATGGGAGCGCGACGAAGCGGCTGGACAGCAGCGGCACACCCGGCATAACCGGTGTTATGGCTGTTCCCACGATCCTCTCCCGCCTGCGGCTCCCCGTCATCGGCTCGCCGCTGTTCATCATCTCCGGTCCCGACCTGGTGATCGCGCAATGCAAGGCGGGCATCGTCGGCTCGTTCCCCGCGCTGAACGCGCGGCCGCAGGCGTTGCTGGACGAATGGCTGCACCGGATCACCGAGGAACTGGCGGCGCACAACCGCGACAACCCCGATCGCCCGGCGGCGCCGTTCGCGGTGAACCAGATCGTCCACAAGTCGAACGACCGGCTGGAGGCCGATCTGGCGACGTGCGAGAAATGGCAGGTGCCGATCACGATCACGTCGCTGGGCGCGCGCGAGGAATTGAACCAGGCGGTGCACGGCTGGGGCGGGATCACGCTGCACGACGTCATCGACGATCGCTTCGCGCGCAAGGCGGTGGAAAAGGGCGCGGACGGGTTGATCGCGGTCGCGGCGGGCGCGGGCGGGCATGCGGGGCGCCTGTCGCCCTTCGCGCTGGTGTCCGAAATCCGGCAATGGTTCGACGGCCCGCTGGCGCTGTCGGGCTCGATCGCGACCGGCGACGCGGTGCTGGCGGCGCAGGCGATGGGGGCGGACTTCGCCTATATCGGCTCCCCCTTCATCGCCACGGACGAGGCGAATGCGGACGAGCGCTACAAGCAGGGCATCGTGGAGGGTCGCGCGTCGGACATCGTCTATTCCAACCTCTTCACCGGGGTGCACGGCAATTACCTGCGCGGATCGATCGTGGCGGCGGGACTGGACCCCGACAATCTCCCCGAAGGCAATTTGAAGACGATGGACTTCGGCGGCGGCGGCAACGACCAGCCCAAGGCGAAGGCGTGGCGCGACATCTGGGGGTCGGGCCAGGGCATCGGCGCGGTGACCGAGGTGGAAACCGTCGCGGCGCGGGTGGACCGGATGGAACGGGAATATCGCGGCGCGAAGGCGCGGTTGGCGGCGTAGGCGGGCGGGCGCCTCCGCTGCCTGCCCGGCGGACGCCCTAGACGGCGATCCGCCGCGTCACGCCGATCGCGTCGAGGAACGCCGCGTCGTGGCTGACGACCAGCAGCGCGCCGTCGAAGTCGCGCAGCGCGGCTTCCAGGATGTCGGTCGATTCCATGTCGAGATGGTTGGTCGGCTCGTCGAGCAACAGCAGCCACGGCATCGCCCCGCCCAGCACCGCCGCCAGCGCGGCGCGGAGGCGTTCGCCGCCCGACAGCGTCGCGACGAGGCGGTCGGCGGCGCGATTGCGGAAGGCGAAGCGGGCGCAGGCGGCGTGCGCCTCCTGCGTGTCGAACGCGGGGTTCAGGCGGCGGACGTTGTCCAGCACGCTCGCCGCCGGGTCCAGCAGCGACAGGTGCTGGTCGAGGAACGCGACCCGCCCCTCCGCGCGCCGGACGCTGCCCGACGCGGGCGCGGCGAGCCCGGCGGCGAGGCGGAGCAGGCTGGTCTTCCCCGCGCCGTTGCGGCCCGCGATCGCGATCCGTTCGGGACCGCACAGGTCCAGCGACCAGGGGCCGATCATACGGTCCCCCACCGCCACGGTCGCGCGGTCGAGCGTCAGGACGCGCGCATGGGGCGGCAGGCCGGTGGGGGGCAGCGCGATGCTCAACGGCGTCACGATCTCCACCGCCGCGCGGGCCGCGTCCGCGGCCGCGGCCGCATTGCCCGCCTGACGGGCGGCGAGGACATTGTCCCTTCCCGCGCTGTTCTCGGCGCGCTGGCGCATCCCGCCGAGCAGGATCCTGGGCGCGCTGCCCGAGGCGGCGAAGGCGCGGCCGGTGCGGTCGCGGCGATCGCGGCGTTCCTGCTGCCGCCGTGCGGCGCGGGCGGCGGCGTCCACCGCCCCTTCGGCCTGCGCCAGCGTATCGGCGGCGCGGGCGCGGGCCGCATCGCGGGCGGCGACATGCGCGGACCAGCCGCCCCCGGTGATCGTCACGCCGACGGGCGTCAGCTCGACGATCCGGTCCATGCCCTCCAGCAGCAGGCGGTCGTGGCTGGCGACCAGCACGCCGCCGGGCCAGCGCGCGATCGCGGCGGCGACCAGCGCGCGGCCTGCGGCGTCGAGGTCGTTGGTCGGCTCGTCCAGCAGCAGCAGGTCGGGCGCCTCCAGCAGCAGCCGCGCGAGCGCGACGCGCATCCGTTCCCCGCCCGACAGCGTGGCGACCGCGCGGTCGAGCGGGACGGCGAGATCGACGTCGGCGAACGCGGTCTCGATCCGCTCCTCCAGCGTCCAGTCCGCGGCGGCGAGGTCGTCCGCATCGCCCTCCCCCGCGACGATGCGCGAGATGCGCGCGACGTCGTTGGCGACGCCCAGCGCCTGCGCCACGGTCTGTCGCGGGTCGAGCGTCTGCGCGAGCGTGCCGATACGGGCGGTGCGGGTGACGATCCCCGCGGCGGGGGCCGAAGTACCGGCGGCGATCCGCAGCAACGTAGACTTGCCCGCGCCGTTGCGCCCGACGATGCCGACCCGCTCCGCCCCGACGGCAAAGGTCACGTCGGCGAAAAGCGCGCGGCCGTCAGGCGTGGCGGCGGCGACGGAATCGAGGGTGAGGAAAGCGGTGGGGGAAGCGGGCATGGGACACCATCGGGAACGGGGAGGCAGGGCGGGTGGCGCTGGTCCGGTCGTTCATGATGGCGGTCCTTCCTGTCTCTTTTCCCATCCCCGTTCGGCCTGAGCGTCGTCGAAGGCCACGCGCCGGCGCTTGTGCTTCGACTTCGCTCAGCACGAACGAGGTGAAGAGTGACTGTAACACATACGTTCGGCCTGAGCGAAGTCGAAGGACATGCGCTGGCGCATATGCTTCGACTACGCTCGGCACGAACGGGGGTGAGTTGGACTGCCTTGGCACGGACCGCCGCTTATTGTCGGCGCGTCCCGGTATGTCAGCACCGCCCCGGCGGATGCGACAGGGTCAGGCCAGCGCCAGCAGCGCGTCCCGCTTCGCCGTCAGCGCGGCCATGTCGCCCGTCGGTGCGCCGACGCTGGCCATCGCGACGTCGAGCCGTTCGCGCGCGCGCGGCGCGATCTCGCCCAGCCGGTCCGCGATCGCGACCATCTCGTCCATCCGCGCCCAGCAATCGAGCACGAGGTCGCAGCCCGCCGCGATGGCCCCCGCCGCCTTGTCCGCGGCGGTACCCGACAACGCCTTCATGTCGATGTCGTCGGTCATCAACAGGCCGTCGAAGCCGATGAGGCCGCGGATGACCTCCGCGATCACGATCGGGGACAGGGTCGCGGGGCGGTCCGGGTCCCAGGCCTCGAACACGATGTGGCTGGTCATGCCCATCGCGGCATGGGCGAGGCGGCGGAAGGGTTCGAGGTCCTCCTCCAGTTCCGCGGCGGAAGCCGTGACCGTGGGGAGCAGATGGTGCGAATCGACGATCGCGCGGCCGTGGCCGGGCATGTGCTTGACGACGCCGACGACCCCGCCCGCGGCGAGGCCCTCCAGCGTGGCACGGCCCATCGCGGACACGCGCATCGGTTCGTGGCCGTAGGCCCGGCAGGCGATCGCCTCCGTCGTGCCGTCGCGCGCCACGTCGAGGATCGGGGCGCAATCGACCGTGATCCCCGCCTCCGCCAGCATCAGGCCCAGCGCATGGCCGTTGGCGCGCGCCGCCTCGATCCCGGACATGGGGGCGATTTCGTACAGGTGGTCGAAATCGGGACCAGCGGGGAAGGCGGGCCATTCGGGCGGCTTCATCCGCGACACGCGGCCGCCCTCCTGGTCGATCAGGATCGCGACGTCGTCGCGGCCTTCCAGGTCGCGCAGGGAATCGGTCAGCGCGCGCAGCTGCGCACGGTCGACGACGTTGCGGCCGAACAGGATGTAGCCGGCGGGTTGCGCGCGGGCGAAGAAGGCGCGTTCCTCGGGGGTCAGCACGGGGCCGGACAGGCCGAAGATGACGGGTTTCATCGCGCCGGTGTAACCGGTGCGGCCCGCGGCTGGCAACGCGTTCCGTCCCGCGCCATATGGGCCGCGCATGTCCCGCGCCCGCGTCCTCGTCCTGAATTCCGCGCTCGGCCCGCTCGATTACCGCGTGCCCCACGGTATGGCGGTGGAGCCGGGGTCGATCGTCGTCGCGCCGCTGGGGCCGCGCCAGCTGACCGGCGTGGTGTGGGAGCCGGAACGGATGCCGTCGGATGCGGAGGTCGGCGACAATCGGCTGCGCAACCTGCTGGCCGTGTCGGACGCGCCGCCGTTGCGCGCTCCCCTGCGGCGGCTGGTGGAATGGACCGCGGATTACTACCTCGCCTCCCCCGCCGCCGTCGTGCGGATGGCGCTGTCGTCCAATGCCGCGCTGGAGGGCGCGCGCTCCACGATCGAGTATCGCGCGACCGGGCACGTGCCCGACCGGCTGACCCCGCAGCGCGCGCAGGCGCTGGAGCGGATCGGGGAGCGGCAGGGGCTGATCCGCGAGCTGGCGGGGATCGCGGACGTCAGCGACGCGGTGATCCGCGGGCTGGTGAAGGCGGGCGCGCTGGAGGCGGTCGAGGTCGATATCGACAGCCCCTATCCGGTGCCCGATCCCGACCACGCGCCCCCCGCCCTGTCCGACGACCAGCGGGCCGCGGCGGATATTCTGGTCGCGGACGTCGCGGCGGCGGCGTTCCGGCCCACGTTGCTGGACGGCGTGACCGGATCGGGGAAGACCGAGGTGTATTTCGAAGCGGTCGCCGCCGCGATCCGCAGCCAGCGGCAGGTGCTGGTCCTGCTGCCCGAGATCGCGCTGACCGAGCCGTTCCTGAAGCGTTTCCACGACCGCTTCGGGTGCGAGCCGGTGGCGTGGCATTCGGGCCTGCGATCGACGCAGCGGCGGCGGGCATGGCGCGCGATTTCATCGGGCGAGGCGCGCGTGACGGTGGGCGCGCGGTCGGCGCTGTTCCTGCCGTATGCGAACCTCGGCCTGATCGTGGTGGACGAGGCGCACGAGACCAGTTTCAAGCAGGAGGACGGGGTCCATTACCACGCCCGCGACGTCAGCGTCATGCGGGGGAAGTTCGAGGCATGCCCCGTCATCCTGGCCAGCGCGACACCCGCGATCGAGACGCGGCATCAGGTCGCGCTGGGCAATTACGCCGAAGTGCAATTGCCCTCCCGCTTCGGCGCGGCGGAGATGCCGACGATCGAGGCAATCGACCTGATCGCGGAACCGCCGGAGCGCGGGCGGTGGCTGTCGCCGAAACTGGTCGCGGGCCTGACCGACCGGTTGCAGAAGCGCGAGCAGTCGCTGCTGTTCCTGAACCGGCGCGGGTATGCCCCGCTCACGCTGTGCCGGACGTGCGGGCATCGCTTCCAATGCCCCAATTGCACCGCGTGGATGGTCGAGCACCGGCTGACGCGGCGGCTGGCGTGCCATCATTGCGGGCATGTCGAGCCGGTCCCGCGGCTGTGCCCGGAATGCAAGGGCGAGGATACGTTGGTCGCCTGCGGCCCCGGCGTGGAGCGGATCGCGGACGAGGTCGCGGCACTGTTCCCCGAGGCGCGGACCGCGATCGTGACGTCGGACACGATCTGGTCCCCCGCCAAGGCGGCGGAATTCGTCGCGCGGATGGAGGGGGGCGAGATCGACATCGTCGTCGGCACGCAATTGGTGACGAAGGGCTATCACTTCCCGAACCTCACCCTCGTCGGCGTGGTCGACGCGGACCTGGGGCTGGAGGGCGGCGACCTGCGCGCGGCGGAACGCACGTTCCAGCAGGTGCGGCAGGTATCGGGGCGCGCGGGGCGCGGGGAGAAACCGGGGCACGTCTATATCCAGACGCATTCGCCCAAGGCCGGGGTGATGCGCGCGCTCGTCACGGGCGACGCCGACGCCTTCTACGCCGCCGAGACCGAGGCGCGGCGCGATGCGGAGGCGCCGCCGTTCGGCCGCTACGCCGCTATCGTCGTGTCATGCGAGGACCAGGGGAGCGCGCTGGAGACCGCGCGCGCGATCGGGCGCGCGGCGCCCGACGTGGCGGGGATGCACGTCTACGGCCCCGCCCCCGCGCCGCTCGCCATGCTGCGCGGGCGGCATCGCTATCGCCTGCTGGTCCATGCCCGCCGCGCGCTGGACGTGCAGGACGTCATCCGGGCGTGGCTGGCCGCGGTGGACTGGCCGGCGAAGGTACGGGTGGCGGTGGATGTGGACCCGTACAATTTCCTGTAGGCGATCGATCGCCGCCCTACCGCCGGAACGTGTCCCTCGCCCTCCCCGCGCCGTTCGCGTCCGGTGATAAACCTCCCTTAACCAACCTGTGTCTACGCCCCTGCCGACGGGACGAGGGCTTATGGGCACGCAGGACATCACGATCGCGGCGGCGACGCATCCGCGCTGGGGGCAATTGGTATCGGGGGAGATGCAGCCGTCCTACGCCTGCCTCGCGCTGAAACTGATGATGATCCGCATCCGGCACCAGCACGACCGCGATCCGGCGCGTCGCGCCGACCTGATCGCGGAGGTGCGCCGTTTCTTCGTCGCCAACCTGCGCTTCGCCGCACCCGATTATCGCGCCATCTTTCAGGAGCAGGCGGCATGATCGCGGTCGACGGCAACCGGACGATGTTCACGGTCGACGAGGTCGCGGCGATGATCCGCGACGGCCGCGCGCTGCTGCTGGCGGGATGCGAGCCGCTGCTCGACCAACTGCCCCGCGGGCGCTGGATCGCGGGCACGACGCCCTATTTCATGAGCGCGGAAGAAGGCGGCATCGTGGACGAGACGCGCATCTTCGCGCATGTCCTGCCCGACGTCGTCGACGTCGCCTGGCAGGGGCTGCGCGATGCGACCGCGTTGCCGGGTTTCGCGGGCGACGGCGCGGCCAACGGGTTCACCGCGGTGATCCTGCCCGGGGGCAGTCCCGCGGCGGAGCGCTTCGCGGTCAAGGGGCAGGAATGGCCCGGCCTGTTCGACCGGCCCGTGGTGGGCTGGGTTTCCGCCGTGGCGGTGGAGCGGCTGGGCGTCGACAGTCCCAAGGTCTACGACGGCGCGACGGGGACGAAGAGCGCGACCGATGCGGCGATCCTGCACGCCTCCCTCCCCGCGACGCATTTCGCGGCGGTCGATATCGTGACGCTGTTCGAACCGGGCGACGGCCCCGCCCTGACGTTCGACACGGCGGGGTTCGACACCGATGCGATGCGCGTCGACGGCGTACCGATGCGGTTGCGCGACCATGTCGCCGCGGCGGGCGTCGACCTGCGCCTGCCGATGATCGCGGACTATAACGGCGCGCTGGTCGACGTCGCGCTGACCCGGCGACCCGACGGCGGGTTGCAGGCGTTCGCGCCGACCTTCCCCGACATGACCTATCGCTTCGCGAAGCCGGTCGACGACCTGTCGGGACGGCTGTCGCGCATCGCCACGACGGGCGGACCGGCGCCGGCCTTCTCGTGCAACTGCATCTGCAACTGGCAGTATGGCGAGCTGGAGGGGAAGCGGACGGGGACGCTGACCGGGCCGGTGACGTTCGGCGAGATCGCGTACATCCTGCTGAACCAGACCGCGGTGTATCTGACGATCGACGCGGTTTAGGGGGCGTCAGGCCGGGCGTGGTTCGGAGGCGGCGGATGTGCGCCCCAATCGATGCCGGAACGGGTCGCGTTCCTTGCCGGCGTCGATGACGTCACCCCGGACTTTTCCGGGGTCCGCCGTACCGCGTCATCGACGATGTAGGAGGATGCGGCCCGGTGGATGCCGGGACGGGCCCGGCATGACGAATGTGTTCCGCCGGGGGTGCACAACGCGGCCGGAGCGGTGCGTGGTCGGCGACCACGCCCGCGCCCGCGCCCGAACGAAGTCAGCCCGCGTGTTCGGCCAGTACGGTCAGGCCGCGCGCGTTCACCTCCGCGAAGCCGCCGCGGATCGCGATCGGTTCGGGCGTGGAGGTCGCGGACTTCTGCACCAGCACGTCGCCGTCGCGGATCGTCGACATCAGCGGGGCATGCCCCTCCAGCACCGCGAAATCGCCCTCGCTGCCGGGGACGGTGACCATGTACACCTCCTCGCTTCGGACGAGGCGTTCGGGCGTGACGAGTTCGAAATGGAGCGGCATGCTGGATGATCTCATTCTTTGGGGAGCGGGAAAAGCGATACCGTGAACATCGTGGCACCGCGCATCGTCGGCCGACCGAGGATTGCGAGGGCGATCGGTCCCTCCCCGCTGGTCAGCGTATCGAGGACAAAGTCCTTTTTCGGTGGTCGGCGCGCGCCGTCGGCGAACCGGAAACCGCGCGCGACGAACCGGCGAACGAGTGCTTCGTAGACGACCGCGGACGATCTGCCCTCATATTCCACGATGCAGCCGCGCTTTCATATTCCACGATGCAGCCGCGCTTTCCGGCGTTCATTCCGATCCGCACCGCGCCTTCGCGCTCACGGCTCGCGGCGCGGACACCGTTGTCGTTGCGAACCGGCGCGTCATAGCCGGCCCTTGCCAGCGCTTCGACATCCGTCAGGCGCAACGTGCCGTCGAGAACGTGCGCGCAGTCCACGAAGGCCGCGCGCTCGGCCAGCACGGTCGGGGAGACGCCGGCGGCGACGGGGGAAGCGAACGCCACCGCCATCGCCGCCGCGAGCATCCTTACGCCTCCTGCGCCAGCTTCTCGGCCTTGGCGACGACGTCGTCGATGCCGCCGACCATGTAGAAGGCCGCCTCGGGCAGGTGATCGTACTTGCCGTCGACCACCGCCTTGAACGAGCGGACCGTGTCCTCGATCTGCACGAACTTGCCCGGGATGCTGGTGAACACCTCGGCGACGTGGAACGGCTGCGACAGGAACTTCTGGATCTTGCGCGCGCGGGTGACGGTCAGCTTGTCCTCTTCCGACAGCTCGTCCATTCCCAGGATCGCGATGATGTCCTGCAACGACTTGTAGCGCTGGAGCAGCGACTGCACCGCACGCGCGGTTTCGTAATGCTCCTGCCCGACGACGCGCGGTTCGAGCACGCGCGACGTGGAATCGAGCGGATCGACCGCCGGGTAGATGCCCAGTTCCGAAATCGCGCGGTTCAGCACCGTCGTCGCGTCAAGGTGCGCGAACGAGGTCGCCGGGGCCGGATCGGTGAGATCGTCCGCGGGGACGTACACGGCCTGCACCGAGGTGATCGAGCCCTTGTTCGTGGAGGTGATCCGCTCCTGCAACGCGCCCATGTCGGTCGACAGCGTCGGCTGATAACCCACCGCCGACGGGATGCGGCCCAGCAGCGCCGACACTTCCGCGCCCGCCTGCGTGAAGCGGAAGATGTTGTCGACGAAGAACAGCACGTCCTGCCCTTCGACGTCGCGGAAATATTCCGCGATCGTCAGGCCCGACAGCGCGACGCGCGCGCGCGCGCCGGGGGGCTCGTTCATCTGGCCGAACACCAGCGCGACCTTCGATCCCTCGCTGGTCGGGTTGCCGTCCGCATCCTTGGCGATGACGCCCGCGTCGAGGAATTCGTGATACAGGTCGTTGCCCTCGCGCGTCCGCTCACCGACGCCCGCGAACACCGACGTGCCGCCATGGCCCTTCGCGATGTTGTTGATGAGCTCCTGGATCAACACGGTCTTGCCGACGCCCGCGCCGCCGAACAGGCCGATCTTGCCGCCCTTCGCATAGGGGGCGAGCAGGTCGATGACCTTGATGCCGGTGACGAGGATCGAGCTTTCGGTCGACTGGTCGACGAACAGCGGCGCGCTCGCATGGATCGGCGCGTGATGCTCGCTGTTCACCGGGCCGCGCTCGTCGATCGGCTCGCCGATGACGTTCAGGATGCGGCCGAGCGTCGCGGGGCCGACGGGGACGGTGATCTGCGCGCCGGTGTCGGTCACGGTCTGGCCGCGGGTCAGCCCCTCGGTCGCGTCCATCGCGATCGTGCGGACGGTGTTCTCGCCCAGATGCTGCGCGACTTCCAGCACCAGCCGCTGGCCGTTGTTGTCGGTTTCGAGCGCCGACAGGATCGCGGGCAGGTTCTGCTCGAAATGCACGTCGACGACCGCGCCGATCACCTGGCTGATGCGGCCGACGTTGTTGCTGCCGGACGTTTCCGGGCGGGTCTCAAGGACGGTAGCCATGTTCTGCTTCCTGCTTTCGAAAACTTAGAGCGCTTCGGCGCCGGAGATGATCTCGACCAACTCGGTCGTGATCGCGGCCTGGCGGGTGCGGTTATACTGGATCGACAGGCGGTTTATCATGTCGCCCGCGTTTCGCGTGGCGTTATCCATCGCGTTCATGCGGCTGCCCTGTTCCGACGCGGCGTTTTCCAGCATCGCGCGGAAGACCTGGATCGCCACGTTGCGCGGCAACAGGTCGGCGAGGATCGCCTCCTCGTCCGGCTCGTACGTCACCGCGGCGCCGCCGTCGTTGGCCGACGACACCGCGTCGATGGGCACCGCGACGGGGATGATCTGCATGCCCGTCGGGATCTGCACCAGCGCGGACTGGAACTTCGCGTAGAACAGATGCGCGACGTCGAACTCGCCCGCCTCGAAGCGGCGGATCAGGTCGTCCGCGATCTCGCGCGCCTGCTCGAAGCCCAGGGTCTTGTGCTGGCCCAGTTCGTGGTCCGCGACGATGCCGTTGGGATAGAAGCGCTTCAGGACGCGCCCCTTCTTGCCCGCGAGGTAGAAGCGCACGGTCTTGCCCTGCCCTTCCAGCTCCTCCGCCTTCTTGCGCGCGGCGCGGACGATGTTGGTGTTGAACGCGCCCGCAAGGCCGCGCTCCGACGTGGCGACGACGATCAGGTGGACCTGGTCCTTGCCGGTGCCCGCCAGCAGCTTCGGCGAGGATTCGCTCACCGTCACCTTGCTGGCCAGCGACGCCATGACGCCCTCCAGCCGCTCGGCATAGGGACGCCCGGCGACCGCCGCCTCCTGCGCACGGCGCAGTTTCGCGGCGGCGACCATCTTCATCGCCTTGGTGATCTTCTGGGTCGACTTGACCGAGTTGATCCTGACCTTGAGGGCCTTCAGACTAGCCATCGTCTTCCTTCGTTGTGCCTCCGCGAAGGCGGAGGCCCAGACTGGGTCCCCGCCTTCGCGGGGACACAACTAACCTACGCGAACGTCTTCGCGAACGAGTCGAGCGCAGCCTTCAGCTTGCCCTTCGCCTCGTCGCCCAGATCGCGGGTGTCGCGGATCGTGGTCAGCACGTCGGCGTGGTCGCTGCGCAGATAGCTGAGCAGCGCGGCCTCGTAGCGCGTCACGTCGGTCACCGCGACATTGTCCAGATACCCCTGCGTGCCCGCGAAGATCGACGCGGTCTGCTCCTCGAACGGCATGGGCGAGAACTGCGCCTGCTTCAGCAGCTCGGTCAGACGCGCGCCGCGGTTCAGGAGGCGCTGCGTCGAGGCGTCGAGGTCGGAGCCGAACTGCGCGAACGCGGCCATTTCGCGATACTGCGCCAGCTCCAGCTTGATCGAGCCGGACACCTTCTTCATCGCCTTCGTCTGCGCGGCGGAACCGACGCGGCTGACCGACAGGCCGACGTTGATCGCCGGGCGGATGCCCGCGAAGAACAGGTCGGTTTCGAGGAAGATCTGCCCGTCGGTGATCGAGATCACGTTCGTCGGGATATAGGCCGACACGTCGCCCGCCTGCGTCTCGATGATCGGCAGCGCGGTGAGCGACCCGCCGCCGTTCGCGTCCGACATCTTCGCCGCACGCTCCAGCAGGCGCGAGTGGAGATAGAACACGTCGCCCGGATACGCCTCACGGCCCGGCGGGCGGCGCAGCAGCAGCGACATCTGGCGATACGCCACGGCCTGCTTCGACAGATCGTCGAACACGATCAGCGCGTGCATGCCGTTGTCGCGGAAATATTCGCCCATCGCGGTGCCGGTGTAGGGCGCCAGGAACTGGAGCGGGGCGGGCTCCGACGCGGTGGCGGCGACGACGATGGAATATTCCATCGCGCCATTCTCCTCCAGCGTCTTCACGAGCTGCGCGACAGTCGAGCGCTTCTGGCCGACCGCGACGTACACGCAGTACAGCTTCTTCTTCTCGTCCGTCCCGGCGTTCACGCCCTTCTGGTTGATGAAGGCGTCGATCGCGACCGCGGACTTGCCGGTCTGGCGATCGCCGATGATGAGTTCGCGCTGGCCACGGCCGACGGGCACGAGGGCGTCGATCGCCTTCAGGCCCGACTGCATCGGCTCGCTGACCGACTGGCGCGGGATGATGCCCGGTGCCTTGACCTCGACGCGGCTGCGCTGGTCCGACACGATCGGCCCCTTGCCGTCGATCGGATTGCCCAGGCCATCGACCACGCGGCCCAGCAGGCCCTTGCCGACGGGGACGTCGACGATCGTGCCCGTGCGCTTGACGGTGTCGCCTTCCTTGATCTCGGCGTCCGAGCCGAAGATCACGACGCCGACATTGTCCGCCTCGAGGTTCAGGGCCATGCCCTGCACGCCGTTGGCGAAGGCGACCATCTCACCCGCCTGCACGTTGTCGAGGCCGTAGATGCGCGCGATGCCGTCGCCGACGCTGAGCACCTGGCCGGTCTCGCTGACCTGGGCCTCGGTGCCGAAACTGGCGATCTGGTCCTTGATGACCTTCGAGATTTCTGCGGCGCGGATATCCATTGTTTAGCCCTTCATCGCCTGCGCGAGAGTGTTGAGTCGGGTGCGGATCGACGAATCGATCATCTGGGAACCGATGCGGACGACCAGCCCGCCGAGCAGCGCCGGATCGACCGACAGGTCGACCGACACCTCGCGGCCGACACGCTGGCGCAGCTGCTGCTTCAGTTCGGCGATCTGATCGTCGTTGAGCGGGTGCGCGCTGGTCACGTCGGCGGTCGTTTCGCCGCGGTGGCGCGCGGCGAGCGCGCGGAAGGCGCGGATGATGCGCGGCAGTTCGCCCAGGCGCCGGTTTTCCGCCAGCACGCCCAGGAACGACTTCGTCGTGGCATCCACGCCCAGTTCGTCGGCGACGCCCAGCACCGCCTTGGTCGCGGCACCGCGCGCGATCAGCGGCGACGCCGTCAGCGCCGCGAAATCGGCCGATTCGTCGAGCGCGCGCCGGACCGTCGACAGACTGCGCTCGACCGAATCGATCGCCTTCGCCTCCGCCGCCAGTTCGAACAGCGCGGTCGCATAGCGGCCGCCGAGCGACGCCTGGATGCTGTTGCTGCCTTGATTACCGCTGGAATGATCCACGCGATTCGCTTTCCTCGTGCCGCAAGAATGGGCCTCGTGCGACCAGGCGGCACCGCGGCGGGCACCATCGCTCGAGTTGGCGGGCGCGTAGCATCGGGTCCCGCCCGATGCAACCGGGTCGCGCCGTCGCGGCGGTGCGCACGGGTGGTCAGCCGGGCGGCTTCGGGGTCGCGTCCTCCGGCGCGGCGTCGAGGTCGGCCAGCACGCTCTTCGCCGTGGCGCCCTCCTCCAGCTTCTTCACCGCCGCCATCACGCGCGGATCGCTGCCGTGGGGATTATAGGCGAGCGGGCGAAACAGCCGCAGCGCGGTGTCGCGATCGCCGTCTACCAGCGCCTGTCGCGCGGCGGACGCGCGCAGGCCGGCATCCTGCGGCACCAGTTCCTGCGCACGGATCAGCCCCTTGATCGCGCTCGCATTGGGATCGACGCCCTGCGCCGCAAAGGTGCCGTAGTACGCCATCAGCACCGCGGCATCGTCGGGCGACAGGCGATTGGCGGCCAGCAACGGCCGGCGCACCGCCTTCCACGTCGCCTCGTCCGTCGCCTTCGCCGCGATCGCACGCGCGGCCAGGACGTGCGAGCGATACCGCAGCGCCTGTCGCGATGTCGGATCCGCCGCCAGCGCGCGATCCGCGGCCGCGGCGGCGGCATCGAGCCGGTCCGCGTCGAACGCCATCTCGGCAAGCCAGCCCTGTACGACCGCGTCGCCGGGAAAGCCCGCGGCGACGGCAGCGGCGCGGGCATACACCCTGGCCCCCGCCTTCGCATCGACCCCGCGCACCGATTCCATCCGCAGCCGGATCAGCGCCGCCTGTCCCGGCGGCAGTTCGCGCACCGTGGCGGGGACGATCGGCAGCTTGTCGTCGGGCATTCCGATCGCGCTCATATGACGCGCATGCAGATATCGCCCCAGCGCGCGGTCGAGCGATTTCAGGTCGCCGAACGCGCGCTGCGCCGCCTCCTGCCCCGGGGTGCCCGCGTTGACCGCGGCCAGATAGGTGTTGAGCTTCGCCACCCCGCCCGGCGTCATCAGCAGATAATGCGTCAGCAGCCAGCCGCGTGCGTAGAGCTGGTCGATCTCGGCCGGACTGCCGCGCCGCGTAAGATCGAACAACCGCCCGACCGGCAGGCGATATCTGCCCAGCAGGCTGTAGGCGCGGTGATTGGCGGGAGAGCCGAGGATCGTCTTCCCGTCCTCGCGCCGTGCGGTCGAGACGAATTCGGCGAACCCTTCCGAGAACCATGCCGGGAAGGCGTACGCCTTGTTGCCCAGCAGGAAATGGTGGCCGTATTCGTGGTAGAGGACGATCTGGGGATTGAGTTCGTTGATGCCGCCCGATCCGGCGCGGCGCGGCGTGAAGGCGACCGACCCGCTGGCGCGCCCGACGTAGAAGCCGCCGACGTTGCCGCCGCCGCGACCGTAGAGGCGCTGGATCGCCTCCAGGTCGGGCAGGACATAGATGGTGAGCTTGTTCGCGTCCGCGCCGGGCACGTCCTCCTGCTTCAGGAAGAGGCGCGAGATCGCGTCGAGCCGTTCGAGGTCGTCGGCCATCTTCTGCACCGCCGGCGCGCTGTCGTCGGCGTAGACGGTGAAGTGCCGCGTCGTCGCCTCATGCCACGTCGCCGCCGCTGGCACGGCGACGCACGCCGTCACGACCGCGGCGAGCGCACCGATCATCCTGCCCATCACCCGTGCGACCCCGCCCGTTCCACCGTCATCAGCCGCGAGTCTGGACATCCGTATGTACGGTCGCAAGCGCCAGATTACTGGTTTCGCCCCCGCGCCTGGACCGCGGCGCGGCGGGCCTCCACCGAGGCGGGCGTCACCAGCCGGTTGGCGGCGGTCGAGCGCGCCTGTTCCAGCGCCATCCCCTCCCCGAAGGACAGCGCGAAGCCGTCGTCGATCAGGCGCTTGTACGCCGCCACGAAGGCGGGATCGGCGGAGGCGATGTCCGCCGCCAGCGCGCGCGCGGCGGGCAGCAGCGCGTCGGGCGCCACGACGCGGTTGACCAGGCCCCAGGCGCAGGCGGTCTGCGCGTCGAGGAAATTGCCGCTGAACGACAATTCCTTCGCACGCGACACGCCGATCATCCGCGACAGCTTCTGCGACAGGCCCCAGCCCGGCATGACGCCGACGCGCGCATGCGTATCGGCGAAGCGTGCCGCGGTGCTGGCGATCAATATGTCGCACGCCAGCGCCAGTTCGAAGCCGCCGGTGATCGCGACGCCGTTGATCGCGCCGATCACGGGCTTTCGGCACGCCTCCACCGCCCGCACCGGGTTCGCCGCCGCATCGGTCGCGTTCGCCGCGCCCAGCGCGCCGGGGGTGGAGCCCAGTTCCTTCAGGTCCAGCCCCGCGGTGAACGCGCGCTCCCCCGCCCCCGTCAGCACGACGCAGGCGACGGAATCGTCGCGGTCGAGGTCGGTCATCGCATCGTACAAGGCGGCGCGCATCGCCTGCGACAGCGCGTTCATCGCCGCGGGGCGGTTCAGCGTCACCGTCGCGACCGCGCCGTCGCGCGTTACCAGTACAGGCTCGTCCATCATCGTCTCCTCCGCGTCATGGTTAGGCAATTCTAAAGGCTTGGCCACTAGCCCTGCACCACGATTACGCGAGGGATCGAGTGGAATGAGCGCGTTCGGGCGACGGGGCGGGATCGGCGGCGGCGGCGGAGCGGGGGTGCGCCCCGGCTTCGGCGTGGCGCGCCCGATGCAGGGCGGCGGCATGCAGCGCAACGACGCGGGCGGCGCGACCGCGGGGGAGCAATTCCCGCCGCTGGACGCGCTGGCGCTGGCGCTGGAGACCGACGGCCTGTCCGCGACCACCCCGCCCGCGCAGCTGGACGCGATGGCGCGGCTGACCGAGCGGCAGAACGCCAGCGGCGAATCGGGATCGAGCCGGGTCGAGGGGTTCGAGGCGTCGATCCACCGCATCAAGGAACAGGTCCTCCCCCGCCTGCTGGAACGCGTCGATCCCGAGGCCGCGGCGACGCTGGGCAAGGACGAGCTGGCGGAGGAATTCCGCCCGATCATCGGCGAGGTGCTGGCGGAGCTGAAGCTGACGCTGAACCGGCGCGAGCAGTTCGCGCTGGAAAAGGTGCTGGTCGACGAACTGCTGGGTCTGGGGCCGCTGGAGGAACTGCTGGCCGATGCGGACATCAGCGACATCATGGTCAACGGCCCCGACCAGACGTTCGTGGAGCGCAAGGGCAAGCTGGAGCTGGCGCAGATCCAGTTCCGCGACGAGGAGCATCTGTTCCAGATCGCGCAGCGCATCTGCAACAGCGTCGGCCGCCGCGTCGACCAGACCAGCCCGCTGGCCGACGCCCGCCTGAAGGACGGCAGCCGCGTCAACGTCATCGTCCCGCCGCTGAGCCTCAAGGGCACGGCGATCTCGATCCGCAAATTCTCCGCCAAGCCGATCACGCTCGACATGATGGCCGGGTTCGGCAGCATGTCGCCGAAAATGGCTACCGCGTTGAAGGTGGCGGGCGCCAGCCGGTTCAACATCGTCATCTCGGGCGGCACCGGATCGGGCAAGACGACGATGCTGAACGCCATTTCGAAGATGATCGACCCGGGCGAGCGCGTGCTGACGATCGAGGACGCGGCGGAATTGCGGTTGCAGCAGCCGCACTGGCTGCCGCTGGAAACGCGCCCCGCCAACCTGGAGGGTCAGGGCGAGATCAGCATCCGCGACCTGGTCAAGAACGCGCTGCGCATGCGCCCGGACCGCATCATCCTGGGCGAAATCCGCGGCAGCGAGTGTTTCGACATGCTCGCCGCGATGAACACCGGCCACGACGGATCGATGTGCACCCTCCACGCCAACAGCCCGCGCGAGGCGCTGGCGCGGATGGAGAACATGGTGATGATGTCCGACATCAAGGTCCCGAAGGAGGCGATCAGCCGCCAGATCGCGGATTCGGTCGAGCTCATCATCCAGGTGAAGCGCCTGCGCGACGGCAGCCGCCGCGTGACCAACATCACCGAGGTCATCGGGATGGAAGGCCCCGTCATCGTGACGCAGGAATTGTTCAAGTTCGAATATCTGGACGAAAGCGCCGACGGGAAGATCATCGGCGAATACCGGTCGATGGGCCTGCGCCCCTACACGCTGGACAAGGCGCGGCAATACGGCTTCGACCAGGCGTATCTGGAGGCGTGCCTGTAGGATCGGGAATTCTTCCAGCACCGGTGCGGTTCGGTGCGCATGGCGGATGTTGATCCTCGCTTCCGAGCCGACGCCCAGTTCCCTTGTGCTCCCGCGAAGGCGGGAGCCCAGTCTGGGTCCCCGCCTTCGCGGGGACACAATCGAGAAACTGCGCGCCCGCTTCTCGCCGCGCGCCGCCGCGCGTAGGGAGCGACGCGTGCGTATCCTCTTCTCCCTCCTCGCCTTCCTCGCGCTCGCCGGTGCGGCGCCGGTGGCCACGCTTGCGCCCGACAGCGAGGCGCGGTGGGTCGCGTTCGACCTGACGCCGGGGAACCAGATCCGCTTCGCGATGACGCTGGACGGCCGCGCGGTCACCGCGATCCTCGACACCGGGGTCAGCATGTCCGTCCTGGCGCGGCGCTACGCCGCGGCGCAGGGCCTTGCGATCACCGCGGGCGGGCGGGCGACCGCGATCGGGGGGAGCGTCGCGGTCGGCAGGGTCGATACCGCGACGCTGGCGATCGGCGGACTGGTCCGGCGCGGCGGCACGCTGGCGGTGGTGGACCTGCCCGCGGCGGCGACGGGCGGGGCGGCGGCCGTCGACCTGCTGGTCGGTCGCGACCTGACCGCGCCCTTCGCGCTCGACATCGATTACGCGCACCGCCGCTTCCGCTTCCTGCCGTCGGGGCGGATGCCCTTCCCCGGCATCGCCGCGCCGCTGTCGATCGCGCCCGACCGGCTGGTGTACGTCAGCGACGTCGGCCTCGGCGGGCAGCGCTTCCAGCCCGTCGTCGTCGATACCGGCGACGGTTCCGCCGTGACGCTGTCGCACGCCGCGTGGGCGCGCGCGATGCCCGCGGGGACGCCGGCGACCACCACCGTGTCCTACGGCATCGCGGGCGCGGTGGTCAGCGGCATGGCGATCGTCCCCGAGCTGACCGTCGGGCGCGCGACCGCCCGCGACGTGGAGGTGAGGATCGAGCCGCCGGGCGGCTTTTCCGACACCATCCGCGTCGCGGGGCGGATCGGATCGGGCTTCCTCCAGCGCTATCGCGTGCTGCTGGACCCCGCGGCCGGGCACATGCTGCTGGCCGCGGACCCCGCCGCCGCCACCGCGCCGGTCCGGTCGACCAGCGGATTGCTGCTGGGCGTGGCGCGCGACCGGCTGAAGGTGCTGCACGTCATGCGCGGTGGCCCCGCCGCGGCGGCGGGATGGCGCGACGGCGAAGCGATCTGCGCGATCGACGGTATCGCGATCGGGCCGGACTATGTCGGCAGCGCGCAGGCCGGCTGGCCCACCGCCGCCGCGGGCCGCGCCGTCGCGTTGCGGATGTGCGACGGCGCGGAGCGGCGGCTGACGCTGCGGCGATTCTATTGAAAGGGCATCACCCGATCGTCACGCCCACGATCCGCCACGCGCCGCCCTCGCGGTCCAGCGTCACCGTCTCCACCGCCTCGCCCTTGTTGGCGAAGGACGTGCGGAACTTCACCACCTCGTAGCCGTGCGGCGGTGCGGGCAGATTCTCCTGGCTCAGCAAGGTGCGCGACGTGACCGCGCCCAGCGGCACGCGCACCTTCTCCGACACGTCGGCCCACACCGTGGCGGTGTTCAGCTTCCGGAACGCGGTGCCGAACGAACGATAGCTTTCGTCCCATTTGCCCTGGTCGACCAGCAGCAGGAATTGCCGCGCCGCATCCACCACCGCGGCGTCGGGCGTTTGTGTGGGTGCGGGCGCCGGGGCGGACGCGGGGGCGGGGGCGGATTGCGGAAGGGTGGCGAGGGCCAGCAGGCCGAGGACGAGGGTCATGAGGACGACTCCGATGATGATCGAGGGCCGGCGATATGCCCGCCCCGCGCCGCCGGTCGGCGCATCCCCGGGATCGACCGCAACGGACGCCGGGTCTGCCCCGATTTGCCTGTCCCCCAGCAATTCGGGGGCCGCGCCGGCGACGTCGCGCTCCGCCGCCAGCAGGATGCGCGCGGCTTCCCGGCTGCTGGACACCGCCAGCTTGCGCCGCGCGTCGCGCAGCCGCTCGTTGATCGTGTGGACCGACAGCCCCAGGCTGCGCGCGGTCGATTTCGCGTCGTGACCGCGCACGATCAGGCGCAGCGTCTGCTTCTCCTTCTCGGAAAGCGCCCGCAATCCTTCCTCGACCCGCATGTCCATTCCGATCGACCTACGTGCCGCCCCCGTCGGGAGCTACCCCCAAAAAATCGGGGTCACCCCTTCCACGCCAGCAGCGCCGCGCCCGCCGCGACGAACACCGCCAGGACCTGCACCGTCGTCCAGTCGACCCAGCCGACCGCGTCGACGTCGTCGCGGCGGCGGCGCCGCGCATCGCGCCAGCCCGCCGCTATCGCCACCGCGATCGCCGCGCCCGCCAGCGCGAAGAGGAGGTCTTGCCACTCGATCATCGCTCGCCCACACCCGCGGCATCACCTTCCGAAGGAATCGCCATGACATTCCGTCCCCTGTTCGCGATCGCCGCCGTCGCGGGCGCCGGCGTTGCCGCCTATGCCGCCGCGCCGCAAGCCCGCGATGCCGCCCCCGACGCGGCCGTCACCCGCGCGATCGCCAACCCCGCGCGCAGCGAGGCGAACCGCGCGCGCGACGCGTGGCGCCACCCGGCGCAGACGCTCGCCTTCTTCGGCGTGACTCCCGCGAAGAAGGTGGTGGAATTCATCCCCGGCGGCGGCTGGTACAGCGAGATCCTGGCGACGATCCCGGCGAAGGGCGGCAGCTACACCGCGCTGGTCACGCCGCGCAGCGTCGAGGGCACGACGAAGATGCTGGCCGAAAAGAAGCTGACCGGTACGGTCGCCACGCTGGACGGCGCGACCGGCGCGTCGACGGTGCCCGCGAACAGCCAGGACGTGGTGCTGACGTTCCGCAACATCCACAACCTGACGATGGGCGGCGGCACGACCGCGGCGAATGCGTTCAAGGCGTGGTTCACGATGCTGAAGCCCGGCGGCACGCTGGGCATCGTGGAGCACCGCCTGCCCGAAGGCGCGGACACCGCGCTGGAAGCCAAGAGCGGATACCTGAAGACCAGCACGGTCGTGAAGCTGGCCGAGGCGGCCGGGTTCCGGCCGGCGGGCGCGTCGGAGGTGAACGCCAACCCGAAGGATACGCACGATCACCCCGAAGGCGTCTGGACGTTGCCGCCGACCTATCGCCTGGGCGACGTCGACCGCGCCAAATATGCCGCGATCGGCGAAAGCGACCGGATGACGCTGCGCTTCGTAAAGCCGAAGTAGGCATCCGCCGCCAACGCGGTTCCGGGGCAAGCGCAAGGCCCCTCCCGACAGAGGGAGGGGCCCATCCGGAACCGCGGCCTATTCCCCCCCCGCCGCGATCCAGTCGTCGATCTTCTTCTCCAGCACCGTCATCGGCAGCGCGCCGGTGTCCAGCACCGCCGCGTGGAACCTGCGCGGGTCGAATGTCGCGCCCAGCGTCGCCTGCGCCTTCGCCTTCAGCCGCTGGATCGTCAGCGCGCCGGTCTTGTACGCCAGCGCCTGCCCCGGCACCGCGATATAGCGTTCGACCTCCGCGGTCGCGTCGCTGAGCGGCATCGGGGAATTGTCGGTCATGTACTTGATCGCCCGGTCGCGGGTCCATCCCTTCGCATGCAGCCCGGTGTCGACGACCAGCCGCATCGCCCGCAGCATCTCGTCGTTCAGGCCGCCCATGCGCTGGTACGGGTCGCTCTCGACCCCCAGTTCCTTCCACAACGTCTCGGCATACAATGCCCAGCCCTCGACATAGGCGGTATTGCCGCCGAAGCGCATGAAGGCGGGCAGCGCCTCGTTCTCCTGCGCCAGGCTGATCTGGAAATGATGCCCCGGCACCGCCTCGTGCAGGTACAGCGTCTCCTCACCCCATTTGTAGCGGTTCTTCAGGTCGTAGGTGTTGTAGTAGAAGATGCCGGGGCGCGAACCGTCGGGCGTGCCCTGGTTGTAGGAGCCCGCGGCGTCGCCTTTCTCGCGGAAGGCGGGGACCGGGCGGATCTCCAGCTTCGCACGCGGCAGGAGCGAGAATTGCTCGGGAATGCGCGTCGCCACGCGCCGGCCGATCGCCTCGTAATCCAGCCGCAGTTCCTCCGCCGTCTTCGGCTGGAAGCGCGGTTCGGTGCGCAGATAGGTGAAGAAGGCGGGCAGGTCGCCCTCGAAGCCCGTGGCCGCCTTCTGCTTCTCCATCTCGCGCAGGATGCGCGCCACCTCCGAAAGGCCCAGCGTATGCACCGCGTCCGCGGTCTGCGGCAACGTCGTCTGCGCCTCGATCAGATAATCGTAATAGGCCGCCCCGCCCGGCAGCGCGGACAGGCCGACCGTGTCGCGCGCCCTGGGCAGGTACGTGTCGCGCAGGAAATCGCGGATGCGCACGTGCGCCGGGGTGACGACGTCGCGGATCTGCGCGGCATAGGCGGCGCGCAGCCGCGCCTGCTCCGCGGCGGGGATGCCCGCGGGGAAGGTCTTCACCGGGGCGTAGAAGGTCGATCCCTCCACCCCTTCCGCGATCAGGGCGTCGAACTGCCCGATCATGTTGCGCACGACCAGCTTCGGTTCGGTGATGCCCGCGGCCAGTCCGGCGCGGAAGCGCGCGACGATCCGGTCCAGGATCGCGGCATATTCGGACGTGCGGCGCAGCGTGGCGTCGTAATCCGCGACCGTCTTGAAGGGCGCCGCGCCGGTGCCGGACACGATGTCGGGATAATAGGCCTGGAGGCCGAAGAAATGCGTGATCGGCATCGCCTCGTCCAGCGCGCGATATTCGGGCGCGAAGCCGCGCAGCGCCACCTGTGCATCGGTGCGGAACACGTCGTAGGCGATGCGGTTCACGGGCGACAGGCGGGCGCGGTCGATCGTGCGCAGCGCGGCGAGATCGCGCTCCAGATTGGCCTTCTGCGCCGCGCGATAGCCGTCGGTGTACAGATCCCCGATCCGGTCGGGCCAGCGCATGTCGCCCCGGAACAGCGCGGACAGCGGGTTCAGCCGCAACGTCGCCTCGTCGCTGGCGTGGAACAGCGCGGACAGCTTCGCATCCTCCGCGCTGTCGCCCGCCTTCGCCACGGGGGGCCGCGGCGCCGGGCTCTGGGCGAGGGCGGGAAGCGGGACGGTGGCGGCGAGGAGCAGGGCGATCAGGCGCAAGGACGGTACTCCGGAAGGATGACGGCCATCGCCTAGCGCGAAAGCGCAGCTAAGCCAAAGCCAAGCATCGCTCGATTGCGCCCCGCCCCCGCGCGGCCCATCTGCGCCGTCATGGCAAGCCTTCTCGATCCGCACGCGCGCGGCCGCGTCATCCTCGTCGGTGCCGGCCCGGGCGACCCCGGCCTCCTGACCGTCCGCGCGGTGGAGGCGATGGCGTCGGCCGACGTCGTCGTCCACGACGGCCTGATCGATCCGCGCGTCCTGGACCTCGCGCCCGCCGGGGCGGTGCGCATATCGGTGGCGAAGAAGCGCGCGCGGCACACGTTGCCGCAGGAGGCGATCAACGCGCTGATCGTCGCGCACGTGCGCACCGGCGCGCGCGTCGTGCGGCTGAAGGGCGGCGACCCGTTCATCTTCGGTCGCGGCGGCGAGGAGGTGGAGGCGGTGCGCGCCGCGGGCCTGCCGGTGGAGGTGATCCCCGGCGTCTCGGCGGCCCTGGGCTGCGCGGCGGAGGCGATGCTGCCGCTGACCCACCGCGATCACAGCAGCGCGGTCAGCTTCGTCGCCGGGCAGTGCAAGGGATTGAGCGAGCAGGACTGGTCCGGCCTCGCCGGGCAGGGCCGCACGCTGGTGATCTACATGGGCGTCGCCACGGCGGAGGCGATCGCGGACAAGCTGATGGCCGACGGCGTCGCGCCCGACATGCCCGTCGCGGTGCTGGAAAAGGGCACCTGCCCCGGCCATCGCGCGCTGAAGACATTGCTGGCGGACCTGGGCGCGATGGTGGCGCGCGAGGACGTGTGCAGCCCCGCGATCATCGTCGTGGGCGAGGTGGTCGAACTGTCCGACGCGCAGGACAAGCTGGCATCCTATGCGCAGGTAGCGGAGGCGATGGCGTGAGGATCATTACCGGCAACGACCTCGCCACCGGCGACGTGACCTGGTGGACCGGCGACGGCTGGTCGCGCCATGTCGAGGATGCGACCGACGCGGGCCCGCAGGCCGAGGGGATCGCGCGCGAGGAGGAAGCCGCGCGGCGGGTGAACGGCCCGTACGTGATCGAGGCGAGCGAGACGCCCGACGGCCCCCGCCCCGCCCATATCAAGGACCGCATCCGCGCGCTGGGTCCGACGGTCCGCCCCGACCTGACGCTGAAGCCCGCGGATGCGAATGCCGGGAGCTGGGTGATATGAGCCGCGCGCCCACCGTCACCCCGGCGAAGGCCGGGGTCCAGAGCCACAAAGCGCAGTGCGCGGATCGCTGGATCCCAGCCTGCGCCGGGATGACGAGCTGATGTACAAATACGATACCTACGATCAGGCGATCGTCGACGCCCGCGTGGACGAGTTCCGCGACCAGGTGCAGCGCCGCATGGCGGGCGAGATGACCGAGGACCAGTTCAAGCCGCTGCGGCTGATGAACGGGCTCTATCTCCAATTGCACGCCTACATGCTGCGCGTCGCGGTGCCGTACGGCACGCTGGACGGGCGGCAGATGCGGATGCTGGGGCATATCGCGCGCAAGTACGATCGCGGATACGGCCATTTCACGACGCGGCAGAACATCCAGTACAATTGGATCAAGCTGTCCGAAGCCCCTGATATCCTTGCCGATCTCGCCACGGTGGAGATGCATGCGATCCAGACGTCGGGCAATTGCATCCGCAACATCAGCAGCGATCAATACGCGGGCGCCGCGGCGGACGAGGTCGCCGATCCGCGCCCGTGGGCGGAATTGCTGCGGCAGTGGAGCACCTTCCACCCCGAATTCAGCTACCTGCCGCGCAAGTTCAAGATCGCGGTCATCGCCGCGGACGAGGATCGCGCCGCGATGCGCCTGCACGATATCGGTATCCGGCTGGTGACGCGCGACGGCATATTGGGCGGTGAGGTATATGTCGGTGGCGGCATGGGCCGGACGCCGATGATCGCGCCGCTAGTGCGCGACTTCGTCACCGCGGACGACCTGCTCAGCTATCTGGAGGCGTGCCTGCGCGTCTACAATCGCTACGGCCGGCGTGACAATATCTACAAGGCGCGGATCAAGATCCTGATCCACGAACTGGGTGTCGACGAATACCGGCGGCAGGTGGAGGAGGAATTCGTGGCGGTGAAGGCGCTGGGGATCGATCCCCCGGCGGCGGAGCTGGCGCGGATCGAAGCCATGTTCGCGCCCCCCGCGTTCGATGACGGCGGCGCGGCGCCGGATCGCGGCGACCCCGATTTCGCGGTGTGGCTGGACCAGAACGTGAAGCCGCACAAGGCGCCCGGCCATGCGATCGTCAACATCTCGCTGAAGCCCATCGGCGGTATCCCCGGCGACGCGTCGGCGGACCAGATCGACGTCATGGCGGACCTTGCCGAACGCTACGGCTTCGACGAACTGCGCGTCACGCATGCGCAGAACATCGTCCTGCCGCACGTGCGCCAGGGCGACCTGACGCCGGTGTGGGAGGCGCTGGTCGCGGCGGGATTGGCGGAGGCGAACCTCGACCTCATCAGCGACATCATCGCCTGCCCCGGGCTGGATTATTGCAGCCTGGCGAACGCGCGCTCGATCCCGCTGGCGCAGAAGATCGCGACCCGCTTCGCCGATCCGGCGCGGCAGCGCGACCTGGGCGAACTGAAGCTGAAGATCAGCGGCTGCATCAACGCGTGCGGGCATCACCACGCGGGGCATATCGGCGTGCTGGGCGTCGACCGGAAGGGGACGGAGAATTACCAGCTCCTGCTCGGCGGATCGGGCGCGGAGGACGTGTCGCTGGGGAAGATCACCGGGCCCGGTTTCGACGAGGACGGCGTGGTCGACGCGATCGAAAGAGTGACCGGCAAGTATCTGGAAGTGCGCGAGAACGACGAGCGCTTCGTCGATACCTATCGCCGCGTCGGCATGGATGTGTTCAAGGAGGCGATCTATGGGTGAGGCCCTGCTGCGCTTCCGCGACGATGCGGCGCATGACGAACCCGCGGTGACGCTGGACGCCTTCCTCGACGGACAGACCAACGCTGGCGCGGTGCGGGTCGAGGCGGGCGACGACGCGCGCCGCCTGCTCGGCCATCTCGACCGCGTCGCGCTGATCGAGGTCAGCTTCCCCGGCTATCGCGACGGACGCGGCTATTCCTCCGCGCGCATCCTGCGCGAGGGCGGCTATACCGGCGAACTGCGCGCCGCGGGCGACGTGCTGGTCGACCAGATCGCGTTCATGCGCCGCTGCGGTTTCGACAGCTTCGCGCCCGAGGCACCGATCGATCAGGCCGCGCTGGATCGCGCGCTGACCCGCTATACCGATCACTACCAGCCCGCCGCCGACAATATCGTGCCGGTGTGGAGGAAGCGGCATGGCTGAACCTGCCCGCATCCTCGACCAGATCGACGTCCGTCCCGCCTTCACGGTCGCGGATGCGGCCGCGCTGGAGGCGCGCTTCGCGGGCGTCGACGCGCCCGAGATGCTGTGCGCGCTGCTGGGCGGGGAATTGCGCGGGCGGGTGGCGGCGGTGTCGTCGTTCGGCGCGGAATCGGCGGTGCTGCTGCACATGGTGGCGGCGGTCGATACCGACGTGCCGGTCGTTTTCACCAATACGCAGAAGATGTTCGGCGAGACTCTTGCCTACCGCGATGAACTGTCGGAGCGGCTCGGCTTCACCGACCTGCGCGTTTACCGCCCCGATCCGCGGCTATTGCGGCTGAAGGACGAGAAGGGGCTGCGCTGGTCGTACGACCCGGACGGATGCTGCGACCTGCGCAAGGTGGAGCCGCTGCGCCGTGCGCTGGTGCCGTTCGACGCCTGGATTTCGGGGCGCAAGGGGTTCCAGGCGAAGACGCGCGCCGCGCTGCCGCGGTTCGAGATCGACGAGGGGCGGTTGAAGATCAACCCGCTCGCCGACTGGGGCAAGGAACGCCTCGACGCCTATTTCGCCGATTACGATCTGCCGCGCCATCCGCTGGAGGCGGCGGGCTATCCGTCGATCGGCTGCCTGCCGTGCACCAGCAAGGTGCAGCCGGGCGAGGATCCGCGCGCGGGCCGCTGGCGCGGATGGGACAAGGTGGAATGCGGCATCCACGTGCCCGAGAAGCCGGGCGAGGAACCCGCGTTCTGATCCCCCGCCCGGCGCCCGGTCAGAAGCGCCAGCCGATCATCAGTTGCAGGATCGGATAGACCTTCACCTTGTCGATGTCGTCTTGCAGGTCGCGGCGTTCGGCCTCCAGGCTGGCGCGGAAACCGGCGTCGTTCGCCGCGGTGCCGCTGGCACGGAACTCGCGCAGGCGCGCCTGGCCCTGGAACAGCACGCCCAGTTCGGTGCCGAAGAAGAAGCCCTTCCGGTTCGACCCCGCCCAGCCGAGCGTCAGCGCGGGCGCGAACTTCTTCACGTCCGCGCCGCCCGACAGCACGCCGACCTGCGCCGCGGTATAATCCTCGCCGCCGACGGTCACCGTGCCGCCGTCCGACGGCGTCGCGCGCACGTCGACGCGGTTGCGGTTGATCCGCGCGCCGCCCGACACGCGGAAGCTGCCGCCGAACGGATGGACGTCGACCATCGCGCCGAAGGACTTCAGCTTCAGGTCGCCGCGATAGGTGATATCGTCCGAATCGAAATCTGCGCCGAAACCGAGGAAGGTCGCACTTCCGCGGATCCCGATATGGTCGGACAGGCGCACGCCCACCTCCGGTCCGATCCCCAGCGTCCCCGCGGTCACGCCCGCGACGATCCGCGGCCCGTCGTCGGTTTCCTGCGCCGTCGCGGGCACGGCCGCCATCGACGCCGCAAGCGCGGACGCCATCATCCAGTTCTTCATAAACCCCCCAAGATTCGATCGCGGCCCGCCCCTCCGGCGGCCCGCGCCTTGGGTCATAGCGTGGGCGGGCGTGCCGAGATTGGACGAAAGTGCGCGATCCGATAACCGTTACGGTTCGGCAACCAACGCCGCGACGCCGCGTTCATCGATGGCTTTGCGTAACCCGTCCGCCCCTGCCCTGCTCCTTCTCCTCGCGGGAACGGTGGCGGGTTGCGGGCGCGATGCGGGCAATCCGGCGCCGCCGCGCGCGACCGGCACGGTCGACCTTCCGGGCGAGAGCTCCACGATCGTCGTGCCCGTCACCGCCTCCCTCGACGCGGTCGAACGCGGGCTGGACCGCGAAACGCCGCAGGTGCTGTGGCGGATCGACCAGCATCGCGACCGGTGCATCGCGGGGCGAAAGGTGGCGGGGGTGAAGGTCACGCCGGACCTGGGCTGTCGCATCGTCGGCGAGGCGCGACGCGGGCGCATCACGGTGGCGGGCGCGGGCGAGCGGCTGACATTGGTCATGCCCGTCACCGCGACCGTGCGCATCCGCGACCTGGGCGGCGTGGCGGGAGAGACGGCGACCGCGGTGGCCATGGTCCGGGCGAACGCACGGCTGGGGATCGTCGACGATTGGCGACCGCGCGCGACGATCGACATCGGCTATGCGTGGCGACGCGAGCCGGGCATCGACATCCTGGGACAGCGTGTCACCTTCACGCGGCAAGCCGATGAGAAACTGAAGGATGTGGTCGCGAAGCTGGAACGCGACCTGCCGCGGCACCTGGCGCGCATGGACGTGAAAGCGCAGCTGGACCGGGCGTGGGCCGAGGGGTTCACGACCATCCAGCTGAACCGCCGCAACCCGCCCGCATGGATGCGCGTGACCCCGCGCGCGATCGGCGTCGGCGGCTATCGCGTCGATGGTCGCCAATTGCGCCTGACGCTGGCGGCGGAGGCGTTGACCGAAAGCTTCGTCGGCGATCGCCCCGCCGATCCCGTCCCCACCCCCCTGCCCCCGCCGTCGCGGGTGGCGAGCGGGGCGGGCTTGCGCTTCTTCATCCCGGTGCTGGCCGATTATCGCCAGCTGGAGCCCGTGGTGCAGCGCGAATTGCGCGAACTGGCGACGAAGGGGATCACGCTGGCGGGGGTCGGCGCGGTCGATGCGACATTCGGGAAGGTCACGATCTACGCGACCGAGGGCAATCGGCTGGCGGTGGGCGTCCGCACCGAGGTGAAGGCACGCGACGGATCGCTGGGCGTGACGAAGGGGGAGGTCTGGCTGACCGCGCTGCCGTGGAACGCCGAAGGGTCGCAGGTGGTGCAGGCGCGCGACATCGGGTTCGCGACGAAAACCGATTCGCAGGTCGTGAACCTGCTGGTCCGCCTGTTCGAAAGCCCGGCGGTGCTGGCGGGGGTCGAAGGGGCGCTACGCCATGATTTCGCGGGCGACTATGCCAAGGTGCTGGCCAAGGCGCAGGCGGCGATCGGATCGCGACGGCGCGGCGACTTCCTGCTGTCCGCCCATGTCACGCGCGTGACCAACGGGCGCATCCGCGCGACCGCGCAGGGCCTGTTCCTGCCCGTCCGCGCGGAAGGCGAGGCACGGATCGAATACCGGCCGCGATAGGCGAGGAGACTTTCCGTTCGCCCTGAGCGACGTCGAAGGGCATGCGTAGAGCATAGGCTTCGACTGCGCTCAGCCCGAACGGAAGTCCGGGCGTGTAACACTCAATATCCCGCATAGTCGCTGAACCGCGTGATCGTCGGATCGAACTTCAGCGTCACCTTCCCCGTCGCGCCGTGGCGCTGTTTCGCGACGATCAGCTCGGCCAGGCCGTAGACGCGTTCCATGTCCGCGGCCCAGCGGGCGTGGTCCTCGAACGCGCGGGTGTCGTCGCCCTCCGCGGGGCGCTTGGGCTCCTTGGCCGCGATGTAATAATCCTCGCGGAACACGAACCACACCATGTCGGCGTCCTGCTCGATCGATCCCGATTCGCGCAGGTCGCTCAATTGCGGGCGCTTGTCCTCGCGCTGCTCCACCGCGCGGCTGAGCTGCGACAGGGCCAGCACGGGGACGTTCATGTCCTTGGCCAGCGTCTTCAGCCCGCGGCTGATCTCGGAAATCTCCTGCACGCGATTGCCGTCGCCGGTCTTGCCGGAGCCGCTGAGCAATTGCAGGTAATCCACGACGACAAGGCCGATTTCGTTGTTGTGGCGCCGTTGCAACCGGCGGACGCGCGTGTGCAGCGCGCCGATGCTGAGGCCGCCGGTATCGTCGATGAACAGCGGCAGATTCTCCAGCTCCACCGCGGCGGCGGCGAGCTGCTCGAACTCGCTCTTGCTGATCTTGCCCATGCGCAACGCCTCGGAACTGATCCGCGACTGCTCCGCCAGGATACGCGTCGCCAGCTGGTCCGCGCTCATCTCCAGGCTGAAGAAGGCGACCTTCGCCCCCACCGACTTGGCGGGCGGGATGCCGTCGCGCATGTCGTGCATCCAGCGTTGCGCCGCGTTGAAGGCGATGTTGGTGGCGAGCGATGTCTTCCCCATGCCGGGACGCCCGGCCAGGATCATCAGATCGCTGTGGTGCAGGCCGCCGATCTTGGCGTTGATCGAATCGAGCCCGGTCGTCACGCCCGACAGGTTTCCGCCCCAGTTCAGGGCCTTCTCCGCCATTCTTACCGCCATGGTCGCGGCCTGGGCGAAGCTTTTCACGGTCGATTCGGACTGGCCGTCGGCGGAGACCTTGAACAATTCCTCTTCCGCCAGCTCGATCTGCGCGCGCGGGTTCACCTCCTCGCTGGTGTCCATCGCGCGGTCGACCAGCGTGCGGCCGACCGTCACGAGCGAGCGGAGCATGGCCAGGTCGTAGATCTGGTTCGCGAACTGCCGCGCGCCGATCAGCCCCGCGCCCGAGCCGGTCAGCTGCGCCAGATAGGCCGGACCGCCCAGCTCGCGCATCCCCTCGTCCGCCTCGAACATCGGGCGCAGCGTGACGGGCGAGGCCAGCATGTCCTTGCCGCGCAAGGTCTTGATCGCGGCGAAGACGCGGCCGTGGACGGGTTCGTAGAAATGCTGCGGCTCCAGCCGGTCGACGATGTCGTCGGCCAGCCGGTTGTCGATCAGCATCGCGCCGAGCATCGCCGCCTCCGCCTCCACGTTGCGGGGCAGCTGGATCGGTTCGGCCGGGGCCGGATGGGGGAATGCGAGGGTCGCCATGCCGGGCGGTGTAGCGGACGCGGGGGGAAAGCGGAATGTCCGTCACTGTGGATAACATGGACGAGCCGGGTTTGGCGCACCCCACCTCCGTTCGCCCTGAGCGAAGTCGAAGGGCAAGCGCCAAGGTCGGCACATGGGCTTCGACTTCGCTCTGCCCGAACGGACATGGGGTGCGACGCGTCGAGTGAACGGGGATGACGGACCGGCAAACCGTCTCTATCGACACGATATGGCCGATCCGCGGATCATCGACGTCGAACTGGACGAGCGCACGATCCTGTGGCGCTCGGCGGATATCGAACAGGAACGGCGGATCGCGATCTTCGACCTGGTCGAGGGCAATCACTTCGCGCCGCAACGCGTCCATCCCGACGGCTATGCCGGGCCGTATCGCGTCGCGCTGTCGGTCGAGGAGGGGCGGCTTGGCATCCACATCAAGCGCGAGGACGGCACGCCGCTGGAGACGCTGGTGCTGGGGCTGGCGCGATTCCGGCGGCCGATCCGCGATTATTTCGCCATTTGCGACAGTTACTTCCAGGCGATTCGTCAGTCGACGCCGCAGCAGATCGAAACCGTCGACATGGCCCGTCGCGCGGTCCACAACGATGCCGCCGAATTGCTGGTCGAACGGCTGGCGGGGAAGATCGAGGTCGATTTCGACACCGCGCGCCGGTTGTTCACGCTCATCTGCGTCCTGCACATCAAGGGCTGACGCATGTATGGAGCCGGCCGCCTCGTCCTGATCCTGCTCGCGCTCGCGCTCGCGACCGTCGCAGGCTGGCGGCTGGCGATCCGCTGGCACCCGTCGGTCGCGAAATATCCGGTGCAGGGCATCGACGTGTCGGAGGCCAACGGCGCGGTCGAATGGGCGGTGGCGAAGGGCGCGGGCGTCGATTTCGGCTACGCCGTCGCGACGCGAGGGCACAACGTCCGCGACCGCACGTTCCAGGCGCATTGGGACGCGATGGCCGCCGCGGGCGTGCGGCGTGGCGCGATCCACGTCTATTCCTTCTGCCAGGACGGCGCGGAGCAGGCGAATGCGTTCAACACCGTCGTGCCGCTGGCGCCCGACGCGCTGCCCGCGGCGATCGACCTGCATTACGATCCCGCCTGCCCCGCCCGCCCCGATCGCGCGGCGTTGATCGCGGACGTGGCGGAGGCCGCGCGGCGGATCGAGGCGCATACGGGCAAGCCCGTGCTGCTGAAGGTCGCGCCCGACGTGGAGGACGATTATACCCTGGTACAGGCATTGCGCCGAAATATCTGGGCGACGGGCAATTTCCTTCGCCCCGCCTATACCGACCGTCCGTGGCGGATGTGGCAGGCGAGCGATATCCGGCGCGTCGACGGGGTGGAGGGGCCGGTGAACTGGGACGTGGCGGTACGATGAGCGACGAGGCACGGATGTTGATCGCGGCGGCGCGGCGGGCCGCGGTCCACGCCCATGCGCCCTATTCGCGCTTCGCGGTCGGGGCGGCGGTACTGCTGTCCGACGGCAGCGTCGTGACGGGGGCGAATGTCGAGAATGCCAGCTACGGCCTGTCGCTGTGCGCGGAGACGGTCGCGATCGCCACGGTGTCCGCGCAAGGGCGGCTGGCGGACGTGGTCGCGATCGGCGTCATCGGCGGCGCGATGGACGCATCGGGACAGGCGGCCGGGGCCGATCCGGTGCGCCCGTGCGGGCGCTGCCGGCAGGTGCTGAACGAGGCGGCGCAGATGGGGGGGCGCGACCTGTCCGTGCATTGCGCGGGCGCGACCGGCGATGCGTTGGCCAGCTATCGCCTGTCGGAACTGCTGCCGGATGCGTTCGGACCGGCGGACCTGGGGATCGCCTGAACCCCTTTCGGGCGGAGCGCCTTCCCCTACCCCCGTTCGGCCTGAGCGAAGTCGAAGGCCATGTGTCGCACATCGGCTTCGACTTCGCTCAGCCCGAACGGAAAGGGGGTGCGGGCCAGGCTGGATCAACATCGCGAGATGTTTCCCCGGAGGAGGAGGATCGCCGGGCAGTCCGCTGAATGCGGATCCGCCCTAAACGCCCAACGCATCCGCGCTGGCATCGCCCAGGTCGCTGCCGCCGTCGACGTTCAGGATCGTGCCGGTCACGTATTTCGCCGCCTCGCTCGACAGGAACAGCGCGGCGTCGGCGATGTCCTGCTTCGTGCCATAGTCGCGCAGCGGCAGGCGGCCCTTGATCGCCGCCTCGCGCGCCGGATCGGCCAGCCGCTTCATTCCTTCCGTATCCGCGATCGGGCCGGGGGAGATGGCGTTCACGCGCACGCCCGCCGGGCCCCATTCCAGCGCCAGGCACTTGGTGACCATGTTCACCCCCGCCTTCGCGGCGCAGGCGTGGATCTGGAACGACATCGGGTGCACCGCCTGCCCCGCGGTGATCGCGATCAGCGACGCGCCCGGCTTTTTCAGGTGATCGAAGCTGGCGCGGAAGACGTTGTAGGTGCCCAGCAGGTCGATATCGACCACGGTCTTGAACGCATTGGCGCTGACCTTCAGCGCGGGGGCGAGGAAATTGCCCGCCGCGCCCGAGACGACGACGTCGATCGGGCCGTATTTCGCCACCGCCGCGGCGAAGGCGGCCTCCAGCCCGGCATAGTCGCGCACGTCGCATGCGATCCCCTGCGCATCGACGCCCGCATCGCGCAGGCCCTGCGCCGCCGCCTCGATCTTCTCCGCGCTGCGGCTCAGCACCGTCACCGTCGCGCCCGCCGCGCCGAACGCGTGCGCGATCGCCAGGTTGATCCCGCTGGACGCGCCCGCCACGAACACGTTCCTGCCGCTGAAATCGCCCATCGCCATCCTCCTCCATATCATTTGTTACGGAGATGCCGGGCGGGACGCGATCGCGCAAGGGTTCATGGATCGATGGCTGGTACGGGTGGTCGGACTCGAACCGACAATCTGTTGCCAGAGGCGGATTTTGAGTCCGCTGCGTCTACCAATTCCGCCACACCCGCGTGGAAGCGTCGCGCCCTTGCACCAGCGGAGCGCCCGCGTCCAGAGGGGTCAGCGATCGTTCGGGGTGCCGGGCGCCTTGCGCGCGCGTTGCGGGTCGATCTCCGCGTCGAAGGCGATACCCGCGCGACCTTCGGTCTGCCAGGCGATCCGCCCCTTGACCCAGCCGATGCCGCGCACCTCCACCTCGATCGCGCTGTCGGTGGCGATCGGCGCGGGCAGTTCGGCCATCAGGCCGCCGGGCGACAGGTTGCGGACGCGCACCGACATGTCCTCCGCCGCGCCGGCGAAGCGCAGGCGGGCCATCAGGAACAGGCTGTCGCGCCCCCGCGGACTGTCCGTCGCGGGAGCGGCGTCGTCGAATCCGCGCTTACCTATCTGTTCCATTGCGTCCACCGGTTCGATCCTGCGCCCCTGCTACCCGAATGCGGTAAACCGCGCGTTACCGGATCGGCGGGGATCAGTCGTCGCGCGATACCTTTTCGTTGCGTTCGTGGCGCTCCTGCGCCTCCAGCGTCATCGTCGCGATCGGCCGCGCCTCCAGCCGGCCCAGGCTGATCGGCTCGCCGGTCACTTCGCAATAGCCGTATTCGCCCTCGTCGATGCGCCGCAGCGCCGAATCGATCTTGGACACCAGCTTGCGCTGCCGGTCGCGGGTGCGCAGTTCGATCGACCAGTCGGTCTCGCTCGACGCCCGGTCGCTCAGGTCCGCCTCGCGGTTCGAATCGACCTGGAGCTGCGACAGCGTGCCCATCGATTCGCGCAGCAGCGCATCCTTCCACGCCAGCAGCTTCCGGCGGAAATAGGCCAGCTGCCGTTCGTTCATGAACGCCTCGTCCGGCCCGGGACGGTATCCGTCGTCGGCATCGTTCGCCGCCATCCTGCGCCCCGCTACGCTGTCGATACGATCTATTGCCGTTGCCATCGAAACACTCCCGCCAGCGCCGGATGTCTTCGCATCGCCACGCCCCCGCGGGCGCTATAGAGGCGACCCTAACCTATCTCAAGCGGACGCTGACGCGGTTTGCGACGTTCCGGCTGTCGCCTGCCTGAACGACCTGGGGCCGGATCGTCCCGCGCCGGCACGTTAACCACAATGTTCGCACAGGTGTCCCGATTTCGACACGATATCCCCGACGCATCATAGTTAACACGGTTGAACTTAAATGTTTGTTTTGCACTTTGGTGGATGAGCATCGGCAGGAGCGGGTGCTTCGATATCCCACGGCGTGTCTTCGCCGCCAACGAAAGAGTGTCACATGTCCGTACGGATGGCATTGGCGAAACTTTGTGCCTGCACCTGCGGCGGTGCGCTGATCGGGGGCGGCGCGGTGCATGTCGCCGAGACGGGCAAGGCGCGCGCCGCCTATACCAAGAAGGTGGCGAAGCGCGTCGTGCGCCGGTCCTACGCCAGCACGGGCAAGGTGCGCCGCGTCGCGAAGGGCGGCCGGGCGTGCGCCGCGACGACGGTGACGATCGCGAGCCAGGGGGCGCCGATCCCCGTGCCGCTGCCCGAGGCGCCGGTCTTTGCCGGCGGCGGGGGCGTGGCGCCCGCGATCATCGGCGGCGGCGGCTTCGGCGGCGGGGGCGGATTCTTCGCGGGCGGGTTCTTCGGCGGATCGGGCGGCGGCGGCGGGGGGGGCGGCGGGATCGTCGTCTCCTCCACGTCGAGCACCAGCGGGTCGAGCAGCACGTCGTCGTCGGGCAATGTCGCGAGTTCGACCTCCAGCTCCACCGGCGGCGCGACCGTGGACGTGAACAACAACAACAACCTCGACAATTCGTCGAACAACAGCAGCACGAACAACAGCTCGAGCCAGAGCAACAACACCAACACGAACAGCAATACCAGCAGCAACACGAACACGAGCAACAACACGAATACGAACACGAATCAGCAGAGCCAGAACCAGGAACAGGCCCAAAACCAGCAACAGAACCAGCAGCAGCAGCAGCAGCAGGGCCAGGGACAGAATCAGTCGAGCACGACGTCGACCTCCTCGTCCTCCTACGGGTCGAGTTCCAAGGGCTGGTCGAGCAGCGGCGGCTGGACGTCGTCGGGGCCGGGCGGGTGCAAATACGGGAAATGCGGGCCGGGCGGGTCGAGCAGCGGCAATCCCGCGCCCGTCCCCGCCCCGCCGATGGTCCTGCTGTTCGGCGCCGCCGCCGCGGGGCTGGTCGCGCGGCGACGACTGGCGAAGCGGGCGGTCGCCGCCTGACGACCGTCCGTGTTCGCGAAGGCGGGAACCCGGGCTCACGAACACCGCCGTCGTTCCCCCGGGCCGGGCACGGATCAGGCCGCGAGCAGCGCCTTTTCGATATCCGCGATCGGGTGACCGGTCAGGTCCTTGTCCAGTTCCGCGGTCAGGCGTCCGCTGACTTCCTTGTGATAGTGTTTCCGCATCTCGCCCAGCGTCCTGGGCGGGGCGACGATGATGAGCGATTCGAAATCGTTCTTCAGCGCGCGTATCTTCAGCATGTCGGTCACCTCCGCGGCGAAGCGGTCTTCCTCCAGCTGGTGGAAGTCGGTCGGCTCCACCGAACTGCGCGCCGCGCCCTGGGGGGAGGACGCGCGGCCCGCGGCGTCGGTCGCCTGGTCGCGGGTCGCGGGGTTCGACTTCTCTTCCGCGGTCTCGACGACGAGGTTGGGATATTCGGCATCGCCCTCGTTGCGCAGGAACAGCATCTTGCGTCCGTCCGCGACGACGACGACGGACTTGTGGGGAATGTGCACGGGAGCGCTCTCCTTATGGTCTATGCTCCCCTCTCCAACGGGTCGCGCCGCATGAGGTTGCGAGTACGGCCGTCGGGCGGCATAGCGCGGCCATGCACGACATCCGCCTGGTCCGCGACGACCCCGCCGCCTTCGACGCCGCGCTCGCCCGCCGCGGGGTGGCGCCGTCGTCGGATGCGCTGGTCGCGAACGACGAACGCCGCCGCGCGCTGCTGACCGACTTGCAGACCGCGCAGGCGCGCCGGAACGAGGCGTCGAAGGCGATCGGCGCGGCGAAGGGGCGCAAGGACGAGGCGACCGCCGCCGCGCTGATGGCGGAGGTCGCGGGCCTGAAGGAGCGGATGCCGCAGCTGGAGGCGGAGGCCGCGACGTTGCAGGCGACGCTGGACGAGACGCTGGCGACGCTTCCCAACCTGCCGCTGGCCGACGTGCCGCAGGGCGCGGACGAGGAGGATAACCAGCTGGTCCACGAACGCGGGCACCGGCCGACGTTCGATTTCGCGGTGAAGGAGCATGACGCGATCGGCCCCGCTTTGGGCTTGGATTTCGAGACCGGCGTCGCGATCGCGGGCGCGCGCTTCACGCTGGTGCGCGGCGCGATGGCGCGGCTCAATCGCGCGCTGGGGCAGTTCGGCCTCGACGTCCTGACCCGCGACCACGGCTATGAGGAGGTCGTCCCCCCGCTGCTGGTGAAGGGCGAGGCGATGTTCGGCACCGGGCAATTGCCCAAGTTCGCCGAGGACCTGTTCCGCACTACCGACGATCGCTGGCTGATCCCCACTGCGGAGGTCAGCCTGACCAATATCGTGCGCGAGAAGATTCTGTCCGCGTCCGACCTGCCGCTGCGCTTCACCGCCCTGACCGCCTGTTTCCGCAGCGAGGCGGGCGCGGCGGGGCGCGACACGCGCGGCTTCATCCGCCAGCACCAGTTCGAGAAGGCGGAGATGGTGTCGATCGTCGAGCCGGACCGCAGCGAGGAAGAGCATGAACGGATGACCGCGGCGGCGGAGGATGTGCTGACGCGGCTCGGCCTCCCCTTCCGCCGGATGAAGCTCTGCACCGGCGACATGGGCTTCACCGCGGCGCGGACCTACGACCTGGAGGTATGGCTGCCCGGACAGGGGCGGTATCGCGAGATTTCGAGCTGTTCCACCTGCACCGATTTCCAGGCGCGGCGGATGAACGCACGCTATCGGCCAGAGGGCGAGAAGGCGACGCGCTTCGTCCATACGCTCAACGGCTCGGGACTGGTAGTCGGCCGGATGATCGTCGCGATCCTGGAAAACTACCAGCAGGCGGACGGATCGGTGTGGGTGCCCGAGGTGCTGCAACCGTATCTCGGCGGGCTGAACCGGCTGGAGCCGAAGTGATGATCGGTCGGTTGACGGAAGATGTTCGCGCGACCTCGCCCCAACCCTTCGTCACCCCGGACTTGTTCCGGGGTCCATCGTGCCGCCATATCAACGCTTTTTGCTATCGCGGCACGATGGATGCCGGAATGGATCCGGCATGACGGCGGCGTTCTAGATCGCCGGCGCCCGTGCAACCCTAACCCCGATCGGCCCTGAACCCATGCGTATCCTGCTGACCAACGACGACGGCTATCACGCCCCCGGCCTTGCCGTGCTGGAACGAATCGCGGCCGAATTGTCCGACGACGTGTGGATCGTCGCGCCGGCGGAGGAACAGTCGGGGACGGGCCGCTCCCTCACGCTCACCCGCCCCTTGCGCGTCCGCCGGTTCGACGCCCGCCGCTTCGCGGTGGCGGGGACGCCGACCGACGCGGTCATGATCGCGCTGGCCGAACTGATGAAGGACGGCGCGCCCGACCTGATCCTGTCGGGCGTCAACCGCGGCGGCAATCTGGCGGAGGATTGCATGTATTCGGGCACCGTCTCCGCCGCGATGGAAGGGGCGCTGGCGGGCATCCGCTCGGTCGCGCTCAGCCAGCGCTACGGCGCGATCGAGCCGGGCGACGACGTGTCGTTCGATCATGCCGCGCAATGGGGGGCGCGCGTCCTGCGCCCGCTGCTGGACCACGACTGGGCGCCGCGCACGATGGTCAACATCAACTTCCCCGCCCCCGATTCGGGGGAGGTGAAGGGCGTGCGCGTCGTGCCGCAGGGGCTGCGCGACTATGGCCGCGTCCGCTTCGATCCGCGCACCGATCCGCGCGGCTATCCCTATTACTGGCTCGCGCTGGGCAGCATCGCCGCGCCGCAGGCGGACGGCACCGACCTGCCGACCGTCGCGGACGGATACGTCACCGTCACCCCGCTCCAGCTCGACCTGACGCATCACCGGTCGCTCGCGGGGCTGGCCGACGTCTACCGGGGGCGATGACGCGGGCCGCCGCCCTGGTCGCGCCGCTGCTCCTGGGCGCGTGCATCCCGGGCGGCGGATATGACGTGCCGCCCCCCGCCCCGCCGCCACGGGCCGAGCCGCCGCAGGCCGAGCCGCTTCCCGCGCCGGTGGTGGAAAGCCCCGCTACCGGGGTCAGCCAGCTGCCCGCGCCGCGCCCGGCGTGGGAAAGCCGCCCCGTCGCGCCCGATGCGCGCGCGGTGGAGGACCAGCGCTACACCGTCCGCCCCGGCGACACGCTGACCGCGGTCGCGGCGCGCACCGGCGCGGGCGTGGAGGCGATCGCGCGCGCCAACGCCCTTCCCCGCCCCGATGCCATCGCCGCGGGGCAGGTGCTGGCGATCCCCGGCGGGCGCTATCACCTGGTCCGGCCGGGCCAGACCGGCATCGCGATCGCGCGCGCCTACGGCGTCCGCTGGGCGGAGGTGGTCGCCGCCAACGCGCTGGCCGAACCCTATGTCCTGTATGTCGGGCAACGCGTGCTGATCCCCGGCGATGCCGCGCGCCGCCCGTCCGCGGCGGAACGCGCCGCCGCCTTCCGCCTCGATATCGATTCGATCCTGACCGGCGGGCAGCCCGCGGTGGCGGCGAACCGGCCGCCCGCGAAGCCGGTCGCGGGGCCGCGGCGCGTCCTGCCGTCGACCACCGCCGTCGTGGGCACGCCCCCCGCCCCGGGCCGCTTCGCCTGGCCCGTCGACGGCCGCATCGTCCGCCGCTTCGGCCCCGGCGCCAGCGGCGAACGCAACGACGGAATCAAGATCGCAGTGCCCGCGGATACCCCGGTGAAGGCCGCGGCGGACGGCGACGTCGCCTATGTCGGCGACGGGATCGCGGCGCTAGGCGGGCTCGTCATCCTGCGCCACGGCGGGGGCTGGGCGTCGATCTACGGCCACGCGGGCAAGCTGCTGGTCCGCCGCGGACAGGCGGTGAAGCGCGGCCAGACGATCGCGCTGTCGGGCGAGACGGGCTATGCCGACCGCCCCGAGCTGCATTTCGAACTGCGCCGCGGGCGCACGCCGGTGGACCCGGTGGGACAATTGCCGCGGCGGTAGCTTTGTGTTCCCGCGAAGGCGGGAACCCAGTCTGGGCTTCCGCCTTCGCGGAAGCACAATTTGTGCTAAGCGCCCCCGCATCATGACCGACCACAGATCCGACCTCCTCCGCACGCTCACGTCGCGCGGCTACGTCCACCAGGCGACCGACGCCGCCGCGCTCGACGCGCTGGCCGCGAGGGAGGTCGTGCCCGGCTATATCGGCTTCGACCCCACCGCGCCGTCGCTGCACGTCGGCAGTCTCATCCAGATCATGCTGCTCCGCCGGCTCCAGCAGACCGGGCACAAGCCGATCGTCCTGATGGGCGGCGGCACCGGCAAGATCGGCGACCCCAGCTTCAAGGACGAGGCGCGAAAGCTGTCGAGCGACGAGACGATCGCCGCCAACATCGCGGGCATCCAGCGCATCTTCGCGCGCTTCCTGACGTTCGGGGACGGTCCCACCGGCGCGGTGCTGGTCAACAACGCCGACTGGCTCGACAAGCTGGAATACATCCCCTTCCTGCGCGAGGTCGGACAGCATTTCAGCGTCAACCGCATGCTGTCGTTCGATTCGGTGAAGCTGCGCCTCGATCGCGAACAGTCGCTGTCGTTCCTCGAATTCAACTACATGATATTGCAGGGTTACGACTTCCGCGAACTGGCGCGGCGGCAGGGCGTGCGGTTGCAGATGGGCGGCAGCGACCAGTGGGGGAACATCGTCAACGGCGTCGACCTGGCGCGCCGGATGGACGGGACCGAGGTATTCGGGCTGACCACCCCGCTGCTGACGACCGCGTCGGGGGAGAAGATGGGCAAGTCCGTCTCGGGCGCGGTGTGGCTGCACGAGGATCAATTGCCGCATTTCGATTACTGGCAATTCTGGCGCAACACCGACGACCGCGACGTCGGCCGCTTCCTGCGCCTGTTCACCGACCTGCCGCTGGACGAGATCGCGCGGCTGGACGCGCTGGAGGGCGCGGACATCAACGAGGCGAAGAAGGTGCTGGCGAACGAGGCCACCGCCCTGTGCCGCGGCCGCGCCGCCGCCGACGAGGCCGCCGAAACCGCGCGCCGGACGTTCGAGGAGGGGAGCGCGGGCGAAACGTTGCCGCAGATCGCCGCCACGGGAGCGATCGCGCTGGTCGACGCGCTGGTCGGGCTGGGCTTCGCCGCGTCGAAGGGCGAGGCGCGCCGCCTCATCAAGGGCGGCGGCGCGCGCGTGGACGGGCAGAAGGTGGCGGACGAGGCCGCGATCGTCGCCGCCGCGGGCGCACCGGTGCGCATATCGGCGGGCAAGAAGCACCACGGGATCGTCGACTGGTCGTAGCCGCGCGCATCCGGTCGCACGATTCACCCGTTGTTAGGGCGCGGGTGATCTAGCGGAAGGCCATCACCCGAAGGACCCCCATGGCCCCGCGCCCGGTATCATCGCAGGACGACCGCATCGCGCCGCGCGACGAGACGTGGCGCCGCGTGCGATCGTCGGATGCGTCGGGCGCGCGATTGCCCGTGCTGGTCGTGAACCTGTCCCCCCACGGCCTGATGGCGAGGGTCGACGAACCCGTGGCGGTCGGCGCGCGGCTGACGTTCCACCTGCCGCAGGTCGGCGCGGTGATGGCGGAGGTCCGCTGGTCGCTGGGCGGCCGCATCGGGTGCAAGTTCGACGCGACGATCGGGCCGGAGGACTATCCGCGCGTCCTCGCGCTGATGCGCTGATCCTTCCCCCGCCCCTTATCCCAGCGCCTTCTTCAACAGCTCGTTCACCACCGCCGGATTGGCCTTGCCCGCCATCGCCTTCATCGTCTGGCCGACGAAGAAGCCGAACAGCGCGACCTTGCCGTCGCGATATTGCGCCAGCTGGCCGGGGTTCTTCGCCAGCACGTCCGCGATCACCGCCTCGATCGCGCCGGTGTCGCTGGTCTGCTTCAGCCCGCGTTCCTCGACGATCTTCCCCGGCGCGTCGCCGGTCTCCAGCATCGCCTCGAACACCTGCTTGGCCAGGCTGCCCGACAGCGTGCCGTCCGCGACCAGCGCCAGCAGCTCCGCCGCCTGCCCCGGCTGCACCGGCGAATCGCCGATCCCCCGGCCCAGCCGGTTGAGCGCGCCGAACAATTCGCTGGTCACCCAGTTCGCCGCCGCCACCGCGGGCGCGCCCGCGTCCAGCAGCGCGTCGAACCAGCGCGCATTCTCCACCTCCGCGGTCAGCACGTCCGCGGCGTAGGGCGTGATGCCCAGCCCGATGTAGCGCGCGCGCTTCGCATCGGGCAGTTCGGGCAGCGAGGCACGGCATTCGTCGAGGAACGCGTCGTCCAGCACCAGCGGCAACAGGTCGGGATCGGGGAAGTAGCGGTAATCGTGCGCGTCCTCCTTCGACCGCATCGATCGCGTCTCGTTCCGGTCGGGGTCGTACAGGCGCGTCTCCTGCACGATCCGCCCGCCGTCCTCGATCACGTCCACCTGGCGGCGCGCCTCCTGTTCCACCACCGCCATGACGAAGCGGACCGAATTGACGTTCTTCGTCTCCGTCCGCGTGCCGAATTCCTCGCCCGGGCGGCGCACGCTGACGTTCACGTCGGCGCGCATGGAGCCTTCCTCCATGTTGCCGTCGCACGACCCGACGTAGCGCAGGATCGCGCGCAGCTTGCGCAGATACGCCCCGGCTTCGGACGGCGACCGCATGTCCGGACGGCTGACGATCTCCATCAGCGCGACGCCCGACCGGTTGAGGTCGACATAGCTGCGCGTCGGATGCTGGTCGTGCATCAGCTTCCCCGCATCCTGCTCGACATGGATGCGCTCCACCCCGATCGTGCGCGTCTCTCCCGCATCCTCGATCTCGACCGCGCCTTCGCCCACCAATGGGTGATAGAGCTGGCTGATCTGATACCCCTGCGGCAGATCGGCGTAGAAATAATTCTTCCGGTCGAAGCGCGACCATTTGTTGATCTGCGCCTCGATCGCCATGCCGGTGCGGACCGCCTGGCGGATGCATTCGCGGTTGGGCACGGGCAGCATGCCGGGCATCGCGGCATCGACCAGGCTGACCTGCGTATTGGGCTCCGCCCCGAACGCGGTCGCGGCGCCGGAGAATAATTTGGCGTTGCTGGTCACCTGCGCGTGGACCTCCAGCCCGACGACGACTTCCCAGTCGCCGGTGGCGCCCTTGATACGGTACATTGTGCTTGCGTCTGCCATGACTTCTCGCGGTCTACAGGATCGATGGACGGGGTGCGTCGGGACGGGTGCGGGGCCGGGCGCCTAGGGGCAGCGACCGCCCCCCTGGTTCACGCCGCCGGTCGTCACGACGTTCCCGCACGCGCGGTTGCGCGCGCCCGACACGCGCACGTTGGGTTTCAGGCGGAAGGCCGGGCGGGTGGCGAAGATGGCGCCGGGGAATTGCGACACCTGATTGTCGGCCACCTCGCTGTCGCGCGCGTCGTCGAGGACGATGCCGCTCATCGTCACGCGGATGCGGTTGCCCCTGATCGTCACGCGATCGAAGCCGCCGTCGTCGACGCCGCCGCGGACGTGGTTGCCGAAGAAGATGCCCTGCATGTTCCCCTCCATGACATTGTCCAGCACCTGAACGTCGCTCACCGGCGCGCGGGTCGGGCGGGACCATGCCTGGATGCAATCGGGGTGGTCGCCGTCGCGCAATTTCTTCCCCGCCGCGTCGAACACCGCCAGGTTCGGGCTGAAATCGTGGCAGCGGTTGCGCTGGACCAGCACGTGGCTGGACAGGGCGATGTTGATCCCGTCGGAGATCAGCCCGGTCAGTTCGTTGCCGACCAGCGCCACGTTCCTGCTTTCGTTCACCACCACGCCGCGGTGGGTATTGGTGATCGACATGCCCTCGATGCGCACGCCGTCGCTGTCGCGGATGCCGATGCCGTAGCTGCGCCCGCCCGTCCCCCGGATCGTCCCCCCGCGCACCGTGACGCCGCCGGTGCCGTTCAGCACCAGCCCTTCGAACGTGGCGCCCGTGGCCTCGACCGTGATGGCGGGCGAATGGCCGCCGCGCGGGAACACGACCCTGCCGTAGTCGCCGGGCGCGAGGCGGATCGTCTCGCCCCCCTTCGCCGACTTCAGCCGTGCGGCCAGCGTCCGCAGGGTTGCGGGGCCGGCGCCCGGGCCCTGGGGGGCGGCGGCGGTGCCGCAGGCGGGGACCGCCAGCGCCAGGGCGGCGAGCGCGGCGATCCTCACCACCAGCGCTCCGGCCGCGCGACGAACCCGGCGCGTTCCTCGATCGCCAGCGCGGCGTTCAGGACGCCCTGCTCGTCCAGCGGGCGGCCGATGATCTGCAACCCCAGCGGCAGGCCCATGGCGTCGACGCCGCCCGGCACGCTCATCGCGGGCAGGCCCGCCAGCGACGAGGGCACGGTGAAGACGTCGTTCAGGTACATCGCGATCGGATCCGCCGACTTTTCACCCAGCGCGAACGCCGCGGACGGCGCGGTGGGGGTCAGCAGGACGTCGCACGCCTCCCACGCACGCTCGAAATCGCGCGCGATCAGGGCGCGGACCTTCTGCGCCTGCGTGTAATAGGCGTCGTAGAAGCCCGCCGACAGGACGTAGGTGCCGATCAGGATGCGGCGCTTCACCTCGTCGCCGAACCCTTCGGCGCGGGTCCGTGCGTACATCTCCTGAAGGTTCGCACCCTCGGGCAGGTCGCGCAGGCCGTAGCGCACGCCGTCGTAGCGCGCGAGGTTCGACGACGCCTCCGCCGGTGCGATGATGTAATAGGCGGGAAGCGCATATTTCGTGTGCGGCAGCGATACCTCGACCACCTCCGCGCCCGCATCCTTCACCCAGTCGATGCCCTGCTGCCACAACGCCTCGATCTCGGGCGGCATGCCGTCGACGCGATATTCCTTCGGCACGCCGACGCGCTTGCCCTTCAGGCCAGCGTTCAGCCCCGCCTCCCACTGCGGCACCGGCAGGTCGAGGCTGGTCGCGTCCTTCTGATCGAAGCCGCACATGTTTTCCAGCATGATCGCGCAATCGCGCACGTCGCGCGCCATCGGCCCCGCCTGATCGAGCGACGAGGCGAAGGCGATCACGCCCCAGCGCGAACAGCGGCCATAGGTCGGCTTGATCCCCGAAATGCCCGTGAAGGCCGCGGGCTGCCGGATCGAGCCGCCGGTGTCGGTGCCCGTCGCGCCGGGGGCGATGCGCGCCGCGACCGCCGACGAACTGCCGCCCGAGGACCCGCCGGGGGCGAGCGGCGCATTGCCGCCATCCGCGCGGCGCCACGGACTGATGACGTTGCCGAAATGGCTGGTCTCGTTCGACGATCCCATCGCGAACTGGTCCATGTTCAGCTTGCCCAGCATCCCCGCGCCCGCGTCCCACAATTTCTGCGACACGGTGGATTCGTATTCGGGGACGAAGCCCTCGAGGATGTGGCTCGCCGCGGTGCTGGCGACGCCCTTGGTGCAGAACAGGTCCTTCATCCCGATCGGCACGCCCGCCAGCGGCTTCGGCGCGTCGCCCGCGGCGCGCGCGGTATCGGCGGCATCGGCGGCGGCGAGCGCGTGGTCGGGCGTCTCGACCAGGAAGGCGTTGAGCGGCGTCGCGGCGGCGACCGCGGCGTTGAACGCGGTCGCGACGTCGCGCGCGCTGAACTGCCCGGCGCGGAACCCGTCGCGCAGGTCGCGGATGCCGAGGTCGGTGAGGTCGGTCATGTCGAAGCCTTCGTCACCCCGGCGGACGCCGGGGTCTTTGCGTTATTGAGCGTGCCCTTTCGGCACGAGATCCCGGCGTTCGCCCGGATGACGAGTCCTTGCTGGATCCCGGCCTTCGCCGGGGTGACGAAGGGGGTGCGACCGCTCATTCGATCACCTTCGGCACGGTGAAGAACCCGTGCTCCGCCTGCGGCGCGTTCGCCAGCACCTTGTCGCGCACGCCGCCGTCGGTGACGACATCGTCGCGCAGCCGCAGCGTGTTGGGGATCACCGCGGTCATCGGCTCGACCGCGGACGTGTCGACCTCCGACAATTGCTCGATCCAGTCGAGGATATTGCCCAGCTCGGGCGACAGGCGCGCGGCCTCCTCGTCGGAGATGGCGATGCGGGCGAGGCCGGCGATGCGGCGGACGGTGGCGGTGTCGACGGACATGCCGTTGCCGCTACCACCCCCCGCGCGTCGCGCGCAACCGTCGCGCTGTTGCGCCGTCCGCGATCATGCGCCACGGATCGATCGCGGCGATCGTGCCGCGATGCCGCAGGTGCTTCCCGCTTGGTCCGCAAATTCCTCTACGTCATCGCCGCGCTGGTCGTCCTCGCGATCGCGGGCGCCTTCGCCTATCGCTTCTACGGCGTCGAGCTGATGCGGATGGCGATGGTCCCCGGCGAGCGCTTCCAGACCGCCGCACCGTTCAGCCCTGCCGCCTATCGCGAGCAGAAGATGTGGCTTGCCCGCCCCGACCTGCCCGGCAATCCGGCTTTGTGGACTCCCACCGGCTACACGCCGCGCACGACGCCCGGCGGCGCGGCGGTGTTCTTCATCCACCCCACCTCCTACCTCAGCCGCGCACACTGGAACGCGCCGGTCACCGATGCGGAGGCGAATGCGCGCGCCGCGCTGTTCCTCCGCGGACAGGCGAGCGCGTTCAACGCGGTCGGCGAGATCTGGGCCCCGCGCTATCGGCAGGCGACCTTCGGCGCCTTCCTGACGACCGAGGCGGATGCGGACCGCGCACTCGCCTTCGCCTATCGCGACGTCGCGGCCGCGTTCGACGCCTTCCTAACCGCGATTCCGCGCGACCGACCCGTCATCCTCGCCGGCCACAGCCAGGGCGCGCTGCACCTGACGCGCCTGCTGCGGGAGCGGGTCGCAACCGATCCCGCGCTGAAGCGCCGCATCGTCGCGGCCTATGTCGTCGGCTGGCCCGTCTCCACCGCGACGGACCTCGCCGCGCTCGGCCTGCCCGCCTGCACCGCGCCCGCGCAGCGCGGCTGCATCCTGTCGTGGCAGTCGTTCGCGGAGCCTGCGGACCCGAAGCTGGTCCTCGACACCTACGACGCCACCACCGGCTTCGACGGCAAGCCGCGGCGCGGCACGCCGATGCTGTGTACCAACCCCATCCTCGGCACGCCCGGCACCGCCCCCGCCAGCGCGAACCGCGGCACGCTGCTGCCCAACGAGGGCATGACGCAGGCACGCATCGCCCCCGGCCTCGTCCCCGCACGCTGCGGCGAGCGCGGCCTGCTGCTGATCGGATCGCCGCCGGAGGTCGGGCCGTACACGCTGCCGGGCAACAACTACCACGTCTACGACTACAGCCTGTTCTGGGGCGACGTGCGCGCCGATGCCGCGCGGCGGATGGCGGCCCAATGACCGCCGGCGCGATCGTCACGTCGGCGGCCGATTACCGCGCGCTCGTTCCCGACGGCGGGCGCCTGCTCGGCCTCGACGTCGGCACGAAGACGATCGGCACCGCCACCTGCGACGCCGGCTGGTCCTTCGCCAGCCCCGCGTTGCTGGTCCGCCGGACGAAGTTCACCAAGGACCGGGAGGCGCTCGCCACGCTGGCGGCCACGCAGGGGATCGTCGGCCTCGTCATCGGCCTGCCGCTCAGCATGGACGGCAGCGACAGCCCGCGCACGCAATCGACCCGCGCCTTCGCGCGCAACATGGTCGACCTCGCGCTCCCGATCCTGCTTTGGGACGAACGCTGGTCGACCGTCGCCGCCGAACGCGCGCTGATCGAACAGGACATGAGCCGCGCGAAGCGCGCCGACCGGATCGATTCGGCCGCGGCGGCGCACATATTGCAGGCCGCGATCGACGCATTGGTACGGGTGGAGGTGCGCGCATGAACGGATCGGTCCCGCGGCTCGCCCGGATATTGGGCTATGCCGGGCTGCTGCCGCAGGCGTTCGCGGTGATGGTCCTGCTGAAGGACGACCCCGCCACCCGCTTCGCCGCGCTCGCCTTCGCCTTTGCCTATGCCGCGCTGATCCTCAGCTTCCTCGGCGGCACCTGGTGGGGCCTCGCCACCCGCGGCGGCGAGCGGACGCCCGCATGGCTGTGGATCGCCGCGGTCGCGCCCTCGCTCCTCGCGCTCGCCACCGCCCTGCCGTGGTGGACCGGGCAGACATGGCCGGGCCCGTCGCTGCTGGTGCTCGCGGGCGCGCTGGTCGCGGCACTGGCGGTGGACCGCGCGATCGTGGCGCACGATCTGGCGCCCGCGGGGTGGATCGCGCTACGCCTGCCGCTGTCGCTCGGACTG
>NZ_LMQP01000003.1:722324-726768 GCF_001425405.1 Sphingomonas sp. Leaf412 | reverse complement strand
GTTGTAGCTCCCCTCCCTGGAAGGGAAGGGCCGGGGGTGGGTGGAACCTCGCGCGACCTACCGGATCGGCAGTCAGGTTCACGCGAAGACGCGAAGCCGCGAAGAGAAGAAGAATGATATCGCGCAGAGGCGCGGAGAACGCGGAGGTGTCGCGCCTGTCCGCGCCAGCACCCGTCATGCCCGGATGCAAAGAATAGATACGCTGCCTCGCGCGCAACGCCTCCGCGTCCTCTGCGCCTCCGCGCGAACAAATCACTTCTTTGAGTCTTTCGAACGGCCGGATGGAGGTCCGACGTGGCGGACAGTCTCGCCAGCGTCCACCCACCCCGGCCCCTCCCTTCCAGGGAGGGGAGTTGACTGCCGGCCGACGCCCGCGCTGTCCTACAGGCGCCGCCTCATGATAGCCCCCGATCATGATGACGCCGCCTTCGCCCGAAATTGAAATAACGCGCGATCGATTCAACATTCGCAACATTCGCGGCACGATCCCCACCCTTGCCCCCCGCCCTCCGCGCGCCTAACCCCGCACCCCGATGACCCCTTCGGACCACCGCCCCGGCACCCTCATCCCCGGCGGCGCGGTATTTCCGCACCGCCACCTGACGGGAATCGAGGGGCTCCAGCCGCACGAGATCATGTTCCTGCTGGACGAGGCGGAGCGCTGGGTCGACGCGGTGCCCGGCGGACCGGCACGGAGCCTCGCGGGCCTGACGCAGATCAACGCCTTCTTCGAGAATTCCACGCGCACGTTGCTCAGCTTCGAGATCGCAGGGAAGCGCCTCGGCGCCGACGTCGTCAACATGCACGCCGCGCAATCGAGCGTGAAGAAGGGCGAGACGCTGATCGACACCGCGATGACGCTGAACGCGATGCGCGCGGACGTCATCGTCATCCGTCACATGGCGTCGGGCGCGGTGCGGCTGATCGCGGACAAGGTCGACTGCCCGGTGCTGAACGCGGGTGACGGCCGGCACGAACATCCGACGCAGGCGCTGCTGGATGCGCTGACGATCCGGCGGCGGCTGGGCGGGATCGCCAACAAGCGCGTCGTCATCTGCGGCGACCTGCTCCACAGCCGCGTCGCGCGGTCGAACATCCTGGCGCTGACCGCGCTGGCCGCGGAGGTGCGCGTTTGTGCACCTACCACGCTCATGCCGCCGGGAATCGAGCGGTTCGGGGTGACGCCCTTCACCGACTTCGACGCCGCGATGGAGGGGGCGGACGTGGTCATGATGCTGCGCTTGCAGACCGAGCGGATGGCGGGCGGCTATGTCCCGTCGGTGCGCGAATATCACCTGCGCTACGGCCTGACGCTCGATCGCCTCGAACGGCACGCGCCCGATGCGCTGGTGATGCATCCCGGTCCGATGAACCGCGGTGTGGAGATCGATTCGGCGGTGGCGGACCATGTCGAACGCTCCGCCATCACCGAGCAGGTGGCGATGGGCGTCGCGGTGCGGATGGCGTGCCTCGACGTGCTGACGCGGCGCAAGCGCGGCGTGGAGGGATGGGCATGAGCGCGATCCTCTTCCGCGACGCGCGCCTCGTCTGTCCGCAGGGGGGCGAGCGGCGCGGCGACCTGCTGGTGGTGGACGGCGTCATCGCCGACGGTGCGGCGCCCGCGGATGCGCAGGTCGTCGACTGCAACGGCCGCATCCTCGCCCCCGGCATCGTCGACCTCGGCGTCGGCGCGATCGATCGCGTGGCGTGTCGCGCGGGCGGGATCGTGCGCGTCGCCCCCCTGCCCGACCAGTCGCCCGTGCTGGACGAACCCGGCGCGGTGCAGCGGCTGGCGCTGATCGGCCGCCCCGAATTGTGGATCCACCCCATCGCCGCCGCGACGCGCGGCAATGCGGGCACGGACTTGGCCGAGATGGCGGTGTGCCTGTCCGCGGGGGCGAAGGCGGTGGGGACCGGGCGGCGCTGGATCGCGGACAGCGGCGTGATGCACCGCGTACTGGCCTATGCCCGCGACCTGGACGTGACCTTGGTGACGCATGCGGAGGACGGCGGGCTGACCGCGGATGCGGTCGCGACCGCGGGGGAGACTGCCTCGCGCCTCGGTCTGCCCGCCGCGCCCGCGCTCGCGGAGGCGCTGGCGGTCGCGCGCGACCTGATGCTGGCGGAGGATACCGGCGCGCGGCTCCACATCCGGCAGGTGACGACCGCCGCCGCACTGGCGCTGGTCCGCACCGCGAAGGCGCGCGGCGTGCGCGTGACGTGCGGGATCACGCCCAACCACCTGCTGCTGTCCGACAACGCCATGAGCGATTTCCGCACCTTCGCCCACGTCTCGCCCCCGTTGCGCGACGAGGGCGACCGGATGGCGGCGCGCGCGGCGCTGGCGGACGGGACGATCGACGTCCTGTGTTCGGGCCACGACCCGCGCGGGCCGGAGGAGAAGCGCCTGCCTTTCGTCGATTCGTCGCCCGGCGCGGCGGGGGCCGCGACCTTGCTGGCGTTGGGCCTGGGGCTGGTGCGCGATGGCGTGGTGACGCTGCCACGGCTGTTCACGCTGCTGTCGTCGGCGCCCGCGAGCGTGCTGCGGGTGGAGACGGGCACGCTGGCGTCGGGCATGCCGGGCGACGTGATCCTGCTCGACGCCGACGCGCCGTGGCGGATCGAGGCGGAGACGCTGCCGGGCATCGCGGGCAACACGCCGTTCGACGGCCTGCCGGTGCAGGGGCGCGTGACCGGCGTGTGGAAGGGCGGACGCGCGCTGATTTGAGGCCGCGGGAACACGCAGCAGCCTGTCATTGCGAGCGCGAGCGAAGCAATCCAGAGCCGCGCGAGACGCCCTGGATTGCTTCGCTATGCTCGCAATGACGGTGGCGGGCTCAGTTCTTCGTCACGTCCACCAGCTTGTTCGCGCCGATCCACGGCATCATCGCGCGCAGCTCGCTGCCGACCTTCTCGATCGGATGCGCTTCCGCCGCCTTGCGCGCCGCCTTCAGTTCGGGCTGGCCCGCACGATTGTCGAGGACGAAATTCTTCACGAACCGGCCCGACTGGATGTCGGCCAGCACGCGCTTCATCTCGCGCTTCGTCTCGTCGGTGATGATCCGCGGGCCGGTGGTGATGTCGCCATATTCGGCCGTGTTGCTGATCGAATAGCGCATGTTCGCGATCCCGCCCTCGTACAGCAGGTCGACGATCAGCTTCGTCTCGTGCAGGCATTCGAAATACGCCATCTCGGGCGCATAGCCCGCCTCGACCAGCGTCTCGAACCCGGCCTGGATCAGGTGCGTGATCCCGCCGCACAGCACCGCCTGCTCGCCGAACAGGTCGGTCTCGCATTCTTCCTTGAAGTTCGTTTCGATGATGCCCGACCGGCCGCCGCCGACCGCACTGGCATAGGCGAGCGCGACGTCGTGCGCGTTGCCGCTGGCGTCCTGATGCACCGCGATCAGGCACGGCACGCCGCCGCCCTTCACATATTCGCTGCGTACGGTATGGCCCGGCCCCTTGGGCGCGATCATGATGACGTCGACGTCCGCCGGCGCCTCGATCAGGCCGAAATGCACGTTCAGCCCGTGCGCGAAGGCGATCGCCGCGCCGGACTTCATCCGGCCCTTCAGATCGTCGTTCCAGATCGCGGCCTGATGCTCGTCCGGCGCCAGGATCATGACGATGTCGGCCCATTCGGCCGCGTCGCGGTTGCTCAGCACCTTGAAGCCCGCGGCCTCCGCCTTCTTCGCCGTCGCCGACCCCTCGCGCAGTGCGATCGCGACCTCCGTCACGCCCGAATCGCGCAGGTTCTGCGCGTGCGCATGGCCCTGCGAACCATAGCCGACGATCGCGATCTTCTTCCCCGTGACCAGATTCAGGTCGGCGTCATGGTCGTAATAGACCTTCATTGGATAGCTCCCTTTGCAATGGATGTGCCCCCGCAAGGCGGGACACGGAAATAATCAGGCGGCGTCCTTGCCGCGCGCGATGGCGACGATGCCGGTGCGGGCGACCTCGATCAGGCCGACCTCGCCCATCAGCTCGACGAACTTGTCGATCTTCTCGATCCCGCCCGTCACCTCGAACACGAAGCTGCTGGTCGTCGCATCGACCACGCGCGCGCGATAAACGTCGGCCAGCCGCAGCGCCTCGATCCGGTGGTCGCCGGTGCCCTGCACCTTCACCAATGCCAGCTCGCGCTCGACATGGTCGCCCTCCGCGGTCAAATCGCGGACCTTGTGGACGGGGACCAGCCGGTCGAGCTGCGCCACGATCTGCTCCAGCGTCGACGGCGACGCGCTGGTGACGATCGTGATGCGGCTGACCGACTTGTCCGCGGTGATCTCGCTCACCGTCAGCGATTCGATATTGTAGCCGCGCGCGGTGAAAAGGCCGGCGATGCGGGCGAGGATGCCCGGTTCGTTGTCGACGATCACCGCCAGCGTGTGGCGTTCGGCCTTTTCGGTATGGATATGCATCGTGTCCTCCCCGGAAC
>NZ_LMQP01000003.1:707689-722270 GCF_001425405.1 Sphingomonas sp. Leaf412 | reverse complement strand
GGGCCCTCTCCACCAGCGATACGTCCGGGGCGATCCCCCTCCACCATGCTCCGCATGGTCCCCCTCCCCGTGCCGGGGAGGATAGAATGTTGTCAAACCAGCGCCTTGGCCTCGTCGTCCATCGTGCCCGACACCTCGTTCGCCTGGAGTATCATGTCGGTGTGCGCCGCGCCCGACGGGATCATCGGGAAGCAGTTCGCCAGCTGCGCCACGCGGCAGTCGACCATCACCGGCCCGTCATGCGCCAGCATGTCCGCGATCCCCGCATCAAGCGCGCCGCGTTCCTCGATGCGGATGCCCTTCCACCCGTACGCCTCGGCCAGCTTCACGAAATCGGGCAGCGAGTCCGAATAGCTTTCGGCATAGCGGCTTTCGTAGGTCAGCTCCTGCCACTGGCGGACCATTCCCATATATTCGTTGTTCAGGATGAAGACCTTCACCGGCAGGCGATATTGCGTCGCGGTCGCCAGCTCCTGGATGTTCATCTGGATCGACGCCTCGCCCGCGATGTCGATGACCAGCGCGTTGGGATTGCCCAGTTGCGCGCCGATCGCCGCGGGCAGGCCGTAGCCCATCGTGCCCAGCCCACCGCTGGTCAGCCATTTGTTCGGGCCTTCGAACCCGAAATGCTGCGCGGCCCACATCTGGTGCTGCCCGACCTCGGTCGTGATGATCGGGTTGCGCGCGCGCGTCGCCTCCCACAGCGCGCGCACCGCGCGCTGCGGCATGATCGTCTCGCTGCCGTCCTCCGGGAAATCGAGGCAGGCGCGCGCGCGCCAGCCGTCGATCCGCCGCCACCAGCCGGACAGGTCGGGCTTCGGGTGCTGGCGCGCCTTCCACACGCGCACCATGTCCTCCATCGCATGGCCGGCGTCGGCGACGATGGCGTGGTCGATGCGCACGGTCTTGTTGATGCTCGACCGGTCGATGTCGATATGCACCTTCCGGCTGTTCGGCGCGAAGGCATCCAGCCGCCCGGTCACGCGATCGTCGAAGCGCGCGCCGATCGCGACGATCAGGTCGGCCTCGTTCATCGCGAAATTGGCTTCGTAGGTGCCGTGCATGCCCAGCATGCCGAGCCATTGCGGCGCGGACGCGGGGAAGGCGCCCAGCCCCATCAGCGTCGAGGTCACCGGCGCGCCGGTCAGCCGCACCAGTTCGCGCAGCAGCTGGCTCGCCCCCGGTCCCGCGTTGATGACGCCGCCGCCGGTGTAGAACACCGGCCGCTCCGCCGCGGCGAGCATGTCGACGACCTGCTCGATCGCAGCCCGGTCCGCCTTCAGCGCGGGGCGATAGGTCTTGTGCTGGATCGGGCCGGGCTTCGTATAGCGCGCGGTCGCGACCTGCACGTCCTTCGGAATGTCGACCACCACCGGGCCGGGACGGCCGGACGTCGCGATGTGGAACGCCTCGTGGATCACGGGGCCGAGCCGCGCGGGATCCTTCACCAGGTAATTATGCTTCGTGCAGTGGCGCGTGATGCCGACCGTGTCCGCCTCCTGAAAGGCGTCGGAGCCGATCAGCGCGGTCGGCACCTGCCCGGTGATGACGACCATCGGGATCGAATCCATCAGCGCGTCGGTGATGCCCGTCACCGCATTGGTCGCGCCGGGGCCGGACGTCACCAGCACCACGCCGGGCTTCCCCGTCGAGCGTGCATAGCCCTCCGCCGCATGCGTCGCCGCCTGCTCGTGCCGGACCAGGATGTGCTTGATCCGGCCGGAGCGGAACATCGCGTCGTAGATCGGGAGGACGGCGCCGCCCGGATAGCCGAAGACGACCTCCACGCCGAGATCGCACAGCGCCTCGACCAGGATATCGGCTCCGCTCTTCTCGCCCACGTCACTACTCCGTCGTTGCCCACCGGCACCTTTAGCGGGCGGGGTGGCGGGGCGCTACGGCATGGATTGTTGCGCGTCAACCGCTATCGGCGACATAATATTGCGAAGTTGCTGCGGCGCAGCGCGGCCACGCGGCGGGGGGCTGGTGCCGGAACCACGTATATTGCCGCTTGGCGTAGCGGCGCGTGGAGAGCTGCGCGCGCGCCAATGCGTCGTCGCGCGAGAGTTCGCCCGACAGATAGGCCGCGATGTCCGGCACCCCGATCGCGCGTCGCACCGGCGCATCCGCGGGAACGTCCTCGCGCACCAGCAACGCCGCGACCTCCTCCACCGCGCCGCCGTCGAACATCTCGACCAGCCGCCGGTCGCAACGGTCCATCAGTTCGGCGCGATCGGGCAGCAGGATCATCGGCGACAGCGCCACATGGTCCGCGATCCCGCCGCTCTTCTCTTCTTGCCAGTCCGCCAGCGTGCGCCCGGTGGCGCGCACCACCTCCAGCGCGCGCGCGACGCGCGTCGTATCCCCGGCGTTCAGCCGTGCCGCCGCCGTCGGGTCCTCGCGCCGGAGCGCGTCATAGGCCGCAGCGACCGGCAGCGCGCGCACCGCCTCCCGCACCGCCGGATCGATCGCGGGCACCGGCGCTATCCCGTCCAACAGGGTCCGCAGGTACAGGCCGGTGCCGCCGACCAGTACCGGCACCCCGCCCTCCGCATGAATCGCGTCGATCGCGTCGCGCGCCTGCGCCGCCCAGTCCGCCGCCGAGCATGCGACCGACCCGTCGACATGCCCGAACAGCCGGTGCGGCACCCGCGCCACGTCCGCCGCATCGGGGCGCGCGCTCAGCACGCGCAGGTCGCGATACACCTGGCTGGCGTCCGCGTTGACGACGGTGCCGCCGATCCGCTCGGCCAGTTCGATCGCCAGCGCGCTCTTGCCGCTGGCGGTCGGCCCTGCGATGAGCGCGACCCTTGGTTTCGAAGGGGGCGGAATGTTCACGGCGACGCTGATAGCAGCCGGGCGGCTGACGCCAAGCATCGTGGCGGCGGCCAATGACGCGCTCGCGGCGGCGGGGTGCGTGCCCACGACGCTGGCGTGGATCGATGAGGGCGACGCGGCGGACCTGAATTTCGAACTGGCCCCCGCGGATGCGCGCGCGGCGCTGGAAGGCGCGTTCGAGGGCGTCGACGTGGTGATCCAGCCGCGCGACGGGCGGCGCAAGATGCTGCTGGTCGCGGACATGGATTCGACGATGATTACGGTCGAATGCATCGACGAACTGGCGGATTATGGCGGGCTGAAGCCGCAGATCGCGGCGATCACCGAATCGGCGATGCGCGGGGAGCTGGATTTCGAGGCGGCGCTGGACGCGCGCGTCGCACTGTTGAAGGGGCTGGACGCGGGCGTGATCGACGATTGCCTGCGCGACCGCGTGACGTTGATGCCGGGCGCATGCACGCTGGTACGCACGATGCGCGGCTGGGGCGCGACCGCGGTGCTGGTGTCGGGCGGCTTCACGCGCTTCGCCGAGCCGGTCGCGGCCGAGATCGGCTTCGATCGCGCGATCGCCAACGTGCTAAAGTTCGACGGCGGCGCGCTGTCGGGCACGGTCGCGAAGCCGATCGTGGGCGCCGCGACGAAGAAAGCGACGTTGCTCGACTATCGCGCCGACCTCGGGCTGGCGGACGGTGCGACGCTGGCGGTGGGGGACGGGGCGAACGACCTGGCGATGATCGAGATCGCCGGGCTGGGCGTCGCCTATCGCGCGAAGCCCGTCGTGGCCGCGGCGGCGGGGGCCCGGATCGAGCATGGCGACCTGACCGCCTTGCTGTGGGCGCAGGGCGTGCCGAAGGGGGAATGGGTGGAGTAGAGTCCACCTTTTTCGTCACCGCTTGTGTCCCCGCGAAGGCGGGGACCCAGACTGGGCTCCCGCCTTCGCGGGAGCACAAAGCTGGCAGGATCAGTCCTTCAGCGCCCCCCGCACCGCCGCGACCGCGTCCGCGGCCTTGTACGCCTCCGGTCCGCCGCCCTGCGCCATGTCGGGCCGCCCACCGCCGCCCTGCCCGCCCAGCACCGCCACCGCGCGCTTCGTCAGGTCGACCGCGCTGAACCGCGCGATCAGGTCCGCGGTCACGCCCACCGCCACCGACGCGCGGCCGTCGTTGACCGCGACCAGCACCGCCACGCCCGAGCCGATGCGCTGCTTCGCCTCGTCCACCGCGCCGCGCAGGCCCTTGGCGTCGAAGCCGTCGAGCACCTGTCCGACGAACGCAACGCCCGCCACCGTCTCCGGCCCCGCGGGCGCTGCGCCGGCCCCGCCGCCGAGCGCCAGCGCCTTCTTCGCCTCCGCCAGTTCGCGCTCCAGCCGGCGGCGATCCTCGACCAGTGCGGCGACGCGCGCGGGCACCTCGTCCGGCGTGGTCTTCAACGTTGCCGCCGCCTCGCGCAATTTCTCATCACGCCCCGCCAGATACGCACGCGCCGCCTCGCCGGTCAGCGCCTCGACCCGGCGCACGCCGCTCGACACCGCGCTCTCGCCGACGATCTTCAGCAGGCCGATGTCGCCCAGCGCGTTGACGTGCGTGCCGCCGCACAGTTCGATCGACCATGCCTTGCCGTCGTCGTCGGTCGCCATCGACACGACGCGGACCTCGTCGCCGTACTTCTCCCCGAACAGCGCCATCGCGCCCATCGCGATCGCGTCGTCCGGCGTCATCAGCCGCGTCGTGACCGTGCCGTTCTGGCGGATCTTCGCATTCACCTGCGCCTCGGCATCCGCCAGCTCGGCCGCGGTCATCGCCTGGTTGTGCGACACGTCGAAGCGCAGCCGCTCCGGCGCGACGAGGCTGCCCTTCTGCGCGACATGCGTGCCCAGCCGCTGGCGCAGCGCCTCGTGCAGCAGGTGCGTCGCGGAATGATTGGCGCGGATCGCTGCCCGTCGCGCGACGTCGATCGCCAACCGGACGGTATCGCCGACCTTCAGCGCGCCCGAATCGATCGTCGCGTGATGGACCCACAATTTGCCCAGCTGCTTGCCGGTATCCGACACCGTCGCCGCGACATGGTCGCCCGACAGCGTGCCCGCATCGCCGACCTGCCCGCCGCTCTCGCCGTAGAAGGGCGTCTGGTTGACGATCACGTCGACCTCATCGCCCGCCGCCGCGCTCTCGACCCGCGCGCCGTCCTTCACCAGTGCCAGCACGACGCCCTCGCCGGTGTCGCTGGCATAGCCGGTGAACTCGGTCGCGCCGACCTCCTCGACCAGGTCGAACCACAGATCGTCGGACGCCTTCGCCCCCGAACCCTTCCACGCCGCGCGCGCCGCGCGCTTCTGCTCCGCCATCGCGGCGTCGAAGCCCGCGCGGTCGACGCCGAAATCCTGCGCGCGCAGGGCGTCTTCGGTCAGGTCGTAGGGAAAGCCGAACGTGTCGTACAATTTGAACGCGGTTTCGCCGGACAGGACGTCGCCCGCCCGCATCCCCGCCGTCGCCTCGTCCAGCAGCTTCAGGCCCTTGTCGAGCGTCTGGCGGAAGCGCGTCTCCTCCTGCCGCAACGTCGCCTCGATCAACGGCTGCGCACGCACCAGCTCGGGATAGGCCGCGCCCATCTCCGCCACCAGCGCAGGCACCAGCCGGTGCATCAGCGGCTCCTTCGCACCAAGCAAGTGCGCATGCCGCATCGCGCGCCGCATGATCCGCCGCAGGACGTAGCCGCGCCCGTCGTTCGCGGGCAGCACGCCGTCCGCGACCAGGAAGCCCGAGGTCCGCAAATGGTCCGCGATCACGCGATGCGACGCCTGCGTCTCGCCAGTGGTGGCGGTGTGCGTCAGCGCGCCCGACGCGGCGATCAGCGCCTTGAACGTGTCGGTGTCGTAATTGTCGGTGACGCCCTGCATCACCGCCGCGATCCGCTCCAGCCCCATGCCGGTGTCGATCGACGGGCGCGGCAGGTCGCCGACGATCGCGTCCGCCTCCTGCACATGCTGCATGAACACCAGGTTCCATATCTCGACGAAGCGGTCGCCGTCCTCGTCCGGCGATCCCGGCGGGCCGCCGGGGATGTGATCGCCGTGGTCGTAGAAGATTTCCGAACACGGCCCGCACGGCCCGTCGGAACCCATCGCCCAGAAATTATCCTTCGTCGCGATGCGGATGATGCGGTGGTCGGGCAGCCCCGCGACCTTCTTCCACAGGTCGAACGCCTGATCGTCGGTGTGGTACACCGTCGCGGTCAGCCGGTCCGCGGGCAGCCCCCATTCCTTCGTCAGCAGCGTCCAGGCATGGACGATCGCCTGCTCCTTGAAATAATCGCCGAAACTGAAATTCCCCAGCATTTCGAAGAAGGTGTGGTGACGCGCGGTATAGCCGACGTTGTCCAGGTCGTTATGCTTGCCGCCCGCGCGCACGCATTTCTGCGACGAGGTGGCGGTGGTGTACGGCCGCGTCTCCAGCCCGGTGAAGACGTTCTTGAACGGCACCATGCCCGCATTGACGAACATCAGCGTCGGATCGTTCTGCGGCACCAGTGGCGCGGACGGCACGACGGCGTGACCGTGGCCGGCGAAATAGTCGAGGAACGAGCGGCGGATGTCGTTGGTGGACGTAAACATGCGCCGGGGCTTAATCGCGAGACGGCGCGCTGCCTAGCGGGCAGTTGCCGGCGTGGCGCCCGATGTCGGGACGGCCTTGGGCAGGATCACCTCGACGCGGCGGTTACGCTGGCGCCCCGCCTCGTCATCGGTGCCGTCCTGCTTCGCGTTCGGCGCGGCGGGACGCAATTCGCCCAGCCCGATCGTCGTCAGCCGTGCGGCGTCGATATCCTTGCCGGCGAGGTACGCCTTCACCGCCGCCGCGCGCGCCTCCGACAGTTTCTTGTTATAGGCGTCGTCGCCCTTCGCATCGGTATGCCCCTCGATCGAGATCGTCCCCGCGCTGGCGGCGACCAGCTGCGCCAGACGGTCGAGCGTCGGGCGGGCGTCGGCGCGGATCGTCGCCTTGTCGAAATCGAACGTCACGTCGCCGGGCAGCGACACCATCGTGCCGCGATCCGTCTCCACCGCGCCCAATTCGCTCTTCAGCTTGTCGACCGCCTGAAGGTCGCTGGTCGCGGGCTTGGCGGTGCCGAGCGTGGAGCCGCCGTCCGCGACCGGGCCGATCCTGCTGGCGGGAAGGTCGCGCATGCCCGACAGCGCCGACGCCTCCGGCACCGATCCGCCGCGCGATCCGTCCAGCGGCAGTGCCACCTCGAACCGAGGCGACATCGTATAGCGGCTGTCGCGCGAATCCTGTTCGTTCAGGAACAGGGTCGCGGTGCCCGACGACGGCAGCTTGCCCGCGAACACCAATTCCCCATCCATCGTCTTGCCCGGCGGCACCGCAAGGTCGGCGTTGGTCGGGGATGGGATCAGCAGCAGCTTCTCGCCCGCGTCGGTGACGATATAGCTTTTCTCGCGCCCGCCGTTCAGCTCGATCTCGCGGTCGCGGTTGTTCATGACGCGGATGGCCACGACCGCGCGCTCGCCGGACGATCGGACGGACAATACCTGCAACACCGTGCCGTTCACGTGCGTCGCCTGCCGATCCACCGCCGCGCCGTCGCCGCCGCCGGTGATGGAGCACCCCGTCAGCAGCATCGCCGCCGTCGCCGCGATCCCGCCCCTCACGATGCCACGCCCGCCAGCGGCAGGTCGATGCGGTAGCCGGGCGAATCGCTGTATTCGCTGTCGGTCGAGCTGTTCTCGTTCAGCACCAGCACCGCCGCCTTCACCGGTTCCAACCGGCCGAGGAAGACCAATTGTCCCTCGAACGTCTGCCCCTTGGGCACGTTCAGCCGCGCGTTGGTCGCGGGCGGGGACAGGTACAGGCGTTGTCCGTCGTCGAGAAGCAGGTAACTGGCGCGATTGTTCGGGAAGTTGTTCAGCTGCACGTCGCGCTGATGCCCGTTGATGATGCGGATCCCGACCGCGGTGTCGGTCGCGCGCGATTGGACCGACGTGACTTGCAGGACGGTGCCGTTGGGGTGAGCGACCTGGATATCCAGCCCCTTTTCCGTGCCGCCGTTCCACAGTTTCGCGGCGGCGGGGGCGGTCGCGCCCGCGGCTTGTGCCGCGGCGGACTGGTTCGCATCCGGTGGCGCGGCACCCTGGTTGCAGGCGGCGAGCGCAAGCATGAACAGCGCGGCGACATTCTTCGAAACCATCGACTGGACCCTCATCCTTTCACCGACTTGCCGCGCGACCGCGGCGTCGACCCGGGGAGATGCTTGCAGCTTTGCCGGGGCGGGACAAGGGTGCAGACCGTCGCGGCGCGGGCGCCTACACCGGGCGGTCGATGCTTTCCGGCGGCGTGCTGAACCATTTCGGCCCGGTGGCGGTCATATGGAAGCAATCCTCCAGCCGGACGCCGAACTTCCCCGGCAGATACAGGCCGGGCTCGTTCGAGAAGCACATGCCCTCCGCCAAGCGCGTCGTCTCGCCATGGACGAGGTTCACGGGCTCGTGCCCCTCCATCCCGATCCCGTGCCCGGTGCGATGCGACAGGCCGGGCAGGCGGTAGCCGGGGCCGTAGCCCCATGATTCGTAGCGCCGCCGCACCGCATCGTCGACCGCGCCCGCGGGCGTGCCGATCCGCGCGGCGGCCAGCGCGATCCGCTGCCCCTCCGCCACATGGTCCCACACTCGCCGCACCGCGTCGGGCACGGGGCCGGCGACGAAGGTGCGCGACACGTCGGACTGATATCCCTGGACCGTGCAGCCGCAGTCCATCAGGACGACGTCGCCGCGCGCGATCCGGCGCGGCGCGGTGCCGCCGTGGGGCAGCGCGGAATCGGGTCCGACCAGCGCCATCGAAAACTCGGGATCGCCGCCCAGCCGCCGCGTCGCCGCGCTCATCAACGCGCCGACGTCCGCCCCCGTCATCCCCGCCTCCACCCGCGGATGGACGAAGCGATAGGCCGCGATCGTCACGTCGGTGGCCACCTGCATCAGCGCGATCTCCGCCGGCGTCTTGCGCATCCGCACGCCGCGCACGACCGCATCCGCGCTCACCAGCCGCGCGTCGGGCGCGGCGCGGCGCAGGCGGTCGACGGCGAAGAAGCGGACCGTCTCCTCGATCCCCACCGGTCGCCGCGCCAGTCCCCGATCCTTCAGGAAGCCCGCGACGACCCTCGTGGGATCCTCGTCCTCGTTCCACGTCCTCACCTGCGCGAGGACGGCCAGGCTCAACCGTACCGACGGCTCCTCGAAATACGGGGTGACGATGCACGGCTCGCCCGCCACCGGGATCACTGCGCAGGTCAGCCGCTCGCTGCGGCCCCAGCGCACGCCGGTGAAGTAGGTCAGGCTCGCGCCCGGCTCGATCACGACCGCGCCGATGCCCTGCGCCTTCATCAGCGCCTGCGCGCGCCGCAGGCGGTCGGCGCGCTCCGCCGGTCCGATCGGCACCGCGCCGCCGGTCATGTCCTTCAGGCCCGAAAGGTCGGTGTCGGCGGCGCGCAGCACGCCCGCGAACGGCGCGATCGCCGCGGCGGCGAGGATGGTCCGGCGAGATGGGGCGAAGCGCATGGAACCTCCCGTTCGTCACCCCGGCCTTGTGCCGGGGTCCACCGTGCCGCAAACACCGCGTGACAGGTTCCTGCCGCACGGTGGATGCCGGGACAAGCCCGGCATGACGGCAAGGAGCGACGGGAGCATTGAATGGCCAAGCGGCTGACCACGTATATCCTGATCGGCCTCGTCGCCGGGCTGATCGTCGGCCTGTCGCTGCACGCCGCGATCGACGACGGCAGCGTCGCATCGGACGCGCGGCTGAAGGATATCGCGGGCTATTTCTCGATCGTCACGACGCTGTTCCTGCGGCTGATAAAGATGATTATCGCCCCGCTGGTCTTCGCAACGCTGGTGTCGGGGATCGCGCAGATGGGCGACACCGCCGCGCTGGGGCGGATCGGCGCGCGCAGCCTGGGGTGGTTCATCTCGGCCAGCCTGGTCTCGCTCACGCTCGGCCTCGTCATGGTCAACGTCCTGCAACCCGGCGTCGGCCTGAACCTGCCGCTGCCGCCCGCCAGCGCGACCGCGGGGCTGGAAACCGGGGCGTTCAACCTGAAGGACTTCGTCACCCATATCGTCCCCGCCTCGATGATCGACGCGATGGCGAAGAACGAGATCCTTCAGATCGTCGTCCTGTCGGTATTCTTCGGCGTCGCGATCACCGCGGTCGGCGAGAAGGCCGCGCCGCTGGTGAAGGCCATCGACGCGCTGGTGCACGTGATGCTCCAGATCACCGACTACGTCATGCGCGTCGCGCCCTTCGCGGTGTTCGCCGCGGTGGCGGGCACGCTGACCGAGCGCGGCGCGGGCGTGATCGGGCAGCTCGCCTATTTCATGGGCAGCTTCTATTTGTCGCTGCTGCTGCTGTGGTGCATCCTGCTGAGCGCGGGGTTCCTGTTCATCGGGCGGCGCATCGTCGACCTGGTCCGGCACGTGCGCGAACCGTTGCTGGTCGCCTTCTCCACCGCGTCGTCGGAGGCGGCGTATCCCCGGATGCTGGAGGCGCTGGACCGGTTCGGCGTGCCGCCGCGGGTCGCCAGCTTCGTGCTGCCGCTCGGCTATTCGTTCAACCTGGACGGATCGATGATCTACATGACGTTCGCGTCGATCTTCATCGCGCAGGCCTATGGCATCGACATGTCCATGGGGCAGATGATTACGATGCTGCTGGTGCTGATGGTCACCAGCAAGGGGATCGCGGGCGTGCCGCGCGCCAGCCTGGTGGTGATCGCCGCGACGCTGCCGATGTTCAACCTGCCCGAGGCGGGCCTGCTGCTGATCCTGGCGATCGACCATTTCCTCGACATGGGCCGCACCGCGACCAACGTCATCGGCAATGCGGTCGCCAGCGCGGTGGTCGCGAAATGGGAGGGCGGGTTCGATCCGCCGGAACCGGTCGCGATCGTGCCGCCCGCCGCGCCCAGCGGCCATGGCCCCGCGCGCGACGTCGACAGCTTTCGCGAATTGTGACGTTGCCGTCGCGGGTTGCGGCGCGTAGCGTGCGGGCGTGACGGCTTCCGATCCCGCCCAGGCACGAGAGGAACTGACCCGCGTCCTGATCGCGACGGGGGAGGAGGATCGCGCCGCATTCGCCCGCGTCTATCACCTCACCCGAACGAAGCTATTCGGCGTATGCCTGCGTATCTGTGGCGAACGACAGGCCGCAGAGGACGTCTTGCAGGAAGTATACGCCACCATCTGGAAACGTGCCGGCGCCTACGAGCCCGCACGCGCCAGTCCCATTTCGTGGCTGGCCACGATCGCGCGCAACCGCGCGATCGACTGGCGCCGCGCGCAGCGGGTGCGCCCCTCGACCGCGATGGAAGACGCGCCTCCCCTGCCCGATCCCGCCCCGCTGGCCAGCGAGACGATGCTGCGCGACGAGGACGACCGGCGCCTGCACGGCTGCCTCGACCGGCTGAGCGATTCGCAACGCGACGTGATCCGCACCGCCTTCTTCGACGGGCTGACCTATGCCGAGCTGGCGGATCGCCGCGGCGTGCCGCTGGGGACGGTGAAGAGCTGGGTGCGGCGCGGGCTGATCCGCCTGAAGGACTGCCTCGATGACGCCTGACACGCCCGACCCCGCGGGCGAGGAACCCGACGTCATGGCGGCCGAACTGGCGCTGGGCGTCCTGGACGGCGAGGAGCGCGCGGTGGCGCTGCGCCGGCTCCTGGCGGAGCCTGCCTTCGCACGCGATGCGGAACGCTGGCGCACCTATTTCGCGGCATTGTTCGCGCAATGGCCGGAAGCCGAGCCGGGCGAAGACGCCGAGCGGCGCATCATGGCGCTGGCCGAGGCGCCGCGGCGGCAGTCGCGGTTCTGGACCTGGGCGACGGGCCTGTCGACGCTGGCGGCGGCCGGATTGCTGGCGGCGTTGATCGACCGCCCCGTCCGCTTGATTCCCGTCCCCGCGCCCGCGCCGCGCGCCGCCCCGGCGGCGATCCCGCTGGTCGCGGTGCTGGCGCCCGAGGATGCCAAGCCGTTCGGCGCGATCTACGACCCCGCGACGCGCGAGGTCAGGCTGGCGGGCGGCATCGTCGTGCCGACGCAGCGCGATGCGGAATTGTGGGCGATCGGCGCGGACGGCGTGCCGAAGGCGCTGGGCCTGCTGGCGCGCGACGGCGCGGGCCGCATCCGGATCACGCCGCGACAGGCGATCGGCGCCGGCGTGACGCTGGCGATCTCGATCGAGCCGCTGGGCGGATCGCCGAAGGACACGCCGACCGGCCCGGTCGTGGCGACGGGGACGCTGACGCTGATCTGACGCCCGACGCGGCCTATTCCGCCGCCTCGCGCAGCTCCGCGAATTCCGCCGCCGCCAGGAAACGTTCGGCGTCCAGGGCGGCCATGCAGCCCGTGCCCGCCGCGGTCACCGCCTGGCGATACACCTTGTCCGCCACGTCGCCGCACGCGAAGACGCCCGGGACGCTGGTCTTCGTCGATCCCGTCTCGACCGCGATATAGCCGTCGTCGTCCAGCGTCAGATGCCCGCGGAACAGCTCCGTCGCCGGATGATGCCCGATCGCGACGAACCCGCCGTCGACGTCCAGCCGCGAATGCGCGCCCGTGACCGTATCCTCCAGGTCGAGCGCGACCAGCCCGGCATTCCCGCCGCCGTCCACGAACTCGCGCACTTCCTTGTTCCACAGCACCGTGACGTTGGGATGCGCGAACAGCCGCTCCTGCAAGATCCGCTCCGCGCGCAGCGAATCGCGACGGTGGATCAGCGTCACGTCGTCGCTGTGGTTGGTCAGGTACAGCGCCTCCTCGACCGCGGTGTTGCCGCCGCCGATCACCGCCACCTTCTTCCCGCGATAGAAGAAGCCGTCGCACGTCGCGCACGCGCTGACGCCCTTGCCCTTCATCGCGTCCTCGCTGGCGAGGCCCAGCCACTTCGCCTGCGCGCCGGTCGCGATCACCAGCACGTCGCCCTCGTACACGTCGCCGCCGTCGCCGGTCAGGCGGAACGGGCGGCGGGTCAGGTCGACGTCGACGATCGTGTCCCACATCATCGTGGTGCCGACATGCTCGGCCTGCTTCTGCATCTGCTCCATCAGCCACGGGCCCTGGATCACGTCCGCGAAGCCGGGATAATTCTCGACGTCGGTGGTGGTCGTCAGCTGCCCGCCGGGCTGGATCCCCTGCACCACGATCGGCTTCATGCCCGCGCGCGCGCCGTAGATGGCGGCGGAAAGACCGGCGGGACCGGAGCCCAGGATCAGCATGCGAGTCGAATGTGTCGTCATGCCGCGCGATGTAGGGTGCGTTGCGCGGGCCGCAAAGTCCTGCTTTGCTCGCCCGCGATGATCGACTTTTCCACGCTCCTCGCGCCCGATCGCGGCCAGCCCGCCCGCGACATCCACGTCGTCCACCCGGACGCTTTCGGCGACTGGCTGGCGCGTCAGCCCCCGCGCATCCGCACCGCGGTCGCCGCCAATCGCGTGAGTGGAAAGGCGGGCAACCGCGCCGTCCTGCCGGGCGAGGGGGCGGAGGACTGGTCGATGCTGCTGGTATGCGACGAGGATGCCGCCTCGCCGTGGCGCATCGCCTCGCTCGGCGACGGCCTGCCGGAGGGGACGTACCGGCTCGCAGGGGGAGAGCCCGGCGCGGCGATGCTCGGCTGGTGCCTCGCGCAGCATCGCTTCACGCGATACAAGGCGACGGAGCCGGTCGGCGCACGCGTCCTGCTGACCGGCGAGCCCGCGCGCATCGAGGAGGTCGTGCGGCTGGCGCACGCCACCGCACTCGTCCGCACGCTCGTCGACACCGCCGCCGCGGACATGGGTCCGGCGGAGCTGGAGGCGGAGGCGGACCGGCTCGCGCTGGCGCACGATGCGAAGGTCACGGTCACGCGCGGCGATGCGCTGGCGACCGGCTATCCGATGATCCACGCCGTCGGACAGGCCGCGACGCGCGAGCGCGGCCCCCGCCTGATCGAGCTGGAATGGGGCGACCCCGCGCATCCGCGCATCGCGATCGTCGGCAAGGGCGTGTGCTTCGACACCGGCGGGCTGGACCTGAAACCGTCCGCGGGCATGCGCCTGATGAAGAAGGACATGGGCGGCGCCGCACACGCGCTCGCGCTCGCGGGGCTGGTGATGGCCGCGCGGCTGAAGGTCCGGCTGCACCTGCTGATTCCCGCGGTCGAGAACGCCGTCTCCGCCGCCGCCTTCCGCCCCGGCGACGTGCTGGCGACGCGGCTGGGCCTGACGGTGGAGAATACGAATACCGATGCGGAGGGCCGGCTGGTCCTGGGCGACGCGCTGACCAAGGCGGTGGAGGGCGCACCCGACCTGATCCTGGATTTCGCGACGCTGACCGGTGCCGCCCGCGTCGCGCTGGGGCCGGACCTGCCCGCGACGTTCGCGAACGACGAGGCGCTGGCGGCGGAGCTGCTGGCGGCGGGAGACGCGGTGCGCGACCCGTTGTGGCGCCTGCCGCTGTGGGATGGATACGACGACATGCTGAAGAGCGACGTGGCCGACATGGTCAACGCCCCCGACGGCGGCTTCGCGGGCGCGATCACTGCCGCCCTGTTCCTCCGCCGCTTCGTCCCCGCCGGCATCCCGTGGGCGCACCTCGATACGTTCGCATGGCGTCCGGTCGGGAAACCGGGTCGTCCGAAGGGCGGCGACGCGTACGGCCTTCGGGCGACCTGGGCATTGCTGAAAGGGCGGTTTTCGTAAGCCCTC
>NZ_LMQP01000003.1:643116-707617 GCF_001425405.1 Sphingomonas sp. Leaf412 | reverse complement strand
CGCCGCCCTCTGTGAGACCCCCTCCCCTCCCCCCGACCCTCTCCCCACAGGGGAGAGGGAGGGAGATCACCGCACCCCGTCCACCAGCACGAACGCCACCCGCGCCATCTTTCCCGACCGGTTCTCCCACGAATGCGCGGTGCCGCGCTGGACGAGCACGTCGCCCGCGGTCAGCAGCGCCTCGTCCTGGTCCATCACCGCCCAGATCTCGCCCGACAGCACCAGCGCATAGTCGACCGTGTCGGTGGTGTGCATCCCCGCCGACCGGGCGCTGCCCGCGTGATGGTCCGCATCGGGATAGAGCAGCGCGAAGACTTTCGCCGCCAGCGCCGCCTGCTCCTCCTTCGTGCCCGTCGCGGGCGGGAAGTCGATGACGCGAAAGACGGTGCCCCCGGCGGGCGGCAGGACGCCCTTGTGCGCGACGATGTCGTCCGCCGCCCCGACCGGCGCGGGCGCGGCGCCCGTCCGCCAGATGTTGTCGCTGCGGAACGGCGATCAGGGCAGCGCGAAGCCCGCGGGCGACGGCCCCGCCTCCGCGATATAGGAGCGCCCGTCCGCGTCCGTAGCGGTCACGACGCGGCGGACGGGGGGCAGCGGCACGAGGTCGCTCATGCCGCGCCCTCGATGATCGGGACGAATTTCGCGGCGGTCAGGCTGGCGCCCCCTACCAGCGCGCCGTCCACGTCCGGCGTCGCCAGGATCGCGCGCGCATTCTCCCCCGTCACCGACCCGCCGTACAGGATGCGCACGCCATCCGCGGCTTCGCCGATCAGGTGCCGCATCTTCGCCCGCGCGATCGCGTGGATCGCGGCGATATCCTCCAGCGTCGGCGTCCGCCCGGTCCCGATCGCCCAGCGCGGCTCATAGGCGAGCGTCAGCCAGTCGCCGGTCGCATTCTCGGGCAGCGACTTCTCGATCTGCGCCTGCACCACGCGTTCGGCACGGCCCGCGTCGCGCTCCGCCTCGGTCTCGCCGCAGCACAGGATGACCGACAGGCCGTTGCGGTGCGCCGCCGCCGCCTTGGCCCAGGCATCCTGGCTCGTCTCGCCCTGGTCGCCGCGGCGTTCCGAATGGCCCACGATCGTGAAACGCGCGCCCGCCTCGACAACCATCGCGGCAGAGACGCAGCCCGTGTGCGCGCCGCCGTCCGCCTCGTGCACGTCCTCTGCGCCGATGCTGAGGCCCGGCACGCGTTCCGCGGCGGGCGCGATGAGGGTGAAGGGCACCGCCACCGCCACGTCCACCTGCGGTTGCGCCGCCGCCGCCGCCGCGATCGCATCCAGCTCGGCCAGCGCCGCGCGGCTGCCGTTCATCTTCCAGTTTCCCGCCACCAACTTGCGTCGCGTCATGCCATCCCCTCTCGCCTGACCAATGCCCCACATCCGTTCGCCCTGAGCGACGTCGAAGGGCATGCGTCCACGGTCGCGCATGGGCTTCGACGTCGCTCAGCCCGAACGGAGGGGGCAGGATCGTCACGGCTGTAACAAGCGACCGCGCTTGATGCCACCGCCCCCGCCCCCTAAAGCGTCGTCCACCTCATAAATCCGGTCCCACGCCCCCATGCTCAGCTTCGTCCGCCGCCTCATCAATTCGAAGGTGGGCTATGTCATCACCTTCGGCATCCTGGGCGTGATCGCACTCGCCTTCGCGGCCGGGGACATCACCGGCATCGCGGGCAGCGGCGGCGCGCTGGGCGGCGATGCGGTCGCGGTCGTCGACGGCCGCTCGATCGGCAGCGCGGACCTGCGCAAGCGCGCGCAGGACGAATTGCGCTTCGCCCGGCAGCAGCAGCCCGAGGCGGACATGGCGCAGCTGGTCAATGCGGGCGGGGTCGAATCGCTGCTGGAGCGCATGGTCACCGGCGCGGCGCTCGAATCCTTCGGCGAGGACCAGGGCCTGCGCGTCAGCCGCGCGCTGGTGGGCAGCGAGTTGCGCAACATCCCCGCCTTCCGCGGTCCCACCGGCCAGTTCGACCAGGCGCAATACGAACGCGCCATCGGGCAGCAGGGGATGACCGACGCACAGGTCCAGCGCGACATCGGGCGCGAGATCATGACCCAGTTCCTGATCGTCCCCACCGTCGGCGCCAGCCAGGTGCCGCAGTCGCTGGCGCTTCCCTACGCCTCCCTGCTGCTGGAACGGCGCGCGGGACAGGTCGCGCTGGTGCCCTACGCCACGATCCCCGTCGGCGCCGCGCCGACGGATGCGGAACTGGCGCAATTCTACCAGCGCAACGTCGCGCGCTACACCGTGCCCGAGCGGCGCGTGATGCGCTACGCCGTCGTCACGCCCGCCGGCGCGGCGGGGCAGGCGCCGACGGACGCGGAGATCCAGGCGGCTTATGCCGCCGATCGCGCCGCCTACGCCCCGCGCGAGACGCGGACCGTCACGCTGGTGACCGTCCTGGACCAGAAGGCGGCCGCCACGCTGGCCGCGACGGTGAAGGGCGGGACGACGCTGACCGCCGCGGCACGGACCGCGGGGCTGGAGCCGCGCACGATCGAACGCGCGGACAAGGCGTCGCTGACGCAACAGGCGGGCGCCGCGGTGGCGGATGCCGCCTTCGCCGCCGCGCCCGAGGCGATCCTGGGCCCCGTCCGCGGCCAGATCGGCTTCGTCGTCGCGCGCGTCGACGCGGTCGCGCAGGTTCCGGGCAGGACGCTGGACCAGGTCCGCGCCGAACTGGTGACGAAGCTGACCACGCAGAAATCCGCCGCCGCGCTCCAGAAGACGCGCGACGCGGTGGAGGATGCGCTGGCGGACAATTCCAACCTGGCCGAAGTGGTCGCGGACCAGAAACTGACCGCGCAGGTCACCGCTCCGCTGCTGTCGAACGCCGCCGACCCCGACCGACCCGCGGCCAAGCCGGACGCGACGCTGACCGCGATCGCGGCGGCGGGCTTCGCGGCGGAGGAAGGGGACACGCCCACGACGGTCCCGATCGGCGAGGACGGCGGGTTCGCGGTGGTCGGGCTGGACCGGATCGTCCGTGCCGCGCCGCGACCGCTGGCGCAGGTCCGCGACCGCGTCGCCGCCGACCTCATCGCCGACCGACGCAACCGTGCGGCGCGCGATGCCGCGAACCGCGTCGTCGCGCTGGTGAACAAGGGCACGTCGCTGGCCGACGCCTTGCGTCAGGCGAACGTCCGCGGCCCCGCGCCGCGACCGCTCGCCGCCAGCCGCTCGCAGCTTCAGGCCGGGCCGCAGGTCAACCCGCTGCTCGCGCTGATGTTCTCGATGAAGCAGGGCAATGCGCGCACGATCGCCTCGCCGACCGGCGACGGCTGGATCGTGATGCGGCTGGAACAGGTCGTCCCCGGCGATGCGCGCCGCGTGCCCGGCATCGTCCAGGCGACCCGCGCCGACCTGGGCCGCTCGATCGGGCAGGAATATGTCCAGCAATTCGCCCGCGCGGTCGCCGCGTCGGTGGGGGTCAAGCGCAACACGGGCAATGTCGACAAGCTGAAGAAGGACCTGCTGGGTGCCGGCGAGCAGTGACCTGTTCCCCGGCGAAGGCCGGGGCCCAGTTGCAACGCAATCGAACTGCCATTCTCCCTTTCCCCTTCAGGGGAGTGGGGCGGGCGTCTTACCGAAAATTCGGCCCGTGACTCTCCCACTCGCAACCCTTTCCGCTTCGCCGCGATGATAACCTCCGCCACCGAACTGGCCGCCGGGCGTCCCGCGCTCGTCTGGCGCCGCCGTATCGCGGATACCGAAACGCCGGTCGCGGTCGCGCTGAAGCTGATCGAGCCGGGGCGCGGCGATTTCCTGCTGGAATCGGTCGAGGGCGGTGCGGTGCGCGGGCGGCATAGCCTGATCGGGCTCGCGCCCGACCTGGTCCTGCGCGCGCACGGCCATGCGGCGGAGGTCAACGCCCGCTGGCTGACCGACCGCGACGCATTCGTCCCGCACGAAAAGCCTGCGCTGGAGGCGCTGCGCGACCTGGTCGCGTCATGCCGGATGGACGTCGCACCCGAACTGCCGCGCGCACTCGCCTGCCTGGTCGGCTATTTCGGGTACGAAACGATCGGGCTGGTCGAGGACCTGCCGCAACCCGCGGCGGATCCGCTTGGCCTGCCGGGCATGATGATCGTGCGGCCGACCGTGATCCTCGTGTTCGATCGCCTCGCCGACGCGCTGTTCCTCGTCGCGCCGGTCTGGCCCGACGCCGACCGCACGCCCGACGCGATCGTCGCGGAGGCGGAGGCGCGGCTCGACGCGGTCGAATCGCGCCTCGCCCACGACCCGCTGCCCCCGCGCGTGCTCGCCGACGCGGCGGACATCGCGCCGCATGCGACGATGCCGCCCGGCGACTATGCCGCGATGGTGGCGCGCGCGAAGGAGTACATCGTCGCGGGCGACATCTTCCAGGTCGTGCTGGCGCAGCGTTTCACCGCGCCCTTCCCGCTGCCCGCCTTCGAACTGTATCGCGCGCTGCGGCGGATCAATCCGTCGCCCTTCCTGTATCACCTCGACCTGCCCGGCTTCGCGCTGACCGGTTCGAGCCCCGAGATCCTGGTCCGCGCGCGCGACGGGGAAGTGACGATCCGCCCGATCGCGGGCACGCGGCCGCGCGGGAAGACCGCGACCGAGGATGCCGTCAATCGCGAAAGTCTGCTCGCCGACCCGAAGGAACGCGCCGAGCATCTGATGCTGCTGGACCTGGGCCGCAACGACGTCGGCCGCGTGGCCACGCCGGGCAGCGTGACCGTGACCGACAGCTACGGCGTGGAATTCTACAGCCACGTCATGCACATCGTATCGAACGTCGTCGGCGCGCTCGATCCCGCGCACGACGCGATCGACGCGCTGCTGGCGGGCTTTCCCGCGGGCACCGTATCCGGCGCGCCGAAGGTGCGCGCGTGCCAGATCATTGCCGAGCTGGAGCCCGAACGGCGCGGTGCCTATGCCGGCGGGGTCGGCTATTTCTCGCCCGACGGCAGCATGGATTCGTGCATCGTCCTGCGCACCGCGGTGGTGAAGGACGGCCGTATCCACGTGCAGGCGGGCGCGGGGATCGTGGCGGATTCGGACCCGGCGTCGGAACAGCGCGAGTGCGAGGCGAAGTCGGGCGCCCTGTTCGCCGCGGCGCGCGAGGCGATCGCGCGGGCGAGCGAGCCGGGGTTCGGTCAGTAGCGGTCAGGTCCCCGCGACGGCACGCACCCGATCCGGGCCGCCGCCGTCGCGGAAGCGCGTCGCCGTCAATCGCCCGACGACGCCGCCGCCGACCCGCCGCCGGGGATCAGCGAATCGTTCCTTTCCGCCGCGCGCCGCTCCGCCGCCCAGGCGCGCGCATAGGCCTGCGCGCACCCGGTCTGGCCGCCGGTGCCGACCGCCGAGCAGGTGTTGGGCAATCCCGCCGCCGCGCGCGACACCTGCTCGGCCGTGACGGTACGGTTCGCCCATGCCTGATTCTGCGCGGCGGGTTCGGCGGTGTTCCGCATCTCCTTCGGGATGCGATATTGCTCGTTCGGGCTGATGCGGCTGCACACCACGATCTCGTCCGCCGCCGCCTTCGGGCATTGCTGCTCGCCGGTCAGCTGGACGTTGCGGATGCGCTGCGGTGTCTGTGCGGAGGACAGGGCCGGGAGCGCGACGACCGCCCCGGCGAGAAAGGCGGCGAGGCGAAAGGGACGACGGCGCATGGGGCAACTCCTTGTGGGCAGACAACGCGGTCCCGCCCGCTTTTCTCCGCCGCGACGTTTCCCCACCGTTGCATCGCCGCAATAGTTTGCGGCTCCCGATGCAGCCGCTATGGCGCCGCGATGATCTTCGTCGTCGACAATTACGACAGCTTCACCTGGAACCTGGTCCATTACCTGATGGAACTGGGCGTGGAGGTGCGCGTCGAGCGCAACGACGCGCTGAGCGCGGGCGACGCGCTGGCGACGGGGGCGGACGCCTTCCTGATCTCCCCCGGCCCGTGCACCCCCGACGATGCGGGGATCAGCCTGGACCTCGTCGCCGCGTGCGCGGACGCGCGCCGGCCGCTGCTGGGCGTGTGCCTGGGTCATCAGTCGATCGGGCAGCATTTCGGCGGAAAGGTGGTCCGCGGCGGCCTGATGCACGGAAAGACCAGCCCGATCGCGCACGACGGAACCGGCGTGTTCGCGGGCCTGCCCACGCCGTTCACGGGCACGCGCTACCATTCGCTGGTCGTAACCGATATTCCCGATGCGCTGGCGGTAAACGCCACCGCGCCGGACGGCAGCGTCATGGGCCTACGCCACCGCGACCTGCCGATCCACGGCGTGCAATTCCATCCCGAAAGCATCGCGACGCAGCACGGGCACGACATGCTGGCCAGTTTCCTGACCATCGCCGGGATCGGGCGGTGACGCTTCCCGATCCGTCCCGCCCGCTCGACCGCGACACCGCGGCGCAGGCGTTCGCCGACCTGCTGGATGCGAAGACCAGCGAGGAAGCGGTGGCCGACTTCCTGATCGCGCTGTCCGAACGCGGCGAGACGGCAGTGGAGATCGCGGAGGCGGCGCGCGGCCTGCGTGCCCGGTTGCTTCCCATCATCGCGCCCGCGCAGGCGATCGACGTCTGCGGTACGGGCGGCGACGGTCAGCATACGCTGAACGTCTCCACCGCGGTCAGCCTGGTCGTCGCCGCGGCGGGCGTGCCGGTCGCGAAGCACGGGAACCGCGCCGCCAGTTCGAAGGCGGGCGCGGCGGACACGCTGGAGGCGCTGGGCCTCGACATGGATCGCGTCGGACGGAATGCGGAGGCGACGCTGAACGACCTCGGCATCTGTTTCCTGTTCGCGGCCAACCACCATCCGGTGATGAAGCGGATCACGCCGATCCGCCGTCGCATCGGGCGGCGGACGATCTTCAACCTCATGGGCCCGCTCGCCAATCCCGCCGGCGTCACGCGCCAGCTGATCGGGATCGCGCGGCCCGATTATGCGCCGGTCTATGCCGACGCCTTGTCGCAGCTGGGAACGCAGGCGGCGTTCGTCGTCGCGGGCGAGGAAGGGCTGGACGAGATTTCGGGCGCGGGGCCGACCCTGGTCGAATCGATCGGCGCCGCCGCGCTGCCGACACGCATCGCGCCCGAGGACGCGGGCCTCGCGCGGCATCCGACGCTCGCGATCCGCGGCGGGGATCCGGCCTATAACGCCGCCGCGCTGTGCCGCCTGCTGACGGGCGAGCGCGGCGCGTACCGCGATGCCGTCCTCCTCAACGCCGCCGCCGCGCTGGTGCTGGCGGGCGAACCGGACCTGATCGCCGGTGCCGCCCGCGCCGCGCGAGCGATCGACGACGGCGCCGCCAACGACCTGCTCGACCGCTGGATCGCCTACCGATGACCATCCTCGACACGATCCTGGCCACCAAGCGCGAGGAGGTCGCCGCCCGGAAGGCCGCGAAGCCCGACCTTGCCGGGCGCATCGCGCGGCAATCCGCGCCGCGCGGGTTCAAGGCGGCGCTGGACGCCACCGCCGCGTCGGGGCGTCACGCGCTGATCGCCGAGATAAAGAAGGCCAGTCCGTCGAAGGGCCTGATCCGCCCCGACTTCGATCCCCCCGCCCACGCCCGCGCCTACGAAGCGGGCGGGGCAACCTGCCTGTCGATCCTGACGGACGAGCAGTATTTCCAGGGCAGCGACGATTATCTGGTCGCAGCGCGCGCCGCCTGCTCCCTGCCCGTCATCCGCAAGGACTTCACGATCGACCCGTGGCAGGCGGTCGAGGCGCGCGCGCTGGGCGCCGACGCCATCCTCCTCATCATGGCCGCATTGTCCGACGATCAGGCCGCGGAATGCGAGGCCGCGGCGCTCGACCACGGCATGGACGTGCTGGTCGAGGTCCACGATGCCGCCGAGATGGATCGCGCGGCGCGGTTGAAGTCACGCCTGATCGGCGTCAACAACCGCGACCTGCGGACGTTCGAGGTGCATTTCCAGCGCACCTACGAACTCGTCGGCAACGCGCCGGAGGAGTGCACCTTTGTCGCCGAAAGCGGCCTGACCACGCGCGCGGACCTGGACGCGATGGCGAGGCACGACATCCGCTGCTTCCTGATCGGCGAGGCACTGATGCGGCAGCCCGACGTGGAGGCGGCGACGCGCGCCTTGGTGTCCTGACTATCGCCGCTGCGAAGGCGGGGGCGAAGGTCAGGCTGGACCAACGCGCCCCCACCCGCCACGGTGGCGGCATGTCCCTCACCCACATCGACGCCGCCGGCGCCGCCCGCATGGTCGACGTCGGCGCCAAGCAGCCGACCCGACGCGAAGCCACCGCCACCGGCCGCATCACGATGTCCGCCGCCGCCGCCGCCGCGATCCGCGACGGTAGCGCGAAGAAGGGCGACGTTCTGGCCGTCGCGCGTGTCGCGGGCATCATGGCGGCGAAGCGGACCAGCGACCTCATTCCCCTGTGCCACCCGCTGCCGCTGACGAAGGTCACACTCGACCTGACCGTCGGGGAGGCCGCCGTCACCGCCACCGCGCTCGCGGCGACGGACGGGAAGACAGGCGTGGAGGTGGAGGCGATGACCGCGGTGTCGGTCGCGCTGCTGACGATCTACGACATGGCGAAGGCGATCGACAAAGGCATGACGATCGAGGGTGTCCGCCTGCTGGCCAAGAGCGGCGGGGCGTCCGGCGACTGGCGAGCGTGAACGTTCCGTCACCCCGGATCGGGTCCGGCATGACGGTCACCGCAACCGCATCCACCCCATACCCGCGTCCACGCCCGGCCCGGCCGCCAGACACGCGGCGATGATCTCCGCCGATTCGATCAATCGCGGCCCCGGCCGGTTGAAGAAATGGTGCCCGTCCGCCACGAACACGCGCCCCGCGCGCACCGCCGACAGATCGCGCCACCCGTCACGTTTCACCACCGGGGACAGGTCCGCCAGCGTCTGCGGGATTTGATAGCCGCACGGCATGAAAACGATCACGTCCGGGTCCGCCGCGACCAGGTCGTCCCATGCCAGCCACGGCGAATGCTGCCCGACCGCGGTGAACAGCGGATCGCCGCCCGCCAGCGTCACCAGTTCGGGCACCCAGTTTCCCGCCGCCATCAACGGCTCGATCCACTCGATCGACGCCACCCGTGGGCGCGCGCCGACCGGGGCGGCGAAGCGCGCCAGCCGTTCCTGCACGCCTTCCAGCGCGCGCTCCGCCTCCGCTTCCATGCCCGTCGCCGCGCCGACGCGGCGGAAGTCGCCCCACACGTCGTCCAGCGTATCGGGCGCCAGCGACAGCAACGTCGGCGCATTGCCCTGCCATTGCGCCAGCGCCTCGACCAGGTCCGCCGGCGTCACCGCGCACACCGCGCATTGCGATTGGGTCAGGATCACGTCGGGCCGCAACGACCGCAGCAGCGGCGCATCGACCGCGTACACCGACAGCCCCTGCCGCACGATCTCCTGCACCCGGTCGTCGATCTGGCGCGACGTCAGCCCCTTCTCCAGCTTCGTCGACGTGCACACCGGCAATTGCGCGACGAACGGCGGGAAGTCGCATTCGTGCGAGCGCCCGTACAGGCGGTCGCCCAATCCCACGGCAACCGCGATCTCGGTCGCGCTGGGCAGCAGCGATACGACCCTGGGCTTCGCCGCCATCAGGCCCGCGCGGCCCGGCGGCCGAACAGCGTCGGCGCGATATGCGCGAGGCCAAGTCCCAGCGCCAGCAGACCGCCCGCCCACGCGGCATCGTTCATCAGCAGCCGCGCGACGATCCCGACGGTGAACGTATCGGTTCCGCCGACCACGGATGCGAACCCGAACAGCCCCAGCTGATTCACCGCGAAGGCCATCCCGAATGCGGCGGCGACCCGCCCGGTACGCAGCGCGCCGTCGCCGATGACGCGCGCCGCGACCAGCATCGCGGCAAGGCTTGCGATCCCCAACGCGATGCCCCAGCCGATGGCGTAGCCGTCCGGCGGATAGCCCAGCAGCCCGAACCCCAGCAACTGGTTCGCCGCCCATGCGCCGATAACCGTCACCACCGCCTGCCCGCGTCGCATCGTCGCCGCCGCGACCAGCGCGATTCCGACGAACGGCATCATGCACGCGATCGCCAGCGATCCCAGTACCGCCGCGCCCGCAAGCGTCGCCGGCCAGGCGACCGCTTCCACACTGCCGTCCCGATCCATCATCGTCCATCCCGATCAAAAGCGTCGGGCGCGCAGATGCCGCAGAACCGTCCTGCCTGCAAACCATCCGTCTCCGCCGCAAGGGCTCGCGCGGAATGCCGCTTATCCAAACAGTCATGTCGGACGCGATGCGCCGTCCACTGGCGTCACCGGTCAGCCTAACCTGGGAGGCCGGATCGGCATGACGACAGTACAAGGCCGCCCGCTCGCCTGCCCCTCGACGCCCGCGGCCCAGCCCCCTACCCCGCCGACATGACCCTCCTTCCCGTCTCCGACGCGCAGGCCCGCGTCCTCGCGCTCGCCACGCTGGTCCCCGCCCGCGACGTATCCCTTGTCGATGCGCTGAACCTTTACGCCGCCGCGCCCGTAGTCGCCCGGCGTACCCAGCCCGCGCGCGACCTGTCGGCGATGGATGGCTACGCGCTGCGGTTCGCCGACCTTCCCGGCCCGTGGACCGTCGTCGGGGAAAGCGCCGCGGGACGGCCGTACGACCTTTCCGTCGGCGCGGGGGAGGCCGTCCGCATCTTCACCGGCGCCGCGATGCCGCCCGGAACCGACACGGTATTGGTGCAGGAAGAGGCGCGGCGGGAGGGGCATCGACTCCATCTCGACGGCGAGGGCCCGCCCTATGTCGGCCGCAACACCCGTCCCCACGGGCTCGATTTCGCGGCAGGCGATACGCTCGTCGCGGTCGGCGAACGCCTGACGCCCGCCCGCCTCGCGGTCGCGGCGACCGGCGGCGTGGCGACGATCGCGGTCGCCCGCCCGGTGCGCGTCGCCATCGCCGCGACCGGCGACGAACTGGCCGAGCCGGGCGGAGCGGGAGCCGATCAATTGCCCGAGTCCAACCGCCTGCTGCTCCGCTCTCTGCTCGCCGAAACGGGGGCGGAGATCGTCGACCTCGGCATCCTGCCGGATCGGCTCGACGCGTTGACGGCGGCGTTCGCGGACGTGCAGGCCGACGTTCTGGTCACCACGGGCGGTGCATCGGTCGGCGACCACGACCTGGTCCGCCCCGCGTTGCAGGCGGCGGGCGTCGCGCTCGATTTCTGGCGGATCGCGCTCCGCCCCGGAAAGCCGATGCTGGCGGGCCGTCGCGCGGACGGAATGGTCGTCGTCGGCCTGCCGGGGAATCCGGTCTCCGCCTTCGTCACCGCCCTGTTGTTCGTCCGCCCGCTGGTCGCGCATGTCGCAGGCGCCGCCGATCCCTTCCCCGCCGCCGTCGCCGCGACGCTGGGCGAGGACCTGCCCGCCAACGGCCCGCGTACCGACTATCTGCGCGGCGCACTCGTCGACGGGCGCGTCCACGTCGCCGCGATCCAGGACAGTTCGATGCTGATGACGCTGGCGCGGTCTACCTGCCTCGTCGTCCGCCCGCCGCATGCGCCCGCGGCGAGCGCAGGCGACTCGGCGGAAATCCTGATGATCGCTTGACGGGGACGATTCCGTTCCATATTGGTTCCGCGTCTGTTCGCCAAACAGGGAACCCGGGACATGCTTACCCGCAAGCAGCACGACCTCATCTGCTTCATCCAGGACCGCCTCGCCGACAGCGGCGTGTCCCCCTCGTTCGAGGAGATGAAGGACGCGCTGTCGCTGAAGAGCAAGTCGGGGGTTCACCGTCTGATAAGCGCCTTGGAGGAGCGCGGCTATCTGCGCCGCCTGCCCAATCGCGCCCGCGCGCTCGAGGTGCTGAAGGTACCCGAGCGGCCGGAGGCGAAGCGTGTTCCGACCCCCCGCGCCCGCCCCGCCGCCGCCCCGCCGCAACCCGCGAACGACGTGATCGAGATCCCGCTGCACGGCCGCATCGCGGCAGGCGTGCCGATCGAGGCGTTCGAGGGCAGCACGATGCTCCCCGTCCCGGCCGCCTTGCTGGGCGCGGGCGAGCATTTCGCGCTGGAAGTGGCGGGCGATTCGATGGTCGAGGCGGGCATCCTGGACGGCGACTATGCGCTCATCCGCCGGCAGGAGGTCGCCCGCGACGGCGAGATCGTCGTCGCGCTGATCGAGGATGCGGAAGCGACGCTGAAATACTTCCGCCGTGAGGGCGCGATGGTCCGCCTCGATCCCGCCAACCGCGCCTACGACCCGCAGCGCTACGCACCGGCGCAGGTGCGCGTGCAGGGGAAACTGGCGGGGCTCCTGCGGCGGTACGATTGACGGCAAAATGGTCGCTGAAGTGTTCCGGCGCGCGCGCACGGCGTCGCGTCGGTTGCCTTGCCGGCCTTGCTGAGCAGGATCACAGATCGGCTCTGTCGGGACCAGTCAAATGGCTGCTTCTGGGACCGTCCCTGACCTCCGGCACGCGCTTATGCGGGCGGCAACGAGGCGGTCGATCGAAGGCTCGGCCACGCCTGCCACGTCCCTATCGCATAGGTTACGCCGTAGCATAGAGCGACAAGCGAGCTGACGACCGCGAAAGTGTCGACCAGGTGCGGCTTCAGCGCGAGCAGAGGGATGAGTGCCAAACCGCGAAGCAGATAGACGCCGGTGATGAGGACCAACGCCGTTCGCAGCAACGGCATACGCCGAACGACACCCGCAGCGGAAAACGCGTACAGCGCCCAGATGGCGAGGACCGTCGCGATCGCGGCGGTGACCAGACCGGGCATCGCCGAGCCGCGCTCCGCCGCCCGCGCCATTTCCTCCCCGGCGCCGAAGAACCGATACCAGTTCGGGCCACCGACGATAGTGGCGACGTGCAACAACGATGCGGTCGCGCTCAACACACCCGCCGCGACCAACCAGACGTTCCTCATCGATTCAACTCACATGCGCGTGATCGTCGGAAGCGTCCCGACACGGATCATGAAGACGCCGGCCAACAGGATGGCAGTCCAGATGCCGATCCCTTCGATGGCCAGGGCTTGATACAATCGCGCATCAATCCAACCGCCTGCCGGGCCGGGCCCGGACGACGTAAAGGCATAGGCGAGGACATAGATGGGGAGCACCGAACGGGCGATTTGCACCAGGGCCATCGGTCCCCGCAGGTAGCCACGCAGTGCCGCTGCTGCGAAAAGGACCGAGGTCAGCGTGAAAACCACCGTGCTTTGGTGATGGGCGGCGATCATCCGTTTCGTCATCAGCGCCGATAGTAGCGAGATCGCCAGCATCCCGGCGATCGTGGCGAACTGCATCGATCGCGCGGCGAAGGACCGGGAGAGAATCCGTTCCTTGGCCGCCCCCCAGACGCATCCGATCGCAAACGTCAGCGCGGCGCCGTCGTCGTCGATCGCATCAACCTCGGCTTTCATCGCGGCTGCCCATGATGCGCGATCCGCGGGAAGCAGGGCTGCGCACCACCCGACGAGCATGAGCGCCATGGAGCGACCGAGCGTTCATGCCGTTGCTCCGATCATCCGAGGCCCGTCGACGTCCGCCTGCGCCAGGATCGACCGGGCGAAGTCGCGACCCGCATTGGTAAGCCGATAGGCATGGCGGGGGGCCCGGGCGGGCGGGACGGGCGGACGCCATTCGGACTCGAGCAGTCCGTCATCAGCCAGCCTCATCAGCAGCGGATAGAGCGTGCCCGATTTGAGCCGCGTTTCCTGAAGCAGGTCATAGCCGTGGCGCCACATATCCGGCCGCGCGAGGAGCGCCTCGAAAAGGAAACGCGCTTGTCTGGAGGTATGAGGACGCCGTGACATGAGCAATAATCTATATATGTAGATAATGGAAGTCAATCGACCGATCAGGTCGGGGAATGCGGTAATGGCCGCGGCGCGATTCTACTTTCCGGCCACCGGCACCGGTCACCGTTTCCCGAAACCCTCCGCCGGGCGCGGGGTTACGGAACATCGCCAATGAAATCGGGAACGACAGACCGGGTCGCGCGAGTCAGCATCGCCTCTAGGACCTACCGTCCGCCGCGGCCACCCGCCTCAGCCGGGCTGACCCATGGATGTCGGTCCCCCGCCGTGCGCACCGTCGCGACCCGCCCGGTCGCGAAGGTTACCGCCACCCCGCCCGTCCGGACCAGCATCGCGCGGTCCAAGGTCAGCCACCGCGCCCGGCAGGTGCGGGGGACACGGCGCTCGCTCACCACCACGTCGGCACGGCGGCATAACGCCACCAGGTTGCGCACGGGTACGAAATGCCGGCTGCGGGTCGCCAGCACGCGCCGCCCCGCCACCGCGATCCAGCACAGATCGGCATTGCATCGCGCTGCGGACACGTCGGACAGCAACGCCGGTTCCCCGTCCACCCCGCCACCCTCGGTCAGGGCGTCGCGGACATAGTCGCCCGCGCGGTCGCGCAGGATCGCCACCCTGCCGTCCGCCGTCCTCACCCCCAGATGCCGCCCGTCCCCCGTCACCACCAGGTCCGGTGCGGGGGTCGCCAGCGCCCATGCCGCACCGATGGCGAACGGTACGATTCCCCAGCGCCGCATCCGCGTGCGCCACAGCGCCAGCCACAAGCCCCCGGCCACCATCAGCGCGAAGGCAGAGCCCGGCATTCCGGGGACCGCAGTCACCGCGCCCGGCGCCGCCGCGACCGTCCGGGCGATCCATAGCAGCAGCGCGATCCCCTGCCCGGTCACCCACCACCAGGGCGCCCCCAGTCCGAGCGCGTCCAGGATCAGTGCCAAGGCCTCGGCAGGCATCACCACGAACGTCGTCAGCGGGATCGCGACCATGTTGGCCAGCGCTCCGTACACACCGGCCTTGTGGAAATGGAACGCCGCGATCGGCATCAGTGCCAGTTCGACGACCAGTCCCGTCAGCAGCAGCGACCCGACGGCCCGCCCCGTCCGTCGCCACCACGCTTCACCGCGCGGCGCGAACCAGTCGCGGATGCGCGGATGTTCGTACAGCACCACGATGGCGGTCACGGCGGCGAAGGACAATTGGAAGCTCGCCCCCACCAGCGCCTCGGGCCAGGTCACCAATACGACCAGTGCGCCGAACGCCACCAGCCGCATCGTGATCGCCTCGCGCCCCAGCGCCAGCGCCACCAGCACCAGCAAGGCGGCGACACAGCTGCGGATCGTGGGCACCTGTCCGCCCGCCAGCCAGGTATAGCCCACCGCCGTCACCGCCGCCGCGCCCGCCGCGACGACCGGCACGCGCCCGGTCAGCGCGACGCGGCGCGACAGCGCCAGCAGACGCGCGACCAGCAGCATCGTCAGTCCCACGACGGCGGTGATGTGCAGCCCGCTGACCGACAGCAGATGCGCCAGCCCGGCGCGACGCATCGCCTCGGCATCCTCCTCCCCGATCCCGCCCGTGGCGCCGGTGACCAGCGCCGCCGCGATGCCGCCCGCGCTGCCCTCCAGCCGATCCTCGATATGCCGGGTCAGGCGTTGCCGCAGCCCCGCCTCCGCCGCGCCCGGCCGCAGGACCTGCACCGGTACGAACCCGCGACCGGTTGCCCCCAGTTGGCGAAACCACGCCACCCGGGCGAAATCATAGGCGCCCGGTACCGCAGGCGGGGGCGGCGGCATCAATCGCGCGCGCAGCCGGATCGTCGCCCCGGCGGTGAGGGTTTGCGGGGTGTCGGGGTCGGGCAAGTTTACGCGGATGCGTCGGGGGGCCGGCGATGGGGCGGGTGCCGCCCACGACAGGTCCGCCATCGTCAGCCGGACCAGACCGCGCGCGGGCAGCGGCTCGATCTCCGCCACCCGTCCGGCGACGTCGACGATCGCCGTGCGCGCCAGCACCGGTGCCGCCACCCGGTCCGCGCGCGACCACGCCAGCGCGACCCCCGCCGCGATCCCCATCGCCGCACACGCCACGACCACGGACGCACGGCCGCCCTGCGCCGTCGCCAGCGCCGCGGACGCCAGTGCCAGCGCGGCCAGCAGCACGGCCGTCCACGCCCGCGCATCGGGAAGCACGAACCACGCCGCGATCCCCGCCCCCAGCATCACGGGAATCCAGGCCGCCAGCTGGTCGCGCTCCGCCTCCAGCCCGCGCTCGATTGCGTCCCGGCCCGCGATTTGTCGCGGCGGGGCAGAGTTGCTAGGGGCAGGCACGGCGGAAGAAGCCATCGACTCATCCAGACTGGGAGCAAGCGCGCGTGAGCGCAACCGACATCACAGGCGGCCGCCCGGTCGTTACCCGCTTCGCGCCGTCGCCGACGGGGTTCCTCCATATCGGGGGTGCCCGCACCGCGCTGTTCAACCTGCTGTTCGCGCGCCACCACGGCGGGAAATTCCTGCTGCGGATCGAGGATACGGACCGCGCCCGCTCGACGCAGCCCGCGATCGACGCGATCCTGGATGGGATGCGCTGGCTCGGCCTCGACTGGGACGGCGATGCGGTGTTCCAGTTCGCGCGCGCGGACCGCCACGCCGCGGTCGCGCGGGCGATGGTCGACGGCGGTCACGCCTATCGCTGCTACCTGACGCAGGACGAGCTGGCCGCGATGCGGGCCGAGGCGCAGGCGGCGAAGAAGCCGCTGCGCATCCGCTCGCCCTGGCGCGACCGCACCGACGGCCCGCTCGACCAGCCGCACGTCGTCCGGCTGAAGGCCCCGCTAGACGGCGCGACGACCATCCACGATCGCGTGCAGGGCGAGGTGACCGTCCAGAACGCGGAACTGGACGACCTGGTCCTGCTGCGGTCGGACGGGACGCCGACGTACATGCTGGCGGTGGTCGTCGACGATCACGACATGGGCGTCACCCATGTCATCCGCGGTGACGATCACCTCAACAACGCCTTCCGCCAGCTGCCGATCTACTGCGCGAACGGATGGCCCGAGCCGGTGTATGCCCACATCCCGCTGATCCACGGCAGCGACGGCGCGAAGCTGTCCAAGCGGCACGGCGCGGTCGGGATCGAGGCGTATCGCGACGACATGGGCATCCTGCCCGAGGCGCTGGGCAATTACCTGCTTCGCCTGGGCTGGGGCCATGGCGACGAGGAGTTCATCACGCGCGAGGATGCGATCCGCTGGTTCGACCTCGATTCGGTCGGCAAGTCGCCCAGCCGCTTCGACATCAAGAAGCTGGAGAACATGAACGGCCACTACATCCGCGCCGCCGAGGATGCGCGGCTGGCGGAGATGGTCGCGGACCGGCTGGGCCTCGCCCCCGACGACGCGCGGCGGGCGCCCCTGCTCGCGGCGATGCCGGTGCTGAAGGTGCGCGCCGCGAATATCGGCGATCTGGTCGACGGCGCGGGTTTCCTGTTCGTGTCCCGTCCGTTGCCGATCGCGGACGATGCGGCGCCGTTGCTGGGCGGCGAGGCGCCGATGCTGCTCGCCCGGCTCCACGCCGCGCTTGACGCGCTGCACAACTGGGATACGGAAGCGCTCGAAGACGCGGTACGGAAGGTCGCCGAGGATGCGGGCGTGAAGCTCGGTCAGGTCGCCCAGCCGCTCCGCGTCGCCCTTACGGGACGCAGGACGTCGCCCGGCATCTTCGACGTGCTCATCCTTCTGGGGCGCGACGAGGGCCTGGCCCGGATCGCGGACCACATCGCCTGATGGAGACGATCATGACCGACGCCGCCAAATTCTCGCTCGGGGCCGCGGATTTCGAATATCCGGTCCTGTCCGGTTCGGTCGGTCCCGACGTGGTCGACATCCGCAAGCTGTACGGACAGACCGGGGCCTTCACCTACGATCCCGGCTTCACCTCCACCGCATCGTGCCAGTCGAAACTGACGTATATCGACGGCGACGAGGGCGTGCTGCTCCACCGCGGCTATCCCATCGGCGAGCTGGCGGAACAGTCCAGCTTCATGGAGGTCGCGTACCTGCTGCTGAACGGCGAGCTGCCCAGCGCGGACGAGCTGTCGGGTTTCGACCGCACGATCACGCGCCATACGATGGTGCACGAGCAGCTGGCGACCTTCTTCCGCGGTTTCCGCCGCGACGCGCATCCGATGGCGATCATGTGCGGCGTCGTCGGCGCTCTCAGCGCCTTCTACCACGATTCGACCGACATCCACGATCCCAAGCAGCGCATGATCGCGTCGCACCGGCTGATCGCGAAGATGCCGACGATCGCGGCGATGGCGTACAAGTACAGCGTCGGTCAGCCGTTCCTGTATCCCGACAATTCGTTGTCCTACACCGGCAACTTCCTGCGCATGACCTTCGGCGTGCCGGCGGAGCCGTACGACGTGAACCCGGCGGTGGAGCGGGCGATGGACCGCATCTTCATCCTGCATGCCGATCACGAGCAGAACGCCTCGACCTCGACCGTCCGCCTCGCGGGCTCGTCGGGCGCGAACCCGTTCGCGTGCATTGCGGCGGGCATCGCCTGCCTGTGGGGCCCGGCACACGGCGGCGCGAACGAGGCCGCGCTGAACATGCTGCGCGAGATCGGGACGCCGGACAAGATTCCGGAATATATCGCGCGGGCGAAGGACAAGAACGATCCCTTCCGCCTGATGGGTTTCGGCCATCGCGTGTACAAGAACTACGATCCGCGCGCGACCGTGATGCAGAAGACGGTGCGCGAGGTGTTCGAGGCGCTGAACGTCAGCGATCCCCTGTTCGAAACCGCCTTGCAGCTGGAGCAGATCGCACTGAACGACGAATATTTCGTCGAGAAGAAGCTGTTCCCGAACGTCGATTTCTATTCCGGCGTCATCTTGTCCGCGATCGGTTTCCCGACCGAGATGTTCACGGTGCTGTTCGCGCTGGCCCGCACCGTCGGCTGGGTCGCGCAGTGGAACGAGATGATTACCGATCCCGATCAGAAGATCGGTCGCCCGCGCCAGTTGTATACCGGCCCGACGCAGCGCGCCTACGTTCCTGTCGGCGAGCGCTGACATGCGGCGGTTCCGGTCGGTCCTGACGGTCGTGGGCGTCGCGCTGGCGCTCATCGGCCTGCTGTGGATCGGCCAGGGACTGGGCTATATCGCCTGGCCGCGATCCAGCTTCATGATCGACCAGGCGATCTGGGCCAATTATGGCGCCGCGGTCGCCGCGCTCGGCCTTCTGCTGGTGCTGGTGGCGCGCCGGATCCGCTGAGCGCGGGTTCGGCGGCGGCGGTCAGTTCAACGCCTTCGGCGGGGTGACGGGCAGCAGCAGGGGGGCGACGGGAACGCCGTCCTCCAGCAGCGCGCGCGCCTCTTCCCGGGTCGCCTGTCCGTGGATCGTGACCGGTTCGGCCGCGCCATCGTGCATCGCGCGCGCCTCTTCCGCGAACCGGCGTCCGACCCAGCGCGATCCCGTCAACGCCTTCCCCTGCGCGGCCGCGATTTCCGCCAGCACCGCCTTCAGCCGCGCAGACGCGGACGTTGCGTTACCCTTCGCCGTGACGCGGGGCGCCATGACCGCCTTTGCGACGTCGCCGTCGCCGCACATCGGGCAAGCGATCAGACCACGATCGCGCTGATCCTCGAACGCCGCGCTCGACGCGAACCATGTCTCGAACACATGGCCGCCGCCGCAGCGCAGGTCGAACACGATCATCCCGCCAGCAACGGATCGAGGTCGCCCGCGCGTTCCAGCGCGGCAAGATCGTCCGACCCGCCGATATGGCGACCATCGATGAAGATCTGCGGCACCGTGGTGCGCCCGTCCGCACGCTGGATCATCGCGTCGCGCGCATGGCGGTCGAGCGTGATGTCGGTCTCCTCGACCGCCACGCCCTTCGACGCCAGCAGCGCCATCGCGCGGGAGCAATAGGGGCAGAAGGCCTTGGTATAGATTTCGATGCGTGCCATCCTCCCAAAATGTGGTCGCGGCGGTCCCAAGTCAATCCGCGACGCCGTCGTCGAGGACGCGGGCCCATGCCAACACCGTGACGCTCGCCGCCTCCGCCGCCAACAAGGCGTCGACGCATCCCGCCGCGGTGGCGCCGCTGGTATAGACGTCGTCGACCAGCACGATCCGCCGGCCGCGCACCCGCGCGGGCGTTGCGCGGAACGCGCCTGCGAGCACGCGGCGGCGGTCCGCCCGCGCCACATCGCGCAGGCTTCGGGTCGGGCGGTGACGCACGATCGCGTGGGGATCGTCGGGTAGGTCGGCCAGGCGGCCCAGCGCCCGCGCCATCAACGCCGCCTGATTGTAGCCCCGCGACCACATGCGCCAGCGATGCAGCGGGACGGGCACGAGCAACGTGGCGTCGTCGGGCAGATGCCGCCGCATCAGCGTCGCCGCGGTCGTCGCCAATCCCATCCGCCCGCCGTATTTCAGCTTCAGCGCCACCGTGCGCGATACCGGGCCGTAGGCGACCGCCGCGCGTACGCCCGCAAGGACCGGCGGATGCGCCAGGCAGGCGTCGCACCGGACCGCATCGCCCGCATCGTGATCCAGCGGTACGTTGCATCCGTCGCACCACGGCGGGCCGATGAAGCGCAGCGCGGACCAGCAACCGGTGCAGAACCGGTCTGGCGCCGCGACCACGCCGCCGCACGACGGGCACCGCGGCGGCAGCACCAGGTCCATCATCGTTCTGCCCAGCGACGGCCACCGCATTCCCCGCTTGTCGCGCGCGGGCGCGACCGGCACAAGCCGCGGATGGCATCGCCCGACATATTCGATCGCGCCGCCCGCCGGCGCCAGCGCGACCGCGCGGCCATCCGCTTCGCCGACCACGATTTCCTGCGCGCCGCGATGCTGGACGGGATCGTCGACCGACTGGGCTTGGTGACGCGCGACTTCGCGGATGTCCTCGACCTCGGCTGTTTCGACGGCGCATTCGCGGCGGCGCCCGGCGCGCGCGTGGCGCGGGTCGATCCCGGCTTCGCGTTCGCGCGCGGCGTGGGCGGGATTCAGGCCGACGAGGACCGCCTGCCGTTCGCCGATTCGTCGTTCGACCTGGTGGTCGCGGCGGGGACGCTGGACCAGGTCGGCGACCTGCCCGGCGCGCTGACGCTGATCCGCCGTGCGCTCAGGCCCGACGGGCTTTTCCTGGGGGCGTTCACCGGCGGCGCGACGCTCGCCACGCTGCGCACGGTCCTGCGCGAGGCGGAGCCGGATCGCGCGGTGGCGCGATCGCATCCGCAGGTGGACGTGCGATCCGCGGGGGACCTGCTCGTCCGGGCGGGCTTCGCTTTGCCGGTGGCGGACGTGGAGACGCTGACGGTCCGGTATCGCGACATGGCGCGGTTGCTGGACGACCTGCGCCATGCGGGCGCGGCGAACGTGCTGACGGAGCGCCATGCGGTGTCGCGCGCGACGCTCGCCGCCGCCGCCGCGGGCTTCGCCGCGCGCGCTGACGCGGACGGACGGGTGTCGGAACGGTTCGACATCGTGTTCCTGACCGGCTGGGCACCCTCCCCCGACCAGCCGCGACCGGCCCGCCGCGGCAGCGCGACCGCGTCGCTGACCGACGCGCTCAAATCGCGCTAGATCAGGTCGTCGTCGCCGTCGCGGGCGAGCAGGCGTCCCATCGCCTCGAACAGCGCGTCCATCGCCACGGGCTTGAAGATCACGTCGTCCGCCCCCGCCTCGATGCAGCGTTCGCGCAGGTCCAGCGCGGTGTCGGCGGTCACGACGATGATCGGCAGCCGCGCCTTCGCATCGTTCCGAGCGCGGATGTGACGAATCGCGGTCATGCCGTCCATGCCGGGCATGCGCAGGTCGACGAGGAGCATGTCCAGATCGTCGTTCCGGTCAATCAGTTGCAGGCCGTCCTCGGCGCTCTCGGCCTCGACCATGCTCGCGCCGGCAACGTCCAGCATGTCGCGGACGACACGCCGGTTCATCCTGTCATCCTCGATGAAAAGGACTTTCATACGCTTCCGTCGCTCGGACGCGCCGCGCACGCCCCCCCTTGGTCATAGGCGTGCCTTATCACCCTAAGCCGCCTGCGGCACAAGCGGCGTGGCGCGTTCCATAACCTGCGTCACCAACTCTCTTTTACCGACGGGCCGTTCGATCAGGCGCGCGGACCCGCAGTCCGGCCAGTCGCCGCGCGTTCCGGCGGGGATCAGCACGCTGACGATCCCCGGCCCGGCCGCGTCGAGCAGGCGGCGCAGCGCCGCGCGCGGATCGCCGCCGAGCGAGCCGGCGACGACCAGAATACGGGCGGGCGTACGGTCCGCGATCGTGCGCATCGCTTCGATCGCGTCGCCCGCGAACACGACCGGATCCAGCGCGGCGAAGAGCGTGGCGAACATCGCGCGGGTGATCGGGTTGCGCTCCACCACCAGCAGCCCGGCGGGCGCCACGTCGGCCCCGGGCACGTCGGCCGGCAGCAGGGGCAGGTCGAGCAGGAACGTCGCTCCTTCCCCCGCGCGGCTCGCCACCGTCACGTCGCCGTCCATCGCGCGCGCCAGGTTGCGACAGATCGACAGGCCCAGACCGGTCCCGCCGAACTGACGGGTCGTTCCGGCGTCCGCCTGCCGGAACGATTCGAAAATGAGTTCGTGCGCCGGTTCCGCGATTCCGATGCCGGTGTCCGATACGGACAGTCGGATCCGGCCGTCGGTTTCCTCCAGCGTCAGGACGATGCCGCCGTCGGCAGTGAACTTCACCGCGTTCGACAACAGGTTGAAGACGATCTGCCGCAGCCGCGCCGCATCGCCCATCACCCATCGCGTCGCCATGTCGCACCGCGTTTCGAACGCGAGGCCCTTCGCCGACGCCTGATCGCGCCAGATCCGTGCGGCGTCGTCCACCGTCACGACGAGGTCGATCGGCACCCGTTCGACCGTCATCTTCCCCGTCTCGATCTTCGCCACGTCGAGGATGTCGTCGACCAGCGCGCGCATCGTCGTGCCGGCGCCGTGGACGACGGCGAGCCGATCGCGCGTCGCGGCGTCGAGCGCGGGGTCCGCGATCATCACCTGCGTCATGCCGAGGATGCCGTTCAGCGGGGTGCGTATCTCGTGACTGGTGGTGGCGAGGAACTCGGTCTTCGCCGCCAGCGCCTTCTCCAGCTTCCCGTTCGTCGTCGCCAGATCGGCGTTGGCCGCGCGGACGCGGTCGCGGCTGCGCCGGATCGTGAACAGGCCGACGGCCAGCAGCACGATCAGCAGCGCGGTGGCGATCGCGACGCCCGCGAATATCTGCAACTGCGTCCGCGCCGCCGCGCGCTCGAACGCCACGCGCCGCGCCAGGTCGGTCGCCTTCAACTTTGCGATGCGCAGTTCCTGGTTGGCATAGTCGAACCGCGCCGCCGCCAGCGCCGCCCCGGTCGAGCGGGCGATCTGCGTCGCCTGATCGTCCAGGCGCTTCAGCGCGGTCAAATGCCGGAGCGCGAGCGCGGCGGCGCCGTCGGCCAGATAGATGCGGTACGCCACCTCGTGCGCGTCGCGATCGGCGATGATGGTCCGCGACAGGTCGACGCCGTCGAAACGCTCGCCGATGAGGGCCGCGGCGCGGGCGACATGATCGCGACGGAGCGCGGCGTCCGCCGCGAAGGCGAGCAATTGCGGCCGGACCGCAACCGCCGCGCCGCCGTGCGCGATCGCAAGGCCGGTGCGGATGGCCTGCTCGGCCGAGGCCACATCCCCCCGGCTCAGTCGCTCGTTCGCGATGTTGCTCCATGCCTGCGCCTCGACCGCGGGCGCGCCCATCCTGACCGCGATCTTCAGCGCGGCGACGAACTCCCGCTCGGCATCCGGCCAGCGTCCGAGTGCATGCAACGCGGTGCCGCGACCGTAGTGGATGGCGACGAGCAGGCCCGGATCGACCGCATACGCATTCTGCGCCTGTCGGAAATACCGCAAGGCGGCCTCGTGATCGCGTCCCGCGTCGTACATCATCGCGATCAGGATCAGCGCCTTCGCCCGGCTGCGCCCCTGCTTCAGCGTCAGGAAGGCCTCATGCGCGCGCTGGAGCGTGGCGAGCGCGACGGTGATGCGACCGGCGTCGGTCAGCGCGCTGCCTTCCGACAGCAGAATGTCCGCCAGCAGCAACGACGTCCGGCCGCCTTCCGCAAGCCGGCGCGCCTCGATCAGCAGCGGCAGCGCCTCTTCCGTCCGGCCCAGGCGATTGAACGCCTCGCCGCGCAGCCACAAGACGGTCGCGCGTTGCGTCGGCGTCGGTGCCTGTCCCGCCGTCCGCAACGCCGCCTGCGCCTGCGCCGCCGCAGCGGCCGGGGCGACGAGCATGTTCTCTCGCGCGCGCGATATCGCCCGGTCGAAATCCGCGGCACTGGCGGTCGCGCCGGTAGCGGTCAGGGCGAAGAGAAGCGCCAGACCCGGCGCCATGCCGCGGCGAAGCGACCTCAGGCGCGTTTCCATGCGCTCGCCAGCCGGCTGAACGAGGCGCGCGTATCCATCGTCGCGCGGCGATTGCCGTCCTCGCCCAGGAACACGATCAGCGCGGGCAAGGGGACGGGACGGCTGATGAGGAAGCCCTGCACCATGTCGCATCCCATGACGGTCAGCAGCGCGAGCGCGGCGTGCGTCTCCACCCCCTCCGCCACCACTTCCATGTCCAGCGCGTGCGCAAGGTCGATCGTGGAACGGACGATCAGCGGGTCGCGGTTGGAACTGGTCAGCTGGGTGATGAAGAGCTTGTCGATCTTCAGTTCGCTGGCGGGCAGTTGCTTGAGATAGGCGAGGCTGGACAGGCCGGCGCCGTAATCGTCGATCGCGATTCGGATGCCGATGTCGGCGAAACGCTGAAGATGCGCGATGCCGCTGGCGGGATCGCGGATGACCGAGGTTTCGGTCACCTCGAACCCCAGTTTCGTGTCCGCTGCGGCGACCATGTCGCACGCGCGCCGCGCGAAGGCGGGATCGCCCAGCAGCTGACCCGATATGTTGATGAACACGCGCAGGTCGTAACCGGCCGCGCGCAGCGTTTCCTGATCGACGATGGCCTGCCGGATCGTCCACAGCGTCAGCCGGTCGATCAGGTTTCCCGCCTCCGCCGCGGGGATGAAGTCGCCCGGCGGGACGAGGCCGCGGACCGGATGGCGCCAGCGGATCAACGCCTCCGCGCTGTCGATCTCCTGCCGGCGCGCATGGACCTTGGGTTGATAGAACAGCACCAGCTCGTCGGCGTCGATCGCGCGGTCCAGATCGGCGATAAGCGCCGCCTCCGCGTCCGATTTCGCCGCCGCCGCGCGGGTCGCGATATCGTCGGCGACGCGAACCTCGACCAGCGCCGCCTCCGCCCGCTCCGCGAGGACCGCGTCGTCTTCGTCGATGGCGCCATGTGCCGTCCCGAAGATCAGCGCGACATGATGCACGCGCCCCGCGATCTCGAACGACGCGGCCATCGCCGCGCGGATGCTTCCCGGCAATGCCTCGACCGATTCGCGATCCGCCGTGGTTCCGTTCACTTCGACCAATGTCTGATCGATGATCGCAATTCGTGCGCCGGGCAGGACGCCGCGCAGCCGGGCCGCGATGTCCCGCATCAGGACGCGGACACCGCGCCGTCCCATGTCGCGCCGCAACGCGGCGAAACGGGGAATCTCGGCCAGGATATTGAACCGGCACCGCGCGCCCGAGGGCGGCGGGGTGTCGCAGGCGGGCGCGACGGCGACGTCGGCAGGGGCGGCCTGGTGGCTAATCACCTGTCCCGGCTACCGCAGAGGATTGAAGAAGGGATTAAGCCGCGCGATCGTTAAGGATGGTTAACGACGTTGAGGAATAGTAAAAAACCGGCTAACCATTCGAAGCACCCAAAAGGGCGCCAAAGAGGGAGAAGATCATGCTCGCGTACATCATCGCGCTGGTCAGTGGGCTCACTGTCAAGCCCTGGTAAGCGTAACCGTCGGTCCGGTCGCGGAAGCATCCGCGGGGTCGCCCGCGCGAAGAGCGCCATGACCGGACCGATATTACTTGCGTGATCGGGCAGTGATCCTGCCCTACGCGGCCCGCGCGCGCGCCGGTTGCGAAAATTCCATGCTGTCGTCGACCGAACCGAAGCGCAGGGCCATCACGTCCAGCGCATAATTTTGGTTCAGCCGCCAGGGCTTGCGATCCCCCTGCTTGGGCAGGATCGCCTCCGCACGCTCGATATAGCCCGAACTGAAGTTCGCGAACGGTTCCGGCGTCACGCCCGCCCGATCGACGCGCGGCGTCGCCTGACGCAATCCGCGTTTGCGCATGACGTTCAATAGCCGGCAGACATAGCCCGCCACGAGATCCGCCTTCAGCGTCCACGACGCATTGGTATAGCCGAAGGTGAAGGCCAGATTGGGCACGTCGGACAACATCATGCCCTTGTACTGAAGCGCCTGTCCCACCTGCACGACCGTGCCGTCCACGGACAATCGCGCGCCGCCCATCATCGTCAGCTTCAGCCCCGTCGCGGTCACAATGACGTCGGCGGGCAGCTCCTTGCCCGACGAGAGGCGGATACCGTCGCGCGTGAACGTCTCGATCGTGTCGGTCACCACGGATGCCTCGCCCGACCGGATGGCGGCGAACAGATCGGCGTCGGGAACGAGGCACAGACGCTGGTCCCACGGGTCGTAGCGCGGGGTGAAATGGGTCGCGACGTCATAGTCGGGGCCGAGCTGCTCGCGGACCATGCCGATCAGCCGGTCCTTCACCTTCCCGGGCTTCCGCCGTGCGAGGCGGTAGAAGAACATGCCGAACAACACGTTCTTCCACCGCGTGACGCCATAGGCGGTGCGCGCGGGCAGGCGGCTGCGCAGCCAGTTGGCGAACTTGTCGTGCGCAGGGCGCGTGACGACATAGGTGGGCGAACGCTGGAGCATCGTCACATGCGCCGCCTCGCGCGCCATTTCCGGCACCAGCGTGACCGCGGTCGCGCCGCTGCCGATGACGACGACGTTCCGGCCGGCGTAATCGAGGTCCTCCGGCCAGAATTGCGGGTGGACGATCCGACCCGAGAAGTCCGCCGCGCCGGGAAACGCGGGCGCATGGCCGGTGGCGTAATCGTAATAGCCGGAGCAGACGTAGAGGAAGTTGCACGTCATCTCGATCCGCGCGCCGTCGCGTTCGACCTCCAGCCGCCAGCAGGCGTCGGGGGTGGACCAGTCGGCGGCGATCATACGGTGGCCGAAGCGGATGTTGCGATCGATTCCCGCCTCGCGCGCGGTATCGCGGACGTAGTCGCGGATCGAGGGCCCGTCCGCGATCGCCTTCGCCTGCGTCCACGGGCGGAAGCTGTAGCCCAGGGTGTGCATGTCCGAATCGGAGCGGATGCCGGGATAGCGGAACAGGTCCCACGTCCCCCCGATGGCGTCGCGCGCCTCCAGGATCGTGTAGCTGCGGTCGGGGCAGCGGGCCTGAAGGTGCCACGCCGCGCCGATGCCCGAGAGGCCCGCCCCCACAACGATCACGTCGACATGTTCGGTCATGCAGCCATCCTCTCGGAACCAGTTGCTAACCGAAATGTAAGTACCGGGGAAGCCCGATCAGAAGTCCCGCGAATAGCGTAGCTGGACGTTGGAGCCGCCGAACGATCCGGCCTGCGACAGCACGCTGAGCGTGCGGGTCAGAGCGATCGTCAGCTGCGTCGCGGTGAAGCCGCGCGCGTCGGTGACGATCTCGACATAGATGTCGTCGGTCAGATACTTGCCCGCCGCCAGCGCCTGCCCGCGCCCGCTCGCCTCGTCCGCGCCCAGGATGCGCAGCCGGTCGAACCCGGTCGCGCTGCGCAGCTTGCCGAGCGGATTGAGCCCGCCGCCCGACCCGCGCAGGGAATTGAGCGCGCTGGCAAGCTGGATCGCCTCCGTCGCGGACAGGTTTTCCGGATTGGTGCCGAACAGCAGGCGGCTCAACACCTCGTCCTGCGGCAGCGCGGGCGTGGAGGTGAAGGCGATCTGCGGCTTCTGGCCGGTGCCGGTGATCGCGATATTGAACGTCACGCCGTCATTCACGGTCGTCGCGAGGATGTCGATATCGGGATCGGTCAGCACCGGGCCGGTGAAGCGGACGCGTCCGCGCTGGACCTCGAACCGCTTGCCCGCGAAGGAATAGGTGCCGCGCACGAGGTCCAGCCCGCCCGTCACCACCGGCGCCGCGGAGGTGCCGCCGACGCGCAGGTCCATCTCCCACTCGCTTTCCAGGCCCATGCCGGACACGAACAGCTGATTGTCCGCGCGCAGCCTGAGGTCGAGCTTGAACAGCCCGACCGCCGCGGGCTTCGGCCGGTCGGTCGGGCGCACGACGCGGATGTCGCTCTTGCGCCGGACGCCGGTCAGTTCGGGGACCTCGGCCGCGCCCTGGCGGATGATCTGGTAGCGGGCATTGGGCACGGTGATCGTGCCGCTGATGAGGCCGCCGTCGGCGCCGTTCCGGATGCGGACATCGCCCGTGGCGGTGGCGCCGAGCGCGTCGGACTTCGCCAGTTGCGCGTCGCGCATCGCGACGCGGATATCGATCGGGAAGCCCTGCGCCGCGGCGAGGCCGACGGTGCCCTGCGCGGTCACGCTGCCCCTGCCCGCGCGCGCCTGCACCTGCGTCAGTTCGAGGCGGTCGTTGTTGAACCGCGCCGCGACGCGCATGTCGGTCAGCCGCGTGCCGTAGGTTTCGTTGGTGTAGGTCAGCTTGTCGGCGCGGATCAGGCCGTTGATACGCGGTTGCTGCACCGTCCCGCCGAAGTCCGCCGCGACCGCGATCGGGCCCGACAATTGCTGCTGCGCCAGCCCGGCGAAGCTGAAGAGTACGCCGGACGGACCGTTGTAGCGGATGCCGCCCGACAAGGGTCCCTGCATCAGCCGCGTCGACCAGCCGCCGGCGCCCGCGGGGGTCAGGCGCGCGACCATGCGACCGACCGGAGTCGCGCCGCTCTTGACGAGCGCGCGCATCTCCCCAGCGGCGGCGTCGAGCCGGCCTTGCAGGACGATGTCGACCGGCTGCGAGACGGCGGCGAGGCTGGAGCGGGTGAAATTGGCGATGTTCACCTTCAGGTCCGCCTGCGGCATCGCCTGCCCCGCGGCCTGCACGTAATCGATGCTGCCCGTTGCGCTGCCGCCGATGCCGAGATCGGGGACGAAGGCGCCGAGCAACGACAGGTCCAGGCGGTCGAGCCGCGCCTGCGCGCTGGTGCCGGCGCGGCCGTAGCGACCTGCGAGGCGCATCGTGCCGCGATCGAAGTCGAGCCGCGTGGGCAGCAGGCGATAGCCGCCGTCCGCGACCTCGATCCGCGCGGACGTGGGGGTGCGGAAGTTCACGCCATTGGCCGCGCCTTGGACGGCCACTACATACAGCGATGGTGACAGCCGGCTGTTGATCGCGACGCGGAAGGGCACGCTGTTCGATCCGGTCAGCACCGCCTGCGCGGTGCCGCGGCCACCGGCGTAGTTCACCTTCGCGCGCGCCGACTGGATGACCGTCGGGCCGTAGCGCATGTCCGCGACCTGCACGTCCGCCACGACGCTGGGCGTGTCGTACAGCACGACGTTGGCGGCGATCAGCGCGCGGCCGATCGTGAAGTCGACCTGCCCCGGGATCGTGGCGGCGAAGGCGCGCGCGTTGACGGCCGCGCGCTGGTATCTACCCTGCGCGCCGAGGCCGATCGTGCCCGACAGCCCCTGCCCCGCGAAGCGCACGTCGCCCGCGAACGGACCGGCGGCGGTCTGCACCACGCGGCCCGCGAAATCGATGCCCGCGAAGATCACGCGGCGGATGTCGACCGCCAGTTGCGCGCCGGGACGCACCAGTACGTCGGCGGAGAAGGGCCCGTATTGCGTGCCGCCGGTGGCGTTCACCTGATAGGCGCCGCCGCGGCCCACGATGCGCGCGTCGAGATCGGCGAGGCCGACGCCGACGCCGGGGCGCGGCGCGCGCAGGCGCACGACGGGATTGGTGGTCGTGCCCTCCACCCGCGCGAACAGCGGGCCGTACTGGTTCGACACCGCATCGGCGTCGACCGCCAGCCGCCCGCTGGCCGGATCGAACCGGCCCTGCCCCCGCGTCACACGGAACAAGGGCGCGCGCAGGCGCAGGTCGCGGAAGGTGACGATCCCCTCGGGCGAATAGCCGAAGCGTGTGCTCATGACGGCATTGCCGCCCAGAAAGTCGCGCACGCCGGCGTTGAACAGCCGTTTCGTCTGGATCGCGACGCGACCGACGACGCCGAAACCGGTGGGTGTGGCGACGACGTCGGCGTTCGTGTTCAGATCGACGATGCCGACCGAATCGATGCGGAAGTCGTTCACCCGGCCCTGCAATGCGCCGGTGTAGCGCCCGGTCGCCATGTTGGCGGCGACCACCGCGGTGGCATCGATCGTGTCCGACCGGATGCGCAAATTGTCGGACACGATGTTGGGCATCGCTACCGCCAGATCCCCGTCGATCCGCGCATTGGTCGTGAGGCCGCCCAGGGCGGGATTCAGGCCGGTGATGCGACGCGCGCGGGCGTGGACGGGGACGATGATGCGGTCGGCGTTCACGCGGGCACGACCCTCCGCATACAGACCCTGCGCGGCCGTCTGCTGGAAGCCGAGCACGGCGGCGCGCAGCTTGTAGTCGACGGTCGGGGTCGCGAAGGCGCCGTTCAGGACCACGCGCGCCAGGACGTCACGACCGTTCAGTCCGGGCGCGATCGCGCCGGGCGTCAGCAATTGCGCATCGACCGCGAAATCGCCGAAGCGGCTGGCGGCGAAATCCAGCACGCCGCCCGCATCGACCGCGAGCGCGTCGGACGTCAGCTTGATCCGCGTGTCGGCGCGACGTTCGGCCAGGCGGGTATCGCTTTCGATCCTAAGGCCGGGCGCGGTCAGGCGCTCCACCGGCCCCTCCAGATACAGGCCGGGACGGGTCATCCCGTTGACGCGCACCCGGCCGTCCTGCGCCAATACGGTCAGGTCGGCCAGTTTGCCGCCGCCCAGCGTGGCGTCCAGCTTGCCGCGCCATTCGGCCCAGCTTCCCTGCCCCGTCAGCGTCGCGGTCAGCGGCGCCTTCAGGCCCGCGATCTGTGCGATGGCGCCGTTCGCGGGCGCCCGAACGCGCGCGTCGATCAGCAGCCTGTTGTCGTCCGGCACCGCGTCAAGCCGCACGCGCGCGACGTCGCCGCCCGCCACGCCGGGGCCGCGCAGCGCGACCGCGTCGACGGTCAGCTGCGCGCGGCGGTCCGCGATATGCGCCTCGCCGTCGATCTTCGCGACGTGGCGCGCGCCCGACACCGGCGGCTCCATGACGAAACGCGCGACCGACAGGCGGCCGATGTCGATGTCCAGATCGGGCAGGAGCGGGGCGTTCGGATCGACCGGCTCGGTCGAGGGGGTCAGTTCGGGATTGCGGCGCAGCGTGATGAGCGGGCTTTCCACCCGCCGCACGTCGATATGGTTGCTGGCATAGGCGAACGGGCGCCAGTCCACCGCCAGGCGCGGTGCCGTCAGGAACACGCCCTTCCGATCGCTGACGCGCACGTCGGTCAGGCGCATGGTGCCGTAGAGCGATCCGTCGATGCGTCCGACCTTGATATTCAGGCCCGACGCGGTGGTGTAGCCGCCGATCTGGTCCGCCACGAAGCGGCGGCCGGGATCGGTGTTCAGCCCGACGACGATGACCAGCAGCAGCGCGACGAGCGACAGGATCGCGACGCCCAGCCATTTCAGGACGCGTTGCCACAACGGGCGACGCTCCACGACGACGGTTTCCGGAGCGACGGTATCCACGGTCTCGTCCGACATCAGAACGCCTGTCCGATCGAGATGTACAAGGCGACCTTGCCGTCGCCCTCGCGGGGGTTGAGCGGCGTCGCGACGTCGACGCGCAGGGGGCCGAAGTTGGTATAGATGCGCCCGCCGATGCCCGCGCCGTAGCGCAGGTCCTTGCCGGTGGGGAAGCTGCCCTCATACGCATTGCCCGCGTCGAGGAACGGGACGATCCCGAAATCGCCGAAGCGGTAGCGCGCCTCGATCGCGAATTCGTTGATGCTCCGCCCGCCGACGGGGCGCAGGTCGGCAAGGTCGACGTTGCCGTCCTCGTCCGGGGTCAGCGCGTTCAAGGGTTCGACGGGGCCGAGCCGCTGGAAGCCGTAGCCGCGCACCGACCCGCCGCCGCCGCCATAATAGCGCCGCGACGGCGCCAGATCGTCGCGGTCGATGCCGAAGATGCCACCGGCGCGCACGCGCCCGGCGATCACCAGCCTGTCGCTGACCGGGAAATAGCCCGTCGCCTCCACCATCGTGCGCGCATAGGGACGTACACCCCCGCTGACCGACGTTTCGGGGCTTAGGTTCAGTTTCAGGCGATAGCCCTTCGTGGGATTGAGCAGACTGTCCGAGCGGTCGAACACCGCCTGCGCCGGCAAGGCGAAGATGCCGTAGGTCTGACGACGGCGTTCCTGTCGCGTGAAATCATACGCCTCTTCCGCCGTCCCGGTCAGTTCGAAGCCGTACGCGTAAGTGAATTTCTTCTGCCAGATCGGGGTCGAATCATAGGCGATCCGTCCCGCGATCGTGCCGGTATACGCGTTGAACGCGTCGTAGCTTTGATACAGGACGCCCGCGGTCAGGCTGACCGTCCGGTCGCGCTTGCCCGCGTTGGAGCGGCGGAAGGTGGCGCTGGCGCCGCGCTGCTGCGTGCCCGCGATCGCGGTGGCGATCAGCGCGCCTTCGGGCGAGAACAGGTTGCGGTGCGTGAACGCGCCCTCGACCTTCAGCCCCTCGCCCGTGCCGAACCCGCCCGATCCGGACAGGCTGCGCGCCGGTCCCTTCGTCTGGCGGACCAGCAGGTCGACCGCTTCCGTCCCGTCGGGCGCGACGCGGCCGGTGCGGACTGGCTCCACCGACACGGTGGAAAAGAGCGCCGTCGCCACCAGCGCCTCGCGCAGGTCGTCGGCGAGGCGGTTGTCGTACAGCTGCCCGGCCTCGAACCGCGGGAAGACGTTCAGGTGATCGAGCGCGAAGACCGGATCGCCCTCGGTCCGCAGCACCCCGAAGCTGCTGCGCGGCCCGGTGTCGACCGGCAGGGTATAGTCGCCCTTGTGCACCGCCTCGTCCAGCAGGATGTCGCGTTCTCCGACCTTGACGAAGGGATAGCCTTGCTGCGGCAGTTTCAGGCTGACGTTCGCCTCCGCGCCCTGGATCCGCGCCGCCTCGATCGGGTCGCCGACCTTCAGCGCCAGTTCGCGGCGGACGAGGTCGGGGGGCGTCGTCGCCTGCGTCGTGACGGTGATGCTGCCGAGCGTGTACAGCGGTCCGGGAGTGGCACTGACGATCGCGCGGATGCGGTTCTTCTCGGTGGGCACGTTCTCGATCGTGGAGATGGCGGTGCCGTCGTAATAGCCCAGCGACCGCATCAGCCGCAGCGCCAATCGCTCGTCCTCGCGCGCACGGGCCGAAATCTGCGTGGCGTTGTCCGCCTTGCCCCCGCCCTCGTTCAGCGCCGACAGCGACTTGAACTCGTCGTTCAGGCCCAGCGGGTCGAGCCCGCGGACATCGACGACGTAGCGGATGTCGGGCGCATCCTCGCCGGTCGCCGTATCCGCGACGGTCTGCAACGGGACGGTATCGAACGATCCCAGCGGCTCGAGCGGTTGCGCCAGCACGGGATCCGCGGCGGTGGGCGGGGGCAAGGCGCCCTCGACGATGGGGGCCTGCGCCGCCTGCGTCGTCGTGGCGGTCGCCGCCGGGGTCGCGGGGGGAGTGGCGACGGGTTCGAGCGGGGCGTCGATGTCGTCGACGATGGGGGGCAGCGCGGCGTCGAAGGCCGCATCCGGCACGATCGGCGTATCGCCCTGCGGATCGGTGACCGTGGGCGACGTCCGGGGCGCGTCCGGGCCGGTGGCGGGCGCCGTCCCCGGGGTCTGCATCTGGCCATGCGCCGGTACGGCGGCTAGCGCGGTCGCGAACAGCAGATGACGACGACGAAAACGAAAACCCAGCACGAACGCCCCTTTTGTTCGGGCTGCCGGTAATTCCATTACACCCCGCAACGATCCGCAACGCGGAATCGCGCAAAGGGTTGCACGCGCGCGGCAATTCCGCCGACGCGTGGACGTGCGCGCAAAAGACGGTAATGAAGCCGGCAAGAGAGGATGCGGCGCTATGAATTTCGAGCTGGACGACGACCATCGCATGATCGCGGAACTGGCACGCCGGTTCGTCGACGACGAACTGATGCCGCTGGAGGGCCGCGTGCTGGCGCGCGACATCGCGGGCGAGGGCCTGCGCTTGTCGGAGGACGAGCGGAAGCACGTCGATCAGGTGTCGCGCGATCTGGGCCTGTGGGGCCTCGACGCGCCGGAAGATTGCGGCGGACACGACCTGCCCGCGGTGGCGATGGTCGCGGTGAACGAGGCGCTGGGCCGGACGATCGTGCCGTGGGTGCTGCCGCCCGATTCGCCGAACCTGAAGATGCTGGCCGCGACCGTAAACGACCAGCAGCGCGAGGCGTATCTGGCGCCGTATGTGCGCGGCGAGACGATCAGCGCGATCGGAATCAGCGAGCCGGGCGCGGGCGCGGACCCGGCGGGGATGAAGACGACCGCGGTCCGCGATGGCGACGACTGGATCCTGAACGGGCGCAAGATCTGGATCACGAAGGCGGACCGCGCCGACTTCACGATCGTGATGGCGGTGACCGACAAGCAGAAGGGCGCGCGCGGGGGGATGAGCGCGTTCCTGGTCGATCGCGACGCCCCGGGCTTTTCGGTGGTGCGGCCGATCCCGATGATCGGCGCGGAGACGACGTTCGAGGTCGCGCTGGACGATTGCCGCGTGCCGGGATGGAAGTTGCTGGGCACCGAGGGCCAGGGCTTCGCGCCGATGCAGCTGCGCCTGGCGACGCGGCGGTCGGAAATGGCGGCGAACGCGATCGGCATGGCGCAGCGCGCGATGGAGATGATGATCGACTACGCCCCGCAGCGCACGACGTTCGGCAAGCCGCTGTCGGAGCGGCAGACGGTGCAGAACTGGATCGCCGACGCCGCGATCCGCATCCACGCCGCACGGCTGATGACGTACGATTGCGCGTGGAAGCTGGATCAGGGGCGCGACGTGCGCAACGAGGTGTCGATGATAAAGTCCTACGCGCTGGAGATGGCGTGGGAGGTGCTGGACCACGCGATGCAGTGTTTCGGTGCGATGGGCATGACGAAGGAAATGCCGTTGCAGCAGATGGCGGGGAAGATCCGCCTGATGCGAATCTACGACGGGCCGACCGAGATCCACAATTGGGTGGTCGCCCGCAACCTGCTGGGGACACGGGCATGAAGGAACATATTTCGGTCACCCGCGAGGGTCACGTCGCCACGGTCGTCATCGACCGCGCGCCGCACAACTTCGTCAACGCCGCGCTGATCGGCGCGCTGGCCGACGTGTTCGAGGAACTGGCCGGAGACGATGCCTGTCGCGCGATCGTGCTGGCGAGCGAGGGCAAGGTGTTCTGCGGCGGGGCGGACCTGTCGGGGGACAAGCCGCTGGCGAACGACGACGGTGAGAGCGAGACCCCTGCCCTGTACCGCAACGCCGTCCGCCTGTTCGCCGCGCCCAAGCCCGTGGTGGCGGCGGTGCAGGGTTCGGCGGTCGGCGCGGGCCTCGGCCTCGCGCTGGTCGGCGACTTCCGCGTCGCGGCACCGGAGGCGCGCTTTTCCGCCAGTTTCGTGACGCTGGGCTTCCATGCCGGGTTCGGTATCACGCACACGCTGCCCCGCGTCGTGGGGCAGCAGCATGCGTCGCTGATGCTGCTGACGGGTCGGCGCGTGAAGGCGGAGGATGCCTATCGCTACGGCCTGGTCGACGAGATCGCGCCGCTGGGCGAGGTGCGCGCCGCGGCGCAGCGGCTGGCGGCCGAGATCGCGGCCAATGCACCGCTGGCGATCGAGGCGACGCGTGCGACGCTGCGCGGCGATCTGGCCGCGGGCGTGAAGGCGCAGACCGACCAAGAGCGCGCGGAGCAGGACCGGTTGATGCAGACCGCCGACTTCCGCGAGGGGATCAGGGCGACCGCGGAACGCCGCCCGGGGAATTTCGTGCGGGGGTGAGTTCGATCAAAGCCCCCCTTTAGGAGAGGGGCTATCCGTATCGGCCGGTTCGCAAAATAGCCTCGTATTCGCGAAACATTTGCGACAAACAGCGCCTAGGGGTGCGACAGGCTTTCTGACGGGATGACGATGCGGACGAACGGGCTGACGGGCCGGGTATTGCTTGGCGCGGGCCTTCTGGTGCTTGCCGCCTGCGGTGCGGGCGATCCTGCGCAGGAAAAGGGCGGCGGCGCGAAGGACCGGCCCAAGGCGGTCGGTTTCGTCGTGCTCCAGCCGACGTCGGTCCCGGTCACGGTGGAACTGGCGGGCCGCACCGTCGCGTTCCAGTCCAGCGAGGTCCGCCCGCAGGTCACCGGCGTGATCCAGCGCCGCCTGTTCGAGGAAGGGCAGATCGTCCGACAGGGCCAGGCGCTGTACCAGATCGACCCCTCGCTCTACCGCGCCGCCGCCAACGAGGCGCGCGCGGGCGTGGCGAGCGCGCAGGCGACGTTCGAGGCGGCGAAGGTCCGCGCCGACCGTTTCCGCCCGCTGGCGGCGGCCGAGGCCGTCAGCAAGCAGGATTATACCGACGCCTTGGCGACGCAGCGGCAGGCGAAGGCCGCGATCGACGTGAACCGCGCGCAGCTCGACACCGCGCGCACCAACCTGCGCTTCACCACCGTCCCCGCCCCGATCACGGGGCGGATCGGGCGGTCGCTGTTCACCGTCGGCGCATTGGTCAGCACCACGCAGGCCGATCCGCTGGCGACGATCCAGCAGCTGGATCCGATGTTCGTCGATATCCAGCGGTCCGCCGCCGACCTGCTGGCGCTGCGCCGCGCGCTGGCGTCGGGCGGGGTGACGCCCGCGCGCGCCACCGTGCGGCTGAAGCTGGAGGACGGCAGCGACTACGGCCTGACCGGCACGGTCGAGTTTTCGGAGGTCGTCGTCGATCAGGCGACCGGCACCGTCAATCTGCGCGCGCGTTTCCCCAACCCGCAGGGACTGCTGCTGCCCGGCATGTTCGTCCGCGCGGTGTTCGCGCAGGCGGTGCAGCAGAATGCGTTCCTGGTGCCGCAGGCCGCGGTGCAGCGCGATCCGAAGGGCAGCGCGACGCTGTTCGTCGTCGGCAAGGACAACAAGGCGGAGCAGCGGACGATCGACGCCTCCCGCACCGTCGGCGCCGACTGGGTCGTGACGAAGGGGCTGAACCCCGGCGACCGCATCATCACGCAGGGCCTGGCCGACCTGAAGCCCGGCGGTCCGATCGCGCCGGTGCCCGCCAGTGCGCCGCAGCCGGTGAAGGCCCCCTCCCCCGAGGAGCTTGAGAAGATGAAGGCCCAGGGCAAGGGAGGCGGAGGCCGCTAGTGTCCCGCATCTTCATCGATCGGCCGATCTTCGCCTGGGTGCTGGCCATCATCGTCATGATGGCGGGCGTGGGCGCGATCCTGGCCCTGCCCATCGCGCAATATCCCGACGTCGCGCCGCCGCAGGTTTCCGTCCGCGCCAGCTATCCCGGCGCGAACGCCGAAACCGTGCAGAATTCGGTCACGCAGGTGATCGAACAGACCCTGACCGGCATCGATGGCCTCTTGTACTTCAACTCCTCCAGCACGTCGCGCGGGCAGGTGACGATCACCGCCACGTTCGAGAAGGGCGTCGATCCCGACATCGCGCAGGTGCAGGTGCAGAACCAGGTGCAGCAGGCGATCAGCCGCCTGCCCCAGCAGGTGCAGCAGCAGGGCCTGACGGTCCGCAAGTCCAATCCCGACTTCCTGATGATCGTCAGTGTATACGACGCGACCGACAAGATGACGAACATCGACGTGTCGGACTATCTCGTCTCCAACCTGCAAGATCCGCTGGGCCGCATCCAGGGCGTCGGCGACACCAATGTGTTCGGTGCGCAATATGCGATGCGCATCTGGCTCGATCCGGCGCGGCTGACCAGCTACCAGCTCATGCCCGGCGACGTCACGGCGGCGATCCAGGCGCAGAATACCGAGGTCGCGGCGGGCGAGATCGGCGGACAGCCGATGCCCAAGGACCAGATGCTGAACGCGATCGTGACCGCGCAGTCGCGGTTGCAGACGCCCGAACAATTCGCGAACATCATCCTGAAGACGCAGGCCAACGGCGCCACCGTGCGGCTTGCCGATGTCGCGCGCGTCGAGCTGGGCGCGGAGAACTATAACGCGATAAGCCGCGTCAACGGCCATCCCGGCGCGGGCATCGCGGTGCTGATGGCGCCGGGCGCGGACGCACTGACGACGTCCGAACTGGTGAAGGCGGAGGTCGCGCGCGTCGCCAAGGGCTTCCCCGCGGGCCTGGAATATACCTTCCCCAACGACAGCACCGCCTTCATCAAGCTGTCGATCGAGGAGGTCGTCAAGACGCTGATCGAGGCGGTCATCCTGGTCGTCATCGTCATGTTCGTGTTCCTGCAAAGCTGGCGCGCGACGTTGATCCCGACGATCGCGGTGCCGGTCGTGCTGCTGGGCACGTTCGCGGTCTTCTACCTCGCGGGATTCAGCATCAACACGCTCACCCTGTTCGGCCTCGTCCTGGCCATCGGCCTGCTGGTCGACGACGCGATCGTGGTGGTCGAGAACGTCGAGCGGTTGCTGGAGGAAAATCCCGGCATGAGCCCGCGCGAGGCGACGATCCAGTCGATGGAGGAGATCACGGTCGCACTGGTCGCGATCGCGCTCGTTCTGTCGGCGGTGTTCCTGCCGATGGCGTTCTTCGGCGGGTCGACGGGGGTCATCTATCGCCAGTTCTCGGTCACGATCGTCGCGGCGATGATCCTGTCGGTGCTGGTCGCGGTCATCCTGTCGCCCGCGCTGACCGCTACGTTGCTGAAGCAGCACAACGACGAGGACGGCGAGCGGCAACAGCAAAGCTGGATGGAGCGAAAGGCGCCGCGGGTGGCGCACGCGCTGGAGCGGGCGCGCAATTGGTTCAACGGCGCGTTCGAGCGGATGGTGGCGCGCTACATCGCGTGGACCCGTTACGTGATCGATCGCAAGCTGGTGTTCGTGCTGCTGTACCTGGGCACCGTCGGCCTGCTGGCCTTCCTGTTCCTGCGCATGCCGACCGGGTTCCTGCCGACCGAGGACCAGGGATCGGTGCAGATCCAGTTCCAGCTGCCCGCGGGCGCGACGCAGAACCGCACGTTCGAGGTGCAGCAGATCGTCGAGAAATACCTGCGCGAGAACGAGCGCGCGAACGTGCGCGTCATGCTGGTCACCACCGGCGGCGGGGGCGGCGCGAGCGGGCAGAACGTCGGACGGGGCTATATCAACCTCACCGACTGGGCGGAGCGCAAGGGCAGCGAAAACGGCGCCGAGGCGATCGTGGCGCGCGCCACCGCCGCGTTCCGCGGCCTGCGCGACGCACGCGTCTTCGCGTTGCAGCCCGGTGCGGTCCGCGGGCTGGGCCAGTCCGACGGCTTCACGATGGAATTGCAGAACACCGGGTCGCTGAGCCCGCAGGAGTTCGCCGCCGCGCGCGACAGGTTGCTGGAAGCGGCGGAAAACGACCCTTTGCTGTCCGCGGTACGGCTGAGCGAGCTACCCGATGTCGGCACGCTGAAGGTCGACATCGACCAGCAGAAGCTGGCGGCGCTGGGCCTGAACCAAGCGGATGTGAACACCACGCTGTCGACCGCGTGGGGCGGACGCTACGTCAACGATTTCATCGACCGCGGGCGGGTCAAGCGCGTGTACGTGCAGGGCGACGCCCCGTCGCGGTCCGAGCCGAGCGACATCGACCAGTGGTTCGTGCGCGGCGCAACCGGGCAGATGGTGCCGTTCAGTTCGTTCGCGCGGACCAGCTGGTCGCAGGCGCCGGTGACGGTGTCGCGCTTCAACGGCCTGGCGGCCTTCGAATTCCAGGGCTCGCCCGCCGCGGGCTACAGTTCGGGCGACGCGATGGAGCGGATCGCGGAACTGGCGGCGGAGATCCCGGGGACGAGCGTGGCGTGGGCGGGCATCTCCTATCAGGAGCGGTTGTCGTCGGGGCAGGCGCCGTTGCTGTACGCGCTGTCGATCGCGGTCGTCTTCCTGTGCCTCGCCGCGCTGTACGAAAGCTGGTCGATCCCGCTGGCGGTGCTGCTCATCATCCCGCTCGGCCTCGTCGGCGCGGTGTTCGCCACCACGCTGCGCGGGCTGACCAACGACGTATATTTGCAGATCGGCCTGCTGACGACGATGGGGCTGGCGGCGAAGAACGCCATCCTGATGATCGAATTCGCGGAACAGGCGGAGAAGAAGGGTGCGCGCGTCATCGATGCCGCGCTGGAGGCGGCGCGGCTACGGCTTCGCCCGATCCTGATGACCAGCCTCGCCTTCATCTTCGGCGTCCTGCCGCTCGCGATCTCGACCGGCGCGGGCGCGAACAGCCGCATCGCGATCGGCACCGCAGTGATCGGCGGGATGCTGACCGCGACGGTGCTGGCGGTATTCTACATCCCGCTGTTCTTCGTCCTGGTCCGTCGCGGCTTCCGCGACGGGTGGAAGGGGCTGAAGCGCGGCGCGGAGCCGAGCGAGGACACGACGGTCGCGAAGACGGAGGAGAAGCCGGCATGATGCGTCGCCTCGCCCCCCTGCTATTGCTGACGGTCGGCGCCTGTTCGCTGGCCCCCAAATACGTGCGTCCGGAACTGCCGGTGCCGCCGTCCTGGCCGACGGGCGACGCGTATCTGAAGCAGACCGAGGCGGCGCTGCCCAGCGTCAGCTATCGCGACGTGTTCCGCGATCCGCGGTTGCAATCGCTGATCGATCAGGCGCTGGCCAACAACCGCGACCTGCGGGCGTCGGTCGCGAATATCGAGGTCGCGCGTGCGACCTATCGCATCCAGCGCGCCGAACTGTTCCCCGTCGTCACCACCGGCGGCACTGTGACGCAGCGCGAGATCGGCGCGGGCGCGGCGGGAGGCGCCTTCTCGGTCGGCGGCACGACCTACCAGGCCAATATCGGGGTCAGCGCGTTCGAACTGGACGTGTTCGGCCGCATCCGTTCCCTGAACGACGCGGCGCTGGCACGCTATTTCGGGCAGGAGGCGGCGGCGCGCGCGGTGCGGTTGACACTGGTCGGCGATGTCGCTGGTGCGTGGCTGACCTATGCCGCGGACAGGAGCCTGCTGGCGGTGGCGGAGCAGACCGCGGCCAATGCGCGGCGCGGCGTCGCGCTGACCGATCGCCGCCGCGCGGGGGGCGTGTCGCCGCGCAGCGACCTGCGCCAGGCGGAACAGGTGCTGGCGACGGCGGAAGCGTCGATCGCAAGCCAGAAGACGGCGCTGGCGCAGGATGCCAATGCCCTGCAACTGCTGGTCGGCGCGCCGGTCGATCCGTCGCTGTTGCCCAAGGGCATCGAGGAGGCCGCCACGACCGTCGTGGAGGTGCCCGCAGGGATCGACAGCCGCGTGCTGCTGCGCCGTCCCGACGTCGTGCAGGCCGAATACGACCTGCGCGCGGCCAATGCGGAGATCGGGGCGGCGCGCGCGGCGCTGTTCCCCACCATCTCGCTGTCGGGCATCCTCAGCCTCGCCAGCACATCGCTGTCCTCGCTGTTTTCGAAGAATGCACTGACCGAGACGTCGACCGCCAACGTCGCCTATCCCATCTTCCGCGCGGGCGCCGGGCGTGCGGGCGTGGAACAGACGCAGGCGCAGCGCGCGGTGCTGCTCGCCCAATACGAAGGCGCGATCCAGACCGCGTTCCGCGAGGTCGCCGACGCGCTGGCGCGGCGCGGCACGATCACCGCCGAACTGGCGGCGCAGCGGCGCTTCCTGGTTGCGGCGCGCGACACCTATGCGCTGACCGACCTGCGCTATCGCGGCGGGATCGACACGTATCTGACCAGCCTCGACGCGCAGCGACAGCTTTTTTCCGCGCAGCAGAACGTGGTGCAGGCGGAACTGGTGCGCGCCACCAACCTGGTCACGCTGTACCGCGTACTGGGCGGGGATTCGCAGCTGGAGGCGACCGGCAAGGGACCGTTGCTCGCCGCTCCTGCTGCGCAACAAACGCCGCAGCAATGACTTGACGTGGACGTGCGGCGCGGGAACACTCCGCCGCATGAGCAATCCCACCGATCCCGGCGCCTTTTTCCGCGACATGCTGGGCCAGTGGGAGAAGATGGCCAACAGTTTCGGCAACGACACGATGCGCCGCGAGGAATTCGCGCGCGGGATGCAGGGCGCGACCGCCGCGACGTTGCAGATGCAGGCGGGTTTCAAGGACGCGATGGAGAAGGCGCTGGCCGCCGCGAACCTGCCGACGCGCACCGATGTGGAGGCGCTGGCGAAGCGCGTCGACGCGATGGAGGCGACGCTGGCGCGGATCGAGGCCGCGGTGGGCGCGAAGCCGGACGTGCCGAAGAAGCCGAAGCCCAGCCGCGGGCGCAAGCCGCCGGCGGAATGAGTGCGGCACCACCAACCGTTCGCCCTGAGCGAAGTCGAAGGGCACGCGCATCGCTTAGGCTTCGACTGCGCTCAGCCCGAGCGGAGCTTGGCGGCGTGATAATGGTTGCAATCGCATGACCGACGCCGCCACCGCCGACCCCTTCGCCGCGGCGAGCGCCGAGTTCGAGCGGATGCTGGCGCGGCAGGTGAAGGGGTTCGATTATTTCACCTCCCCCGCCCCCGCGGTCGGCGTCACGCCGAAGGACACGCTGATCGCGCGCGGGACGATGCGGCTGAACCATTACCGCCCGCTCGTCGACGACGTGTATCGCGTGCCCGTCCTGCTGGTGATGGCGACGACCAACCGCGGCTTCATCTTCGACATGGTCCCCGGACAAAGTCTGGTCGAATTCCTGCTGAAAGCGGGGTTCGACGTCTTCATGCTGGAATGGGAACCCCCGCGCCCGCACGAACGCGACCTGACGCTCGAAAGCTATGTGCTCGATTTCCTTCCTGCGGCGGTGGAGCGGATCGCGGACGAGACCGGGGAGCCCGACGTCAGCGTCGTCGGCTATTGCTTCGGCGGCGTCCTGTCGCTGCTGTGGGCCGCGCTGGAGGGGGACGGGCGGCTCGCCAATCTGGCGACCTTCACCACGCCGGTCGATTTCCATCGCATGGACCTGTTCCAGTCGTGGGCGGACCGGCGCTATTTCGATGTCGACCGGCTGGTCGATACGCTCGGCAACGTGCCGGGCGAGATGCTGTACAGTGCATTCTACATGCTGCGTCCCGCGGCGGGCACGGCGCAGAACATCCGGCTGTACGACAATCTGTGGGACGATGCCTTCGTCAGGTCGGTGCGGATGTTCGAGCGCTGGAACAACGACACGTTGCCGCTGGCGGGGGAATATTTCCGCCAGACGACCAAGCAATTGATGTGGGACAACCGGCTGGTCGAGCGGACGATGGAGGTCGGCGGTCGCGCCATCGATCTGTCTCGGATCGTGCAGCCGTTCCTGCACCTGGCCGCCGAACACGACCATATCGTCCCCCGCGAGGCGAGCGCGCCGTTGATCGACATGATCGGCAGCGCGGACAAGCGCGAGGTGGTGCTGAAGGGCGGGCACGTCAGCCTGGTCGCGGGGCCGAACGCGGTGAAGCGGATGTGGCCCACCCTCGCACGCTGGCTGGCGGAACGATCGACATGAGCGAACATCGCATCCGCCGTTTCCGCCCCGAAGATCGCGACGGCATGGCCGCCTTCGCGCAATCTTTGCCCGACCACGACCTGCTGTTCCTGGGCCGCGACCTGAAGCATCCGCGCGTGATCGAGGCGTGGCTGGCGGCGATTGCGGAGGGGTGGATCGACAGCATGGTGGCGGACCGCGACGGCGCGATCGTCGGGACCGCGGCGCTGGTGCGCGATCCGCTGGGCTGGAGCGCGCATGTCGGGGAGGTCCGGCTGCTGGTATCGCGCGAGCATCGCGGCACGGGGCTGGGCCGCGACCTGTTGCAGGCGGCGATGGCGGTGGCGGGAGAGCGCGGCCTGGCGAAGCTGACCGCGGCGATGACGAGCGACCAGATCGCATCGGTGGAATTGTTCGAGACGCTGGGGTTCCGGGGCGAGGCGTTGCTGAAGGACCAGGTGCGCGATCGCGAGGGGCGGACGCACGACCTGCTGGTCATGGCGCACGATGCGGCGCGGGTGGCGGCACGTCACCGCGCCTATGGGTTCGAGGCGGGGGGCAGCTGATGCTTTCTCCTCCGTCCGTGCTGAGCGAAGTCGAAGCACATGCGCCGGCGCGTAGCCTTCGACTTCGCTCAGGCCGAACGGGGTGGGACGTCGTTTTCTTCACGCGCTTCGGATAACTGAACAAATACAACCGCCGGTGCATTGACGCCGGGATATCAGGAGACGACGACCCATGGCGACCGCCGCACCCGTGCCGATCACCCGGCCCCCTTCCCCGTTGCTGGCGCTGACCGAACTGCCGCGCGCGATGATGGAATTCGGGACGCTGCTGCCGTCCGCGCCGCTGCTCTACACCGCGCCGCGCGGCGACGGGCATCCGGTGCTGGTCCTGCCGGGCTTCACCACCACCGACAAGTCGACCGCGGTGCTGCGCCGGTATCTGACGCGGCTGGGCTATGATGCGCATACCTGGGACCTCGGGCGGAACCTGGGGCCGAAGGCGATCGGTCGCGAGGGCGAGAAGCTGGCGGCGCGGCTGGACGCGGTGCACGAGGCGACGGGACGCAAGGTCAGCCTGGTCGGCTGGTCGCTGGGCGGCGTGATGGCGCGGCTGGTCAGCCGGATGCGGCCCGACGCGGTGCGACAGGTAATCTCGCTCGGCTCCCCCTTCACGGGCACCCCGCGCGCGACGAACGTGTGGCGCGCGTACGAACTGCTGACCGGTCAGCGGATCGACGATACGCAGACGAAGGAGCAGTTGCGCGAGGGCGCGACGCCGCCGCCGGTGCCGTCGACCGCGATCTGGAGCCGCGAGGACGGCATCGTCGCGTGGCAGAATTGCGTCGAGCCCTTCGGGGAGAACAGCGACAATATCGAGGTCCACGGCAGTCATTGCGGCCTTGGGGTGAACCCCGCGGTCCTCTACGCCGTCGCGGACCGGCTCGCGCTGCCCGAAGACGGCTGGCGGCCGTTCCATCGCGAGGGCCTGCGCGCGATGTTCTATCCGTCCGCGGGACACGCCTGACAGGCGCAAGGCCGGGCCGGGCGACGGACCGGCCATCGTCCGTCATGACGTAGTGTGGGATCGGCGGGTGTTCCCCTCCCCGCTCTCTCCCACTACGGTCATTCCGTGCAGACCCTCTCCCCCACCGAACGAACCGCGATCGCGCATCTGGATGCCGCCGCGATCCTTGCGCGTACCGAGCGTTGGTGCGCGATCAACAGCGGCACCCGCCATCTGGCCGGCGTCGCGGCCATGGCGAGCGGCCTTGTCGACGCCTTTTCCGCCCTGCCCGGCGACATCGCGCTGGTCGATCCCGCGCCGGTCGACGCGGTGGCGGCCGATGGCCGGGTGACGGGAATCGACCATGGCCGTCACCTGCGCCTGACCGTTCGGCCGGATGCGCGCGTACAGCTGCTGCTGACCGGGCACATGGACACGGTCTATCCGGTCGATCACCCGTTCCAGTCGCTCAGGTGGCGCGACGACGGTGCGCTCAACGCCCCCGGTGCCGCGGACATGAAGGGGGGCCTGTCGCTGATGCTGGAGGCGCTACTGGCGGTCGAGGCGGCGGGTGCCGCGTTCGGTTATCAGGTCGTCATCAATTCCGACGAGGAAACGGGGTCCCTTTCCAGCGCCGCCCTGCTGGCCGAGGCCGCGCGGGGGAAGATCGCGGCGCTGACGTACGAACCCGCGCTGCCCGACGGGACGCTGGCAGGGGCGCGGGGCGGGACGGGGAATTTCTCGCTCGTCGTCGCCGGACGGTCGGCACATGCGGGGCGCAATCCGGAGGAGGGGCGCAACGCGATCGTCGCCGCCGCGGACCTCGCGCTGCGGCTGAACGGGGCGAAGGGCGTCGGGCTAGCGGTGAACCCCGCGCGCATCGAGGGGGGCGGGCCGAACAACGTGGTGCCCGATCACGCCGTGCTACGCATCAATTTCCGTCCCGCCGACCGCGACGCGATCGCGCGCGCGCAGGCGGCCATCGATCGCGCGGTGGCCGACGTCGCCGCCGCGCACGACGTCGCGATCCACGCGCACGGCAGCTTCAATCGTCCGCCCAAACCGATCGATGCGGGTGCGGCGCGGCTGTTCGACCTCGTCAAGGCGGCGGGCGCGGACCTGGGCCAGTCGATCGCGTGGCGCGCCACCGGCGGGGTGTGCGACGGCAACAACATCGCCGCCTGCGGCGTGCCGGTCGTCGACACGATGGGCGCGCGCGGCGGCGCAATCCATTCCGCGGACGAATTCCTGATCGTGGAAAGCCTGGCCGAGCGCGCCGCCCTTTCCGCGGTCACGATGCTGCGAATCGCCGACGGAGCCCTTGCATGACCCCCGCCGCCCCCTTCGTCATCCGCGCCGCGACCGCGGACGACCTGCCGCACCTGTACGAGATGGCGAAGCTGACCGGAGGAGGCTTCACGAACCTGCCGCCCGATCGCGCCGCGTTGCGCGCGAAGCTGGAGCGCAGCGACGCCGCGTTCGGCCGCGAGGAAGCGGGCGCGGTCACCGACGAGCAGTTCGTGCTGGTGCTGGAGAACACCCTGACGGGCGAGGTGCGCGGGACGTGCCAGTTGTTCACGCACGTGGGGCAGAAGCACCCTTTCTACAGCTATCGCATCGGCACGCTGACGCAGCACAGCCGCGAGCTTGACCGGACGTTCCGCGCCGAGATGCTGTCGCTGACCACCGACCTCGAGGGGTCGAGCGAGGTCGGCGGGCTGTTCCTGCACCCCGGCGAGCGCGCGGGCGGGCTGGGCCTGTTGCTGGCGCGGTCGCGCTACCTGTTCATCCGGTCGCACCGCGCCCGCTTCGCGGACCGTATTCTGGCGGAATTGCGCGGGATCATCGACGAGGGCGGCGGCTCTCCCTTCTGGGACGGGGTCGCGGGTCGCTTCTTCGGCATGAATTTCCAGCAGGCGGACGAATTCAATGCGGTGAACGGCCATCAGTTCATCGCCGACCTGATGCCCAAGCACCCGGTCTATATCGCGATGCTGTCCGAAAGCGCGCGGGCCGCGATCGGCCTGCCGCATCCGTCCGGGCGCGCGGCGATGCGGATGCTGGAGAACGAGGGATTCGCGCATGAAAGCTACGTCGACATCTTCGATGGCGGGCCGACCATGACCGCGCGTACCGACGAGGTCCGCACCATCCGCGCCGCACGCGATGCGCGGGTCGTGGCGATCGACCGCGACGGCGGGACGGAGGCGCTGGTGGCGACGGGCGCGTTGCGGGATTTCCGCTGCGCCTATGCCGCGGTGCGCGAGGCGGGGGACGGTGGCGCGGTGATCGATCCCGTCGCCGCCACCACGCTGCGCATCGGGGAGGATGCGGCGATCACGCATGTGGCGCGGGTCTGACATGCTGCATGAAATCAACTTCGACGGCCTGATCGGGCCCAGCCACAATTACGCGGGGCTCAGCCCCGGCAACCTCGCCGCGACGGCCAATGCAGGCGCGACCGCACATCCGCGCGCGGCGGCGTTGCAGGGGATCGCGAAGATGCGCGCGAACCTGGCGCTCGGCCTGGTGCAGGGCATCCTGCTGCCGCACCCGCGCCCGGACCATGCCTGGCTGTCGCTTCTGTCGACCGGTTACGCCGCCGCCTCGCCGCACCTGAAGGCGCAGGCGCTGTCGGCGTCGGCGATGTGGGCGGCGAATGCGGCGACCGTGTCGCCCGCGCCCGACGCGGCGGACGGGCGCTGCCACCTGACGGTCGCCAACCTGGCCACCATGCCGCACCGCAGCCACGAATGGCCCGCGACGCTGGCGCAGTTGCGCGTGGCCTTCGCGCACCCAGCCTTCGCGGTCCATGCCCCCGTCCCCGCCCCGTTCGGCGACGAGGGCGCGGCGAACCACATGCGGCTGTGCCGGTCGCACGATGCGCCGGGCGTGGAGGTGTTCGTCTACGGCGTCGGCGGCGGGCCCTTCCCCGCGCGCCAGCATCGCGACGCGAGCATGGCGGTCGCGCGCGCGCACGGGCTGGATCCGGCGCGGACGCTGTTCGTCCGCCAATCGGATGCGGCGATCGCGGCGGGGGCGTTCCACAACGACGTCGTGGCGGTCGCGAACGAACGCGTGTTGTTGACGCACGAACTGGCGTTCGCGGACCGCGACGGCCTCCACGCCGACCTGCGTCGCCTGCTGCCCGAAGTGGAGATCGTCGAGGTGCCCGCGGCGGAGGTCGGTCTGTCCGATGCGATCGCGTCCTACCTGTTCAACGCGCAACTCGTGACGCCCCCCGACGGCGCGACGACGCTGGTCGTGCCGCAGGAGGCGCGCGACAATGCCGCGGTGTGGCGCTGGATCGAGGCGCATGTCGCGGGCAACGGCCCGATCCGCCGGGTGAAGGTGGTCGACGTGCGCGAATCGATGGCCAACGGGGGCGGGCCGGCCTGCCTTCGCCTGCGCGTCGTGTGCGATCCCGCGACGGTCGATCCCCGTTTCCTGGTGGACGAGGCGACGCTGGACCGGATCGCGGCGGTCGTGACGGCGCACTGGCCCGAGGCGATCGACGCCGGCGCGATCGGCGATCCGGCGCTGATCGCGGCGATCGAACGCGCGTATCACGCGCTGCTGGCGGCGCTGGACCTGTCGGATTCATTGACAGGTAACCATAACCCTTAACGCCGCGATGGCGGATTTCCGCCATTGGCGCGGGTCTTGCGTTAACGCGGGCATGTGGACCCGCCTTTCCCGTTTGTTCGTCATCAAGACGAAGTTCGAGGCCTTTCTGGTCATCTACGGTCTGGGCACCGGTGCCGTGGAGCGCAGCCTGCACTACCTCGATCAATATCCCGGGCATCAGGGGCTGATCCTCGCGCTCGCCTGTCCGGTCGCGGTATTCATGGCGGGCGGACGCATCCTCGATGCCATCGACCGGGACGAAGGCGAACGGGCGTAACGCCGCGGCGTCGACCGTCGCCCTGCCCGTAATACTTCTCTTGATATGTTGTAACGTTGCGCTATTCGGCGTCGCAGTATTCCGCCGGAGATCGTCATGAAGTCCCTGCTCCTCGCTACCGTATCGCTCGCGGTCGCCATCCCCGCCGCCGCGCAACAGGTACCCGCGCAACAGCGTCCCCGCGATACGCATCGCGCCGACGACCTGATCGTCACCGCGCCGATCCGCCAGAGCGAGACCGACGTGCTGCAAGGAACGTCCGTCCTGTCGGGCGAGGCGTTGACGCGTGAGTTGCGGCCCACGATCGGCGAGACGCTGGCCCGGCTGCCGGGCGTGTCGGCGACGTCGTTCGGCCCCAACGCATCGCGCCCGATCCTCCGCGGCTTTTCCGGCGATCGCGTCCGTATCCTGACCGACGGAATCGGCTCGTTCGACGCGTCGAGCAGTTCGGTCGATCACGCCGTCGTCATCGATCCCCTGCTGGCCGAGCGGATCGAGGTGCTGCGCGGGCCGGTGGCGCTGTTGTACGGGTCCTCCGCCGTCGGCGGCGTCGTCAACGTCATCGACGCACGCATCCCGCGGCGCGTGCCGGAGGCCGGCTATCGCGTGAACGCGATCGCGGGCTACGGTTCCGCCGCGGACCAGCGCAACGTCGCCGCCTCGGCCGATGTCGCCGTGGGGCCGCAGTTCGTCGTCAACGTCAACGGTTCCTACCTGAAGGCCGACGACACCCGCATCGGCGGGCGCGTGCTGTCGCGTTCCGCGCGCGACGCCGCACTGGCGACGGGCGATCCCGAGCTTGCGGCGCCGACGACGCTGCGCGGGCGCCTGCCCAACAGCGCGGTCGAGACGTGGACCGCGGGCGTGGGCGCGGCCCTCGTCACCGACGGCGGCTCCCTGGGCGTATCCTACGGCCATTACGACAGCCTGTACGGCGTGCCGATCCGGTACGCGACCGCGATCGGGCAGGAGGCGGAGGCGCCGCGCATCGACGTGCGGCAGGACCGCGTCGACCTGCGCGCCGAGGTGAAGACCGGGGGCGACGTGCTCGAGGCGATCCGCCTGCGGATCGGCCATGCCGATTACCGCCACGACGAACTGGAGGAGGACGGCGCGATCGGCACCACCTTCCTGAACAACGGTACGGAGGCGCGGCTTGAGGTTGTGCAGGCCACCCGCGGCGGATGGACCGGGGCGAGCGGGGTGCAGTATCTGGGACGCGATTTCGAGGCGATCGGCGAGGAAGCGTTCCTCCCGCCCAGCGAGACCGAGCAGGTCGGCCTGTTCACGCTCCAGCAGTTCAATCTGGGCGCCTTCCGCGCCGAGGGCGGCGTGCGCTACGAACGCACGTCCCTGACCGCCCGGAACGTCGCGGACGCGCCGCGCTTCTTCGCCGGCGCGCGCGATTACGACACCTTCTCCGGCTCGCTCGGCGCGTCCTACGCCCTAGGCGACGGCATCCGCATCGGCCTGAACGGATCGCGCACCGAGCGCGCGCCGTCGGCTGAGGAATTGTTCTCCAACGGCGCACATGCGGGCACGCAGGCGTACGAACTGGGCAACCCCTTCGCCCGGAAGGAAACCAGCTGGGGGCTGGAAGCGACGCTGCACGCGCATAGCGGGCCGTTCAGCCTGGACGCGTCGGCGTTCCACAACTGGTTCGACGGCTTCATCTACGACACGCAGGTCGCGACCACGGTATGCGAGGCCGCGGCGGCGGGGGGAGAGGTCGACCTGCCCTGCTTCCAGTATCAGCAGGCCGATGCGCGCTATTGGGGGCTGGAGGCGGACGCCGCGCTGCGGCTGGGCCAGGTCGGCGGTCAGGTCCTGACCGCGGAGGTCATCGGCGATTACGTGAAGGCCACCGTCGTCGATCGCGGGCCCGTGCCGCGCATTCCGCCGCTCCGGCTCATGGGCGCGCTGGAGGCACGCGGGACCGCGACGACCGCGCGCGTGGAGGTGGAGCGTGCCTTCCCGCAGCGCCGCACCGCCGCGTTCGAGACGACCACCGACGGCTATACCCTGGTCAACGCGTCGCTGGCGCTGCGGCCGTGGGGCGACGACGATCGCCGGTCCCTGCTGCTGTCCGCCAACAATCTGTTCGACGTCGAGGCGCGGCGACATGCCAGCGTCCTGAAGGACTTCGCCCCGCTGGCGGGGCGCGACCTGCGCGTGACGCTGCGCGTGGGGATCTGACGCGAACCTGCGCCCCTCCCGCGGGAGGGCGCGGCGCTATCCTATCTCAGCCGCGCCGCGATGCGGTCCGCGCGTTCGCGTCGCGCCGCCGCTTCGGTCCGTGCGGTAAGGATCGCGGCATCCAGCGGGGGGTAGGCAGGCTCCAGCGCGGCTGCCCGCGCCGCGGCCAGCTCCTCGAGCGCGGCCGTCGCATCCTCCTGCCGCCCCCTGGCCACGTCCAGACCGCCCAATGCGGTCTGCGCGTCGAGCCAGGCATCGCTGCCCGGCGCGGCCGTGCGGCCCGCGGCGCGTTCGGCCGCCGTCGCCGCCGCATCGAACGCCGCCGCCGCCGCGACGCGATCACGCGCCAGCGCGGCGATGCGCGCGTCGAGCGCGGAATCGGCAACGACGGCCACCGGCGCCGGCGCCTCCGGCTCCGCGAACCCCATCTTCTCCTGCGGGCGAACGGCCAGGGAGGGAAAATCCCCCTCCCCCACGGTCGAGCAGGCGGCGAGGAACAGCAGGGGAGCGAGCACGATCGGGCGACAAGTCATCGCCGCCAGCCGTACGACCCTGCGAAAAGCGGCGCAACGCCCCTTGCACGATCCGCAATCGCCGTCTAACAGCGCCGCTCCAATGCGCGCCCGTAGCTCAGCTGGATAGAGCATCAGACTACGAATCTGAGGGTCGGACGTTCGAATCGTTCCGGGCGCGCCAATTGGAACACCAGCCCCCGCTAGGCCATGTGCCGGCGGGGGTTTGTGTTTTCCGGTGTAGTTAGAACGCAGTCGCCAGGCGGTCGAGCATCGAACGGGCGGGGCTCATCGTCGTTGTCACGCTCGCCTGCGCGTCGTCCAGGCGCGCCACGCGGCGATGCAGATCGATGCTGGACGACACCAAAGTCCGCGCCTGTGGCGGCAGCGCGTCGAGCAGGCCGGCCTCGGTCACCGGCGCATCGCCCAGCCGGCGCGAGGGCTCCAGCGCCTGCGCCGCGCTCAGTTCGCCCGCGTGGACCGCGCGCTGCGTCAGCAGCCAGGCGATGACGTGCATCAGGCGGGTCGTGACCTTCAGCGATTCGCAGCTGAATGCCACGCGCGTCATCGGCACCAGCGATTCGCGTTCCACGCGCCCGCTTTCGTCGAAATAGCCCCGCGCCTCGTCGGCGAGCAGCATCGCCTCGACATAGAATGTGTCGATCAGTCGCCGGTGGAGGCGCGTGGTGGGTTCTTCGGGGAGCACGAAGGCTGAATGCCACAACCCCCCGCCCGTTTCCAATGCGCAGACGCCGTTAACCCTCTTTATCCGTCCCGGATCGGGCGGTCAGGCGATGATGTCGGGAATCAACTCGTCTTCCAGTCGCGAAATCTCGTCGCGCAGCGCCAGCTTGCGCTTCTTCAGCCGCATCATCTGCAACTGGTCGGGCACCCCGCCCTCCGCCAGTGCGACGATCGCGGCGTCGAGATCGCGATGTTCGATCCGCAGCAGGTTCAGCCGCGGCAGGATCTGTCGTTCGTCCATCATATCCCCGCGCCGCTTCCGCGGTCCCCTAACACAGATTGTCGCGCGTATACGACGGTCAGTCGCGGGACATGTTTCCACACGCGACTTTTCGCGCGGATCATGGTTCACTCCCGAGTCCCACCAACATGAACCAGGAGGTATCTGCCCATGCAGTCCGCACACATCTCGGCCCTCGAGGCCAAGCATGCCGTGCTCGACCAGCGCATCACCGCCGAGTCGCACCGTCCGATGCCGGACCCGCTGGTGATCGCCGACCTCAAGAAGCAGAAGCTGAGGTTGAAGGAAGAAATCTCGCTGGCGCATTGACGCCTGAGGGTTGCCCGGCGGGGAGACCGCCGGGCGCATCCGCACCTACATCTTCATCTGCTGCGCCGCCGCCTTGCGCGTCGCCTTGCCATAGGGCGGCTTGAGGCCGGCGAGCTTCGCCACATCGATCTTCGGCTGCTGATAGACGCTCTTGGTGTGGCTGAACGTCACGAAGCCGTCGCGGCCGTGATACGCCCCCATCCCCGACGGGCCGACGCCGCCGAAGGGCAGGTCCTCCATGGACACGTGGAAGATCACGTCGTTGACCGTCGCGCCGCCCGAAATCGTGCGGTCCAGCACGCGGCGCTGCTCGCCCGCGTCGGTGCCGAAATAATAGACCGCCAGCGCGCGGTCGTGGCCGTTCACCTCGGCGATCGCGCGGTCGATCCCGCCGTCGTAACGCCGGATCGGCAGGACCGGGCCGAAGATCTCCTCCTGCATCACGATCATGTCGTCGGTGGCGTCGCGCACGATGTGGAGCGGCATCTTGCGCGAATTGGCGGTCGCGAAATCCTCGTTCGCGGGGTTCACCACCTCTACCGTCGCGCCCTTCGCACGCGCGTCGGCGACCCATTCGGTCAGCCGCTGGTGATGCCGGTCGTTGATGATCGCGGTATAGTCCGGGTTCGACAGCAACGTCGGATACATGGCGGTCGCCGCCGCCTTCAGCCCCTCGACCACCGCGCCTTCCTGCTCCGACGGGACCAGCATGTAATCGGGCGCGAGGCAGATCTGCCCGGCGTTCAGCATCTTGCCGATCGCCACCCGCTCGGTCGTCTGCGCGATATCCGCGCCCTTGCCGACGATCACCGGGCTCTTGCCGCCCAGTTCCAGCGTGACGGGGACGAGGTTGTCGGCCGCGGCGTGCAGGATGTGCTTCGCGATGCCCGTCGCGCCGGTGAAGATCAGGTGGTCGAACGGTAGTTCCGCGAACGCCTTCCCTACGTCCGGCCCGCCGCTGACGAAGGCGAGTTCCTCGGGCGCGAAATATTTGCCGACGATCTCCTCGAACACCGCGGACGTCACGGGCGTGAACTCGCTGGTCTTCACCATCGCGCGATTGCCCGCGGCGAAGATGCCCGCGAGCGGCGACATGACGAGGTTGATCGGGAAATTCCATGGCGAGATGACGCCGACGACGCCCTTGGGCTGGAACTCCACCCGCGCCTTCGCGCCGAGCAGGCCGAGCGGAAACTGCACCTTCCGCTTCTCCGCCTTCGCCCAGCCGTCGACATGCTTCAGCGCGTGCTTTAGCGGCGCGATCGATCCGGCGATGTCGGTGACCATCGACTGTTCGCGACTACGGTGGCCGAAATCCTCGCTCAGCGCGTCGCAGAAGCGGTCGGCGTGGTCCGCGATCATCGCCGCGGCGCGCTTCAGCCGGTCCTTTCGGATCGCGATCGGCTCCGGCAGCGCCGCCATGAATGCGGCGCGCTGCGCGTCCAGAATGTCCCTCATGCCCTCTCCCCTTGTTATGTCGTTACGCGGCGCACCCCACGAGGCCGGCGAGCGGGATCGCGACCGCGTCCTTGCCGGGTCGTTCCAGCATCAGCAGCGCATCGGGCACCGCCGCCCCCTGCGCCAGGTCGGCGCGATCCTCGATCGTCATGGTCAGACGCGCGGTGACGTCGGTGCCGCGATATTCCGTGTCGCGCGACAGGCCGTGCGCGACCGGCCCCGTCGCGGTCGCGCGCGCGATATCCAGCGGCTTTCCGTCGAGCGCGATACGCAGCGCGTCCGCGCCCGCCATCACCGCCAGCGTCCGCGTCTGCCCGATCGTGAACAGGTAGGCGGCGCACCCCTTCGGCGGGAGCACCTGCCGCGGCAGGCCGCCGATCGGCAGGCCGTCGATCGTGGCGGGCGGATCGGCAAGGGCGAGGAGCAGGAGCGCGGCGATCATGCGGCGAAGGATATCACGGCGATCCACGCGGGGTAAGCCGCGACCGCCAGAAAGGTCCCGAACGGCAACGCATCCTCCGCCGCGACAGGGCGACCGCGCAGATGCTGGAAGAGAACGACCCCCAGCCCCACCAACGCCGCGAGCAGCAGCACGACCGGCAGCACGCGCCAGCCGAGCCACAGGCCGATGGCGCCGAACAGCTTGGGATCCCCTCCCCCCAGCCCCTCGCGCCCGCGCATCATGCGATAGACCGCTGCGACCAGCCACAGGGATGCGAACCCCGCTGCGCCGCCGATCAGCCGATCGATCAGCTCGGGCGCGGCGAATGGTGCGCTCGCCAGCCCGAGCAGCGCCAGCGCCGCGACCAGCGGATCGGGCAGCCACAATTCCGCCGCGTCGATCGCCGCCAGCGTCAGCAGCAGCCAGCCGAACGCCGCGCCGAACGCGCCGGCGACACCGGGCGCGAGCCATCCCGACAGCGCGCCGATCGCGGCACAGGCGAGCTCGAATCCCGGATGCCGAGGATCGATGCGCGCGTTGCACGTGCCGCACCGGCCGCGCTTGGCCAGCCAGCCGATGACGGGGAGCAATTCCACCGCGGTCAGCGTCCGCCCGCAGCCATCGCACGCGGACCGCCCGCCGAGCGTCCGCCCCTGCGGCCAGCGGATCGCCAGCGTGGCTAGGAAGCTGCCGATGATCGCGCCGAGGAGAGCGAGGAGGAGGGGGAAGACAGCGGCGGTCGAGAGCATGTGGAACATGATGTCCATTGGGTCCCCGCGAAGGCGGGGACCCAGTCTGGGCTCCCGCCTTCGCGGGGACACAATGGCACGGAAGGCCCTACTCCCCCCGCTTGCGGATCAGGTAGCGATAGACGCCGAAGCCGTTGATGAACAGCAGCACCGCATTCTGCGACCCCAGCGGCGCGTCGTCCGCGAGGAAGGAGCCTGCGATCCACGCGATCGAGGAGGTGACGAACAGCACCATCCCCCATCCAGTGACGCGCCGCCCGTAATCGAGCGCGACCATGAAGGCCGCGATCGTGCCGCTGATCGCGGCATACCATTTCAGCGCTTCCATCATCCCTTCGCGTAGGCGCGGGCGGTTTGAAAACACAGCCGCAAACGTCTAGATGCAGCGCAACATTCTGGAGCATCGCATCATGGCCACCGACCCCGTCGTCATCCTGTCCTACGCGCGCACGCCCATGGGGGCGATGCAGGGCGCGCTGTCCGACGTCTCGGCGACCGACCTGGGCGCGACCGCGGTGAAGGCCGCGGTGGAACGCGCCGGGATCGACGGCGCGGACGTCGAGCGCATCTACATGGGCTGCGTCCTTCCCGCCGGCCTGGGCCAGGCGCCCGCGCGACAGGCCGCGATCAAGGCGGGACTGCCGAAGTCCGTGCAGGCGACCACGGTCAACAAGGTGTGCGGTTCGGGGATGCAGACCGTCATCATGGGCGCCGAGGCGATCGCCGCGGGCAGCGCGGACCTGATCGTCGCGGGCGGCATGGAATCGATGACCAACGCGCCCTACCTGCTGAAGAAGCATCGCGGCGGCGCGCGGATCGGGCACGACACCGCCTACGACCACATGTTTCTCGACGGGCTGGAGGACGCGTACGAGGCCGGTCGCGCGATGGGCACCTTCGCGCAGGACACCGCGAACGAATATCAACTGACCCGCGCCGCGCAGGACGACTATTCGATCGAGTCGCTGCGCCGCGCGCAGGATGCGATCAAGTCGGGCGCCTTCGCGGACGAGATCGTCGCGGTGACGGTGAAGACGCGCAAGGGCGACGTGACGGTCGACACCGACGAGGCGCCGGGCAAGGGCATGCCGGACAAGATCCCGAAGCTGAAGCCCGCCTTCGCCAAGGACGGCACGATCACGGCCGCGACCAGCAGCTCGATCAGCGACGGCGCCGCCGCGCTGGTCCTGACGCGCGAAAGCACCGCCGCGGCCAAGGGGCAGAAGCCGGTCGCGCGCATCGTCGCGCACGCCGCGCATGCGCAGGAGCCCGCCGCCTTCACCACCGCCCCCGTAGGCGCGATCAACAAGCTGATGGAGAAGGCCGGCTGGCAGATCGGCGACGTCGACCTGTTCGAGGTGAACGAGGCGTTCGCCTGCGTCGCGATGTTCGCGATGCATGACCTGGGCATCCCGCACGACAAGATCAACGTCCACGGCGGCGCCACCGCGCTGGGCCATCCCATCGGCGCGTCGGGCGCGCGGATCATCACGACGCTGATCGCCGCGCTGAAGACGAAGGGCCTGAAGAAGGGCGTCGCGTCGCTGTGCATCGGCGGGGGCGAGGCGACCGCGATCGCGGTGGAACTGATCGACTGACGGGATCGACCGTGCTGCCCATGCGTATCGTGACGCATGGGCAGAATGGTCGATGGCACGTGGCAGCCGGGCAAGGTCACGGACGATAGCGCGGACGGCGCGTTCAAGCGGCAGGATGCGGGCTTCCGCGACTGGGTGACCGCCGACGGCGGGCCCGGCCCGGACGGGCAGCCGGGTCGCCCCGCATCCGCCGGACGCTATCACCTGTACGTCAGCTACGCCTGCCCCTGGGCGCACCGCGCCTTGATCGTCCGCGCGCTGAAGCGGCTGGAGCCGATGATCGGGGTGTCGGTCGTCGACGCGCTGATGGGGGAGGATGGCTGGACCTTCGCCACCGAACACGGCGGGGGTGGCGACGACCTGTACGGCGCGCGCTTCCTTCATGAAATATATGCGCGCGCGCGGTCCGACTATACCGGCAAGGTGACCGTACCGGTACTGTGGGATCGCGCGACGGAAACGATCGTTAGCAACGAAAGCGCCGACATCATCCGGATGCTCGGCACCGCGTTCGATGGCCTCGGCGCGGCGGCGGGCGACTTCTACCCCGCGGACCTGCGCGCCGCGATCGATGCGGTGAACGCACTGGTCTACGATCGCGTCAACAATGGCGTGTACAAGGCCGGCTTCGCGACGACGCAGGATGCGTACGAGGACGCGGTCCTCCCGCTCTTCGACACGCTCGCCGACCTCGATACGCGATTGGCGGGCGGGGAATGGCTGGTCGGCGGCGTGATGACGGAGGCGGACATCCGCCTGTTCACCACGCTCGTCCGCTTCGACGCGGTCTATCACGGCCATTTCAAGTGCAACCTGCGCCGCGTGCAGGATCACCCGAACCTCGAGGCGTTCGTGGAACGGATGCTGGCGATCCCGGCGATCGCGGACACGGTCCACATGGATCATATCAAGACCCATTATTACGCAAGCCACCGCGACCTGAACCCCAGCGGGATCGTGCCGGTGGGGCCGGACCTGCCGTGGCGGGCGCTGGTGAAGCCCTAGGCTATTTCCCGACGCCGATCTCGCGCGTCAGGAACGCCTGCAACATCGCCGCCCTGCGCGCATCCTCGGCATGGTCGGCACCGACCGAGTGACCGCCCTCCAGATATTCGTTGTAATAGACGGTATTGCCGTTGGCCTTCAGCAGGGCCGCCAGCTTGCGTGCATGGCCGGGATGCACGCGGTCGTCCTTCGTCGACAGGTAGAACAGCACCGGCGGGTAGCGGACGCCCGCCTTCACGTTCTGATACGGCGAATATTTCCGCATGAACGCCCAGTCCGCGGGCTTGTCCGGATCGCCATATTCGTCGATCCACAAGGCGCCGGCGGACATTTTCGTATAGCGCTGCATGTCCTCCAGCGGCGATCCGGCGATCACCGCGCCGTACAGGTCCGGGCGCTGCTGCATCGCGGCGCCGACCAGCAGCCCACCGTTGGAGCGTCCGGAGATCGCGATCCGCTTCTTCGTCGCCACGCCCGTGCGGACGAGGTCGTCGCCGACCGCGTGGAGATCGTCGAACACGTTCTGCCGCTTCTCGCGCAGCCCCGCCTCGTGCCAGCGTGGCCCGTATTCGCCGCCGCCGCGCAGATTCGCGAGGACATAGGCCCCGCCGCGCTCGACGAAGGTCAGCGCCAGCGGGCCCGCGCGATAGGGCTGGTCGGTCAGGTACGTCGGCGTCTGCGCGTTGCGGAAGCCGCCATAGGCATGGATCAACGCGGGGCCGGGCCGCTTCGCGCCTTTCTTCGTCACGAGGAAATACGGCACCTTCGTCCCGTCGCGCGACGTCGCGAAACGCTGCGTCACGTCGAATTGCGCGGCGTCGAAGCGCGCGGGCAGCGACTGGACCTTCGCGACCGGCCCTTGCGCCGACACCGAATACAAGGTCGGCGGGGTCAGCATCCCTTCCACCGTCGCGAACGCCATGTCGCGTTTCCCGGACGCGCCGACGATATGGATCGTGCTGTTGGCGGGCAGCGGGATCGCGCGCTGCGCCCATCGTCCGTCCGCGCCGCGGGTCAGCGCGATCAACTTCCCCGACACGTCGTCGAGGACCTTCACCCACAGGGTTCCATCGGTCGCCTCGACCTCCTCCACCGCCTGCGTCGGGGAGGGGGAGAACACGGGTTCGGCGCGCGGCGCTTCTCCGCGGTCGAGCGCGTCGAGCGGATAGGCGACCAGCGCGCCCGCGGGCTGCCCCGCCGCAGCGCGGTTCAGCCGCACGATCGCGCGCCCGTCGATAACGTCGACCACGTCGGCGCGCTCGGGCAGCGGCAGTTTCACGAATGCGCCCGAGGGGACACGGAACAGGAAATCGCTGTCGAAGAAGGTCTTTCCCGCGCGAACGACCGGGCGGCGCATCGTCGCGTCGACATAGGCGGACACGCCGATCGGGGTCAGTTCCGGCCCCTGTTCGTACACCGTCGTCGCGGCGGACAAGGGCATGCCGCGCTTCCACACCTTCGCGATCCGCGGGCGCCCGGTGCGCCCGAGCGATCCCGCGCCCCAGTCGCGCGCGACCAGCAACGTGTCGCGGTCGATCCACGCCGCCGACTGGCTCGATTGCGGCAGGACGAACCCGCCGTCGACGAAGCGCTGCGTCGACAGGTCGAACTCGCGCACCGTATCCGCATCGGTCCCGCCCGGGCTGAGCGAGACGAGGCAGCGGGTATAATCCGGTTCCAGGCAGCGCGCGCCGTGCCAGACCCAGCTCTGCCCCTCCGCCTTCCCCAAGGCATCGACATCGATCAGCGTCGTCCATTTCGGGCGGCCCGCGGTGTAGCCGGCGAGGTCCGCCGCGCGCCACAGGCCGCGTGGATTCTTCGCATCGCGCCACAGGTTCAGCACGCGGTCGCCGACGATTATGTCGGGACCCGCGATCTGCGCCTCGTCGTCCAGGATCGCCTTCGCCCGCGCGCGATCCTTCTCGTACTGCGGGTCCTGCGTCAGCCGCGCGGCGGTTTCCGCGTTCCACGCCTTCACCTGCTCCAGCGCGCGCGGGCCTTCGATATCCTCCAGCCACAGATACGGATCGGCGGCGGGTGCCGCGGCGACGAGCAGGAGCGGGGCGGCGAAGCGGAGCATTGTCATGGCCTTGGCGTAGCGGGTCTTGCGTGCGCGGCGCAATCCGGCTCTGCTGCCGTGCATGGGCGACAAGCATGACGAGGAAGATGCGGCGCTCCAGCTCGGGCTGGTGCGGATGCAGATGGCGATGGCGGACAGCGGCGCGCGCGCCGTCGTTGTGCTGGAGGGCCGCGATTCGGCGGGCAAGGACGGGACCATCAGGGTGCTGACCCAGCATCTGTCGGTCCGCAACACCCGCGTCGTCGCCCTGCCGAAGCCCAGCGATCGCGAGCGGACGTCGTGGTTTTTCCAGCGCTACGTCGCGCATCTGCCCGCGGCGGGGGAGATCGTGATCTTCAACCGCAGCTGGTACAATCGTGCGGGCGTGGAGGTGGTCAACGGCTTCTCGACCGAGGCGGAGCAGGCGCGCTTCCTTTCCGACGTGCCGGGGCTGGAGGCGATGCTGGTCGAAAGCGGCATCCCGATCGTGAAGCTGTGGCTCGACATATCGAAGGACGAGCAGGCGAAGCGGCTGGAAAAGCGTCGCACCGATCCGCTTAAGGCGTTGAAGGTCAGCGCGCTGGACGCGGTGGCACAGGAGAAATGGGACGATTACTCCGTCGCGCGCAACACGATGCTGACCCGCACGCACACGCCGCTGGCGCCGTGGACCTGCGTGCGCGCCGACCACAAGGGACGCGCGCGGCGCAACGTGCTGCGGCACCTGTTGCGGACGCTGGCGCCGGCGGAGGTGGCCGAAGCGGTCAAGGCACCGAGTCCGGAGGTGCTGTTTGCGTTCGAAATGGCGGCATTGAAGGACGGAAGACTGGCGACATAGTCAGCCGTCGCCCCTGCGCAGGCAGGGGCGACGGGTTAGCTCTCAATCCCCCGTCACCCGCGCGGGACCAAGGTCGCCCTGCCCCACGGTCGCGCTGGCCATCGCCAGCATCGCATCGAGGCTCTTCTTCGCGCGCAGTCGCAGGCCTTCCTCGATCTCGATCCGTGGGGACAGATCGCGCAGCGCGACGTACAATTTCTCCATCGTATTGAGCGCCATGTACGGGCAGATGTTGCAGTTGCAATTGCCGTCCGCCCCGGGGGCACCGATGAAATGCTTGTCGGGCATCGACTTTTCCATCTGGTGGATGATGTGCGGCTCGGTCGCGACGATCAGCGTGTCGCCGGGCATGGCATTGGCATATTCCAGGATGCCGCGCGTCGAGCCGACGTAATCCGCATGATCGAGGATGATCGCGGGACATTCCGGATGCGCCGCGACGGGCGCGCCGGGGTGCTGCGCCTTCAGCTTCAGCAGCTCGGTCTCGCTGAACGCCTCGTGCACGATGCACACGCCCGGCCACAGGATCAGGTCGCGTCCGGTCTTGCGCGCCAGATAACCGCCCAGATTGCGGTCGGGACCGAAGATGATCGGCTGCGACTTCGGGATCTGCGCCAGGATCTTTTCGGCGGAGGAGCTGGTGACGATCACGTCGCTCAGCCCCTTCACCTCCGCCGAGCAATTAATATACGTCAGCGCGATCGCGTCCGGATGGGCCTTGCGGAACGCCGCGAACTGGTCGGGCGGGCAACTGTCCTCCAGCGAGCAGCCGGCGTCCATGTCGGGCAGGATCACGGTCTTCTGCGGGCTCAGGATCTTCGCGGTTTCCGCCATGAAGCGCACACCGCAGAAGGCGATGACGTCCGCGTCGGTTTCCGCCGCCTTCCGGCTCAGGTCCAGGCTGTCGCCGACGAAGTCCGCGATGTCCTGCAACTCCGGCTTTTGATAATAATGTGCCAGGATGACGGCGTTGCGCTCCTTGCGGAGGCGATCGATCTCGGCGCGGATGTCCACGCCCCGCAGGTTGGTCGGCTGTTCCATATAGCGCAGATGGCCCGGCGCGGGCGCGGGATCAAGGCGCGGGTGGCGGCGCGGGATAGGCGACCGGCGCGATACGCTCCCCCGGCGAGCCCGCGACGACCGCCGAATAGAGCGCCAGCCCCGCGCGCGTCGGCGGCAACCACGTGGCCGCGAGCTGCGTGACGACGATCACGATCATCCCCCACCACCATGCCGGATGCACGCGTCCGTCGCGACGCCGGTCGCGGATCGCGCCCGTCAGCGGGAACAGCAGGATCGCGGCCATCACCGCCTGCCCCGACCACGGCACCAGCAGCGGCATGGGCAGCAACCGGCCGACCGCCGGGCCCATGATCCCCGCCATCGCCGACAGCACCAGCCGCGGATGCCAGTCGCGCCGCCGCCGCAGGCGGATCGCGGCGGCGAGCAACAGGGCGAAGCTGACGACGCCCAGCACGTTCATCGGGAGGAAATAGCCCGGCGTGAAGAAGAACGGCGCCCGCCCTTCGCGCACCATCACGACGGTCGTTACCGTGCCCACGACGACCATCGCGATCGCCCAGCCCGCGCCGACCCAGCCAAGCCGGCGATGCAGCGCCAGCGAGCCGCGCGCGCCCAGCGTCGTCTGGACCGCGAAGAAACCGACCCAGCCCATGAACAGCAGCGCATGCGCATGGACCAGCGCCGGCGCGTGGAAGGACGATCTTCCGAACGCGAACTGGACCGAAAAGCCGAGCACGTTCACCGCCACCATCGACAGCGCCAGCACGAGGAAGAAACGACGCTCGCGCGTCATCGGCACTCGGGCCGCGCGCGGCGGCGTCATGATATCGGTCGTCATCGCAAGCCCCCCTTGCCGTTCGACCTGCCCATTCTACACCCGCATGGTTTCGTCGCCAAGCGGGCCGTCGGTCAGGCGACTACCCAGATCGCGCCGTCCGCGCGCACCCGGCCACGCCGGTCGAGATCGATCAGGTGCGCCAGTACCGAGCGCTCCGCCGCGGGGTAAAGACGTCGGTCGAGGCCGACGTACATCTTCTCCACCAGCGCGGGGATATCGCGCGGCGCGTCCGTCAGCAGGCGCAATATCTGTCCCTCGCGCTGCTTGCGATGACCCAGCAGGCCGCGCACCAGCCGCTGCGGCCGGTCCACCGCGTCGCCGTGCCCGGGATAATAGACGCGGTCGTCGCGCCCCATCAGCTTTTCCAGGCTGGCCATGTAATCGGCCATGTCCCCATCGGGGGGCGACACGATGCTGGTCGACCAGCCCATGACGTGGTCGCCGGAAAACAGCGCCCGCGTCTCCGGCAAGGCGAAGGCCAGGTGATTGCTGGTGTGCCCCGGCGTCGCGATCGCCCGCAACGTCCAGCCGTCGCCCGCGATGCTGTCGCCCTCCGCCATCACCCGGTCCGGCGCGTAATCCGCGTCGAAGGCGGCGTCGGCCCGCGGCCCGTCGTCGGCGACGAACACCGGTGCGGCGCCGACGATCGGCGCGCCGGTTGCCTGCTGCAACGCGCGCGTGGCGGGGGAATGATCGCGATGATGATGCGTGACGACGATCGCGCTGACGGGCCGCGCGGCGATGGCGCGGAGCAGCGCGGCATGGTGCGCGGGATCGGCGGGGCCGGGGTCGATCACCGCGAGATCGCGCGTGCCGACGAGATAGGATTGCGTGCCCGTGAAGGTGAACGGCGAGGGATTGGGCGCCAGCACGCGGGTGATGAGCGGTTCCAGCACCATCGCGATGCCGGTGGGCGGGGGCGTGGCGTCGTTCATTCCGTCAGCCTTGCCGGGCACTTGGCCGCGACGCAAGGGTGCCGGCCGCGTCGCGATCGACGGCGGCCGGCGAGGTTGGAGCACGTCTGAGGGGACTAATCGCGCTCGGTCGTCATCTCGTCGCGCATCTCGGCGATCGCGTCGTCGATCTCGCGCAGCGCCTCGGCCCGATGGTCCGCGGGGACGCTGGCGAGTACGCTGCGGCGCGCGGCCTGCAATCCGGCCAGGCCGGCGGAAAGGCCGGCGCGGCGCGCGGCGACCCCCTGCCGCTCCGCGACCATGGCGTAGCGTTCCGCGGCCATCGCCTGTCGCTCGGCACGCCGTCCCTCCGCATTCGCCCGCGCCGCGGCGGCGCGGACGGTGGCGTCGCTGCGGGCGGCGGCGGCGCGGGCGCTTGCGTTGCCCATCGCGGCGGCGGCGCGCCCGGCGGCGTCGATGCGATCGGTGCAGATGACCGTGACGCGGCGATTGCCGTCGCTGCGGCTGACGACCATCTCGTGCCGTCCGCCGGACGAGGGGCCGCACGAACGCTCCGCCACCACCGGCACGTCGGGCATCGGCGGCAGCGCCGGGACGGGCGGGACCGGCGGCATCGCGACGCGATCGACGGTGGAGGGGATCGCGGGCGGAGCCGGCGGCGTGGGCGGCACCGGCACGGGATTGGCCGCGATATACCGCTCGGCCGCCGCGCCCTCATAAGTTTGCGTGCGTCCGTCGCGCACCACGACCACGCGCGTGG
>NZ_LMQP01000003.1:639426-643032 GCF_001425405.1 Sphingomonas sp. Leaf412 | reverse complement strand
CGCCTGCACCGCGGCCACGGGATCGAGATCGGCGAGCTCGACCCCCGTCACCGTCTCCACCTTCGTCCGGACCGTCTCCGCCGCCTGCGTCCCCGACGCGGTCAGCGCCAGCGCCCCGGCGGCGAGCGCCATGGTTCCCGCCGCCCCGGCGGCCATCCGTGCGCGCGATACGCGCGTGCGTCCCAGCATCCTCAGTCTCCCTTTCAGATCCCTGATCGTGTGAAGGTGGCAGGCGGGGGTCAGCGCGCGGCCGTGCGCGGCCTTCACGATCGCGCAGCCATAGGCATGTCGCGCCACGGGCCCGAGCCGCGCCATGACGCCCGCGTCGTTCGCCATCTCCTGGTCGGCGCGAAAGGCGCGATAGGCGATCCAGGCGACGGGGTTGAACCAGTGCAGCGACAGGATCGCGAGCGCGACCCAGTTCGCGATCAGGTCGCCGCGCGCATGGTGGCCCAGCTCGTGCGCCAGCGCGAGATCGCGCTCGTCCGCATCGTACCGGCCCGCGAAATCGGGCGGAAAGGCCACGACGCGACGCACGATCCCGAACGCCAGCGGCCCGGTCGCGCCGTCGCTCTCCACGATCGCGACCCGCCCCGCGCGCGCCAGCGGCACCGCGCGCGCCATCAGCGTGATACGGAACCGGACGTAGCGCGCGGTCTGCCAGCCGAGGAAGAGCAGCGCCCCCGCGATCCACGCCGCCGCCGCCACCGGCAACGCGGTGTCGAGCCACGACGCCGCTGGCAGGACGTCGACTGGGGCGGCATCGGCCAGCGGCACGATCATCACGCTCGCCTGCCGCCCGATCTCCGCAATCGGTGCAGCCGCCGCGCGCCACTCCGCCGGCAGCGGGGGCAGCAGCATCCGCAACGCGGGGATCGCCCACAACGCATAGGCCAGTTCGGCGCCGAACGCCCGCCGCACCGGTCCGCGCAGCGCCAGCACCGCCAGCATCAGCGCGGTGGAGGCGGCCAGCGCCTCGATCACCCACGCGGTCATTGTTTCAACGCCTTGAGCAGCGCCTCGATCTCGGCGATGTCCTGCGCGCTGATCTCGTCGCGTTCGGCCAGATGCGCGACCAGCGGGGTCAGCTTCCCCCCGAACAGCCGGTCCATCAACCGGCGCGATTCGCCCGCGACATATTCCTCGCGCTCCACTGCAGGGCGGTACAGGTACCGCCGCCCGTCGACCTCATGCGCGACCGCGCGCTTGGTCAGCAGGCGACCCAGCAGCGTCTTGACGGTGGCAGCGGTCCAGTCGCGGGCGGGATCGACGCGTTCGACCACGTCCTGCGCGGTCAGCGGCGATTCGTGCCACAGCACCTCCATCACCGCATGTTCGGCGTCGCTGATACGTTCGGTCTTCGGATTGTCCGCCACGACTCGCTCCCGTACTGACTACGGGCGTAATCGCACCGACTACGGGCGTAGTCAAGCGTAGGCGTTCACCGGATGCGGGACAGGTTCTCCGCGACGTCCCAGGCAAACCACAGGACGACCAGTGCGAGCGCCAACGCGGCGTACCGATTGCGGAAGAGACGCGACAAGGACATGCGGCGAGGGATACCCGCGGCCCCCTTAACACCATGTTGACGGCGGCACGGTGGGGCCGCAGGATCGGGCGGATGTTGATCCTCGCGCTTACCTTGCAAGTCGCCGCCGCCGCGACGCCCGCGCCGCAGCGTTTCTCGATCCTGGTGCCCGTGGCGGACCAGCAATGTACCCGCACGCGCGCGCCGGACGAGATCGTCGTGTGCGCCGACGCGCTGCCGTCGCAGGAGCTGCCCTTGCCGGCGGAGGCGGTGTCGTCCCGCCCGGTGCCGGTCAACCGCGACATGACCGGCACCGGCGCGCTGAACGCGGCGAGGACGCCGTGCGCGGCACGGGTCGGCGGGTGTCAGGTCGGCCTGGACATGTTCGGGATGGGTACCGCGCTGATCCGCGGGGTGCAGAAACTGGTCGCGCCGAACAGCTGCTGCGAGGAACCGGGCGAGGCCACGAGCGCCGGGAAGCTGGTGGTCGACGCCTTGTCAGGCGCGGGCAGGCTGGGGAAGGGGAAGCCCGACAGGACGGGACGCGTTCCCATCGACCTGGACGAACCGGTGATGACGGGGCGGGTGGCGCCCTGACGACCATCACCCTCCCCGGCGTTCGCCGCGGTTGCTCCTCACGCTTACCCCAGTATGTGCATCCACAACGGCTCGCCCGTCAGACTCTGCGACCCGCGCAGCCGCTCCAGCGCCTGCGCCACGCATCGTTCCGGCCCCTCGTGCGTCACGATCGCGACAAGCACGCTGCCGTCGCCGTTGGCGCCGCGCTGGATCAGGCTTTCGATCGAAACGCCCGCGTCGCGCATCGCCGCCGCGATCTCCGCCAACACGCCGACGCGATCCGCCACCGCGAATCGCAGGTACGCGCGCCCGCGCCGCTCGCCACTATCGGCCGGGGCGGCATCGGCCAGGGCCGTGGCGGGCATCGCGAAGGGCGGCCCCGCCTCTCCGCGCGCGATGTCGATCAGATCGGCGACGACGGCGCTGGCGGTCGGCCCCGCGCCTGCGCCCGGCCCCTGGAACAGAAGGCGTCCGACGAAATTGCCCTCCGCCACGACGGCGTTCGTCGCGCCGGTGACGTGCGCCAGCGGATGGTCCTGCGGCACCAGATGCGCATGGACGCGCTGGAACAGTCGGTCGCCCGCCGCCTCCGCCACGCCGAGCAACCGCACGCGATAGCCGAGCGCCGCGGCCTCCGCGATATCGGCCGCCAGCACATGGCGGATACCGCCGATGCCGACCGCGTCGAAGGCGGGGCGCGTGCCGAACGACAGGCTGGCCAGGATCGCCAGCTTGTGCGCCGCGTCGACGCCGTCGATGTCGAACGACGGGTCGGCCTCCGCAAAGCCCAGTGCCTGGGCCTCCGCCAGCACGTCGGCGAAGTCGCGGCCGCCCCCTTGCTCCCTGGGCGCCTCCATCTTGCTCAGGATGAAATTGCACGTGCCGTTCAGGATGCCGTAGACGCGCTCGATCGCGTTCGCCGCCGCGCCTTCGCGCAGGCCCTTGATGACGGGAATCCCGCCCGCCACCGCGGCCTCGAACTTCAGGGGCACGCCAGCCGCTTCCGCCGCGCCGGCCAGTTCCAGGCCGTGATGCGCCAGCATCGCCTTGTTCGCGGTCACGAACCCCTTTCGCGCCGCCAAGGTCGCGCGCGCCAGGGCCAGGGCCGGTCCGTCCGCGCCACCGACCAGCTCGACGACGACATCCGCCTCCGCCTCCGCCAGCCGGGTCGTGTCGTCGACCCAGGCGAACCGCGACACGTCGATGCCGCGGTCCTTGCTGCGGTCGCGCGCGGACACCGCCACGACGTGGATCGGGCGACCGGCACGGCGTTCGATAAGGTCGCGATTGGTGTCCAGGACGCGGATGACACCCGCTCCCACGGTCCCCAGCCCGGCCAGCGCGACCCGCAACACGTCCGCCATCAACCCATCCCTTCCGCCCGTCCGTCGATCGCGCGACCGCTAGGCGGCGATGCCGTGGAAGTCGAGCGCCTGCGCGCGTTGCAGGAAATGCAATCGCATGTCGGATAAATTGCACTTGCCCCGCCTCATGCTGCG
>NZ_LMQP01000003.1:630813-639331 GCF_001425405.1 Sphingomonas sp. Leaf412 | reverse complement strand
CCCTTTTTTTTGCGTCGGTGTTCGGCTAACCGGACCGTGCAACGAGAAAAAGACGTGCGCGGAGTGGGATGCGCCGGTCGGACCGGCAGCGACGGGGCGGGGGCGGCGCAAGAGAAGCCGACCCCCGCCGGCATCGCTCATGTGTTACGGCACCCTATCGCCGATGCGGCGCGCGTGACATGATCCGCGGCATGACTGCCCGACCCCTCGAACTGACGCTCCGCGGCATCCTGCTCGGCGGGCTTATCACGCTCGTCTTCACCGCCGCGAACGTCTATCTCGGCCTGAAGATCGGGCTGACCTTCGCCACGTCGATTCCCGCCGCGGTGATATCGATGGCGGTCCTGCGCGCGTTCCGCGATTCATCGATTCTCGAAAACAACATCGTGCAGACCGTCGCGTCGGCCGCGGGGACGCTGGCCGCGATCATCTTCGTCCTGCCCGGCCTGGTGATGATCGGTTACTGGCAGGGCTTCCCCTTCCTGACGACCGCCGCGATCACGGCGTTGGGCGGCATCCTGGGCGTGATGTTCTCCGTCCCGCTGCGCCGCGCGCTCGTCGTCGACGACACCTTGCCCTATCCGGAGGGGCGCGCCGCGGCGGAGGTCCTGAAGATCGGGGAGGAGAGCCGCAGCGGCGGCGCGGACAGCGCGAAGGGCCTTGCCGCCATCCTGGCCAGTACCGCGGCGTCCGCGGGTTTCGCATTGCTGACCCAGACGAAGCTGGTGGTGGCGGAGGCGGCGACCTTCTTCCGCGTCGGTGCGGGCGCCACGGGCATCGTCGGCGGCCTGTCCTTCGCCCTGCTCGGCGCCGGACACCTGATCGGCCTTTCGGCGGGCATGGCGATCCTCGCGGGCATCGCGATCGGCTGGTGGATCGTGCTGCCGATCCTGACCGCCGCTGGGCCGCAGGCGGGCGACGTCGCGACATGGGCGACGACGGTGTTCCGCAACGACGTCCGCTTCTTCGGCGCGGGCGTGATCGGCGTCGCCGCGATCTGGACCTTGGTGACGATCGCAGGACCGGTAGCGCGCGGACTGCGCGCGTCGCTCGCCGCGTCGCGCGGGGTGCGGGACGCGGACACGGCGCTGGAGGAACGCGACCTGCCGTTCGGCATCGTCGCGGGGGTCAGCCTGGCGGTCCTTATCCCCATCGCCTTCCTGCTCCACGAAACCGTCGCGGGCGGGCCGTTGGCGGGCAGCGAATGGCTGCTGATCGTGTCCAGCCTGCTGTTCATCCTGTGCATCGGCCTCGTGATCGCGGCGGTCTGCGGCTATATGGCGGGCCTGATCGGCGCCTCCAACTCGCCGGTTTCGGGGATCGGCATCCTGGCGGTCATCGCCGCGTCGCTGATGCTGGTCGGCTGGTTCGGGCGTGGCGGGGGCGTGGCGGAGACGCAGGCGCTGGTCGCCTATGCATTGATCGTGACCGGCATCGTGTTCGGGATCGCGACGATCTCCAACGACAACCTACAGGACCTGAAGACCGGGCAACTGGTCGGCGCGACCCCATGGAAGCAGCAGGTCGCGCTGGTCATCGGCGTCTGCTTCGGCGCGGTCGTCGTGCCCCCCGTCCTGCAATTGCTGTACGTGTCGTTCGGATTCGCGGGCATGCCGGGCGCGGGGCCGAACGCGTTGCCCGCACCGCAGGCCGCCTTGATCTCCGCACTGGCGCAAGGCGTGCTGGGCGGCGACCTGAACTGGACGATGATCGGCTGGGGCGCCGCGGTCGGGATGGTCGCGATCGTGGTGGACGAGTCGCTGGGCCGCGCGGGCAGGATGCGGCTGCCCCCACTGGGCATCGGACTGGGCATCTATCTGCCGATGGGGGCGACGCTGACCGTCGTCGCGGGCACGATCGTCGGTCATTTCTACGACCGTTGGGCCGCGGGCACGCGCGATCCGGAAAGCGCGAGCCGGCTGGGCGTGCTTACCGCGACGGGCATGATCGTCGGGGAAAGCCTGTGGAACGTCGTCTTCGCAGGCATCGTGTACGAAACCGGCAGCGACGCGCCGCTGGCGCTCGTCGGCGAGGCGTTCGCGACGCCCGCGCTGGTCGCGGGGCCGATCATCTATGCCGCGATCGCGTGGTGGCTCTACGCACGGACGCGGCGGGTGGCGGCGACCTAGTAATCCTTCATTGCGAGCGTAGCGAAGCAATCCAGTGTCTCGCAAGCCGCCCTAGATTGCTTCGCTGCGCTCGCAATGACGAGGACTACATCGCCCGTAACAACTCCGCGATCTCCACAAACGCGAAACCGACCGAGCTGTCGGCGATGCCGTAGGGCATGAACAGGTGGTCCCCATGCCGCATCGCGCCGCACGTGTAGACCACGTTGGGGACATAGCCCTCGCGGTCCTGATCCGCCGCCGCCAGGATCGGCTCCCGCGTTCGGCCCAGGACCTTCGTCGGGTCCTTCTTGTCCAGCAACGCCGCGCCGATCGAATATTTGCGCATCGCGCCGACGCCGTGGGTCAGCAGCAGCCAGCCCTCGTCGATCTCGATCGGCGGGCCGCAATTGCCGATCTGCACGAACTCCCAGGGGAATTCGGGCGCCAGGATCTGCGTCCCCTCGTCCCAATGATCCAGACTGTCGCTCTTCAGCAGGTACAGCGTCTCCCCGTCCTGTCGACCGATCGACATATACTGCCCATCGATCATGCGCGGGAACAGCGCGATACCCTTGTTGCGCGCCGCGCTGCCCGTCATGGGCACCAGGTCGAACGCGCGGAAGTCCTTCGTCCGCAGCAGTTCCGACTGGATCGTATCGCCGTTGTACGCGGTGTACGTGCCCAGCCATTCCATCTCGCCGTCGTCGTGGCGGAACTGGACAAGTCGCAGGTCCTCCAGCCCCTTCGACTGCGCCTGCGTGATCGGGAAGATGACCGTGCCCGACAGGGTACTGTCGCGATGGCGGTAGACCGTGACCGGCCCGACGGGCGCAGTATCCTCGTTCGTTCCCACGGCGTTGGTGGCGGTGGCGAACGGCGGCTCCGGGGCCAGCTTCAACTCGTTGTCCGAGGTGATGATGCCTTCGCGGAAGGCGACGGAAGAGATATGCCCCTCCCCGACCGCGCGTAGCGACATCAGGATGCGCTGCGACCCGTCGGGCATCCCCGACTGGTCGAAGTGCGGCACCGCGCTGGGGTTCATCAAAGCGGCCGCGGCGTAGCTGTATTCGTGGCAGAAATACGCGCCGATCAGCTGCCGCTTTTCGTCGTCGATAACGCTGCCGTCGAGGCCGTTCGCCGCCGCGATCTCGTCGTAACGGGTCATGAACACGCGCCGGGTCTGCCAGTGGCGCGCCTCGAAATCCTTCAGGACGAGCTGCAACTGGCTGCGCGCCTGCTCGCGCGTCATCTCCATCACCTCGTTGATGAGGCGTTCGGACCGGCTGATCCCGCTGCTGCCGTGCGATACCCAGCCGATGTGGAACGGGCGCACGACGACGCGCGACGGATCCGCGTGCAGCCGAAGCTGATGATTGAACAGTTCCAAGAAAGGCCGCCCCGCGCTCGTTCGTCCAAGACACGCGTGGCCCGGGGATATCACCCCAGGCGACGGCGCCCGTCAGTGCCTGCCACGTTTCCCACGCGCTGCGAAAGCCCAGAAATCGCGCAGGAGGCCATTTGCAGTGCCAATATCGACTCCGCGCCCTGGTTTCGATTGAGCCCGCCCGGCATCAGACCATCGAAACACCCGCCGTCCGCCTGCGTCGCCAGGGGCAGGTCGAGATCGTTGGCGCCGAGAAACCATTGATAGGCGCGGTTCGCCTCGTCCACCCAGCGCAGGTCGCCGGTGGCGTCGTAGGCGGCGGCGCAGGCGTCAACGGTCGCGACCGCCTCCAGCGGCTGCTGGTCGAACGGCAGCGGCTCGGCATAGGCGCGGCCGAAGCTTTCCGACCCGACGGCGCGGAAATGCCCCTCCGGCGCGGTCTGCTTGGTCATGATCCATTCCAGCGTCGATACGCCGCAGGCGATCAAATCGGCGCGGCCCAACGCCTTTCCGGCGCGCAGCAGCGCCTCGGGAAGGCGCGCATTGTCGTAGGCCAGGACGATTTCGAACCAGCCCCACTCAGGACGCCGCGCCGCGTCGAGCAGCGCAAGATGCTGGTCGGGAAAGCGTTTCAGGATTTCCAGCGACAGGCGGTGGCCCGGCGATGCCTGCACCATCGCGGCGGCACCCAGCATCGCGAACGATTGCGCCCGCGGCGACCCGAGGTCGAGCGACAGGCTGGCGGTCGCGTCGAACATCGCGGTCGCCCAGGCGCGGTGCTTCGCCTCATGCGCGTCGCGCGCGACCACGCCCAGGGCCCAGATCGTGCGGCCGTTGGAATCCTCCGATCCCTCGTCCTCGCACCACGTACGGTCGAAGTTCATGAAATTGCGGAAGCGACGCTTGTCCGGATTCCAGGCATATTGCACGAAGGAGGCGTAGATCGTCGTCCACCTGTCACGGACTTCGGGGTCGAGGTCCGGCACCGCCGTCATCAGCATCAGGGCGCGGGCATTGTCGTCGATGCAATAACCGTGACGCCGATCCGGCACGGAATAGATCGCGTGCTGCAACATCCCCGTCGCATCGCTCATCCGCTCTACCGCCGCGATATCGGGCGGAAGGATGCGGGTTGCGATCGGTTGACTGGGCAACCTCCGCGGTTTCGCCTCCACGGCTGCGACGATCTCTTCCATTGCCTGCTCCACGACGCGCGGCCAGATCATCGTGCGACCACGGGCGTAGGCGCGTTCCGAGAGGCGGGTGATGTTCCGCTCGCTGCCGAGCAGATCGTTGATCTCGCGTGCGAAGGCTTCCGCATCGCGGAAGTCCACGAGCACGCCGTGCCCGTCGGCGAGAATTTCGGTAGCATGGACATACGGGGTGGAAACCACCGCCTTGCCCACGCCGACCGCGTAGCTGAGCGTCCCGCTCGTGATCTGCGCGGGGTTCAGGTACGGCGTGGCGTAGATATCCGCCGCCTGAAGATAGTCGATCAGGTCGTTATGCTCGACGAACGCGTCGATGAAGGCGACGTTCGCGCCGACACCCAGTTCGCGCGCCTGCGCCTTCAACCCGTCGCGGTACTTCTCGCCCTCATGTGCCACGAGGTTGGGGTGGGTGGCGCCCAGCACGACGTAGACCGCATCCGGATGCCGCGCGACGACCGTCGGCATGGCGGTGATGATCGTTTCGATCCCCTTGCCCGGCGCCAGCAGGCCGAACGTCAGGATCACCCTTTTCCCCTTCCATCCGAAACGCGCCTTGAAGGTGTCGGGATCGGCGAAATCGCGATCGGGGACACCGTGGGGGATGACAGACACGAGGCGTGGTGGGGCGCCGTATATGCGGGTTAGGATTTCGCGACCACGCTCCGCCATCACGATCACCTTCGCCGCGCGGCGGAGCAGGCTTTCGAGCACCGACCGCTCCTGCGCGCTCGGCTTTTCGAGGACGGTATGGAGCGTGACGATCAGCGGCAGGCCCGCGCGATCGATCAGCGCCAAAACGTGGGCGCCCGCCTCTCCGCCGTAGATGCCATACTCATGCTGGACCCACAGCGCCTGCGCGCCGCTGTCCGCGATCGTGCGACCCGTCTCGATATAGGCGGACAGGTCGTTCTGCGGCACCGTGCCGACGACGGCATCGGGGTAATCGTACCGCCCGACGTGGTCGTCCATGGCGTAGACGTCGATCGCGACGTCGGGAAAGCGGTGGCGCAACGCGGTGTAGGTATCGGTCGTGAACGTGGCGATCCCGCATTTGCGCGGCAGGAAATTACCCAGCAGCGCAATCCGCGTGACGCCGTCCGTCATGACCGCTCCGTCCATTCCCTATCCTTCGCTGGTGCAGCGCAAATCGCCAGACGACCCGCTGCAAGGGAAACAACCTCCTGCGTGACGAAAGGTTGCGGTCATGTTGCACCGCAACACTACCCAAAGCGACTGATTTCGATCAGCCGCGCCCACGATAGGACGCAACGCCCTGATCGGGCAGCCATACATTCACGGGCGGCGCGCCCGATTGCCAGAACACGTCGATCGGCATTCCCCCGCGCGGATACCAATAGCCGCCGATCCGCAGCCATATCGGCGCCATTTCGCGGAACAGGCGGGCGCCGATCCCGACCGTGCAATCCTCGTGAAACGCCTGGTGATTGCGGAACGCCCCGAGGAACAGCTTCAGCGACTTCGATTCGACGATGGTGGCATCGGGCACGTAATCGATGACGAGATGCGCGAAGTCGGGCTGTCCGGTGACGGGGCACAGCGACGTGAATTCGGGCTGCGTGAAGCGCACGAGATACGGGCTGCCCGGCCGCGGGTTCGGCACGTAATCGAGGATCGCGGCCTCGGGGGAGGCGGGAAGCGCGCTGTTCTGACCGAGGTACAGGGGTGTCATGAAGCGCGAGGTAGGGCGGCGTGCGCAGACGCGCAACCGCGCCATCCCGCGTCCGGGTAGCACCGGCATGACGCGCGACCAAACTGCCGCTATGCACGGCGCCATGCCTCCCCTCGTCTCCACCCGATGGCTCGCGACCGAAGCGGGCGCGCGCGACCTGCGCATCGCGGATGCCACCCTGCACGCCAATTTCGCCGGCGAACCGCCGCGCGACGCGCGTGCCGAATTCGCCGCCGGCCATATTCCCGGCGCGGTGTTCATGGATCTGGCCGCCTTCGCCGATCCCGCCGCCCCGCTGCCCTCGACACTGCCGTCGCCCGCGCAGTTCGGCAGCCGGATGGCGAAGTTGGGACTGGGCGACGGTACGCGCATCGTCCTGTACGACGACGCCGCGCATCGTACCGCGGCGCGCGCATGGGTGATGCTGCGCAGTTTCGGCTTCACCGGCGTCGCGATCCTCGACGGCGGCCTCGCGGCATGGCGCGCGGCGGGACAGCCGCTCGCGACGGGCGAGGAAACGCCCTCCCCGCGCCACGCGACGCCGCGCGACGCCGGGGTCCTGATCCGCGACAAGGCCGCGATGCTGGCTGCGCAGGCGAACGGCACGGAACAGATCGTCGATGCCCGCTCGTCCGCGCGCTTCACGGGCGCGGAGGCCGATCCGCGGCCCGACGTGGCGCCCGGCCACATCCCCGGATCGCGCAACCTGCCCTATACCCGGCTGTTCAACGATGACGGCACATGGAAGCGCGGCGACGACCTGGCCGCCGCCTTCGCGGAAGCGGGCGTCGACCTCGACCGCCCGATGGCGATGACGTGTGGGTCGGGCATCACCGCCAGCGTGCTGGCGTTCGGTGCGCACCTGCTGGGGCGCGAGGCCGCGCTCTACGACGGCAGCTGGACCGAATGGGGTAGCGACCCGGCGACCCCCAAGGCCGTCGGCCCGGCATGAGCGACGATCCGAAGCCGGACACTGCGGTCGTCGCTGCGGGCCGCCGCCCGGAATGGACCGCGGGCGTCGTCAATACGCCGGTCTGGCGCGCCTCCACGATCCTGTACGACGACGTCGCGCATCTGCGCGCGGCGGCGGGCAAGGACACGCACCACCGCCTGTTCTACGGCCGCCGCGGCACGCCGACGCAATGGAGCCTCGCCGACGCGCTGACCGAACTGGAGCCGGGGGCGGAGGCGACGTTCCTCTACCCGTCGGGCGTCGCGGCGATTGCGGCGGTCCTGCTGACGTTGCTGTCGCCGGGCGACGAACTGCTGCTGGTCGATTCGGCCTACGATCCCACGCGCGCGATGGCGACAGGGCTGCTGAAGCGGATGGGGATCACGACGCGATTCTACGATCCGACGATCGGCGCGGGCATCGCGGACCTGATCGGCGATCGGACACGCGCGGTGTTCATGGAAAGCCCCGGCAGCCTGACGTTCGAGGTTCAGGACGTGCCCGCCATCGTCGCGGCGGCGAAGGCGCGCGGGGTCGCCACGATCCTGGACAACACCTGGGCCACGCCCCTGCTGTTTCCCGCCATCGCGCATGGTGTCGATTATGCGATGCTGGCCTGTACGAAGTATGTCGTCGGCCATTCCGACGTCATGCTGGGGTCCGTCACCGCGGCGCCGGGCCGGTTCGCGAAGCTGCGCGATACCAGCTTCGCGCTGGGGCAGGTGGTCGGCCCCGACGACGCGTGGCTGGGGAGCCGTGGCCTGCGCACCATGGCGGTGCGATTGAAGCAGCACGAGGCGAGCGCGCTGGAGATCGCACGCTGGCTGGAAGGCCGCGCCGAGGTGGCGCAGGTGCTGCATCCCGCCCTGCCCTCGCATCCGGGCCATGCGTTATGGCAGCGCGATTTCCGCGGCAGTTCGGGCCTGTTCGCGTTCGTGCTGGACGGCGGCGACGAGGCGGCGCGCGCCGCGTTGATCGACACGCTCCACCATTTCGGCATCGGCTACAGCTGGGGCGGGTTCGAGAGCCTGGCGATCCCGGTCGACCCGGCGCGCTATCGCACCGCCACGACGCCCGACTTCGCCGGGCCGCTGGTGCGGTTGCAGATCGGCCTGGAGGATCCGGCGGACCTGATCGCGGACCTGGAACGCGGACTGGACGCGTTCCGGG
>NZ_LMQP01000003.1:628197-630753 GCF_001425405.1 Sphingomonas sp. Leaf412 | reverse complement strand
CCTTCCCACCCGGCTCCGCCGGGCGGGCCCCTTCCCTCTCCCGCTGGGAGAGGGAGGGAGGCGAGAAGCGCCGGAAGGGTGAGGCCGGAGCCCTCTATTGATTACGGAGTCGGCGTAGCAGCAGGCGTCGGCGTAGCAGCCGGTGTCCCCGCCCCGGCCACGGCGCGCGCGCCCTGCCCGTCGCCCTCCGGCGCCGCGACGATGTCGCGCGTCGTCTGGCCCTTCTCCACCACGTTCGTCTGCGGATCGCCGACCGCGGAACGGATGCCGGGCGCCACCGCGCCCGCGCCGCCGGCCTGATCGACGACCGCGGTTTCGCTCGCGCTGCGCGGTGCGGTGCCGAACAGGGCGTCGAGCGCCAGCGCCTGCGGATTGGCGCCCTGCGTCCGTGCGGCGCCGGGCTGCGGCGGGACCAGCGCGAAATCGGGCGGGATCACCAGCGGCGCCTGCCGCGCCACCGCGAATTCGTCGGGACGCGCGCGGTCGAACCCGCTCTTGCCGCACCCCGATACCAGCACGGCACCGGCGATTGCGGCGACGACGACGAACTTACGCATGGACATTCTCCGAACCATCGGCGGGCTTCTCGCGGATCAGGAGCGCGCGTGCCAGCAGAATCAGCACGCCGATCGTGATCGCGGCATCCGCGACGTTGAACACAAGGAACGGCCGCCATTCGCCGAAGTGCAGGTCCGCGAAATCGACGACATAGCCGAACCGCATCCGGTCGACGATATTCCCGATCGCGCCGCCGAGCACGAGGCCGAGCGCCGCGCGATCCGCCGCCTTGGGCTCGCGCGTCATCCACACCGCCACGCCCGCCGCGATCGCGCCGGTAAACGCGACCAATATCCAGCGCACCACGTTGGCGCGGCACGCGAAATCCTCCCGCGTGCACGACGTGACGGTATCGAGCGCCGATTGCATCCAGCCGGAATCCGACCGGAGCAGCCCCAGCGACACGCCCGTATTCTGCACGAACCGCAGGTCGAAGATCGGTAGCAGCGTCCGATAGTCGCCGAACTGCGCGATCCCGAGCGGCCCGATCACCAGCCATTTCGTCAGTTGGTCGACGGCGAACACCGCCGCCGCGATCGCGAATCCCTGCCGCGCCGCCGTCACGAAACCACCTTCGCGCACCGATCGCACAACGCGCCGTCCGCGACGACCTCGGGCAGGTGGCGCCAGCAGCGACCGCATTTGGCGTAATCGGTGCGCACCACGTCGATCTCGCCACCGGTCGACACCTTCGCGACGATGAACGCCTCCGCCAGCGCATCGGCGGTCAGCGGCAGGTCGGGCACGGTCACCTCGGCCTCCAGGCTGGACCGCACGACCTTCTCGCGCCGCAACGGCTCGATCGCGGCGCTGACCCGCTCGCGCAGGCGGCGGACCTCCAGCCAGCGTTGCGACACGTCCTCGCCGGTTTCGTCCGGCAGGTCCGGCCATTCGAGCAGGTGGACCGACGCGTCGTCGTCGGGGAAGCGCGTCTGCCATACCTCCTCCGCGGTGAAGACCAGCACCGGCGCGGCATAGCGGACCAGCGCATGGAACAGCACGTCCAGCATGGTCCGATACGCCCGTCGCGTCAGATCCGCCGGCGCGTCGCAGTACAGCGAGTCCTTGCGGACATCGAAGAAGAACGCGGACAGATCCTCGTTGCAGAAATCGGTCAGCAGGCGCGCGTAGCGGTTGAACTCGAACGCCTCCGCCGCGGCGCGCAGGTCGCGGTCCAGCGCGCGCAGCAGGTGGAGCATGTACCGCTCCAACTCGGGCATGTCCGCCACCGCGACCCGGTCCCCGTCATCGAACCCGTCGAGCGCGCCGAGCAAATAGCGGAAGGTGTTGCGCAGTTTGCGATAGGAATCCGACGCGGTAGCAAGGACTTCCTTGCCGATCTTCACGTCCTCGAAATAGTCGGTCGACACCGCCCACAGGCGCAGGATGTCCGCCCCGCTGCTTTCCATGATCTTCAGCGGATCGACGACGTTGCCCAGCGACTTGGACATCTTGCGCCCCTTGTCGTCCAGCGCGAAGCCGTGGGTCAGGACCGCATCGTACGGCGCGCGCCCGCGCGTGCCGCAGCTTTCCAGCAGCGAGGACTGGAACCAGCCGCGATGCTGGTCAGACCCCTCGACATACAGGTTCGCGCGCACGCCTTCGCCGTAGCGCGCCTCGATCACGAACGCATGCGTCGAGCCGCTGTCGAACCAGACGTCCAGGATGTCCTGCTGCGGCACGTAATCGGCCGGATCGTAGCGCTCGCCCAGAAGCGTCGCATGATCCGCGGTGAACCACGCATCCGCCCCGCCCGCGCGGAAGGCGTCGACGATCCGCGCATTGACCGCGGGATCGTTCAGATACTGGCCGGTCGCGCGATGGACGTACAAGGCGATCGGCACGCCCCATGCCCGCTGCCGGCTGATGACCCAGTCGGGTCGCTGCTCCACCATCGAACGGATGCGGTTCTCGGCGCGCGCGGGGACCCATTTGGTGCGCGCGATGGCGTCGAGCGCGAGGTCGCGCAGGGTTGCCTGATTCCCCTCTCCCATCGGG
>NZ_LMQP01000003.1:617913-628138 GCF_001425405.1 Sphingomonas sp. Leaf412 | reverse complement strand
GCCCGGCCCGTCCTCATGCCCCGCCCTCACCCTTCCGCCGCCTTCGGCGGCTCCCTCCCTCTCCCGCTGGGAGAGGGACTTCCCATCCATCGGGATGAACCATTGCGGGGTCGCGCGGAAGATGACCTTCGCCTTCGACCGCCACGAATGCGGATAGGAATGCTTGAAGTCGTCCGACGCCGCCAGCAACGCCCCCGCCGCGCGCAGGTCCGAACAGATCGGCCCGTCCGCGCTCACGAACTTCTTGTTGATGACCGACCCCTGCCCGCCGAGCCACGCCCAATCGTCGCGGTACATCCCCGCGCCATCGACCGCGAAGACCGGGTCGATGCCGTGCGCCTTGCACAGCAGGAAGTCGTCCTCGCCATGATCGGGGGCCATGTGGACGAGGCCCGTGCCGGCGTCGGTGGTGATGAAATCGCCGGGGAGGAACGGGCGCGGCCTGGCGAAGAACGCCAGCGCCGCCTCCACCGCCCCGTCGTCCCCGCGAAGGCCGGGATCCATCTCTCCACCGGCACCGTCGCCCGCGTCGATGGATGGATTCCCGCCTTCGCGGGAATGACGGAGGTAGTTGTAGATCGGGTGGCGGGCGGTCGCGCCAGCTAGTTGGGCGCCTTTGACAGCCTGCAACGGCACAAGCTCGCTCCCGAAGCGCGCTCCGACTGAACCAAGAAGTTCAAGGGCGACAAGATACCTCCCGCCATCGTCGTTACGCTTCCGACACAAGCGATACTCAATCTCCGGCCCATAGCTCAGCGCCTGGTTCACCGGGATCGTCCACGGCGTCGTCGTCCAGATCACCGCATGCGCGCCGACCAGTTCCGGCGCGTTCGGCGCCTCGATGATCTCGAACGCCACGTCGATCTGCGTCGACACGACGTCCTCATATTCCACTTCCGCCTCGGCCAGCGCGGTCTTCTCGACCGGGCTCCACATCACGGGCTTCGCACCGCGATACAGCTGGCCGGATTCCGCGAACTTCAGCAACTCGCCGACGATCGTCGCCTCGGCATCGTATTTCATCGTCAGATACGGGTCGGCCCAGTCGCCCATGACGCCCAGCCGCTCGAACTCGGCCCGCTGCACCGCGACCCATTTGTCGGCATAAGCGCGGCATTCGGCGCGGAACTGCGCGACGGGGACCTGGTCCTTGTCCAGCTTCTTCGCGCGATACGCCTCCTCGACCTTCCATTCGATCGGCAGGCCGTGGCAATCCCAGCCGGGAACGTAGGGCGCGTCATAGCCCATCAGCGTGCGGCTGCGGACGATCACGTCCTTCAGCACCTTGTTCATCGCATGGCCCATGTGGATGTCGCCGTTGGCGTAGGGCGGGCCGTCGTGCAGGATCCACCGCTCGCGACCCGCGCGCTGCTCGCGCAGCCGGTCGTACAGGCCGATCCGCTGCCACCGCTCCAGGATGGCGGGCTCCTTCGCGGCGAGCCCCGCCTTCATCGGGAAGTCGGTCTTCGGCAGGAAGACGGTATCGCGGTAATCGCGCGTCGCGGTATCGGGTGTGTCGGTCATGGAAGGCGGGCATTAGCGCGCTATGACGGGCGCGTCATCTCCCCGCGCACGTCGCGCCCCGTCGCGTTCCCGCGGAGGCGTATCAGGCCGTGCGCAGGATCGCCCGCGCGCGCGCGCAATCGGCCGCCATCTGTATCATCAGCGCGTCGAGCCCGTCGAACTTCGCCTCCGGCCGCAGATAGTCGATCAGGTCGACCTCGATCTCCTGCCCGTACAGGTCGCCGGAAAAATCGAAGAAATACGGCTCCAGCAATTCCTTCGGCGGGTCGAACGTCGGCCGGATACCCAGGTTCGCGGCCCCGTCCAGCACGCGCCCGTCAGGCAGGCGCCCCCTGACGGCGTAGATGCCGTAGGCCGGGCGCAGGTATCGCCCCATGTCGAGGTTCGCGGTGGGATAGCCGATCGTGCGCCCTACCTTGTCGCCATGCTGCACGACTCCCCGGATCGCGAAGGGGCGCGTCAGCAGCCGCGCGGCGCCGCGCATGTCGCCCGCACGCAGCAGGTCGCGGATGCGCGTCGAGGACACGACCTCCCCGTCGAGCGTCACCGCCCCCACCGCCTCGGCCGAAAAGCCGAGCCGCGTACCGAACGCGGCCAGGGTCGTGACGTCGCCGCCCTTCGCCCGTCCGAAGGTGAAATCCTCCCCCGTCACCACCCCCGCGATGCCGAGGTTCGCGATCAGGCGTTGGCGCACGAACGCCTCCGCCGACAGCGCGGCGAGCCCGGCGTCGAAGCGGAACACCACCATCGCGTCGACGCCCGCCGAGGCGAACAACCGCTCGCGCTGGTCCAGGGTGGTCAGGCAGAACGGGGGCGCGTCGGGGCGGAAGAAGCGGACGGGATGCGGATCGAACGTCGCGACCAGCGCAGGCCGCCCCTCGGCACGCGCGCGCGCCACCGCGCGGCCCACCACCGCCTGGTGCCCGAAGTGGAAACCGTCGAAATTGCCGAGCGCGACGATCCCGTCGCGATAGCGCGCCGGAATGGCCGCGCCCCCGTCAAGTCGCTCCATGCGCGCGCTGTACGGAATGGGAAAGGGAGCGGCAAGCATCGTCGCTGCCCCAGACCCGCGCGGGCGCGGTCAGCGGACCAGCGTGACGAAGCTGTAGCCGGGCCGCTCCCCTTCTGCCGCGTGATGCTCGCGCGCGATCTCGCGCCAGCCGTCGAAAGCGGGCACCGTCGCATCGCCGTCCGGCGCGGCATGGACCTCGGTCAGTTCCACGCGATCCGCGCGGTCGAGGAATAGCGCGAAAATCTCCGCCCCGCCGATTACCGCGACTTCCCCCGGTCCGGTCAACGCCAGCGCAGCGTCGGCGGAATGGACGACCTCCGCCCCGTCCGCGGACCAACCGCGATCGCGCGTCAGGACGACATGTCGCCGCCCCGGCAACGGCGCGGGAAAGCTCTCGAAGGTCTTGCGTCCCATCACCATCGGCTTTCCCATGGTCATGGCCCGGAAGCGCTTCAGGTCCGCGGGCAGATGCCAGGGCAGCGCGCCGTCCGCACCGATCACGCCGTTATCGGCGCGCGCCAGAACGAGGACGATCATGCGGCCTGCAACACCAGCGCGCACAGCGTCGCCACCACCAGCAGCATCATGTAATCGCGCACCACTCGTCTCCCAGCCGCCCTGTTGCGATTACAAATGTCATCGATGATCTGAACGCGTCGTGAACCGGCGATACCACCCCTATCCTGCATCGATCGCGCGCCCGATGCAAAGCCGGCGACCGTGTCGATCGCATTGCGTTTCGGATCGCGTTCCCCGAAAGGAGGCCGATGTCGATCGCCCGCCTTCCACGTTCGGTGGCGTCATGCATGCTCGCGGCCCTGCTGCTCCTGACGTCGCCCGCGGACGCGGCGGTCACGATCGCCTTCTGGAGCCGCGATTTCGGCAATTACTTCCCGCACGCGTTCTTCACGCTGCGCGGGACGCCGGACGCAGGCGGGCCGACGATCGATGCCAGCTACGGCTTCACGGCGCGATCGATCACGCCGAAACTGCTGTTCGGCAACGTCGGCGGCCGGGTGGAAGCGGCGAAGCGCAGCTACATGACGGGCAGCCATGCGCGGTTTTCGGTGACGCTGAGCGATGCGCAATATGCACGGGTGCTCGACCTGATCCGTGCCTGGGATGAGAAGACCGGGAATTCCACCTACAATCTGGGCAAGCGCAACTGCGTGCATTTCGTGCGCGAAGCCGCGATGATCGCGGGGCTGAGCGCCGACTTCCCGAAGCTGATGAAGAAGCCGGGCCGCTATCTTCAGGCGGTCGCGGTCGCCAATCCGCGGCAGGTGGCGGTGATCGACCGGAACGGGAAGGAGTATCTGGCGGGCCTGCCGCCGATCGACGGAACCGCGCCGGTGGCGGTATCCACCGGCACGCCGGGATTGATGAAGGGCAACGGCGCGGACGCGGTTTCCGCGGATGCGGGTGACGCGCGTTAAGGGCTCCGACGCGGCGCGGATCGATGCTCTGGACATGATCCGCGGCGCGGCGGTCATGGGCATCCTGGTCGCCAACCTGCCCGGCTTCGCGCTTCCGCGCAGCGCCTATTTCTCGCCGCTTGCATGGGGCGGAACGACCGTGGCGGACCTGGCCGTCTGGGCCGGCACCTTCGTCCTGGTCGAAGGCAAGATGCGCGGCCTGTTCGCGGCGCTGTTCGGCGTCTCGCTGCTGCTGGTCGTCGACCGCGCCGAACGGTCGGGTGCGGATTGGGCGGCGATCCATCTGCGCCGCATGGCCACCCTGTTCGTGATCGGCGGCGCGCACCTGTACCTGCTGTGGTGGGGCGATATCCTGAACCAATATGCGCTGCTCGGCACGGTCGCGTTCCTGTTCGTCGGCGCGCCGGTCCGCCTGCTCGTCGCCACCGGCGCGGCGGGAATCGCGGTGGCGGTGATCGACGGCGCGTCGCTCGCGCTGGCGGCGCAGGCGGCGGCACCACGCGCAACGGTTTCGCAGGTCGCGACGTGGCAGTCCCTGGCCAGCGGTTGGGGCGTCCCGCCACCGAGCGAGCTCCGGGCCGAGATCGCGGCCTTTCGCGGACCGTGGCTTCAGGGGGTGATCTGGCGCTGGAACGGCAGCGTCGACCCGTTCACCACCGCGATCCGGAGCGGCGCCGAGACGATCGGCTACATCCTGCTCGGCATGGCGGCGTATCGCAGCGGGTTCGTCACGCTGGGATGGGCGCGCCGCAACTATCGCCGGATCGCCGTCGCCACCCTGCTTCCCACGCTGGCGATCCACGTGTGGCTTGCCGTGGCCACGTGGCGGAGCGGTTTCGACCTGCGGCAAGTCCTGCTGGCCTCGATGGTCGTGTCGCCGATGTTTCGCCCCTTCATGGTGGCGGGATACGCCGCGCTCCTGCTGCTCGCCTTCCGGCCGGGAGGCTGGCTGTCGACGCGGGTCGCCGCCGCGGGGCGCATGGCGTTGAGCAATTACCTCGGCACGAGCATCGTGATGGCGTTCGTCTTCGACGGCTGGGGGCTCGGGCAGTTCGCGCGCTGGCCTCGGGCGGGCCTGTGCCTGCTCGTCCCCGTCGCATGGGCGGCGATGCTGTGGTGGTCGACCTGGTGGTTGCGCCGATTCGCCTATGGCCCGGCGGAATGGTTGTGGCGGGCGGCGGCCCGCGGCGAGATACCGCGGCGTCGTCCGCGCTAGTTGCGAACGCGACGCAAAAGTTCTTGCGACTCACTCTCACCTGCACTAATCGGGGCAGCGAGGGAGAGGGAGTGCCCATGGTCGTCTGCGTCTGCAACGCAATCCGGGAATGCCAGGTCCGCGCCGCGGCGCGATCCGGCTCGACGACGGCATGCCAGGCCTATCGCACCCTGGGGCGCCAGCCGAAATGCGGTCAGTGCGTGCCCTTCGCGCGCGAAATCATCGATTCGGAACGCGCCGCCGCTTAGGCGTCGCAATACCGGAAAATCCCGGTTTTCCGCCACTTTTCAGGTTGCCTGGGTATGGTCGCAGGGCGTATCCGCAGCCGAGGTATTTTACGGAGCCGGATATGAAGGGCGACCCGAAGGTCATCGAATTCCTGAACGAGTCGCTCAAGAACGAGCTGACCGCGATCAACCAATATTGGCTGCACTATCGCCTGTTCGAGCATTGGGGCGTGTACAAGCTCGCCGCGTTCGAGCGGCACGAATCGATCGACGAGATGAAGCATGCCGACTGGCTTGCCGAACGCATCCTGTTCCTGGACGGGCTGCCCAACTTCCAGTTGCTCGGGCGCCTGCGCATCGGCGAGACCGTCGAGGAGGCGCTGAAGGCCGACCTGGCGATGGAGATCGAGGCGGTCGCGCAGTTGAAGGAGGCGATCGCCTACAGCGAGCAGGTACGCGATTTCGTCAGCCGGGACCTGTTCCAGAAGATCCTCATCAGCGAGGAGGAGCATGTCGACACGCTGGAGACGCAGTTCGAGATGATCGAGCGGATGGGCATCCACAATTACGTTCAGCTCAACTCGCAGGCAGAGCACGACAAGGGCGAGGGGTGACGGCAGCGTGACCCGCGTTTCCGTCGACCCGGACGGGTCGACGGGGACGTCTCAACCGCGCCGTCCGAAGCCCTGCGCCGGACGCCGCTGCGCCAGCGGGTTCGCCTCGCGCTCCAGCAGTTCGAGCGTTCGCATGAACAGCGGGCGAAGCGCCACCACGTCCTCGATCGCGCCGCTGGGGGAATCGCGCCGCTCCACGCAGGCGCGGGCGTGATCCTCGATCTTCTCGGCCAGCACGGCCAGGGGATCGGCGCCGAATTGTCGCGCCTCCCCCTTCAGCGTGTGGGCAGGGATCACCATCGCCGCGGCGTTGTCCGCACGAAGCGCCTCCTCCAGCACCGATAGCGATTTCAGCCCGTCCTCGCGCAGATAGCCGAGCAGGCGGACGAAGGCGCTGCCCAGTTCCGCGCGGGCACGCTGATACGCGACGCGATCGATCAAAATTCCACTCTCGAACGACACCGCTTCCTCCACAGGCGACACACGCCCAACCCGATTCCACGGGTTGCTTACGCTACCACAGGTAAAGGCGAGGTAACCGTTCGCGCCCGCGTCACTGCTGATCGAACGGGTTCTTCGGCGCGCGCATCATCATGCGCACCGGCACGCCGCCGAACCCCAGGTCGCGACGCATGGAGTTGACGAGGTAGCGTTCGTAACTGGCAGGCAATTGATCGACGCGGGTGCCGAAGACGACGAAGCTGGGCGGGCGCGACTTCACTTGCGTGACGTACCGCATCTTGATCCGCTTGCCGCCCGGCGCGGGTGGCGGGTTCGCCTCGATCGCGCGTTCGAACCAGCGGTTCAATTCGCCCGTCCCGACGCGGCGCGACCATGCCTCGCGCGCGTCGAATGCGGCCTGGATCAACGGATCGATCCCCTTCCCCGTCGCCGCCGATACGGTCAGGACGGTGACGCCCTTCACCTGGCTCAATCCGTCTTCCAGCGCCTTCTTCACGCCGTTGAAGAGCGACGAGGTATTTTCCGCCACGTCCCATTTGTTCAGCGCGATGATGAGCGCGCGGCCCTCCTCCAGCACGCGATCGGCGATGCGCAGATCCTGCGCCTCCAGCCCCAAGTTCGCATCGAGCAGCAGGACCACGACCTCCGCGAAATCGACCGCGTGGAGCGCGTCGGCGACCGACAGCTTCTCCAGCTTGTCCTGCACCTTCGCGCGTTTCCGCATGCCCGCGGTGTCGATCAAGCGGACCTGGCGCGTCCGCCCCTTGGGATCGGTCCAGTCCCAGTCGATCGCGATCGAATCGCGCGTGATCCCCGCCTCCGGTCCGGTAATCATCCGGTCCTCGCCCAGCATGCGGTTGACCAGCGTCGACTTGCCCGCATTCGGACGGCCGACGATGGCCAGCTTCAGCGGCGCATCGGGATTCTCCTCGTCCTCGTCGGGCTCCTCCTCGTCGATCTGCAACGCGTCCAGGTGCGGCAGCAACGCTTCGAACAGGTCGCCCATCCCCTCGCCATGTTCGGCGGACAGCTGCACAGGGTCGCCGAAGCCGAGCGCGAGCGATTCCAGGACGCCCTGTTCGCCGCTGCGCCCCTCCACCTTGTTCGCGACCAGCACGATCGGCGTGTCGGCGACGCGCAGCCAGCGTGCGATCTCCTCGTCCAGCGGGACGACGCCCGCACGGGCATCGAGCATGAACAGCGCGACATCCGCCCCGTCGACCGCCGCCTGCGTCTGCCGGCGCATCCGGCCGGGCAAGGTGTCGGGGTCCTCGTCCTCGTAACCGGCGGTATCGATGATGCGGAAGTCGAGGCCGATCAGGTGCGCGTCGCCCTCCCGCCGGTCGCGCGTGACGCCGGGGCGGTCGTCGACCAGGGCCAGTTTCTTGCCGACCAGGCGGTTGAAGAGCGTGGACTTGCCGACATTGGGGCGTCCGACGATCGCGACGGTGGGAAGACGGGACATGGACGGGCCTTGGATAATGGTCCCGCGGCGTATCGCCGCCTCCGTTCGGCCTGGGCGACGTCGAAGGCGATGCGCCGCGAGAGGTGCTTCGACGTCGCTCGGGACGAACGGTTACGGGCGGTCCCTACACCACCGCGGCCCGTTCGTCACCTGCGGCCCCTACCGATAGGCCGTGATCCGACCGTCGTCGCCCAGCAGGTACAATGTCCGGTTCGCGACCACCGGGGGAAGCGAGAAGCGTTCGCCCGCCTTTATCGTCGTCTGGACCGACCCGTCCACCGCCGACACCGCGACCAGTTCGCCGCGCGAATTGGTCAGCCAGAGACGATCGCCCGCCAGCACGGGGCCGAACCAGTTATAGGCGTCCGATCGCTTCTCCTCGTTCTTGAAGCCGCGCAGCTGGCTGATCCAGCGGATCTTGCCGTTGGCGCGCGACAGGCAGACGACGCGCGCGTCGTCGGTCACGACGAAGATCCATTCTCCCGCGATCCACGGCGTCGAGATGCCGGCGAACGTCTGCTCCCACAATCGCTGCCCGGTGGCGATCTCCAGTGCGACCATGCGGCCGCCCTGCCCGATCGCGTAGACGCGGCCGTCCGCGATGACCGGATCGGCGTCGATGTCCGCCAGGCTGGAAACCGACGTGGAGATGGAGGTGCGCGACAGCGCGTCCTGCCACAGGGTGCGTCCGTTCTCGTACCGATAGGCGGTCAGTTCCCCGCTGGAAAACCCCGCGACGATCGTACCCGCGCTGGCCGCCGGCGCCGCGACGCCGAACACGCCCTGCGATTCCAGGCTGGCGGACTGGGTCCACACGACCTTCCCATCCGGCTGGTTCAGGCCGTAGATCTGGTTGTCCTGGCTCAGGACGTACACCTGGCCATTGGCGACGGTCGGTGCGCCGCGCAGGGGGCCGCCCGGCTTCGCGCGCCACACTTCCTTCCCGTCCGCGGCGTTCAGCGCGACCACGTCGCCCAGCCCGTCCGTGGCGTAGACCTTCCCGTCGTCGTAGCTGACGCCGCCGCCGAAACGGGCGCTGCGGTTCTGGTCACCCTGCGCGACGCCGGTGCTCCAGATCTTCGCGCCCGTATCGGCGGCGAAGGCGTGCGCGGTGCCGGTCACGTCGACCACGAACAGCTTGCCGTCCGCGATCACCGGCGCGGCGCCCAGACGCGCGCGGTTGCTGCCGCCGTCGATCTGCGCGCTCCATGCCTGGGACGGCGCCGCGGCGAGCGCCAGGTGGCCCATCGACTTTTCCGCATTGCCGCCCGACTGCGTCCAGGCGTCGTTTACCGCGGCGGGAGGCAGCAGGACCTGCACGTTGGCGAGCGCCGGATCGACCTCCACCGCATTCTCGGACGCGAGGATCGGGACGCGCTGTCCCACGGTCGGCGTCTTCTTCGGGCCGCCCTTGAAGATGCCGCAGCCGCCAAGGCTGCCCACCGCCGCGACCGCGGCCAGTGCCGCGAACGTCTTCCTCATTGCTTGGTCACACCTTTTGCCGGAACCGCCGCGTCGACGCCCATCGCGCTCGCCATCTGAACCGCACGTTGACGCAGCGACGGCGGGACGCCCTCGTCCCGCGCGATCAGCGAGAAGGTCTGCGCCGCCAGATCGCGACGCCCCTGCTTCAGATACGCCGCAGCGACCAGTTCGCCCGCACTTCCCAGCCAGGGATTCCCCGGCACCACCAGCGGCTTCAGCCGGTTCACGACCGCATCGGGGGCGAGCGTGTCGAACTCCGCGCTCGTCTGACGGATCAGGGCCAGATCACGGAACGGTTGCGCCACCGTCGTATCGCCCGCGATGCCGCCGAACTTCGCCGCCGCCCCCTTCAGGTCGTTCTTGACCAGAAGGATGTCGGCCTGCGTGAACGCGGCGAGCGCCCGGTAGCCGTCGTGCTTCGACCCCGCCAGTTCCGCCAGCGGCTTCGACGCGCCTGCGGTATCCTGTGCCGCGAGGTAATCGTAGGCCACCTGCAACCGCTCGCCCTCACGCTCCGCGGCCACATTCTGCTGGTGGCGCCAGAAGAGGTAGGCGGCGAAGGCGGCGAGCGCGACGATGATCGCCACGATCGCGACCCGGCCCCAGCGCTTCCACAGCGCCAGCGCCTGATCGCGGCGCAGTTCCTCGTCGACTTCGCGCAGGAACGCTTCGTTGTTCTGGGGCGTCAGCGCCACCGCACACTCCGGGGTAAAGGGGAAACGCCGCGCTCTAGCCCAGGCCCGCGCGGAACGGAAGGGTCACGGCTTCGGCGCGTAGGTCTGCT
>NZ_LMQP01000003.1:492263-617821 GCF_001425405.1 Sphingomonas sp. Leaf412 | reverse complement strand
CCCCGCCATATCGCCATACCGCTTCACGAAGCGCGGGGTGCGTTCGAACATCCCCAGCATGTCCTCCGTCACCAGCACCTGACCATCGCAGTCCGCCGATGCGCCGATCCCGATCGTGGGAATGTCGATCGCTCGCGTGATCTCCACCGCGATCGGTTCCACCACCCCCTCGACCACGATCGCGAACGCGCCCGCCTGCGCCACCGCCGTCGCATCCCCGACGATCTTCGCCGCCTCTTCCGGGCTGCGCCCCCGCGCGCCGTAGCCGCCCAGTGCGTTGACCGCCTGCGGCGTCAGGCCGACATGGCCCATGACGGGAATCCCGCGTTCCGACAGGAAGGCGATCGTGGGCGCCATCACCGCCCCGCCCTCCATCTTCACGGCGGCCGCACCGGTCTGCTTCAGCAGGAAGGACGCGCTGTCGAACGCCTGCTGCGGCGATGCCTCGTAGCTGCCGAAGGGCATGTCGACGACCACCACGGCATGGAAGCTGCCGCGCACCACCGCCGCACCATGGGCCGCCATCATCTCCAGCGTGACCGGGACGGTGGACGGCAGGCCGTAGATCACCTGCCCCAGGCTGTCGCCGACGAGCAGGAGGTCGCAATGCGGGTCCATCAACTGCGCCATGCGGACGGTATAGGCGGTCAGCATCACCAGCGGGTCGCCCCCCTTGCGCCGGCGCACGGCGGGGACGGTCAGGCGCTTCATCGGCGCGGCGACGGGGGTCGCGCGACTGGTGGAGGAATCGATGGTGAAGGTCGTGGACATGATCCGCCCTACCCCGCCCGCGTCATGCGATCCAGCGCCGCGCCGCCGCCCGCCGCGCGAGCCACAGCTGGAACGACGCGACCGCGAGGATCAGCAGCGGGAACGGCACGGTCGCGGCCGCCCCCTTCACCGCGACCAGATCGGTCAGGCCGAGGGCGTAGCCGAACTGCACGACCACCGCGACGAGCGATACGACCGACAGCGGCACCGCGAGCCGCGACCGTGCCAGCAGCGCGATCGCGCCCAGCAGCCCCGCGCCGACCGCCGCCGCGTAGACGAACGCGAACCATGTCGGCAGCGCACGATGGAAGGCGCGGTCGTAGTCGGTCGCCGCGCCCATCGCCTCCGCGCCATAAACGACGTGCGACCATAACGACACGCAGCCCGCGACGCCCCATAGCAACAGCAGGACGGCCACGACGCGAAACCAGAACGGCGACGTCATGCGATGTCTCCCCCTTCTCCCTCCGCGCATCATGCGCCCCCATGGCGATCAGGGAAAGAGGGCGGCGTACCGTTCCGGCGCGAACCCGACCTCCAGCCGGTCGCCGTCGACGAGCACCGGGCGCCTGATCGCGGAGGGGTGCGCGAGCATCAGCGCGATCGCCTTGTCGCGGTCGATGTCGGCGCGGTCGGCGTCGGGCAGCTTGCGGAACGTGGTGCCCGCGCGATTGAGGAGGACCTCCCACCCCAGCCGGTCGACCCAGCCGACAAGCGCGGGTCGATCGACCCCCGCCTTTTTATAATCGTGGAACGCATAGGCGATGCCCCGCGCGTCGAGCCAGGTGCGCGCCTTCTTCACGGTATCGCAATTGGGGATGCCGTACAGCGTCGTCATCGCGCCGTTCCCGCCTGTGCCGCCTTCGCCTGCTTCGCCAGCTCGCGGTCGAAATCGTCGCGGGATTTCAGGACCATCGTGCGCAGCAGGCCGGGAGCGACCAGCGTGCCCGCGCGCTGGCGGGCGAAAACGTCCGCACCTTCGGGATGGGCGGGCAGGACGACGTCGGCGGGGAGCGCGGCCAGGCGCGCGAAGCTGCCGCGAAAATCAGTGACGATCGTGGGATAGCGGCGGTTGCCGATCAGGCGGTTGCCCGCGACCGAAATGCTGCACGGGAAGACCACGTCGCGCGCCCGTCCGCGATCGACGATCCGCATCGTCCACGTCGTGCACCCCGGCGTATGGCCCGGCGTCGCGACCGCGCGCAGCACGACCTTGCCGAGGCGCACGCGGTCGCCGTCGCGGACGCGGCGGTCCACCGTCACGGCCGGGAAGCGGATGATGCCATAGTCGGTTTCCCCGGGCGGCGTCCCGCTTTCCAGCGCGGCGGCGTCGCGGGTGCCCGCCACCACCTTCGCGCCCGTCGCGCGCTTCATCGCGGCGAGCCCGGCGACATGGTCGAAATGCGCGTGGCTGACCAGGATCAGCTTAACCTGCCGCAGCGGCACGCCGCTGGCGACGATGTTGCGCGCGATCGAGGGGACGTTCTGCTCCATCGTCGCGTCGATTAGGATCGCGCCCGCGTCGGTGCGGATCAGATAGGCGGCGAGCCCCTCCGTCCCGACATAGGTGATCGGGCCGATCAGCGGGACCGGCGCGATCGGGCGCGTCCACGACGGGGGGTCGAGCTGCGCCGCGGCGGGCGCGGCGGCGAGAAGCGCGGAGAATGCGGCAGCCCAGCGGCGCGTTGCCGCGCCGAGCGATCGGGGCGAATGGCCCCCGGCCATTCGCGTCATCCCGATCACTCCCATTCGATCGTCCCCGGCGGTTTCGAGGTATAGTCGTAGGTCACGCGGTTGATGCCCTTCACCTCGTTCACGATGCGGGTGGCGACGCGGGGGAGGAAGTCGCCCGGGAACTGGAACGCCTGCGCCGTCATGCCGTCGGTCGAGGTCACCGCGCGCAGCGCCAGCACGTTGTCGTACGTCCGCCCGTCGCCCATCACGCCGACCGAGCGGACGGGCAGCAGCACCGCGAACGCCTGCCAGATCGTGTCGTACAGACCCGCGGTGCGGATCTCCTCCAGGTAGATCGCGTCCGCCTTGCGCAGGATGTCGCAGCGTTCCTTCGTCACTTCGCCGGGGATGCGGATGGCGAGGCCGGGGCCGGGGAACGGGTGGCGGCCGACGAACACCTCCGGCAGGCCCAGCTCGCGGCCCAGCGCACGGACCTCGTCCTTGAACAATTCGCGCAAGGGCTCGACCAGCTTCATGTTCATGCGTTCGGGCAGGCCGCCGACATTGTGGTGGCTCTTGATCGTCACGCTCGGCCCGCCGGTGAAGCTGACGCTTTCGATCACGTCGGGATACAGCGTCCCCTGCGCCAGGAAATCGGCGCCGCCGATCTTGCGCGCCTCCTCCTCGAACACCTCGATGAAGGTCCTGCCGATGAACTTGCGCTTCGCCTCCGGGTCGGTGACGCCGGCGAGGCCGTTCAGGAACAGCGCCTCCGCCTCCACATGCACCAATGGGATGTTGTAGGCGCCGCGGAAGAGGCCGACGACCTGCTCGCTCTCCCCGGCGCGCATCAGGCCATGGTCGACGTAGACGCAGGTCAGCTGCTCGCCGATCGCCTCGTGGATCAGCACTGCGGCGACCGCCGAATCGACCCCGCCGGACAGGCCGCAGATGACGCGGCCGGTGCCGACCTGCGCGCGAATCTCCGCGATCTTCACGTCGCGGAACTCCGCCATCGTCCAGTCGCCCGACAGGCCGCAGACATGGCGCGCGAAATTCGCGATCAGCCGGCCGCCGTCGGGGGTGTGGACGACCTCCGGGTGGAATTGCATCCCGTAATAGCGTCGCGCCTCGTCCGCGATGATCGCGAAGGGCGCGCCGGGCGAGGAGGCGACGGGACGGAAGCCGGGGGCGAGTTCGGTCACCTTGTCGCCGTGGCTCATCCACACCTGATGCCGCTCGCCCTCCTGCCACAGCGCATCGAACAGACCGCATCCGCCGTCGACGTCGACATAGGCGGAGCCGAACTCGCCGGAATTGCCCTTCTCCACGCGCCCGCCCAGTTGCGCGTTCATCACCTGCTGCCCGTAGCAGATGCCCAGGATCGGCACGCCCGAATCGAACACGCCCTGCGGCGCGCGCGGGCTGTCGTCGTCGACGACGGAGGCGGGGCCGCCGGACAGGATCACTCCCTTCGGCCGCATCCGCGCGAACGCCTCCGCCGCGGACTGGAACGGCGCGATCTCGCTGTAGACCCCCGCCTCGCGCACGCGGCGCGCGATCAACTGGGTCACCTGGCTGCCGAAATCGACGATGAGGATGCTGTCGGGATGCTCCATGGGGGGGCTGTAGCGGCTCCTTGTAGGCGTTGGAAGGTGCGGACTGGCACGGCGAATGTTGCGAATGTTGAGGCGCCGACGCGGTTCTGCACCACGGTCGAGGGAGGGCGGAAGGTCATGAAAGGTCGCACGCTCGCCGGGGCGGCGCGCACGTTGGGCGGGGCGGGGATGAGAAAGACGATCGACCGATACCGGTCGCAGCCCGTGTAGGAAAGCCGGACGTCCGGCCGTGGCCGCGTCGTCATCGGCGCGCCGATACGAAAAGGGCCGCTCCATTGCTGGAGCGGCCCCTTCGTTCGGCTTCGATCCGGCGCGACTTATGCCGCCTCGTCGAAATCCTCGTCCGACATCACCGGGCCCGAATCCTGGCCCTTCGCGCTGACGTCGCGATCGACGAATTCGATGATCGCCATCGGCGACGCGTCCGACATGCGGATGCCCGCCTTGATGACGCGGGTGTAGCCGCCGTTGCGCGAAGCGTAGCGCTCCGCCAGCACGTCGAACAGCTTCACCAGCTGCACATCGTCCAGCAGGCGGGCGTGCGCCAGGCGGCGGTTGGACAGGCCGCCCTTCTTCGCCAGCGTGATGAGCTTCTCGATATACGGACGCAGCTCCTTCGCCTTGGCGACGGTGGTCGTGATCTGCTCATGCTTGATGAGCGCGGCCGACATGTTGCGGAACAGGGCCTGACGGTGGGCCGAGGTCCGTTGCAGCTTCCGGCCGCCGACGCGATGACGCATGATAATTCCTTCTCGTTCGTCAGGGGGCCGTTTGACGGAAACCCCGGGACAGGTGGGGACGTACGGGAGCCCACCCTGTCATCGTCATCCCAGCGATCGCTGGGATCTCCCCTCGAGAGAAACCGTCCCCGCCGCACGAAACCCCAGCTTTCGCTGGGGTGACGACGGGCGGCGGCTCAGCCCATTATCTCTTGTTCCAGCTTCTTGGCCACTTCCTCGATGTTCTCGGGCGGCCAGCCGGGGATTTCCATGCCCAGCCGCAGCCCCATCGAGGACAGCACTTCCTTGATCTCGTTCAGCGACTTGCGACCGAAATTCGGGGTGCGCAGCATCTCGGCCTCGGTCTTTCCGACCAGATCGCCGATATAGATGATGTTGTCGTTCTTCAGGCAGTTCGCCGACCGCACCGACAGCTCCAGCTCGTCCACCTTCTTCAGGAGGTAACGGTTGATCTGCGCGGTGTCGCCCGGGGCCTCGCCCGCCGACGACGGCGCCGCGACCCCGACCGGGGCCGAGCGCGTGATCGAGGAATCGTCGAAGTGGACGAACAGCGCCAGCTGGTCCTGGAGGATGCGACCGGCATAGCCCAGCGCGTCCTCCGGCGTGACCGTGCCGTCGGTCTCGACCGTCAGCGTCAGCTTGTCGTAATCCAGGTCCTGCCCGACGCGGGTCGGATCGACCTTGTACGACACCTGGCGTACCGGCGAGTATAGCGCGTCGACCGGGATCAGGCCGATCGGCGCATCCGCCGGGCGGTTGGCGACCGCCGCGACATAGCCCTTACCGACGTCCGCGGTCAGTTCCATGTTCAGCGTCGCGCCCTCGTCCAGGTGACAGATCACCAGTTCGGGGTTCTTGATCTCGATATCGCCCGACACCGCGATGTCGCCCGCCTTCACCTCGGCCGGGCCGGTGGCGGACAGCTGGAGCCGCTTGGGCCCCTCGCCCTGCATCGCGATCGCGATCTGCTTCACGTTCAGCACGATGTCGGTCACGTCCTCGCGGACGCCCGCCAGGCTGCTGAATTCGTGCAGCACGTTCTCGATCTTGATCGAGGTGACCGCCGCGCCCTGAAGGCTCGACAGCAGAACGCGGCGCAGCGCGTTACCGAGCGTCAGGCCGAAGCCACGCTCCAGCGGCTCGGCGACGAACGTCGCCTTGCGCTTGCCATCGCCGCTCTTCTTTTCGAGGCCGTTGGGCTTCTTCAGTTCCTGCCAGTTCTTCGCGTTCACAGACAAGATCTCGTCCCCTGAAATTGGGCGGCGCGTCGGCACGCTTCCCGCCGGGTAGAAACAGGACGCGCACCGCTCGTCAGCGGTGCGCTGAGAACATCACGTCAGACGCGACGGCGCTTCGACGGGCGCACGCCGTTGTGCGGGATCGAGGTCACGTCGCGGATCGACGTGATCTGGAAGCCCACCGCCTGGAGCGCACGAAGCGCCGATTCGCGACCCGAACCCGGGCCCTTGACCTCGACCTCGATCGTGCGGACGCCATGCTCGGCGGCCTTCTTGCCCGCGTCCTCCGCGGCGACCTGCGCGGCGTAGGGCGTCGACTTGCGCGACCCCTTGAAGCCCATCATGCCGGCCGACGACCAGCTGATCGTGTTGCCCTGCGCGTCGGTGATCGTAATCATCGTGTTGTTGAAGCTGGCGTTCACGTGCGCGACGCCGGAGGTGATGTTCTTGCGTTCGCGCCGACGAAGGCGCTGCGGTGCCTGAGCCATATGGTATTCCTGACCTTTTCTTTCAACGCGGTCGGGAGGCTGCCTGCCTGCCACCGACCGCGACGGGAGAAGTTAAGCGCTGACGCCTACTTCTTCTTGCCGGCGATCGGCTTCGCCTTGCCCTTGCGGGTGCGCGCGTTGGTGTGCGTGCGCTGGCCGCGGACCGGCAGGCCCTTGCGATGGCGCAGGCCGCGATAGCAGGCCAGGTCCATCAGCCGCTTGATGTTCATCGCGGTCTGGCGGCGCAGGTCGCCTTCCACCGTGTAGCTGGCGTCGATCGCCTCGCGGATCTGGAGGACCTCCTGATCGGTCAGGTCCTGCACGCGGCGCGCGGGCTCGATCGACAGCTTCTCGGTGATTTCCTTGGCCTTGGTCGGGCCGATGCCGTGGATATAGGTCAGCGCGATCACCACGCGCTTGTTGGTCGGGATGTTCACACCCGCGATACGTGCCATGAAATTTTTCTCCTCTGCTCCACGGGATGCGGCATGGCGCGCACATCCCATCTCACCGCATTGCGTCCTTCCGATTCGCCCTTCCCCTAACGCATGCGCGCGGCGCGCGCACAAGGGCGCCGCCGGGGAGGAGGTCTATCGGAAGAGCGAGCGGTTAGGCGCGCGCGAACCACGAGTCAAGCGATCGGTTCCCATCGCTTGCGCGCGATCCACCACCGCCTGAGCGCGACGACGAACCAGATCAGCTCGACCGCACCGAACGGCCACGCGCCCTGAAGGAAGCCGTAGGCCGAGCCCATCAGGCAGCCGAGCGCGAACAGCAGCGTCCAGAACGGCGCGCGCTCCTCCAGCACATAGCACACGAGCATGAACGTGACCGCGAACAGGCCGAAGGCGGTCAGCGCGTCCATGCGATCAGCTCAGGCGCGCGGTATCGACGACGAGGTCGGGGATCGTGACGGCAGCGATCGTGTCGCCGAACGCGAACTCGGTCTGTGCCGTATAGGCTTCGTCCTCGGGTGCGTGGAAGCACAGGATGCGGCGGCCGGCGACGTCCGCGACCCAATATTCGGGGACGCCGGTGCGGGCATAAAGCCGCAACTTGCGGCCCAGGTCGTGCCGCAGGGAGGAGGCGGAGACTTCGACGACGAGGCGGACGGTGGCGGCGGTGACGAAATCCTGGTCCGTGTCGTCCTTCAGTGCCAGGACGATGTCTGCTTCCGGCAGGCTGTGCGGATCGAGCCTGGCGGAGACGGGGGTAAGCGCCTCGATCTCCGCAACCGCATCGGCAGCCAGACCAACCGCGATCGTCAATTGCATGAGCGTCCGCGCATGGGGAACGTGGAGCGGCGCCATCTCGAATATTTCCCCGTCGATCAGTTCGACGCGCCCGACGTCCTTGAAGAAGCCAGCCTCGTCGAGTGCCAGGAACTCCTCGACCGTGATGCGATGCACCACGGGTTCACGATGGATCGCCAGCGCCTGCTCGTTGCCCATGCCCGATCTATATCACGCCGGATCAGCGACCGTCCAGAATCGCCCCGATCGCGGCGGTGACCGTGCCGATGTCGGCCATGCCGTCGACGCGCTTGACCAGGCCGCGCGCTTCGTAGCCCGGCAGGATCGGCGCGGTCTTCGCGCGATATTCGGTCATGCGGGTGCGCACGGTTTCCTCGTTGTCGTCCGGCCGCCGCTTGAAATCGTGCGCGCCGCAGACGTCGCAGACGCCTTCGACCTTCGGCCGGTTGAAGCGGTCGTGATAGCCAGCGCCGCAATTGCCGCAGGTGAAGCGGCCGACGATCCGCTCGACCAGCGCGTCCTCGTCCACCGTCAGTTCGATGACATGGTCCAGCTTCTGGCCGCGCTCGTCCAGCAGCAGGTCGAGCGCGTCGGCCTGCGCCGCGGTGCGCGGATAGCCGTCGAAGATCGCGCCGGTCCCGGTGCCCTGGTCCATCCGCTCGCCGATCAGCGCGGACACGATGGCGTCGGACACCAGCTCGCCCGCTTCCATCACGGCCTTCGCCTGCAAGCCGACGGGCGTCCCCGCCTTCACCGCGGCGCGCAGCATGTCGCCGGTCGACAATTGCACCATGCCGCGATCGCCCAGCCGCTGCGCCTGCGTGCCCTTGCCGGCACCCGGCGGCCCAAGGAGGATGATGTTCACGTGTCTCTCCCCAAATCCCGTAGCAGCCGCGCGATCAGCGGCGGCGCGCGCCCTTCAGCTTCGCCTTCTTGATGAGGTCGCCATATTGGTGCGCCAGCAGGTGCGACTGGATCTGCGTCACCGTATCCATCGTGACGTTCACGACGATCAGCAGGCTGGTCCCGCCCAGATAGAAGGGGATCGACAGCGCCGACACCAGATATTCGGGCACGATGCAGATGAAGGTCAGATACGCCGCGCCGACGACGGTGATGCGCGTCAGGACGTAATCGAAATACGTTTCCGTGTTCTTGCCCGGGCGAATGCCGGGGATGAACCCGCCGTAGCGCTTCAGATTCTCCGCCGTCTCCTCCGGATTGAACACCACCGCGGTGTAGAAGAAGGAGAAGAAGATGATGCCCGCGGCGTAGAGCGCCATGTACACGGGCGAGCCGTGCTGGAGATACTGGTTCAGCGAGATCAGCAGGTCGCCGCCCCAGCTTTCGCCCGACACGCGATTGCCCGCGAACTGCGTGATCGTCAGCGGCAGCAGCAGCAGCGACGAGGCGAAGATCGGCGGGATTACGCCCGCGGTGTTCAGCTTCAGCGGCAGGTGGCTGCGATCCGCCTGCATCCCGCGCTGCGTCTGGCGCTTGGGATATTGGATCAGGATGCGGCGCTGCGCGCGCTCCATGAAGCAGATCAGCAGGATCAGGCCGATGACGACGACCGCGATCGCGATGATGATGACCGGGCTGGTCGAGCCCGAGCGCCCGCCCTCCAGCAGGTTCACCAGCGTGGTCGGGAGGTGCGCGACGATGCCGGCCATGATGATGAGCGAGATGCCGTTGCCGATGCCGCGGCTGGTGATCTGCTCGCCCAGCCACATCAGGAACATCGTGCCGCCGATCAGCGACACCACCGCGCCGACGCGGAACAAGGTGCCCGGCTGGATCACCGCCTGCACCCCCGCGGTCGCGCCGAAGCTCTCGAGCCCGACCGCGATGAAATACCCCTGGATCGCGGTCAGCGCGACCGTGCCGTAGCGGGTATATTGGTTCAGCTTCTTGCGGCCGCTCTCGCCTTCCTTCTTGATCGCGGCGAGCTGCGGCGACAGCGAGGTCGCCAGCTGCACCACGATCGAGGCGGTGATGTACGGCATCACGCCCAGCGCGATCAGGCTCATGCGGGTCAGCGCACCGCCCGAAAAGGTGTTGAAGAAATCCAGGACGCCGCCCTGCGTCTGGTTCGCCAGCATCCCCAGCGCGGTCGGATCGACGCCCGGCAGCGGCACGTAGGACAGCATGCGGAAGACGATCAGCGCACCGATCGTGAACCACAGCCGCTTCTTGAGATCGGTCGCCTTCGCGAATTTCGCGAGGCTCAGGCTACTCGCCATCTGGTCGGCTGCGGATGCCATGCGTTGTGAAGTCCTGGAAAACGAGAACGGCGGGATGCGCTGTAACCCGCCCCGCCGCTCATATAGGCGCGCGACGCGCCTTGTCTAATGGCCGAGCTGCAAACCTGCCTCCGTTCTGGCCGGGCGACGTCGAAGCCCATGCGCTACGCATGTCCGTCGACGTCGCTCGGGACGAACGGAGTGTCGCCTCAGGCCTTCGCCGCGGCCTGCTTCTCGGTCTTGGCCTCGGCCTTCGCCTTCTGCACCACGCGATGCTTGGCCTTCGCCTTCTCCGCGGCCGGGACGATCTCGGGCACGGTCACGGTGCCGCCGGCCTTCTCGACCGCCTCGCGCGCACCGGCGGACACGCCGGCGACGGTGAAGTTCAGCTTCGCCGAGAAATCGCCCTTGCCCAGCAGGCGGACGCCGTCCTTGCCGCCGCGCGCCAGGCCCGCGGCCTTCAGCGCCGCATGGTCGATGTCGCTGCCCGACAGCTTGCCCGCATCGACCGCGATCTGGATCGCGCCCAAGTTCACCTCAGCATAATCCTTGGCGAAGATGTTGTTGAAGCCGCGCTTCGGCAACCGCATGTGGAGCGGCATCTGGCCGCCCTCGAAGCCGGCGATGGACACGCCCTCGCGGCTCTTCTGGCCCTTCTGGCCGCGACCGCCGGTCTTGCCCTTGCCGGAACCGATGCCGCGTCCGACGCGGATCTTCGACTTGCGGGCGCCCGCATTGTCGCGGAGTTCGTTCAGCTTCATGATATGCACTCGCTTTCGCTTATTTCGCGCCGATGGAAATGAGGAAGGGGGCCGTTAGCCCCCTTCCCCGTATTTGTCACTAGCCGGCAGGAAGGCTCAGCCCTCCAGGACCTCGACCATATGATGCACCTTGCGGATCATGCCGCGGACCTCGGGGCTGTCCTCCAGCTCCGACACCCGGTGCATCTTGTTCAGCCCCAGGCCGATCAGCGTCGCGCGCTGGTCCCCGGTGCGGCGGATCGGCGAACCGGTCTGCTTGATCTTGATGGTCGCCATCTGTCTTACTCCGTGATCGCCGCGGCGTCCGCCTCGACGGTCTGCGTATCGGCGCCGTGACCGCGACCCAGCAGGTCCGCGATCTTCTTGCCGCGACGCTGCGCCACCGACTTCGGGCTGGTCTGCTCGCCCAGCGCCTCGAACGTCGCCCGAATCATGTTGTACGGGTTCGACGTGCCGATCGACTTCGTCACGACGTCCGCGACGCCGAGCGATTCGAACACGGCCCGCATCGGACCGCCCGCGATGATGCCGGTGCCCTGCGGCGCCGACCGGACGTGCACCCGGCCCGCGCCGAAGTGACCGTTGCCGTCGTGATGGAGCGTACGCCCATCCTTCAGCGGCACGCGGACCATCTTCTTCTTCGCCGCGGCGGTCGCCTTCGAGATCGCCTCCGGGACCTCGCGCGCCTTGCCGTGGCCGAAGCCGACGCGGCCCTTCCCGTCGCCCACGACGACCAGCGCCGCGAAGCCGAAGCGCTTGCCGCCCTTCACCGTCTTGGACACGCGGTTGATGTGGACCAGCTTCTCGATCAGCTCCTCGCCGCCGTCGTCGCTGCCCGGACCGCCGCGACGATCGTCACGACGCCCGCCGCGATTGCCACCGGGGCCGCCGCGATTGCCGCCGCCGGGGCCACCGCGACCACGGCCACCGCCGCCGCCGCCGGGACCACCGCGACCGCGACCGCCGCCGCCGCCGCCGTAACCGCCACCACCGCCGCCGCCGGCATAGCCGCCGCCTTCGGTCGGAGCCGCCGCGGGTGCGGCGGTCGCTGCGGCATCGGCCGCGGGCTGAGTGTTGTTGTCGTCAGCCATCTTTAGAACTCCAGTCCGGCTTCACGAGCCGCCTCGGCTAGCGCCTTGACGCGGCCGTGGAAGAGGAAGCCGCCGCGGTCGAAGACCACCTGCGTCACGCCGGCCGCCTTCGCGGCCTCGGCCACGCGCTTGCCGACCTCGGTGGCGGCGGCGACGTTGGACGTCGCGCCGTCATGCCCGGCCAGCGTGGACGCCGATGCCAGCGTACGCCCCTGCGCATCGTCGATGACCTGCGCGTAGATGTGCTTGCCCGAACGATGCACGGACAGCCGCGGACGCGTGCCCGACCGCGCACGAAGCGAGGTACGGTTGCGACGACGCCGCTTCTCGAAAAGCGAAAGGCCCTTGCTCACTTCTTCTTCCCTTCCTTGCGGAAGATGAACTCGCCGGCGTACTTGATGCCCTTGCCCTTGTACGGCTCGGGCTTGCGCCACTGACGGATCTCCGCGGCCAGCTGGCCTACCTTCTGCTTGTCGGCGCCCGAGATTTCCACGGTCGTCGCGTCGGGCGTCTTCACCTCGATGCCTTCCGGCACGTCGATGTTGACGTCGTGGCTGTAGCCCAGCTGGAGCTTCAGGTTGCGGCCCTGCGCGGCGGCACGATAGCCGACGCCGGTGATGAGCAGCTTCTTCGTGAAGCCGTCGGTCACGCCGGTCACCAGGTTCTGCACCATCGTGCGCTGCATGCCCCAGAAGGCGCGCGCGCGCTTCGTGTCGTTGGCGGGCTGCACCGAGATGCTGCCGTCCTCCAGCGTGTAGCTGATCTCGTCACGCATCGGCATGGTCAGGGTGCCCTTGGGCCCCTTCACGCTGATGATGCCGCCGTCGATGCTGGGGGTGACCCCGGCCGGAACGGGAACCGGCTTCTTGCCAATGCGGCTCATCAGAACACCTCCGCGAGCACTTCGCCGCCGACGTTCTGTTCGCGCGCTTCCGCGTCGGACAGGACACCGCGGGGCGTCGAGACGATCGTGATACCCAGGCCGTTCATCACGCGCGGCAGCGACTGGCTGCCCGAATAGATGCGGCGGCCGGGCTTCGAGACGCGCGCGACATGCTTGATCGCGGGCTGGCCCTCGAAATACTTCAGCTCGATGCGGACGCCCTTCACGGGGCCCATCTCTTCCTCGCTGTAGCCGCGGATATAGCCCTCGCGCTGGAGCACGTCGAGGACGAGCACGCGCAGCTTGCTGGCGGGCGAGAGGACGCTGTCCTTCTTCGCGCGCTGGCCGTTGCGGATGCGGGTGAGCAGGTCACCCAGGGGATCGGTCACTGCCATTGTCGTGTCCTTACCAGCTCGACTTCGTGAGGCCGGGGATCAGGCCCTTGTTGGCCAGATCGCGCAGCATCACGCGGGCGAGGCGGAACTTGCGATAATAGGCGCGCGGACGGCCCGTGATCTCGCAGCGGTTGCGCACGCGCGTCGGGTTCGAATTGCGCGGCAACTCGGCCATCTTGAGACGCGCCATCAGGCGATCGGTCTCGTCGACGCTCTCGTCGTTCGCAATCGCCTTCAGCTTCGCCCACTTGGGCGCATATTGCTTCACGAGCCGCTTGCGGCGCTCGTTCTTGTTCACGGAACTCAGTTTCGCCATGGACTTAAGCTCTCTTTATCAGACCAGGAGGAAAGCGGTCATGCCGCCTTCTTCTCTTCGGTCGCTTCATCCTCGATCGGGAACGGGAAGCCGAACAGGCGCAGCAGCTCGCGCGCCTCGTCGTCGGTCTTCGCCGTGGTCGTCACGATCACGTCCATGCCGCGCACCTTGTCGATGCGGTCATAGTTGATCTCGGGGAACACGATCTGCTCCTTGATGCCGCAGGCGTAATTGCCGCGACCGTCGAAGGACTTCGGGTTCAGCCCGCGGAAATCGCGGACGCGGGGAAGCGCGATCGTGATGAAGCGGTCGAGGAACTCGTACATCCGCTCCCGGCGAAGGGTGACCTTCACGCCGATCGGCATGCCCTCGCGCAGCTTGAACTGCGCGATCGACTTCTTCGCCTTCGTCACGACCGGCTTCTGGCCGGCGATCAGCTCCATCTCGGACGCCGCCTGCTCGACCTTCTTCTTGTCCTGGGTCGCCTCGCCGACGCCCATGTTCAGGACGATCTTGTCGATCCGGGGGATCTCCATGACGTTCTTGTACCCGAACTTCTCGGTCATCGCGGCGACGATCTTGTCGTCGTAGATGCCCTTCATCCGGGGCTTGTATGCGGCATCAGCCATCGATCTTGCTCCCGGTCTTGACGGCCACGCGGACCTTCTTGCCGTCCTGCGTCTCGAAACGGACGCGGGTGGGCTTGCCGTCGGCGGTCACGTGCGCGACCTTGCTGACGTGCAGCGGCGCCTCGATCTTCTCCAGCCCGCCCTGCGGATTGGACTGATCGGGCTTGCGGTGGCGCGTCGCGACGTTGACGCCGCCGACGATGACCTTGCCGTCCTTCGGCATCGCCTGGGTCACGGTACCGGTCTTGCCCTTGTCCTTGCCGGACAGGACGATGACCTGGTCGCCCTTCTTGATCTTCGCAGCGGCCATCACAGCACCTCCGGAGCGAGCGAAATCACCTTCATGTGCCCCTTGGCGCGCAGTTCGCGCACGACGGGGCCGAAGATACGGGTGCCGATCGGCTCCTCGTTCTTGTTCACGAGCACCGCGGCGTTCGAATCGAAGCGAATCACCGACCCGTCGGCGCGGCGGATGTCCTTCGCCGTACGCACGATGACGGCACGGTGCACGTCGCCCTTCTTCACCTTGCCGCGCGGCTGTGCTTCCTTGACGCTGACGACGATGATGTCGCCGACGCCGGCCACGCGGCGCTTCGAGCCGCCCAGCACCTTGATGCACTGCACCCGCTTCGCGCCGCTGTTGTCAGCGACCTCGAGATTGGACTGCATCTGGATCATCGATCCGATTCCTTCTCACCTTGGGGTGGATTTCTGACCCAGCCCCGCCTTGTTGCGACCCCTGCCCCACCAGCCGTTCGGGCTGAGCGAAGTCGAAGCCGATGCTCGACGGTCGGCGCATACCCTTCGACTTCGCTCAGGGCGAACGGGGGTAGCGCCGAACCTTACGCCGACGCGTTATGCGTCGACGTCGACCCGCTCCGGCGTCGCGTGGGTGTTCACCCGCTCGATCACCTTCCAGGTCTTCAGCCGGCTGATCGGCGCGGTCTCTTCGATCCGCACGGTCTCGCCCTGCTTGTACTCGTTGCCCTCGTCATGGGCGTGATACTTCTTCGAGCGGCGGATGATCTTGCCGTAGAGCGGGTGCTTGACCTTGCGCTCCACGTTCACGACCACCGTCTTCTCGCCCTTGTCCGAGACGATCAGCCCCGTCAGCACGCGCTTCGGCATGTCTATCGTCCTCTTACTTCGCCGCCGAGGCAGCGCGGGCTGCCTGGGCGGTCTTGATGCGGGCGATATCCTTGCGGACCTCGCGGACGCGGCTCGGCTTTTCGAGCTGGTTCGTCGCGGCCTGGAAGCGCAGGTTGAACTGCTCGCGCTTCAGGTTGCCCAGATTCTCCGACAACTGGTCGTCGGTCTGGCCGGCGATGTCGATCTTCGCATTCTTCGCCATGTCATTCGCCTCCCAGGTGGGACGTGTCGCCCAGGCGGGCGACGACCTTGACCTTGATCGGCAGCTTCATCGCGGCGCGCTCGAACGCCTCCGCGGCCAGCCGGCCCTCGACGCCGTCGAGCTCGAACAGGATCCGGCCCGGCTTCACGCGCGCGGCCCAGAATTCCGGCGAGCCCTTGCCCTTGCCCATGCGGACCTCGGCAGGCTTCGACGACACCGGCACGTCCGGGAAGATGCGGATCCACAAGCGTCCCTGACGCTTGATGTGACGCGTGATCGCGCGGCGGGCCGCCTCGATCTGACGCGCGGTGATCCGCTCCGGCTCCAGCGCCTTCAGGCCGTAGGACCCGAAGTTCAGCGACGTGCCGCCCTTGGCATCGCCATGGATCCGGCCCTTGAAGGCCTTGCGGAACTTAGTCTTTTTCGGTTGCAGCATGTCTGTTGCCCCTTAGCGACGGTCGTCGCGAGCCGGACGCACGCCGGAGGTCTGTGCCTCCATCATGAGCCGGTCGGTGGCCATCGGATCATGGCCGAGGATCTCGCCCTTGAAGACCCAGACCTTCACGCCGCACACGCCGTACGCGGTATGCGCCTCGGCATCCGCATAATCGATGTTCGCGCGCAGCGTGTGCAGCGGCACGCGGCCCTCGCGGTAGCTTTCCGAGCGCGCGATCTCCGCACCGCCCAGACGCCCGCCGCAATACACCTTGATGCCGTCGGCACCCAGGCGCATCGCCGACTGCACCGCGCGCTTCATCGCACGGCGGAACGCGATACGGCGCTCCAGCTGGTCCGCGATGCCCTGCGCGACGAGCTTGGCGTCGACCTCGGGCTTGCGGATCTCGACGATGTTCAGCGACACGTCGGACGACGTCATCGTGCCGATCTTCTTGCGAAGACGCTCGATGTCCGTGCCCTTCTTGCCGATGATGACGCCGGGGCGCGCGGCGAAGACCGAGATGCGGCACAGCTTGGCCGGACGCTCGATCACGACCTTGCTGATCGCAGCCTGCGGCAGCGTCTTCACGATATACTGGCGGATCTTCAGATCCTCCAGCAGCAGGCGACCGTAGTCGGCGCCTTCCGCGAACCAGCGGCTGTCCCAGGTGCGGTTGATCTGCAAGCGCAGACCGATGGGATTGCTCTTGTGACCCATTAGGCTTCTTCCTGCTCGCGCACGACGATCCGCAGCCGCGAGAACGGCTTGAGAATGCGGGTGGACTTGCCGCGGCCGCGCGTGGCGAACCGCTTCATGGTGATCGACTTGCCGACCGACGCCTCGGCGACGACGAGGGCGTCGACGTCGAGGTTGTGGTTGTTCTCCGCATTGGCGATCGCGGAGGCGAGCACCTTGCGGGCGTCCTCGGCCATGCCCTTCTTGGAGAAGGCCAGGATGTTCATCGCGTCGCCGACCTTGCGGCCGCGGATCAGCGCGGCGACGAGGCCGAGCTTCTGCGCGGAACCGCGGATCTGCGTACCGACCGACAAGGCTTCCTTGTCGCCGACCTTGCGGGGGGATGCAGGCTTGCTCATCAGCGCTTGCCCTTCTTGTCCGCGGCGTGACCCGGGAAGTAGCGCGTGGGCGCGAACTCGCCGAGCTTCATGCCGACCATGTCCTCGTTAACCGACACCGGCACGAACTTGCGGCCGTTGTAGACGCTGAACGTGAGGCCCACGAACTGCGGCAGGATGGTGGAGCGGCGCGACCAGGTCCTGATCGGCGCGCGGCCACCGGCGTCCTGCGCGGCTTCGGCCTTCTTGAGCAGGCTCAGTTCGACGAACGGGCCTTTCCAGACGGAGCGCGCCATTACTTCTTCCTCGCGTGACGGCTGCGGATAATCATCTTATCCGTGGACTTGTTGTGGCGGGTGCGCGCACCCTTCGTCGGCTTGCCCCACGGGGTGACCGGATGACGGCCGCCCGAGGTCCGGCCTTCGCCACCGCCGTGCGGATGGTCGACCGGGTTCTTCGCGACGCCGCGCGTCAGCGGACGCTTGCCCATCCAGCGCGAGCGACCCGCCTTGCCCAGGTTCTGGTTCTGGTTGTCCGGGTTGGACACCGCGCCGACCGTCGCCATGCAGTTCGCATGGATGTAGCGCTGCTCGCCCGAGTTCAGGCGGACCATCACCATGCCGCGATCGCGACCCACGACCTGCACGTACGTGCCCGCCGACCGTGCGATCTGACCGCCCTTGCCCGGCTTCATCTCCACGTTGTGGACGATGGTGCCGACGGGGACCTGGCCGATCTCCATCGCGTTGCCCGGCTTGGTATCCGCCTTCTTCGCCGCGATCACCTTGTCGCCGACGCCGAGGCGCTGGGGCGCGATGATGTACGACTGCTCGCCGTCCGGATAGGACACCAGCGCGATGAACGCGGTGCGGTTGGGATCGTATTCCAGCCGCTCGACCGTCGCCTCGACGTCCCACTTGCGACGCTTGAAGTCGACGAAGCGGTACTTCTGCTTGTGGCCGCCCGCGATGCCGCGGCTGGTCACATGGCCCTTGTTGTTGCGGCCGCCCGACTTCGTCTTGCCCTCGGTCAGCGCCTTGACGGGCTTGCCCTTCCAGAGCGACGACTTGTCGACCAGGATCAGCCCGCGCTGTGCGGGCGTCGTCGGATTATAATGCTTGAGTGCCATGTTACTTGGCCCCCTCGGTCACGTCGATCGACTGGCCGTCGGCCAGGGTCACGACAGCCTTCTTCATGTCCGAACGGAAATACGGAGAGCCTTTCCAGCGCTTCGTCTTGCCCTTCTGGACGATCGTGTTCACGCCCTTCACGGTCACGTCGAAGATGGCTTCGACCGCGGCCTTGATCTGCGGCTTCGTGGCGTCGTTCGCCACCTTGAACACGACGGCGTTGTGCTCGGACAGCAGCGTCGCCTTCTCGGTGATGTGCGGCGCGACAATCACGTCGTAATGACGGTTGTCGATCGCCTTCGTGAGCTTTTTAGCCATGGAAGCGCGCCTCCAGCTTCTCGACCGCCGCGCGGGTAAGCACCAGCGTGTCGGCCCGGATGATATCGTAGACGTTCGCGCCCACGGCGGGGAGCATCTCCACGCCCGGAAGGTTGCGACCGGCGCGGAAGCCGTCGCCGGCCTCGCCGTCGATGACCAAAGTGCGCTTGCCGACCGACATGGTCGCGAAATGGCCCTTCAGCTCCTTGGTCTTGGCGACCTCGAAGGCGTCGAGGACGATCAGCGTGCCCGCCTGCGCGTGGCTGCTGAGCGCCATCTTCAGGCCCAGCGCGCGAACCTTCTTGTTCAGCGACGGATTGAAGTCGCGGACGCGGGCGCCGTGCGCCTTGCCGCCGCCGATGAAGACGGGAGCGCGACGATCGCCGTGACGGGCCACGCCGCCGCCCTTCTGGCGACCCAGCTTCTTGCCGGTGCGCGCGACGTCGGACCGCTCACGCGTGCCGCGCGCGGTGGCGCGACGCTTCTCGAGCTGCCACGTCACGACGCGGTGCAGGATATCGGGGCGCGGATCGAGGCCGAAGACCTCGTCGTTCAGCTCGATGTCCGCGCCGTCCGTTCCGGCGAAGGAAGAAATCTTGACCTTCACGCTCAGCCCTCCTGGCCGTCGGTCGCGGTCACGTCGGCCGTATTCTCGGCAGGCGTGTCGGCGGCGGTGTTGCTGTTGGCAGCGGACTTCAGGCTGGCCGGATACGGCGTGTCCGCATGGCGCGGCTCCTTCACCGAATCCTTGACGAACAGCCAGCCGCCCTTCGAGCCGGGCACGGAGCCCTTCACGAAAATCAGGCCACGCTCCACGTCGGTGCCGACGATCTGGAGGTTCTGCTGCGTGCGGTTGCGGTCGCCCATGTGGCCGGCCATCTTCTTGTTCTTGAAGACGCGACCCGGATCCTGGCGGTTGCCGGTCGACCCGTGCGAACGGTGCGAGACCGAGACGCCGTGGGTGGCGCGCAGGCCGCCGAAGTTCCAGCGCTTCATGGCGCCGGCGAAGCCCTTGCCCTGCGTGCGACCCTGGATGTCGACATACTGGCCGGTGGCGAAGTGATCGGCCGACAGCTCCGCGCCGACGTCGAGGAGGTTGTCCTCGGTCACGCGAAATTCGGCCACGATCGCCTTGGGCTCCACCTCGGCCTTGCCGAAGTGGCCGCGCTGCGGCTTGGCGACGTTCTTTGCCTTGGCGACTCCTGCGCCAAGCTGGACGGCGGTATAGCCGTCACGATCTGTCTCGCGACGGGAAACGACCTGAAGCGCCTCGATCTGGAGGACGGTGACCGGCACGTGGCGGCCGTCGTCCTGGAACAGGCGGGTCATCCCCATTTTCTTCGCGATCACGCCGGTACGCATGATCCGTTGCTCCCATACAGAGGCACCCGCGGGACCATCCCGAAGGTGCGTGCCATCCCCGCCAAAGCAGGGTTCCAGCCCGGAAATGCGAAGCGTGCCCCCGCCCCGGGCTGGTGCCCTCGCGAGGAAGGCGTGACGGGAGACGCTGTCCCGGCAGCAGAAGCTGCCGGCGGTATCTCAAATCTCAGCTTGTGTTCCCGCCCTTCGACTGCCTGCCAAGGCAGGCGCTCAGGATAAACTTCGGCGCAAACGCCGAAGGCGGGAACCCAGTCTGGGCTTCCGCCTTCGCGGAAGCACATCAGCCGCGGGACTCGAAGTCGACCGCGGGAGCGCTGCCATTAGGCGAGCTTGATCTCGACGTCAACACCGGCGGCGAGGTCCAGCTTCATCAGCGCGTCGACCGTCTGCGGGGTCGGCTGCACGATGTCGAGCATGCGCTTGTACGTGCGCACCTCGAACTGCTCGCGCGACTTCTTGTCGATGTGCGGGCCGCGGTTGACCGTGAACTTCTCGATGCGCGTGGGCAGCGGGATCGGGCCACGGATGAGCGCGCCGGTACGACGGGCGGTGTCGGCGATGTCGCCGGTCGCCTGGTCCAGCACGCGATGATCGAACGCCTTGAGGCGGATGCGGATGTTGGTGTCCATAATTCCTACCGATGCGTTGCCACGCCCCCGGCCGTCACCCCGGAACAAATCCCGGGGGCTCGTGCCGCAGGCGGAACGCCGGCGGGATGAGATCCCCGTGTGCCCCCTGAAACGGGAGCTGCCGGGAACGACGGAGAAAGAGCGTTGTTCTCTAAACTCGAAGGGGCGGCGCTTAACGACACCCTCATAAAAAGGCAACCGCCCGCCGCACCTTTCGGTGCGACGGGCGGTGGCTTTTGCGACGAACCGCCGAAGCGGCGCGCGGCTTACTTGCTGATGGCGCTGACGACGCCGGCGCCGACGGTGCGGCCGCCCTCCCGGATCGTGAAGCGCTGCCCCACGTCCATCGCGATCGGCGCGATCAGCTTGATGCCGAGCGCGACGTTGTCGCCCGGCATGACCATCTCGGTACCCTCGGGCAGCTCGACGGTGCCGGTCACGTCCGTCGTGCGGAAGTAGAACTGCGGACGATAGTTGGCGAAGAACGGCGTGTGACGGCCACCCTCGTCCTTCGACAGCACGTACACTTCCGACGAGAAGTCGGTGTGCGGCTTGATCGAGCCGGGCTTGCACAGCACCTGGCCGCGCTCGACCTCGTCACGCGCCACGCCGCGGATCAGCGCGCCGACATTGTCGCCGGCCTGGCCCTGGTCGAGCAGCTTGCGGAACATCTCGACGCCCGTGACCGTGGTCTTGCGGACGGTCGGGTGGATGCCGACGATCTCGACTTCCTCGCCGACCTTCACGATGCCGGTCTCGACGCGGCCGGTGACGACCGTGCCGCGACCCGAAATCGAGAACACGTCCTCGATCGGCATCATGAACGGCTTGTCCAGCGGACGCTCGGGCTGCGGGATGTAGTCGTCGACCGCCTTCATCAGCTCCAGCACGGCTTCCTTGCCGAACTTGTCGTTCGAACCCGACAGCGCGCAGGTCGCCGAGCCCTTGATGATCGGAATGTCGTCACCCGGGAAGTCGTACGAGCTGAGCAGCTCGCGCACTTCCAGCTCGACCAGCTCGAGGATTTCCTCGTCGTCGACCAGATCGACCTTGTTCATGAACACGACCATCGCGGGCACGCCGACCTGGCGCGCGAGCAGGATGTGCTCGCGGGTCTGCGGCATCGGGCCGTCGGTGGCGGACACGACCAGGATCGCGCCGTCCATCTGCGCCGCGCCGGTGATCATGTTCTTCACGTAATCGGCGTGGCCCGGGCAATCGACGTGCGCATAGTGGCGCGCGTTCGTCTCATACTCGACGTGCGCGGTCGAGATGGTGATGCCGCGCTCACGCTCTTCCGGCGCCTTGTCGATGTTCGCGAAATCGACCGCAGTGCCGCCGGTCGTCTCGGCCAGCACCTTCGTGATCGCCGCGGTCAGCGACGTCTTGCCGTGGTCGACGTGACCGATGGTGCCGATGTTCAGGTGCGGCTTGTTCCGCTCGAATTTCGCCTTGGCCATTTTTCCCTACCTTCTTGGATTCGTCTGCGCGAGCGGAGCCGCGTGTCGACGCGGCCCCATAGCGACTGATTTAGTGGATTGCCAGCCCCTCCCCCACCCCGTTCGTGCTGAGCGAAGTCGAAGCACATGCGCGTACCCTTCGACTTCGCTCAGGGCGAACGGAGGTGGGAACGGGTCATTTATGCCAATTTGGCCTTCACCTCGTCGGCGACGTTCGCGGGAACCTCGTCGTAGTGCGAGAACTGCATGCTGTACTGCGCGCGGCCCTGCGTGAACGAGCGCAGCGCGTTCACGTAGCCGAACATGTTCGCCAGCGGGACCATCGCCTCGACCGTCTGCGCGTTGCCGCGCGTGTCGGTGCCCTGGATCTGGCCGCGACGGCTGTTCATGTCGCCGATGACGTCGCCCAGATAATCCTCCGGGGTGACGACCTCGACGCGCATGACCGGTTCGAGCAGCGTGATGCCCGACTTCTGCGCCGCTTCGCGCATCGCGCCGCGGGCACAGATCTCGAACGCCAGCGCCGACGAATCGACGTCATGGTAGGCGCCGTCGTACAGGACGATCTCGAAATCGATGATCGGGAAGCCGACCAGCGAACCGGTCGCCGCGGTCTCGCGGAAACCCTTCTCGATCGCGGGCAGATATTCCTTCGGAATGTTGCCGCCCTTGATCTCGTCCTTGAACGTGATGCCCGACCCGCGCTCGCCCGGCGTCAGCTTCACCTTCACGCGGCCGAACTGGCCGGTGCCGCCCGACTGCTTCTTGTGCGTATAGTCGATGTCGACCGGCTTCTTCAGATATTCGCGATACGCCACCTGCGGCGCACCGACGTTCGCCTCGACCTTGAACTCCCGCTTCATGCGGTCGACCAGGATCTCGAGGTGAAGCTCGCCCATGCCCTTGATGATCGTCTGACCGGATTCGGCGTCGGACGACACGCGGAAGGACGGATCCTCGCGCGCCAGGCGGTTGAGCGCGACGCCCATCTTCTCCTGGTCCGCCTTCGTCTTCGGCTCCACCGACAGCTCGATCACGGGCTCGGGGAATTCCATCCGCTCCAGGATGATCGGGGCGTTCATCGCGCACAACGTATCGCCGGTGGTCGTGTCCTTCAGACCCGCCAGCGCGACGATGTCGCCCGCATAGGCCACCTGGATGTCCTCGCGCTCGTTCGCATGCATCAGCAGCATGCGGCCGACCTTTTCCTTCTTGTCCTTCACCGAATTGGTGACCTGCGACGCGGTTTCCAGCTTGCCCGAATAGATGCGGGCGAAGGTCAGCGTGCCGACGAAGGGATCGTTCATGATCTTGAACGCCAGCGCCGAGAACGGCACGTCGTCCGACGATGGCCGCTCGTCCGGCGTCTCGCCGTCGAGCTTCACGCCCTTGATCGCCGGCACGTCGAGCGGCGACGGCAGGAAGTCGACCACCGCGTCGAGCAGAGGCTGTACGCCCTTGTTCTTGAACGCCGAGCCGCACACCACCGGCACGAACGCCATGCTGAGCGTGCCCTTGCGGATCAGCTTCTTCAGGTCCGCGACCGATGGCTCGTTGCCTTCGAGGTACGCTTCCATCAGGTCGTCGTCCTGCTCGACGGCCATCTCGATCAGCTCGCTGCGATACTTCGCCGCCTTCTCCGCCATGTCGTCGGGGATGGCCTGATATTCGAACTTCGCGCCCAGGCTCTCTTCCAGCCAGATGATCGCGCGGTTCTCGACCAGGTCGACGAGGCCCTTGAAGCCGCCCTCGATGCCGATCGGCAGGTACAGGACCGCCGGACGCGCGCCGAGGCGCTCGATGATGGAATTGACGCAGAAATAGAAGTCGGCGCCGGTGCGATCCAGCTTGTTGACGAAGCACATGCGCGGCACGCCGTACTTGTCCGCCTGACGCCACACGGTTTCCGACTGCGGCTCGACACCCGCGACGCCGTCGAAGCACGCGACCGCGCCGTCCAGGACGCGCAGGCTGCGCTCGACCTCGATCGTGAAGTCGACGTGGCCGGGCGTGTCGATGATGTTGATGAGGTGCTCCTCACCCTTCCCGTCCTCGGCGCGCCACTTGCAGGTGGTCGCGGCGGACGTGATCGTGATCCCGCGCTCCTGCTCCTGCTCCATCCAGTCCATCGTCGCCGTGCCTTCATGCACTTCGCCGATCTTGTAGGACTTGCCGGTGTAATAGAGGATGCGCTCGGTCGTCGTCGTCTTGCCGGCGTCGATGTGCGCCATGATGCCGATGTTGCGGTAACGGTCGAGCGGATGGCTGCGGGCCATGGTCGTGGTCCTTCAGTGTTGGGTTTCAGTAGTAACGATCGACCGCTTACGCGCCGAGATATTTCAGGAGAGCGAGCGCCGACCCTAGCAACGCCGCGCCGCCGATCAGCCCTTGCGCGAGAAGCAGCCAGGGCGACAGCGTCTTGTCCCGCTCCAGCTTGAAGCGTTCCGCCTCGAGCTTGTACTGTTCGGCGACGAGCTTGTATTGCTCGGCGCTCAACTTCTCCGCCTCGGCGCGCAGTTTGCGGGATTCCGCTTCCAGTCGCGCCGACTGGCGATCGAGTTCATCGACGGACGGTTCGGGTGCAGTCGCCATCTTGGTGTCTCCCGCACCCGATATAATACCCTACCAGCGATAATGCGAGAACGCGCGGTTCGCTTCGGCCATGCGGTGCGTGTCTTCACGCTTCTTCACCGCGTTGCCGCGGTTGTTGGCGGCGTCCATCAGCTCGCCCGAGAGGCGCGCCGACATCGTGTTCTCGCTGCGGCCGCGCGCCGCGGTGATGAGCCAGCGGATCGCCAGCGCCTGCGCACGCTCGGGACGCACCTCGACCGGGACCTGGTAGGTCGCACCGCCGACGCGGCGCGACCGGACCTCGATGCCCGGCTTGATGTTGTTCAGCGCATCGTGGAACACGCCGATCGGCTCGCGCTTGGCGCGCTGCTCGACCACGGTCATGGCGGAATAGACGATGCCTTCGGCAACGGACTTCTTCCCGTCCATCATGACCGAATTCATGAACTTGGACAGAACCTCATCCCCGTATACGGGATCAGGCAGGATTTCCCGCTTTTCGGGACGACGACGACGAGCCATCTGATATTCCTTGCTTCTTCAGCCGCTTCCGGAACACGTCCGGGGCTTACTTTTGTATCTGGAACCCGGTGTCAGCCGGGGTGACCGGGCAATGCCCGATCACTTCGGACGCTTGGCGCCGTACTTGGAGCGCGACTGGCGGCGATCCTTCACGCCCTGCGTATCGAGCACGCCGCGCAGGACGTGGTAGCGAACGCCGGGAAGATCGCGGACACGGCCACCGCGGATCAGGACCACCGAGTGCTCCTGGAGGTTGTGGCCCTCGCCCGGGATGTAGCTGATGACTTCGCGCTGGTTGGTCAGGCGGACCTTCGCCACCTTGCGCAGCGCCGAGTTCGGCTTCTTCGGGGTCGTCGTGTAGACGCGGGTGCAGACGCCGCGCTTCTGCGGGTTCTGCTCCATCGCAGGGACCTTCGACTTGGCCTTCTGCGGGTCGCGGCCCTTGCGGACCAGCTGGTTGATCGTGGGCATTGAAGCCTTCACCTTTCAAAGGGTTACTTTGCTGGAGCCTAACAAGCTACGGAATACGAAAAGGACCGGTTGGGCGCCCGTCAGCGGCCACCCGCGGTCCTGATGCATCCAGCAATGTTCAAGCGTGTCCGACGGAGTCGCCTCTGCCGTACCGGCGCGCCTATACGCAGGCGGACCGCGCCGGTCAATGTCGCGCGCCCGGCGCTATCGCCGCAGTTCGGGAGCATAGGCACGCGCCCCGACCGCGTCGTGCATCCGCGACGGCGCATCGAGCCAGAACGGGCCGAGCTTCTCCGCCCCCGCCCGCTCCACCCCCAGCGCGAACGCCTGCGCCACCTGCGCCGCGCGATTCCCGTCCGCGTAGCGCACGCTGACCGCCGCGACGGGCACGAACATCGGTCGATCCGCCGCGGTGACGACGTTGAGGTCGTGACGGCCGCAGGTGGCCAGCGCGGTCAGGCGGCGCTCCTCCCCCGCCGCCAGCGCGAAGGGGGCCGTGACGGGGGACCCGGCGTCGTCGTCGAACACGGCGGCCAGTTCCGTCGCGGGATCGCCGCCCGCGCTGAGCAGGCGCAGAACGACGCGGACGCCGTCCGCCGTCGCGTCGCCGTCGTTGCGCACGACGATCTCCGCCTCCAGCGTGGCGGTCAGAAGGTTCACGCCCGCACGGCGCGGATGGAGGACGAAGGACAGGTCGGCGCCGCCGTGCGGGAGCGGCGGGGGCGCGTCGGGCAGCGGGGCGACGGGGACGTCGGGAGCGGCGGGGAGATCGGGAGCGGCCGGGGACGCGGCGGCGACGGGCAGATCCTCCCCCTCCCCCGCCAGTGCGCGGCGGCGGCGGCGGCGGATCAGCAGCGCCATCAGGACGAGGCCGACGACGAGGCCGCCCGTGACCGGCAGCGCCCATAGCGGGCCGGGCTCCTCCACCTGCGGCAGCGCCCCGGCGGGGCGGCCCGCGACGACCGCCGCGGGAACCGCCGCCGCCGGATCGGCGGATGCGGCGGGCGCCGGCGTCGACGCCGCGGGGGCCGCGGGCGATGCAGCCGCGGCGGGCGACGCGGACGGGCGCGCGGCGGGCTGCGCCGTCGCGGTGGCGCGGGGAACGGGGCTTGCGGTGGGCGTGGGACGAGGGGCGGGGGTCGCGCGCGCGGTCGGCGTCGGCGCGGGGGGCGGCAGCGTCGCGGATACGGGCGGCGGCAGCGCGCTGGCCTCGGCGGGAACGGTGGCGACCGGTTCCGGCGCCGTGGCGGCCACGGACGGCGACGGCAGCGGCACGGGCGGCGCGACCTGCGCGGCCAGCGGGGACGCCAGCATGACGGACGGGACGAGGAGCGGGGCGAGGAAACGCGACATCATGACGCCCTTCGCTACCCCGCCCAGACCGAACGTCAACCGTCCGCCGCGATCAGCGCGTGCCCGCCTGCGGCTGGACGACCGGCACGACGGGCAGGTCGACCGAGCTGGCATTCGCCCCGCCGCGCTCGATCGTGATCGTGGCGGCGCGATAGTCCTGCGGCTTCGCCTGGAAGATGTTGGGCACGAACGTCTGCGGATTGCGATCGTACAAGGGGAACAGCGACGATTGCACCTGCACCATGATGCGGTGGCCCGGCTGGAACACGTGGTTCACGGTGGGCAGGCGGAAGCGATAGCGCTGCACCTTCCCGGCCGGGATCGCGCCGGGCTTCGCGAAACTGTCGCGATAGCGGCCGCGGAAGATGTCGAGGCTGATCGGCAATTGGTATCCGCCCATCTTCGTATCGCTGGCGACCTCCTCCGGATAGACGTCGATGATCTTCACGACGAAATCGCCGTCGGTGCCGGTCGTGCGCGCCAGCAGGTTCGCGAACGGCGCCCCCGACACGCGCACCGCCTTCGTCAGCGGCGCGGTGCTGTAGGTCAGGACGTCGGGGCGGCCATCGGCATGGCGCTGGTCGCTGACCAGCCAGTCGCCCCAGCGGCCGTCGTCGAAATTCACCGGACGCGGCAGGTGCGGCACGGGCTTGGCGGGATCGGAGACGTAGCGGTCCGCCCCCTGCCCCGGCCGGTCGAAGCCGAGCGCGCCGTTCGCCTGGAAATACAGGGGCGTCAGGTCGGTCGCGCAGCCCTTCTCGCACGCCAGCGGCCAGTCCGCGAACCGGTCCCAACGATTTTCGCCGGTATTGTAGATCGCGGCGACGGACAGGTTCGCCGCCGGGCTGCCGGGTTTCAGATACTGGTCGAAGAACGGCACGACCATGTCGTCGCGGAATTGCGCCGCAGTGTCGCCGTTCCACTGGAACGGGCCGAGCGACCGGCCGTCGCGATTGACCTGGCTGTGGCGCCACGGCCCCATGACCAGGAAGTTGTTTCCAACCTTCCCCTTGGCCTTGAGCGCCTCCCACGCGGTGATAGCGCCGTACATGTCCTCCTGATCCCACAGCCCCTGTTCCCACAGGGTGGGCACGTCGGACGGATTGGCGGCGAGCAGTTTGTCGAGCGCCTGTCCCTGCCAATAAGCGTCGTAGGACGGGTGGCTGACGAATCGTTGCCAGAACGGCAGCTGGTCGTAGCCGACCTTCTTCGCCCAGTCGCCGGCGGACCCCTTGCGGAAATTGTCGTAATCGTCCCAGCCGCCCGACGGCGGCGCCTTGCCCGCGCCCTTGTATCCCGTCTGCGACCCGATCCAGCCGATGTTGGCGAGGCGGAAGGCGCCGTAATGATACCAGTCGTCGCCCATCCACCCGTCGATCATCGGGCTTTCGGGGGCGGCGACCTTCAATGCCGGGTGCGGGTTCAGCAGCGCCATCGCGACGGTGAAGCCCTCGTACGACGATCCGATCATGCCGACGCGGCCGTTCGATTCGGGCAGGTTCGCCTTGTTCACCAGCCAGTCGATCGTGTCGTAGGCGTCGGTGGTGTGATCCACCTTCGTCGGGTTCAGCGGACCGATCGGCGGGCGCGTGACGACATAGTCGCCTTCCGACCCGTATTTGCCGCGGATATCCTGATACACGCGGATATAGCCCGCCTTCACGAACCCCTCGTCCGCCAGCGGCAGCGTCGACAGCATCGACGCGCTGTCGGCGCGGTTCGCGCGGCCCGCGGCGTTATAGGGCGTGCGCGTCAGGACGATCGGCGCGTCCTTCGCCCCCTTCGCCACGACGATGACGGTGTACAGCTTCGTCCCGTCGCGCATCGGGATCATGACGACGCGCTTGTCGTAGTCGTGATCGGCGGTGGGCGGCACGAATTTCGCGGGGATGTCGCCCGCGGGCGCCTGCTGCGCGGACAGCGGGGGCGCGATCAGCGCGGCGGCGAGGAGCAGGTACGCCTTCACATCATTCTCCGGTCGGTGTCACGGCGCGATCATGCCCCCGCGCGCCACGAATGACGAGGGGCATCCGCACGGGATGCCCCTGTCCTGTTCGATCCTTCGGGCGTCAGACGCGTTCGGGCGCGCGGTACAGCGCGGCCTCGACGTCGTCGCGCATCAGGTTGCGGTCGAGGTCGATCGGCGCCGGGCCGCCCGCGTCGGTCGCGCCGCCCACCAGGAAGCTGGCGGAGGTCCGCCCCTCGCTGCCGTCCGGCAGGCGATAGCGCGCGTCGGCGACGATCACGGGGCGGAATTCGCCGTCCATCCCCGTCCGGTTCATCACCAGCGTCGCGTCGACCCGCGCGCCCTCGCCCGCCGCGATCGTCAGGTGATCGCCCGCATCGGTGCGCGGCTCGATCAGCAAGCGCTCCATTTCCGCATCGTTCCCGGCGGCGAGCATGAAGGTGGAGACGCGGACGTCCTGCGCCGCCACGCCGCCCGCGTTGCCGACGGTCAGTTCGATCTCGACCAGCGCCTCGTCCGCGCTGGTCCCCGCGCGGACGGGGCGCATGGCGAATTCCAGCCACGGGCGGTCGCTCGCACCCGTGCCCGCGGTCAGCGCGGCGACATCCTGCGCATCGGCATGTTCGATGCTGGTTTCCCCGGCAACGACGCCCGCCACCGCGGCCGCGCCGAGCGGCGCGACGGCGACAGGCGACGGTTCGACAGCGTCGCGGTGGACCGGGGCGGGCTCGACATAAGCGGGCTCGGCGTGATCGGCGTCGGCATAGGCGGGTTCGGCCTCGGCCCAAACGTTCTCATCCTGCCGCGCGCGGCGCGCGCGCAGGAAGAAGAAGGCGCCCGCCGCGACGATCAGCGCCGCGATCAGCGCGAGCGGCCATACCGGCGCGCCGCTCTCCTGCGTCTCGGTCCGCGTCGTCCGCTCGGCGACAGCCGCCGTGGCGGGGGCCGCGACGGGCGCGGGCACGACAGGCTCCGCCGCGGGTGCCGGCGCGGGTGCGGCCGGTGCGGGCGCCCGCGGCGCCGTCGCCGCAGGCGCGACCGTCCGGGCAGCGGTCGCGGCGACCGCGCGGCGGGTCGGCGCCGCCCGCCGCGTCGCGCGACGCTCGGCGGCGCGTTCGGCCGCCTCCGCCTCCGCCGCGGCCGCGGCCTCGGGATTGACCGGGGTCGCGCTCCGGTCGCTCGGAGCCGACGATTGCGCGGGGGCGGGCAGCGTCGCGGCCACCGGCGGGGGCGGCACCTGCACCACCGGAACGGCATCCTGCGCGACGGCGGGGGCGGCAAATACAGCGGCGGCCGACATCAGCAGCGCCGCGCGGATATTGCGGTTCCTCTTCATGTCATCTTCTCCCGTAACTTGCCCGAAACAACATCCGCGACAACGAATCGGTTCCGTAACGTCCCGGGCCCGACCTGTTGACGGAGGCGCGGCACCGCCCTATATCCCGGCAACCTCCACAGCATCGGGACATGGGACGCCGTCGCGCAGCGCTCCATACGTATGGTGCCTTGGATATCAGGACGCTGAAGGCTGCCGTCGCCCACCCGATCCAGTTCGGGGCCGGGCGGACGGGCGGCCTTTTTCCGTTCTGGCCCCTGCGCCCGTAATGACTGACGAGGCAAAAGCTACATGGCGAGCAAGGCGATCGACGCGGGTTCCGCGCGCACCGACGTGGTAAGCACCGCAAAGCGGCGCATCCGCAAGGTGTTCGGCAACATCCACGAAGTGGTGCAGATGCCGAACCTGATCGAGGTCCAGCGCGAAAGCTACGAACAGTTCCTGCGCTCCGATCCGTCGATCGGCTATGTCTCCGGCCTCGAAAAGACGCTGCGCAGCGTCTTCCCGATCCGCGATTTCGCGGGCACGGCGGAACTGGACTTCGTCAATTACGAGCTGGAGCCGCCGAAGTTCGACGTCGAGGAATGCCGCCAGCGCGGCATCACCTACGCCGCGCCGATGCGCGTCACCCTGCGCCTGATCGTGTTCGAGGTGGATCCGGAGACGGAGACCCGCTCGGTGCTCGATATCAAGGAGCAGGACGTCTACATGGGCGACATGCCGCTGATGACGGGGAACGGCACGTTCTTCATCAACGGCACCGAGCGCGTGATCGTCAGCCAGATGCACCGCTCGCCGGGCGTCCTGTTCGACCATGACCGCGGCAAGACGCATGCGTCGGGCAAGTACCTCTTCGCCGCGCGCGTCATCCCGTATCGCGGCAGCTGGCTCGATTTCGAGTTCGACGCCAAGGATATCGTGAACGTCCGCATCGACCGGAAGCGCAAGCTGCCGGTCACCGCGCTGCTATTCGCGCTGGGCCTGTCGGGCGAGGAGATCCTGAGCCACTTCTACAACCGCGTCACGTTCGTGCGCGGCCAGGGCGGCTGGCAGATCCCGTTCGCGGCGGAGAACTGGCGCGGCGTGAAGCCGTCGTTCGACCTGATCGACGCGACGTCGGGCGAGATCGTGTTCGCCGCGACGCAGAAGATCACGCCGCGCGCCGCGAACAAGGCGGGCAAGGACGGCCTGACCACGCTGCTGATCCCGACCGAGGAGATCTACGGCCGCTATTCGGCGTTCGACCTCATCAACGAGGCGACAGGCGAAATCTATATCGAGGCGGGCGACGAGATCGGCCCCGACAACCTCGAAAAGCTGGACAAGGCGGGGATCGAGTCGATCGACCTGCTGGACATCGACCATGTGTCGACCGGCCCGTGGATCCGCAACACGCTGAAGGCGGACAAGGCCGAGGAGCGCGAGCAGGCGCTGTCCGACATCTATCGCGTCATGCGCCCCGGCGAGCCGCCGACGCTGGAGACGGCGGAATCGCTGTTCGCCGGGCTGTTCTTCGATCCCGACCGCTACGACCTGTCGGCGGTGGGTCGCGTGAAGCTGAACATGCGCCTCGACCTCGATGCCGAGGATACGGTCACGACGCTGCGGACCGAGGATATCCTGGCGGTCGTCAAGACGCTGGTCGACCTGAAGGACGGCAAGGGCGAGATCGACGATATCGACAACCTCGGCAACCGTCGCGTGCGGTCGGTCGGCGAGCTGCTGGAGAACCAGTATCGCGTCGGCCTCCTGCGCATGGAGCGCGCGGTCAAGGAGCGCATGTCGTCGGTCGACGTGTCGACGGTGATGCCGAACGACCTCATCAACGCGAAGCCGGCGGTGGCCGCGGTGCGTGAATTCTTCGGCTCGTCGCAGCTGTCGCAGTTCATGGACCAGACCAACCCGCTGTCCGAAGTGACGCACAAGCGTCGCGTCTCGGCGCTCGGGCCGGGCGGTCTGACGCGTGAGCGCGCGGGTTTCGAGGTTCGCGACGTCCATCCGACGCACTATGGCCGCATCTGCCCGATCGAGACGCCGGAAGGCCCGAACATCGGCCTCATCAACTCGCTCGCCAGCTTCAGCCGCGTGAACAAGTACGGCTTCATCGAGACGCCGTACCGCAAGGTCGTGGACCACAAGGTCACGAACGACGTCGTCTATCTGTCGGCGATGGAGGAAGCCAAGCACACGATCGCGCAGGCATCCGCCGCGCTGAACGAGGATGGCGGCTTTTCCGAGGAGCTGGTGTCGTCGCGTCAGGCGGGCGAGTTCCTGATGGCGCTGCCCGACAATATCACGCTCATGGACGTCAGCCCGAAGCAGCTGGTGTCGGTCGCCGCATCGCTGATCCCGTTCCTGGAGAACGACGACGCCAACCGCGCGCTGATGGGATCGAACATGCAGCGGCAGGCCGTGCCGCTGGTGAAGGCGGAGGCGCCGTTCGTCGGCACCGGCATGGAGGAGACGGTCGCCCGCGATTCCGGCGCCGCCATCGGTGCGCGCCGTGCGGGCATCGTCGACCAGGTCGACGCCAGCCGCATCGTCATCCGCGCGACGGGCGAGCTGGATTCGACCAAGTCGGGCGTCGATATCTATACGCTCATGAAGTTCCAGCGTTCGAACCAGTCGACCTGCATCAATCAGCGTCCGCTGGTGAAGGTGGGCGACGTGGTCGCCGCGGGCGACGTGCTGGCCGACGGTCCGTCGACCGAGTTCGGCGAGCTGGCGCTGGGCCGCAACGCGCTCGTCGCGTTCATGCCGTGGAACGGGTATAACTACGAGGATTCCATCCTCATCAGCGAGCGGATCGTGAAGGACGACGTGTTCACGTCGATCCACATCGACGAGTTCGAGGTGATGGCCCGCGACACGAAGCTGGGGCCGGAGGACATCACGCGCGACATCCCGAACGTCGGCGAGGAGGCGCTGCGCAACCTCGACGAGGCGGGCATCGTGTACGTGGGTGCCGAGGTCGAGCCGGGCGACATCCTGGTCGGCAAGATCACGCCGAAGGGCGAAAGCCCGATGACGCCGGAGGAGAAACTGCTCCGCGCCATCTTCGGCGAGAAGGCCAGCGACGTGCGCGACACCTCGCTGCGCCTGCCGCCGGGCGTCGCGGGCACGATCGTCGACGTGCGCGTCTTCAACCGCCACGGCATCGACAAGGACGAGCGCGCGATGGCGATCGAGCGCGAGGAGATCGAGCGCCTGAAGAAGGACGCCGACGACGAGCGCACGATCCTGAACCGCGCGACGTGGAGCCGGCTGCGCGAGATGCTGCTGGACCAGACCGCGACGTCCGTACCCAAGGGCGGCCCGAAGAAGGGCGCGGTCATCGACATGGACATGCTGGACAGCGTCGACCGCCACGAATGGTGGAAGTTCGCGGTCGCCGACGACGCGCGCCAGAGCGATCTGGAAGCCGTGAAGGTGCAGTATGACGAGGCCGCCAAGCGGATCACGGACAAGTTCCACGACCGCCGCGAGAAGCTGGAGCGTGGCGACGAGCTGCCGCCCGGCGTGCTGAAGATGGTGAAGGTGTTCGTCGCGGTGAAGCGCAAGCTGCAACCCGGCGACAAGATGGCGGGCCGTCACGGCAACAAGGGCGTCATCAGCCGCATCCTGCCGCAGGAGGACATGCCCTTCCTCGCGGACGGGACGCCGGTCGACCTGGTCCTGAACCCGCTGGGCGTGCCGAGCCGCATGAACGTCGGGCAGATCTTCGAAACCCACCTGGGCTGGGCCGCACGCGGTCTGGGCCAGCAGATTTCGGAGGCGCTGGAGGATTGGCGCGACGCGAATCCCGATGCCAAGGCGGGCGCCATGCCCGACGCGGTGAAGGAGCGCCTGAAGACGATCTACGGCGACCATTACCTGGCCGAGATCGACGCGCGCGACGGCGACCAGATCGTCGAACTGGCGCAGAACCTGAAGGCCGGCGTGCCGATGGGGACGCCCGTGTTCGACGGCGCGGTGGAGCGTGACGTGACCGACATGCTGGAGCTGGCGGGTCTCGACCCGTCGGGCCAGTCGGAGCTGTTCGACGGACGCACGGGCGACAAGTTCGACCGCAAGGTGACCGTCGGCATCATCTACATGCTGAAGCTGCACCATCTGGTCGACGACAAGATCCACGCACGCTCGATCGGGCCGTACTCCCTCGTCACGCAGCAGCCGCTGGGCGGCAAGGCGCAGTTCGGCGGACAGCGGTTCGGCGAGATGGAGGTCTGGGCGCTCCAGGCGTACGGCGCCGCCTACACGTTGCAGGAGATGCTGACCGTGAAGTCGGACGACGTCGTGGGCCGCACCAAGGTGTACGAGGCGATCGTCAAGGGCGACGACACGTTCGAGGCGGGCATTCCGGAATCCTTCAACGTGCTCGTGAAGGAAATGCGCAGCCTGGGCCTGAACGTCGACCTGAAGACGCGCGAGGACCTCGGCTACGGCGAGGACGGCATGGCGATCGCGGCCGAATAAAGCCCGGCGGAAGGGTGAGGACGGCCCACGACCCTGCCCTCACCTTCCCACCAGCTTCGCTGGCGGGCCCCTTCCTCTCCCGATGGGGGAGGAGACACGATTTCTGAGAGGTTCATCCCCATGAACGAACTGACCAATTTCGCCAATCCGCTCGTGAAGCCGGAGACGTTCGACCAGATCCAGATCGGGATCGCGTCGCCGGACAAGATCCGTTCGTGGTCCTTCGGCGAGATCAAGAAGCCCGAGACCATCAACTATCGCACGTTCAAGCCCGAGCGTGACGGCCTGTTCTGCGCGCGCATCTTCGGTCCGATCAAGGATTACGAGTGCCTGTGCGGCAAGTACAAGCGCATGAAGTACAAGGGCATCGTCTGCGAGAAGTGCGGCGTCGAGGTCACCGTCTCGAAGGTCCGCCGCGAGCGCATGGGCCATATCGAGCTGGCCGCGCCGGTCGCGCACATCTGGTTCCTGAAGTCGCTGCCGTCGCGCATCGGCCTGCTGCTGGACATGCAGCTGAAGCAGCTGGAGCGCGTGCTGTATTTCGAGGCGTATATCGTCATCGAGCCGGGCCTGACGCCGCTGGAGAAGTTCCAGTTGCTGACCGAGGACGAGCTGCTCGAAGCGCAGGACGAGCATGGCGAGGACGCGTTCTCGGCCGGCATCGGCGCGGAAGCCGTGCGGATCATGCTGGAATCGCTCGACCTGGAGGGCGAGAAGGTCGCGCTGCTGGAAGAGCTGGCGACGACCAAGTCCGAGCTGAAGCCGAAGAAGATCATCAAGCGGCTGAAGGTCGTGGAATCGTTCCTGGAATCGGGCAACCGGCCGGAATGGATGATCCTCGAGGTCGTGCCGGTCATCCCGCCCGAGCTGCGCCCGCTGGTGCCGCTGGACGGCGGTCGCTTCGCGACGTCGGACCTGAACGACCTGTACCGCCGCGTCATCAACCGCAACAACCGCCTGAAGCGGCTGATGGAGCTGCGCGCGCCGGACATCATCGTCCGCAATGAAAAGCGCATGTTGCAGGAGGCGGTCGACGCCCTGTTCGACAACGGCCGTCGCGGTCGCACGATCACGGGCGCGAACAAGCGTCCGCTGAAGTCGCTGTCCGACATGCTGAAGGGCAAGCAGGGCCGCTTCCGCCAGAACCTTCTGGGCAAGCGCGTCGATTATTCGGGCCGGTCGGTCATCGTCACGGGTCCGGAGCTGAAGCTGCACCAGTGCGGCCTGCCGAAGAAGATGGCGTTGGAGCTGTTCAAGCCGTTCATCTACGCGCGCCTCGACGCCAAGGGCCTCAGCATGACGCTGAAGCAGGCGAAGAAGTGGGTGGAGAAGGAGCGCAAGGAAGTCTGGGACATCCTGGACGAGGTGATCCGCGAGCACCCCGTGCTGCTGAACCGCGCGCCGACGCTCCACCGCCTCGGCATCCAGGCGTTCGAGCCGGTGCTGATCGAGGGCAAGGCGATCCAGCTGCACCCGCTGGTCTGCTCCGCGTTCAACGCCGACTTCGACGGCGACCAGATGGCCGTGCACGTTCCGCTGTCGCTGGAAGCGCAGCTTGAGGCGCGCGTCCTGATGATGTCGACGAACAACATCCTGTCGCCGGCGAACGGCAAGCCGATCATCGTGCCGTCGCAGGACATGGTGCTGGGCCTGTATTACCTGTCGATGATGAAGGAAGGCGAGCCGGGCGAAGGCATGCTGATCTCCGACATGTCGGAGGTGCATCAGGCGCTGAACGCCGGGGCCGTCACGCTGCACACGAAGATCGTGAGCCGCGTGCCGCAGACCGACGAGGCGGGCAAGCAGTACCTCAAGCGGTTCGAGACGACCCCGGGCCGCATGCTGCTGGGCGAGACGTTGCCGCAATCGTCGAAGGTACCGTTCGAGACGGTCAACCGCCTGCTGACGAAGAAGGACGTCGGCGACGTGATCGACGAGGTCTATCGCCACACCGGCCAGAAGGAGACCGTCCTGTTCGCGGACGCGATCATGGCGCTCGGCTTCCGTCACGCGTTCAAGGCGGGCATCTCGTTCGGCAAGGACGACATGATTATCGCGCCGGACAAGGACAAGCTGGTCGACGAGACGCGCGACCAGGTGAAGGACTTCGAGCAGCAGTATCAGGACGGCCTGATTACGCAGCAGGAGAAGTACAACAAGGTCATCGACGCATGGTCGCGGTGCGGCGATCAGGTCGCCAACTCGATGATGAACGAGATCAAGGCGGTGCGCCATTACGACGACGGCCCGAACAAGGGCCGCGAGAAGGACATCAACTCGATCTACATGATGGCGCACTCCGGTGCGCGTGGTAGCCAGGCGCAGATCAAGCAGCTGGCCGGCATGCGCGGCCTGATGGCCAAGCCGTCGGGCGAGATCATCGAGACGCCGATCATCTCGAACTTCAAGGAAGGCCTGACCGTCCTCGAATATTTCAACTCCACCCACGGCGCGCGCAAGGGCCTCGCGGATACGGCGTTGAAGACCGCCAACTCGGGCTACCTCACCCGCCGCCTCGTCGACGTGTCGCAGGATTGCGTCATCATCGAGGAGGATTGCGGGACCGAGCGCGCGCTGGAGATGAAGGCGATCGTGCAGGGCGGATCGACCATCGCGTCGCTCGGCGAGCGCATCCTGGGCCGTACCACGGCCGAGGACGTGGTCGACAAGGACGGCAAGGTCGTCATCCCGTCGGGCACGCTGCTGGACGAACCGATGGTCGCGCAGATCGAGGCCATGGGCGTGCAGGGGATGAAGATCCGCTCGCCGCTGGTGTGCGAATCGAAGATCGGCGTGTGCGGCAAATGCTATGGCCGCGACCTCGCGCGCGGGACGCCGGTGAACATCGGCGAGGCCGTGGGCGTCATCGCGGCGCAGTCGATCGGCGAGCCGGGCACGCAGCTGACGATGCGCACGTTCCATATCGGCGGCGCGGCGCAGCTGAACGAGCAGTCGAACCTGGAGGCGCCGGTCGACGGCACCATCGAGTTCCGCGACCTGCGCGTGATCGAGGACCAGCGCGGCCGTCGCGTCGTGCTGAGCCGGTCGAGCGAGATCGCGATCGTCGACATGGACGGGCGCGAACTGGCGGTGCACAAGATCCCGTACGGCGCGTATGTGATGTTCGACGACGGCCATATCGTCAGCAAGGGCGACCGGATGGCGGAATGGGATCCGTTCACCATGCCGGTCATCACCGAAACCGCGGGTACGGTGAAGTTCCAGGACCTGATCGAGAACAAGACGCTGACCGAGCAGGTCGACGAAGCGACGGGCATCGCCCAGCGCGTCGTCATCGAGTTCCGGGCCAGCGCGCGGTCGAAGGAGGACCTGCGCCCGCGCATCACCCTGCTGGACGAGGGATCGGGCGAAACCGCGCGCTACCTGCTGGCGACGGGTGCGACGCTGTCGGTCGAGGACAATGCCACGGTCCAGGCGGGCGACGTCCTGGCGCGCGTCAGCCGCGAGTCGGCCAAGACGCGCGACATCACGGGCGGTTTGCCGCGCGTGGCGGAGCTGTTCGAGGCGCGCATCCCGAAGGATTCGGCGATCATCGCCAAGGTTTCGGGCCGCGTGGTGTTCGGCAAGGACTATAAGGCCAAGCGCAAGATCGGTATCCAGCCCGAGGACGGCGGCGATATCGTCGAGTATCTGGTGCCCAAGTCCAAGGTCATCGACGTGCAGGAAGGCGATTACGTCAAGCGCGGCGACAATCTGATCGGCGGCAGCCCCGATCCGCACGACATCCTGGAGACGATGGGCGTGGAGCCGCTGGCCGAATATCTGGTCAGCGAAATCCAGGAAGTCTATCGATTGCAGGGCGTGAAGATCAACGACAAGCACATCGAGGTGATCGTTCGCCAGATGTTGCAGAAGGTCGAGATCACCGACGGCGGCGACACCACGCTGCTGAAGGGCGAGCAGGTCGATCGCGAGGAAATGGACGCGATCAACGAGAAGCTGGGCAAGAACGACGTGCGTGCCCAGGGCAAGCCGATCCTGCTGGGCATCACGAAGGCGTCGTTGCAGACCCGCAGCTTCATCTCCGCGGCATCGTTCCAGGAGACGACCCGCGTGCTGACCGAGGCCGCGGTGCAGGGCAAGCAGGACACGCTGATGGGCCTGAAGGAGAATGTCATCGTCGGCCGCCTGATCCCGGCGGGTACCGGCGCGGGCATGAACCGCCTGCGCGTCGCCGCCTCGTCGCGCGATGCCGCGTTGCGGGTCCAGCAGCGCAAGTTGCAGGAGGCGATGATCGCGGCGGGCAATGCGGCGCAGGTGAAGGCGGCGGAGGATGCGCGGTCCGCGCGCGACGCCGCGGGCACCGGCGATGATCCGCTGGGCGAGGTCGTGACGTCGGGCGACGGCAGCGATGCCGCCGCGGGCGAGTATCTGAACGACTGATCCGGGCGTTCATGGATCGATGAGGGGGTCGCCGTCCGCAGGACGGCGGCCCCCTTTTTCGTGGTCGCGCGGGTCGTGGACCGCGGCGGGGCGGATGCCCCCCCTTTGTTTCGGAAACGGACCGGATGTCCCGCGCGTGCGGCACCACTGGCCGTTCGATGAATATTCCGTTAATCAAGCGGATGCCGACCGCGAGTCGGCGGATCATGTTCGGTTTGCTGTTGTGGATATCCGGAGGTCACATCCGGGACGCCACGGGGTCGCCTTTCCGGCGAAACAGAGGGACGACGTGACATGAAAACGACCATCATGCTGGGGGCACTCGCCCTGTCGACGGTTGCGATGCCCGCGGGCGCGCAGACGATCATCGCGCCGACGTCCGGCGTCGTGGACGTGGGCGGTCCGGGGTTCGGCACGCTGCGCGACACGATCAACCAGGCGGGGCTGTCGAGCGGATATACGGCGGGAGTCACCGACTTCGACACGTATCTGGCGGGCAATCCCACCCACACCTCCACGTTTTCCGGGTTCGAATGGTTCAGCAACGACGGCACCACGTCCGCGACCGTGACCTATGATTTCGGTGCGTCTGTGCGGGTCGACCGGCTGGCGTTGTGGAACGAGGAATCGTCGGGGATCGGCCGGTTGATCCTGTCGGGATCGGCGGACGGCGTGACGTTCAGCCAGCTCGGCATCTACAGCCCGACCGACAATCCGGTGTCGAGCTATCCGGCCGATATCTTCTCCTTCGCCGCGGTGTCGCTGCGCTACGCCCGGTTCGAGATGGCGGGATGTCCGCAGGCGGATCCGGGCACCTTCACGGCCTGCGCGATCGGCGAGGTCGCGTTCCGGACCGCGGCGGGCGTGCCCGAACCCGCGACCTGGGGCCTGATGATCCTGGGCTTCGGCGCGATCGGGGGCGCGATGCGTCGCCGCGCCACGCGCACGACGCTTCGGACCGCCTGACCCATCCGTCCGACGAAGGGGGCGTCCGGCGTGCGCGGGCGCCCCTTTCGCATGGCGCCGATCGCCATGTCATGGCGCGGTACACCACGCCACGGAGGCGACATCCGACAACGCTTCGCTAAAGTCCCTTCTTTTCCGTGACTTGGTAAACTGGCACGATTGCTGCTTTTTCTCCGGCATCCGCCGACGCCGTCGGCGTCGCGCACCGAGGAGCCGGACCGATGACGACCCAGACCACCCCCGCCCCGACCACGAAGCAGGACAATCTGTTCGGCATCTGCGCCGCACTGGGCGAGGATATCGGGATCGATCCGCTATGGCTGCGGATCGGCTTCGCGGTGGCGTTGCTGTTCAACCTGGAAGTGGTGCTGGTGACCTATTTCGGGCTGGGCGTGGTCGTGCTGGCCAGTCGGCTGCTGGCGCCGAAGCCGAAGGCGGCGGTGACGATGCCGCTTGCGGCGGACCCGGTCGTCGCCGAGGAGCCGCTGCGCTGCGCCGCCTGACCGGACCCGGCGACCGACGGCGCGGGATCAGCCCTCCAGCTGCCCCAGCAGCACGCGCACCGCGCCGTCGACGTCGCGATCCGAATCGCGCAGCGCCTCGATCCGGCGCACCGCGTGGATGACGGTGGAATGGTCGCGCCCGCCGAACTTCCGCCCGATTTCGGGCAAGGATCGCGTGGTCAGCCGCTTCGCCAGGTACATCGCGATCTGCCGCGGCCGCGCCACCGCCCGCGCGCGGCGGGCGGATACCAGGTCGAGCGGCTTCAGCTCGAAATGATCCGACACCGCCTTCTGGATCTGGTCGATCGTCACGCGCCGTTGCCCCCCGCGCAATTGCTCCACCAGCGTCTGCATCGCAAAATCGAGATCGATCGTCGTCGCGGTCAGCTGCGCATAGGCCAGGATCCGGTTCAGCGCCCCTTCCACCTCGCGGATGCTGGACGTGATGCGCGTCGCCAGCAGGTCGATCACGTCGGCGGGAACCGTGGCCTCCACCTCCGCGGCGCGGCGCTGGAGCACGCTGCGCCGCAGGTCGAGCGTCGACGGACGGATATCCGCCACCAGCCCCGCGGCAAGGCGCGACAGGAGCCGCGGCTCGATCCCGTCCAATGCCTGCGGCGCGCGATCCGCGGCGATCACCAGCCGCTTGCCCGCCGCCATGATCTCGTTGACGGTGTGGAAGAATTCCTCCTGCGTCGCGTCCTTCCCCGCGATGAACTGCAAATCGTCGATCAGCAGCAGGTCGCAGCCACGCAGCCGCGTCTTGAACGCATGCGTATCCTTCGCCCGCATCGCGGCGACGAAATCGTACATGAACCGCTCCGCCGACATCATCAGCACGCGGGCGTCGGGATGGTCGGCCAGGAAGGCATGGCCGATCGCGTTCATCAGGTGGGTCTTCCCCTGCCCCGTCGCGCCGTGGAGGAACAGCGGGCTGAACCGCACCGGCCCCGCCGCCGCCAGCGCGCGTGCGGCGTTGACCGCCACCATGTTCGACGCATCGGCGACGAAGCGGTCGAAGGTCAGCCGCGCATCGAGCTGCGGTCGCTCCACCGCCGACGCGGGCGTGGCCGGGATGGCCACGGGGGCCGCCGCCACGGCGTGCGCGGCGGGGATGGCAAGAATCTCGGGCGCCGGCGCGGCGCGCTGGGTTTCGATCGTGACGGTGCGCACCCCGGGGATCTGCGCGCGGAATTCGTGGACCAGGCGGTCGGCGTAGTGGCTGCGCACCCAATTGGTCATGAACGCGCTGGGCAGCGTCAGACGCACGTCCTCCCCGTCCGACGCATCGGCGAGCGCGATCGGCGCCAGCCACTGGTCGAACAGGCGCGCGCCCGCGGACAGGCGCAGGTTCGTCCGGACGCGCGCCCATGCCCGCGTCAGTTCGCCCATGCCGTCGTCCCGGAACCGCGTTTGCGTCACACACACCTCTCCCGTTGCCGCCTGCGCCCCTTGCGCGTGCGGGTCGTCCGGTCCTGCCCGAAAGATCGCCCCCCTTCGGCCCCGCCACACACCCGAAGGCACGGTCGCGAGGCCCGGCAACAACGATGTCGCGCCGGGAAGGACAGGGATACGAACAGCCGCGTGAGTCGGGCAAGACCGGGGGCTGCCACAAATTCGAAATAAACCCCATTGACTCGCCCCGGGCCGCGGAAACGCGTCGGATTTTTGATAAGCCGCTGTTTTTGCCTACTAATCTGGACGCGACACCGGAGTTGCGAGCGACGAATCGCGGGTTTTCCTGACGTTAGTCGGTGGCCGCGAATTTCCGTTCGCGGACGCAAAAAACCCGTCGGAGCATGGGCTCCGACGGGTCGTTCGAACCGTCGTTGGACGTCGGCGTCAGGCCAGCGCGGACAGCCGCTTGGTCAGGCGCGAGAATTTGCGCGACGCGGTATTCTTGTGGAGAACGCCCTTGGCGACGCCGCGCTGCAACTCGGGCTGGACCTCCGCCAGCGCGGAAGTGGCCGCGGTCTTGTCGCCCGCCGCCAGTGCCGCCTCGACCCGCTTGACGAAGGTGCGGATGCGGCCGACGCGGTTGCCGTTCACTTCGGCGCGACGATCGTTGCGGCGGATGCGCTTCTTGGCCTGCGGCGTGTTCGCCATGGATGTCCTCTGGTCTCGAAAAATACGGGAAAAGAGGGCGCGGGGAAACCCATGCCCTCCTCGAAGGGGCGCCCTTACCCCGCAGGGTCGTTCGCGTCAACCGCGCTGGCAGGCCGGACACCAGAAGGTGGAGCGCCCGCCCTCCGCATAGCGTGCCACCAGCCCGCCGCATCCGCAGGGTAGGCCGGTGCGGCCGTAGACCGCGAATTGTTTCGAGAAATAGCCCAGTTCGCCGTCGGGCCGGGCATAGTCGCGCAACGACGACCCGCCGGCGCGAATCGCCTCCTCCAGGACCGCGCGCGCCGCCTCCGCCAGCCGATCGAGTCGCGCCTTCGCGATCCGCCCGGCGGCGCGGCGCGGATGGATGCGCGCATGATACAGCGCCTCGCACACATATATATTGCCCAGCCCCGCGACGACGCGCTGGTCGAGCAGCGCCAGCTTGATCGACGTGCGTTTCCCGGCCAGCGCGCGGTACAGGTGCGCGCCGTCGAAGTCCGGCCCCAGCGGCTCCGGTCCCAGCGCCGCGAACGGGGGGAAGGCGGCGATGTCCGCGCTGCGCCACAGGTCGACCGACCCGAAGCGGCGCGGATCGTTCAGTGCGACGCGGCGACCGGCGGCGGTGTCCACGACCAGGTGGTCGTGCGGCAGGAGGATGTCGGGATCGACCCGCCATCGCCCCGACATGCCGAGGTGGAAGACGACCGAATCGCCGCGGTCGGTATCGATCAGCCCGTATTTGGCGCGGCGCGACAGCGCGACGACCCGCGCGCCGGTCAGCCGCTGGCGCAGGTCGTCGGGAAAGGCGCGGCGCAGGTCGGCGCGGCGCGCCTCGACCGCGGCGATCACCTGCCCCTCCAGCACGGGACGCAGGCCGCGCACGGTGGTTTCGACTTCGGGAAGCTCGGGCACGCGACGGCCCCTAGCGGCTGCCCCGGCGCCCCGCTAGAGCCGGACGCCATGACCGACACCGCCCTCCCGACCGACACCGTCTCCTTCGGCTACGAACAGGTCGCGCCGGCGGAGAAGACCGCGCGCGTGCGCGGCGTCTTCTCCAGCGTGGCGGCGCGCTACGACCTGATGAACGACGCCATGTCCGGGGGCATGCACCGGTTGTGGAAGGACCGGTTCGTGCGCCGCGTGAAGCCGCGCGCGGGCGAGGAGATCCTGGACATGGCCGGGGGCACCGGCGACATCGCGTTCCGCCTGGCCGAGGGGGGCGCCGCGGTGACGGTGGCGGACATCAACCCGGAAATGCTGGCGGTCGGCGTGGAGCGCGCGGCGAAGCGCGGCATCGACGGGCTGGTGTGGTCGGAGGCGAACGCGGAGGTCCTGACCTTCCCGGACCGGTTCTTCGACGCCTATACCATCGCGTTCGGCATCCGGAACGTCACCGACATCCCCGCCGCGTTGAAGGAAGCGCATCGCGTCCTGCGCCGCGGGGGGCGGTTCTTCTGCCTGGAATTCTCCACCACCCTGTGGCCCGGATTCGCGGAGGCGTATGACGCCTATTCGCACCGGATGGTGCCCAAGCTGGGCAAGCTGCTGGCGGACGACGAGGACAGCTATCGCTACCTGATCGAATCGATCCGCCGCTTCCCCGACATGCCGACGTTCGAACGCATGATCGCGGAGGCGGGGTTCGTGCAGACGAAGGTGGAGCCGATGCTGGGCGGGCTGGTCGCGATCCATTCGGGGTGGAGGATCTGACCTCTCCCGTCGTTCATACCTTCCGCCTGCTGAAATGGGGGCGCACGCTTGCGCGGCACGGGGCGTTGCAGGGGCTGGAGCGGGATCGCAACACGCCGCTGCGCCTGCGCCGCCTGCTGCGGCTCGCGCGGCTGGGCGCGCGCGTCCCGGAAGCGCCGCGCTATGCCGAGGCGTTCACCGCGATCGGGCCCGCGGCGATCAAGCTGGGGCAGACGCTGGCGACGCGGCCCGACCTGGTCGGCGACGCCGCCGCGATCGACCTGCTGCGGTTGCAGGATGCGGTCGCGCCGGTGCCGTTCGCGGTCATCCGCGCGCAGATGGAAGGCAGCTTCGGTCGCCCGCTCGACCAGTTCTACACCCATATCGAGGAAGCGCCGATCGGCGCCGCATCGATCGCGCAGGTCCATCGCGCGGTCACGACCGAGGGGCGGACCGTGGCCGTGAAGGTCCTGCGCCCCGGCGTGGAGGAGGAGTTCGCGCGCGCGATCGACACCTACGAATGGGCGGCGGCGCAGATCGAGCCGATGGGGGGCGAGATCGCGCGGCTCCAGCCGCGGCAGGTGATCGAGATGTTCAAGCGCTGGACCCAGCGCGAGCTGAACTTCACGCGCGAGGCGGCGTCGGCGTCCGAGCTGGCGGAGAATATGGCGGCGGAGCCGGACTTCGTCGTGCCCGCGATCGACTGGCAGCGGACGACGGGCCGCGTCCTGACGATCGAGTGGATCGACGGGATCAAGCTGTCCGATCGCGCGGCGCTGATCGCGGCGGGACACGACCTTCCGCACCTGGCGCGCGTCCTGGTTCACGCCTTCCTGCGGCAGGCGATCGCGGACGGTTTCTTCCACGCCGACATGCATCAGGGGAATCTGTTCGCGCTGCCCGGCGGGCGGGTCGCGGCGATCGATTTCGGGATCATGGGACGGATCGACCGGCGCGCGCGCATGTGGCTGGCGGAGATCCTGTACGGCCTCATCACGGGCAATTACCGCCGCGTCGCGGAAATCCATTTCGAGGCGCAATACGTGCCCTCGCACCATAACGTCGCCGAGTTCGCGACCGCGCTGCGTGCGGTGGGCGAGCCGATGCGCGGACTGCCGGTCAAGGACATGTCTATCGGCATGATGCTGGACGGCCTGTTCGCGATCACGCGCGATTTCGACATGGTGACGCAGCCGCACCTGTTGCTGTTGCAGAAGACGATGGTGATGGTCGAGGGAGTCGCGACCGGGCTCGATCCCGACATCAACCTGTGGGAAACCGCGGGGCCGTTCGTCGAGGAGTGGATCCGCACCGAACTGGGGCCGGAGGCGGCGGTCGCGGATCGCATCGTCACCGACCTGCGCACGCTGTCGCGCCTGCCCGACCTGGTCCGGCGGATCGAGGCGCGCTTCCCGCCGCCGGGCGGCGCGCCCCCCGCCCCGCCGCTGAAGGTGATCGAACGCGTGCGGATCGGCGGCGGATGGCGGTACGTCGCGATGGCGTTGCTGGGCGCGGCGGCGGGAGTCGCGGGGCTGAGCGCGGTACAGGCGTGGTAAGGCCGGTCGCGCCCCTGTGGCTGGCGCGACCGTCGCGCTTCGCCGCGCTGGACCACCGTAGCGCGCGAATCGTCGCGGGCATCGCCGCATTGTTGCTGGTCCTGGGCCTCGCCACGCTGGCCGTCCCGCCCGCGCCCGTCGACGTGACGGGCACCAGCGCGGTCGCGGACGATCGCGACGACGCGGCGGCGTACGACACGATCGTCGAAGCGGTGCGCCACGGCGCGGATTATTACGCCGTCACCATACAGGAAATACGCCGGGCGGATCTGCCGCTGCCTTCCTTCACCGCCGTGCGGTTGCCGACGCTGTCGGTCGTGCAGGCGCAGGTGCCGGCGCCGGCCACGCTCGCCCTGCTCTACGCGCTCGTGGCGACGGTGGCGGTCGCCTGGTTCGTCCGGCTGCGCGACGGCCTGCCGCGCCGTCGCCCGCGCCTGCTGGCGATCCTGCTGCTGCTGGCGGGCGTCGCGCCGGTCGTGCAGGAAGCGTCCGCGGTGGCGCATGAGGCATGGGCCGGGTTGCTGGTCGCGCTGTCGCTGGCGGTCCGGCGACCGGGACAGGCGACCGCCGCGATCGCGCTTGCGCTGTGCGCGATGCTGATACGGGAGACCGCCGCGATCTATGCGGTCGTGATGCTCGTGGCCGCCATGCTGGGGAAGCGGCGGCGCGAGGCGCTGGGCTGGGTCGCGGCGCTGGCGGTGTTCGGCGTCGCGCTCGGCGTCCATGCGCAGGCGGTCGCGGCGGTCGTGGGGACGTTCGATCCCGCGGCGCCGGACTGGGGCGGATTGTCGGGACCGGGGACGGTCCTGCGCCTGATGGCGCTGTCGACCGCGCTGGCGGTGGTGCCCGCGTGGATCGCGCTTCCGCTGGCGACGCTCGCCCTGCTCGGCTGGGCGGCGTGGCGCGATCCGCTGGGATTGCGGGTGCTGGCGACCGTGGCGGCATGCGGCGGGGCGATGGCCCTGGTCGCGCACGACGACGGCGCCCGATGGGCGATGCTGGTCGCGCCGGTGCTGCTGGTCGGCCTGATCTTCGCCCCCGACGCGACGCGCGACCTGTGGCGCGCCGCGCACGCCCGGCGTCGGATAACGGTCACGCGGACCGCGCGGTGAATCCTTCCCCTTCAGACTCTCCGTTCGTCCCCAGCCGATCGCGGACTTCGACTTCGCCCGGCGCGCAGGCTGGACTATGATCGCCCGATGAAACGCATCCTCCTGATCGTCGGCGGCGGCATCGCGGCCTACAAGGCGTGCGAGATCGTGCGCGGCCTGCGCAAGGCCGGCCACCGCGTCCGCTGCATCCTGACCGAGGGCGGGGCGCATTTCGTCACGCCGATGACCCTGGCCGCGCTGAGCGAGAGCCAGGTCTTCACGACGTTGTGGGACCTGAAGGACGAGGCGGAGATGGGCCATATCCAGCTCAGCCGCGAGGCGGACCTGATCGTCGTCGCACCCGCCACCGCGGACCTGATGGCGCGGATGGCGGCGGGGATCGCGGACGATCTGGCCACCACCGTCCTGCTCGCGACCGATACGCCGGTGCTTGCCGCGCCGGCGATGAACGTGCGGATGTGGCAGCACCCCGCCACGCAGCGCAACGTCGCCACGCTGCGCGCCGACGGCGTCACCGTGATGACGCCCGACGAGGGCGCGATGGCATGCGGCGAGTTCGGCCCCGGACGCCTGCCCGAACCGCCCGCGATCCTGCACCGCATCGCGGCGATGCTGGGCGGCGAGGCGGGAGGGCCGCTGGCCGGTCGCCACGTCCTGGTGACCGCAGGGCCGACGCACGAACCGATCGATCCCGTCCGCTACATCGCCAACCGCTCCTCGGGGAAGCAGGGCTATGCCATCGCGGGCGCGCTCGCCGCGCTGGGCGCGCGGGTGACGCTGGTGTCCGGGCCGGTGACGCTGCCCACGCCGGTGGGGGTCGATCGGGTCGACGTGGAATCCGCGCGCGAGATGGCGGCGGCGGTCGACGACGCCCTGCCCGCCGATGCCGCGGTGATGGTCGCCGCGGTGGCGGACTGGCGCGCGGCGGATGAGGCCGCGCACAAGCTGAAGAAGGCGGGCGACGCGCCCGTCCCGCTGCGCCTGGTCGAGAATCCCGACATCCTCGCCACGCTGGCGAAGGGACCGCGCCGCCCCCGACTGGTCGTGGGATTCGCGGCGGAGACGCAGGACGTGGTCGCGAATGCGGTCGCGAAGCTGGCGCGCAAGGGCGCGGACTGGATCGTGGCCAACGACGTGTCCGGCGACGTGATGGGGGGCGGCACCAACGCGGTCCATATCGTGACCGCCGACGGGCAGGAGGCGTGGGCGCCGTTGCCCAAGGAGGAGGTCGCGCGGCGACTGGCGGCGCGGATCGCGGACACCTTGTCGCGGGACGATGCCTGACGGCGGGGTCACTGGACGATGCCTGACGGCGGGACCGCGGCGCCGGCGGCGATCGTCTTCCAACGCCCGGCGATTGTCGGCTAGGACGCGCGCATGACACACGCGATCGCGATCCGCCTCCTCCGCCTGCCACATGGCCGCGACCTGCCCGTCCCCGCCTATGCCACCGCGGGGGCGGCGGGGATGGACGTCGTCGCGGCGGAGGACCTGATGCTGGCGCCCGGCGCGCGCCATGCCGTCGCGACCGGTTTCGCGATGGCGATCCCGCCGGGATACGAGGTGCAGGTGCGGCCGCGCTCGGGCCTGGCGCTGAAGCACGGGGTCACGTGCCTGAACACCCCGGGGACGATCGATTCCGACTATCGCGGGGAGGTGAAGGTGATCCTCGCGAATCTGGGGGCCGATCCCTTCCCGATCGCGCGCGGCGACAGGATCGCACAATTGGTGCCCGCCCCCGTACTTTGCGCGACGATGGAGGAAGTGGACGCGCTGGACGATACGTCGCGCGGTTCCAGAGGCTTCGGCTCCACCGGCAGGTGATGCGCGGGAATGCTGCCCCACCACTCGTCGTTTTTTTCGCGCGACGGGCGCGTTTGGGGGTTTTTCTTAACCCTTAACCCTGTTTAGACCCACGGCGCGGCAATGGTGTTGCCGCATCGCATCGGTTCGGGAGCGTTTTCCCACCACAAAGGTTGACGGGTTGCTCTGGCCGAATGTTCGTGCCATGGCCTCGCTGACGAGCACAAAGGGAGTTCAACATGCGTCTTGGGAAGCTTTTCCTGACCGCCGCCGCGGTTTCCATGGCCGCCGCACCTGCGGTTGCCGCGCCTGCCAATTCGGCGGCTAGCCTGTCGGTTGCCAAGTCGGTTCGCGCCGCGTCGGCAACGTCGAAGAAGAACGAGCTGGCCGGTGGCGGCGTGATCGTCGCGATCCTGGCGGCTGCCGCCGTCGTCGCGGGCATCATCATCGTTGCCGACGAGGACGACGACGCGGACAGCAACTAAGTCCGTCGGTTCGACCGATAAAAGAAATAGCGGCCTTCGCGGGCCGCTATTTTTTTGCCTGTCGCGCGCGCCTATGTCCGCGCGATGGCCGATCCCCTCTCCCCCGACGAACTGACCCGATATGCGCGCCACATCGTGCTGCGCGAGGTCGGCGGCGCCGGGCAGCGGCGGTTGCGCGCCGCGACGCTGGCGATCGTGGGATGCGGCGGGATCGGCAGTCCCGCGATCCAGTACGCCGCCGCCGCGGGCTTCGGGCGCCTGCGCCTGATCGACGACGACCGCGTCGACCTGTCCAATCTCCAGCGCCAGACGCTGTTCGACGGTGCCGACCTGGGCGCGGCCAAGGCGGTCCGGGCCGCGGCGCGCGTGACCGCGCTGAATCCCCATGTCACGGTCGAGGCGATGGACGTCCGGATCGATTCGTCCACCATCGCCGCCGCGCTGGACGGGGCGGACGTCGTCATCGACGGCTGCGACAATTTCGCGACCCGGCTGCTCGTCGCGGACGCGGCGCTCGCACGGCGGATTCCGCTCGTGTCCGCCGCGATCGGTCAGTTCGAGGGGCAGTTGGGCGTGTTCCGCGGGTGGGAGGCGGATCGCCCCTGCTACCGCTGCTTCGTGGGCGATGCGCCCGACCGCGACGGCGTCAGCTGCGCCGAGGCGGGCGTGCTGGGGCCGGTGGCGGGCGTGTTCGGCAGCCTGGCCGCGCTGGAGGCGATCCGCGCGGTCGTCCCGTTCGGCGACGATCCGGCGGGCAGCATCGTGCTGGCCGACCTGCTGTCGCTGCGGTTCCGGACGTTGCGGCTGCCCAAGGACCCCGGCTGCCCCGGCTGTTCAGGCCAGTAGCGCGCGCGCGAAGTCGCGGACCTGCGGCGCCAGGTCGTCGCGGGCGAGCGCCAGGGCCAGGTTCGCCTGGATATACCCCGCCTTGTCCCCGCAATCGTGGCGGTCGCCGGTGAAGCGGAAACCGTGGAACGGCTGCTTCCCGATCAGCTGCGCCATCGCGTCGGTCAGCTGGATCTCGCCCCCCGCCCCGGTCTGCTTCGCATCCAGGATGCGCATCACCTCCGGCTGGAGGATGTAGCGGCCCGGAATCATCAGGTTCGACGGCGCGCTGCCCTGCGCGGGCTTCTCGACCAGCGCCTCGATCCCGACCAGGCGACCGTCCTCCGCCCCCGGTGCGATGACGCCGTATTTGTGCGTCTCCTCCGCCGGCACCTCCAGCGCGGCGACGATGTTGCCGCCGACGCGCGCATAGGCGTCGACCATCTGGCGCAGGCAGCCGCCGACCATCAGTTCGTCGGGGAGGAGCACCGCGAAGGGTTCGTCGCCGACGATCTCGCGCGCGCACCACACGGCATGGCCCAGCCCCAGCGGCTCCTGCTGACGGATGTAGACCGGGCTGCCCGGCTCCATGCGGATGCCGTCGATCGCGGCGAGCGACTTGCCGCGCGCGCGCATCGTGTCTTCCAGTTCGTAGGCGATGTCGAAATGGTCCTCGATCGCCGACTTGTTGCGCCCGGTGACGAAGATGATCTGCTCGATCCCCGCCTCCAGCGCCTCTTCCACCGCATATTGGATCAGCGGCTTGTCGACGACGGTCAGCATCTCCTTCGGCATCGCCTTCGTCGCGGGAAGGAAACGGGTGCCGAGGCCGGCGACGGGGAAGACGGCCTTGCGAACGGGCTTGATCGTCATGGAAGCTCCTTGTCCTGCCCGACCGACTATCGGCATCGCGGATCGGCGCAAGGGGTTTCGCGACGGTTGCGTCGCCCGATGCGGCACCCTAGGTGCCCGTGATGCTGAAGAAGTTGTTGCGTGCGGTGACGGCGCCTGCCCGTGTGACGGCAGAAGTGCCGGCAGGGCAGCGCGTCTATGCGGTCGGGGATATCCACGGATCCCGCGCCGCGCTGTCCGAATTGCTGGATCTGATCGCGGCCGACGACCGCGAGCGTGGACCGGCGGACACGCGGATCGTGTTCCTGGGCGACCTGGTCGACCGCGGCCCCGATTCGGCGGGGGTGGTCGAGGATTTGTTGCGATTGTCCCGGGAGCGGCCGGGCGTGCGGTTCGTCTTCGGCAACCATGAGGAGATCTTCCTGGGCGCCGTCGCCGGGGAGGCGAAGTCGACGCGCATGTTCTGCCGCGTCGGCGGGCGGGAAACCGCGCTGAGCTACGGCCTGTCGGCGCCCGACTACGAGCGGATGGACCATGCGGAACTGTCGGCGTGGCTGGCGCAGCACGTGCCCGCCGACCACGTCGCCTTCCTGTCCGGGTTCGAGCCGTCGGTGGCGGTGGGCGGCTACCTGCTGGTCCATGCCGGGGTCCACCCGGACCGGGCATTGGACGCGCAGCGCGAATCCGACCTGCGCTGGATCAGGGAGCCGTTCCTGGGACATGGCAAGCCGCTGGGCGCGATGATCGTCCACGGCCATACGATCAGCGAAGCGGTGGACTATCGTCCGCACCGGATCGGGATCGACACCGGCGCCTACATGCCCGGCGGACGGCTGACCGCGCTGGGCATGGAGGGCGCGGCGACGTGGGAGATGAGCGTGCCGGGCGACCTTCGCTAGGACCGTCAGCGGCCGGGCATTTCCGCGCCGGGGGGCATTGCGCCGCCAGGGGCACCGCCGGGCGCACCACCGCCCGCGCCGCCCATCATCTGCTGTTGCTGCTGAAGCGCGCGCAGCGTCGCTTCGGGCAGGAAGTCGACCAGCTCGACATCGAAGGTCAGCGTCGAATTCGCGGGAATGGGGCCGTTCGCCTGCGGGCCGTAGCCCAGCTCCGGCGCGATCCAGAAACGGTACTTCGCCCCCTTCGGCATCAGCTTCAGCCCTTCGCTGAAGCCCTTTATCATGCCCGCGACCGGCAGCGGCGTCGGCTGCTGCGACTTGTCGAACACGGTGCCGTCGGCCAGCTTGCCGGTGTAATTCACCAGCGCGACGTCCGCATCGGTGGGCCGGGCCGTCCCGGTGCCGGGGGCCAGCACCTGGTAGCGCAGGCCCGACGGCGTCGCCTTGATCCCGGTGTCGCCCGCCTTCGCCAGCGCCACGCCCGCGACGAGCGCGAGCGCCAGTCCGAGCCACAGCCAGACGAGGTAGGCGCGCTTCACGGGAGCCAGCGGAACGGCGGTGACGGTGGACATGGCGACGGCCCCGATAGGCGGCGCCGGGAACGGTCCCGTTTCGATCACCGCCGGAAGTTTACGAAGTTCACGCCACGTCGTGGCGCGAACCGGTGCTTACCGGGCGCCGTCGCGCTCGGCGCGCTTGCGCTCCAGCTTGCGCGCGCGGCGGATCGCGGCGGCGCGTTCGCGCGCACGCTTCTCCGACGGCTTCTCGTAGTGCCGGCGCAGCTTCATCTCGCGATACACACCCTCGCGCTGCAACTTCTTCTTGAGCGCGCGCAGGGCCTGGTCGACGTTGTTGTCGCGGACGATGATCTGCATGGAACCACGGAACTCCGGTGAAACGGAAAATATAAAACGGCTAAGGCGGCGACAGGCAAGCCTGCGCCGAACGGACTGCACCTAACAGGTGCTTTTCATGTAGGCAAGATCGCCCGCGCCTGCTCCACCGCCGGAATCGCGCGGCGATGCGCCAGGACCGGGATGCGCGCGCGGACGTCGGCGACCGCGGCCGGATCGACCTCGGCGAAGGTGATGCCGACCTCCTCGCCCGCGTCGACCGCGACCTGACCCCAGGGATCGATCGCGAGCGAATGGCCGTACGTCTCCCGGCCATCGGCGTGGCGGCCGGTCTGCGCCGCGGCGACCAGCCATGCCGCCGATTCGATCGCCCGCGCGCGCAGCAGGACATGCCAGTGCGCCGCGCCGGTCGGGCGGGTGAAGGCGGCGGGCACCGACAGGATCGTCGCGCCCGCATCGCTCAACGCGCGATACAGATCGGCGAAGCGCAGGTCGTAGCAGATCGACAGGCCCAGCCGGCCCGCGGGCGTATCGACCACGACCGCCCGGTCGCCCGGTGCGTAGGCGGCCGATTCGCGCCAGCTTTCGCCGGTCGGCAGGTCGACGTCGAACAGGTGCAATTTGTCGTAGCGCGCCCGGACCGCGCCGTCCGAATCGATCACGAACCCGCGATTGGCGTAGCGGCCGTCGTCGCGCCGCAGCGCGAGCGAGCCGAGATGGACCCACAGGCCGTGGCGCGCCGCGGCCTCGCGCACGGTGGCGAGGACGGGGTCGTCCGCCTCGGTCCGGATCGCGGCGGCGGCGCGGGTGCGGTCGCGATCGAGCAGGCCGGACATTTCGGGCGTGAACGCCATCCGCGCCCCGCCCGCCGCCGCCCGCGCGATGGCGTCGGCCAGATGCGCGGCGTTCGCGGTGGGATCGATGCCGGTGCTGGTCTGGACGATCGCGATGCGGGTCATAGCGTGGATGTAGCGCGTCGCCGCCGACGGGGCAAAGTCCGTCGCGGTCGCCGGGCGGGGCGTCGTGGCCCTCGCGCGGTCGCGCACGAGCGGATAAGGGGCGTGGCATGACGCCGCTTGTCCTCCACAACAGCCTGACCCGTACCACCGAACCCTTCGCGCCGATCGAGCCGGGCCATGCCCGCGTCTATTCGTGCGGGCCGACGGTCTACAATTACGCGCATGTCGGCAATCTGCGCGCCTATGTCTTCACCGACACGCTGTCGCGCGTGCTGACGTGGAAGGGCCTGCGGCTGACCCATGTCCTGAACATCACCGACGTCGGCCACCTGACCAGCGACGCCGACGCGGGCGACGACAAGATGGAGGCCGCGGCGAAGGCGAGCGGCCGCGACATCTGGGCGATCGCGGCGCATTACACGCAGGCGTTCGAGGATAACCTGGCCGCGCTGAACATCCGCCGCCCGACGCACATGCCCAAGGCGACCGACCATGTGGCGGAAATGATCGAATGGGGCGTCCGCATGGAGGCCGGGCATTGCTATCGCCTGGACGACGGCCTGTATTTCGACGTGTCGACCGTGCCGCATTACGGCGCGCTGGCGGGCGCCGCGCATGACGCGGCGGAGGGACGGATCGAGGCGGTGGCGGGGAAGCGGCATCCGCAGGACTTCGCGATCTGGCGCACCAGCCCGCCGGGCGAGCAGCGGCAGATGGAATGGGATTCGCCGTGGGGCCGCGGGGCGCCGGGGTGGCATCTGGAATGCTCCGTCATGAGCGCGAAATATCTCGGCCTGCCGTTCGACATCCACACCGGCGGGATCGACCATCGCGAGATCCACCACCCGAACGAGATCGCGCAGAACCAGGCGCATTGCGATTGCGGCGATCCGGGCGCGAAGGTGTGGATGCACAACAACTTCCTGGTCGATCGTACGGGGAAGATGTCCAAATCCTCGGGCGGGTTCCTGACGCTGCAACGGCTGGTCGACCGCGGTTTCCACCCGCTGGCGTACCGGATGATGTGCCTTCAGGCGCATTATCGCAGCGAGCTGGAGTTCGGCTGGGACGGGCTGGCGGCGGCGCAGGTGCGGTTGAAGCGGCTGGTGCAGGCGGTCGGCGCGTTGCGCGATCGCGGCGACGGCAGGGGGCGGGACGATGCGGGCACGTATCGCGACCAGCTCGACGCGGCGCTGAGCGACGATCTGGCGACGCCGCGCGCGCTGACGGTGCTGGACGCGATGCTGGCGGACAAGGCGCTGTCGCCGCAGGCGCGCGTGGCGGCGCTCGCGGATTTCGACGACCTGCTGGGGCTGGGGCTGTCGACGCTGACGCGCGCGGCGCTGCGCGTGCGGCCCGCGGATGCGACGATCGACGAGGACGAAATCGCGGCGCGGCTGGCGGAGCGACGCGAGGCGCGGGTGGCGAAGGATTACCCGCGGTCGGACGCGATCCGCGACGAACTGGCGGCGGCCGGAGTCGAGGTGATGGACGGGGACCCGCTGGGGTGGGACTGGCGGGTGTGATCCACGCTCCGCGCGCTCTGAGGCAGCGCCGAGTCGCACGAAGGAGCTGTTGGAACCCGTCGCTTCCTGGGCTATCGGCGGCGGCATGAATCCCGTCCAGCTTATCGAACCGCGGCGTTTCGGCGATGCGCGCGGTTGGTTCACCGAAACGTACAACGAGGCGGCGTTCCACGCGCGGGGCATCGACGTCCGGTTCGTGCAGGACAATCATTCGCTGTCGGTGCCGGCGTTCACGCTGCGCGGGCTGCATTTCCAGACGCCGCCCGATGCGCAGGACAAACTGGTCCGGTGCATCCGCGGGCGGATCTTCGACGTGGCGGTGGACGTGCGGCGCGAATCGCCGACCTATGGCAAATGGGTGGGTGCGGAACTGTCGGCGGACAACGGGCACCAGCTGTTCGTGCCGGTCGGCTTCGCGCACGCGTTCCTGACGCTGGAGCCCGATTGCGAGGTCGTGTACAAATGCTCCGCGCTGTACGCGCCGCAGAGCGACGGCGGTATCCGCTGGGACAGTGTCGGGATCGACTGGCCGCTGCCCGCGGGCACGACGCCCGAGTTGAGCGACAAGGACGGCGTCCTGGCGTCGCTGCACGAATTCGACAGTCCGTTCGACTATGACGGGCGCCCTCTCCTTCCCCTTTCCTGAAGGCCATCCATGCGTATCTTCGTCACCGGCGGCGCCGGGTTCATCGGCTCCGCGCTGGTCCGGCACCTGATCGACGACAGCGATCACGCGGTGCTGAACTTCGACAAATTGACCTATGCGGGCACGCTGTCGACGGTGGACGGCGTGTCGAAGTCGAACCGCTACGAATTCGTGCAGGGCGACATCTGCGACCGCGCGGCGGTGGATGCGGCGATCCGCGATTTCCGCCCCGACGTCGTCACGCACCTGGCGGCGGAGAGCCATGTCGACCGCTCGATCGACGGGCCGGACGCGTTCATCCAGACGAATCTGGTCGGCACGTTCACGATGCTGTCCGCGGCGCGCAGCTACTGGCAGGGCCTCGACGGCGATGCGAAGGCGGCGTTCCGCTTCCACCACATCTCCACCGACGAGGTGTACGGATCGCTGGGCGACACCGGGCTGTTCACCGAGGAGACGCCGTATGATCCGCGCAGCCCCTATTCGGCGTCGAAGGCGGGGTCGGACCATCTCGTCAGCGCGTGGGGGCATACGTACGGCCTGCCGGTGCTCATCACCAATTGCTCGAACAATTACGGGCCGTACCATTTCCCGGAAAAGCTGATCCCGCTGATGATCGTGAAGGCGTTGGCTGGGGAGACGCTGCCCGTGTACGGCAAGGGCGATCAGGTGCGCGACTGGCTGTACGTCGAGGATCACGTCCGCGCGCTGCGCCGCGTGTTCGAGGCGGGCGCGGTGGGCCGGACGTACAATGTCGGCGGCAACAACGAGAAGCAGAATCTGGAGGTCGTGCAGGCGGTGTGCGCGATCCTCGACCGGTTGCGCCCGCGTGGCGACGGGAAATCCTATGCCGAGCAGATCGGCTATGTCGCGGACCGGCCGGGGCACGACAAGCGCTACGCCATCGACGCGTCGCGGATCAGGGACGAGCTGGGCTGGGAGCCGGCGGAGACGTTCGAGAGCGGGATCGCGAAGACGGTGGCATGGTATCTGGCGAACGAGGACTGGTGGCGACCGCTGGTCGCGGCGAAGGCGTCCGAGCGGCGGGGCGTGGCGGCGTAACGCGCAACAGCCGTTCGCCCTGAGCGAAGTCGAAGGGTATGCGCCGACGGTCGCGCATGGGCTTCGACTTCGCTCAGCCCGAACGGAAGGGAAAGTAAGCCGACATGAACACCATCCTCGTCACCGGCGCCAACGGGCAGCTGGGCACCGAATTGCGGCGTCATGCCTGGCCCGACGGCTGGGGCGTGCACGCGGTCGATATCGAGGACCTCGACCTGAGCGATACCGCCGCGATCCAGGCGCTGGTGGCGTCGCGCCCGTGGGCGGCGGTCGTCAACGGCGCGGCCTATACCGCGGTGGACAAGGCGGAGGACGATCTCGTCACCGCCTGGGCAGTCAACGCGCTGGCGCCCGCGGCGTTCGCAAAGGCGTGCCGCGCGGCGGACATTCCGCTGGTGCAGGTATCGACCGATTACGTGTTCGACGGGACGAACGCTGGCGGATGGGCGACCGACGACGCGGTCAGGCCGCTGAACGTGTATGGCGCGTCGAAGCTGGGCGGCGAGCTGGCGGTGCGGACCGGGTGCCCGCGGCATGCGATCGTGCGGACCAGCTGGGTCGTGTCGCCGCACGGGCATAATTTCATCAGGACGATGCTGCGGCTCGGCGCCGAGCGCGAGCGGCTGACCGTGGTGGACGACCAATACGGCGCGCCGACCAGTGCGGCGGACCTCGCCGCGGCGCTGGCGACGATCGCGATGCGGATGGCGGACGATGCCACGCTCGCGGGGACGTGGCATTTCACCAATGCGGGCGAGACGACCTGGGCCGGCTTCGCGCGCGCGATCTTCGCGTCCGCGCAGCGGCACGGCGGGCCGTCGCCCGAGGTGGCGGGCATCACCACCGCGGACTATCCCGTGCCCGCCACGCGCCCGGCGCATTCGCGGCTGAGCCACGATACGCTGGTGCGCGACTTCTGCATCCAGCCGCGCGACTGGCGCGTCGCGCTGGACGACATCATCGACGAACTTTTGGGAGCACCTGCATGAAGGGCATCATCCTGGCCGGCGGCTCCGGCACCCGGCTCCACCCGGCGACGCTGGCGATCAACAAGCAGTTGCTGCCGGTGTACGACAAGCCGATGATCTATTACCCGCTCAGCGTCCTGATGCTGGCGGGGATCCGCGACATCCTCATCATCTCCAGCCCCGAATTCCTGCCCAATTACCGGCGGATGTTCGGCGACGGGTCCGACTGGGGCCTGACGATGACCTATGCCGAGCAGCCGAAGCCCGAGGGGCTGGCGCAGGCGTTCACGATCGGCGCGGACTTCATCGGCGACGACCGCGTCGCGCTGGTGCTGGGCGACAACATCTTCTTCGGCGCGAACCTGACCGACCTGCTGGCCAGCGCGGTCGCGCGCGACGGCGGCGCGACGGTGTTCAGCTATCGCGTCGACGATCCCGAGCGTTACGGCGTGGTGGAGATGGGTGACGGCGGCAAGGCGATCAGCCTGGAAGAGAAGCCCGCGGTGCCCAAATCGAACCTCGCGGTTACGGGCCTGTATTTCTACGACAATCGCGTCGTGCAGCTGGCGCGCGACCTCGCCCCGTCGGCGCGCGGGGAGTATGAGATCACCGACCTCAACCGGCTGTACATGGAGGCGGGCGACCTGCACGTCGAGCAGATGGGGCGCGGCTATGCCTGGCTCGACACCGGCACCCACGACAGCCTGCTGGAGGCGAGCGAGTTCGTGCGCACGATCCAGCACCGCCAGGGAATCCAGGTCGCGTGCCTGGAGGAGATCGCGTTCGAAATGGGCTTCATCACCGCCGACCAGGCGCGCGCGCGTGGCGAGGCGCTGAGCAAGACCGCCTACGGCCGCGCCATCATCGCCGCGGTGGAGGGGCGGTAGCAAACCCGTTCGCCCTGAGCGAAGTCGAAGGGCCGGCGCGACGCATGTGCTTCGACGTCGCTCAGCACGAACGGCGGTTTCGCGGACCTCTCTCCCCTGTTATCCCCCTCGAATGAAAGCCGTCCTCCCCGCCCCCGCCCGCGCCCTGCTCGAACCGCATCTGCCCGCCGACATGGACGTGGCGTGGTTCACCGCCCCGGACGAGGCGACGGCGGGGATCGCGGAGGCGGAGATCGCGTGGGTCGACATGACGCCGACGCGCCACGTCGCGGACGCGATCCGCAGCGCGGGGCCGCGGCTGAAATGGGTGTCGACGCTGTACGCCGGGCTCGACGCCTTTCCGCTCGACGACCTGAAGCGGCGCGGCGCGATCGTGACCAACGGCACGGGCGTGAACGCGATCGCGGTGGCGGAATATGCGGTCATGGGCGTGCTGGTCGGCGCGAAGCGGTTCGACGAGGTGCTCCGCGCGCATGACCGGCAGGAATGGCCGAAGGACGCGCCGGGCAAGCTGGAATTGTTCGAGACGAAGGCGCTGATCGTCGGCCACGGCGCGATCGGGCGGCTGATCGGCGAGCGATTGCAGGCATTCGGGGTCGCGGTGACCGGGGTGACGCGATCGGGGCGCGACGGGACGATCACGCCCGACGCCTGGCGCGCGCGGCTGGGCGAGTACGACTGGGTGATCCTGGCGGCGCCGTCGACCGGGGATACCAAGGCGATGATCGGCGCGGACGAACTGGCGGCGATGAAGCCGGGGGCGTGGATCGTCAACATCGCGCGCGGCGACATGATCGACGACGATGCGCTGATCGCCGCGCTGGAGGGCGGGCGGCTGGGCGGCGCGTTCCTGGACCCGACCAATCCGGAACCGTTGCCGCCCGAACATCCGTTGTGGCGCGCGCCGCGCTGCATCATCACGATGCACCTGTCGGGGCGCAGCCAGACGAAGATGTTCCAGCGCGCAGGCGCGCTGTTCCTGCGCAACCTGGCGGCGTACCGTGCCGGCGAGGCGATGGAGAACGTCGCCGATCTCGCCGCAGGATACTGACGGGACGGGCGAAAGTCGCGACCGGCGTCGCGCCCGCCCGGAATTGCGACTGGCGTGACCGCGCCGGTGCGGGTATCCGCGTGACGAATTCGTAACGCTTGCGGAGCACGCATTGGAACTGCGCGAACAGATCGCCTACCTCATCATCGCGGCCCTGGTGGTCGCCGGGACGGTGACGTTCGTGCTCTGGAAACGGCGGCGCGACGCGCGACGGCGGCGGTTGCGCGGCATCAAGACCGACGAGCAGGCGAAACCGCGCCGCACCGCATAGCGCACCGCCGCCGCGCAATGCTATGCCCCGCCCCGGTGACAGGGGGATGATATCATGGATCTGGGACTGACCGGCCGACGCGCGATCGTCTGCGCCTCCAGCCACGGGCTGGGCCGCGCGTGCGCGATGGCACTGGCGGAGGCGGGCGCGTCGGTGGTGCTGAACGGCCGCGACGCCGCCGCGCTGGACGCGACCGCGCGCGACATCCGCGACGCGACCGGCGCCGCGGTGGCGACGGTCGCGGGCGACGTGGCGGACGATGCGACGCAGGTCGCGCTGGTGGCCGCGGCGGACGGCGCGCCCGACATCCTGGTCAACAACAACGGCGGCCCGCCGCTGAAGGACTTCCGCACGCTGGACGCCGCGGCGATCCACGCCGGGCTCGACGCCAACATGGTGACGCCGATCCGCATGACGCAGCGCGTGGTGGACGGCATGATGGAACGCGGCTTCGGCCGTATCCTGTGCGTCACCAGCGGATCGGTGAAGTCGCCCGTCCCCGGCCTCGACCTGTCCAGCGGCGCGCGCATCGGGCTGACCGGGTTCCTGGCGGGCGTGGCGCGACAGGTGGCGGGGCGCAACGTCACGATCAACTTCCTCCTCCCCGGCCTGTTCGCGACACGGCGGCTGGAGGGAGTCCACGCCTTTTCGGCCAAGGCGCAGGGCGTGAGCGCGCAGGAAGCCGAACAACGCGCGCGCGCGCGCATCCCCGCGGGGCGGTTCGGCGATCCGGACGAATTCGGCCGGACCTGCGCCTTCCTGTGTTCGACCCATGCCGGGTTCATCACGGGACAGAGCCTGCTGATCGACGGCGGCGCCTATGCGGGCGTGCTATAAAGGCGAAGTATGTTGCGCGGCGGGAGCGATTCGCCCAATGCCGCGCGCCTGCAAGACGAAGGATTGTTGCCATGGCCGCGAACTGGGCCGCCGATAGCTGGAAGAGCGCACAGGCGCTGCAATTGCCCGAATATCCCGACGCCGCGGCGCTGGACGACGTGACGCAGCGGATCGGCAATTTCCCCCCGCTGGTCTTCGCGGGCGAGGCGCGCAACCTGACGACCGACCTGGCCAAGGTGGCGGAGGGCAAGGCGTTCCTGTTGCAGGGCGGCGATTGCGCGGAAAGCTTCGCCGAATTCCACCCCAACAACATCCGCGACACGTTCCGCGTCATCCTGCAAATGTCGGTCGTCCTGACCTATGCCAGCAAGCTGCCGGTGGTGAAGGTCGGGCGCATGGCGGGACAATTCGCCAAGCCGCGGTCGTCGAACACCGAGGTCATCGACGGCGTCGAACTGCCCAGCTACCGCGGCGACAACGTCAACGACATCGCCTTCACCGCGGCCAGCCGCATCCCCGATCCGGAACGGATGATCCGCGCCTATGCGCAATCCGCCGCAACGCTGAACCTGCTGCGCGCGTTCGCGCAGGGCGGCTATGCGAACCTGCACCAGGTCCACCGCTGGACGCACGATTTCATGGGCCGCAGCCCGTGGGCGAAGAAATATGCCGAGACCGCGGACCGGATCGGCGAGGCGCTGGATTTCATGGAGGCGTGCGGGATCAGCCCCGACACCGTCCCGCAGCTGTCGCAGACCACCTTCTACACCAGCCACGAGGCGCTGCTGCTGCCGTTCGAGGAGGCGATGACGCGGCAGGATTCGCTGACCGGCGACTGGTACGACACGTCCGCGCACATGCTGTGGATCGGCGATCGCACGCGGTTCGAGGGATCGAGCCATGTCGAGTTCCTGCGCGGCATCGGCAACCCCATCGGCGTGAAATGCGGACCGAGCCTCGAGCCCGACGCGCTGCTGCGGATGCTCGACACGCTGAACCCCGGCCGCGTGCCCGGGCGCATGACGCTCATCACGCGCTACGGCTACGACAAGATCGAGGCGCATCTGCCCACGCTGGTCCGCGCGGTGACGCGGGAGGGTCATCCGGTGGTGTGGTCGTGCGATCCGATGCACGGCAACGTCGTGAAGGCCGCCAACGGCTACAAGACGCGGCCCTTCGAGCGCATTCTGGCGGAGGTGCGCGGCTTCTTCGCGGTGCATCGCGCGGAGGGGACGCATGCGGGCGGTATCCATGCCGAGATGACGGGCCAGAACGTCACCGAATGCACCGGCGGCGCGATCGACGTGACCGAGCAGAGCCTGGCGGACCGCTATCACACGCATTGCGATCCGCGGCTGAACGCCGGGCAGAGCCTGGAACTGGCGTTCCTGCTGGCCGAGATGCTGAACGCCGAACTGTCGGAGCGTCGGAAGGCCGCGTGAGGCGATGACCGAGACCCGCCCCGCGGTCGTGACGAGCGACGGCGTCGCGATGCGGTTTCGCGCGCCCGCGGCGCATCTGGCCGAGATCGTCATCGACTACGCCTTCTACGATTCCGGTCCGGCGGGGTCGGCGGTGCGGCACAACGACTATCTGCCCGGTCCCGCGAACCTCGTGATGACGTTCGACGCCGGGCCGGTGCGCGCGACGGTGCGCAACCACAGGTTGGAGTGGCGCAACGACGCGGTGGTCTTCGGCCCCACCAGTTACGCCTTTCGCGCCGACAGCGACGGCGGGCGCCTGATCGGGATCGGTATCACCGCGATCGGATGGGCGCGCCTGTTCGGCAAGCACGCCGCGCGCGTGGCGGATCGCGTCGTGCCGCTGGCGAGCCTGTGGGAGGAGCCGCGCGCGCGCGCCTTCTACGGCGCGCTGGCGGCGGCGGGGCGCGACGAGGATGCGGCGGTGACGGTGCTGGATCATGCGCTGACCGCCGCCTTGTCGCCCGAGGGACGCGACATGCCGGTGATCCGCGCGCTGACCGCGATGCTGCACGACCCCGCGGCGGTGGAATGCGCGGAGGTCGCGGACCGGCTGGCGGTGCAGGAGACGCAGTTGCGCCGGATCGCGAAACATTATTTCGGCTTCGGGCCGAAGCGGCTGCTGCGCCAGCACCGCTTCATGCGCGCAGTCGCCGCGCTGACCGGTCCGCATGCGGCGCGACTGTCGGATGCGGACGTCTTCACCCCCTATTACGACCAGTCGCATTTCATCCGCGACGCGCACCTGTTCCTGGGCCGGACCGCGCGCCAGTTCGGGATCGCCCTGACGCCGATCATGGCCGGGATGCTGCGCGGCCGGACGCAGGAATTCGGCGCGCCGTTGCAGGGCCTGCTGGAGGCGGGCCGCGACAACCTGCCGCCGCATACGCGATGGCTTGACGGCGGCCCGGCCGCCCCGTAGGTGCGCCGCTTCACTGCCGACGGCCCCTTCGTCTAGCGGTTAGGACGTCGCCCTCTCACGGCGAAAACACGAGTTCGATTCTCGTAGGGGTCACCACCTTCGGCGACGACGGCAGGCACCGATGGCGTGCCGCCCCCTCCCCTTCCTCGGTCACGCTGCGCGGCAGGCCCGGCGCCAAGTCACGATCCGCCGCCCTTCGCGCGCAGCGTGATCCGGGTCAGTTCCGACGGCACGCCCAGCCGCAGCGCGAAGCCCGGCCACAGCGCGGTGCCGTTGTTCACGTACAGCGTCATGCCCCCCACCGCATAGCGACCGGACACGAACCCGTCGTTGGCCGGCGCGACCAGGCGATCGAGGCCGCGGATCATGCCGCCGTGGGTGTGCCCCGACAGCTGGACCGCCACGCCCCGGGCGGCGGCACGCCGCGCCTTCCGCGGCTGATGATCGAGCAGCAGGACCGGCGCACCCGCCGGCGCGCCCGACAGCGCGGCGTCGAGGTCCGGCCCCGCCTGCCCCACGCCCGGCGCGGACAGGTCGGTCACGCCCGCGAGCACCAGGCGCGCGTCGCCGCGTTCCAGGACGACATGCGCGTTGGGCAACATGCGGATCCCCAGCCCGGACAGGTGCCGCATCCAGGCGGCGTAATCGAAGAAATATTCGTGGTTGCCGGGGATGGCGAAGACGCCGTCCGGCGCGCGCAGGTCGCGCAGCGGCGCCACGTCGGCACGCCGCATCGCCACCGACCCGTCGATGAAGTCCCCCGTGACGACGATCAGGTCCGCGTCCGCCGCATTCGCCCGCGCCACCACCGCGCGCGCCCAGGCGGCCGGGAACAGGCGGCTGATGTGCAGGTCGGTCAGCTGGATCAGGCGGTAGCCGTCGAAGCGGGGCGACAGGCCGGGAACGGCGATCTCCACGTCCCTGACCGGGGGCACGCGCACCGCGTTCCACACCCCCAGCGCGGCGAGCAGCGCGGCGATGCCCGCGATCGCGAAGCGTGCGCCGTCGGGGACCGTCACCGCGCCGCGCCGCACCGCCATCGTCGCCAGCGTCGCCAGGTCCAGCGCGATCTGGAACGCCGCCAGCAGCAGGATCGCGCCGAACGCCCAGTTGAACAGGATCACGACGCCCCGCGGCATTTCGGGATCGAAGACCGAGCCCGACGACAGCCGGCTCCACAGATGGAATTGCGATGCGACGAGAAGCGCGACCGCGACCGCGACCTTCACCCCGGGCGTCAGCGCGAGCGGCCACAGCCAGCGCGCCAGGACCAGCAGGCACGGCACGGCGAAGAAGAGGTGGAAGATCGCGCTGGCTCCTGTCCGGTCGACGACGAGGTTCCGACCGATACCCGGTCCGGGCCCGGCGGTCGCGCCTTCCTGATCGGGTCGACGCGCCGGCGCAACCCCGCCGGCGCGCGGTTAAAGGATGCCGGGCAGGTCCAGCCCCTTCTCCCGCGCGCACGCCGTGGCGATGTCGTAGCCCGCGTCGGCGTGGCGCATGACGCCGGTGGCGGGGTCGTTCCACAACACGCGTTCCAGACGGCTTGCTGCGTCGGCGGTGCCGTCCGCGACGATCACCATCCCGCTATGTTGCGAATAGCCCATGCCGACCCCGCCGCCGTGGTGAAGCGAGACCCAGGTCGCGCCGCTGGCGGTATTGAGCAGCGCGTTGAGCAGCGGCCAGTCGCTGACCGCGTCGCTGCCGTCGCGCATCGCCTCCGTCTCGCGGTTGGGGGAGGCGACCGATCCGCTGTCGAGATGGTCGCGGCCGATCACCACCGGCGCCTTCAACTCGCCCGACGCCACCATGTCGTTGAACGCGAGGCCGAGCCGGTGGCGGTCGCCCAGCCCGACCCAGCAGATGCGCGCGGGCAGGCCCTGGAACCGGATGCGTTCGCGCGCCATGTCGAGCCAGCGGTGCAGCGCCACATTGTCGGGCAGCAGTTCCTTCACCTTCGCGTCGGTGCGGTAGATGTCCTCGGGATCGCCCGACAGCGCGACCCAGCGGAACGGGCCGATGCCGCGGCAGAACAGGGGGCGGATATAGGCGGGGACGAAGCCGGGGAAGGCGAAGGCGTCGGCCACCCCCTCGTCCTTCGCGACCTGTCGGATGTTGTTGCCGTAATCGACCGTGGGCACGCCCGCGCGCTGGAAATCCAGCATCGCCTGCACGTGCCGCGCCATCGACGCCTTCGCCGCGGCGGCGACGCCCGCCGGATCCTGTTCGCGCGCGGCGATCCAGCGCTCGACGGTCCAGCCCGCGGGAAGGTAGCCGTTGACGGGATCGTGTGCGCTGGTCTGGTCGGTCAGGAGGTCGGGGCGGACGCCGCGGGCGACCATCTCGGGCAGCAGCTCGGCGGCATTGCCGAGCAGGCCGACCGACACCGGTTCGCGCGCGCGCGTGACGATCGCCAGCGCCTCGTCCAGGCTGTCGGTGGCGCGGTCGAGATAGCCGGTGCGCAGCCGCATATCGATGCGCGACTGCTGGCATTCGATCGCGAGGCACGATGCGCCCGCCATCACCGCCGCCAGCGGCTGCGCCCCGCCCATGCCGCCGAGCCCCGCGGTCAGCAGCCACTTGCCCGACAGGTCGCCGCCGTGATGCTGGCGCCCCATCTCCACGAACGTCTCGTACGTGCCCTGCACGATCCCCTGCGTGCCGATGTAGATCCACGACCCCGCGGTCATCTGGCCGTACATCGCCAGCCCCTTGCGATCGAGTTCGTCGAAATGCTCCCACGTCGCCCATTTGGGCACGAGGTTGCTGTTCGCGATCAGGACGCGGGGCGCATCCCGGTGCGTGCGGAAGACGCCAACCGGCTTGCCCGACTGGACCAGCAGCGTCTGGTCGTCCTCCAGCGCGCGCAGGGCCGCGACGATGCGGTCGTAGCTGTCCCAGTCGCGCGCCGCGCGGCCGATCCCGCCGTAGACGACGAGGTCCGCCGGATTCTCCGCAACGTCGGGATGCAGATTGTTCATTAGCATCCGCAACGGCGCCTCGGTCAGCCAGCTTTTCGCCGACAGCGTGGTGCCGGTGGCGGCGCGGATGTCGCGGGCGGGATCGTGGCGGTTCATCGGGCGAACTCCAGGCAGGCGGCGAGGATGAGGCCGAGCGTCGCGCGCAGCGGCGCGGCGACGGCAGGGTCGAAGGCGGGCGGCCAGGTGTCGGGCGTGACCTGCCCCACCGGTTCGCGCAGATAGGCGCGGATCGCGGTTTCCATCTGGATCGCGTGGACGCCCGTTTCCGGCCTGCCGTAATGCCGCGTGGTCCAGCCGCCGCGGAAGCGCCCGTCGACGACATGGCTGCGCCCCGATGCGGCGGCGATGGCCGCGACCGCATCGCGCAGTTCGGGCGCGCAGGTGGTGCCGCCGTTGGTGCCGATGTTCAGTTCGGGCAGGTCGCTGTCGAACAGGCGGGGAATGCGGCTGCGGATCGAATGGCAGTCGTAGACCACGACCCGGTCGTGCGTCGCGCGCAGCCGGGCGACCTCCGCGGACAGCGCGGCGTGATAGGGGTCGAAATAGGCGGCGCGCCGACGCGCGATCTCCGCCGCGTCCGGCCCCGCGCCGTCGTACAGGGGGTCGCCGTCGAACGTCGTCGTCGGGCATAATTCCGTCGTCGCCTGCCCCGGATAGAGCGACGCGCCCGACGGATCGCGGTTCGCGTCGATCGTGCTGCGCGAGATTCCGGTGGCGACCACGGTGGCGTCGGCCAGCCCGTCGTACAGGTCGCGGATATGCCAGTCCGCGTCGCGCCGCGCCCACCAGTCCGACCGGAACCCCCCGGTCGGCAGCGCCAGCCCCCCATGCGGCATGGCGAGGATCAGCGGCGTGTCCGCCCGCGCGACGTGCAGGATCACGCCGCGACGCCCGGCAGATCGCCGACCGCGGCCAGCAGCGCGCCGTCCACCACCAGCGCGGTCGCCGCCGCCATGTCGGGTGCCATGTGGCGATCGTCCGTCAAGGTCGGCACTGCGGCGCGGAGCAGCGCGCGGATGCGCTCCACCGGCGCGCTCGACGTCAGCGGCGCGTGGAAATCGCACCCCTGCGCGGCGGCGAGCAGCTCGATGCCCAGCACCGCGTCGACGTTCGCCGCCATCGCGATCAGCCGCCGCGCCCCATGCGCCGCCATCGACACGTGATCCTCCTGGTTGGCGGAGGTCGGGATCGAATCGACGCTGGCGGGATAGGCGCGCTGCTTGTTCTCGCTCACCAGCGCCGCCGCGGTCACCTGCGGGATCATGAAGCCGGAATTCAGGCCGGGCCTGGGCGTCAGGAACGCGGGAAGCCCCGACAGCGCGGGGTCGACCAGCATCGCGACGCGGCGTTCGGACAGGCTGCCGATCTCGCACAATGCCATCGCGATCATGTCCGCGGCGAAGGCGACCGGCTCGGCATGGAAGTTCCCGCCCGACAGTGCCTCGTCCTGGGCTTCGTCCGTGTCCGGGAAGATCAGCGGATTGTCGCTGACGCCGTTCGCCTCGGTCACCAGCGTCGCCGCCGCCTGTCGCAACAGGTCGAGGATCGCGCCCATCACCTGCGGCTGGCAGCGCAGGCAATAGGGGTCCTGCACGCGTACGTCGTCCTCGCGATGCGAGGCGCGGATCGCCGATCCCCGCATCATCGCGCGCAAGGCGCCGGCGGTGTCGATCTGCCCGCGATGACCGCGAAGCGCGTGGATGCGCGGATCGAAGGGTGCGTCCGATCCCTTCGCCGCCTCGGTCGACACGATGCCCGTGACCAGCGCGGACCGGTACAATCGCTCCGCCTCGAACAGGCCGGCGAGCGCGTAGGCGGTGCTGAACTGCGTGCCGTTGAGGAGCGCCAGTCCTTCCTTCGGCCCCAGTTCCAGCGGCGACAGCCCCGCGTCCGCCAGCGCCCGCGCCGCGGGCACCACCGCGCCGTCGACGATCATGTCGCCGACGCCGATCATCGCCGCGGTCATGTGCGCCAGCGGAGCCAGGTCGCCGCTCGCCCCCACCGATCCCTGCGCGGGTACGACGGGGGTCAAACCGTGCGCCAGCATCGCCTCCAGCAGCGCGACGGTCGCGGGCCGGACCCCCGATGCGCCCTGCGCCAGGCTGGCGAGTTTCAGCGCCATCATCAGCCGCGCGACCGGGACCGGCATCGCCTCCCCCACCCCCGCCGCGTGGCTGAGCACGATGTTGCGCTGGAGCGTGGCGAGGTCGGCGGCGTCGATGCGGACGCTGGCCAGTTTTCCGAAGCCGGTGTTGATGCCGTAGACCGGATCTCCCTTCCCCACGATCCGCGCCACCGCGGCGGCACTGGCGGCGATCGCCTGCGCACATGACGGGTCGAGCCGGGGTGATGCGCCGCGATAGATGGCGAGCCAGTCGGCATATGGGACAGCGCCAGGGCGAAGGATCATCGACCGTTCCTGATGCGGGAGTGGAGGGGGTTGAAACCGATGCGGTAGACCAGCTCGGCAGGGTCGGAGACGTCCCACACCGCCAGGTCGCACGCCTTGCCGACCTCCAGCGTGCCGATCGCATCGTGGAGGCCCAGCGCGCGGGCGGCATTGACGGTCAGGCCGCGCAACGCCTCCACCACCGTCAGCCGGAACAGCGTCGCGGCCATGTTCAGGACCAGCAGCGGGCTGGTCAGCGGCGAGGTGCCGGGGTTGCAATCGGTCGCCAGCGCGATCGGGACGCCCGCGGCACGCAGCGCGGCGACGGGGGGCAGCATCGTCTCGCGCATGAAGTAATAGGCGCCGGGCAGGAGGACCGCGACCGTGCCCGCCGCCGCCATCGCCGCGACGTCGGCATCGGTGGCATGTTCGAGGTGATCCGCCGACAACGCCCCGTGGCGCGCCGCCAGCGACGCGCCGCCCAGCGCGGACAATTGCTCCGCATGCAGCTTCACCGGCAGGCCCGCGTCGCGCGCCGCGGCGAAGACGCGATCGACCTGCGCCGGCGTGAACCCGATGCCCTCGCAGAACGCGTCGACCGCATCCGCCAGCCCGCCCAGTTCGGGGATCTGTGCACAGACTCGGTCGATATAGCCGTCCGCGTCGCCCGCATATTCGGGCGGCAGCGCGTGCGCGGCGAGGAAGGTCGTCGCGACGCGGACGTCGCGCTCGTCGCCCAGCCGCCGTGCGGCGCGCAGCATCTTCGCCTCGTCGAAGGGGGTCAGGCCATAGCCGGACTTGACCTCCACCGTCGTCACGCCCTCCGCGATCAGCGCGTCGAGCCGCGGCAAAGTGGTCGTGACCAGCTCGTCCTCGCTCGCGTCCCGCGTCGCGCGCATCGTCGACACGATGCCGCCGCCCGCACGTGCGATCTCCTCGTAGCTGGCGCCCGCCAGCCGGGCCGCGAACTCGCCCGCGCGGTTTCCGGCGTGGATCAGGTGCGTGTGGCAGTCGATCAGTCCCGGGGTGATCCAGCGGCCGCCGCAATCCACCTGGTGCGCCGCCTCGATCGCGACCGTGGCGGGCCCGGCATAGGCGATCCGCCCGTCGCGCGCCGCGACTATGCCGTCCGCGACGATCCCCAGGTCGTCGCCGGCCATCGTCGCCAGCCGCGCGTTCCGCCATATCGTGTCGCAGCGCACGTGCTCGCCTCCACCAATTGTATATACAAAAGCACGACCCCGCATTACTGTCCAGCCCCGACAGGGAGGATGCGATGCGGACGATCTTCTTCGGACAGGCGCTGCTGCCCGACGGCTGGGCGCGCGACGTGCGGGTGTCGATCGCGGACGGCCGGATCGCCGCGATCGAGCCGCGGGCGACGCCGCGCGGCGACGAACCGCGCCACGCCACCGCCCTGCCCGGCCTGCCCAACCTGCACAGCCACAGCTTCCAGCGGCTGATGGCCGGGCGTGCCGAACGCAGGAGCGGGCCCGCGCACGACGATTTCTGGAGCTGGCGCGAGTTGATGTACCGGATCCTGCACGACCTGACGCCCGACGACGTGGCGGCGATCGCGGCGATGGCGTTCGTGGAGATGCTGGAGGCGGGCTTCACCCGCGTCGGAGAGTTTCACTATCTCCACCACCAGCCGTCGGGCGCGCCCTATGCCGATCCGGCGGAGACGGCGGCGGCGGTCGCGGGCGCGGCGGCGGAAACCGGGATCGCGCTGACGCTGCTGCCCGTCTTCTACGCCCATTCGGGCTTCGGCGGCACCGCGCCGACCGCGGGGCAGCGGCGCTTCGTGACCGACCTGGACGGGTTCGCGACGCTGCACGACGCCAGCCGCCGCGCGGTCGCCGCGCTTCCCGACGCGGTCGTCGGCATCGCGCCGCATTCGCTGCGCGCGGTGACGCCGGACGAACTGGCGGTGCTGGCCACGATGGCGCCCGACGCGCCGATCCACATCCACGTCGCGGAACAGGTGAAGGAGGTCGCCGACTGCCTCGCATGGTCGGGACGGCGGCCGGTCGCGTGGCTGCTGGACCATCAGGCGGTCGATGCGCGCTGGTGCCTGGTCCACGCGACGCATGTCGACGCGGGGGAGATGGCGGCGGTGGCGGCGAGCGGGGCGGTCGTGGGTCTGTGCCCGATCACGGAAGCGAATCTGGGCGACGGCCTGTTTCCCGCGGACGCGTATCTGTCCGCGGGCGGGGCGTTCGGGATCGGCAGCGATTCGAACGTGCGGATCGACGCGGCGGAGGAGCTGCGCCTGCTGGAATACGGCCAGCGGCTGTCGCTGCGGCGGCGCACCGTACTGGCCGCGCCGGGCGCCTCGACCGGCGAGACGCTGGTGACGGCGGTCCTGCACGGCGGCGCGCACGCGCTGGGGGCGGATGCGGGGTTCGCGGTCGGCGCGCCCGCCGATCTGGTCGCGCTGTCCGACGCGGGCGAAGAATCGCTCGACCGCTGGATCTTCGCGGGCGGCGGACCGCGCGTCGACGCGGTGTGGCGCGCGGGTCGGCAGGTGGTGGAGGGCGGGCGTCACCGCACGCGCGACGCCGTCGCGGCGCGATATGCGCGGGTGGCGGCGCGGCTGCTTCGTGCCTGAACGGACCCGACGGCGGACGCCCCCCGCGCCGGGCCGCGTCAGTCGAACAGCGGCAGCGCGGTCGTGGACTTGATCTCCTGCATCGCGAAGGACGAACTGACGTCGTGCAGCGGCGCCACCTTCGTCAGCTTGCGATAGATGCGGTCATAGTCCGCGATGTCGCGCGCCACGATCTTCAGCAGATAGTCGATCTCCCCGCTCATGCGGTAGAATTCCACCACCTCCGGAATGCGCGCGACCCCGTCGGCGAAGGTCTGCAACCACTCGTCGCCGTGCTGCGCGGTCCGCACCGCGACGATGACCGTCACGCCCAGCCCCAGTGCCTCCCGGTCCAGGATGGCGACGCGGCGCCCGATGACGCCGTCGCGCTCCATCCGCTTGATCCGTTTCCAGCACGGCGTCGCGGACAGGCCGACGCGCTCCGCGATCTCCGCGATCGCGACGGTGGCGTCCTCCTGTAGGATGGCCAGGATGCGCCGGTCGACCGGTTCGAGAACAGTTTCCTTCATATCGCCGCCAGGATAGGACGATATTCCGCATCGCGCCAGTTGCGCCGTGATCTCGAGACGGTTATTCCCCGTCGAACGGCTATAACGATCCCGACGTCCCGAGGGAGGAAGCCATGTTCGACCGTCTGTTCCGCGCGCACCCGGCCGAGGTAGGGGAAAGTTATGGCGAGCATATGCTGACGGCGGGCGGATTCGGGGTCGCGCTGATCGGGGCGGGGCTGGCGTGCCTGGTCCATGCGATCGTGCCCGCGTGGTTCGAGAAGACGGGCAGCCGCGCGATCGCCCGGCTGCACGACCGGATGATCGCCGGGCGCCGCCGGCGGGCGGGCGGCGTCGTCGACGCATGAGGCAGGACCGCCCCGCCGCGATCATGGCGGCGGACCTGTACAACGATATCGGCGAGACGGCGTCGGACGGCTGGCGCGACCGGATGCCCGGGCTGACGATCGTGGCGCTGGGGACGCTGGCGGCGGGGTTCCTGTCCGACCGCTACGGCGCGCCGCTGACGCTGATGGCGCTGTTGCTGGGCCTGGCGCTCAATTTCCTGTCGGAGGATGCGCGCCTGACGCCGGGGCTGGTCTTCGCGGCGCGATCGCTGCTGCGGTGGGGCATCGTGCTGGTGGGCCTGCGCGTCACCGCGGGCCAGGTCGTGGCGCTCGGCCCCGTGGCGCTGCTGTGCGTGGCGGGGATCGTGGCGCTGACGATCGGGGCGGGCGTGGTAGCGAGCCGGCGGCTGGGCTTCGACGCCGCGTTCGGGACGCTGGCGGGGGGCGCGGTCGCGATCTGCGGCGCCAGCGCGGCGATGGCGCTGGCGGCGACGCTGGGCCCGAAACGGTCGGGGGAGGCGCAGCTGACCCTCGTCCTGGTCGGCATTTCGGCGATGAGCGCGACCGCGATGCTGGTCTATCCCGCGATCGCGCACGTGCTGGCCCTGTCCGACCTGCGCGCGGGGTTCCTGCTGGGCGCGTCGATCCACGACGTCGCGCAGGCGCTGGGCGCGGGCTATGCCTATTCGCCCGGCGCGGGGCAGATCGCGGCGATCGTGAAGCTGACCCGCGTCGCGTTGCTCGCGCCCGTGCTGGCGATCGTGACGCTGTTCCTGCCGCGTGACGGCGGCGGGGCGGCGCGCGCCGGGATGCCGTGGTTCGTGGTCGGGTTCTTCGTCATGGCGGGGATCAACTCGCTGGGCGTCGTCCCGCCGATCGCGGCGACGCTGGCGGAGAAGACCGCCGCGGTCCTCCTGGCCGCCGCGGTAACCGCCACCGCGATCCGCACGCCGCTGGCCAAGCTGGTCGAGGGCGGGCCGCGCCCGTTGATCGTGATCCTGATCGCCACGGTCGCGGCGTTCCTTCTGTCGCTGGCCGCGGCGATGCTGGTGATCGGCTAGTCACCAGCTCGGCCGGAACTGCCCCTCCAGCGCGTGGTCGTCGCCCGGATACCAGAACCGGCCCATCGTCACCGGCACGTCCGCGTTCCACGTCCGCCGTTCGACCACCAGGCACGCCTCCCCCTCCGCCAGCGCCAGGTGCCCCGCGACCGCCGCTGTGGCGCCGCGCGCGGAGATGCGGTGGCGCGCCTGCGTCCACGGGACGTTCGCCAGCAGCCACGCGCCGGGACTGACCGTTTCCAGCGGTTGCCGTACGATGCGCGGCGCGGCGGCGACGTTGACCAGTCGTTCCTCCAGCTGGAACGGCCGGTCGTCGGACGAATGCAGGCACAGCATCCGCATCATCGCCGCGTCCGCGGGCGCGGGCAGGTCCCCGCGCGCGGGCGCGCCGGGCGCCAGCATGTCGCACGACAGCAGGCGATAGCCGTAGCGCCGCCCGTCGCGCCGCACCGCGTCGGCGGCATCCCATATCTCCAGCACCGGGCGTTCGCGCGCGCGCGCGGTGACGATCGTGCCGGTCCTGGGCCGCCGTTCCACCAGCCCCTCCGACGCCAGGCTCTGGATCGCCTTGTTCACCGTCATGCGCGACGCGGCATAGATGTCGGTGAGCGAGGTTTCCGCGGGCACCCGGGTTCCCGCGGGCCAGTCCCCGGTCAGGATCGCGAGCGCCATCGACCGGCGGATCTGCAACCAGATCGGCCCGTCGCCGTCGAGCGGCGGGATCGGGATCGGCGTGTCGGACATGGTCGGCGCAGGGGGCTTTCTGGATCGCGCCGCGACCGTGCCCGATCGTGCGCGCGGGGGCAAACGGGCGGATGACCGATCGCGTTTCGCGGGGTACGTGGGGCCGACCGAGCGAAGGAGCAGACGTGAGCCGACCCATCAAGCGCGTGTTCGTGACCGGAAGCGCGGGCTTCATCGGCTTCCACCTGTCGCGGCTGCTGGTGGAGGACGGGATCGCGGTCCACGGCTACGACGGGATGACCGATTATTACGCGGTGTCGCTGAAGGAACGCCGCCATGCGATGCTGCGGGCGCATGACGGCTTCGCCGCGACGGAGGCGATGCTGGAGGATCGCGCCGCGCTGGACGCCGCGATCGACGCGTTCCGTCCCGACGCGATCGTTCACCTCGCCGCGCAGGCGGGCGTGCGGTACAGCCTGGAAAATCCGCGCGCCTATATCGACGCCAACGTCGTGGGGACGTTCAACGTCATGGAGGCCGCGCGGCGCCACGCGGTCGCGCACCTGCTGATGGCGTCGACGTCGTCGGTCTACGGCGCGAACGAGCATATGCCGTTCGCCGAGACCGACAAGGCGGACACGCCGCTGACGATCTATGCCGCGACGAAGAAGGCGACGGAGGCGATGGGCCACGCCTACGCCCACCTGTGGGACCTGCCGACGACGATGTTCCGCTTCTTCACCGTGTACGGCCCGTGGGGGCGGCCGGACATGGCGCCGTCGAAGTTCGTCGACGCGATCCTCGCCGGACGCCCGATCGACGTGTACAATCAGGGGGAGATGTATCGCGACTTCACCTATGTCGACGATCTCGCCCGCGCGATCCGCCTGCTGATCGATTGCGCCCCGCAACGCCCGGCGACGCCCGCGGACGTCCCCGCGGGCGATTCGCTCAGCCCGGTGGCGCCGTGGCGGATCGTCAACATCGGCAATTCGGACAAGGTCCGCCTGCTCGATTTCATCGACGCGATCGAGGACAGCCTGGGCATCCGCGCGATCCGCCACTATCTGCCGATGCAGCCGGGCGACGTGGCCGCGACCTGGGCGGATGCGACGTTGCTGCACACGCTCACCGGGTATCGCCCGCACACCGGTTACCGCGACGGCGTCGCGCGGTTGGTGGCGTGGTTCCGGGAGTATCACGGCCGCTGAGCTAAGGGTGCGCCGCCCCCTGCGCCGCTGGCAGCGGGCGTTCGCGCAGCAGGAAGAAGCACAGCCCCGACACCGTCAGCGCCACCGCCGCCACGATCAGCGCGGGATCGTACCGGCCGTAGACGTCGTGCAGCCGCCCGAACGCCACGATCCCCGCCGCCGTCCCCGCCAGCGCGATCGGCAGGATGCTGCCGTAGATCTCGCCATAGGCGCGCAGGCCGAACAGGCGCGCGGTCAGGAACGGCAGCAGGTCGTTGTCCGCCCCGTTCATCAGGCCCGCGGCGAAGACGAAGGCCAGCGCAAGCACGAACCCCGGCTCCGGGATCAGCAGCGCCGCGAAGCCCGCGGCGGACAGCAGCGCTACTCCCGCCGCGACCCCCTGCGGCGCCATGCGGTCCACCAGCATGCCGATCGACAGCCGCCCGACGACCTGGCTGACGCCGTAACTGGTCAGCAGCAGCGTCGCCTGCCCCACCGACAGGCCGCGTTCGGTCCCGAACGGCACCATCTGCGTCACCAGCCCGACACTGGCCAGGTTGACCATCGCGACCCCCACCGCCAGCAGCCAGAAGCGCGGGTCGCGCCGCGCCTCCGGCCCGGTGAAGCCGGCGACGGGCGTATCGGCATCGACCGCGTCGACCGTCCGCGCAGTCGGCGTGGCAGGAACGCGACGGATCAGGAACAGGACCAGCGGCAACGCGATCAGCACGGTCGACGCCGCCAGGACGTACAGGCCGCCGCGCCACCCCTGCGCGTCGATCGCCAGCCCGACCAGCGGCGGCATCGCCAGCGTCGTCACCGACAGGCCCGACGTGGCGATCCCCAGCGCCAGCCCGCGCCGGCGCACGAAACAGGCGGCGACCAGCTTCCCGTACACCACGCTGCTCGTCCCCGGCACCGCGAAGGCCAGCATCGCCACCAGCATTTGATAGTGGATCAGCATCCCGCCCTGCCGCGCCAGCCCGACATAGGTCGCGCCCAGGAGCAGCATCGCGCCGACGATGACGGGCCGGATGCCGATACGGTCCGCCAGCCGCCCCAGGAACGGCGCGACGAGGCCGCCCAGCAGGCCGATCGCCGCGGCGGTCGCGACCTCCCCGCGGCTCCACCCGAATTCCGTCGTCATCCCCGACAGGAACAGGCTGGACAAATTCTGGAACAGGCCCGGGCCGAAGCCGATCCCCAGCATCGCGGCGACGACCAGCGGCCAGCCCCGCCGCCATTCCGCGCGCGTTTCTCTCTCCATCGCGGCGGAGCCTAGGGCGTCGCGACGCGGGGGGCAATGGCGCGACCGACCCTCACGACATCGCCTTATGTCGCTGATCGCGCGGCGCTTTCCGGCCGCGGCCTAATGGTCCGGCGAATGTGCCGCACCATGGGCGTCGGGCAGCGCGCGGTCGCCCAGCAGCAGGAAGCACAGCCCCGCCGCGACCAGCGCCGCGGCGCCCAGCAACAGGGCGATGCGATAATCGCCGAACGCATCGCGCAGCCGCCCGAAACCGATGACCCCGATGCCCGTCCCCGCCAGTGCGACCGGCATCCCGCTGCCGAATATCTCCGCATACGCGCGCAGGCCGAACAGGCGCGCGGTCAGGAACGGCAGCAGGTCGTTCTCCGCCCCGTTCATCAGCCCCGCGAGGAACACCAGCAGCAGCAACGGCCCCAGCCCCCCGACACCGCTGGCCAGCAGCAGGAAGGCGATGGCGGACACGAGCGCGAAGGCGGCGGCGACGGGCTGCGGCCGGAACCGGTCGATCAGCACGCCGATCGACAGCCGCCCCGCGACCGCGCTGGCGCCGAAGGCGGTCAGCAGCAGCGCCGCCTGTCCCCCGCTCAGCCCGCGTTCGATGCCCAGCGGCACGACCTGCGTCACCAGCCCGGTGGTGGCGCCGTTGACCAGCGCCGCCGACGCCACCACGCGCCAGAAGCGCGGATCGCGCCGCGCCTCCGCCGCGGTGACGCCCGTGGCCGGGCGCGCCGCCGCGTCGGCCGCCGCCGACCGCGTCGGGCCCGCGGGCATGCCGCGCAGCGCCAGGAGGATCGCGGGCAGCACGACGCCGACCGCCACGATCCCCAGCGCGATCAGGCCCCCGCGCCAGCCGAAGGCGGCGATCACCGCGCCGATCGCGGGCGGCGCGACGATCGTGGCGACCGCCAGCCCCGCGGTGGAGATGGCGAGCGCCAGTCCGCGATGCCGCACGAACGCCGCGGCGATCAGCTTGCCGTACACCAGGCTGCTGGTCCCCGGCACCGCCAGCACCAGCAGCACGACCGCCAGCTGATATTGCCAGATCGCGCCGGTCATCGACGCCAGCCCGACATAGCCCGCGCCCAGCAGCAGCATCGTGGCGACGATGACGGGGCGCAGCCCGATGCGGTCCGCCAGCCGGCCGACGACGGGTGCGACGACCGCGGCGATCAGCGCGACGCCCGCCGCGGTCGATATCTGCCCGCGGGTCCAGCCGAATTCCGCCTCCAGCCCCGGGGTGAACAGGCTGGACAGGTTCTGGAACAGGCCCGGCCCGATCGCGGCGGCGAGCATCCCCGCCGCCACCACGGGCCAGCCGGCGCGCCATTCCCCGGCGCCGTCGGTCGCGGAATCGGGGGCCGTTCCCAACCCTATCGTCCCGATGCGCCGGCGCGATCCGTGCCGGTGGCGCCGCGCATCGCGGATCGGACGGGACGGTGCGGGTGGTCGTCGAACAAGGGGCGCCCATATCCTGCGTGAAGCGATGGCCGCCGACAGCGATAGCGAACGGCCGCGGGTGCGCAAGGTGCGCTGCGCTACAGCGCGATGGCCGTCACCGCCGCGTCGTCCGGCAACGCATCGAACAGCGCCGCCTCGGTCCCCGTCACCCACACCTGGCCCAGCCCCGCGAGGCGCCGGAACAACGCGGCGCGGCGCACGGGATCGAGATGCGCGGCGACCTCGTCCAGCAGCAGCACCGGCCGCCGTCCGCGCCGGTCCGCGACCAGCGCGGCATGGGCGAGCACGATGCCCAGCAGCAGCGCCTTCTGCTCCCCCGTCGACGCCAGCGCCGCGCCGCGCGCCTTTTCGACATGGCGGACGACCAGGTCGACGCGATGCGGGCCGACCAGCGTGCGCCCGGCCGCGGCATCGCGCATCCGCGACGCGGCGAGCGCGGCGGCGAGCGCGGGCGCATCCCCCGCCCATCCGTCCAGCGCCAGCGCGGCGCGCGGCAGGTCGGGCGCGGGCGTCGCCGCCAGCGCCGCGTCCAGCGCGGCGACGGTGTCGCGGCGGCCCGCGTCCAGCGCGGTCCCGTGCCGCGCCATCTGCACCTCCAGCGCGGCGAGCCAGTCCGCGTCGGGATGCGGTTCCGCCAGCACGCGGTTGCGATCGCGCATCGCGGCCTCGTACCGCGCCGCGTGGGTGGCGTGCGACGGCACGAGCGCCAGCGTCAGCCGGTCGAGGAAGCGGCGCCTCTCCCCCGCGGGCTCCACGAACAGCCGGTCCATCGCGGGCGTCAGCCACAGGATCGCGCTGCGTTCCGCCAGCGCGGCGGCGGGGGCGGCGGCGCCGTTGACGCGCACGACCCGCCGATCGGGCGCGGACGCCAACGTGCCCGTCGCGACCTCCACCCCGTCGTCCAGCGTCGCGGCGACGCCGAAGCCCCCGCCCCCGCCCTCCCGGGCCCCGTCCTCCCGGGCCATGTCCGACAGCGCCGCCCGGCGCAGCCCGCGCCCGGGGGCGAGCAGCGACACCGCCTCCAGCACGTTGGTCTTGCCCGCGCCGTTCGCGCCGGTCAGCACGACGAAATCCGCCGCCGGCGCGATGGTCAGCGCGGCGTGGTTGCGAAAATCGGTGAGGACCAGCCGCGACAGCATCGCGCGCGGTGTAGGGGGCGGTCGTGGCGCCGTCACCCCCGCGCGGGCGCGACGGGCGGGTCGATCCGCGCTATGCCGCCATCCGCTCCGGCGCCACCGCCGCCGCTTCCTCGCGCCGCTCGCTCAGGTACGACGCCATCGCCGGTCCCAGCACGCGCTGCGCCTCGCGATAGATCGCGGGGTCGCGGATGCCCAGGCGGGCACGCGCGGCGTCGATCGGCTCGTGCAGCAGCGTCAGGTAATCCTCGCCCGAAATCCACGCCGCCGCGCGGCCGTGGCGATAGCCCTCCCACACCGCCTTCGCGAACAGGGCGCTGCCCGTCACCTTCAGGCTCTTCAACGCGGCGGCGGAGCCGATGAACGCCCAGCCGAGCCCGCCCACCTGCGCGAAGCTGAACGCCACCAGGCACGCCTCGCCCAGGCTCTCGTCCGCCTTGTACCCGGTCAGCACGTGCCAGATGTCGTGCGTGTCGCGGATGCGGCGGCCCATCCAGGCATAGGGGTGCGCGATATCCTCCTCGGTCGGCGCCAGCTTGCTGACCGCGACCAGGCCGTCGGCGGAATAGCCGGTGGATTCGAGGAAGTGGCGATAGGCCGCGCCGACCGTGCCGGGCGCGAAGGACGCGACGAAAGCGGGGTCGGCGAACCGCGCCGCCAGTTCGACCTGATCGTGCGCGATGCGGCCGCCCTGCGACGTGGCGAGCAGTTTCGCGTAATTCTCCGGCGCATTGCCGACGTTCAGCGCGCGCATGATGCGGAACACCTGCGTCGTGTCGTCGCCGTTCGCCATCAGCTTTCGGATGGCGTCGACCGCGGTCCGCCAGTCGCGGCGGCCGGACGTATCGGGAAAGGGCGGAAGCTTCGCCATGAGTCGCGACTCCTTGCTGACATCTGTGTCAGTAGATTATCGCTGACATGGATGTCAACAACGCTAACGCCGGCCAGACAATCGCTCGATATCGCCATGCGCCAGCTTCGCCCAACTGGAAGCGATAAACACATTTCGCTCATCGTCCGGGAGTGGTGGATAGCAGCCGCTACAATTGCCCAAGCGACAGGTTAGTCGTCGGTATCAAAAACCATAGTTCGGCGACGGCAGCCATTAACAGCAGAACGGCTAGTACCAGGTTTTGTTCGAGCATACCGCGTCGAAACGAAAAGCTACCCATAGCGAGTGCAAGGGTAAGCGTCCCAAGTAAAAGCGCGTTTGCCCGCACCGTACTCGTTTCGAGCCAGTAGGTCGCATTGAAAAGCGCATAGCTCACGAAAAATAGCGCGTACGCAGCCACGGGCAAGAAGGCGAGTAGAAATATTACCCGAAACGCCTTTACCATGTCGTCCCCTGTCGCGCCGGCGTAGTGGCGTACGAGAAAGTCCACAATTGGGCGTTAGCGACCAACGTTCCAACCTCGGACGCCCGACTTACAGTTTGAATGCCCCCCATCCATAACCCGTTCATCTTCGACCAAAAAGCTTTTCAATGTCCGAATTCGCCAGCTTCACCCACGTCGGTCGCCCGTGGTTGCACTGGCCCGAATGCGGGGTCGCCTCCATCTCGCGGAGCAGCGCGTTCATCTCCGCGACCGACAGCACGCGGCCCGCGCGGACGGAGCCGTGGCAGGCCATCGTGCCCGCCAACGCGTCGAGGCGTTCGCGCAAGGACAACGCCTCGTCATAGGCGGCCAGTTCGTCGGCCAGGTCGGCGACGAGGCCGGCGGGGTCGGCCTGTCCCAGCAGCGCGGGCGTCGCGCGGACCAGCATGGCGCGCGGGCCGAAGCGTTCGAGGTCGAGGCCGAAGTCGGACAGCTCCCCGGCGCGCGCCTCCAGCCGGTCGCAGGCGGGTTCGTCCAGTTCCACGACCTCGGGGATCAGCAGCGCCTGCGCCGCAACGCGCCCGCCCGCCAGTGCGCGGCGCATGCGTTCGAGGACGAGGCGCTCGTGCGCGGCATGCTGGTCGACCAGCACGAGGCCGTCCTCCGCCTCGGCGACGATATAGGTCTTCGCCACCTGCCCGCGCGCGACGCCCATGGGGTGGGCGTGCGTGTCGGGGGGTGGCGCCCACGCGGGTTCGGCGCGCGCCGCGGGGGGCGCGGCGAAGAAGGTGGGTCGGGGATCGTGGAGATGGCGGGAAAGCCCCTCCCCTCCCCCGTCGCTCTCCACCCCGGCGAACGCCGGGGTCCAGTCGGGGGAGGGCGCACCTGGATCCCGTCTTTCGCCGGGATGGTCGGGGAAAACGGTGCCTTCGGATCGCCACAACGCCATCACATCCGCCGGCGCCCCATGCGCCACCCGGTGCCCGGCGGCGTCGAGCGCGCGGCGCAGGCCCGACACGATCAGGCCGCGGACCAGCTGCGGGTCGCGGAAGCGGACCTCGGTCTTCGCCGGATGGACGTTCACGTCCACCTCGGTCGCGGGCACGTCCAGGAACAGCGCGACGACCGCGTGGCGGTCGCGCGGCATCATCTCGGCATAGGCGCCGCGGATCGCGCCGATCAGCAGCCGGTCCTTCACCGGGCGACCGTTCACGAACAGATACTGGTGGTCCGCCACGCCGCGATGGAACGTCGGCAGGCCCGCGACGCCGCCCAGCACATGGCCGTCGCGCACGAAATCGATCGCGACCGAATTGTCGATCAGCGCGCGGTCGGTCAGCGCGGCGACGCGTTCCGGGCGATCGGCAGCGGCGGGTACGGACAGGGCACGGCGGCCGTCGTGCTCGACGGAGAAGGCGACCTCCGGCCGCGCCATCGCCAGCCGCTTCACCACATCCATGCAGGCGCCGTATTCGGCCCGCGCCGACCGCAGGAACTTGCGCCGCGCGGGCACGCGCGCGAACAGGCCCTGGACCACCACGCGCGTGCCCGGCGGCATCGCGGCGGGCCCCTCGCGCTCCGTCGCGCCATTGTCGATCGTGACCGCCCAGCCTTCCGCGCCGTTCGGGCGGCTCTCGATCGTCACGCGCGCGACCGACGCGATCGAGGGCAGCGCCTCGCCCCGGAAACCGAGCGTCGCGACCGCCTCGATATCGTCGGTCGGCAGCTTGCTGGTGGCGTGGCGTTCGAGCGCGAGGCGGATGTCCCCGGGGGTCATTCCGCGGCCGTCGTCGGCCACCTCGATCCGCTCCACGCCGCCCGCGGCGAGCACGATTCCGACCCGCGTGGCGCCCGCGTCCAGCGCGTTCTCCACCAGTTCCTTCAACGCGCTGGCCGGTCTTTCCACCACTTCACCGGCGGCGATACGGTTGACCAGATGCGAGGGGAGACGGCGTATTGACACGATGCGGTCCCTAGCCCAAGCGACCCCATCCCGCGAGCCTCAAGAAGACTCGGTCGAGGCCTTTTAACGGCATCGGCCCGTGCGGGATGATCGGCGATCACCCCGGCACCCGCCGGCCTGACGGACACCCCCACCATGTTTCTTTCGCGCCTGTTCAAGATGACCTCGCACGACATGGCGATCGACCTCGGCACCGCCAACACGGTGGTGTACGTGCGCGGCCGCGGCATCGTGCTGAACGAGCCGTCGGTGGTGGCCGTGGAGACGATCAACGGGGTGAAGCGCGTCAAGGCGGTCGGCAACGACGCGAAGCTGATGATGGGCAAGACGCCGGGTTCGATCGAGGCGATCCGCCCGCTTCGCGACGGCGTGATCGCGGACATCGACGTCGCCGAGCAGATGATAAAGTATTTCATCGAGAAGGTGCACGGCAAGCGCCGCTTCATGCGCTGGCCCGAGATCGTGATCTGCGTCCCCTCCGGTTCGACGAAGGTGGAGCGCCGCGCGATCCGCGATGCGGCGCAGAACGCGGGCGCGAGCGCAGTGTACCTGATCGAGGAGCCGATGGCGGCGGCGATCGGCGCGGACATGCCGGTGACCGAGCCGATCGGCAGCATGGTCGTCGACATCGGCGGCGGCACGACCGAGGTCGCGGTGCTGTCGCTGCGCGGCCTGGCCTATACGACCAGCGTGCGCGTGGGCGGCGACAAGATGGACGAGGCGATCGTCAGCTACGTGCGCCGCAACCACAATCTGCTGATCGGCGAGGCGACGGCGGAGCGGATCAAGCAGGAACTGGGCTGCGCGAAGCCGCCCGCGGACGGCGTCGGCCGCACCGTCTACATCAAGGGCCGCGACCTGGTGAACGGTGTGCCGAAGGAGATCCAGATCACGCAGGCGCAGATCGCCGAAGCGGTCAGCGAGCCCGTCGCCGCGATCGTCGACGGCGTGCGCATCGCGCTGGAGAATACCGCGCCCGAACTGGCGGCGGACATCGTCGACCAGGGCATCGTCCTGACCGGCGGCGGCGCGCTGCTTCAGGGGCTGGACGAGGTGTTGCGCGACGAAACCGGGCTGCCCGTCACGATCGCGGACGATCCGCTGATCTGCGTCGCGATCGGGACCGGCCGCGCGCTGGAAGACCCGATGTTCCGCGCCGTGCTCCAGAACGGCTGACCGACACGAGCGGCAGGGAGGCGGGAATGGCGCCGTCGCGCGATCGGCGCCCCGGCTTTTCGCGACGGGCGCAATACGGGCTGTTCGTCACCTGGGTGCTGGGGATCGCCGGCGCGCTGGTGGGGGCGGCGCTGCTGGCGCTGTCGCTGTTCAATCCCACGGGGTTCGCCGCGGTGCGATCGGGCGTGGCGGAAGTGACCGTGCCCGTCTCCGCGGCGATGGCGTGGGTCGCGCGCGGCGTCGTGGCGGTGCCGCAGGCGATCGGCGGATGGATCGACGTGCACGGCGAGAATGAACGGCTCAGGGCGCGGGTGCAGCGCAGCGCGGGCGCGTTGATGGCGGGCCGTGCGGCGATGCTGGAAAATGCGCGCCTGCGTCGCCTGGTCGCGTTCCGCGAACGCGACGCGACCGTCGTCGCGGTGACGCGCATCGTCAGCACGTCGTCGTCGAGCACGCGGCGCTACGGCCTCTTGAACGCCGGTCGCTGGCAGGGCGTGGAGGAAGGGCAGCCGGTCCGCGGGCCGGAGGGGCTGATCGGCCGCGTGCTGGAGGCGGGCCCCGGTACCGCGCGCGTCCTGCTGCTGACCGACCCCGAAAGCGTCGTCCCCGTCCGCCGCCTGCGCGACGGGCGCGCGGCGCTGGCGGCGGGACGCGGCGACGGCCTGGTCGACATCCGCACGATCGATACCGCGGACGGCAAGTTCCGTGCGGGCGACGTGTACGTGACGACCGGGGTCGGGGGCATCTACACGCCCGGCGTGCCGGTGGCGCAGGGACTGGCGGCGGGCACCGACAGCGCGCCCGCGCGGCCGTTCGCGCGCCCCGACTCGCTCGACGTCGCGATGGTGTCGCGGCAGTATTTCGCGCCGCCGCCCCCCGCCCCCGCCGCGGCGCCGACTCCCGCCCCTGTCCCTGCCCCCGCCCCGACACGCGCGCCGTGACGCTGCCGCCGCGCTCCCCGTTTGCGGAACCGATGGCGGGCAATCGCGCGCGCCTGCTGCCGTGGACCAGCGTGATGGCCGGCTCGCTGGTGACGATCCTGCCGCTGGGCGCGACATTGCCGCTGCTGCCGCCGATGGGGCTGCTGATGCTGCTGGCGTGGCGTCTGCTGGCGCCGCTGGCACTGCGGCTGTGGGCGCCCGCGTTGCTGGGCTTCTTCGACGATTTGGTGTCGGGCCAGCCGCTGGGCAGCGCGACGTTGCTGTGGCCGCTTGCCTATTTCCTCGTCGACGCGCTGGAGGCACGATCGGGCGTGCGCGACTTCTGGACGACATGGGCCATCGCGACGGTGGCGATCGCGCTCGTGCTGGCGGGCGGGCGGATCGTCGCGACGCCGATCACCGCGCATGTCGACATCGCGCTGGCGTTCCAGGTCGTGATCGCGGTGTTCGTCTTCCCCCTGGTCGCGCGATTCGTCGCGTGGGTCGACCTGAGGCGCGTCGGCTGATGCGGCGCGCGCCCCGCATCATGACAGAGGCGGCGCAGGCGATCACCTTCTCGCGCCGCGCGTGGCTGCTCGGCGCGGCGCAACTGGGCGTGGGCGGCGTCCTGATCGGGCGGATGGGCTGGATCGCGATCGCGCAGAACGAACGCTACAGCATGTTGAGCGAGAGCAATCGCGTCAGCCAGACCGCCATCCTGCCGCGCCGCGGGTGGATCATCGACCGCCACGGCGCGCCGATCGCCAGCAACCGCACCGATTTCCGCGTCGACGTGATCCCCGACCGGCTGCGCGATCGCGACCGTACGCTGGAGGCGCTGCGCCGCCTGCTGCGCCTGACGCCGGAGGACATGCTGCGGATCGAGGAGGATTTGAAGAAGGCCGCCGGGTTCCAGCCGGTGGAGATCGCGGACAATATCGACTGGGAACGCTTCGCCGCCGTGCAGGTGCGCCAGCCCGAGCTGCCCGGCGTCGCCCCCACGCGCGGCTTCGCGCGCCTGTATCCCGCGGGCGCGGCGGTGGCGCACCTGACCGGCTATGTCGGCGGCGCCACCGCGGAACAGTTCCGCGAGACGCGCGACCCGCTGCTGGTCACGCCGGGGTTCAAGCTGGGCAAGGACGGGCTGGAAAAGACGCTGGAACCCGTCCTGCGCGGCAAGGCGGGCGCGAAGCGGATCGAGGTGACCGCGCGCGGGAAGCTGGTGAAGGAACTGGCCACCCGCATCGACGTACCGGGAAAGACGGTGCAGCTGACGATCGATGCGGGATTGCAGGAATATGCCGCGCGCCGGCTGGGCACCAATTCCGGCTCCGCGGTCGTGTTCGACGTCGCGTCGGGCGAGATGCTGGCGATGGTCAGCATGCCCGCCTACGACCCGAACAGCTTTTCCGACGGGATCAGCCACCTAGAATGGAACATGCTGTCGCAGGACGACCACGTTCCGCTGATGAACAAGGTGACGCAGGGGCTGTACCCGCCCGGCTCCACCGTGAAGCCGATGAACGGCCTGGCGCTGCTGGCGGCGGGGGTGAAGCCGGAGGAGCGGATCTTCTGCTCCGGCGCGCTGCGCGTGGGCAGCGGCGTGTTCCATTGCCACAAGCGCCGCGGCCACGGGCCGCTGAACATGAAGCAGGCGATCGAGCAGTCCTGCGACATCTATTTCTACGAAATGATCCGGCGGCTGGGCTACGACCGCGTCGCGCCGGTCGCGCGGATGCTGGGGCTGGGGCAGAAATTCGACCTGCCCTTGACGACGCAGCGCTACGGCACCGTGCCCGACAGCGCGTGGAAGCTGCGGAAATACCGGACCGACTGGAAGGTCGCCGATTCGCTGAACGCGTCGATCGGCCAGGGCTATGTCCTCGCCAACCCGCTTCAGCTGGCGGTGATGGCGACGCGGATCGCATCGGGGATGGACACGATCCCGACGTTGCTGCGCGATCCACGCAAGCCGGCGGCGAAGCCGATCGGGATCGATCCGGAGCATTTCCGCATCATCCGCGAGGCGATGTTCGGTGTCGTCAACGGCGGCGGCACCGGCGGCGCGGCGCGCTTGCAGGTCCCGGGCGTCGGCCTGGCCGCGAAGACGGGCACGGCGCAGGTCCGGCGGATCACGATGGCGGAGCGGCGATCGGGCGTGCTGTCGAACGGACAATTGCCGTTCAAGCTGCGCGACCACGCCCTGTTCGTCTGCTTCGCGCCCTACGACAACCCGCGCTACGCCGCGGCGATCGTGCTGGAACATAACGGCCATACGATCCGCAACCTCGATACCCCGCTGATCGGGCGCGACATCATGACGTATCTGTTCGACCGCGAACGCGCGCTGAAGAGCCTGGCGGAGGTCGAGCCGACATGGGGCGGCGACATCCGCACGCGCATGGCGGCGCAGGAGGCGGCGTATCGCGCGATGCAGTCGGCGCCGCCGCCGGGCGCCGCCGCGACCGCGGACGACGTCCCCGCGCCCAGCGTCTCCAACGCGGTCGACGCCGCCACCGACGCCTCCAACGCCAGCACCGAGGCGATCGTGCGCGACATCCAGAACGGCGACGGTCCCGCGCGCATCGGCTCCCCCGAACCGGAAACCGAGGCGGAGCGCCGCAACACCCCGCTGTCCGACGAGGGCACGCGCTGATGCGCCCCGCCCTGCCCGATGCGGTCGCCGGGCTGCCGTGGCGCATGCTGCTGCTGGTCGCGGCGATCGGCTGTTTCGGGCTGGTGGTCCTGTATTCGGCCGCCAATGCCAGCCTGCGGCCGTGGGCGTTGCCGCAGGGCATCCGCTTCGGCGTGTTCCTGTGCGGGGCGCTGGTGCTGTCGCGCGTGCCGCTGGACTGGTTCCGGCAAGCCGCCTTTCCCGCCTATGGCGCGCTGCTGATCGCGCTGGTGCTGGTCGAATTCCTCGGCGCGGTACGCGGGGGGAGTCAACGGTGGTTGGACCTGGGCTTCATCCGGTTGCAGCCGTCCGAACTGATGAAGCTGGCGATCGTGCTGGCCACCGCGCGATTCTACGAAATGCTGCCTGCGGCGGAGACGCGGCGGTTCCAGGCGATCTGGCCCGCCGCGGTGCTGATCGGCCTGCCCGCGGTGCTGGTGATGCTCCAGCCCGACCTCGGCACCGCGCTCATGATCTGCGCCGGCGGGGGGACGGTGATGTTCCTGGCGGGCGTACCGTTGCGCCTGTTCGTCGGCGGCGCGCTGGCGGTCGCGGTCGCGGCGCCGCTGGCGTTCATGTTCGTGCTGCACGATTACCAGCGCAACCGCGTGCTGATCTTCCTCGATCCCGAAAGCGATCCGCTGGGCACCGGCTATCACATCAGCCAGTCGAAGATCGCGATCGGATCGGGCGGCTTGTGGGGCAAGGGCTTCCTGAACGGCACGCAATCGCACCTCGATTACCTGCCGGAGGGGCATACCGATTTCGTCTTCGCCACGATGGCGGAGGAATGGGGGCTGCTGGGCGGGATCTTCGTCATCGCCGCCTTCCTGCTGGTCATCCGCTGGGGCGTGAACGTCGGCGTGCGCGCGCAGACGCGGTTCGCGAAGCTGGCGGCGGCGGGGCTGGCGGCGACGATCTTCTATTATGTCGCGATCAACCTGGCGATGGTGATGGGCCTCGCCCCCGTCGTCGGCATCCCGTTGCCGCTGGTCAGTTTCGGGGGGTCGGCGCAGATGACGGTGCTCATCTCGCTCGGCCTGCTGATGGCGATCGACCGGGCGAACCGCCGCACCGCGCGCTGGTAAAACGAAAAAGGCGTTTGCATTGCCCGGCACCGGTTGCTAACGGCGCGCTTCCCGATCGCGGGTCGCCCTTTCCAAGGCGGCATCCACCGCGCATCGTACGGACGCATAGCTCAGTTGGTAGAGCAGCTGACTCTTAATCAGCGGGTCCTTGGTTCGAGCCCAAGTGCGTCCACCATATTTTTCCGACGGCTCCGCAGCGATGCGGGGCCGTTGTGCTATATAGCCCTTCTCCCGATCCCAAAGGACACGACATCTTCATGGCTGGTTTCAAGCTCCCCGATTTCAACGACCGCGCCGCCGCTGCCCGCGATGCCAAGGCGAAGGCGCTGGAGAAGCTGAAGAACAAGCCCGCGCCCGATCCCGAGGTCGTCGCCGCGCGTGCCGCCGCGAACGAGGCGCGCGCGGCCGCGGAGGCGGAGAAGCGCGAGGCGCGCCGCGCCGCGATCGAGGCCGAGAAGGCCGCGAAGGAGGAGGCGCGCGCCGCCGCCGCCGCCGCCGCCGAGGCGGAGGAGGCCGAGAAGCAGGCCGCCGCCGAAGCCGCCGCCGCGGCCAAGCGTCCCCCGTCCCTGCCCACCGCGGCGGAGATGAAGGAGGCGCGCGACGCCCGCTACGCCGCACGCAAGGCGCGCCAGAAGAAGTGATCCCGCGCGAGCTGGTCGGTGTGGCCGAGGTGCCCGGCGGCCCGCCGCTGCGGCTGTTCCGGCGCGGCGACGATTTCATGATCGTGCTCGACCGCAACGAATTGATGAGCACGCGCGCACGCGGCTCGGAAATCGCGCTGGGCACGATGACGCTGGACCGGATCGCGGACCGGCCCGCGCCGCACGTGCTGGTCGGCGGCTACGGCATGGGCTTCACGCTGCGCGCGCTGCTGGCGCGACTCGGCCCGCAGGCGCGGGTGACGGTAGCGGAGCTGGTGCCCGGCATCGTCGAATGGGCGCGCGGGCCGATGGCGGCGTTGACCGACGGCTGCCTGGACGACCCGCGCGTCACGCTGGAGATGTGTGACGTCGGCGCGACGATCCGTGCCGGTGCGGGCACGTACGATGCGATCCTGCTGGACGTCGACAACGGCCCCGACGGCCTGACCCGCCCCGCCAACGACGGCATCTATACCGCGCGGGGGCTGACGCAGGCGCGAATGGCCTTGCGCCCCGGCGGCGTGCTGGCGGTCTGGTCCGCCGCGCCCGACCCCGCCTTCGCGCGGCGGCTGGCGCAGGGCGGCTTCGCGGTGGACGAGGTGAAGGTGCGCGCGCGGGAGAACGGCAAGGGGCCGACGCACGTGATCTGGTTCGCGCGCGCGGGGTAAGCGGGCGCTTCTTGCGACAACAGTCTGGTTCACGGCACGATGGACCCCGGATCAGGTCGGGGGTGACGGGATGCAGGCGGAGGACCGACGTACCTGACCTGCGGTGTCATTGTGTCCCCGCGAAGGCGGGGACCCAGTCTGGGCTCCCGCCTTCGCGGGAGCACAATGGCGCCATTCAACGACCTGGGACAGAGTGAGACGCTCCCGCGAAACCGCGAAGCCGCAAGGAAGTTCGGGTTCACGCGGAGGCGCGGAGGACGCGGAGGTGTCGCGCACCGGGCTGATCCAGGGGCCGATTACCGGCCGATCCGACGTCGCTGCTTCGATAAAGGGAGTGCCGGTTTGCGTTACACTTTACTCGCCGCGCCTTCCGCGCCTCCGCGCGAACCAATCTCTTGCCTCACTTCGCGTCTTTGCGGCTTCGCGCGAACATCTTTCACCGTAAAATTGCATGTCGATCGGCCCTGGATTGCCGCGTCGCTACGCTCCTCGCAATGACGTCTCGGCGACCAACCCCGCCAGCGCCGCATCGTCCAGCGGCTCCGCGCACAGGAACCCCTGGTAATAGGTGCACCCCTTCGCCGCGAGCAGCGCGCGTTGCGCCTCGGTCTCCACGCCCTCCGCGATCGTCTCCAGCGACAGCGCCGCGGCGATGGCGATGACGCCTTCGACCACCGCACGGCGGCGGCGTTCGCCGACGATATCCTGCGTCAGCGCGCGATCGATCTTCAGGTAATCGAGCGGCAGCGTGGCGAGATAGGCGAGGCTGGAATAGCCGGTCCCGAAATCGTCGATCGCGATCCGGCACCCGGCGGCGCGCACCGCCTGCAACGCGGGCGCGACCGCGTCGAGATCGTCGATCAGGCCGCCTTCGGTGATCTCCGCCGTCACGCGCGCGGGCGCCACCCCGCTTGCGGCGACGCGGGCGAGGAACCGCTCCGCGAAATCCGCGCGCGCAACATCGGCCGCGGTGACGTTCACCGCGACGCGCAGCGACGCCAGCGTCGCGGGCCACGCCGCTACGCGCGCCAGCGCGAGCGATTGCAGATGGTCCGACAGCGCGATGCCCAGCCCCGCGCGGTCCGCCGCCGCCAGCAGGCTGGCCGCGCCCAGCATCCCCAGCCGCGGATGCTGCCACCGCGCCAGCGCCTCCACCCCCGCGATCCGCCCGGTCGCCAGCGCGACCTGCGGCTGGAACAGCACCTCGATCTCGCCGCGGTCCATCGCGCGGTGCAGGTCCGCGGCCAGCGCGCTGAGCGCCGCGCCGTCATGGTCGGGCGCGACCTGCGTCGTCGCCCCCTCCCCCCCGCGCGCGTTCGCCAGCGCCTCCGCGGCACGGCGCAGCAGCTCCGCGGGCGCCTCCTCGCTGCCCGCGCGCGCCACGCCGATCCGCGCCCCGACCTGGATCGTCTCCCCCATCACCGCGAAGGGAGTCGCCAGCGCGCGCTCGACCGCCGCCAGCGCGCTGTCCGATTCGCCCGCCAGCACGATCGTGAAGGTCGATCCGTCGCGCGTGACGATCGCGGCATGCGCGGCCAGCGCCTGCGCCAGCCGGACCTGCGCCGCCTGCACCAGCGCGTCGCCGGTGGCGCGGCCGAAGGCGGTGTTGACGATCTCGAAACTGGTCAGCGACGCGATCATCGCGGTCACGCCCGCGTCGGGATGCGCCGCCGCGAAGGCCGCGGCATCCTCCTCCGCCGCCAGTTCGTCCGCGCGCCGCCCGTCGCCGCGCACGCGCCGGACGTGGCGCGCGGCGAACCGCAGCGTCACGCCCAACGTCTCGAGCCCGATCGCGACATGCGTCGCGCCCGCATCGTACACGCGGTCCGCCGCCGCCGGATCGGTCACCAGCGCCACCAGCGCCGCGCCGCGCGCCTGTGCGCGGGCATCCTCCGCCGCCACCGCCGCCGTGCCCGTGCGCGCATCGACCAGCAGCATGCGCGCGTCGTCCGCGATGCGCCACCCGGCCAGCGCCACCGCCTCCGCCACATCGTCTGTCGCGCCCGGCACGATCCGTACCGTCGCGCGTTCGTCGTCCATGTCCGAAACCATCACCGCCGACCCTAGCGGTCGCGTCGCCGCATCGCCATTCGCTTCTTGCCGGGCACTGTCCCACGACCTAGCTGTCATATCGTGAGCGATACGAACGCCCCCTTGGTCGACGGCTTCGGCCGCACGATCCGCTACCTGCGGGTGTCGGTCACCGATCGCTGCGACCTGCGCTGCCGTTATTGCATGGCGGAACATATGACCTTCCTGCCGCGCGAGAAGATCGCGACGCTGGAGGAACTGGCGGTCATCACCGAACGGTTCATCGCGCGCGGCGTGCGCAAGGTGCGGCTGTCGGGCGGCGAGCCGCTGGTGCGGCGCGACGTCATGGACCTGACGCGGCGGCTGGGCCGGCACGTCGGCGGCGCGCTCGACGAGTTGACGATGACGACCAACGGCACGCGGCTGGCGCAGCATGCCGGCGCGCTGGTCGATGCGGGGATGCGCCGCGTGAACGTCAGCCTCGACAGCCTCGACGCCGACCGCTTCCGCTTCATCACCCGCCACGGCGACCTGTCCCAAGTTCTGGGCGGCATCGCGGCGGCGAAGGCGGCGGGGCTGGCGGTGAAGATCAACATGGTCGCGCTGAAGGGCCTGAACGAGGACGAGATCGCGGGGATGCTCGACTGGTGCGTGGGCGAGGGCCACGACCTGACGCTGATCGAGACGATGCCGCTGGGCGCGATCGACGAGGATCGGACCGACCGCTTCCTGCCGCTGACGGTGGTGAAGGAGCGGCTGGAGGCGACGCACCGGCTGGAGCGCGACGGCCAGACGACCGGCGGGCCGGCGCGCTACTGGCGGGTCGACGGCAGCGCGACGAAGCTGGGGTTGATCTCGCCGCTGACCGCCAATTTCTGCGACGGGTGCAATCGCGTGCGGCTGACGACCGAGGGGCGGCTGTACACCTGCCTCGGCCATGACGATCACCGCGACCTGAAGTCGGCGTTGCGCGAGGGCGGCGTGCCCGCGCTCGACGCCGCGATCGCGGACGCGCTCGCGACCAAGCCGCGCCGCCACGACTTCCGCATCGGCGCGGACGAGGCGCCCGCGGTCGCGCGCCACATGAGCGTCACCGGCGGATGAACAGCCGGGAATCGGACGGCTATCCCCGGCGCGCGCTGGTGGCGTCGCCGACTCCCCCGGCGCAGGTGGCGCGTGCCGAACTGGCGGACGCGTGGGAATGGTGCCGGCTGGAGGACGCCGACCTCGTCATCGCGCTGGGCGGCGACGGGTTCATGTTGCAGACGCTGCACAATCTGCTCGAACGCCGCGGCACGATCGTGCCCGTGTTCGGGATGAACCTGGGCACCGTCGGCTTCCTGATGAACGAATGGCGGCGCCACGGGCTGGACGAGCGGTTGCGGCGGGCGAAGGCGTTCAAGGTCGCGCCGCTGACGATGACCGCGACCGGCGTCGACGGCCGCGTCCACACCCTGCCCGCGATCAACGAGGTGTCGCTGCTGCGCGAGACGCGGCAGACCGCGAAGTTGCAGGTGTCGGTGAACGACCGCGTGGTGCTGGAGGAATTGTCGTGCGACGGCATCCTGGTCGCGACGCCCGCGGGGTCGACCGCGTACAACCTGTCCGCCAACGGACCGATCCTGCCGCTGGCCTCCAGCCTGGTGACGCTGACCCCGATCAGCGCGTTCCGCCCGCGGCGCTGGCGCGGCGCGATCCTGCCCGATCGCGCGCGCGTGACATTGCGCGTGCTCGACGCCGCGAAGCGCCCGGTGTCCGCGGTGGCGGACCAGCGCGAGGTGCGCGAGGTGGCCGAAGTGTCGATCGCGATCGACCGTTCGCGCGAACTGACCCTGTTGTTCGACCCCGACCATGCGCTGGACGACCGCATCACGATGGAACAGTTTCTGGCGTGACGAATGGGGTTGCACGCGCGCGCTTTGCCCGTATAGAGCCGCCTTCCGCGACGCACGTTCCCCGATAGCTCAGCGGTAGAGCATTCGACTGTTAATCGAATGGCCGTAGGTTCGAATCCTACTCGGGGAGCCAGTCGCGCAGCCGGTTTCGTCGTCCCGGACCCAAACCGTTCATCGCACGTTCCACTCGTACCGCCTACGCAGGCGCATCGCGCCGTCCCCTTGCGGCGCGTTCGGAGAGTGACTGACATGGTGACCAACTGGGGTCGCAAGGCGATGGTGGCGGCGCTCGTGGCGAGCACGACGCTGGTGGCCGCCTGCGCGACCGAGACGACGTACCGCCCGGCGACCGGATCGGGCTTCAACCGCAGCGGCTACAGCGACATCCGCATCGAACAGAACCGCTTCCGCGTGACGTTCGCGGGCAACACCGTCACCGATCGCGACGTGGTGGAACGCTACCTGTTGTTCCGCGCGGCGGAACTGACGGTGCAGAACGGCTACGATTATTTCGTCATGGCCGACCGCGACACCGACCGGCAGGCGCGCACCTTCTCCACCGGCGGCGGGTTCGGTCCCGGTTTCGGCGGGTTCGGCGGCGGCCTGTGGGGTCCGCGCTGGGGCTTCTACGGTCGCGGGTTCGGCTATCGCGCCTGGGATCCCTTCTGGGGCGGCCCGTGGGGCGGCTGGGGCGGCGGCGCGGACGTGCGCACCGTCGACCGGTACGAAGCGTCGGCCGAGATCGTTATGTTCAAGGGCACGCCCGAGCGCGGCAACGTGCGTGCGTTCAACGCGCGCTCGGTCATCGACAATATCGGGCCGACCGTGCGCCTTCCCAAGCCGTGAGGCGACGCGGGCTCCCGCCTTATCGGCGCGGAGCCCGCACTTGCCGCGCCAGCGACATCGCCGCGCGGACGTAGGCGGGGCCGCCGCAGACCGTCCACGCCTCCGGCAGGCGCAGGCGCGGGATGCGCGCGAGCACCGGGTGGTGCAGCATCTCCACCCCCTGATCCGCGACCCGGTCGGTCGCCGCCTCCACGATCAGATAGTCCGGCCGTGCCAGTGCCAGTTCCTCCAGCCCGATTCGGGCCAGCGCGGGCTTGCCCAGCGTCGTCGCCAGGTTGCGCAGGCCGACGCGGCGCATCAGGTCGTCGACCAGCGTCCCCTGCCCGGTCAGGAAACCGCGGCGTTGGTAATAGGCCGCGACCCGCCCGCGGCCCGCGTCGCGCGCGATCCGGGCGAGCGCGGCGTCCATCGCCGTGACGAGCGCCTCGCCGCGTGCCGGATGCCCGATCGCCGCCGCCACCGCGCGCGTCTGCCGCACGATGTCGGCGTAGCTGTTCGCCGGGTCGAGATCGAGCGTCGCGATCCGGCGGCCGCGCAATTGCGCCATCGTCGCCTGCCGCCGCCCGCTGGTGGCGATGATGAGGTCGGGGCGCAGCGCCAGCACGTCCTCCGCCCCGCCGCGCGTCAGCGTCACCCCCCTCGCCTCCGCCGCCGCCGCGGACATCGCCGGATCGCGCGCGAACTGCGTCAGCGCGGCGATCTGCCCGCGATCGGCGAGCGCCAATAGATACTGGTCGGCGCACAGGTTGAGCGACACGATCCGTTTGGGGGCCGCCGGGGCTGCGCCGATCGTGGCGAGGAGGAGCGGGAGGGCGAGGAGGCGCATCGGCACGCTTCTGCCCGTGGCCGGGCCGCGGCGCCAGTTCCGTTCGTCAGGCCGGGCTGGTCCCGGTAATCGTCGTATCGCGGTAGCATTAAATGTTGTTCGTGGTTCTTGAACTCGACCCTATCCTCCTGGTCCCACTGTGCTCCCGCGGAGGCGGGAGCCCAGACTGGGTCCCCGCCTGCGCGGGGGACACGAACGGCGGTACGTGTCCGAAGGACATAGGCATCGAATGCGTCCGGGCGCGCGCGGTGGCACAGCGCCAGCCCGATGGTCGTTCGTCATTTCGGGCGCGTGCCGGCATTCACGGTGCCGCAATCACGATGGCAAGGCATGCGGCGAGGTGGATGCCGGGACGAGCCCGGCATGACGGGTGCGTCTACCGACGGGGGCCGGTCTCGGGACGGGGCGCCCGGCTCATGGCGGCCTTCCCGACCGGACCCCGGCCTTCGGCGGGGAACGGCGGCGCAGGGCGGCGCATCATTGCCCCCGCTCCCCGCCGCGCCTACACGCCGCCCAGCCCATCCTCCCGAGCCCCAGATCCATGACCCGCAGCCGGCTGTGGCCCGTCCTCCTCTTCCTCGTCGTCGTCGCGGCCGTGCTCGCGGTCGCGGTCGGCAGCGCGTCGATCCCGCCGGCGCGCGCGGTTGCGGCGCTGCTCGGGCATGGCGACCCGGTCGAGCGCGCGATCCTGATCGAATTGCGCCTGCCGCGCGCGATCCTGGGCCTTGCGGTCGGGGCGATGCTGGGCGTGTCGGGCGCGGCGTTGCAGGGATATCTGCGCAATCCGCTGGCGGAGCCGTCGGTGCTGGGCGCGTCCAACGGGGCGGCGCTGGGTGCGGTGGTGGCGTTGTATTTCGGGCTGGCGGACGGGCATGCGCTGGCCCTGCCCGCATTGGGGATCGCGGGCGCGCTGGGGGCGCTGGCGCTGCTGTTCGCGCTGTCGGGCGGGACCGAGAGTCCGCTGACGCTGATCCTCGCGGGGATCGCGGTGTCGACATTGGCGGGGGCGGGGATCAGCCTGGCGCTGAACCTGTCGCCCAATCCCTTCGCCGCGATGGAGATCATGACGTGGCTGCTCGGCAGCCTGGAGGACCGGTCCTTCCGCCACGTCGCGCTGGCCTTGCCGTGCATCGCGGTCGGCATGCTGCTCCTGGCCGGGCAGGGCCGCGCGCTTGACGCGCTGACCTTGGGGGAGGACGGCGCCGCGGCGCTGGGAACGGACCTCAGCGCGACGAAGTGGCGGTTGTTGCTGGCGGTCGCGATCGGCGTCGGGGGGGCGGTGGCGGTGTCGGGGGCGATCGGCTTCGTCGGGCTGATCGTGCCGCATTTGATCCGCCCGCTGACCGATCGCAGCCCGTCCGCGCTGCTGTGGCCCAGCGCGCTGGCGGGCGCGGCATTGCTGACGTTCGCCGACGTCGCGGTGCGCGTGATCCCGACGACCAGCGAGTTGCGGCTGGGCGTCGTCACCGCCTTCCTGGGCGTGCCGGTGTTCCTGCTGCACCTGATGCGCGAGCGGCGATTGTGGTGACGCTGGCGACGGACCGGCTGGGCGTGTCGCTCGGCGGGCGCGCCGTGGTGCGCGATGTCGGCGTCTCGCTCGACGGCGGGCTGGTCGGCATCCTCGGCCCCAACGGCGCGGGCAAGTCCACTCTCGTCCGCGCCCTGCTCGGCCTGCTCCCGCATACCGGCACGATCACGCTCGACGGTGCCTCCCTCGCCACCATGCCGCGCGCCACGATCGCGCGGCGGGTCGCCTATCTTCCGCAGGGGCAGACGCTGCACTGGCCGCTGACCGTCGCACGCCTGGTCGCGCTCGGCCGCCTGCCCCACCTTGCCCCGTTCTCGCGGCCATCCGCCGCGGATCGGGCCGCGATCGACCGCGCGATGGCGCGCGCCGGGGTCGCCGACCTGGCGGAGCGGACCGCCACCGATTTGTCGGGCGGGGAGCGCGCGCGGGTGCTGCTCGCCCGCGCGCTGGCGGTGGAGGCGCCCGCACTGGTCGTCGACGAACCGCTCGCCAGCCTGGACCCCGCGCACCAGATCGAGGGAATGGAGCTGCTCCGTGCGGAGGCCGATGCGGGCGTCCTGGTCCTGGCGGTCCTGCACGACCTGTCGTTGGCGGCGCGATTCTGCGACCGCATCCTGGTCTTGCATGACGGCGCGCTGGTCGCGGACGGGGCGCCGTTATCGGTGCTGACACCGCATCTTCTGGCGCAAGTATATGGCATCACCGCCTTCTTCGGCGGTCGCGGCGAACCCGCGCTGGTCCCGCTCGACCGCATCCGCTGATCCGGCCCATGCCGAGGCGCCGATTGCCGCTTGCGCGATGCTGCACGTGCGATATGGGGCGCGCACGGTTCGGGCCTTCGGCCCGCGCCGGATCGCGCCGGTGCCCCGCGAGGGGCTTAATCGGGAATGCGGTGAGGACGGCGAGGAACCGTCCGAATCCGCGGCTGTCCCTGCAACTGTAAGCGGCGAGCGAGACGCACGGGCGGCGGGGCATCCCGCCGCAGCCACTGGGGAAACCTGGGAAGGCGTGCGTCGATGCTGTGACCCGCGAGCCAGGAGACCTGCCGGCGCGTGTCGCTCATGCCGCGCGTCCAGGGGATGGCCGGGGCACGGAAACGTCCGTTCGAGCGACTGACGCCACGCGGCCGGGGGCTGCGGACGGCGCCTGTCGTCCGGGCCCCGCGTTCGCCCGTGCGCCATGCGCCGGCGTTCGCCCGCTCGCCGGACGGACCGCCCCCACCGCGTTCTCGGACTCGACGCGGGGGAAGAACGGAAATGAAGACCATCGTATCGCTACTGGCACTGATCGCCACGACCCCGTCGCTGGCGCAGAGCAATCCGACACTGCCCACCACCGACGAGGCGGGGAACGCCATCGTCGTCACCGGATCGCGCTCCGGCGAGGCGACGGAGGTCAGGAACCTGCCCGCCTCCATCACCCTGCTGGGACCCGACGATCTGGCGGAGCGGCAGACGCGGATCGTGTCGGACATCCTGCGCGACGTCCCCGGCCTGGCGGTCAGCCGCACCGGCGCGGTCGGCGGCATGACGCAGGTGCGTATCCGCGGGAGCGAGGCGAACCACGTGCTGGTCCTGATCGACGGCATCGAGGTGTCGGACCCGTATCAGGGCGAGTTCGACTTCGGCACATTGATCGCGGACGAGGCGGCGAAGATCGAGGTCCTGCGCGGCCAGCAATCGTCGCTCTACGGCAGCGACGCGATCGGCGGCGTGATCCAGTACATCACCCTCACCGGCCGCGAGGCACCGGGCCTGTCGCTGCGCGCGGAGGGCGGATCGTTCGGCACCTTCGCGGGCGGCGCGCGTGCCGCGGGGGCGGGCGATACGGTCGACTATGCACTGTCGACGTCGCTGTATCGCACCGACGGCACCCCGACCGCGCGCGGCGGATCGCGCGATATCGGATCGACCAGCATCGGCGCGACGGCGAAGGCCACATGGACGCCGTCCGACGTCTTCACGCTGACCGGCGTCGGCCGCTACAGCCATGTCGATGCGCTGTCGAACGACACGCAGGGCAATCCCGTCAGCCCGAACTTCGGCCTGCCGATCGACAGTCCGGGGGTGAAGGTGCGCAACGAGGCGTTCTACGGCCTCGCGCGCGCGCAGCTGGCGCTGGCCGACGGCCGCTGGGTCACGGCCGTGACGGGGCAGATCGCGGATTCGGACCGTCGCGGCTTCGACGGCGGGGAGCGTAGCTTCGGCAACGAAGGGCGCCGCTACAAGGGATCGGCGGAGACCAGCCTGCGCTTCGGCAGCGACCGCGTCGTCAATCGCGTGACCGCGGCGGTCGACCTGGAGCGCGAGGTATTCCGGAACACCACGCCGTCCCCCTTCGCCTTCCAGGGCCGCCGCGCGACGACCAACTGGGGCTTCGTCGGCCAGTACGAACTGACCGTCGACGACGCATTTTCCGCGGGCGCCAGCATCCGGCGCGACGAGAATTCGCGCTTCGACGACGTCACGACGTGGCGCGCACAGGCGGGCTATCGCCTGCCCTTCGGACTGCGCGCGCGCGGCGCGTACGGGACGGGCGTCAAGAATCCGGGCTATTTCGAATTGTTCGGCTTCTCCGACGGCCGCTACATCGGCAACCCGAACCTGCGGCCCGAAAAGTCGAGGGGCTGGGAGGCCGGCGCGGATCAGGAGATCGCGGGCGGGAAGGCCACGGTCGGCGCGACGTATTTCGATAGCGTGCTGGAGGACGAGATCTTCACGACCTTCGCCCCCCCCACGTTCGTCGCCACCCCCGCCAACCGCACGACGCGCTCGCGCCAGCACGGCGTGGAGGTGTTCGGCTCGGCGACGCCGATCCCGCAGCTGAAGTTCGACCTGGCCTATACCTACCTGCGCGCGCGGGAGAACGGGGTGGAGGAGGTCCGCCGCCCCCGCCACGTCGCCAGCCTGAACACGACCGTGTTCGGCACCGACCGCCGCCTGTCGGGCACGCTGACCGTCCGCTACAACGGGCGCCAGACCGATGTCGCGTTCACCGATCCCAGCTTCCGGCCCGTCACCGTTGCGATGCAGGATTATGTGCTGGTGAACCTGGCCGCCGACTATCGCCTGACGGAGCGCCTGTCGCTGTTCGGGCGCGTCGAGAACCTGTTCAGCGAGCGGTACGAGGAGGTGTTCGGCTTCGCCACCCCCGGCGCGGGCGGCTATGCCGGCATCCGCGCCCGCCTGTAGCCGCGGATCGCGCGAAGCGGCTTGACCCGTCCCCTGGGTCCGGCCGCATCTGCCCGCGTGTCGGAAGCGGGAGCGTGATTCGGTGGATGGTTGGTACGGACCCGGCGAGATGGCCCGGCGCCTCGGCGTCAGCGCGAAGGCGCTGCGCGTGTACGAGCGCGCCGGGCTGGTGACGCCGGACCGGACCGCCGCGGGCTATCGCGTCTACGGCCCGGCCCATGCCGCACGGCTGCACCAGGTGCTGGCGCTGAAACGGCTGGGCCTGCCGCTGCGGGAGATGGCGGCCCTGCTGGAGGGGCGGTTCGCCGCACTCGATGCGGTGCTGGCGCTTCAGCAGGACGTGCTGGCGGCGCGCGTGGACGAGGCGCGGCGCGGCCTCGCGCTGATCGCCGCGGCGCGCGCGACGCTGGCACGCGGGACCGCGCTCTCGCCCGACGATCTGGCACGATTGACGAGGGAGACGACGATGACCGAACAGAGGGACAGGGCCATGGAGGCGGCGATGCGCCCGCATGTCGCGCGGCATTTCAGTGCGGAGGACCGCGAACGGCTGGCGACCCAAGCGCCGCCCTTCGATCAGGAACAGGTGTCGCGCGAGTGGGACGCGCTGATCGCGGAGGCGACGGCGTTGATGGCCACGGGCGATCCGGGCACGCCCGAAGCGAAGGACCTCGCGCGCCGCTGGTTCGCGCAGGTGGAGCGCTTCACCGGCGGCGACCCGGCGACCTTCGCGAAGCTGGGATCGGCGTGGCAGGATGCGATGGCGGACCCGGCGGCGAAGGACGCCCTGCCGATGACGCCCGCGCTGATGGCGTTCGTCGGCGCGGCAAGGAAGGCATAGCTTCCTCCCCGTCCTCCCGCGCAGGCGGGAGCCCAGGGTTACGCGGACGACGGCCGTCGTTCTCCACAACCCCGGGTTCCCGCCTGCGCGGGAACACGGGCACCCCCTGTCCTTTTGCCGCTTCCCACGCCATGTACCGCCCATGCCCGGCCGTTTCGATCACGTTCCCCATCGTCGCGCCCTCGTCAGCCGGCGGGGTCTGGCCGATGCGCTCGCCGCGTTGGAGGGAAGCGGCACCGACCTGCGCCGCGCCGCCACCGCGATCCTGAAACAGGCGCTGGACGACGGCCGCGCGGAGGTCGCGCGGCGGCTGGAGGCGAACCCGTCGCGCGGGCTGGAGGCGGCGAACGCGCAGGCGTATCTGACCGACCAGATCCTGGTCGCGCTGTCCGATTTCACGACCCAGCGCCTCTATCCCCTGTCCAATCCCACCGCGGCGGAGAGACTGACCCTCGTCGCGGTCGGCGGCTACGGCCGCGGGGAGATGGCGCCCTTCTCCGACGTCGACATCGGCTTCCTGACGCCGTGGAAGCAGACGCCATGGGCGGAACAGGTGATCGAATCGATCCTCTACGCCCTCTGGGACCTGGGCCTGAAGATCGGTCATTCCAGCCGCAGCCTGGACGAAATGGTGCGGCAGGCGAAGGGCGACGTGACCGTCCGTACCGCGTTGCTCGAAGGGCGGCACGTCTGGGGCGACGAGCCCCTGTACGAGGAAGCGTCGCGCCGCTTCCGCGCCGAGGTGAAGGCGGGGACCGAGCGGCAGTTCATCGCCGACAAGCTGGCCGAGCGCAACGCGCGCCACGTCCGCATGGGCGACACGCGCTACGTCGTCGAACCGAACGTGAAGGAGGGCAAGGGCGCCTTGCGCGACCTGCACGCCCTGTTCTGGATCGGGAAGTACGTCTACGGCGTGGAGCGCGCGACCGAGCTTGTCGGCGAGGGCCTGTTCACGCGCACCGAATATCGCGCCTTCCACCGCGCGGACAATTTCCTGTGGGCCGTCCGCTGCCACCTGCATCTGGTCGCGGGGCGGGCGGAGGACCGGCTGACCTTCGATTACCAGCGCGAGATCGCGAACCGGATGCGCTACGCCGCCCGACCGGGGAAAAGCGCGGTCGAACGCTTCATGCAATTCTACTTTTTGCAGGTGAAAACCGTCGGCTCGCTGACCGGCCTGTTCCTGGCACATATGGAGGAACGCTTCGCGCGCGCGCGCAAGCGCGACGGGCTGACGCGGCTGCTGCGCGGGCCCAAGAAGCTTGCGGGCTTCGTCCTGGAACGCGGGCGGCTGTCGATCCCCGACGACGATTTCTTCCGCGACGATCCGGTACGACTGGTCGAACTGTTCGCGATCGCCGCGGCGGAATCGGTGGAAATCCATCCGCTGACGCTGCGCTGCGCCACGCGCGACGCGAAGCTGGCCGACGGGGTACGCCGCGATCCGCGCGCCAACGCCTTGTTCCTGGAGGTGCTGACCAGCCGCAACGATCCCGAGCTGGTGCTGCGCTGGATGAACGAAACCGGGGTCATGGGGCGCTTCGTCCCCGATTTCGCGCGCGTCGTGGCGCAGATGCAGTTCGACATGTACCATCACTACACCGTCGACGAACACACGATCCGCGCCATCGGCCTGCTCAGCCGGATCGAGAAGGGCGAGCTGGACACGGACCATCCGCTCGCGACCGACGTGATGCAGAACATCGTGTCGCGCCGCGTCCTGTACGTCGCGGTGCTGCTGCACGACATCGCGAAGGGGCGCGGCGGGGACCATTCGATCCTGGGCGCCGCGGTGGCGGAGCGATTGTGCCCGCGCTTCGGCCTGACCAAGGCGGAGACGGAGACGGTCGCGTGGCTGGTGCGCCACCACCTGTTGATGAGCGCCACCGCGTTCAAGCGCGACCTCAGCGATTTCAAGACGATCCTGGATTTCACCCAGGTGGTCCAGTCGCCCGAGCGATTGCGCCTGCTGCTGGTCCTGACCGTCGTCGACATCCGCGCGGTCGGGCCGGGAACGTGGAACGGATGGAAGCGGCAGTTACTGTCCGACCTGTTCGAGGCGGGGGAGGAAGTCCTGCGGCTGGGGCACAAGCACAAGGGCCGGACCGAGCGGCTGCTGGCGAAGCAGGACGACCTGCGCGTCGCGATGGGGTGGGACGCGGACACGCTGGCCGCCTATGTCCGCCGCCTTCCCGAACCCTATTGGATCGCGGAGCCCGCGGACGTGCTGGCGCGCAACGCGGCGTTCGTGGGCCACGCGGGCGACGCGCCGCTGTCGATCGGGGCGCAGGTGTATCCGGATCGCGGCGCGACATTGGTGACCGTCTACGCCGCCGACCATCCCGGCCTGTTCAGCCGCATCGCGGGCGCGATCCACGTCGCGGGCGGCAACATCATCGATGCGCGCATCCACACGACGCGCGACGGCATGGCGCTCGACAATTTCCTGGTGCAGGACCCGCTGGGCCGGATGTTCGACGAGGCGGAGCAGCTCGCCCGGCTGGAAACCGCGATCCGCGACGCGCTGGCCGAACGCTGGAAACTGGGCGAGCGGCTGAAGGCGAAGCCCGCGCCGCGGGTGCGCGCCGACGCCTTCCGGATCGAGCCCAACGTGCTGGTCGACCACAAGGCGTCGAACCGCTTCACCGTCGTGGAAGTGAACGCGCGCGACCGCCCCGCGCTGCTCAACCGGCTCGCACACGCACTGTTCCTCAGCAAGGTGACGATCCATTCCGCCCATGTCGCCACCTATGGCGAGCGCGCGGTCGATACCTTCTACCTGACCGACCTGACGGGCGACAAACTGGCGCCCGGCGCGCGCGTGAAGACGCTGGAGAAACGCCTCCTCGCGGCGGCGGCGGGGACGGTGTACGAGGAGGCAGCGTAGGGGCGTGCGTTGAGCGGGTGCTACACCAGCGCTACGTAACGCACCTGCCTGCGAGCGTTCCGCGTCCGAACGACGCCGACCCCGCTGCCGTCACCCCGGACTTGTTCCGGGGTCCATCGTGCCGCGCGTACAACGCGCCTTGCTCTCGCGGCACCATGGATGCCCGATCAGGTCCGGCATGACGACTGTGCACGCGATCCGCGTCCGTTCGTTCTGCTCGACACCGATGTCCCCGCGAAGGCGGGGATCCGGTCCGGGCGATGACCGGGAGCACGAGGAAGCCTGACCCGCCCCCGCTCGCGAGCCAAACCGCCGCCACCGGCGGTCGGGGCCCGCCGGACTACTTCGGCGCCAGCACCATCAGCATCTGCCGGCCTTCCATGCGCGGATAGGCCTCGACCTTCGCGACCTCGGCGACCTGCTCGGCCACGCGCTGGAGCACGTTCATGCCGAGCTGACCATGCGACAGCTCGCGACCGCGGAAGCGCATCGTGACCTTCACCTTGTCGCCCTCGCCGATGAACTCGGCGACCTTCTTCATCTTCGTATCGTAATCGTGGTCGTCGATGTTCGGACGCATCTTGATCTCCTTGATCTCCTGCGTCTTCTGCGACTTGCGCGCGAGGTTCGCCTTCTTCTGCGCCTCGTACTTGAACTTGCCCACGTCCAGGAACTTCGCGACCGGCGGGTCGGCGTTGGGCGACACCTCGACCAGGTCCAGCCCGACCTCCTTGGCCTGCTCCATCGCCTCGCGCGTGAACATGACGCCGAGGTTCTCGCCCTCGTGATCGATCACGCGGACCTTGGGGCTCTGGATCCACTCGTTGAATCGCGGGCCGTTCATGGGTGGCGCCTGGTTCGGTCGGCGCATCATGGGAGGACGTATGGGTGTTGCTCCTGCTGGTTCTGTCGCCCGCATATAAGGTTTCGCGCGACGATTTGGAAGGCGGCGCGTGGCGGGCATCGCGGCATTTGTGCCACGCCGCCCGTCACGCCCCGGCTACACCCCCGTCAGCCGCGCAGGTCCGGCGGCGTCGCCTCGTCGCGCAGCGCGGCGATCGCGTCGGCCAGCGCCACGATCTCCTGCCCCTGGCTGCCCAGCCGGCGGATCGCGACGGTGCCCTCGTCCGCCTCGCGCTTGCCGACGACCAGCAGCGCGGGGACCTTGGCGAGGCTGTGTTCGCGCACCTTGTAGTTGATCTTCTCGTTCCGCCGATCCGTCTCGACGCGCAGGCCCGCGCGGCGCAGGTCGGCGGCGACCCGTTCGGCATAATCGTCCGCGTCGCTGACGATCGTCGCCACCACCACCTGCACCGGCGCGAGCCACAGCGGGAAGCGACCCGCGTGATGCTCGATGAGGATGCCGATGAAGCGTTCGAACGTGCCCAGGATCGCGCGGTGCAGCATGACCGGGCGATGCCGGTTGCCGTCCTCCCCCACATAACTGGCGTCGAGCCGGTCGGGCAGCACGCGGTCCGACTGGATCGTGCCGACCTGCCACGTCCGCCCGATCGCGTCGGTCAGGTGGAATTCCAGCTTCGGCGCGTAGAAGGCGCCCTCCCCCGGCAATTCCTCGAACCCGTCCTTGATCGATTGCGGCAGCGACGACGCCAGCACCGCGTCGCGCAATTCCTGCTCCGATTTGTCCCACATCGCATCGTCGCCGAAGCGCTTCTCGGGCCGAAGCGCCAGCTTCACGGCATAATCCTCGAAGCCCAGGTCCTTGTAGACGCTGTCGAGCAGTTCGCAGAATTTCCGCACCTCCTCGACCAGCTGGTCCTCGCGGACGAAGATATGCGCGTCGTCCTGCGTGAACTGGCGCACGCGCATGATGCCGTGCAGCGCGCCGTGCGGCTCGTTGCGGTGGCAGCAGCCGAATTCCGCCATGCGGATCGGCAGGTCGCGGTACGACTTGATCCCCTGCTTGAAGATCAGGACATGCGCCGGGCAGTTCATCGGCTTCAGCGCCATCAGGTCGCCCTCCCCCGACAGGACCGCGCCCTCGTCCTCGGTGTTCGGGATCTCGTCCGGCACCACGAACATGTTCTCGCGATACTTGCCCCAATGGCCCGACTGTTCCCACTGCCGCGCGTCCATCAGCTGCGGCGTCTTCACCTCGGCATAATCGGCGGCGTCGAGGCGGCGGCGCATGTACGCCTCCAGCTGCCGCCACAGGACGAAGCCGTTGGGATGCCAGAACACCGACCCCTGCGCTTCGGACTGCAAATGGAACAGGTCCATGTCCTGCCCGATGCGGCGATGGTCGCGCTTCGCGGCTTCCTCCAGCATCGTCAGATGCGCGTCGAGCTGCTTCCTGTTCAGCCAGCCGGTGCCGTAGACGCGGCTCAGCATCGCGTTCTTCTGGTCGCCGCGCCAATAGGCGCCCGACACGCGCGTCAGCTTGAACGCCTGCGGGTCCAGCTTGCCGGTCGATACCATGTGCGGCCCGCGACACATGTCCAGCCACGCGCCCTGCTTGTAGACCGTCAACTCCTCGCCGTCGGGCAGTTCGGCGGCCCATTCGGCCTTGAACGTCTCGCCCTGCTTCGTCCACAGGTCGATCAACTGCTGGCGCGACCACACTTCGCGCACGAACGGTTCGTTGCGCGCGATGATGCGGCGCATCTCCTCCTCGATCGCGGGCAGGTCTTCCTCGGTGAAGGGACGGTCCTTGGGCGCGAAGTCGTAATAGAAGCCGTCGTCGGTCGCGGGCCCGAAGGTGATCTGCGTCCCCGGGAACAGATGCTGCACCGCTTCGGCCATCACATGCGCGAAATCGTGGCGCGCCAGTTCCAGCGCGTCCTTCTCGTCCCGCTGCGTCACCAGCGCCAGCTGCGCGTCGCGCTCCAGCGGGCGCATGATGTCGCGCAGCTCGCCGTCGACGCGCGCCGCGATCGCCGCCTTGGCCAGGCCGGGGCCGATCGCGGCCGCGATGTCGGCGGGCGTGGTGCCGCGGGCGACCTCGCGGACCGAACCGTCGGGCAGCGTGATCGAGAGCATTTCCATGGAACCGGCCATCCTGTCAGTCGTGTGGCACGCGCTTATGCGCGTCTGCCGTGCAAGAGCAACCGGAAGGGCAACGGATCGGACGCCGGTCGCTCGGCCCGCCCGATCGGGACGGGCGCACCGGCGCGGAAATCAACCGCGCGGGACGCCCGCCGGGGCGGTGGTAGTGAGCGGGGCGCGGGCGATCGGCATCAGGCGGATATAGCGGGCTTGCGGCTAGCACACCAGTCGGGGCGTTTCGATGTTCACGCGGAGGCGCGGAGACGCGGAGGATTTCGTGCCCGGCCTTCTCTGCGAGCCGCCAGCGGCGGGTCATTCACAATACCCGTAAGCTATTGCTGACGCGGGACGATCGCCACGGATGCATCATCTCCGCGTCTCCGCGCCTCCGCGTGAACATCACTGCCATTCCTGAAAGCCGCCGCGCTCCTATATTCACTCTATGGCGTTCGACTTCGGCATCCCCTCCCCCATTTTGATCGCGCTCGGCGGGCTATTGATCGTCATGCTCGTGGCACGGCGCATTCCCATATTGGGGCGGCTGGTCAGCCTCGCCTTCTGGATCGTGGCGATCGGGTCGCTCGTGCTGCTGACGATGGAGCGCGAGCGGCTGGACCCCTGGCTGGCGCGGGTGGCGGCGAAACTGAACCTGGAAAGCCAGGAGGTCGCCGGGTCCGAAACCCGCATCCGCATGAGCCCCGACGGACATTTCTACGTCCGCGCGCAAATGGGCGGCACGACGCGGCGCTTGCTGGTGGACAGCGGCGCGACGATCACCGCGCTGTCGCCGCGCACCGCGGAACTGGCGGGGGTCGAACCGCGCACCTCGCCCTTCCCGGTGGTGCTGCGGACCGCGAACGGCAACGTGCAGGCGCAGACCGGGCAGCTGGCGGAGATGCGCTTCGGCAACGTCGTCGCGCGCGACCTGACCGTCGTGGTGTCGCCCGCGTTCGGCGACGTCGACGTGCTGGGGATGAACTTCCTGTCGCGGCTGAAATCGTGGCGGGTGGAGGGGCGGACGCTGATCCTGACCCCGCACCATCCGCAGGCGAAGGCCGCCTAGCCGTCAACGTCGCGCCGGAACGTCTCGGGCAACAGCACCAGCCCGACCACCACAGTCAGTGCCGCAACGACGACGGGATACCACAGGCCGTAGAAGATATCCCCCGTCGCCGCGACCATGGCGAAGGCGACGGTGGGCAGGAAGCCGCCGAACCACCCGTTGCCGATATGATAGGGCAGCGACATGGATGTGTAGCGGATGCGCGCGGGGAACAGCTCCACCAGCATCGCCGCGATCGGGCCGTAGACCATCGTCACCAGCAGGATCAGCGCGGTCAGCACCGCCACCACGGTCACGCGGTCGATCCGCGCCGGGTCCGCCTTCGCCGGATAGCCCGCGGCGGCCACGGCGGCCTTCAGCCGGTCGTGATATGCCTTGATGCCTTCAGCACGCGCCGCACCTGTCACGATCGCAGGATCGGGCGCGACCAGCGTCGCGTCGCCGATGCGGATCGCCGCGACGGTGCCCGCCGGCGCGGCGACGTTGGCATAGTTCAGGCCGCCCTTCGCCAGCCACGATTTGGCGATGTCGCAACCGGTCGCGTCGAACCTGTTGCGGCCGACGGGGTCGAACTGGAACGAACATTCCGCGGGATCGGCCACCACCGTGATCGGTGCGCGCGCCGACGCCTCCGCCAGTGCGGGGTTGGCCGCGCCCGCCAGCGTCGCGAACAGCGGGAAATAGGTCACCGCGGCGATGGCGCAACCGGTCAGGATGATCGGCTTGCGCCCGATGCGATCGCTGAGCCAGCCGAAGAAGACGAAGAAGGGCGTGCCGATCGCCAGCGCGACCGCGATCATGACATTGGCGGTCGCGCCGTCGACCTTCAGCGTCTTTTCGAGGAAGAACAACGCATAGAACTGCCCCGCATACCAGACCACCGCCTGCCCCGCGACCGCGCCGAACAGCGCGATCAATACCCATTTCAGGTTGCCCCAGCGCGCGAACGCCTCAGTCAGCGGCGCCTTCGACGTCGCGCCCTCGTCCTTCATCTTCTGAAAGACGGGGCTCTCCGCCAGCTGCAACCGGATCCACATCGACACCGCCAGCAACACGATCGAGACGAGGAACGGCACGCGCCAGCCCCAGTCCGCGAACGCCGCCTCCCCGATCCACGTGCGCAGCCCGATGACGACCAGCAGCGCCGCGAACAGCCCCAATGTCGCGGTCGTCTGGATCCAGCTGGTGTAGAAGCCGCGCTTCCCCGCGGGCGCATGTTCCGCGACATAGGTCGCCGCGCCGCCATATTCGCCGCCGAGCGCGAGGCCCTGCACGATGCGCAGCGCGACGAGGATGAACGGCGCCGCCACCCCGATCGTGGCATAGCTGGGCAGCAGCCCGACCGCGAAGGTCGACAGGCCCATCAGCCCCATCGTGACGAGGAACGTGTTCTTGCGCCCCACGATGTCCCCGACGCGCCCGAACACCAGCGCCCCGAACGGCCGCACCGCGAACCCCGCGGCGAAGGCGGCGAGCGCGAGGATGAAGGCCGTCGTCTCGTTCACGCCGGAGAAGAATTGCGCGGAGATATAGGTGGCGAGCAGGCCGTAGAGGTAGAAGTCGTACCATTCGAACACGGTGCCCAGCGACGACGCCGCGATCACCAGCACCTCGCGCCGCCCCTGCCCCGGATGCGACGATCCGTCCGCTGTCGTCCCCACGCTCTGTCTCCCCGCGCCTTATGTTAGCGTCACCATGACGCGTGCCGGTGCCCTTGTCGAAAACTTTGCGATGGCGTCGCGATCGATTCTTGCGTTTGATGCGTGCCATGTCGACACCCTTCGCCCCCCGCCCCTTCACGATCGCCGTCCCCGACGCGCGGCTGGACGCGATCCGCACGCGCGTCGCGGCGTTCGACTGGTCCGCGATGCCGGATGCGGGCGGATGGGGTTCGGGCGTCGGGCTGGCGGACCTGCGGCGACTGGTCGATCACTGGACGGGCGGCTACGACTGGCGCGCGCAGGAGGCGTGGCTGAACCGGTGGCCGCAGTTCACGGCCACGGTCGACGGGCAGTTGCTGCATTACGTCCATGTCCGCGGCGACGGATCGCGCCCGCCGGTGATGCTGGTCCATGGCTGGCCGGGGTCGTTCGTGGAGTTCCACGCGCTGATCGCGCCACTGGTCGCCGACGGGCATGACGTCGTCGTCCCGTCGCTGCCCGGCTACGCCTTCTCCGGACGCCCCGCGACGCCGATCGGCCCGCGGCGGACGGGCGAGCTGTTCCACGCGCTGATGACCGGTCTGTTCGGGGATACGCCGTACCTGTTGCAGGGCGGCGACTGGGGCGGCGCGATCACCGCGTGGATGGCGCAGGCGCGGCCGGAGGCGGTGGCGGGGCTGCACCTGAACATGGTCCTGATCCAGGCGGAGGATGCGACGCCCGACACCGCTGCGGAGCGCGACTGGGCGAAGGCGCGGGCGCGGACGCTGGCGGAGGAATCGGCCTACGCCCACCTTCAGGGCACGCGCCCGCAGACATTGGGCGTCGCCATGAGCGACAATCCGGTCGGCATCGCGGCGTGGATCCTGGAGAAATTCGGCGTCTGGGCCGACGTGCCGCGCGACGCGGACGGACGCCCCGACCTGTGGCGGGCGTTCGATGCCGACCTGCTGCTGACCAACATCATGCTGTACGTCGCGACGGGATCGTTCCCGACGTCGACATGGATGTACCGCGGGCGCGTGCTGGAGGGATCGGGCACCTTCCCCGCGGGCGCGCGGGTGCGCGTGCCGACCGCGGTGGCGGCCTTCCCCGACCCCGTCTTCGCCCCGCCGCCGCGATCGCTGGTCGAGAAGACGCACAACGTCGCGCGCTGGACCGACATGGCGTCTGGCGGCCATTTCGCGGCGCTGGAACGCCCCGCGGCGCTGCTGGCCGACATGCGGGCGTTCTTCGCGGACCGGACGTAGCATCTGCCGTCACCCCGGACTTGATCCGGGGTCCATCGTGCCGCGAGCACAACGCGTGAAGCCCTCGCGGCGCCATGGATGCCGGATCAGGTCCGGCATGACGAAACGGCTACAACCTCGCCAGCCGCGCCTTCACCACGGACGCCAGCCGGTCCGCGATCCGCCCCACCCCTTGCGCATTGGGATGCACCCCGTCGGGCAGCATCAGCGACCGGTTGCCGATCACGCCCGCCAGCACGAACGGGTCCAGCACCGCGTCATGTTCCGTCGCCAGCGCGGGGTAGATGGCATTGAACTTGCCCGCATAATCCGGCCCCAGATTGGGCGGCGCCATCATGCCCGTCAGCACGACGGGGATGCGACGCTTCGCCAGTTCGTCCATCATCGCCGCCAGATTGGCGCGCGTCTCCGCCGGGTCGACCTGTCGCAGGACGTCGTTGCCGCCCAGCCCCAGCATGACGAGGTCCGGGGTCCGCGCCATCCGGTCCAGCGTATAGGCCAGCCGCCGCCGCCCGCCCGCGGTCGTGTCGCCCGACACGCCCGCATTGACGACCGTCGCGTCGATCCCGTCATCGCGCAGCCGCTGCTGGATGACATCGGGCAGGCCCTGCCCGCGCGACAGGCCGTATCCGGCGTACAGGCTGTCCCCGAACGCCAGGATCAGCCGCTTCGGCCCCGTCACCGGCACTGTCGCGGCGGCGCGCGGCGCGGGCGCGTCAGTACGGTTGGCGACGGCTGCCACGGGCTCCTGTCCGCATCCCGCCAGCATCGCGGCTTGGAGAAGCGCGCCCGAGGCCGCATATGTCCGGTACTTCATTCCTGCGCGGTGTCCCCGATAATGTCTTCCGACGATATGGTCATCGCCGCGCGCGATGTAAGGCTGACGCTCGGCGGATCCGCGCCAGTCGAGATTCTGCGCGGGGTCGACCTGTCGGTGGCGGCGGGGGAGAGCGTCGCGCTGCTCGGCGCATCGGGATCGGGCAAGTCGTCGCTGATGGCGGTCCTGACCGGGCTGGAACGCGCGACCGGCGGCACGGTCCGCGTCGCGGGGCAGGATTTCGCCGCGCTGGACGAGGACGAACTGGCGATCGCCCGCCGCGGGCGGCTCGGGATCGTCTTGCAGGCGTTCCACCTGCTGCCGACGATGACCGCGCGGGAGAACGTCGCGGTGCCGATGGAACTGGCGGGAATGCCGGACGCCTTCGCGCGCGCCGCCGCGGAGCTGGACGCGGTCGGCCTGTCGCACCGGCTGGATCATTATCCCACGCAATTGTCGGGCGGCGAGCAGCAGCGCGTCGCGATCGCGCGCGCGCTGGCCCCGCGCCCCGCACTGGTCTTCGCCGACGAGCCGACGGGGAACCTCGACGGGGAGACGGGGGAGCGGATCATGGACCTGTTGTTCGACCGCCGCCGCGCGACCGCGGCGACATTGGTCGTCATCACGCACGACGCCGCGCTGGCCGCGCGATGCGACCGCATCGTGCGGATGGTCGACGGACGGATCGCGGCGTGAGGGTAGCCCAGCGACGTTGTGCTCCCGCGAAGGCGGGAGCCCAGTCCGGGTCCCCGCCTTCGCGGGGACACAATGGGTCGGGCACTTCCGCATGACCGACTGGCGCCTCGCCTGGACGCTCGCCCGGCGCGAACTGTCCGCGCGCTTCCGAGGGCTCCGGCTCCTGCTCGTCTGCCTGTTCCTCGGCGTCGGCGCGCTGGCGGCGATCGGCAGCCTGACGGGCGCGGTCGCGGACGAACTGGCGTCGCGCGGGCGCGTGCTGCTGGGCGGGGACGTCGAGCTTTCGGTATCGCAACGCGGCGCCGACGCGGGCGAACTGCGCGCGATGCAGCGGCTCGGCCGCGTGTCGCAGACGGTGCGGATGCAATCGATGGCCGTCACCCCCGCGGGCGCGACCGCGCCCGTGCAGCTGAAGGCGGTCGACGCCGCCTATCCGCTGTACGGCGCCTTGCGGCTGACGGACGGGCGGGCGGTGCGCGCGCCCGCGGACGACGGCGTGTGGATCGCGCCCGCACTGGCGGAGCGCCTGCGCGTGCGCCCGGGCGACGCCCTTCGCTTCGGCACCGCCATGTTCCGCGTCGACGGCATCGTCGCGGAGGAACCCGACCGGCTGGGCGAGGGCTTCACGCTGGGACCGGTGGCGCTGGTGTCGCAGCGCGGCCTCGCGCGCACCGGGCTGGTCCAGCCGGGCAGCCTGTACGAAAGCAAGTATCGCATCGCCGCGCCGTCGCGCGATCCGGCCGCCGCGATCGCGCGCTTCACCCGCGCCTTCCCGACCGCGGGCTGGGAAACGCGCACGCACGAACGCGCCTCGCCGGGCGCCAGCCGCTTCGTCGCGCGGATGGGCGAGTTCCTGACCCTCGTCGGCCTCGCCGCGCTGGTGATCGCGGGGATCGGCGTCGGCAACGGCGTCTCCTCCTATCTGGAGGCGCGGCGGCAGAGCATCGCGATGCTGAAGGTGCTGGGCGCGACGCGCGCGATCGTCAGGCGCGTCTATCTGTTGCAGGTCGTCGTCGTTGCGGGGGTCGGCATCCTGCTGGGCCTGATCGCGGGCGTGCTGGCGGTCCCCGCGATCGGGGTCGCGGTCGGCGCGGTCCTGCCGGTCGCGCCGGGGCTGACGCTGGAGCCGGTGCCGCTGGCGCTGGCGGCGGCCTACGGCCTGCTGATCGCGCTCGGCTTCTGCGCGCCCGCGCTGGTCGCCGCCGGACACGTGCCCGCCGCGGCGCTCCTGCGCGGTGCGCTCGACCGGCGCAGCGATGGCCGGTGGCAGGCGGCGGCGTGGATGGCGGGGGCGGCGGCGCTGGTCGTCGCGCTGGCGCTGGCGACCAGCGAGCGGGCGCTGTTCGCGGCGGGGTTCCTCGCCGCCACGGCCGGAGCGTTGCTGCTGCTGGTGGCATTGGGGCGAGCGATACGGGCCATCGCCGCGCGCCTGCCGCGACCGCGCAGCCCGCTGCTGCGGCTGGGCGTCGCCGCGCTGTACCGGCCGGGCGCGCGCACGGTCGCGCTGGTCGTCGCGCTGGGGCTGGGGCTGACGCTGTTCGTGCTGCTGGCGACGATCCGCACCAGCCTCGACGGGAACATCCGCAAGACCGTGCCCGACCGCGCGCCCGCGCTGTTCGCGCTCGACGTGCCGCCGGAACGCGAGCGCGACTTCCGCGCCACCGTCGCCGCCGTGGCCCCGAAGGCGACGGTGGCGACCGTCCCGCTGATGCGCGGCACCATCACCGCCTACGGCGCCACGCGCGTTGCCGACCTGAAGGAAATTCCCGAGGGCGCGTGGGCGCTGCGCGGCGAACGCGGGCTGACCTTCGCCGCCGCGCTGCCGCCGGGCAGCACGCTGGCGGCGGGCCGCTGGTGGACCGCGGCGGAGGCGCGGCGGCCGCTGGTGTCGGTCGACGAGCGGCTGGCGCGGGCGCTGGACCTGAAGATCGGCGATCCGCTGACCGTCTCGGTCCTCGGCCTCGAACGCACCGCGCGCGTCGCGTCGTTCCGGCGCATCGCGTGGGACACGCTGGGGTTCAACTTCGTCATGGTCTTCTCCCCCGGCGCGCTGGCGGACGTGCCGCACAACCTGGCCGCGACGATCGACATGCCCGCGGCGCAGGCGCCCGCGGTCACGCGCGCCTTGCTCCCGCGCTTCCCCTCCACATCGGTGGTGGAGGTCGGCGGCGTGCTGGGGCAGGTGCAGGCGATCGTGCGCCAGATGACGACCGCGATCACCGCCGCCGCGGGCATCGCGGTGCTGGCGGGGATCGCAGTGCTGGTCGGCGCCATCGCCGCGGCGCGCGCCGCGCGGACCTACGATGCGGTCATGCTGAAGGTATTGGGCGCCACGCGCGCGCAGGTGCTGGCGACGCAGGGAATCGAATATGCGCTGCTGTCGCTGGTCGTGGGCGGCGTCGCGCTGCTGCTGGGCAGCGTCGGCGGCTGGTACGTCGTGACGCGGCTGTTCGCGTTCGACTGGCTGCCCGACTGGGGCGTCGTCCTCGCCACGCTCGGCATCGGCGCGGGCGTCACGATCGCGGTCGGCCTGCTGGGCACGCTGCCCGTCCTGCGCGCGCGCCCCGCGGCGGCGTTGCGGGAATTGTGACCCCGCAACGCCGCCTCCCGGATCAGAAGCGGTAGCCGACGCGCAACTGGATGCGCCGCGGCAGCGTCAGCAGGCCGGTGGCGTTCTGCGCGTTGGCGGGCAGCAGCGGATCGATGACCTGCCCCGGGTTGGCCGGATCGGGCTGGTTGTTGAAGCCGCCGTCGAAGCCTTCGAAATTCTTGTTGTTGAACGCGTTCAGGACGTCGATCGCCACCTCGATCTCGTGATCGCTGTCGCGCCCGAACGGCTTGATCTTGTTCGCCAGCGTCAGGTTCACTTCGCAGAACGCGAAGACGCCCTTGATGCAATTCTTCTCCGGATAGCGCGCGGTGAACAGGTTCGCGCCCGCGGACTGGCCCGCGGTGCTGTCCACCACCTGATACGCCTGGCCCGATCCCAGGGTCGTGATGGTCGAGAATTTGAAGCCCGCCGGCAGGTCGACGATACCCGACACGGTCACGCGATGCCGCTCGTCGCCCGGGCTGGCGCGCCAGCCGTAGGCGTCGGGGGTCAGGGCATCGAGGCTGAACAGGTCGCCGCCGTTCTGCTCCGCCTTGCCCAGCGTGTAGGCGATGTTGAGGCCCCAGCCGCTGGCGGCGGTGTAATTCTTGTCCAGCGTGAAGAACACCGCCTTGTACCGCGTGTCGAGGCCGTCCAGCCCGACGATGACGTTGGAATAGCCGAACGGCGTCACCGGCGCGGTGTTGCAGCAATTGCCCAGGCCGTTGTTCTGCCGCGTGGCGAAGATGTTGGTGTAGCCGTTGCGCCCGCGCTGGTACGATCCCGTCAGCGACGCTTCGAAAATGCCGAGCCGCTGGCGCACGCCCGCGCTGAACTGGTCGTTCACCGGCGGGCGGGCGTTGTTCTTGACCGCGAACAATTCGGGCAGCGCCACGGACGGATCGGCGTTCACCAGCGCGCGCAGGCCGTCGCGCGTCAGATAGGCGGGGTTCCACGCCACCGTCGGCTGTCCGTCGCGCGGGCTGCCGTCGGCGGAGAAGCGGAAGCGCCCGATCTGGTTGATCGACCGGCTAAGCTCGTCGACCGTGTTGTTGAAGTTGTTGCGGTCGTAATACCGCCCCGCCCCGCCGAACACGACGGTCGATTGATCGTCGTTGATGTCCCAGCTGAAGCCGAAACGCGGGGCGATCGCGCCCTTGAACGGTTTGCGGTCGGAACCGTCGGTGATATAGTCTTCCGGGTTGAAGTAGAACGTCGTGGGCAGCGCGCGCAACGCCCCCGCCGCCGCCGCGGGCGTCACGTAATTGTTGTTGAACCCGTTCGATTCGTAGTCCCAGCGCACGCCGATGTTCAGCTGCAACCGCTCCGTCACGTCCCAGTCGTCCTGGACGTACACGCCCATCTGCGAATTCGATCCGTAGATGCGCCCGTTGGTCAGTTCGAGCAGCGCCTCCGCCGGGAAGGCAAAGTTGAGGTTGTTGTTCGGTTCGCGCCGGAAGAAGAAGCGCGGCTGGATATAGGCGCGGTTGTTGATCTCGATATCCGTCGCCTCCAGCCGCAGGCCCGCCTTGACGACGTGGCCGTCGATGCCGGTGAAGGTGATGTCGTCGCGGACCGCCCAATTCTCCTGCACCTCGCGGCGGGTCGAATCCTTGCCCCCGAACAGGATGGTCCCGGCATAGTCGAACGACGGCAGGTCGGGATTGATGGCGACGGGATTGAAGCCGTAGCGCAGGTGGTTGGCGTTGAATTCGTTGACGAAGTCGTTGCCGCTATAGGTCCATTTGAACAGATAGGTGTCGACGGTGTTGCGCTTGTTCTCCGCATATTCGAACGCGGTGTTGCCACCGAACCCCTGGATGTCGGTTTCCTCCCGCCGGCTGAACGACAGGTCGAACACCTGCCGTTCGTCGGGGGTGAAGGTCAGCTTCCCGAAGTAGAAATCGCCGCGGAACGGGCTGACGAACGTGCCCTCGAACTCCGATATGTTGCGGCCGGACAGGCGGTTGAACTCCGCGATCTGCTCCGCCGAACCGGTGGAGTTGACGGTGAAGGCGCGGTCCTGGTCGTTGCCTTCGTAGGCCGCGAAGAAGAACAATTTGTCCTTGATGATCGGGCCGCCGAGCGAGATGCCGTATTGCTTGCGCTCGAACGCGGGCTTGGGATTGCCCTCGCGCGTGTCGATGAAGCTCTTCTGCGTCAGCGACTTGTCGGTATACTGGCCGAACACCTCGCCGTGGAATTCGTTGGTGCCCGACTTGGTGACCGACGTGATGATGGCGGAGCCGGCCTGTTCGTACTCGGCCTTGTAATTCTGCGTCAGCACGCGGAATTCCTGCACCGCCAGCTGGCCGAACGTGTTGCCGCGGCTGTTCTGCTGCCCCGCGATCCCGCCTTCGCGCAGCTTGTTCTTCAGGCTGATGCCGTCGACGAAGACGTTGACCTGGCTCGCCGCCGATGCGCCCGACTGGATGCCCTTGTCGGTTTCGCTGTCGTTGTAGCGCACGCCCGGCGCCAGCGCGGCGAAGGACAGGAAGTTGCGATCGGTCTGCGGCAGCGTGCGGATCTGTTCCTGCGTGATGTTGGTCGCGACCTCGCTCGTCCGCGTCTCGCGCAGCCGGCTGCCGGTAACGACGATGTCGCCCGCCTGGGGCTCCGCCGCGGGAGCGGGCGCGTCGGTCGCGGGGGCATCCGTCGCGGGCGCGTCGGTGGCGGGCGCGGCGGCGGCGGCGAGCCGCGCGTCCAGCGTCGCGGACTGGCCGACCGACAGGATCACGCGGCGCGTGAAGGTCGCGCCGCCGGTGCCCGTGATCGTGACGTCATAGGCCGCGGGGCGCAGGCCGGTCAGCGAATACGTGCCGTTGGCATCCGTGGTCGCGCGGAACGTCTGGTTCGTGCCCGTGTTCACCGCCACCACGGTCGCGCCCGCCGCCGGGGCCCCGGCCGCATCGCGCACCTGACCGCGCAGCTGCGACGTGCTGGTCTGCGCGACCGCCGCCACGGGCGCGAACACGGTCGCCGCCGTAACCGCGAAGGCGGAGATTCCGAGCGCCAGCGTGTGACGCGAAAGCAAGCGAGAGCGCATTTCCAGTTCCTCCCCATCCGGCTTGTAACCGGTTACATCAAGCACCGCGAAACGCCGTCGCGTTGCGGGCGCCCTGCCAAGCGCCAAAGCGGGGACACTGTCAATCGTTTCGGCCACGATCGTAACGGGATGGCGAGCGGCTGTGTCCCGGGGGCGACACCCGGCGCCGCGTCGGGTCACACCCCGGGCAGGCGATAGTCGGCCATGCGCTGCCGGATCAGCTTCTTGTCGATCTTCCCCGTCGCGCCCAGCGGGATGCTGTCGACCAGCACCACGTCGTCGGGCATCCACCATTTGGCGATCTTCCCGTCCAGGTAGGACAGGACGTCGTCCTTGCAGCAGTCCGCATCGGGCGCCTTCTGCACCAGCAGGATCGGCCGCTCGTCCCATTTGGGATGATGCACGCCGATGACCGCCGCGATCGCGACCGCGGGGTGGCCGGTGGCGATGTTCTCGATCTCGATCGAACTGATCCACTCGCCGCCCGATTTCACGATATCCTTCGCGCGATCGGTGATCTGCATATAGCCGTCGGCGTCGATCGTGGACACGTCGCCGGTGTCGAAGAACCCCTCGTCATCCAGCACGTCCCCGCCCTCGCCGCCGAAATAGCCGGAGGTGATCGTCGGCCCCTTTATCAGCAGCCGTCCCGCGGTCTTCCCGTCATGCGGCAGGCGCCTGCCCTCGTCGTCGGCCAGCTTCAGCTCCAGCCCGCACATCAACCGGCCCTGCATCGCCTTTCGCCGCACCTGTTCGTCGTACGGCTGCGCCATCACGTCCGCGGTCGGCGTCGACAGCGTGGCCAGCGGGGAGGTTTCCGTCATGCCCCAGCCTTGGATCACCTCCACCCCGTAATCGTCCTGGAACCCGCGCACGAGCGATTCGGGCACCGCGGACCCGCCGATCACGACGCGCTTCAGCGTCGAGAAGCGGTCGCCGGTCGCGCGCAGATGCTGCAACAGCCCCTGCCAGACGGTCGGCACCGCGGCGGAGAAGGTGACGCCCTCGTCCTCGATCTGGCGATAGATCGACGTGCCGTCCATCTTCTGCCCCGGCAGGACCAGTTTCGCGCCGACCGCGGGCGCGGAATAGACCACGCCCCACGCATTCGCATGATACATCGGCACGACCAGCAGGATCGAATCGCGCTGCGACAATGCCAGCGCATCGGCCTGCAACGTCAGCATCGTGTGCAGGTAATTGGAGCGGTGCGAATACAGCACGCCCTTCGGATTGCCCGTCGTGCCGCTGGTGTAGCACAGGCCGCACGCCTGCCGCTCGTCGAACGCGCCCCATGTCGCGTCCGTCCCATGGCCGTCGATCCACGCATCGAACGCCACCGCCCGGTGCGCGGTCACGGGCAGGTCGTGCGGCGCGCATAGGTACACCACCGTCTCGATCGACGGCGCCGCCGCGAGCAGCGCGTCGATCAGCGGCGCGCAGGCGGGATCGGCGAACAGCAGCCGGTCGCCCGCGTGGTTGGCGATATAGGCGATCTGTTCGGGGAACAGCCGCGGGTTGAGCGTATGCAGGACCGCGCCCATGTTCGTCGTGCCGAACCACGCCGCCAGATGCCGCGCGCCGTTCCATCCCATCGTCGCGACGCGATCGCCCGGCGCGATCCCGGCCGCCGCAAGCGCGTTCGACACCCGCTTCGCATCCGCATGCAGCGTGGCGTAATCGCTGCGGCTGACCGATCCGTCGATCTCCCGGCTGACGATCTCGCGCGCGGGATACCACGCGCCCGCGTGATCGAGGATCCGGTCGACCGTCAGCCCCACGTCCTGCATCAATCCGTACACGTCGCTCTCCTCTACCACCCCGGCGAAGGCCGGGGTCCAGTCGGGAAGGCCGCCGTTACGACGCGCCGTCCCTCATCACCTGCGTCCCCCAACTGGACCCCGGCGTTTGCCGGGGTGGGGGTTTACTGCGCCGCCTTCCAGTCGCGCTTCACCTTCTTCGCGAGGCTCCACTTATGCACCTCGGTCGGGCCGTCGTAGATGCGGAAGGCGCGGATTTCGCGGAACACCTGCTCCACGATCGTGTCGCCGGTCACGCCGGTGCCGCCCATCACCTGCACGCACCGGTCCGCGATCCGCATCAGCGCTTCCGACACCGCGACCTTCGCCATCGAGCTTTCGACCGTCCCCAGATGCCCGTCGTCCAGCACACCTGCGCACCAGTCGATCATCAGCTCGGCCTGCTTCAGGTCGATCATATTCTCAGCCAGCATGAAGCCGACGCCCTCGTGATCCACCAGCGGCTTGCCGAACGCGTGGCGGCGGCAGGCATAGTCGGTCGCGATCTCGTTCGCGCGGATGCACGCGCCCAGCCAGCGCATGCAATGCGTCAGCCGCGCGGGCGCGAGCCGGACCTGCGCCAGCTTGAACCCGTCGCCGGGGTCGCCCAGCATCTGGTCCGCCGGGATACGCAGGCCGTCGATCGCGACCACCGCATGGCCGCCGGGCATCGAGCTGTCGATCGTGTCCAGCACGCGCTCGATCCGGATCGCCGGATCGGGCAGGTCGACCAGGAACATCGTCGCGCCTTCATCGGCCATCGCCATGACGATGCCGACCTTCGCCCCTTCCGCGCCCGTGATGAACGCCTTGCGCCCGGTCACGACCCAGTGGTTGCCGTCGCGCACCGCGCGCGTCTGCATCATCGACGGGTCGCTCCCCGCGCCGCCCTCGCTCGCGGGCTCGGTCATGAAGAAGGCGGATCGCGCCTCGCCGCGGACCATGGGGTCGAGGAAGCGCGCCTTCTGTTCCGCGCTCGCGCGCTGGCCCAGCAGGTACATGTTGCCCTCGTCCGGCGCGGCGACGTTGACCGCCACCGGGCCGAGCGGGGAGAGGCCCGCGGCGCGCAGGACCACCGCGACGTCGCGGTGATGCAGGTGCGTGCCGTCGGCCAGGATATGCGGGGTCAGCACGCCCGCCGCCCGCGCCTTCTCGCGCAATTCGGCGACCAGGGCGTCGGACGGGCCATGCGCGCCGCACCGTGGATCGCGCTCGTACGGCGCCACCACGTCGCGCACGAACGCCTCGACCCTGCTTGCGATCTGCGCCGACATCATTCTCTCCCGCCGGCATCATGGCCGGTGGCGATGCTCATGTCCTGTTTCGTTTCGTGTCGCCAGATGCGGACGCAACTTTTGTTCGGGGTCAGTCGATCCAGCGCCATATTCCGGCCGCCCACCCCGCCAGCGGGACATGCGCCCAGGTCGCGACCAGCCACACCAGCACGCCCCCCGCGATCGTGTGCATCCCCAGCTTTCCGATCCGCGCCCGCCCCCGCACGATCGCGGCGGAGGGGAGGTAGCTGGTGCGCCGCTCCCATTCCGGCCAGAAATCGGGCTGCAACGCCGCTTTCTTGCGATCCTGCATATGCGCGCCGACCAGCGCCAGGACGATGACGGCGAGGCACAGGACGACGTTCGACGGGTCGGGATAGACCAGGATGTGCGACAGCCCCCACAGCGCGAACGCCCACATCATCGGATGCCGCGTCACCGCGAACACGCCATGCGCCTCGGGCACCGGCCTGGTCGCCGCACCCGGATCGGGCAGCGCGGGGTTGCGGACCAGCGACCCCAGGAACAACATGCTCGCCACCAGCATCGCGATCGTCGCGACCGCCCATAGCCCGTCGCCGACCGGCCATAACGGCGTTCCCGCCGGCGCGGCGCGGTAGACGACGGCGAGCCAGCCCAAGGTGGCGAAGGCGACGAGCGAATAGACGCCGAGGAAACCCCGCTCCCCCAGTCGCGCGACCATCGGCGCGCGCAGGGGGTGCGACAACAGGAAGTGCGTCCCCACGAACGCGACGGCGGCAAGCAGTACGTCGTTCATGCGGTCATCCCCTTACTGCACGCCGTGCATCCACTTGCGGATCAGCGGCGAGATCGCGAGCAGCAGCACGCCGATGCCCGCGGCGACCAGCCCGATCGTCCAGAACACGTCGTTGTACGTGTCCAGGCTGACCTTCAGGTTGGTCACCTGCCCGCCGACCGTCTCCACGCTCGCCACCTGCGCGACGACGCCCGCGACATATTGCGCGACGGAGATCGACAGGAACCACACCCCCATCATCAGGCCGACGATCCGCGCGATCGACAGCTTCGTTATCATGCTCAGGCCCACGGGCGAGATGCACAGTTCGGCGATGGAATGGATCAGGTACAGGCCCGCCAGCCACCAGATCGCGACCTTGAAATCCGGCCCCGCGAACTGCGCGCCCCACACCAGGAACAGGAAGCCGAGCCCGACGCCGATCAGCGCGATGCCGAACTTCACCGGGATCGACGGTTCGCGCCCCGCCGCCGCCAGCTTCGTCCACATCGCCGCCATGATCGGCGCGAACAGGACGATGAAGAAGGCGTTGAAGAACTGCGTCTGGCCGGCGGAGATCGAGAACAGGCCGAAGATCGACAGATCGGTGTTGCGGTCCGCGAACAACGTCAGGCTCGACCCCGCCTGCTCGAACAGGGTCCAGAACACGACGTTGAACACGATCAGCACGATCGCGGCCAGCATCATCTGGAACTCCGCCCGACTGCCCTTCGCCCACGACCAGCCCAGGATGGCGGGCACCGCGACGATGAACGTGCCGAACAGCAACTTGCCCATCAGCGGCAGCGCGAGGATGTAGCCCAGGATACCCGATCCCGCGACCGGCTCCGGCGCGTTCATCAGGTTCGTGAACAGCAGGTAGAAGATCGGCACGCCCAGCAATGCGGCGGCATAGATGCCCAGCGCGCGGTCCTTCTGCCCCGGCGTCACCGGCGCCTCGCCATAGCCGTTCAGCCGCCCGCCATCGAACTGGATCAGGAACCAGCTGAACAACATGCCGACCGCGGCCAGGCCGAAGCCCGCCCACCAGCCGATCGTGGTGGCCAGTAGCGGGCACAGCAATTGCGATCCCAGCGAGCCGAGGTTGATGCCCATGTAGAAGATCGTGAACCCGGTATCGCGCCGCCGGTCGCCGGTGGCGTACAATTCGCCCACCATGGTGGAGATATTGGGTTTGAAGAAGCCGTTGCCGACCGACACCATGCACAGCGCCAGCAGCATGATCGTGACGTAGAACGGGCTGCGATCCGCCTCCGACTGGAACGCGCCCGGCGCAACGGTGCGCGCGGTCGCGCCCGCGGGGTCGAGCAGCGACACCGTGCCGTCGTCGTTGCCGCGGATGGCCAGCCGTTGCGCGCCGTCCACGACATAGCGCGTCTCCACGCCCGCGCGTTGGTCGATCGCGACCTCGTACCGCTGCCCGTCGACCAGCGCGTAGGGACGCGACGTCTCGCCGCCGAAGCAGAGCGTGAAATAGCCCAGCGCCATCAGGATCGCGCCGAACTTCACCGCGCGCTTCGACCCCAGATACTGGTCGGCCAGATAGCCGCCGATCAGCGGGGTCAGATACACCAGCGCGGTGAACCCGCCGTACAGGCCCGTCGCCGCGCGATCGCCGAACAGGAAATGCTTCGTCAGGTACAGCGTCAGCAGCGCGCGCATGCCGTAGAAGCCGAACCGCTCCCACATTTCGGTCGTGAACAACCGCGCAAGCTGGCGCGGATGGCCGAACCACGTCGCTTCGTCCGCCGGATTGACGTGACTGATATCCGGCTCGCGCGGGGTATCCGCGGTCGGCGTGTCCACCATGGTCGATTACGCTCCCTGAACTTCGATCGCGCCGTCCTTCGCGTGCGGCGCGTTTGGTTGCGGCGGAGACTAGCGGCAAAGCCGGCGCTGTAAATCCTTCGCGGCGCGCCTATGTCCGGCCCCATGTTCAACGACACCGCCACGCCGCTCTCGCTCCTCGCCACCCGCCGCTCGGGCAAGCCGCGCGACCTCGCCGCGCCGGGGCCGACCGATGCGCAGCTGGTGGAGATGATCCTGATCGCGGGACGGACGCCCGACCATGGGAAGCTTGCGCCGTGGCGTTTCGCGATCGTGGGCGAGGACCGGCGCGATGCGCTCGCCGCGCTGCTGGTCGATGCCTATCGCGCCGAACGGCCGGAGGCCAAACGCGTCGAGCTGGAGGCGATGGAACAGTTCGCGCGGCAGGCGCCCGCCCTGGTCGTCGCTTTGTCGTCGCCGCGGACGGACAGCCATATCCCCTTGTGGGAACAGGAGTTGTCGGTCGGCGCGGCGACGATGAACCTGTGCCATGCGGCGCATGCGATGGGCTTCGCGGCGGGATGGCTGACCGGCTGGCCCGCGTTCAGCGACACCGTGCGCGACGCGTTCGGCACCGCGCCGGAACGGATCGCGGGGTTCGTCTTCATCGGCACGCCCTCGCGCGCATTGGAGGAGCGACCGCGCCCCGATCCCGCGCGGCTGGTCAGCCGGTGGTGACGATCCCGTCGACGACCGCGACCGGCCACGGCGTCAGCCGCGTGCCGGGGCACGGACCGCCGACGCATTCCCCGTCCTCGATCCGGAACAGCGCGCCGTGCCACGAACAGGCGATGCGCCCGCGCGCCAGGTAATCGTCCAGCACGCGCGCCAGCGGCAGGCCCATGTGCGGGCAGCGATCGACATAGCCGACCACATCGCCCCCGCGCCGCACGACGAAGCCGTGGAACCGGCCCGCACGCAATTGCAGCACGAAGTTGCGCGCGCCGCCGTCCGCGATCTGTTCGAGCGGGCCGAGGCGGACGCCCGCAGGCGTGGCGGTGAGGCGATCGTCGCTGTCCGTCATTGCGCGCGTAGCGAAGCAATCCAGCGTGTCGCGCGCAACCCCGGATCGCGGCGCTGCGCTCGCGATGACGCACCTATGGCAACACCGCCTTTGGGAAGTCGCGCCACACCGCGTCGTAATCCAGCTGCGCATGGTCCAGCGCGAACCGCGTCGGTGCGTACGGCCAACAGCTTTCCAGCATGAACGCCATCGTCCCGTCGATCTTGTGCGGCGTCAGGTCCGCCTCGCTCGCGCCTTTCCAGCTGGCCAGATCGGGGCCGTGCCCGCTCATCAGGTTGTGGAGCGAGATGCCGCCCGGCCGGAACCCTTCCGCCTTCGCGTCATAGGCGCCGGTGATGAGGCCCATCGCCTCGCTCATCACGTTGCGGTGGAACCACGGCGGCCGGAACGTCCCCTCCGCCACCATCCAGCGCGGCGGGAAGATGACGAAATCCGCATTGGCGCGCCCCGGCACGTCGCTGGGCGAGGTCAGCAGCGTGAAGATCGACGGATCGGGATGATCGAAGCTGACGGTGTTGATCGTGTTGAACCGCGACAGGTCGTACCGCCACGGCGCAAGGTTGCCGTGCCACGCCACGACGTCCAGCGGGCTGTGATCCAGCGTCGTCGTCCACAGCGTGCCCATGAACTTCTGGATCACCTGCGTCGGCGTATCGCGATCCTCGAACCACGCCGACGGCGTCTCGAAGTCGCGCGGGTTGGCCAGTCCGTTGGCGCCGATCGGGCCGAGATCGGGCAGCCGGAACAGGCTGCCGTGATTCTCCGCGATATAGCCGCGCGCCGCGCCGTCGGGCAGCAGCGCACGGAAGCGGATGCCGCGCGGGACCAGCGCGATCTGCCCCGGCGCGATCTCGATCCGCCCCAATTCGGTCACCAGCTCCAGCCGCCCGTGCTCGGGCACGAACAGCAGCTCCCCGTCCGCGTCGAAGAAGACGCGATCGGTCATGTCGCGGTTCGCGGCATAGACGTGGAGCGCCACCCCCTCCAGGTCGGCGGGGTCGCCGTTCGCCAGCATCGTCGTCATGCCGTCGACCAGGTCGACGCCATCCTCCGGCAGGGCGAGCGGATCCCAGCGCAACCGGTTGGGCGGCAGGGGCGCGTCGACGCCGCCCAGCGCGAACCGCGGCGCGCCGTCGTAACGGACGAACGGCGGATGCTCCGCGGTGGGGCGCATCCGATACAGCCACGACCGCCGGTTCTCGTGCCGCGGCGCGGTGAAGGCGGTGCCCGACACCTGCTCGGCATACAGGCCGAACGCGGGCCGCTGCGGCGAATTGCGCCCGATGGGGAGCGCGCCGGGCACCGCCTCGGTCGAGACGTGGTTGCCGAAGCCGGGGATGTAGGTGGTCATGCCGGTTACTCCTTATCCTCCCCGGAACGG
>NZ_LMQP01000003.1:466243-492216 GCF_001425405.1 Sphingomonas sp. Leaf412 | reverse complement strand
GCGTGCCACAGGCGGAGCGTTCGTGGATAACCCCCTCCACCACCCGGCGATGCCGGGCGGTCCCCCTCCCCGTGCCGGGGAGGATATTCTACGCGTCGACCGTAATCACACCACGCCGGATCTGGTCCAGCTCGATCGATTCGTACAGCGCCTGGAAATTGCCGTTGCCGAAGCCCTCGTTCCCCTTGCGCTGGATGATCTCGAAGAAGATCGGGCCGACCATGTTCTCGGTGAAGATTTGGAGCAGGATGCCCTCGTCTTGCACGTCGCCGTCGATCAGGATGCGGTTCGCACGCAGCCGCTCCAGGTCCTCGCCATGGCCCGGCACGCGCTTGTCGACCAGTTCGTAATAGGTCTCGATCGTATCCTGCAACTTCACGCCGCGCGCGCGCAATTTCTCCACCGTGGCGTAGATGTCGTCGGTGGTCAGCGCGAGATGCTGAATGCCTTCGCCATTGTAATCGCGGATGAATTCCTCGATCTGGCTGTGATCGTCCTGGCTTTCGTTCAGGGGGATGCGGATCGCCTTGTCCGGCGCGATCATCGCCTGGCTGAACAGGCCGGTCGCCTTGCCCTTGATGTCGAAATACTTCTGCTCCTCGAAGCCGAAGATGCGCCCGTAGAATTCGGCCCAGTGGCGCATCTGCCCGCGCCGCACGTTGTGGGTCAGGTGGTCGAGGATATCGAGCCCGACGTTGTTCGCCGCCGCGCTCTCGCGCCAGTTCGGGATCTCCTCCCACTCGTCGTACAGCGACCCTGCGTCCCCGTGCCTGTCGACCAGGTACAGCAGCGATCCGCCGATCCCCTCCAGCACGAAGGCATCGTCGCCCAATGCCCCGCGCGAGGCATCGGCGGCGGTCGCGCCCGCCGCGATGGCGGCATCGAACGCGGCCTTCGCATCCGCGACGCGGAACGCCATGCCGTTGGCGGACGGGCCGTGCGCGGCGCGGAAGTCCGCCGCCTGCCCCGTCGTCTCCTGGTTCAGCAGCAGCGTGATCCGCCCCTGCGTGTAGCGGACCACCGCCTTCGTCGGATGGCGTTGCGACGGTACGAATCCGAGCAGCGCGAACTGGTGGATCAGCGCGTCGGCGTCGGGAGAGGTGAATTCCGCGAACTCGAACCCGTCCAGACCCATCGGGTTGACGTCCATATGTTCCATCGTCAGCGCTCCGACATAGTATCAATCGTTACCATATCGGTCGCGCGAGCGCGCAAGTCAACCGCCGGGGGTGAGCATGATCGCGGTGCGCCGCCCGTCCCATTCGGGCACCGCGCGCGTGGTGCTCAGCTCGACCGACCAGGCGGTGTCCGGACGGATGCGGTCGGCGCCGCGGCCGACAGCGCGGCGAGGAACAGCGGCGTCAGAACAGCCGCCCGCCGTCGGGGACACCCACGGTGGGCGTGACCAGCACGACCTTCCCGTCCGCATCGGGGAAGCCGAGCGTCAGCACCTCGCTCATGAACGGCCCGATCTGCCGCGGCGGGAAGTTCACCACCGCCGCCACCTGCCGGCCGATCAGATCGTCCGGCGTATAATGCTCGGTGATCTGCGCCGACGACCGTTTCCGGCCGATCGTCGGGCCGAAATCGATCGTCAGTCGATAGGCGGGCTTGCGCGCCTGCGGGAAGGGGTCGGCGGCGACGATCGTGCCGACGCGCACGTCCACCTTCATGAAATCGTCGAACGCGATGGCGGGCGCGACCGCGGCGGCAGGGTCGGGCACGACGTGCATCAGAAGTCCGGATTCTCGTAATAGGCGGGCGGCTCGATCCCGCTCAGCCGCTCGGCGAGCAGGGGGCGGAAGCTGCGGCGGCTCTTGAACGCGGCATACCATGCCTTGGCATGGCCGTGCCCGGTCCAGTCGATCCCGCCCAGATAGTCCGCGACGCTGATCTGCGCCGCCGCCGCCAGATCGGCGAGGCTGATCGTCGCGCCCGCGATCCATTTGCGATGGTCGAGCAGGAAGTCGATGTAATCGAGGTGCCCGACCGCGGACTTCATCGCCTCGCGCAGGCGCGACGCGTCGGGTGCGGTGCGGTGGACGACGCGCTTCAGCATGCGTTCGTCCAGCAGCGGCTGCGTCACGTCGCGATAGAAATGGGTGTCGAACCACGTGACCAGCCGGCGGATCTCCGCCCGGTTCGCGGCGGTGCCGTTCAGCATCGCGACGCGATCGACTGTCTCCTCCAGATATTCGCAGATCGCCATCGAATCGACCAGCACGACGTCGCGCTCCTGATCGATCATGACCGGCGTCTGCCCCGCGGGGTTCAGGTCGACCAACCCGTCGCGCCGCTCCCACGGGTTCTCGCGCACCAGCTGATAGCCGACGTCCTTTTCGTTCAGCAGGATGCGGACCTTGCGGGTGAACGGACACAGGGGGAATTGGTGGAGTTGCCACATGACGCCACCGTTACGGCGAAAGGGGCGCGCGGGGGAAGGGGCGTCGGGTAATTCCGGCCATTCTGGAATGCAGGTCGGCGTGTTATGCAAAAGGCATGGGCATCAGCATCAAGCACGAGGAGATCGAGCGCGCGATCCGCCGCCTCGCGACCGAACGCGGACTGTCGCTGACCGACGCGATCGGGATGGCGGTGCATCGGGAGCTGGAGCGCTCGGTGGAAAGACCGCCGCTGGAGGAGCGAATCCGGCGGATACAGGATCGCGTCGCGACGTATGAGATCGACCCGCGCACCCCGGACGAGATCATCGGCTACGACGAACACGGCGCACCGCGGTGATCGCCGTCGACACGTCCGTGCTGATCGCCATATTGCTGAACGAGCCGGAGGCCGGAGCGCTCACGTCCGCGATCGGCGGGGCGGATCGTGTGTTGATCGGCGCCCCGACGCTGCTGGAAACGACGATTGTCGCCTCCGGGAAGTCGCCGCGCTTGCTCTACGATCTGCCGGAACTGCTCGCCGACATCGACGCCGAAGCCATCGACTTCACCCCCCGCCATCTCGACGCCGCGACCGACGCCTTCCTGCGCTTCGGCAAGGGCCGGCATCCCGCGGCGCTGAACTACGGCGACTGCATGTCCTACGCCGTCGCGCGCATCGCGGGTTGCCCGCTCCTCTACAAGGGCGCGGATTTCGCGCGGACCGATATCCCGTCCGCGCTACCCGCCTGACCCCTCCGTCATTGCGAGCGAAGCGCGGCAATCCAGGGTGTCGCGCGCAACCCTGGATTGCTTCGCATCGCTCGCAATGACGGCAGGCCCCGCTATTCCGCCGCCTCCAGCACCGCCGCATCGTCCAGCGGATGCGACAGCCGTGTCAGCATCTCCTTCGGCACCACCTGCCAGAACCGGCCGACCGCGCGATCCCATTCGTCCAGCATGTTCTTCGACCAGCGGCTGTCGGTCGCACCCGCATGCTCGCGCACCAGCTGGTGCAGCACGCCCTCCCAATGCGCGGAGGCCACGCGCTGCCACACGATGTTCTCGGCATTGGCGCGGCGCGCGAACGTCCCTTCCGCGTCGTAGACGAACGCCATCCCGCCCGTCATCCCCGCGCCGAAATTCGCGCCCACCTCGCCCAGCACGACCGCGACCCCGCCGGTCATATATTCGCACCCGTTCGCACCGCAGCCCTCGACCACCACGGTCGCGCCCGAATTGCGCACCGCGAACCGCTCGCCCGCCTGCCCCGCCGCCAGCAATTTGCCCGACGTCGCGCCGTACAGGACGGTATTGCCGATGATGGTATTGTCCTGGCTGGCCAGCGGCGACGACACCGCGGGACGGACGACGATGATGCCCCCCGACAATCCCTTCCCGACATAATCGTTGGCGTCGCCGAACACCTCCAGCGTGATGCCCTTGCACATGAACGCGCCCAGGCTCTGCCCCGCCGACCCGCGCAACCGGACGGTGACGTGGTGGTCCGCCAGCGTCGCCATCCCGAACGCCCGCGTGATCTCGCTCGACAATCGCGTGCCGACCGCGCGGTGCGTGTTGCGGACCGAATAGGTCAGCTGCATCTTCTCCCGGCGTGAGAACACGGGGGCGGCGTCCTTGATGATCTGCGCGTCCAGGCTGTCGGGCACCTCGTTGCGGAACGTGGACAGGCTGAACCGCCGCTCCGCATCCGGCGCATCAACCTTGGCCAGGATCGGGTTGAGGTCCAGGTCGTCGAGATGCTCCGCCCCGCGGCTGACCTGCCGCAGGAATTCGGTCCGCCCGATCACCTCGTCCAGGCTGCGCACGCCCAGCCGCGCCAGGATGTCGCGCACTTCCTCCGCGATGAAGGTCATGAGGTTGATGACCTTCTCCGGCGTGCCGACGAACTTGGCGCGCAGTGCCTCGTCCTGCGTGCACACGCCCACGGGGCAGGTGTTGGAATGGCATTGCCGGACCATGATGCAGCCCATCGCGACCAGCGACAGCGTGCCGATGCCATATTCCTCCGCGCCCAGGATGGCGGCGATGACGATGTCGCGCCCCGTCTTCAGCCCCCCGTCCGCGCGCAGCTTGATCCGACCGCGCAGGCCGTTCAGCGTCAGGACCTGGTTGACCTCGCTCAGCCCCATTTCCCACGGCGTGCCCGCATATTTGATCGACGTCTGCGGGCTGGCACCGGTGCCGCCGACATGGCCGGACACCAGGATGACGTCGGCATGCGCCTTCGCCACGCCCGCCGCGACGGTGCCGATGCCCGCCGAACTGACCAGCTTCACGCACACGCGCGCGCGCGGGTTGATCTGCTTCAGGTCGTAGATCAGCTGCGCCAGATCCTCGATCGAATAGATGTCGTGGTGCGGCGGCGGGGAGATCAGCGTCACGCCCGGCGTCGCATGGCGCAGCTTGGCGATGAACTCGGTCACCTTGAACCCGGGCAGCTGCCCGCCCTCGCCGGGCTTGGCGCCCTGCGCGACCTTGATCTCGATCTCCTCGCACGCGTTCAGATATTCCGCGGTCACGCCGAAGCGGCCGGACGCGATCTGCTTGATGACCGAATTCGCGTTGTCGCCATTGGCATAGGGTTGGTAGCGCGCCTTGTCCTCGCCGCCCTCCCCGGACACGGCCTTTGCCCCGATGCGGTTCATCGCGATCGCCAGCGTCTCGTGCGCTTCCGGCGACAATGCGCCCAGCGACATGCCCGGCGTCACGAAACGCTTGCGGATCTCGGTGATCGCCTCGACCTGATCCTGCGGCACGCCCTCGTTCGGGAAGTTGAACTGGAACAGGTCGCGCAGGTAGATCGGCGGCAGGTCGCCGACCCCGCGGGAGAATTGCAGGTACGTGGAATAGCTGTCGGTCGACACCGCGGTCTGCAACAGGTGCATCAGCTGCGCCGAATAGGCGTGCGCCTCCCCCGTATGCCGCTGGCGATAGAAGCCGCCGATCGGCAGCGTCGCCACCGCGACGTCGAACGCCGCCTCGTGCCGCTCGGTCGCGTTGACGTGGAGCGAGGCATAGCCCTCGCCGCTGATCTTCGCGGGCATCCCGGGGAACAGGTCGTTGACCAGCGCGCGGCTCAGTCCCACGGCCTCGAAATTGTAGCCGCCGCGATAGCTGGATATCACCGCGATCCCCATCTTCGACATGATCTTCAGCAGCCCTTCCTCGATCGCCTTGCGGTGCCGCTTCAGGCATTCGTCGAGCGCGAGGTCGCCGAACAGGCCGCGCGCATGGCGGTCCGCGATCGCGGCTTCGGCCAGGTACGCGTTCACCGTCGTCGCGCCGACGCCGATCAGCACCGCGTAATAATGCGTGTCCAGGCATTCCGCGGTGCGGACGTTGACCGACGCGTAGCTGCGCAGGCCGCGCCGGACCAGATGGGTGTGGACCGCCGCCGCGGCCAGCACGCCGGGGATGGCGACGCGATCCTCGGAGATGTTCTCGTCGGTCAGGAACAATTCGCTGCGCCCCTCGCGCACCGCCTGTTCCGCCTGGTTGCGGATGCGCTGGATCGCGGCGCGCAGCTTGTCGGGGCCACCGCCGGCCTCGAACGTGCAGTCGATGTCCGCCGCGCTGGTGCCGAAATACGCCTTCAGCCGTCCCCAGTCGGTCGCCGTCAGCACCGGGCTTTCCAGCACCAGCACGCGCTCGCGCCGATCCTCGGTGTCGAGGATGTTGGCGAGGTTCCCGAACCGCGTCTTGAGCGACATGACGTATCGTTCGCGCAGCGGGTCGATCGGCGGGTTCGTGACCTGGCTGAAATTCTGGCGGAAGAACTGGCTGATGAGCCGTGGCTTGTCGCTGATGACCGCCAGCGGGGTATCGTCGCCCATCGATCCGATGGCTTCCTTCCCCGTCTCCACCATCGGCGACAGGATCAGCTCCATGTCCTCGATCGTCTGCCCCGCCGCGACCTGGCGCCGCGCCAGGTCGGCGCGGGCGTAGCGCGGCAGCGCGCCTTCGGGCGCGGGCGGCAGGTGGTCGATGGTGGAGAATTCGCCGATCATCGCGGCGTAATCCTGCTCGGCCGCGATCCGGTCCTTCACCTCGCGGTCGCGCAGCACGCGGCCTTCCTTCAGGTCGACCGCGATCATCTGCCCCGGCCCCAGCCGTCCCTTCGCCACGATTGTGCTTTCGGGCACGACGACCATCCCGGCCTCCGATCCGATGACGAGCAGGCCGTCCGCGGTTTCGGTGAAGCGCAGCGGACGCAACGCATTGCGGTCCACGCCCGCCACCGCCCAGCGTCCGTCCGTCATCGCCAGCGCGGCGGGGCCGTCCCACGGCTCCATGACGGACGCCAGATACTGGTACATCGCGACATGCGCGGGCGGCATGTCGTCCGAATACGCCTCGGGCACCAGCATCAGCTTCGCGGTCGGCGCGTCGCGGCCCGACCGGCAGATCGCCTCGAACGTGGCGTCCAGCGCGGCGGTATCGCTCGCGCCCGCGGGGATCACCGGCTTGATGTCCTCGCTATGCTCGCCGAACGCGATGCTGGCCATGCGGATTTCGTGGCTCAGCATCCAGTTCTTGTTGCCGCGGATCGTGTTGATCTCGCCATTGTGGGCCAGGCACCGGAACGGCTGCGCCAGCCACCATTGCGGGAAGGTGTTGGTCGAATACCGCTGGTGGAAGATCGCGACGCGCGATTCGAACCGCTGGTCGTTCAGGTCGGGGTAGAATACCGACAGCGATTCGGCGAGGAACAGGCCCTTGTAGATGATCGAGCGGCACGACAGCGAACAGATGTAGAAACCCTGGATCTGCGCCGCGATCACGCGCTTCTCGATCCGGCGGCGGACCAGGTACAGGTTCTTCTCGAACTCGGTTTCGTCCACGTCGTCGGGCATCGGCCCGGCGATCATGATCTGCTCGATCTCGGGCCGGGTCGCCTGCGCCTTCGCACCGATCACGCTCACGTCGACGGGCACCCGGCGCCAGCCGTAGATGGTGTAGCCCGCCTCGATGATCGCGCTTTCCACGATCGTGCGGCACGTCTCCTGCGCGCCCAGGTCGGTGCGCGGGAGGAAGATCATGCCGACCGCCAGCCGGTTGGGCATCGCCTTGTGCCCGCTCGCCGCCACGCAATCGTCGAAGAAGCGGACGGGCAGGTCGACGTGCAGCCCCGCGCCGTCGCCGGTCTTGCCGTCGGCGTCGACCGCGCCGCGATGCCACACCGCCTTCAGCGCATCGATCGCGGACTGCACCACGCGGCGCGACGGCCGCCCGTCGGTCGCCGCGACCAGGCCGACGCCGCATGCGTCGCCTTCGTAATCGGGCCGGTACATGCCGTGTTCGGCAAGATGGGCGCGGTGCGCGTCGGTCGCGGTCATGGCGTCGTTCCTGTCTTTCCCGCCGCGGCGATGCGGGCGGTGATCTTCGGCTGGGCACGCTGGAGAAAGGCGGTCATCACCGTCGCCATCTCGCCGCGCAACGTGGCGGAGCGCGCCGATTCCTTCCGCGCCTCGGGCGAGGTGAGATAGGTCGTGATCGTATCGCGATGCTCGGGCGGCAGGGTCAGCGTGCCCCCCTGCCCCGCCGCGCGCGGCATCGCCTGCACCAGCGCCTCGCCCGCGGGCGAGGTCCAGAAGGCGGCGATCCTCGCCAGCTCCGCCGGCGTGAAATTGGCGCGATAGTCGCGCTCGGTCAGGGTCAGCAGCCGCGGGATGGCGTCGGTCGTCAGCTGCCGCGACATCTCCGCCCGCCCCGCGGCGCGCATCCGCGACAGGCGCCGTTTCTGGACGGCGGTCGTCGCGGTGCCGCCCCCGGCGCGGGCATAGCCCGCGTCGAACTGCCGGTCGAACTGCGCCAGCGCATCGGCCAGCGTGCGCGGCGGCCGCACCGTCGCGATGGCGATCCGTCGCGCGGCGGAAACGTCCGCCGCCCCCGGCAGCGCGGCGATCAGGATGACGGCGGCGGCGATCGTCACTGCTGATCGCCGTGCAGGCTACAAGTCGCCATACAACAGCCTTTCGCGGTTCACGAAATCCCGGATCGCATCCGCCGTTGCGAACAGCGTCGCGCACGTGTCCCAGGCCGCATTGACCTGTCCGGCCTGCTTTTCCGGATCGAGCGGATATTCGTGCGCCAGTTCGTTGCGGACACGCACCGCATCCGCCCAATCCCTGCCATCGCTGAGGATACCCAAGGATACGGCCCGCTGTGCCACGTCCCGTGGCGACAGGCGCTCGAACTTGCCGAACTGTAGGATCATCGCGATCGTCTTCAACGTGCGACCGAGCGTCTCCTCGAACTGCTCGTAGGTCTTCAGGAAGGCGAGCACGTATATATGGTCGTCGCCGACGAGGGTCACCAGACGTGCCGCCGTCATCGGCATCATCGCATCGATCCGCGCGCGCACCTCGACCATCCGATCGGCAAGTCGCTCGAACGTCGCGATATGCTCCTTGAGAATGACGATCTCGCCGTCGCGGGTCACAGGACGATCCCGTCGCGATATGCGATCACGTCGATCCCCTTCATCGGGGCTTCCCGGTTCCGGACCGTCACGTCGACCTTCTGATCGTCGATGCGTGCGAACAGATTTTCCTCGAAGCGCCCGCGTGCCGTCCATTCGTCGATCGCCGGCCCGGTTTCGATATGCAGGTCGATGTCGCCGCCCCGGCGCGTATCGTCGGCCCTGCTGCCGAACAGGCGCACGACCGCATCGGCGCCGAACGCATGAGCCGCCGCCCGCTTGATCGCATATACCTCGCCGCGGTCCAGCCTCACGCCGCCACCCGTTCCCGTACGGCCACCTTCGCGTTCGCCTTCAGCCATTTGTGCATCTGCGCCGCGACGTCGCGGCCGTCGCGGATCGCCCACACGACCAGGCTGGCGCCGCGCACGATGTCGCCCGCGGCGAATACGCCGTCCAGGCTGGTCATCAGCGTCCGGGGATCGACCAGCACGGTCCCCCAGCGCGTGACGCCCAGTTCGGGCGCGTCCCACAGGTGCGGCAGTTCCTCCGCGTCGAAGCCCAGCGCCTTGATGACCAGGTCGGCGGGCAGGTCCTGCGCCTGGCCGGGGTCGACCTCCGGCGCGCGGCGGCCGCTGGCGTCCGCGCGGCCCAGCCGCATCCGGTTCGCGCGGACGTGCGAGACGCGATCGTCGGCCACCGCGAACGATTCGGGCGCGGCGAGCCAGACGAACTCGACGCCCTCCTCCTCCGCATTGGCGACCTCGCGCTGGCTGCCCGGCATGTTGGCGCGGTCGCGGCGGTACAGGCAGCGGACCGACGCCGCGCCCTGCCGCACCGCGGTGCGCACGCAATCCATCGCGGTGTCGCCGCCGCCGATGACGACGACATGCTTGCCGTCCGCGTTCAGGCGTCCGTCCTCGAATTCGGGCACGGCGTCGCCGAACGACTTGCGGTTGGACGCGACAAGATAGTCCAGCGCCGCGACGACGCCGTCCGCGTCCGCCCCGCCGACGTCGATCGCGCGCGCCTTGTACACGCCGGTGGCGACCAGGAGGGCGTCGTGGCGGTCGCGCAATTGCGCCATCGTCGCATCGCGGCCGACGTCGAACCCTTCGTGGAACACGATCCCGCCCGCCTTCAGCCGGTCGACGCGGCGCATGACGACGGGCTTCTCCAGCTTGAAGCCCGGGATGCCGTAGGTCAGCAGCCCGCCCGCGCGGTCGTGGCGGTCGTAGACGTGGACGTCATAGCCGTGGACGCGCAGGTATTCCGCCGCGGTCAGCCCCGCGGGACCCGCTCCGATCACGCCCACCGACTGCCCGCGCACGGGACCGGCGACCAGGGGTTCGACCCAGCCTTCCTCCCACGCGGTGTCGGTGATGAACTTCTCGACCGATCCGATCGTCACCGCGCCGTGGCCGGTGAACTCGATCACGCAATTGCCCTCGCACAACCGGTCCTGCGGGCAGATGCGGCCGCAGATTTCGGGCATCGTGCTGGTGCTGTTCGACAGTTCGTACGCCTCGCGCAGCCGCCCCTCGGCGGTCAGGCGCAGCCAGTCGGGGATATGGTTGTGCAGTGGGCAATGGACCGAACAATAGGGCACGCCGCATTGGGAACAGCGTCCGGCCTGATCCTCCGCCGCGGGCATCGCGTACCGCTCCGCGATCTCGCGGAAATCCTCCGCACGATCGGTTGCGGTGCGCTTGGCCGGATAAGCCTGCGCCGTGTCGACGAACTGCAACATGTCGGCCATCGATGTCCTCCGCGGCCGTCATTGCCATAGCCGGAGGCAATTGTCACGCATTTTTGGGCCGATACGGCAGTATCGCTTCCCTATTTAGGAAGCGCCGCAGTAAATTCGCACGGCAATTCCTGGATAGATCGACATCATGGACCCGAACCGGCCCTACTTCAGCGTCAGGAACGCCAGCGCCGCGACGCCGGCCACGATCCGGTACCAAGCGAAGGGCGCGAACCCATGCTTCGTCACCACCGCCAGAAACGCCTTCACCACCGCCAGCGCGACGACGAACGACACCACGAAACCGACCGCGATCAGTTGCAGGTCCCCGCCCGTGATCGCGTCGCGATGCTTCAGCATCTGCAACACCGTCGCGCCCGTCAGCGTCGGCAGCGCGAGGAAGAAGGAGAATTCCGCCGCGGTCCGGCGATCGATCCCCAGCGCCATCGCCCCCATGATCGTGGCGCCCGACCGGCTGACGCCCGGGATCATCGCGATGCACTGGACGATGCCGATCTTGGCCGACTGCATCGCCGATACGCCCGCGATGCCGCCCACCGGATGCGTCTTCGCCAGCCGCTCGATGACCAGGATCGCGATGCCGCCCGCGATCAATGCCCAGGCGACGACGACTGCATTCTCCAGCAACGCCTCGATCTCGTCGTTGAACGCCAGCCCCAGCGCGACCGCGGGGACGAAGGCGATCAGCAGGTTGCGCACGAACGCGATCGATTGCGGCTCGCGCTTCGTCAGGCCGGTCAGCACCGCCAGGAACGTGCGCCAGTACAGGACCACGATCGCCAGGATCGCGCCGGGCTGGATCGCGATGTTGAACACCGCCCAGCGCTGCGGATCATAGCCCAGCAATTCGGTCGCCAGCACCAGATGCCCGGTGGACGACACCGGCAGGAATTCGGTCACCCCCTCGACGATGCCCAGGATGACGGCGGTCAGCAGGTCGTTCATCGACGATCCTCAGGCGCGCGCGCGCAGGCCGAAGCGGCCCGCGCGGGCGTAGCGGACCAGCCAGCCCGGCGTGATCGCGTCCAGCGGCGTGCGCGCGACGCCCAGCGCGTCGAGCCCCTCCGCACGATCCCCGACCACGGTATCGCGCTGGAGCAGCTTCCACTGGTCGGCGGAGATCGGCGACAGCGGCAATGCCGACAACAGCTTCCCCGCCACGTCGGGCAGCGGCACGAACGTCGGATCGCGCCCGATCGCGGTGGCGATCCGGCGATGCAGTTCCAGCATCGTGAGGACTTCCGGCCCGCCCAGTTCGAACGTGCGCCCGCCGAACGTGTCGCGATCCGCCAGCGCGGCGACGACCGCGTCGGCCACGTCGCCCACATATACCGGCTGGAACCGCGCGCCGGGCTTCAGCACCGGCACGATCGGCAGCGACGCGATCATGCCCGCGAACCGGTTCACGAACTGGTCCTCGCGGCCGAACACCGTGGCGGGGCGCAGGATCGTGGCATGGGGCAGCGCGGCCGTCACCGCCGCCTCCCCCGCCGCCTTCGTCCGGGCGTAGCGCGCCGGGGATTCGCTGTCCGCGCCGATGGCGGAAACGTGCACCATCGCCGCCCCCTCGCGCGCCGCCGCCTCCGCAATGGCGCGCGCGCCGTCGACATGGACGCGGTCCAGGTCGCCGTCGAACACGCCGACCAGGTTCACGACCCCGTCCGCGCCCTGCACCGCGCGCGCGATCGTGTCGGGCCGCGTCACGTCGGCCGCGACGAACTGCGTCTGGCCCAGGCCGCCCAGCGGCTTGATGAAGTACGACTTGCGCGGATCGCGCCCCGCGATGCGGACGCGCGCGCCGTGCGCGAGCAGCGCCTGCGCGACGTAGCGGCCGATGAAGCCCCCGCCGCCGATCAGCGTGACCAATGTGTCCTTCATGAAAGCGCGCCCTGCCTGACTTTATGCGTGCCCCCGCCCTTGCCGCGCGAACGCCCTGTTGACAAGGCCGCGCACCCTCCCCTAGGGGCACCCGCCTACCCCGTGCCCAGATGGCGGAATTGGTAGACGCACCAGCTTCAGGTGCTGGCGATCGCAAGGTCGTGGAGGTTCGAGTCCTCTTCTGGGCACCATTTTTCCACCGAAGGGCAAGCACTTGCGGCGAGGGCCCCGGCGGGGCGCCTCCGGGCCGGTCCATTATCGGTTGCGCCCGCGCGCCGCCCGCGCGATGTCGGGCGGATGGCCGACGACCGCCCCCTTACCCCCGGCGAGATCGCGCTGGCCCGTTCCGTCTACGGCGATGCGATCGATTATGCGCCGGTCCGCATCGCGCAGCGCAAATGGGCGTTCTTCCAGCCGCGCGGCGTCGTCATGGCGCCGTCGGGCACGATCCACTTCCATCCCGACGGCGGCCTGTGCCGCGACGATTTCTGCGCCGCGCCGCTCGACCTGCAAGGGCTGTTCGTCCACGAAATGTGCCACGTGTGGCAGCATCAGCGCGGCATCTGTCTCCCGCTCGCGCGCCATCCCTTCTGCCGCTACCATTACAGCGTGAAGCCGGGCTGGCCGCTGAAGCGCTACGGGATCGAGCAGCAGGCGGAGATCGTGCGCCACGCCTTCCTGCTGCGCGCGGGCGCCCGCGTTCCCGGCGCGCCGCCGCTGGCGCAATATGAAACGATCCTGCCCTTCGACGGAGTGACGCCATGATCTGGCACGACGGCCTTCCCGACCTGGCGCGCGCGAACGCATTCGGCGCGGACAGCATGGCGGGGCACCTGGGGATAGAATTCACCGCGGTCGGGGACGACTGGATCGCGGCGCGGATGCCCGTGAACGCGGGGACGATGCAGCCCTACGGCCGGCTGCACGGCGGCGCGTCGGTCGCGCTGGCGGAGACATTGGGATCGGTCGCGGGCGCGATGACGGTGGATCCGGCGCATTTTGCCGCGGTGGGGCTGGAGATCAACGCCAACCACGTCCGCCCGGCGGGAGCGGGCTGGGTCACCGCGACCGCCCGCCCGGAGGCGCGGGGCCGGTCGACGCAGGTCTGGTCGATCCGGATCGAGGACGAAGCGGGGAAGCTGGTGTGCATCTCCCGCTTCACCGTCGCGATCATCCCGCGCGATCGCGGGGCGCCGGCCACATGATACCGTCATTGCAAGCGTAGCGAAGCAATCCAGGGCGACGAGCGCCACCCTGGATTGCCGCGTCGCTACGCTCCTCGCAATGACGAGCGCTCGTTTACGGCATCAGCACGGTGTCGACGACGTGGATCACGCCGTTCGACTGGCGCACGTCCGCGATCGTCACGTGGCTCATCCCGCCCTTGGCGTCGGTCAGCATCAGCGTGCGGCCCATCATCGACGCGGTCAGCGGCTCGCCCTGCACGGTCGTCAGCGTCGCCTTCCCGCCGCCGTCCTTGATCGCCTTCGCGATGTCCTTCGACGTCATCGTGCCGGGGACGACGTGATAGGTCAGGATCGTCGTCAGCTGCGCCTTGTTCTCCGGCTTCACCAGCGTGTCGACCGTGCCCGCGGGCAGCTTCGCGAAGGCGGCGTTGGTCGGCGCGAACACGGTGAAGGGGCCGGGGCCCGACAGCGTCTCGACCAGGCCCGCGGCCTTCACCGCGGCGACCAGCGTCGTGTGATCCCTCGAATTCACCGCATTCTCGACGATGTTCTTGGACGGCAGCATCGCCGCACCGCCGACACGCGGATTGGCCTGGCCCGCGATGGCGGGCGTGGCGAGCATTGCGGCGCAGGCGAGCAGGGCGCCGGAAAATCTGGAAACGGTCATGCGATTTCTCCTCGCGCCCTCGTTGGGACGCGGGAGGGGATACGTGCCGGACCGCCCGAAAGTTGCGCGACTATTTCAGCAGCACCAGTTCCTCCGCCATCGTGGGATGCAGCGCGACCGTGTCGTCGAACTGCGCCTTGGTCAGCCCCGCCTTCACCGCCACGGCCGCGGCCTGGATGATTTCCGGTACGTCCGGGCCGATCATGTGGATGCCGACGACGCGGTCCGTCTCCCCGTCGCACACCATCTTGTACAGCGCGCGCTCGTCGCGATTGGCCAGCACGTTCTTCATCGGGCGGAAATCGCTGGAATACACTTTCACCGACCCCAGCTTCTGCCGCGCCTCCGCCTCGGTCAGGCCGACGCCCGCGATCGGCGGATGGCTGAACACCGCGCTGGGGACGCAGTCGTAATCGACCGTCGTCGCCTTGCCCCCGTACAGGTTGTCCGCGAACGCCTGCCCCTCGCGGATCGCGATCGGGGTCAGCTGGATACGGTTGGTGACGTCGCCGATGGCGTAGATCGAGGGGCAGGTGGAGCGATTGTCCGCATCCACCACCACCGCGCCCTTGTCGTCCAGCGCGACGCCCGCGCTGTCCAGCCCCAGCCCCGCGGTGTTCGGCAACCGCCCGGTGGCGAACAGGACCATGTCCACCGTCACCGGATCGTGCCCCGACATCGAAACGGTCAGGCACCCGTCATCGCCCTTCTCGATCCCCTGGAACGTGGCGTCGAACTTGAACTCCAGCCCCTTCATCATGCTGATCTGGAGCAGGCGGTCGCGGATTTGCAGGTCGTAGCCGCGCAGGATCTCCTTGCTGCGGTTCATCAGCGTCACATGCGCGCCGAACTGGTGGAAGATGCCCGCGAACTCGTTGGCGATATAGCCCGCGCCCGCGATCAGGATGCGCTTCGGGATGGCGTCGAGGTGGAATACCTCGTTGCTGGTGATGCCATGCTCGCTGCCCGGGCAGTCGGGCACCGCGGGATGCGCGCCGACCGCGATCAGGATGACCTTCGCGGTCTTCTTCGTCCCGTCCGCCAGCGTCACCTCGTTCGCACCCGACACGGTGGCGCGTTGCAGGATGATCTCCGCCCCCGCATTGCCGATCGTGTCGGTATAGGCGGCGTTGATCCGGTCCACCTCCGCCAGCACGTTTTCCTGAAGGCATGTCCAGTCGAACGCGCACGTGTCGGGCACCTGCCAGCCGAAGCGGCGCGCGTCCTTCAGATCCTCCGCGAAATGCGCGCCGTAGACGAGCAGCTTCTTGGGCACGCACCCGCGGATGACGCACGTCCCCCCGACGCGATATTCCTCCGCCACCGCCACCTTCGCCCCATGCGCCGCCGCCACCCGCGCCGCGCGCGTGCCCCCCGAACCGGCGCCGATGACGAAGAGGTCGTAGTCGTAATCAGGCATCATTCGGCTCCGGTGGGCAGGTCCATCGCCGACCGGAGGCCGAGGTGCTGGACGAAGGGATCGTAGTCGCGGTCGGCGTATAACAGCGGGATGCCGTCGAGGATGCAGCGCGTGGCGATCAGGGTGTCGATGGTCTTGCGGATCGTGATGCCCCGCCCACGGAGATGTCGATAGTTTCGTGCCGCCTGTATCGCCACTTCCGCACTGGAAACAGACAAAATGCCGGGAAGGCTGAGCAGTTCGAGTGCACGATCATGCGCCCGCTCGTCGCGGACGCCCTGCAATACCTCGGTCAGCACGAGGTCCGCGGTCAGAATTTTGGTCGAGCGAAGAAGCCGGATCAGCCGATCAGTCTGCGGCGTATCGCGATCCCGCAGGAAATCGATCCAGACACTTGAATCGACCAGCGTTACCAAGTCTGGCCCGCATATTTGCTTGTGCGCATCTCATCCAGATCGCCCTCCCACCCGATACCGCGAAGCTCGAGCAACGCTTCCTGCTGCGCGATCGCGACCATCTGACGCAGCGCTTTGTCCACCGTCTCGCGCTTTGTCTTCTTGCCGGCTACGCGCATGGCGATCGACATTAAATCGTCGTCGATATCGATATTCGTCCGCATGTGTACGCCTCCGCCGTTTCATACACATAGCGTCTGCCAGCCGCTATTCCAGCCCCGCCCGCGCGATCAGGTCGGTGGTGGACGGATCGAAATCCCCGCCCCCCTGGCCTGCCGCCTTCGCCATTTCCTTACCCAGCTCGACGCCGAACTGGTCGAACGAATTGATCCCCAGCAGCACGCCGTTCACGAACGTGCGATGCTCGTAAAAGGCGATCAGCGCGCCCAGCGTCCGCGCGTCCAGCCGGTCGAGCAGCAACGTCGACGACGGCCGGTCGCCCGGATACGAGCGCGCGGGATCGTCCGCCTGCTTGCCCTTCATCAACGCCGCCCCTTGCGCGAACGCGTTCAGCAGCAACTGGCGGTGATGCTCCTCGGGCAGGGTGTCCCCCGCCTCGATCACCGCCAGGAATTCGACGGGGATCAAATGCGTGCCCTGATGCAGCAGCTGGAACACCGCATGCTGCGCATCGGTCCCCACCCCGCCCCAGGTGATCGGCGCGGTCGGGCGGCCGACCGGCTGGCCGTCCAGCCCCACGCTCTTCCCGTTCGATTCCATCTCCAGCTGCTGGAGGTAGCTCGGCAGCAGGCGCAGCCGCTCGTCATACGCGAAGGGCGCGCGCGTCTCGGCCTTGCGCACCTGCGTATAATAAAGGTCGGCGAACGCCGCGAGCGCGGGCGCATTCTCGTGCAGCGCGGACAGGCGGAAATGGCGGTCCATCTCCGCCGCACCGTCCAGCAATTCCTCGAACTGGTCCCACCCCAGCTTCACCGCCGCGGGAAAGCCGATCGACGACCACAGCGAATAGCGCCCGCCGACGCCCTCGCCGAAGCCCAGCACGCGCGTCTCGTCCACGCCCCATTCCACCGCCTTGTCGGGTGCGGCGGTCAGCGCGATGACGCGGCCGTAGGGGTCGTCGACGCCCGCACCCTGCATCCAGTCGATGACGCTGGTCGCGTTCATCATCGTTTCCGTGGTCGTGAAGGTCTTGGACGCGATCACCAGCAGCGTCGTCGCGGGATCGAAGCGCTCGAACACGTCGTCCAGCGCCATGCCGTCGACATTGGACACGATCGCCACGTCGTACCGGTCGCTGTCGCGCCCCAGCGCGTCGACCAGCAGGTGCGGCCCCAGCGCCGATCCGCCGATCCCGACGTGCAGGATGTGGCGCACCGGGCCGAACGCCTCCGCCTCGATCGCGTCGATCACCGCGCGCATCCGGGCGTGCTGGATCGCCGCGGCCTGCACGCTTTCCGCCCTGCCCTCGCCGCGCTCCGCGGTATGCTCGACCGGGCGGTCCTCGGTGCTGTTGATATGCGCGCCCGCGAACATCGCCTCGCGCCGTCCGGCGAGGTCGGTTTCCTTCGCCAGCGCCTCGAACGCCGCCACGGCGTCCGCGGTCAGGTGCGTCTTGGACCAGTCGAAATGGATCCCCGCCACGTCCAGCGTCAGGCGCGCCAGCCGCCCGGCATCGGCGGCGAACAGGGCCTCCAGCCGCTCCTGCGGCAATGCCTCGATCCGCGACCAGTCCGCCATGTCGTCACCTTTCGATTGTCGTGCGTGTCCCGCGAACGACCGACATGGCTCAAGGCTCCGCTTGACGTGTCCGGCGCGCTCGCGCAACGCCCCGTCCCATGGCTACCCCCGATGCCCCCGGCAAGCAAAAGAGCGCGACGCCCCGAAGCGAGACGGGGGAGACGATCCGCTTCTTCCTGAAATTCGCGCTGATCGTGTTCGTGTTGCGCAGCTTCATCTTCTCGCCCTTCTCGATCCCCTCGGAATCGATGCTGCCGCGGCTGCTGATCGGCGACTATCTGTTCATTTCGAAATGGAACTACGGCTATTCGCGCTGGTCGCTGCCGTTCGGCGTCCCGCTGATCCCCGGCCGCATCCTGGCGCGCGACCCGGCGCGCGGCGACACGGTCGTCTTCCGCTCGATGGCGCCCGACGACCACGACGTCATCAAGCGGATCATCGGCCTGCCCGGCGATACGGTGCAGATGCGCAATGGCCAGCTGTTCCTGAACGGCAAGGCGATCCCGAAGCAGCGCGTCGCCGACTTCATCGTGCCGATCACGCCCAATTTCCCGGTCGAAAAATGCGGCACGCCGTTCCAGGCGCTGAACGCCGCACAGCAGCCGATCTGCCGCTACCCGCGCTTCCGCGAGACGTTGCCGGAGGGCAAGTCGTACGAGGTGCTGGACCAGCAGAACATCCCCGTCGCCGACGATACCGAGGTCTATACCGTCCCCGCCGGCCACGTCTTCCTGATGGGCGACAATCGCGACGACAGCGCGGACAGCCGCTTCGCCCCCCCGGTCGGCATGGGCTTCATCCCGATGGACCGGATCCAGGGGAAGGCGATCGTCACCTTCTGGTCCACCGACGGTTCGGCGGAATGGATCAAGCCGTGGACCTGGGTCAGCGCCGCGCGCTGGGACCGGATCGGCCACGGCTTCTGACGAAGGATGGCGGCGCGCCACCCCGTTCGTGCTGAGGAAACGCTGAGCGAAGCCGAAGTGCCGTCTCGAAGCATCGGCGCCGCGAACGCGTCCGGGCGACGCGCGAGCGGTGGTTGGCGATGACCGCCACCGCCGACTGGGTCGAAGCCGCGCTGGGCCACCGGCCGCGCGACCCCGCCCGGTTCGACCGCGCGCTGACGCATTCCAGCCGCGCGACCGCCAGCTACGAGCGGCTGGAATTCCTCGGCGACCGCGTGCTGGGCCTCGTGATGGCCGAATGGCTGTACGAAACCTTCCCCGACGAACCCGAGGGAAATTTATCGAAGCGGTTCAACGCTTTGGTGACGGGGGCGGTCTGCGCGCAGGTGGCGCGCGACCTGGGCGTCGTGCCGCACCTGCGGCTGGGCAAGCAGGCGCGCGACGACGGCGCGAGCGACAGCGACAACGTGCTGGGCGACGTGATGGAGGCGCTGCTGGGCGCGGTCTATCAGGAGGCGGGGCTGGACGTCGCGCGCACGCTCGTCCGCCGCCTGTGGGCGGATCGCGTGGCGACCGACACGCGCGCGCCGCAACATCCCAAATCGGCGTTGCAGGAATGGGCCGCCGCGAACCGCCGCGCCGTGCCCGCCTATGCCATCGTCGACCGCTCCGGCCCCGGCCACGCCCCGCGCTTCACGGTGAAGGCCGTGGTCGGCCCCGACGAGGCGAGCGCGCAGGGGACCAGCAAGCAGGAAGCCGAAACCGCCGCCGCCGCCGCGCTGCTGGCGATGCTGGAGGCGAAGGCCGCGCCGAAGAAACGGCGGCGGTAAAGTTGTTCACGCGAAGACGCGATGACGCGAAGGGGTCGCGTTTCTGGCCGGCGTCACGATACCGACGAACCGGGTCGGGGTTCACGCGGAGGCGCGGAGACGCGGAGGCGTTGCGCTGTGGGCAGGGTTTCGAGCCGCCGCAGGCGGATCAGATATCGGTAGCCGGGAAGATGAAGGTCTCGCCGGCGCGAGACGAGGCCACCAGCGCGACCACTCCGCGTCTCCGCGCCTCCGCGTGAACCCACCTTCTTCATCCCTTCGCGTCTTCGCGTCTTCGCGTCTTCGCGCGAACGGATTACAGCCCCGCCTCCCCCGCACCGAATACCTTCGCCGGCGCCTGCACCGCGGTCCCGTCGGAAAAGCGGAACGTCAGCACCAGCGTGCCGCCCGGCTTCACGTCCGCGGGCACGCCGAACAGCATCGCATGATTGCCCGCCGGGGCGAATTTCACCGTCGCGCCCGCGGGCACCGGCACATCCGCCAGCGCGTTCATCGCCATCATGCCGTTGCCCGTCATGCGGCTCTCGTGCAGCTCGATCCGCGCCACCCCCGGCGCCGACACCTGTGCCAGCGTCGCCGCGCCCGCCCCGCCGTGCAGCGTGAAATAGGCCGCCGCCGGGCGCCCCGGTACCGCCGCCAGCCGCACCCACGCATCGCTCGCGGCCGGCGCCGCCGCCTTGGAACAGGCCCCAGTCGACGCGATCGCCATCACCATCGCAAACCCCGCGCGCATCGCCGTCTCCCGTCGTGGAACAATCCCGTCGCGGCCTACGCAACCGCCAATCTTGCGGCAAGGCGGATGCCACCTATATCGCCAGCCGTCACTGCGGTTGCGCTGCCGAAACGGGGCGCCGCCGCTCGCATCACGATAGGGGCTAGTAGGGCACTCATGGCAAAAGTTATCGGTATCGATCTGGGCACCACCAATTCGTGCGTCGCGGTCATGGAGGGCGGGAAGCCCAAGGTGATCGAGAATGCCGAGGGCGCGCGCACGACGCCGTCGATCGTCGCCTTCGCCAAGGACGGCGAGCGGCTGGTCGGCCAGCCGGCGAAGCGTCAGGCGGTCACGAACGGCGACAACACCATCTTCGCGGTGAAGCGCCTGATCGGTCGCCGGTTCGACGATCCGATCACGAAGAAGGATACCGAGCTGGTCCCCTACACGATCGTGAAGGGCGCCAACGGCGACGCGTGGGTCAAGGCGGGGGGCAAGGATTATTCCCCGTCGCAGATCAGCGCCTTCACGTTGCAGAAGATGAAGGAAACCGCTGAATCCTACCTGGGCGAGACGGTGACGCAGGCGGTCATCACCGTACCCGCGTACTTCAACGACGCGCAGCGGCAGGCGACGAAGGACGCGGGCCAGATCGCGGGCCTCGAGGTGCTGCGCATCATCAACGAACCGACCGCGGCGGCGCTGGCCTATGGCCTCGACAAGCAGGACGGCAAGACGATCGCGGTCTACGATCTGGGCGGCGGCACGTTCGACGTCTCGATTCTGGAGATCGGCGACGGCGTTTTCGAGGTGAAGGCGACCAACGGCGACACCTTCCTGGGCGGTGAGGATTTCGACAACAAGCTGGTCGAATTCCTGGCCGAAGGCTTCAAGAAGGACGAGGGCATCGACCTCGCCAAGGACAAGCTGGCGCTCCAGCGGCTGAAGGAAGCGGCGGAGAAGGCGAAGATCGAACTGTCGTCGGCCGCCTCGACCGAGGTCAACCTGCCCTTCATCACCGCGGACCAGAACGGGCCGAAGCATCTGGTCAAGACGATCAGCCGCGCCGATCTGGAGCGTCTGGTCGACGACCTCATCAAGCGCACGATCGAGCCGATGAAGAAGGCGCTGGCCGATGCGGGCATGAAGGCGGACGAGATTTCGGAAGTCGTCCTCGTCGGCGGCATGACCCGCATGCCCAAGGTGCGCGAGGCGGTGAAGGCGTTCTTCGGCAAGGACCCGCACACCGGCGTCAACCCGGACGAGGTCGTCGCCATGGGCGCGGCGATCCAGGCGGGCGTGCTTCAGGGTGACGTGAAGGACGTCCTGCTGCTCGACGTGACCCCGCTGTCGCTCGGCATCGAGACGCTGGGCGGCGTGTTCACGCGCATGATCGACCGCAACACGACGATCCCGACGAAGAAGTCGCAGACGTACTCGACCGCCGAGGACAATCAGGGCGCGGTGACGATCCGCGTCTTCCAGGGCGAGCGCGAGATGGCGGCGGACAACAAGATGCTGGGCCAGTTCGACCTGGTCGGCATCCCCCCCGCGCCGCGCGGCGTGCCGCAGATCGAGGTCACGTTCGACATCGACGCCAACGGCATCGTGAACGTGTCCGCCAAGGACAAGGGCACAGGCAAGGAGCAGCAGATCCGCATCCAGGCATCGGGCGGCCTGTCCGACGCCGACATCGACAAGATGGTGAAGGATGCGGAAAGCTTCGCCGAGGAAGACAAGAAGCGCCGTGCCGCGGCAGAGGCGAAGAACAACGCCGAAAGCCTGATCCACACGACCGAGCGCCAGCTGGCCGACAACGGCGACAAGGTCGACGACGCACTGAAGGGCGAGATCCAGTCCGCGATCGACGCCGCGAAGGCGGCGGTCGAGGCGGGCGAGCCCGAGGCGATGAACGAGAAGGCGCAGGCGCTGGCGCAGGTCGCCATGAAGCTGGGCCAGGCGATCTACGAGAAGCAGGCGCAGTCGGAAGCCTCGCCCGCGGGCGAGACCGCGGGTGCGGACGCCCCCAAGAACGACGACGTGGTCGACGCGGAATTCTCCGAGGTCGACGACAACAAGGCGTGATGTAAGCCGGAATAAAGTGGCATGACCCTCCCCCGTCATACCGGCGAAGGCCGGTATCCAGAGTTTCAGGCGACACCGCTTGTGGCTCTGGACCCCGGCCTCCGCCGGGGTGACGGCGCGAAGGGCGGGGGCGTTAGATGACCGAAGTAGATTATTACGAACTGCTCGAATGCGAGCGGACCGCGGACGCGGGGACGATCAAATCATCCTATCGCAAGCTCGCGATGAAATATCACCCGGACAAGAACGCGGGTTGCAAGGACAGCGAATCGCGCTTCAAGGCGGTCAGCGAGGCGTATGAATGCCTCAAGGATCCGCAGAAGCGCGCCGCCTACGATCGCTTCGGCCACGCCGCGTTCAAGAACGGCGGCGGCGGCGGCGGCGGGCAGGATTTCAGCGGCTTCTCCGACATTTTCGAGAGCGTGTTCGGCGAGTTCATGGGCGGTCGCGGCGGCGGCGGCGGGCGGCAGCAGGCGCGCCGCGGCGCGGACCTGCGCTACGACATGGAAATCACGCTGGAGGAAGCGTTCCACGGGAAGGAGACCGAGATCACGGTCGACATTTCCGCGGCCTGCGACACCTGCCACGGCCATGGCGCACGCCCCGGCACCCATGCGCACACCTGCAACACCTGCAACGGCCATGGAAAGGTGCGCGCGCAACAGGGCTTCTTCGTCGTCGAGCGCGCCTGCCCGCATTGCCACGGCTCCGGACAGGTCATCACCGATCCCTGCCCCGACTGCCGCGGCGAGGGTCGCGTCGAGAAGACCAAGACGCTGTCGGTCAACGTCCCCCCCGGCGTGGACGAGGGCACGCGCGTCCGCCTGTCGGGCGAGGGCGAGGCGGGCGCGCGCGGCGCCCCACCGGGCGACCTCTACATCTTCCTGCACGTGAAGCGGCACAACCTGTTCGAACGCGAGGGCACCACCCTGTTCGCGCGCGCGCCGATCAGCTTCACGACCGCGTCGCTGGGCGGGATGCTCTCGATCCCCGGCCTCGACGGTCGCCGGCACGAGGTGAAGATTCCCGCCGGCATCCAGTCGGGCAAGCAATTGCGCCAGCGCGGCGCGGGGATGCCCGTCCTGCAAGGCCGCGGCCACGGCGACCTGGTCGTGCAGGTGGAGGTGGAAACCCCCACCAAACTGTCGACCCGCCAGCGCGAATTGCTGGAGATGTTCCGCGAAACCGAGACGGGCGACGAATGCCCGCAGAGCCAGGGTTTCTTCAGCCGCCTGAAGAACGCGTTCGTTGCGGAATGAGCGATTCGATTCAACATTCGCAACATTCGGCTCCCGATGCGGCGCATCATTGCGGCCTCGTCGCGGTCGTCGGCGCGCCCAACGCGGGCAAGTCGACGCTGGTCAACGCGCTCGTCGGACAGAAGGTCGCGATCGTCAGTCCGAAGGCGCAGACGACCCGCACGCGCCTGATGGGCGTCGCGATCGAGGGGCGGACCCAGCTGCTGCTGGTCGACACCCCCGGCATCTTCGAACCCACCCGCCGCTTCGACCGCGCGATGGTCGCGGCGGCATGGGGCGGAACCGACGGCGCCGACGTGCTGGCGCTGGTGGTCGATGCCAAGGGCGGCCTGCCCGCGAAGGTGACCGACATCGCCGAGTCGCTGAAGGACCGGCCGGAGCGCAAATATCTGATCCTCAACAAGGTCGACCTGGCGGACAAGCCGCGCCTGCTGCTCCATGCGGAGCGGCTGAACGCGATGGTCGGGTTCGCCGAAACCTTCTTCGTCTCCGCCACGACCGGCGACGGCATCGCGGAACTGAAGCGCGCGCTCGCCGCGGTATTGCCGCAGGGGCCGTGGCATTATCCCGAGGATCAGGTGTCCGACGCCACCGAACGCGCGATGGCCGCGGAGGTTACGCGCGAGCAATTGTATCTACAACTCCACGCCGAACTGCCCTACGCCAGCGTGGTCGAGACCGAGAAGTTCGAGGAACGCCCCGACGGGTCGGCGGAAATCCACCAGCAGATCCTGGTCGAACGCCCGACGCAGCGCGCGATCGTGCTGGGCAAGGGCGGCACCCGCATCCGCGAGATCGGCGCCCGCGCGCGCGCCGAACTGGCGACCCTGCTCGACCGCCCGGTGCATCTGTACCTGCACGTGAAGGTGAAACCCGGCTGGGACGAGGACCGCGGCGTCTATCGCGACATCGGGCTCGACTGGGTGGATTAGGCGCATCGTCATTGCGAGCGCAGCGAAGCAATCCAGGGTCCCGCGCGACGCACTGGATTGCTTCGCTACGCTCGCAATGACGGACGGGGGTCAAGCCACCCCGGCGATCCCCTCCCCATCCTCCTCCTCGACCCGCTCCGCCACCACCGGCGGCTTGGGCAGCAACGCCGTCACCACGAAGAACGCGAGGTTCATCCCCTGCGTCAACGCCCCCCCCGCCAACAGCAACCCCGCCATCGCCTCTCGCGGCCCGGCGATGGTATTGCTCAGCTCGAGCCCCGCGGACAGAAACAGCAGGTCGCGATTGGGCACGATCGGCAGGCGCGAGATCACCATCTGCGCGGTCAGGAACACCAGCCACGTGCTCAACTTCTCCGCCGGCAATACCACCGCCCATTGTGCCGCCTGCAACAGCACGACCAGTACGATCCGCCCGACATGGATGCCCAGCACCCCCCACGCCACGCCCTTCGGCAGCGCGATCAGCTTTCGCCGCATCCGAAACAGCACCGGCACCACGAACGCCGCCCCCAGCCCGCCCGCGACCAGCAACGCCGGTCCCGGATGCAGCCACCCCGCGATCGCCTTCGCATGCCCCCCCGCCGCAAAGGCGACGAGCAACCCCGCGGTCACCACGCCGCTGGCCACCGCGGACAGGATGGCATTGTCCTTCAGCGCCAGCAGGATCGGCTTCGTCGCCATGCCCAGCCGGTTCTTCAGCCACAGCAGGAACACCAGCTCCCCCGAATAGCCGACCAGCGCGGAATTATAGACCCGCTTCTGGATCAGCACCGGGAAAGCCCCCGGCAACGGCCGCCGCAGGATCAGGCGGAAGACGATCGTCTCCGACGCGGGCAGGATCAGGAAATTGACGAAGAACAACAGGTAGAACAACGGATGCGTCGGCAGCGACGCGACGACCTCGCGCCACCCGATCGCGCGCACCTTCAACACCAGCCACGCGACCATCGCGGCCAGGAACAGCCAGCGCAGCACCGTCCCCCACCGCTTCGCCGCCGGTGTCGCGGCCCATGTCCGCAGGCGCTCGATCCGGGTCAGAACAGCCCCAGCGCGCGCGAATGCGCCATGAAGGCGTCGAACGACGCCCGTTGCCGCGGCGACAGGCGGAACGCGGAATAGCCCGCCTCGCGTCCGATCAGCCGCCGCACCCGCCACTCCACAATATCGCGCGGCCGCAACGCCACGCGGCGCTCGAAATGCCCGCGATCCCATGTGTTGCCGCCATGGAAGCAGCGGATCAGCAGGCCGGCGAGGTCGACGTCCATGACCACGCGCCCCAGCCGCAGCCACGCATCGCGATAGGTCGAATCCTCGCCCTTGCGCTCGG
>NZ_LMQP01000003.1:454859-466162 GCF_001425405.1 Sphingomonas sp. Leaf412 | reverse complement strand
CCCCACGTACGGCCGCTCGATCCACGCCGGGTCATCGAGGTGCATCAGCGCGGCGGGACACCAGATGGCGGCGCGATTCCCGATCAGCGCCATCTGTTCGACCAGTCGCGCGGGATCGAACCAGTCGTCATCATCCCATTGCGAGATCAGCTCCCCGCGCGCCAGGTCCAGCGTGAGGTTGCGCAATTCCCCCAGCGTCGTCGCCGGGTCCTTGGGCAGGCGGTGGTGGATCAGGCGATCCGCGGGCACCGCGGACAGGATCGGCGTATAATCCTCCGTTCCGTCGTCGACGATCACCAGTTCGCGGTTCGGATAACGTTGCGCCAGGAAGCAATCGATCGACCGCTGCGCCAGCCGGCGGCGGTTCGCCGTCACCATCAGGCAGGAGATGCGCGGGCCATCGTCGGCGAACGGCGCGGGGAGCGGGATCGACGGCCCCGTATTCGCGGAAGCCATGCTAGGCAGCGCCGGCCCGCACTGATACCCACCGCCGCCAAGCCATGACCCGCATCGTCTTCGTCCTGTCCTATCCGGCGTATCATTCCGTCGCGGATCCCGCCGAATGGCTGCGGTGGGACAATCGCGACCGACGGATGCCCGCGCTCCTATCCGCCATGGGGGCGGATGTCGAGTTGTGGGGCGTGGCGCAGGAGGACGCGGAGCATGTGTCGCCAGCGCCCCGCTTCCCCGATGCGGCCGGCGCGTCCTATCGCATCCGACTCTTCGCGAAGGACGGCGGCGGTACGAAGTCGCGCGATCATTTCAGCGACGCGATGGTCGCCGCCGCGCGCGCCGATCCGGCGGATCTGTTCGTCGTCGTCGGCACGAACGGCGGCGCGGGCTATCGCCTGTTCGATCGCGCGCTGAAACCCGATGCGCGCCGCTTCGCCCTCGTCATCGGCGGCGATTACTGGAGCCGGCTGGTCCCCCACGCCGCACTGCTCTTCACCGAGGGCGCGATCCAGGAAGCCGCGCTGATGCGCCCCGCCCCGCGCTTCTGGCGCAAAAGCATCGACGCGGACCGGTTCGAACGGCTGCCCAAGTCGATCGACACCGACCTGTTCCGCCCGGCGATGGCGGGCGCGCGGTGGGACGTCGTATCGGTCAGTCGGCTGACACGCTGGAAAAGCTTCGACGAGGTCGGCGCGCTGTCGGTGGAACATCGCGTCGCGGTGGCGGGCGCGGGTCCGGACGCCGAAGCGCTGGCGCGGCGCTATCCCGAGATCGAATGGCTGGGGCATGTCGCGAATGCGCAGGTCCCCGCGCTGCTCGCGGCGGCGCACATCTATTTCCACGCCGGGCGCCGCGATTACTTCCCCCGCGCGATCGTGGAGGCGATGGCGTGCGGCCGGCCGGTGGTGGCGTTCCGCGACCGCATCGGGGAAGATGTGGTGCCGCCGGATTGCGGCCTGCTGGTCGGTGATCGCGACTATCGCGGGGCGGTCGCGGCGCTGCTGGCCGACCCCGTCCGCCTGTCCGCGATGGGCGGCGCGGCGCGACGGCATGCGGTGGCGACGCACGGCCTGACATCCAGCGTCCCCGCCTGCCGCCGCCTGCTGGCGTTTGCGGAGGTCGGCGCATGAGATGGACGTTCGTCATCGCCTATTACAACGAGGCGGACTATCTCGCCGACACGCTCGCCAGCCTTGCGGCACAGACGGTGAAGCCGTTCCGCCTGTTGCTGGTGGACAACGGCTCGACCGACGCGTCGGCGCGGATCGCGCGGATGCCGCTGGACGGGGTGGAGGTCGTCCACCTGACCGAAACGCGCGCCGGCAAGATATTCGCGCTCGAAGCCGCGATGCCGCATATCGCCACCGACCTCGTCGCATTCGGTGACGCCGACACGTTCTACCCGCCGCATTACCTCGCCACGGCACAGGCCGCGCTCGACCGTCCCGGCGTCGTGGCGGCGATGGCGACCGACGTGTCGCGCGACGCGAAACAGGCGCTGCGCAAGCGGCGGCATAACCAGGTCGTCAGCCGCCTTTGGCCGAAGCAGACGCATACCGGCGGCTTCGGCCAGACCTTCCGCACCGCCGCGCTCGTCGCCGCGGGGGGCTATGCCGAACGCCACTGGCGCTACGTCCTGATGGATCACGAGGTGATGGAACGCGTGTTGCACCACGGTCGCGCGGTCTACCCGTTCGACCTGTGGTGCATCCCCTCCCCCCGCCGCAGCGACCGGACACGCGTCCGCTGGACGCTCGGCGAGCGGCTGCTCTACCATCTCACGCCGAGCGCTGCGAAGGACTGGTACTTCCACCGCTTCCTCGGCCCCCGCCTCGCGGCGCGCAAGGCGACGCACCTGAACCTGCGCGAGAAAACGTGGGAGAAAAGGTAGAAGGTCGTTCGCGCAGAGACGCGGAGGCGCAGAGGTGACCCGCCCGCGGCACTGTCTCGCGCCAGCGAGACTTTTCACTTTCACGGCCGCCTGGAGCGAAAGGCTGCTGGCGCAGCCGGGGCGGAGAACATGCGCACCACCTCTGCGCCTCCGCGCCTCCGCGCCTCCGCGTGAACCATCTTCTTCTTCCCATGCACGCACACCCAGCCCCTTGTGTTGCCCATCGGCAACACCATCTCAGCCCCACGAGTACAGGGACGACAGATGAACCTCGAAAAATTCACCGACCGCGCGAAGGGCTTCCTGCAATCCGCGCAGACCGTCGCGATCCGCCTGAGCCACCAGCAGATCCTGCCCGAGCACATTCTGAAGGCGTTGCTGGAGGATGAGCAGGGCATGGCCGCGGGCCTCATCACCGCGGCGGGCGGCGACCCGCGCCGCGCGGTGGCGGAGACCGACGCCGCGCTCGCGCGCATCCCTGCCGTGTCCGGATCGGGCGCGCAGAACCAGCCCGGCCTGTCCGCCGACGCGGTGCGCGTGCTGGATCAGGCGGAACAGATCGCGACGAAGGCGGGGGACAGCTACGTCACCGTCGAGCGCCTGCTGGTCGCGCTCGCGCTGTCGCTCAACACCGCGGCGGGCAAGGCGCTGAAGGCCGCGAACGCGACGCCGGAGGCGCTGAACACCGCGATCAACGCCGTACGCGGCGGGCGTACCGCCGACACGCAATCGGCGGAGGACCGCTACGACGCGCTGAAGAAGTTCGCGCGCGACCTGACGCAGGCGGCGCGTGACGGAAAGCTGGACCCCGTCATCGGCCGCGACGAGGAGATCCGCCGCACGATCCAGATCCTGGCGCGCCGGACCAAGAACAATCCCGCGCTGATCGGCGAACCCGGCGTCGGCAAGACCGCGATCGCGGAGGGCCTCGCGCTGCGCATCGCCAACGGCGACGTGCCCGACACGCTGAAGGACCGCCGTCTGATGGCGCTCGACATGGGCGCGTTGATCGCGGGCGCGAAATATCGTGGCGAGTTCGAGGAACGGCTGAAGGGCGTGCTGGACGAGGTGAAGGCCGCGGACGGCGACATCGTCCTGTTCATCGACGAGATGCACCAGTTGATCGGCGCGGGCAAATCCGAAGGCGCGATGGATGCGGGCAACCTCCTGAAACCCGCGCTCGCGCGCGGCGAGCTTCATTGCGTCGGCGCCACCACGCTCGACGAATATCGCAAGTATGTCGAAAAGGATCCCGCGCTCCAGCGGCGGTTCCAGCCCGTGTTCGTCGGCGAACCGACCGTCGAGGACACGATCAGCATCCTGCGCGGACTGAAGGAGAAATACGAACTCCACCACGGCGTGCGCATCACCGATGGCGCGCTGGTGTCCGCGGCGACGCTGTCCAACCGCTACATCACCGACCGCTTCCTGCCCGACAAGGCGATCGACCTGATGGACGAGGCGGCGTCGCGCATCCGCATGGAAGTGGAGAGCAAGCCCGAGGAGATCGAGGCGCTCGACCGCCGCATCCTGCGCCTGAAGATCGAGCGCGAGGGGCTGAAGCGCGAAACCGACGCCGCCAGCGTCGACCGCCTCGGCACGCTGGAGGGCGAGCTGGTCAACCTGGAGGAACAGTCCGCCGTCCTGACGCAACGCTGGCAGGCGGAAAAGGACAAGATCGCGGGCGAGGCGAAGCTGAAGGAGCAGCTCGACGCCGCGCGGCTGGAACTGGAACAGGCGCAGCGGCAGGGCGACCTCGCGAAGGCGGGCGAGCTGTCCTACGGCCGCATCCCCGCGCTGGAGCGCCAGCTTCTCGACGCGCAGGCGACGACCGCCCAAGAAATCAGGGGGCGCGCGATGCTGCGCGAGGAAGTGACCGCGGACGACATCGCGGGCGTCGTCAGCCGCTGGACCGGGGTGCCGGTCGAACGGATGTTGCAGGGCGAGCGCGACAAATTGCTGCGCATGGAAGAGGTGATCGGCAAGCGCGTCATCGGTCAGGCGGAGGCAGTCCGCGCCGTCTCCACCGCGGTCCGCCGCGCGCGCGCGGGGCTACAGGACCCCAACCGCCCGCTCGGCAGCTTCCTGTTCCTCGGGCCGACGGGCGTGGGCAAGACCGAACTGACCAAGGCGCTGGCCGAATTCCTGTTCGACGATCCCAACGCCATGGTCCGCATCGACATGAGCGAGTTCATGGAGAAGCACGCGGTGTCGCGCCTGATCGGTGCCCCCCCCGGCTATGTCGGCTACGAGGAAGGCGGCGTCCTGACCGAAGCCGTCCGCCGCCGCCCGTATCAGGTCGTGCTGTTCGACGAGGTGGAGAAGGCGCATGCCGACGTCTTCAACGTCCTGTTGCAGGTACTGGACGACGGTCGCCTGACCGATGGACAGGGCCGCACGGTCGATTTCAGCAACACGCTCATCATCCTGACGTCGAATCTCGGCAGCCAGTATCTGTCGAACCTGGACGAGGGGCAGGACGTCGAGGCGGTCGAACCGCAGGTGATGGATATCGTCCGCGCGCATTTCCGCCCGGAATTCCTGAACCGACTGGACGAGGTGATCCTGTTCCACCGCCTGGGTCAGGCGCACATGGGGCCGATCGTCGACATCCAGGTGGCGCGCGTCGGCAAGTTGCTGGCCGATCGCAAGATCGCGCTCGACCTGACCGACGCCGCGCGCGCGTGGCTGGGCCGCGTCGGCTACGACCCGGTATACGGCGCCCGCCCGCTGAAGCGCGCGGTACAGCGCCACGTGCAGGACCCGCTGGCGGACCTGATCCTGCGCGGCGACGTGAAGGACGGGGCCACGGTCCACGTGGATGAGGGGGACGGGAGGCTGGCGTTGACCGTGGGCTAGTATCCGTTCCCCGAAACCAAAAAGGGCCGCCCCGAGGGGCGGCCCTTTCCGTTTTCGCAGACCCGACGATCAGAACCGCGCGCGGATGCCCGCGATGAAGCTGCGACCGACCGGATCGTAGACATCGGCCTGCGTTTCCGTGCCCGTGATCGACGCTGCGAACGGCGACCCGGGAAGGAACGGCGGCTGCTTGTCGAACACGTTGTTGACGTTGAAGTAGAAGCTGAATCGCTGTTCCGGATCGACGTTCCAGCGCAGCTGAAGGTCGTGGTAGGTGTAGACCGGAATCTTGTTCAGCGCCTCGATCGCCGGATTGCTGTTGGCGAACGTTACGCTCGACACCGCGCCACCCAAATAAGTCATCTGCCAACCGACCTGGAACGTGTCCTGGAACTCGTAGGACGCGCGCCCGAAGATACGGTGCTTGTGAAGCTGGGCACCAGCGGTTCCGAGGTTCTCGACCACCGGAGCAACCGGGTTCGCCTGCGTCTCGTAACGGAAGCGCCGCGAGTAGTTGACCGAGAGGTCGATGCGGTTACCCGATTCGAGCGTACGGGCATAGCGGCCACCGATGTCCAGACCGTCCGTCAGCGTCTGCGCGACGTTGATGAGCTGCCCGTTCACGGTCTGCAGCCGGCCGGTGGCGTTGCGGATCACCTGCGAACAGAAGACCGGATCGCCCGACTGGAGGCATTGCTGGATCGAGAACTGACGACCCAGCGTATTGATGCCGTTCTCCAAACGGATGTTGAAGTAGTCCACCGTGAAGCTGAAGCCCGGCGCCTGGCGAGGCGTGATGACCGCACCGATCGTCACCGTGTTCGCCGTCTCTTCGATCAAGTCCGGGTTACCACCGGTAAACCCGTTGATGCCCTGCTGCTCGGACAGCGTGTAGTTGAACGCACCGTTCGTTGCGATTGCCGCCTGGATCTGGGGGATCGCCCGACAGACGGCGCCGAACCCTCCGGGGAACGTCGCACTGACGCCCGGGTTGTTCGTTGCGGTCACGCCGTTGCAGGGATCCGCCACCGCCGCGAACGTTTCCGCCGGCGGCTGGAACAGCTCGTTGATGGTCGGTGCACGGTTCGCGCGCGCATAGCCGCCGCGGAACCGCAGGCCGTCGAACGGTTCGAACTCCGCACCCGCATTCCAGCTCAGGACGCTGCCGATCGTCGTGTAGTCGGAGTAGCGCACCGCGCCGACGAGCCCGAGATACTTGACGAAGCTGTCACGGATCAACGGGATGTTCGTCTCGCCGAACACTTCCCACACGTTGAACGCGCCGCTGAAGTCGGGCGCCTGGTTGCCGATGTTGAGGCCCGCGTTGGTGAGCGCGTCGTTGTTGCTGGACGCGGTTTCGCGGCGGAACTCGCCACCGACCGCGATGCCGATATCGCCGGCCCACAGCGAGAAGGGCGAGCCCGAGATCGTTGCGTTGGCGACGTGCTGCTGGTTGATGACCCGAAGGCTGCGCGGAATGTCCGACTGCACATAGGCCGACGCCTCGCGGCTGGCGCTGCCAGCACCGAACAGGTTGAGAGGAGCACAGCCGGCGGCACGTGCGGCGTCGCTGCGGCAGACGAACTGCCCGCCGACCGAGACAACATCCAGCGCCTCAGCGATCCGGCTCTTCACCGCCGTCTCGCTCTGCGTGTAGTCGGAGAAGCGGCCGTAGACGTAGCTCGCGTCGTAGCGCCAGCCTTCCGCGAACTCACCACGGAGACCGGTTGCGAGACGAAGCGTGTCACGATCGTTGACGTTGCTGCGATCGAAGACCTCGTTGAAGCGGCGACGAGTCGAGATGCCGGTGATGTCGTTGGCCGGGTTCGCATCGCTGTTGCGTGCCGTGATGATGGCCCGGATCGGCGTCGGAATGAACGGATTGCTAGCCGGGATCGAGAAACCAACGTCGGCGTTCGGCACAAGGCCGATGGCGATCGCCGACGGTTCGAGCGACGAGCGCGACTTCACCTTGTTGTAATTCGTCTCGAGGAACACCGTCGCCGCCGGGCTGATCTCGAACGAAGTGTTGAACGCTGCCATGTACCGCTCGACCGGCGTGCCGATGTAGCGCACCGCGTTACGGTTGAAGCCGGGGCCCGTTCCGAAGATCAGATTGTTGGACGTGTCGTAGCTGAAGTTCGACGAGGCGGCGTTGGGAACTTCCAGCACCGGGTTCGCACCCGTGCCGCGCACGTTGTAATAGAACTGCCCCTGCGCCGAGAAGATGCTGTACGACGCCGGGCCGCAAACGATGCCGGCGGCATTGCTGACCGGGATGCCGCAATCCTGCGCCGAACGGTCGCGACCGACCGACAGCAGCTGATCGGAGCGATCGTAGGTCAGGTTGCCGAGCACCTTCCAGCGACCGTCGGCCATCGTCGAACCGCCAGTGAGCGACACCAGCTGGCCGCCCGCATCGCCGCGCTCGGAAATGCCGGCCTGCGCACGCAGCTGCACGCCTTCGAACGAATCCCGCATGATGAAGTTGACGACGCCCGCGATCGCGTCCGAACCGTAGACCGCCGACGTGCCGCCGGTAACGGTATCGATGCGCTCGATGAAGTCGGTCGGAATGTTGTTGACGTCGACCGTCGCCGACCCACCAAAGCCGGCGACGTAGCGGCGACCGTTGACGAGGACCAGCGTCCGGTTCGCGCCCAGGCCACGAAGGTTCAGGGTTGCCGCGCCGTTACCCGACGTGGAGAAGTTCGAGTTGAAGCGGCTGGTGCCAACGCCAAATTGCGGCAACTGCTGCAAGGTGTCTTGGATGTTGATCGCCGCGTCCTGAAGGATGTCGGCACTCGTCGTCACTGCAACAGGAACGGCCGAGGCCAGATCCGGGCGCACGATGCGCGAACCTGTAACGATGACAGCGTCGTCCTCGACGGCTTCCGACTGCGGGGCGGACGAATCGACCGGAACCTGCGCAGATGGCGGAGTCACGTCGGCATCCTGCGCCCAGGCTGGCAGCCCCGTCACCGCAATACCGCCCATGATTGCAGTCGTCATGAGGCGGGATTTCAACGTCTTCATACTCTAACCCCCAAAAAGCTGACTCGACGGCAAAGCTAAATCCCACAGCTATCCACCATGGGTCAGTTATCCTGACTTTTTCCTGCCGTGATACGCTTGCTTAGGTGCCCCAAGCGGCATCGTGCAATTGGTGTGACCTCACCAAAGCGCGCATTTTTTGACGTCTGTGTCAGGCGGGACACAGTCGGGGGCTTATGGCAACACATTGAAACGTAACGCCGCCTGCGACGCCTCCCGGCCGCCGCCCGGCGCCCGCCGACTAAGGCCTCTGGCGCCGGTCCATGTTGCTATGATATCCGGCCGCCGACCAGCAACGCAGGAACATGCCAATGGGCCCGAATTATGTAGCTCTCGTCATCGCGGCGGCCGTGGCTCCGACCGCGCTAACGGCGCAAGTTGCTCCCCCAGTCGCGCCGGTTTCGTCCGCAAAGAAGACCTCGGCCGAGGCAGGCAAGATGGTTTGTCGGACGCTGGATACGACTGGGAGTCGGCTCGGCAAGAAGCGGGAATGTCGGACTGCGGCCGAGTGGGCGGAACAGAGCGCACTGGATCGTCGCGAGGTGGAGCGTCAGCAGGCTAATCGGTGGAAGCAGAATTAAAGCTCAAACCTCATAGCCCATTCGCTCTGCCCATGGCGCAAGGATAGGCAGGACAGGTTCAAGCTGACGTCGATATCGCTTCCAGCGCGCCACGGCGCGCTGGTAAATCGGTTCCGTCACTTGCGAGTAACTGGCAGTGCGCGCCGGACCGCGCACTTTCGCCGCCGCAACGTTGTCGAGAATGTCAGGTGTGAACATCGCTCCGATGTGGTCGGTAATGCGGCGTAGTTCCGCTTCCGGTTGCGATACCAGTCGTTCGTATCGCACCCGTAGGACGTTCATATCGAATCGCCGTTCCGCTTCATGCCAAGCGGTGAACACCGCGTCGTAGGTGAGTGCCGCTTCCTCAATATTAACAAAGCTTCGCATCGCACGATTGAGTGTAAAGTTTGCCATGAAGCAGCTGAGGACGACGTCGCACGGATGTCGTTCGACCAGTATCACAGGCGCAGCCGGAAACAGTCGGTGTATCAGCGGAATCCGTGTCATATGCAGCGGATGCTTGTCCACAATACGCCGAGATGAAGCGCCTGGTAGTGCTTGCTCGAGAAGCGCAACATAGCGTTGCCGAAAAAGGCCCACCATTTCGGTATCAAGCTGCCCGTTCTTGCTCCTCGCCTCAATCTCGCGCTCAATTGTAGCAATTAGCGGCCGCTCCTCCAGTATGACGGTGTCGCTCAACTGCCCAAGCAGCGTATCTAGTAAAGTGGTTCCCGATCGTGGGAATCCGACGATAAACGTCGGTGTTGGCACGTCGTCATCTTGGAGCGCCACAACCGCCGGGGGCATGGCCCGCAGCGTCTCGATCGATGCAAGCACCGTTTCGCGATAGGTGGGGCCCTCCGGCAGTGGTGCTCCACGAACGGAATCCGCGTTCATCCGCTCGAACAAAGCGTATGCCGAAGCTGGGTCGCCCCGCCGATCGGCGAGTTGCGCGAGAAGGTGACATCGCCTCAGGTCACTGATCGTATCCGGCACGGTCCGCGCAATCGCTGCGGCCTCGTCGAGATTCCCGGCGCGAAAGGCGGACCACGCCCGTAACAGCCCCAGTTCGGCGCCTAAGCGATCACCCGCGTCCACGATCAACGCATCCAGCTCGTCGAGCCTGTTCTGGGTTTCGTATAACAGGCCGAGTTCAAGGTAGGCAGCAGGATGGTCGGGCATTAACGCGACGGCCCGACGCAAGGATTGCTCCGCCGGACCGGTTTCCTCCGCAGCCGCTTGCGCGAGACCCAACGCCAGCTGTACTCCGGTGGCGTCGGGGGCAATGGCCGCAGCGTCGTTCATCACGCGAAGGCGGTCGGCGGGCCGGCCGGCGCGTCCGAGCACGTCGGCCAGCGCAAGATAAAAACGAGTATCTCGCCGGTTGATGGTGATCGCCTGCTCCAGCGCCGCCACCGCTGCGGCGTGATCTCCAAGCGCCATCTCGGCGCTCGCAAGGTTGGCCCAGCTATCGGCATCCCGAGGTGCAACGCCCAGCAGGCGATGATATAGTTCCCGAGCTCGGGCCACGTCATGGCCCCGCAACGCGGCGAACGCCGCCAACCGGTCGACCGCCGGATCTGCCGGCAACGGCGCCAGCAACGGTGCGACACGGTCGAATAGCTCGAGCGCGATGAATGCGCCTGCCAGATTCAATCGCGTCGCCCGGTCATCGGGACGGCGGCGAAGCAATTCTTCGAGATGGACTGCCGCCCGCGCCGCGTCGCCGGCGCGCGCATACAGCAAACCGGCGAACGCAAGCACGGCATCACTGTCGCGACCGGCTGCGAGCGCCGCGGCGGTAATCGTGCGCGCCTCGTCGTCGCGCCCCTCCCGCAACAACGTCCCGATCGCATGTGCATCGCGGTCTATACCGTTCATGCACGCATCCTTGCCACATCGAAGGCGACCGAAAGTCGCTCCCCGGCTGCGAACGGCCGCGTCCCGTGCCACATCGTCGAGGGGAAAAGTACGAGCCGCCCGGGCCGAGGCTCGATCTCTCGGAACGGTGGGATATCAGGCATGAGCGCGCTCGACGCTCCCAGCGTCAACCAGCCTGCATGTGTATCGCCCTCGATCGCTTCGGGCAAAGCCACGTACAGCGCCGAACTGACCCAGCCGTGGCTGTGAACGTGATCGGCGTGATGTCCGCCAGCGGTCAGTCGAACCGACCAGGACCCCGCGAAACGACTGGACCGGCGCGGCGCGGAGAGAAGGGGATGATCGCGATCAGGCGCCGGCAGCGCCGCGACATAGCGTTTCACCGCAGTTCGGATCATGTCGCGCAACTGGACGATCTGCGGTTCGACACGCGCGAGCAAGGGGCCGTCGGTCTGCGTTCCTCCGCGGACGGACTGATCGAGCGGGCGGTCCCGAGCGATATGTAGCTCGCGCAGCAGCGCCGCCAAGGACGGGAGATCGCCGATTTCCGCCGAAAGGTCGTACACTTGCACGAATTGCTCGTTCCCCTCCAGCCAGCGCCA
>NZ_LMQP01000003.1:387714-454771 GCF_001425405.1 Sphingomonas sp. Leaf412 | reverse complement strand
CCCCCCCCCCCGCCCGGACTCCACGCAGCGCCAGGTCGGCCGCCTCCGTCACGCGCCCTCGACGCAGCAGCGATCGGACCCGCCAGACGGTTATCGAGGGATCGGTGGATGCCGGCAACCCGTCGAAGAACGATCCGGCGCGTACGCTTTCGCCGGTTTCGTCCGCCGCGATCGCGGCATATAGATCGAATGCGGGACGATCCCCGACAACCCGTCTAGCGGCGTCGATGACTGGGGCCATGTCAACGAACCGTTCCGCCAGCGTCAGCGTGTCCAGCCAGCCCAGCCACAGGCTGGACGCGTCCGCTGCGTGCACCCCCGCCTCGCGATAGCTGCGCATGTCGTCGTCATCGCCGGCCATGCGACGGAGGCGTGCGAGCGTCGCATGCCCCTCGAGCCACGCCGGGTTACGGCGGACCGCCTGTTCTACCTCGTGGACGGCGCCCAAGGTGTCGCGCGCTGCGAAGCGTGCAGCGGCAAGCCCCAGCACGACCGACCCGTCCGACGGGGCCAGCCTCATGGCGCGAAGGAAGTCGTCAACGGCCGGTAACCCCGCCTCCAGCCGTGCACGGGCATGACCATGTGCAATCAATGCGTCGGTGGGAGCGAGTTTATGGGCGACCGCGAACGCGCCGACGGCCTCTGACGACTCACCCAGGTTTCGCGCGGCGAGGGCAAGCATTTGCCAAAGGCGCGGATCGTCGCGGTAACGGACCGTCGCTGCGCGAAGCAAAGGCGCGGCCTCTTCCTCGCGCTCGGTGCGCAGCGCGACGGACGCAGCGCGAAAGGCCGCTTCGGGATCATTGGCGACCGCACGACGCAAAACCGCAATGGGGTCCGTGGTCGGGGAGGAGTGAGGGGTAACCGACATGCGCATCTCCGGTATTGTAACGAGATGCCGTCAGAAAAGAAAACGGCGGGTGTCTCCACCCGCCGTTGATAGTTTTACAGGCGTCGTGCTCCTAGAAGTCGAGCGTAACACCCGCGTAGATGTAGCGACCAAGCGCGTCGTAGACGCCGGGCCAGGTGTTCCCGTTGCACGCACCAGCCGGGCAATTCTGCGACGTCGTCAGCGGCGGCTCCTTATCGAGCAGATTGTTCGCACCGATACGGAAATTGTAGTTTTCCGCGATACGTGCCGTGAACGACAGATCGAAGTAGTTCTGCACCGGCAGGCGGCGATTGGCCGGCGTCACGGTGCCGCCCAGTGCCGTCGTGTCGAGCAGGACGGAGTCGAAATACCGCCAGCGGAGCGAAACACCCAGACCCTCGGGCGACGTGTAGCTCGCCCGCGCCTGATGCCGCCACTTCGGGTTCGGCGTGCCGCAGATGTTGCCGTAGAGACCGGCGCAATCATACTCGTCCGAAACCCCCGGGTCGGTCTTGATCTCGTCCAGGTAGGTTCCGACGAAGCTCAGCGCGACGTTGCCGGCCGACCCCAGGCCAACCGTGTAGCTGGCATTGACGTCGATACCCCTCGTCGAAAGGCCACCGATATTCTGCGTCGTGTCGACAACGAAACCGTTGTTCGACCGCCACAGCGAACCGAACTGGTCGCGATTGATGAGACCGCAGAAGAACGGATCGGCGCTGGTGGTGCAGATGTCGAGGATCGTGTCCTGACCGATGCCGCCGATCGCGCCGGTCAGCTTGATGTCGAAATAATCGACCGAAAGCGCGAACCCGCGAAGGAAACTCGGCTGAAGCACGACGCCCGCGGTGTACGTATCCGCGATTTCAGGCAGCAGGTTCGAGTTTCCGCCGATCAGCCCGTTGTACTGCGCCGCCGGATTTGCCGCTACGGTCTGCCCGACGGTGAGGCCCTGGGCGATACAACCGACGTCGGCCGCGGTGATGACGAACCCTGCGCACGGATCGGTCGCACCATTCAGCGCGACGCGGTTGGGTGCGAACAGATCCTGCACGGTCGGCGCGCGAACGGCACGGTTGTAACCGCCGCGGAACCGGATGTCGCGGATCGGCGCGAACTCACCCTCGATCTTGTACGTGTCGGTGTTGAAGGAACCGCCAGCCGAATTCTCGTAGCTCGAATAGCGATAGCCACCCGTGACGGTCAGGTCATGGAAGAAGCCGTCGTTCACGATCGGCAAGCGCGCTTCGGCGAAGAACTCCTTCACGTCAAACTTGCCTGCGACCGGGAGCGTTGGCGCTCCCTGACCGGCTAGGTCACCAGTCTGGAATGTCACATCAGAGAAGAAGTCCAGCGTCTCACGACGGTATTCACCGCCGAGGACTATCCCAAGACCATCGGCAGCGAACGGCGACTTGATGCCATACTCGCCAAGCTGCCCGGTGACGGAACCATTGATGACCGTCTCACCATTAATACCGCGCTGGAAACCAGGCACCTGCAAGTAATTCAGCGCCTCGGCGGTAACGCCGCCATTAGCGAAGATATTGTAAGGAACGCAGTTCGGATCCTCACCGCCAGCCTGGGCCGAACGACAAATAGGAGCACCACTCGGCCCGTTGATTACATCAAGCGACCGACCAAGACGGCTGACGGAGAAATCATTGAAGTAGGTCTCAGCGAAGTTCGTGCGTCCATACTGGAAGAACGCATCGTAATTCCACACCGGCGAGATATCACCACGGACGCCAGCGACAACACGATAGCTCGTATGTTGCAGGTCGTCACGGCGCGGTCCGCCTTCAACGTTGCGACGCAAGGGTTGCAGGAACCCACGCTGATAATTTGCGCCGCTGACAGGATCGATGAAGTTGAAGGGTGCAACACCTGCTTCCACCGATCCATCAGGCGCGGTCAGCAGATTAGTCGGCGCACAAACGATCGCGCGTTGCTGAGCGGAAAGCAGCGGATTGTCGCAGTTGATCGAGAACGTGTTCCCGAAATTTCCGGAAGGGGCGATCTGCGCAACGGTCCGATCGTCCATGAACATGAACTCTGCGTACGGCTTCACCGCCTCAGACACTTCGTAGCTTGCGAAAAAGCCAGCAGTGTAACGCTCGTCGGGACGCTGGAAGTAGTTGGTCGGCGCGAAATTGAAAGGCGTCGAACCGGGGATGAAGGTGCTGCCCGGCCCAACCTGCAACGTCGCGTCGTTGGTAAAGAACGTGCCGTTCGCGGAGGTCGCCGAACCACCACAATTGTAGCGACCGAAGCCCGCCGCACGCTGAGCCGCGGTCGACTGACCGAGCGCGCATGCGCTGTAATCGCGACGATCCTGCGTCACCGCGTTGATCTTGCGATAGCCTGCATAGGCCGTGATGTGACCGCGGTCGTCATCGAACTTCGTTCCGAACGCAATCGTCGCGTCGACCGTGCCGCCGTCCGCAACCTGCCCGTCGGGAGCACCGAAGCCGCGCGCGGAGAGCGCCCGCTGCACCTCGCCGCCGGCGCGATTGTTGTGGTTGTAGAACGAATACTGGCCGTCGAGGCGCAGGCCCTCGAAATCGGTGTCCAGGACGAAGTTGACGACGCCGGTCACGGCATCGGCACCGTACACCGACGAGGCGCCGCCCGTCAGGACGTCCACGCGCTTGATGATCGCACCAGGGATAGCATTGATGTCAGCCGCCGAAGATCCCGGATCGCCCGGCATCAAGCGACGGCCGTTGACCAGCACGAGGTTCCGCTCGGACCCGAGGCCGCGAAGGTTGATCGTCGCCGTGCCGCTGGAGCCGTTGGAATAGCCAGCGTTCTGACCGGCGAACACCTGCGGCAGCGAGTTGACGAGATCCTCGACGCGGGTCGTGCCGGTCTGCTTCAGTTCGACTGCGCTCAGCACCGTGATCGGGCTGGCGCTTTCCAGGTTCGGCGACCGCAGGCGCGAACCGGTGACGACCAGATCGGTGCTGCTGCTGGCCGGCTCGCCATCCGACGACGCCTGCTCGATCTGACCCTCGACCGGACCGACACCGGCCTCCGGAGTCGTCTGCGCCAGCGCGGGGCCGGCGAACAGCGCCATGGCGGCAAATGCCGATGCGGCGCTACCGAGCAGCGCACTCTTCGATTTGATCACAGTGACGTGTCCTTCCCCATTTGAGGCTCGCAAGCGTCCCGAGGCGCTCGTTTTTTCGAACCGACTGCCATTTGTTTGCAACGCCCCTCCGGGGTTGTAAACGACATCGCGGGAAGCGGCGCGGGTTCGTAGAACCGTGTGACCTTATTGCAACAAGCCGTTTCAGGGGGCAGAAGGTGGCGAACAGGATGAGAAAATCGGGATGCGCAGCCGTTGCGGTGCTGTCGTTGCTCCATGTTTTTCCCGCGGCGGCCACCGGTCAGACCCGGCCATCGGTCGACAGCGGTCAGATGTCACGCGTCGCCGACTGCGTAAACGTGAGCGTCGATGCGCAGCGGCTGGCATGTTTCGATCGCGAGGTCGGTGCCATGCTCGCGGCGGTCAAGAACAAGAAGATCGTCGTCGTCCAGCAGGACGATATCCGGAAGGCGCGCCGGACGCTCTTCGGCATCCCCCTTCCCCGGATCGGCGCCCTGGACGGCGCCGGTGAGCCCGAGAAGGAAATGACGGCGACGATCAAGTCCGTTGGACAAGGCGATGGCGGCCGCATCACCTTCACCTTGGAAGACGGGGCGTTGTGGGCGCAGACAGACGATTGGCCGGTGTTTTCGGCCGTGAAGCCGGGACAGAAGGTCACGTTGAAGCGCGGCATGTTCGGTAGCTATTTCGCCGATTTCGAGCGCGCACCGACCGTTCGTGCGAAGCGGGTACGCTGACAGCGATGGATGCGCTCGAACGCGAGGCCGACGCATGCGCTGCGCGTGGCGACGTCGCCGGAGCGGAGCGACTGCTGACGGATACGGCAACGCAGGACCCGACGCGGATTGACGTTTGGGTAAAGCTGGCCTCCGTGCGGCGCGCACTGGGCGATCACGCCGGCGCCGAAAAGGCGATTGCTGCCGCGCTGCGCCTAGACCCCCTCCATTTCATGGCACTGATGAGTCAGGCACGTCTGCTGGAATTGTCGGGGCGGACATCGGACGCCGGTCGGACATACCTTCGCGCGATCGCGCAGCTTCCGGAGCAGGAACCCGTCCCGCCCCATCTTGTTTCGGCGGTCGATCATGCCCGCCGGGTTGGTAACACGTATGTCGAGGGGGTCGCGGCGACATGGCGAGATGTCATCGACGACGTACCCGGGCTTACTTCCGACATGCGACGGCGGCTTGACCGATTTTCCAGCAATGCCCTGCATCAGACGCGCGTGTTTCATTCCGCACCGACGCACTATCACTATCCCGGCTTACCGGAACGTGAGTTTCACGATCGCGCCTCGTTCCCATGGCTCGAACAGCTTGAAGCGCAGACCGAGGCGATCCGCGACGAATATCTGGCGTTGCTGCAACATGACCGAATGCGCGCCGAACCTTACGTACAATATCAACCGGGCCAACCGGTGCGCCAATGGGCGGCCTTGAATCATTCGGCGGACTGGACCGCATTTCATCTGCTTCGGAACGGCCAGCGTGTTTCCGCCAATGCTGACGCCTGCCCTCTTACCCTCGCCGCAATCGATCCGGTCGATCAGCCGCGGGTCGCCGGACGATCCCCCAACGCGATGTTCTCACTCCTCAAGGCTCACACCCGCATACCGCCGCATACCGGCGTGGCGAACACGCGCCTCGTTTGCCACCTGCCACTCATCATCCCGGACAATTGCCGATATCGCGTAGGCGCGGAAACGCGACCCTGGCGCGTTGGCGAGGCGTTCGTGTTCGACGATACGATCGAGCACGAAGCCATCAACGACAGCGACGAGCCACGCGTCGTCTTCATTTTCGATCTTTGGCATCCGGCGCTTTCCATGGCCGAGCGCCTGGCCGTTGGCCGCCTGATGGAAGCGGAAGACGCCGGTGACGGCGCCCCGCTCTAAGGCCCCTTCACCCCCGCCACCGCCGCCGGATCGATCCGCGCGCCACGCCACGTCAGGCCCCAGTGCAGGTGCGGTCCCGTCGCGCGGCCGGTCGCGCCGATGGCGCCGATCGTGTCGCCCCGATCGACGCGTTGCCCCTCCGCCACGTCGATGCGCGACAGGTGGAGGAACGCGCTGTTCAGGCCGTGGCCGTGGTCGACGATCAGCAACCGTCCCTCCAGCGTGAACGGCGTCGCCGCCGCCAGCACCACCACGCCGTCCGCGGGGGCGACGACCGGCGTACCGGTGGGCGCCGCGACGTCGACCCCGCCGTGGTAGCTGCCCGGCTCGCCGCGATAGATTCGCTGGCTGCCGAACACGCCCGATATCCGCCCGCGCGCGGGCCAGACGAAGCGCTGGCGCCAGCCTTCAGAGCCGCCGTCGATCGCGCGGGCCGCGACGATGCGGGCGAGTTCGGCGGGACGGCGCGCGGCGAAGGCGGCGCTGGGCACCGGCACCTTCGCCAGCCGATCGAGCCGCTCGATCCGCCAGGCCCGCGGGGCGACGCCGATCGGCAGGGTCAGCGTCGTGCCGTCCGCCAGCGTGGCGGACAGGACCGATCGCACCGCGGCGTCGCGATCGAAGGCGATGACGAAGCGTCGGTCCGCCGCGAGCCTGACCGGCGCTCCGTCGAGCATCATGCGGACGGTTCCCGGCGGCGCGATACCCAGCAGCAGGCCGCCCTGCCGCGCCACGCCCTCCAGCAGGAACGATGCAGGCGTGGCGAGCGCGGGCGGCGGGGGCGAAGGGCGCGGCATCGCAGCGGGCGTCGCGACGGGCGGCGCGGCGGGCGGCCGTTCCGGCGCCGGGGCGACGCAGCCCGCGAGGAGCAGGATCGGCACGATCGCCGATGCGGGCAGGCGCGTCATGCCGTCCCCGTCGCGGCGTCCACCGCGCCGCGCGCTCCCGGACCGGCGGCGAGGCTGCACCGCGGATGCCGCGACGCATCCGGTATGACGACGGTCACCGGGTGAGGCCCCGCACCGACCGGACACCCGCCGCGATCCGTCACCGCGGCGCCATCTCCGCCGCCGCGATCCCGGAACTGGCGAACGGCCGCTGCGTCCGCACATCCCAGTAGCGCAAATCCTCCAGCGCGATGCGCGCCCCCGATATCGCGCACACGACATGGTCGCCGGTGCTCAGCACGCGAAAGCCGTTGGCCATATAGTGGAGCCGCGCGGGGCGTTCGGTCTGGGACATCAGCATGACGGACACTCGAATCTACAGCAGCCGCGGCTGCTCGGGTTTTGCCGCAGGATAGGGACGCGACGGCGCTTTCTCAACTTTCCCCTTCTCAACTTTCCCCGGCCCGACCTGCGCGTCGACCACATCGTCCCTGAAGCGCAGGCGCAAGGCCCCCGCCTTGCGCGCACCCGCCGCGGAGGTGATCGTGCCTCCCGCCTGCGCCTCCACGCGGACATAGCCGCGTTGCAGCAGGCGGTCGGGATTCAGGCTCTCGACCAGCCGCCCGATATCGACCAGCCGCCGCCGCGCCCCTTCGATCCGGCGGTCCAGCGTCGCGGGGCGGATCGCGCCCGCGACGCGGTCCACCTCGGTCCGCGCGCGCGCCACGCGGCGTTCCAGCGCGCGGTCCAGCCGCAGCCCGAGTTCGTCGGTCCGCTGCCGCTGCGGCCCCAGCAACCGGTCGCGCGTCGGCATCACCCGCGCCAGCGCCGCGATGCGCTCGCGCCCACGCTCGACATGGCGGTTGGCACATCGCGCGGCACGCGCGCGCATCGTGTCGAGCGCCAGCCGCAGCTCCGCCAGCACGGGCACCGCGATCTCCGCCGCCGCGGTCGGCGTCGGCGCGCGCAGGTCGGCGGCATGATCGCACAGCGTTGTGTCGGTCTCGTGCCCCACGGCGGAGATGATCGGGATCGGCGAGGCGGCGACCGCGCGCACCACCGCTTCCTCGTTGAAGGCCCACAGATCCTCGATCGACCCGCCGCCGCGCGCGACGATCAGCAGGTCGGGGCGGGGCACCGCGCTACCAGGCGCCAGCGCGCCGAACCCGCGCACCGCCGCGGCGATCTCCTCCGCCGCGCCCTGCCCCTGCACCTTCACCGGCCAGACGACGACGTGCGTGGGGCAGCGATCCTCCAGCCGGTGCAGGATGTCGCGGATCACCGCGCCCGTGGGGGAGGTGACGACGCCGATGACGCGCGGCATGAACGGCAGCGCGCGCTTGCGGTCGCGATCGAACAGCCCCTCTCCGGCCAATTTGGCGCGCAGCTTCTCCAGCAGCGCCATCAGCTGGCCCGCGCCGGCCAGCTCCATCCGCTCGATCACGATCTGGTATTTCGACCGCCCGGGATAGGTCGTCAGCCGCCCGGTCGCGATCACCTCGATCCCGTCCTCGGGGCGGAAGGCGAGGCCCGCGGCGCTGCCCTTCCACATCACGCCGTCGATGACCGCGCTATCGTCCTTCAGCGCGAGGTAGACGTGGCCGCTCGTCGCGCGCTTGTACCCCGAAATCTCGCCGCGCAGGCGGACATGGCCGAACTCGCCCTCCACCATCCGCTTCAACCGGCCCGAAAGCTCGCCGACCGACAACGCCATCGCATTGTCGCCGGGCACCGCCTCCGCTACCAGCCGCCCGGTCGGGGTATCGTTGAAGGGGTCGGGCATGAACATCCTGCTGGTCGGGTCGGGCGGGAGGGAACACGCATTGGCGTGGCGGCTCGCGCGATCGCCCACCCTCGATACGCTCTTCGCCGCACCGGGCAACCCCGGCATCGCGCAACACGCCACGATCCCGGACCTGGACGTCGACGATCACCGCGCCGTCGTCGACTTCGTCCGGCGGCAGCATATCGGGCTGGTCGTGATCGGGCCGGAGGCGCCGCTGGTGAAGGGGCTGGCCGACAATATCCGCGCGATCGGCGTGCCGGTGTTCGGACCGGGACGCGAGGCCGCGAGGCTGGAGGGGTCGAAGGGCTTTACCAAGGATCTGTGCGCGCGCGTCGGCATCCCAACCGCGCGCTATTTCCGCGTCACGTCGCGCGACGGGGCGCTCGCCTGCCTCGACGATTTCGGCGCCGACGACCATGGGGCGTGCGTCATCAAGGCGGACGGGCTGGCCGCGGGCAAGGGCGTCGTCGTCGCCGCGACCCGTGCCGAGGCGGAGGCTGCGATCGCGGACCTGTATCGCGGCGGCCCGGTGGAGGCGGTGATCGAGGAACGGATGGAGGGACCGGAGGCGTCGCTGTTCGTGCTGTCGGACGGCACCTCCATCGCGGCGTTCGGATCGGCGCAGGACCACAAGCGCGTCGGCGAGGGCGACACCGGCCCCAACACCGGGGGCATGGGCGCCTTCTCTCCCGCGCACGAACTGACGCCCGACCTGGAGAAGCGCGCGCTGGACGAGATCGTGCGCCCGACGATCGACGCGCTGGCCGCCTCGGGCACGCCCTATGTCGGGGTGCTGTACGCCGGCCTGATGCTGACTGCCGACGGGCCGAAGCTGATCGAATACAACGTCCGCTTCGGCGATCCGGAATGCCAGGTGCTGATGGCGCGCTACGACGGCGATCTCGCCGCATTGCTGCTGGCGGTGGCGGAAGGGCGGCTGGCGGACGCACCCGCACCGGCGTTCCGCGACGAGGTCGCGCTGACGGTGGTGATGGCGGCGACCGGCTATCCCGGCGCCCCCGCCATGGGCGGCGCGATCCGCGGGATCGACGCGGCGGAGGCGACGGGCGCCACGGTTTTCCAGGCGGGCACGCGCCTGGACGGCGAGACGCTGGTCGCGGCGGGCGGCCGCGTCCTGGCGGTGACCGCCTGCGGCACGGATATCGCGGCGGCACAGGCGGCGGCCTATCGCGCGGTCGACGCGATCGACTTCCCGACCGGCTTCTGCCGCCGCGACATCGGCCGGCGCGCGACGTAGGATCGGGTAGCGCGGCGGTTTAGCCCGCCGCGTCCGCGGGGCTTTCCGTGCCCGTGGTGTCATCGAATGGCGCGCAGTTTCAGGCGCTACGCCCCCGCGTCCGACCAAACCTTGTTACGAACCTACCCGCCGCGCCCGCCTAATCAATCCTCGCCGTCAGCGATGCGGCGGACGCGTTCGGTGAATTCGGCGTCGGACTTGCGCAACCGGTGGCGCATCGCGCCCGCGATCCCGCCGAAGCCCAGGATCATCAACGCCCAGGTCGCCGGTTCGGGCAGGTGCCCCGCGGCGCGCAGCACCTTGTCGAGCGGGCCCTGTTCGGCGGTACCGACGTTATCGCCCTCGCCCAGTGCGGCGATCTCCTGCTCCAGCGACGCGGTGTCGTCCGCCCCCGGCACATGCTCGACCGCGATGCCGTGGTCGGCGGGCTGCGCCTCCCACAGGATCGCGCCCGCACCGCGGGGGGTGTCGGCGGCCGCAGGCGACGACAGCAGGAGGGCGAGCGCGACCGCCCCGCCCTTCGTCACCATCGCCGATCCGAGTCGCAGCACCGAAAACTCCACCACATCCGTCCCGCCTCATTAATACACCGTTCAGCACAACGGAAGAGGCGATCGGATCCGGCCGCGTCCCGGCCGGGGACGTCAGTCGACGAACGCGGGCGCGCGCCGGCCCATGTTGGCGGCCACCGACTCGCGCTGGTTGGGGGTGCCCATCAACGCGATCTGCTCCGCGCTTTCGGCCCGCAGGATCGCGGCCTTGTCCATGTCGTGCAGGTCGTTGAAGATCCGCTTCGCCGCGCGCACCGCGTGCGGGTTGCGGCCCGCGATCTCGCGCGCGATCCCCATCGCGCGCTCGTACGGCGCGTCGTCGACATGCGTGACCAAGCCGTAGGACAGCGCCTCGGTGCCCGAGAACTCGCGGCTGGTGTAGACCAGCTCGCGCAGCACGTCCTCCCGCCCCAGCCCGCGCCACAGCGCGAAGCCGCCCATGTCGGGGACCAGCCCCCAATAGGTTTCGCGGATCGCCATGCGCGTGTCGGGGTGCGCGATGCGGATGTCCGCGCCCGACAGAAGCTGGAAACCGCCGCCCATCGCGACGCCGTGGATCGCCGCGATCACGGGCATGCCCAGCTCGCGCCAGCCGGTGCACACATGCTGCGCCAGGTTCGACTCGCCGTGGCTGCGCTCCGACAGCTTCAGCCCCGATCCGCCCCCCGCCATGCTGGCCATGTCCAGCCCGGCGCAGAAGGCGCGCCCCTCCCCCGACAGGACGGCCACGCGCACGTCGCGGCGGTCGCGCAGGTCCGCGATCGCCGCCGCGATCCCCGCGAACATCGCGGGGTCCAGCGCGTTCATCTTGTCGGCGCGGGTCAGGCGGACGTCGGCGACGCCATCGGTGACGGTGATCGAAACCCGGTCGGTCATGACGCATCTCCTAAGTCGGTCGTTTGACCACCGCTAACCCGCCCGCTCCGCCGCCGCAACCAGGCGATAGCCGCGCGCGCGGTCGGTCAGCAGCATGGGGAAGGCGAAGCCGCGGTCCAGCCGCGCGCGCAACCGCGACACCTGCGCCGCCAGCACGTTCGTCCCGGGTGCGAAGCGCAGGCCGAACACCGCGCGATACAGGTCGGCGTGCGCCACCGTCTCCCCCGCGTGCCGGGCCAGATGCGCCAGCAGGGCGTATTCGCGCGGCAGCGGGGCCAGCCGCCGCCCCTCGCGCCAGGCATCGCGCGCCACCGGATCGATCGACAGCGCGCCGACGCGCCACCCGCCGCGCGACGCGAGCAGCCGTTCGGCGCGGATCGCCACCAGCGCGTCGGGCGCGCCGCCCGCCACCGCATCGTCCGCGCCCGCATCCAGCGCCGCCGCCTCCCCCGCCCCGTCGGCCGCGACCGCCAGCATCGCGGCATGCGGGTGGCGCAGGCGCAGCGACGGGACGGCGCCGGCATGGGCGACCAGCACCGCCTGCCCCGCCGCGACCCCGCGCGCGGCCAGGGCCACGGTCACGCCCGGCCGGTCGATCAGCACCTGTACGCCCACGCCGCCGTCGTACCCGCGGGCGCGGGTCAGCGGCGTACCGATGCCTCCGGATCGGACAGGATCGCCAGCCGCGCCCGCGCCGCGCGCGCGACCAGCGCGTCGGGATCGTCGCACCCTTTTTCCAGCACGCGGCGATCGTCCAGCGCTGCGATCGCGGTCATCCGCATCCGCGGTGCGGGGTGGCGCACCGCCATCTCCGCCGCCAGCCCCGCCCCCGCCGCACCGCCCAGCGCGACCGCCAGCGTCACCAGCGCCTCCGACCGCGCGACGGTCAGCGCCTCCGCCACGACGTCGCGCCCGATGTCGAAGCGATACTGGCTGCGCCATTGCTGCGTCCGGTCGTGGCCCAGGATGTTGAGCGAGACCGAGAAGGCGTCGGGGGGCAGTTGCACGTGGACGTCGCGGTGCGCGCGGTACAGCATCACCCTTCCGGGTTCGAGCCGCGCGCGCTCCTCGAACACCAGCCCCGCCGCATCGCCCGGCAGGCGCGGCTCGCCGTCGAAACGGTAGTAATCGCTCCAGTAACCCGGCCCCATGTACCCGACCGTCAGGAACGAGAAATTATGGTCGTGCGGCAGGTCGTAGAAGAACGGCGCCGTCCCGCCCGCGCGCACGACGGCATCGTCGCGCGCGGGCCAGAAATTGGCGCGCAGCGCATAGCGGCCGTCGGGATGCGCCAGCAGCAGGACCTGCGCGCCATAGGCGTTGGCGGACTGGCCCGAGAAGCGCCGCTCCAGCTCCGCGATCGCCAGGTCGGAAAGGAACCCGGGGTTCCGCCCGAGCCGCGCCAGCCACGGCCCCATCGCGGCGAACGCATCCTCGTCGCGTGGATCGAATCGCGCCTCGTCCAGCGCCGCGACCAGTTCCTCCAGCCCGATCGCGGCGCCCTGTCCGGGGTCGATCAGGCGGGGCACGGGTGCGCCTCCACCAGTGGGATCGTCGCGCGCGCCGCCGCCCGCACCTCCGCATGCGGATCGTCGGCCATCTCCCGCAACCGCGGCAGCGCGGCGGCGGCGTCGAGCGCGATCCACTCGCGCATCGCGGCCCAGCGCAGGTGGAACGCCGCGTCGCGCGTCGCCGCGTCGAAACAGGCGCCGGCATCGGTCCGCTCGCACGACCGCAGCAGCGTCAGCAGCATGCGCGTGCGCGACCCCGCCTCGTCGTTGGTCGCGATGCGACGCAGCCGCCCCGTCGCGCGGTCATATTCGCGCGTCAGCCCGTCGCCCTTCGGCGCCACCGTCAGCGTCACGACGTCGCGCGCCGCGCCCTCGATCAGGAACGCCTGCGTCCGGCCGTCCAGCGTCAGCACGTCGCCGTCCGACAGCGCGCGCGGCGGCAACGGCGTCGCGACGGGGGCGGCGGCGGCCGAAAAGTCGTCGCCCGCCGCCCCCGCTTCCCACGCCAGCAACGTCGCGCCGCCCGCCCGGTGATAGCGCGTCACCGACACGCGCCCCGATACCGCCAGCGTCGTCGCCCGCGGCCGCGCCGCCATCGCCGCGGCGGACAGGACCGACGCGACCAGCACCGCGCGCTCCCCCTCCATCAATACCGCGCCCGTCCGCAGCGGGTCGCGCGCGGCGCGCAGCGGCGGATCGTACCACGGATCGCGCCGCAACGCCGCGATCCACGGGCCCAGCAGGTCGGGCACCCACGACGGATCGCGCAGCAGGTCGACACCCGCCCGCGTCAGCGCATCGGCGCCCGCGATCGACAATGTCGCGCGGACGCGATCCGGCGCGGTCACAGGCCGCGCGGATCGTTCTCCACGATCACGACGATCGCGACCGTATATTCGAACGTCCCGTCCGCCATCTGCTCCGACGCACGGATCGCGCCGCAATTGGCGATCCGGGTGTCCAGGTCGGTGATCTGCGCGATATCGATGCCCATGGCGTCCTGTCCCCTCGTCCGGTTGCGGGGCGATCGTCGGCGCGACGGGGGCGGGGGCGTTAGTGAATTCGCTGTAACGTTGCGCCGTCGGATCGGGCGTGTAGACGGGCCGCCATGGACGATATTCCCATGACGATGCCGCCGACGGCGACGGACGAGCGTTTCGGCGGGCACGGGGGGCGGCTGGGCATCCGCTTCCATGCGCGCGGCCGCGACTGGATCGAACTCGCGCTGCCGTGGTCGGCGGAACTGGTGGGGGACGAAGAGACGGGCGTGCTGGCGTCCGGCCCGATCATTGCGCTGATGGACATGGCGACCAGCCTGGCGGTGTGGAACCGGATCAGGGGGTTCGCGCCGCATGCCACGCTCGACCTGCGGATCGACTATTTCCGCCCCGCGCGCAGCGGCGCGACGGTGATCGGGCGGGCGGAATGCCTGCGCGTCGCGCGATCGGTGTCGTTCACGCGCGGCATCGCGCACGACGGCGACATCGACGATCCGATCGCGCACGTCGCGGCGACCTTCATGGTCCCGACCGGCAGCTACACGCGCGCCGCATCATGAAGCTGCCTCCCTATGCCGCCCTGCTGGGCGCGACGCTGGAACGCGCGGACGACGGGACGCCGGTGATGGTCATGCCCTTCGCGGAGGACGTGATGGGGCGGCCCGGCTTCCTGCAAGGCGGCGCGATCTCGGGCCTGCTGGAGGTCGCGGCGATCGCCGCGCTGCGCCACGCGCTGGAGGAGGAGGGCGGCGGCCGGATCAAGCCGATCAACGTCACCGTCGATTTCATGCGCGGCGGGCGCGACCGCGATACGCGCGCCGCGGGCATCATCACCCGTCTGGGCAATCGCGTCGCCAACGTGGAGGCGGTCGCATGGCAGGATGATCGCGCGAAACCGATCGCGGCGGCACGGATGAACTATTTGATCGAGCGGGACTGACCCTCTCCTCCCCTCCCACGGGCGGGAGGGGCTGGCGTCACGCCGGGTCCAGCCGGATCAACCGCCCGTTGGCGCCGTCCTCCAGCACCCACAACGCGCCGTCGGGGCCCTCCTCCACCTCGCGGATGCGCGCGCCCAGCGCCACGCGCCCCGCATCCGTCGCGGTGCCGCCGCTCACGCGCACGCGCACCAGCCCCTGCGCGGTCAGGCCCGCCAGCACGAAATCGCCGGTCCAGCCCGAGAAGCGCGTGCCGCGATACTGGATCATGCCGCCCGGCGAGATCACCGGCGTCCACGCGATCAGGGGCGCGGCCAGTGCCGGGTTGGTGGAATGCCGCGGATAGGGCGCGCCGCCGTAGCGGCTGCCTTCCGACACGGCATCCCACCCGTAATCGGCGCCGCGCCGGACCAGGTTGAACTCGTCGCCGCCCTCCGGCCCCATCTCGCTTTCGAACAGGCGGCCGTCGCCCGCGAACACCAGGCCGTAGGGGTTGCGATGGCCGTAGGACCAGATCTCGCCCTTCGCGCCCGCGGTCCCGACGAACGGATTGTCCGACGGCACGCTCCCGTCCAGGTTCAGCCGCACGATCTTGCCCAGCGTCTTCGACAGGTCCTGCGCCGGCGCGCCCTGCTGCCGCTCGCCCGCGGACACGAACAGCTTCCCATCGGGGGAAAAGGCGATGCGCCCGCCGAAATGGCCGTCGCCCGATACCTTCGGGTCCTGCCGCCAGATCACACGAACATCGGACAACGCCGCGCCCGACGCCGCCTCCGTTAGCGTGCCACGCGCGACCGCCAGTCCCTTGCCCCCGCTGCCCGCCTCGGAAAAGCTCCACCACACGCGCCGGTTCGTCGCATGTGCGGGGTCCAGCGCGACGTCGAGCAGGCCGCCCTGCCCGCCCGCCGCCACCGCTGGCAACCCGCCGACCGGCGCCGACACCGCGCCCGCTGCGGTGACCAGGCGCAGCGCGCCGCCCTTCTCGGTCACCAGGATCCGGCCGTCGGGCAGGAACGTCATCGCCCACGGATTGTCGAACGTCGCGATCGTGGTCCGCGAGACGCCCGTGACGCCGGGGGAGGCGGACGGGCTGGGCAACGGTTCGGGCGAGGCGGTGGCGGACGGGCTCGGCAGCGGGCCCGGCGCCGGAGCGGGCGTGCCCCCGTCCCCGTCCCCGCCGCACGACGCCAATACCGCCAGCGCCAGCGCGCCCGCGCCCAGCGCGGCTGCCCGGCGCCTCACTTCGCCGCCCCTGCCGATGCGGGCGGGGTCAGCTTCAGCAGCCGCCCCTGCGATCCCTGCGCGCCGTCCTCGATGATCCAGATCGCGCCGTCGGGCGCCTGTGCGACGTCGCGGATCCGCTGCCCCATGTCCCACTGGTCGCCCTTCGCGGCCGCGGTACCGTTCAGGTCGACGCGTACCAGCGCCTTGGACGAAAGGCCGCCGATGAATGCGTCGCCCTTCCACTGCGGGAACAGGTCGCCGGAATAGATCATGAGGCCCGCCGGGCTGATGACCGGATTCCATGACACTTTCGGCGCCTCGTATCCGTCGCCGGGCGCATGGTCGGGGATCGGGCGGCCGTCGTAATGGTCGCCGTTGGACACGTTGGGATAGCCGTAGTTCTTCCCCGCCACGATCAGGTTCAGCTCGTCCCCGCCCTTGGGGCCCATCTCCTGCTCCCACAGATTCCCCTGCGCATCGAACGCGATGCCCAGCAGGTTGCGGTGGCCGTAGCTCCACGTCTCGGGCCTGAAGCCCTGGCTCGCCAGCGGATTGCCCGTCGCGGGCTTCCCGTCCAGCGTCAGCCGCAGGACCTTACCCAGCGATGCCGACTTGTCCTGCGCGGGCGCGAACTTCTGCCGCTCGCCCGCGGTGAAGAACAGGTATCGGCCGTCGGGGGAGAAGGCGATGCGGCCGGAATAATGGCCGTTCCCCTCCACGAACGGCGCCGCACGATACAGCGCCTCGATCTCGCCCAGCCGTTCGCCGCCGCCGTCGCCGCCGCCATCGGGGCGCAACCGTCCACGCGCCAGGATCACGCCCTTCCCGCCCGGCCCGGCCGCCGAATAGCTGAAATACACGCGGCCGCTGGTGGGGAAGTCGGGCGCTGGGACGACGTCCATCAATCCCCCCTGCCCCGCCGCGTCGACCGGGATCGTCGCCACGGTCTGCCGGCGCTTCGCGTCGGCGGACAGCAGCAGCATCCGTCCATCCTTCTCGGTCACCAGCACGCGCCCGTCGGGCAGGAACGCCAGCGCCCAGGGCGAATCGAAATCCGCCACCGGCGTCGCGGTGAACGGCAGCGCCGCGGACGCCGCGGGAGCCTGCGCCGAGCAGGCGGTCGAGGAGGCGGCCACGACGGCCAGCGCGACGAGGATGGAGGAACGGCGGATCATCGGCGATACCCTTTTGCGACGTGCGGATGTAAAGCCCCCGCCGACGCATGGTTCCGCCGCTTGCGAAGCGGGCGCCACGCGGCTATACCGGTCGGGCTTTCTCTTACATCGTCAGATGCGAAGGGGTCGCGGGGCTGGCCCCGCGGCGGCGAAACCGCTTTGCCCGAAGGTTCGTGTATCTTGGCCGACATCACCGCTTTGACCGCATTGATCGAGCCCGAGGCGTCCGCGCTGGGCTTCGACCTGGTGCGCGTGCGGCTGATGGGTCGGGGCGACGAACGGACGTTGCAGATCATGGCCGAACGGCCCGACACGCGGCAGCTGGTGATCGAGGATTGCGCCACGCTGTCGCGCCGCATCTCGGACGTCCTGGACGAACTCGAAGCCGCCGGGCGCGATCCGATAGAGGGCGCGTACCGGCTGGAGGTGTCGTCGCCGGGCATCGATCGTCCGCTGACGCGGCTGGGCGATTTCGCCGACTGGGTCGGGCACGAGGCGCGGATCGTCCTGAACGAGCCGCTGGACGGGCAGAAGCAGTTCCGCGGCGAGCTGGAGGGCGTGACGGGGCAGGACATCGCGATCCGCAACCGCACCGGCGAGCTGGCGCACGTGCCCTTCGCCGGGATCGCCGACGCGAAGCTGGTGCTGACGGACAAGCTGATCGCCGCGACCGTCCCGCTGTCGATGGACGGGGCGGACGAGGAAGAATTTCACGACGTATCCGCGGACGCGGATGGGGAAGAAGAGGATAACCGGTAACATGGCCACGGGCGTCACCGCCAACCGCGCGGAACTGATCGCGATCGCCAATTCGGTCGCGACCGAGAAGATGATCGATCGCGCGATCGTGATCGAGGCGATGGAGGACGCGATCCAGCGCGCCGCCCGCACCCGCTACGGCCAGGAAATGGACATCCGCGCGAAGCTGGACGCCAGCAACGGCGACCTTCGCCTGTGGCGTGTCGTGGAAGTGGTCGAGGAGGTCGACGACCTGTACAAGCAGGTCGACCTGAAGGGGGCGGAGAAGCTGCAACCCGGCGCGAAGGTCGGCGACTATCTGGTCGATCCCCTGCCCCCGATCGAGTTCGGCCGCATCCAGGCGCAGGCCGCGAAGCAGACGATCTTCCAGAAGGTCCGCGATGCGGAGCGCGAGCGCCAGTATGAGGAATTCAAGGACCGCGCGGGCGAGATCATCACCGGTGTCGTCAAGCGCGTGGAATTCGGCCATGTCGTCGTCGACCTGGGTCGCGCCGAGGGCGTGATCCGCCGCGACGCGCAGATCCCGCGCGAAGTGGTGCGCGTCAACGACCGCATCCGGTCGCTGATCCTGAAGGTGGTGCGCGAGAACCGCGGGCCGCAGATCTTCCTCAGCCGCGCGCACCCCGACTTCATGAAGAAGCTGTTCGCGCAGGAAGTGCCCGAAATCTACGACGGCATCATCGAGATCAAGGCCGCGGCACGCGATCCCGGCAGCCGTGCGAAGATCGGGGTCATCAGCCACGACAGCTCGATCGACCCCGTCGGCGCCTGCGTCGGCATGAAGGGCAGCCGCGTGCAGGCCGTCGTGCAGGAGATGCAGGGCGAGAAGATCGACATCATCCCCTGGTCGCCCGACACCGCAACCTTCGTCGTCAACGCGCTCCAGCCCGCCAACGTCGCGCGCGTCGTGATCGACGAGGAGGAGGACCGGATCGAGGTCGTCGTTCCCGACGACCAGCTCAGCCTCGCGATCGGTCGCCGCGGCCAGAACGTCCGCCTCGCCAGCCAGCTGACCGGCAAGGGCATCGACATCCTGACCGAACAGGACGCGAGCGAGAAGCGGCAGAAGGAGTTCGTCCAGAACAGCGAGCTGTTCCAGAACGAGCTGGACGTGGACGAGACGCTGGCACAGCTGCTGGTCGCCGAGGGCTTCGGCGCGCTGGAAGAGGTCGCCTATGTCGAGCTGGACGAACTGGCCGGTATCGAGGGCTTCGACGACGACCTGGCGGCCGAGTTGCAGAACCGCGCCGCCGAGGCGTTGGAGCGCAAGGAAGTCGCCAATCGCGAGGAGCGGCAGGCACTGGGCGTCGAGGACGCGCTGGCCGAGCTGCCGTACCTGACCGAGGCGATGCTGGTGACGCTGGGCAAGGCGGGCATCAAGACGCTCGACGACCTGGCCGACCTCGCCACCGACGAACTGGTCGAGAAGAAGCGCGCCGAACCGCGCCGCCGCAACGACGAGGCCCCGCGCCGCACCGACCGTCCCGAGAACAAGGGCGGCGTGCTGGGCGAATACGGCCTGTCCGACGAGCAGGGGAACGAGATCATCATGGCCGCGCGTGCGCACTGGTTCGCGGACGAGGAACCCGCCGTGGCCGAAACCGACGCGACGGAGGGATCGGACGCCTGATGCCGTTCGTCTCGATCAGGATATCGGGCTCCGCGAGCAGGGAGCAGAAGGCGGGGATCGTGGCCGACGTCACGTCCTCGCTCGTGTCGCGGCTGGGCAAGAACCCGGCCGCGGTACAGATCGTGATCGAGGAAGTGTCGACGGAGAATTACGGCGCGGGCGGCATCCTGCTGGTCGATCGCGACGCCAAAAAGGGAGACGCGCATGCGGTTCCCAACCGATGAGGCGCTAGGGCGCTCACCGATCCATCGTCACCCCGGCCGCGAGCCGGGGTCCATCGTGCCGCATGCTCCCCGGATCGGGGCCAGCGCGGCGCGATGGATTCCGGGTCGGGCCCGGCATGACGGATCGCTACAGACGCGGCAGACCGAAACCGGTCGCCAGATCCTCCCAGCGGGGATTGCCGCGTTCGATCAGGTCGATCTTCCAGTCGCGACGCCATTTCTTGATCCGTTTCTCGGTCGCGATGGCGGCCTCCATCGTGTCGGCCATGTCGAACCAGACGAGGCGCATGACGCCGTAGCGGCTGGTGAACCCCGCGAAGGTGCCGTCGCGATGCTGGATGAGACGGGCAAGAAGGTCGGACGTTACGCCGACGTACAACGTGCCGTAATGGCCGCTCGCCAGGATGTAGACGCAAGGTTGCCGCTCCCTCATCATCCGCAGATTGCCGGGCGCGACACCGTCGCACAATCCCCCGTCACCCCGGACTTGATCCGGGGTCCATCCGTCCGCGAGTGCGACCGGCGTTCGTCCTGGTGGCACGATGGACCCCGGCACAAGGCCGGCATGACGAACGGGATCACAGCATGACCGACCCCGTCCGCTCCTGCATCCTCACTCGCGACCGCGCGCCCGCGCACGCGCTCATCCGCCTCGCGCTCGCGCCCGACGGTAGCATCCTGCCCGACGTGCGGGCGAAGGCGCCCGGGCGCGGGGCGTGGATCGGCGTCACGCGCGCGCAGCTGGAACTGGCGGTCGCGAAGGGCCGGTTGCGCGGCGCGCTCGCCCGCGCGTTCCGCGACAACGAGCTGAAGGTCGCGGACGATCTGCCCGCGCGCATCGCCGCCGCGCTCGAACGCAACGCGCTCGACCGGCTGGGCCTCGAATCGCGCGCGGGCACCGTCCTGACGGGATCGGAGCGGATCGAGCAGGCGGCGCGGTCGGGCAAGCTCCACGCGCTGTATCACGCCGAGGACGCGAGCGACGACGGCGCGCGGAAACTGGCGCAGGCGTGGCGCGTGGGCAGCGATCGCGAAGGCTCCGACCTCAGGGGGTTGGCGCTGCCGGTGCCGCGCACCATATTGGCGTTGGCGCTGGGCCGCGACAATGTGGTACATATCGGCGTCATCGACCGTGCGGCCGCAGCGCGAACGGGGGAAGCCCTGTCGCGCTGGCTGCATTTTATCGGCCCTGATCCCATCCCCGCACCTTGCGCTACGGCCGCGCAGGGGGCATCGGCGCCCGGTCCGGACCGGGTGCGAACGGCCGTGACGACAGACGAGGATTTTGAGTGAGCGAGACCGACAACGACAAGCCGAAACTCGGGATGCGCGCGCCGCTGGGCGTGAAGCGCACGGTCGAGACCGGCAAGGTGAAGCAGAGCTTCAGCCACGGCCGTAGCAATACGGTGGTGGTCGAGGTGAAGCGTCGCCGCGTGCTCGGTCCGCAGGGTGCCGCCCCGGAACCGACGCCGGAACCGGTCGCGGCGCCCCCGCCGCCCGCCCCGGCCGCCCCCGCCCCGCGCCCCGCCCCGTCGGGCGAGACCGCGCAGGAGCGGCAGGCGCGGATGCTGCGCGATGCCGAGGATCAGCGGATGCATTCGCTGGAGGAATCGCGTCGTCGCGAGGAATCGGAGAAGCAGCGCGCCGCCGAGGAAGCGCAGCGTCGCATCGAGGAGCGCGCGCGCGCCGAGGCGGAGGCCGCGAAGGCGCCCGAGCCCGCGCCGGCGCCCGAACCCGCTGCGCCGCCCGCCCCCGTGGCGGACGCGCCGGCACCGGCCCAGGCCACCACGACGCCCGCCCCGGCGCCCGCCCCCACGCCCACGCCTGCGACCCCGGTGGCTCCGGCTCCGGCTCCGGCACCCGTGGCGGCGACGCCCGCTCCCGCGCCGACGCCCGCCGCGCCGCCGCCCCCGCCGCCCGTGGTGGAACTGGCGCGCGATCCGGCGATGCCCGCGCCGCGCCGCTTCTCGCCCGTCGCGCGTCCCGAAATCCCCAAGCCCCAGCCCAAGCCCGAGCCGAAGCCGGAGCCCGTCTCCGCCGCCGCTCCCGCGACGGCAGGCGGCACCGCGGGCCGCGCGCTGCCCTCGGGCCAGGCGACGCCGCGCGGCGGCACGCCCGCGCGCGGCGCCCCGACGCAGCGCGATCGCAAGGCAGACGAGCGGCGCGGCGGCAAGCTGACCGTCACGCGCGCCCTGAACGAGGACGGCGCCCGCGCGCGCAGCCTCGCCGCGCTGAAGCGCGCGCGCGAGAAGGAGAAGCGCGGCTTCGGCGGCCCGCGCGAACCGCAGGTCAAGATGGTCCGCGACGTGCAGGTGCCCGAGGCGATCACCGTCCAGGAACTGGCCAACCGCATGGCGGAAAAGGGCGCGGACCTGGTGAAGACGCTGTTCAAGATGGGCTCGCCCGTCACGATGACGCAGACGATCGACCAGGATACGGCCGAGCTCCTCGTGACCGAATTCGGCCACAACATCGTCCGTGTGTCCGACAGCGACATCGACCTCGCGCTCGACACGACCGAGGACATGCCGGACGAGCTGCGCCCGCGGCCCCCGGTCGTCACGATCATGGGCCATGTCGACCACGGCAAGACCAGCCTGCTGGACGCGCTGCGCGGCACCGACGTGGTGCGCGGCGAGGCCGGCGGCATCACGCAGCATATCGGCGCGTATCAGGTGACCCTGAAGGACAAGTCCAAGGTCACCTTCCTCGACACGCCGGGGCATGAGGCGTTCTCGGCCATGCGCGCGCGCGGCGCGGACGTGACCGATATCGTCGTCCTGGTGGTGGCCGCCGACGACGGGCTGATGCCGCAGACGATCGAGGCGATCAATCACACCCGCGCCGCGGGCAAGCCGATGATCGTGGCGATCAACAAGGTCGACAAGCCCGACGCCAATGCCCAGCGCGTGCGCGAGCGCCTGCTGAGCGAGGACGTGCAGGTCGAGAGCATGGGCGGCGAGACGCAGGACGTCGAGGTGTCGGCGCTGAAGAAGACCGGGCTCGAGGACCTGATCGAGAAGATCCAGCTCCAGGCCGAGTTGATGGAACTGACCGCCAACCCCGATCGCGCGGCCGAGGGCATCGTGGTCGAGGCGAAGCTGGACAAGGGCCGCGGCCCGGTCGCGACCGTGCTGGTCACCCGCGGCACCGTGAAGGTCGGCGACGTGTTCGTCATCGGCGCCGAAAGCGGGAAGGTCCGCGCGATCGTCGACGACAAGGGGCGCCAGCTGAAGGAGGCGGGCCCGTCCATGCCGGTCGAGATCCTCGGCATGACCGGCACGCCGTCGGCGGGCGACCCGATGCAGGTGGTGGAGAACGAGGCGCGCGCGCGCGAGGTGGCGGAATATCGCCAGGGCGTGCTGACGCAGAAGCGCACCACGTCCGCGCCCGCCAGCCTGGAATCGATGTTCTCGGCGCTGAAGGCGAACCAGGCGATCGAATATCCGCTGGTCGTGAAGGCGGATACGCAGGGCACGGTCGAGGCGATCGTGGCGTCGATCAACAAGATATCGACCGACGATATCAAGGCGCGGATCCTGCATTCGGGCGTCGGCGGCATCACCGAAAGCGACGTGAACGTGGCCTCGGCCTCGGGTGCGCCGATCATCGGCTTCAACGTCCGCGCCAACGCCAATGCGCGGCAGATCGCCGATCGGCACAAGGTGGCGCTGAAGTACTACGACGTCATCTACGACCTGATCGACGAGATCCGGGCGGGCATGGCCGGCGAGCTTGGGCCCGAGGCGTTCGAGACCGTCGTGGGCCGCGCGGAAATCCGCGAGGTGTTCTCCGCGGGCAAGCATGGCCGCGCGGCGGGCCTGCTGGTGGTCGAGGGCGTCATCCGCAAGGCGCTGAAGGCGCGCATCACGCGGGCGGACGTCATCATCTACCAGGGCGAGATCGCGTCGCTGCGCCGGTTCAAGGACGATGTGGCGGAGGTCCGCGCCGGGCTGGAATGCGGTGTCACGTTCACGCAGAACTTCACCGACATCAAGCCGGGCGACTTCCTGGAAACCTACGAAGTCGAACTGCGCGAACGCACGTTGTAAACATCACGTCATGCCGGCGCAGGCCGGCATCTCGTGCCGCAGGGAGCGTCCCTGCGGCACGAGGCCCCGGCCTTCGCCGGGGTGACGCACCCACGAGGCTGCGTCATGACCGACAAACCCGAAAAGTCCGTCCGTTCGCTGCGCGTCGGCGAACAGATCCGCCACGTCCTGTCCGAAATCCTGCAACGCGGCGACGTGCATGACGAAACGCTGGCCCGGCACATGGTCAGCGTGACGGAGGTACGCATGTCCCCCGACCTGCGCCACGCCACCGCCTTCGTGAAGCCGCTGCTGGGCCGCGACGAGGAGGCGGTGCTCAAGGCGCTGCGCACCAACACCGCCTATCTCCAGCGCGAGGTCGCGGCGCGCGTGCAGACGAAGTTCGCCGCGAAGCTGAAATTCCTGGCGGACGACAGTTTCGACGAAGGCTCGCACATCGACGCGCTGCTGAAGGCGCCGAAGGTCGCGCAGGACCTGGACGACGCCTAACCCGCCTATTCCAGCGCTTCGGTGAAATGGCGGCGGCACAGCGCGACATAGCGGTCGTTGCCGCCGATCTCGGTCTGCCGCCCCTCCGCCACCGCGCGACCCTCCCGATCGACGCGCAGGTTCATCGTCGCCTTTCTTCCGCAGGCGCAGACGGACTTTATCTCGATCAACGCATCCGCCACCGCCAGCAGACGCGCCGAGCCTTCGAACAACTGCCCGCGAAAATCGGTACGCAGCCCGTAGGCCAGGACGGGCACGCCGAGGCCGTCCGCGATCCCCGCCAGTTGCCGCACCTGGTCCGCGGTCAGGAACTGCGCCTCGTCCACCAGCACGCAGGCCAGGTGTCCGCGTCGATGCCGCTCCGTCACCGCCGCCGCGATGTCGGTCGCCGCGTCGAACATCGTGGCGGGCGCGCTCAGCCCGATCCGCGACGTGATCGTGCCCGTGGCGAAACGGTCGTCGACCGCGGCGGTGAACAGCATCGTCGCCATGCCGCGCTCGCGATAGTTGAAATCGGCCTGCAACAGGGTGGTCGATTTTCCCGCGTTCATGCTCGCATAGTAGAAATACAGCTTGGCCATCAATCGCGCCCTCCCGTCGTCAGCGGGCGGGTCAGACCGCGACGCCGACGACATGGCCGATCGCCGCGGTGACCGCCATCGCCAGCGCGCCCCAGAACGTCACGCGCCACGTCCCCCGTCCCACCCCCGCATTGCCGGCCCGGGCGCCCAATGCCCCCAGCACCGCCAGGAACGCCAGCGACGACCCGGCCACGCCGGGGATCAGCAGGTCCGCGGGCATGACGAACACCGCCAGCAGCGGCATCGCCGCCCCGACGGTGAAACTGCCCGCGGAGGCGAAGGCCGCCTGTACCGGGCGGGCCCGCGCCCCGATGGTCAAATCGAGTTCGTCGCGGACATGCGCGCCCAGCGCGTCGCGCGCCATCAATTGCGTGGCGACCGCGACCGCGGTGGCATCGTCGACGCCGCGCGCGACGTAGATCGCCGCCAGCTCGGCCAGCTCCCCGGCCGGATCGGCGGCAAGCTCGCGGCGCTCGCGGCCGATGTCCGCGCGTTCGGTATCGGCCTGCGCGCTGACCGACACATATTCGCCCGCCGCCATGGACATCGCCCCGGCGACCAGCCCCGCGGTCCCCGCGATGACGATGTCCGGCGTCCGCGCATTCGCCGCCGCCACGCCCAGGACGAGGCTGGCGGTGGAAACGATCCCGTCGTTCGCGCCCAGCACCGCCGCCCGCAGCCAGCCGATGCGGTCGACGACGTGCCGCTCGTCATGGGGGGCGGCCGGCGCGGGGGCGGGATCGGGCATGGCGGTGGACATGATGCGGCAACCTGAAGCCTCGTGCACCACCGGTGTAGCACGCAACGCGCGCGGGGCACCTGCCGGAAACCGCGATATCCCGCGAGCGGTCGGAAAATGCCGCCTCGCGCCGCCGATCGTGCGCCGGAACCCGGCCGTCGCGGGCCGCCCACGGGGCGCATGCGACATGGTGCTTGGGAACCCGCGCGAAACCGGGCTAATGGTGCGCGCGAAGGGCGAATCCGCCTGCTCGCAATATATCCGGGAGAGACGATTTGCTGTTTCACACGATGGTAGGTTCGAACGACATCGAACGGTCGCGGCGGTTCTACGATGCGGTCCTGGGCGCGCTCGGCACGGAGCCCGCGACGGTGAACATGGCGGGGAGCGGGCACACCCGCCTGTTCTACCGCAACGAAGGCGGCACGAACTTCGTCGTCACGCAACCGATCGACGACGAGCCCGCGACCGTCGCCAACGGCGCCACCGTGGCGTTCTCGTGCGATTCGCCCGAACAGGTCGCCCTGTTCCATGCGACCGCGGTCGAACACGGCGGCACCTCGATCGAGGACGCGCCGGGTCCGCGCAGTTCTGCGATGGGCACCATCCACCTGGCCTATGTCCGCGATCCGGACGGCAACAAGCTGTGCGGGATCCACTTTCCCGGCTGATCCGGCGCGGCACAGTCGAAAAGGACGATCGTGGCGGCTGTCGAGATTGCGGGGCTGGCGAAAAGCTTCGGCGGCGTGGTCGCGCTGCATCCCACCGACCTGGTCGTCGCGGACGGCGAATTCGTCGTCCTCGTCGGCCCGTCGGGATGCGGCAAGTCCACGTTGCTGCGGATGATCGCGGGGCTGGACGCGCCGAGCGCCGGGCGCGTGACGATCGGCGGCCGCGACGTCACCGATGCCGAACCGTCCGATCGCGGCGTCGCGATGGTGTTCCAGTCCTACGCTTTGTATCCGCAGATGACGGTCGCGGGGAACATCGGCTTCCCGCTGAAGGTCGCGCGGCTGGACCGGCGCGAGATCGCGGAACGCGTCGCGGAAACCGCCGCCATGCTCGACCTGACCGACCTGCTCGATCGTCGCCCCCGCGCGCTGTCGGGGGGGCAGCGCCAGCGCGTGTCGATCGCCCGCGCCATCGTGCGCCGCCCGCGCGTGCTGTTGCTGGACGAACCGCTGTCGAACCTGGACACCGCGTTGCGTGCGCGGATGCGCCACGAATTCGCGCGGCTGCACCAGCGGCTGGGCGCCACGATGATCTACGTCACGCACGACCAGCTGGAGGCGATGACGCTCGCCAACCGCATCGTGGTGATGAGCGAGGGGCGGGTGGAGCAGGTCGGCGCCCCGATCGACGTCTATCGCCGCCCCGCCGGCCTTGCGGTCGCCGCCGCGATCGGGTCGCCGGGCATGAACCTCCTGCCCGCCACGATCGTCGCCGCGGGCCCCGACGGCGCGGTCGCGCGGCTGGCGGGCGGGGAGACGATGCGCGCCGCCGCGCATGTCCCCGCCGCCGCCGTCGGCACCGCGGCCACGGTGGGCGTCCGGCCCGAACATCTGTTCCCCGCACCGGACGGCCCGTTCGCGGGCGCGGTGGAATTGTTCGAACGGCTGGGGCCGCTGTCCTTCGCGCATCTCGGCGCGCGCGGGGCGACGGGCACGATCGTCGCGCAACTGCCCAGCGACCGGTCGGTGACGCTGGGCGAGACCCTGTCGTTCGCGGTCGCGGCGGACGCGGTCCAGCTGTTCGACGCGGACGGCCGCGCCTACCCCCGCCTCACCCCTTGACGCCGCCGCCCAGCAGGCCGGTCAGGTAATAGCGCTGGAGCGCCAGGAACAGCAGCAGCACCGGCATGGTCGTGACGACCGACGCCGCCATCATCAGCTCGCCGTCGGCGGCATGTTCGCGCCCGATCGCCGCGACCGCGACGGGCAGGGTGTACATGTGCTGGTCCGCCAGGACGATGAGCGGCCACAGGAAGTCGTTCCAGCTGCCCAGGAACATGAACAGCGCCAGCGTGACGACCACGGGCATCAGCAGCGGCAGGACGATCGACACGAATATCCGCCCCTCGCTCGCCCCGTCGATCCGCGCGGCGTCGATCATCTCGTCGGGGATCGACAGCGTCGCCTGCCGGACGAACAGGATCGCGAATATCCCCGCCAGGCTGGGCAGGATCACGCCCGCATAGGTGTCCACCAGCCCCAGTTCGCGGAAAATCAGGAACAGCGGCAGCATCGCCACCTGCCCCGGCACGACCAGCCCCGCGATCAGCAGTTGCAGCAACCGCTCGCGCCCGCGGAACCGCAACTTGGCGAAGGCATAGCCCGCCGGCACGGTCAGGATCAGCCCCAGGACCGTCGACGACAGCGCCACGAACAGGCTGTTGGCCAGCGCGGGCACGATGCGATAGTCGAAGACCGCGCCCTGGTACACGCGCTCCACCAGCAGTTCGTAGTAATTCTCCCACGTCCACCGGCGTGGCCAGATCGGCGGGGGATAGGTGCTGGAGGCGTAGCGCGGCATGAACGACACGGTCACCATCCACGCGAACGGCGCCAGCGTGACCAGCGTCATCGCCGCCACCATCGCGTTCAGGACGACCGCCCTCCACCGGCGCGGGGTCACAGCCATTCGTACCGCCGCCCGATGCGGGTCTGCACCAGCGTCAGTGCCAGGATCAGCACGAACAGCACGAAGGCGACGGCGGACGCCTGGCCGAGGTTCCACCATTTGAACCCCTCCTCGAACATGAAATACAGCACCGTCGTCGTCGACTGCGCCGGTCCGCCCAGCGTCATGACATAGGGTTCGGCGAACAATTGCAGGAACCCCGCGACGCTCATCACCGCCGCCAGCAGCAGCGTCGGCCCGATCGCGGGCAGGGTCACGTGGCGGAACCGCGCCCACCATCCCGCCCCGTCCAGCCGCGCCGCCTCCATCAACTCGTCGGGCACCGCCGCCAGCGCCGCGGTGAACACGATCATGTTGTACCCGAACACCTTCCACGTCACGAACAGCAGGATCGCGGGGATCGACCAGCGCGGATCGCCCAGCCAGTCGACCGGCCCGATGCCCACCGTCGCCAGCGCCCAGTTGAGCAGGCCGAACCGCGTATTGAGGACGTAGCGCCAGACGACCGCGGTCGCGACGATCCCGGTCACGTAGGGCGCGAACAACGCCACGCGCCAGAACGGCTTCCACCGGACGCTGACGTCGTGCAGCAGCAGCGCGGTGAACAGCGACGCGCCGATCGCCATCGGCACGCCCAGCAGGGCGAAGAAGGCGGTGTTGCGCAACGCGCGCCAGAACAGCGGGGTGGACAGCAGGTCGCGGAAATTGTCGAACCCGACGAAGCGCAGGTTGGACCAGTCGGCCAGCGCGTAGACGCTGAAATCGGTCAGGCTCAACCCCAGCGCCAGCAACGCGGGCAGGACGAACACCAGCGCGGTGATGCCCAGCACGGGCAGGCTGAAGGTCCAGGCGGCGCGTTCCTGCCGGTTCATGCGATCCGCCCCGCCGCCACCAGCGCGCGACGCTTCGCCAGGATCGCGTCGACCCGCGTGTCCATCGCGGCCAGCCCCTCGTCGATCGTCAGCCCGCCGCGCACCACGCGTTCGGCGACGATCTGCACGTCCAGCCGGATGCGTTCCCATTCCACGATCGTGGGCAGGCGCGCGGGCAGCTCCATCTGCTCGGCGAACGGGCGCAGGACCGGGTCGGCGAGTTGCGGGTCGCGCCATGCGCTGCGGCGCGCGGGCAGGACGCCGATCATCCGCTGGAAGGTCAGCTCGCTCTCCACCGACGTGAGGTGGCGGACCAGGGCCCAGGCATCGGCCTTGCGCCGCGATCGTGTGGACACGGCCAGGCTGTTGTTGATCGCCGATACGCGCCCCGGACCGTCCGGCCCCGGCATCCGCGCGGTGCCCCACCGGTCGGGCGCGATCTCGTCCACCCGGCGGCGCAGGTCGGTCAGCAACGTCGGCCCGCTGGGATACAGCGTGAAATACCCGCGCGCGAACGCCGCCATCGGGTCTTGGATCTCGTTCGACGACACGCCGGGGGCGTAGCCGTCCGCGAACAGCGAGACGTAGAAGGACAGCGCTTCGCGATAGGCCGGGGTGCGGAAATTCCCGCGCGTATCCCCTGCCCGCAGCGGATAGGCGCCCGCCGCGCTCGCGAACGTGACCAGGGTGTCCCACCAGTTCAGGAACATCAGCATGGCGTAGCGGTCGGGATACCGCCGCTTAAGCCGCGCGCCGACCGTGCGCCATCCGTCCCACGTCGACGGCGCGGTATCGAACCCGATCTCCCCCAGGATGTCGCGACGATAGAATTGCACCTGGCTCCCCACCGACCAGGGCACGGCATAGGCGACGCCGCCATAGGTCAGCGGCCGCATGACGTCGGGAAAGCCGTCCCCGGCCAGCGCGGGATCGGCCAGCGGCTCGATCGCGCCGATCATGGCGAACTCGCTCACCCACCCCGACGGCAGCATCATCACGTCGGGCAGCGAAGCGCCCGCGAAGGCGGTCAGGTATTTCTCGTGCGCCGCGCTGCCCGGCAACGACTGCGCATCGGTCGCCATCCCGGTCGCGCGGGTGAAGGCGGCTAGCAGGTGGGGGGAGTAATCGCCTTCGTATCCCGTCGCCCAGAAGGTCAGCGCATCGGGATCGCGCCGCCCGCACGCCGCCAGCATCCCCGCCGCCCCGCCCGCGATCATGCCGCGGCGCGTCAGGCCCGCATGGCCGAACCGGTCCCCCCCTGTCATCGCGCCGATGTGCCAGCCGCATGCGGTCCCGACCAGCGACAAAATCGGCTATCTTTCCGCAAACGGCTGATCCAGGGAGGCTTTCGATGGCGCGCCGCGATCCGCATCCGAAAACGGGCGATCGCGCACGCACCACGCCGGACCCGCAGGGGCGGACGGCGGACACGTGGGGGGATCGCACATGGGCATGAACACGACCGGACGTTGCGGGTGGCTGGCCGGCGCGGGGATGCTGGCACTGGCCTGCCCCGCCGCGGCGCAGCAGGCGCCCGCGGGCGGCGAACCGGTCCCCGCCGCCGCCGCCGCTGAGGACGCCGCGGCCACGGAGGAGAGCGGCGCCGATATCGTCGTCACCGGATCGCGCATCCGCCGCCCGGATTACGAGGCGCCCAACCCGATCGTGTCGGCGGACGCGCGCGATATCCAGCAGTCGGGCAACACCAACCTCACGACCTTTCTCCTGCGCGTGCCCGCGCTGGTCGGATCGCGCGACAGCACGCGCGCGGCGGGCGGGGACGCGGTGTCGAGCCAGCAGTTCGGCCAGGCCGGGCTGAACCAGCTGAACCTGCGCAACCTCGGCATCAACCGCACGCTGACGCTGGTGGACGGGCGTCGACACGTCGCGGCGGAGGCGAGCAACGCGGCGGTCGACATCAATTCCATCCCGACCGACCTGATCCAGCGCGTCGACGTCCTGACCGGGGCGGTGGGCGCGGTCTACGGCGCCGACGGCGTCACCGGCGTGGCCAATTTCATCCTCCGCCGCGATTTCGACGGCCTGTCCGCGCGCGCGCAGATGGGCGTGTCGCAATATGGCGACGGCGCGACCCGCTTCGCCTCGATCGTGGCGGGACGCAATTTCGCCGACGGCCGCGCCAACGTCACCCTCGCGTACGAATATAGCGGGGAGGACCGGATCCCGTACGAAGCGCGCAAATATCTGCGCCAGGGCAATCGCCGCTATCTGATCCCCAACGACGCCGATCAGCCGGACGACCCGAACGTCCCGGACAACGTGCTGCTGGGCAACCTGAAATACACGTACATCTCGCCGCTCGGCGCGATCTTCGTCGGCGGGGAATCGAACCCCAGCTTCGACGGGCTGGGCCGCCCGTACGATCCCGGCCGCCCCGTCGCCTATTACTATCAGGGCGGGGTCAGCACCGACGTCCCCGGCTTCTACCAGGGGGACCTGACGCCCGGCATCCAGCGGCATACCGCGAACGTGCTTTCCTCGTTCGAGGTGTCGGACGCGTTCAAGCTGTCGGTCGACGCCAAATATGCGCGCACCGATGCGCGGACCTTCGGCCAGTTTCCCGAAACCTATTACCTGCCGATCGCGCTCGACAATCCCTTCATCCCCGGCAGCATCCGTGCGGCGGCGGTGGAACAGGGCGCGGAGAATCTGTTCCTCAACCGCCACAACATCGATTTCGGCCGGCTGGGCGAAAGCGACCGGCGCGAGACGTATCGCGGCGTCGTCGCGGCATCGGGGCGCCTGTCGGATCACGCGACCTACGACGCCTATTATCAGTATGGCCGCACCGACCTGGCCATCACCCGCCTCGGCAGCCGCCTGGCCTCGCGCTATCTCGAGGCGCTGGACGCGGTCGCCGGACCGGGCGGGACGATCGTCTGCCGCTCCACCCTGGCCGCGGCGGGCAATGGCTGCATCCCGATCAACCCCTTCGGCCCAGGACCGACCGACGCCGCCGCGCTCGCCTATTTCCAGCGCAACGACCGCAGCTTCGCGCGGATCGACCAGCATGTCGCCAATGCGTCGGTCAGCGGCGATTTCGGGCAGTTCTTCACGCTCCCCGGCGGCCCGGTGCAATTCTCCTTCGGGGGCGAGTATCGCCGCGAAAGCAGCCGCTTCGATCCCAATGCCAACCTGGTGGCGGGCAATTACTTCCCCGGCGACGAACCGGGCACCGTCCTGCCCAGCCGCGGCAGCTTCGACGTGTGGGAGGCGTTCGGCGAGGTGAACGTGCCGATCCTGCGCGACCGGCCCTTCTTCCACCTGCTGTCGGTCGGCGCGGCGGGGCGCTATTCCGATTATTCCACCGTCGGCAGCACGCGGACGTGGCAGTTCACCGGCATCTGGGCGCCGGTGCGCGACATCTCGTTCCGCGGCTCCTACGGCCAGGCGGTCCGCGCCCCGAACATCGGGGAATTGTTCCAGCCGACGAGCAGCACGTCCGCCTTCTTCGACGATCCGTGCACCACGCGGTCGGTCGGCAACGGCACGTCGTTCCGCGCCGCCAACTGCCGGGCGCAGCTGTCGGCGGCGGGCCGCGACACGTTGCTGGGCGAAAGCGACACCGGCTTCGTCATCAGCGGCATTTCCCAGGGCAATCGCGCGCTGCGCCCCGAACGCGCGCGGACATGGACCGCGGGCGTGGTGCTGCGTCCAGGCTTCCTGCCCGGACTGTCCGCCTCCGCCGACTGGTACGACATCGACCTCAACGACGCGATCAACACGGTCGGCGGCAACGACCTGGTCAACCTGTGCGTGGATTCCCCGACGCTCGACAATCCCTATTGCGCCGCCTTCACGCGGACGCAGGGGAACGGCCGGATCAGCGGGTTCACCGTGGGTCCGCAGAACGTGGCGAACTTCCGCACCAGCGGGCTCGACGTCACGATCGACTATCGCCTCGACGCGGGCGATGCCGGGACGTTCGACCTGCGGCTGATCGGCGGGTATCTCGACCGGCTGACCTTCGTCGCCATCCCCGGCGCCCCGGTGAACAACAATCTGGACAGTTTCGGCGCACCGCGATGGAACGCGAATTTCGCACCCACGTGGACGCGGGACCGCGTGTCGGTGAACTACAATCTGCGGTGGTTCAACGCGACCCGCGCGTTCGATCGCAACACGACCGCCGCGAACCCGGACGTCGCCGCCGCGCGCTACCTGCGTTTCGACCCGCTGTGGCAGCACGACATGCAGATCGCCTATCAGGTCCCCGACGGCTTCGGCTTCTACGGCGGCGTCACCAATTTCACGGACCAGAAGCCCGATCCCGCCGCCTATGGCACGAACGTCCCGATCTCCCCGCTCGGCCGCTTCTTCTACGTCGGCGCGCGGCTACGCTATTGACGCAGGGGCGCGCGGACGATCCGCGCGCTTGATCCGTGCCGCCAACCTGTCATGGGGCGGCGATGCCGTATCAACCCGACCTGCTGGCCCTGCATTATCCCGGCTACGACGTCGTCGTGCCCTGTCACGATCGCGCGCACGTCGTCGCGGATACGGTCGAAAGCGTGCTGGCACAGGATCATGCGCCGACGCGGGTGATCGTCGTCGACGACGGGTCGCGCGACGACAGCGCCGCGGTGATCCGCGATCTGGCCGCGCGCCACCGGACGGTGGAGGCGGTGCTGCTTCCCCGCAACGTCGGCGCATCGCAGGCGCGCAACACCGGCGCCGCGCTCTCCCGCGCCGAATGGATCGCGTTCGTCGACAGCGACGACGTGTGGCTGCCCGGCGCGGCGCGGTCGCTGCTCCATCCGCACGCGACCGCCGGGCACGACGTCGTCGTCGGCCATTTCGCGCGGTGCGAGGACGGGGGATCGCCCGGCGCGCCCGAATGCGGGTGGGACGGCGCCTGCATCCGCGCAGGGCTCGCCAGCGGCGGCGTGATCGGTCCCAGCTGGGCGGTGGTCCGTCGCGACACGGTCCTGCGCGTCGACGGGTTTGACCCCAGCTTCCACAATTGCAACGACTGGGACTTCTACACCCGCGCCGCCGCGGCGGGCGCGCGCTTCGTCCGCATCGACGCCTGCGTCAGCCTGTATCGCACCGTCAGCGGCCGCCGCCTCGTGAACGATACCGCGATCGGGCAGCGCAACGCCGCGCGCGTCCTGGCCCACCCCTTCCTCGCCCCGCTCTCCCCGGCGGCGTAGCGCAGGGCGCGCTGATCGCATGCCGGTTTCGTGATACAGGCCCCGGCCATGCCGATGCAAACCGACGCCGACGTGGAAACCGCGCTGCTGGGGCCGGTGCTGGCCGACCGGACCTGCGGCGATTGCACCATCTGCTGCACGGTCCTGAAGGTGGACTCGCCCGATTTCCAAAAGCCCGCGGACGTCGCCTGCGCGCATCTCGGCGCGGGGGGGTGCGGCATCCATGCGATTCGCCCGCACATCTGCCGGACGTGGTTCTGCGCCTGGCGCCGGGTGCCCGCCTTGCCCGACGCCGCGCGCCCCGACCGGTCCGGCCTCCTCGTCTCGCTCAACTTCGTTCGCGATCCCCGCAACCGTTTCGAGGGGGTGGCGATCAACGTCCGCCTGCTCCCGGGCAGCACCGCGATCGCGGACGGCACCGCGGCGGCGGTGCTCGACGGGCTGTGCGATCGGCTGGTCCCGGTGTGGTTCAGCGACGGGTCGCGCAAGATGCTGGTCCATCCCGACGCCGACGTGGCGCAGCACGTGCTGTCCGGCACGACTCCCCCTCCCCACCTGCGGGCGGAGGTGCGCGCGTGGACCGACCGCTACGCCGCCTTCGGTCCCGACCGGGCGTAGCGCGCCGCGCGCCAACCACCGATCCGGACCGTCACCGGTCGCCCGTGATCCGGTCCGTCGTCATGCATATGTCACCTGGGGTGGGTAAATAGGTCGCGCGGTCCTCGGGGGAGGTCGCGGCGATGTCCGACGGACGTCGCGTCGTTCCGGAACCGGGCATTTTGCCACCCGTGCAGCAAAGGAATGTGTGATGCCGACCAATTACAGGGCCCTGGGCCTTGGCGCGATGATGACTGCCTTCGCCCTGGGCCATGCCGGCACCGCATCCGCACAGGCATGCCGGTCGCTCGAACAGCGGTTCGGCGAGATCATGGGGTATAACAAGACCAACGACGTCATGATCCTGGGCCATCGCGGCTTTTGGGGCTCCAACAATCCGCACGCGGTCCAGATGCCCGAAAATTCCACCGGTGCGATCATCGACGCGGACGCCGCCTGCATCGACGGGATCGAGCTGGACATCAAGCTGTCGTCCGACAACGTGCCCTTCATCCTCCACGACTTCAACGTCGGGCGGACGACGAACTATTCCGAAACGAAGGGTCGGCGGCGCTACAATCCGCGTACCGACGGCACGCTCCCGGAATACAACCCTCCCCTGTCGGCCATCCGGTCGGACGAGGCGGAGAAACTGCGCCTGCTCAATCCCAGCCGCGCGGGATGGAGCATGTACACGCTGCCGAAGCTGGAGAACGTGCTGCGATTCTACGATCTGCGCCACTTCAGCCTTCCGATCATCTTCGACGTGAAGACGTCCGAGGCGGTCAAGGCCACGAACAGCGCGGTCCGCAAGTTCGTGCCGGGCGGGCGGTACAAGATGGCGATGAAGGTGAACGCCACCTTGTACCAGACGCCCGAGGCGTTCGAGAAGGACGCCGGCGACATGTGGGCCATCCCCGTCTTCACCACCAACATGCTCGGCCGCATCAACGTCGACGCCGCCTTCAACGCCTGGTTTTCGGCCAACGCGATCGAGGTGAACGTAAAGCAGCCGTGGGGCCTGATGTACACGTTGAAGGACCGCGTTGTGGAAGCGGGCAAGAAAGCCGGCGTGTTACACGCCATCCCCGACGAAGACGAGAGCAACGGCAGCTTCTACATGAATACGGGCGCGTGCTGCTACAAGCTTTCCAACCTCTATTACGAATGGAAGCCCAACTTCAAGGATACGGACGACCGGCGCGGCGACCTCGGCTTCCTCAACCGCGAACGGTTCAACCTCATCACCACGGACGACCCCAACGCCGCGGCCCAGTATTTCCGCCGCCAGGGCAAGCGTCGGGATCACCCCGGCGCATTCTGATCCGGGTCCGACGATCGCGGCCGCCGGGGTTCCGGCGGCCGCCACTACAAGAGTGACGTTCGATGCTGACGCTGATGTTATCGATGCTGATGGCGGCCACGCCGGATCCCGACGCCGGTCGCGCCGCCCCGCCCGCCGCGGCGGGATCGTCGGTCGCGGCGCTGCTCGATCGCGGGGCGGAGGTCGGCCGCCCCTTTCCGGCCAAGCATGACGCGCGCTCAATGGCGACGCAGCGCAATACCGGCAAGGCCGCGTCGATCCAGGCCCTGGCCGCCGCGGCGCGACGCCGTGGCCTCGACCGCGCGACCGACGTCGTCGCGGCGGAGGCGGCGTTCCGCGACATGCTGCTGGCGGAAAAGCTGATGCAGACGCTGACCGATACGATCGTCATCGACGAGGCGGAGGTCCGGTCGCGGTTCGATCGCGACCCGGACCGGTACGACGAATTCGACATCAGCCATATCTTCATCCCGTCCGGCGCCGATGCGCGGAGCGACGCCGATCGGAACGGCGCGGCGCGCGCACGCGCGGTGGTGGCGAAGCTGCGCCAGGGATCGGACTTCGCCGCTCTGGCGCGGGAAACGTCCGCCGACGGCACCACCGCGGCCGACGGCGGCCGGCTTCCGCTGATTTTGGGCGCGGATATCCAGCCGACCTTCATGGCCGCCATCGCGCCGCTGAAGGACGGCCAGATCAGCGACGTCGTGAAGGGGACGGACGGCTATCACGTCATCCGCCTGAACCAGCGGCGCCATGCCTATTCCGGCCCCGCCCGCGACCGCATCGAACGGGAGATCAGGACGCGCGAGATGGAACGGCTCCTGCCGAAGGTCCACGCCCTCGCGACGGGGGCGGAGTGACCGGCCCCGCGCGCGGTCGCGTCGCCCCGCGCCGCCTCCTGGCGGCCGGGGCGATCCTGGCCGCGGGGGCCGGGGCGTATCTCGCCACGCGTCCGGGGGACGTGGCGCCGTCGCGCGGCATCACGGTCGTGCGCGGGACGGGCACCGCCCCCGCCCGACCCGTCGGCCCGCCCGTCGCCGCCGCGCCGTCGTCCGCCGCCCCGGACGCGCGATCCGCCGACGGCGACATCGCGACGCTCCGCCGGAACCTGGCGGCGACGTTCCCGACCCTCGGCGGCGCGACGATCGTCTGCACCGACCGGTGCGAACTGTCCGCCGCCGTGTCGGAAGCGGGCGACGCGCGCGTGGCGCCGTCGCAGCTGCCCTATCTCGGCCGGCTGGAGGCGTATCTCCGCCGGAACGGATACCGCCCCATCGACGCTTTGATGATCGAGGAGGCCGGCGGCGGCGACAGCGTCCTTCGCCTGCGGTTCGCCAGAGGATAGCGGACGCCCCGCGCCGCCGCCGCCCGTCAGCGATCCGCGCCGGTCGCGCCCCCTCGCCCCGACGCGTCGGGAAGCGTGGCGACGAAGCGCTTCAGGTCCGCAGGATCATCGGTCTGGAGCATCGACACGCCCGCGCGGATGAGCCGCCCCCAGACGCGGTCGGGGTCGCGGCGCGCCTCGTCGTCCCCGCCGATCCCGGCCACATATCCGTCCCACAGCGTGTTCGCCCACAATCGCCCGTCCGCCGCGCGCGCCGCCGCCGCGGTCGGCGCCAGCAGCGCGAGGGACATCCGCGGAACCTCGTACCCGACCGGGCGGATGCGCCCCCCCGCCTGGCGCGCGATCACCTGCGGCAGGTCGTCGCCCCCCGACAGCATCGGCAGGAACGCCACCCGGTCGAACGGCGGCAGGGCGGCCAGCGGGGGGCTGGCGATCCCCGCCGTCGCCTTGACGAGGACGCGGTCCTGCGCACCGTGCGCCTGGACCGCCGCGATCGTCTCGGCCTGCACCGCGTCCTTGATATCCAGGTTCAGGACGATCCGCCCGGCCGCCGCGTCGAGCATCTCGGCCAGGGTCGGGACGCGGGCATCGGTCACGCGCGCACCCGCGCCGCCCAGATCGTCGCGCAGCCGCAGCGCCCGGATGTCCGCCAGCGTCAGGTCCGCGATCCGCCCGCGACCGTCGGTGGTGCGATCGACGGTGGCGTCGTGGATCATGACCAGATGCCCGTCGCGCGTCATCCGCACGTCGGTTTCCATCACGTCGGCGCCGATCGCCACGCACTGCGTCAGCGCCGCGAGCGAGTTTTCGGGCACGCTGCCGAGGCCGAGCGCCGGCGCCGCGGCGTGGCAGCCGCGATGCGCGATCACGATCGGTCCCGCCGCCGGATCCGCGATCCGCGCCATGACGGCCAGCGCCGCGTCCAGCTCGCGCCGCGCCGCGTTCAGGTCGGCACGAAAGGCCGCGTCGCCGTGCAGCCGCGCGACCATCGCCGCCCCGGCCATCCGTCCCGCCGCCACCGCGCTGGCGTTATGCGCGCCGCAGATCACGCGGCTGTCGCCATAGTCCCGCCCGCGCGACAATATGTCGGTGGCGCGCGCGGGGAGCAGTTCGGCCAGGACGAGCGCGACCGCGGTGCCCCAGGCGGTATGCCCGGACGGATAGTCGAAGCTGTTCGCCAATGCCTCCCGCGGCTGGCAGATCGGCCCGGCGTCGACCACGAACGGTCGCCGCCGCCGGTACACCGGCTTCACCGCATTGACGCCCGCGGCCACGTCGCCGCGCATCCGCGTCAGCAGGCGCGCCAGCGCGGGGGTCGCGGCCGGGGACAACGGGCGGCCCGCCGCGCCCGCGAAGTCGGCCAGCATCGCAGGAACCGCCTCGTCCACGTCGGCGGTCGCCCGGCGCCAGCGCGCCGACCCCTGCAAGCCACGGGTCGCGCGGAACGTCGCCCGGTCCGCCGCATCGGCGGCGGACCCGGTTTCCGGCGGAGCGGGCAGCACCTGTTCCAGCGCCACCCCCGGCCCGGAAAGGTAGCGCTGCCCCGCCGCCGCCTCCCCCGATACCCCCGTGGCCAGCGCCATCACCGGCAGCAGGATCGCCGCGCGCATCAGAAGCGGACCAGCCCGCCGATGTAGAAGGCGCGACCGTTGTCGATCTCCTCGCGCAGCAGGCGATAATCCGGTCCGAACATCCGCCGCGGACGGAAATCGGTCAGGTTCTTGCCCTGCGCCACGATCGTCAGGTGACGGTTCACCGTCAGGCGCAGCTGCGCGTCGAACAGGTTGCTGGCGGCATAGACCCGGTCCTGCAACGGGTCGGTGTTCGATACCGAGAAGAGCAGCGGCGACAGGTGGTTCCACGCACCCTGCACCTGCACCGGCCCGGCGGTGTAGAACAGCTTCACGTTCGCGACGGTATTGGCGCTTTCGAACAGGTTGGTCAGGCGACGCGTCGTCACCCGGTCCGCCAGCGTGATCGTCGGCGGTGTCGGGTCCAGCAAGGTGAGGTTCGCGGACAGGCCGAACCCGTCGAGCGGCCCCGGCAGGAAGCGCATCCGCGACACCACCGCGTTCAGCTCCACGCCCTTCACCTTGCTGCTGGACGCGTTGACCGGCTGGATCCGGGTGACCAGCGTCGGCAGACCGTCGACAATTTCCGTCGCCTGGTTGCGGACGGTCAGGATTTCATCGCTGATGTCCTTCAGGAACAGGCCCGCGGAAAACAGGATGTCGCGGTTGGCGTAGAATTCGACGCTCAGGTCGTAATTGTCGGACACGCGCGGCTTCAACCCGGGATTGCCGCTGGTGATCGTGCGCCCGCCGCCGTCGGTCTGGCCCGCGATCGACACGACCTCGCGCGCGGCCAGGTCGTCGTAATTGGGACGGCCCAGCGTCCGGCTCGCCGCCCCGCGCACCTTCAACTGGTCCGTCACGTCCCAGTTCACCTGCGCGGAGGGCAGCCAATAGCCGTAGCGCTGCCCCTGTTGCGCGAAGACGAAGCTGGTCGCCGTGCCCCGCGTCACCCCGGCGGTGGAGCCTGTCCGCAGGTCGGTATGTTCGTACCGCACGCCGGCGGTCAGCTCGACCGCCTCGGTCGCGAACCGTCCCATGGCATAGGCCGCCACGATATCCTCGCCCAGGGTGTAGTCGGGGGTCAGGCTGCCCGACGTATTGGCGCTGTTGGGGGTGAAGCCCGCGGCATTGGCGGCGTAGAAGGCGGCGGCGGCCTTCGGGTCGACGAACAGCAGGGACTGGCCGCCGCCGTTGTACGGCGAATAGCGCGCATCGGGATCGTCGACCGCCGACAACAGGTAGTTGCTGGTGCCCAGCGGCCGGAAATTGCGCACCGTGAAATCGTAGCCGCGCTTCAGGAACCGGGCGTAGGCGCCCGTCTGGATGCCGAACCCGCGATCCTGCGCCTGCATGTTGATGCCCAGGTTGCCCTGCGCGGTCAGCGCGCGTTCGCGATTGTCGTCCTTGGCCGTGCCGTATTCGAACTGGCGATAGTTCGCCGGATCGAAGGCGAAGGCGGGATTGGCGGGCGTGAACCGCGTGAACTCGCCCGGCGTGATGGTGTAGGTATAGGCCAGGCTGTTCGTGTTCGCGATCCGGTACGTGGCGAACGTCGCGTCCTGGCGATAGGTCGACACCGCGTAATTGACGCCCAGATCGGCGTGGATGCCGCTGCCCGGCGACAATTCGGCGTGGAAATCGCCGTAGCGGACGCGGCGCTGCTGCGCGAACTGGGCCAGGTCGACCTGCGCGTTGGCGTTCGATACCGCGCCGCCCGCCGCGGTCACGTTCGTGAAATTGGTGTAGCGGTTGGTCGCGGCGGTCACCGCCGTATTCGCGATGATCGCGTTCGACTGGCGTTCCTCGTCGTTCTTGTGGCGGAAATCGGCGAGCGTGAACGCCGCCCTGAACATGCGATGGTCGTCGAACTCCAGCTTGCCGAACACGCCGTACCGCTGGCGCAGATTGTCGTAATGGAGCCAGCGCCGCCGGTCCGGCGCGACCAGCGCGTCGGACACGTCGTTGGCGGGCGACAGCCGCCGGGTGCCCGTCGCGGGGTCCAGGTACAGGTAATTGTCGGTCGCGGAATTGAGCGATGCGGAATCGCGGCGGAAATAGCTGCCCGATACCACCGCGCCGAACATGCCGTCCGGCCCGAACGTGGTCGACGCCACGACCTCCACCTGTCCCGACGGCGTCCGCGTGCCCCGCGTCCGTTCGAAATCATATTTGCCGATGTCGAACCGCCCGCCCACGAACGTCTTCCCGCCGTTGTCGAACGCGCTGCGCGTCCGCAGGTTGGCGACGCCGCCGATGGCGTTGCCGTTCATCGACGCGTTGACCGACTTGTACACCTCGACCCGGCTGGCGAGCGAGGAGGGGATGACGTCGAGCGAGACGTTGCGCCGCCCCACTTCGTTCGCGGGCAGCGGCACGCCGTCGATCTCGACCAGGTTGTAATCCGCGTTCAGGCCGCGGATCGACAGGAATTGCGCCTCGCCGCGCGCATTGTTCTGCACCGTCGACACGCCGGGAACGCGGGTCAGCGCCTCGCCCAGGCCGAAATCGGGCAGCGTGCCGATCTCGTCCGCGCTGATGCTGTCGGAAATGACCGAGATGGTGCGCTTCGCCTCGATCTCGCGCGCGGCTTGCAGGCGCGCACCGGTGACGACGATGTCGGCGCCTCCTCCGCCGCGGCCTGGGCGCCGGCGGCCTGCGCGCCCGCGGCCGCCGTGGCCGCTCCTGCATCGACCGCCCCGTCCTGCGCGCGCGCGCCCGGCGCCATGGACAGGCAGGACAGCGCGCTCGAAACCAGCAACACGCTACGCAAGGCAATCGGCATCATGATGGCATCCCCCTCGTCGAACCGGCGTCGACGCGCCCTCCCATTTAATAACTATAGGTGACATAGTTATGACGGTGGCTTAGGCTGTTTGCACCGATCTCGTGAACGGACAGATATTACTATGCCGATCAGTATGATAATTGCCGCCGCCGTCGCGTCCGCCCCCGCCCCGGCTGACGCCGCACCGCGGCTCTATGCCTGCGGCGGTGACCAGATCCGCGAATATCGCATCGAAAGCGGCCGGTCGGTGGAGGTGTGGCGGTGGCGCGCGGCCGACGCGACGGACCTGCCCGCGCGCTATCGCACGGCGCTGCTCGCGCATATCGACGATTGCAAACCGGTGGACGGCGGTCGCGGCATTCTGGTCACCGCGTCGACCGGGGGCGTGGTCCTGATCGAGCGCGTGAGCGGTCGCGTCACCTTCCGTGCGACCGCGCCGATGGCCCATTCCGCGGACATGCTGCCCGGCGGCATGATCGCGGTCGCCCTGTCGATCGATCCGAAGGGCGATCGCCTGGAGGTGTACGACCGCACGCGCAGCGAGACGCCGCTGCTCCACCTGCCGCTGCCGTCGGGGCACGGCGCGGTATGGGATCGCGCGCGGGACCGGCTGTTCGTCCTGTCGCACGACCTGATCCAGGCGTATCGCGTCGCGGGCACGTCGTCCGCCCCCGTCCTGACGGAGTCGGCACGCTGGACCCTGCCGGGACGCCGCGACGGCCACGACCTGTCGCGCCGCCCCGATGGCCGCTATCTGGTGACGACCGACGACGGCGTCTGGACGTTCGATCCGGATGCAGGCGATCCGGACGCGGGCGATGCGGCCGGGCCGGCGGGGGGACGACCGGAGGGGCGACCGCCCGCGCCCGGCACGTACACCCCGCTGCCCGCGCTCAACCCGCGGCCGCGCGTGAAGGCGGTGGGGATGATGGGCGGACGACTGGCCTGGGTCCAGGCGGAGGAGAGTTGGTGGGCGAAGGGCTTCACGATCGCGCGCGCGGACGGCAGCGATCCGGTGCGGATCCCGGTGGAGGGGATGCGCCTCTACAAGGTCCGCTGGATCCGCTAGGCTGGCGCCGCGCATGGGTGGCGTACGGCGTCGCGCATGTGGGCAAGAGCCTGCTGTGGACCGCCAGCGACCTGCTGACGCTCTACCTGCTGGTATCGGTCTATTCGGTCGACCCGATCGTCGCGGGCGCGCTGTTCCTGGCCGGACTGGCGGCGAACGCGGTCGCGGACCTCGCCGTCGGCATCTGGCTGGGGCGCCGCCCGCATCATGCCGCGCGGCTTGCGGGCATCGGGCTGGCGGTCGCGGCGGCCAGCTTCCCGGCGACGGTCCTGCTGGCGCCGCACGGCCCGGTCGCGCTGCTCGGCGCGACGCTGGCGTTCCGCATCGCCTATGCGGGCTGCGATGTGCCGCACAACGCGCTGATGACCCGGCTCGGCGGCATTCCGGCACGGGCCGCCTGGCTGGCGCGGGTGCGCACGATCGGGACCGCGCTCGCCGCGCTGTTCGCCGCCTGGGGGGTCGGCGGATCGGCCCGGATCGCCACCGCGCCGATGCTGTGGGCCATCGCCGGCGCCGCGCTGCTGATCGGGTCGACCATGCTGCCGCTGCTTTCCCGCTTTCCCCCGGTCCCGGACGACCGGCGACCGCGCCCGGGGCGGTCGATCGGCCTGCCGCCGACCTTCCTGGCCGCCAACGTCATCGGCATCGTCGCGCTGGGGGCGTTGGCCAAGGCGGTCCTCCACCTCCCCGCCGTCGCCCCCCACGCCGCGAATGACGGCGTGTCGATCCTCGCGCTGCTGATCGTCGGCCGATCGGCGGCCGCGCTGATCCCGATCCGGCTGGGGTCGGCGCCGCGCCACGGCCTGATCCTGCAATCCGCCGCCTTCGTCGCGGGCGGATCCGTCGCCGCGGGGTTCGCCTGGAGCACCGCGCCCGCGATGCTGGTGGCGCTCGGCGTCGTGATGGGGGTGACCAACCTGATCGGCTGGGCACTGCTGCCCGCGCTGGCGCAGGGCCCGCGGGGCTACGGCGTCTACACGATGGCATCCAAGCTGGCGTTGGGCGCGGCCGGGCTGGCGCTGGCGGGCGGGCTGGGGCACGTGCCGGTGTTCGCGCCGGACGTGTTCGCCCGCTTCGCCGCGGCCATCGCGCTGGCCTGCCTCGTCGCCGCGCTGCTGGTGGCACGGCGCTTGACTTCGCCGCGGCGCCACGGCTTGTCGCAGTCATGACGGGCAATACCGCGGGCGATTTCCCCACCCGCTTCCTGCGCGGCGACGGCTGGCGCACCGCCACCGCGAACGAAGGCGTCGTGATGGACCTGCTGTCGCGGCTGGGCGCCGCGAGCCGGGCCGACCTGGCGCGACTGACCGGCCTGGCGCCGCATTCGATCACCCGCCTCGTCGAGCCCCTGCTGGCGCGCGATCTGCTGACGGAGGGGGCACCGGTGATCGCGGGCCGTGGAAAGCCCAGCGCGCGGCTGGCGCTGAACGGCGCCGCCGCCTTCTCCATCGGCGTGTCGGTGATGACCGACGCCGTATCGCTGGTCGTGCTGGACCTGGCGGGCACCGTCGCCGCGGGCCGCAGCGCGCGCCTCGCCGATACCGCGATCGCGCCCGCCTGTGCGCAGATCGGACGCATGATCGATGCCGCGATCGCCGAAACCGGGCACGATCGCGCGGCGCTGGTCGGGATCGGCTTCGGCATCACCGGCTATTTCATCGGCGACGGCGCGCGCCTGAATCCCCCGCGCCTGCTCGATCCCTGGGCGCTGGTCCCGCTCGACACGATGCTGGCCGACGCCTTCGGGACGAAGGTGTGGGTCGAGAACGACGGCAACGTCGCGGCGGTGGGCGAAACCATGCTGGGCCACGGCCGCACCGTGCCGGACCTCGCCTACCTCTATTTCTCCGCGGGCTTTGGCGGCGGCGTCATCGCCGGGGGCCGGCTGCTGCGCGGGCGACACGGCAACGCGGGCGAATTCGCCTCCATCCTGCCCGGCGGCTGGCCGCACCCCAATCTGGAGGCGCTGCGCCTCGCGTTCGCGGATGCGGGCATATCCTATCCCGATCTTCACGCGATGCTCGACCGCTTCGATCCCGATCATCCCGCGGTCGGATCGTGGCTCGACGCCGTGATGCCGTCGGTCGACCTGATCGCCTCGGCCATTTCCGCCACGCTCGATCCCGGCATGATCGTGCTGGGCGGGCGCCTTCCCGCGTCCCTCGCCGACCGCATGATCGCCCGGATCGCGCTGACGAATCCCGAACGGCGCGGTTTCCACCGCCCGTCCCCCCGGATCGCGGCCTCCGCGATCGACGGCGACGCCGCAGCCATCGGCGCCGCCACCCTCCCGCTGCGCGCGGCATTCTTCGACCCCGACAACCGCAACCGCACGGGCGACGACCGACACGCGGAGTGAGGCGCCCGATGACGTATTGGCTGGGGCGGCAGGATTCGAACCTGCGAATGGCGGCACCAAAAGCCGCTGCCTTACCACTTGGCGACGCCCCAGCAGGCCCGCGCGCTTAGCGCCGCGCGCGGGAAAGCTCAACCGATCCTCTGCACCCATCCGTGCGCGTCGGGCGCGCGGCCGCGCTGGATCGCGGTCAGGCGGTCCAGGAAATGCTGCGTCACCTGCCCCGTCGCGCCCGTTCCCACGGTGAAGCCGTAATCCGGCCCGGCGACGCGCCCGATCGGGGTCACCACCGCCGCGGTGCCGCACGCGAACGATTCGGTCAGCCGCCCGCTCTCCGCGTCCGCGCGCCAGTCCGCGATCGCATAGGGTTCCTCCTCGACGCGCAACCCCTCGGCACGCGCCAGCGCCAGGATCGAATCGCGCGTGATGCCCGGCAGGATCGTGCCCGCCAGCGGCGGCGTGCGGATCGTGCCGTCGGCGAAGACGAAGAAGATGTTCATGCCGCCCAGTTCCTCGATCCAGCGGCGCTCGCCCGCGTCGAGGAAGACGACCTGGTCGCACCCGCGGCGGATCGCCTCCTGCTGCGCGACCAGGCTGGTGGCGTAATTGCCGCCGCATTTCGCCTCGCCCGTGCCGCCCGGCGCGGCGCGGGTATAATCGTGGCTGACCCACAGCGAGATCGCGCGCGCCCCGCCCTTCCAATACGATCCCGCCGAACTCGCCAGTACGACGTACAGATATTCCGACGCCGGCTTCACGCCCAGGAACACCTCGCTCGCGATCAGGAACGGGCGCAGGTACAGCGACCCGCCTTCCTGCCCCGGCACCCAGTCGGCGTCGGCCCGCACCAGCGCCTCGATCGATTGCAGGAACAGGTCCTCGGGCAGTTCGGGCATCGCCAGCCGCCGCGCCGACCGCTGGAACCGGCGCGCGTTCTGCTCCGGCCGGAACAGCGCCAGCGCGCCGTCGTCCAGGCGATATGCCTTCAATCCCTCGAATATCTCCTGCGCGTAATGCAGCACCGCGGACGCCGGATCGATCTGGAACGGCGCGCGCGCGCAGATGCGGCCATCGTGCCAGCCCGCGGCCTCGGACCAGCGCAGCGTCGCCATATGGTCGGTGAAGACGCGCCCGAACCCGGGATCGACCAGCCGCCCGGCGCGCTCCTGGGCGGACACGGGGGACGGGTTGGGCACGAACGGGAACGACACGGGCGGACGGCTCCTGGCTGGCAAGGGTTGCGGCCGGTTAGGGCCGATGGCAAGGCTGGTCAACATGGCTGCCCCGAACCAGTCCGCATCGGCCCTCTTCCTGCGCGAGCCCGAGCTGCGTCGCGGGATGGAGCTGCTTTATTTCGGCAACAGCCACATCACGCGCGCGATCGATCGCGGGCTGGCGGAACAGGGGCTGGGCCGCGCGCATCACCGCGCGCTGTATTTCATCGCGCGAAAACCCGACCTGACGGTCAGCGACCTGCTGGCGCTGCTGAACATCACCAAGCAATCGCTGGGCCGCGTCCTGAACGAACTGATCGAGCGCAAGCTGGTCGATACCCGGCCCGGCGAGAAGGACCGGCGGCAACGGCTGCTGAAACTGACGCCGGAGGGGGCGGCGCTGGAATCCAGCCTTTTCGACGCGCTGCGCGAACGCCTGTCCGCCGCCTATTCGCGCGCGGGGCAGGAAGCGGTGACGGGCTTCTGGGCGGTGCTGGAGGGATTGATCCCGCCCGATGAAATGCCGCGGGTCGAGGAATTGCGGCGGTAGCCTCGCCGGCCCGCGCGCGATGCGAAGTGGCAACCGTGACGGGGGTAACCGCCAACCGGACACGCGTCGGGTCGCGCGAGATCGATATTTGCCGACGCAGGCGTTATGTCCGCTAACGCCCAAAACTCGTCATTCGTCCCCTCGACAAGGCAGGCCGAAAGCGGCCACTTACTTCCGCCAGCATGGGACCGTAAACATGCCTATTGTCGCCGTCATAGCCCTTCAGGTTACGCTCAGCGGCCTGCCTCGCGACACGACCGAGGGATGCAATGACAAAGATGGCACTGTCACTCCATCGTCGTGTTATTCAGAACATGCCGATGCTTGGCAGAAGAGGCTAAATGCGGCTTACCCACTGACCCTTGAGTTTGTCGATGGCCCGCAGCGCAAAGCCTTACAGCGTGCTCAATCGGCGTGGCTGAAATATCGTGACGCGACTTGCGATTTCTACAATTTGGCCCCCGGCAGCGCCCATTACATTCAGGGCGCTTATTGCATGTTAGATCTGACCCGAAGCAGAGCGCTCGAATTGGAGCAGTATATCCTCCCGTAACCGGAGGGGCGTTGAACGTCCGCTAATCGAGATTGCAGTCCGAAAGCGGTCGGACCGCTTTCCACCACTTTGGGACGTTCATTCACTCAATCCCGTTCGCCCTGAGCGAAGTCGACGGGCCTGCGCGAACGCGGCGCCCTCGCCCGCGCTCATCCCGAACCGATGTCGGTGGCCGCCGCGGCCGTCATGGTTCGCGCCGCATCACCCGCATCCGCACCGCGACCACGCTCCCCGGAACGACGCCCGCAACGCGCCGCACCACATCCTTCAGCGGCAGCAGGTAGCCGCCGTCGCGCGGGAACAGCGAGGTCGTGAAGTCGACGTCGCCGATCGTCGCCGCGACCGGCACCACGCCCCAGCCGTAGCTGGCACCCCGCGCCGCCGCGCGCACCGCCGCCACGTCGTCCGCGGGCAGCGCGACGAAGAAGAACGGCGCCGGCCCGTGCCACTCGATCACCACGCCGTCGAACGCGACATCGAGCAGCGCCCCGCTCAAGCCTCCCGCGCCGCCGTCGCCATCTCCACCCCGCGCCGCGCGACGCTGCGCAGCGTCTCCTCCAGCAACGCCGCCAGCGCGCGATCCGCGTCCAGCACGTTCAGCCCCTCGCGCGTCATCCCCCCCGGGCTCGCCACCGCATCCGCCAGTGCGGCGGGGGAACGGTCGCTCGCCGCGGCCATCGCGGCGGCGCCCTCCACGCTCGCCAGCGCGATCGCCGCCGCCTCGCGCGGGTCCAGCCCGATCGCGACTCCGCCCGCCGCCAATGCATCGACGAAGCGGAACAGGAACGCGGGCGCGGTCCCCGACAGCGCGCCCGCCGCGGCGAAGCGCGCCGGATCGTCGAACCATTCCACCAGCCCCAGCGGCGCCAGAAGCCGGTCGGTCGCGCCCCGCGCCGCGGCGTCGATCCCCGGCGCATGGACCGCGACGACGCCGCGCCCCAGCTCGACCGGCAGGTTCGGCATCGTCTGCACCGCCACCGGCCCCGGAAACGCGCGCGACAAGGCCGCGGGGTCGGCCCCCGCCAGCATCGATACCAGCAGCGGCGCCTTCGCGACCGCGGCGGCATGGACCGCCGCGACCGCGTGCAGCTGTTGCGGCTTGATGCCCAGCACGACCACGTCGGGCGGGGGCAGATCGGGCAGGACACGTCCCTGCACGACGCCCGCGGGCAGCGCGCGGTCCTGCCGATTGACGACGAACACGTCCGCCGCGGCCACCACCCCGCTCGCGATCCACCGCCGCAACATGGCCGACCCCATGTTCCCGCATCCGATCATCCACACCCGCATGTCACGTCACTCCCCGTCATGCCGGACCCGATCCGGCATCCATCGCGCCACAGACAACCGCCGGTCGCCTCGCGGTACGAACAACCCGACCTCCGTCATGCCGGACCTGATCCGGCATCCATCGCGCCGCAAGTACAACGACCCGTTGCTTCGGGGCACGATGGACCCCGGATCAAGTCCGGGGTGACGGGCGGTGCGGAAGCACAGGCCACCGTCTCACGCCTCGCCCGGCATCTACGCCGCCGCCACACATCCGGCCACAAACCCGCGCCCCGCCACGCACCGTCCAGCGGCCCGGTGGATGCCGGAACAGGTCCTGCATGACGGCAGGCGCAACGGCCACGCGGCCAACCCGACCCACCCCGTCACCCCGGACGTGTTCCGAGGTCCACCGCGCCACGCATCCCACGACACGCACTCAGACGAAACAGCGGCCCCAAGATGCGGTCACGCACGCCCGCACCGCAAATCACCCAACCAACGTCGGACAGCGAAACCCCCGACATCCCCGCACGGAACCCCTCCGCGCCCTCCGCGCCTCCGCGCGAACAAACCCCTTCCTGGCGCCCCCCTCGCCATGCACGGTCCAGCGGACCCGTGGATGCCGAAACAGGTCCTGCATGACGGCAGGCGCAACGGCCACGCGGCCAACTCCGTCACCCCGGACTTGTTCCGGGGTCCACCGCGCCACGCATCCCACGACACGAACTCAAACGAAACAGCGGCCCCAAGATACGGTCACGCACGCCCGCACCGCAAATCATCGAACCAACGTCGGACAGCGGAACCCCCGACATCCCCGCACGGAACGCCTCCGCGCCCTCCGCGTCTCCGCGCGAACAAACCCCTTCCTGGCGCCCCCCTCGCCATGCACGGTCCAGCGGACCCCTGGATGCCGAAACAGGTCCGGCATGACGGCGGGTGCAACGGCCACGCCGCCAACCCCACCCACTCCGTCACCCCGGACCTGTTCCGGGGTCCACCACGCCACACGCGCCACGACGACCATTCGCTCGGCACAGCGGCCACAGGATCAAACCCCACACCCCGCACCGCACATCACCCGACCCGCCCCCGCGGAACACCCCCGCGCACGCCTCACGCCTCGCCCTGCGTCTCCACCATCGCCGCCGCGATCGCCTCGCGCGGGCTCTTGCCGCCCCACAGGACGAACTGGAACACGGGATAGAAACGCTCGCACTCGTCGATCGCGCTCTCGACCAGCAGCTCCGCCGCCGCCAGCGACAGCGTGGCATCCTCGTCGTCGCCCGCGTCGACCATCGTGGCGTTGCGGTACAGCAGGATGCCGCTCGACGACCATAATTCGAAATGGCCGACCCACAATTGCTCGTTCACCAGCGCCAGCGTCTCGTGGATCGCGGCGCGGCGTTCGTCCGCGACCTTCACGTCGGGAAAGGCGAGAAACTGCAACACGCTGTCCTCCTCGCGGAACAGCGCGCGCAGCTCGTACTGGGTCCAGCTTCCCTTGACCGTCGCGGTCAGTTCGTCGTCATGGCGTTCCGTCGGCCAGCCGTGCGCCGCGAAATACGACTCCAGCATGTCCAGCGGCGCATCCGCCTCGGTATCGCGATCGGCTTCGTCGAGCATCATGGCATTATCGCACGCGGCGCCGCGCGTTTCTATACTTTCGGTACGGCGGCGGCTTCCAGCTTCTCGATCCGCGCGCGCAGGGCGTCGTTCTCGTCGCGCGCGGCGACCGCCATCGCCTTCACCGCCTCGAATTCCTCGCGGCTGACGAAGTCCAGCCCGCCGATGAATTCGCGCGCGCGGTCGCGCACCCCGGCCTCCGCCTCGCGCGCGGCGCCCGCGATCGTGCCCGCGGCACCGGTCAGGATCTTGGCGGCATCGCCGAACAGGCGGTTTTCGGACTGCATCGATCGTCTTCCCCGGATGGTGTCAGCCGATCATCTGGGACGCCGCGCCGCCGGGCACAAGATGTTCGGCATCAGGGTTCAGCACCGAAATCCGCCAGTTCAGCGCGCCCGCGAACAGCAGCCACGCCAGATACGGCACCATCAGCCACGCCGCCGCCCGCCGGATCCGCGCGAACACGATCGTGGTCATCAGCGCCAGGCCCAAGATCCCGACGATGACCAGCAACGCCGCGTCCACCTTGTGCGCGCCGAAGAACAACGGCGTCCACGCGAGGTTCAGCGCCAGCTGCCCGACGAACAAGGCCGTCGCCAATCCGCGCAGCCGCGCGCCCCGCGCCGACAGCACCAATGCCATCGCCGCGCCCATCATCGCATACAGGATCGACCAGGCGACCGGGAACACCCACCCCGGCGGCGTGAACGACGGCTTGGCCAGCGCGACGTACCACGCACTGTCGTCCCCCGACGCCACCGTCCGCCCCGACAGGAACCCCAGCAGCAGGACCAGCGGCACGATCACCGCCGCCCAGCGCAGGAACGACATCCGCAGCTGGCCTCTGGACGCGATCGACCCCATGCGAATCCCCCGTATCGTTGCGGCGCGCATGGTTGGCGCATCCTTCCGTGCGCGTAAACCGGATTTGCGTGCCCGATACGGGACCGTTCCCCGGCGCGGGCCGGGGCCCGGTCGGAAAGGCCAGACCGACGACACGCCGCCCGCCGCCCCGGTCGCCTCCCGACCGTCCCCGCCCGCGAGCAGGACGGTAAAGAGGCGCAGGCCGACGCCACCACCACCCCGCACCCCGGGCCCGTCCCCGGGTCCACCGCGCCGCGCACGCAACGGCCGACGTTCCCGCCGCACGGTGGATGCCGGGACAGACCCGGCGTGACGACCAGCCACCCACCGTCACCCCGGACTTGATCCGGGGTCCATCGCGCCGCGAAGACAACGGCCGGTGTCGCAGCTCCATGAATGCAAAGCCAGATCGACATTCGATTTGCCGGTGCAGGGTGTTCGCGCGAAGCCGCCAAGACGCAAGGAAGTCGGGGTTCACGCGGAGGCGCGGAGGACGCGGAGGTGTCGCGCACCGGGCAGCTCGCAACGCCGATTACCGGCCGCGGCCCGACATCGCTGCTTCCATGAAGGCAGCGCCGCCCCGCGCCACAGGCCACTCTCCGCGTCCTCCGCGCCTCCGCGCGAACCAGTCTCCTCCTTCACTTCGCGTCTTCGCGGCTTCGCGCGAACACCCTGCACGGCAAATCGAATGTCGACCGCTTCCGGGACAAGCCACGCACGACACCCGGCACCCCACCGTCACCCCAGGCTCCACCGCGCCGCGCACGCAGCGGCCGATCCCCTCGCGGCACCACGGATGCCAAGACAGGCCCGGCATGACGCCCCCCCCGTCACCCCGGACTTGATCCGGGGTCCATCGCGCCGCGAAGACAACGGCCGATCCCCTCGCGGCATCATGGACGCCGAACAAGCCACGCACGACGCCCGGCACCCCACCGTCACCCCGGGCTCGTCCCGGGCTCCACCGCGCCGCGCACGCAACCGCCGATCCCCTCGCGGCACCATGGATGCCGGAACAAACCCGGCATGACGACACGAGCCCACCCCCCGAAAACAACCAAATCTCAACCCCTCCCCCCGCATGACGCGCGCTTCTCCCTCGCGAAGGAACCGGCGTTGCGCGACGAAACCGAACTCAGGGTCTGCGTCCTCGGCCTTGGCTACATCGGCCTGCCCACCGCCGCGGTCATCGCGCGGACGGGGGCGATGGTGCTGGGCGTCGACGTGTCGGCGCAGGTCGTGGAGACGGTCAATTCCGGCCGCGTCCATATCGAGGAGGTCGACCTCGACGGCCTCGTGTCGGGCGTCGTCGCGCGCGGCAACCTGGTCGCCGCGACGCAGGTCGCGCCCGCGGACGTGTTCGTAATCGCGGTGCCCACGCCCTTCGATGCGAACCACGCCCCCGACGTGGGCTACGTCCTGAAGGCCGCGACCGCGATCGCCACGGTGCTGAAGGCCGGGGACACCGTCATCCTGGAATCCACCTCCCCCGTCGGCACGACCGAGCAGGTGCGCGATTTCCTCGCGCAGCTGCGCCCCGACCTGAAACTGCCCGGGGCCGGCGGCCACGACGTCGCCATCGCCTATTGCCCGGAACGAGTCCTGCCTGGCCGCATCCTGGTCGAACTGATCGACAACGACCGCGTCATCGGCGGCATCACGCCGCGCTGCGCGCGCAAGGCGCTGCATTTCTACCGCCGCTTCGTCCGCGGCGCCTGCGTCACCACCACGGCGCGCGCGGCGGAGATGACGAAGCTGACCGAGAACGCCTTCCGCGACGTCAACATCGCCTTCGCGAACGAGATGAGCCGCGTCGCCGACACCTTGGGGGTGGATGTGTGGGAAGTCATCCGCCTCGCCAACCGCCATCCGCGCGTCAACATCCTGCAACCCGGCCCCGGCGTCGGCGGGCATTGCATCGCGGTCGATCCGTGGTTCCTCGTCCACGGCGACCCCGCCAACACGCCGCTGATCCGCACCGCGAGGCTGGTGAACGACGCCAAGAGCGACCATGTCGTCGAACGCGCCGCCGCGCTGATCGCCGCCGTTCCCGGCCCGGTCGCGTGCCTGGGCCTCGCGTTCAAGGCCAATATCGACGACTTCCGCGAAAGCCCCGCGCTGAAGGTCGCGGCCGCGCTGGCGCATCGCTTCGGCGCGCGCGTCCGCGTGGTCGAACCCTATGCCGCGACGCTGCCGCCCGCCTTCGACGGATCGGGCGCGACGCTGACCGACCTGGACACCGCGATCGAGGAATGCGCGGCGATGATCGTGCTGGTCGACCACGACCTGTTCCGCTCGGTCCCGCTGGACGAACGCGCGGGCAAGCACGTGTACGACACCCGCGGCATCTGGCCCGACCAGCCGCGCATACCGGCGACGGCGGAACCCCTGCGCCTCGCGAGCTGATCCCCCCTTTCGTTCGGGCTGAGCGACGTCGAAGCCTGTGCGCCTGCCCTTCGACGTCGCTCGGGGCGAACGGATGTGGGACGTTGCCCCGCTCCCCCTCGCCCCCTAAACGCGCCACAACACGCTTCATCAAGGACCATTCATGAAGATCACCATGATCGGCTCGGGCTATGTCGGCCTCGTCTCCGGCGCCTGCTTCTCCGATTTCGGCCACGACGTCGTGTGCGTCGACAAGGACCAGGCGAAGATCGACGCGCTCCACGCCGGGCGGATGCCGATCTACGAACCCGGCCTCGACACGCTGGTGGCGGACAACGTCAAGGCGGGCCGCCTCACCTTCACCACCGACCTGAAGGCCGCGGTGTCGGGCGCGGACGCGATCTTCATCGCGGTCGGCACGCCGTCGCGCCGCGGCGACGGTCACGCCGACCTCACCTACGTCTTCGCCGCGACGCAGGAGATCGCAGGCGCGATCGACGGCCCCGTCGTCGTCGTCACGAAATCGACCGTCCCCGTCGGCACGGGCGACAAGGTGGAGGCGATCCTGCGCGACGCAGGCCATGGCGCGGAAAGCGTCGCGGTCGTCTCCAACCCCGAATTCCTGCGCGAGGGCGCCGCGATCGGCGACTTCAAGCGCCCCGACCGCGTCGTCATCGGCACCGAGGACCCGCGCGCGATGGCCGTGATGCGCGAGGTCTACCGCCCGCTGTACCTGAACGAGAACCCCATCCTCTTCACCGGCCGCCGCACGTCGGAGCTGATAAAGTACGCCGCCAACGCCTTCCTCGCGACGAAGATCACCTTCATCAACGAAATCGCCGATTTGTGCGAGGCGGTCGGCGCGGACGTGAAGGACGTCAGCCGCGGCATCGGCCTCGACAATCGCATCGGGAAGAAATTCCTCCACGCCGGCCCCGGCTACGGCGGCTCGTGCTTCCCCAAGGACACGCTGGCATTGCTCAAGACCGCGGAGGATTACGACACGCCGTCGCGCATCGTCGAGGCGGTGGTGAAGGTGAACGACGCCCGCAAGCGCGCCATGGGCCGGAAAGTGCTCAATGCGCTCGGCGAGGATCACAAGGGCAAGACCGTCGCGGTCCTCGGCCTGACGTTCAAGCCCGACACCGACGACATGCGCGACGCGCCCAGCCTGTCGATCGTGCAGGCCCTGCTCGACGCGGGCGTCACCGTCCGCGGCTTCGATCCCGAGGGGATGGAGGCGGCGAAGAAGGAGATGCCCGGCATCACCTATTGCACCGACGCCTATGACGCCGCGAAGGGCGCCGACGCGGTCGCGATCGTGACCGAGTGGAACGAGTTCCGCGGGCTGGACCTGAAGCGGCTGGCAGGCGTCATGGCCGCCCCCGTCATGGTCGACCTGCGCAACGTCTATTCCCCGGCGGAGGCGGCGCGCATGGGGTTCCGCTACACCTCCATCGGGCGGTAGCACCCTTTGTTGTGCTCCCGCGAAGGCGGGAGCCCAGACTGGATCCCCACCGTCGCGGGGATACGGAAGATGCCCCCGGCCACACCGTCACCCCGGCCCGTCACCCCGGCCTTGTGCCGGGGTCCACCGTGCCGCGCCCCTCGACCCGGCGGCGGCGCGGCACGGTGGGTTCCGGGACGAGCCCGGCATGACGGAAGGCGACAGGCGGGACGTTCGCCCCGCACACCCGCCACCCCGGCCCTTGCGCCACCCCCGTTCGTGCTGAGCGAAGTCGAAGCACAGGCGCCGCGCCTAACCTTCGACTTCGGCACAACGTGCCGAAGCCTGTCCTGAGCGCCTGCCTTGGCAGGCAGTCGAAGGGCTCGGGCCGAACGGAAGGTGGGGGACGCACGAAACCCCTTGTCCACCTTTCCCCCCTATGCCCTGATGCGTCGACAGGGGGGATGGCGGTGACGATCAGGGTCCTATCGGTCTTCGGCACCCGTCCCGAAGCGATCAAGATGGCGCCGCTCGCGCTCGCGCTCGCCGCAGACGCGCGGTTCGATGCGCGCGTGTGCGTGACGGGGCAGCATCGCGAGATGCTGGACCAGGTCATGCGCCTGTTCGGCCTGTCCGCCGACCACGACCTTGCCGTCATGCGCCCCGGACAGGATTTGACCGGCACCGCCACCGCGATCCTGTCGGGCATGGCGGACGTGTTCGCGAAGGACCGCCCCGACATCGTCCTCGTCCACGGCGACACGCTGACGACCCTCGCCGCCAGCCTGTCCGCCTATTGGCACCGCATCCCCGTCGCGCATGTCGAGGCGGGGCTGCGCACCGGCGACCTGTATTCCCCCTGGCCGGAGGAGGCGAACCGCCGCCTGACCGGCGGGCTCGCCGCGCTGCACTTCGCGCCGACGGAACGCGCCGCGATGAACCTGCGGCGCGAGAACGTCGATCCCGCCACGATCCACGTCACCGGCAACACCGTCATCGACGCGCTCCTGCGCGTCGTCGCGCGCCTTCGCGACGACAAGGCGCTGCTGGCGCGGGTTACGCTCGACCTCCCCCTCCCCGCCCCCGGCCGCCGCCTGCTGCTGGTCACCGGCCACCGGCGCGAGAATTTCGGCGCGGGCTTCGACCGCATCTGCGCCGCGCTGGCGCGGATCGCGGACCGGTTCGCGGACGTGGACGTGGTCTACCCGGTCCACCTGAACCCCAACGTGCAGGAGCCGGTGACGCGCCTGCTGTCGAACCGCGCCAACATCCGCCTGATCGCCCCGCTCGACTATCTCCCCTTCGTCGCGATGCTCGACGCCGCGACATTGGTGCTGACCGACAGCGGCGGGGTGCAGGAGGAGGCGCCCTCGCTGGGCAAGCCCGTCCTCGTCATGCGCGACACGACCGAACGGCCGGAGGCAGTGGCGGCAGGCACCGTCCGCCTCGTCGGCACCGACACGGATGCGATCGTGGCGGCGGCGACGCAACTGCTGACCGACCCCGCCGCACATGCCGCGATGGCGGGGGTCCACAACCCCTATGGCGACGGCCGCGCCGTGCCACGGATCGTCGACGCCCTGGTGGCGTGGGGCGCGCAACGCGTGGAGCGGGCGGCAAGCTGACCGCCGCGCCAAACTTCCGTTCGGGCTGAGCGAAGTCGAAGCCCACGCGCCGTGCATGCCCTTCGACGTCGCTCAGGGCGAACGGACGGCCTCGATTATTCCTTCCCGATCGCCGCCAGCAGATCGTCGAACGACTTGGCGAAGCTCGCCACGCCTTCCTCGACCAGCTCCGCCGTCACCCCGTCCAGGTTCAGCCCCAGCCGTTCCGCATCGGCCAGCACCGCCTTCGCCCCGCTGACATCCTGCGTCAGCGTCTGCGCGACCGTGCCATGGTCGCGGAACGCATCCATCGTCTTGGGCGGCATCGTGTTGACCGTCTCCGGCCCGATCAGCTCGTCGACGTACAGCGTGTCGGGATAGTCCGGGTTCTTCGTCCCCGTCGACGCCCACAGCAACCGCTGCGGCATCGCGCCCTTCGCCTCCAGCGTCTGCCAGCGCGGCGAAGCGACGAATTCCTGCCACCACGCATAGGCGAGCTTCGCGTTGGCGATCGCCACCTTGCCCTTCAGCGCCTTGGCCTCCTCGCCGCCCGTACCGGCATCGATCTTCGCGTCGATCTTCCCGTCGATGCGGCTGATGAAGAAGCTGGCGACGCTGGCGATCCGGTCCACGGGCAGGCCCTTTTCGACCCGCTCCTCCAGCCCCTCGGCATGCGCCTGCGCGACGTTCCGGTACGCCTCGATCCCGAACAGCAAGGTGACGTTGACGTTGATCCCCTTGGCGATCGTGTCGCGGATCGCGCGCACGCCGTCGGCGGTGCCGGGGATCTTTATCATCAGGTTCGGCCGGTCGACCGCATCCCACAGCCGCGCGGCCTCCTCCGCGGTTTCCGGCCCCTTCATCGCCAGATACGGCGACACCTCCAGGCTGACATAGCCGTCGCGCGCGTCGGTCGCGTCGTACACGCCGCGCAGCGTGTCGCACGCCGCCTGGATGTCCAGGATCGCCTGCGATTCATACCGCGCCATCGGCTCCGCGCCGGGGTTCGCCGCGTCGAACGCCGCGAAGCCCTCCGCATAGACGTCGCCCTGCCCCATCGCCTTCTCGAAAATGGTCGGGTTGGACGTGACGCCGGTCAGCGAGTCCTGATCGACCAGCTTCTGCAACCCGCCGTCGGCAAGGAACTTGCGGTCCACGAAATCCAGCCACACCGCGGTCCCCGCGGCGCTGAGGTCGTTGAGCTTGCCCATGTTCACTTCCTTATTTGTGTCCCCGCGCAGGCGGGGACCCAGTCTGGGCTCCCGCCTTGGGTCCCATCAAAGTAATACTTTGATGGGTGCCCTTCGCGGGAGCACACGGTTGTCAGGCGGTCAGCCCAGCAGCCCCTTCGCCACCTTCACCACATTGTCGACCGTGAACCCGTACTTGTCCTGCAACTTCGCGATCGGGGCCGACGCGCCGAAGGTCGACATGGCGATGATCTTGCCCTTCATGCCGGTATACCGGTCCCAGCCGATCTCGCCCGCCATCTCGATCGCCACGCGCGCGATCACGTCGCCGGGCAGGACGCTTTCCTTATACGCCTCGTCCTGCCGCTCGTAGCGATACCAGCTCGGCATCGACACAACGCGCGCATTGACGCCCTCCGCGGTCAGCTGCTCGTACGCCTCGACCGCCAGCGACACTTCGGACCCCGTGGCGATCAGGATCACGTCGGGAATGCCCTCCCCGCTCGCCAGCACGTAGCCGCCCTTCGCCAGCCCGTCCGCGCTCGCATATTTCGTCCGGTCCAGCGTCGGCAGCGCCTGCCGCGACAGGACCAGCGCGGCGGGCGTGCTGCCGTCCTGCATCACCGCGCGCCACGCCGCCGCGACCTCGTTCGCATCGCACGGCCGGATCGTGTCGAGGCCGGGGATCGCGCGCATCGTCGCGAGGTGCTCGATCGGCTGGTGCGTCGGCCCGTCCTCGCCCACGCCGATCGAATCATGCGTGTAGACCCACACTGCACCGATCTCCATCAACGCGGACAACCGCACCGGCGCGCGCATGTAATCGAGGAAGACGAGGAAGGTGGAGCCATAGCCGCGCAGGTGCGACAGCGTCATGCCGTTCACCACCGCGCCCATGCCATGCTCGCGCACGCCGAAGTGGAAGTTCGCGCCCGCGTAATTCCCCGCCTCGAACGAACCGGCGCCCTTGATATCGGTCTTCGTCGACGGCGCCAGATCCGCCGATCCGCCCAGCAGCCACGGCACGCGCTTCGCGATCGCGTTCAGCACCTTGCCGCCCGCATCGCGGCTCGCGACGCCCTTGGCATCCGCGTCGAACATCGGAATGTCCGCATCCCATCCCTCGGGCAACGTGTCGGCCAGGATATGGTCCAGCTCCGCCGCCTCGGCCGGGAACGCATCGCGATATTTCGCGAACGTCGCCTCCCATTCCTCGCGCGCCTTCTGCCCACGCCCGCGCACCGCGCCCTCGAAGCCTTCCTGCACCCCGTCCGGGATGTAGAAGTCCCGATCGACCGGCCAGCCGTACGCTTCCTTGGTCTTCGCCACGTTCTCGGCGCCCAGCGGCTCGCCATGCGCCTTTTCCGTGCCCGCACGCGGCGAACCCCAGCCGATGACGGAGTGGACGACGATGAACGTCGGCCGGTCGTTCGTGTCGCGGAACGTCTGCACCGCGGCCTTCAGCGCGCCGACGTCGTTCGCGTCGTCGACATGGATGACGTTCCAGCCATAGGCCTCGAAACGCTTCCCCACGTCCTCGTCGAACGCCAGGTCGGTCCCGCCCTCGATCGAGATATGGTTGCTGTCGTAAAGCCAGCACAGGTTGCTGAGCTTCAGATGCCCCGCAAGACTCGCCGCCTCCGCGCTCACGCCCTCCATCATGTCGCCGTCGCCCGACAGGGCGTAGACGTCGTGGTCGAACAGCGTGAAGCCCGGCCGGTTGTACCGCGCCGCGAACCAGCGCTCCGCAATCGCCATGCCGACCGAATTGCCGCATCCCTGCCCCAGCGGGCCGGTGGTGGTTTCGACCCCCGTGGTGTGGCGATATTCGGGATGCCCCGGCGTCTTGGACCCCAGCTGCCGGAACTGCCGGATATCGTCCAGGCTCACCGCCGGCGCGCCCGTCTTCTTCCCCGACCCGTCGACCTCCTCGACCCCCGCAAGGTGCAGCAGGCTGTACAGCAGCATCGACGCATGGCCGACCGACAGGACGAAGCGGTCGCGGTTGGGCCATTGCGGCGCGCCGGGATCGTAGCGCAGGAATTGCGTCCACAACGTCCAGCCCACCGGCGCCAGCGCCATCGGCGTGCCCGGATGCCCCGAATTGGCGGCCTGCACCGCGTCCATCGACAGGGTGCGGATCGTATCGATCTGAAGCCGCTCGGGGCTGCCGTCCTCGTGAACGCCAGCGGGCGGGGTCGCGGTGTCGGTCATGCCAGTCCTCGTGTCGGGCCAGAAATCTGGGAATGTGGATCGAACGCACCGGACATGGCCGGGTTGCCGAGTCCCGGCCCCCTTAACGACTGGACGTGCCGCGTTCCAGCCGCGTAACGACCGCGCGGGTATTGTGGCGGCGTTCGATCCGTCCACGCAGGGGCCGGGGAACGCGCGCCCCCGCCACCGCGTCCGGCCACCGCCGCCCGACCCGCGGGTACACGCCATGCCATCCGGGCGGACCTGCCCGACCGTTTCGATCGGGCTTGCTATTCGCGCCCGGCTGCACACGATGGCGGCGGAACGGGAGACGATCGTGCTGCCATTGATTCTGATGCTCGCGACCCCGCCCTACGCCGTACCGCCGGGCCTGGCGGTCATGGCCGGCCTGGAAGGCTGCTGGCGGGTCGACGGGCAGGTTCAGGGCAAGGAATCGCCGTCGATCGCGCGTGGCGAATGGCATCTGGGCCGACGCTATTTCACGCTGCACCTGCGCGCCACCGGATCGGACCCGTATGAGGCCGCGATCACCTACGGCGCCGGTGAGAAGCCCCGCGCCATCGGTTCGATGTTCTCCGACACCTTCGGCGGCCTGTACGAACCCTCGCTCGGTCTTGGCGAGTTGGAGCAGGACGGGTTCGTGCAACGCTACCGCTTCCCGGACGCGACCTATGTCAATCGCTTCGGCCGCTCCGGCACCGGCTGGCGCTGGACCATCACCGAGGAGACGAAGGACAAGCCGCCATCGGTCTTCGCGGACTATCGCCTGCGCCCGGCGTCATGCCGCGGGATGACGTTCGATTATTGAGTTGACCGGCCCAATCGCCTTTCTGAAAAGGGGAGCGGCGGGAAAGCCCGACGACGCTTCCCTTCGGGACCGGGTTTTGGGGAATAGCTGCACTCCATAGGCTTGGACGAATGGAGTATAGGGGGATAAAGAATGCGGGATTATTCGACGATATCACTCGCGGATGCGCGGCGTGACTATCTGGCGACAAGTACGACCGGAATGCCGATTGCGGGCCTCATCGCGTGGAGCGCGCTTGCCGCCGCAGCCTATATCCTCGGCAACCGTCTGCCGAGCTTCGCGCCCTTCGTCGCCGCAGCCATTCCCTTTCCCCTTTCCCTGGTGATCGATAAAATTCGCGGCGAGCCCGGGATACGGACGGACAGTCGACGCAATCCGGTGACGCAATTGTTCATGGGATTTATCACCGTCGTTGCGTTGCTTATCCCCTTCGTCATCATCGCAGCCCAGGCGGCCGGCAGCCTCGATCTTCTAATCCTCGGCCTGGCGATCCTCGCCGGAATGGTGTGGGTGCCTCATGGTTGGGGAGCGGATGACCCTGCCGGCTTCACTCATTTCGTGATGCGGGCCGTTCTTTGCTACGCCGCCTATCTGTTCGTTCCGCAGGAGATGCGGGCCGCAGCCATCGCCGGTGCAGCGGCGCTGACCTACGTTTACGCTATCGTCGCGATGAGGAAGCCGTCGGTCGCAAGGTAACCGCCCGATCCCCCGCCTACCTGCCCAAGCGCGTCACGACCCCGCCATCCGCGACATAGGCCGCATCCACCTCGTCCAGGAACAGCCCATGCCCCAGCGCGCCCGGGATCGCATCGATCGCCATCGCCAGCGCGCGCGGATCGGGCATCGCGGCGAAGCGCGCGTCCACGATAAAATTGCCGTTGTCCGTCACGCCCTCCCGCACCGCCACCGCCGCCCCCAGCGCCGTCAGCCGCCCCGCGACGAAGGCGCGCGCGAACGGCAGCACCTCGACCGGCACCTTCGCGCGGCCGATCGCGCCCACCCGCTTCGATCCGTCCGCGATCACGACCATCCGGTCGCTCGCGGCGGCGACCACCTTCTCGCGCAGCATCGCGCCGCCTGCACCCTTGATCGCGAACAGCCGCGCGTCGATCTCGTCCGCGCCGTCGATCGTCAGGTCGACGCGCGCGACATCGGCGAAGTCGCGCACGATCAACCCGCCCGCCCGCGCCGCCGCCGCGCTCGCGATGCTGGTGGCCACGCATTCGATCCGCGGCCGGTCGCGCGCCAGCGCCGCGATCAGGAACGCGACCGTCGACCCCGTGCCCAGCCCCACCAGCATCCCGTCGCGCACCTCGCCGAGCGCCGCCTCCGCCGCCAGCCGCTTGTCGCTCCCCTCCCGCTCGCGCGCTTCGGGTCGACAGCGCCCCGCGCTGTCTAACTCCTGCCGGGGGCAGGGGTTACCCGAAGCGGATTTGGGGAAGGGGCTATCCGGCGTCACGCCCGACGAAATGCCCTCCCCCGCCCCCTCCCGCAAGCGGGAGGGGTGTGACGGTCACGAATATCGTTGCTCGTCCCACCACGGGTAGAAATCGGGCATGTCGCCGCTCACCCGGTCGGGATAGACCGGCGTCCGCTTTTCGAGGAAGGACGTCACGCCCTCCTTCGCATCGCCCGACCGCCCGCGCGCCAGGATCGCGCGGCTGTCCACCTTGTGCGCGTCCATCGGATGCTGGAACCCCAGCCCCCGCCACAGCATCTGCCGCGTCAGCGCGACCGATACCGGCGCGGTATTGTCCGCGATCTCGCGCGCCAGCTCGGTCGCGCGTGCCAGCAGGCGGTCCGCCGGCACCACTTCCTTGACGAGGCCCCCCGCCAGCGCCTCCGCGGCATCGAACACCCGCCCCGAATAGCACCATTCCAGCGCCTGGCTGATCCCCACCACGCGCGGCAGGAAGAAGCTGGAGCACGCCTCCGGCACGATCCCGCGCCGCGCGAAGACGAAGCCCATCCGCGCGCCGTCGCTCGCCAGCCGGATGTCCATCGGCAGCGTCATCGTCGATCCCACGCCCACCGCGGGGCCGTTGATCGCGCCGATCACGGGTTTCAGGCATTCGAAGATGCGCAGCGTCAACCGCCCGCCGCCGTCGCGCGCCTCCTCCATGTCGTACGTCAGCGTCTTCTCGCCGCCGCCCTTCTCGGGCCGGTCGGTGCGCTTGTCGTAATCGAACGTCTTGGCGCCGGCGGACAGGTCCGCGCCCGCGCAGAACGCGCGCCCCGCGCCGGTCACGATCACGCACCGGACGTCGTCGTCGGCATCCACCGCGTCGAACGCCGCGATCATCCCGGCCATCATCGTGCCCGTGAAAGCGTTCAGCTTCTCCGGCCGGTTCAGCGTGATCGTCGCGATCCCGTCCGCCACCGCATAATCGATCTGCTCATAGGCCATGCCACTCTCCCGCTCGCTGTCTGCGGGCACCATAACAGGACTTATGGACACGGCTACCCCAGCGTCTGCCGGAACCCGATCATCGGCACCAGATGCTGGCTCCGCTTGCGCTGCTCGCGCAGGAACGGGGCGGGCGCGCGGCGGTCGGGGTCGTAGAAGCGGCGGTCGGCATAGCCTGCGCCGTCCAGCAGGTTCTCGATATCGAACCGCACCGTCGTGCGCGCGCTTGGCCGCCATTCGGCGAAGACGCTGGCATAGGGATCGGACCAGCGCCGGTCGGTCTCCTCGCGGCGATAGCTGGTCCCCGCGGTCCCGCCCTCCAGCGACAGGCCCCAGGCGAACTTGCCCAGGTCCTGCCGGAACGTCGCCTCGCCGTAGAACAGGCTGTTGCCGCTGAACGGCCGCAGGTCCGCGGTGTACGGATCGCGCACCTGCGTATCGACGATCGATCCGTACAGGACCAGCCGCCCGCCCTTCACCCCCAGCGTCGTCAGCGGCGCCTCCACCCGCTGGCGCAGGATCAGGATGCGCCCGTCGCCCAGGTTGCCCGGCGCGTCGAACCCCTCGGGCGTCGGCACGCGGTCCTGCACCATCTGCACCTTCTGGTATCCCGCCTCCACGCGCACGATCCCGTCGCCCAGGATCGGATGCTCGATCACGGCCAGCCCCTCCCACGCGCGCTGCGGGACCAGCTGCGCATTGCCGCCGTTGACGCGCTCGACGCCCAGCTCGGCGGTGGAGATGAAGTCGCTGAACTGCAATTGCGCCACCGTCCGCTGGAGCGTCAGCTGGAACCGCCATTTCGGCGTCGGCCGCCAGTCCAGCACCACCCGCGGCTTCAGGAACGACAATGTCCGCGCCGCCGACACGTCCCCCGTCACGGTCAGCCGCGACGCCTCCAGCGTCACGCCCCCGTCGAAGCGCAGCGTCGGCGACAGCGCGCGCCCGACGTTGACGAAGCCCTCGCCGCGCACCTCCTTCACCACCGCATCGTCGACCGGCAGGTCGATCCGCGTCCGTCCGCCACCGGTCGCCAACTCGACCAGGTCGTTGCGGCTCGCCAGCCGGTTGACGACCCCCTCGAACCCCGTCTCCACGGTCCACCCCGACCAGTCGCCGCGGTTCCACACGATCCGCGCCAGCGTCTCGGCATAATCCTCGTCCAGCGTCTGTTCGAACCCGCGCGGCGCGGACAGGTCGAACAGCGACAGGTCGTCCGAATCGCGCCGCCGCCGCGTCGCCAGCCCGATCAGCTTCAGCCCCCCGCCCGCCAGCGGCCGGGTGACGTCGCCGCCGACCTCGTACTCGCGCAACCGCCGCTGCTGCCGCAACGCGTCCCGCCGCACGGCGCCCGACGGGAAGGACACGTCATTGTCCTGCGCCAGCCGGAACCGGCCCAGCGCGGCGCGCGCGTTGACGTGCGCGGTGCGGTTCGTCCCGTCGTCGAAGCCCCAGCTGCCCGACAGGGTCGCGGTCGGATCGCGGATGAAATTGTGCTTCGCGCGATATTCGGTCTCGACCCCGCCGGGCAGCGTCGTGACGCGGTCGAAACCCGCCTCGTCGCTGGTGTCGTTGTCGACGTCGATCGACAGGTTGAACGTCGATCGCCCGCGCTGCACCAGCGTGGATGCGCGTCCCTCGGGCAGGATCGCGCCGGTGAACACGCGGCGATACGACCCCTCCAGCGTGGAGGACACGCCCCCGCCCGCGGTCGTGACGACGTTCAGCACCTGCGCCTTGCCCGAGAATTCGGCGCCGAACAGGTCGCCCGGCCCCACCTCGATGCGCAGGACGCGGCCCGCGGGGATGCGGCCCAGGATCGTCTCGACCCCGTCGCTCTTGGCCGCCGGGCGCTGCCCGTTGACGACGACGTTGCCCGCCGCCTGCCCGAACCCGCGGACCGACTCGTCCACCTGCTCGATCGTGAAGCCGGGCACCCGCTGCACCATCTGCAACGCGCTGCCGGGGGCATATTGCGCGAAATAGGCGGCGTCGTAGGTGCGCCGCCCGGTGACGCGATCGGGCTGTCCCGCGGGCTGCGGCCCCTCGTTCACCGCGGGCGTCTTCTCCGCGACCTGCTCCTGCGTCACGACCTGCGCGACCGCCGGTACGGCAGGCAGCAGACAGATCCCCGCGGTCGCCCGAAGGGCGCCGCGCCACCGCCGATATCGCATTCGATGAACCCCTCCAGACCGTCAGCCGACGATTACAACCGTAATCTTGGCCGGTCAACGCCTTTATCCTCCCCGGCACGGGGAGGGGGACCAGCCGCAGGCCGGTGGAGGGGGCTGGCCGGCAGCGCAACGCCACCGGCCAACCCCTGCCCTCACCCCCGCCCCGGCGAGGCCCCGATCACCTCTTCCCGAAAATCCGCCCCAGCGCCTGCTCCGCCGCCTGCCCCAGCGCGTCCGCCACCTGCTGCCCGTCGAATCCCTTCGCCCCGCCCTCGCGCGTCCCGCCCTCGCCCGGGCGCCGCACGTCCTCGGGCGCCGCGCCTGCGCGCTTCTTCGCCGCCGCCGCCGCGACCGCGCCCGCCGCCATCGTCAGCACGCCCGCGATCTTCGCCTGGTTCTCGGGCCGCTGCACCTCGTCCAGCAGCCGCTCGCCCGCCTTGCGCAATTCCTTGGGCACCTTCACGCCCGCGATGGTCTTGGGAATCCGCTTCGCCTTCTTGCTCACCCGCTTGCTCCTGCGCCGTGTATTGCCGTTATAAGACACATGGGAGCGTCGCCCCCGCCGCGCAAGAACGAAAAGGGGGACGACGCCCCCCCGGACGACGCCCCCCTCCCCGCGCGCGCGGCAGGATCAGGCCGCGACGGCGACCCCCTGGCCCGACCGGCGGCGCATCGCGCCACCGACCGCGCCGAAGCCCAGGATCATCAGCGCCCACGTCGCCGGCTCCGGCACGCCGCCCGCCGCCGACACGCCGAAGCGCAGGTTATCGAGGTTGTACGTCTCGGCGACGCCCGACTGCGTGCCGCCCTGCAACGTCACGCTGGTGAAGGCGCTGCTGGAGGTGAAGCCGAAGAACTGGCCCGAGAAGGCCTGCGGCACTTCCGCACTGACCATTTCGGTGCCGCCGCTGGCCAGCGACAGCAGGAACTTGATGCCCAGGCCCTGGCCGCCGGGGGTCAGGTCGAAATTCGCCCCGAACGAGGTCGTGCCGTCCGCGAAGTTGAACGTCGTCGTCTGCGCGCCGATGACCAGCCGGTCGTTGAACACGCCGCTGCCGATCGTTCCGACCGTGGAGGAATAGGTGAGGCCCGACACCAGCATCGTGTCGCCGAAATCCTCGACCGCGGTCGTGCCCGCCGCGACGTCGAACGCGGCCTGGTCGGTGTAGACGGTGGTGGTCGCGGTGGCGGGCATCGCGGCGATCATGGCCACGGCGGCGGTCGCGGTCGCAAGCAAGGTCTTCATGTTCGGTCCCCTGTCGAAAGCATTCGTCGATCGATCACGGTGGCGCGATTGGCATCCGCCGTGTTCGACAAATCCTCTGCCAGAAGATGAACGGGATGTTTACGGGATTAACCTTGGCTGTGGCCCGCAATCTGTCCCGAAATGGAAATTTGTAAGTATTCGACGGGTCGTTGGTTAACGTCGACACATCCCGGTCGAGGATGTCGCGCCGC
>NZ_LMQP01000003.1:344427-387655 GCF_001425405.1 Sphingomonas sp. Leaf412 | reverse complement strand
CCCCCCCCCCTTTCCTGCGCGCGGCAGGGTCAGGCCGCGACGGCGGCCGCCCGGCCCGACCGGCGGCGCATCGCGCCACCGACCGCGCCGAAGCCCAGGATCATCAGCGCCCACGTCGCCGGCTCCGGCACCCCGCCACCGGCGAGCGAATAGGACGCCACGTCCCAGAACAGGCTGTTCGGATTGGCGTCGCCCGACCCGCTGGACAGGATGTAGTAGCGCGCGCCCGAGAAGGTCGAGGTGATCGACCCGCCCAGCGACTCGTCCCGGTCGTAGCTGCCGACGACGGTGCCGAGCAGCACGCCCAGGTCGTCGAACGCGGCCACGTTCACGGGATTGTCGTCGTCCCCGCCGGCATCGCCGTAGTTGAACGTGATCGACCCGATCGACTGGTTGAACGTGAAACGCTTGGCCGAAAACCTGCCGTCCCGGACGCTCGCCGCGCCCTTTCCGATCAGCGCCACATTGCTGTCCCCGACGAGCACGACGCCGCCGCCTTCGGACGTGATGGTCAGCTGGACCGGGCCGTCGTCCACGACGAGGCTCGCATAACTGCCCGCGGCGACGCCCTCCAGGTCGAACGGCGTGGCGGCGATGGCCGGTGCGGCGGCAAGCAGCGCCGCGGCGCCGATGGTCCCGGCAAACATGATTTTCATGTCGTTTCCCCCTCGTGGCGGTCGATCGGGGAAGCCGCGGTCGACCCACGGACCGGTCGGTCCGCCCGTTCCGCTACGGCGCAGCGGATCCTCATCGTTTCTTAACCTGAATCGCCCGCCATATCATCGCAATTTGTTCCATTCCGGCCATATTGTAAGGATTTGACGGAACGGCCCGCGCGACGGCGACACGGCGCACCGCCCTTTCCCGTCCGCCGCCGCATCCCTATCTCCCGGCACTGGCCTCCCCCGCGGAACGGAAGTAGAACCCTCGCCCATGGCACTCACCCACATTTCCGTCCGCGGCGCGCGCGAGCACAACCTGAAGGATGTCAGCGTCGACATCCCGCGCGACACGCTCACCGTCATCACCGGCCTCTCGGGCTCGGGCAAATCCAGCCTCGCCTTCGACACCATCTATGCCGAGGGGCAGCGCCGCTACGTCGAATCGCTCAGCGCCTATGCGCGGCAGTTCCTGGAACTGATGCAGAAACCCGACGTCGACCATATCGAGGGGCTCAGCCCCGCGATCTCGATCGAGCAGAAGACGACCAGCCGCAACCCGCGCTCCACCGTCGCGACCGTGACCGAAATCTACGACTATATGCGCCTCCTCTGGGCGCGTGTCGGCATCCCCTATTCCCCGGCCACCGGCGAACCGATCGCGGCGCAGCAGGTCAGCCAGATGGTCGACCGCGTCATGAGCCTGCCCGAGGGCACGCGCCTCTACCTCCTCGCCCCCGTCGTGCGCGGGCGGAAGGGCGAATATCGCAAGGAGCTGGCCGAATGGCAGAAGGCGGGCTTCACCCGCGTCCGCATCGACGGCGAATTGTACGAGATCGACGAGGCCCCCGCGCTCGACAAGAAGTTCAAGCACGACATCGAGGTCGTCGTCGACCGCCTCGTCGTCGGCGGCGACATCGGCACGCGGCTGGCGGACAGTTTCGAACAGGCGCTGAAGCTCGCCGACGGCCTCGCCTATGTCGACCCCGCCGACCCCGTCGAACCGCGCACCCCCGCGTCGGCGGTCCTTGGCGACCACGCCCCCCCCGGCCGCATCGTCTTCAGCGAGAAGTTCGCCTGCCCGGTCAGCGGCTTCACGATCGCGGAGATCGAACCCCGCCTGTTCAGCTTCAACGCGCCGCAGGGCGCCTGCCCGGCATGCGACGGCCTGGGCGAGAAGCTGATCTTCGACGAGGATCTCGTCGTCCCCAACCACGCGCTCAGCATCAAGAAGGGCGCGGTCGTCCCCTGGGCGAAATCCAACCCGCCCTCGCCCTATTACATGCAGGTGCTGGGCAGCCTGGCGAAGGCGTACGACTTCGCGCTCGACACCCCCTGGGCCGACCTGCCGCAGGAGGTGCGCGACATCATCCTCCACGGGACGAAGGGGAAACCCGTCACCCTGACCTTCATCGACGGGAAGAAGTCCTACGACGTCAAGAAGCCGTTCGAGGGCGTCGTCGGCAACCTCAACCGCCGCCTGCTACAGACGGAAAGCGCGTGGATGCGCGAGGAACTGGGCAAGTACCAGTCCTCGCAAGCCTGCGAAGTCTGCCACGGCGCGCGCCTGAAGCCGGAGGCGCTGGCGGTGAAGATCGCCATGAAGGACATCAGCTACGCCACGCACCTGTCCGTGGTCGACGCGCTCGCCTTCTTCACCGACCTGCCGTCGCACCTGGGCGATCAGCAGCGCGCGATCGCGGAACGCATCCTGAAGGAGATCGTGGAGCGGCTGGGCTTCCTCAACAACGTCGGCCTCGATTACCTGAATCTCGACCGCACGTCGGGCACCCTGTCCGGCGGGGAATCGCAACGCATCCGCCTCGCGTCGCAGATCGGCAGCGGCCTGTCGGGCGTCCTCTACGTCCTCGACGAACCCTCGATCGGCCTGCACCAGCGCGACAACGACATGCTCCTCGCCACGCTCCGCCGCCTGCGCGACCTCGGCAACACTGTATTGGTGGTGGAGCATGACGAGGACGCGATCCGCACCGCCGACTATGTCATCGACATGGGTCCCGGCGCGGGCGTCCACGGCGGCGAGATCGTCGCGCAGGGCACGCTGAAGCAGCTCCTGAAATCGAAGGGCAGCGTCACCGCCGATTACCTGACCGGCCGCCGCGCGGTCCCCGTGCCGGACAAGCGCCGCAAGGGATCGGGCAAGAAGCTGACCGTCCACAACGCCACCGCCAACAACCTGAAGGGCGTGACCGCCAGCATCCCGCTCGGCACCTTCACCTGCATCACCGGCGTGTCCGGCTCGGGCAAGTCCAGCTTCACGCTCGACACCTTGTACGCCGCCGCCGCGCGCGAGCTGAACGGCGCGCGCATGCTGGCGGGCAAGCACGACAAGGTCACCGGCCTCAACCACCTCGACAAGGTCATCGACATCGACCAGTCGCCGATCGGCCGCACCCCGCGCTCCAACCCCGCGACCTACACCGGCGCCTTCACCCAAATCCGCGACTGGTTCGCCGGCCTGCCCGAGTCACTCGCGCGCGGCTACAAGCCCGGCCGCTTCAGCTTCAACGTGAAGGGCGGCCGGTGCGAGGCGTGCCAGGGCGACGGCGTGCTGAAGATCGAGATGCACTTCCTCCCCGACGTCTACGTCACCTGCGACGTGTGCCACGGTGCGCGCTACAATCGCGAGACGCTGGAGGTGAAGTTCAAGGGTCACTCCATCGCCGACGTATTGGACATGACGGTCGAGGACGCCGCCGAATTCTTCAAGGCCGTGCCCCCGATCCGCGACAAGATGGCGATGCTGGTCGAGGTGGGCCTGGGCTACGTCAAGGTCGGCCAGCAGGCGACGACCCTGTCCGGCGGCGAGGCGCAGCGCGTGAAGCTCGCCAAGGAACTCTCCCGCCGCGCCACCGGCAGCACGCTGTATATCCTGGACGAACCCACCACCGGCCTGCATTTCGAGGACGTCCGCAAGCTGCTGGAAGTCCTCCACGCGCTCGTCGAGCAGGGCAACACCGTGGTCGTGATCGAACACAACCTGGATGTCATCAAGACCGCCGACTGGGTCATCGACCTCGGCCCCGAAGGCGGCGTGAAGGGCGGCGAGATCGTCGCGGAAGGCGTGCCGGAGACGGTCGCGGGGGTGAAGGGCAGCTTTACGGGGCGGTATCTGGCGCCGTTGTTGGGGAAGGAGCTGAACACCAATTGAATTGTCTTAAATAATTTTACAAACTATAATGAATCAACCCCATCTCGAACCATATCGACAAAACCGGAAGTATTTGAAAAATAGTTTTGATAAACATATGTAAGACTAGGGATATCAACCGATTTAACTAGAACGATATCTGATTTACCTTCGAATTTTGTCTCAAGTTCACTTAGTTCTCTCATGGCGCTAGTCAATGACTCATACGAACGAGTTTGCAACTGTCCAAGTGTTTCTGGCTCAAGCGAGAACATTAAAATCGTATTCTGCTTGAAGTCAAGAACTGGCGCTGCCGTCTGAAGTCTTTCAAGCGATGACAAAAGATGCGTCCGCTCCTCGTATTTGTAGAGGAGGTTTTTGAGATCACTATCACTTGTTTCGGGCAGGCAGGAGGTTCTGTGCTCAGTAGTCCGTGCAATTATCTCCGAAGCTATTCGAAAAAACTCTAGATAATCCTGATCGCCCCGACCAAATTTCGGCTGGTTCAACGACGTCATGCCCGCCGTTTCGACCGCAGTAGCCCAAGCGTGTTGAGCGCTCGTCCGATACTGAATTTCAACATGAAGGCCATTGTAAGCAGTCGAAAAGCCCGGCTTACCCATATACTCATAAATTTCGTGGACGCCTCGATATCCCGAGATTTTTGGATGGAGTATGTAATCCTTTGATTTTTCTACACTTCTTCTACTATTCATTCTAGCTAAACGCAAACTATCTCTAAATGAGTAGAGTTCATCCACCGTTTCAAAAATCAATCGACAGCCAGCAACATCATTCATTGCCGCAAGAGCCATGTTAGGCTCCCTGACTACCTTGTCTAAAATTGTTACGCGCCTTTTTAACCTTTGACCGACTTTCGCTTTATCCTTCGCTCGGTTACGAAGAGTCATTTGAAATGTATTAATTACGTGAGCATGAGACGCACGCCAATTTTCAATAACCTGCATGTCATCTTCGGTAGCCCTACCTTTACGAAATCGCCGGCCAGCAGCAGAAACTCTGCTCGCAGTATATTTTGGCTCGGGAAATGAAGTCATAAAGTTAGCGCGCTCGCTTTATAATTATCAAATATATTAGTACTGCGTCTAGGTCAGGTTGCCAACCCCACCGCCCGCCTCAACGCCTCATTCATCCGCCCCTGCCACCCCGCGCCACCCGCACGGAACCGCTCGATCACATCCGGATCGAGCCGCAGCGTCACCTGCCGCTTGGCGCTCGCGCCCAGCGGCGGACGACCGGCGGTGCGCCAAGCGCCGGGACGGATGATGCGGTCGCCGACCGCGATTTCCGCGGTTGCGATCATCTCGTCGGTCCATTCCGGCGCATCGTCCGGGTCAATCCAGGTGCTTTCCGAACCAGGCTTGCTCTCGCTCATTGCACTTCCTCATCGAAATGATGCGCCGTCCCCGCATCGCGTCTGACCACACCACCATCACCAACCGCTCATCGAGCAACCCGTAGGTCTGGAATCGCGGCTCGGGATAATCGAACCGCTCGTCCGGTCGCGTGTAGGTCAGCCCCGCGAACAACCGGCCCGCATCCGCAAAATCCAGCCCCCGCTCGCGCAGCGTCTTCTCGCGCTTCTCGGGGTCAAAGCTGATTTCCACGCGTCCATTATGTAACTACGGAAATCAAGCCGTCAAGCGTGGCCCCGACCGCCCGTCACCCCGGCCTCGTACCAAGGTCCACGCCCGCCGCGCCGCCAACCCCAATCCCCCCTGTCCTACACCCTCCAACATCCCGCACCCTCCCGCGCACATCCGCACCGGGAGACCGCGCATGACCGTCACCTCGCCCATGGAAGGCATCACCGCCCCCGCCCGCAAGGCGACCAGCCCGCCGCCACTCCTCCCCCACGACCCCGCGCACATCTCCCGCCGCCAGGACGGCTGGTCCGCCGCGAACCAGCGCGCCTTCCTGGAAGGGATCGCGGAGGGCGAGGGCGCGGAGGCGGCCTGTGCGCGCGTCGGCCTGTCGGTCACCTCCGCCTACGCCTTCCGCCGCACGGCGAAGGGCGCCGCCTTCGCGCTCGGCTGGCGCGCCGCGGCGCTGGTCGCGCGGGAGGCGATCGCGGAAACCCTGCTCGTCCGCGCGCTGAACGGACAGGTCGAAACCTATGTCCGCGGCGAGACGGTCGTCACCCGCCACCGCCACGACAATCGCCTCGCGCTGTCGCTGCTCGCCCGGCTGGACCGGCAGGTGGAGGCCGCCGCCGATGCCGATGCGCGCGCCGCGCGGCTGGTCGCGCAGGAATTCGACGCCTTCCTCGACCTGCTCGGCCATGACGGGGGGCCGGCGCGCGCGGGCCTGTTCCTCGCGCGGCGCGCGGGCGGGCTGGCCGATAACGACGCAAGCGACGCCGCCGCCGCCGATCTCGCGCCCATCTACGCGCTCGCCGCCGCGGACCGGTTCGCGCGCACCGGCGTCGCCACCGCGCAGGAGGTCGCCGTCGCGGACCTCGACCCCGCGCACCGGGCGGCCTGGACCGCGGAACAATGGGCGCGCGCGGAGGCGGCGGGCCTCGTCGCGCTCGCCTGCCCCGCGATCGACGCCGCCGCCGATACCCCTTCCGCGCCTCAACATTCGCAACATTCGCCCGACGCCGCCGACGCGCACGCGCACCGCGTCTGGTGGGACGAGGCGTGGGAGGCATGGCGGACCAGCTTCCCGCCCCCGCCCGGCTTCGTCGGTCATCAGGAGCACGAGCCCGACCATCCCGACTATCGCCGCACCTTGTGCCCGCTGGAGGCGCAGGTGATGGGCGGCGACCCCCACCGGCATTCGCCGCAGGAACTGGCGGCGCTGGCGATCGCGCGCGACGCGTTCTTCGGCATCGCGGCCGCTCCCCCGCCCGACGATGCGCCCGCCACCCCGTCCGATCCGGCCGTCCGGCCCGACATCGCCCCCTCCCGCGACGCCCCGGCCCGGCCTGCCACCGGCGCGCCGCTCCCCGGCGCGGCGGGCGTGAACCTTTGCCCGGCTGCTTCGTCTTGGCCTGACGGTATCAGCGAGGACGATTTCCCATGAGCATTTTCGGCGCGATCAAGAAGGCGATCTTCGGCGACAACGGCCCGCTCGGCGGACAATTCTCGGGCCGGAAGGATGCGCCCGCCGCGCCCCCTCCCCCCGCCGCCCCGCGCCCGACCGCGACCGCGCCCGCCGCGCCGCCCGCTCCCGCCGCACCGCCCGCCCCCGCCCCGGCGCAGGCGGTGGACGTCGAACAGGTGCTGACCCGCATCCAGCAGCAGAAGGGCAATCCCGACCTCAACTGGCGCACCTCGATCGTGGACCTGATGAAGCTGCTCGACATCGATTCCAGCCTGTCGAACCGCAAGGAGTTGGCGACCGAACTCGGCTACACCGGCGCGACGGACGGGTCGGCGGAGATGAACATCTGGCTGCACAAGGCGGTGATGCGCGAGCTGGAGAAGAACGGCGGCACCGTCCCCGCGGGCCTGAAGGACTGACCGGTCGGGACGGGCCGGCGCGGAAGCGACCGGGCCCCCCGCCCGCGGTCCGCGCCCCCCGGCCCCTCGCACCACGCGGGGATCGCCACCTCCCCGGCGAAGGCGGCACGACGGCGAGAACCGGCGCCGTCACGCCAGGCTCGCCCCGGCATCCGTGACGTCGCAAGGGCAGCAGCCGACGACCGTGCGGCACGATGGATCTTGGGGCCCGTCCGGGGCGACGGGGTGCTGGCGGATACTAGCGGTTTCCCCTGTTCTACATCCCCCGACCTGCGATATCGTAGCACCATCCCGCCAGAAACCCCGCGAGCCCGCCCGATGACATCTACCACGCCACGCCGCGCACTGGCCCACCGCGGGAACGCCTACCCCGCCCGGCGGTTGACCCACCCATGACCGATACTCCCAAGCCCCGCCGCCGCGCCCCCGCCCGCCGCCCCGCCACCCGCCGCCCCCGCGCCGACAAGACCGCGGGCCGCACGATCGTGATCGCCGCCGCGGGTGCGGTCGGCGCGCTCGCGGCGGGCGTGTTCGGCGCGCTGAAGCTGGGCTGGCTCGATCGCGCGCTCGGCCGCCCCGACGGCGCCGAGCATGCCGCGCCCGATCTGGCCCTCGACGCGCCGACGCCGGGCACCGATCGTGCGCCGCTGGCCTTCCGCCCCGATCCCACCGCCGCGGTGCCGGACAGCGAGCGCGAGGCGCTGCGCCCCGCCACCGGTCCCGCCCCGACGCTCGCCGCCACCGCGGGCACGGTCGCGAACCAGGCCGACTAGCGCGGGAACCAGCGCATCACGCCCCCCGCGGTCGGCGTCCATCGCCCGATGCGGACCCCGGCGAAGGCGAAGGCGCGGCCCGTCCACACGTTGCACGTGGTGCGCCAGTCGTACCGCCCCCGCCCCGGATAGAAAGCGTCATGTCCGTCATAGCCCCGGACCGGTTCTCCCTCGCCCAGCGATGCGCGCACGAACGCCGCCAGCCGCCGGTACTCGCTTGGCCGCAGCACGACGGCGCGCACCGCCCGCCCCGCCACCGGGGGGGCGACATGCTCGACGTGCAGCACGGTGTCCGGACTGCCCGCGACCGCCCTGACGATCGTGCCCGGCCGCACGTCCCACCACGTCGGGGTCCCGACGAAGAAACCGCGCTCGCCCCAGCCGACCGCGACATGCCCCCACCCGCCGTAGCGCGGATCGCGGATGGCACCCGCGGGGAAGACACGGGTCCAGTCGACCCCCGCGGCCCGCTTGGGCATCACGATCGAGGTGTGGACGCCATTGTCCTCCACCCACACGGTCACGCCGCCCGCGACGGGCGCGCGCCACGACGCGTTCACCGCGACCCGGCTGCCGATCGCCGCCGCGACCGCATAGGCCGCGATCAGCAGCGCGGTCGCGGCGGCTATCCCGCCAAGGAGTCGGATGCATGTCCTCATCACCTCATGCTATGCCGATGACATGACCGACGCCACGCACGTTCTCGACACCCCGCCCGCCCATGCCGGGGTCGACTGGACGATCCCGCAGGACTGGGACCGCTACACCGCGCAGGAACATGCGACGTGGGACACGCTGTTCGCCCGCCAGTCGGCATTGCTGCCGGGCCGCGCGTCGGAGGCGTATCTGCGCGGACTGGACGTGCTGCGCCTGTCGAAACCGGGCATCCCCGACTTCGCCGAACTGTCCGACCGGCTGATGGCGCTGACCGGGTGGCAGGTGGTGGCGGTGCCCGGCCTCGTCCCCGACGACGTGTTCTTCGACCACATGGCCAACCGCCGCTTCGTCGCGGGCAATTTCATCCGCCGCCCGGACCAGCTGGACTATATCCAGGAACCCGACGTCTTCCACGACGTCTTCGGCCACGTCCCGATGCTCGCGGACCCGGTGTTCGCCGACTATCTGGAGGCCTATGGCCGCGGCGGGCAGCGCGCACTGGAACTGGGGGCGCTGAAGAACCTCGGCCGCTTGTACTGGTATACGGTCGAATTCGGCCTGATCCAGGAACCGGAGGGCCTGCGCATCTACGGATCGGGCATCGTCTCGTCCGCCGCCGAAACCCGCTTCGCGCTGGAAAGCGACAGCCCGAACCGGCTCGGCTTCGACCTCGCCCGCGTCATGCGGACCGACTATCGCATCGACGATTTCCAGCAGAACTATTTCGTCATCTCCAGCTTCGACGAACTGCTTCGCGCCACCGTCGATACCGACTTCGCCCCGTTATACGCGACGATCGCCGCCGAACCCGACATCCCCATCGCGACGATCCTGCCCGAGGACACGGTCGTGACCCGCGGCACGCAGGAACATGCCGCGCGTCGGGCCGGCCAGATAGCACACCCGTGATTCCGGGCGCCGATGTTGCGCGTGCACTGCGCGACGGCGTTCCCGGTAGGGCTCTGGTTAGAGCGTCAGTATCGCCGTAGCCGCCGATGTCCCGTCGGCGCGTTGCAGCAGGGAATGCTGGATCGCCCGCGCCGTACGAGGCACGCGGCAATGGTACACCTCGGCGCCGTTCATCGTCACCCGGATGGGACGGTCCAGATCGACAAGCGCGTCCGACAATCGCAGCATGAGGCCCGACGGTATCTTCCCCCGCAGGACGATATGCTGTCCGACGACACGGGCGTCGATCGTGTCGCCGGTACGCGCCGCCGCGACGTCCGGAATTTCGAGCCAGTAGAATCGCGTCGCCGCGACATCGTCCTGTACCCATGTCACCCTCGACGGCCAAGGCTTGCGCGTGAAGGTCGCCATCCATGGCACTGCTTCGGCATCCCGCCGGTCCATCCAGTGCGGCAGGCCGGGATAGATGCGACAGGTGGACGTAGTCACGCGGATCGGCGGCGTGCAGCCGGTCCAACGCCGCCGTCCGCTCCACCGCGAGCCTGTTGCGATCATATGCGCTGTCCGCGCCGCCCATCAGGATCGCGAACGGCAGGTTGCGCAGCGGGAGCAGCGACGCATCGCCCGGATGCCCTGCCATCATCGCCGCCGCGGCGAACCTGTCGGCCATCCGGGGCGCCAGTTGCCAGACCCCGTCTCCGCCGGCCGAGTACCCCATCAGGTAGACCTTGTCCGGGTCGACGCCGTTCAGCGCCACCTGATCGTCGATCAGCCGCTGGAACATGGGGTCGATATGCGGCTCATGCCACAGGTTCCACGTGTCGGTGGGCGCGCGCGGCGCGAGATATATCCCCTCCGCCGGGGTGTAGAGACGGATCTGGTTCGCCCATTGCTGGTCGTTCAGTTCCGGGGGAGCGTTGCCGCCGCCGTGCATCGAAATCCACAGGCTGCGGTGGCCGAACGGTGCATTGCCGAAGGTACGCGACTCCCATCGCAGCGTCTTTCCGTCCACGACCAGCGCCTTGGCGGCGACCTCGCCCCCCCGGCTGTCGACCAGTTCCTTCAGCCTCGCGGCGGTCAGGATATGCAGGGCCTGGGCGGCTGTCGCGCGATCGAGCGGCGCCGTCATGAACGCGGCGTCGGCCTTTCGCGCCGCGGGCACGCGCGCCACCCAATCCTTTAACGCGGCGATCATGGCGGGCGACCCGATCGCGGGACGGCGCGCACCCGCGTCGCAGCGCAACCGAACGTCGGTCGGGGGCGAACGCCCGACCGACGCGGCCGGACTGCCACCCTGTGCCTGGACCGTTAGCAAGGCGATGGCCGCCATCGTCAAACCAAGCATGTCCATCCTTCCTTGCGGGTCGTGACGAGACGGCACCGGTTCGACCGTGCGCGTATCATGCCCTTCCCGTGCGCGCGCGCGACGGTCGAATCGGTGGTCCGCCGTACGGCCCCGCTCACCGCCTCCTCACGACGCCGCCCGTAGCGTGGCGGCATCGCACGCCCGCCGGAGGGTACCGCCGTCCGGCGACCCCCTCCTGCGGACGACCCGTCGACGTCCCTTCAGGGCCGCCGACGGGGAGTCGATCACATACGGACCGACAAGCCTGCGACGAGCTGCCGACCGAGCAGATCATAGCCCATGACGGTGTTGGTACGCAGCAGGCCGATCCGCTCGCGGCTGTTCGGAACCAGCGGCGGATCGATGTCGAAGATGTTGTTGGCGGCCAGGCGGAACGTCATCTGCTTCGACACGTCGAAGCTCAACGACAGGTCGAACCAGTTGTACGCCTTGATACCGGGATAGTCGGTCCACTTCGTATCGTCGGGCTGCTCCGGCACGCCGCGGTCGGCGGGTGCGTAGACGGCCAGCGGCATGCCGCCGCGGTGACGCCAGTTCAGCGAGATATTGGCCTGCTTGTCCGGCGAGGTCCATGTCGTGCGGAACTGGTGTGCCCAGCGCGGCATGCTTTCACCGCAGCCATAGCCGAAATAGCCGACGCAGTTGCGCGGAACCGAAATCGGCGTGGCCTGCCCGCCGACATACGTCATCAGCGTCCCGTTGAGGTTCAGGTTGATCCGACCCGCGCCGCCCAGGTTCAGATCGTACTGGCCCTGGAAATCGATACCTTCCGACTTGGACCGATAGGCATTGCGCACGCCGCGGACGACGTAACCGGTGGTGATGGTGCGTCCGGCAGCGCTGAACAATGTGCCCGTTCCGGGATTTCGGACGACGCCCTGGCAGAAATAGTCGAGCCCCGATGTCAGGCACTCGTTCAGATATTCCTGCGGCTGAACGAAGGCGAGTTCGTCACGCACATTGATCTGCCACCGGTCGACCGACACGACCAGGTCGCGGAGGAAGCGCGGGCGCAAGACGACGCCATAGGTCGTCGTGTAACCGGTCTCCGGCTGTAGCGGATAGCCGTTCTGGCGGACGGTGCAGGCATCGTCGGGACAGGCGAGCGACGGCGAGTTGTAGAGGTTGTCGGGCAGTCCGGTGTTCCGGCATTGCGCGACGGTGTAGATCGGGGGAAGCCGCCGGCCGTTGGGGTCGCTCGGGTTGATGCGCGGCCCGCACGGGTCGGAGAAGAAGCCCGCTTCGGTGAAGACGTCCTGCGCCTCGTTCACCGTCCGGGCGTCCGGCGCACGCTGCGCCTTGTTGTACGAACCACGGAATGAGACGTCCGCGATCGGCGACCAGAGGCCCTCGACCTTCCAGGTATCGAACTTGCCTTGCAGGCGATTGTACTTGGACAGGCGATAGCCGGCGTTGACCTGGAGCAGGTCGGTCCACGACTGATCCTCGATCAACGGCGCCTGGAGTTCGATGTTCGATTCCAGGACGGTCTGCGTGAAGCGCGATTCCGCCCCCAGGTCGTCGCGGGCGGCGGCGGCGTTGCGGGTGTTGCGGTCCAGTTCCGACCGGTATTCGGCGCCCAGCGCGACGGCGACGCCCTGCGATGCCAGCGGGGAGACGATCCCGTACTTGCCCAGGTCGCCGCTGACCGTCCCGAGGAACTGGAGCAGTCGCGGCGTCCGGATGATCGCGGCCTGGTTGCTTTCGTTGAACAGATACTCGGCGATCGCCGGATCGCTGTTGTTCGGAATGAAGGCGTTGAACGGGACGCAGTCGCCGCCGACGCGGCAGGTCGGCCGGCCGTTGACGTTGATGACGTCGAGGGTGTTGTTGAACTGCTGGTAGGGAACGAACGCCGTACCATAGGACTCGATCTGCGACCGCGAGATCATGCCCGCCAGATCGTAGCTCCAGATCCCGTCGGCGGTACGTCCGCGAAGGCCCGACGTGATGCGGTAGCTTTGATTGACGTAGCGCGTCCGGCGCGCGGGCAGGCCGTCGAAACGATAGCGGACGTCCAGCAGCGCGGAACTGCCCGCCACCCCGGCCGACGCGCCGCACAGGTCGCGCGCCTGCGCGCTCGACAGGAACGGGTTGTCGCAGTTCACCCGATACGGCGGCTGCCCGAAGTTGAGGTAGCTTTCGTTGCGGTTGAGCAGGGTGTTGAACGACGAATCGCGATAGGCCAGCACGTTGGCGTAGAATTCGATCTGGTCGTTGATCTCCGCGGTCAGGAAGCCGCCGGTGTTCCACCGCTTGAAATCGCGCTGATAGGAGAAGTCGTCGAACGGATTCGCCGATGTCCCGGGCGCGGAATTGATCGGGACGAACGTCCTCGACCCGGTCGGATCGTTGACCAGGAACTGACCGTTGCGCGGCCCGGAGCGCGGAATGATCGTGCCGGCGCCGGTGTAGGAGGCGCGCAGGCACGCGGGCGCCGCGGTGCGGCTTGACTTGGTCAGTTCGCACGCGGAATGCGAGCGATTGGAGAAGGGCAGGAGGTCGGACTGCGCGTAGTTGAGATAGGTGGTGATGTTCACCCGGTTGTCGAACAAGTTCAGGCCCGACGCGATGTTGAGGTTGACGCGCGCGCCGTCATTGGCCCAGCCGGACCGGAAATTCAGCCCGACCGCCCGGGCCGTTTGGGCGGCGACCCCGTCGCGATTGTGGTGATTGAAGAAGCTGTACGTCCCGTCCAGCCGCACGCCTTCGAAATTCTTCTTCAGGATGAAGTTCACGACACCCGAAACCGCGTCCGACCCGTATACCGACGAGGCGCCGCCCGACAGCACGTCGACGCGTTCGGTCAGCATCGTCGGGACGATGCCGACGTCGATCGTGTTCGGCAGGCCGAAGCGGAGCCCGTCGATCAGCATCAGCGTGCGCTCGTAGCCCAGGCTGCGCAGCTTGATGCGCTGCCGCCCTTCGGAGTCGCTGTAATTCTGCTCGGTGTTGACCTGCACCTGCGGCAGGCGGTTCAGCACCTCCTCGATCGTGGTGGCGCCCTGCGCCGCGATCTCCGCGGCGGTGGTCGTCACGATCGGCGCCGCCGACTTGGTGTTCGGGCGGGCGATACGCGTGCCCGTGACGACCAGTTCGTCCCGGCCGCTTGTGTCGGTATCGGCGCCCTCGGCACGCAGCTTCGCGTCCGCGACCGGATCGCCCGCAAGCGTCGGCATCGTCTCCTGCGCCCATGCCGGTGCCGCCACCGTCGCCATCGCGGCGACGAAGCTGGTCGTCGCCATCAGTTTCACGATCGTCTTCATGTCGTTTCCCCCGTTTCGGACGACGCCCGTCATTGCGGTACGTCGGTCCGGCAGCCGCCCTGAACGGCCGTTTGAAGCGTTGAGTTGGTTGGTTTTGTCGGTCCGCGGACGCCGCGTGCCGTCGTCAGCGCGTGGCCGGTTCCGTCGCAACGGGACGTGCCCGTCCGCCCGCCACGCCATCCGGCGTACGGAATGACAGCGGCGGCACGCGGCCCCCGAATATGCGCAACGTCGTTGGTCCCATCTGCCCCGCCCCCGGATTTATGACTGAAGGCAACGCCAGGGTTGATCCTTCGCGGGGAAGACGAAGCTGCGGGGCAGAACCCTTAAAGTTTTTATTTCATCCGCAGGAACGTTCGCCGTCGGGCGCATTCGGGCAGGGTCGCCGCGGTCGCGATCGGCGCCGCCGACGACCGTATCCGCCGGATACTGCGCGATTCCCGCCCGGCGGCGCGTCGCGGGCCTACGGGCGCCGCATCTTCCACGCGTCGCCCGCCCGGACGACCTGGACACCGAACAGCGCCTCGACGTCGGCGGGGTTGTCGCGCAGTCCCGCCGGACTGACGACACCGGTGAACCGCTCCGCCCGCAGGTCCGGCGAGACGCGCACGTCCCGGCCCAGCGCGATCGACAGGTCCGCGGCCACGGTCGACAGCGCGGCGTCGCGATACCGCATCGACGGTCGCGACCATCGTCCCACGTCGCCGGCCGGGATCGACACGAGTACCACGCGGCCGTCCGCGATGCGCGCGCCCTGCCCGGGATCAAGCCGCACGTCGGTGCGATCGGGGTTCACGAGCACGGCGCCCTCCGCGACATCCACGCGCAGCCCGGCGGGTTCCACCGCCACCTCGAACACCGTGCCCGCATCCACGAGCCGCTGCCCCTCCGCGACCACCGTGAAGGGACGCGCCGGATCGTGCCGGACCCGGAACAGCGCCTGGCCGCGGTCCAGCCTGGCCCAGCGCGCGTCGCCCCGGTCCAGTTGCAGGCGCGCCGTGCCCGACAGCCCGACGACGGTACCGTCGCGCAGGCGGATCTCCCGCGTCCCGCCGTCGGCGGAGGCGACCGTCACGATGTCCCGCGATCCGCGGAGCTGGGGGCGGACGGCCAGCACCACGGCAAGCGCGATCGCGAGGACGACCGCCGCGACGGCGCCGATCGGCATCATCCGTTTCATCGCGATCGGCAGGAAGCCCGGCCAGCGCCCCGGTGCGGAAGCGACCGGTCCCTCGGCCGCCGCGCCGGTCGCGCCGTCCGCGGCGACATCGTCGTCGTGGCCGGCGAAGCGCTCCCCGAACGCCGCCGCCGCGCCCACCCGTTCGAGCAGCGCGGGACGACGGGCGTCACCGTCCATCCAGTCGCCGAACGCGTCCCAATCGTCGAAATCGGGGGAGGCGGTCCGGATCGACCAGTCGACCGCGCCCTCGATTTCGGCCGCCTCGTTCCAGTGACGGTCGCTCATCCGGCCTTGCGCCTCAGGAATGGGACTGGTCATATTCCGCCTTAAGGTCGAGCAGCAGTCGGTACGCCTTGCGCAGGTCGCCCTCGATCGTCCCGATGCTGACATTCAGTTCGTCGGCGATCTCGCGCTGGGTCGCCCCGTCGATCCGGTGCCGGCGGAAGACCGTGGCGACGCGATGTCCCGCGGCGTGCAGCCGCGTACCGACGCGCGCGATCAACTGGCGATGGATCAGCGTCGATTCGGCATCCGCGCGGCCGCAGTCTTCCAGGATCCGGCTGACGTCCGCAAAGGCGGTGTCGCGCGCCGATTTGGCCCGCCGCTGCCGTTCGTGGTCGATGATCGCGCTATGCGCGATGCGGAACAGATAGGATCGCGGCGATCGCACGTCCGGCGCCGACGCATCGCCCCGGGGAAGGCGCAGCCACACCTCGTGCAGCACATCCTCCGCGATGTCGTTGGACAGGCGGGAGCGGATGAAGCTGAGCAGGTTGCGCCGGTTGGCGGCGAATGCGGCTTCCAGCACGCCGCCCCCCTGCCGGGGCGCGTCGGTTGCGTCGGCGGCCGAACCGCCCACCATGGCTGACGCGCCGGTCCGGTTCACGGACGTCGCGCACGATCGGGGAAACCGAAGTCCACGCGGCCCGACAGCTTGATCCGCATTGCAAACAACAGTCCCTGGCGCCCGCTTCGGTGCCCCGGCGTATCACAAAGCCGCGACGCGCTTCAACCGCGCGCTGACGCCGCCGACGTCCGTCGCCGCACCGTGCGCGCGGGGCCGCGACCTGTCCCGATCAATGGAAAAAAGCTGGTGCACCCGACTGGATTCGAACCAGTGGCCTCTGCCTTCGGAGGGCAGCGCTCTATCCAGCTGAGCTACGGGTGCCTTCGCGTCGCCTAGCAGGGGTGCGTGGCGGATGCCAAGCCGTTTTCAGCGCGCGATGCGGACCGGCTGGAACGGGGCGAGGCCGCAGCTGGCGCCCGCCATCGGGGGCGCCTGCATCAGGACGGTGATGATGTCCTGCGCGCACAACTGGCTCAGCGATGTGGCGTAGGAGAAGCGGCGTTCGAACCCCAGGCCCGGGCACGCCTGCGGCAGGGTGACGCGATAATAGCGGTCGCGCGCGATGCGGAAATCGATGATGCGGTCGGACCGGACGATGCTTTCGCGCAGTTTCTGCAACGGCACGCACGCGCGCGGTGCGCCGTCGGGGACGGCGGCGGGGATACGGTCGCGCGCGCTGCCGGCGGTGGCGGTCGACAGCAGCAGGAGGATCGCGATCGGGCGGAGAGTCATGCGCGGGGCTCCTTCGGGACCGGCACCTTGGGCGCCGGCGTCTTGGGCCTGAACGCGCACAGGTCGACGACGATGCAGCGCCAGCATTCGGGCCGCCGCGCCTTGCACACGTAGCGGCCGTGCAGGATCAGCCAGTGGTGCGCATGGAGGCGGAACGGCGTGGGCGTCGCCTTGTCCAGCGCCTTTTCCACCGCCAGCACGGTCTTTCCCTTCGCCAGCCCGGTGCGGTTGCCGACGCGGAAGATGTGGGTGTCGACCGCGAACGTCTCCGCACCGAAGGCGGTGTTCATGACGACGTTGGCGGTCTTGCGCCCGACGCCGGGCAGCGCCTCCAGCGCGTCGCGGTCCGCGGGTACCGCGCCGCCGTGGTGCGCGATCAATGCCTCGCTGAGCGCGATGACGTTCTTCGCCTTCGTGTTGAACAGGCCGATCGTGCGGATATGCTGCTTCAGCCCGTCGAGGCCGAGCGCCACCATCTTTTCCGGCGTGTCGACCGCGGCGAACAGCGCGCGCGTCGCCCGGTTCACGCCCGCGTCCGTGGCCTGCGCGGACAGGACGACCGCGACGAGGAGGGTGTAGTCGTTGACCGATTCCAGCTCGGTTTCGGGATGCGGGTTGGCCTCCGCGAGGCGGCGGTAGAATTCGAACGCGTCCGCCTTCCTCAAAGGCCGAGCACCTCGGCCATGGCGTAGCGGCCGGGCGCACGGCCCGCGAGCCACAGGGCCGCCTTCACCGCACCGCGGGCGAAGATCGAGCGGTCCTCGCCGCGGTGGCCCAGTTCGATGCGCTCGCCCTCCCCTGCGAACACCACCATATGGTCGCCGACGACGGAGCCGCCGCGCAGGCTGGCGAAGCCGATCGTGCCTTCGCTGCGCGCGCCGACGAGGCCGGCGCGGCTGTCCACCCGCACCTCGCCCAGCCGCGTGTCGCGACCCGCCGCGGCGGCGTCGCCGAGCAGGAGCGCGGTGCCCGACGGGGCGTCCACCTTGTGCCGGTGGTGCATCTCCACGATCTCGATATCCCAGTCGGCGCCCAGCCGCGCGGCGGCGTCGCGCACCAGGATGCCGAGCAACGTGACGCCGAGCGAGGTGTTGCCCGTCTGGAGCACGGGAATGATATCGGCGGCCTGTTCGATCAGCGCGTGGTGCGCCGCGGTCAGGCCGGTGGTGCCGATCACGATCGGGGTGCGCGCCGCGACCGCGGCGGCGAGGTGCGATTCGAGCGCGGCGGGGGTGGAGAAATCGACCAGCACGTCGGCCGCCTGCGCCAGCGGCAGGGGATCGCCGCCCGCGTCGACGCCGCCCGCGACGGTCGCGCCCTCCGCCTCCACGATGGTGGCGATCACGCGGCCCATGCGGCCGGCGGAACCGTAGATGCCGATACTGGTCATGCGCGCCTGCTACCGCGAACCACGCCACGGCGCCAGCGGGGTCGAGGGGCCGGCGGGGGCGAAAGGTCACGAAAGGTCGCACGGTCGGGCGGATCGCGCGCATCGGGACGACCGGTCGGCGACGGCGGTCGGGCGGGACGATGGCAGGATCGCGGGATGTAGGACAGCGTCCTTTTTTGTCGTTCTATTACAATGTTTTGGAAGGCGTCATTGCAACGGCGCGTCGCGCTGCGCCAGGATCGCCGGGGCGTAGGGGATTGGCGCGGCGGCGGGCATCGCGGCGAGCGCGCGTTCGATCGTCGCGGCGCGGTCCTTCGCGGACGGATGCGTGCGGCTGTGGAACATGCCGCCGTCGATCTTCGCTCCCTGCGTCCGCCAGAAGCGCACCGCCGCCTGCGCGTCCCAGCCCGCGTTGCGCAGCAGGAAAGCGCCGAGCACGTCCGCCTCGGTCTCGGTCTCGCGGAACAGGCGCGCGTTGCGGCCGAACTGCGCGAGCAGGCCCCATTTCACCCCCGCCGCCTCCAGCCGGATGCGGTGGCGCAGGATCGTGTGCGCCAGTTCGTGCGCGACGACGACCGCGATCTGTTCGTCGTCGAAGCGCAGGAACAGCGGCGCGCCGACCTGCACGACCCTTCCATCCGACGATGCGCCCAGCTTCGTGGTCGCCAGCACCTCGAACTCCGCGCGGCAGCCCGCGACCGGCCGCACGCTCGCGACCTGCGCGATGGAGCCGCGCCGCAGCGACAGGGCGACCGGCGTGCCGGGCGCGACGGCGGCGAGGCGCGCCTGCGCGGCGTCGCGTGTCGCGGCGGTGACGTCCCCCGACGGCGCGGGGACCGGCAGCGCGACGCCGTCGATCGCGGTCACGCCGTCGTCGGCCCGCACGCCCGCCGCGGCGGCGGGACCGCCGGGCACGACCAGCTCGACCGCGACGGGCGCGGGAAAGCCGAACACCTGCCGCACCGCGGTCGCATCCGCGGCGGGATATTGGTCGATGGCGTGGAGGGTCAGGCCCAGCACCGGCTGCTGCTCCCGGCACAGCGCGACATTGGCGGTGACCAGCCGATAGGCGATCCGCGCCAGCCGGGTGTCGAGTTCGCGCAGGCCCTCGTACGGGGCGGTATCGGGCGACACGGCGGTCGCGGGCGACGCGGCGACGAGCGCGAGGGCGGTGAGGAACCGGATCATCGCGCGCGGGGTCGCGCATGCACGGGGCGATTGCAAGCGCGGGCGGGTGGGGTAGGTAGGGAGAAACGTCTGCCTGTGCCGCCTGCCACGGGCCGTCCTCACCCGGTGCTCCTATCCCGGCGGGAGAGGGAGGGAGCGGCGAAGCCGCGGAAGGGTGAGGGCGGTCGGGCGGCGCAGCGAAGGAGAAGATCGAACGGATGACCGACACGACGATCGCCGACGAACCGAGCGGCAAGGACATCCGCCTCGTCATCTCCGCCTCCGCGCTGGGGACGGTGTTCGAATGGTACGACTTCTTCATCTACGGCACGCTCGCCGCGTCGGGGATCATCGGGCGCGCGTTCTTTCCCGCGGGGAACGAGGCGGTGCAGACGTTGCTGGCATGGGCGGGGTTCGCGGTGGGCTTCGGCTTCCGTCCGCTAGGCGCCGCGCTGTTCGGCTATCTCGGCGACCGGCTGGGGCGGAAGTACACCTTCCTCGTCACGATCACGCTCATGGGCGTCGCGACCGCGGGCGTGGGCCTGACGCCCAGTGCGGCGACGATCGGCTTCGCCGCGCCCGCGATCGTGCTGCTGCTGCGCGTCGCGCAGGGGCTGGCGCTGGGGGGTGAATATGGCGGCGCGGCGATCTACGTCGCGGAACATTCGCCGAAGGGACGGTCGGGCTTCTACACCAGCTTCATCCAGGCGGGCGTGGTCGGCGGGTTCCTGCTCAGCCTCGCCGTCATCCTGTTCTTCAAGGCGGTGATGACCGAGGCGGCGTGGCAGGACTGGGGCTGGCGCCTGCCGTTCCTGTTCTCGATCGCGCTGCTGGCGATCTCGCTGTGGATGCGGTTGAAGCTGTCGGAGAGCCCCGTCTTCCAGAAGATGCGCGCCGCGGGGACGCGCGTCGCCAATCCGCTGAAGGCCAGCTTCACCTATCCGGGCAACGTGCGCCGGATGCTGGTGGCGCTGTTCGGGATCGCGGCGGGGCTGACCGTGATCTGGTACACCGCGATGTTCTCGGTCCTGTCCTTCCTGCAAACGACGATGCGGGTGGAGGAGACGACCGCGCAGCTCATCACCGGCGTCGGCGTGCTGGCGGGCGTCGGCTGGTTCCTGCTGTTCGGGCACGTCAGCGACAAGGTGGGGCGCAAGAAACCGATCGTCGTCGGCTATATCCTGACGTTGCTGCTGCTGTTCCCGATCTTCTGGACGATCGGATCGGCGGCGAACCCGGCGCTGTCGCGCGCGGCGGCGACGAACCCGGTGGTCGTCCACGGCGCGGACTGTTCGTACAGCCCGTTCGCGAAGGAACAGGGGACGGCGTGCGGGAAGCTGCTGGACCGATTGTCGAAGAAGGGCGTGCCCTACACCGTCGCCGCCGGAGCCGTGACGCACGTGACGGTGGGATCGACCGACATCGGCCAGCCCGACGCCGCCGCGCTGGACGCCGCCCTCGGCAACGCGGGATACGATCTGGCGAAGGTGGTGCCGTCGGCGGGGAATATCGCGCTGATCCTGCTGGCGATCCTGGGCATGTCGCTGCTGTCTGGCATCACCTACGGCCCGGTCGCCGCGTTGCTGGCGGAGATGTTCCCGCCCGAGATCCGCTATTCCTCGCTGTCGATCCCCTATCATCTGGGCACGGGATATTTCGGCGGATTCCTGCCCTTCATCAGCCAGTATATCGTCGCCAAGACGGGCGATCCGTATGCGGGCCTCTGGTACACCTGGGGCGTGACGTTGATGGCGCTGATCGTCACCGCGGTGTGGCTGAGGGACGATCGTGGCGGTGGCGCGGGCGGGGACGAGGCGCTAACCGCGCAGGGATGACCGCGCCCAACCGTCTGCTGCTCGATACCGCCGCACTCGTCGCCAACTGGCGCGCGCTGGCGCGGATGAGCGGGGATGCGGCGTGCGGCGCGGCGGTGAAGGCGGACGGCTACGGCCTGGGCGCGCGCGACGTGGTGGCGCGGTTGCGGGCGGCGGGGTGCCGCGACTTCTTCGTCGCGACCTGGGCGGAGGCGGCGGCGCTGGCGGGGTCGGGCGCATCGCTGTCCGTGCTGCACGGCGTGCGCGCCGACGACATGGCGGCGATCGCTTTGCCCGGCGTGCGGCCGGTGCTGAACACCGCGGCGCAGGTGGCGCGCTGGCGCGCGGCGCACGGGGGCGCGTGCGACGTGATGGTCGACACGGGCATGAACCGGCTGGGCATATCGGCGGACGACATCGCGGCGGGGCTGCTCGACGGCCTGAGCATCGACACGCTGATGAGCCACCTCGCCTGCGCGGACGACGACAGCGCGATGAACGCGCGGCAGCTGGCGGCGTTCGCCGCGCTGCGCGGGCGGACGGGGGCGCGGCGGATGAGCCTGGCCAATTCGGCGGGAATCGCGCTGGGCGCCGAATACGCCTTCGACCTCACGCGGCCGGGGCTGGCGCTGTACGGCGGCATCCCCTCCCCCGCGCTGGCCGACGTCGTGCGGCCGGTGGCGACGATCGAGGCGGAGGTGTTGCAGCGGCGGCTGGTGCCGGCGGGCGCGACGGTGGGGTATAACGCCTGCTGGATCGCGGCGGCGGAGACGTGGGTGGGGATCGTGAACCTCGGCTATGCCGACGGATACTGGCGCGGTTTCTCGGATCGCGGCCGCGCGTTCGCGGGCGACGCGGTGCTGCCGGTGATCGGGCGGGTATCGATGGACCTCGTCGCGCTCGACCTGGGCACTACGGCCGTCGGCGAGGGGGACCGGGTGCGGTTCGACCCCGACCTGCCGCGCGCGGCGGCGGCGTCGGGGATGAGCCAGTATGAATTGCTGACCGGGCTGGGGAAGAGGTTCGCGCGGGTGTGGGCCTAACCACCGTTCGTGCTGAGCGTAGTCGAAGCACATGCGCCGCGCATGGCCTTCGACTTCGCTCAGGCCGAACGGTGGCAGCAGGTCAGTCCGGCAACCCCGGCAGCAACTTGTCGCAGGTGATCGGATAGTCGCGCACGCGCACGCCGCATGCGTTGTAGATCGCGTTCGCGACCGCCGCGCCCGCGCCCGAGATGCCCAGTTCGCCGATTCCCTTCGCATGGATCGGGTTCGCGTGGATGTCGCGTTCGTCGAGGAAGACGACCTCCTGCTGCGGCACGTCCGCGTTCACGGGCAGGTGATATTCGGCCAGGTCGTGGTTCACGATCTTCCCGTTGCGCGTGTCGTGGACGAGATCCTCGGTCAGCGCGGCGCCGATCCCGAAGGTCATGCCGCCCAGGCATTGCGACCGCGCGGTCTTCTCGTTCAGGATGCGGCCCGCGGCGAACACGCCCAGCATCCGCTCGACGCGCACCTCGCCCGTGACCGCATTCACCTTCACCGCGCAGAAATGCGCGCCGTAGCTGGCCTGCGTGAACGCCTTCTCCTGCTTGCCCGGCGCGATCTGGCCGGTGACGACGATATTCTCGTCCACGAGGTCGGTCAGGTCGACCGCGCGATTCTCCGCGATGACGCGCCCATCCTTCAGCGTCATCGCCTCAGGATCGACCCCCATCTTCTTCGCGATCCGTTCGCGCAGCATCTCGCACGCGAGATATACCGACGATCCCGCCGATCCCGCGCCCCACGACCCGCCCGATCCGGCGGAGGGCGCCGCCGCGCCGTCGCCCAGATGGACGACGACGCGGTCGAGCGGCAGGCCCAGCGTCTCGCCCGCGATCTGCGCCAGGATCGTGTAGGTGCCGGTGCCGATATCGGTCATGTCGGTTTCGACGATCGCGCGGCCGTCGGTGGTCAGCGTAACCTGTGCCGACGATTTCATCAGCATGTTCGATCGCACCGCGGCGGCGACGCCGATGCCGTGGAGCCATTCGCCGCGCCGGTCCTGCCCGGCGGGCTTGCGCGCCGCCCAGCCGAACAGGTCCGCGCCCTTGTCGAGGCAGGGGATCATCTGCCGCGAGGAGAAGGGGATCTGCTTTTCCGGATCCTGCTGCGGCTCGTTGCGGCGGCGAAGCTCGATCGGGTCGAGGCCGGTCGCCTCCGCCAGTTCGTCCATCGCGCATTCCAGCGCCATCTGCCCGACGGCCTCGCCCGGCGCGCGCATCGATCCCGACGCGGTACGGTTCAGGCGGACCATGTCGTGGTTGATGCGCCGGTTCTCGCCCGCATAGGCGAAGTGGGTGCCGATGCCGACGGGTTCGAAATAATCCTCCTCCGGCAGGTTGGAGACGATCGAATCGTGGACCAGCGCGACGATCCGCCCGTCCGCGTCCGCGCCCAGCTTCACGTTCTGCTCGGTGTTCGAGCGGCGCACGGTGGCGTCGAACACCTGCTGGCGCGCCATCACGATCTTGACCGGGCGGCCCAATTGCTTCGCCGCGATCGCCGCCGCGACGCTTTCGGGGGCGATGCCCAGTTTCGAGCCGAACCCGCCGCCGACGTAGCGCGAGATGATGCGGACCTTGTCCGCCTTCACGCCCAGCGCGTCGGCAAGCTGCGCCTGATCGCTCGCGACCATCTGGTAGGCGCCGTGGAGCAGGAGCGTGCCGTCCTCCTTCCATTCCGCGGTGGAGGCGTGCGGTTCCATCGCGGCGGAATTCTGGCTGGGCGTCGTATAGGTCACGTCGATCTTCACCGCCGCCGCGGCGAAGGCACCGTCGGGGTCGCCCTGCTCGCTGTGCGCGGGCACCTGACCGTCGGGGGGCGTGTCGGTTTCGTCGCGAAGGCGGTCGAAGTCGTAGCGGCCCTCGGCATATTCGTATTCGACCTGAAGCTGCGTCGCGGCGTCGCGCGCAGTCTCGAAATCCTCCGCCACGACGACCGCGATCGGTTCGCCGTGATACTGGATGTCCTCCACGCCCTGCACCGGCGCCGCCATCTCGCCGCCCTGCGCGGGATTGCGGATGAAGGCGGCATAGTCGGTGACGACCGCGATGATGCCGGGCATCGACTGCACCGCGTCGGCGTGGATCGCCTTCACCCGCCCCGCGCCCACCGTCGCGCGGACGAGGACGCCGTACGCCAGGTTCTCCGCGGGATATTCGGCGGCGTAGGTCGCCTTGCCGGCGACCTTCAGCGGGCCTTCGACGCGGTCGAGCGGCTTGCCGATCAGCCCCTGCGCGCCCGTGTCGAGCAGGCTGTCGGGGTGCGGCTTGTCCATCGTCAGCGCATTGGTGTCGCGCGACGTGAAGATATCGAGGATACTCATGCGGTCAGATCCCGGAGGCAGGCGATCAGCGTTCGGCGGGCGAGCGGGATCTTGAAATCGTTGGAGCCGAAACCGCGCGCATCGCGCAGCAGCGCGGCGGCGGCGGCCTCGAACACCTCGGTCGAGGGGGCCTTGCCGACCAGCGCCGCCTCCACCGCGGCGTCGCGCCACGGCATCGGGCCGAGCCCGCCGAAGGCGAGCGACGCGCCCGCGATCGTCCCGTCCTGCATGTCGATCACCGCGGCGACCGACACGAGCGCGAAGGCGTAGGACGCGCGGTCGCGGACCTTGCGGTACAATTGCTTCCCCTTCGGCGGGGCGGGCAGTTCGACATGGGTGATGAGCTCGCCCGGCTCCAGCACGGTCTCGATCTGCGGCGTGTCGCCCGGCAGGCGGTAGAAATCGTGGATCGACAGCCGCCTTTTGTCGCCGTCGGGCCGCTGCGTGACGATGACGGCGTCGAGCGCGCGCATCGCCACCGGCATGTCGCCGGGGTGCGTCGCGATGCAGCTGTCGCTGGTGCCCAGCACCGCCATGATGCGGTTGAACCCGCCGATCGCGTCGCAGCCCGATCCGGGCGCCCGCTTGTTGCAGTTCGCGGCGGTGTCGTAGAAATAATAGCAGCGCGTCCGCTGGAGCAGATTGCCCCCCGTCGTCGCCTTGTTCCGCAACTGCCCCGATGCGCCCGCGAGCAACGCGCGGCTCAGCACCTCGTATTTCGCGATGACGCGCGGATCGGCGGCGAGGTCGCTGTTGGGCACCAGCGCGCCGATCGTCAGCCCGCCGTCCTCGCGCTCCTCGATATGCGTCAGGTCCAGGCGGCTGATGTCGATCAGCTTCTCGGGCGTCTCCACCTGCAATTTCATCAGGTCGAGCAGGTTGGTCCCGCCCGCGATGAAGCGGCCGCCGCCGGTCGTCGCGGCCTCGACGGTGTCGGCGCGGGCGTAATCGAACGTCTTCATGCGACCTTCTCCGCGGCGGACACTTCACGGATCGCGTCGACGATGTTGGGATAGGCGGCGCAGCGGCAGATGTTGCCGCTCATCCGCTCGCTGATCTCCCCGTCGTCGAGGCTGACGTCGGTCAGGTCGCCCGTGACGTGACTGGGCCAGCCCTTCCTGACCTCGTCCAGCATGCCCACCGCGGAGCAGATCTGCCCCGGCGTGCAATAGCCGCACTGATAGCCGTCGTGGCGGACGAAGGCGTCCTGCATCGGGTGGAGGTTGCCGACCTGCCCTAGCCCCTCGATCGTCACGATGTCGTCATCCTGATGCATCACCGCCAGCGTCAGGCAGGAATTGATGCGGCGGCCGTCGACCAGCATGGTGCACGCGCCGCACTGGCCGTGGTCGCATCCCTTCTTGCTGCCGGTGAGGCCGAGATGTTCGCGGCACAGGTCGAGCAGCGACGTGCGGATGTCGACGTCGGCCTCGCGGGATTGGCCGTTGATGGTGAAATGCATGGAGCGTCTTCCTCGTATCGATAGCCAAACGCCGGGAAAGCCGGGGGTTTCCGTGCGAACCATTCTCACATCGCTGCTGGTCAGCGGATGCGCGCCGATGCAGGATAGGCCGATGCCGTCCCCGCTGTCCCCACCGATCGTCATCGCGCACCGCGGCGCCAGCGGGGAGCGGCCCGAACACACGCTGGCGGCGTACCGGCTGGCGATCGCGCAGGGGGCGGACGTGATCGAGCCCGACCTGGTCCCGACGAAGGACGACGTGCTGGTCGCGCGGCACGAGAACGAGATTTCGGAGACGACCGACGTCGCCGACCATCCCGAATTCGCCGCGCGGCGGACGACGAAGGAGATCGACGGGAAGCGGCAGACGGGCTGGTTCACCGAGGATTTCACGCTCGCCGAGCTGAAGACGCTGCGCGCGAGGGAGCGGTTGCCGCTGCTGCGCCCCGACAACCGTGCCTTCGACGGGCAGGAGACGATCCCGACGCTGGTGGAGATCATCGCACTGGCGAAGGAGGCGGGGGTCGGCATCTATCCCGAAACCAAGCATCCGACCTATTTCGCATCGATCGGGCATCCGACCGACGCGCCGCTGGTCGCCGCGCTGCATGCCGCGGGGTGGGACGCGCCGGACGCGCCCGCCTTCATCCAGTCGTTCGAGGTCGCGAACCTGAAGCGGCTGGCGGGGATGACGCGGCTGCGGCTGATCCAGCTTGTCGCGGCGGACGGTGCGCCCGCGGACGGCGCGGTGGGCAGCTATGCCGCGATGACGACGCCCGCGGGGCTGCGCGACGTCGCGCGTTACGCCTGGGGCATCGGGCCCGACAAGGCGATGCTGTGGGACGGCGACGCGGCCACGCCGCTGGTCGCGGATGCGCATGCCGCGGGGCTGCGGGTCCATCCGTGGACGTACCGGGCGGAGAATTATTTCGTGCGCGCCGGCTTCCGTCACGGGCTGAACCCGCGCGGACATGGCGATATCACGGGCGAGATACGCGCGGCGCTGGCGCAGGGGGTGGACGGTTTCTTCACCGACTTCCCCGCCATCGGCGTCGCGGCACGGAAGGGGAAATGATGCGTGGATTGATCCTGCTGGCGGCGTTGCCGCTGCTGGCGACGGGCGGATGCGTGGCGAAGGCGGCGTGGGACGTCGCGACCCTGCCGGTAAGGGCGGGCGCGGCGGTGGTCGACGGCGTCACCACCAGCCCGAAGGAGCGCGACGAGAAATGGGTGCGCCAGCAACGCAAGGCGGCGGAGCGCGAGGAGAAGGAGCGCCGCGCGTGGGAGAAGAAATGCCGCAAGGATCGCGACGGCTGCGGCGATTATGACGGCTATCGCGCGCCTTACGGCGGGCGGTAGCGGGGTGGGCGCCGGTGGCCGCGACCATCGCCGTCATGCCGGGCCCGACCCGGCATCCATCGCGCCGCACAAGCATCGGCCGAAGATCCGGCGGCACGATGGACCCCGGAACACGTCCGGGGTGACGGCGTGGTCGGGGCTGCTCGCCCGCATTTCGCGACCGTCCGGCCGTCGCCCTTGGGCAGCTTTGATCGCCGCGCTCCTCCTCGCCGCCTGCGCGCCGCGCGCGGCGGAGGTGCGGGTGGCGTTCGATCGTTCGGGCATCACCGAGGTCGATGCGCGCGGGGTCGCGGACCGGCGGACCGGGCGGCGCGTCACGGCGGATGATCCGGTGCGGATCGCCAGCATATCCAAGACCGTGGTGGCGATGGGCGTCATGCGGCTGGTCGAAGCCGGGACGCTCGACCTCGATCGCGACGTGTCCGACTATCTCGGCTGGCGGTTGCGGCACCCGCGCTTTCCCGATGCGGCGATCACGCTGCGCCTGCTTCTGTCGCATCGTTCGGGCCTGACCGACGCCGCCGACTATGCGATCCCGCTGGGCGACACCGTCCGCGCGCGCGTCGGCGATCCGCGCGCGTGGGACGCGGGGCACGCGCCGGGGACGTTCTTCCGCTACACCAACCTCAACTTCCCCGTCGTCGCGTCGGTGATCGAGCGGGTGACGCAGGAGCGGTTCGACCGCGCGATGGCGCGGCTGGTCATCGGTCCGCTCGGGCTGGACGCCTGTTTCAACTGGGCCGCGTGCCGCCCGGCACGCGCGGCGCAGGCGGTGGTGCTGTACCGCGCCGACGGCGGGGTCGCGACCGACGACCTGAAGGGCGCGCCGCCGCCCTGCCCGGTCAACGCACCCGCCGGGCCGTGCGATCTCGCGCACTACGTCCCCGGGGACAATGGCGCGCTGTTCTCGCCGCAGGGGGGATTGCGCGTGTCGATGCGCGATCTGGCGAGGGTGGGGCGCGTGCTGCTGAACGACGGCGACGGCTTCCTGACGCCCGCGTCGGTGGCGGTGCTGACGACGCCGGTGTGGACCTTCGACGGCGGCAACGGCGTGACCGGCGAGGGCGGGGACGGCGGGTTCCTGTGCCGCTACGCGCTGGCGGTGCAGACGCTGGCGACGCGTCGCGACGGGTGCCGCGACGATCCGTTCGGGGACGGCGTGGCGCGCGTGGGGCATGCGGGCGACGCCTATGGCCTGCGCTCGGGCCTGTGGGTGAACCGCGCCGCGGGAACGGGCGTCGCCTATTTCGCGACCGGCGTGGCGGACGGCGTTCGCGGCAGGCGGAGCGCGTTCGCGCCGCAGGAGGAGCGGCTGGCGCGGGGGCGGTGATCCCGGAGGGGCGCCTTTCCTTCCCGATCAAGGGTCGGCTGGCGTTACGGGCGCCGGCCTCGGTGATGCACCTGCCCCACCCCCAATTCCTCCCCCGAAGGGGAGGGGCTTGTCTTCAGGCGATCGCCACCGCTTCGCGATCCACCACGCTGGTTTCCGCGGCATAATCGGCGCAGCTGCCGGCCCAGTTCTGGTACACGCGGCCGTTCGCCGCCTTGTACCAGCTGCGGCAATGCGGGTCGGCCCACACCGTATTCTCCAGCAGCGCGGCGATGCGGTCGTTGAAGCGGCGCTGCCCCTCCGCCGTCACGTCGGCGGCGCGGGCGTCGTCCTTCTCGACCTCCGCCAGCGTCGAGAGCAGGAAATCCACCTGCCGCTCGATCATGAAGCTGATGGAATTATGGCCCAGGTTCGTGTTCGGCCCGTACAGCATGAACATGTTCGGGAAGCCGTGGACCATGATGCCCAGATACGCCTCCGGCCCGTCCTTCCACGCCTCGCGCAGCGTCGTGCCGCCCTCCCCCGTCACGTCCATCGACCATTTCCATTCGGTCGTCTCGAACCCGGTGGCGAAGACCAGTATATCGAGGTCGTGGAAACCGTCCGCGGTGCGTACCCCGCCCGCCTCGATCCGCTCGATCGCGGCGGTTTCCAGCGTCACGTCGTCGCGCATCAGCGCGGGATAGAAATCGTCGCAGATCAGGATCCGCTTGCACCCGATCGGGTAATCCGGCGTCAGCTTCGCGCGCAATTCCTCGTCCGGCACCTGCGCCGCCAGATGGTCCAGCGCGGTGCGGGTGAAGGCGGCGCGCCCTTCCGGCGTGAACTGGAACGCCTGCCAGAAGAAGGCGTCGGACTGGTCGAAGATCATCGCGCGGCTCGCGGCGCCCAGCCGCATCGCAACGTCCAGGTTGGTCGCCATCAGCGCCTTCGTCTCGTCGGTCACCGCGGTGTCGTTGCGCGGGATGACCCAGTTGGCGGTGCGCTGGAACACCACCGTATGCGCCGCCGCCTTCGCGACCTCGGGGATCAGTTGCACCGCGCTGGCGGCGGAGCCGACGACGCCGACGCGCTTGCCCGTCAGGTCCAGCCCCTCGGGCCAGTCGGCGGCGTGGAACATCGCGCCCGCGAAATCCTCGCGCCCCGGGATCGCGGGGAATTGCGGGCGCGACAATTGGCCCAGCGCGGGGACGATCGCATCGACCGTCTCGCGCGCGCCCTTCTCGGTCACGATATCCCACGCGGTGCCGTTCCACGTCGCGCTCTCGACGCCCTCGTTCAGGTGGAGGCAGTCGGACAGGCCGAACTGATCGACGAGGCTTTGCGTATAGGCGTGGATCTCCGGCCCGCGGGCGTAATGGTGGCTCCAGTGCGGATTGGGCGCGAAGCTGAACTGGTACAGGATCGCGGGCACGTCGCACGCGACGCCGGGATAGCGGTTCGCGCGCCACGTGCCGCCCACGCTGTCGGCATGTTCGTACAGCAGGACCTCATGCCCCGCCTCGCGCGCCTTGATGGCCGCGCACAGCCCGCCCATGCCCGCACCGATCACCGCGATACGCTTCGCCATCCGCTCTCTCCTCGCCGCGCAGGATGGCGCGGTCGGCGGCGGATGGGAAGGGGTTAAGTCGATCGCTTCAGAGCATCCGCCGTCATCGCGCACGCCCCGTCGCTTTCCACTCCGCCGTCACCCCGGCCGTGTGCCGGGGTCCACCGGGCCGCGCACCCCGACGCGGCGGGGGCGCGGCGCGGTGGATGCCGCGACAAGCCCGGCATGACGCAGGAAGGAAGATTACGGCGCGATCGAATAGGCGACGTACACCTGCTGGCGCGTCTCGATCGGGCGCGGTTTGATATCGATCGCCACCGGCGGCGGCGGGGGCGGCGGCGGCGGCGCGGCGGCGGGCCTGCTACCGGTCACGACCATCTCCGCCGGTCCGCCCCCCGACTGGTCGCTGACCGACACCAGCTCGCCCAGCCGCGCGCCCGCACCCGCCGCCAGCGTTTCCGCGCGCGCCTTCGCATCCGCGATCGCCGCCACCGTCGCCCGGCGCTTCGCGTCCGCGGGGTTCGACAGCTCGAACCCCGCCAGCCGCGCGTCGCTGGCGCCGAGGCGGGAGGCGAGGCCCACGGCGGTCGCCGATTTGTCGACCGCGCGCGTCTTCACCCCCGCCTGCATCGTGGCGAGGTGGCCGACGATCGCGCACGCCCCCTGGCTCAGCCGCGGGTTCGAGCCGTAGCCGCGATTGTCGTCGCACGCCTTGTCGCGCACCTCGATGACGGTGACGTTTGCGGTCGTCACCTCCGCCTGCCCGCCCAGCAGGCCGGTCACACCCGCGGCGATCGCCTTCTGCCGCTGCGCCAGCGCGGCGGTGGCGGCGTCGGGCGTCGCGCCCTCCCCGCGCACCCAGTAATCGATCCGCGCGACATCGGGCGCGGTCTCCACCGTGCCGCTGCCCATGACGCGGATCGTGCGGTCGCGCCGCGCATCGTCCTGCGCCGCCGCGGCGACGGGAAGGATCAGCGCGGTGGCCAGAAGCAGGGGACGGATCATGCCTTTCTCCTCAAATCGCGGCCAGCGCCTGTTCCATGTCGGCGATCAGGTCGTCCGCGTCCTCCACGCCGATCGAGATGCGGACGAGGTTGTCGGTGATCCCCAGCGCCTGCTTGCGCGCGTCGGGCACCGACAGGTGAGTCATGCCCGCGGGATGCGACGCCAGCGTCTCGGTCCCGCCAAGGCTGACCGCCAGCTTGGCGATGCGCAGCGCGTCGAGGAACCGGAACGCCTCCGCCTCGCCGCCCTTCAGGTACAGCGAGAAGGTCGAGCCGCCGCCGCTGCAATGGCGGCGATAGATGTCCGCCTGCCGATCGGTGCCGTCGGCGAGGAAGCCGAGATAGCCGACATGCTCCACCTTCGGATGATCGCGCAGGTACGTGCAGACCTTTTCCGCATTCTCGCCCGCGCGGCTCATCCGCAACTCCAGCGTCTCCAGGCTGCGCAACAGCATCCAGGCGGTATTGGGGTCGCAGATCGTGCCGATCGTATTGCGCATCGCGCGCACGACGTTGATCGCCTCCTTCGACCCCAGCAGGCCGCCCGCGACCAGATCCGAATGCCCGCCCGCATATTTGGTCAGCGAATAGATGACGAGGTCCGCGCAATGTTCCAGCGGCTTGTGCCACAGCGGGCCGAGGAAGGTGTTGTCGATCGCGATCGGCGGCTTTTCCGCGCCGAAGATCGCGTCGCGGCTGGCGGCGACCGCCTCCACGTCGACCAGCGCGTTGGTCGGGTTCGCGGGGCTTTCGAGGTAGATCAGCGCGACGTTACCCTCCGCCGCCTTCGTCATGACGGCGTCGATCTCCTCCCGCGTCGCGCCCGCGGGGAAATCGAGCCACGTTACGCCGAACTTGCCCAGCACGCGGCCGATCAGCGTCTCGGTCGCGGCGTAGAGCGGGCCGGAATGGACGATCGTGTCGCCCGGCTTCACCATCGCCAGGAACAGGGTCGCGATCGCGGACATGCCGCTGGAAAAGGCCAGCGCATCCTCCGCCCCTTCCCAGATGCCGAGGCGATCCTCCAGGATTTCCTGGTTCGGCCCGTTGAAACGGGAATAGACGAGGCCCTCCGCGCCGCCGGGACGCTTGCCCGTCACGCCTTCGAAATGGCGCTTCCCCGCCGCGGCGTTGGGGAAGACGAAGGTGGAGGTGAGGAAGATCGGCGGCTTCAGCGATCCTTCCGACAGCATCGGATCGTAGCCGTGCCCCATCATCAGCGTCGACGGCTTCAGCTTGCGATCGCCGATCTTCTCCAGCTCGGGCTTGGGCGACACGCGCCCCTCGACACCGGTCAGGTCATCTTCGGTCGGCATGGTCATCGATCATTCCTTGGGGAGGTCATAGGGCACGAACGTCCCCAGGCGGCAGGATGCCCCCGGGATCGACGTGCCGGGTTGCACGGTGCGGAACCGGTCGCCGCGGCACAATTGCGCGCCCTGCGGTTCCAGGATCAGAATATCGTTCACGTTCATCGGCGTACAGCGCGCCAGCGGCTGCGTCACCCACAGCCGGCGGCCGTCGCGCAGCGTCAGGGTCGCGGGGTCGGCGATCACCAGCCGCTCGGTCTGGCCGAACGACACGCAGGTCGCCGGCTTGCCCGCGACGCGCCCGGCGCGCGGGTCCGACGACGCGGTCGCGGCCACGGCGGCCAGCGCGATCAGGGCAAGGGCGCGCACGGATTCAGGGCGCGGTGTACGGGGTGAAGTCGCCCAGCGCGCAGCCGCCGTTGGGAAAGCCGGTCTGCCGGTCCGCGGTCTGCGCGATGTCGCCGCGGCACAGCCGTGTCTGGTACTGGCGCGTGATGAGCACGTCGTCGCGCGCCACCGCCTCGCACCCGCCGGTCGTGCGGTTGACGTACACCAGCTTGCGGCTGACGCGGTAGATAAGCCGGTCGCCGTACGCGCTCAGCGTCGGGCGGGTGAAGCGCGTGTCGATGCAATCGACCGGCTTGCCCGGCACCTTGCCCGCGATCAGCTTCGTATAGGCGATCTGCGCCCGCGACGGCGGATCGGGGGCGCGGTCCTGCGCACTGCCCGCGACGGCGGCACCGGCCGCCGCGGCGGCGAGGAAGATCGGCAGTCCGCGCATCGTTCGTCTCCTTCCCCCCGGTGTCGCCATAGGGCATTCAGCCCTTGAATGCATCCTTGCCGCTGCGCAGCCGCGCCAGCTCCGCCGCGTCCGCGGCGCGCAGGAACGGGTTCGTCGCGCGCTCCTCCCCGATCGTGGTGGGCACGGTCGCCTCGCCCGCCGCACGGCGGCGATCGACGTCCGCCATGCGCGTCGCCAGCGCGTCGTTGCCGGGATCGACCGACAGCGCGAAGCGGCCGTTCGACTGCGTATATTCGTGCCCGCAATACACGCGCGTCGCGTCGGGCATCGCGGCATACCGCTGCATGTTGCCGAACATCTGCGCCGCATCGCCCTCGAACAACCGGCCGCATCCCATCGCGAACAACGTGTCGCCGGTGAAGACGACGCCCGCATCGGCGAAGTGGAAGGCGACATGCCCCGCGGTATGGCCGGGGACGTGCAGGACGGTGGCATTGCTCCGCCCTAGCGCGATCGTGTCGCCGTCCGCCACGCCGTCGTCCAGCGTCGGGATCTTCGCCCGCTCGGCCTCCGGCCCGATCACGCGCGCGCCGGTCGCGGCGACGATGTCCGCATTCCCGCCGGTGTGGTCGGGGTGCCAGTGCGTGATCCAGATCGCGTCGATCGACCAGCCGCGCTCGCGCGCGGCGGCGAGGACGGGCCCCGCCTCGCCCGGATCGACCACCATCGTCGCGCCGGTATCGTCATGGACGAGCCAGCTGTAATTGTCGCTCAGTACCGGTACGCGGACGATGTCCAGCATCACCAGCTGCCCGTGTTGGGCATCGACTTCCACGGTTCGGCGGGGGCCAGCACGCCGTCCTGCAACAGCTCGATCGAGATGCCGTCGGGGGTCTTCACGAACGCCATGTGCCCGTCCCGCGGCGGGCGGTGGACGATGTGTCCGGCGTCGAGGATGCGCTGGCACGTGTCGTAGATATCGTCGACGCGATAGGCCAGGTGGCCGAAATTGCGTCCGCCGCTATAGTCCTCGGGCGCGCTGCCATCCTCCGCGGGCCAGTTGTACGTCAGTTCGACCTCCGCATTGGCGCGCTCGCCCGGCGCATTCATGTCCTCGGGCGTGGCGAGGAAGATGAGCGTGAAACGACCCGCCTCATTCTCCATCCGGCGGACTTCCTTTAGGCCCAGCAGGTCGAAGAAGGCGATCGTGGCGTCGGGATCGGCGACGCGGATCATGGTGTGGAGATATTTCACTTGGCCTCCTTCGTGGCGAATTGCGTAAGCGCGTTGGCGGCTGAACGCCCGGCGGGGGCATCGGGTGCCAGCCGCGCCGCCTCCCGCCACGCCGCCTGCGCCTTGTCCGCGTCGCCGCCCGCCGCGGCGATGTTGCCCGCCTCCAGCTGCACCTGCGCATCGTCGGCGGCGCGGCGCAGCGCCTGCGCGATGTCCGCCTTCGCGCGCGCAAGGTCGCCGGCGCGGCGCGCCAGCGTGGCGGACAGCAGCCACGCGAGCGGATCCGCCTCCGCCGACACCAGCGCCTGGTCGATATCGGTGCGCGCCGCCGCAATGTTTCCCGCCGCGACGAGCGCGCGGGCGCGGTCCAGATACGCCTCCCCGCGCGCCAGCCCGGTCAGCGTGCCCGCCGCCAGCGCGGCGTCGAGCGCGGGGCGCGCCTTCGCGGCGTCGCCCGCCGCCAGCCACGCATTGCCCGCCTGCGCCCAGTAATCCGCGGCGCGCGGATCCTTCGCCAGTTCCCCCGCGCGGGCGGCATCGGCGAAGGCGCCCGCCGCCTCCGCGAAACGGTCCTGCCCCGCCAGCGCGAGGCCCAGGCATTGCTTCGCGGTCGCACCGCCCCCGACCGTGGCGCGCGCGGTTCGCTCCGCCGCGGCGGGATCGGCCTGCGCCTGCGCGATGCACGACGGCGCGGCGGCCTGCGCCAGCAGGAACAGGATCATGGCACGACGTCCTCGACCGCCCGGATCAGCAACGCGATATCGTCCTCGCGCGAGAGGCGGTGGCCGCCGTCCTTGACCAGCCACGTCTGAACGTGCGGCGAACGGATCAGGCCCGCCAGCGCGACGGTACGGTGCCACGGCACGTCGGTGTCCTGCTGCCCCTGGAGGAAGCGCACCGGACCATCGAACGCGATCGGCCCCGCCATCACGCGGTTCGCCTCCCCCGATTGCCAGAAGCGGCGGGTATAGACGGTGGGTTCGGGGCCGTAGGGATTGGGGCGTTCCAGGCGCCCGTGCTGGAGGAGGTACAGTTTCTCCTCCTGGCTGAAGCCCCAGTCGGTGAAGTCGGGCGCGGGCGCGATGCCGACCAGCGCGGCGATGCGGTCGCCCAGCGCCTGCGCCACCAGCAGCGCGATCCAGCCGCCCATCGAGCTGCCCACCAGCACGACCGGGCCGGTCGTCGCCGCGTCGATCATCGCGACCGCATCGTCGCGCCAGTCGGCCAGCGACTGTTCCTCGAACGCGCCCTCGCTCTGCCCGCAACCGGCATAGTCGAAGCGCAGGAATCCGCGCCCCGTGTCGCGCGCCCATCCCTCCAGCGCCAGCGCCTTCGTCCCCTGCATGTCGCTGGCATAGCCGGGCAGGAAGACGATCGTCGGCCCGCGGCCCTGCGTCAGGTGGAAGGCGATGCGGGGACGCTGTGGCTCGGTCATCGACCGGATATAGGCGTCCCCGCGCAGGCCGTCACCCGGGCTTCGACGGGCTGACGAACACCGCCTCGATGCCGAGGTCGAACAGTTCGGCGATGCGGAAGGCGAGCGGGAGCGAGGGGTCGTAGCGCCCGGTCTCGATCGCGTTGACGCTCTGGCGGCTGACCTCCAGCAGGTCCGCCAGATGCTGCTGGCTCCACCCGCGTTGCGCGCGCAGGTCGCGCAGGTGGTTCGTCACACGCGCCGCTCCAGCACCCGGTTGACGCACGCGCCCAGGCCAAGCCCCGCGAACCACACGACCGCGATCCAATAGGCATCGACGTGCCGCGCGACGCCGAAGCTTTCCATGAAGCCCCATGCGGTCGCGATCGTGAGCGCGAGGCCGCTGGCGACGAGCGTCTGCCGGATCACCAGCATCCGCTGATATTCGTCGCGTTCCGCCACGATGTAGCGGCCGATCGCGGCGAAGATCCCGATGATCGGCAAGGCGGGTAGCAGCGCGGCGAAGAGCGCGAGCGGCCCGACGGCGATATGATGCCGGAACAGCCAGATCGCGGCGAACAGGAGCACGGCGTAGGCGGCGCTGAATTGCAGGACGTCGCGGTTGTAGCGGCGCTGGGCCGGGGTCGAGGACATGAGTCGCGCTCCTTCGTTGTGTGAAGCACGCTTTACATGACAAGCTCGCTTTACGTCAAGCGTCCTTTCCATCGAGCGCGCGCACGATGTCCGCCGCCAGCAGGCTCAGCGTATCGTCCCGCGCGCCCATCACGACGATGCGGTCGCCGGGACGGGCGACGGCGACCAGATGCGCCGCCGCCGCCTCGCGCGACGCGATGTGTCGCGCGGTCGCGCCCGCCAGCGTCAGGTCGCGGACGATGTCGGCGCTCGTCACCTCGCGCACCACGGTGCCGCCCTGGTAGACGGGATCGCACAGGACCAGTTCGTCCTGCGCCCCCAGCTTCGCCGCCAGCATCGCGACCAGCTCGCCGCGCATCACCTTCAACGGGCCGTAGCCGTGCGGCTGGAACAGCGCGAGGATGCGGCCGGGGAAGGCGTGGAGCGTGTCGAGCGTGGCGGCGATCTTGTCCGGGTTGTGCCCGAAATCGTCGATCACCGCGACGCCTTTCGCTTCTCCGACGAGATCGAAGCGACGGCGCAGGCCGGTGAAGGTGCCGATCGCGGCGCAGGCGCGGTCGAGCGGGACCCCGGCGGCGACGCTCGCCCCGATCGCGGCGAGCGCGTTCGCGACATTGTGGCGGCCGGGCACCTGCAAATCGACGCGGTGGGCGCCCAGCGTGAACGACACCGCGAACGGCCGCTCCTCGATATCGGTCGCGACGAGATCGGCGTCGCCGCGCAGCGAGAAGCGCGTGACGCGCGCCGCGGGCAGCGTCGTCGCCAGCGCGGCGGCATCGGGATTGTCGGCGTTCACGACCGCGTGGCCCGCCTTGCCGATGAAGTCGCCGAACAGGCGGTTCAGCTCCTCCAGCGACTTGTGGTCCAGGCTGACGTTGTTCAGCACCGCGACCCGCGGCGCGTACAACGCGATCGATCCGTCGCTTTCGTCCACCTCGCTGACATAGGCGTCGCCCTCGCCCACCAGCGCGCTGGCGAAGGGGCGGTCGGCGCGCGCGAAATCCTTCATCACCGCGCCGTTCATGACCGTGGGGTCGCGTCCCTCGGCATACAGGATCGCGGCGATCATGCCGGTGACGCTGGATTTCCCGCTGGTCCCCGCGACGCCGATCGGCAGCGCGGCGGCGTTGAACAGCGCGGCGTTCAGGTCCGCGCGCGACATCCGGCGGCAATTGAGGCGCGTGGCGGCGACGATATCGGCCACATTGTCCTCCACCGCCGCGCTGGCGACGACGACCTGCTCAGGCGACACGATCCCGCTGCCGTCCTGCGGGTGGAGCGCGATGCCCAGCGCGGTCAGCGCGTCGAACTTGGCGGGCACGCGGCCCTGATCCAGCCCGCGGTCGGAGCCCGCGACGATCGCACCGCGCCCGGCGAGGATCATCGCCAGCGGCATCATCCCCGATCCGCCGATCCCGACGAGGAAGAAGCGCGCGCCCGATACATTGCTGTCCTGCATGATGTCGGGCTATCGCGATTAACGTGCGGGGGGGCAAGCTGACCCGTCGCACGTGTATCCCCGCGAAGGCGGGGATCCAGACTGGGCTCCCGCCGTCGCGGGAGCACGATCGGTTCGAATGGAGCGCGAGAATGAAGATCGGGGTCCTGGCTTCCAGCAGCGTGGCGAACCCGGACGTGATCGCGCCCGTCGCCGCCTTCGCCGCGGTCGCCTATCCGGAGGTCGACCTGATCTTCCATCCGCAATGCTACGACCACGACGGGCATTTCGCGGGGTCGGACGCGACGCGCGCGGCGGCGTTCCTGCAATATGCCAACGATCCGTCGATCGACGCCCTGTGGTTCCTGCGCGGCGGCTACGGATCGAACCGTATCCTGGCGGAGATCATGCCGAAGCTGGGCGAGGCGGCGCGGCACAAGACGTACATGGGCTATTCCGACGTCGGCTTCCTGCTAGGCGCGTTATATGCGCGCCGCATCGGGCGGCCGGTCCACGGCCCGATGCCCGCCGACATCCGCCGCAAGCAGGGCGACGCCACCGTCGCGCGCGCGCTGGCGTGGATGGCGCGAAAGGATCGCACCGCGCTGGAACCCGGCCTCGACGGGCGCCCGGCGGCGGCGTTCAACCTGTCGATCCTGACCGCGCTGATCGGCACGCCCTATCTGCCCGACCTGGCCGACCATGTCCTGATCGTGGAGGAAGTGTCGGAGGCGATGTACGCGATCGACCGGATGCTGTTCACGATGGCCAACGCGACCCAGTTGCGCAGCATCGCGGGCGTCCGGCTGGGCGCGGTGACCGACGTGGGGGAGAACGAGCCGAAATGGGGCGAGACGCTGGAGACGATGATGGCGCGCTGGTGCCGCGACATGGGGGTGCCGTACCTCGGCCGCGCGGAGGTGGGGCATACGCAATCCAACCGCGTGGTGCCGTTCGGGATCGCGTGAACGCCGTTTCATGCTCGCAATGACGAATGGTCACACGGCGAAAGCTCGCCATCGTTTCGCCCGGATCGCCATGCTAGTCACGCCGCGTTCCCGCGTTCCCCAAGGTAATCCCGCATGATCCTCCCCCTCCTGCTCGCCGCCGCCGTGCCGCAGGAAGCGCCGCCGATCATCGTGTCCGGCCCGCTGCCCGCCACGCCGCAGACGCCCGCGACGATGGTGGTGGAGCCGGTCGCGATGCTGATCGCCACGTTCGATGCCGACGACGATGCGATGGTCGACCGGTCCGAACTGCTGTCGGGCGTGAAGACGTCGTTCGAGGCGATCGACACGGGGAAGACGGGCACGATGCGCTACATCGCCTTTTCCGACTGGGCGCTGCGCTACCTGGGCGATCGCGCCGCCCTGCCCAGCCCGTACGAGGTCGACCGCGATCAGGACGACAAGGTCACGCTGAACGAGATGCAGGATCATTTCAGCCGCCTGTTCGCGCGCTACGATCGCGACGGGGACAAACTGATAAGCCGCGCCGAACTCGTCACCTATCGCACCGGGCCGATCGGCGCCAACGGGCCGACGCAGGGGCCGAAGCCCGGCGAGAAGCCGTCGCAGCCGCCCCGCGGGCGACCGCCGCGGCGATGACGCGCGTCGCCTTCGATATCCACGCCACCGACGGGCGTGCGCGCACGGGCGTCCTGGCGATGGAGCGCGGCGACATCCGCACGCCCGCGTTCATGCCCGTCGGCACCGCCGCCACGGTGAAGGCGATGAAGCCCGCGGACGTGCGCGCGACCGGCGCGGACGTGATCCTGGGCAATACCTATCACCTCATGCTGCGCCCCGGCGCGGAGCGGGTCGCGCGGCTGGGGGGCTTGCACGACTTCATGGGCTGGGACCGGCCGATCCTGACCGATTCGGGCGGCTATCAGGTGATGAGCCTGTCCGCGCTGACGAAGCGGAGCGAGGAGGGCGTGGCGTTCGCCAGCCACCTTGACGGGACGAAGCACCTGCTGACCCCCGAACGCTCGATCGAGATCCAGCGGCTGCTGGGGTCGAACATCGTCATGGCGTTCGACGAACTGGTCCCGACGACCTCGCCGCGCGAGGTGCAGGCGGCGGCGATGGAACGCTCGATGCGCTGGGCGCGGCGCAGCCGCGACGCGTTCGACGCGGGCGGCGACCATGCGTCGCGCAACGCGGTGTTCGGCATCCAGCAGGGCGCGCTGGACGAGGGGCTGCGCCGCTGGTCCGCCGACGCGCTGATCGACATCGGCTTCGACGGCTATGCCATCGGCGGACTGGCGGTGGGCGAGGGGCAGGAGGCGATGTTCGCCTGCCTCGATTACGCGCCGCGACAATTGCCCGCGGATCGCCCCCGCTACCTGATGGGGGTGGGCAAGCCCGACGACATCGTCGGCGCGGTGGAACGCGGGGTCGACATGTTCGACTGCGTCCTGCCGACGCGATCGGGGCGCACGGGGCAGGCGTTCACCCGCACCGGCCCGATCAACATCCGCAACGCCCGCTTCGCGGAGGATACCGGCCCGCTCGACCCCGAATGCGCGTGCAGCGTGTGCGCGACGTGGAGCCGCGCGTACCTGCACCATCTGGTCCGCAGCGCGGAGATGCTGGGCGCGATGCTGATGACGGAACACAATATCGCCTTCTATCAGGCGTTGATGGCCGACCTGCGCGCCGCGATCGCGGCCGGGCGGCTGACCACGTTCGCCAACGATTTCCGCGCGCTGTATGCCGCGGGCAAGGGAGAGCAGAAACGATGACCGACGAACCCAACGAAATCCTCGCCACGGTCGCCGCGGCGAAGGCGAACGAGGGCGCGGGCGCGGAAAAGGCCGCGGCGGAGCGGCGCGAGCGTCACTGGCAATTGGGCAAGATCGGCCTGGGCGTCGGCATCGGCTCCGCCGCGGTCGCCGCCGCGGTGCTGTTCGCGAACCGCGACAGGAAGGGGTGATCCGACCGCGGTTCGGCAAGCAGATGTAAGGAGATAGCGGGTATGGGCGGCGCGTGACCCCGCCCCGCCCCTTTCCGCTTGTCCATGCCGCACTGGCCGTGTGGGGCGCGGTGGTGCTGGCGGGGGGCGTGCTTGCCGCACAGGCCGGGCTGCGGTTGCTGGCGCCCGTGCCTGCGCCTCCCCCGGCGGCGATCGACCGCGCGATTCCTGCCGCGCCGCGCCCGGCACCGTCGCCTCCGGCATCCTATGCGCTCGCTTCCCCTGCGCGCGGGGTGACGGGCACCACGCCGCTACCGCCGCTGCCGATCGCGGGCAGCGCGCCGACCACCGCACCCGCGCGCGCCTTCTCGCTGTCGGGGATCGCGCCGGTCGACCGCGGTCGCGCGCTCGATTGCCTTGCCACCGCGGTCTATTACGAGGCGGCGAGCGAAAGCGATGCGGGGCAGCAGGCGGTGGCACAGGTCGTGCTGAACCGCGTGCGCCACCCCGCCTTCCCCGCCACGATCTGCGGCGTGGTGTATCAGGGCTCTGAAAGATCGGTGTGCCAGTTCAGCTTCGCCTGCGACGGCGCGATGGCGCGGGCGCCCGCGCGCGGCGGCTGGGCACGGGCGACGCGCAATGCGGCGGCGGTCCTGAACGGGCTGGTGTACACGCCCGTGGGCCTTGCGACGCATTACCATACGTTCGCGGTCACGCCCGCGTGGAACCGGACGCTGGTGATGACCGACGCGGTCGGCGCCCATTTCTTCCACCGGTGGAAGGGGTTCTGGGGCACCGCCGCCGCCTTCGTGCAGCGGTATCGCGGTGGCGAACCGGTGCCGGGACCGCACCTTCGATCGACGCAGGCGGTACCGGAAGCGGCGACGACGCCACCCGCGCCGCCGCCGCCCGACATGCGCGACCGCTATGTCACCAGCGGCGCACCCCTCGCCCCGGTCGCGCCGGAGCAACGGCTGCCCGAATCCACGATCCTCGATCGCTGGAAGGATTCGGGTCGCCCGCTGCGTTAGCGGCAGCGCACGTTGTTGCGATCGACCGACTGGCCCAGTGCCGCACCGCCCGCGCCGCCCAGCAGGGCGCCGAGCAGGCCCGATCCGCCGGGAGAGATGATCGAGCCCAGCGCACCGCCCGCCAGGCCGCCGACGATCAGGCCGGTCGTCCCGTCGCTGCGGCGGCAGTAATAGCGGCCGTCCTGTCCGGCATACACGCGGTCGCGCCGCGACAGCCGACGCTCGCGATAGGTCGGCGCGTCGCGATAGTAGCGATCGGCGTAATAGCCGCCCGCCGCCGGATCGGCACGGTTGTAGTCGTACGCGCCCCAGCCGTTGTAGCCCGCGTTGCGCGGACCGTAACCGTCGCCGTAGGTGGAACATCCCGCGAGCATCGCGGCGCCGCCGATGGCGGCCAGCATCATCGCCTTCATCATCATTCTCCCATTGCCTTCACGACGGGACGAATGATCGGCACGACGATTTGGTTGCGCACGCGCAACGCCCCGCCGGAAACCGGCGGGGCGCGCGACGGGGTCAGCGGCGATACTGGCGGTCGCGCTTCTGGATCTTCACGCGCGCGCTCAGCGCGTCGAAGCGGCGGTTCAGGTCCTGCCGTTCCCAGTTCGACAGCCCGTTGGACCGGCGATAGCGCTGCTCCAGATTGGCGAGGCCGCGGAAATCGGTGCGCAGGCGATACGCCTCGTTACGGTTCAGCGCGCCCGAACGGATGCCCTGGTCGATCCGCTGGTCCAGCCGCGCCTGCCGCTGGTTGATCGACTGCCACGGGGCGGCCTGCGCGACGGCGGGCGCCGCGACCGCGGCCATGGTGAGCGCGGCGACGAAGGCGGTCTTGAAGCGGTTCATGATAAATCTCCTTTTCACCGGCGTTTGAAGCCGATGGAAAGGAAATAGGGCGCAACCGTCGCGGATGTTTCGCAAGGATCGTACGAAAGTGTAACCGCCTGTCGCGGATCCGGCGGGGCCGTTCAGATTACCGCGCAAGCCCTCTCCCCTGCGGGGAGAGGGTTGGGTGAGG
>NZ_LMQP01000003.1:337102-344414 GCF_001425405.1 Sphingomonas sp. Leaf412 | reverse complement strand
GGGGGGGGGGGGGGGGGGGGGGGGGGGCCAGCCACAGGCGGGCCTTCTCGGTGAGACACCTGCCCCTCTCCCCGACCCTCTCCCCGACGGGGAGAGGGCTGGCGTCACCGCGCGATGCCGCCCGCCGCCAGCACCGCCAGCGTCACCAGGTCGCTGGCGGTCGAGGTCATCGGCGCGATCTGCACCGCCTTCTCCATCCCCACAAGCATCGGCCCGATCATGTGGTCGCCGCCCAGCTCGCGCAGCAGCTTGGCGGAGATGTTGGCCGATTGCAGGCCCGGCATCACCAGCACGTTGGCGGGGCCGGACAGCCGCGCGAACGGATATTTCGCCAGCTGCTTGGGATTCAGCGCGACGTCGGGCGCCATCTCGCCCTCATATTCGAACCCCACCTGACGCCCGTCGAGCACGTCCACCGCGGCGCGGATATTGTCCAGCCACTGCCCCTCGGGGTTGCCGAAGGTGGAATAGCTGAGGAACGCGACGCGCGGTTCGTGCCCCATGCGACGCGCGACCGCCGCGGTCTGCTCCGCGATGTCGGCCAGTTCCTCCGCGCTGGGGCGCTCGTTAACCGTCGTGTCCGCGATGAACACGGTGTGCGACTGACCCACCAGCACGTGGATGCCGAACGGCGTGCGGCCGGGCGCGGGGTCGATCACGCGCTTCACCTCGCGCATCGAATGCGCCCAGGTCCGCGTGATGCCCGTAATCATCGCATCCGCCTCGCCCAGCTGGAGCAGCACGGCGCCGAAGATGTTGCGGTCCTGGTTTATCATCCGCTCGCAATCGCGGCGCAGGAAGCCGCGGCGCTGCAACCGGTTGTACAGGAAGTCCGCCATCCGCGGCACCAATGGGGAGATGCGGCTGTTGTGGACCTCATATTCCTCCGGGTTGGCGATGCCCAGCGCGCGCAGGCGATCGTGGACGTCGTCGCGCCCGACCAGCACCGGCGTGCCGTACCCGCCCTCCTTGAACGCGATCGCGGCGCGCAGGACGACTTCCTCCTCGCCCTCCGCGAACAGCACGCGCTTGGGATGCGCGCGCGCGCCTTCATAGGCGAGGCTGAGCACCGCGGTCGTGGGGTTCAGCCGCGCGCGCAATTGCTGGCGATAGGCGTCGAGGTCGACGATCGGCTTCGTTGCGACGCCCGAATCCATCGCCGCGCGCGCCACCGCGACCGACACCATCTCCATCAGCCGCGGATCGAACGGCGCGGGGATGATGTAGTCGGGGCCGAAGCTGTGGCTGACGCCATAGGCCGCGGCGACCTCCTCCGGCACGCGGTCGCGCGCCAGCTCGGCGATGGCGTGCGCCGCGGCGATCTTCATCGCGTCGTTGATGCCCGTGGCCCGCACGTCCAGCGCGCCGCGGAAGATGAAGGGGAAGCCCAGCACGTTGTTGACCTGGTTCGGATAGTCCGACCGCCCCGTCGCCACGATCGCGTCGGGCCGCGCCGCCTTCGCCAGTTCGGGGCGGATCTCCGGCTCCGGATTGGCCATCGCGAAGATGATCGGCGCGGGCGCCATGTCCTTCACCATCTCGGGCTTCAGCGCGCCCGCGGCTGACAGGCCCAGGAACACGTCGGCGCCGTGCAGCGCCTCGGTCAGCGTGCGGCGGTCGGTGGCGGCGGCGTGCGCCGACTGCCACTGGTTCACGTCCTCGCGGCCCTGGAAGATCACGCCCTTGCGGTCGCACATCACGACATTGTCGTGGCGCACGCCCATCGCCTTCATCAATTCGGTGCACGCGATCGCCGCCGCGCCCGCGCCGTTGACGACGATCTTCACCTCGTCCAGCCGCCGCCCGGTCAGCAGGCAGGCGTTGATGAGGCCCGCGGCGGTGATGATCGCGGTGCCGTGCTGGTCGTCGTGGAAGACGGGGATGTTCATCCGCTCGCGCAACGTCTGCTCGATGATGAAGCATTCGGGCGCCTTGATATCCTCCAGGTTGATGCCGCCGAACGTCGGCTCCATCAGCTCGATCGCGTCGATCAGGCGGTCGACATCCTCGGTCTTCAGCTCGATGTCGATCGAATCGACGTCGGCGAAGCGCTTGAAGAGGACCGCCTTGCCCTCCATCACCGGCTTCGACGCCAGCGCGCCGAGGTTGCCGAGGCCGAGGATCGCGGTGCCGTTGGAGATGACCGCGACGAGGTTCCCCTTGGCGGTGTAGTCGTACGCGGTGGCGGGATCCTCCGCGATCGCGCGGACGGGCACCGCGACACCGGGGGAATAGGCGAGCGCCAGGTCGCGCTGCGTCGCCATCGGCTTGGACGCCACGATCTCGATCTTGCCCGGCCGTCCTTCGGAATGGAACAGCAACGCCTCGCGTTCCGAAAACTGGACGTTCACGTCCAGCGGGGGATCTTCGGCGGAGGTGCGATCGTCGGTCATGCGCGGGTCTTAGGGTAGATTGGCCCTCACGGTAAACAGGTCGGGGTTGGAAACGCCCTCGTGCGCCAGCAGCCAGCGCTTGGCGGGCAGCCCGCCCGCGAAGCCGGTGAGCGCGCCCGAACTGCCGACGACGCGGTGGCACGGCAACACGATCGACAGGGGATTGCGCCCGTTCGCCGCCCCCACCGCGCGCGTGGCCACGGGGCGTCCGACGGCGCGCGCGATATCGGCATAGCTGCGCGTCTCCCCGAACGGGATGAAGGCGAGCTGGTCCCACACCGCGCGCTGGAAATCGGTCCCGCGCGGCGCGAGCGGCAGGTCGAACGCGGTGCGCGCGCCCGCAAAATATTCGGTCAGCTGGCACGCCGCGGCGGCGAGGACGGGGTGATCGGTACCGTCGCCCGGGGTCGAAAGCGGCACGCGCGCGGGCGGGTCGTCGGGCCAGAGGATCGCGACGAGCGCGGCGTCGTCCGCGACGAGGGTCAGCATGCCGACGGGCGACGGCAGGGGTGCGGCGTGGAGCATATGGGTACGATAGCGGCTGCGCGGGGCGGCTGGAAATGGCGCGCGGGCGCGGGTATGCATGGTCGCGATGAAACACGAGCCCGGCATCTTCGAGGAACGCGATGAAGAGGCGGACGCCGCGTCGATCGCGCGAGCGCGTGCCGATATCGCGGCAGGACGGTATCACGACCATGAAGTCGTGGCCGAATGGCTGAAGACGTGGGGAAAGCCTGGTCGCCTGCCCTTCCGGGAGTGGCTCGCCGCTCGCAATGGCTAGGGTCGCCTGGACTGACGAAGCGTCGGAGCAACTCGATCTGATCGTCTCCTACATCGAATTGTTCGACGTCGCTGCTGCCGACCGCATGGGTCGTCGCCTGCTCGACCTGGCCGCAAGCCTGCGGGACTTTCCGAACCGGGGGCGTCCGGTCAAGGACGGAACGCGCGAGATGGTGACGGTGCCGCCCTACATCCTGCGATACGACGTGGTGGGAGAGGATGTCCTGATCCTCGGCGTCCGCCACGGCGCCCGACGTCCGGACTGATCGCATGACCGTCACCCCCACCCCCACGCCGATGATGGCGCAATATCTGGCGCTGAAGGCGGAAGCCGGGGATTGCCTGCTGTTCTATCGCATGGGCGATTTCTTTGAACTGTTCTTCGACGACGCGCGCGTGGCAAGCCAGGTGCTCGACATCGCGCTGACCGCGCGGGGGGAGCATGAGGGGGCGAAGGTCGCGATGTGCGGCGTGCCCGTCCATGCGTCCACCGCGTACCTGCAACGCCTCATCAAGGCCGGGCATCGCGTCGCCATCGCGGAGCAGACCGAAACGCCCGATGCGGCGCGGAAAGCACGCGGGTCGAAGGCGCTGGTCAATCGCGCGATCGTGCGCGTCGTCACCGCGGGCACGCTGACCGAGGAGACGTTGCTCGACGCGCGCGCCACCAACTGGTGCGTCGCGATCGGGGAAGCCGCGGGCGCGGTGGCGATCGCGGCGGCGGACGTGTCGACCGGGCGGTTCGAGGTGATCGAGGTCGCCGCCGGACAGGCCCCGAGCGAGCTGGCGCGGCTCGGCGCGGCGGAGGTCGTCGCGGTCGAGGGCAGCGACTGGGACGCGACCGCGTACCGCCCGCGCGGCGATTTCGACAGCGGCGCGGGCGAGGCGCGGCTGAAGCGGCTGTTCGGCGTCGCGACGCTCGACGGCTTCGGCCTGTCGGGGCGCGCGGCGCTGAGCGCGGCGGGCGGGCTGGTCGCGTATCTGGACCATGTCGGCAAGGGCAAGCTGCCGTTCCTGCGCCCGCCGGTCGTCGTCGCCGCGGCGGGCAGCATGGCGATCGACGCCGCGACGCGCGAGAGCCTGGAACTGACGCGCACCGCAACCGGCGAGCGGCGCGGCAGCCTGCTCGACGCGGTCGACCGCACCGTCACGGGCGCGGGCGCGCGGCTGCTCGCGGCGGATATCGGCGCGCCGCTGCTGGACCGCGCCGCGATCGACGCGCGGATGGACCTGATCCGCATGTTCGAGGAGGCGGGCCTGCGCGAGGGCGTCCGCGCCGCGTTGCGCGCGCTGCCCGATATCGGCCGCGCGCTGGGGCGGCTGGCGGCGGGGCGCGGCAGTCCGCGCGACCTGGGGCAATTGCGCGACGGCCTCGACCACGCCTGGACGCTGGCACAGCGCCTGGCCGACGTGGCGGAGCGGCCCGCATTGGTCGCCACGCTCGTCCCGCTGCTGCGCGGGCACGGCGCGCTGATCGACCTGCTGAAGCGCGCCTTGGTCCCCTCCCCCCCGATCGAGGCGTCGGACGGCGGCTATATCGCCGCGGGCCATGACGCCGCGCTCGACGCGCTGCGCGATACCGGCGCGGGCGGGCGGCGCGCGATCGCGGCGCTGGAGGGCGAGATGCGCGCGAAGACGGGCATCGCGACGCTGAAGATCCGCCACAACGGCGTTCTTGGCTATCATATCGAGGTGCCCGCGAAGGCGGCCGACCCGCTGATGAAGGCGGACAGCGGCTTCACGCATCGCCAGACGCTGGCGGGCGTGGTCCGCTTCAACGCGCCCGATCTGCACGACGTGGCGGCGCGCGTGACGCAGGCGGGGGCGCATGCGCTGGCCGCGGAGGCGGCGCATCTGGAGGAACTGACCGCGACCGCGCTGGCGACGCGCGAGGCGATCGCCGCAACCGCCGACGCGCTGGCGCGGGTCGATGTCGCCGCCGCGCTGGCGGAACGCGCGGTCGAGGGCGGCTGGACCCGGCCCGCCTTCGCGGACGAGGCGTGCTTCGAGATCGTCGAGGGGCGGCACCCGGTGGTCGAGACCGCGCTGGCGCGATCGGGCGAGCGCTTCGTCGCCAACGATTGCGCGCTGTCGCCCGCGTCGCGATTGTGGCTGGTGACCGGCCCGAACATGGGCGGCAAGTCCACCTTCCTGCGGCAGAACGCGCTGATCGCGGTGCTGGCGCAGGCGGGCAGCTACGTCCCCGCCGCATCCGCGCGGCTGGGGCTGGTCGACCGCCTGTTCAGCCGCGTCGGTGCGTCGGACAATCTCGCGCGCGGGCGGTCGACCTTCATGGTCGAGATGGTGGAGACCGCCGCGATCCTGGCGCAGGCGACGGAGCGGTCGTTCGTCATCCTGGACGAGGTCGGGCGCGGGACCAGCACCTATGACGGGCTCGCCATCGCCTGGGCGGTGGTGGAGGCGATCCACGAGGACAATCGCTGCCGCTGCCTGTTCGCGACCCATTACCACGAGCTGACGCGGCTGGCCGAGCGCTGCGACGCGCTGTCGTTGCATCACGTGCGGGCGCGCGAGTGGAAGGGGGAACTGGTCCTCCTCCACGAACTGTCCGACGGGCCGGCGGACCGCTCCTACGGCCTGGCGGTCGCGCGGCTGGCGGGGATGCCGCCCGCGACGGTGGCGCGTGCGAAGACGGTGCTGGCGAAGCTGGAGGCGGGACGCGCGAAGACGGGCGGCCTCGCCGCCGGGCTGGACGACCTGCCGCTGTTCGCCGCCGCGGCACAGGCGGAGGAGGCCACGTGCGACGCGATCCGCGCCGAGGTGGAGGCACTGGACGTCGACGCGCTGACCCCGCGCGCGGCGCTGGAAACATTGTACCGGCTCAAGGCGCTGGCCCGCGAATAAGGGCCGCGGCGAACGCGGCGCTGGCGGCGCGTCGTCCGCCGCCCTATCTCGCACCGCATGGACCCGAATGGCATTATCTGGTCGGCGGCGGTGTGGATCATCCCGCTGGTGATCGCGATCGTCTTCCACGAGGTCGCGCACGGCCTGGCCGCGCGCGCACTGGGCGATCCCACGGCGGAGGAACAGAAGCGGCTCAGCCTCAATCCGCTGCGCCACGTCGATCCGGTCGGCACGATCGTCCTGCCGCTGATGCTGGCGATCGCGAAGGCGCCGGTGTTCGGCTGGGCGCGCCCCGTTCCGGTCGACGCGCGACGATTGCAGAACCCGCGCAAGGGGATGCTGCTGGTCGCGCTGGCGGGACCCGGGTCGAACCTGATCCTCGCCTTCGTCGGTGCGATCATGCTGGGCGTGTTCGCGTCCAGCGTCGCCACGCCGGAAGCGGGCAGCGCGTCCGCGTTCCTCGCCGCCAACCTCGTCAACTTCCTCATCATCAACGTCTTCCTCGCGATCTTCAACCTCATCCCCCTACCCCCGTTCGACGGCGGGCACGTCGTCGCGGGGCTGCTGCCGGAGCGGCTGGCGCTGAAATGGGACCAGCTGGCGCGCTTCGGCTTCCCGCTGCTGATCGTCCTGCTGCTGGTCCTGCCCGCGCTGGTCCCGTCCGCGAACATCGTCCAGCGGCTCGTTGCCCCGCCCGCGCAGGCGCTGCTGGAGCAATATCTGAAACTCGCCGCGGTCTTCGGCTGACATGCTCCACGGCTGGCTGATCCTCGACAAGCCGCTCGGGCTCGGCTCGACCGACGCCGTCACCGCGGTGAAGCGCGCGCTGCGCCAGGGCGGCTATGGCAAGGCGAAGGTCGGGCACGGCGGCACGCTCGACCCGCTGGCCACCGGCGTCCTCCCGATCGCGATCGGGGAGGCGACGAAGCTGGCGGGCCGGATGCTCGACGGCGACAAGACGTACGAATTCACGATCCGCTTCGGGGAGGAAACCGCGACGCTGGACGCCGAAGGCGCGGTGACGGCGACAAGCGACGTGCGCCCGACGCGCGCGGCGCTGGAGGCGGTCCTGCCGCGCTTCACCGGACCGATCGAGCAGGTCCCGCCCGCCTATTCCGCGCTGAAGGTCGACGGCAAGCGCGCCTACGACCTGGCGCGCGCGGGCGAGGACGTCGTGCTGGCGACGCGCAGCGTGACGGTGCGCGCGCTGACGATCCTCCCCGAGCTCGCTCGGGGAGGGGGACCGCGGCCGGAGGCCGTGGTGGAGGGGCAGA
>NZ_LMQP01000003.1:333101-337089 GCF_001425405.1 Sphingomonas sp. Leaf412 | reverse complement strand
GGGGGGGGGGCAGATGCGGCACGGCTCCGCATCCCCCCCTCCACCGTCGCTGCGCGACGGTCCCCCTCCCCAAGCGAAGCTTGGGGAGGATCTCCACGAAGCCACCCTCGTCGCGCACGTGTCGAAGGGCACCTATATCCGCAGCCTCGCGCGCGACATCGCGCTGGCGCTCGGCACCGTCGGCCACGTCACCCACCTGCGCCGGACGAAGGCGGGGCCGTTCACCCTCCTCCCCGCGATATCGCTGGACATTCTCACGCAAGCCGCTACGGCGCACACCCTTGAACACCATATCCTGCCATTGAGCGCGGGGCTGGACGACATCCCGGCCCTGTCTCTCACGCCCGACCAGGCAGGGGCGCTCCGACAGGGGCGCGTTCTGGCCGGGATCGCCGCCGACGACGGTCAGGCGCTGGCGCTGCTGGGGGACCTCCCCGTCGCGCTGGTCGGGATCGAGGGCGGCGACGTCCGCGTCATCCGCGGCTTCAACCTGTAAACCGATGTCGAAGGACGAGACATGACGATCACCGCAGAACGCCGCCAGGAAGTCATCAAGGAACATGGCCGCGCCGAGGGCGACACCGGTTCCACCGAGGTGCAGGTCGCGATCCTGACCGAGCGGATCAAGAACCTGACCGAGCATTTCAAGGGCCATGCGAAGGACAACCATTCCCGCCGCGGCCTGCTGATGATGGTCAACAAGCGTCGTTCGCTGCTCGACTATCTGCGCAAGACCGAAGGCGACCGCTACCTCGCGCTGATCGCGAAGCTCGGCCTCCGCAAGTGACGCAAACGTTCGGCCCGCTTCGGCGGGCCGTTTACGTTTTGCGTCATCCCCGCGCAGGCGGGGATCCATCGCGCCGATAGCGCAGGTGGAGAGATGGACCCCGGCTTTCGCCGGGGTGACGGAGAGGGGGCAATTCGGTCTCCTCCCAAACGGATCGCAAATGATCCGCTCATAGGCCCCCCGCGTGATCTGCACCGGGGAGTGAAGGAAATCAGATGTTCGATACCAAGAAAGTGGAAATCCAGTGGGGCGACCAGACCCTGACGCTGGAAACCGGCCGCGTCGCGCGGCAGGCCGACGGCGCGGTCCTCGCGACGCTGGGCGAAACCGTCGTCCTGTGCGCGGTGACCGCCGCCAAGAACGTCAAGGAAGGGCAGGACTTCTTCCCGCTGACCGTCCATTATCAGGAGAAATTCTCCTCCAGCGGCCGCATCCCCGGCGGCTTCTTCAAGCGCGAGCGTGGCGCGACCGAGCGTGAGACGTTGGTCAGCCGCCTGATCGACCGCCCGCTGCGCCCGCTGTTCCCCGAAGGGTTCTACAACGAAATCAACTGCATCGCGCAGGTGATGAGCTATGACGGCGAGAACGAGCCCGACCTGCTGGCGATGATCGCCGCATCGGCCGCGATGACGCTGTCGGGCGTGCCCTTCATGGGCCCGATCGGCGCCGCGCGCGTCGGTTACCAGAACGGCGAATACATCCTGAACCCGTCCGACGCGCAGGTCGCGGAAGGCGAGCTGGACCTGATGGTCGCCGCCACGCACGACGCGGTGATGATGGTGGAATCGGAGGCCAAGGAGCTGTCCGAGGACATCATGCTGGGCGCGGTCATGTTCGCGCACAAGGCGTCGCAGGACATCATCAAGGCCATCATCAAGCTGGCCGAGCAGGCGGCGAAGGAGCCGTGGGAGCTGAAGGTCCAGTCCGACAAGGCGGACGTGAAGGCCAAGCTGAAGAAGCTGATCGGCAAGGACCTGGAGGCGGCGTACAAGCTGACCGACAAGCAGCAGCGCCAGACCGCGATCAACGACGCGCGCGCGAAGGCGCGCGACGGCATGGCGGACCTGAAGGACGGTGATCCGCAGGGCTATCTCGCCGCGCTGAAGCTGGTGAAGAAGCTGGAGGCGGAGATCGTCCGCACCGCGATCCTGAAGACCGGCAAGCGCATCGACGGCCGCGATACGAAGACGGTCCGCCCGATCAGCGCGGAAGTCCACTTCCTGCCGCGCGCGCACGGTTCGGCGCTGTTCACGCGTGGCGAGACGCAGACGATCGCGACCACGACGCTGGGCACCCGCGATGCGGAGCAGATGATCGACGGCCTCAACGGCCTGTCGTACCAGCATTTCATGCTGCACTATAACTTCCCGCCCTATTCGGTCGGCGAAGTCGGCCGCTTCGGCGCCCCGTCGCGTCGCGACGTCGGCCACGGGAAGCTCGCCTGGCGCGCGCTGCACGCGGTGCTGCCGACGAAGGAGGAATTCCCCTACACGATCCGCGTGACGTCCGACATCACCGAGTCCAACGGCTCGTCCTCGATGGCGACCGTCTGCGGCGGCTCGCTCAGCCTCATGGACGCGGGCGTGCCGATCAAGCGCCCCGTGTCGGGCATCGCGATGGGCCTGATCCTGGAGGGCAAGGACTTCGCGGTCCTGTCCGACATCCTGGGTGACGAGGATCACCTGGGCGACATGGACTTCAAGGTCGCCGGCACCAGCGAGGGCATCACGTCCTTGCAGATGGACATCAAGATCGCGGGCATCACCGAGGAGATCATGAAGGTCGCGCTGGCGCAGGCCAACGAGGGCCGCGCGCACATCCTGGACGAGATGGCCAAGGCCCTGTCCTCGACCCGCAGCGAGCTGTCGGCGCATGCGCCGCGGATCGAGACCTTCTCGATCGACAAGTCGAAGATCCGCGAAGTCATCGGCACCGGCGGCAAGGTGATCCGCGAGATCGTCGCCACCACCGGCGCGAAGGTCGACATCGACGACGAGGGCGTCATCAAGGTGTCGTCGTCCGACCCGGCGCAGATCGAGGCCGCGATCAAGTGGATCAAGGGCCTGGTCGAGGAAGCGGAAGTGGGCAAGGTCTATGACGGCAAGGTCGTCAACCTGGTCGATTTCGGCGCGTTCGTGAACTTCATGGGCGGCAAGGACGGCCTCGTCCACGTGTCCGAAATCCGCAACGACCGCGTCGAGAAGGTCTCCGACGTCCTGTCCGAGGGGCAGGAAGTGAAGGTCAAGGTCCTGGAGATCGACCAGCGCGGCAAGGTCCGCCTGTCGATGCGCGTCGTCGATCAGGAGACCGGCGCCGAGCTGGAGGACACGCGTCCGAAGCGCGAACCGCGCGAAGGCGGCGACCGTGACCGCGGCCCGCGCAGCGGCGGCGGTGACCGTGGTCCGCGCCGTGACGGCGGCGGCGGCGGTGATCGTGACGGTGGGCGCGGCCCGCGTCGCGACGGCGGCGGCGGACGCGGCGGCGAAGGCCGCGGCGATCGCGACGGCGGGCGCGGCCCGCGCCGCGAGCGCAGCGAAGGCGGCGCCAAGGACGAGGGCGACGCCCCGGCCTTCGCCCCCGCCTTCCTGACCGGCGACCGCGACTGATCCTTTCCGATCGGCGCTGAATGAAGAAGGCCCCGGCAGCGATGCCGGGGCCTTTTTTTTTACGGCCGACAATGCGCCATATTGAGGTTCATAATTACGACAGTCGCGTCCGGGTCACGGACGAGATCCCTACCCTGCGATATCGGTCAGTCCGCAATCGTGTCTTCATCGTCCGGATCGTCGGTGAGACCATAGTCCCGCACCATATTCTTGACGGACTCCTGCATCTCTCCATCATATTCGAGGGCGATTTTCTGAAGCGCTTCGTCGAGCGCGGACACCTCGTCCGGTTCTAGACGCTGTAAGGCAGCAGCGATCTCCTCCATTCCGCGAACGGAACTATCGAGGTCCATCACCGACTCGTCAACGGACTCCAAATACAACGTCGCTGTTACCAGCACTTCTGCGAATACAGAGTAATTCATATTGGCACCACCTTTACCCCGATATTATCAATTCCCACGTCTTTTAAAAGCTTTAGAGCTTTTTTCTTCGTGGCTTGGTCCGGCACGTCCCACCGTCCGACTGCATTATTCTCTCGCAACGCCGCCGACTGTCTACGAACCTGATCCTTTGACTTGGCCGTAAAGCGTAG
>NZ_LMQP01000003.1:329507-333021 GCF_001425405.1 Sphingomonas sp. Leaf412 | reverse complement strand
GCGCTTACCGTCCGAGGTCGTTCGATACAGCGCAGGCGCCTGACCCCGCTTGGTCAGGGGGTTCGATCGTGCTCCCGGGGCTCCGTCGTTGTATGTCCGCGCCCGCCTGTTCATCGTCGCATTTTCGTCGACCCAGATTGGCTTCGGCGCGGGTGGCAGCGGAGTGCGATCCGCGAGCTTGCGGGCGTATGCCTGCGGTCGCAGGACGCGTTCAATGATCGGCGCTGCCTTGCGAATCGCCGGCGCGACGACGAACTTGGCCGCGCCCACCCCGAGCGCCTCCGCCGCCAACGCCTCGCCGTAAAGGCGACCGAAGTCCCGGCCCTGCTTCGCCCAGTCCCGCTCCCCCCGCTTCTCCATCACCGCACGTGCGGCGACCGCTCGCTTCAATCGCGCATATTCGTGGATCTCGCGATTCTCGCGCCGCTCGGTCCATCGTCCCGCCTTTGCGGCCCGCTCGAACCCGTCCAACTCACCGTCGGATAACGATCCCACATCATCCACCGTCTGCCGTTTGGCGGTGATGACGAGATCATCGGCGGGAGACGAATCCGGCCCGCCGCCGTCCACCGATCGCGGCCCGCTCGACCTCGCGCCACCTCCGCCGCCACCGCGCGCATGATACACGCCCGTATTGGCGAACGTGAACCGTCCCGTGTCCGGGTCGTGCCACGGATTGAACTTCCGCTCGATCCCGTCCGGCCCGCGGATCGAGGTCAGGTGCCCGGTGCGCAACCACCGGGAGAACGCCCGTCGGCGCTCGATATCGGAAATATGCTCCATCGTCCCTCCGCCCTTGACAGCGGTGAGAACATTTGAAGAACATTAGTGGAAAAGTCAAGACCCCGAACAGGGTCGGTCCCTGCTACTCCCGATAACTCGGGTCGATCCGGTCCAGCTTCCGCAGCAGCGCCGGCCACGCCAGCTTCTGCGCCAGCCCGCCCATCCCCTTCGGGTTGGACTGGTGCGCCACCTTGTCCTCGACGCCCTGATGCACCTTGTTGAGGTTCTCGCGCCCCGCCGACAGCATCTGTACCTGCGCCTCGCACGCGCGCTCCAGGAAATAGAGCCGGACGAAGCACGACGCCACGCTGTCCCCGACCGCCAGCGTGCCGTGGTTGCGCAGGATCATCGCATTCTTCTCGCCGATGTCCGCGACCAGCCGCTCGCGCTCCTCCAGGTCCGTCGCGACGCCCTCGTAATCGTGGTACGCCACGTCGTGCCCCGCGATCATCGCGGTCTGGGTATGCGGCAACAGGCCGAATTCCATCGCGCTCACCGCCTGCCCGTGCGGCGTGTGCAGGTGCATGACGGCATGCGCGTCCTCGCGCGCCATGTGGATCGCGGAATGGATCGTGAAGCCCGCGGGGTTGACCGGGTGCGTCGTCGCGCCGACCGGCTTGCCCTCCACGTCGATCTTCACCAGCGACGATGCGGTGATCTCCTCGAACATCATGTCGTACGGGTTGATGAGGAAGTGATGCTCCGGCCCCGGCACGCGCGCCGACAGGTGCGTGAAGATCAGGTCGTCCCAGCCGTACAGCGCGACCAGGCGATAGGCCGCGGCCAGGTCGACGCGCGCCTCCCACTCGCCGGGTGCGTAGGTCGGGCTCGTGTCCACCGATGCCAGCGTCGCCATCGTCTCTCTCCTCATGCGGGTCTTGTTTCGCAACCTGATAGCGCAACCCGGATCAGCCCGCCAGCAACTCCTCCACCCATGCGGGGACCAGGACGCCCGCCGGGCCGTGCCGCGCCTCGTCGAACCACGCCGTGCCCGCCGACGGTTCCAGGTTCAGCTCCAGCGTGCGCGCGCCGTGGTGCGCGGCGATCTGCACGAACCCCGCGGCGGGATAGACCGCGCCCGACGTGCCGATCGACACGAACAGGTCCGCGCGTGCCAGCGCGGCCTCGATCGCGTCCATCGAATAGGGCATCTCGCCGAAGAACACGATGTCCGGGCGCAGCGCGGGCGCGCCGCACGCGGGGCATCTGGTGCCCGGCGGCATGTCCCCGGCCCAGCCGGTGTGCGCGCCGCATCGCGCGCACAGCGCCGACAGCAATTGCCCGTGCATGTGCAGCACCTGCGCCGCGCCGCCGCGTTCGTGCAGGTCGTCGACGTTCTGCGTCACCAGCATCACGTCGTGCCTGTCCGCCGCCTGCAACCGCGCCAGCGCGCGATGCGCCGCATTGGGCGCCACCGCGGCGAGCGCCGCGCGCCGCGCGTCGTAGAAGCGATGGACCAGCACCGGATCGTCCGCCAGCGCCTCGGGCGTGCACACGTCCTCGACGCGGTGCCCCTCCCACAGGCCGCCCGGCCCGCGGAACGTGGCGATCCCGCTTTCGGCCGAGATTCCGGCACCGGTCAGGATGACGATGGTCTGGCTGTCGCGCATCGGGGTTCGATACTCGTCCGGCGGGGTGTCCGAAAGTGGTGGGAAGCGGACATCAACCACCATCCGAATAACCACAACTTTTGAAACTTATCTCGCCAGACTTGGAGCGATCGCGGTAAGTGGCGCAAACGGCGGGGCGCGGACGGACGAACGCCGCCGGTGTTGCCACCGGCGGCGCTGCCTCCCGTCCGCGCGGCGGCGCGTCAGGCGTAGGAGACGGTCGCCTTCTTCCGGCGCAGGGCGGCCCCCGCCGCACCGAAGCCCATGATCATCAGCGCCCAGGTCGCCGGCTCGGGAACGCCGGACGAGGCGGCGAGCTGAAGATCGTCGACGCCGAAGTAATTGCCGCTCCCCGACAGACCCGACGGCGTGCCGCCGGAGATCGAGAAGTTGACGAGGTCGATCCCGGTGAAGCCGAAGGTCAGGGCCGACGGCCCCGTCGTATTCAGCACGAAGCTCTGCGAATACAGCAGCGACGCGCCCCGATACCCTTCGACCAGCAACGTCGCGCCGTCGTTCCACGCCGACGCGAAATTGCCGCCGATCAGGTCGAACGCGGTGCCGTTCGATATCGACGAATAGATTTCGCCGAAATCGGACGCGCAGCCGCATGCCGATTGCTGGCCCGACGTGATGACGTTGGCGTAACCGCTGGCGCCGTATCCCGGTCCGTCGACCACCGCCCAGTTGGTGAACGTATAGCCGGCATAGGACGGCCCGATCCGTTCGAACGCCGCGACATCGGGCGTTTCGAAATCGAGCGTGTCCGCGGATGCGGCCCCCGATGCCAGGACCGCCGCACTTGCGGCCAGTGCGAACAGAAGCTTCCTCATAAAATCCCCCTCGATCTACGATTGAACCGCGGCAAAGCTCGTCAATCGCGGGCGGGGAGTCAAACCGAAATGCGGCGCATTTTTTCCAATACGGGACGATCGCGCATTTGCGGATCGCCATGCCGTGCAATCGCAATGCTTTGCGCGCGGCGCGATCGGTCGGGTCTAGTCGCGTTCCCGCGCCGGGCCGTCGGTGACGATCGTGGGGTGACAGCCGACCGGGAAGTCCACCGACCGCGCGATGAAGCACAGCGCATGCGCGCGTCGGTGCAGGTCGCGCGCCACTTG
>NZ_LMQP01000003.1:328743-329428 GCF_001425405.1 Sphingomonas sp. Leaf412 | reverse complement strand
CCGTCCGCGTCCTGCGCCATCTCGCCCGTCGCCTCGTCGGCATAGGCGGTCACGATCACGCCCGCCGCGGCGCATAGCGACAGATACCATAATTGGTGACACGCGCTCAGCGACGCGATCAGCAGTTCCTCCGGATTCCAGCGCGTCGGGTCGCCGCGGAACGCCGGGTCGGACGAACCGGCGATCGCCGCCTTTCCCGCGGCGGCGATGTCGTGCGCGCGCGAATAACCGTCATGCGTCGCGGTCCCGGCGCCGCGGTTGCCGGTCCATTCGGTGCGCACCGCGTAGCGATGCCGGGGCGTGGTCGTCGGCCGCTCGTTCATGGGGCTTGGCACCCAAAATGGATAGTGCGGCTATCGCCGCGGAACCGCATCGATAGTGTCGCGCACGATCGCCCTCAATGACCGATTCTCCCTCCCCCCTGCCCTATCGCCAGATATCGCGCCTGTTCGGGGAGGTGTACGTATCCGTCGGCCGCGCCACCGCGCATCACCTGACGCACAATCCCGACCGCGGCGTCGTCGCGCTGCTGCTGGCGCGGGTGTGCGCCGCGGACTGGAGCAGCCAGGGCGTACTGGCGCCGCCGCGCGAACAGACGCGGTTCGGATCGATCAACGCGCTGTCGCGGTCGCTGGGGCGGCCGTTCGAGACGGTGCGGCGCCATACCCATGCGCTGGCGCTGGAC
>NZ_LMQP01000003.1:309389-328653 GCF_001425405.1 Sphingomonas sp. Leaf412 | reverse complement strand
CCTTCTATACCGCGTCGCACGACCTGCTGATCCGGCTGGTGGAGGATTTCGCGGCATTGTCCCTGCTGCCCCGGCCGCGCGGCGCGCCCGGGGCGCCGCCGCTGTCCGCGATATTGGGCACCGCGCTGGATATCGACCTGCTGCCGTTCGAAACGCTGCGCGGCACGCTGGGCGACTGGACGTCGATGGCGTTGTGGAGCGCGATCTGCGTCGTCAACACGCGCCACATCACCTGGGACAGCGCCGCCGCGGCGCAGTTCGGGATCGACTACGTCACCGACGAGCTGCGCGCGCCCGCGTCGCTGGCCATGGTCGCGCGGACGCTGGCGATCCCCTACGCCACCGCGTGGCGCCATGCGGTGGAACTGGAACGCCGCGGCCTGATGGCGCGGCAGGACCGCGGCTGGGTCGTCGCGACGCGCCATTTCCTGACGCCGGGGATCGCGGAGGGCGGCGCGGCGGGCGCGCATTACGCGCTGCGCCGGATCGGCGATCTGGTCGCGATGGGGCTGGACCCCGCCGCCGCCGCGGACCTGTACCTGAAGGGTCGCCCCCCGGTCGCGACCTTCGCCTGACTCAGGCCGCGGCGCGCAATTCCAGCCGGCCCCAGATCTCCACCAGCGCGCGCGTCAAATCGCGCATCATGCCCTCGTCATGCGCGGGGCCGGGGGTGAAGCGCAACCGCTCGGTGCCGCGCGGCACGGTGGGGTAATTGATCGGCTGCACGTACACGCCGTATTCGGCCAGCAGGATGTCGCTGATCTTCTTCGCCTTCACCGGATCGCCGACCATGACGGGCACGATATGCGTCTCCCCCGCCATCACCGGCAGGCCCGCGTCGCGCAGCATCGCCTTCAGCGTCGCCGCCGCGGCCTGCTGCCCCTCGCGCTCGACGCTCGACGCCTTCAGGTGGCGGACGCTGGCCAGCACGCCCGCGACCAGCACGGGGGACAGCGACGTGGTGAAGATGAAGCCGGGGGCATAGCTGCGGATCACGTCCACGATCGTGCGGTCCGCGGCGATATACCCGCCCATCACGCCGAACGCCTTGCCCAGCGTCCCCTCGATGATGGTCAGCCGGTGCGCCACGCCCTCGCGCTCGCTGATCCCGCCGCCGCGCGCGCCGTACATGCCGACGGCATGGACCTCGTCCAGATAGGTCAGCGCATTATACTTGTCGGCCAGGTCGCAGATCGCGGCGATGGGAGCGATGTCGCCCTCCATCGAATACACGCTCTCGAACGCGATCAGCTTGGGCACCGCGGGGTCGTCCGCCGCCAGCAGCGACTCCAGATGCGCGACGTCGTTATGCCGGAACACGCGCTTCTCGCAGCCCGAATTGCGGATGCCCGCGATCATCGACGCGTGGTTCAATTCGTCGGAATAGATGATGCAGCCGGGCAGCACCTTGGCCAGCGTGTGCAGCGTCGCCTCGTTCGAGACATAGCCGCTGGTGAACAGCAGCGCCGCTTCCTTGCCGTGCAGGTCGGCCAGCTCATGTTCCAGGTCGACGTGGTAATGCGTGTTCCCGCCGATGTTGCGCGTGCCGCCGGATCCGGCGCCGACGTCGTGCAACGCCTCCTCCATCGCCGCGATGACCTTGGGATGCTGGCCCATCGCGAGATAGTCGTTGGAACACCAGACGGTGATCGGCTTCGGCCCGTTGTGGCCTGCGAAGCAGCGCGCGTTGGGGAACGCCCCCTTGTTGCGCAGGATGTCGATGAACACGCGATATCGGCCCTCGGCGTGAAGCCGGTCGATCGCCTGGGTGAAGACGCGCGAGTAGTCGAGCGGTCGCGCAACGATATCGGTGCTCATGGGCGCGGGTATGTACGCGCGACGGGCACGGAAAACCAGCGGATTTGCATGGTCATAATGTCTCGGGCGCCGCGAAGCCGCGCGCGGCCAGCGTCGCGGCGATCGCGCGTTCGCGATTCCCCGCCCGCGTGAAGACCAGCCGCGCGGGCGTCGCCGCGTCGGGCCACGCCTGCCCCTGCGTCAGGTGCGCCACGCGCCGCGCGATCCCCGGCCCGCCGTCGACGAACCGCACCCCCGGCGGCGCGACCGCGGCCATGTCGCCTTCCAGCAGGGGGAAATGCGTGCACGCGTTGACGATCACGTCGATCCGCTCGCCCCCCGGCTGCCCGAACAGCCCCGCCAGTTCGGCCGCGACCGCATCGTGCGACGGCGCCTCCCCCGCCAGCGCCGCCTCCGCCAGCTCGACCAGCGCGGCGGAGCCGTAGCGCAGGACGGTGCAATCGGCCGCGAATCGCGCGACCAGGTCGTCGACATACGGCTGCCGCACCGTCGCCGCGGTGCCCAGCACGCCGATCGTGCGCGTCGTGCTGATCGCCGCGGCGGGGCGGATCGCGGGCACCGTTCCCACGATCGGCACGTCCAGCGCCGCGCGCACCGCGCCCAGCGCGATCGTCGACGCGGTGTTGCACGCGATGACGATCAGGCGCGGATTGTACCGCTCCGCCAGCCGCCCCAGCAACGCGGGCACGCGCGCCGCGATCTCGCCCTCCGCCTTCGTGCCGTAGGGAAAGAAGGCCGAATCGGCGACATATACGACCGGCGCGGTCGGGATCAGCGCCAGCGTCGGCGCGACGACCGACAGGCCGCCGACACCGGAATCGAAGAACAGGACCGGCCGCGCGCACGTCATCGCGCCGCCCTACGATCGCGCCGCGCCCCCCGCAACGGGCCCCGCGGGGGCGCGCCGGACCGATTGACGCAGATTAGTGGCGCGTCCCGATCCGATCGGCTAGAAGCGGCACGAAGGGGGAACGGAAGCTGTCGACAGGGATCGTCTGGACCGCGCCGGCGACGGCGTTGCTGATCGGCTATCTGCTCGGATCGATTCCGTTCGGGATCATCCTGACGCGCGCGTTCGGCGCGGGCGACCTGCGCACCATCGGATCGGGCAATATCGGCGCCACCAACGTCCTGCGCACGGGGCGCAAGGGGCTGGCCGCCGCCACCTTGCTGCTGGACCTGGCGAAGGGGTTCGCCGCCGTCGTGATCGTCCATGCGATCTTCCCGGGGGAAGAGCCGCTCGCCGCGGCGGGCGCGCTGATCGGCCATTGCTATCCCGTGTGGCTGCGCTTTCGCGGGGGCAAGGGCGTGGCGACGCTGATGGGGATCGTGCTGGCGCTGCACTGGCCGCTGGGGCTGGTGTTCGCGATCGTGTGGCTCGGGCTGCTGGCGCTGACCCGCTTTTCCTCGCTCGCGGGCATGATCGCCGCGATCTCCGCCCCCGTCGCCGCGGCGATGACCGATGCGTTCGATCTCGTGCCGCTGCTGATGGCGCTGGCGGGCATCGTGCTGTGGAAGCATCGCGCCAATATCGCGCGACTGGTCGACGGGACCGAGCCGCGCGTCGGCCGCTCCGCCGACGCGTGAGCGGGGTCGCGACGGACCGGGCGACCGACCGGCTGGACCGGCTGCGGCTGATCCGCACCCTGGGCGTCGGCCCCGTCACCTATCGCCAGCTGCTCGCCCGTTTCGGCACGCCCGCCGCGGCGCTCGACGCGCTGCCCGACCTGGCGCGTCGCGGCGGCGGCCGCCCGGTCGTACCGGATGCGGCGACGGCGGCGCGCGAGGTGGAGACGGTCGCCCGCCTCGGCGCGCGCCACCTGTTCCTCGACGATGCCGATTATCCCTCGCTGCTGGCGCAACTGGACGACGCCCCCGCGGTCGTGACCGTGCGCGGCGACCCGACGCTGGCGGCGCGCCCCGCCGTCGCGATGGTCGGCGCGCGCAACGCCAGCGCCGCGGCGTGCCGCTTCGCGCGGGCGCTGGCGCACGATCTGGCGGCGCGCGGCGCGACGGTCGTGTCGGGCCTCGCCCGCGGGATCGATTCGGCCGCGCACCACGGCGCGATGCCCGCCACCGTGGCGGTGATCGCGGGCGGCATCGACGTCGTCTACCCGCCCGAGAATGCGGCGTTGCAGGATCGCATCGCCGCCGACGGCCTGCTGGTGGCGGAAATGCCCCCCGGCGTGGAACCGCGCGCGCGCCATTTCCCGCACCGCAACCGCATCATCGCAGGGCTCTCGCTCGGCACCCTGGTGGTGGAGGCCGCGCCCCGCTCCGGCTCGCTCATCACCGCGCGGCTGGCGGGCGAGGCGGGGCGCGAGGTGATGGCGGTGCCCGGCCACCCGTCCGATCCGCGCGCCGCGGGCTGCAACGGCCTGATTCGCGACGGCGCCACATTGGTCCAGGATGCGGACGACGTGATGGAACTGCTTCGCCCGATCGATCCCCGCGCGGTCCGCGCCCCCGCCGCGCGCTGGGACGCCGGCCCGCCGCAGGACGCGACCGACGCGGAACGCCGCCGCCTCGCCGCGCTGCTCGGCGCGGTGCCGGTGCCCGTGGACGAACTGGTGCGCCAGTCGGGCCTCGCGCCGTCCGCGGTGCAGATCGTCCTGCTCGAACTCGAACTCGCGGGGCGGCTGGAACGCCATGCCGGCGGGCGCGTCAGCCTGCATGAAGGAAACGACCGATGACGAACGCCCCGCGCTGGGTCCCCCTCTGGTTCCGCATCGCCACGATCTACGGCGTCGTCGCGCTGACGGGGGCGGCGTTCGGCGCGCCCGCCGGGGCGGCGGCGCTGCCGCATTACGCCTTCGTCGGCACCGCCTTGGCCTTCCACGCGCTGTTCTGGATCATCGCGGGCGACCCGGTGCGCTATCGCCCCGTCATGCTGGCCGCGGTGGCGGAAAAGGCGGCGTTCACGATTCCCGCCCTGCTGCTCGTGGCGCGCGGCACCGTCCCTGCCTCCACCGCCCTGTTCGCCGCGATCGACGCGGTGCTGGGCATCGGCTTCCTGCTGGCGTGGCGCGCGACGCCGCGCCGCGCCGGCTGACCGGCGGCCACTGTCCTACATCGCGGTTTCGTGACAGGGATCGACGGATGGTCGGATACCCTAAACATTCGCGCGAAAACGCGTCGGCGCCTCAACATTCGCAACATTCGCGGCCCGCTTGACGCCGCCCCGCAGGGCATCCCACCCTCGCGCGTACACGTAAGGCTTCCCAGTTAGGCGCATATGCAGCTCGTCATCGTCGAATCGCCCGCCAAGGCGAAAACCATCGAAAAGTATCTCGGCGCCGATTATCGCGTCCTCGCCAGCTACGGCCACGTCCGCGATCTTCCCGCGAAGGACGGGTCGGTGAATCCCGACGACGGCTTCGCGATGGAATGGGAAAACTACGCCGACAAGGCCAAGCAGCTGAAGGCGATCGCGGACCTCGCCAAGACCGCCGACCGCCTGATCCTCGCCACCGATCCCGATCGCGAGGGCGAGGCGATCTCGTGGCACGTGCAGGAAGTGCTGGCGAAGCGGAAGGCGCTGCCCAAAGCGGTCGAGCGCGTGACGTTCAACGCCATCACGAAACAGGCCGTGACCGACGCGATGAAGGCGCCGCGCGAGCTGGATACCGACCTGATCGACGCCTACCGCGCCCGCCGCGCGCTGGACTACCTCGTCGGCTTCACGCTGTCCCCCGTTCTGTGGCGCAAGCTGCCCGGCGCGAAGTCCGCGGGCCGCGTGCAGTCGGTGGCGCTGCGTCTGATCGTGGAGCGCGAGCGCGAGATCGAGGCGTTCCGCGCGCAGGAATATTGGTCCGTCACCGCGCAGATGGAGCAGGACGGCACGCCCTTCGCCGCCCGGCTGGTGCAGTGGGACGGAAAGAAGCTCGACCGCCTGTCGATCGGGAACGAGGGCGACGCCACGAAGGCGAAGACCGCGGTGGAGGAAGGCCGCTTCACCGTCCAGTCGGTCGAAACGAAACCCGCGACGCGCAACCCGCCCGCGCCGTTCACGACATCGACGTTGCAGCAGGAGGCGTCGCGCAAGCTCGGCTTCTCCGCCGATCACACGATGCGGATCGCGCAGCAATTGTACGAGGACGGCGCGATCACCTACATGCGGACCGACGGCGTGCAGATGGACCACAGCGCCATCTCCGCCGCGCGCGCCGCGATCGCCAACCGCTACGACGGCGGCTATGTCCCCGACAAGCCGCGGATGTACCAGACCAAGGCGAAGAACGCGCAGGAAGCGCACGAGGCGATCCGCCCGACCGACTTCAGCCGTGACAAGGTGGGATCGGGCGACCACGCCCGCCTGTACGACCTGATCTGGAAGCGCGCGCTGGCGTCGCAGATGGCGTCGGCGCGGATGGAGCGCACGACGATCGACATGGCGGACGGGACGGGCCGCAACGTCCTGCGCGCCACCGGACAGGTCGTCCTGTTCCCCGGCTATCTCGCGCTGTACGAGGAGGGGCAGGACGACACCGAAGGCGAGGATGCGAAGCGCCTGCCCCGCGTCCGCGAGGGCGATGCGCCCGCGAAGAAGAGCGTCGAGGCGGAACAGCATTTCACGCAGCCGCCGCCGCGCTTTTCCGAAGCGACTCTGGTCAAGCGGATGGAGGAACTCGGCATCGGCCGCCCCTCCACCTACGCCTCGATCATCAAGACGCTGAAGGACCGCGCCTATGTGCGGATCGAGAAGAACCGCTTCTTCGCGGAGGAGAGCGGACGGCTGGTGACCGCGTTCCTCGAACGCTTTTTCGAGAAATACGTCGGCTACGATTTCACCGCGGGACTCGAAGAAGAGCTGGACGACGTGTCCGGCGGCCGTGCCGAGTGGCAGGCGGTGCTGGAATCCTTCTGGAAGGATTTCAAGCCGCGGACGAACGAGGTGATGGAGCAGAAGCCGAGCGAGGTGACCGCCGCGCTCGACACCTTCCTCGCGCCCTATCTGTTCCCCGAAAAGGCGGACGGCACCGATCCGCGCGCCTGCCCGTCCTGTGGCGACGGCAGCCTGGCGTTGCGCGGTGGCCGGTACGGCGCGTTCATCGCGTGCAGCAACTATCCCGACTGCAAATACACCCGCCGCTTCGCCCAGGGGGGGGAAGCCGCGGAAGGGGACAGCGGACCCGAGACGCTCGGCAACGACCCTGCCACCGGCCTGCCGGTGGAGCGCAAGTCGGGTCGGTTCGGCCCCTATATCCAGCTGGGCGAGGGCAAGGAGGCGAAGCGCGCCTCGATCCCGAAAGATATCGGCGAGCTGGACCTGGAATGGGCGCTCAAGCTGCTCAGCCTGCCGCGCGAGATCGGTGCGCATCCGGAAACGGGCGACCCGATCACCGCCGCGATCGGGCGCTACGGCCCCTATCTGTCGCATGCGGGCAAATATGCGCGGCTGACCTCGACCGCCGACGTGTTCGAGACGGGGATGAACGCCGCGGTGGTGAAGCTGGCGGAGGCGGCGGCGGGCGGCGGGCGCCCGCAGCGCGGCGCGGCGCGCGCGCCGTTGAAGGAACTGGGCGTGCATCCGCGGACGGAGGCGGCGCTGAAGCTGATGGAGGGGCGCTACGGCCCGTATGTCACCGACGGCACGACCAACGCCACCCTGCCCAAGACCGTCGCACCCGACGACCTGACCCTGGAGGAGGCGGTCCAGCTGATCGACGCCCGCGCCGCCGCGGCGCCGCCGAAGGCGAAGAAGAAGGCGCCCGCGAAGAAGAAGGCACCGGCGAAGAAGGCGCCGGCGAAGAAGAAGGCCGCGGCGCAGGAGAAGGAATAGGCGGCCTACGCCGCCTTGCGCGCCAGGCCGGCGAGCACTTCGCGCGCGGCCTTCTGCGCGATCGATATCTCGCGCGCGGTCAGTTCGTCGGCGACGTCGGCGCGCGCACCCGGCGCGTCCTCATGGCCCCAGGCGGCGGCGAGGTTGAACCATCGGTGCGCCGCGATCAGGTCGACGTCGGCGCCGCGGGTGCCGGTCGAATGCGCGACCCCCAGGTCGAATGCCGCCGCCGCATCGCCGCGCGACGCCACCGCCACCTGTCGATCGTACTTCGCGCGTTCCATCGTCAGTTCCATCGGTCAGCCCCCCGTTCCTCAAGAGAAGGGGACCATCGACCGATTCGCATCACCAAATGGTTAACGCGGTTAACCGGCCGTGGTGACTAAGACCAACGTCGCAAGCGCGTCAGACGATGGGGGAAACCGCCAGATTGTCGATCAGCCGCGTGCTGCCCAGCCGCGCCGCGGCGACCAGTTGCCGCCGCCGGTCCGCGGGCGGATCGGGCGCGAGCGTGTCGGCATCGACCAGTTCCACGTAATCGACCGCGAAGCCCGCCGCGACCAGCGCCGCGCGCGCATCCGCCAGCGCCTCCTCCGGCGCCCCGCCGCCCGCGATCGCCCGCGCCGCCTGTCCCAGCGCGCGCGGCAACGCCACCGCCTTCGCGCGCTCCTCCTCGTCCAGGTAGACGTTGCGGCTGGACAGCGCGAGGCCGTCGTCGTCGCGCTGCGTCGGCACGCCGATCACCTCGACGTCGAAGTCGAGGTCCGCGGCCATCCGGCGTACCACCGCCAGCTGCTGGAAATCCTTCTCCCCGAAAAAGGCGCGCGACGGGGACACCTGGTTGAACAGTTTCGCCACGACCGTGGCGACGCCGTCGAAATGTCCCGGCCGCGCTTCGCCGTCCAGCCCGTCGCTGACGCCCGCGACCGACACGTTGGTGGCGAATTCGTCCGGGTACATCGCTTCCACCGGCGGCAGCCACACGACGTCGCATCCCGCCTCGGTCAGCATGGCGATGTCGCCCATCTCCTTGCGCGGATAGCGCGACAGGTCCTCGTTCGCGCCGAACTGCCGCGGGTTGACGAAGATCGATGCGACGACGCACGCGCCGGGACGCCGCGCCGCCTCGATCAGCGCGATATGCCCCACGTGCAACGCGCCCATCGTGGGGACCAGCGCGATCTCCCGTCCGTCCGCGCGCGCGGACGCCAGTGCGGCCCGCAGGCCCGCGAGTTCCCGAAATACCTCCAACGCGCGTAACCCCTCGAAACTCGGCGTCCGGGCTTCTATGGATGGGGGGATAAGCGATCAACAGGGGATATGAACGCGTTGCCCGAAGGTGTCCCACACAGTCCCATAAAGACCCAATTCCCGCTGAAGACCCATGTCATCGTCTTCGCGAACGAAAAGGGCGGCACGGGCAAGTCGACGACCGCGGTCCATGTCGCGATCGCGCTGGCGGCGAAGGGGGCGAGCGTCGCGTGCATCGATCTGGACCATCGCCAGCGGACGCTGGGCCGCTATCTCGACAATCGCGAGGCGACGGCGAAGAAGCGGGAACTGGACCTGCCCCTGCCCGACCACGCCACGGGCGACGGCCGCGCCGACGGGAATTTCGCCGAACTGTTCCAGCGCTTCATGGGCGCCACGGATTTCCTGGTCATCGACACGCCGGGGCGCGACGATCCGTGCGCGCGCACCGCGGCGGCGATCGCGGACACTCTGGTCACGCCGATGAACGACAGTTTCGTCGATTTCGACCTGATCGGGCAGGTCGATCCCGAAACCTTCCAGGTCACGCGGCCCAGCTTCTATTCGGAGCTGATCTGGGACGCGCGCAAGGCCCGCGCGAAGGAGGACGGCGCGACGATCGACTGGGTCGTGCTGCGCAACCGCCTTCAATATCTGGAGGCGCGCAACATGCGCCGGGTGCAGGAGGCGCTGACGCAGCTGTCGCGCCGCGTCGGTTTCCGCATCATCCCCGGCCTTGGCGAACGCGTCATCTATCGCGAACTCTTCCCCAGCGGCCTGACGCTGCTGGATGCCAAGGCGATCGGCGGCATGGGGTTGAGCCACGTCGCCGCGCGGCAGGAACTGCGCGAGATGATGGGCGGGCTGTCCCTGCCCGAACCCGCGGCTCCCCTGATGGCGGCACCGGCGGCATGATGAAGTGGATCGTCGCGGCCGTCCTGATCTGGATCGCCTGGCGCGTGTTCGCCAAGCCGAAGGTAAAGGATCCCGCCGTCGCCGCGCGCAGGCTGCTGGGCGTCGGGGCACGCGCGGACGCCGCGGACATCCGCGCCGCGCATCGCCGGTTGATGTCAGACGCGCACCCCGATCGGGGCGGATCGGGCGAGGAGGCGCGCCGGCTGAACGCCGCACGCGACATGCTGCTGGCCCGGATCGGCGAGTGAGCCACCATTTCGCGCCCGACATCCTGCGTGCCTACGACATCCGCGGCACCGTCGGACGGACGCTGCACGCCGCCGACGCGCACGCGGTCGGGCGCAGTTTCGCCACGCGCATCCGCCGCGCGGGCGGGCGGCGGGTCGCGGTCGGCTACGACGGGCGGACGCATTCGCCGATGCTGGAGGCCGCGCTCGTCGCCGGCCTCGCCGCGGGCGGGGTGGACGTCGTCCGCATCGGCCTCTGCCCCTCGCCGATGCTGTATTACGCCGCGCACACGCTAGAAGTGGATGGCGGCATCCAAGTAACCGGCAGCCACAATCCCAAGCAGGACAACGGCTTCAAGCTGGTATTGCACCGCGCCAGCTTCTTCGGCGACGACATCCGCGATCTCGCCGCGATCGCCGCCGCGGGCGACTGGAGCGTGGGCGACGGCATCGTCACCGACGCCGACGTGGGGGACGATTACGTCGGGCGCGTGATGGCGGGCTATGCCGGCGGCGCGTTCCGGATCGGCTGGGACGCGGGCAACGGCGCTGCGGGACCGGCGCTGCAAAAACTGGTCGAGCGACTGCCGGGTGAACATCACCTGCTGTTCGCCGATGTCGACGGTGAATTTCCCAATCATCATCCCGATCCCACGATCGAGGCGAACCTGACCGACCTGAAGCGGCTCGTCGCGGACAAGCGGCTCGATTTCGGTGTGGCTTTCGATGGCGACGGCGACCGCATCGGGCTGGTCGACGGGCTGGGACGCGTGCTGTGGGGGGACGAGATTCTCGCCATATTGGCGCAGCCTCTTCTCGCCCGCTTTCCCGGGGCCGCGATCGTGGCGGACGTGAAGTCGAGCCAGGCGGTGTTCGACCGGATCGAGACGCTGGGCGGCCGCGTCGTGATGGGGCGGACGGGACACAGCCACATGAAGGCGCTGATGCAGGAAACCGGCGCGCCGATCGGCGGCGAACTGTCCGGCCACATCTTCTTCGGCGACGGCTGGTACGGCTTCGACGACGCGCTCTACGCCGCGGTGCGGCTGATCCAGACCGTCCATGTATCGGGCACGACCCTTGCCGAGCTTCGCGACCAGCTGCCCCCGCGCTGCGCGACGCCGGAATGGCGCGTGCCGGTGGCGGAGGGCGAGAAGCAGGCGGCCGTCGCGGCGCTGGTGGACCGGTTGCGCGGCGAGGGCGCCGCGATCGACCTGACCGACGGCGTGCGCGTCACCACCCCCGACGGCTGGTGGCTGCTGCGCGCCTCGAACACCGAAGCCGCGCTGACGCTGCGTGCGGAGGCACGGGATGCGGAAGGGCTGGCACGCGTCACGGATCATCTGGCGGCGCACGGGTTCGTCGCACCGGGTTGACGTCCCTCCGTCACCCCGGCGTTGTGCCGGGGTCCACCGGGGTCCGCGCCTCAACCCGGCGGAGGTGCGGCGCGGTGGATGCCGGGACGAGCCCGGCATGACGATGTGCCCCGCGTCGCTCCGCGCGCGATAACGAACGGCAACCTCGCTTGGCGGACGCCCCCGCCTTCGATAGAGCCGGTCCATGGACCGTATCCTCATCCGCGGCGGCAACCGCCTGTCGGGCAAGCTGCCCATTTCCGGCGCGAAGAACGCGGCGTTGACCCTGATGCCGTGCGCATTGCTGACCGACGAGCCGGTGACGCTGCGCAACCTGCCGCGGCTGGCCGACGTCGACGGCTTCGGGCATCTGCTGAACCAGCTCGGCGCGTCCACCAGCATCGAGGGCACGAACCCGAACGAATTCGGCCGCGTCATGACGATTCGGGCGGGACAGCTGACCTCGACCGAGGCGCCCTACGACATCGTGCGCAAGATGCGCGCGTCGATCCTCGTCCTCGGCCCCATCCTGGCGCGCGCGGGCGAGGCGCGAGTGTCGCTTCCCGGCGGCTGCGCGATCGGCAACCGCCCGATCGACCTGCACCTGAAGGCGCTGGAGGCGATCGGCGCGGAGCTGGAGATGAGCGCGGGCTACGTCACCGCCCGCGCCCCCGGCGGGCGACTGAGCGGCGGGCGCTACGCCTTCCCGATCGTGTCGGTCGGCGCGACCGAGAACGTCCTGATGGCCGCCGTCACCGCCCGCGGCCCCAGCCGGATCGAGAATGCGGCGCGCGAGCCCGAGATCGTGGACCTGTGCCGCTGCCTCGTCGCGATGGGCGCGCAGATCGACGGGATCGGGACCGAGACGCTGGAGATCGAGGGCGTCGACGATCTGCACGGCGCGACCTACGCCGTGATGCCCGACCGGATCGAGGCGGGCAGCTACGCCTGCGCGGTCGCGGTCGCGGGCGGCGACATCGAACTGACGCAGGTCGCGCCGGAGGAGATGGGCGCGACGCTCGACGCGCTGCGCGCCGCGGGCGTGACCGTGGAGGAGGGCAAGCGCAGCATCCGCGTCGCCTCCGACGGCAAGCTGCAACCATTGACGCTGTCGACCGCCCCCTACCCCGGTTTCGCCACCGACATGCAGGCGCAGTTCATGGCGATGCTGTGCCGCGCCGCGGGCGCCAGCGTGCTGACCGAGACGATTTTCGAGAATCGCTACATGCACGTTCCCGAACTGGCGCGCATGGGCGCGGATATCCAGGTCCACGGCCGCACCGCGGTGGTGCGCGGCGTCGACCGGCTCGTCGGCGCGCCCGTCATGGCGACCGACCTGCGTGCGAGCATGAGCCTCATCATCGCCGGCCTGATCGCGGACGGCGAGACCAGCGTCAGCCGCGTGTATCATCTCGACCGCGGCTACGAGCGGCTGGAGGAGAAACTCAGCGCGGTCGGCGCGGATATCGAACGCGCCGGGGACGGTTGACCGCCGCGACCGGCCGATCGCCGCCGCCGTCGGCCGCTCAGTCGCCCGTGTCGCCGCGCCCCGCAGCGGGCCGGTCCGCCCCGGCGGTGTCGCCCGCGACGATGGCGCGTACGATATCCCCGCGCCGGATGCCCCACGCGACATTGCCCTGCCCCGCGTAGATCCCGCGCAGCACGGCGCGGTCCAGCGGCGTCAACGACGTCGGGGCGGCGGCATCGCCGCCGGGGAGGAAGGCGGACATGATCGTCTCGTCGCCGATCCCCTTCCCGGGTCGCGCGTCGGTGAGCGCGCGAAAGGCCGCATAATCCGCCATCTGCCCGATATCGCGGCCCGCGACCGCCGCGGCATCGATGACGACGACGGCGCTCACGATGTCGCGGCGGATCGCCAGCGCGCTACGGCTCGCGGTCTGCACCGACAGGGTCGGCGGTCCGCCCGGGTCGTTGTCCGCGCGGTCGCCGTCGCGGCTGCGGGTCTCGATCTCGGCCCAGCCGCGCGCCGCGCCCGGTTCCGCGATCAGGCGCCGGACATCGGCCAGGCTTTGCGCCCGCACGTTGCCCGGCCGCCGGTCGATCAGGCGTCGGACGGTGCCCGGCCCGTCCGCCGTGACGATGACCACCAGATTGGGGTCGCATCCCGGCGCCCCGACGCGCAGCCCCGTCTCGTCCGCCACCACGCCGATGCGATCGACCACCGCCTGCGCGGAGGCGCGCGACAAGCCGGTCACGCCGGGACAGACCGGCGCGGTGAAACGCGCGAGCGGCTGGTCGAAGCGCAGCGGCGGCAGCACCGCATCCACCTGCCGCCCCACGACCTCGCGTGCGCGCTGCATCCGCGCGGTGACGACGATATCGTCTCCCGCGGCGGGGGACGTCGCCTGGAGCGCGAGCAGGAGGAGGAACGGCGCCGTCATCGCGGCGCGCCGCGCGCAACGGATCGGCGACGCGGGACGGATAGGGTCATTTCGGCAACGTCCGCTTCAAGTCTCCGCAGCCCGATACATCAATTCGCCCGTGAAGGAAGCGTTCGCCCGCGACATCGCGACGAACCGTTGCCGGGACCGGTCGTCAGAACGTGTAGACCAGCGACGCGCGGCTGATCGAATCGGTGGTCAGCCGTCCGGCCGGCGGCTGGCTTTCATATTGCAGGGTGTAGGAGAATTTCGCGGACAGCGGCCCCAGCAGCTTCGCCTCGATCGCGCTGACGCTGCGCACCGTGCTGTTGAACCGCTCCAGATAGGCCGACGCGTCCTGGCTGAAGAGCAGGCCGCTGAACAGGGTCCAGTCGAAATCGATGCTGCCGCGCGCGGCGAGGCTGCTCTGCATCGTCCGGTCGGTGAAGTCGGTCTGCCGGAACGCGGGCCCCACTTCGAGGTCGAGCGTCAGGCCCGACCGGCGCAGCAGCCCGTACCCCGCCCCGACCGACGCGCTGTAGCGGTTGTCGTAGCCGAGGAACCGGTCCGCCTCATATTGCGCATTGCCGTAGATGTAGCTGCGATCGTCGATCTTGTAGTTCGGCTGGTAGCCCAGCACGTACCGTTCCCGGCTGGTCACGCCGTCCGTCCGCTGGAGGTCCGCCTGCGCCAGGACGCGATGGCGCCACCGCAATCCCTCGCGGGTCAGGTCGACGGCGCCGGTCAGGCCGGTGACGTTCGAATTCCCCGACGCGATAAATCCCCCCGCCTCGGCCCGCCCCCGCCACAATTGGAACGCGCCCGCGGTGCGCACCTGCTGGTCGCGCGCGCGGGCGCGCGCCTCTCGCCACTCGGTCGCGCGGCGCAGGACCAGGTCGCCCGACGCCGGGTCGCCGACGCGCGCATATTTGGTGATCGCGTCGACCGCGCGTTCGTCCCCGTCCTGCATCGCGGCGTCGAGCATGGCGCGGATTTCCGGCGGGATCTCTGGCGGCGAGATGCGCGGGGTCAGCGCCATGAGGTCCGCCGGATCGGGATCCAGCAGCACCGGTCCCGACGCGTCCAGGACGACCGTGTCGACCTCGATCATCCGCGCATAGGCCCGCCGCCGCGCCGCCCGGCCGCGGCGCGACGGCGCGGTGCGGGCCTGCCGCGCGGGCGACGGCAGCGCCGCGACGGGGGCCAGCGCGAGCGTGGCGGCAAGGGTCAGGACCAGCATCGCGTCACGCTGTCATCATACCGGCGTCCGCCGCAACCCGTACGCGCCGCCGGAAAGGCCGGGCGGCAACGACCTGCGGCGGACGGCACCGGCCGCCCGTCAAAGCGCCTGCGCCGCGGCCCATCCGCTGGCCCACGCCCATTGGAAATTGTATCCGCCCAGCCAGCCGGTCACGTCGACCGCCTCGCCGATCGCGTACAGGCCGGGCACGCGCTGCGCCGCCATCGTCTTGGACGACAGCGCATCGGTCGCGATCCCGCCGACGGTCACTTCCGCCTTGGCGTATCCCTCCGTCCCGTCGGGCAGGAAGCGCCAGTCCGCCAGCCGCCGCTCCGCCGCCGCCAGCGCCCGGTCGGTCGCATCGCCCAGCACCGTCACGCCCAGCCGCGCGCCCAGCGCGTCCGCCAGCCGGGTCGGCACGGGCAGCGTCGCGGCCAGCGTGGCGCGCGGGCGCGCGCGCTTCGCGGCGAGCAGCCAGCCTGCGGGGGCGTCCGGCGCGAAATCGATGCCGATGTCCTCGCCATGCCGCCAGTAGCTGGACGCCTGGAGGATCGCGGGTCCCGACAGGCCACGGTGCGTGAACAGCGCGGCCTCCGCGAACGCGGCCTGCCGTCCCTTGCCGCCCGCACGCGCGACGACCGGGGTCGCCACCCCCGCCAGGTCGCGGAACAGCGCTTCCCCGCCCGGCAATTTCAACGGGACCAGCGCCGGGCGCGGCTCCACCACCTTCAACCCGAACCGTCGCGCGATGTCGTAGGCGATGCCCGTCGCGCCCAGTTTCGGGATCGACGGACCACCGGTGGCGATCACCAGCGCGGGCGCGCGATAGCCAGCGACCGTATACGCCCCGTCCGCATGGCCGATCTCCCCGATCGCGGTGGACAGGCGGATGGTCACGCCGCCCGCGGCGCATTCGTCCAGCAGCATCGCCACGATCGCCCGGGCCGGGCCGTCGCAGAACAATTGCCCCCACGTCTTCTCGTGCCAGGCGATGCCGTGCCGATCGACCAGGGCGATGAAATCGTCGGGCGTATAGCGGCCGAGCGCCGATCGCGCGAAATGCGGGTTGGCGGACAGATATCGTTCGGGGACCGTGCCGGTGTTGGTGAAGTTGCAGCGCCCGCCGCCGGATATCAGGATCTTCTTCCCCGGCTCGTCCGCGTGATCGATCACGACCACGCGGCGGCCGCGCCGCCCCGCGGATGCGGCGCACATCAAGCCCGCGCCCCCGGCGCCCAACACGATCACGTCCATGTCCCGCATCGCGCCGCCCTGCCACAGCGGCGCCACGATGCGAAGGCCGCCCGGCCGAAACGACGCGCACGACCGATGCGATCGCCGCGACGCCCTGCTTGCGACGAACCGCGTCGCCCGCGTCGGAAGGGGAATGGACAATCCCCCGCGGGCATAGCAGGATCATGGCGGTCCCCGGACGAAAGGCACGCCTTATGTCAGCGGAAGACAGGGAATATTTCCGTGTCCGTGCACGGCAGGAACATGATCGCGCGGACGGCGCGCGCGATGCGCTGGTGGCACGGATCCATCGATCGATGGCGGACGTCTACACCCGCCGTGCGGCGCGGCCGGACCCGCTCAGGATCGACGAACCCGCCTGACGCGGCGGCGGTTCAGCCGCTGACCTGCACCGGCGCGCGACCCACCTGACGCGCCAGGGCGGCGGGATCGTGGATCACCATCTCCTTCGCCTGCCAGCTGATCTCCCCCGCACGGCGCGCCTGTTGCAGCATGCGGTTGACGTGCACCGCCGTCAGGCCCAGCGCATCCGCCAGCGTTTCCTGCGTCAGCGGCAGGCCGAACCGCCCCTGCGTCGCCAGTCCGGCCATCCCCAGCCGCTCCAGCAATTCCAGCAACAGGTCCGCGATCCGTTCGTGCGCGTTCAACCGGCCCAACCGCGCGATCTGCGCCAGCAGGTACGCCTCGTCGTGCGCTGCGCTGACCGCATAGGCCTGCCCCAGGGTAGACGACGCCGATGCATCGGGCGCCGTGCACACCGTCACCGGGGTCAGCGCGACGATGGTGGACGACGCGACCGGGCGATCGTGGCGATACAGGCCGACCAGGTCGCCCGGCAGGGTGAAGTTCGTGATCTGCCGCCGCCCGTCGCTCAGGATGCGGATACGCGCCGCCCAGCCGCGCAGGACCAGCAGCGGTTCGCGGATCGCGCTGCCCTCCACCTGCACCTCGCGGCGGGGCATGATGCGGCGCGATCGCTCGCTGGCCAGGCGCACCGCATTGCGCCCGGCCTCGTCCAGCGGGACGAGCGCGCAGAGCCGTGCGAGCGCGGCGTTGTCGGTGATGCCGTCCAGGTCGATGGTCACGGGCGGCACTCCGGACCGCACCGGGAAGCGCGCACCCGGACGGCAGCGGCGGAAGTCGGGATGTTCAGTGTCGAGTAGTGCCGGTCGCAAACGCCCGAACTCACGAAGGATCTCCCCCCGCGTCGATCCCGGCGACGGAATTGCTTCGCGGCCCGAGACGACGGGTCAGCGCCTTGTCGATCGGTCATCTCCCCAAGCCGACACCGCGCCGTATCGAACGCGATACTACGGTGTGCCCCAATCGGATCGCTGTAGGGTCGAGAGCGGTCCGACCTCTATCATCCATGTTAAGGGGCGACGATTGTCGCCGCGCGGCGTCGGCCGCCCCCCGCGCGCCGGATGCGCCGGATGCGCCGGGCGCACGGCGCGGCGACGCACGGCCGGGGACCGGGTGGTGCGGCGGGGCGCGCACCGTCGTCGTCATGCCATTGGCTCGGGGGTAGGCTGTCGATGGGCTCATCGCACCGCCTCTCTGCACCCCCAATGCGCCAGCTATGGGATCGGCTCTCCCGGACCGGAATAAACTTGGCCGCGGCGCGCCGTCCGTCGTTCGAACCACCACGACGCGCCCGCCGCCGCCAGGAAGGCGAGGAGCCAGGGCCAGGAGCGACCGGGCCGGGTCGGCTGCGGCGACGGGGGCGCGACCGCGGACGGCGGGGACGACGCGATCGCCCGCGTGGCGCTGGCCCGCTCCTCGGCCCGCAGGCCCGCGATCGCATCGACCCGCGCGACATGGAACGGCAGCATCGCCGCGCCGCGTCCGGCGCGATGCCAGCCGGGCAGCGCGGGCCAATAGGCGGCGCACCCGTCCTGCGCCGGCGACAATGCGGTGACGCGCCCGTCGGGCGCCGTCACCGTCGCGGCGCCGCAGATCACCGCCCGTTCGCCCGGCACCGGCCGGTCCGATACGGTCGGCGCAACCGCGGCATCGGCGCGCGCCAACGTGGAGATCGCGCCGCTCCACAATTCGCCGAACAGCGCGCCGTGACCCGACGTCACCAGCGCGAAGGAATCGGCGAGCGTCCACACGCCGATCCGTCCGCGCCCGACCCCGCGCCATGCCGCGAACGGCACCCCCGCCGCATCGCGCGCCAACGGGATGGCGTCGGGCGCCAGCACGTCAATGCGCGTCGACACGGGCATATCGCCGCCGCCCATGCGCACCGGCTTCTGCCCGCGTGCCGCGCCGACGGGGGCGCCGATCGTCGCCCAGCCTGCGGGCACCGGCCCGGTCGCGCGCAGCAACAGCCCCATTCCGCCCCGTACCGCCGCCGCCAGCGCGGCCCGCGCCCCGCCGCCCAGCGCGGCCCAGCGCCGGTCGTCGATCACCACCACATCGTATCGGGCCAGCGTCGCCGCCGTAATCGCGGGCGCAGCGTCGCCCAGTTCGATGCCCCCGCCCGCGGGCATGCTGACGGTCGCCGCCAGCCCCGCATCCGCCGCCCACCGGCGCCAGTATTTCGCTTCCGGCCCCGGCGCGCCCGCCAGGTACAGCACGCGTACCGGCCGCGCCGCCGCGGTGACGACCGGCACCTCCACCGTTTCCCCTTCCCGCACGCGCACGCGGAACAGCGCCACCCCGGGCACCCGCGCCGCGCCCGACAACACGAACGTGCCGTCGCTGCGCGCCGCGACCCCGTCCACCACCCGGCCCGCGGGATCGAGCAGGTCGATCCGCGCGCCCGGCATCGCCGCCACCTGTCCGCCGACGCGGAACCCCGCCCCCGGCGCGACGCGCGGCGGCGGCGCCAGGGCGACGATACCGCGACGCGGCACGGGCGCGTCGAACGCCACCGTCACGCCGCGCGCCGCCTCGCGGTCGCGCGGCTCCAGACCCTCGCCCAGGACGCGGATACGGCTGATGCCGGGGAAACGGCGCAGCGCGGTGGCGAGGTCGGGCGCCCGTGTCGCCGCCGCCGTATCCGCCGCCTCGGGCAGGGCGACGTCCGCGGCGCC
>NZ_LMQP01000003.1:276847-309280 GCF_001425405.1 Sphingomonas sp. Leaf412 | reverse complement strand
AACAATGTCAGGAACAGGAGCCCCGCCAGCACCGGCTGCGCCGCCAGCAGCAGCGCCAGCCGCCACCACGGCCCGCGCGCCGCCGCGCCCCGCCACCACAGCATCAGCCGCACCCAGCCGAGCGCGACCGCGAGGGCCAGCGTTCCCGCCACGATCCACGCGGGCGTCATCGCGCCACGCCGATCGCGTCCAGATAGCGCCGCCCCGCCGCGCTCCCCTGCGCCCGCCGCATCGCGCCCGCGGGCGGCCGCGCCAGCGCCTGCCACACCAGTCCGCGCAACGTCGCGCGACATGCCTCGCACGCCGGATCGCGCCGCACCGCGTCGCGCGCCGCCGCCAGCGCCAGCGGATCGCGCGACGGCAACCGGTCCAGCGCGGCGCCGTCGATTCGCCCGACGCCGTCGACGACGGCCCATGCGCGCGCCGCCGCCGCCTCGTCCGCGGTGCGCGCGGGCAGCGCCAGCGCAGCGGGCGCGATGTCGTCGCGCTTGCCCGTCATCCGCCGCGTCGCGTCGATCGGGGGCAGGTCGCTCCCCACCTTCGCCAGGAACACGCGCGTCGCCTGCTGCACCTGCTTGATGAGGACGAGCGCACGGTTCGCGAACGGCAGCGCGCGCGCGGGCTCGCCCGACCGCAACGCCCCCTCGGACTGCCACATCTGATCGACCGCGGCGGTCAATTTCGCATGCGTCGCGGGATCGAACAGCGTCGACGCCTCGCCCTCGTCATGCGCATGGCCGTATTCGTTCAGCACGTCCTCCGCGCGGCCCAGCACCAGCGGGGTGCCCGTCGGCCCGTGGTCGTGGCCGTCGTCCGCGCTGTGCTGCTCCGTCCCGGCCTCCGCATCGCTGGTCGGCATCGCGTCGCTCGCCCCCTCGGTCTCCCCGCCCAGGAAATCGCCGTAGCGGCGGCGCAGCGCGGACTGGTCGTCGCCGATCCGCCCCGCGCGCTCCACGAACTGCGCCGGGGTCAGCCCGCGGCGCGCGCGCAGCAACGCCTCGATATCGATGATGACCTGCCGCTGGCTGCGCAGATAGGCGGGCATCGCGGTCCGCACGCCCGCGTCCAGCCCGGTGCCGAGGTCCGATTGCGGCGGCTTGCGGCGCAGGATCAGGCTGGGCGAGCGCACGACATGCCCCGCGCCGTCGCGCACCACCAGTTGCGCGATCAGGTCCCCCGCCCCCGACAATCCCATCGCGGCGAGGTCCAGCGTCGCGGCGAACCGCCGCCGCGTCGCCGCGCCGCTGCCGCCCAGCGTCAGCGTCCGTTCGCGGAACGTGACCTGCTCGCCCTCGCCCGACGCCGTGGTGACGATCAGCCGCGCGCCCCCCGCGACGCCGTAATCGTCGCGCGCCTCGAACGCGACGGTCCACGCCCGCTGTCCCGCGCCCGCCAGCGACAGCGTCCGGCGCGGCGCGATCACCGCCACTTTCGGCGGCTGGTCCGCGACCGCGTCCAGCCGGTGCAGCCGCCCCGCCGGGGCGCCAGCGGGCGCGACCCGGTACAGGCCCGATCGCTGCACCGTCATGCCGCCGCGCCACCGTGCTCCCGGCGCCAACGCCACGCGCCGCCCGTCCAGGAACGCGATCGTCGCCGCGCGTGGCGCCGGCTCGAACGCCAGCACCCATTCCAGCCGCGATCCGACGGGCACGCGCGCATCCAGCGTCGTCAGGTTGCGCGCCGGCAACCCGGTATAGCCCGGCGGCACGACGCGCAGCCGTTGGCCCGTCAGCGCGGGCACCCCCGCGACGCGCGCCACGCCCTCGTCGCTCGGGGCCAGCCGCTCCTCGCGCGGCGCGGGCCACAGCAGCACCGCCACGACCGCCGCCGCCGCCGCGATCCATGTCGCCGCGATCGCACGCACCGGCCATGGATCGGTCAGGTCGCCCGCCGCGCCGTCGATCCGCGCCGACACGCGCGCCAGCTGCAACCGCTCCAGAGGCCCAAGCGTAGCCGGGTCCGCGAACAGCAGGTCCGCGCTGTCCTCCACCGCCGCGTGCCGCGCATCCAGCCGCCGCACGACCCACGCTGGGCCGAACCCGCGCGTGCGCCACCACGCGACGCCCGCCACCGCCGCGAGCACCACCGCCGCCGCGACCACGCCCGCCAGCACCGCGACCAGGATCGCCACCGGCACACCGAACCCCGCCACGATCCCGCCCGCGCGCACCCGCGCCGGGCGCGTCCAGCGCGCCGCGAGGTCCATCGCGCTCAAGGCGCCACCCCGCGCGCGCGCCGCGTCGCCAGCCAGCGCTCGACCAGCAGCAGCAGCGCGATCGCGATCGCCAGCCACGGCCGCAGGTCGACCGACACCGCCGCCGCCGGAACCGCCGCCGCCCCGCGCACCGGCGCATGATCGCGCGCCATCACGCGACCCGGCGGCACCGGCGGCGCGCCGATCGCCGCCGCCAGCCGGTCGGGAAAGTCCGCCTCGACCAGCGCGGGCAGCGCCGCGGCGGTCAGCGGGCGGACGAAGCGGATCAGCCGCCCGCGCCCCACCCCCGCCGCTTCCGCGACCGGCGCGCCCAGCGCGTCGCGCCAGACCGTCGTCGCATCGGCGACCCGCGCGGTCACGGGCAGCAGCACGACATTCCCCCGCGCCGCGAAGTCGCGCACCGCGGCGGGAAGCTCGCCGGGCACGAACCACGCCACTGCGCCCGCGCGCGGCAGCGGCACGTCCGCGCCCCCGTTGTCGCGCGACCCCAGCGCGCGCGCCGCCGCACGGACGTACGCCGCCCCGACCGCGCCGCCGTCACGGACCGCCAGCGGCACCGGCGCCACGCGCACCGCCGGGGGCGCCGCCATCCGCCCCGGCACCACGCGCCAGTCGATCGCGCGCGACACGACCGGCCGCGCCGCATCCGCGCCCTCGATCACCGCGGGTACGCGCACCGTCAGCCGCGCGGCGGGGGGCAATGTGGCGTCCAGCTCACGCACCAGGCTGACGACCGGCACGCTCCCTTGCGGCATCGGCGTGTCGATCGCGGGGAAGCCGGGCGCCAGCCACACCGCCCCCTCCCCGGCCCCGCGCGCATCCGCCCCCGGCACCACCGCCACGCGCGGGCGATCCGACGCCGCGCCCGTAAGCACGGGCCGCGCGAACCACAGGGCGATCGCCGCCAGCAGCAGCAGCCGCGCGACCAGCAGCGGCCATTCGTCGAACCGCGGGCGCCGCCGCGGCTTGGGCCGTTCCCGCAACCAGCGCAGCGCGGCGAAATCGGTCGTCGCGGTCTCGGTCCGCCGCGCCAGATGGATCAGCAGCGGCAGCAGCAGCGCCGCCAGCGCCGCCAGCCCGGCGGGAAACAGCAACGCCGGCGTCACGCGAACAGCGCCCGCAACGGCGCGTCCAGCGGCTCGTCCGCGGTATGGCTCGCCATCCGCACGCCATGCGCCGCCAGTTCCGCCGCCAGCGCCGCCCGCGCCGCATTGAAGCGCGCGAGATAGTCCGCGCGCAACGCATCGGCATCGCCGGGCAGTTCCTCGCCCGTCTCGGGATCGCGGAAGCGATGCCCGCCCGCGAAGTCGAAATCGCGCTCCGCCACGGTCAGCAGCTGGATCGCCGCGACGTCGCGCCCCGCATCCGCCAGCCGCGTCGCGACGCCGACCATGTCGGGATCGAACAGGTCGCTCAGCACCACGACCAGATCGCGCGGCCCCACCTTCTCCCACACCGGCGCCAGTCGCGCCGCCGCCGGGAACCGCCCGCTCCCGCGTGCCGGCGCCAGTTCGCGCCGCAACCGGTCGCGCTGCCCGACCCCGGCCGCGGGCACTGCCAGCTCAAGCCCGTCGTCCGCGATCACGACCCAGCCGAAGCGATCACCCCCCGCCAGCGCCAGTTCACCGAGGCACGCCGCCAGCGCCCGCGCCGTGGTCCAGCGCGCGGCCATGCTGGCGGTCGCGTCGATCAGCACCCACAGCGCCACCGGGCTCTCCCGCTCCGCCTCGCGGATGAAATAGCGGTCGGATCGGGCGTACAGTTTCCAGTCGATCTGCCGCGGCTCGTCGCCCGGCTCGTACGGCCGGTATTGCGCGAACTCCAGCCCCGCCCCGCGGCTGCGGCTGGCATGCAGCCCGATCCCCTGCGCGCCGACCGCCCGCCGCGTGGACAGGCGCAGACCCGCAAGCCGCGCGCGGACGCCGGGAGGGATGGGATCGGCGGGCATGGCTACCGCAATTCCAGACCGTCTATTCCCGTTCGTGCCGAGCGAAGTCGAAGCACATGCGCGACGCGTGGCCTTCGACTGCGCTCAGGCCGAACGGGGGCCGGGACATCGTCATGGGTCGCCGGTTCATCCCGCCCGCACATTCGCCAGCACTGCCGCGACGACGTCGTCCGCGCTGCGCCCGTCCGCCTCCGCCGCGAACGACAGCAGCAGCCGGTGGCGCAGCACCGGCGCCGCCAGCGCGGCGACATCCTCGCGCGTCGCCGCCAGCCGCCCGTGCAGCAGCGCGCGCGCCTTCGACGCCAGCACCAGCGACTGCCCCGCGCGCGGCCCCGCGCCCCAGCGGACGTAGCGGGTGACGGCATCCGACACCCCCTCCCCGGGCCGCGTCGAGCGCACCAGCCGGTTGATCCAGTCGACCAGCCCGTCCGACACATGCACCTCGCGCACCAGCCGCTGCACCGCCACGACCTCCTCCGCGTCCATCACCTTCGGCACCACCGGCGCGCCCGCGCCCGTCGTCAACCGCAGGATCGCCGCCTCCTCCGCCTCGTCGGGATAACCGACGCGTACCAGCAACAGGAAACGGTCCAGCTGCGCCTCGGGCAGCGGATATGTCCCCGCCTGCTCCAGCGGGTTCTGCGTCGCCAGGACGAAGAAGGGCCGCGGCAATTCGTGCGTCACCCCGGCATAGCTGACCGTCCGCTCCTGCATCGCCTCCAGCAGCGCGGCCTGCGTCTTGGGCGGGGTGCGGTTCAGTTCGTCCGCCAGCAGCAGGCTGGTGAACACCGGCCCCTTCTGGAACCGGAAATGCCGCCGTCCGGTGCCGTGGTCCTCCTCCAGCAATTCGGTGCCCAAGATATCGCTCGGCATCAGGTCGGGCGTAAACTGCACGCGCCGGAACGGCAGCTCCAGCGCCTCGCCCAGCGACTTGACCAGCAACGTCTTGCCCAGCCCCGGCACACCCTCCAGCAGACAATGCCCGCCCGCGAACAGGCCGATCAGCAATTGCTCGACCACGTCCGCCTGCCCGACGATCGCCTGCCCGATCGCGGCCTTCAGCTCCGCCAGCTTCGCCAGCCGCTCCTGCACCTCCGCCTCGGTCATGCGACAGCCCTGCAACAAGAATGTCCGTCATGCCGGGCCTGTCCCGGCATCCATGGATCCGCAAGAGCAGAACCCGTTGATTTCGCGGCACGATGGACCCCGGAACAAGTCCGGGGTGACGGCACGCCAGTGGCTAGCTGCCGCCGGTTCGCGACCGTTCCGCGAACGCCGGGCCGTGGTGGTCCTGCATGACTCACGCGCTCAACGCATACAGCACGATGTTCACCGCGAACCGCGTGTTGTCCACCGCCAGGAAGCGCTTGTTGCGCCAATCGTAATCCCATTCGCACCCGTAATCCTTGTTCGAATAGAGGAGCCCCAGCCGCCCGTCGATCGTGATGCCCTTCAGGTAATCGTGGACGAGGTCGTCGCCCCATCCGTTCAGCTCCAGCGCGCTCGGCGGCGGGCCGTCGAACTTGAAGAAGCGGCGATAGATCGGATGATTGTTCGGCAATTTCTTCATCGCCGCGGGGCCGAAGATCGCCGCCATCTGCCGCTCGAACGATTTGGCGAACAGGCCGTCGATGTCGTGGTTGCAATCGTCGACGAACACGAACCCGCCGTTCTTCACGTAACGCTCGAAATTTCGCCGCTCCGCCGGGCTGAACTCGACCAGCTTATGCCCCGCGAGATAGCAGAACGGCGCGGTCAGCATTTTCGGATCGGACAGCGCGACGACCCGCTCCTTCGGATCGACGCGCAGATTGGTATAGTCGATCAGCGACGTGATGACGTTCGACGGCATCCGCGCATCCACGTCCCAGTCCCCGCTGTCGTAGCGCAGCCGGGTGAACCAGAAATCGTAGGCGGGCGCGGCGACGGCGCGCGTCGCGAGCGATGCGACGCCAAGGGTCGCCAGCCGAAGGAACTCCGAACGAGTCACGAACGATAGCCCTCTCCCTTCCGGGGAGAGGGTTGGGTGAGGGGCCGCCACGGACGCTGCTCTCGGTGAGACACCCTCCCCTCACCCCGGCCGTCTCCCCACAGGGGAGAGGGAGACACGCTCGGCACTCCCCTCACCCGGTCACACCGCGTCCGACAGCGACGTGAACGTGAAGTCGCGCAGCCGCATCGGCGGCAGGACCATCGTCAGCGACGATTCGTCGCCCGCCACGCGCACCGGCTTGCCCAGTTCGTCGATGTTGTTGAGCATGATGACCGGCGATTCGTTGAAGCGCAGGTTCTTGATCGGATATTTGATCTCGCCGTTCTCGATATAGAACGTCCCGTCGCGCGTCAGGCCGGTCAGCAGCACGGTCTGCGGATCGACCATGCGGATGTACCACAGCCGCGTGACGAGGATGCCGCGCTGCGTCGAGCGGACGAGGTCGGCGGTGGATTTCGTGCCCCCGCTCATCAGGATATTGCCCGGCGATCCCGTCGCGGTCTTCCCCTGCTTCTGCGCCCAGAAGCGCGAGTAATCGAGGTTCATCACCTTGCCGCCCTGCACGATCGGCATCTTGCGCCGCGGCACGAAATCGTCGTCCCACGGCATCACCGCCGCCTGCGGGTCCCACGGATCGGTCGTGATGTTCACCTGGGGGCCGAAGACCTGCTCCCCGATCTTGTTCCCGCCGCCCTTCTTGCTGAGGAAGCTGCGCCCCTCGTCCGCCGAGCGCGCGTCGAAGAAGTTCAGCATGAAGCTGACCAGCCCCGCCGCCGCCGCGGGTTCGAGGATGACGGTATATTTGCCCGGCTCGATCGCGCGCGCCTCGACCGAGGAACTCGCTTTGCGCATCGCGGTGCGGATCTCGGTATCCGCGCTGAACGCCGCCGCATCCTGCACGTTGCGCCCGACCCAGCCCGATCCGCGCCCGTCCTCGGTCCGCACGGTGCAGGTATAGTCCATGCCGGTCGCGCGCTGGTAGCCGCTGTTGCCCTTGCTGTTGGCGAAGGCGGAGAAACTCTGATTGTCCTCCAGGAAGCCCGCCGCGATCAGCTTCGCACTGCGGCACGGCGCGATCGACGCGGCCGCCACCTGCGCGCGATAGTCGGGCGTGATCGCCGCGGTCGCCGCGCTGAACGTCGGCGTCGCGCGATAATCCTGCTTGGGCAGGATCGGCATGTACTCGGCATTCTCGGGCGCCAGCCGCGCGAGGTCCTCCGCGCGCCGCACGCACCGTTCGATCGACGCGTCGTCGAACTGGTTGATCGTCGCCACGCCCGAACGCTTCCCGAACGCCACCTGCACGGCCAGGTCGGTATCCTCGACCAGCCCCGCGGTGGACACGTCGTTGCGCGCGAAGCGCACGTTACCCTTGATCGATCCGGTCAGCTGCGCGGTGCATTCGTCCGCCTTCGACATCTTCACGGCCTTCGCGCAGATCGCGCGGGCCTGTTCCTCGGTGAATAGAGCCATTGTTCAGTCTCCCCTGCGCTTCCAGCTCAGCCGAGCGAGCGCGCGGTGTTGATGACGTTGATGCCGTTGAAGCGCGTGGTCGCCGATCCGTGGCTGACCGCGGACACCTGGCTCGGCTGCCCCTTCCCGTCGAAGAAGCTGCCGAACAGGCGATAGTCGCTCTCGTCGCAACTGCCCTGGCACGCCGCCCAGAATTCGGGCGTCCGCATCTGGTACGCCACGTCCTCGATCTGCTGCGTGATCTTGCCGTTCTTGATTTCGTAGAACAGCTGCCCGCCGAACTGCGCATTGTAGCGCTGCTGGTCGATCGAGAACGATCCGTCGCCGATGATGTAGATGCCGTTCTCGACGTTCGCGATCATCTGCGCCGGCGTCATCTTCGCCTTGCCGGGGGCGAGGGAGATGTTGGCCATCCGCTGGAACTGCACGCTGGACCAGCTGTCGGCGTAGCAGCAGCCGTCCGATTCCTTCTTGCCCAGGATATGCGCCTGATCGCGGATCGCCTGATAGTCGACCAGCGTGCCGTCCTTGATGAGGTCCCAGCGCTTGGTCTTCACGCCCTCGTCGTCGTACGCAACCGCGCCGAGCGACCCCGGCTGCGTCTTGTCGGCGAAGATCGTGACCTTGTCGCTGCCGTATTTGAACCCCGCCTTCTGCTTGTCGAGCGTGGCGAAGCTGGTGCCCGCATAATTCGCCTCGTAACCCAGCACGCGGTCCAGTTCGAGCGGATGGCCGACGGATTCGTGGATCGTCAGGCCGAGGTGATTGGGGTCGAGGACGAGGTCATACTTCCCCGGCTTCACCGACGGCGCGGTCAGCTTCGCACGCGCGTTCTTCGCCGCGGCGATCGCATCCTCCTTCATGTCGTACGACTTCTTGTACGTCGTGACGCCCGCGGGGGTGACGGTCTTCTCCGCCGCCGACCCGTCCAGATATTCGAAGCCCATGCCCATCGGCGCGGACAGGCCCTCGCGGCTGCGGAACTTGCCCGTCGCCTTGTCGATGACGGTCGCGGTCATCGGCGCCCAGATGCGGTGCACGTCCTGGTCGATGTACGATCCGTCGGTGCTGGCGAAGAACTTCTGCTCGTTCACCAGGAACAGCATGGAATTGACGAAATTCGCGCCCGCCGCGGTGGCGGCGGCGTTGACGCCCAGCAGCAGGTCGACCTTGTCCTTGATCGGTACCGCCATGCTATTCTTGACGATCGGGGTCTTCCAGCTGACCTCGCCGACGCCCGGCGTGGGCGCCAGCTGCACCGGCGCGGACTGGTTCTTCGCATTCGCCTTCGCGATCGCCACCGCCTGCCGCGCCGCCGCCGCGACCGCATCGTCGGACAGGTCGTTGGTCGCCGCGAAGCCCCACGCCCCGCCCGCGATCACGCGGATGCCGACGCCGGTCGATTCGGTGTTCACGATATTCTGGACGTTCGCCTCGCGCGTGATGACGAACTGGCGCAGGTACCGCCCGACGCGCACGTCGGTGTAGGTCGCGCCCGCGCCCTTCGCCGCGTTCAGCGCCGCATCCGCCAGCCGCCGCTTCAGCGACACGTCCAGCGCGGATTGCAATTCCTGTTCCGCGATCGCGCGGCCCGGAAAGGTCGATAGCAGAAGTCCGCCCAGACCGGCCTTGCCGGTGGCGGAGAGAAACTCACGTCGAAGCACGGATGCGTCCCCCAGAACCCTTGGATGGGCGGGACGTTATCCGCGCGGAACGGGGCGTCAAGCGCAAAGCGTGTTATTTGGCTATAACGCCTGGGCAAGCCAGTCGGGCGTGACGGCATCACCCAGTGCCTCGACCCGCCGCAGCGCGACCATCAGGCCGAGATCGGGATATTCCGCGCGCATCCTCGCCTCGTCCGCCACGATCGGTGCGACCACCAGCCGCCGGTTCACCTTGCTGCGGTGATGCATCCGCGCGGTATTCTCCTGCCCGACATAGCATCCCTTGGTGAAGCTGACCCCGTTCAGCTCGCGCGCATTGGCCTCCAGCCACAGGGTCTCGCCGTCGCCCAGTTCCGCGACCCCCTCGGGAACGCCCAGCGACAGCCGGTGCGCCCGCCACCCGTGCGCCGCCGCCCCCGGCGCCGCGATCCAGCGCCGCCCCAGCGCGGGCAACCGCGGATCGGGCACGCCCTCGCCGCCGTCACGCGACCAATGGACCGCCAGCGTGTCGTCGATCGCGATGACGATCGGCCGACGCAGCCGATACATCGACAATCGCCGCACGATCGCCGGGGCCTGCGCGGCCTCGCAATCGACCAGCACGTCGTCGCCGTCGTCCCACAGGATGAAGTCGAACAGCGCCTTCCCCTGCGGACTGAGCAACGCCGCCCAGCACGGCAGATGCGCGACATCGTTGGTCACCAGCCCCTGAAGGAACCCGCGCACGTCCTCCCCGGAAATGCGGATGACGGCGCGATCGGTAAGGGTAGTGGCCATGCGCGGGAGATAGGGATGCCGGGGACGCGCGTCACCCCGCCTCCCTTTTGTGCTCCCGCGAAGGCGAGCGCGGGGTCGGATCGTCCCCCGGACGATCCTCGCGCATGCGGGGCATGCGCGACCCCGCACTCCCAGTCCGGGTCATGATCGGGTTGAACGTGCCCCGCACGTTCAAGCCCCGCACGTTCAAACATCGTCCGGGGGACGATGCGACCCGATCATCCTTCGCGGGGACACACCAGCGACTTCGCGCTTGAACCACCCGCGCCACCCGGTCCAATGCACCCCAAACGCAAAGGACCCCGCCCGATGCCCACCTACGACCTCATCCTCACCGGCGGCACCGTCCACACCCCCGGCGGCCCGGTCAAAACCGACATCGGCGTCCGCAACGGCCGCATCGTGGAGATCGGAGCAAGCGGCGACGCGGGCCGCGCGATCGACTGCACCGGGCTCGACATCCTGCCCGGCGTCATCGACACGCAGGTCCACTTCCGCGAGCCCGGCCTGGAGCACAAGGAGGACCTCGCCACCGGCAGCATCGCCGCGGTCATGGGCGGCGTCACCGGCGTGTTCGAAATGCCCAATACCAAGCCCAATACCGACAGCGCCGACGCGATCCGCGACAAGCTGGCGCGCGCGAAGGGGCGGATGTGGTGCGAGCACGCCTTCTACGTCGGCGCCACCAACCACAACGCCCGCCACCTGACCGAGCTGGAGCGGATGCCCGGCACCGCGGGCGTGAAGATCTTCATGGGCGCCTCCACCGGCGACCTGCTGGTCAGCGAGGATGCGCAGCTGGCGGAGGTGCTGGCGCACGGCCACCGCCGCGTCGCGATCCATGCGGAGGACGAGGACCGGATGAACGCGCGCGTCGACCACCGCATCGACGGCGACGCCTCGTCGCACCCGGTGTGGCGCGACGACGAGAGCGCGCTGCTCGCCACCCGCCGCATCCTGCGGCTGGCGGAGGAGGCGGGGCGGCGTGTCCACGTCCTGCACGTCACCACCCCCGCCGAACTGGAACTGCTGGGCCGGCACAAGCATATCGCGACGTGCGAGGTCACGCCCCAGCACCTGACGCTGGCGGGCGAGGAGGCGTATCCGCGGCTCGGCACCTGGGCGCAGATGAACCCCCCGATCCGCTCGGGCGCGCATCGCGACGGCCTGTGGCACTGGCTGAACCAGGGCGTGCCCGACGTCATCGGCTCCGACCATGCGCCGCATACCGTGGAGGAGAAGGCGAAGCCCTATCCCGCCTCGCCCAGCGGGATGCCCGGCGTGCAGACGCTGCTGCCGCTGCTGCTCGACCATGCGGCGAACGGTCGCCTGACCCTGCAACGCGTGATCGAACTGACCAGCGCGGGCGCGCAGCGGATCTTCGGCATCGTCGGCAAGGGGCGCATCTGCGCGGGCTACGACGCCGACTTCACGATCGTCGACCTGAAGAAGAAGTGGACGATCGAGGAAAGCTGGCTGAAGAGCCGCTCCGGCTGGTCCCCCTTCACCGGCATGGCGCTGACGGGAAAGCCGGTCGGCACGATCGTGCGCGGCAATATAGCAATGTGGGAGGATCAGCTGGGCGACGCGCCCGTGGGCGAGCCGTACCGGTTCGACGCGACGGCGTTCCCGGGACATGCGGACTGACGCCGCGGACGCTCCTTCGCGCTGTCCTACACGCCCGCGCTCGACTATGGTCCGTCCGCGTCTTTCTCATGCTCGACACCATTCGCGCACCGCGATGCGCGGCCCGCGCCGAACCGGCGCACCCCGGGGAAGCGCGTGCAGCGCCGACGTGGCGTGAACTTCGTCAACTTCCGCGACGCCGGGGTCACGCGGCTGGCGTCCCGCGGCGTCGGATCGACACGGTGGACTCGTCCCCGCAAACCCGCGACCAAAGACCGTGCGGCAGCGTGGATGCGGGGATCAGCCCGGCATGACGGTAGAACCCTCGGACGGAGTGTCGACCCGCCCTAGGGCCAATCGACATTCAGATGGCGGGATGAGACGCTCACGCGAAACCGCGAAGCCGCAAGGAAGTTTGGGTTCGCGCGGAGGCGCGGAGGACGCGGAGGTGTCGTGCACCGGGCTGATCGGAGGGCCAATTACTGGCCGGCCCGACGTCGCTGCTTCGATAAGGGGGCTGCTTCGATGGGGGGAGTGCCGGTCTGCGTTACACTTTACTCTCAGCGTCCTCCGCGCCTCCGCGCGAACCAATCTCCTTCTTCACTTCGCGCCTTTGCGGCTTCGTGCGAACATCTTGCACCGGAAAATTGAATGTCGATCGGCCCTAGAACGGCATCCATTTCGATTTTTCGGTGAACTTCATGTACCCGACGTTGACGCCCGCACGCCAGCCGACGCCCAGCCGCACCGGGATCAGCACGGTGTTGCCGCTGCGCAGATAGGTCGCCGCGAAGCCGCCGACGAAATACAGCCGCCCCTCCGCGCCCGGGAAGCGCTTGAACAATTCCTGCGTGTCGTTGAGGTTGTAGACCAGGACGAACACCTTGTTCGCATCCCCGCCCGCGTCGAAGCCGACCGAGGGCCCCGTCCAGTAGACGGGGCGCTGCCCCTCCACCTTGTGGGTCATGATGCCGGACCCGTAGCGCAGGCCGACGACCAGCGCCGCCGACGCCTCGCGCCCCGCGATATAGGCGTTGGGCTCGCCCTGCTCCTTCAGGATCTTCTCGATCAGCCCGGCGAACCCCTCCGCGCCCTTGCCGAACACGTCCTCGCCCGCCCCGATCAGGTCGTCGCGCTTGTACGTATCGGCCGCCGCGGTGGTGGCCTCCGCTCGCGCCTGCTGCACCACCTCGCCCGACGGGGGCGGCACCGGCGCCGGGGCGGTGCGGTTCGCCGCGGGGGACGGCGGCGGCACATCCGGCCCGCGCACCGGCGCGACGACCGGCGCGACGGGGGCGGACCGGTTCGCGCCGGGGGCGACATCGGCGTCGATACCCGCATTGGGATCGATCGTCCGCACCTGCGACGCCACCGGCATCGCCGTCAGCGCCATCGCCAGGATCGCCGCCACCGCCGTCTTCATGTCACCGCCCCCATTGTACAACCCGCGACGATAGCGCCTCCGCCTGACGCGGCAATGAACGGCGCGTCACCGCGCGACGATGCGAGTCCCTCCCACGACCGGCCGAATCCGCGCGCCGCCCCTCACCCCCCTTGATCGCCCGCCCCCACCCGGCTACAGCCCGCGCCGGCCAACGCGATCCGGAGACGTGGGTGAGTGGCTGAAACCAACGCTTTGCTAAAGCGTCGTACGGGAAACCGTACCGAGGGTTCGAATCCCTCCGTCTCCGCCACCCCTTCCCCTTGCGAACCGAGCCCGCCGTCCCCGGACGGGACGGTGCGCAAAGCGTGGTCTTGCCGCCGTCCGGCTCCCGGTGCACAGGACGGTGCGGCGTCCGTCCGATGCGTGTGCTCCGCAACGACGCGTCACTGTCGGGGAGCCGCCGTCCGCGTGCCGGTCGGCGGCTCCCTTGCGTGGCCTATCGCGCCCAGTGGCGGACGTAGTCGACCGTCATCGCCTGCGGAAAGGCCGCGTCGTCGACGCCCTCCTTTCCACCCCAGTCGCCGCCGACCGCGACGTTCAGGATCAACTGATATCCGCGCGTGAACGGCCATGCCTGCGCGCCGCCGGGCCGGTCGTTGGCGACGCGCAGGAAAGCGCGATCGTCGACGCCGATCGTGATCGCGTCCGGCCGCCAGTCCAGCTGATATCGATGCCATGCGGTGCAGGCGGTGGGCACGACCTTCCGCGCGCCGCGCTGCGTTCCCTTCGCATGGTTGTAGGCGCCGGTGTGCAAGGTGGCGTGGACGACGGTCGCGTCCCAGCCGACCATCTCCATGATGTCGATCTCGCCCGCATCGGGCCATTTCCCGGAGTCCGGCAGCATCCAGATCGCGGGCCAGATGCCGCGCCCGCACGGCAGCTTCGCGCGGATCTCGTAAAAGCCGTATCCCATCGCGCGACGCGAGACGAGACGCGCGGACGTATAGTCCTGCCCGCCGAAGTCCGGGGCGCGGTCCAGTCGTTCGCGTCGCGCCGCGATCGTCAGTGCGCCGTCCGCGACGCGCGCGTTCTCAGCGCGGTCCGCGGCATAATATTGCTTTTCGTTGTTGTGCCACCCCGCGCGGTTGCGCGCGGTGTCGTACCGCCACCGACGCGTATCGACCGCCCGTCCGGCGAATTCGTCGGCGAACGTCGGTCGGATCCTGGGAACGACCATCGCCGCCTCGGCGGCATGGTTGGTCGCGCCGAGCGATGCCGCCTGGGCAATCAGCAGGATGAGGGTCACGGGCGTTTCTCCGGATAGCGGCGCAGGGTCTGGCGGATGGCGCCGGGTCGCGCGGCGGCCCCGGCGTCGTTGACGAGGTGCGCGATCACCCCCTTGCCGCCGCCCAGCGAGATCGTCGTCACATGTTCGATCACGACGTCGGGCGCGCGCGGCACCTCCACGGCGCTGGCGAGCACGATGGACGGGTCCGCGGTGAAGTTCGCGTACACGCCCATGCCCACGGCGCGATGATGACGGACATGTTCCGCGACCGAGTAAGCGGGCCAGCCGCGCGGCGAACCGGCGCGCCAGGCGGCCTGGCCCGGCGGGTCGTAGGGCAGTTCGTTCTGGTAGAAATACGTGCGCCCGTGCTCCCCGTTCCACACCGTCTGCGCGCGGCGGAAATGTTCGACGAACAGGCCATAGCAGGTGACATGATCGCCGTTGACAACCAGCCCCTGCTCGCCCCGGCTTTCGTCCCAGCCGACGTGGACGCGCCCGCCCTCGCGGTCGCCGTGGTCGGCGCGCCAGATCCACAGATGGTCGGCGACGACGTGATGGCTATTGATCTCGACGCAGGTTTCCGCATTCCCGATCGCGGCGCCGCCGACGCGGAAGAACAGGTCGGCGAGCAGGGTCGGGTCGGCGGCATGGCCGGCGCGCGAATTGCGCGGTCCGACCTGCATCAGGACCGGCGACGTGACCGGACCGGCATCGAACAACAGCCCTGCGATCGAGACGCCGGGCACGTCCGCGATCGTCATGGCGACGGCCCCGCCTTCCGCCAGCAGGGTGGCCAGGCCGAGGCCAAGGACGACCGTGCCGGCGCGCATCACGCGCAGGGGCTCCGCCAACCGATACACGCCCGGCGTCAGCAACAGGTGGCGGCCCGCCGCCAGCGCCCGGTTCATCGCCGCCACCGGCGTGTCCGGCCGCGCGATGATCGCGTCGGCCAAGGGAATGCTTCGGCCGGGCGGCACTCCGTCCCACGACACGCCGCGCGCATCGCGGCGCAGCGCGGGGACGAAGATGTGCCATCCGCCGGTATCCGCGACGTACAGGAAAGGCTTCTCGCGGATCACGGGTACCAACGGCAGGGTCGTGTAGGGCGGGTCGGGGAAGCTTGTCGCAGGAGCGCCGTCCACCCCCATGAACATCATGTTCCAGTTCGCCCCCTGCCAGGCGCCGATGCGGCTGCTTCGCGTGAACCACTGCTGCTGCGATCCGGACCGGATCGTGCCGTCGATGCGGCAATCGGCCATGAACCCGCCGCTGGACCAGCCGCCGTCGTCGAGCGCGAGGTCGCCCGACAGGTGCATCCGGCGATAGGGCGCGGCCTGCGACACCGCCCAGCGATCCGCGCCGTCGGGCGGGCGCACCGCCATATTCTCCACCCCGCGCCAGAAGTTCACCAGCGCCATACCCTTCGCCCAGTCCGCCTCGGCATGGACGTGCCCCGCGACCGCGACGTCGCCGGGGCGCAGGCCCAACCCCGCGACCTGCGTGAAGAAACCGACGTTCAGATCCAGCGCGTGCGCGCCGGGCTTCAGCAGGATGGCGTAGCGGCGATCGGTGAAATGCGCCTTTTCCTGCTGTACGAACCACGCGTCGGCCGTCGCCTGCGCGTGCGGCGCGCCGGGGTCGACGATCAGGACGTTCGGGCCGAGATCGGGATCGCGCGGCGCGGCGCGGGTCGTCGCGGGGGCGATGCCGGCCGCGGCGAGGCCCGCCAGGATCGTCCGCCGGTCGTGTCGCTGCGGCATCCGCGTGGTCCCCTCCTGCGCCGTTGCGGCGTTGAGTGAACGTTATCAGGGGGTTGGCCCGACCTCAACCCGCGTGGCACCGGCGGGACGGGGTTGTCTTTTCGCGCGCGGGCGACACACTCGCCCGCATGACCGATCGCTTCACCTTCGCCGCGACCGACGGCACCGCCATCGCCGCGCATCACTGGCCCGCCGACGGCGCGACGCGCGTCGTCCTGGTCGTCGCGCATGGCATGGGGGAGCATGCCGCGCGCTATCGCGAGCCGCTCGCCCCGCTCGCGGCGCAGGGCGTGGCCATCTACGCACCGGATCATCGCGGCCATGGCGCCACCGCGCCGGCGGGCACCCACGGCGATTTCGGCAGCGGCGGGTTCGCCGCCGTCGTCGACGATCTGGCCGTGCTGACCCGGCAGGCGGCGGCGGCGCATCCGGGTGCCGCGGTCGTCCTGCTGGGCCATTCGATGGGATCGTTCGCGGCGCAGGCGTTCGCGACGCGGCATGGCGACCTGATCGATGCGCTGGCGCTGAGCGGGTCGGCGGCGCTGGAGCCGCTGGCGCAGGCGATGGCGGCGCAGGAGGGCGGCGGCGGGCTGGAGGCGTTCAACGCGGCGTTCGAGCCCGCGCGGACGCCGTTCGACTGGCTGAGCCGCGACGCGGCGCAGGTCGATCGCTACATCGCCGATCCGTGGTGCGGCTTCTCCGTCGACCCGGCGGGGCAGATGTCGATGTTCGCGCTGGCGCCGCAGATGGCGGACGTCGCGGCGCTGCCCGCGGGATTGCCGATCCATATCATGTCGGGGCTCGCGGATCCGCTGGCGGTCGCGATTGAGCCGATGATCGCGCGGTATCGCGATGCGGGGATGCGGGTCACCACCGACCTGTATCCCGGAGCGCGGCACGAATTGTTCAACGAAACGAACCGGGACGAGGTCGTCGCGCGGTTCGCGGACTGGCTGGGGACGGTCGAACCGCGGCGTCAGTAGGCGCGGGCGGTCGCGAACTCCACCGCCTCGACCATCGCGTCCTTCGCCTTGCCGCCGGGGAAGCGGCCCAGCGCGTCGATCGCACGCTGTCCGTAGTGGCGGGCGCGGGCCAGCGTGTCGTCGACCGCGCGCGTATCGCGGACGAGGTCGATGGCGTGCGCGAAATCCGCGTCGCTGTCGCGGCGCCCCTCCACCGCGTCCTTCCAGAAGCGGCGATCCTCCGCGTTCCCGCGCGCATGGGCGAGGATGACGGGCAGCGTCATCTTGCCCTCGCGGAAATCGTCGCCCGCATCCTTCCCCATCGTGGAGGCGTCGGAGGTATAGTCGATCGCGTCGTCGACGAGCTGGAACGCGATGCCGAGGTTCCGGCCGTAGGCGTCGAGCGCGGCCTCGTCCTCCTCGTCGCGTTCCGCCACCACGGCGGCGATGCGGCAGGCGGCGGCGAACAGCGCGGCGGTCTTCGCGCCGATGATGTCGAGGTAGCGGTCCTCGCCCAGGTCGACGCGGCGCGCGGCGGTCAGCTGGTTCACTTCCCCTTCCGCGATCACGGCGGAGGCGTTGGAGAGAATCTTCAGCACCTTCAGGCTGCCGTCCTCCACCATCAGTTCGAAACTGCGGCTGAACAGGAAGTCGCCGACCAGCACGCTGGCGGGGTTGCCCCAGATGATGTTGGCGGTCCGCTTGCCGCGGCGCAGGTCGCTGCCGTCGACGACGTCGTCGTGGAGCAGGGTCGCGGTGTGGATGAATTCCACCGACGCGGCGAGGCGGTGGTGGCGAGTCCCGGTGTAGCCGACCAGCCGCGCGCTGGCGAGCGTCAGCATCGGGCGCATCCGCTTGCCCCCGCCCGCGATCAGATGCCCCGCCAGTTCGGGGATCAGCGGAATCTGCGATTGCATACGGTCGAGGATGACCGCGTTGACAAGGTTCATGTCGCCCGCGACCAGCCCGATCATCGGATCGAGCGAGGGGGCGCGGCCAGCGATACGGTGAATGGTGGCGCTCATCTGTCCCGGCTTCTGGAGGCTGGACCCGTACAACGCAAGGCTTCCGGCCACCCTGGGCCCTTGCGGCACCGCGCCGCTTCCGCAAAAGCGGCGGTGGATGGGAGAGCCGCGATGAGCGACGACGTGCTGAAACGCTACCGCAAGAGCATCGACAATATCGATGCCGCGCTCGTCTGCCTGCTGGCGGAGCGGTTCAAGGTCACGCAGGCGGTCGGCGCGTACAAGGCGCAGACCGGCCTGCCCGCCGCGGATCCGGGACGCGAGGAGGCGCAGATCGCGCGGCTGCGCGCGCTGGCGCTGGACGCGGAACTGGATCCGGAATTCAGCGAGAAGTTCCTGCGCTTCATCATCGACGAAGTGATCCGGCATCATCGCGCGGCCAAGGGGGCGTAGATTCGCCGCCGGGCCGTTTCCGCCCAAGTCGTTGTTTTTCCACGACCCCCAAATCGCGAATGTTGCGAATGTTGAATCGCTGGCGCGTTATTTCAACGCAAGGCGCGGGGCGGCGTCGGGATGAGAAAGAGCGGTCGGCCGCCACCATAAGCGGCAAGCGGGATGTAGGACAGCGCGACGGGGCGGGATCGACCGGATATGCCCGGGTCCGATCGGCATTCTTGCGGGGGGTCGGGTGGCCGGGGACAGTATCGGTCCGGCCTATACCGCCTTGCCCGCCCGGCCCGCCAGTTCCACGACATATTGCCACGCCACGCGTCCCGACCGGCTGCCGCGGCGGGTGGCCCATTGCACCGCGTCGGCGGCGTCGAACGGCAGGTCGTGCGCGGCGGCATAACCGCGCACGATGCCGAGATACTGATCCTGACCGACGACGTGGAAGCCGAGGCTGAGGCCGAAGCGGTCCGCGAGCGCCAGCTGGTCGTCGGCGGCGTCGCGCGCGTTCACCGCATTGTCCTGCGCCGCCATGTCGCGCTGGACCAGATGGCGGCGGTTCGACGTCACCAGCAGCCGCGCATTGGCGGGTCGCGCCTCCGCCCCACCCTCCAGCAGCGAGCGCAGCGCGCGCGCGTCGGCGGCGGCGTCGATCCCCAGGTCGTCGAGGAACACGGCGAAGGCACGCGGCACCGCGGCGATGGCGTCGAACAGCCGCGGCAACGTCGCGAGGCGGTCGGCCGCGACCTCCACCAGCGCCAGGGCACCGCCCGCGGCCTGCGCGTGCGCGACCGCGCTCTTGACCAGGGCGGACTTGCCGGTGCCGCGCGCGCCCCACAGCAGCACGTCCTGCGCCGCATGGCCCGCGGCGAGGCGATCGAGGTTGGCGACCAGGGCGGCCTTCTGCGCATCGACGCCGTGGAGCAGGTCGAGCCGCAGCGGCGCGAAGGCGCGCGCCGCGACGAGCACGCCGTCGCGCCAGACGTAGGCGGGGTGTGCGGTGGCGTCCGCCGCGGCGGGCGGTGGCGGCGACAGGCGGTCTAGCGCGGCGGCGATGCGCGTCAGGTCGGGGGTGGCGGTCATGCGGCGGGGTATAGGTTTGGCGATCGCCAGCGTCGATCCTACGTCATGCCGGGCTTGTTCCGGCATCCACTGCGCCACGATTCCGACAGCTTGAAGTGTGCAGCACGGTGGATGCCGGGACAAGCCCGGCATGACGGAAGAAGGTCAGGCTGGCGGGAGTGCCGCCGCCAGGTCCTTTTGTGCTCCCGCGAAGGCGGGAGCCCAGACTGGATCCCCGCCCTCGCGGGGACACAACAGTGGCGTTCACGCCGGCCGAATCGCCATGAGCAACCGTCCTGCAGCTTCACGCTCGGTAAAACCGGGATCGGCCAGCGCCGTCATGATCGCCGCGCGTGCCTCGGCCGTGCGACCGGCATCCGCCAGCGCCTGCCCGAGATGCCAGCGGATCATGGCCGCGCGCGGGGCGAGCGCCGCGGCCTTGCGCAGCAGTTGCAGCGCGCCCGGCGTGTCGCCGCGGTCGAACAGCGCGTGACCATAGGCATCCGTGGCGGCGGCGCTCATCGGCTGAAGCCTGTAGGCCGCGCGCGCATAGGGCAGCGCCGCCGCCGGATCGCCCGCCGCGACATAGGCGTGCGCCAGTTGCGCCAGCAGCCGGGCGTCGCGATTGCCGAGGTCGCCGCGCAATCCTTCCAGCGTGGCGATCGCGCCGTCGTCGCGCGCGGCGGTCTGGACATTGGCGAGGGCGCGGCGCGCATCGGTGGCGACCGGATTTTGCGCCAGGTACAGCGCCAGCGTATCCGCCGCCCCGACGCGGTCGGCGGGGGCGCGCGCCTCCACCAGCCGTAGCATCGCGGGGGAATCGAAGCGCAGGTCCGCGGCGCGGGCATAAGCGGCCAGTGCGGGACCGGCGCGGCCGGTGGCGCGTGCGACGTCGCCCCACAGTTGCTGTGCGGCCGGGGCGCCGGGCGCGGCGCGCACGATGCGGTCGGCCATCGCCAGCGCGGCGGCGGCCTGCCCGCGGTCCAGTGCGCCGCGGATCGCGGCGACCGCGACGCGCGGGTCGTCGGGCGCGCGCGCCATCGCGGTCGCGAGGACCGCGGCATCCTCGTCCTGTCCGAACGGGGTCGCCGCCCCGGCGGGGGCGGTCGCCGCGCGATCGATGAAGGCGGCGGTCCAGCCGCGCTCGCCCCGCGCCTCGAACGCGCGCGCGACGAGGGTCAGGGTGTAGGTGTCCGCATCGGCGCGCAGCGCGACCGGGCGCAGCACCGCCAGCGCCCCGGTCGCGTCGCCCGATCGCAGCAGCGCCGCGCCGAGCAGGCGGCGCGCGACGAGGTTCATCGGCTGACGATCCAGCAGCGCGCGCCAGCGGACCACGGCCTGTTCATGCCGCCCCGTCGAAAAATCCACCGCGCCCGCCAGCAGCAGGGCGCCGGGTACGCCGTCCATCGCGCCGCCGGTGCGGTCGAGCAGCGCGGCGGCGAGCGTGGCGTCGCCCGCGCGCGCCGCGATCACCGCCATCAGATACAGCGCGCGCGCATCGCCCGGGCGCGCCGCCAGCACCCGGCGTGCGGCGGACAGGCTGTCGACGTAGCGGCCGATATCGCCCAGCGTCGCGGCGCGTTCGAGCAAGGCGGGAACGTAATAGGCGTCGCGCGCCAGCGCCGCGTCGAACCACGGCATCGCCGCGATCAGGCCGTAGCGGCGGCGGACGATCTCCCCCCGCAGCGTCAGCGCGGGCAGGTCGCGCGGGGCGAGCGTGGAGGCGCGCACCGCCGCCTCGCTCGCTCCGCCGACGTCGCCCACGTCGAGGCGGATACGCCCGAGATCGGTCCAGGCGCCGGGATCGGCGGGACGCGCGCGCACCAGCGCCGCCAGCGTCGCCAGCGCGGCGGGGCGGTCCCCCTGCGCCGCCAGCGCGCGCGCGGCGACGCGGCGCGCCGCCGGATCGGCGGGCGCGCGCCGCGCCTCCGCCAGCGCGGCGTCGGCATCGTCCTGGAGCAGCAGCGCGGCGGCGCGCGATGCGTGGAGGCGATCGCGCGGCACGCCCGCCGCGACCGCGCGATCGAGCGCGCCGCCCGCCGCGACGCCGTCGCCCAGCACGAGGTACGTGGTCGCCAGCGCCACCTGCGCGCGCGCATCGGCGGGCGCGGCGGCGACGGTGGCGAGGAAATGGTTGCGCGCCGCGCTGTAATTCCCCGCGCGCACCGCCGCCTGCCCTTCGGCGAAGGCGACGGCGGGATCGGGACGGTCGGCGACCCGCGCCAGGAGGACCACCGCGGCGACGACGACTCCCGCGGCCAGCAGCGCCAGCAGCGCCCGCCACGGCAGCGCGACGCGCCGGCGTGCCCGGCGCCGCCGCCGCGCGAGCGGGAAGTCGGCCGGCCCCTCACGCATGGAGGTCGTAGCTTTTCAGCAGGTCGTACAGGGTCGGGCGGCTGACGCCCAGCAGGCGCGCGGTGCCCGATATGTTGCCGTCCGCCTGCCCCAAAGCGCGGCGGATGACGCTGCGGTCGGCGGCCTCGCGCGCGGCGCGCAGGTTGATCGGCAGCGCGTCGTCGGCGGGCGGCACGAGGTCGAGATCGGCGGCGGTGACCAGCTTGCCCTCCGCCATGATGACCGCGCGCTTCGTGCGGTTCTCCAGCTCGCGCACATTGCCGGGCCAGCCCCAGGCGTCGATCGCGGCGACCGCGTCGGGGGACAGGCCGGTGACCGCGATGCCCATCGCGCGGGCGTGGCGCTGGACGAAATGGCGCGCCAGCAGCGCGGCGTCGCCGCTGCGTTCCGCCAGCGACGGGATGCGCACGACGATCTCCGCCAGGCGATAGTACAGGTCGTCGCGGAAGCGGCCGTCCGCGACCATCGCGTCGACGTCCTGATGCGTGGCGCACACGATGCGGACGTCGACCGGGATCGCGCGCCGCCCGCCGACCCGTTCGATCACGCGTTCCTGGAGGAAGCGCAGCAGCTTCACCTGCAACGCCAGCGGCACGTCGCCGATCTCGTCCAGGAACAATGTGCCGCCGTCGGCCTGTTCGATCTTCCCCGGCGTCGTCTTCACCGCGCCGGTGAACGCGCCTTTCTCGTGCCCGAACAATTCGCTTTCCAGCAGCGTGTCGGGAATCGCGGCGCAATTGATCGCGACGAAGGGCCGGCGGCCGCGGCGCGAGGCGTCGTGCAGGCCGCGCGCCAGCAGTTCCTTGCCCGTCCCGCTGGCGCCCAGCAGCATGACCGAAATGTCCGCGGGCGCGACGCGCTCGATCGTACGCGTGACCTTCAGCATCTCGGGCGCGGCGGTGACGAGGCCGCCCAGCCCCGCCGTCGCCTGGTCGCGCGCGGCGAGTCGGCGGTTCTCCGCCTCCAGCGCGTGGACGTGGAAGGCGCGCGATACGATCAGCCCCAGCTGGTCGATATCGATCGGCTTCTGGTAGAAGTCCCACGCCCCGCCCGCGATCGCGGCCAGCGCGGAATCGCGCGCGCCGTGGCCCGACGCGACGACGACCTTGCAATCGGGCTTCAGCGCCAGGATCTGCGCCAGCGTCGCGAGCCCCTCCGTCGTGCCGTCGGGATCGGGCGGCAGGCCCAGGTCCAGCGTCACCACCTGCGGTTCGTGGAGCCGGATCGCGTCGAGCGCCTCCGCCCGATCGCCCGCGACGATCACCTCATACCCCTCGTACGCCCAGCGCAACTGGCGCTGGAGCCCGGGATCGTCCTCCACGATCAGGAGCGTGCGCCCGTCGGTCATGCCGCCTCCTCCATCCGGGCCGCGCGGGGCAGGACGATGCGGAAGCGCGTGCCCGCGCCCTCGCGGCTGTCGACCGACAGCGTGCCGCCCATCGCGCCCACCAGTGCCCGCGCCTCGCACGCGCCCAGGCCGAAGCCGGTGGGCTTGGTCGAGGCGAACGGCGTGAACAGGCTTTCGCGCACGAAGGCGGGGGACATGCCCGCGCCGCGATCGACGACGTCGATGATCGCCGCATCCCCTTCCTGCCCGACCGCCAGCACGACCGCGACGCCCGGTTCGCTCGCCTCGATCGCATTCTGGAGCAGGTGGCCCAGGACCGCCTCCAGCATCGCGGGTGCGGCCAGTGCCAACACTTCGCCGCCCTCCACCCGCAGGGGGTGCTGCGCGCGGCGCGCATCCGCGACCCGCTCCGCCAACGCGCGCAGCGCCACCGCGCACGACGGCTCCGCCGGGTCGGCGGGACGGTGCGACAGCTTCGCCAGCAGCGTCGCCATCCGTTGCGACGTGTCGCGCAGCGTCGCGATCATGTCCGCGCGGAAGGCGGGGTTTTCCGCATGACGTTCCGCATTGCGCGCGACCAGCGCCATCTGGCTGACCAGGTTCTTCAGGTCGTGCAGCAGGAAGGCGAAGCGGCGGTTGAACTCCTCGAACCGGCGCGCCTCCGCCAGCGCGGCATGGGCGTCGTCCTCCGCCAAATAGCTCGCCACCTGCCGCGCCGCGACGCCGAGGAGGTCGAAATCCTCCCAGTCCGGCGCGCGATCGATCGTGGGGCGCGACAGGACGATCGCGCCGACCAGCCGCTCGCCATGCAGCAGCGGGACGATCGCCCACGCCTCCGCCCGCGCGACCGCCCAGTCGGGGGTCGCCGCAATCTCCGCCGCGGGCGCCGCGCCGCGCCGCACCTCGTCCAGCGCGACGATGCGCCGCGTCGCCGCCAGATGCTCCGCCAGGGCCGTGCCGCCATCCTCCCCGGCCGCGGCCTCCCACCGCCAGGCCGCGCCCGCGACCAGCGTGTCATGGTCGACCCGCAGCAGCAGGCCCGCGGCCGAATCGGTCAGGTCCGCCATCGCCTTCACCACGCGTTCGGCCAGCGGGCGCGGCGCATCGTCGGGCGCGGCCAGCGTCGCGGTGAAGCGCATCCACGCCACGCGATAGTCGTAGCGGTGCGAGAACAGGTGTTTCGACACCGTCACGCGCACCCACGCGCGCAGCCACGGCGTCGACACCAACGTGACCATCGACGCGCCCGCGGCCACGACGAAGGCGGTCTGCACCACCCGCGCATTCGCCCCGCCCAGCGCCGCGACGACGCCCGACGCGGCGACGATCCCCGCCAGCATCGCGATGCCCAGCGCGGTCGCCACGCTGCGCACCACGATCGCGTGCGAGGGACGCAGCGTCCATTCGCCGTCGCGATGCACCGCCACCGCGACGGTCGCCGCGACGACCGCGGCGGCCAGCCCGCGCACCAGGGTCAGGACGGGCGGCCGCCCGCCCCCCGCCCAGGCGACGGCGTCCACGACCACGTCGACGCCCCACAACATCACCAGCGCGCCGATCAGGACGCCCGCCCCCCCGCGTGGCGCGGCGTCGACGCGGGCGCGCCCCGCCAGCACCAGCGCACCGGCGGCGGCCAGCATGTGGACGACGGCGGTCCCCTCCATCAACACCGGCTGCGCCGCGCTGCCGCCCGCGACCTCGACCGTCAGGCGCAGGGCGGCGGCCAGCAGGACGCAACCCGCGGTCGCGGCGAACGCGGCCCCCCGCCAGCGGCGCGCGCGGGTCAGCACGAACAGCAGCGCCAGCCACGCGCCGTCGCGCGCCGCGCCCGCTAGCCAGACCGCGACATCCCCGCCGCCGATCCCCGCGACGCCCAGCGCCCACAAGGCGGACAAGGCCAGGGCCGGCAGCAACGGCGCGCGCGGCACCAGCCGCCCCGGCGTGCGCCATTGCATGAGCGCGATGCCCGCGAAGAGCATCGCGACGATCGCATGGACCCAGATGATCGCGCCCTGCACCATCTATCGCGCGCCTTCGGGCCAGAGGACCACGCGCAGCGTCTGGAGCAGGATCAGCAGGTCGAGGAAGGGCGAATAGTTCTTGGCGTAATACAGATCGTATTCCAGCTTGTGCCGCGAATCCTCGACCGAGGCGCCGTAGGGGTAGTTGATCTGCGCCCAGCCGGTGATGCCCGGCTTCACCATGTGGCGTTCCGCATAATAAGGCAGGTCGCGTTCGAGATCGGCGACGAATTGCGGGCGTTCGGGGCGCGGGCCGACGAAGCTCATCTCGCCGCGCAGCACGCTCCAGCATTGCGGCAGTTCGTCGATGCGGACCTTGCGGATGAAGCGGCCGATGCGGGTGACGCGCGGATCGCCCTCCGCCGCCCAGATCGCGGTCCCCGCGACCTCCGCATCCTGCCGCATCGAGCGCAGTTTCGGGATGTCGAACGGCTGGTTGTACAGCCCCACGCGGCGCTGGCGGTAGAAGGCGGGGCCGGGGCTTTCCAGCTTGATGAGCAGCGCGGTGACGAGGATGACGGGCAGCGCGAGCGTCAGGAGCAGCAGGCTGGCGACGACGTCGAACGCGCGTTTCGACAGGCCCGACAGGAAGCGGCCGGAGGAGAAGCCGTCGGAGAAGATCAGCCAGGACGGGTTGACGCTTTGCAGGTCCACGCGCCCGGTTTCGCGTTCCAGGAAGCTGGACAGTTCGCACACGTGCACCCCGGTGGTCTTGATCCGGAGCAGGTCCTGCAACGGCAGGGCGTTGCGGCGCTCCTCGATCGCCAGCACCACCTCCGCCGCGCCCAGCTTCTCGACATGCCGCGCCAGGTTGTCGATCGCGTCGCGCGGCACGGCGCCCGGGACGGTGACGACCGGGCTGCCCATCGCGACATAGCCCGCGACGACGAAGTTCGCGCCCGACGCTTGCGCCAGCGCGCCGATCCGCGCCGCGCGCGGCCCCGCGCCCAGCACGACGACGCGGCGCCGCAACGCCTCGCCCCCGATGAAGCTGCCGAACAGGGCCCGCAGCGCGATCAGCGCGGCGATCGCGGTCAGCATCGCGAAGAACAGGTTCGATCGCCAGAAGGTGATCGCGGGGACGAGGAAGAACATCAGCGACAGGAAGATGACGCCCAGCGACACCGCGACCAGCAGGCGCGCGGTGGCATAGCGCAGCGACTGGATCGCGCCGGGACCGTAGGCCCCGACCGCGACCATCGCGATTTCCAGCGGGACGGCGAAGGACAGGATCTGCGGCAGGCGGGTATGGATCGGCTCCCCCGCCAGGCCCAGCTGCCACGCGCGCACCTGCCACCCCGCCTCCGCCGCGATCAACAGCAGTGCGAAGTCCAGCAGCCCCAGCAGCAGGACGCCATGGGGCACGTAATGTTTGAACACCCGGATCATGGCGCCCGTCTTCGCCTTCCACGCTGGTGTAAACCCGTCCGACGGGCAGCTATCGGCGCAATTGACGAAGAAAGGCTGAATGGCACGGAGCGGAACGGGCGGAAGCGTGTTAGCTGCTTACGCGTGCGGCCCCCGCACGGCGATGGTTTTCGGGAGTGAATGCGTGGCGTCGATCGTGCCGGTGATCCTGTCGGGTGGTTCGGGAACGCGGCTGTGGCCGATGTCGCGGCCGGAGAAGCCCAAGCAGCTGCTGGCCCTGACCGCGCGCGAGACGATGCTGCAACTGACCGCGGCGCGCGCGCACGGCGACGCGTTCGCCGCGCCGATCGTGGTGGCGAACGCGGCGCATGCGGACGAGGTTGAGGCGCAACTGGCCGCGGTGGGCGCGGCGCCGGACGCGCTGATCCTGGAGCCGGCGGGACGCAACACCGCGCCCGCGATCGCACTAGCGGCGCTGGCGGCGGGAGGGGATCAGGCCTTGCTGGTGATGCCGTCGGACCATGTCATCGCGGATCGCGACGCCTTCCACGCCGCGATCCACGCCGCGCTGCCGCTGGTCGAGCAGGGGTGGCTGGTGACGTTCGGCATCGCGCCGGACGCGCCGGAAACCGGCTATGGCTATATCAAGGTCGGCGAGGAACTGGCGCCCGGCGTCAACCGCGTCGCGCGGTTCGTGGAGAAGCCGCAGCGGGCGGTGGCCGAAGCGATGCTGGCGTCGGGCGATCATGCGTGGAACGGCGGCATCTTCCTGTTCCGCGCCGATGCCTTCCTCGACGCGCTGGCGACGCATGCGCCCGAGATCCTGACCGCGGCGCGGGCGGCGATGGACGGCGCGCGGCGGGAGGGGACGCGGGTGTATCCCGATGCGGCGGCGTTCGCGGCGTCGCCGTCGGATTCGATCGACTATGCAGTGATGGAGAAGGCGGATCGCGTCGCGGTGGTGCCCGTGGCGATGGGGTGGAACGACGTCGGCAGCTGGGACGCGCTGCACGCGATCAGCGACGGCGATGCGGGCGGCAACGTCGTCGACGGCGACGTGATCGCGCTGGACGCGGTCAATTGCCTGGTCCGCAGCGACGGCATCCGCATCGCGACCGTCGGCGTGTCGGACCTGATCGTGGTGGCGAGCGGGAACGACGTCCTGATCCTGCCGCGCGGGCGGAGCCAGGACGTGAAACTGCTGCTGGAGGCGATGAAGGGCTGACCGGCGGGGGCGCGGTCAGTCGCGGGCGAAGATTTCTTCCTCGGTCAAGGTGATGCCTAGAATCGGAAGATGAACGTCGTGCGGCGCGGCAAATGTATTATCCATCCACGATGTCGGCGACTCCCGCTGGAAACAGCGAGTAAGCCGATTGATCGGGTCGATGAAGACGATCGTGTCCACGCTCGACAGGTCGCGATATTCCTCGAGCTTGGTTCCCTGATCCAGCGCTGTCGTCGATGGCGACAATACCTCGACGATGACGACGGGGTCGTCGAACGCCTTTGCCTCGGGCGCAGTCTCCCAGTCCGGCCGGCATATGATGGAGATATCGGGGTAGCGGACGCCGTGGTCCGATACGCGGATCCCCATATCCGAATTGTAAGGGCGACGGCCGCTACCGCGCAGCTTCACGCGAAGGGTGTAATAGATATTGCCCGCAACATGCGCATGCTTGTCGGATCCGCCGGTCATCATGCGGATGATGCCGTCGCAAAGCTCGAACTTCCGGTCGCTGCCGAAGTCCATTGCGAGGAACTCGTCGACCGTGATTGGCTGATAGCGCGGGTCGGAAGCCATGATCGGATAATAGGCCGAACGGCATAAAAAACAAAGGGCCGGCGGGGTGTCCCGCCGGCCCTTCGTCCTGGGCAACCGGCGACGGCGAAGCCGCCGCCGTGAGCCTGCCCCGGCGCAGGCCGGGGTCAGACCGGATCGGCTGCGCCGACCGGCTGGCCGTTCCGATTTTCTGTCCGGGGCAGGCATCGCCTGCCCCGGTCGAAGATCAGAAGTCCATGCCGCCCATGCCGCCGCCCATGCCGCCGCCGCCCATGGGCATCGCCGGCTTGTCGTCGGCCAGCTCGCTCACCGCCGCTTCGGTGGTGATGAGCAGGCCCGCGACCGAGGCCGCGTTCTGGAGCGCGGTGCGCACGACCTTCGTCGGGTCGATCACACCGGCCGCGACCAGGTTCTCGTACGTGTCGGTCGCGGCGTTGAAGCCCAGCGTCGTGTCGTTGCCGTCGAGCAGCTTGCCCGAGACCACGGCGCCGTCATGGCCCGCGTTCTGCGCGATCTGGCGCACCAGCGCGGTCAGCGACTTGCGGACGATGTCCACGCCGCGCGTCTGGTCCTCGTTCGCGCCGGTCAGGCCGTCGAGCGCCTTCGTCGCGTACAGCAGCGCGGTGCCGCCGCCCGGGACGATGCCTTCCTCGACCGCGGCGCGGGTCGCGTGCAGCGCGTCGTCGACGCGATCCTTGCGCTCCTTCACCTCGACCTCGGACGCGCCGCCGACCTTGATGACCGCGACGCCGCCGGCGAGCTTGGCAAGGCGCTCCTGGAGCTTCTCCTTGTCATAGTCGCTGGTGGTGTTCTCGATCTGCTGGCGGATCGCCTCGGTCCGCGCCTTGATCGCATCGGCCTCGCCCGCGCCGTCGACCAGCGTGGTGTTGTCCTTGTCGATCGTCACGCGCTTGGCGGTGCCCAGCATGCCGAGCGTCACCGTCTCCAGCTTGATGCCGAGATCCTCGGAGATGACCTCGCCCTTCGTCAGGATCGCGATATCCTCCAGCATCGCCTTGCGGCGATCGCCGAAGCCCGGCGCCTTGACGGCCGCGACCTTCAGGCCGCCGCGCAGCTTGTTCACGACCAGCGTCGCGAGCGCCTCGCCCTCGATATCCTCGGCGATGATGAGCAAAGGACGACCCGACTGCACGACCGCTTCCAGGATCGGGAGCATCGCTTGCAGGTTCGACAGCTTCTTCTCGTGGATCAGGATGTAGGGATCGGCCAGCTCGACCGTCATCTTGTCCGGGTTCGTGATGAAGTACGGCGACAGATAGCCGCGGTCGAACTGCATGCCCTCGACGACGTCCAGCTCGAATTCGAGGCCCTTGGCCTCCTCGACCGTGATGACGCCTTCCTTGCCGACCTTCTCCATCGCTTCCGCGATCTTCTCGCCGACCTCACGGTCGCCGTTGGCGGAGATGATGCCGACCTGTGCGACCTCGGCCGAGCCCGACACGGGCTTCGAGCGCGACTTCACGTCCTCGACGACCTTGATGACGGCAAGGTCGATGCCGCGCTTCAGGTCCATCGGGTTCATGCCCGCGGCGACCGACTTCATGCCCTCGCGTACGATGGCCTGCGCCAGCACGGTCGCGGTGGTGGTGCCGTCGCCGGCGATGTCGTTGGTCTTCGAGGCCACTTCGCGCACCATCTGCGCGCCCATGTTCTCGAACTTGTCCTTCAGCTCGATCTCCTTGGCGACGGTCACGCCGTCCTTGGTGATCCGCGGCGCGCCGAACGACTTGTCGATCACGACGTTGCGGCCCTTCGGCCCCAGCGTGACCTTCACCGCGTCGGCGAGGATGTCCACGCCCTTCAGAATCCGCTCGCGCGCGTCGCGCGAGAATTTGACGTCCTTGGCTGCCATGAGGCTACCCTTTCAAAGTGCGAATGTTGCGAATGTTGAATCGTTCGACGGTATCCGAAGGCTCAGCCGACGATCCCGAGGATGTCCGATTCCTTCATGATGAGCAGGTCGTCGCCGTCGACCTTGACCTCGGTGCCCGACCACTTGCCGAACAGGATCTTGTCGCCGGCCTTGACGTCGAGCGGGGTGATCGTGCCGTTCTCGGCGCGGGTCCCGGTGCCGACGGCGACGACCTCGCCCTCCTGCGGCTTTTCCTTTGCGGTGTCGGGGATGATGATCCCGCCGGCCGTCTTCTCCTCGGCCTCCACGCGCTTCACGAGCACGCGGTCGTGCAACGGACGAAAGTTCATCGTTCTGAGCCCTCTCAGCTTGGATATGACAGTTTTTGGCACTCGCCTGAATCGAGTGCCAGCAGGGCGCATATGTGGAGGGGGCCGGGACGCGTCAATGCCGCCCGGAACATATTTTCAGTCCGTGCGTGCGATCGACAGGCGCAAGCGATCGCGCGCGCTCCAGCGCCAGATCAGCAGGATCGACACGACCACCAGCCCGGCGGCCAGGCCGGCCCAGATCCCGACGCCGTCCCACCCGGCCCAGAAGCCGAGCAGCACCGCGGTGCCGAAGCCTGCGATCCAATAGCCCAGCCCCGCGATGACCATCGGCACGCGCGTGTCCTGCAAGCCGCGCAGCACGCCCGCGGCCACCGCCTGCGCGCCGTCGAACAGCTGGAACACCGCGCCGACCGCCAGATATTGCACCGCCAGCGCGACCACGACGCGTTCCGCGGGCGCATCGACATCGACGTAGATCGCGATCAGCCAGCGCGGGATCGTCCACATCATGACGGCGGTTACGACCATGACGCCGGTGCCCAGCACGATCGCGGTCCAGCCCGCGCGCGTCACCCAGTCGCGGTCGCGCGCGCCATAGCCCATGCCGACGCGGATCGTCGCCGCCTGCGCCACGCCCAGCGGAATCTGGAACGCCAGCGCGGCGATGTTCAGCGCGATGGCGTGCGCCGCAACCTCCGTCACGCCGATCAAGCCCATCAGCAGCGCGGCACCGCCGAACAGCCCCGCCTCCATCGTCATGGTCAGCGCGATCGGCACGCCGATCCGCGCGATCTCCACGCAGCGCGACCATTCGGAGCGCCACCAGCGACCGAACAGGCGGTAGCGGCGCAGCTTCGGATCGAGACACAGGATCGCGGCATAGGCAAGCATCATCGCGACGGTCGTGACGACGCTGGCGATCGCGGACCCTTCGAGGCCGAGCGCGGGGAAGCCCAGGTTGCCGAACACCAGCAACCAGTTGAACAGCAGGCCGACGCCCAGCGCCATGGTGGTGACCCCCACCGCCCAGCCCGGCCGCCCCAGCGCGGCGGCGACGGTGCGCATGACCGCGGCGAACAGCGAGGGCACGAGCGCGAGGACGAGGATGTCGAGGAACGCGCCCGCGCGCACCGCGACGCGCGGGTCCTGCCCGGCGAGGAGGAACAATCGCTCCCCGAACAACAGCAGCAGCGAGAAGGGGATCGCGGCCACCACCGCCAGCCACAACGCCATGCGGAACGAGCGCCGCACCTCGCGCACCGCATGGCGGCGGCGGCCGAGTTCGGCGGCGATCAGCGGGGCGCAGGCGGTGGCGAGGCTGATGAGCGCCCACATCACCAGGCTGTAGAGGAAGACGCCCAGCGTCGCGGCGGCGAACTCGACCGTGCCCAGCCGCGCCACGAACACGACGTCGATGGCGTACACCCCCATCTGCAACAGGTTCGCGCCCACCAGCGGGGCGGCGAGCGCGATCAGCGCGCGCGCCTCGTCACGCCAGTCGCGCGGACGCTCGCCGGTCAGCGGCGCGGGAGTGGCGGGGGCGTGCATGGCGGGAGTGGCCGTAGCTTGAGTTCGACGGGGGCGCCAGATGGGGTGGGGTGCCCGGGGTCGTGTGGCTTGTGATGCGGGGCTTGTTCCGGGATCGGTCGGGGTGCGCGCTTTTACGTCCGTTGTCCTTGCGGGACGATGGACCCCGGCTCTGGGCCGGGGTGACGGGGGGTGCGTTCGTGGGGTTGTCCGCGCTCGTCATGCCGGGCTGGTCCCGGCATCCACCGGGCCGCGCGCCTTGCAC
>NZ_LMQP01000003.1:276550-276804 GCF_001425405.1 Sphingomonas sp. Leaf412 | reverse complement strand
AGGTCTGGCGGCGCGGTGGACCCCGGAACGGGTCCGGGGTGACGGTTTGTGGCAGACGGGGGTTTCGCGTCTCCACCTTTCGTCATGCCGGGCCTGACCCGGCATCCATCGCGCGGCGTGTCCCTCCGTCCGTTATCCCTGCGGCACGTTGGACCCCGGCTCGGGGGCCGGGGTGACGGGGGTTTGTTCGTGGGGTTGTCCGCGCTCGTCATGCCGGGCTGGTCCCGGCATCCACCGGGCCGCGCCCCTTGCAT
>NZ_LMQP01000003.1:260567-276504 GCF_001425405.1 Sphingomonas sp. Leaf412 | reverse complement strand
AGGTCTGGCGGCGCGGTGGACCCCGGAACGGGTCCGGGGTGACGGTTTGTGGCAGACGGGGGTCTCGCGCCTCCAGCCGTCACCCCGGCGCGGGGTCCGGGGTGACGGCCGGGTAGCCCCCTCCCCATGCAACTACCCGTCAACCATCAACCGTGTTGCGAGGTTCATACACGTCGCCTAGGTTGTACCGGCCCGTGGGGCTGGAGAATCCGTCGATGAAGCTTGTTCGGGGCGCATGGCGCCTGTTGGTCGGTATCAAGGACGCGCTGGTGCTCGTCGCGATGCTGCTGTTCTTCGGCGCCCTGTTCGCCGCGCTCAACAGCCGGTCGCGGCCCGCGGCGATCCCGACGGGGGCGCTGGTGCTCGACCTGGACGGGCCGATCGTGGAACAGCCGGAGGAGGTGCCGCCGCTGGCCCTGGTCAGCGGGCAGCAGATCGGGCGGCAATATCGCCTGCGCGACGTGCTGCTGGCGCTGGACAAGGCGCGCACCGACGAGCGGGTGAAGGCGGTCGTGCTGGACCTCGACCGGTTCGGCGGCGCCTATCCCGCGACGCTGGGCGAGGTCGCCGATGCGATCGTGCGGGTGAAGCAGGCGGGCAAGCCGGTGCTGGCCTATGCCACCGGCTATACCGACGGCGGCTATCGCCTGGCCGCGGCGGCGAGCGAGGTGTGGGTGAACCCGATGGGCGGGACCCTGTTCGCCGGGCCGGGCGGAAACCAGCTGTATTACAAGGGCCTGATCGACAAGCTGGGCGTCAATGCGCACGTCTATCGCGTCGGGCGGTACAAGTCCGCGGTCGAACCGTACCTGCTCACCGCCGCCAGCCCGGACGCGCGCGCCGCGGCGGAGGCGTTGTACGGATCGTTGTTCGACCAGTGGCAGGACGGCATCCGGCAGACCCGGCCCAAGGCGCGGATCGCGCCCTGGCTGGGCACGCCGCAGCAGGTGGTGACGCAGGCGGGCGGCGACATCGCGCGCGCGAACCTGGCCACCGGCATTGTCGACCGGCTGGGCGACCGCGTCGCGTTCGGCAAGCGGGTCGCCGCGCTGGTCGGCGGGGATGCGGCCAAGCCCGCGGGCTTCTTCAACGCCATCAAGTTCCAGAACTACGTCGATGCCTTCCCCTGGCCGGCCAAGGGCGACATCGGCATCCTGACCGTCGCGGGCACGATCGTCGACGGCGACGCATCGCCGGGAAGCGCGGGCGGCGATACCGTGTCGAAGCTGCTGTACAAGGGCCTGGCGGAGCAGAAGCTGAAGGCGCTGGTCGTGCGCGTCGATTCGCCCGGCGGGTCGAGCCTGGCGTCGGAGCAGATCCGCAACGCGGTGCTGGAAGCCAAGTCGCGGGGCATACCCGTCGTCATATCGATGGGCGGGCTGGCCGCGTCGGGCGGCTATTGGGTGGCGACCGCGGGCGATGCGATCTTCGCCGAACCCTCGACGATCACGGGATCGATCGGCATCTTTGGCGTCATCCCGACGTTCGAGAACACGCTGTCGAAGATCGGGCTGACCACCGACGGGGTGAAGACCACCGCCCTGTCGGGCCAGCCCGACGTGCTGGGCGGCACGAACCCCACGTTCGACGCGATCATCCAGGCGAACATCGAGCACGGCTATCGCGATTTCGTCAGCCGCGTGGCGCAGTCGCGCCGGATGACGCCCGCGCGCGTGGACGAGATCGGCCAGGGCCGCGTGTGGGTCGGCGGGATGGCGCGCCAGATCGGGCTGGTCGACCGTTTCGGCGGCATCGACGCCGCGGTGGCGGAAGCCGCGCGGCGCGCGGGCGTGAAGGAGCCGCAAATCGTGTGGCTGGACAAGAAGCCCGGCTTCGCGGCGCAGATCGCGCGGCAGTTCGCCAACCAGGAGGAGGAGGACGCGCGCGGCGGCGACATTTTCTCCAGCCTGGCGTGGCAGCGGCAGGCGACGCTGGCGCAGGCGCTGGGGGATGCCAAGCGGCTGCTGACCGGCGCGTCGATCCGGGCGGAATGCCTGGAATGCGCGGGCCTCGGCCCCGTCGGCGCGCGCGCGGCGGACCGGTCGCTGCTGCACCTGATGCTGGCGAAGGTGGGGCTGTAGGCGTGGCGCAGGGACCGATCACGATCCGCGCCGCGACCCCCGCCGACGCCGCGGCGATCGCGTCGATCTACGCCCCCTACGTCCTGTCGGGCACGGTATCGTTCGAGAGCGAGGCGCCCGATGCGCGACAGATGCGCGCGCGGATGGCGGCGTCGGACGGGCTGTACCCGTGGCTGGTCGCCACGTCGGGTGATGACGGGGACGGCGGCGGGGTGCTTGGATACGCCTATGCCGGGCGGTTCCGCGAGCGGCCCGCCTATCGCTACGTCGTGGAGACGTCGGTCTATACCGCCGGGTCCGGGCAGGGCATCGGGCGGTTGCTGTACGAGGCGCTGGTCGACACGCTGCGCGCGCAGGGCTTCACGCAGGCGATCGGGGTCCTGTCCCTGCCCAACGACGCGTCGATCTCGCTCCACGAATCGGTCGGCTTCCGCCGCGCGGGCGTGTTCCGCGAAGTGGGATTCAAGCAGGGACGATGGATCGACGTCGGCTTCTGGCAGTGCGAGCTGAACGACGGCGCGGTCCCGCCGGTGGAACCGAAGCGGTTTGCGGACGTGGGCGTGGTGCGGGATTGAGGGGCGGCGGATGCGGCCCGGCGCGCGGGATCGATGTCGCGCGACGACGGACGTGATCGGACGCTGTCGTTCGGCTTTACTTTCATTTTCAAGGCAGTGGCGGACACGATAAAGAGTTCCGACCGTCTTTCGTCGCGGCGGACAAGGTTTCGCGCGACCGCGACATAATCGGTTACTTGACTGTCGCCCGACTCCGGTGGAGTTTTCGCGCATGTCGGTCGCATTCCTCCTCCTGCTCGCCCAGATTTCGACGCCCGCCGCCGCGGTTGCCGACGACATCGTCGTCACGGGGCGTCGCGCCGAACGGGAGCTGGCGGCGTGCCTCGCGCGCCGTTGCCCGCCCGCGGAGGACATCGAGGCGACCCTTGAGGCGTCGGTCGCACAATTCGCGGACGGTCGCTACGTCGACGCGCGCCGCACCCTGCAACGGGCGATCCGGCGCAACCGCGATCAGGCGGCGACCCTGCCCGGCCCGGTATCGAGCCTCCACGCCACGCTGGCAACGGTGGCGGAGCACGAGGGCGACCGCGACCTGTGGTTGCGATCGGCACGGGACAACGTGCTGGTGCTTCGCCGGCACCTGGGCGAGGGGCATGACGCGACCCTGACGCAGGAACTGGCGTTCGGCGACAATCTGATCGGTCTGGGCAGCCCGACGTCGGCCTCCGACATCTATCGAAAGGTCCAGCGGATCGCGACCGAGCGCGGTGAAACCGTCCTTGCAGCGAGCGCCGCCTTCCGCCGGGCGTGGTTGGCCGCGCTGTCCGGACGCGAGAAGGAGGCCCGCCGGGGTGCGGACGAGTCCGTCGCGCTCGCGGGTAGTCAGAAGCAGGCTATGTCGGAGCTGCGGGACATCCTGCTCACCCGCATGGCGGTCCGTCGCGGCGACGCCGACGCCGTCGACCTCCTCGCCGCGCGACTGCGCCGGTCGGCGAAGGACACGCCACAGCTGATCTCGGCACCGCCGGTCCAGAACATCAACCCGGTCAATACCGGCGTTCAAAAGGACCCCTGGAACAATCCCAATGCCGGCTTCGCCGACGTCGGCTTCTGGATCAGGCCGGACGGGCGGACGACGGGGGTGGAGGTGCTGCGCAACGCCGGACTGGGGCAATGGGCGCCGGGCATCGTCGGGCAGGTGACCCAGAGGCGGTACGTCCCGCTCGACGTCCCGGCGGGCGCGCCCGGTCTTTACCGCATCGACCGGTTCACCGTGCGCGCGACGATGGGCGTGCCGACCGGCAGCCGGATCAGGCAGCGCATCGGGGACCTGTCCGTGCATGTCGTCGACCTGACCGGCACGGACGCCATGAGCGCCGCGCGCCGCGATAGGCCGGTCGCGGGGGTGACGCCCCCTACCGGCTAGGGCCGATCGACGTTCGGGATGGGACGCCGTTCCCGTGCCGCGATCCACCGTCATGCCGGGCCCGTTCCGGCATCCTGGGCCGCAGACGGCAGCGGTCGTGACCCTGAATGCCGGGACGAGCCCGGCATGACGGCCACAAATACTGAATGTCGGGCCGCTCTAGGCGACGGAACGTCGGCGCCCGCCCGGCCGTTCGGGAGCGCTCGGGCGGCGCGTGGACAGGCGCACGCCCCTTCCCTGACGGATCGGAACGAACGGATGGCGCGGACGGCATTGGTGGTGGGTGCGAGCGGGATCGTCGGGAGCGCGACGGCGGCGTTGCTGGTGGAGCGGGGCTGGACAGTGCACGGGCTGGCGCGGCGGGCGGTCGCGCAGGCGGGCGTGACGCCGGTCGTTACGGACCTGCAAGACGCCGCCGCGACCGCGGGCGCGCTGGCGCGGATCGATCCGGACGCGGTGTTCATCACCACCTGGCTGCGGCAGGACAGCGAGGCGGCGAACATCCGCGTCAATGCCGCAATGGTCCGTAACCTTCTGGACGCGCTGCCGAAACCGACACGACCGCGGCACGTCGCGCTGGTGACGGGGCTGAAGCATTACCTCGGCCCGTTCGAATCCTACGGCAAGGGCGCGTTGCCGCAGACGCCGTTCCGCGAGGAGCAGGGGCGGCTGGACGTCGAGAATTTCTATTACGCGCAGGAGGACGAGTTGTTCGCCGCCGCCGCGCGCGACGGGTTCGGATGGAGCGTGCATCGACCGCATACCGTCATCGGCATGGCCGTGGGCAATGCCATGAACATGGGCACGACGCTGGCCGTCCATGCCACGATCTGCCGCGAGACGGGGCGGCCGTTCACGTTCCCGGGATCGGCGGCGCAATGGAACGGGCTGACCGACATGACCGACGCGGGGCAACTGGCGCGGCACCTGCTTTGGGCGGCGCAGACGCCGGCGGCGCGGGACGAGGCGTTCAACGTCGTCAACGGCGACGTCTTCCGCTGGCAATGGATGTGGGGGCGGATCGCGGACTGGTTCGGGATCGCGGCGGTGCCGTTCGACGGCGTCGTCCGCCCGCTGGAGCAGCAGATGGCGGACGATGCGGACGTGTGGCGCGGGATCGCGGAACGGCACGGGCTGGCGGAGGCGGACCTGTCGCGCCTCGCCTCCCCCTGGCATACCGACGCGGACCTGGGTCGGCCGATCGAGGTCGTGACCGACATGGGGAAGAGCCGGCGGCTGGGCTTCACCGAATATCGCGCGACCGACGACGCCTTCTTCGACCTGTTCGCGCGGTTGCGGGCGGCGCGGCTGATCCCGTGAGGTCCCAGGGCGGACCGACCTTCAGATGGCGGGGTGAGATGTTCGCGCGGAGGCGCGGAGGGCGCGAAAGAGTACAGTGTGACGCAGACCGCCGCTCCCTCCATCGCGGCTGCGACGTCGGGCCGGTCGGTATCGGCCCTGCCGTCAGCCCGGTGCGCGACACGCCGCGTGCTCCGCGCCTCGCTTCGCGGCTTCGCGCGAACACCCTGCACCGGCAAATCGAAGGTCGATCCGGCCTAACCCTCGACCGCCGCCGCCCAGGCCGCGACCTCCGCGTCGAAGCGGCGCAGGACGGTCAGGTCGCCCGCGCGGGCGGTGGACAGGTCGACGTCAACCTCGCCCTCCCATTCCCACGTCGCGTTGCCGTGCAGCGTGACCATCGCGTCGCCGCCCGCGCGCGCGCGGACGCGCCCGCCGCGGTTGCGGACGGTGACGTCGGTATCGAACGCGATCCGCCCGGTCAGGCAGGCGGCATAGGTCGACGCCGCCATCGCGCTGCCGCAGCTGTCGGTCAGGCCCACGCCGCGCTCGTGCGTGCGGACGAACAGCGCGTCGGGGCCGAGGACGCGGACGAAGGACACGTTGGCGCGGTTGGGCAGCCAGTCGGGTGCGGCCTCGCACAGGCGGCCGATGCGGACCAGCTCGCGCTCGTCGATCGCATCGACGAAGGCGATCAGGTGCGGATTGGGGATCGCGACCGCGGTGAAGCGATGATCCGGTCCGAAGGCGGCGACGGGCCGGTCGATCAGGCGGTCGGTCCCGATCGTCATCGGCCAGTCCGCGAGGTCGAGCGTCGCGGGCCCGGCGGTTTCCGCGATCGTATGGACGCCGGGCGCGATCTGCGGGGCGAGCGCGACCGCGGCGTGCGACGTCTTCAGCCGGACGGTCGCGCGGTCCAGCCCCAGCGCCGCGAACCCCGCGCGTGCGACGCAGCGCAGGCCGTTGAGGCACGTCTCCGCCTCGCTGCCGTCGCTGTTGAACATGCGCATACCGAAGGCGGCCGTGTCGTCGCCCGCGGTGAGCGCGAGGATGCCGTCACCCCCAACCGGCCCCGCACGATCCGCCAGCGCACGGGCAAGGGCGGGCCAGTCCCCCTCCCCGATCGCGCCGTCGCGCGCGTCGACCAGAGGGAAATCGTTGCCCGAGCCGTGGCATTTGACGAAGCGGATGCGCATGCGCGCCTTGTGGCGCGCGCGCGGGCGCGCCGCAAGCCTTACGGGGTTGTGGCGTGCGGCGTGTCGTAGTCCGGCGGTCCGCCCTCGTGACGGGTGAGACGACAAGGCGCACGTCGCGCGTGTCGGTCATGTCGTACTCGATCCGGCATCGATGGTGCCGCGCGCGGGGAGAGCGGTGGTTTCGCGGCGCGATGGACCCCGGCTCGGGGCCGGGGTGACGGGGAGCCCCCCGCTACCGTCCACGCCGGAACGCGCCCGGCATGGCGGAGGATCACCGCAGCCCGTAATGGTCCGCCGCGCGGTCCAGCGCGAAGGCGAGCACCAGCCGCGCGCTGCGCGTCGGCCAGCCCAGGCCGCGCTCCGCCTCCGCCAGCGGCTCGCCCGCGCACACGACGCGCCACAGCACGTCGGACAGGCCCGGCCCCGCGGCATGGATCGCGCCGTCGAAGCGGCGCTTCGCGGCCAGTTGCGATTCGGTCGGGTCCAGCGTCGGCGCGCCGCCGCCGTCGACGCGCGGGGACCAGCGCATCGTGACCGACGCGCCGATCGCGGCGCGTTCGTAGTCGGCGCGCAGCCGCTCCCCCGCCTCCTCCTGCCGCGCGCTGACCAGCCCGCGCGACGCCAGCCACGCCAGCGCCGATTCGCGACGATTGACGGTCACGCTGCGCGCGGTCGCACGCCCCTTCACCCGCCGTCCCTGTCCGTCGACCGCCTGTTCCACCAGTTCGCGCATACCCGATCCCTTGCCGTTCGGACCCGGGCTGGCGGAAGTTGGACGATGTAGGAAAGCGGGAAAGGTGGTGGGCGCTGACGGGTTCGAACCGCCGACCTACTCGGTGTAAACGAGCCGCTCTACCAGCTGAGCTAAGCGCCCGGCACGTGGGGACGGGCATGCCGATGGCGTTGCGTCTACAGCGGTTCGCGGCCGAATCAAGCGCGCTGCGACGTGTAGGGGGGTGCGTAAGGGGGGTGCGTCGATCGTCGCGGCGGGTTAGGGTGCGGCCATGCCGTATCAGAACAAGCGCACCCGGACGTTGCTGGAGCAAGTGGTCGTGCCCGCCATCGGCATCGTGGTCGCGGTCGCGCTGATCGCCGCGGTGCTGGTCTTCTACGCGCGCAGCTGAACGCCGCGGCGCGTTACACCAGCGGCAGGCCCGCCGCCTTCGTCGCGGCGACATAGCCGCGCATCGCGGTGCCCGCGATCGGGGAGAGCGCGACGAAGGCGCGACGGCGATCCTGCGGATCGGGCGCGCGTTCCAGCAGGCCGGTATCGGTCAGCCGCCCGATCCAGCGCAGCGCGGTGGTCGGCGCGACCGCGGCGGCGATGCACAGGCTGGACACCGACACGCGGGCGCCTTCCAGCTCGGCGGCGAACAGGTCGAGCAGCATGTCCCATGCCGGATCCTCGAACAGGCCCTCGCCCAGGAAGCGGTCGCGCAGGCGGCGCGCCTTGATGACGTCGCGGACCTCGGGCGCGGTGATGCTGGCGGCGACGGGCCCGGCGTCGAAGCGCGGGCGCGCGTCCGACGCCGCGCGGGGCGCGTCCCGGTCGGTGCCGAGCCGGGACAGCGCGTCCGCGATCCGCGCGACTTCGGCCTGGAGCCGGGCGAGCCGCTCCGCCTCGTCGCCCGGATCCCGCACGCCGCCGGGGCTCCCGCCCGAGCGGGGCGACAGGCCCGCGGTGACCAGCGCGCGCACCCATTCGGCCTGGTCGGGATCGCACAGCAATTGCGGGTCGCCGTCGCGCAACGCCGCGACGACGACGTCGACCTGCGACAGCGACATCGCGACGATCAGCGGCAGATCGTGGGCCGCGGCGGCGGCATCGAGGGCCGCCGTGGCGGCATGGACCGTCCCCTCGTCCGCGTCGCGCACGTCGATCACGACCGCGCCCGCGAACCCGGCGCAGGCATCGGCCGCATCCGCCAGCGCGACCCGGTGCACCACGGTGCCGCCGATCAGCCGGATCGCCGCCTCCGCCTCCGCGCCGCCGCCCGGCACCGTCGCCAGCAGGAAGGGCGCGCCGCCCTCCCCCGGCGCGATGTACGACGGCATCAGTCGAGCGCCTTGACGATTTCCTCGACCATCTTCTTCGCGTCCGCCAGCAGCATCATGGTGTTGTCCATATAGAAGACGTCATTGTCGACGCCGGCATAGCCCACACCGCCCATGCTGCGCTTGACGAATAGCACCGTTTTGGCGCGTTCGACGTCCAGGATCGGCATGCCGTAGATCGGCGACGTCTTGTCGGTCTTCGCCGCCGGATTGGTGACGTCGTTCGCGCCGATGACGAAGGCGACGTCGGTCTGCGCGAATTCGCTGTTGATGTCCTCCAGCTCGAACACCTCGTCATAGGGTACGTTCGCCTCGGCCAGCAGGACGTTCATATGGCCGGGCATGCGCCCCGCGACCGGGTGGATCGCGTATTTCACGCGGACGCCCGCTTCCTTCAGCTTGTCCCCCATCTCGCGCAGCGCGTGCTGCGCCTGGCTGACCGCCATGCCGTAGCCGGGGACGATGATGACCTGGTCCGCCTGTTGCATCAGGAAGGCGGCGTCCTCGGCCGAGCCGCGCTTCCACGGGCGCTGCTCCTTCGCCTCGCCCTCCACCGCCGCGGTGGCGCCGAAGCCGCCCGCGATGACGGAAATGAAGCTGCGGTTCATCGCGCGGCACATGATGTAGCTGAGGATCGCGCCCGACGATCCGACCAGCGCGCCGGTGATTATCATGGCGGTGTTGTGCAGCGTGAAGCCCATCGCGGCGGCGGCCCAGCCCGAATAGCTGTTCAGCATGCTGACCACGACGGGCATGTCCGCGCCGCCGATGGGGACGATCAGCAGGAAGCCGATCGCGAACGACAGGCCGACGACGATCCAGAAATCCAGCGGCGATTGCGAATGCCAGAAGCCGAAGGAGAAGAAGGCGATCATCAGCAGGATGCCGAGGTTGATCGCATGCCGCATCGGCAGCAGGATCGGGCTGCCCGACATGTTGCCGTTCAGTTTCAGGAAGGCGATGACGCTGCCCGAGAAGGTGATCGCGCCGATCGCGACGCCCAGGATCATCTCGATCCGGCTGACGCGCTCGATCGCGGCGAAGGGCGCGCCGATCAGCGGCGTGACGACCTCCGCGATCCCGAACGCGAGCGGGTTCAGGAACGCCGCGACCGCGACCAGCACCGCGGCGAGGCCGACGAGGCTGTGGAAGGCGGCGACGAGCTGCGGCATCGCGGTCATCGCGATGCGGCGCGCGGTGACGAGGCCGATCGCGCCGCCGAGCGCGATGGCGGCGAGGATTTCGAGCGCGGCGAGCGTATCGATGCGCTGGAACACCGCGGCCATGTCGTAACCGACGACGACCGTCTCGAGCACCGGCACGTGCGTGACCAGCGTCGTGACGACCGCGATGGCCATGCCGATCATGCCGAAGCGGTTGCCGCGCTGGCTGGTCTGCGGGTTCGACAGCCCGCGCAGCGCGAGGATGAAGCACACGCCCGATATCAGGTAGGCCACCGCTACCCAGGGATTGACCGCGACGTGTTCCATTCCACCCCCAAAATCGTCATCCCAGCGAAAGCTGGGATCTCATGCCCCGAACCGTGCCCTTGCGGATTGAGCCCCCAGCATGCGCCGGGGTGACGGTCCTAGTGCTTCGCGGCCGCGGGCCGCTCCTTTTTCTTGTACATCGCCAGCATGCGGTGCGTGACCGCGAAGCCGCCGAAGATATTGATGCTGGCCAGCACGACGCCGAGCAGCCCCAGCCACTTCGACCCCGCCGACCCGCTCGCCGCCGAGGCGATTAGCGCGCCGACGATGATGACGCTGGAAATCGCGTTCGTCACCGCCATCAGCGGCGTGTGCAGCGCGGGCGTGACCGACCAGACGACGTAATAGCCGACGAAGCATGCCAGCACGAAGATCGACAGGATCGCGACGAAGTCCATCAATTATACTCCTGATCCTCCCCATGCACCGCATGGGGAGGGGGACCGTCCGCAGGACGGTGGAGGGGCGAGGCGGCGGCGGCGACGGACGCCGCGACCGCATCGGGATCGCGCAGGATATCGGCGGCGGCGATACGAAGGACATTCAGGCCGCGCGAGCGCATCCATTCGTCGCGACGCGCGTCGTGCGCCGGAGCGTCGGCGCGGTTGTGCGCCTCGCCATCGACCTCGACCACCAGCCGCGCGGCGGGGCAGTAGAAGTCGGCGACGTAAGGCGCCAACGGATGCTGGCGCCGGAACTTCACCTCGCCAGCGCGGCGTCGGAGGCGCTGCCACAGCAGCACTTCGGGAAGGCTCATCGCGCGACGCAGGCGGCGCGCGCGATGCATCGTCGCTGCCCCTCCACCGTGCTGCGCACGGTCCCCCTCCCCATGCGGGGCATGGGGAGGATCGATCGTCACGACGCCAGCCTTTCGTGCACGACCTGGCCGTCCTTCGTCAGGCGGACGGCGGTGCCGATCTCCTCGTCCAGGACGGGACGCGCGGCGTCCTTGTCCCAGAAGGTCGAGAGGAAGTTGTACAGGTTGCGGGCGTAGAGCGCGGACGTGTCGGCGGCGAGACGGCTGGGCACGTTGCGGTGGCCGACGATCTTCACGCCGTGGCGTTCGACCACCTCGCCCGGAAGCGCGCCCTCGACGTTGCCGCCCTGCTCCACCGCCAGGTCGACGATGACGCTGCCGGGGCGCATCGTCGCGATCTGCGCGTCGGTGACGAGGCGCGGCGCGGGCTTGCCGGGGATCAGCGCGGTCGTGATGACGATGTCCTGCTTGGCGATGTGGCTCGACACCAGCGCGGCCTGGGCGGCCTGGTATTCCGCGCTCATCTCGCCCGCGTAGCCGCCCGAGCCCTCGCCCTCGATCCCCTTCACATCCTCCACGAACACCGCCTTCGCACCCAGCGACTGGATCTGTTCGCGCGTGGCGGAGCGGACGTCGGTGGCAGACACCTGCGCGCCGAGGCGGCGGGCGGTGGCGATCGCCTGCAACCCGGCGACGCCGACGCCCATGACGAACACGCGCGCCGCGCTGACCGTGCCCGCGGCGGTCATCATCATCGGGAAGGCGCGGCCATATTCGCCCGCGGCGTCGAGCACCGCCTTGTACCCCGACAGGTTCGATTGCGAGGACAGGACGTCCATCGATTGCGCGCGCGTGATGCGCGGCATGAATTCCATCGCCAGCGCCTCCACGCCCGCGGCGGCATAGCCGTCGACGCGTGCGCGCTGCCCGAACGGATCGAGGATCGCGGCCAGCATCGCGCCCGATGGCAGGCCGGCGGCGTCGGGGCCCTGCACCGCCAGCACGATGCCCGCGCCCGACAGCGTCGCCGCGCGATCGCCCACGGTCGCGCCCGCGGCCTGATAGTCGGCGTCGGCGATGCTGGCGGTCGCGCCCGCACCGGCCTCCACCGCCACCTCCGCGCCGAGCGCGACGAACTTCTTCACCGTTTCCGGCGTCGCGGCCACGCGGCGTTCGCCGGGCGCCCCCTCGCGTAGGACCGCGATCTTCACGTTACGCGATCAGCCAGATCACGAGGAAGGCGAGCAGGAAGCAGATCACCGCCCCCCATTTCAGCCAGCCGAGCATGCCGACATACGTCGATTCATGCGCTTTCAGGTCGGTCCGGTCCGCCATCGTCATCCTCTTGCCTGATACCGTTTCGGTCCCGGACCCTAAAGGCGCCGCCCATTGCTGGCAACCGGCGCCGTCGCTTTGCCGCGCTTAAGCCCCCCTTTACCGCCGGTGCGTACATCACGATCCCGAACCGGGACGGGAATGGCCGAATGACGCGCAACGGACAGCGCCTGCTGATGCTGATCGACGAAGACGGGGCGCAGCGGCGGCTCGTCGCCTCGCTGGCCGCGCGCGGCGGGTGGCGGACGATCTTCGCCAACGACACCGAAATGGCGCTCGCCACGCTGGGGACGCAGGACGGGATGCAGCTGGACGCGATCGTGATCGACGATCCGGCGGAACAGTCGGACCCCGCGCCGCTGATCGCGGAACTGCGCGCCAATCGCCCGCAGCTGCCCGTCCTGCTGCTGACCGCGAACAATTCCGCGGCTCAGGCGGTGGTGGCGATGCGCGCGGGCGCGACCGACTACCTGGTCAAGCCGATCGGCGCGGAGCGGCTGGTGCAGGCGCTGGACGCCGCGGTGAAGGACCAGGGCGCGGGCGAACTGCGCCCGCTGACCGAGAAGATCCCGGCGATGCTGGGGTTCGACGAGATCGTCGGGTCCGCCCCCGATTTCCGCGCCGCGCTGGCGATCGCGGCGAAGGCGGCGCGCGCGCGCGTGTCGGTGCTGATCGAGGGCGAGAGCGGGGTCGGCAAGGCGGTGGTGGCCGAAGCGGTCCATGCCGCGTCGCCGCGCGCGAAGACCCAGCTGACCACGGTCAATTGCGGCGCGATGTCCGCGAACCTGATCGAGAGCGAATTGTTCGGGCACGAGGCGGGCGCCTTTCCCGGCGCGTTCGATCGCAAGGTGGGGCGGTTCGTCGAGGCGGACGGGGGCACATTGTTCCTGGACGAGGTCGACGCGATGCCGCTGGACGCGCAGGTCAAGCTGCTGCGCGTGCTGAACGTGGGCGAGGTCGCCGCCATCGGTGCGCGGCACCCGCGCGAGGTGGACGTGCGCGTCATCGCCGCGACGAACAAGCGCCTGTCCGACGAGGTCGCCGCCGGGCGCTTCCGCGAGGACCTGTACTATCGGTTGAACGCGGTGCAGGTGACGATCCCGCCGCTGCGCGAACGCACCGGGGACGTGCCCGCGCTGGCCCGCCACCTGCTGGCGCGGATCGCGGGCCAGCCGGGGCTGCGCGAGCTGGGCATCACCGACGATGCGCTGACGCTGCTGGTCGATTACGACTGGCCGGGCAACGTGCGGCAGTTGCAGGACGCATTGTTCCGTGCCGCCGTCCGGTGCGAGGGCGATGCCCTGACCCGCGCCGATTTTCCGCAGATCGCGGCGGCGGGCGGGCGGCGCGCGATACCGATCGCGCCGCACATGGCGACGTCGGGCGGCATCACCCTGTTCCTGGCGGACGGCAACCTGCGCCCGCTGGAGGATATCGAGGCGGACGTGATCCGCCTGGCGATCGGCCATTACCGCGGGCGGATGACCGAGGTCGCGCGGCGGCTGGGGATCGGGCGGTCGACCTTGTACCGCAAGCTGGGCGAGCTGGGGATCGACAACGCGGCTTAGGAGCCTCGGCACTACCCCCGTTCGACCTGAGCGCAGTCGAAGGTTATGCGCTCAGGCTTCGACTTCGCTCAGCCCGAACGGATGGCGGGGGTGGCTTTCCCGATGTTGCTTTCCCGGTGTTCCTGCGAAAGCGGGAACCCGGTGCGGCGGGCGCTGCGCCTTGCAACCCTGGGTTCCTGGGCGCGCAGGAACACCTGTCAGCCTACCACAGCACGCCCTTGACCGGCTGCACCGGCCCCGCGGGCTTCTCGCCGATCGCCTCCAGCAGGTCGATCTCGATCGTGCGGCACATCGCGGACAGGGGCACGTCGTGCACCGTGTTGGCGAAGGGATCGACCAGGTCGTCGCCGATCTGCAACACCGCCAGGAACATCAGCCCCGCGATCGTCGACCCCAACGGCGTGGCGACGCCCAGCGTCTCGACCAGGCCGATCGGCAGCAGCACGCAGAAGAGGTGGGTGAAGAAGGTCGGGAAGAAGCGATACTGGTTGGGCAGCGGCGTGTTCTTCAGCCGCTCCATCCCCCCCTGCGCATTCGCGATGTCCACCAGCGTCGATTCCATCCGCGCCTGAAGGATCGTGTCGATCCACCCGCGGCGGCGCGCGTCGTCGATGCGGCGCCCGGTGCCGTCGAGCAGGCCGTTGGCGACGTTCGTCCGCGCCAGCGCGGGTTCCGCCTCCCCCTTCGACAGGAAGCGCAGCACCTCCGTATCTACCGGCTGGCGACGCAATTGCGTGCGCAGCGCATTGACGTAGGCGACGTGGCGCAGGACGATCGTCCGGCGCAAATCGCGCGCCTCGTCCTCCGGCAGGAAGTTGCGCGTCTCGCGCGCCAGGCTGCGCGACGCATTTATCATCGCGCCCCACAGGATGCGCCCTTCCCACCAGCGTTCGTAGGCGGAATTGTCGCGGAACCCCAGGAACAGCGCCAGCGCGGAACCGAAGATGGTGAGCGGCAGCGACGGCGCCGCGAAGGGCGACCACAGATAGAAGCCGGTGACGAGGACGTCCCACACGAACAGGACGGCCAGCGGCTTCCATACTTCGCGGACGATGCGGGTGAGCCGTGGCGCTGCCGTAACGATCATGCGCGGCCTAACCCGGGTGATGCGATCGGGTTCCCTGCCACGCTACCCGGAAAGCGCGCGGTCGCGCAGGCCGCGCCAGACGCGCAGGGCCTGGACCGTCTCGCCCACGTCGTGGACGCGCAGCACCTGCACCCCCGCCGCCGCGCCCGCGAGCGCGAGCGCGACCGAGCCGCCCAGCCGCCGCTCCACCGGCGCCTCGTTGTCGAGCGCGCCGACCAGCCGCTTCCGGCTGGCGCCCAGCATGATCGGGCAGCCGAGCCCGTGGAAGGCGGGGAGCGCATTGAGGAGCGCGAGATTGTCGGACAGCGACTTGCCGAAGCCGATGCCGGGATCGACCATGATCCGCGCGCGATCCACCCCGCCCGCGACCACCGCCTCGACCCGCGCCTCCAGCCAGTCGAGCACCTCCGTCACCACGTCGGCATAGCCGTCCCCGCCGTGCGGCCCCTTCGCGGGATCGGGGGAATGCATCAGGACGACGGGGGCGCCGCGCGTCGCGACCAGCGCGAGCGCGCGCGCGTCCCACAGCAGGGCGGACACGTCGTTGACGATGGCCGCCCCGGCGGCCAGCGCGGCGTCCATCACCGGCGCCTTGCGCGTGTCGATCGACACCAACGTTCCCGCGGCGGCGAGGCGTTCGACGACGGGGGCGATGCGGCGGGCCTCGTCCTCCTCCCATATCAGCGGCGCGCCGGGGCGGGTCGATTCGCCGCCGACGTCGATCAACGCCGCGCCCGCCGCCGCCATCGCCACCCCGGCGGCGGCGGCGGCGGCGGGATCGCCGTCGTGCGCGCCGCCGTCGGAGAAGCTGTCGGGCGTGACGTTCAGGATGCCCGCCACGGTCGGCTGGTCGAACCGCAGCGTCCGGGGGCCGAGCGCCCAGGGCGCGCGCGGCGCGACGATGCGCGCGTGGAGCGTGGCGGCGCGGGTGCCGAGACCGCCGACGTCCGCGACCGGGACGATGCGGCGGGGACCGTCGCCGAGGATTTCATAGGCCGCGAACCACTGCATCCCCCCCGCCAGCCGCGCGACATCGCCGTCGGCATGGGCGAAGGGGGCGTCGACGAACTGGGTGGGCAGGAGGTGCATCGGTGTCTCGCTCCCCTCCCTTTCAAGGGAGGGGTCGGG
>NZ_LMQP01000003.1:244628-260496 GCF_001425405.1 Sphingomonas sp. Leaf412 | reverse complement strand
CCGTATCCCCCGGGCGCCACCCACCCCCAGCCCCTCCCTTGAAAGGGAGGGGAGCGACGGTCAGGGCTGCGTCGCCAGCAGGTACGTCTGGCGCAGCGCGTCGATCGGGCGGAGCGCGCCGTCGGCCTCGTAATGCCAGAAGGTCCAGCCGTTGCACGCCGGCGCGCCCTGCACCGTGGCGCCCAGCTTGTGGATCGAACCGGTCGCGCCGCAGGGGGACGCGAGGCTGCCGTCGGCGCGGACGGTGGCGCTGTGGCGGCGCTTCGCATCGGTCAGCGTGACGCCGGGGGTCAGATACGCATTCTCCACCAGCACGCCGAACGCCACCTTCGGCGCGGCGCGCGGGCTCTGCATCGTGGCCAGCGCGCTTTCGTCCAGCGGCAGCGCGGCGGCGATGCGTTCGGCGGCGGCGGCGCAATAATCGGGCTCGCGCTCGATCCCGATCCAGCGACGTCCCAGCCGCTTGGCCACCGCGCCCGTCGTGCCGGTGCCGAAGAACGGGTCCAGCACCACGTCGCCCGGCTTCGTGCAGGCCAGCAGCACGCGATAGATCAGCGCCTCCGGCTTCTGCGTCGGATGCACCTTCACGCCATCGCGCTTCAGCCGTTCCTGCCCGCCGCAGATCGGGAATTCCCAGTCGGACCGCATCTGGATCTCGTCGTTCAACGTCTTCATGCTGCGGTAGTTGAAGGTGTAGCGCGCCTTTTCGCCCTTGCTGGCCCAGATCAGCGTCTCGTGCGCGTTGGTGAAGCGCGTGCCCTTGAAGTTGGGCATCGGGTTCGCCTTGCGCCACACGATGTCGTTCAGGATCCAATAGCCCAGGTCCTGCACCGCCGCGCCGACGCGGAAGATGTTGTGATAGCTGCCGATGACCCAGATCGTGCCGTCATCCTTCAGCACGCGGTGCGCTTCGGCCAGCCAGGCGCGGGTGAAGGCGTCGTAATGCGCGAAGCTGTCGAACTTGTCCCAATTGTCGGTCACCGCGTCGACGTGGCTGCCGTCGGGGCGGTTCAGGTCGCCGCCGAGCTGGAGATTGTAGGGCGGGTCGGCGAAGATCATGTCGACCGACTTCGCCGGCAGCGCGCGCATCGCGGCGATGCAATCGGCCATGACGATCTGGTCGAGCGGCAGGGCCGTCGTCTCCCCCGTCGTCGCCGCCTTCCGGCGCGCGACCTTCTCCATCACCCCCATGCCCATACCCCTTTCGCGACGCCGATGTGCGGAACGGGCGGACTCCGCGTCAAGCGAACTTTGGTTAACAACTCCCTGCGCGATGTCGTTGCCGAAGCGGAACATTTGGAGTCCCGCCCCATATGTTGAGTCCACCACCGGTGCGCGGACTCAACGGGTGGTGGTGTGGCGCGAAAGACTCAACATATCGAGGACCGTCGCGATCGCGGCGACGATCGCGGCGGGGCGGTCGCGCTGGATCATGTGGCCGCTGTCGGGGACATGGGCACGGGTGCCGCGGGTCGACAGCGCGGCGATCGAATCATGGCCCGCGGTCCAGGGGGTCGGGGCGGCGGGGGCCGGGCCGACGGTCAGGACGACCAGCGGCATCGCGCCGAAGGACCGGCGCGGGTTCGCGACCGCCCGCGCGCTGTCCCCCGCGGCGTCGAAGAAGGAGACGGCGGTGTCGTAGCGCGCCGGATCGCCCGCGCAGGCGACCGGCCCGGCGGGGGGCGGCGTGCCCGCGCGCAACGCCGCGGCGCAGGCGCGGAACGGCGCGGCATGGGGCGCCATCACCGCCGCGGGATCCTCGCCCAGAAGGCGGAACATGTCGGGCAGGCTGGGGTCCGCCAGCACGATCCCAGCGACGCGGCGCGGATGCGCGTCGGCGAACAGCAGCGTCTCGTAGCTGCCGATCGAATGGCCGACCAGGACCAGCGGGCCGGTGACCTTCGCCGCCGCCAGCGCGCGATCGAGGTCGCGGGCGGTTTCCGTCGCGGTCTGGCGCGCCGGGCCGGCGTCGCTGCGCCCGAACCCGGCGCGGTCCCACGAGCAGGTGCGGGTGCGTGCCGCGACCGCGGGCTGGACCGCGCGCCATGTCGCGGCGGTGGCGCCCGCGCCGCCGGTCAGGACGACGGTGGGCGATCCCTGCCCCGTACAGACCAGGTTGATGCGGCGCGTGCCGTCCACCGCCACGCGCGTGTCGGGTGCGGGCGGCGTGGTCTGGAGCAGCGCCAGCGCCGCCAGCGCCGCCTCCCGGATCATTCCGCCACCGCGAACGGCAGCTCCGCCTGCGCCACCGGCGCGAAGCTGCGGCGGTGGAGCGGGGTCGGCCCGTGTTCGCGCAGCGCGCGCAGGTGCGCGGCGCAGCCGTACCCCTTGTTGCTGTGCCAGCCGTAGTGCGGATGATCCTGCGCATGCGCGATCATGATCCGGTCGCGCGTGTGCTTCGCCACGACGGAGGCGGCGGCGATCGACAGGCTGAGCCCGTCGCCGCCGACGATCGGGGTGGCGGCATAGGTCCAGTGCGGCAGGCGGTTGCCGTCGACCAGCACATGGCCCGGCACGCAGCCGAGCGCGGCGGCGACCTGATCCACCGCCAGCGTCATCGCCTTCATCGTCGCCCAGTGGATGTTGAGCGCGTCGATCTCCGCCGCCTCCACGATCCCGATGCCGACGATCGCGCGCTCCTGCACCAGCGCGCACAGCCGCGCGCGTTCGGCGGCGGACAGTTTCTTGGAATCGTCCAGCCCGCGCGGCACGCGGCGCGCGGGCAGCACCACCGCGGCGGCGACGACCGGGCCCGCGAGCGGCCCCCGCCCCGCCTCGTCCACGCCCGCCACGGGGGGCAGGCAGCGCTTCTCGTGGATCAGGCCGGGCATCAGGCCAGCCGCCATGGCGGGAAGCGGCGATGCTCGCCCGCGGTGTACAGGCACAACGCGTTGCCCGCGGGATCGCACAATCGCGCCTCGCGCCAGCCCCAGTCCTGGTCGATCGGATCGGCGACGGTGATGCCCTGCGCGCGAGCGGCGGCGACCGCGGCGTCGAGGTCGGGGACCTCGATAAAGACGGTCGCGGCGGCGGCGGCGTGGATCGAGAGCGTCGTGCCGCCCGCGCTTTCGAACCGGGCGTATTCGCCGCGCGCGTCGACGATGGGTGTCAGGCCCAGCGCGGTGTAGAAGGCGCGGCTGGCGGCATGATCGGTGGCGGGCAGCGTGACCTGGTTGATCGTCGGCGCCGCGGGGGTGTCGAGCCGGACCTCGTGGTGCCCCATCGGCCCGTGGCCGCCGCCGAAGCCGGGCGCCTGGTGCAGCGCCAGCCGCACGAACAGGCGCGCGCGTGCGATCGCGGCGGGCAGGTCCATGCCGCGGCCCAGCCCCTCCGCGATCGCGCTGGCGAGCGTGCAGCCGGTGCCGTGGGTGTGGCGCGTGTCGATGCGCGGCGCGGACCAGCGCGCGACCTCGCCGTCCGGGCCGATCAGGCGGTCGGTGATCGTGGCACCGCCGGCATGGCCGCCCTTCGCGAGCAGCAGCGCGCCGTGCGACAGGATCGCGCCTTCCCCGCCCAGCGCGTCCAGTTCGGGCAGGTTGGGCGTGACGATCGTGGCAAGCCGCATCAGCCGGGTCAGCGCGGCGATGGTGGCGTCGTCCGCCAGGGTCGCGCCGCTGGTCGCGACCATGACGGGGTCGAGGACGATGGGCAGCGTCGTATGTGCTCCCGCGAAGGCGGGAGCCGAGCCCGGGTTCGCGCCTTCGCGGGAACACAGATGCTCCAGCACCTCCGCCACCGCATGTGCGGTTTCGGCCGAGCCGATCATCCCGATCTTCACCGCGTCGACGCCGATGTCGTCGATCACGGCGTGCATCTGTGCGACCACGATGTCGGCGGGGACCGGGTGGATGCGCGAGACGCCGCGCGTGTTCTGCGCGGTGATCGCGGTCACCGCGGTCATGGCGTGGCCGCCCAGCATCGTGATCGTGCGGATATCCGCCTGGATACCCGCGCCGCCGCCCGAGTCGGAACCCGCAACGACGAGGATGCGCGGCGTCATGACGCGCGGTGCCGTCGCGCGGTCGACGCGGGATGGTCCTTCAGCGCCTGTCCGACGCGCGCCGGGCGATCGAGCAGTTCGCCGCCGCAATTGGGGCAGCGTTCGTCCAGCGCATCGGCGCATTCAGCGCAGAAGGTGCATTCGAACGAGCAGATGAACGCGCCCGCCGCATTGGCGGGCAGGTCCGTGCCGCAGCGTTCGCAATCGGGGCGCATCTCCAGCATGTCAGCGCCGCTCCACGCGCGCGATCCAGGTGCGCAGGTAATGGGGGTTGCCGCGACATTCGCCCATCGCGCGTTGTTCGGCCAGGCGCAGGCGGCGACCGTCCCAGGCATAGGTCTGCGCCACGCCGCAATCGCCCAGCCCGCGCCCCTTGGCGTAGCTGGACACCAGCCCGTCGCCCAGGTCGCCGTTGACGATGCTGCTGACCGGCGTCTGCGAATCCGCGCCGGTGGCGTCGAAGCCGGACGGCGCGTCGACCGCGGCGGGCGCGACCGTCCCGTCGCGGATGACGAACAGGGCGTCGATCTCGTTATAGGCGCCCGCCGAGCAGGGCAGCACGACGATCGTCGCGCCCCCGCCCAGCGCGGCGGTGCGCACGTCCCAATGATCCGCGGTCATCCGGTCCTCGCAGCGCGCGACGCGTCGCATGTCGGCAAGCTGCGCCGCGGTCGGCCGCGCCGCCGCGCCCGCGAGCGCGGGGGCGACGATCACCGGCACGGCCGCGGCGGCGGGCACGGTCGCGGCGGCCCCCGGCCCCGTCGCCACCGCGGCGGTGACGGTCCCCGCGCGCCCCTGCGCCGCGTCGATGTAGCGCAACGCCGCCGCCGCGCCCGCCAGGCTGACGCTGCCCAGCGCCCTGCCCGCCGCGTCGACCCCGGTCATCGCCGGCGCATTCGCCATCGCCGCGACGAGCCGCGCCGCGCCCTCCCCCGACCGGCCGTCGAATCGCGCACCCGCGATCGTCAGCGCGACGGGGGCGGCATCGTCGTCCGACAGCGGGTTCAGCGCGACCTCATACCCGCCCGCGGGTCCCGCGGCGCGCGTCACCTGCACCGTGAAGCGAGGGAAATCGCCCATGTCGGGGCCGAGCGAGGCCATCGCGCAGCGCGCGACATTGTCGCAGGCGACGGTCCAGTCGCGGAACGTCTTCAACTCCCCCGGTATCGGCGCGGCGCGCGTGTCGGCGACCGGCCCCGGCGGCGCGCCCGCGACGGGCACGGCGGGGGCAGCGACGTTCGCGGCCGTATCGTTCGCGATCGGCGGCGCGGGATCGGGCGCGCAGGCGACGAGCAGGAGCGTGGCGGCGACGGCGTATCTCATGCCGGTACGTCTACCGCGGTGGATCGCGCGGAGCCAGCGGGCTAAGGCCGCGCGCGACGGACATTTGGGAGACGGTGATGCAGACGGTGGGCGTGATCGGGGCGGGGCAGATGGGCGCAGGGATCGCGCAGGTCACCGCGGCGGCGGGGATGCGCGTGCTGCTGGCCGATGTGGACAAGGCGCGCGCGGAAACCGGCAAGTCCGGCATCGCCAAGCGGCTGGCGCGCGATGTGGAGAAGGGCAAGACCGACGCCGCGACGCGCGACCGGCTGCTGGAGCGGATCGAAACCGTCGACGGCGTCGCCGCGATGGGCGACTGCGCGCTGGTGATCGAGGCGGCGACCGAGCGCGAGGAGATCAAGCGCGCGATCTTCGCCGAGGTGGGCAAGGTATTGCGCGCCGACGCGGTGCTGGCGTCGAACACGTCCTCGATCCCGATCACGCGGCTGGCGCAGGCAGCGCCCGACGCGGGGCGGTTCATCGGCGTCCATTTCTTCAACCCCGTGCCGGTGATGGGCCTGATCGAGGTGATCCGCGGGCTGGCGACGAGCGACGCGACGGTCGCGACGATCGAGACCTATGCCGCCGCGCTGGGCAAGCAGGTGGTGCGTGCCAACGACGCGCCGGGCTTCATCGTCAACCGCGTGCTGATGCCGATGCTGAACGAGGCGGTGTTCGCGCTGGGCGAGGGCGTGGCGACGATCAGGGACATCGATCTGGCGTGCCAGCTGGGGCTGAACCATCCGATGGGGCCGCTGACGCTGGCGGACTTCATCGGGCTGGACACCTGCCTGGAGATCACGCGGGTCCTGTTCGAGGGCACGGGCGATCCGAAGTTCCGGCCCGCGCCGCTGCTGGTGAAATATGTCGAGGCGGGCTGGTTCGGCCGCAAGACCGGGCGCGGATTCTACGATTATTCGGGCGAGGTGCCCGTGCCGACGCGGTGACGTGCGCGCGCCCGGCCTGCGGATGCCGACGGACGCGGGCCGTCACGCTCGTGGGCCGGGGGCGCGGACGATCGGCGCGCCGGGCCGGAAACGAAAAAAGCCGGCGATCGCCGGCTTTCGCATCGGTTCGGGGAAGGGCCGGGACACGCCGGCCCTTCATAGGCTTCAGCAGCCACCGCCACCGTCGCCGGTCGCAATCGGGTAGATCGTCATGGGCTGCCTCCTCAGGTTTACTGCCGCGAATTAAGACGTGAAACCGTCAATATCAACCTAACATATGCCCTTCCCTACGCCAATCGCGGGACATCCGACGGGTCGGGGGCGGGCAGGATCGTCTCCGCATCGTCCTCCGGCGTGCGCCACCAGAATACCACGCTGTCGTTCGGCAGGATGGACCCGCCGCATTTCCATACGCCCAGCGTCGCCTCCCGGCGTTCGCACGTCATCGGGCTGGCCGTCAGCGGGCGGACGCCGAACCGCATCCCGGGAAGGACGGTCAGGCGAAGCGTCGCCCCCGCCACCGTGGGGAAGAAGGAGCCCCACACCTCGTTGTCCGACCGTTCCTTCAGCGCGAACACCGTGATCCGGACCGCAAGCGTGCCGTTGCCCGGGATCTTGCGCGGCCAGACGTAGCTCTTCTCATGTTCGTGTTCGTCCAGCGTCAGCGCGGCGACGATCTGATCTTCCGTCAAATCGGTTCCGCCGATGCTGGTGCGCTTCACCGCGGTGAAGGTGCGCGCGCCCTTCCCGTGCCGGACCGCGACCGCATAGCGTACGTCGACCGGCTTTTCGGAACTGGCCACGTTCCTGAACCGATAGCTCGACAGCATTTCCAGGACGACGAAGCGTTGCGGGTCGACGCCGGTCACCGCGACTTCGTCCCGGGTCAGTTCGCGCACGGTATATTCGAGGTCCGCCGAGTCGCGCACGATGTCGGGGCGCAGGCTGGTTTCGATCACCGCCTTCACATAAGCGGGGGTGTGTTGCAGGCCGTAGACGCCCTGGACCACGTTCTGCGAAATCTGGGTCTGGCGGCGTTCGTTCTCCTCCGCCTCGGTCCGGCGGCGGTCCTCGATCTCCTTCGCCTCGGCGACCCTGCGCTCCTCGCGCTCCCTATCCTCGCGTTGCCGCATGGCGAGTTCCGCCTGCCGTACGCGGACGTCGATCGTTACCGAGATGAAATAGGCCACGAGAAGCGCAACGCCGAATTCGGCGACGAACAGGCTGATGACCTTGCCCGCAAGGTACCGCAGCGACTCGTTCGGGGTCGCCGAGGTCGTGACCGTCACCAGCGCCAGAACGAGCAGGATGATCGTTCCGCTGATGAGTAGCCACGCGTGCGGCCTGATCGTCGGCAGCGAGTCCGGTTTCCTGTCGCTTCCCGCCATCCTCGTCCGCCCGGTTTCGATATCGACCAGATCCGTTCATGGCAGCATCGATTCCGGTCGATCCACCGGTCGACTACCCGGAACGGTCCGAAACGGCGGCGATGGCGTTACGCCGGTATCTGCTGGCTGATGCAGTGGAAGCTGCCGCCGCCGGTCAGGATCGCGTCCGCGCGCAGGCCCACGACCGCACGGTCGGGGAACAGCGCCGCGATCGCGTCCACCGCGGCGGCGTCGTCGGGCGCGCCGTACAGCGGCACGACCACCGCGGCGTTGCCGATGTAGAAGTTCATGTAGCTGGCGGGCACGATCGCCTCGTCGCGCAGCACGCGGCCCGGCGAGGGGATCGGCACCACTTCCACGCCATGCCGGCGGGCGCGATCGGCGGCATCCTGATAGATGCGCCAATTGGGATCGTTCTCCGCCGCGACCGGGATCGCGAGCCGCCCCGGGCCCACGAACCGGGCGAGGTTGTCGACATGCCCGTCGGTATGATCGTTGAGCAACCCGGCGCCGAGCCACAGCACCCGGTCGAAGCCCAGGTCGGCGGCCAGCCGCTGCTCCACCCCCTCCGCCGTCGGCAGCGGATTGCGATTGGGATTGAGCAGGCATTGCTCCGTCGTCACGACCAGCCCGGTCCCGTCGCCGTCGATCGCCCCGCCCTCCAGCACCCAGTCGTGCGCCAGGATGGTCAGGTGGCGCCGCCGCGCCAGCCGCGCGCCGACATCGTCGTCGCCGGGCAGGTCGTATTTCCCGCCCCAGCCGTTGAAGCCGAAGTCGTGCGCCTTCCCGTCGCCGCCCAGAATCGCGGCGGTATCGCGCAGCCAGATGTCGCCGAACGGCTCCACCACCACCTGCGCGAAGGGCGCCATCGCTTGCGCCGCGACCGCGGCCTCGTCATCCGCCGCGACCAGCAGCACCTGCTCCCCGCGGCCGTCGGCATGGACGGCATGCGCGAACGCCGCGACCTCCTCGCGCGCCTGGTCCAGGTCGTCCGCCCACAATTCGGGATGGCTGGGAAAGCCGATCCACACGGCGGCATGGGGCGCCCATTCGGCGGGGGGAACGCGGGTCATGCCGCGCGCTCTGCCACACCGCCGGGGAATTCGACAACCGTCCCGTTCGACGCGCGCGAACGAAAAAGGGCGGCCCCGGATGGGACCGCCCGTTTCGTCGCATGATCCGTGGACGGGATCAGCGCGAGTAGAATTCGACGACCAGGTTCGGCTCCATCTTCACCGGATAGGGCACCTCGTCCAGCGTGGGCACGCGGACCAGGGTCACCTTCGCGGTGCCGTCCTGCGCGACGTAATCGGGCACTTCGCGCTCGGCCAGGCTCTGCGCCTCCATCACCAGCGCCATCTGCTGCGCCTTCGTGCCCAGCGTGATCTCGTCGCCGACGTTGCAGCGGCGCGAGGCGACGTTGCACTTCACGCCGTTGACCATCACGTGGCCGTGGCTGACCAGCTGGCGCGCGGACCAGATGGTCGGCGCGAACTTCGCACGGTACACGATCGCGTCCAGGCGACGCTCCAGCAGGCCGATCAGGTTCTGTGAGGTATCGCCCTTCATGCGCGACCCTTCGTCATAGGCGTGGCGGAACTGCTTTTCCGTCACGTCGCCGTAATAGCCCTTCAGCTTCTGCTTCGCGCGCAGCTGGATGCCGAAATCGGACACCTTGCCCTTGCGGCGCTGACCATGCTGGCCGGGGCCGTATTCGCGCTTGTTCACCGGGGACTTGGGACGGCCCCAGATGTTCTCGCCCATGCGGCGGTCGAGCTTGTACTTCGCGCTGGAACGCTTCGACATGATGTTTCCTTCAATCTGCGAACGACGTTGACCGGGTGGAAGCCACCTGATCGCGATCCCGGTATCGCCTGCGCCACGAAGGGCAGGGCCACCGCTTCACCGGGGTGCGGGGCCGAATTGCGAAGGCGCGCGCCTAGACGGGGGGGCGTGCGGAGTCAAGGTCGGGCGCGTCGCGCTGGACAGCCGCGCCGCGCGTCGGCACTAGGCGCGCGCATGACGATCCTATCAGGCCCGGAATGCACCACCATGGCCGAGGTGCGCGCCGGCGTCGACCAGGTCGACCGCGAGCTGGTCGCCCTTCTGCGCCGCCGCTTCGACTATATGGACGCCGCCGCGCGCATCAAGCCCGAGCGCGGCCACGTGCGCGACGAGGCGCGCAAGGCGCAGGTGATCGCGAACGCACGGGCGGCCGCGGAAGCCGTCGGCGTGCCGGGCGATGCGGTGGCGGCGATGTGGGAGACGCTGGTCGAGGCGTCGATCGCGTACGAGCTGGACGCGTTCGACCGGCGATAGGAAACGGACCTCACCCACCGTTCGGGCTGAGCGAAGTCGAAGCCTGCGCGCGACGGCAGCGCATATTCTTCGACGTCGCTCAGGGCGAACGGAGGTAGTGGAGGTGGGTTACGGGCGTTCGCGACCGTAACCGCCTGTTAGCCCCGTTCGCGGCATGACATGGCGATGCGTCCGCTTCCGCTCATCGCCCCCGACCCGCCGCGCCTGTCCGACATGGGCGATGCGTTGCGCCGGGTCGAGGCGTCGGGGGTGTTCACCAACCACGGCCCCGAGGCGCGCGGGTTCGAGGCGGCGGCGACGCAGGCCCTGTTCGGCGGACGCGGCGCGACGCTGGCGGTGGCGAACGCGACGCTGGGACTGACGATCGCGATCGCGGATGCGGTCGGTACCGGCGGGCGGGGACGCATGGCGCTGATGCCCGCATTGACCTTCGCCGCGACGGCGCAGGCGGCGTGGTGGGCGGGACTGGTGCCGCTGCCGTGCGACGTCGACCCCGATGACTGGGCGGCCTGCGCCCGGGCGGAGGAGACGCTGCTGCGCCGCCATGGCAGCGGCATCGCGGCCATCGTCCCCTATGCCGCGTTCGGCCGCGCGATCGACCTCGACCGCTATCGCTTCCTGGCCGCGCGGCACGGCGTGGCGGTGGTGGTGGATGCGGCGGCGTCGCTGGGGACGCGGGTGGACGGAACCAATTTCGGGGCGGGGGCGCCCTTCCCGATCGTCTTCTCCATGCACGCGACCAAGCCGTTCGCGGTGGCGGAGGGCGGGCTGGTGCATTGCGGCGAGCCTGCGACGATCGCGCGGCTGCGCACGATGGCGGGCTTCGGCTTCGGCCGCCCGCGCGAGGCGACGATGCCGGGGCTGAACGCGAAGCTGCCCGAGGTGCTGGCGGTCATGGCGCGCGCGAAGCTGGACGGGTTCGAGGATGCGATGGCGCGACGGGAAACGGTCGCGGTCGCCTATCGCGCCACCCTGCCGGCCGGATGCGCGACGCAGCCCGCGCCGGCGGAGCGGCAGGCGCTGGGGTTCTTCCCGGTCCGGCTGCCCGAGGGGACGGACCGCGACGCGATCGTCGCCGCGCTCGCCGCGGAGGAGATCGGCGCGGGCGCGTATTTCAGCCCCCATCTGGGCGAGCAGCAATGGGTGCGGTCGGTCGCCTGCCTGACTCCGACGCCGGTGGCGGACGATCTGTCGCGGCGCATCCTGTCGCTGCCGCTGACCGACGCGATGACCGCCGCGGACGCACATCGCGTGACGGCGGCGCTGGCACGCGCGCTGACCGCCTGCGCCTCCATCGCGCGCGGGCGGGGACGGGGCCCGCGAGGACGGAGCGGACTGGGCGCGCCGGTCTCCGGCAGGCCCATGATCCACGACACGATCGTCATCGGCGGCGGCCCGGCGGGTACCGCGCTGCTGACCGCGGCGGCGAAGGCGGGCCTGCTGCCCGCGCTCGCCCGCGGGCTGGCGATCGTGGAGCGCGGGCCGGCGCTGGGGGCAGGCACGCTGGGCGGCTATGCCATCACCTCCGATTCCAGCGCGGACACGTTCCTGACCGCGATCGCGGACCATCCGCAGGCGGAGATCGCGGCACTGGCGGACCATCCGGCGGCGCATCGCGTCGCGGCGCATCGCGCGTCGCTGGGCGTGCCGCTGACCGCGGTGGGCGGATTGCTGGATGCGCTGGGCGACCGGCTGGCGCAGGTGGTCGCGGCGCAGGGCGGAACCGTGCTGACGGGCCACGAGGCGGTGTCGGCGCGACGGGGCGGCGACGGCCTGTGGCATGTCCGGCTGCGCGGGCCGGACGGCCGCGACCACGTGCGCGTCGCGCGGTCGCTGGTCGTCGCGACGGGCGGGCACCAGCCGATCGACCGGCTGACGACGCAGCGGATCGCGGGCGTCCCGATCGCGGACCTGGCCGACGGGCGGCTGGTCCAGTCGGACGCGGTGCTGAAACTGGGCGGGACCGACATGATCGCGGACCTCGTCGCCGGGCGGCGCAACCCCCGGATCGCGGTCGTCGGCGGATCGACGAGCGCGCTGACGACGGTCGCGGCGCTGCTGAAGGCGGGATTGCCGCTGGGCGCGGGCGCGGTGACGTTGCTGCACCGGCGGCCGTTGCGCCCCTTCTATCCTTCCGCCGCGGCGGCGCGGGCGGAAGGGTTCACCGATTTCGGGCCGGACGACATCTGCCCGATATCGGGCTTCGTCTACCGCCTCGCCGGATTCCGGCTGGAGGCGCGCGACCTGGTGTTGCGGATGCTGGCGGTCGACGGGCGCGTGCCCGACCCGCGCGTGGCGGTGCACCGGATCGCGGGCGACAACGATACGGTCGCGCAGGCGACGGTGCGCGCGGCGGACGTGGTGATCGCGGCGCTGGGCTATCGCCCCCGCGCGCTGGCGTTCGAACGCGCGGACGGGACGCCGCTGCCGCTGGCGGCGGACAGCGGCGCGGCGATGGTGGATCGCGACGGATGCGTCGTCGGCGCGGACGGGATCGCGCTGCCCGGCGTGTACGGCATCGGTCTGGCGGCCGGGTTCGTGCCCTGGGGGCGGCTGGGCGGCGAGGCCAGCTTCCGCGGGCAGGCCAACGGCCTGTGGCTGTGGCAGAACGACGTGGGGCGGATGATCGTGGACCGGTTGCTCGCGGATCGCGCGGCGGTGGCGGCATGATCGCGCCGGTCGCCGGATCGCCGGTCGTCAGCGTGGTGATGGCGGCGTACGACGGCGCGGCCCTGATCGGCGCGACGCTGGACAGCCTGTCGCGCCAGACGATGCCCGACTGGGAAGCGATCGTGGTCGACGACGGGTCGAGCGACCAGACGCGCGCGATCGTCGGATCGTGGCCCGACCCGCGCGTCCGCCTGATCGCGTTGCCCGTCAACGGCGGGCCGGTGCGCGCGCGCAACCGCGGCGTGGCGGCGGCGCACGGGCGCTACATCGCCGCGCTGGACCAGGACGACCTGTGCCACCCCGAACGGTTCGCGCGGCAGGTCGCGTACCTGGATGCCAGCCCGCACGTCGCACTGCTGGCGACCGCGGCCGACGTGCTGGGGGCGGACGGCGGCATTCATGCGGCGCGCCATGCCGCGATCACCTCCCCCGCGCTGATCGCGTGGCTGCTGCGCATCGGCAACCCGCTGGTCTGGTCGTCGGTGATGATGCGCGCCGACGTGGCGCGCGCGCTGCACCCCTTCACGCGCCCCGCCCTGCTCTATGCCGAGGATTTCGACCTGTATCACCGCGTCGCCGCGCATGGCGCGGTCGCGCGGCTGGACATGGCGCTGGTGACCTATCGCCGCCACGCCGGGGGCGCGTCGCAGCGGTACGAGGACGCGATGCTGGCGAGTGCGACGCGCGTCCTGGCCGCGGACCATCGCGCGACCTTCGGCGACGATGCGGGGGACAGCGCGGCGCTGGTCGTGCGCCACCTGATGCATGGGATGCCGGTGGCGGACCGCGCCGCGCTGGCGCGGCTGGGCGGCACGATCGCGGCGCTGAAGGCGGATCACCTGTCGCGGCATCACGTCGTCCCCGCGGACCGGCGGCTGATCGAATGGGAGACCGGGCGCCGCTGGGCCGGGGTCGTGCGCGCCGCGCTGGCGGCGGGGACGATCGGGATGGCGGACGCGCTGGCGGCGCGCGCGGTGCTGCCGCACCTGGGGGTCGAGGGGCTGGCGTGGGCGCGGCTGGTCGGCGGGGTGCGGCGCTGGGCCGCGTGAGGATCAGATGCCGTTCGCGCGGAGGGGGCACCGAGCGACGCCGAAATGCCGTCTCGAAACACCCACGTCGCGCATACCCTTCGCGACGAGGCTTCGACGGCGCTCGGCCGCCCCTCGGGGCGAACGGGGGTAAGGCGGGTTACGCCTTCGCGGCGTAGATCATCCGGCCCTCGCCCAGCCGCGCGAACACCTCCGACAATTCCTGCTCGCCCACCGCGAAGCACCCCTGGCTGCGACCCAGCATGCCGCGCGTCTGCACGATGTCGGGATTGGCGTACCACGCCGCATGGACGACGATCGCCCGCGACAGCGCATTGTCGTTGGTGCGGTCCAGCCCCGTCAGCCGCTGCGACCGGCCGTGCTTGCCGTAATAATAGTCCGCGGTCGCGAACGCGCCCTCGCACGAAGCGTTGGAGCCGTCGACGTTGGAGAAACGCTGGAGGAACCCGGTATGGTCGGGGTCCGACCCGCTGCCGTGCGACACCAGTTTCGACACGACCTTTCCGTCGTGCAGGTCGACGAAGTGGAACCGCGCGGCCGACGAGGCGCGCGAGAAGTCGGCGATGGCGATGCGGTCGTGCTTCGCGATCCGGTCGCCGTGGCGTTCCAGCGCGGCCATGGCACGGCGGAACAAGCGCGGCTCGATCCCCGGCGGCGCCACGTCGACGCGGGCGGCGACGCGCGCGGGCGGGGGGACGGCGCGGCTGACGGGGGCGTGGAAATCGCGCGGCAGCAGCGATTCGGGCCGACCCTGCCGCATCGCGGCGGATACGGTGCCCGGCAGCATCAGCATGCTGGCGACCAGCCCGCCGTTCTTCAGCATCATCCGGCGCGACAGCGCCCGTTCGTCACCTGCGTCCAGCATCTATGTCCTGCGGATAGCCTCGCCCACGGCCGATCCTATAGCAGGAAACAGGTGAACAATCCGCCGCCTTCCACGCAAGTTGCGTGCCGAACCCGCGCGTTGGCCGCAGCGACGCCACGGTTCGCCGCGCGGGGCACCGAATCCGGGCGATGGGCGTTGGACCGGCATCGACCCTGCGAATCCCGCTCGAAAGGCATTAGTGATGCGCCGCCTCGCCCTGATCCTGTCCACCGTCCTCGCCGTCGCCGCGGCGCCCGCCCAGGCGCGCGCGATGGACGATCTGGCGATTACCGAGGCCGCCGCCGCGCTGGCTCCGGGACGGTTCCTGTGGACCGAGGCGGCGGCGCGCGACGGCGCCGTCAGCGTGCTGGTATCGCTGCCCGACCAGCGCGCCTACGTCTTTCGCGGACAGAAACTGGTCGCGGCCTCCTCGGTGTCGACGGGCAAGGACGGGAACGAGACGCCGGTGGGGTCCTTCACGATCCTCCAGAAGCGGGAGGTCCACAAATCCAACCTCTACGACGACGCGCCCATGCCCTACATGCAGCGGCTGACGTGGGACGGCGTCGCGCTTCACGCCGGGCGCGATCCGGGGTTTCCCGCGTCGCACGGCTGCATCCGCCTGCCCGCCGCCTTCGCCAAGCGATTGTTCGCGATCACCGAACTGGGCGCGACGGTGGAGGTGACCGACGTCGCCTATGTCGCGGGGGCCTATGACGAGGAAATGGCGGCGGCCAGCGGCCTGACCGGCGCCACGCAACGCGAGGTCGACCGCGCGCTCGCGGCACGGTAGCGTCCTTCCCGACGGGTATCTCGCCCGCGGGAGAGGATCACGATGCGCACCCCGATCTGCACGATGCTGGGGATCGATTTCCCGCTGCTCGCCTTCAGCCATTGCCGCGACGTCGTCGCCGCGGTCAGTCGCGCGGGCGGGTTCGGGGTGCTGGGCGCGACCGGGCACACGCTGGAAAGCCTGGAGACCGAGCTGGCGTGGATCGACGCGCATGTCGACGGGAAACCCTATGGCCTCGACGTCCTGATCCCGGAAAACCTGGGCGTGCGCGGCGAGGCGCGCGATACGGTCGCGGACCGCATCCCCGCGGGCCATCGCGCCTTCGTCGCCGATCTCGCCACGAAACACGGGTTCGACATGCCCGAGGAGCGCCGCGGATCGGGCGCGCCGGTGCCGTTCGATCCCGACCTGGCGCTGGCGATGCTTGACGTCGCGTTCCGCCACCCGATCCGCCTGATCGCCAACGCGCTGGGCGTGCCGCCCCGGGCGATGATCGACATGGGCAAGGCGCATG
>NZ_LMQP01000003.1:244205-244532 GCF_001425405.1 Sphingomonas sp. Leaf412 | reverse complement strand
CGACATCCTGGTCGTGCAGGGCGGCGAGGCCGGGGGGCATTGCGGCGAGGTGTCGACGATGGTGCTGGTGCCCGAGGTGATCCGCGCGATCGGGGGCAAGGTGCCCGTACTGGCCGCGGGCGGGATCATGACGGGCGCGCAGATGGCCGCGGCGATGGCGATGGGCGCGGACGGCGCGTGGACCGGATCGGTCTGGCTCGCCACCCCCGAAAGCGAGACGAGCGAGGCGTTCCGCGAGAAGATGGTCGCCGCCACCTCGCGCGATGCGGTCCGCTCGCGCAGCCGTACGGGCAAGCCGTCGCGCCAGCTGCGCTCCGCCTGGACCGA
>NZ_LMQP01000003.1:235540-244130 GCF_001425405.1 Sphingomonas sp. Leaf412 | reverse complement strand
CCCGCGATCCGCGCCGCCGACAAGGCGGTCGAACGCGGCGTCGCAGAGGCGCGCGACATGGTGACCTATTTCGTCGGCCAGGGCGTGGGACTGGTGGAGCAGGTCCGCCCGGCGGCGCAGGTGGTGCAGGACTTCAAGCTGGAATTCGCCGAGGCGGTGGGGCGGATGAACGATCTGGTCGCGGAGTGAGCAGCGACGGCCCCGCGGCGTTCCGCGGGCCTTGTCCTGTCGTGCATAACGGCGTATTTGTCTGACAGATTGGAAGTGCAGGATATGGCCGTCAAACCAGACAAGCCGCGCAGCCGTGCGGGATCACCGAGGGATCGCGCCGGCATGACCGAGAACCTGCGCGTCAAGGCGGTGCTGACGACCGCGGCGAGCATCGGTCTGACCACGGGCCGGAAGGGCAAGCCGCTTTCCGGACGCGTGCACGAAACGCTGCTCGAGGCGGCGGTGACGAAGTCGGGGCTGCGAGGCGCCCGATTGATCGACTACGCCCTGGCGAAGGTCGCGCTCGAGGACGACTTCGCCGAGCGCCTGCTCGCGCGCGAGGGATCGATCGGCCCGGACGTGGATCTTGGTATTTGAACTCGCCGCGTCGCTTCGCCGGCTCAAGCCGGAGAAACGGACGCCGCCGCTCGTCCGCAGGCCCGACGACGAACTGACCTTCGCCGACGACGCGCAGGCCGGCGGTCCGCCCCTCCTGCTCGACACAACGGTGTACATCGACGTGTTGCAGAATCGGGCACCGCAGGCGGTCAAGGACCTGCTGCTCGTGCGACAGGTGAACCACTCGTCGATCGCGGTCGGTGAACTTACCCATCTGTTCGGACGGCTCGACCCCTCGCATCACGATACCGGGGATGTCCTCACCGCTGTCAGGGGTGTGATCGAAGACATTCCCAGGCACCGCCTGTTCGCGCCGAGCGTCGCGGCCGTCGCGGAGGCCGGCATCGTCACCGGGGTCGTCGCCCGGCTGCGCGGACTGCCGAAGGCAGACCGGCAGCCCTTCATGAACGACGCCACGTTGCTCCTACAGGCGCTCGAGAACGGCTCGACGCTTCTTTCCCGCAACATCGGCGACATGGACCTGATTCAGCAGATCGTGCCAGCCGGGCGGGTCCTGCTCTACCGCCAGCGGCGGTGACTGCCTGCACGCGGCCGATCACTCCACCGTCACGGATTTCGCCAGGTTGCGCGGCTGGTCCACGTCGGTCCCCTTCGCCACCGCGACGTGATACGCCAGCAGCTGCACCGGCACGGCATAGACCAGCGGCGCGATCAGCGGGTGCGCCTCGGGCATCTCGATCGTGGCGAGGCACCCCTGCCCCGCGGCGCGGATGCCCGCCGCATCGCTGATGAGCACGACCTTCCCGCCGCGCGCCTGCACTTCCTGCATGTTGCTGACGGTCTTCTCGAACAGCGGGCCGGACGGCGCGATGACGATCACGGGCACCGCCTCGTCGATCAGCGCGATGGGGCCGTGCTTCATCTCCCCCGCGGCATAGCCCTCGGCGTGGATGTAGCTGATCTCCTTCAGCTTCAGCGCGCCTTCCAGCGCGAGCGGATAATCGGTCCCGCGACCCAGGTACAGGACGTCGCGCGCGCCCGCGATCATCGGCGCGATCGCGGCGATGGCGGCATCGTAGGACAAAGCGGCGTTCAGCGCGGCGGGCGCCTCCGCCAGATGTTCGACGATCCCGCGCTCCTCCTCGACCGACAGCCGCCCCTTCGCCCGCGCGAAATTCGCGGCGAGCGCGGCCAGCACCGCGAGCTGGCACGTGAACGCCTTGGTCGATGCCACGCCGATCTCCGGCCCCGCATGCGTCGGCAGCAGCAGGTCCGCCTCGCGCGCCATCGTGCTGGTCGGCACGTTCACCACCGCCGCGATCTTCTGCCCCTCCGCCTTCGCATGGCGCAGCGCCGCCAGCGTGTCGGCGGTCTCGCCCGACTGGCTGATGACGATCATCAGCCCGCCGTCCTCCATCACCGGCGTACGATAGCGGAACTCGCTGGCGACATCGAGGTCGACGGGGACGCGCGCGAACTGCTCGAACCAGTATTTGGCGACCATCCCGGCGTAGAAGCTGGTCCCGCACGCCACGATCGTGACGCGGCGGATCGCGGACAAGTCGAAATCGTCGGGGACGGGAAGCGTCACGCGCTCCTCCAGCCGTTGCAAGTACGAGCGCAGCGTCTGCGCGACGACGATCGGCTGTTCGTATATCTCCTTCAGCATGAAGTGGCGGTGGTTGCCCTTGCTGATCGCCTGATCGGTCACGCCCGACGCGACGATCGCGCGCTCCACCGGGTCGTTCTCGATGTCGTACACCTGCGCGCCGTCCGGCGTCAGGACGACCCAGTCGCCCTCCTCCAGATACGAGATGCGCTGCGTCAGCGGGGCCAGCGCCAGCGCGTCGGAGCCGAGGTACAGTTCGTCCTCTCCATAGCCGACGACCAGCGGCGAGCCGAGCCGCGCGCCGATCAGCAGGTCGGGATGGCTGCGGAACAGGATCGCCAGCGCGAACGCGCCGTGCAGCTGCGGCAGCACCGCCTTCACCGCCGCGACGGGATCGTCCCCCGCCTCGATCCGCTCGCTGACCAGATGCGCGACGACCTCGGTATCCGTCTCGCTCGTGAAGACGTGCCCGCGCGCCTCCAGCGCCTCGCGCAGCGGCTTGAAATTCTCGATGATGCCGTTGTGGACCACCGCGACCTCGTCCGTCGCGTGCGGGTGCGCGTTGTTCGTCGTCGGTCCGCCATGCGTCGCCCAGCGCGTGTGCGCGATGCCGATCGTGCCGGGCAGCGGTTCCGCGTCGAGGACGGCGGCCAGGTTCCTCAGCTTCCCCGACGCGCGGCGCCGGTCGATCGCGCCGTCGTGGACGGTGGCGATCCCGGCCGAATCGTAGCCGCGATATTCGAGCCGCTTCAGCCCGTCCAGAAGCCGTTCCGCGACGTTGTCGCGCCCGAGGATACCGACGATGCCGCACATAGGATGAGATCCGGAACTAGAGGGTGTAGGGAACGCGGATTCCCGGCATCGTCGCCGGGAAGTCCTTCGTGTTTCGGGTGACGAGCACGCGGCCACGCAATTGCGCGGTCGCGAGGATGATCGCGTCGGGGGATTTCAGCGACGTCCGCTCGCGACGAAGCGCCGCCGCGCGGGAGGCGATCGGCTCGTCGACCTCGTCCATGCCGAACCGCGACAGGAAACGCCCGGCATCGCGCACGACGGCCTCGTTGCCCTTCGACAAAGCCTCGATCCACGCGATGCGGCTGATCCACATGCGAGCGCCGCCCTCGACGATCCGCAACATCTCCGCATGCGCGGGCGAGTGGCCGCGCAACGCATCGATCAGGATGTTGGCATCCAGACTGTAGCCGCTCACGGATTGTCCGCGGGCGCCGGCCCGCCATCGTCCAGCCGGCGATAATGCGCGCGTTCGCGATCGTCCTGATCGGCAAAGCATTCGGGTGATTCCGCGCGCACCGCATCGTAATCGTCATCCCACGGACGAGTCCATTCGGCGCGGCGCAACCGGTCGTACTCGTGCGGATCGGTCGCGATGCCATGGCGCGCCCACAGGCCGAAACCCGCCTTCAGCCAATCCTCGTCACTGCCGTCGGACTGCGCCTTGAACGCCGATACCGCCTCGCGCAGCATGGAAGCGCGCGACCGCCCCTCTTCCGCCGCGCGACGGTCGAGCCAAGTGACATCGTCGTCGGGCAGGTCGGCGAGTATGCGCGTCATGACGCTACGATATCATATCATGATATCAGGTCAAGCCTTCGCCGCCTTCTTCGCCCGCATCGCGTCGCGGAAGCGCGCGGCCCAGCCGGGCTTCTCGACCTGCGCGGGGCGGACCAGCGCCAGCGCGTCCGCGGCCACGTCGCGCGTCACCACCGATCCCGCCGCCACGATCGCGCCGTCGCCGATCGCGACCGGCGCGACCAACGCCGAGTTCGATCCGACGAAGGCGCCCGCGCCGATCGTCGTGCGATATTTCAGGAAGCCGTCGTAATTGCACGTGATCGTGCCCGCGCCGATGTTCGCCCCCGCGCCGACGTCGGCATCGCCGATGTAGCTGAGGTGGTTCGCCTTCGCCCCCGCGCCCAGAATCGCCTTCTTCATCTCGACGAAATTGCCGACCTTGCTGTTCTCGCCCAGCACCGCGCCGGGACGCAGGCGGGCGTAGGGGCCGACCTCCGCCCCCGCGCCCACCGTCGCGCCTTCCAGGTGGCTGAAGGCGTGGATCGTCGCGCCGTCCGCGACCGTCACCTTCGGCCCGAACACCACGTTCGGCCCCACGGTCACGTCGCGGCCCAGCTGCGTATCGTGCGCGAACCACACCGTATCGGGCGCGGTCAGCGTCGCGCCGTCGGCCATCGCGCGGGCGCGCCGCGCGCGCTGCCACACATCCTCCAGCGCGGCCAGCTCGCCGCGGCTGTTGACCCCGGTCACCTCCGCCGCATCGGTTTCGATCACCGCGCTCGTGCGTCCGTCCGCGGCGGCCAGCATCACCACGTCGGGCAGGTAATATTCGCCCGCCGCATTATCGTTGCCGACGCGGGCGAGCAGCGCGAACAGGTCCGCCGACCGCACCGCCATCAACCCGGAATTGCACAGCGTCGCCGCGCGTTCGGCGTCCGTTGCGTCCTTGTATTCCACCATCCGGTCGATCCGGTCGCTGCCCGGCGCCACGATCACCCGGCCGTAGGCGCCGGGATCGGCGGGGCGGAAGCCCAGCACGACGGTCGCGGGCGCGTCCGGCCCGTGCAGCCGGTCGAGCATCCGCCGCATCGTGTCGGCGCCCACCAGCGGCACGTCGCCGTACAGGACCAGCACGTCGCCCGCGAACCCCGCCAGCGCGTCCTGCGCCTGCGCGACCGCATGGCCGGTGCCCAGCTGCTCGGCCTGGTGCGCGGTCGCGATGCCGTGCGGCGCCACCGCGCGCTCCACCTGTTCCCGCCCCGCGCCGACGACCACGACGGTCCGCGCGGGCGACAGGCCGGCGACGCTGTCGATCAGGTGCAGCAGCATCGGCTTCCCCGCCAGCGGGTGCAGCACCTTGTGCAGGTCGGATTTCATGCGCGTGCCCTTGCCCGCGGCGAGGACGATGGCGGCGATCGGCGTGCTCATCGCCCGCCCCTGCCATCACTTCCTTGCCATTTCCATAGCGAGGCGGCAGGCGCGCGCCGGATGACGTCCTTCCCGTTCCAGATCGTCGGCTTCGACCTCGACGGCACCTTGCTCGACACCGGCGACGACCTGGCCGCCGCGGTCAACCACACCCTGTCGCTGGCGGGGCGCGCGCCGCTGTCGCGCGCGGTGATTCTGAGCCACGTCGGCGGCGGCGTGCAGCAACTGCTGCACCGCGTCCTCGACCTGACCGGCGGCACCAGCCCCGCGCTGGAGGCGGACCTGCTGCCGCGGCACGGCGCGTGGTACAGGGCGCACCTGACGGATCACACCGCCCCCTATCCCGGCGCGGTGGCGGCGCTGGAGGGGCTGGCGGCGCGCGGCGCGACGCTGGCGGTGGTGACGAACAAGCGCGAGGCGATCTCGCGCGAGCTGCTCGACCGGCTGGGCCTGGCGGATCGCTTCGCCTGCATCATCGGCGGCGACACGATGCCGCGCAACAAGCCCGCGCCCGACCCGATCCGGGAGATGCTGCGCCGCTGCGGCGGGACCGCGAACGGGCGCCGCGCCGCGTTCGTCGGCGATTCGCGCTACGACGTGGAGGCGGCGCATTCGGCGGGGCTGCCCGTGGTCGGCTGCCATTTCGGGTTCGGGCACGACACGCCGGGCGCGGACGCCACGATCGACCGGTTCGACCGGCTGATCCCCGTGCTGGAGGCGCTGTGACCCCCGTCGCGATCCGCGCCGCGCGCATCCTGCTGGTCGCCGCGATCGTCTTCGCACTGGCGATGGCGCTCAACCCGCGCCCGCCGCACCTGCCGATCGCGGTGGGCGACAAGTGGCAGCACATGGCCGCGTTCGGCACGCTGACGATCCTGTCGGTCGCCGCCTTCCCGCAGGCGCCGCTGCACCGCATCGGGGAAAGGCTGTCGTTCCTGGGGGCGTTGATCGAGGTGTTCCAGTCGATCCCCGCGATCGGGCGCGACTGCGACGTCATGGACTGGCTGGCGGACACCTACGTCATCGTCGGCGTCCTGATCGTGGTCAGGATCGTGCGCCGCCCCGCACGGGGACGAGACGCTTCCACGCCTTGATCGCCAGGTGGCGCGCCAGCAGCGGCGGCGCCATCCGGATCGCGTGCGAGCGGACGTAAAAGCCCAGCCGCGTCGCCGCCCGGTCCTCCCGCCCCCAATCGTCGCGCGCCAGCAGGCGGCGGGCGTACAGCACATCGACGCGCGAGGGCGCGGCCCATCCCGCCGGGACCGGCGTTGCGTAGAGGCGCGACGCCAGCCGCACCGCGCGCGCGACCGGCGCGCCCGCGCCATGTTCGGCGGCGCGTGCGCGCAGCTTCAGCCAGAAGTCGCGGTCGCCCTCGTCGAACTCGCGCAGCAGCCGGTCGATGTCCCACAGGTTGCGCAGCCCGCCCGACAGGTCGCCGTCCGCGAACACGTGCAGCGCGGCGTGGACCACCATGTCCTCCGTCCCGAGCACCGACAGGCCGTCGTTCAGCGGCACCGCCCCCGCCAGCAGCGCGCCCGCGTCGGGCGCGATCCGCGCGGTAGGCGGCAGGATGGTGTGGTGGACGTCGATCAACCGGTCGCGGTCGCGATGGACCAGCGGCGGCAGCTCGTGCATCCAGCGGCGGTAATAGGCATCGTCGTACCCGTCGTCCTTCAGCGCCTCCCACCCCGCCCCGCGCAGCGCGGCCTCCACCGCGTCGAGCGCCCGGCGCGGGACCAGCACGTCCAGGTCGCCGATCGCGCGCCCCCGCCCCGCGGACAGGCCGGCGGCGACATAGGCGGTGCCCTTCAGCAGCACGACGGGCACGCGCAGCGGCGCCAGCGCGCGGCGCGCCATCTCCGCCTCCCACAAGGCGGATCGACGCTGCTCCGCCGCGGCGATCCGCGCCGCGGCCAGCACCGCCGCCACCGCCGCGGGCACCGCGACGCCGGACAAGCGGTCGGCGAGCGCGCCCGCCAGCTGCTCCGCACGCGCCACGCACAGGATCGCGGTCCATTCACCGGGCGGCGGCGCGGCGGTCGGCTCGGCCAGAAGCCGGACGAGGCGCTCTATCGCGCGCACGCCAGCTCCTCCACCAGTGCGACGCCCGTGTCGCCGTCGGGATAGTCGATCGCGACGGCGGGCACGTCCGTCACCAGCCGGGCCAGTGCGTCGAACCCCGCCTCCCCCAGCATGGTGTAGTTGGTCGACGCCTGCGTCAGCCGCACGAACGCCTCGCCCCGGTCCACGCCGCGCACGTCGCGCGCGGCGCCGAAGCGCGGGAACAGCAGCAGCGCGGGCGCGGCGGGCACGTCCATCGCGGCGATCGCGCGCGCATCGGGGGCGAGGTGGCGGATCGTGCCCTTCGGCGTGTCCGACAGCAGCGGGCCCAGCCGCGCGTCGGGCATCGCGCGGGCGACGTGCGCGACGCTTTCGTTCTTCAGGCTGATCGCGCGCGGGAACGGCGATGCGGTGCCGGTCGCAGGATCGATCAGGACGAATTCGTCCCCCATGAAGCGCCAGCCACGCGCCATCAGCAACGTCGCCAGCGTCGATTTCCCCGCGCCCGATTCGCCGGTCAGTATCACGCAGCGCCCGTCGCGTTCGACCGCCGCGGCATGGAGCAGCAGGTGGCGGCGGTGCCCCAGCGCGACCTGGAGGTTCATCGCCATCTCCGCCGCCAGCAGGCCGTGGCGCAGCGGCAGCGGCGCGGCGTCGGGCAGCATGAAATCCCCGCCGATCGCCACCGCCGGGCGCACCCATCGCCGCCACGGCCGCGTCGCCGACAGGCGGACGGTCACGTCGGCGACGTCGGGCACGGGATAACCGGCGTACAGCGCCGCGAGCGCGTCGATCGGCGCGCGCCAGTCGCTGCCGATGCGGAAGCCCACCGGCCCGACGCGCACGCGCAGCGAATGCCTCACGCCCGCTCCACGAGCCCGGCGGCGACCAGTTCCTCGATGCGTGCGGCCAGCGCCGCCGCATCGGGATCGGCCAGGTCGTACGCGCGCATCAGCACCGCCAGCAGCATGTCCGCCGTCATCGGCGCGTCGGCAAGCGCGCGCAATATCTCCGGCGCGGGCGGGGCCAGCAGGTGGGTGGTCCCCGACGGGCGGTGATAGACCGCGGTCAGCCCGCCCATCTCCCGCACCGCGAACGCATCGGCCGGGCCGCTGCGGAACACCAGAGCGCGACCAGACCATGTCGAACCATCGTCATCGCCCTTCGGGCGCCCGCTGCGCGGCGGGGCGATTTTGACGTGGTGCGGCGTTGCTCGTCGGTCACGATGCCTCGGCATCACTCCCTCCTCCCGCCTTGCGCCACGCCAAAATCGCCGCCGTGCCGATGATCCGACATGGTCCGGTCGCGCTCTATTTCCGCAGCATCTGGACGGACACGAAGCAGGTGAAGCCCGCGGTCCCGCGCTGCAACCGCGACACGTATTTCAGA
>NZ_LMQP01000003.1:214656-235451 GCF_001425405.1 Sphingomonas sp. Leaf412 | reverse complement strand
CCTCCTCCCCCTTCAGCGGCCGGCCGGGGGGGGCGAACGCGCCCTGCGTGCCCGCGGGCACGACCGATCCGTCGGCGGCGATATAACCGCCGCGGCGGCCCGCGTCGGGCACCGGAATCTCGCACAGCATCACCGATCCCGCCGCCTGCGCCAGCGCGGGGCGGATCGACAGGACGCTCGCCGCCCCCGTCGCGCCGAGCAGCAGGGCGCGGCGGCGCGTCGGAGGAGAAGGGGGTGCGTCGTCCATATGCTGCGTTCCTGCCACAGCCGGCACTTCCACAATCCTAACGCTGCGACAAGCGGTGCGCGGCGGGCGTGCCAAGGCGGTACGTTAACCATCCGTCCATTGTGCTCCCGCGCAGGATGATCGGGTCGCATCGTCCCCCGGACGATGCTTGAACGTGCGGGGCACGTTCAACCCGATCATAGCCCAGACTGGGTCCCCGCCTGCGCGGGGACAAAACGGGGTGGGGTGACGGACCCGCCGCCGATCCGCTACACGCGGCGGCGTGATCGACGAGCTTCCGCTTCGCACCTGGCTCGCCGTCGCGGTCGCTTTGGCCACCGCCGCGGTGGTGTACGTCCTGTCGGGGTCGGGGCAGGCGGCGCTCGCCTCGCTCGCGGGCGGCGCCGCGTTGCTCGCGATCGTGGCCACGATGGACGAGCCGGAGACGCCGGCCGAGCCGGTTCCGCTTCCGGCGGGGGATACCGACCTGGCGCACGGGCTGGAGGGGCTGGCCGATCCCGCGCTGCTGATCCGCGGCGGGCGCGTCGTCATCGCCAACCGCGCCGCGCGCGCGCTGCTGGGGGACCATGTCGTGGGCGAGGACGCGCGCGTCGCGATCCGCCATCCCGGCGCGGCGGAGCATCTGGCCGACGCCGCCCGCGGGGAGACGCGCGCGATCGACCTCGTCGGGCTCGGCGGGCTGGACGAACGCTGGCAGATGCGGGGCGCGGGGATCGGCGCGGACACGCTTCTGGTCCACCTGGCCAACCGCACCGGCGAACATGCGGCGGAGCGGATGCGGGTCGATTTCGTCGCCAACGCCAGCCACGAGCTGCGCACACCGCTGGCGTCGATCCTCGGCTATGTCGAGACGTTGCAGGACGCCGCGGGCGACGAACCGGCGGTGCGCAACCGCTTCCTGGGCATCGTGTTCGACGAGGCGCGGCGGATGGAACGGCTGGTCGAGGACCTGATGAGCCTGTCGCGGATCGAGGCGGACAAGTTCCGCCTGCCCGCCACGCAGGTCGACGTCGCGGCGCTGGCGCGCGAGGTATGCGCGACCTTGTCCACGACGCACGGCGACCGCGGCGGCGACATCGTGCTGGCGATCGACGCGGACGTGCCCGCGGTGACGGGGGATGCGGCGCAGCTGTCGCAGCTGCTCCACAACCTCGTCGGCAACGCGATGAAATACGGTCGCGCAGGCACGCCGGTGCGCGTGTCGATGACCCGCGGCGACGACGTCGCCTGCCTGCGCGTCGCGGACGAGGGCGACGGCATCCCGCCCGAACATCTGCCGCGCCTGACCGAGCGATTCTATCGCGTCGATCCGGGGCGCAGCCGCTCGCTGGGCGGCACGGGCCTGGGCCTGGCGATCGTCAAGCATATCGTGGAGCGGCACCGCGGGCGGCTCGACATCGCGAGCGAGCCGGGCGTCGGCACGCGCGTGACCGTGGCGCTGCCCGCCGCGGCTCCCCCCGCCGTCTCCGGCGCCGCTGTCATGAAGGCGTAACCGCGCTGTCACAGGGCCGGCGTCGACCCCGCGGGCCATCCCGGCCGCGAAGCGAGGATTCGATGCGCCGCCGTTCGTCCCTCCTCCTCCTGCTCCTTGCGGCGCTGTCGGCGTGCGTCGACCAGGCGTCGGGCGCGGGCACGGGATCGCGCGACCAGATCAAGGCGGTCGGCTCCTCCACCGTCTATCCCTTCACCACGATCGTGGCGGAGCAATATCTGGCCAATCACCCGTCCGCGAAACCGCCGGTGATCGAATCGACCGGCACCGGCGCGGGGATGAAATTGTTCTGCGCCGGCATCGGTGCGCAGCATCCCGACATCGTCGCCGCCTCGCGCCGCATGAAGCGCGCCGAACTGGACGCCTGCCGCCGCAACGGGGTGCAGGATGTGCTCGAGATACAGGTCGGCATCGACGGCATCGCCTTCGCCGAGGCGCTGGACGGCCCGAACATCGCGCTGACCCCCGCCGACCTCTACAACGCGCTGGCGCTGACGCCGGGCGGCAAGCCCAACCGCGCGCGGACGTGGCGCGACGTGAACCCCGCGCTGCCCGCGATCCCGATCCAGGTGTACGGCCCACCCGCGACCAGCGGCACGCGCGACGCGCTGGCGGAGCTGATCCTGGCGCGCGGCTGCGTCGACGCCGATCCCGCGATGAAGGAACTGAAGGCGCGCGACGAACCGGCGTTCCAGGCGCGATGCCAGCGGGTGCGCGAGGACGGCGCGTATATCGACGCGGGCGAGAACGATAACCTCATCGTCCAGAAGCTCCAGTCCAACCCCAATGCCATCGGCATCTTCGGCTACGGCTATCTGGAGGAGAACGCCCGCGCGGTGCGCGGCGTGCCGATCGCGGGCGTCGCGCCGACCTATCGCGCGATCGCGGGCGGCGACTATCCCGGCGCGCGCCCGCTGTACCTGTACGTGAAGGCGGCGCACCTGCGCGCGATCCCCGGCCTGCGCGATTTCCTGCGCCAATATGCGCGCGCGTGGAACGACGACGGCCCGCTGGTGAAGCGCGGCCTGATCGCCGCCCCGGTCGACGTCCGCGCCGCCTCTGCACGCACGATCGTGCGCGAGACGCCGCTGAACCCCGCGGACCTGCACTGACATGCCCGCGTCCGGCCTCGTCTTCCTCGTCGCCGCGCTGGCGCTCATCGGCTGGGTCAGCGCGCGCGCGCGCGCCGCGCGGTTCCGCGTCGGCAACGTCCGGCGCTTCAGCTCCCTGCCGCAGCATCACGGGTGGTTCGTCGCGCTGTGCACGCTCATCCCGCCGCTGCTGTTCCTGGCGGCGTGGCAGTTCACGTCGCCCGCGCTCGTCACCGACGCGGTGATCGCAACCCCCGCCGCCGCCGCCCTTCCCGCGGCCGGCCCGGTGTCGGGCATGGACCGCGCCGCGATCCTGTCGGAGGCGCGCAACCTGGCGGAGGGGCGCGCGTACGGCGCCTTCCACCCGCTCGCCGACCGGCTCGCCCCCGCCTATCGCGCGGCGCAGGACCGCTACGACATGATCGCGACCGTCGTCGCGCTGCTGCTCGCCTTCGCCGGCGGTGCGCTCGCCTTCCTCAGCGTCCGCCCCGGCTTCTCCGCCCGGACGCAGGTGGAACGCGTCGTCATGGGCCTGCTGCTGGCCGCCTCGCTGCTCGCGATCCTGACGACGCTGGGCATCGTCGCCAGCCTGGTGGTCGAAAGCGCGCGCTTCTTCCGCATCGTGCCCTTCACCGACTTCCTGTTCGGCACGCACTGGTCGCCGCAGGTCATCGACCCGCGCGATCCGGGGGCGTCGCTGGGCGCGGTACCGTTGTTCTGGGGCACCTTCTTCATCGGCGCGGTCATCGCGATGATCGTCGCGATCCCGCTGGGCCTGATGAGCGCGATCTACCTGACGCAATATGCCGCCCCCGCCACGCGCCGCTGGATGAAGCCGCTGCTCGAGATCCTCGCGGGCGTGCCCACGGTCGTCTACGGCTATTTCGCCGCGCTGACCGTCGCGCCCGCGGTGCGGCAGTTCGGCGTCGCGATCGGCATCGCGGACGCCACGTCCGAAAGCGCGCTCGCCGCGGGCCTCGTCATGGGGGTGATGATTATCCCCTTCGTCTCCTCGATGGCGGACGACAGCCTGGCCGCGGTCCCCGCCTCGATGCGCGACGGCAGCCTGGCGATGGGCGCCACCAGTTCGGAAACGATCCGCCAGGTGCTGGTCCCCGCCGCATTGCCGGGCGTCGTCGGCGGCGTCCTGCTGGCGGTCAGCCGCGCGATCGGCGAGACGATGATCGTCGTCATGGCCGCCTCGGGCGTCGCCTCGCTCACGCTCAATCCCTTCGCCAGCACCACGACGGTCACGAAGCAGATCGTCGACCTGCTGACCGGCGAGGCGGAATTCGACAGCGCGAAGACGCTCGCCGCCTTCGCGCTGGGGCTGACCCTGTTCGTCGTGACGTTCCTGCTGAACGTCGTCGCACTGATGGTCGTGCGCCGGTATCGCGAAGCCTATGACTGACCCGCGCCCCACCGACTGGCGCTCCGACGCCATGCAGCGGCGCCTGCGCAGCCGCTATGCGTCCGAACGGCGCTTCCGGCTGCTCGGGCTGGCGGCGATCCTCGCGTCCGCGGCGTTCCTCGCCTTCCTGCTGGTGTCGATGATCGCGAAGGGCGCGGGCGGCTTCGTCGAGACGCGCGTCGCGCTGCCGCTGGACCTGTCGACCGTCGCGATCGAGCCGGCGCGGCTGGCCGGTCCCGGCGCGGACCTCGCGCTGTCGGGCGCGGGGCTGGAGAATGCGGTCGACGCCGGCGCCGATGCCGCCTTCGCGAAGGTCGGCGGCGCGAGCATCCTGTCGGACGGCGCGTGGTTGCGCGTGCGCGACGCGGTGAAGGCGGATCCGGCGCTGCTCGCCCGTCGCGCCACGCTGGCCGTCCCCGTCGCGACCGACATCGACGTCGCGGCGAAGGGAGACGGCACGCCCGAGGCGGAGGCCGCCGTCGCCACACTCAGCGACCGCCTGTCGACCGGCATCAACCGCGATTTCTTCACGGGCGCGGACGCCACCGATCCGACGCGCGCGGGCATATGGGGGGCGCTGAAGGGATCGCTGTTCACGATGTTCGTGACGCTGCTCCTCGCCTTCCCCGTCGGCGTGCTGGCGGCGTTGTACCTGGAGGAATATGCGCCGCGGAACCGGTTCACCGACGTGATCGAGGTGTCGATCAACAACCTTGCGGCGGTGCCGTCGATCATCTTCGGCCTGCTCGGCCTCGCGGTCTTTCTCGGCACCTTCCACTTACCGCGCTCCGCCGCGATCGTCGGCGGGCTGACGCTGGCGCTGATGACGATGCCCGTCATCGTCATCGCGGGAAGGAACGCGATCAAGGCTGTGCCGCCCTCGATCCGCGACGCCGCGCGCGCATTGGGGGCCAGCCGCGTGCAGGTCGTCTTCCACCACGTCCTGCCGCTCGCCCTGCCCGGCATCCTGACCGGCACGATCATCGGCATGGCGCGCGCACTGGGCGAAACCGCGCCGCTGCTGATGATCGGCATGCGCGCCTTCATCGCCGCGCCGCCCGACCGCCTGACCGATCCCGCAACCGCCTTGCCGGTGCAGATCTTCCTGTGGTCCGACGAGGTGCAGCAGGGGTTCGTGGAGAAGACGTCCGCCGCGATCCTCGTCCTGCTGGTCTTCCTCCTCGCGATGAACGGCCTCGCCATCTACCTCCGCAACCGATTCGAGACCCGCTGGTGAGCAACGCACCCAAGATCACGGCCGATCACGTGAACGTCTTCTACGGCGCGAACCAGGCGATCCGCGACGTGTCGATCCACGTCCATCAGGACGAGGTGACGGCCTTCATCGGCCCGTCGGGCTGCGGCAAGTCCACGTTCCTGCGCTCGCTCAACCGCATGAACGACACCATCCCCGGCGCGCGCGTCACCGGCGACATCCGGCTGGACGGGGAGGATATCTACGCCCGCGCGATGGACGTGGTGCAGTTGCGCGCGCGCGTCGGCATGGTGTTCCAGAAGCCGAACCCCTTCCCCAAATCGATTTTCGAGAACGTCGCCTACGGCCCGCGCATCCACGGCCTCGCCCGGTCGAAGGGCGATCTGGCCGCGATCGTCGAACGCTCGCTCCAGCGCGCGGGGCTGTGGAACGAGGTGAAGGACCGGCTGACCGACAGCGGCACCGCCTTGTCGGGCGGGCAGCAGCAACGCCTGTGCATCGCGCGCGCGATCGCGGTCGATCCCGAGGTCATCCTGATGGACGAACCGTGCAGCGCGCTGGATCCCATCGCCACGGCGCGGATCGAGGAATTGATCCACGACCTGCGCGGCCGCTACGCGATCGTCATCGTCACGCACAACATGCAGCAGGCCGCGCGCGTCAGCCAGAAGACCGCCTTCTTCCACCTCGGCGAATTGGTGGAGTATGACGACACGTCCGCGATCTTCACCAACCCGCGCGAGGAACGGACGAAGGACTACATCACCGGCCGGTACGGTTGAGGAGCGGATTCATGCCGAACCAGCAGGAACATACGGTCAAGGCGTTCGACCACGACATCGGGCAGCTGCGCGGCCTGATCTCGCAGATGGGCGGGCTGGCGGAGGCGGCGATCGGCCATGCCATGACCGCGTTGCAGCGCGGCGACCTCGACCTGGCCGACCGCATCCGGCAGGAGGATCGCCGCATCGACGCGATCGAGGCCGATGTGGAACGCACCGCGGTCCGCATCATCGCGCTGCGCGCGCCATTGGCGAACGATTTGCGCGAGGTCGTCGCCGCGCTGAAGATCGCCGCGGTCGTCGAGCGTATCGGCGATTATGCGAAGAACATCGCCAAGCGCGTGCCGCAGATCGAGGGCGAACATCGCATCGAACCGCTCGCCACCGTGCCCGCGATGGCGAAGATCGCGGCGGAAATGGTCCATGACGCGCTGAACGCCTTCGCCGCGCGCGATGCGGAGGCCGCGGTGGAGATCGTGCGCCGCGACCGCCTGCTCGACGATTTCTACGACAGCCTGTTCCGCACCCTGGTGACCTACATGGTCGAGAATCCCAAGACGATCAGCCAGTGCGCGCACCTGCTGTTCGTCGCCAAGAACCTGGAACGGATCGGCGACCACGCGACCAACGTCGCGGAGATGGTCTATTTCGCCGCGACCGGAAGGCAGATGTCCGAGAACGAACGGGGAGCCCGCTGATGCCCAACGCACGCATGCTGCTGGTGGAGGATGATTCGGCGCTGGCCGAATTGCTGATCTGGCATTTCAGCCGCGAGGATTTCGAGGTCCAGCACACGATCGACGGCGAGGAGGCGCTGCTGTTGGCGCGCGAGACGCCGCCGGACATCGTCCTGCTCGACTGGATGGTGGAAGGCCTGTCGGGGCTGGAGGTGTGTCGCCGCCTGCGCCGCGCGCCCGAAACCGCGAACGTCCCCATCATCATGCTGACCGCGCGCGGTGAGGAGGAGGATCGCGTCCGCGGCCTTGAAACCGGCGCGGACGATTATGTGACGAAGCCGTTCAGCCCGCGCGAGCTGGTCGCGCGCGTCGGCGCCGTCCTGCGCCGCGTCCGCCCCGCGCTGGCGGGCGAGGCGCTGAGCTACAGCGACCTGGAAATGGACACCGTCGGGCACAAGGTCCGTCGCGGCGGCGACGTGATCCCGCTCGGCCCGACCGAATTTCGCCTGCTCAAGCATTTCCTGGAACATCCCGGCCATGTGTTCAGCCGCGAACGCCTGCTCGACAGCGTGTGGGGCCACGACAGCGACATCGAGAGCCGCACCGTCGACGTCCACATCCGCCGGTTGCGCAAGGCGATCAACGACGGCGGGCGGCCCGACATCATCCGCACCGTCCGTTCGGCGGGATATGCGCTCGACACGGGGCATTGACGGCCCGCGGATCGGATTCGCCTCCGCAACGAATCTTGGCCCCCCGTTGAACCCAACCCCCGCATCGGACGTTCGGCCCTCGCGAATTCATTCCACACGCGTCGATGTTCGACGCCGCGACAGGAGAATATCCGATGAAGTCGATCCTTCTGGCGGCCGCAGCCGTCATTGCCTTCCCCGCCATCGCGCAGGAGACGCCGCAGACGACGCCGCCCGCCACCGAGCAGGCCGCGCCCGCGGACCAGACGATGACCCCCGACGCCGCGGCGCCGGACGCCACCGCACCGGCCGATCCGGCCGCACCCGCGACCGCGCCCGCCGCACCGACCGCGGCGGATCCCATGAGCGCGCCGCCCGCGGCGCAGGCGCCGATGACGCCGACCACCGGTGATGCGGCGACGCCGCCGATGGGCGCACCCGCCACCGGCGCGACGCCCGCGACCGAGACGTCGGGCGGCTATCAGCCCTCCGGTCCCGCCACCTCCGGTCCGGTGCAGCCCGGCGCCACCGTTCGCGTCCAGCCGTCGATGTCCCCGTCGCAGGCATTCCCGCCCCCCGCGGCCAAGGAAAGCTATCCGATCTGCAAGAAGGGCCAGTACGACGGCTGCATGCAGGCCAGCGACGCGCGCGGCGCGAAGCGCGCACGTCGCTGACGCAAACCGGCGGTTGCGCCGGTTAGAAGGTTGAGTATGGAAGGCGCTCCTGTTTCACACGAGGGGAGCGCCTTTTCCATGTCCATCCGTTTCGACGATCGCGTCGCCATCGTCACCGGCGCCGGCGGCGGCCTGGGTCGCGAATATGCCCTCGAACTCGCGCGCCGGGGCGCGAAGGTGGTCGTCAACGACCTGGGCGGCGACCGCACCGGCACCGGCGCGTCCGACGCCGCGCAGAAGGTGGTCGAAGAGATCGAGGCCGCGGGCGGACAGGCGATGGCCAACGGCGCCAGCGTCACCGAATACGACCAGATGGTCGAGATGGTCGCGCGCGCGAAGGACAAATGGGGCGGCGTCCACATCCTCCTCAACAACGCCGGCGTGCTGCGCGACAAGACCTTCGCGAAGATGGAGCCCGCGGACTTCGCCTTCGTCGTCAACGTCCACCTGATCGGCTCCGCCAACGCGACGAAGGCCGCGTGGGAGACGATGCGCGAGCAGAATTACGGCCGCATCCTGATGACCGCATCCTCCACCGGGCTGTTCGGCAATTTCGGCCAGGCGAACTACGGCGCGGCGAAGCTGGGCCTCGCCGGCCTGACCAAGACGCTGTACCTCGAAGGCGCGAAGAACAACATCAAGGTCAATACCATCGCCCCGGTCGCGGGCACGCGCATGACCGAGGACCTGTTCCCCGAGGCGGCGTTCCAGGCGTTCGCGCCGGAGAAGGTGGTCCCCGCGGCGCTGTACCTGGTCAGCGAGGATGCCCCCACGAACCAGATCGTCGGCGCGGGCGCGGGCGTGTTCCAGGCCAGCTACGTCACGCTCACCCCCGGCAAGCTGCTGACCGGCGACGACCTGTCGCCCGAGGGCGTCGCGAAATACTGGGCCGAGATCACCGACCGCAGCGGCGAGATCGTACCGGATTCGGGCGCGGGCCAGTCGATGCTGATCGGCAAGAAGCTGGCGGGCGGGTAATCGCGGGCAGGCGTGTGTTGCAGTGTCAACACACGCCTGTTAGCCTCGTGGCATGTACAGCGAGAGCGATATCGACACTGCGGTCGCCGCCGGGGTCCTGTCCCCCGCCGCGGCGACCGCCTTTCGCAATCATGTCGCGGCATCGCGCGCCACGCCCGCGGTGGACGAGGAGCATTTCCGGCTCCTGACCGGATTCAACGACATCTTCGTCAGCATCGCGATCATGCTCCTGCTGCTCGCGGTGGCGCAGCTGGGATCGTCGGTCGCGGACTGGGGCGGCGGGCTGCTGGTCGCCGCCGTGGCCTGGGGACTGGCGCTCTATTTCACGGCCAGGCGCAGGATGGCGCTGCCCAGCATCCTGCTGCTGCTGGCGTTCGTCGGCGGCGTCGGGATGATGATGGGCGGGGTCGTCACGATGCTGTTCCCCGGCATGGACGATCGCGGCACCGCGGTTGCGGGCGCGGGAGTCGCCGCGCTCTGCGCCGGAGCGGCGTGGCTCCACTGGCGCCGCTTCATGGTCCCCGTCACCGTCGCCGCGGGCGCCGCCGCGCTGGTCGCGCTCGCACTCGCGCTCCTGCTGGCCGCGATCCCGGGCGCGACGGCGGCGTTGTGGCCGCTGATGCTGGTCGGGGGAGTCGCCGTCTTCGCCTATGCCATGCGCTGGGATCTGTCCGATCGCGAGCGGCAGACGCGGCGGGCCGACGTCGCCTTCTGGCTGCATCTGGCCGCCGCGCCGCTGATCGCGCATCCGACGTTCCAGATGCTGGGCGTTTTCGGGCGCGAGATCGGCCTGGGCACCGCCTTGGTGGTGCTGTTGCTATACGGCGCGTTCGCGATCGTGGCGCTGGCGGTGGACCGCCGCGCGTTGCTGGTGTCGGGGCTCGCCTACGTCCTGTACGCGATGTTCGCGCTGATCCGCAGCGCCGGTTCCGGCACGGTCGAACTGTCGTGGGCGGTCACCGGCGTCGCGATCGGTTCGGCGCTGCTCACCCTGTCGGCGTTCTGGCAGCCGATGCGGCGCGCGGTGGTGGCGCGGCTGGGCGCATTGGGGCAGCGACTGCCCCCGGTGCAGCTGGCGGTCTGACCGCGTCGGCGCCGGCCCGCGGTCGCGCGGGCGCCGCGGTCATTCCTCCACCAGCTTCATCAGCCGCCGCTCGACCGGGGCCAGCACCGGGCCCAGATCGTGCCCGCGCTTCACCACCTGCCCCGCCTCCCCGACCAGCGCCCACATGCCCTGCTTCGCGCGCAGGCCGGGCCGCTTCTCGATCCGGAATTCGGGCCGTTCCGCGGCGCGGCGGAAGGCGGCGAAGACGGCGGCGTCGCGGCCCAGTTCGATCGCATAGTCGCGCCAGTGCCCGGCCGCGACCATGCGCCCGTACAGGTCCAGGATACGCGTCAGTTCCAGCCGGTCGAACCCGATCTGCGACGGCTGACCCGCCTTCGGGAACGGGATGACGCTCATCAGGCGCGGTCGCGGTCCTGCGTGGCGCCGTCGTCGAGCAGGGCGTCGAGCCGCTTGCGCATCGCCTCCAGCTCGCATCGCAGCAATTCCACACGCTGCGTCGCCGGATCGAACCCGTCGCAGCAGGGCGTGCCGTAGGGAACGAAGCGGGGGGTGGCCTTCGCGCCCTCCACCACCGTCGGACGTGCGGGGATGCCGACCATCACCGCGCCCTCCGGCACGTCGCGCGTCACCACCGCATTGGCGCCGATCCGCGACCGCGCGCCGACCGTGATCGGCCCCAGGACCTGCGCACCCGATCCGATGATCGCACCGTCCGCGATCGTGGGATGCCGCTTTCCCGCGACGCCGTTGTCGGGACTGGTCCCGCCCAGCGTGACGCATTGGTAGATCGTCACGTCGTCACCGATCGTCGCGGTCTCCCCGATCACGACGAAGCCGTGGTCGATGAAGAAGTTGCGGCCGATCGTCGCGCCCGGATGGATGTCGATCGCGGTCACGAACCGCGACCAGTGATTCACGATTCGCGCCGCCAGATACCAGCGCCGCCGGTACAAACGATGCGCGACGCGATGATAGGCCAGCGCCCAGACGCCAGGATAGGTCAGGATTTCCCACCGCGAATGCGGCGCGGGATCGCGCGCACGGATCGAATCGAGATAGGTCGTCAGTCGTGCCATCGCCGTCCCCTTGAAACGGCAAAATAGGGGCTTGGGCGCCGGAGTTCCATATCCCCGCCAAATCCCGTCTTGTCGCGACCCACAATCGAAATACCTAGCGGATGCGGGGAAATTCGCTGACACCGTGTCCGACGCCCCCCGCACGGAGCAGAAATGCCGGCCCTTACCGACTTTGACCTTGCCGCCCTGCTCCCCTTCATCGCCGTCGGTTTCGGCGCCCAGCTGGTCGACGGCGCGTTGGGCATGGCGTTCGGCGTGATCTGCAACGTCCTGCTGGTCGGGGTGATGGGGGTCGCGCCCGCGCGCGCGTCCGCGAACGTCCATATCGTCGAGACCTTCACCACCGCGGTATCGGGGATCAGCCATGCGCTGCACGGCAACATCGACCGCCGGCTGTTCCTCCGCCTGCTGATCCCCGGCGTGATCGGCGGCGTGTCGGGGGCCTATGTCCTGACCAACATCGACGCGGATGCGGTGAAGCCGTACGTGCTGGGCTATCTTGTGGCGATCGGCATCTACCTGCTCGTCCGCGGACTGATGTTCACGCCGCGCGGATCGCAGCGTCCCAAGGTGGTGGAGCCGCTGGGCCTGGTCGGCGGGTTCCTGGACGCGGCGGGCGGGGGCGGATGGGGACCGATCGTCACGTCGAACCTGCTGGTGCAGGGCGTGGAGCCGCGCCGTGTCGTGGGCACGGTCAGCGCGGTGGAATTCTTCCTGACCGCGACCGTCTCCGCGACGTTCATCTACCACCTGGGGCTACAGGATTTCGCGACCGCGACGGTCGGGCTGCTGATCGGCGGCGTCCTTGCCGCCCCGCTGGGCGCGGTGATGGCGAAGCGGATCCCGATGAACGTGATGCTGATCCTGGTCGGCGCGGTGCTGACCATCACCAGTACCTACGGCTTCATCCGCGCGGTGTTGATGTAGCGTTGGCGCCGATCGCCACGACCGCGTATCCGCCGCCCCACGACCGATGGAGGCGATGAATGGCCGCGACCTATCTGCCGACGCTCAAGCAATTGCAGTATCTGGTCGCGTTGCGCGACCACGGGCATTTCGGCCGCGCGGCGGAGGCATGCTATGTGACGCAATCGACGCTGTCGGCTGGCCTGCGCGAACTGGAGACGCTGATCGGGGTCACGCTGGTCGAACGCACCCGCCGCGTCGTGCGCTTTACGCCGCTGGGCGACGGGATCGCGGATAAGGCTCGGAACGTGTTGCGCGAGGCGGAGGAGCTGGGCGACATGGCGCGCGCCGCCGGGCGGCCGTTGTCGGGGGAGATGCGGATGAGCGTGATCCCGACGATCGCGCCCTTCCTGCTCCCGCGCATCCTGCCGCGGTTGCGGCGCGACTATCCCGACCTGAAGCTGTTCCTGCGCGAGGAGCCGAGCGGGCCTGCGTGCGAGGCGTTGAGCAACGGACGGGCCGACTGCGTCCTGCTGGCGCTGCCCTACGCCTGCGGGGAGGTGACCGCGATGGAATTGTTCGACGACCGCCTGTTCGTCGCGTTTCCCGAGGGGGAGGTGCCCGCGGCGGCGGGGATCAGGCCGCGCGACATCGACGAAACGCGGTTGCTGCTGCTGGAGGATGGGCATTGCCTGAAGGACCATGTCCTGGCGGCGTGCAACCGGCCCGAATTGCGGGCGGAGGCGACGATGCTGGGGACGTCGCTGCACACGATGGTCCAGATGGTCGACAACGGCCTGGGGGTCACGATGCTGCCGGGGATCGCGCTGGCGGCGGGCATTCTGGACCATACCCGCGTCGCGGCCAGGCCGCTCGACGCCGAGCACCCGACCCGCACGCTGGCGCTGGTCTGGCGCCGGGCGTCGCCGCGGGAGCGCGATTTTCGCTTGCTGGGGGACGTCTTGCGGCAGGCGGCGACGGACCAGGCCCGCGCCTGACGCCGCATCGGCGGGACGTTTGCGACGGCTTGTCCGCACGCGCCGCGCCGACGGTGGCTGATATGTGAGTCTTGGACGGCGATCGGGCTCCGGCGGCGGGGCCGGCTTCCGCCCCGCCCTCCCGGGAAGATCAGCGAGCGGCGATGGTCGTGTCGAGACGCATCAGCCCGCGCCGCGCGAGCAGGTGCGAGGATTCGGCCGTGCCATCGGCCAGCTCCAGCGCCACGGGCTCGGCGCGCAGCACGTCGGCATAAAGCGCACGCGCCTCCGTCGACCGGTCCGTCCGGGCATAGACGGCGGCGAGATTGAGCATGAGTTCGGGCCGCTGCGGGAAGATCGCGCGCTCGCGGGTCAGCGTCCGCTCCGCCTCGGTCAGGCTACCGGCCGCGATCGCGGTGTAGCCGGTCCGGACCTGCGCGGTCGCGGGCATCGCCCCGATCGACGCCATCACAATCGCGATCACCAGCTTGCGCATCACAGCCTCCACATCCTCTATGACGGGAGTGTTTCACTTTCACGACATGGGTGCAATGAAAAAGACAGCGCAGCGTCATATTTGACTGAATTTCGCCGAGTATGAGTAACTTTTGTGGCTTTGCGGCACTGTTGTGTTGCCGGGTTACGACAGTCCGGGGTCAGAAAGTGGCGCATAAACGAAACGGGCGGCGCCTCTCGGCACCGCCCGTTCGTTCTGCACCGGGCGCGCGCGGCGACGCGGATCAGAAGTCCTTGTAATATTGCTCGTTGCCCACGAACCCGAGCTTCGTGATGTTCGACCGCTTGATGACCGCCAGGGTCTGGTCGACCACCTCGTACCGCGCCTGCGGATCGGGCTGGAACTGCAATTCCGGCTCCGGCGTGATCGCTGCCGACGTGTCGAGATACTGACGCAGCAGCGTCTCGTTCACGGGCGAGCCGTTCCACGTGATCGTGCCCGCGGCGTCGATCGCGATCTTGTTCTTGATCGGATCGACCGGAGGCTTGACCGCATTGGGGTCGTTCACCGGCAGGTCGACCTTCACCGCGTGGGTCTGGATCGGGATCGTGATGATGAACATGATGAGGAGCACGAGCATGACGTCGATCAACGGCGTCGTGTTCATTTCCATCATCGGCTCGCCGTCTTCGGTGCCGCCACTCATAGACATGTCGTATTACTCCTGATTCGCCCGGTCACATCCGTGTCACGGCGGAGCCTGGCGGCGGTTCGGAGATGAATCCGACCTTGGCGAATCCCGCCATCTGCATGTTGTAGATGGCGCCGCCGATGCAGCGCCACGGAGTGTCCACGTCGCCGCGGACATGTGCTTCGGGCAGTTCCAGGTCGGGGTTGCCGACGCCGCCCTGACGCGCGATCTCGACCTTCAGCTTCTCGACCGCGCGGTCGAGCAGCTCCTGCTGGCCCACCTTGCTGAGGCCCCAGTACACCGCGCAATTGCCCGCGGAATCCTTGGTCACCGACAGCAGGACGTTCTCGGGCTTCGTGGTCGTGGGATCGAAGACCACGTTCGGCAGCTTCAGCTTCACCGACTGGATCACGACCGGAACCGCGATCAGGAAGATGATGAGGAGCACCAGCATGACGTCCACGAGGGGAGTCGTGTTGATGTCCGACAACGGCTTCTCGTCGCCTCCGGATCCGCCAACGCTCATTGCCATCGTTCGGGCTTTCCTATTCGTCTCGTTCCGCAGGCCGGAACCCGCAGGATGGGTTCATCCCCGGTCCGGCACCGGGCGGGAGGTGGCGGGGCCGCCACCGCGGCGGCCCCGCTGATCCCCGTTTACGGGCGGGTCTGCACGCCGCCGGTCTGGCCGGCCGTCGTCGTCGCCGCCGGCTTCACCGGCGTGGTGGGACGCGGCGCGGCGCCGGTCGTGGCCGACGCGATCGCCGGCTTCACGTTGCCGTTCGACGCCAGATAGCCCAGCACGTCGTTCGAGAAGGCCGACAGGTCCTCCGCGATCGCCTTGTTGCGGCGCTGGAGCCAGTTGTACGCGAGCACCGCGGGAACCGCGACGACCAGGCCGAGCGCGGTCATGATGAGCGCCTCGCCGACCGGCCCTGCGACCGCGTCGATCGACGCCTGACCGGCCGCACCGATCTTGATGAGCGCGCGGTAGATGCCGATGACGGTCCCGAACAGGCCGATGAACGGCGAGGTCGCGCCGACGGTCGCCAGGAAGGCGAGACCGCTGCCCAGCTTCGAGTTGATCGCGGCTTCCGACCGCGCGAGCGAGCCGTGCAGCCAGTCATGCGCCTCGACCGGATCGGTCAGCCGCGAATGCTGCTCCTGCGCGGTCAGGCCGTCGTCGACCAGCTGCTTGTACGCCGAGTTCTTCTCCAGCTTCGCCGACCCTTCGCGCAGCGACGTGGAGTTCCAGAACCCCTGACGCATGCGCTTGTGCTGGTTGATGACCTTCTGCTGCTCGAACAGCTTCGAGAACAGGATGTAGAAGGAGACGACGCTCATCAGCACGAGGATGGCGAACACGGTCTGCGAAATCAGACCGCCCTCGCGCAGCGCGGGGATGAGGCCGTAGGGGTTTTCGCCCTTGGGGGCCGCAGCGCCGGCGGCGGCCAGGAGATTGATGATCATGCGGTTCGAGTCCCTTTGACTAGGTAATTTGGCGAGAAGACGGTCAGTTCTGCGGCAGGCGCCAGGTCACGCGACGCGACTTCGTCGTCGCCATCGGATTCCCTGCCTGATCGAGCGCCGGCGAGTAGCGTGCGCGACGAAGCAGTGCACGGCACGCCGCCTGGTCGAGCGCCGAGGAGCCCGACGATGCGGTCACCCGGCAATTCTCGGCGCGGCCCTGCGCGTTGATCGTCCACGTGATCCCGGTCGTGCCTTCTTCCTCGGCACGGATCGAGCTCGGCGGATAATCGTCCGTCGTGATCCAGCTCGCCTCGTCACCCTTGGCACCCGCGGCCTTGCTGACCACCGACGGAGCGGGGGGCGCAGGAGCGGGCGGCGCAGGCGGCGCAGCGACGACGGTCGGCGCGAACACCACCGGCGGCGTCGGCACCGTGGCGATCGCCACGGGCGGCGTCGGCGACCGCACGATCGGCGGCGGCGAGACGACCGGCGGCGGCGTCATCGGCGTGTCGGGCGGCGGGGGCGGGGGCTCGTCCGGCGGCGGGGGCGGTGGCTCCTCGACGTCGAACGTGTTCAGCTTTTCAGCCGCCTTCTTCACGAAATTGGTCGCGAGACCCGTGACGAAGGCGTAGCCGAGGGCGACGTGGATCAGCGCGACGATCACCATCGCCCCGATCTTGCCCCCGCTCATCTTCTGGTCAGAATAGGCCATTCAGCAACGAAACTCCCTCATCCTGCGGCCCGGCGGATAACCGGGGAACGCCCCGGCCGAACGGTAAACCTTTCCGTAACGTCCGCTCATGCGAATGCCACGCACCCCGAGTCCTATCGCGCGACCCTTGAGGACGCAAACGCTTTGTCGGGCGCAACAAACGTACAATCGCGAGGCGTCAGAATTATTTCTGTATCGTTCAGGGTCGATGGCATAACCCGCGGTCATGATCCGCCCCCTTCCCATGATCGCTCCGCTCGCCCTTGCCGCGGCCGTACCGTGTGCCGCCCTCCCGCAATCCGCGCCCCTCGCCGCATCGGCCGTTCCCGGACCGGCGTACGCCGACATCGCGGACCTTGTCGTCGCCAGTCCGCTGGTGATCGACGCGACCATCCGCTCCGACGCGAGGATCAAGGGTGCCGAGGCGGCGGGGGTGCCCGCGGGGCAGGCGCGTTCGTATGTCGAGGCGGACGTGACGCAGTTGATCCGCGGAACCGCCGCGATCCCGTCGCGGATCGGATGGGTGGTGGACGTGCCGCTGGATTTCCGCGGGCGCGCGCCGAAGCTGAAGAAGGCGCGCGTGCTGATCTTCGCGCGCCCGGTCGCCGGTAATCCGGGGCAGGTGCAGCTGGTGACGCCGTCCGCGCAATTGCCGTGGAGCCCCGCCGCGGAGGCGACGGCGCGCCGGATCGCGACCGAGGCCAACGCCCCCGACGCGCCGCCGGTCGTGACGGGCATCCGCAACGCGTTCCACGTGCCCGGATCGCTGCCCGGCGAGGGGGAGACGCAGATCTTCCTCCAGACGCGCGACGGCGCCCCCGCCGCCCTGTCCGTCCTGCGCCGTCCGGGCGAGGCGCCGCGCTGGTCGGTGGCGCTGGGGGAGATCATCGACGACGGCGCGGTGGCGCCGCCGCGCGACACGTTGCTGTGGTATCGCCTCGCCTGCACCCTGCCCCCCGTGCTGCCGGACGCCAGCACCGCGGCGCTGGAGCCGGCGGATGGGGCGCAGGCGCGCGCGGACTATCGCGTCGTGATCGAGGGACTGGGGCCGTGCCGCGGCGCGCCCGCCGCTATCGCCGGTGCCGGACCAGCGTGATCCCGATCGACTCGCCCGCCTCCGCGATCGCCAGCTTCACGATCGCGACCTTCACCCGCCGCACGCGCCGGTCCTGAAGGAACAGCGTCTCCGCGATATGATCCGCCACCGCCTCGATCAGCGTGAAATGCCCCGCCCCCGACAATGCGTCGGTCGCGGCGTGTTTCAGGTCGAGATAGTTCTTGCTGGCCGACAATGGCGTGTCGGGCGCGAAGTGCGGCGGCGCATCGAGCAGGACGGTGAGCGAGATGCGCAGCGGTTGCGGCAGGTGCGTCTCCTCGCTGTAGATACCGGTCAGCACCGGCACCTCCAGGTCGTGGACCTCCAGTTCGAGCGTATCGACGCCGGTCATGCCGCCGCACTCGGCCGTGCGGACGCCGCGGCGTGCCAGCGCGCGACGTTCGTCGCCGCATCGGGCACGGCCAGTTTCGCGGCGCGCGCGAAATCGACCGTCACCAGCCCGGTGACGTCCGCGAAGCTGTAACGGTCGCCCGCGATCCATTCGCCGTCGCCGAGTCGATCGTCCAGGACCGCCATGAAATCCGCCCACATCGTCTTCGCGCGCTCGACCAGCACCGGGATCTGCGGCACCGCGCCGCGCTTGCCGGGCAGGCCGCGGTTCATGAAGGCGGCGGCGCGGTTGCGCAGCGCGTAGACGGCGGCGGCATAGCCCTCGCTCTCGATCCGGCGGGTCCAGTCCTCGATCCGCGCGACCTCCACCGGGCGCGCGCCGAACAAGGGCGGTTGCGGGTGCAGCGCCTCGAAAAAGCGGCAGATCGCGACCGATTCGGCGATCGTCTCGCCATCGTCCAGCACCAGAGCGGGCACGGTGCCGCGCGGATTGATCGCCAGATAGGCGTCGCCCAATTGCTCGTCCGCCTTCAGGTCGATCGTCACGCGCTCCACCTGGATCGCCTTTTCGGCGAGGTAGATCCGCACCCGGCGCGGGCTCGGCGCCCATTCGGCATCGTACAGCTTCATGTCGCGGCCCATTCCGTTGGCGTTCAGCCCTGTTCCCGCTAAAGCGCGCCGCCGCAGGCGTCCATGCCCTGCGTCGAGGAAGAGATGACGCACACGGTCGCGATCCGGGATGTCGACGCCGCCGCGGTCGAGCGATTGCTGGACCGCGCGTTCGGTGCGGACCGGCACCTGCGGACCGCCTATCGCCTGCGCGAGGGGACCGCGGCGATCGCGGACCTCAGCTTCGCGCTGGTCGAGGGGGACGCGCTGCTGGGGTCGATCCAGTGCTGGCCGGTGCGCTTCGCCGGCGACGACGGCCGGATCGTGCCGCTGGTGCTGGTCGGCCCGGTCGCGGTCGCGCCGGCGCGGCAGCAGGAGGGGCTGGGCCGGCGATTGATGACACAGGCGCTGGCGGCGGCGGACCAGCGGGCGCTGGACCTGATGCTGATCGGCGATCCCGACTATTACGGCCGCTTCTTCGGCTTCACCGCCGCCGCGACCGCGGCGTGGCGCCTGCCGGGTCCGGTCGAGCGCCACCGCCTGCTGGCGCGCGGCGCGGGCGTGCCGACCGGCGCGGGCGCCATCGGTCCGCGCGTCGCGGCGGTCGCCTGACCGGGCGGTCGTCGCGGTCGCGTCACCGGCGCCGCCGTCATCCACGTCGCGCCAGCACCGCCGCGCGCACCAGCGCCAGGCGGTCGTTGCCGAAATACATGTCGTCGCGATCCACGAACATCGTCGGCGATCCGAACCCGCCGCGCGCGATCAGATCGTCGGTATTGGCGCGCAACGCCGCCTTCGTCGCGTCCTGCGCGATGCCGGCGGACAGCGCGTCGGGGTCCACCCCCGCCTGCACCGCCACGTCGCGCAGCACGTCGTCCTGCGCGATGTCGCGATCGTCGGTCCAATAGGCGCGGAACGCGGCGCGCGCGAAGGGGACGCAGCCCTGCCCCAGCCAGCAGCAGGCGCGCATCGCCTTCACGCTGTTGACCGGGAACACCGACGGCGGGAAGCGGATCGCCAGCCCCGCGACGCGTGCCCAGTCGGCCAGGTCCTTCTTCATATACCGCGCCTTCGCGGGCACCGGCCGGCTGCGGCTTTCGTACACGCTGCCGTTGACGGTGTTGAAGACGCCGCCGACGAGGATCGGGCGCCATGCGATCTCCTCGCCCAGGTCCGCCGCCAGCGGCTGGATCCCCTCGAACCCCAGCCACGTCCACGGGCTCGACACGTCGAAGAAGAATTCGATCATGGCCGTTCGATCCCCATCATCACGCGCTTCGCCTCGTCGCTGATCTCCTCCGGCCGGGACATGCGGCCGACCGCCGTGCCCGCCGCCACCGCGGGCCGCGCGCGCACCGTGGCGAACCAGCGCGCGACATGGGGGAAGCGGGTCATGTCGATGCCCTGCGCCTTGTGCGTGATGATCCACGGGAAGCAGGCGATGTCCGCGATCGAATAATCCGCGCCCGCGACATGGGCGCCGGTGCGCGCCAGCTGCCGGTCCAGCACGCCGTACAACCGGTCCGCCTCCTTTGCGTAGCGATCCATGGCGTAGGGGATGCGATCGGGGGCGTAGAGCCGGAAATGCCCGTTCTGGCCCAGCATCGGGCCGAGCCCGCCCATCTGCCACATCACCCATTCGGTCACCGCGGTGCGCCCGCGCACGTCGCGGGGCATCAGACGCCCGGCCTTCTGCGCCAGGTACAGCAGGATCGCGCCGCTTTCGAACACGCTCAGCGGACCGCCGCCGTCGGCCGGGTCGTGATCGACGATAGCGGGAATGCGGTTGTTCGGGGCGATCGCGAGGAAATCCGCCGCGAACTGTTCCCCCGCGCCGATGTTCACCGGGCGCACGACATAGGGTAGGCCCAGCTCCTCCAGCGCGATCGTCGCCTTCCACCCGTTGGGCGTGGCGGCGAAGTACAGGTCGATCATGCGCCTCTCCCGTTTCGCGCGACTGTCGCGATTCGCGACGCCCGGCGCAACGGTTCGTCGCGAAAACGGCGGCGGAAGTTCACGAAGTTCACGACATCGGGGGGGTCGGGATCCTCGCGCGGATGCGGGCGCAGGGGACGCGACGGTGGAGGGGGAGAAAGGCCATGCGCCGGTTATAATCTTCCGGCGCGA
>NZ_LMQP01000003.1:214074-214570 GCF_001425405.1 Sphingomonas sp. Leaf412 | reverse complement strand
GGGTCGCCACAAGCGGCACGTTCGTGGCACGCCCCCTCCACCACGCCGCTGTGCGCTGCGGTCCCCCTCCCCGTGCCGGGGAGGATATTGACTGTTTCGTGTCGGCAACGCCTTATCCCCCATATGGGGAAAGCCTTTTTCACGCTGCTGCTCGCACTGACCACCGGCGCGGCTGCACAGACCTACCAGCCGCCGCGGCACAACCTGCCCCCGCCGCAACTCGGGCAGGACACGCAGGCGCAGGCGGACATGGGGATCGATGTCGAGCGCGATCGCCCCGCGCCATGGCTGCTGGCCGAGCACCGCCGCCTGTCCGCGGCGCTGGCGGCGCTGAAGCCGCAGCGCCGGGGGACGGTCGACGCCTATGTCGTGGTCGCGGGGCTGGACAGCGACGCCGTATTCGGGCGCGAGGCGCGCGAGACCGCGAGGGTCCTGTCGCGCCGCTATTCCGCGGACGGGCGCACGATCCTGCTGGCGGGCAGCGACGGCGCCGCGG
>NZ_LMQP01000003.1:163761-214001 GCF_001425405.1 Sphingomonas sp. Leaf412 | reverse complement strand
GATGGACGTGAACGAGGACGTCCTGGTCCTGTACACCACCAGCCACGGCGCGCCGTTCGGCATCTACTACAACGACGGCGACCAGGGGTATGGCGCGATCTCCCCCACGCGATTGTGGCAGCAATTGTCGGCGCTGGGCATCCGCAACCGGCTCATCATGGTCAGCGCCTGCTATTCGGGCGTGTTCGTGCCGTTGTTGTCGTCGGACACCACCGCGATCCTGACCGCATCGTCCGCGGACCGGACGTCGTTCGGATGCCAGTCCGACAACGACTGGACCTTCTTCGGCGACGCACTGGTCAACACCGCGCTGCGCCGGCGCGTCCCGCTCGCGACCGCCGCGGCGCAGGCGCAGGCGCTGGTCGCGGGATGGGAGGGGGACGCGAAGCTGGAGCCGTCGCAGCCGCAGGTGTCGATCGGCGCGGGCGCCGCGGCGTGGCTCGCGGTGCTGGAACGCGACCTGCCCCCCGACGGTGCGCGCGTCGGCCGCGCCGCGACCGCATCGCTGAAGAAATAGCCGGAACCTTGGCCCGTGCGCTTGGTTGCGCCGCACCATGACCGACACCGCAACCGACGCCGCCAAGCGCAGCGAAAGCAAGGCCAGGGACTATCCGTTCCTCGCCGTCCCCCACATCCAGCTCCACGGCACGGTGGACGACAACATGTATGCGTCGTTCAAGCAGCAGCTGGCCGCCGCACCCGCGGACGGAAGCCCGCTGGTCGTGTCGATCACCACGCTGGGCGGCGACCCCGAAATGGCGCGCGCGATGGGCGATTCGATCCGCCTGCTGCGCGAATATACCGGGCGCGAGGCGCTGTTCCTGGGCAAGGTGGCGGTCTATTCCGCGGGCGCGACGTTCATGTCCGCGTTTCCGGCGGACAAGAGGTTCCTGACGCGCAATTCGCGGCTGATGATCCACGAACGGCTGATGAATTCCACGGTCCAGCTGTCCGGCCCGCTCAACACGCTGGCCCCGGTCCTGAACGCGAAGCTGAACGAGATCGAGGATTCGATCCGCATCCAGGACGAAGGCTTCGCCGACCTGGTCCGCGGCACGCGCGTGACGCTGGACGAGCTGAAGGAGCGGGCGCCGAACAACTGGTATATCGAGGCGAACGAGGCGCGCGACCTGGGGCTGGTACTCGACGTCATCTGACGCGGCCGACGCGACGCGGCGGCGCGCTATATCCTCTTGAGCAATGGGGCGCAGCCGCTAGTGATCGATGCGGATCCCTTGTTTGCGGGCACGCCCGCGATCATGTAACCGGTCCGTATCATCGACCGGGCCGGCGCGCGCGCCGCGTGAGGAAACGATATCGTAATGGCCGAGTTCGCACTTCCCAAGAACAGCAGGATCAAGGGCGGAACGAAGCATCCGTCGCCGCAACCGGGCGGGACGATGCGGTCGTTCCGCGTCTATCGCTACGATCCCGATACGGGCGAGAATCCCAGTTTCGACACGTTCGAGGTGAACCTGGACGAATGCGGCCCGATGGTCCTGGACGCGCTCATCAAGATCAAGGGCGAGCAGGATTCGTCGCTGACGTTCCGCCGGTCGTGCCGCGAGGGCATCTGCGGCTCCTGCTCGATGAACATCGACGGGAAGAACGGGCTGGCCTGCACCACCGCGATCGAGGACGTGAAGGGGGAGGTCACGATCACCCCCCTGCCCGCGATGGACGTGGTCAAGGACCTGGTCCCCGACTTCACGCACTTCTACGCGCAATACGCCTCGATCACCCCGTGGCTCCAGACCGTCACCCCGCCGCCCGCGGGCAAGGAGCGGTTGCAGTCGCCCGCGGAGCGCGCGAAGCTGGACGGGCTGTACGAATGCATCCTGTGCGCGTGCTGCTCGACGTCGTGCCCGAGCTATTGGTGGAACAGCGACAAGTTCCTGGGCCCCGCGATCCTGTTGCAGGCGTATCGCTGGCTGGCGGACAGCCGCGACGAGATGACGGGCGAGCGGCTCGACGCGCTGGAGGATCCGTTCCGGCTGTACCGCTGCCACACGATCATGAACTGCGCCAACGCCTGTCCCAAGGGGCTGTCGCCCGCCAAGGCGATCGCGGAGATCAAGAAGATGGAAGTCGAGCGGGTCGTCTGATTCTTTCGGCGACGCGACGCCTCACACCCCAACCTCCGTTCGCCCTGAGCGAAGTCGACGGGTATGCGCCCACGGTCGGGCATAGGCTTCGACTACGCTCAGCCCGAACGGGGGTGGTGTTCGAAGGACAGTGACGATCGAAAAGCCCGCCCCCGCCTTCTCCTACGACGAACACCCCGACCATCCCGGCTGGATGCAGTGGCGGTTCCGCGACGACACGCGCTACAATTCGTTCCTGGGCGAGATCATCGTCCGGATCGAGGACGGGCAGGCGCGCGTCCGGATGACGCCGGAGCGGCGGCATTCCAATTTCGGCGAGAATGTCCACGGCGGCGCGCTGCTGGGCTTCATCGACGTCGCGCTGTTCGCGGCGATCAGGGGGCTGGGCCTGATCGAGGCGGGGCCGGCGGTGACGCTTGACCTCAACACCCACTTCATCGGCGCGGGGCGGGTCGGCCAGCCGCTGGAGGCGCGGGTCGAGATGCTGCGCGAGACGCGGCGGCTGATCTTCCTGCGCGGGTTGCTGGTGCAGCAGGTCGGGGACAGCGACGCGGTCGTGTGCGAATTCTCGGGCACGATCAAGAAGCCGGGCTGACCGGCGCCATCGTCACCCCGGACTTGATCCGGGGTCCATGCCTCCGCAAGAGTCGCGGCCGGAGGCATTCGCGGTACGATGGATGCCGGGTCGGGCCGGGCATGACGAAGGAAGAAAATGGCCGCCGTCCTCACCGCCTATGACGCGCTGATCGCCGCGGGGGAATTGCGCCCCGATCCCGAACAGGCCGCCGCCGCCGCGCGGCTGGATGCGCTGGCGCACGAACTGGAGCATCCCCGGACCACCGGCCTGTTCCGCCGCAAGGTGGTGCCCGCGCGCGGCCTGTATTTGTGGGGCGGGGTCGGGCGCGGCAAGTCGATGCTGATGGACCTGTTCTTCGCGCATGTCGCGATTCCGCGGAAACGCCGCGTCCATTTCGCGGAATTCATGCTGGAGGTCCACGGCCGGATCGCGATCGAGCGGCGCAAGGAACAGGGCGACCCGATCGTCCCCGTCGCCGCGGCACTGGCGGAGGAGGCGCAATGCCTGGCCTTCGACGAGATGATGGTGACCAACAGCCCCGACGCGATGATCCTGTCGCGGCTGTTCACCGCGTTGATCGAGGCGGGGGTGACGGTGGTGACGACCAGCAATCGCGCGCCGTCGGACCTGTACAACAACGGCCTGAACCGCGAGCATTTCCTGCCCTTCATCGCGCTGATCGAGCAGCGGCTGGACGTCCTGCCGCTCAACGGCCCGGTCGATTATCGCCGCGACCGGCTGGGGCAGCAGGACATGTGGCTGGTGCCCAACGGCGCCGAGGCGACCGCGCAGCTGTCCGCCGCCTTCTTCCGCCTGACCGACTATCCGCCCGAGGATCGCGCGCACGTGCCGACCGAGGAGCTGACCGTGCAGGGCCGCACGTTGCGCGTGCCCAAGGCGTTGAAGGGAGTCGCGGTCTTCTCGTTCCGGAAATTGTGCGGCGAGGCGCGCGGCGCGGCGGACTATCTGGCGATCGCGCGGCGCTATCATACCGTCATCCTGGTCGGCATCCCGGTGCTGGGACCCGACAACCGGAACGAGGCGGCGCGGTTCGTCCAGCTGATCGACGCGTTGTACGAATATAAGGTCAAGCTGCTCGCCGCGGCGGATGCCCAGCCCGACGCGCTGTATCCGACGGGCGACGGCGCGTTCGAATTTCAGCGGACGGTCAGCCGGCTGGAGGAAATGCGGTCGGAGGATTATCTTGCCGAGGGGCATGGAAACGCCTAATGCTCTTGCGAATTAGTCGCGATTAAAGTCTGAGACGTGGGGTTGCCCCATCCGGACAAAGCGCGTAGGCGACGTGGCCATCCGACTACGAGAGGGGATGGAATGGCCCGCAAGAAGATCGCGCTGATCGGCGCCGGCAATATCGGCGGCACGCTCGCCCATCTGGCCGCGCTCAAGGGATTGGGCGACATCGTCCTGTTCGACGTCGTGGAGGGCGTGCCGCAGGGCAAGGCGCTCGACCTCAGCCAGTGCGGCCCGGTGGAAGGCTTCGACGCCGTCATCAAGGGGTCGAACGATTACGCCGACATCGCCGGGGCGGACGTCATCATCGTCACCGCGGGCGTGGCGCGCAAGCCGGGCATGAGCCGCGACGACCTGCTGGGCATCAACCTGAAGGTGATGAAGGCGGTCGGCGAGGGCATCGCGAAGAACGCCCCCGACGCGTTCGTCATCTGCATCACCAACCCGCTCGACGCGATGGTATGGGCGCTGCGCGAATTCTCGGGCCTGCCGCACAACAAGGTGGTCGGCATGGCGGGCGTGCTGGACAGCGCGCGGTTCAGCCACTTCCTGGCCGAGGAGTTCGGCGTGTCGGTGAAGGACGTGAACACGTTCGTGCTGGGCGGCCATGGCGACACGATGGTGCCGGTGCTGGAATATTCGACCGTCAGCGGCATCCCGGTCGCGGACCTGATCGAGATGGGCTTCTCCACGAAGGAGAAGGTGGACGAGATCATCAAGCGCACGCGCGGCGGCGGCGGCGAGATCGTCGCGCTGCTGAAGACCGGCAGCGCCTATTACGCCCCCGCGACCAGCGGCATCGCGATGGCGGAAGCGTATCTGTACGACCAGAAGCGCGTGCTTCCGGCGGCGGCGCATCTGACCGGTCAGTATGGCGTCGACAACCTGTATGTCGGCGTGCCGGTCGTGATCGGCGCCGGCGGCGTCGAGAAGGTCGTCGAGGTGAAGCTGTCCGACGAGGCGAAGGCGAACTTGCAGGTGTCGGTCGACGCGGTGAAGGAGCTGCTGGTCGCGTGCAAGGGGATCGACGGGTCGTTGAACTAGGAACGACCACCCCGGACCGTCACCCCGGCGAAGGCCGGGGTCCAATCCGGCGGTCGTTGTCGGAGTAACGATGGAACGAAGAGGTTACGTCTACATCATGGCGAGCGCGCGTAACGGCACGCTCTACATCGGCGTAACCAGCAATCTGTTGAAGCGCGTCTGGGAGCATCGCGAGGACATCGCGGAAGGTTTCACACGCCGATACGGTTGCAAGATATTGGTCTGGTTCGAGGTCCATGACCGCATCGATGATGCGATCCGACGCGAGAAGCAGATGAAGGAGTGGCGACGGGCGTGGAAGTTGCGTCAGATCGAGGCGATGAACCCCGATTGGCACGACCTGTTCCCGACGCTGATGTAGCAACTGGACCCCGGCCTTCGCCGGGGTGACGGCTAAGGACACGGGATTCCAATGAGCATCCTCGTCGACAGGAACACCAAGGTCATCACGCAGGGGATGACCGGCAACACGGGCAGCTTCCATACGCAGGCGGCGCTCGATTACGGGACGCAGATGGTCGCGGGCGTCACGCCCGGGAAGGGCGGGGGCACGCATCTGGGCCTGCCGCTGTTCGATACCGTCGCGGAGGCGGTGCAGAAGACCGGCGCGGATGCGTCGGTCGTGTACGTGCCGCCCCCCTTCGCCGCGGATTCGATTCTTGAGGCGATCGATGCCGAGGTGCCGCTGATCGTGTGCATCACCGAGGGCATTCCGGTGCTGGACATGGTGCGCGTGAAGCGCGCGCTGTCGGGCAGCAAGTCGCGGCTGATCGGTCCGAACTGCCCCGGCGTGCTGACGCCCGGCCAGTGCAAGATCGGCATCATGCCCGGCAGCATCTTCAAGCAGGGGTCGGTCGGCGTCGTCTCGCGTTCCGGCACGCTGACCTACGAGGCGGTGTTCCAGACCTCGAACGCCGGGCTGGGCCAGACCACCGCGGTCGGGATCGGCGGCGATCCGGTCAACGGGACGAACTTCATCGACGTCCTGGAGCTGTTCCTGGCCGACGACGCGACCGAATCGATCATCATGATCGGCGAGATCGGCGGCGATGCGGAGGAACAGGCGGCACAGTTCCTGCGCGACGAGGCGAAGCGCGGGCGCAAGAAGCCGATGGCGGGCTTCATCGCCGGACGCACCGCCCCGCCCGGACGCCGCATGGGCCATGCCGGTGCGATCGTCAGCGGCGGCAAGGGCGATGCGGACAGCAAGATCGCGGCGATGGAAGCGGCGGGGATCAGGGTGGCGGCGTCGCCGTCGGAACTGGGCTCGACGCTGCTGGACGTGTTGAAGAAGTAACGTCGTCATCCCGGCGCAGGCCGGGATCCAGGGCCACGAGCCGGTCGCGCGCGGCTCTGGACCCCGGCCTACGCCGGGGTGACGGTAAATAGGTAAGCGGCCGGGGATGCGTATCATGGGCTACGAAGGCCAGGATTTCTCGGACGTCGCCGGCAGCGTATCGCCGGCGTTCATCGACGCATTGTACGCACGCTACAAATCGTCGCCCGACAGCGTCGAGCCGCAGTGGCGCGCGATGTTCGACGGGCTCGAGACCGGCACGACCGGCCCGTCGTGGAGCAACGACCGCTGGCCGCCGACGTCGACCGACGACCTGACCGCCGCGCTCGATCCGACGCAGATGGAGCCCGCGCCCCGGCCGCAGAAGGGCAAGCCCGCCCCCGCCGCCCCGGCCGCCGCCCCCGCCCCGTCGCAGGACGACATCATCAAGGCCGCGGGCGACGCGATCCGGGTGCAGTTGCTGATCCGCACCTATCGCGTGCGCGGCCACCTCGCGTCCAACCTCGACCCGCTCGGCCTGTCGGGATTGCGCGAACTGCCCGCGGACCTGACGACCGACTATTACGGCTTCTCCAACGCCGACATCGACCGGCCCGTCTACCTCGGCGGCACGCTGGGCATGGAATGGGCGACGGTGCGCGAGGTCGTGGACACGCTGCGCGCCAATTATTGCGGCAACGTGGGCCTGGAATATATGCACATCGCGGACGTGGAGGAGCGCCGCTTCCTCCAGGACCGGATGGAGGGCAAGGACAAGGGCGCCGATTTCACCGCGCAGGGCAAGAAGGCGATCCTGAACAAGGTCGTCGAGGCGGAGCAGTGGGAGAAATTCCTCGGCCGCAAATATGTCGGCACGAAGCGGTTCGGCCTCGACGGCGGCGAATCGATGATTCCCGCGCTGGAAAGCGTCATCAAGTACGGCGGCGCGGCGGGTATCAACGAAATCGTGTTCGGCATGGCGCATCGCGGCCGGCTGAACGTGCTGGCCAACGTCATGGCCAAGCCGTTGCGCGTGATCTTCCACGAATTCGCGGGCGGCAGCGCGAACCCCGACGACATCGGCGGGTCGGGCGACGTGAAATATCACCTCGGCACCAGTACGGATCGCGAGTTCGACGGACGCAAGGTCCATATGTCGCTGGTCGCCAACCCGTCGCATCTGGAAGCCGCGGACCCGGTCGTGCTGGGCAAGGTGCGCGCGATCCAGACGATCGCGGACGACCTTGGCGACCACAGCAAGTCGCTGCCCGTCCTGATCCACGGCGACGCCGCCTTCGCGGGCCAGGGGATCGTATGGGAATGCTTCGGCTTTTCCGGCATCCGCGGCTACAACACCGGCGGCTGCGTCCATTTCGTCATCAACAACCAGATCGGCTTCACGACCAGCCCGCAGTTCGCGCGCTCGTCCCCTTACCCGTCCGACGTGGCGAAGGGGGTGCAGGCGCCGATCTTCCACGTCAACGGCGACGATCCGGAGGCGGTGACCTTCGCGACGAAGATGGCGATCGAATATCGCCAGACGTTCCACCGCGACGTCGTGATCGACATGTGGTGCTACCGCCGCTTCGGCCACAACGAGGGCGACGAGCCGGGCTTCACCCAGCCGCTGATGTACAAGGCGATCCGCCAGCATCCGCCGGTCAGCGAGGTGTACGCCAAGCGCCTGATCGCGGAGAAGGTGATCGACCAGGCGTGGCTGGACGACAATGTCGCGCAGTTCACGAAACTGCTGGAGGGCGAGTTCGAGGCGGGCGCGGCGTACAAGCCGAACAAGGCGGACTGGTTCGCGGGCCGCTGGTCCGGCCTGCACGCACCGACCGATGCGGAGGCGAGCCGCCGCCACGTCGACACGGGCGTGGAGCCCAAGCTGTTCGATGCGATCGGCCGCACGCTGACGACCGTGCCCGACGACCTGTCGATCCACAAGACGCTGGCGCGCGTGCTGGATGCCAAGCGGCAGATGTTCGCGACCGGCGAGGGCTTCGACTGGGCGACGGGCGAGGCATTGGCGTTCGGGACGCTGTTGTCGGAAGGCTATGGCGTCCGTTTGTCGGGGCAGGATTCGGGCCGCGGCACGTTCAGCCAGCGACATGCGGTGTGGGTCGACCAGAACGACGAGCATAAATACGTGCCGCTGTGGAACGTCGAGCACGGGCATTTCGAGGTGCTGGACAGCCCGTTGTCCGAATATGGCGTGCTGGGATTCGAATATGGCTATGCGCTGGCCGATCCCAAGACGCTGGTGTTGTGGGAGGCGCAGTTCGGCGACTTCGTCAACGGCGCGCAGATCATGATCGACCAGTTCATCGCGTCGGGCGAGGCCAAGTGGCTGCGCGCCAACGGCCTCGTCATGCTGCTGCCGCACGGATACGAGGGCCAGGGGCCGGAGCATTCTTCGGCGCGGCCCGAACGCTTCCTGCAATCGTGCGCGGGCGACAACATGCAGGTCGCCAATTGCACGACGCCCGCCAATTTCTTCCACCTGTTGCGGCGGCAGATGCACCGGTCGTTCCGCAAGCCGCTGGTCGTGATGACGCCCAAGTCGTTGCTGCGGCACAAGGCGGCGGTCAGTTCGGCGGCGGATTTCCAGGGCGATTCGCACTTCCGCCGCATCCTGTCCGATCCCAACGGCGCGGCGGACGAGGCGACGACGCGGCTGGTCCTGTGCACCGGCAAGGTCGCCTACGACCTGTTCGAGGCGCGCGACGCGGCGAGCGACGAGGGCATCCAGATCGTCCGCATCGAGCAATTGTATCCCTTCCCCACCGAGGCGCTGGCGAAAAGGATCGCGCGGATGCCGAACCTGCGCGAGGTGGTGTGGGCGCAGGAGGAGCCGAAGAACAACGGCTATTGGTTCTTCGTCGAGCCGCTGATCGAGGAGGCGCTGACGGGCGCGGACGCGAGCGTGGCGCGCGCGCGCTACGCCGGGCGTGCGGCCGCCGCCTCCCCGGCGACGGGCCTGATGAAGCGGCACCAGACCGAGCAGGCGGCGCTGGTCGCCGACGCGCTGGGCCACAGCGTCCGCGAGGAGATTCGCCGCAGCCGCGAGAGCGACAAGAAGGCGGGCAAGGCGGGGGCATAAGCCCTTGATGTGCCTCCGCGAAGGCGGAGGCCCAGACTGGGTCCCCGCCTCCGCGGGGACACGAGGAAGCGAGTAGACATGGCAACCGAAGTTCTGGTCCCCACGCTGGGCGAATCGATCACCGAGGCGACGCTCGGCGAGTGGCTGAAGCAGCCGGGCGACGCGGTCGCGGCGGACGAGCCGATCGCGAGCCTTGAGACCGACAAGGTGTCGGTCGAGGTCCCCTCCCCCGTCGCGGGCGTGATGGGCGCGCATGCGGTGCAGGTCGGCGACACGGTGCAGGTCGGCGCGATGCTGGCCACCGTCGACGCGGGCGGCGCGGCGCCGGCGCAGGCTGCCGCGCCGCAGCCCGCGGTGACCGAGTCGCCGAAGGAGGCGGCCCCCGCTCCCGCGCCTGCTCCCGCCCCCGCCGACACCGCGGGGCAGCAGGCGCCGGCGTCCGACGGCGACGCCCCCGCGGCGCTGTCGCCCTCCGCACGGCGCGCGGTGCTGGAACATGGCGTCGACCCCTCGACCGTGAAGGGCACGGGCAAGGACGGCCGCATCACGAAGGAGGACATCGCCGCCGCCGCCTCCGCGAAACCCGCCGCCGCACCCGCCGCCGCCGCGTCCCCCGCGCCGCAGACGCCGTCGGTCGCCGCCTCCACCGGGCGCAAGGAGGAGCGCGTCCGCATGACGCGCCTGCGCCAGACGATCGCCAAGCGGCTGAAGGAGGCGCAGAATACCGCCGCGATGCTGACGACGTTCAACGACGTCGACATGACCGCGGTGATCGAGGCGCGCGCGAAGTACAAGGACCTGTTCGAGAAGAAGCACGGCGTGCGGCTGGGCTTCATGGGCTTCTTCGTGAAGGCCGCGACGATGGCGCTGAAGGACATCCCCAGCGTCAACGCCAGCATCGAGGGCGACGAGATCGTCTATCACGATTATGCCGACATCTCGGTCGCGGTATCCTCGCCCGGCGGGCTCGTCGTGCCGGTCATCCGCGACGCGCAGGACCTGTCGGTCGCGGGGATCGAGAAGACGATCGGCGACTATGGCAAGCGCGCCAAGGACGGCACGCTGAAGATGGACGAGATGAAGGGCGGCACCTTCACCATCTCCAACGGCGGCGTGTTCGGATCGCTGATGTCGACGCCCATCATCAACCCGCCGCAGTCCGCGGTGCTGGGCCTCCACCGCATCGAGGACCGCCCGGTCGTGCGCGACGGACAGGTCGTGGTGCGCCCGATGATGTATCTGGCGCTCAGCTACGACCACCGCCTGATCGACGGGCGCGAGGCGGTGACGTTCCTCGTCGCGCTGAAGAATGCTATCGAGGACCCGACGCGGATATTGATCGACCTGTGATGGGCGTCCGCACCTCTATATCTGCGTCGTCTCCCCCGGCTCGCATCGAAAATGTCCGAATAGGAAATTTTCGTGCGTTGCAGCAGGTCGAGTTCAAGGCGATGACGCCCCTGACTGCGTTGCTGGGTGCGAACGGAAGCGGGAAGTCGACGTTCTTCGATGTCTTCGCATTTCTATCTGACTGCTTTTCCGAAGGCCTCCGGCGCGCTGTGGACAAGCGCGGCAAGTTCTCCGACCTACGCAGCCGGGGACAGTCGGGACCGATCACTTTTGAAGTCGCATATCGCGAAGGCGGGCTGATCGGGGGCCGACGTCCTGGCCTTGTCCGCTATCATTTAGCCATCGACGAGATCGACGGCAGGCCCGTCGTCGCTGCTGAGTGGATGCATTGGAAGCGCAAAAGCTGGGGTGCGCCCTTTCGCTTCCTGGACTATCGCTACGGCCAAGGCTCGGTCATATCCGGCGACCTACCTGAGGAAGCGGACGTCAAGACAGAACTACCTCTTGCAGGACCCGATGTTCTTGCCGTCAGCACACTAGGCCAGTTGGCCAGCAATCCCCGCGTAAAGTCTCTTCGTGACTTCATCGTAGGGTGGCATCTCTCGTATCTGTCAACTTCAGACGCACGTGTCGTACCCGAGGCTGGACCGCAGGAGCATTTATCGCGGACCGGGCACAATCTTGCAAACGTCATCCAGTTTCTAGGCGAGCGCCATCCGCATGTACTCGACCGTGTATTTTCCACATTGCGTCGCCGTATTCCGAAACTAGAGACGGTCGAGCCTTTATCACTGCCTACCGGACATCTTCTCCTGACCGTAAAAGATGCACCCTTCGAAGAGGGAGTTCAGGCGCGTTACGTTTCGGACGGCACCCTCAAGATGCTTGCGTATTTGGTGCAGTTAAGCGATCCTTCTCCGCCACCTTTTCTCGGGATTGAGGAACCGGAAAATTTTCTTCATCCTAGATTGCTTGGGGAACTGGCGGAGGAATGCGAAGTCGCGACCCGCCACATGCAAATGGTGGTGACGACCCACTCACCTTTTTTCATCGATGCGCTTGAGGCAAACCAAGTGTGGGCGCTTCGACGCAATGAGCGCGGGTACACTGAAGCGATCCGGGCTTCACAGATGGCGGGCGTTCCGGAACAGATCGCGGCCGGTGGAAGCTTGGGTCAACTATGGATCGAGGGTTTTTTCGAGGCGGGCAATCCCTGACCAATGCCCGGGCCGATCCATATCCACGTGGAAGAACCTTCGATGGAGGCTTTCCTCATTGCGTTCTTGAGGCATCATCTCGATCCGACGATCGAATGGCGTGCGATCAACTATGGCTCGAAGCAGCAATTGCTTGCGCGACTTCCCGCCCGGTTGGCAGGTTATGCCCGAACTGCGACAGAGTACCGGCCGCGATCATTGATCCTTGTTGACCGTGACGAGGACGATTGCTTGGTCCTGAAAGGGAAACTCGTTGCCGCGTCCGCCGCAGCCGGATTGAAAACGCGACCGTGCGATCAGGAGCGGATCGACGTGGTCAACCGCATCGTTTGCGAGGAACTGGAGGCATGGTTTTTTGGTGACATCGTCGCGCTGGAGGAAGGCTGGCGTGGTATGCGTCGGATCACAGGTCAAGCCTCGTACCGCGATCCGGATGCAATTCGCGGCGGGACGCATGAGGCGTTGCTGCGCGAACTTCAGCGGGCAGGTCATTTGAAGGGTCTCTCGAGACTACCGAAGATCGATACCGCACGCGCGATGGGTAATTTGCTCGAGCCCGTCCGCAACACTTCCCGCTCGTTTCGGCATTTTTGGGATGGGCTCAACACCTTGGCGGCGAATGCCTGAGGGACCACGACAATGACTGACCAGACCTACGACTATGACGTCCTCGTGATCGGCGCCGGCCCGGGCGGCTATGTCGCCGCGATCCGGGCGGCGCAGCTTGGCCTGCGTGTCGCATGTGCGGATTCGCGCGAGACGCTGGGGGGCACGTGCCTGAACGTCGGGTGCATCCCGTCCAAGGCGTTGCTGCACGCGTCCGAATATTTCGACGCCGCCGCCAACGGGGCGATGGCGAAGATGGGGATCAAGGTCACGCCCGAGCTGGACCTCGACACGATGCACGGCCAGCGCCGCGACGCGGTGAAGCAGCTGACGGGCGGGATCGAGTTCCTGTTCAAGAAGAACAAGGTCACCTGGCTGAAGGGCAAGGCCGCGTTCGTCGACGCGCACAATGTCGACGTCGGCGGGCAGAAGGTGAGCGCGAAGGACGTCGTCATCGCCACCGGCTCCATCGTCACCCCCCTGCCCGGCGTGACGGTCGACCAGAAGGTCGTGGTCGACAGCACCGGCGCGCTCGAACTGGCGCAGGTGCCCCGGCACATGGTCGTCATCGGCGGCGGCGTGATCGGGCTGGAGCTGGGCTCGGTCTGGCGGCGGCTGGGCGCGAAGGTGACGTGCGTCGAGTTCCTGGACCAGATCCTGCCCGGCTTCGACGGCGACATCCGCAAGGAATCGAACCGCATCTTCAAGAAGCAGGGGATCGAGTTCCGGCTGGGGACGAAGGTGACCGGCGTGACCGTGAGCGGGGACACCGCGACGCTGACGTTGGAGCCCGCGAACGGCGGCGAGGCGACGACGATCGAGGCGGATTGCGTGCTGGTGTCGATCGGGCGGCGCCCGAACACCGACGGGCTGGGGCTGGAGGCGATCGGCCTGACGCCGAACAAGCGCGGGCAGATCGAAACCGACCACGACTTCCGCACCGATGTCGACGGCGTATGGGCGATCGGCGACGTGATCCCCGGCCCGATGCTGGCGCATAAGGCGGAGGACGAAGGCATTGCGGTGGCGGAGAATATCGCGGGGCAGCACGGGATCGTGAACCATGCGATCATCCCGAGCGTCGTCTACACCTGGCCCGAGATCGCGGGCGTCGGCCTGACCGAGGAGGCCGCGAAGGAAGCGGGCGAGGTGAAGGTCGGCAAGTTCCCGATGGCGGGCAACAGCCGGGCGAAGACCAACCACGAGCCCGACGGTTTCGTGAAGATCATCGCGGACGCCAAGACCGATCGCGTGCTGGGCGTATGGGCGATCGCCAGCGTCGCGGGGACGATGATCGCGCAGGCGGCGCAGGCGATGGAGTTCGGCGCGACGAGCGAGGACATCGCCTACACCTGCCACGCGCATCCGACGCACAGCGAGGCGATCAAGGAAGCCGCGATGGCCGTTCGGGGCAAGGCGATCCACGTCTGACACCGGGCGCGACCCGAACGGCCTGATCCGCGCGCGGCCGCGACGGGGGCAGGCCGCGCACGGGGGAAGCGCAGGCGGGTGGGGACTTCGGGGCTCCTGTCCGCCCGCGAACGCCCCCCCGTTCGGACCGTGCCTGTCCGGAGTCGCGCGTCGCGGCGTCGGGCGGACCGTCTTGTCCTACCCCAGTCGTCCGCCCAGCAGCGCCTCGACCAGGCCGTCGCGGGCGGAGCGCGGGTCGCGGCGGATCGCGGCTTCCTCGCGCCCGATCGCGCCGAACAGGCTGCGCGCCGCCTGCACCGCCACGACGCGCTGGATCGCGACCACGTTCACCCCCGTCGCCGCGCCCAGCACGGGGCCGAGCACGCCATTGCCGTCGAACCCGCGAAGGACCTGCCCCACGCCCGGCAGCATCGCATCGACGATGCCCGTGCCGACGCTGCGCTCCAGATAGTCGGTCGCCGACGTCGGGCCGCCGCGCACGATGCCCAGCGCGTCGGCGAAGGTCAGCCGCCGGATCGCGTCGAAGATAACCGGCGCCGCGCGATCCGCCGCCTCCCCCGCCGCCTGGTTGACCATCAGCGACAATTGCTGCTGCACCGGCCGCGCATTCAGCAGGGCGCCCAGCACCGCCCCCTCGCGACCGCGGCTCAGCTCCGGCGGCACGGGCAGCCGCGCCGCGGGATCGTTCAGAAAGCCGTTGCCCGCGACCAGCCGTTCCACCGCGCGCCCGGTCGATATCTCCAGCAGCCGCTGCAACGCCTCCTGCGCGCCGCCGCCGAACCCGGTGGTGGCGCATCCGGGCAACAGCGCGACCGACGCGGCCAGCGCGCCGACGATCAGGCGGCGACGGTCGGGGGCCATGGTCTTCTCCTTCACGCGAAACATGCCGGCGTCCGTGCGCCCCGCCACGCTAACCGCGGCTGAACGCCTCACGGCCGGATCGCGGCGATCAGGAATTCCACATTCCCCTCCGGCCCCGTGATCGGGCTGGGCGTCACGCCCGCGACCTGCCACCCCTCCTGCGTCAGCCAGCCGGCGACCTCGTCGCACACGCGCGCGTGGATCGCGGGATCGCGCACGACGCCGCCCTTCCCCACCTCGCCGCGCCCCGCCTCGAACTGCGGCTTGACCAGTGCCAGCAGGCGTCCCCCGTCGCGCACGAACCCCAACGGCACCGCCAGCACCTTCGCCAGCCCGATGAAGCTGGCGTCGCAGACGACCAGGTCGACCGCGTCGGGCACGTGCGCCGCGGTCAGGATGCGCGCGCTGGTCTGTTCGTGGACGATCACGCGCGGGTCCTGCCGCAGCTTCCACGCCAGCTGGTTCGTCCCGCTGTCGACCGCGTAGACGCGTGCCGCGCCGCGGGTCAGCAGGACGTCGGTGAAGCCGCCGGTCGAGGACCCGACGTCGATCGCGACCGCGCCGTCGACGTGCCAGCCGAAATGATCGAGCCCATGCGCCAGCTTGATGCCCCCGCGCGACACCCACGGATGGTCGCGCCCGCGCACGTCCAGCACGACGTCGTCCGCAAGCGGCTGGCCGGGCTTCTCCACCTTCCGATCGCCCGCGAACACCAGGCCCGCCATGATGAGCGCCTGCGCGCGCGTTCGCGACTCGGCAAGGCCGCGATCGACGAGAATCTGGTCCGCGCGCTGCTTCGCCATGGACCCCGCTAGGCCGGAAATTCGCTTCGTCGCAAGGGCGCATCGTCTCGCACCGATTGCTGCGCTGCACGATTGCCTATTGGATTGGTAGGAATACATTCATGTCCAGAGGCCGCGGTCTTGCCGACCCCTAGACTGTGCCGCGGCCTCGCCCTTCGGATGTTGAAGAGGAGGTGGTGATGACGCGTTCCGCCCTCGACCTGTCGGTCCGCCCGACCATCCTGACCGTGCCGGGCCTCGGCAATTCCGGCCCGGCGCACTGGCAGACCTTGTGGGAACGCCACCGGCCCGACGTCGCGCGCGTCGATCTGGGCATGTGGGACCGGCCGCATCGCAATTCCTGGGTGACGAAGCTGGACCAGGCGGTGGCCGCCGCGCGCGCGCCCGTCGTTCTCGTGGCGCATTCGCTGGGCTGCATCGCGGTGGCGTGGTGGGCGTCGCTGAGCCCGCAGCCCTATGGCTGGCCCGTCGCGGGCGCGCTGCTGGTGGCGCCCGCGGATGTCGACCGGGACGGCGTGGCGGCGGAACTGGCGCCCTTCGCCCCCGCGCCGCGCGCGCCGCTGCCGTTCCCGTCCATCGTCGTGGCGAGCACCGACGACCCGTGGATCGGCGTCGACCGCGCACACAGCCTGGCGGTCGACTGGGGCAGTCATTTCGTGGAGGCGGGGCCATACGGGCACCTGAACGCCGCGAGCGGGCTGGGCCTGTGGCGCGAGGGGCTGGACCTGCTCGACCGCGTCATCGACGCGGGCGGCGGCCCGAACGGGGAAGCGCGCTCGCCGGGCGACGCGCGCGCGATTCTGTCGATGCCTCGGCCCGCGGAGGTGCGGCCGGGAATGCGCTAGACGAACGGGTTGAGGATGGTCAGTCGGTCGTCGACGGTCAGGCCGTGGTGCATGTCCTCGGTATAGAGGCGCGAGCATTCCGCCTCCATCGCGGCGGCCACGATCATCGCGTCGTAGATCGCGAAATCATATCGTCGCGCCAGTGCCACGCCGCGCACGTGGATCGACGATGTGAGCGGGATGACATTCAAGGTCGACCGAAAGACCTGGAGCGCCACATCGACCTGTGCCCATTCGCGACGGAGTTTCCGACGCAGCACATTCGTCACCTCGTTCAGAACTTGCACGCTGATCCACCCACCGGACGCGACCACGTCGCCGGCGATTCGCGAGCGGACCTGATCGCCTTCGAGCGAGTAGATGAGGATATTGGTATCGAAGAACGCGCTCACCGACGCGCGTTGGCCTCATCGCGGTCGAAGCGGAATCCTGCGGGAACCAGCCCCCGCAGCGACCGCAACGTCGCGATCGCGGCGGCGCGCTCGGCCGGGTCCTTCGCCGTGCCGGTCGGCACCGCTGCCGCCACCTCGACCTCGTCGCCTTCCTTCAGGCCCAGCGCCTCAGCGACGTCGGGCGGGATACGGACGGCGAGGCTGTCGCCCCAACGATCGATCTTCATCACGGCACCTCCACGCGCGGACGCCCGCAGACTAGATCATTCCCCGCCCGGCGGCAATTCGCCCCGCTCCCGCGACACCTGCCGCAATCGCCGCCAGATCGCCAGGTTCAGCCCCAGCAGCCCCAGCAACGCCACCGCGGTGGCGGCGATCACCTTCGTCCAGCCGGGGTCCATTCAGGCGCGCGCGGCCTGTTCCGCGTTCTCGTTCCAGCGCAACGCCTTCAGCACCGTGGCGACGATAGCGTCGGCGTCCAGACCGGCCTGCGCATATTGCACCTCCGGCTTGTCCTGATCCTGGAACGAGTCGGGCAGGCGCAGCGTGCGCAGCTTCAGCCCCGCATCGGTCAGGCCCGCGTCCGACGCCATCGTCAGGACGTGCGCGCCGAAGCCGCCGATCGCGCCCTCCTCCACCGTCACCGCGACCTCGTGGCTGGTCAGCAGGCGGCGAATCAGTGCCTCGTCCAGCGGCTTGGCGAAGCGCAGGTCGGCGACGGTCGTCGACAGCCCCTTGGCCTCCAGCGCCTCGGCCGCCTTCATCGCCTCGGCCAGGCGGGTGCCGAGCGACAGGATCGCCACCGTCTTGCCCTCGCGCACCACGCGGCCCTTGCCGATCTCCAGCCGCTCGGGCGTCGCGGGCAGCGCCACGCCGGTGCCGTTGCCGCGCGGGTAGCGGACCGCGATCGGGCCGCTGTCATGCTCGACGCAGGTGTGGACCATGTGGACCAGCTCCGCCTCGTCCGCGGGCGCCATCACGACGAAATTGGGCAGCGTCGCCAGATAGGTGACGTCGAACGACCCGGCATGTGTCGCGCCGTCCGCGCCGACGAGCCCCGCGCGGTCGATCGCGAACCTGACCGGCAGGTTCTGGATCGCGACGTCGTGGACGACCTGGTCGTAGGCGCGTTGCAGGAAGGTGGAATAGATCGCGCAGAACGGCCGCATCCCCTGCGCGGCGAGACCGGCGGCGAAGGTCACCGCATGCTGTTCCGCGATGCCGACGTCGAAGGCGCGATCGGGGTGGCGCTGCGCGAAGCGGTCGACGCCCGTCCCCGACGGCATCGCCGCGGTGATCGCGCAGATGCGCGGGTCGCGATCCGCGGCGTCGGCCAGCGCGTCGCCGAACACGTTCTGGTACGACGGCGGTCCCGGCGGCGCCTTCGCCTGCGCGCCGGTGATGACGTCGAACTTCTGCACGCCGTGATATTTGTCCGCCGATTCCTCGGCCGGGGCATAGCCCTTGCCCTTCTTCGTCACGACATGGACGAGGATCGGCCCTTCCTCCGCATCGCGCACATTCTCCAGCACGGGGATGAGGTGGTCGAGGTTATGACCGTCGATCGGGCCGACGTAATAGAAGCCCAGCTCCTCGAACAACGTGCCGCCCATCGTCATGCCGCGCGCGAATTCGTCGGTCTTCTTCGCCGCGGTGTGGAACGGGCGCGGCAGCTTGCGCGCGACGCGCTTCATCAGGTCGCGCAGCGACAGGAACTCGCGGCTCGACACGATCCGCGACAGATAGGCCGACAGCCCGCCGACGGGCGGCGCGATCGACATGTCGTTGTCGTTCAGGATGACGACCAGCCGGTTGCCCGCCGCCTCCGCATTGTTCATCGCCTCGTACGCCATCCCCGCGGACATCGCGCCGTCGCCGATGACCGCGATACCCTTGCCCGGCGCGCCCGACAGCTTGTTCGCGATCGCGAAGCCCAGCGCGGCGGAAATGGACGTGGACGAATGCGCCGCGCCGAACGGGTCGTATTCGCTCTCGCTGCGCTTCGTGAAGCCGCTGAGCCCGCCGCCCTGCCTAAGGGTGCGGATGCGGTCGCGCCGCCCGGTCAGGATCTTGTGCGGATAGCATTGGTGCCCGACGTCCCAGATCAACCGGTCGCGCGGCGTGTCGAAGACGTAGTGGATCGCGGTCGTCAGTTCGACGACGCCGAGCCCCGATCCCAGATGCCCGCCGGTCGTGCCGACCGCGGAGATCGTCTCCTGCCGCAGTTCGTCGGCAAGCTGCCGCAACTGTTCGGGTTTCAGTGTGCGGAGGTCGTCGGGGGTGGTGACGGTATCGAGCAGGGGCGTTTCTGGTGCGTCGGCCATCCGTCCCGAATAGCCGACGTCCCACGTCGTGTCGATTGCTACCGGTTACCGGCCCGCGCGGGGCGTCAGTTGGCGACCGCGCAGGCGGCGCAGCGCCCGCGCACCTCGATCACCGGGCGGATCGGCTGGAAACCCGCCGCGCGCGCCGCATCGCGCACTCCGCCGGTCACCCGGTCGTCGTCCAGATGCGTCGTCCGCCCGCAGGCGTCGCACACGAGGAAGATGCAGTCGTGCCGGCATGCGGGATGCGCGTTCGCGACATAGGCATTCGCGCTTTCGACCCGGCGCGCCAGGTTCGCGGTCACGAACAGGTCTAAGATGCGATAGATGCTGTTCGCCGCGATCCGCCGCCCCTCGCTGCGCGACACCGCGTCGGCGATGTCGTAGGCGGACGCCGGTTTCGCGAAACCCGACAAAGCGGCGTAGACGCTGGCGCGCATCGCGGTCCATTGCTCGCCCGATCGCTCCAGCGTCAGCCGCGCGGCGTCCTGGAGCGCGACGCCCTGCGGTTCGTGGTGATCGTGCGCCATGACGGTGAAATAGGGTCCGGCGCGCGCGCGGGCAAGTTCAGCGATAGGCCCGGCGGTTGAGCGCATGCGCCCCCGCCAGCACCGCGACGCCCGCGATCGTCAGCATCGATTCGGCCAGATGGTTCTCCCCGTGCGGCATCACCACCGCGGCGGCCATCAGCGCCAGTCCGATCGCGCCGACCGCCATCGGCAGCGCCTGCCGATGCCGCAGCAGCCCGCGCCCGAACGCGACCGCGCCCAGCAACATCGCGGCGATCAACCCGACCTGGTGGATCACCGGATTGCCCAGCACGCCGCCCGCGACCGCCAGCGTCGCGACCGCCGCGGTCGTGGCGACGCAATGCGCGACGCACGCCGCCGACAGCCAGATCGCCCAGCGATCCAGCCGGTCGATGATCGAGGGGGAGTCATGCCGCGCCATGACGACGATGTAGCGCATCCCTGCCCATGTTACAACATCACATCATGCGTCCGCGCCGCCGCGGGGCCGTGCGCAAGAGAATCGACGCGCCCCCGGCGATGCGATAGGACGCGCCATGCTCCAGGCATCTTCCGGCTATTCGGTCACCGCACGCCCCCTCGCGCTCGTGCGGTGGCTTCATGTCGTCGCCGCGCTGATCGTCGCGATGGTAATCGTCGGCGGCATCACGCGGCTGACCGAATCGGGCCTGTCGATCACGCAATGGAAACCGATCAGCGGCATCGTCCCCCCGCTGAACGAGGCGCAGTGGCTGGCCGAATTCGCCAATTACCAGCGCATCCCCGAATATCAGCAGCTGAACCGCGGCATGACGCTGGACGGATTCAAGGCGATCTTCTTCTGGGAATATGCCCACCGCCTGCTGGGCCGGGTGATCGGGCTCGCCTTCGCGCTTCCGCTGGCGTGGTTCGCGGTGCGCGGGCGCATCCCGCGCGGATACGGCTGGCGGTTGACCGCCCTGCTCGCGCTCGGCGGATTGCAGGGGACGATCGGGTGGTGGATGGTCGCCTCCGGCCTGTCGGAGCGGACCGACGTCAGCCACATCCGCCTCGCCGTCCACCTGACCGTCGCGCTGCTGATCCTGGCGGGGATCGTGTGGACCGCGCGCGACCTGTCCGCCCGCGCCGCCGACCCGCGCGCGCGCGCGACGCCGCTGCGCCGCGGCCCCGCGCTGGTCCTGGCCCTGCTGTTCGTGCAGATCGTGTTCGGCGCGCTGACCGCCGGGCTGGACGCGGGCTATGCCTTCGCCAGCTGGCCGTTGATGGGCGACGCGTTCTTCCCCGCCGACGCCCCGATGCTGACGCCCGCGCTGAGCAACGCGGTCGACAATCCCGTGGTGGTGCAGTTCATCCACCGCTGGCTGGCCTTCGCCGCGGCGGGCGCGCTGGTGTGGATGGCGCTGAAGGTGCGCGGACCGGCGGGGGCGGCGGTCGTCGCGCTGGTCGTGGTGCAGGTCCTGCTGGGCATCGCGACGCTGCTGAGCGGCGTCCAGATCGCGGTCGCGGTCGCGCACCAGGCGAATGCCGCGCTGCTGCTGATCGCCGCGACCGCCGCCGCGCATGCCGCGGGGGCGCGCCGGCGGTGAGGCTCGGCCGGGCGGCGGCGCTCGTCGCGCTGGCGGCGACGCCCGCGGCGGCGCGGTTCGCCCCCGCCACCGACGCCCCCTATCGCCTGACCATGACGATGGAACGCCAGTTGGGGGAGCGCCAGTCGGGGGAAGGCGGCGTCCGCCGTTTCGCCACCGATTACGCCGTGACGTTCACGCGCGACCACGACGGATATCGTGCCGTCCTGCGCGCGCTGCCCGCCAGTGCGGCCGACAGCGGCGGGACACGCCATTTCGCGCGGCTCCAGTCCGCGCTGGCCGGCGTGCCCATCATCGTCAGGCTCGACCGTCACGGCGGACTGATCGCGGTCGAGGACGTCGACCCGTTGTGGGACCGGCTGCGTGCCGCGATCGTGGCGACGGACGACGACCCCGCCTCGCGCCGACGCCTGCTGGCGCTGCACGACGCCGCCACGCCCGCGGTGCGGGTGCAGACGCTGGCGGGCGATCTGCTGGCACTGTGCGCGGGGGCGGACGCCGACCGGCGCGACGCGGGCCGCGACACGACTCTTCCCGCGACCGACGGAACCCTCCTGCCTGTCCGGGAAACCGTCCGGCGCGGTCGCGACGTGACGGTCGTGGTGACGCGCGACGATGCCGGCACGCTGGTGCGCAGCCGCACGATCGCCCGCGCCGACGGCCTGGTCCGCGACATGCGCGAGGATCGCCGCCTGACCGCCCGCCACCGGGGCGTGGTGCGCACCGCCACGACCGTCCGCACGGCCCGCCTCGTCGCCATGGTATCCCCGTACCCGCCGGGAACAGCCCGGAAACCTTGACTTTCGAAGGGTCCGCGGTCATTGGCGCTGGCAACGGCGTGCGTCCCGGCGGGGACCGCGTCCTTTTTCCTGTCGAACGCGAAATGAAGGTCTGGCCCCATGAAGGCGCTGATGAAGACCACGAAGGCGGCCAAGCCGCACGAAGTGGAAAAGAAGTGGCATATCGTCGATGCCGAAAACCTGGTCGTCGGCCGCGCCGCGGTGGTGATCGCCAACGTCCTGCGCGGCAAGCACAAGACGTCGTTCACTCCCCACGTCGATTGCGGTGACAACGTCATCGTCATCAACGCGGACAAGGTGCGCTTCACCGGCAACAAGCTGAAGGGGAAGATCTACTATCGCCACACCGGCTATGCCGGCGGCATCAAGGGCGTCACCGCCGAGAAGATGCTCGACGGCCGCTTCCCCGATCGCGTGCTGGAAAAGGCCGTGGAGCGCATGATCCCGCGCGGGCCGCTGGGTCGGCAGCAGATGCGCAACCTGCGCATCTACAACGGCACCGAGCATCCGCACACGGCGCAGAACCCCGAGGTCCTCGACATCGCCGGCATGAGCCGCAAGAACAAGGTGGGCGCATAATGTCCGACAACCGCCAGGATTCCTCCGACAACCGCCAGTCGCTGGCCGATCTGGGCGCGGCGCTGGGTCAGCAGCAGGCCGCGACCGATGCGCCCGCGGGCACGGACCAGGGCAACGAAGTGTCGGCCGACGCCTATCTGTCCGGCACGGCGGAGGCGCCGGTGCAGCGCGCACCCCTGCGCGAGCAGGAACTGGACCAGTACGGCCGCGCCTATGCCACCGGCCGCCGCAAGGATGCGGTCGCGCGCGTCTGGCTGAAGCCCGGCTCGGGCAAGATCACGATCAACGGCCGCGACCAGGAGGTGTATTTCGCGCGTCCGACGCTGCGCCTCGTCATCAACCAGGTGTTCGGCATCACCGAGCGCGAGGGCCAGTACGACGTCGTCTGCACCGTCAAGGGCGGCGGCCTGTCGGGCCAGGCGGGCGCGGTGAAGCACGGCATCAGCCAGGCGATCACCCGCTACGAACCGATCCTGCGCGCGCCGGTGAAGGCCGCAGGCTTCCTGACCCGCGACAGCCGCGTCGTGGAGCGCAAGAAGTACGGCCGTGCGAAGGCACGCCGCAGCTTCCAGTTCTCGAAGCGCTGATCCCGCGGCCTTGCGGCCATCGGGAAAAAGGGGGCGGTCCGGCGACGGGCCGCCCTTTTCGCATCCAGCCGCTTGACCCCCGCCCCCGCTTTCCGTAGGCGGACGCTCGCCTTCACGGCCCCTTCGTCTAGCGGTTAGGACGCGGCCCTTTCACGGCTGAAGCACGGGTTCGATTCCCGTAGGGGTCACCAGCACCTGCTAGAATGGCGGATTAGCGCGGTTTTTGTGGTGATTATGGACGCTTTACCCATCCTTGTGTACAAAGGATGCGTACAAAGTGATCCGTATGGCTGCCCCTTTCAAAGATCCTCGCACCGGCATCTTCTATTTCCGACGGGTCATCCCCGCGCCGCTGCGCCCGTTCTTCGACGGTGTCACGAGCGAGTATAAGCGGACGCTCGACACTCGCGACCCTGATGAGGCTCGTCGGCGCTATCACCCTCATGCGGTTGCCTACGATCAAAAACTCGCCTCGGCGAAACGAGCACTGGCAAGTGGCCATCTCCGATCAGCACGCGTGATGGTCGACACCTATCTCGAGGGTAGTAGCGATCAACAGCTTCAAGGCATCGCGCAGAAGCTGGCTTCGCTCGAAATTGGAGCATTCAGGCATGCCCATGGCCTGGCGGATCATGAACCCGGCGCCCGTTACGATTTCGGCACGCCGCCTACCGCGGACGACCTACGAGACCACGGCGACCGCAAGGCGATGCTGGAGGCGGTACCCGACTTCAGCCCGCTGCCATGGCTAGAGACCCTGCAGCGCATTTCCAACTTGCCAAGCCTTGATCCCATCGACTGGGCAATTATCGCTATCGCCTACGGCAACCGCATCGCCTTCCCGATAGAACCAGCTTTGTACGAAGCGATCGGTCGAGCGTTTCTCGACAGGCTATGCGCTGCATGCGCGCTGAGGATAGATTCAGGACGAGCCCGTGTCTTGCCATCCCCGATCTTGGTCACCGGGATTGAGGCGGCGTCATCGGCGGCGGCGGCGTCCCAAACCTCGGCGAAGGACGCTACCCCGACCATCGCGCAGGTTTTCGAGGATTGGGCTGCGTTTCAGCCCCGCGAGCCGAAGCTAGTAGACGAGTGGCGCACGGCTATCGGCCGGTTCGCACGCCTGCACGATGATCCGCCCGTGGATACCATCACCGCATCCATGGTTCGTGCTTATCGTCGTACCTACGCCGGGCTTCCCGCGCGCGCTGGAAAGCAGATCACCGCCCTCCCGCTTCTCGAGCAGGTCGAACTCGCCAAGGCGCAAGGGCTGACGACGTTATCTCCTGCAACGGTGAACAAAGCTCTCTCTGCCATTCGCGTGACGCTTGAGCATGCTGTCGAAGAGCTAGAGATAATCAGCGACAACGTGGCAAAGGCCGTAAAGTCGCTGCCGAAAAATGAAATCGAAGATCCTCGCCTGCCGTTCGAGTCACAAGACCTGGTGAGAATTTTCCGCTCTCCTTTGCCCGAGCGGAGTGGGGTTTCCCCTCGCACATTGTTTTGGGTTTTACTTCTTGCTCCGTTCACCGGGTGTCGACTGGATGAGTTGGGCAAACTGCGCCCGAACAATGTCAAGGTCTATGACGACATTCCGTGCATCTCAATCGAACCGGACCGCCTGCGTATCCGTGAAGGACAGGGGGGCCCCGCCAAGCGAGTAAAGACTTCCAGCGCCAAACGTGACGGGAACCCGGCGCGTCAGCAATTTCGGGTCGGTCAGGACCACGCTGATCCCGAACCGCCGGGACAGCCGCTCCACGACGACGGTCAGCGGCGCGGCGGGCATGTCGACGTCCATCGTCTGCGCCGCCGCCGGAACGACGGCGACGACGAGGCAGAGCGGCGCCGCCCACCGCCTCACCGCGGCAGCAGGCGCCATCCGGCCGCGTCCGTCCGGACACGCACGTCGAGCAGCGCGCCCAGCTCGTCGGGACGGTCGCGCAGGACCGCCGGGACGAGAATACCCGTGAAGCGCCGGTCGCGCAGCACCGGATCGACCGACAGCGTGCGGCCCCAGGCGATCGCGAGGTCGGACGCCACCTGTGGCAGCGGCGCGGCGCGGTACGTCATGCGCGCGGCGTGCCACCGCCCCACGGCCTCGCGCGGGATCGCGGAACGTCGCGGCCGGTCGCCGTCGCGCAGCACCAGCACCTCGCCCGCCGCCAGTCGCGCCGCGATGCCCGCCGGATCGACGATCACCGCCCCTTCCGCGACGGCCACCGATGCGCCGCCCGCGATTTCGGCGACCTCGAACACCGTGCCCGCATCGACCACCTCGTGCGCGCCCACCGTCACGCCGAAGCGGCGGGTCGCATCGTGCCGGACCGCGAACACCGCCCGCCCCCGCGACAGGGTGACACGGCGGGTATCGCCGTCGTCGAGCAGCAACCGGCTGCTGCCCGCCATCGTGATCCGGGTGCCGTCGGCCAGCGCGACGACGCGCGCCCGGCCCGCGGGCGCATCGACGATCCGGGGGGGCGGGGCGACGGGGGCGACGGGACGAAGCAGCAGGAGCGCGCCGGCCGCGCACGCCGCGATGCCCGCGATCCAGCCGGCGGCGGGAAGCAGGCGCCGCCCCGACGCCGGGCGTGACGGGCGCGCGCCGAGGGGGACGACGACCGCGCCCTGCACCAGCGCGTCCTGCGCCGCGGCAGCACCCATCATCGCCCGATCGTACGCCGCGTTGCGCGCCGGATCCGTCGACAGCCACGCGGCCAGCCCCTCCCAGTCGTCGAAGTCCGGCTCCGACGAGCGGACCGCCCACCCGATCGCCTCGTCGTCGATGGCGATCTCAGGCCGCATCGTCGCTCTCCCGGAACGATGCCAGGGCGGCATATGCCCGACGCAGGTCGCCCTCGACGGTGCTCAGGCTGACGCCCAGGCACGCGGCGATATCGCGCCGGATCATGCCGTCGATCCGGTGCAGGCGAAAAACCCGCGCGACCCGCGGCCCCTGCGCGTCGAGTAGGGCAAGGACCGCCGCGGCGGCCTGGCGCGCCGCGATCGCGCGATCCGCCGCGGGCCGCTCGCATCGATCGCCGTCGATCGGACCCGCCGTTTCATGCCACGCATCGTCGCGCCGCCGCTGCCGCGCCGCGCTGCGGCGCCGGTCGATCAGGACGGCATTGGCCATGCGGAACAGATAGGCGCGCGGCGAACGGATGTCCGCCGCCCCGCGCGGCAGCCGCATCCAGATGTCGTGCAGGACGTCCTCCGCCGCCTCGCCGGCGTTGCGCGCGCGCAAGAACGACAGCAATGCCCCGCGCTGCGCGAGGAACACGACCTCGATATCCTCTGGAACAGGTTCCACCGCAGTCCTTCGGGACGATCCGTTGCGCCGCGAGGGCGTCCGCCATGCTGTGGCCGGCACGGACGAATTGCAACCCGTGCCCACCGCCGGCACGGCGGCACGGCGGCACGGCGGCATCGGGCGAATCGTCCGCGACGGTCCGGACGGCAGGGTCACGCATCGTCTCCTCTACCCCCATGACGGCACGGAGCCGCCGGAAGCTTGATCCGCCCCCCCCTCACTCCGCGTCGGGCTGATTCTCCGGCGCCGCCCGCCGGAACGCATCCAGCCTCAAACACGCCGCCTCGATCGCCAGCAACCGCGGCCAGCGCAGGTCGACGCCGAAGCGGCGCGCGTTGGTCAGTTGCGGGACCAGGAACAGGTCGGCCAGCGTCACCGACGCGCCGAAGCAATACGGCCCCGCCCGCTCCGCCAGCAGCCGGTCGCACGCGTCCAGCCCGTCGTCGATCGTCGCGCGCGCCCATTCCTTCACCGCCGCGCCGTCCAGCCCCGCCGCGCGCAGGCGGTCGAGGACCTTCAGGTTCTGCACCGGATGGACGTCGCACGCGATCACCTGCGCCACGGCGCGCACCTGCGCGCGCGCGACCGGGTCGGCGGGGAGCAGGGGGGGCTCGGGATACACCTCGTCCAGATAATCGCAGATCGCCAGGCTCTGCGTCAGCACCGCGTCGCCCACCTGCAACGCGGGCACGAAACCCTGCGGGTTCAGCGCCAGGTACGCGGGCGCGCGCTGCGCCCCGTCGCGCAGGTGGTGGAAGGCGTCGCGATAGGCCACGCCCTTCAGGTTCAGCGCGATGCGGACGCGATACGACGCGGTGGAGCGCCAATAGCCGTGCAGGACGGGATCAGCCACGCGCCCGCTCCCCGATGGTGACGGTCAGGTCGGACAGGCCCGCGATCGACGCCACCAGCACGTCACCGGGCACCACCGCGGCGACGCCCGCGGGCGTGCCGGTCCAGATCAGGTCGCCGGGTTCGAGCCGGTAGAAGCGCGACAGATACGCGATCAGGTCCGCCACGCCCCAGGTCATGTCCGACAGGTCGCCGTCCTGCCGCACGATGTCGTTCACGGTCAGCGCGATGCGCCCCGCCGCGGGGTGGCCTGCCTGCGCCACGGGGTGGATCGGGCCGAGCGGGGCGCCGTGTTCCACGTTCTTCGCCGCATCCCACGGCCGCCCGTCCGCCTTCGCCGCCGCCTGAAGATCGCGGCGCGTCATGTCGAGGCCGACCGCATGGCCGAACACGTGCGCCGGCGCATCCGCCGCCGCGATGTCGCGCCCGCCGGTGCCGATCGCGACGACCAGTTCCACCTCGTGCTGGTAATCGGCGGTTTCCGGCGGATAGGGGATCGTGCCGCCCGACGGCACGACCGCCTGTGCCCATTTGGTGAAGAAGAACGGCGCCTCGCGCGTCGGATCGCCGCCCATCTCGTGCGCGTGGTCGGCATAGTTGCGGCCGATGCAGAAGACGCGGCCGACGGGGAAGGCGGGACCGTCGACGACGGGGGCGAGGATCGGCGGCGGTGGCGGGAAGGCGGTGTCCATGCCCCCTTGTAGGATGCGGACGGGGCGCAAGGGAACACCCCCCGCCCCGCCCGCGCGCATCAGAACTTCGCGCCCAGTTCCACGCCGTAGAAGCGCGGCTCGCCCGCGATATAGGTCGGGATGCCGAAGCCGCCCCCGGTGTTGCCCGCGTCGATCAGGTAGCGCTTGTTGGTCAGGTTCCGCGCGAACCCGCCGATGCGATAGCGCCCGTCCATCAGCTCCACGCCCGCACGCAGGTTCACCAATGTATAGCCCGGCGTGGCTATCGCGGGATTGTTGGGCAGTTCGAAGAAGACGCTCGACCGATACGTGACCGACGGCGTGGCATAGGCGATCGCGCCGCCGACCGGCACGCGCAGCATCGCGCCACCCGATGCGGTGGTTTCGGGTTGCAGGCGGAAGCGGTTGCCCGCGAACACGCCGTTCGACGCATCCTTCCCGATCCCGCCGTCGATATAGGCGAAGGTGCCGAACACCGACAGGATCGGCGCGACGCGGACATTGCCCTCCAGCTCCACGCCCAGATTGTTCGCCGAGCCCGCGCTGCGCGTCGTGGTCACGCCGTTCTCGGTCACCGACACCTGGAACCCGTCATACGTCTGGTAGAAGACCGATGCCGCGCCGGTGAACGGGCCGATGCTCCCCTTGATCCCGCCTTCGTAGTTCCAGACCTTCTCCTCCGGCACGATCTGCAAATTGGGGACGACCGCCGATCCCGCGCGCGCCGCCGCCAGCTGCACCACGGGGGATCGGCGGCCCTTGCTGACCGTGGCGTACAGGTTCACGCCCGCGTCCAGCTTCAGCAGCGCGTTGAAGCGCGGCAGGACGGCGGTGAAGCTGCGCTCCGCCTCGAATTTCCGGCCGCCGGTATTGGCGGTGCCCAGCAGGCTGCTCTGCACGCCCAGCCCGGCCAGCAGCACCGAATTGGGCTGGATCGAGGAATATCCCGACTGGCGATCCTCGATCAGGATGCGCGCGCCCGCGGTCAGTTCCAGCTGCGGCACGGGCATGTAGGTCGCGTCGGCGAACACCGAATAGGTATCGTTGTTGCCGTAGTTGGTGAATTCCGCGGCGTAGGGGATCGACGTTGCGCGGCCGCCGCTCAGCACCGCGGTGGCGCGCAGGGCGGGGATCGTGCCGTTGGGTGCGACGCACGCCGGGCCGGTCGGGATGCCCGCGCGGTTCAGCCCCGCGCGCACCGCGGCATAGGCGCCCGCGACGGAGCAGGCCAGGTACGTCCCCTCCTCCGTCGCGAACGGCACGCGCTGGAAACCGTTTTCGAAGAAGGCGTTCCAGCCGAACGAGGCGCGCACCCTGTCGCCGTCGAACGCGAAGCGCCCCTCGTGGCTCCACTGGTCGCCCTTCGCATCCTCCGCAAATTCCAGATACGACACGGGGCCGCCGTCGGCGTCGAAGATCTCCAGCGCGTCGAAGCGGCGATAGCCGTTGACGGTGGTGAAGGTGACGCCCGGCGACAGGTCCACCGCGACGGTCAGGTTCGCGTCGTACACGTTGCGGTCCAGCCCCAGCTTGCGCGCGCCCAGCACCGCCAGGCTGTTCGGCGAGCCGGACAGTTCGGCATTGCCGTAATCGCCCGTCTGCCCGCCCGTGGGGGCGAAGGCGCGGCTCTTGAACGCGGTGCCGGGATTGCGCTGCCCGTCGTAGGTCAGGACCAGGTCCGCGGTGATGCGGTCGTCGGGCCGGAAGCGCAGCGAGCCGCGCAGGCCGCGCTGGTCCTGCCCGTTCAGGTCGTCCTGATCCACCCCGCCCTGATTCTGGTTGGGCACATCCGGATCGCCCGCGATGTTGCGGACGTAGCCGCGGCGGTATTTGTACGCGCCCGCGATCCGCGCCGACAGGATGTCGTCGCCCGCATTGATGAAGCCGGACACCTGCGTGCGATCGAAATTGCCGTAGGACGCGTCGATGCCGCCCGACGTGCCCGCCTGCGGACGGGCGGAGATCAGGCTGATCGCGCCGACCGCGGCGGCGGTGCCGAACAGGGTCGCCTGCGGCCCCTTCACCACCTCGATCCGTTCCAGGTCGTACAGGTCCTGCCACGCCCCGCGCGAGCGGCTGATGTCGACGCCGTTGTAGTACAGCGTGACGCGCGCGCCCTGCTGCGCCGATCCGCTGTCCGACGTGATGCCGCGGATGACGAGGCCGGGGTTGTTCGCGCTCTGCTCCTGCACCTGGAGGCCGGGGACGAACATCGCCACCTCGTCCAGTTCGGACACGCCGATGTCGGCCATGCGCGCGCCGGTCAGCGCGGTGACGGTGACGGGGACGTCCGCGATCCGCTGTTCGCGCTTCTGCGCCGTCACGACGATGTCGGTGCCCATGTCGGGATCGGCCTGCGCCATCGCCTGCGTCGAACAGGTGGTGGCAAGCGCGGCGAGCGCGAGCCGGGTGGAAATGCATGTCATTGAAAAAGCCCCCGATGTCGTTGCAGCCGCCCCTAGGGACGGCGCGTGACGGTTCGGCGGCGTGGCGATGAAGGGACCATGACGGTCCCGTCACGGAACCGTCTTGCATCCGCCGCGAGACTGTCGTCGATGGGCGCTAGCGCACCGAACTTCGCCGACGGGACGACAGGCCATGACGATCAATCGCCGCAACGCACTGACATTGTTGGGATCGGGGCTGGGATCGGGCGCCGCGCTCGCGCTGCCCGGCGGCGCCGACGCCGCGGGGGCGGTGGCGTTCGCCCATGGGGTCGCCAGCGGCGATCCGGCGGCGGACGGCGCGATCCTGTGGACCCGCGCCACGACGGCGCGCGGGGGCGACGTCGCGCTGGACTGGCACGTCGCCGATCGCGTCGACGGCCCGGTGCTGGCGTCGGGGCGCGTCGTCGCGCGTGCGGCGCGCGACCACACGGCGAAGGCGGCGGCGACGGGGCTGAAGCCCGGCCGCGATTATTATTACTGGTTCACCGCCGCGGACGGCACCCGCTCCCCCGTGGGCCGGTTCCGCACCCTGCCGCGCGGCAGGACGGCGGACGTCGTGATGGCGGTGGCGTCGTGCCAGCTCTACGCTGGCCTGTTCAACGCCTGTGCCGCGATCGCCCGGCTCGACCGCGTCGACGCGGTCGTCCACCTGGGCGACTACATTTACGAATACGGTCCCGAGGGGTATGGCGCCGACGTCGCGAAGAAGACCGGCCGCGTCGTAGAACCCGCGCACGAGATCGTCACGCTGGACGACTATCGCCGCCGTCATGCGCAATTGAAGCGCGATGCCGACATGCAGGCCGCGCACGCGCGCGCCGCCTTCATCTGCGTCTGGGACGATCACGAGGTCGCGAACGACGGCTGGATGCACGGGGCGGAGAACCACACGCCCGCGACCGAGGGCGACTGGGACAAGCGCAAGGCCGCGGCGATGCAGGCCTATTTCGAGTGGATGCCGATCCGCGATCCGCTCCCCGGACAGCCCTGGGCGGCGATCAACCGCAGCTTCGATTTCGGCGACCTGGCGACGCTGGTGATGGTCGAGACGCGGCTGCTGGCGCGCGACCGGCAGGTGGCGCCGAAGGGCGCGGGGATCGCGCCGGAGGATTATGCGCCGATGATGGCGGAACGCGCGCAACCGACGCGCGACCTGCTGGGACCGAAGCAGCTGGCGTGGGTCGAACGAACGCTGGCGACGTCGGTCGCGGCGGGGCGGCCGTGGCAGGTTCTGGGGAACCAGGTCGTGATGGCGCGCGTCGCGGGGCCGGATATCGAACGGCAGCTGGGGCCGGCGCGCTTCGCCACGCTGCTGGCGACGCTGCCCGCCATGTGGCGCGCGCGGCTGGCCGCGAGCATCGCATCGTATCGCGCCGGCCTGCCGTTCAATTTCGACAGCTGGGACGGCTATCCGGCGGCGCGCGAGCGGCTGTACGCCGCCTTCCGGCGCGCGAAGGCGCGGCCGATCGTCCTGTCGGGGGACAGCCACGCCGCCTGGGCCAACGACCTGCACGACGACGCCGGCCGCCTCGTCGCCGCCGAACTGGGCGCGACCGCGATCACCAGCCCGTCCTACGGCTCGCTGATCCCCGGCATCGGCACGCTGATCGCGGAGGCGAACCCGGAGGTGCGCTATTGCGACCAGGATGCGAAGGGCTTCCTGCTGCTGACGCTGACCCCGAGCGCGGCGACGGCCGAGTTCCGCACGGTATCGACCGTCATCGCCAAGCCGTTCGCGGAGGCGACCGCGAAGCGCGTCCGCATCGACGCCGGACGCCCCGCGCCGATCGTCGAGATCGCCTGACGCGCTACCGCGGCCGCCGCCGCGACGCCTGTAGCGCGGCCGCCGCGTCCGCATCGGCCAGCGTGCGCCAGCGGTCGAAGCGTTCCTGCGTCAGCGCGCCGTCCGCGATCCCCGCGCGCACCGCGCACCCCGGCTCGCCCCCGTGCGCGCAATTGGAGAAGCGGCAGTCCGCCGCCGCCGCCTCGAAATCGTCGAACACCTCCGCGATCCCCGTGGCGGCCTCCGACAATTGCAGTTCGCGCATCCCCGGCAGGTCGAGCAGCCAGCCGCCATGATCCAGCCGGTGCATCTCGCGCACCGTCGTGGTGTGCCGCCCGGTCCCGTCATTCTCGCGGATCGGCTGCGTCGCGATGCTGTCCGTCCCGCGCAACGTGTTGACCAGCGTCGACTTCCCCACGCCCGACGAGCCCAGGAACGCGACCGTCCGGCCCGGACCGCACCAGGCCGCCAGCCGCGCGACATCCGTCGCGACGCGGGCGTCGACCGCCTCCACCACCAGTCCCGGCTCGATCGCGCGGACCGCATCGGCGAACGCGGCGGGCGTATCGGTCAGGTCGACCTTGGTCAGCACCACCACCGCCTCCACCCCCACGTCGCGCGCCAGGATCAGGTAGCGTTCGATCCGCGCGGCGCTGAAATCCTGGTTGCACGACGCGACCAGAAACACCGTGTCCACGTTCGCCGCGATCATCTGTTCGCGCCGGGGATCGCCGGGCGCGCGGCGCTTGAAGAGGTTCCGGCGCGCCAGCACGCGCAGCGGCAGGTCCGTCGCCTCGTCCAGCAGCAGCCAGTCGCCGACGGTCGGGTGATCGTCGGACGGCGACGCGCCCTGGATATGCGGGGTGACCAGACCGTCCCAGTCCGCGCCCGCGACCGCGATCGCGCCGCGATGCACCGCCATCACGCGGACCGGGCGGCGGCGCGCCGCCTCCTCCGACGAAAGCTGCCCGGCGAAATGCGCGTCCCAGCCCAGGTCGCGAAGGGAATCGTCGGTCACGGTCATGGCAGGCGGCATCGTCCTTCGTCGTTCCGGGCGGACGATGCCGTAGCAGACGCGGACGCCCGCGCCGTCACTGGTAATGCGTCATGTTGCCGAAACCCGCATTCGCCTTCGTCATCCGCACCAGTTTCTTCAGGTACGTGCGGACGTGCCGGTCGAACCGCCGGTCGTCGTACACGCCGCGCCAGACATAGTCGTCGCGATCCAGCAGCGCGGTCAGTGCCGCCAGGAACGGCGCCGAATCGTCGGCGGGTACCTTCGCCGACAGGAGGGTGCAGACCATCTCCTCCGCCGTCGCCTTGTCGCAATCGTCCTGCCGCTCCCGCCCGCCGCGCTCCGCCGCGACCTGATCCGTCCGCGCGGCGGCGATGCGGCTCGCCAGCCACGCGCGCACGGCGGCGGCGTCCCACGCGCTCACGCCCGCATGACCGACAGCAGGTCGTCGACGCTGCCGACCGCGAAGGCGGTATATTCGTCGCCGATGGCATAGGGCAGCAGCACGCGGCGCCCGTGCAGCAACGCGCCGCAGCTGTAGGTGACGTTGGGGACATAGCCGCCGCGCTGCTCCGCGCTGGGGAACAGCAACGGCGACGCGGTGCGCGCCAGCACCTTCGACGGATCGTCCTTGTCCAGCAGGCACGCGCCGACGCAATAGCCGCGCACCAGCCCGACGCCGTGGGTGAAGACCAGCCAGCCCTCGTCGATCTCGATCGGCGATCCGCAATTGCCCATCTGGACGAACTCCCACGGATATTTCGGTCCCATGATGATCTCGCCCGTGTCCCAGCGGTGCAGGTCGTCGGACCGCAGCAGCCAGATATTCTCGTTGTCCTGCCGCCCCAGCATCACGAACCGGCCGTCGATGCGCCGCGGGAACAGCGCCATGCCCTTGTACGCGGCCATCGCGCCGGTCAGCGGGCGCATCTCGTACGTGCGCAGGTCGACGCCGCGCAGCAATTCGGCGCGCGCCGTGCTGCCGTCGAACGCGGTGTAGGTCCCGATCAGGCTGCGCACCCCGTCGTGGTCCGTGAAGTTGACCATCCGCAGATCCTCCACCCCCTGCCGCTGGCTGGGCAGGATCGGGAAGATCACGGTTTCGGACACGTGGTGGCTGTCGTGCGAGCGCAGCCGGACCCAGCCGCCGTCGTCGGCCTGCTCGATCCGCGGCGGCACGCCCTGCGAGCTGGCGGGATGCAGCACCAGCCCGTCGCCGCCGTCCCACGTGCCCGACCGGAACGTGACCGAGGAGATATGCCCCTCCCCCACGCCGCGCAGCGACAGGAGGAAGGCGATGCTGCCGTCGTCCGGGTCCTCGTCCGGCACCGCGACGATCGATGGGTTGAACAATGCCGCGCTCTCGAACGCATATTCCTGGCTGAAATAGGCGCCGATCAGCAACCGGTCGCACTCGCTCTCGACCGCGACGCCCAGCTCGCCCTTCACTTCCTCGAACCGGCGCAGGAACACGTGGTCGACGTTGCGGTGGCGCGGTCGCATGGCGTCGTGGAGCAGCCCCAGCATCCGCTCGCGCATCGCCGCGTCCAGCCCCATCAACCGCCCCGCCACCGCCTCCGACCGGGTCGGCCGCCCCTTCGCGAAGGCGTCGGGGTAGCTGAAGCCGAACGGACGGATCACCGTCCGCGACGGATCGGGCTTCAGTTCGATGTCGAGCGTGGTGAAGACGTTCGCGGCTTCCATGCAGCATATCCCGATATATTGTGGCGCGACAGCGCGGGACCGCCCGGTTCGATCCATCGGCCGCCGCATTCCGGCATCCGCGGCGCCGGTCGCGCACCTGGCGGACCATCGCGGCGCGACGCGCCCGGCCCCCGCCCGCGCTGCTGCCCGCGCGCCTGCCCGCGTGCCTGGCCGTGATCGATTTCTACCAATGCAGGTGCATCGATACCCGGGATCGATCGCGCGGCACGTCGGTTTCCGGATTCCAGCCGCCATGGCCCCGACGACCCGCGCGCCAGGCGAACGAACGAGGATCCACGACCATGACCTACCGGACGATCCTGCGCTCCGCCGGCCTGCGCCCAACCGCCCTGCGTTCTGCCGGCATCGCGGCCGTCGCCCTCGCGACGGTCGTCGTCGGCGCGTGCGTGAACCCGTCCGCGAAGATCGCGACCTCGATGGAGGGCTACGGCTTCCAGCCCGCGCAATCCCGGTGCGTCGGCGACCAGCTGGAGGCGGATCTGTCCCTCGGCCAGCTCCAGCAGCTCGGCCGCGCGGCGCGCGCCGCGCGCGAGGGCGACACGACGCCCGGTCGCCTGACGGCGGGCGACTTCATCCGCGTCGCCGGTCAGGTGAACGACCCCCGCGTCCCGATCGCGGTCGGCAAGGCGGCCGCCGCCTGCGGCATCCTGACCGATCCGGCGGCACCGTTCTGACCGGACCGGACCCGGCATGCACGCCGCCGTGGGTGGGCGTCGGGTTTCTCGGTTTCGATGGGAAATGGTGCCGCTTACAGGACTCGAACCTGTGACCCCCGCATTACGAATGCGATGCTCTACCAGCTGAGCTAAAGCGGCCTGGTCGTCCGCGTCGGTGGAGACACGACGTGGGGCGGGCGACTATCAGGGCGGATCGCCGCTGGCAAGCGCGAGTGTGCGGGACAGCGTTAACAGCGTCTTTACCATGCACGGCGCACAAGCCGTCCCGACGCGCCGTCACGGGCGCATACCACGGGACGACAGGACGATGGACAGCGCGCGCGGCCATGACGACATCCGGCACGACGACGATCCCGCCGCGGGCGGCGTCGGCGAGGCAGAGATCGCGGTCGGCCTGGACGAGCGGCGGATGCACGTGCGTGCGTACAATCACTGGGTGTCGCTGCTGGGCGACCGCCCCTTCCCCGCGATCGCGGACCTCGATCCCGCCAGCATCGCGGATTTCGGGCCGAACAGCGTCCTCCTCGATTTCTCCGCCGGGCTCGACAATCCGGCGATCCAGTTCCTGGGCCGTGCGCTGCGCGACGAATGCGGGATGGCGGACCAGGACATCGCGCATATCGCGGACGTGCCCGCGCGCTCGCTGCTGTCGCGGCTGACCGACCATTACCTACAGATCATCGCCAATCGCGCGCCGATCGGGTTCGAGGCGGAGTTCGTCGGCACGCGCGGCACGCCGACGATGTATCGCGGCATCCTGATGCCCTTCTCGTCCGATGCCGCGACGATCGACTATATCTACGGCGTCATCAACTGGAAGGAACTGGCCTCCGCCGGGCAGCAGGCGGCGCTGGCCGCGGAACTGAGCGCGGCGCGCGCGCCGCAACGCGCGGACGCGGCGGTGGCATGGGCCGACGGTCCCGGCGCGGGGGCGCCCGCGGGCACCGGCCTTGCCCCCGATCACGGCGCGGCCGACACGCTGGACGACCGCCTGGCCGCCGCACGCGCCAGCGCCGCCGCGGCGCGCGCCGCGGACACGCGCAGCCACGCCGCCTTGTACCGCGCGCTGGGCCGCGCGCACGATTTCGCGCTGGCCGCGCACGCCGCGCCGGACCGGCTGGCGGCCCTGCTGGCCGACGCGGGGATCGTCGCCCAGGCGCGCAGCCCGCTGACCGCGGTGGCGAAGCTGGTCTTCGGCGCCGACCACGACAAGACGCGGCTGACCGAGATCGCCACCGTCCTGGCGCATGCACGGCGCCACGACGTGCCCGACGGCGGCCTGCCGCGCGTGCTGGAGGCGACGCCGGGCGGCATCAAGGGGATCGTGGCGGACGAACGCGCCGCGCGCCGCCCGGTGCGCCCACGCGCCGACCCCGCCCCGCTCGACCGGCGCGCCACCGTGGCGACGCTATCGTTGGACACCGGCATCGCGGCGGGAGAGGCGGTCGTGCTGCTAGGCCGCGCGGGGCCGGACGGGACCGTGGAAGTGGTCGGCGCGGTGGCCGACGCGCGGCTGGCGGGGGCGCTGCTGAAGCGGATCGGATGATCCGCCGGGGTTGAGATACGCCCGCGGCAGGGGCATAGCCGCGGCATGTCGGAAAAGTCACAACGGATACTGTCCCGGGCGCTCGCCGAACGCCTGACGCACCGCGCGCTGCCGGGCGAGCTGGACGATTTCGCCGCCGCCGAACAGGCGGAGGCCGCGGCCTTCCTGATCGCGACGGGCATCGACCGCGCACCGGGCGAGCCCGCCATGGCGCTGGAGGCGCTGCCCGAGATGGACGGGCGCCGCCGCATGCGGCTGGGGATCGTCAACGACGACATGCCCTTCCTGGTCGATTCGATCGCCGCCGCGATCGGCGAGCGCGACATCGCGGTCGATCGCATCATCCATCCCGTCGTCCGCGTCGCGCGCGATGCGAAGGGGCATCTGACCGCGATCGGGGACGACGGCACCGCGACCGAATCGATGATCTACATCGAGCTGGAGCGCGTCGACGCGCGCGACCGGCGCGAACTGACCGACGAACTGGCCAAGGTACTGGCCGACGTGCGCGAGGCGGTGCGCGACTGGCGCGCGATGCAGGCCGCGCTGGCGGCGGACGCGGGGATGCTGGACGATACCGGCGGCGACGCGGAAGGGGCCGGGCTGCTGCGCTGGTTCCTGGACCGGCATTTCACGCTGCTGGGGCACGAGCGCTGGACCGTCGACGGCGGCACCGCGGCGGGCGCGCTGGGCATCGCGAAGAACCGCCACGACGTCCCGCTGCTGGCGGACAAGTCGCGCCACCTGGCGATCGCGTGGTTCGCGAAGGGCAATGCCGCGCCGCTGGTCCTGAAATCCAGCCTGATCTCGCCCGTCCACCGCCGCACGCCGCTGGACCTCGTCATCGTCCCGCTCGCGACCGCGGGGAAGGTGACCGGCCTGTCGATCCACGCGGGCCTGTGGACCTCCGCCGCGCTGAACGCTCCCCCGCGCAGCGTGCCGCGGCTACGCCAGCGGCTGGCGGAGCTGGAGGCGAAGTTCGGGTTCGATCCCGCGGGCCATACCGGCAAGGCGCTGACGCACGCGCTCGCTTCGCTGCCCCACGACCTGATGACCGCATTCGACGGTCCTGCGGTCGAGACGCTGGCGCTGACCGCGATGAGCCTGGCCGACCGCCCGCGGCCGAAGGTCGTGCTGGTCCCCTCCCCGCTCGGTCGCCACCTGTTCGCCTTCGTGTGGCTGCCGCGCGACGACGTGACGACCGCGCGGCGCGTGTCGATCGGCGACATGCTGGCGAAGGCGGCGAACGCGCGCCTGCTGAACTGGTCGATCAGCCTGGAGGACGGCGTCGTCGCGATGCTGCGCTACACGCTGGACATGCGTGACGGCGGCAGTGCGCCGGACGTCGTCCCGCTCGACGCGCGCGTCGCGCGAATGGTGCGCGGCTGGGTGCCGGAGGTGGAGGCCGCGCTGGCGGAGCGCATCGCCGCCCCGCGCGCCGCGCGCCTCGCCTTGCGCTGGGCCGCGGCCTTCCCGCCCAATTACCGCAACGTATCGGTGGCGAGCGAGGCGGCGGAGGACATCCTGCGCCTGTCCGCGCTTGAAACGCCCGCCGACCGGCAGGTCCATCTGTACCCGACCGCACCGGGCGAGGATCACCGGCTGAAGATCTACAAGCTCCACGGCGCGCTGGCGTTGTCGGACGCGGTGCCGGTGCTGGAGAATTTCGGTTTCCGCGTGATCGGCGAATTGCCGACGCGGCTGAAGGAGGCGGACGACGCCTTCGTCCACGATTTCGTCGTCGAGGCGGCGGATGCCGCGTTCGACGACGATCCGCAGGTGCTGGAACGGGCGATCGCGGACGCGCTGCGCGGTACCGCGGAAAACGACGCGTTCAACAGCCTGATCGTCGACGCCGGGCTCAGCCCGCGCGCGGTCGTCCTGTTCCGCGCGTGGTTCCGCTACCTGCGGCAGGCGGGGCTGACGTACGGCATGACCACGGTCGTGGACACGCTGCGCCGCGCGCCCGACCTGGCGAAGGCATTGGTCCAGCGGTTCGCGCAGGCGCACGATCCGGCGCAGCGCGGCGACAGCGCGGCGACCGACGCCACGATCGCCGCGGGCCTGGACGCGGTCACCGCGATCGACGACGACCGCATCCTGCGCGCCTTCCACGCCCTGATCGGCGCGACGCTGCGCACCAACGCCTTCATCCCCGCGGCGGAGGAGGCGCTGGCGTTCAAGCTGGACAGCGCGAAGATCCCCGGCCTGCCCAAGCCGCTGCCGTGGCGCGAGGTGTGGGTCTATTCCCCCCGTGTCGAGGGCATCCACCTGCGCGCCGGTCCGGTCGCGCGCGGCGGCCTGCGCTGGTCCGACCGCCGCGACGATTTCCGGACCGAGATCCTGGGCCTGATGAAGGCGCAGCGCGTGAAGAATGCGGTGATCGTGCCGACGGGGGCGAAGGGCGGCTTCTATGCCAAGCAGCTGCCACCGCCCGGCAACCGCGACGCGTGGCTGGCGGAGGGGACGGAGGCGTATCGCATCTTCATCCGCACGCTCCTGTCGATCACCGACAATATCGTGGGGTCGAAGGTCGTGCATCCCGACGGCGTCGTGATCCACGACGGCGAGGACCCGTATTTCGTCGTCGCGGCGGACAAGGGCACCGCGACGTTCAGCGACGTCGCCAACGCCCTGGCGCTGGAACGCGATTTCTGGCTGGGCGACGCCTTCGCCAGCGGGGGCAGCGTCGGCTACGACCACAAGGCGATGGGCATCACCGCCAAGGGCGCGTGGGTATCGGTGCAGCGCCACTTCGCCGAACGCGGGCTGGACGTGCAGACGCAGCCGATCCGCGTCGTCGGATGCGGCGACATGTCGGGTGACGTGTTCGGCAACGGGATGCTGCTGTCGAAGGCGCTCAAACTGGTCGCGGCGTTCGACCACCGCCACATCTTCCTCGATCCCGATCCCGACCCTGCGGCCAGCTGGATCGAGCGCGAGCGGATGTTCGCCCTGCCGCGGTCGAGCTGGGCGGATTACGACACGGCGTTGATCTCGCCGGGCGGCGGCGTGTTCGCGCGCGATGCCAAGTCGATCCCGCTGTCGCCCGAGATCCGCGCCGCGCTGGACATCCCGGTCGACTCGATCGAACCCGCCGCGCTGATCTCCGCGATCCTGAAGTCGCCCGTCGACCTGATCTGGTTCGGCGGCATCGGTACCTATGTGAAGGCGGCGGCGGAGAATAACGCCACGGTCGGCGATCCCGCCAACGACCGCCTGCGCGTCGATGCGGAGGAGGTGCGCGCGATCGCGATCGGCGAGGGCGCGAACCTGGGCGTGACGCAGGCGGCGCGCATCGCGTTCGCGGCGCGCGGCGGGCGGATCAACACCGACTTCATCGACAATTCGGCGGGCGTCGATTGTTCGGACAACGAGGTGAACATCAAGATCGCGTTGAACCGCGAGATGACCGAGGGGCGCTTGTCCTACGAGGATCGCAACGCGGTGCTGGAAGGGATGACCGACGACGTCGCGCATCTGGTGCTGGAGGACAACCGGCTCCAGACGCTGGCGCTGTCGATCGCGGAGCGGGACGGCGCGCAGTCGCTGCCCAGCTACGTCCGCGCGATCGAGATATTCGAGGGCGCGGGCCGCCTCGACCGCCGCGTCGAGGGATTGGGATCGAACGTGGGACTGCTGCGCCGCGCCGCCGAGGGGCGCGGGCTGACCCGGCCCGAGCTGGCGGTGCTGCTGGCGACCGCGAAGCTGGCGTTGCAGGACGAGATCGAGCGCGCGGGTCTGGGCGCGGACGACGCGCTGAAGTCAGACCTCCACGCCGCCTTCCCGCAGGCGATGCAGGACCGGTTCGCGAAGGCGATCGACCAGCACCGGCTGCGCAGCGAGATCGTCGCGACGAAGCTGGCCAACCGCATCGTCAACCGCATCGGCATCCTGCATCCGTTCGAACTGGCGGAGGAGGAAGGCGCCGCGCTGGGCGACATCGCGGCGATGTTCGTCGTGGCGGAACGCCAGTTCGGCCTGTCGGCGCTGTGGCGCGAGATCGAGACGACCGCGATGCCCGAGGCGGGACGGCTCGCGCTGTTCGACGAGGTCGCGGTCGCGGTCCGGTCGCAGATCGCGGATTTGCTGCGCGTCACCGCACCGGGCGTCGCGCCGTCCGCGGTGCTGAAGCGGCTGGCGAAGGGGATCGCGCATCTGGAACAGGCGGCGGGCGACCTGCTGCTGGAGGAAGCGCGCGCGCAGAGCCGCCGCATCGCCGACACGCTGGAGGCCGCCGGTGCGCCGGCGGCGCTGACGACGAAGGTGGTGCGCCTGTTCGAACTGGACGGCGCGGTCGGCCTCGCCGACCTCGGCGAACGGTCGAAGGTGGATGAAACGAAGCTGACCCGCGCCTTCACGCGGCTGGGTCAGGCGCTGGGGCTCGACTGGGCGCAGGCGAATGCGGCGCGGATCACGCCCAGCGATCCGTGGGAACGCCTGCTGATCGCGGGGCTGGCGCGCGATTTCCAGCAATTGCGCTTCGACTTCCTGGGCAAGGCCGGGAAGCGCGATCCGGAGGCGCTGGTCGATAGCTGGCTGGCGGAGAATGCGACGCGCGTCGGCCAGTTCAAGGCCGTCGTCGACCGCGCCCGCAACGCCGCCGAACCCAATGCCGCGATGCTGGCGCAGATCGCCAGCCAGGCCCGCGTGCTGCTGGGGCGGTGACCGCCCCGTCATTGCGAGCGCAGCGAAGCAATCAAGGGCGGGACGCGCCACGCTGGATTGCTTCGCTACGCTCGCAATAACGAAACCATCCTAGGGCCAATCGACATTCAGATGGCGGGATGAAACGCTCAAGCGAAACCGCGAAGCCGCAAGGAAGTTCGGGTTCGCGCGGAGGCGCGGAGGACGCGGAGGTGTCGTGCACCGGGCTGATCGGAGGGCCAATTACCGGCCGGCCCGACGTCGCTGCTTGGATGAGGGGGCTGCTTCGACGAGGGGAGTGCCGGTCTGCGTTACACTTTACTCTCTGCGCCCTCCGCGCCTCCGCGCGAACCAGTCTCTTGCTTTACTTCGCGTCTTTGCGGCTTCGTGCGAACATCTTGCACCGGAAAATTGAATGTCGATCGGCCCTAGCCCTCTCCCGGCGGGGAGAGGGCCAGGAAAGAACTACCGCCGCTCGTACGCCTTCGGCAGCGCGCCTTCGGTCGGCGTCAGGTACCGGTCGCGCAGGTCGGTCTGCCGCGACCGCATCGGCTGCGCGACGCCGTCGATCCACACCGACACCGGCGCGCTCGACAGTTCCAGCGGATCGCCGTCCCACAGCACCACATCCGCGCGCCGTCCCGCGCGCAGGCTGCCGAAGTCCGCGCCCATGCCCAGCGCCTCCGCCGGCCCGCTGGTGATCGCGGCGAACGCCTGTCCCCAGTCCAGCCCGGTGTGCCCCGGCACGCGCGTGATCGCGACCAGATTGCCCGCGAACTGGCGCAGCACATGGTCGCCCCCCGACGCACCCGTCGACGCCAGCGCCACCTGAACCCCCGCCGCCCGCATCCGGCCCGCGTTGGATTCGGTCGCCGCGACCTGCTCGAACGACGCGGGCAGATCGGCCAGCGCCTGCGCGATGACGGGCACGCGCGCCGCCGCGATCTCGCGCGCCACCATCCATCCTTCGGCGACGCCCACCAGCACCAGCTTCAGCCGCGGATAGTCCGTCGTCAGCCCAAGCACGCTGCGGATGTCGCTCGCGCGCTCGACATGGACCAGCAACGGCATGGCGCCGTCCAGCACCTTCACCAGCACCTCGGCGTCGGCGCGCTTCAGCAGCGAATCGCGGCTGCGCCCGTCGAACGCCGCGGGGTTGCGGCGGTAATCCTGCGCCTGCGCGAACGCGTCCTTCAACATGGCATAGGCCGCGGGGCGCGTGCCCCCGGCGTTCTGCCCGCCGTCCTCGCCCAGTTCCGCGAACTGGAACGCCCGCGCACGCGTGACCGCATCGGGATCGGCGGCCAGATCGATGACCGCGCCCTGCCCGGCGAAGACGGAATTGCCCGCGGACGGCGCGATCAGCGCGCGCGTGACGCCCAGCACGCGTTCGTTCGCCAGCTTGATGCTGTTCGGGTTCACCGCCACCGACACGTCCAGCGCGGCGTTGAACGGCGTCTCTCGCGCGCGCACGTCGCTCGATTCGCGCACGCCCTCGCTGTCGACCAGCGACAGGTCGGTGGGCGCGGACACCATGCCCGCCGCGACCCATTTGCCCGTCGCGTCGATCACCTGCGCGCCCGCGGGCACCGCCACGCCGCGTCCTGCCGCGACGATGCGGCCGTTCGACATGACGACCGTGCCGCCTTCGATCGGCTGCGATCCGTCGCCGATCGCGACCGTCCCGCCGGTGATGGCGATCGTCCCACCCCGCAAAGTGGTACTTTGCGGGGACCCCGGTGTCTGCGCCGCTGCGGGCGTCGCCAGCATCGTGGCGGCGAGGAGGAGAAAGGCGCGCTTCACTTGACGTCTCCCATGCCGGGCTGGCCCAGCTCGAAATCGCTGACCGGGCGGCGTTTGGGGTCGCTGGAATCGTACAATAGCGCGCCGTCGACCCACACCTTCTCCGGCCGGGTGTAGACGCTGAACGGATTGCCGTTCCACAGCACGACGTCGGCCATCTTGCCGGGTCGCAGCGACCCGGTCTGCGCATCGATGCCCAGCGCCTTCGCCGGGCCGAGCGACAGCCACTTCCACGCCGCCTCGTCCGGGATGTTGATGCCCGAATGCCGGGCGGAGGACAGGACCTTGCCGACTTCCTGGTTCAGCCGCTGAATGCCGTTGGCGTCGTCCGAATGGATCATCGCGCACGCGCCCGCATTCTCCAGGATCGCGAGATTCTCGCCGATCCCGTCGTAGCTTTCCATCTTGAACCCGTACCAGTCGGCCCACACCGCGGCACAGGCGCCACGCGCCTTCAACAAGTCCGCGATCTTGTACGCCTCCACCGCGTGGTGGAAGGCGGTGACCTTGTACCCGAACTCCTGGGCCATATCCAAGACGATGGCCATTTCGTCGGCGCGATAGCAGTGGTTCTGGATCAGGATCTCGCCCGACAGGACGCCGCGCAGCGTATCCATCGCGATGTCGCGATCGGGCATGTCGCCGCCGTCCTTTTCATACTTGTCCCACTTGCGCCGGTATGCCGCCGCCTTCGCCCACGTCTGCCGGTCGACCGCGACATTGCCCATGCGGGTGGAGGGGATGCGCCCCTTGCCGCCGTAGACGCGCTTGGGATTCTCGCCGCACGCCATCTTCAGGCCATAGGGTGCGCCGGGGAACTTCATCCCCTGCATCGTGCGCGCGTACACGTTCTTCAGCACCACGCTGCGCCCGCCCATCAGGTTCGCGGAGCCGGGCAGGATCTGCAACGTGGTGACGCCGCCGTTCGCCAGCGCACGGCTGAACCCCGGGTCCTGCGGCCACACGCTGTGTTCGGCCCACACTTCGGCGGTGATCGGCGCGGTCGCCTCGTTCCCGTCCGAATGCGCCTGCACGCCGGGGCTGGGATAGTCGCCCAGGTGGCTGTGGATGTCGACGACGCCGGGGGTCACGAACTTCCCCTGCCCGTCGATGATCGTGGCGCCCGCGGGCGCATCCACCGTCTGTCCGACCGCGACGACCTTGCCGTCCGCGAACAGGACCTGCCCGTTCTCGATCCGCCCGCCCTCGCCGTCGAAGACGGTGACATTGCGGACCAGCGTGGGGACGCCGGGATAAACTTTGTACGTCGAAGGATAGGGATTGCGCGAATAGGGTTGCGGCGGTGCCTTCGCCGATGCCGATTTCGGGCGGTCCGCGCCGGTCGAACAGGCGGACAGTGCCAGCATCCCCATCGCCACGGGAGCCAGCACGCCGCGGACGCGACGTATCGTCATGATCGAAAACCCCTTTTTCTTCTCGTTCCGGCCATCATGGGGCGGCGGCGCGGCACCGGTCAAGCGGGATAACCTGCCCTTTCCGGTGCAAGAACGGCGACGTGACGCGGCGCTTTGCACCGATAATCGTGACGTGATAGAAACGATCTGCCGCTGTTCATGCTTCATCTGTCAATCTTGCTGCACCAATTGAATAACCTGGAGCAATAACTGGATGCTTTTGCTGGTATCCGACGTTGACGAAGCAACCGGCCCGCGCCAAGGGCAAGAAACGATTATTGGAGAACCCGACGATGACCGACGAAACCCTCGCCAGCAATGCGGTGGAGCTTGCGACCGAATTGACGATCGCATGGCTGTCCAATCCCAACACGCGCGCTTCGGGTGAGGATGTTCCGGCGTTCCTGCGCACGATGCACGATGCGGTCGCGAACCTTTCGGCCAGTGCTTCGTCGACGCCGAGCGAGGAGCCGCAGAGCGATTATTCGCCCGCCGTGTCGGTGCGCAAGTCGCTCGCGTCGAAGGATCACCTGATCTCGCTGATCGACGGCAAGCCGTACAAGACGCTGCGTCGCCACCTGTCGGGCCACGGCCTGACGCCGGAAGACTATCGCGCGCGCTACGGCCTGAAATCCGACTATCCGATGGTCGCGGAAAACTACTCCGCCGCGCGTCGCGACATGGCGAAGAAGATCGGCCTGGGCCGCAAGCCCGGCGCGCGCCGGACCGAGGGTGCGGTCGACGCCGCCGCCGCGGACAAGGGGCCGCGCGGCCGTCGCAAGTCGACGACCGAGGCGTGACGACACGCGGGCCGGCGTGCCGCTGACCGACCGCGTCAGGGACACGCTGGCCCGCCGGCTGCGCTCGCTCGTCGGGAGCGGCAGCATCGACCTGGCGCGCCCGCCGGGCGACGACGGACTGTTCGGTCCGGGATCGCCCGCGTGGCGCGTGCACGGCGATTTCACCGCGATGATGATCGGCGGCATTTCCGCCCTGCTGCTCCAGATGCTCCATCCGCTCGCGCTGGCGGGCGTGTGGGACCATAGCGATTTCCGCCACGACCGGCTCGGGCGGCTGAAGCGCACCGCACGGTTCATCGCCGCGACGACGTTCGGCGCCACCGCCACCGCGACCGGCGCGATCGATCACGTCCGCGCGATCCACGACCGCGTCCACGGCACGCTGCCGGACGGGACGCGCTACGACGCCAACGATCCCGCCCTGCTGACATGGGTGCACGTGGCGGAGGTCGACAGCTTCCTGCGCGCCTATCTGCGCTATCGCGATCCCGGCATGACGGCGGCGGACCAGGACCTGTACCTGGCGCAGACCGCGCTGGTGGCCGAGCGGCTCGGCGCGACGGGCGTGCCGACGTCGCGCGCCGCGGTGGCGGCCTATTACGCGCGGGTGCGCGGCGACCTGCGGTTCGACCACCGCACGCGCGAGGTCGCGGACGCGCTGCTGGCGCCGGGCGACGACGCCGCGACGAACGCCGGTATGCGCATGGCGGCGGCGGCGGCGCGCGACCTGCTGCCGCCCTGGGCCGCGGCGATGCACGGCCGGACGCCCGGCCTGCTGGCGCGCCCCGCCGTGCGGGCAGGCGCAGGCGCGCTCGGCAACGTGGTCCGGTGGGCGTTGAAGCGGTGATATCCTCCCCGTGCCGGGGAGGATAGCTCAGTTCGTCACCGCCACCGTCACCGCGCGGCGGTTCTGCGCCCAGCTTTCCTCGTCCGATCCCAGCGCCAGCGGGCGTTCCTTGCCGTAACTGATCGTCGTGATCCGCGACGGCGACACGCCGCGCGCGGCGAGATAGTTCTTCGCCGAATTGGCGCGCCGGTCGCCCAGCGCGAGGTTGTATTCCCGCGTCCCGCGCTCGTCCGCATGGCCCTCCAGTTGCACGCGGACGTCGGGGTAGCGTTGCAGCCACGCCGCCTGCGTATCCAGGATCGCGCGCGCGGTGGAATCGATGTCCACCATGTCGAGCCCGAAATTGACCGTGTCGCTGGTGATCGAGCGGCGGAAGTCCGCGGCGGAACCCGGCGTCACGCCGTCCGCATTGGGCGAACCGGGCACGGACGGCCCGGCGGCGGGCGCCTCCCCCGGCGCGGGCGGCAGGACTTCCGGCCGCTTCTTCGAACAGGCGGCGGTCGCGACCAGTGCGGCGCCCAGAAGGAAGGTGGTGGTCAGTCTAGCCACGTGATGTCTCCTCTTTATCGGTCCCCCGTTCATGCCCCCATGAACGATCGCAAGGCGCGTCATGCCCCCATGAACGATGCTACGGACGTAACGGCCCCCAGGCCGGGTCGGACCCGTCCAGCGGCGTCGGCACGCGGCGTTCGTTCACGCCGGTCAGGTCGACCGACCACAGGTCCGCCTTCCCCGCATTGCCGCGCCCCTGGCGATAGAACATCAGCACGCGGCCGTTGGGGCTCCACGACGGGCCTTCGTCCTGCCACGAATTGGTCAGCAGTTTCTCGCCCGATCCGTTCGGGCCCATGATGCCGATGCGGAACGCCCCCGCCAGCTTCGTGAACGCGATCAGGTCGCCGCGCGGGCTCCAGACGGGCGTGGCGTAGCGCCCGCCGCCGAAACTGATCCGCTGCTGGTTCGATCCGTCCGCGTTCATGACGTACAATTGCTGCCCGCCCGACCGGTCGCTTTCGAACACGATCCGCGATCCGTCGGGGGAATAGCTGCCCCCGGTGTCGATCCCGGGCGATGTCGTCAGCCGCTGCGGCGTGCCGCCGCCCGCGGGGACGCGATACAGGTCGGTATTGCCCGCGGTCGCCATCGAGAACAGGATCCACCGGCCGTCGGGGGAGAAGCGCGGCGCGAAGGTCGTCGCGGCGTTCTGCACCACCAGCCGCTGCCGCGCGGACCCGATGTCGTAGACGTAGATCGCGGGGCTCTTCCCCACATAGCTCATGTACACGATCGACTGCTGGTTCGGCGCGAACCGCGGCGTCAGGACCAGCGAGCCCTGCGTGAGGAAACGATGATTGGCCCCGTCCTGGTCCATGATGCCCAGCCGCTTGATGCGGTTGCCCTTCGGCCCGGTCTCGCTGACGTAGACGACGCGGCTGTCGAAATACGGCCCCTCCCCGGTCAGCCGCTGATAGACCGAATCGGCGCATTTGTGGCCCGCGCGGCGCCAGTCCGACGGCGGCACGACGAAGCCCTGCCGCGCCAGTTCGGTCCGCGCCGACACGTCGTACAGGTAACAGCCGACCGTCAGCGTGCCGTCGCCGTTCGCGCGGACATAACCCTGCACCAGCGCCTGCGCACCCGATCCGCCCCAGTAATCGAAGGCGGGCGCGGTCACTTCGGGCACCGAAACCGTCCGCAACTGCGCGGGCGGGACGGGCGTGAACAGGCCGGAATTGCGCAGGTCGTTGGCGATGATCTCGGACAATTGGCGCCCCAGCACGTCCGTCGACCCTGCGGGGGTGGAGGCGACCGCGGGCGTCGGCATCGGCGGGATCGCGATCGGCATCGGCGCGGAGATGCCGCCGGTCACGTCCACCTCCAGCGGCCCGCCGCCCTGCGTCGGCGCGACGGCGGGGGGCGCGGCCGGCGCGGGCAGGTCCTGCGCCATCGCAGGCGTGGCGAGCAGCACGGCGAACGAGAGGATGTTCTTCATCGCAGCTTCCAGTTGAAGTTGATGTTGCTCCACCCGCCATTGGCGGTGTCGTAATATTCCGCCGGCAACCGCAGCGGCGAACAGCCCTTGAACGCCGCGATGCCCAGGTCGACGACGCGGCGGGCATAGCGCTGGTTCTCGTCGGTCAGGCCCGACTGGCTGACCATCGTGGGCGTCGCCGCCAGCGTGCCGTCGCGGTTCAGCCGCAGGTTCAGCTTCGTCACGATCCGGTTCGCGCCCGGCCCCGGATCGACCTGCCGGTCCGCACACGGCTGGATCTGCCGCGCGATCGCCTGCACGATGCTGGCCAGCGCACGCCCGTCGATCTTCGCCGCGGCGGGGGGCGCGTCGTTCTCGCGCGCATTGCTCTTCTCCGCCGTCATGCCCTTCAGGAAATCGTCGCCCAGCCGCCCGCCGCGCGGCCGCGGCGCGGTGGCGGCGGGCGACTTGCCCGCGCCCCGCGTCGCCGCGGTCGCGGGCTTCGCCGCGCTGCTGGACGAGGCGGCCTGCGTCGGCTTCGCCGGGCGCGCCGGCGCCTTCTCCGCCGCGGGCGCGGGTCGCTTCGGCGCCGGCCTGGGCTGCGGCACCGGTTTGGGCCCGGGGGCAGGCTTCGGCGCGGGCTTCGCCGCCGCGGGTTTGGGCGGGGTCGGCTTGGGCGGCGCGGGCGTCGGCGGTTGCGGCGCGGGCCTGGGGACGGGCGCGGGCGCGGGCTGCGGCTCGGGCTGCGGCGCGGGGTCGGGCACCGGGGGCGGGGAATCGACCGGCTCGCCCGTCTCGGGCGCGACCGATTGCGACGGCGCCTCGGTCGATGCGGGCGCCGCCGCCTCCAGCGCGACGTCGGGCACCAGGCTGACCTCGATCGGCTTGGGCAACAGCTTCGCGGGGTTGGGCGTGTCGAGGAAGCCGAGCGACAGCGCACCGAACAGCAGGACATGCCCTGCCGTCGCGACGCCCAGCCCGATCTTCTCCGCGCGCTCCATCGTTACTCGTCGCCCACCGTCACCAGCGCGACACGGTTCAGCCCCGCGGCGTTCAGCTCGCCCATGACGCGCATGACGCGCCCGTAGTCGAGCCCGCGGTCGGCACGCAGCAGCACCTGCGGCGGCTGGCCATCCTTCCCCGCGGCGGCGATCGTCGCGAGCCGCTGCGGCAATGCATCCGCACCCACCTCCTCCTTCGCGACGAACACGCGCCCGGCGGCGTCGAGCGAGATCTCGGTCGGCTGCTGCTCCTGCTCCAGCGGCTTCGCGCGGCTGTCGGGCAGGTTCACCGGCACGCCCTGTGTCAGAAGGGGCGCGGTGACCATGAAGATGATGAGCAGCACCAGCATCACGTCGACCAGCGGCGTGACGTTGATATCCGCCATCGGCGCCCGCCGCCCGCGGTTGCGCTGCGAAGGAAGGTTGAGGGACACGACCTATATCCTCCCCGGCACGGGG
>NZ_LMQP01000003.1:135694-163701 GCF_001425405.1 Sphingomonas sp. Leaf412 | reverse complement strand
TGTGCCGCGGACGGAGCGCTGGTGGCACGCCCCCTCCACCATGCTACGCATGGTCCCCCTCCCCATGCCGGGGAGGATCGACACCACCCCCCTCACCGTTCCGCATCCAGCTGCCGCGACAGCGTCGCGTGGAATCCGTCCGCGAACCGGTTCATCCGCGCTTCCAGCCGGTTGATGGCATGGCCGAAGCGATTGTACGCGATCACCGCCGGGATCGCCGCGAACAGGCCGATCGCGGTCGCGAACAATGCCTCCGCGATCCCCGGCGCGACGACCGCCAGGCTGGTGTTCTGCGCACTGGCGATCGCGGTGAAGGCGCGCATGATGCCCCACACGGTGCCGAACAGCCCGACGAACGGCGCGACCGATCCGACGGTGGCCAGGATGTTGAGCCGGTCCGACAATTCGTCGATCTCCTTCGCCACCGCGCTGCCCATCGCGGTCGCGAGCCGTTCGCGCGTACCGTCGCGGTCGATCGTGGAGCCATGCGTCGAGCGCCGCCATTCCGCCACCGCCGCCGCCAGCACGCGCGCGGACGGCAGGTCCGCCTGCCCGTTCGCCTTGTAGAAGGCGTCGATGTCGTCCGCCTTCCAGAAATCGGCCTCGAACCGCGCGGTGTCCCTGCGGATGCGGCCCACCTTCACGCGGAACATGACGATGATCGCCCACGTCCAGATACTGGCCGCCAGCAGCCCCAGCATCACCGCCTTCACGACCCAGTCGGCCTGCTGGAACAGCGCGATCGGCGACAGCGTCGCGGCATCGGTGACTAATGCGGCGTTCACGGTGTCTCTTCCCCTTCGGTGACGAGCGCGCGGTATCGGTCGATCCACGCGCCGGGCTGGCGCCGGGGCCGCCCGTCGGGCGCGACCAGCGCCGCGGTGACGCGCGCCGCGGTCAACAAGACCGCGCCGCGCCTGACTGACTGATGAATGACGACCCGCGCCGCGGTCACTCCGCGAACCCCGGACGCGACCAGCAGCACGTCGTCCAGCCGCGCCGGCGCATGATAGCGGATCGCCAGGTCCGCGATGGCATAGGCGCCCCCGCCGGCCTCGAAATGCGCGCGCTGGTCGATGCCCGCGACGCGCAGCATGTCCGACCGCGCGCGCTCCATGTAGCGCAGGTAGTTGGCGTGATAGACGACGCCCGACAGGTCCGTGTCCTCGAAATACACGCGCAGCGGGAACAGGTGCGTGGAACCGTCGAAACGCCCGCTGGCGGGAAGGTCGGTGGCGGATACCGTCATCGCTGCGGCTGTTAACCGTTTGGCGGAAGGGTTGGAACCCTTGGCGCATATTCGCTCCCCTCCCTTGAAAGGGGGGAGCTATAGGCGACTACTCATCCCCCGACGGACACCCGTCCACCACCGGCGCCCCGGCGCCCTCCGGGTACCAGCGCCCCACGTTCCGGTCCTGGTCGTAATAGCATACCGCCCCGCCCGCGCCGTCCGGGCGGATCGCGATGGTCCAGTTGTGCGCCCCGCAATTGTGCGGCTCGCACCCATGCGACAGGATGCGCCCGTCGCGCAGGACGATGGGGGTCGCGGTGACGTCGCGGTCCAGCACCCGCGCCCGCACCTCGCGATCCGGCACCACCCCCTCGACCAGCGCGGCGACGCGCGGCTCGGCGAGGAAGCTTTTGCCCGCGACATCGTCCAGCGGATAACGGTCGACGTAGCGGTCGAGCGACGCGGCGGTCGCGGACGGGGTCGGCGCGGGCGACGGGGTCGCGACCACCGCGTCGTTGCGCGCCTCGGGCGTGCGGTCGCACGCGCCCAGCACGGCCAGAAGGGTCAGGGGAAGATAGCGGATCATGCCCGCCACAACGGTTCAGGCGTCCTGACGGTCCAGCAGTTCGGCGGCGTCGAGGCCCAGCAGGTCGATATGCGCGCGGATCCGCGGCCAGTGGTTGTCGACGAAATCGCTGCGTTCCGCGTCGCGCAACCGCTCCGCCGCGCCCGCCAGCACGAACATGCCGACGCCGCGCCGGACCTCGACATAGCCGTCGTCCTGGAAGCTCTGATACGCCTTCGCCACGGTCAGCGGGTTCGCGCCATGCTCGGCCGCCAGCGCGCGGACGGAGGGCAATTGGTCGCCCGCGCTAAAGTCGCCGCGCAGGATCGCCGCCGCGATCGTGCCGCGAAGGCGGAGGTAGACGGGACTGTCGTCGCTGCTGAGCGCTGCCATGCTGCCTTAATACACCATATGGGCAGGGTGTCGAGTCCCTCGCCTCCCGCCGTGGAAGCGGATAGCGTGCGCGGCGATGGCGCTCGATCCCGATTACGACCTGTTCCTGCGCGTCGCCGCGGCGGGCAGCCTGTCGGCGGCGGCGCGCGCGATCGGGCAATCGCCCGCGCAGGTGTCGAAGCGCGTCGCGCGGCTCGAGGCGAAGCTGGGCGTCACGCTGCTCCATCGCACCACGCGGCGGCTGACCGCGACCGCGGCGGGGGAACGGTTCCGCGCCGACCTCCTGCCCGCGGTCGCCGCGATCGAGGCGGCGGAGGCGCGGCTGACCGATGCGCGCGCCGCCCCCGCGGGGCCGTTGCGCGTCACCGCGCCGACCTCGTTCGGGCGCCTCCACGTCGCGCCGCATCTCCACCGCTTCCTGGCCACGCATCCCGCGGTGGACCTGTCGCTCGACCTGTCGGACGGCTTCGTCGACCTGATGGCGGCGCGGGTGGACGTGGCGATCCGCATCGCCGCGGAGGTGCCCGCGCCGCTGGTCGCGCATCGCCTGGCCGCCAGCCGCCGCGTCCTGTGCGCCGCGCCGCGCTACCTGTCGGCCTGCGGCGCGCCGCGGGACATCGCCGACCTCGACGCGCACCGCCTGCTGGCGGCGGCGGGGCAGCTGCCGTGGCGGCTGGCGGCGGCGGGCCGCACCGCGACCGTCGCGGGGACGAGCGCGGTAGCGACCAATTCCAGCGAGATGGTGCGCGAACTGGCACTGACCGGCGTCGGCATCGCGCTGCGCTCGCTGTGGGACGTCGGCGCCGCCTTGCGCGACGGGACGTTGGTGCGCGTGCTGCCCGACTGGCAGGGATCGGCGATGGTCGCGATCTGGGCGGTCCATCCCCCCGCCGCGACGGTGCCGCCCGCGGTCGCGGCGTTCGTCGCGTTCCTGCGCGATGCGGTGGACGAGCGGGCGTGGGAGTGATGGATACGAACTCTCCACCACATCCGTTCGGGCTGAGCGAAGTTCAGGGCGAACGGAGGTGGTGATAGATCACACCCCCAGCCACCCGCCCGTGAACCCCGCGCGCAGCAACCCGCGCCGGATCACCGGCGACCGCCGCATCACGCGCCACACGCCCTCGTTCCGCGTGTTCGCGATCGCGCCCAGGATCGCGCCCTGGTCGATCCCCAGCCAGTCGTTCGCCACCCACCCCTGCGGCCCGACCACGCCGTCGGGGGAGGGCGGATCGGTGCGCCGGAAGCTGGGGTTGAAACTGTCGCGGAACCCGTATCGCCCGTACAGGCCGGGCCAGCGCCGCATCGCGCGCGCCGCGGGCACGACGATCTCCGGCGCGAAGGCCAGGCTGCCCAGTGGCGCGGTCGGCGCGATCGTCCCGTCGTCGCGCTCGTCCGGCTGGCCCAGCGGCCCGCGCGCGGCATATCCGTAATAGGTGCGGCCGTCGATCGTCGCATCGCCCGGCCCGTCGCACGCGGTCAGGCCCCAGATATCCCGCGAATAGCCCGTCCACCGCATCGGGTTGGCGATGCAATAGGCGCGGTTGGCCCAGGTCGCGCGGCGGCTGTTCTCGAAATAGTCCATGCCTTCGCGCCGCATCGTCGCGTCGCGGATACCGCGGAAATCGATCCACATCTGGCTGTACTGGTGCCCGAACAGCGGCGCGAAGGCGAGGTGCCGGGTCTCCCCCTCCCCGCGCCAGAACGCGGGATAGGTCCGCGACCACGCCTCCCACGCCCCGTCCGCCAGCGGGCGCAGGCCGGAACCCAGGCCCAGGACGTACACCAGCATCCCCTCGTTATACCCCTCCCACGGCCGCGCGATGAAGCCGCTTTCGGGGTGCCAGCCCATCGATACGGTGCCGCGGTCGTCGGTGAACCAGCGCCAGTCGGCGCGCCCGACGATCGTGTCGGCCAGCCGCCGGATCTCCGCCTCCCCCGCGTCCGCGCCGTCGAACCACGCGCCCGCGAACAGAACGCCCAGGAACAACAGGCCGGTATCGACGCTCGACAGTTCCACCGTCCCGTGTCGCAGCCCCGTGGCCATGTCGAGGAAGTGGTAGAAGAACCCCTTGTGCCCCGCGGTCCCCGTCGCCCCGGCGCCCTGCGGCAGGGCGGACAGGAACCGCAGCGTGGTCAGCGTCCGCTCCCGCGCCGCGGCCCGGTCGATCCACCCGCGCTCCACCGCCAGCGGATAGGCGGTCAGCGCGAATCCGACCGCCGCGATCGAGCAGAAGGACGGCGTCGGCCAGCGATCGGGGACCAGCCCGTTGGCGCGGTTCGCGGTCTGCCAGAAATAGTCGAACGTCCGCCGTTCGATGTCGTCGAACAGCGCAGGCAGGCTCGGGCGGCGCGGCACGCGGGCCAGCGCGGACGCGGCGGGCAGCGTCGCCGCGGCGGTCAGGACGGTTCGGCGGGTCGGGGTCATGCGGTCCTTTCGGGCGTCGCGCTGCTCGCGCGCACCACCAGGTCGGTGGCGATCAGTTCGACGGCATCGTCGGCGGGCGCGCCGGTCAACCGGTCGACCAGCCGCGCGACCGCCCGGCTGCCCAGCCCGATCAGGTCGACGTGGACCGTGGTCAGCGACAGGTAGCGCGCCAGCGGCACGTCGTCGAAACCCGTCACCGCCACGTCGCGCGGCACGTCCACGCCGCCGTCGCGCAAGGCGTGCAGCGCGCCCAGCGCCATCATGTCGTTCGCCGCCACCACCGCGTCGAACGGCGCCCCCGCGCGCAGCTCCGCGACGGCGCGCGCGCCCGCCTCCTCGGTGAAATCGCCCGCTACCACGCGCACCGGCGCGTCCGGAAAGTGGCGCGCCATCGCCGCGACATAGGCGGCGCGCCGCTCGCGCCCGTCGATATTGGCGTCGGGACCGGCGACGTGCACCGGCGCCCGGCGCCCGGTCTGCGCCAGGTGCCGCATCGCCGCCGCGATGCCCGTGGCGTTGTCGACCCGCAGCAATGGCCGCCCCCCGCCGTCGGCGGCGTTGATGAGGACGGTGGGCAGGCCGGGCGGCAGCGCGGCGTCCAGCCCCGCATCGTCCAGCTGCGGCGCCATCACGATCAACCCGTCGACGCGCCCGCGCATCGATCGCATCGCCAGCGCCGCCAGGGCGGCATCGGCATGCATGTTCGACAGCAGCAGGTGATAGCCGCGCGCCGACGTCTCGCGGTCCATGCCGCGCACGATTTCGGAAAAGAATTCGCCGTACAGATCGGGCAGGACGATCCCGATCGCCTGCGTCCGCGCCAGCGACAGGCTGCGCGCGCCCGCATGGGGGACGTAGCCCAGCGCCGCCGCCGCCTCGCGCACGCGCGCGCGCGTGTCGGGATGGACGTTCTCGTGCCCGTTCAGCGCCCGCGACACCGACGCCACCGATACCTCGGCCCGGCGTGCCACGTCGCGGATCGTCGCGGAGCCCATGCCTCGTGCCATCCCCTGTTGCGAATTCCGTTGCCCGTTCACCCGGGCTACCGCTACGTAACCGGTTACATCGCGCGACAGAAGCGATATTCGATCGCCGCAGGCAAGAGGATTCCCGATGACGCACCCGACCATCACGCGGCCGATCACGCGGCGGGGCGCCCTTCTGGGCGCGGGCGCGATCGCGGCCTGGGCGGCCAGCCCGGCACGCGCGATGCTCGCCGCGGGCGACGCCTATGCCGTCCCCGCCTCGGTCGACGCGCTCATCGCGCGCATGACGGTGGAGGAGAAGGCGGGGCAGCTGAACCTGATGGCCGCCGCCTGGGCCGGGGGCACCGCGATCTCGCTCAACCCCGCCGGGAACGCGGGCAATTTCGATGCCCAGCTGGCCGATGCGGTGGCGGGAAAGCTGACCGGCGTGTTCAACGGCAACGGCGCGGAGATGGCGCGGCGGATGCAGCGCGCGGTCATGGCGAATTCGCGGCTGAAGGTCCCGCTGATCTTCGCCGCCGACGTCATCCACGGCCATCGCACGATCTTCCCCGTGCCCGTGGGCGAGGCGGCGAGCTTCGAACCCGACCTGGCGCGCCGCACCGCGCGCGTCGCGGCGTACGAGGCGGCGGGCGCGGGCATCGACTGGACCTTCTTCCCCATGGTCGACGTCGCGCGCGACCAGCGCTGGGGCCGCACGATGGAGGGCGCGGGCGAGGACCGGAGGCTGGGCGAATTGTTCGCGGTCGCGCGCGTGCAGGGGTTCCAGGGGAAGGACCTGAAGGCCGACGACGCGATGATGGCCTGCGTGAAGCATTTCGCCGCTTACGGCGCGGCGGAGGGCGGGCTGGACTACAACAGCGTCGACGTGTCCGAACGCACTTTGCGCGAAACGTATCTACCGCCGTACAAGGCCGGGTTCGACGCCGGCGCGATGACGGGCATGGCCGCGTTCAACGAATTGTCGGGCGTCCCGGCGCACGGCAACCCGTGGCTGTTGCAGACGGTGCTGCGCGACGAATGGGGGTTCCAGGGCTTCATCGTCGGCGACTATACCGGCGAAGAGGAGATGATCGCCGCGGGCTTCGCGAAGGATTCGCGCGACGCGACGCGCATCGCCTTCCTGGCGGGCGTCGACATGTCGATGCAGAGCGACAATTACATGAAATACCTGCCCGGCCTCGTCGCCGACGGGACCGTGCCGATGGAACGGCTCGACCGCTCGGTCCGCCGCGTGCTGGCGGTCAAGCACATGCTGGGCCTGTTCGACGATCCCTTCCGCCGCATCGATGCGAAGCGCGAGAAGGCACGCTCGCGGACGAAGGCCAGCCTGGCGCTGTCGCGCGAGGCGGGGCGCAAGTCGATCGTGCTGCTGAAGAACGACGGCGACGTCCTGCCGCTGGCGAAGGGGCGGAAGATCGCGATCGTCGGCCCCTTCGCGGACGGGCAGCACGACCTGAACGGCCCGTGGGTGGTATATGGCGACAATGCGCAGGCGGTCGACCTGGCCACCGGCATCCGCGCGGTCGTCGGCGCGGGCAACGTCACCGTCTCGCCCGGATCGCTGGTCGAGGCGCCCCTGCCCGGCGGCATCGCCGCGGCGGTCGCGGCGGCGCAAGCCGCGGATGTCGTGATCCTCGCGATCGGCGAATCGGAGGGCATGTCGGGCGAGGCGCAGTCGCGCACCGATATCGTCGTGCCGCCGCCGCAGCAGGAACTGGCGGAGGCCATCGCGCGCACTGGCAAGCCCGTCGTCGTCGTCCTGAAGAACGGCCGCGGCCTCGCGCTGGCGGGCGCGGTGAAGGATGCGCCCGCGATCCTCGTCACCTGGTTCCTGGGGTCCGAAAGCGGCCATGCCATCGCCGACGTCCTGTTCGGCGCCTATTCCCCGTCCGCGCGCCTGCCGTGCAGCTTCCCGTACGAAAGCGGGCAGTCGCCCTACCATTACGATCACAAGGTCACCGGCCGCCCCGCGCCCGACATGAAGGAACCGTACAAGGCGCGCTACCGCACCGCGCCCAATGCCGCGCTATACCCGTTCGGCCACGGCCTGACCTACGGCACGATCGAATATACCGGCCTGAAACTGCCCGCGCGGATGGCATGGGACGGCACGCTGGAGTTCTCCGCCACCGTCGCCAACACCGGCCGCCGCGCGGCGGAGGAAGTGGTGCAATTGTACGTCCGCGACCGTGTCGCCAGCATCACCCGTCCGATCCGCGAGCTGAAGGCGTTCCGCAAGGTCGCGCTGGCCCCCGGCGCGCGCGAGACGGTGACGTTTCGCCTGACCCGCGCCGACCTGCAATTCGTCGGGCTGGACCTGAAGCCGACCGTGGAGCCGGGCACCTTCGACCTGTGGATCGCCCCCTCGGCGCAGGCGGAAGGGGTATCGGGCACGTTCGACCTGATGCGGTGACCGGACGGGCATTCCGCCCGCCCGCGATCGCACCCATATTGGACGAAATCGCCTTTGGTCGCCGCGGCGGACTGGGGTAGCTTCTCCCGGACATGGCGGCTGGGGGGCGGCGACGTGACATCGAAGGCATATGTGGCGATCGCGGCGATCGTCGGGTTGGGCGTCTCGGGCTGCGCGGGCGGCGGAGGCGGCTTCCTCGGCCTCGGCGCGATCGTCGGCGACCGCAATCTCGCCAGCGCGGAACCCTTGTTCTCGCAGGAGGAGCAGGATTGCGCGGGCAGTGCCGATCAATTGGTCGCGCTGTTGTTCGGCGCGAACAGCACGGAACATTCACGGCGTCGCGGACGCCGGCCGTGCTCGCTATTGCAGACCAACCTGCGCACGCTGCTGGTGCCCGGCACGCCGGCGCCGACATCGACGCCCATCGCCACCACCTATACCCAGCGGCAGCGCAACGAACTGATCGACGCGCTGATCGCCACTTCGAACCGGAAATGCACCCGCTACAGCGCGATGCTGAAGAACGCGGACGGCGCGATGAACGCGGGGCTCAGCGTGGGGGCGATCGTGACCGGCGGGCTGGGCAGCATCCTGCCGGGGGCCAATACCGCGAAGGCGCTGGCGGGAACCTCATCGATCCTGGGGGGATCGCGCGCCGCGCTGAACGACGTCTATCTCAGCAACCAGACGATCCACGTCCTGACCGCCGCCTTCGAGAAGGCGCGCCGCACGAAGCGCCGCGACATCACCAATCGCGAGGCGTGTACCGTCGAGGAATACAGCATCATGCGCGGGGTCGAGGATGCGCTGGACTATCACAACAGCTGCTCGATCGTCGCCGGCCTAGCCGAAACGGCGCTGTCGATCGAGCGTAGCGAGAATCCCGGGCTCGACGCGATGCGGACGCAGTTGAACGAGATGACGAATCTGCGCCGCCAGATGGCGGAACTGACCGCCGACGTTCCCGTGACCCCGATCGCGCCGCGACCGGAAAAGGTATCGGTCGACCGGCTGGTGGCGGCCGATACAAGCCTGACGAAGGCGCAGGCCGATCTGGAAACCGCCGAGAGTAACTATACGGACGCCACCAAGGCCGTGGAGAAGGCGAGGAACGATCTGGCCAACGCCGGTGGGGAAGACGCCGCCCTCGCGAAGCAGGTGACGGATGCGGAGAAGGCCGCCGCGAATGCCCGGAAAACGGTGGTCGCGCTGGCGGTGGCGCGCGATCGGGCCGGGGAAGCGCGCGACGCGCAGGTCCGGGCGCTCGTTCGCGCGACCATCCCCTCCTCGGTCAGCGTCACGCCCGAAACGCGCGCCTGCCCCTTCTCCTGAAGGCGTTAACCGCCACCGGGGGCGACCGCCACCGGTAGCCCGGCGTTATTCCTTCCCGGCGGGCGGGGTGACGCCCAGCGCCTTGTCGTCCTTCGCGTTCGGATCGACCGACGGCGCGCCGCTGGCGGCGGTGCCGGTGTTGCCGATGTCGCCCGTGTTCGCGGTCGATCCGTCGGAAACGTTCGCGGTCGCTCCGGCCTCGGCCCCCGCGGGTGCGGCGCCCGCGGCCGGGGGCGGGGGAAGCGGCAGGTTGGATCCCTGCTGGTTCAGGTACAGGATGATGTTGGCGCGATCCTGCGGGTTCGACAGGCCCGCGAAGGTCATCTTCGTCCCGTTCGCGAACTTGCGCGGGCTCGTCAGCCACGCGTTCATCGCATCGAACGTCCACGTGCCGCCGACGGCCTTCAGCGCGTCGGAGAAGGCGAAGCCGCCCTTCCCCTGCGCGATCCCCTCGCCCATCGTGGCGTACAGGTTCGGGCCGATGCCGTTGGCGCCGCCCTGGGTGACCGTGTGGCACGCGGCGCACTTCTTGAACACTTCCGCGCCCTTGGCCGCATCGGCGGTGGGCAGCAGCGAGGCGATCGGCACCGCCTCCGCCGCGCCGCCGCCGGCCTCTTCCGCCGCCTCGATGGCGTAGCCGGGCTTCTCCGGCGCCTCGCCGTGGAACAGCATGCCGCCCACGATCGAGAGGCCCAGCGCAGCCCCGCAGCCCGCCAGCACCCAGCCCGCAATCGTGTTGTTCCGATCGTCCATGTCGCGCAACCGCCCCTGAATTGTCGCATGGTCCATAGAAAAGCGCTTCCGGCTCCGCAAGCGCTCGCCTAACCGCAAGGGCAGATATGGAGAACTTCGCCGCCCCCGCCCGCCCGATCGTCGCCCGCATGGTCGCCGCCGCCGCCGCCGACCCCGCCCGCGCCGTCGCGTTCCAGGGCGCGCCGGGTGCCAACAGCCACGTCGCGGCGGTGGAGGCGTTCCCCGACGCGCTGCCGCTGCCCTGCTTCAGTTTCGAGGATGCGATCGACGCGGTGAAGGAGGGGCGCGCGGATTGCGCGATCATCCCGATCGAGAATTCGCTCCACGGCCGCGTCGCGGACATCCATTTCCTGCTGCCCGAATCGGGGCTGGTCATCACCGGCGAACATTTCCTGTCGATCCGCCACGCGCTGATGGGCGCGGGCACGCGCGACGACGTGCGCCAGGCGATGAGCCATCCGCAGGCGCTGGGCCAGTGCCGCCACTGGCTGAAGGCGCACGGCATCGCCCCGCTCGCCTATCCCGACACCGCGGGCGCGGCGGCGGTGGTGGCGGAACTGCGCGATCCCGCGGTGGCGGCGCTGGCCCCGCCCGGCGCGGCCGCGATCTACGCGCTGAACCTGCTGGCGACCGACATCGCGGACGCGGACCACAACACCACGCGCTTCGTCGTGCTGGCGCGCGGGGGAAAGCCCGCGACGTCCGACGGCGACTGGATGACGACGCTGACGTTCGAGGTCAGGAACGTCCCCGCCGCCTTGTACAAGGCGATGGGCGGCTTCGCGACCAACGGCGTGAACATGACCAAGCTGGAAAGCTACCAGCGCAACGGCAGCTTCGCCGCGACCGAATTCTTCGCCGATGTGGAGGGAAAGCCCGGCGACGCGGGGCTGGACCGCGCGCTGGAGGAACTGGGCTTCCATTCCAAGTGGGTCCGGGTACTCGGCACCTATCGCCAGGCGCGCAAACGGGGATAGAATACATCCGTTCGCCCTGAGCGAAGTCGAAGGGCATGCGCACCGCTCGGGCTTCGACTTCGCTCAGCCCGAACGGAACTTGGGGGGATTCGAATGCGCAGGACGATGATGACGGGCGTGCTGGTCGCGCTGGCAACGACCACCGCGATCGCACAGGACGCCCCCCGCGCGGCGAAGCGGGCGTATCAGGTCCCCTCGCCCAACGGCGCGCGCGAGGACGCCTATTACTGGCTGCGCGACGATACGCGGAAGGATCCGCGGATGCTGGCGTATCTGAAGGCGGAGAACGACTATGCCGACGCGGTCCTGAAACCGCTCCAGCCGCTGGAGAAGCGGCTGTATGACGAGACGCTGAGCCACATCAAGCAGGACGACACCTCGGTCCCGTACCGCGACAACGGCTATTGGTATCAGACGAAGTTCGCGACCGGCGCCGACTATCCCACCGTCGTGCGCCGCCGGGGCACGCAGGCCGCGCCCGAACAGATGCTGTTCGACCAGCCCGCGATGGCGAAGGGCCGCAGCTTCTTCCAGATCGCCGACTGGGCGGTCAGCCCCGACAACCGCCTCGTCGCCTGGGCGCAGGACGATGTGGGGCGGCGGCAGAACGTGCTGAAGGTGAAGGACATCGCCACCGGCCGGATGCTGCCCGACACCGTCGCCAACATCGAGGGCGACCTGGCCTGGGGCGCGGACGGACGCACGATCCTGTATATCGAGAAGGATCCGACCACCCTTCTGTCCAAACGGGTGAAGGCGCACGTGCTGGGCACCCCCGCCGCCGCGGACGCGCTGGTGTACGAGGAGAAGGACGACACCTACTACCTCGCGCTCGCGACGACCGCGGACGATCGCTACGTCTGCGTCATCTCGCACAGCACGGTCAGCGTGGAGCAGCGGTGCGCGCCCGCCGCCACGCCGACCCGCATGACGGTCCTGGCCCCGCGGACCCGCGACCACCTGTACAACGCCGACCATATCGGCGACCGCTGGATCATCCGCACCAATCGCGGGGCTGCGAAGAACTACAAGCTGGCGACCGTCGCCGATGCGCGCGCCGCGCGCGGCCCGGCGGCGTGGCGCGACCTCGTCCCCGCCAGCGCCACGACCTTCATCGAAAATTTCCAGCCCTTCGCGGGCTTCATCGCGGTGGAGCAGCGCAGCGACGGGAACAAGCGGCTGCGCCTGCTGACCGACGCGGGCAAATGGGTGCCCGTGCCCGCCGACGAACCCGCCTTCACGATGGAACTGGCCACGAACGAGGAGGCGGACACGCCGTGGGTGCGCTACACCTACACCTCGCTCGTCACGCCGCCGACGACGATCGAGGTCGATGCGCGCACCGGGGAGCGGCGCACGCTGAAGGTCGCGCCCGTGCCCGGCTACGACAGGGCGGCCTACACGACCGAGCGCGTGTGGGCGCCCGCGCGCGACGGGACGCGGGTGCCGGTGTCGCTGGTCTATCGCAAGGGCACGCCCCGCGACGGCACCGCGCCGCTGTTCCAATACGCCTACGGCAGCTACGGCAGCTCGTCCGACCCCGCGTTCCAGGCGGGACTGCTCCCGCTGCTCGATCGCGGCCTGGTCTACGCCATCGCGCACGTCCGCGGCGGGCAGGAGATGGGGCGGCAATGGTATGACGACGGCCACCTGCTGAAGAAGAAGAACAGCTTCACCGACTTCGTCGACGTCACCCGCCACCTCGTTGCGCGGAAATACGCCGCCCCCGGCCGCGTGGCGGCGATGGGGGGCAGCGCGGGCGGGCTGCTGATGGGCGGCGTCGCCAATATCGCACCGCAGGATTACGCCGTGATCGTCAGCCAGGTGCCCTTCGTCGACGTCGTGACGACGATGCTCGACGCCAGCATCCCGCTGACCACCGGCGAATATGACGAGTGGGGCAACCCGGCGCAGAAGCAATATTACGACTATATGCTCAGCTACTCGCCCTACGACAATCTGGCGGCGAAGGCGTATCCGGCGATGTACGTCGGCACCGGCCTGTGGGACAGCCAGGTGCAATATTACGAACCCGCGAAATACGTCGCCCGCCTGCGCGAACTGAAGACGGACACGAACCCGCTCGTCTTCCGCATCAATATGGAGGCGGGCCACGGCGGCAAGTCGGGCCGCTACGAACGCTACAAGCAGGCCGCGGAATGGCAGGCGTTCGTGTTGCAGCAGCTGAAGGTCGGGGGCTGAGCGGACCGATGCGGACAGCGATGTCGCTGGCGGTCGCCTGTGCGGCCGTCCTCCCCACGATCGCGCACGCCGCCTCGCGCGAGGTGCGCTACGGCCCGCCGCCGCGCTGGGTCGTGCCCCCGCCCGCCGCGACCGCCGCGCCCGTCCCACCGGGGGCGATGGTGCGGGTGATGTATGTCGACAACCAGATCCGCGTGACGCCGCAGGGGGAGGAGAATTACCAGGCCTATCGCCTGCGCATCCTGACCGCGGACGCGCTGCCGGCGGGCAACATCGCGATCGGCTGGGCACCCGCGGCGGACGACATGACGGTCCATCGCCTCGCGATCGTGCGCGACGGCAAGGCGATCGACGTGCTGGCGACGCAGAAGTTCGCGATCCTGCAACGCGAGAACGGCCTGGAACAGGCGGTGCTGGACGGCGACCTGACCGCCACGCTCCAGGCCGCGGGGTTGCAGGTGGGGGACGAGATCGAGTTCGCGGCGACGCGGCGGCATCGCGATCCGAACCTGGGCGACCGGGCGCAGGGGTTCATGCAATTCCCGGTCGTGGGGACGCGCGGTAGCTATCGCCTCCGCCTCATCGCCCCGCGCGACGTGGCGGTGAAGGCGAGCGACCTGCCCGACCCCGTCGAAACCGGCGGCGACGGCGAGGTGGAGCGGCGCTGGGAACTGGTCGATCCCGATTCGGTGGTCGTCCCCGACGGCGCCCCGCCGCGCTACGCGATCCGCCGGATGGCGCAATATAGCGGGTTCGGCAGCTGGGCCGACCTGTCCGCGCTGATGCGCCCGATGTACGACCGCGCGACGACGATCGCGCCCGGTTCGCCCCTGCGGGCGGAGGTGGCGCGCATCGCCGCGGCCTCGACCGATCCGGTGACGCGGGCGGAGGCGGCGCTCGCGCTGGTGCAGGAACGGATACGCTACGTGTACGTCGGGCTGGACGGCGGCAATTATCGCCCCGCCGGCGTGGACGAGACGTGGAAGCGCCGCTTCGGCGATTGCAAGGCGAAGAGCGCGCTGCTGGTGGCGCTGCTGCGCGACCTCGGGATCGCGGCGGACCCGGTGCTGGTCAACGCCGCGACTGGCGGGGACGGCATCAACGAACGCCTGCCGACGCCGGCGCTGTTCGACCATGTCGTCGTGCGCGCGACGATCGCGGGAAAGCCCTATTGGCTCGACGGGACGCGCTCGGGCGACCGCCGCCTCGCCGCGCTGACCCCGCCGCCGTCGCGCTGGGCGCTGGCGATCGGCGCCGGCCCCGCGATGCTGGAAAAGGTCGCGACCGTCCCGCCCGCGGTGCCGCAGATGGTGCAGGCGCTGGACATCGACGCCACGCCCGGCTTTGACAAGCCCGCCCGCGTCCGCGCGCAACAGACGCTGCGCGGCGACGAGGTGCAGGGGATGCGCGCGCAACTGGCCGGGCTGGCGACCGCGGATGCGGAGCGTCAAATCGCGACCTATTGGCGCAAGACGAGCGGCTGGATCGAGCCGGAGAAGACCGCGTGGCGCTACGACGATGCCACCGGAGCGCTGACCCTGTCGGTGGAAGGCGAGGGCAAGCCCGACTGGGAGGGCGATGGCGAGAACGGCCGGTCGCTCGACGTGGCCGGCGCCGGCTTCTCGCCGCCCGCCGAGCTGACGCGTGCGAAGGATCAGGACCAGTCCGCGCCATGGGCCACGAACTATCCGCGCTTCACCTGCTGGGCGACGACGATCCGCCTTCCCGCGGCCGCGAAGGGCCGGCACTGGACCTATCGCGCGCTGCCGGTCGATCGCGAACTGGGCGGCGTCGCCTATTGGCGGATCGCGGCGCTCGACGGCGGCGTGATGCGGACCGTGATGAGCGCCCGCACGCTGAGGCCGGAGATCACCGCGATGGAGGCGCGGACGGTGAACGCCTCGATCAAGGGCTTCGACAACAAGGTTTCGCAGGTGTTCGAAACCGACGGCACCCCGCCCGCGGCTGCGGCGACGCCGGCGAAAGGGTTCGGCACCTTCGCCGACTATGCCGGCGCGACGCCGCCGTGCCAGGCGCCGGTGAAATAGGATATCGGTCGGTCACCCCGGCCCCGTGGCGGGGTCCGGCATGGCGGACCGGGCGGCACGACGGTCGTGCGGTCCCGCCTTACCCCTCGGCCCACGCCGTCAGCACCGTATGCGCGATCGCATACGGCGGCGGCGCCAGGAACGGGCCGTCGCCCCCCGCCAGCACCGCGCGCACGTCCTCGCGGCTGACCCAGATCGCATCCTCCAGCTCATGCTCGTCCAGCGTGATCGCATCCCCCGCGGCCTCCGCCACGCACGCGATCATCAGCTGCGACGGGAACGGCCACGGCTGGCTGGCGACGTAGCGGACGTTCGACACCGTCACCCCCGCCTCCTCCGCGATCTCGCGCGCCACCGCCTCCTCGATCGACTCGCCCGGCTCGACGAAGCCCGCCAGCGCGGAATAGCGTCCCGCGGGCCACGACGGCTGCCGCCCCAGCAGCGCGCGGCCGTCATGCTCCGCGATCATGATGACGACGGGGTCGACGCGCGGGAAATGCTCCGCCGCGCACGACGGGCAGCGCCGCCCCCAGCCCGCGCGGAACATCGCGGTCGCGGTGCCGCAGCGCGCGCAGAAACCGTGCCGCGCATGCCAGTCGATCAGCGCGCGCGCAGTGGCGAAGGTCGCCGCCTCGCCTTCCTGCAACTGGTCCAGCACGCGGAACAGGTTCGGCGAGCGGAACGCGGGCGGCGCCTCCGCCCCCGGCGTGAACGCGCAGAAGCGCGGCCGGTCGCCGTCGAGGCCCAGCAGGATGAACTCCGCCTCGTCCGGCGCCTCGGTCAGCATCGTCCAGCCGAGCCGCCCGTCCGGCGTCACCTCCGGCTCGTAATCGTGCAGCTTCAGCAGCCGCGACTGCCAATTGCCCATCGCCGCCGCCAGCGCATCCTCGTCGTGCCGCAGCCGGTCGGCGCGATCGAGCGTGCCACCAGTGAAACCGGGGGCCATGAATCCCGGTGCCCTCACTTGCCGTGCAGCCGCATCGCATCCTGCCGCAACGCGCCCAGCACGTCGGTACGCAGCGGATACACGCCGAACGGGAAGTAGTTGACCATCACCACCCCGCGCACCTTCCGCGCCGGATCGACGAAGGCGAAGGTGTTCGCCGCCCCGTCCCAGCCATAGGTGCCCTTGCCCCCCGCGGGCGTATCGGTCAGCGTCACGAACCCGCCCGCGCCGAATCCCATCGGCACGTCGGGCAGCGCATCGGCCCTGAAGGTGATGCCCGCGGGCAGCAGGTTGGACATCGCCAGCCGCGCGGTCTCCGGCTTCATCACGGTCGCGCCGTCCAGCGTGCCGCCGTTCTGGAGCATGTGGAGGAACCGGTCGTAGTCGCGCGCCGACGATACCAGCCCCGCCCCGCCGTAGGGGAAAGCGGGCTTGCGCAGATACACCGACGTCGCCGCAGGATCGAGCGGGGCGCGGTTGCCCGCGACGATCGCGTAATTGGTCGCCAGCCGCCCCGCGTCCGCCGCGGGCACCTGCCAGAAGGTCGAGGTCATCTTCAGCGGGTCGAGGATGCGCGTCTGCACGAACGCGTCGAACGGCATCCCGCTCGCCTTCTCGATCACCGCCCCCATCACGTCCAGGCCGATGGAATAATGCCATTTGGTGCCGGGTTGATGGATCAGCGGCACCTTCGCCACCGCCTCCGCGAACGCCGCCAGCGTCCTGGGCCGCGTCCGCCCCGCGGCATCCTCCATCGCGACGTTCACCTGCCCCGGCAGCAGCCCGAGCCGCTCGTATTCCTGGAGGATCGGCCCCTTCGCGCTGATGTTGTAGCCCAGGCCCGAGGTGTGGGTCAGCAGCTGGCGGATCGTAACCTGCGTCTTCGCCGGCTCGCTGTCGAGTGCGGTGTCCGGGCTCTTCAGCACGCGCATCGTGGCGAAGCCGGGGAAGTATTTCGCCACCGGATCGTCCAGCGCGATCTTCCCATCCTGCACCAGCAGCATCGCCGCCATGCCCGTGACCGGCTTCGTCATCGAATAGATGCGCCACAGCGAATCGGGCCCGGCGGCGGGGGCGCCCGCGCCGTCCGCGATCTTGCCCGCCGCGACGAACACGGTCGGCGCGTCGCCGACACCGAACGCGCCGACGCCGCCCGGGATCTTCGCTTCCGCGACGTAGCGGTCGAACACCGCCTGCGTCGCGGTCAGCGGATGGGCCACCCGTGGCGCGGGCGCGGGGGCGGTGGCGGGGGCGGGCGACTGCTGCGCGCTACCGGGATACGGCGCGACCAGCGCCAGCGCGCCAAGGACCCATGCTCGCTTCATCCCGCTCTCTCCATTTCCCGTGCCGCCTTCAGGAAGACGGTGGGCAGTCCGGCGGCGTCGATCGCGCGCACCGGCCACCACTCCCCGTCGACCTCCCCCACCTGATGATCCGCGGCGACCGCCAGCGCAAGGTCGAGCGTGAAATGCGTGAAACCATGCGTGATTTTCGCGTCGACGAGGCGCCAGTCCGCCGCCGCGGGCGCATCGGCCAGCCCCGGCGGCGCATCGGTCCACGGCCCCGTCGGCAGCGCGCGCATCCCGCCCAGCAGGCCCCGGTCGGGCCGCCGCACCAGCAGCACGTCGTCGCCCCGCGTCAGCCAGAACAAGGTGCCGTACCGCTGCGGCCGCACCGCCTTCGCCTTCCTGACCGGAAACGCCGCGGGCGTGCCCAGCGCCAGCGCGGCGCATTCGTCCGACAGCGGGCACAGCAGGCATTGCGGTCGCCGCGGGGTGCAGATCGCGCTGCCCAGGTCCATCATCCCCTGCGCGAAGTCACCCGCGCGCGTATGGGGCGTGATCGTGTCGGTCGCGGCGCGGATCGCGGGCTTGCCCGATAAAGCGAACAACCGCGCCACGACGCGCTCGACATTGGCGTCGACCACCACCGCCCGCCGCCCGAACGCGATCGCCGCGACCGCCGCGGCGGTATAGTCGCCGAACCCCGGCAGCGTGCGCAGCACCGCCTCGCTGTCGGGCAGTTCGCCCTCATATTCCGCGGCGATGACCCGCGCCGCGGCCAGCAGGTTGCGCGCGCGGGCATAATAGCCCAGCCCCGCCCATTGCGCCATCACGTCCGCCTCGTCCGCCGCCGCGAGGCTCGCGAACGTCGGCCACCGCGCCACCCACGCCGCGAACCGCGGCCGGACCGTCGCCACGGTGGTCTGCTGGAGCATGACCTCGCTCAGCCACACGCGATACGGATCGGGCACCTCCCCCGGCTCCGCCCGCCACGGCAGGTCGCGCCGGTGGCGGTCGTACCAGTGGATGAGCTTGGCGGCGATCATGCGTTCACCCGTCATGCGACGCGCATCCGCGCTTCCGGCCTTCGTAACGACTGCGATGCCCGGTCCAGCAGCCACCGACACACCGTCACCCCGGACTTGTTTCGGGGTCCATCGTGCCGCCAGGTCGACGGCTTCTTCTCTCGCGGCACGATGGATGCCGGGACGAGCCCGGCATGACGGCAGGGGTATTCGCGAAGATTCCGCGACCGCCGGGGTGGTTCGTGTTCGAGGCACGCGACGAAGGGAAGGTGGCGCTTGGCGTCCATGCCCCGGCTATGGCATGGACGCCGCGATGAGCAAGCGCTCCCCTCCTCCCCCCGCGGAACGCCAGAACCGGTCGCGCGCGGTCGCCGACCTGCTGCCCGCGATCGGCGGTGCGGCGTTCCGGCGCTTCGGCTTCGTCCAGTCGGCGGTGGTGACCCGCTGGCCCGAGATCGTCGGCGACCGCCTCGCCGCGGTCAGCGCCCCCGAATCGATCCGCTTCCCGATGGGGAAGAAGGAGGGCGGCACGCTGGCGCTGGTGGTGAAGGGCGCGCATGCCGCGATGATGAGCCACGTCACGCCCGAGATCGTGGAGCGCGTGAACCGCTTCTTCGGCTATGCCGCGGTGGCGAAGGTCGCGATCCGGCAGGGCGACGTCGCCCCGCGCGCCGAACGCCGCGTCGCCCCCACGCTGAAGCCCGCGGTCGACCTGGGCGCCAGCCTGAAGACGATCGCGGATCCCGAGCTGAAGGCGGTGCTGGAGGCGCTGGCCTCCGGCGTCGCCGCCGCCCCCGCCCTGCCGCCGAACCTGCCGAAAGTCCGCTGATGCGCCTCGCCCTCCTCGCCGCGCTGCTGCTCGCCGCGCCGCTCACCGCCGCGACGCCGCGCCCGTGGACCGCGGTCGCGACGCCGGTGACGACGGGCAGCTACCTGATCGGCAATCCGAAGGCGCGCGTGAAGCTGGTGGAATATGTCAGCTACACCTGTTCGCACTGCGCGCATTTCGCGACCGATTCGTCCGCCGCGCTGAAGGCGATGGTGCGATCCGGATCGCTCAGCGTGGAGGTGCGCAACCAGATCCACGACCGCGTCGACCTCGCCGCCGCCACGCTCGCGCGCTGCGCCGGGCCCGCCGCCTTCCCGAAACTGCACGACGCGCTGTTCGCGCAGCAGACGGACTGGCTGCAACGCGCGATGTACTGGGACCAGGCGAACGCCGCGCGCCTCGCTCTGTACCCCGAACTGGCGAAGCTGCGCGCGCTGGCGGACGGCGCCGGGCTGACGGGCATCGCGCGCGCCGCGGGCGTCGGGGACAATGCGATCGACGCCTGTTTCGCGAAGGACAATTTCGCCGCCCGCGCGATGACCGTGTCGAACGCGACGAAGGTCCGCGGCACCCCCGCGTTCGAGATCAATGGCCGGCTGGTGGAGAATGTCGACTGGGCGAAGCTCCAGCCGATGCTCGTCGCCGCCGGCGCCAAGTGAGGATCATGTCGATGAAGTTGCTGACCGCCGCGCTCCTGCCCCTCGCGCTCCTCGCCGGCTGCGGCGAGGGCAAGGAGGCGCCGACCGCGCCCGCCAATTCGGTCGCCGCGGTCGCCGCCCCCGCGGGGCAGGACTGGACCCAGACCGTTAGCGCGACGGAGGAGGGCGGCTATGTCGTCGGCAACCCGGACGCGCCGCTGAAGCTGGTCGAATGGGGCTCGCGCCTCTGCCCCACCTGCGGCGCCTTCGCCACGTCGGGCATGGAGCCTTTGATGGAAAACTACGTGAAGACCGGCAAGGTCGCGTATGAATTCCGCGAGTTCCTGGTCCACGGCGCGCCCGATTTCGCCCCCGCGCTGATCGGCCGCTGCGGCGGCGCGCAGCCGTTCTTCCCGATGCTGGAGGAGATGATGGCGGCGCAGGCGACGATCCTGCCGAAGATGGAGGACGCCGGCGCGTTCCAGCAGGGGATCCAGAACCAGCCCCCGGCGCAGCAGTTCACCGCCTGGGCGGAGAAGCTCGGCTATATCGACTTCGCGAAGCAGCGCGGCCTGCCCGAGGCGCAGGTCCGCGCCTGCCTGACCGACCAGAAGGCGATCGACGCGCTGGTGAAATATATGGAGGCCGGCAGCAACGCGGGCGTCACCGGCACGCCCAGCTTCTTCCTGAACGGCAAGAAGCTGGACGCGGTGTCGTGGCCGCAGGTGGAAGAGGCGCTGAAGACCGCGGGGGCGTGATGCGGCGTCGCGCTTGATCCTCGCCCCCCCTCCGTTCGTGCTGAGCGAAGTCGAAGCATATGCGCATAGCCTTCGACGACGCTCAGGCCGAACGGATGTAGGCGCGAAAGCCGCCCGATGCAGATCAAGCGCCTCCGCCTGACCGGCTTCAAGAGCTTCGTCGATCCCGCCGACCTGCGGATCGAACGCGGGCTGACCGGCGTCGTCGGCCCCAACGGCTGCGGCAAGTCCAACCTGCTGGAGGCGCTGCGCTGGACGATGGGCGAGAACAGCCCGAAGTCGATGCGCGGCGCGGGGATGGAGGACGTCATCTTCGCGGGCACCGCGACGCGCCCCCCGCGCGACTTCGCGGAAGTGTCGCTGCTGGCGGAGGACGCCGACGCGCGCGAGGTGGAGGTGGTGCGCCGGATCGAGCGCGGCGCGGGCTCCGCCTATCGCATCGACGGCCGCGACGTGCGCGCGCGCGATGTCCAGCTCCTGTTCGCCGACGCCGCCACCGGCGCGCATTCCCCCGCGCTGGTCAGCCAGAACCGGATCGGCGCGGTCATCGCCGCGAAGCCCGCCGAACGCCGCCAGATGCTGGAGGAAGCCGCCGGGATCGCGGGCCTCCACGTCCGCCGCAAGGAGGCGGAGACGCGGCTTCGCGCGACCGAGGCGAACCTAGCGCGGCTGGACGAGGTGATGGCGGATGCGGAGGCGCGCGCCGCCGCGCTGCGGCGACAGGCGCGTGCGGCCGAACGCTACCGCGCGCTGTCGGACCGTATCCGCGTGGCGGAGGCGCGGCTGATCTGGGCACGCTGGCGCGACGCGGCGCAGGCGGCGGATGCCGCCCGGGCGGAGGCGGCGGCGATGGAGGCGCGCGTGACCGCCGCGACGCAGGCGCTGGCGCTGGCGGAGGGCGCACAGGCGGCGGCGACCGCCGCGCTGGCGACGGCGCGCGCCACCGCGCTGACGACGCGCGACGCCGCGGGCGACGCCGGACATCGGCTGGCGACGCTGCGCGCGGAGGCGGCGACCGCGACGCGGCGGCTGGACGACCTGGCCGACGCGCATCGCCGCCTGATCGCGGATCGCGCGCGGGAAGGGACGCTGGCGGCCGACGCCGCCGACGCGCTGTCCCGGCTGGCGGGGGAGATCGCGGAACTCGATGCCGCGGGAAAGCGCGCCGCCGCCGCGGTCCCCGCACTGGACGCGCGCATCGCGGACGCCGAACGGCAGGCGCGCGATGCGGAGGTCGCGCTGGCGCAGGCATTGGCGCGGCAGGCGGCGGAACTGGCGGATACGCGCGTCGCACGCGCCGCGCTGACGACCGCGGAGGCGCGGGTATCGCGCGCGGGCCGCGACGTCGCCGCCGCCGCCGCCGCCATCGCCGCCCTGCCCGCCCCCGCCCCGCTGGCCGCGACGCGCGAGGGCGCGGCGGCGGAGCGGCTGGCCGCGACCGACGATGCCGCGGTCGCGCGCGCCGCGCTTCCCGTGGCGGACGCGGCGGAGGCGACGGCGCGTGCGGATCGCGACGCGGGGCAGAGCGCGCGTGCCGCCGCGCGCGGCGAACTGGCGGCGCTGGACGGGGAGGTCGCGGCGCTGGAGAAGGCCGATCGCGGCACCGCGGCGGGCGACCGCCTGATCGATCGCATCGCCGCCGCCCCCGGCTACGAACGCGCGCTCGCCGCCGCGCTGGGCGACGATCTGTCGATCGGGTTCGATCCCGCCGCCGACACATATTGGACCCTGGCCGCCGCCGCCGATCCCGCCGCCCCCGACGCGCTCGCCGCGCACCTCGCCGCCCCCGCAGAACTGGCACGGCGGCTGGCGCAGGTCATCGTCGCCGACGCCGACGACGGTCGCCCGCTGGCGCCCGGCCAGCGGCTGGTGACCCGCGACGGCGTGCTGCGGCGCTGGGACGGGCTGGTCGCGCGCGGCGGCGGCGGGGCGGCGGCGGCGCGGCTGGAACGCGCCAACCGCCGCGCCGCATTGGCCGCCGCGCGCCCCGCTCTGGCACGCGCGCTGGCGGCGGCGGAGGAGACGCTCGCCGCCGCCGACGCACGCATCGCCGCCGCACGCGCCGACGCCGCGACCGCGCGGACCCGGCTGGCGCAGGCGGACGCGACCGCCCGCGCGGCGCAGCAGCGCGAGGACCGCGCCGCCGCCGCGCTGGAACGGCTGGAGGGGCAGCGCGCCGACCTGGACCAGCGCGACCGGCGCGCGCGCGACGAACTGGCGGAGGCGGAGGCGGAGCGCACCGTCGCGTCGGCGGCGGTCGCCGCGCTGCCCTACGCGCGCGGTGCCGCGGACGAGGTCGCCGCGCTCCGGCAGGCGGCGGACGCGGCGCGCGGCGCGGTGGCGGACGCGCGCGCGGACCGCGCCGCGCTGGACCGCGACGCCGCCGCCGCGCGCGACCGCCTCGCCGCGGCGCAGGCCGACGGACGCAACTGGCGCACGCGCGCGGGCGACGCGGCGAAACGGATCGCGGACACCGACCGCCGCACCGGCGAGGTGGCGGCGCAGATCGCCGCGCTCGACGGCCGGCCGGAGGCGCTGGCGCAGGAGGCCGTCCGGCTGGAGGCGGATCACGACGCCCTCCGCCGCGCGGCGGACGAGGCCGCGGCGGTCGAGCGCGTGGCGGAGGCGACGCTGCGTGGCGCCGACGGGGCGTTGCGCACCGCGGGCGAAACGCTGTCGACCGCGCGGGAGGCGCGCGCGGGCGCGGTCGCGCGGATGGAGAATCACGAGCTGCGCCGCGTCGAGATGGGGCGCGTGGCGGGCGAACGCTTCGAATGTCCCGCCCCCGTCCTGCCCGTGAAGGCCGGGTTCGACGGCGCCACCGTCGGCGAGGCGGCGGGCGAGTCCGCCGCGCTCGACCGGCTGACGCTGGACCGCGAGCGGATCGGCCCGGTGAACCTGGTCGCCGCACGCGAGCTGGCCGAGATGGAGGCCGCGGCGACCACCAACGCCGCCGAGCGCGACGAACTGGGACAGGCGGTCAACCGCCTGCGCGGCTCGATCGGGACGCTGAACCGCGAGGGGCGGCAACGGCTGCTCGCCGCGTTCGAGGCGGTCGACGGCCATTTCCGCCGCCTGTTCACGACGCTGTTCGACGCCGGTGACGGAAATGGGGGCCAGGCGCATCTGGAACTGATCGATTCGGACGATCCGCTGGAGGCGGGGCTGGAGATCATGGCGCAGCCGCCGGGCAAGCGCCTGTCCGCGCTGACCCTGCTGTCGGGCGGCGAGCAGGCGCTGACCGCGGTGGCGCTGATCTTCGGCCTGTTCCTGACCAACCCCGCCCCGATCTGCGTCCTGGACGAGGTCGACGCCCCGCTCGACGACGCCAACATCGAACGCTTCTGCGACCTCCTCGACCGCATGGCGCGCGAAACCGACACCCGCTACCTGATCGTGACGCACAACGCGGTGACGATGAGCCGCATGCACCGCCTGTTCGGCGTGACGATGATCGAACGCGGGGTCAGCCAGCTGGTGTCGGTGGATTTGCAGGCGGCGGCGGCGCTGGCGGCCGAGTAGGTCGGTTCACGCGAAGACGCGATGACGCGAAGGGAAGAAGAAAGGTCTGTTCGCGCGGAGGCGCGGAGGCGCAGAGGAGGTTTCGCCGCTGGCGCCGTCTCGCGTCAGCGAAACCTTGTAATTGAGCCGCCGGAGCGGCTCGGGACCTCACGACGACCGCCCCCTCTCTGCGCCTCTGCGCCTCTGCGCGAACAAATCCCCGGCCGGAGGAGCACGGAAAACTAGCCCCCCGCAACACCCCTCCGCGCCTCCGCGCCTCCGCGTGAACCTACCCCGCCCCGCGGCGACACGGATCCTATCCCGATACGACACGCCTTCGCGCCATCGCGTCGTCGCGCGAACCAACCCACCCCGGCGCGTCGTCCCGCACCGCCGCATGGATCAACCACAGCATCGCCACCCCGCGCACGATCGCCGCGGTCGCGACATCCGCCTGCGTCGCCGACGGATGCGCGCCCTCCATCCCGGCGAACAGCCAGAATTCCGCGAAATACGCCGCCACGTCGCCCAGCAGGAACAGCGCCGCGGGCCGCCAGCGTGTCGCCCCCAGCACCACGAACGGCCACAGCCACAGGTCGAACTGCGGCGAATACACCTTGTTCGTCAGCAGGAACCACGCGAGCACCGGCATGAACAGCAGCCACGGTCGCTCCCCATGCCGCCGCCAGCCCACCGCCGTGATCGCCGCCGCCCCGCCCGCGAAGGCGAGGAACGACCACAGGTTGCGCGTCGGAATATCGGTCACCAGCCAGCCGAACTGCCCCAGCAATTCCCACACGCTCGCCGCCGTCCCGCTCCGCTCGCCCGAAAAGGCGTAGAATTCGCGCCAGTTGTCGAACGCGAACGCCGCCACCGGCCCATTCACCGCGCCCCACGCCGCCACCGCCACGACCACCAGCGTCGCCGCCCGCAGCACGCCCCCGCGCCGCAGCAACGCCCCCAGCCCCAGCAACGGCAGCAGCAGCACCGGAAACAGCTTCGCCGCCGCGCCCAGTGCCGCCAGCGCGGTCGCGCGCACCTCCCGCCCCCGTCGCGCCGCCAGCACCGCCGCGACCGCGAACGTCACCGCCAGCAAATCCCAGTTATGCCCGACATACAGCACCAACGGCGGCGCCAGCGCCCACGCATATTGCCGCCGCACGCCGACGCCCGCATTGCGCATCATCTCCAGCACCACGAACGCCAGCACCGCGTTGCCCAGCACCACCGCGTTCAGGAAATCCGCCGCATCCGCCCGCGCGCCGCCGGTGATCCGCGCGACCAGCCCCTCGATCCAGATCAGCGCGCCGGTCAGCACCGGATATTCCATCCGCGCCTCGAAATACGGCACCTGCCCCGCCGCCACCCCGCGCAGGCCCCAGAACGGCACCGCATCGCTGTAGCAGCCGGTGACGTACTGCTCCGCGCCCGTCCACGACGCCCCGCAATGCGCCTTGAAGCCCCAGCCGAGGAAACAGGTCAGCAGGAGCGCGAGATACGGCCCGTTCGGCCCGAGGCGTTCCGACAATCGCATGGCACTGATCCATGGCAGGACGCTTTCGTCTCGACAAGCCGCGCACGCGAACATAGATGGAACGGATGGCCCAGCTCGACGTCAGAAGAAAGCTGGAGATCCTCGCCGACGCCGCGAAATACGATGCCTCCTGCGCCTCGTCCGGCACCGCGAAACGCAATTCGCGCGACGGCAAGGGGCTCGGCTCGACCGAGGGGATGGGCATCTGCCACGCCTACGCCCCCGACGGCCGCTGCATCAGCCTGCTGAAGATCCTGCTGACCAACAGCTGCATCTTCGACTGCCATTATTGCATCAACCGCAAATCCTCCAACGTCCGCCGCGCGCGCTTCACCGCGGAGGAGGTCGTGAACCTCACCCTCGCCTTCTACCGCCGCAATTATATCGAGGGCCTGTTCCTCTCCTCCGGCATCATCCGCTCCTCGAACTACACGATGGAGCAACTGGTGGAGGTCGCGCGATCCCTGCGCGAGGATCACCATTTCCGCGGCTACATCCACCTGAAGACGATCCCCGACGCGGACCCCGAACTGGTGCATCAGGCGGGGCTGTACGCCGATCGCGTGTCGATCAACGTCGAACTGCCCACCGCGGGCGGGCTGAAGCGGCTCGCCCCCGAAAAGGACGGCGCGCGGATCGAGGGTGCGATGCGCGACATGAAGGTCGCGATGGTCGATGCCACCGATGCGAAGGCGAAGTACAAATCCGCCCCCCGCTTCGCCCCCGCGGGCCAGTCGACGCAGATGATCGTCGGCGCCGACGCCGCGACCGACGGCGACATCGTGACGAAGGCGTCGACCTTGTACGACCGCTTCGGCCTGCGCCGCGTCTATTATTCCGCGTTCAGCCCGATCCCCGACGCCTCCGCCGTCCTGCCGCTGCAACGCCCGCCGCTGTTGCGCGAACACCGGCTGTACCAGTCCGACTGGCTGATGCGCTTCTACGGTTTCGCGCCGAAGGAGGTCGTCGCCGCGGCGGACGATGCCACCGGCATGCTCCCGCTCGATATCGATCCGAAGCTGGCATGGGCGCTGAAATTCCGCGAGACCTTCCCCGTCGACGTCAACCGCGCCCCGCGCGAGATGCTGCTGCGCGTCCCCGGCCTGGGCACGAAGGCGGTGGCGAACATCATCGCCGCCCGCCGCTGGCGCCGCCTCCGCCTCGACGACGTCGCGCGGCTGACCGTGTCGGTGGCGAAGGTGCGCCCGTTCATCGTCGCGGAGGACTGGCGCCCCGTCGCGCTGACCGACCGCGCGGACCTGAAACCGCTGGTCGCCCCGAAACGCGAGCAACTGGAATTGTTCGCGGCCTAGGCCCGATCGACGTTCAATTGTCCGGTGCAGGATGTTCGCGCGAAGCCGCAAAGACGCGAAGTGAAGAAAGAGATTGGTTCGCGCGGAGGCGCGGAGGACGCGGAGATGTTGCGCCCGGCTCGCCGGGCAATCTTCGCACATTCGGTCGCGATGATCGATATCCGCTGCCGCGCGCGCGACACCTCCGCGTCTCCGCGCCTCTGCGCGAACCACCTTCTTCCTTCCTGCCTCCAACGCCCGCCCGCCCATGAGAATGACTCGCGGATGAAACGCCCGCCCGCCCCGCGCGCTGTGTGCCCGAACGGGAGACACATCATGGCCACCGCCGACATCTACGCCGACCTGAAGCGCGACCACGACAAGCAACGCGAGATGCTGAAACAGCTCGCCGAGTTGAAGGGCGATGCGAAGAAGCGCCGGACGCTGTTCGAAACCTTCCGGCTGGAGGTGCAGAGCCACGCCGCCGCGGAGGAGGAATCGCTCTACGCCACGATGCTCGGCAACCCCGAACTGCGCGACGAGGCGCGCCACTCGGTCGCGGAGCACAAGGAAGTCGACGACCTGCTGGGCGAGATGATGGACCTGGATTTCGCGTCCGACGAATGGGAATCGAAATTCTTCCACATGCGCCACCGCTACGAACATCACATCGATGAGGAGGAAGAGGAGATGTTCCCCGCCGCCGACAAGGAGCTGGACGCGGAAACCGAGGCGAAGCTGGCCAAGGTGTACGAGGAGCGCAAGCCCGAGGAACTGAAGCTGGCAAAGGCGAACCCGCCCGGCGGCGACGAGCGCGAGTGATGCGGGCAGCTATCCTCCCCGCTACGCGGGGAGGGGGACCATGCGCAG
>NZ_LMQP01000003.1:89555-135672 GCF_001425405.1 Sphingomonas sp. Leaf412 | reverse complement strand
GCGTGCCGCGGGCGTAGCGTTTGTGGAGCCCCCCCTCCACCATTCGCTTCGCGAACGGTCCCCCTCCCCGTGCCGGGGAGGATAGATTTGATCCCCGCCTCCTCAGGACAGACGCGACCGCACTGTCTGTCCTACATCCCCCCGACCTGTCACACCTCCCCGATGCCCTCCTGCACTACCCCCATATCGATTCAACATTCGCAACATTCGCGATGCGGATCGTAACCCTCCCCGCCCCCGACGACGTCGATGCGTGGCGCGACGCCGCCCGCGCGCTCGCCGCCGCGGACGTGCCGCCCGACGACATCGTGTGGCAGGTCGGCGATACCGCGGGCGACCTGTTCGCCACCGCCGCGACGCCGCAACCGCTGCCCGATCCCGTCGGCCCGGCGCTGAAGGTCCCGCGCGCCTTCCTCGACCTGATGCGCAACGCCGCGCTGTCGTCCGACCCGGAACGGTTCGCGCTGCTGTACGCGATGCTCCATCGCCTGCGCCGCGAACCGAAACTGGCGGAGGATCACGCCGACCCGCTCGTCCGCCGGATCGAGGGGCTGGCGAAGAACGTGCGCCGCGACATCCACAAGATGCGCGCCTTCCTGCGCTTCCGCGAAGTGGACGACGACGGCGGCCCGCGCTTCGTCGCCTGGTGGGAGCCCGACCACCACATCGTCCGCGCCAACGCCGCCTTCTTCGTCAACCGCTTCGCCAGCATGCGCTGGTCGATCCTGACGCCGGAGGTGTCGCTGCACTGGGACGGCACGGCGCTTGCCGAGGGTCCCGGCGCGACGAAGGCCGACGCCCCCGACGGCGACCCGACGGAGGAGGTGTGGAAGACCTATTACGCCAGCATCTTCAACCCCGCGCGCGTGAAAGTGGGCGCGATGCTGAAGGAGATGCCGCGCAAATACTGGAAGAACATGCCCGAAACCGCGCTCGTCCCCGAACTGCTGGCGAAGGCGCAGGCGCGGGAAAGCGGGATGATCGAGAAGGCGCGCACCGACATCGGCGGCAATTTGGCGGGCGCGTGGGGAGCGCTGCGCGAGGAGGCGACGGGCTGCACCCGCTGCCACCTCCATCGCCACGCGACGCAGACCGTGTTCGGCGAAGGCCCGGTCGACGCCGCGCTGATGTTCGTCGGCGAGCAGCCCGGCGATCAGGAGGACCTCGCCGGCCACCCCTTCGTCGGCCCTGCGGGACAAGTCTTCGACCGCGCGCTGGCGGCGGCGGGGATCGACCGCGCGACCACCTACGTCACCAACGCGGTCAAGCATTTCAAGTTCGAGGCCCGCGGCAAGCGCCGCATCCACGCCAAGCCCGACGCGGGCGAGATCGAGGCATGCCGCTGGTGGATCGAACAGGAACGGATGCTGCTGCGCCCGAAGGTCACGGTGGCGCTCGGCGCGACCGCGGCGCGCAGCCTGTTCGGAAAGGCGATGACGATCGGCCGCGAGCGCGGGCGGGCGCTGGTATTGCCGGAGGGCGGGGAGGCGTGGATCACGGTCCACCCCAGCTACCTGCTGCGCCTCCCCGACGAGGCCGCGCGGGAAGCAGAATATGCCAAGTTCGTCGACGACCTGAAGGCGGCGAAGGCGGCGGCAGGTTGACTGCCCGTCATTGCGAGGAGCGAAGCGACGGGGCAATCCAGGGCGGCGCGCATGACGCTCTGGATTGCTTCGCTACGCTCGCAATGACGACAGTAGTAACATCACAACTCCCGCGGATCCGGCCCGATGCGCCCTGCTTCATCATCCATCGCATCGATCGCGGCGACATCCTCCGCCGACACTTCCACCCCCAAGGCCCCGAAATTATCCGCCAGATGATCCAGGTCCCCCGCCTTCGGAATGACCGCCAACCCCTTCGCCAGATGCCAGGCGATGACGACCTGCGCCGCCGAAACCCCCAGCTTTTCCGCGATCTCCACGATGCGGTCGTCCGTCAACGTCGCGCCCTGCCCCAGCGGGCTCCAGCTCTGCGTCACGATCCCGTGGTCCACATTATACGCCTGCACGTCGCGCTGCTGGAACGTCGGGTGCAGTTCGATCTGGTTCACCGCGGGCGTCACGCCCGTCGCCGCGACGATCGCGTCGACATGCTCGGGCAGGAAGTTCGACACCCCGATCGACCGTGCCTTCCCCGCCTCGCGCAACCGCACCAGCGTCTCCCACGCCGTGACGTACTTCTCCCCCGCCGGATGCGGCCAGTGGATCAGGTACAGGTCGACCGCGTCGCGCCCCAGCAGTGCCAGGCTGGCGTCCAGCGCGGCCTCCGCATCGCCATGGTGGTCGTGCCACAGCTTGGTGGTGACCCACGTGTCCTCGTCCAGCCCGTGCCCGACCCCGCGCTCGTTGTGGTACAGCGCGGCGGTGTCGACCAGCCGGTAACCGATGTCGAGGCCGCTGCGGACCACCTGCGCGACATGCGCGTCGGGGATCTGGTACGTGCCGAGGCCGAGCCGCGGCATCGCGCGACCGTCGTTGAGCGTGATGGTGTCCTGCATTCGCCCCGAACCCCCGCGGCGCCGCGCCGGTTCCCGATTGCGGCTTTCGCCGGTGCCGGCTTCGCGGTAGCGCGTGCGGCATGATCGGACAGATACTGGAAGCCCTCGCGCGGTTCACGACCGCGGTGATCGAGGCGGGCGGCTATTGGGGCATCGCACTGCTGATGGCGATCGAGAGCGCGTGCGTCCCGTTGCCGAGCGAGATCATCATGCCCTTCGCGGGCTATCTCGTGTCGCTGGGGAAGATGGACCTGTACCTCGCCGCCACCGCGGGGGCGATCGGCTGCAACCTGGGGTCGATCGTGGCGTACGAGGTCGGCCGCCGCGGCGGGCGCCCGATGGCGGAGAAATGGGGCAAGTATCTGCTGATCGGCCCCGGCGAGCTGGACGCGGCGGACCGGTTCTTCAACCGCTGGGGCTCGGCGGCCATCCTCGTCGGGCGGATGCTGCCGATCATCCGCACCTTCATCGCCTTTCCCGCGGGCGTGGCGCGGATGAAGCTGATCCCCTTCCACGTCTACACCTTCGTCGGTTCGTGGCCGTGGTGCTTCCTGCTGGCGTGGCTGGGCATGTGGCTGGGCGACAAGTGGAATTCGGATCCGCGGGTGAAGGCGATCTACCACCAGTTCGAGATCTTCATCGCGGTCGCGATCGTCGCGGCGGGCGCGTTCTTCCTGTGGCACCGGCTGAAGGACATCCGCCGCGTGAAATAGCACCCGTCATCGCGAGCGTAGCGAAGCAATCCAGTGCGGCGCGCGATACACCGGATTGCCGCGCCTCGCGCGCAATGACGAAAGGGATCAGAACCCCCGCCGCTTCGCCAGCGCGCGCAGCCGGTCGTCGCGATCGGGCACCAGTGCGGCCACACGCCGCTCGTACGCCGCCATCACCGCCACGCCCGCGCGCTCCGGCGAGCCGGCGTCGAACGGCGGCGCGGGGTCGTATTCCAGGCTCAGCTGCACCAGTTCCGCGTGCGCCTGCCCGCGGATCAGCGCCATCAGCGTCAGCGCGAAGTCGATCCCCGCGGTGACCCCGCCCCCGGTCACGCGGTTGCGATCGACCACGACCCGCTGCGCCACCGGCTCCGCCCCGAACACGGGCAGCATGTGCCGCTGCCCCCAATGGCACCCGGCGCGATATCCGCGCAGCAGCCCCGCCGCGCCGAGGACCAGCGATCCCGTGCACACGCTGGTCACCCAGCGCGCCTCCGCCCCCACCTGAGCCACCCAGGCCATCGTCGCATCGTCGGCGATGACGTCGTTGGTCCCGAACCCGCCGGGAACGCACAGCACATCCGCCGCCGGCACGTCGGCGAACGTGGCGGTGGGAAGGATCGAGAAGCCCGCGTCGGTCGGCACGGGCTCCAGCGTCGCCGCGACCAGGTCCAGCCGCGCATCTCCCAGCCGCGACAATACCTGCGCCGGCCCGGTCAGGTCGAGCTGCGTCACCTGCGGGAACAGCAGGAAGGCGATACGGATCGGATCGGTCATGACGGCATCCTTTCGGCAGGAGGATTGCCCAGGCGCGCGGCGATATGCGGGTCGCGCTCCCCCGCGGTGCTCCGCGAATGCGCCAGTCACGCGACCGCCGCGGATGTATCAGGCGAACAGCCAGCTGCCCAGCAGGCGCTGGAACGGAAAGGTGAAGAATCCCGCGATCAACAACGCGCCGATGACCAGGCCGTGGACCGCGCGACGATGGCGCGCGATCCTGTGGGTGCGCGCGGTCCACCAGATCAGCGGCACCTGCGCCATGGTCCATACCGACAGGATGTGGATGACGCTGAATCCGCCCGAGGTGCGGATGAACATCGTGGCGAGGGCGGTCGCGAACATGGCGAGCAGCCACGCGGCTCCCACCATCCGATGCGGCCGGTCCCCGCGCCGGCGCAGCAACATGACCGGGGTCAGCGCGGTCGCGGTCAGGATGGTCAGGAGATGCAGCCAGATGACCGCGGGCACCGTCGCCCACTGCGCCGCGCCGCGACCGATCGCCGCGAGGGCGAAGGCCAGCAGGACGACCGCCCCGAGCGACAGGACCTGGTCCAGCCGACCCGGCGCCCGAAGGTCGCGCGCCGCGCGGCCCCGGGACCGGAGCGCGTAATAGGCCGTCGTCGCCATCGATCATCCCCCCGGATGTTGCGGTCGCGCGATGATGCACGCGCGCGGGGGAGAAGCAAGGGGTCCACGCCCCGCCGGGCGGACGCCTATTTCAGGATCGGCGCGGCGGCCTTCTCCTCGGCCTTCGCCTCCGCCTTGTTGCGGCGGACGAACCTGCCGTTGCAGCCGACCTGCCCGCCCGCGCCGACGGTGGAGCAGCTGCCGATGCCGACGCTGCCGACGTCGCGATTACCCGCCTCCCTCACCGCCCAATTCTCGTTCTCGGGCGTGATCTCGAAATTGCGCAATTCCTTGGGGATGCGGAACTGCTCCTCGGCCGACCGGCGCGAACAGACCACGATCTCCTCGCCGTTGGCGTTCGTCGGGCAGCGTTCGTTGCCGTACAGGACCAGCACGCCGTTGACCGGCGCGTTGCGCGACACGCCCTCCGCCGCGGTCGTCTTGGCGACGCGCGGGGCCAGGGTGGGACCCGCCTGCGCGGCGGCGATCGCGGGAAAGAACAGCAGGGCCAAAGCGGCGTAACGCGGCGACATCGGTCAGATCCTCTTGGCGGTGGCGATCGCGACGCGGCAACCCAGCCGGATGATCGCGGACATCAACGGATAGGCGGGCGCTTCCTCCGCCCCGTGCGCCAGCGCGGTGGCGCGATGCTCCAGCTCCTCGGCCTGGAAATCCGCGATCGCGGTCGACAGTTCGGGGTCGCCGTCTCCCAGCTCGACCAGCTGGTCGGCGTAATGCTTGTCGATCTCGGTTTCGACCGCGGCGGTGCACGCCATCGCCGCCTTCGGCCCCATCGCGGCGGTGACCGCGCCCAGCGCGAACCCGGCGACGTCCCAGAACGGCTGGAGCACGGTCGGGCGCACGCCGCGCTCCGCGATCATGCGGTCGAAGAACGCGCGGTGCCGCTCCTCCTGCAACGCCATCCCCGCGATCTCGCGCGCGATGGTGGAGCGATGCCCCATCACCGCCAGCTGCCCGGCATAGATGCGCGTCGCGCCATATTCCCCCGCCTGATCGACGCGGATCATCGCCTCGCTCGCGACCGGGCGGTCGCCGGGTTTCCACGTCATGCGCGCTTCCTCGACAGATAGACGATTGCCGCCGCGCCGACGAGCGAGACGATCGCATTCCACCCCGCGAGCGACACGCCCGCGAACGTCCATTGCGCCGCATCGCACCGCACGATCGGCGCCGACAGGATCGCGTCCAGCGACGCCTGCGTCGACAGGCCCGCGGTGCTGACCGTCTGCGTGCAGGCGGTGACCCCCTGCCACCAGTGATATTCGACCCCGGCGTGGAAGACGCCGATCAGGCCCGATAGCGCGACCAGCACCGCGGCCCCGACCACCAACGTGCGGACGGTCCGCACATCGCGGATCGCGAACGCCAGCGCGGCGAAGAACAGCGCGGCATAATGCGGCCAGCGCTGCCAATGGCACATCTCGCACGGGTAAAGCCCGCCGATCAGCTGGAACGCCCACGCCCCGGCAAGCAGCGCGGCGGGGATCAGGAACGCCAGCAGGCGTGCACGGTGGAGGGAGGGGGTCATGCTAATACGACCTCCGTCACCCCGGCCCCGAGCCGGGGTCCATCGTGCCACGAGGACAACGCGGGCCGTTCTCGCGGCACCATGGATGCCGGATCACGTCCGGCATGACGGCGGTTGGTCACGCTCACGGCTTCTTCTTCGCCGCCATCGACTGCGTCACCGCCGCCACCTGGCTCGGGCCGCCCAGCCGCGCGACGGTCTTCAGCGCGTACCACAATTGGAAATCCTCGATTCCCTGCTTCTTCAGCGTCTCGGGCGTCGCGGTGAAGCGGGGATCGTCCTTGACGTCCTCCTCCAGCACTTTGTTGTCGGGCGACTTGATCTCGTTGATGAGGTGCCGGCGCAGGTCCGCCTCGCGGAACACGGGGCGCGTCTTGTAATCCGGGTCGGACAATTGCGGCACGCGGATATCTGGCTCGATCCCGCCTTCCTGCACGCTCTTGCCCGAGGGCGTGAAGTAGCGCGCGGTGGTCAGCCGCAACGCGGTGCGCGGGCCGACCTGCAACAAGGTCTGCACCGATCCCTTGCCGAACGTGCGCTCCCCCATCACCAGCCCGCGATGATGGTCCTGCAACGCCCCCGCGACGATCTCGCTCGCCGATGCGGTGCCCGAATCGGTCAGGACCACGATCGGCAGGCCTTTCGCGTCGTCGCCGGGCTTCGCGAAATAGCGTTCGATGTCACCCTTCTCGCGCCCGCGCTGGCTGACGATCTCGCCATGGTCCAGGAACGCGTCGCTGACCGCGATCGCCTGGGTCAGCAGGCCGCCGCCGTTCTCGCGCAGGTCGACGACATAGCCCAGCGGCTTCTTCCCCAGCGCCTTGTCGATCGCCACGATCGCGGCGCGCGTGTCGGCGCCGGTCTGTTCGGAGAAGGTGTTGATGTTGATGTAGCCGACGTCGCCCTTCACTTCCCATTTCACCGGGCGCTGCACGATCACCTCGCGCACCAGCGTCACGTCGATCGGCTTGTCGCGGCCGGGGCGGACCAGGGTCAGCATCACCTTCGTACCGGGCTTGCCCCGCATCTGCGCCGTCGCCTCGTCCAGCTTGCCGCCGTAGATCAGCTTGCCGTCGATATGCGTGATATAGTCGCCCGACTTGATGCCCGCGCGGCCCGCGGGGGTATCCTCCTGCGGCGCGATGACCTTCACCGCGCCGTCCTCCATCGACACGGTCAGGCCGAGGCCGCCGTAATTCCCCTCGGTCGCGATCCGCATGTTGTCGAAATCGGATGCGTCGACGTAGCTGCTATGGGGGTCCAGGCTGGACAGCATGCCGTCGATCGCGCCCTTGATGAGCTGTTCGTCGGTGACCTTGTCGACATAATCCGCCTTCACGCGGTTATACACGTCCAGGAACTGGTCCATCGCGCGATACGTGGCGGTATCGACCGCCGCCATCGCCCCCGTGGCGACCGGGACCATCGCCATGGTCGTGACCAGCGCGGCGGCCTGCAACAGACGGGTCTTCATGGGGTGCGGCGATCCTTCGAACGGGCGGGACCCGGGGTGTAGCCCAAACCCGCGGGCCGATCAAAGCGCGTGCCGGCTGAACGGACGATGAGCATCACCCGATCATCGCCGTGATGTCGACCGGGCGGCCGTTGCGGCGCAATTCCACCGTCACGCGCGGCGCCTCCCCCTGCGGCGCGCGCCCGATCCGCATCCCCGGCACGACCCGCGCCCCGCGCGCGACCTCGACGGGGCCGAGGCCCGTCACCGCCGTCGTCCACCCCGCGCCGTGATCGATGATGACGGTGCCGCCGAAGCTGCGGAACGGTCCGGCGAACACCACCCGCCCGGCCGCGGGGACCGCCACCGGCACGCCGGCCGCGACGTCGAACGTCAGCCCCCGCGCCCGCACGCCGTTGTCCGACACCTCGCCCAGTCCGGTCGTCAGCCGCCCCGACACCGGCAGGCGATACGCCGCCGCCCCGACCGGGGCCGTGGACGCGACCGGCGGGCCGGGCAGCGCGGCGAGATCGGCCAGCGTCGCCTGCGCGCCCCCGATCGTACGCAGCCGGTCGACGATGTCGCGAGTGCGCTCGCCCAGCGCCAGCGCCTGTTCGTCATCCCCCGACAGCGCCGCCAGCCGCTCGCGCGCATCGACCAGCCGCGCGTGCCCGGCCTGAAGGCTGCGTGCCGCGACCGTCGCATTCGCCTGCAACGCCCGCGCCCGTGCCAGGTCGTCGCGGATCGCCGCCGTCCGCGCCGCGACCGCGGGCATGGTGGTGGACAGCACCGCCTGCACATGGACCAGGTCGGCGATGCTGCCCGGTTGCGCGACCGCCGCGATCGCGGGACGCCGCGCCAGCCCGGTCAACGCGGCCAGCAGCCGCGCCACCGGCCCCTGTTCCGCCGCGAGACCGGCGCGTTGCGATACCAGCCGCGCCTCGACCAGGGCCGCGCGGACCCGCGCCGCCGCGATCTCCGCCTCCGCGCCGCGCACCCGTGCCGCCACCGCCGCGCGTTCCAGCCGCGCACGCGCCGCCGGATCGTCGCTGGCGCCCGCCCTCGCATCCAGCCGCGCCGCTTCGCGCGCCGCGCCGGCGGCGGCGGCATTGGCGGCGCGCAGGTCGCCGGGCGTCGCGGCGGCCCACGCCGCGCCCGCGACCGCGACGGCGGCCACGGCGGCGAGCAGGGGGCGGAGACGCGGCGTCATCTGTGCGCGGTCTTGCGGCGAGGGCTCGCGCGGATCAAGCGCCGCTTTCGCTCCCTCGGCTCACCCCTCGCGATGATAGGGATGCCCCGCCAGGATGCTGGTCGCGCGGAACAATTGCTCCGCCAGCATCGCACGGGTCAGCAGGTGCGGCCAGGTCGCGCGCCCGAACGACAGCAGCAGGTCCGCCTCCCCCCGCGCGGCATCGTCGAAACCGTCCGCGGCACCGATCAGGAACCGCGCCTCCCGCACCCCGTCGTCGCGCCAGCGTCCCAACCGCTGCGCGATGTCCATCGACGGCATCACCTCGCCCTTCTCGTCCAGCAGGATGCGGCGCGACTGCCCGACCCGATCGGGCTCGCGCCCCCCGGTGTCGGGCAGTTCGGTGACGCGCGTCGGCCAGACGATCCGTTTCAGGTAACGGTCGACCAGTTCCGCCTCGGGCGACCGACCGATCCGCCCGCGCGCGACGATGTGCAGCAACATGCCGCGATCACGCGGCGCGGATCAGGCGATGGCCGGCGGCGCCGGCGCGGCGGGGGCGTCGCCGAACGACCACATCCGCTCCAGGTTGTAGAAGGACCGCACCTCGGGCCGGAACAGGTGGACGATCACGTCGCCCGCATCGATCAGGACCCAGTCGGCATTGGTCAGCCCCTCGATCCGCGCGGGACGCCCCGTCTCGCCCTTGATCTTCTCCGCCAGCTTCGACGCCATCGACGCCACCTGCCGCGTCGACCGGCCGCTGGCGATCACCATATGGTCCGCGATGCTCGACTTGCCCGCCAGCGGGATCGAGACGGTGTCGACCGCCTGGTCGTCCTCCAGGATCTGCAACACCAGGCGGTGCAGCGCGTCGATGCTGGCGTCTGCCTGGGCGTCGGTCGGCGGGGCGGCGGAGTGGGTGGCGGGCAAGAACGGTCCTCAGTCTGTTGATGGGGCGGATATGGACGTGGCGACGGGCGCATGCCAGTCGGGATCGGCGGCGCGGATCGCCGTGGCGGAGGTCGGATCGGGTCGGAACCGCAGCAGCACGAGGGCCGGCACACTCCACTCGGCCCAGTGTTTCGCCTGGCGTGCGGGCCGCCGGAAGCGCCGCAACCATCCCATCGCGGGCGCCGCGAGGGCACGCCCCTCATACCCCGGCCGCGCCACCACCGCAATCGGCATCGTGCGCGCGATCCCGCGCCAGTCGCGCCAGCGGTCGAACTGCGCCAGATTGTCCGCCCCCATGATCCACACGAACCGCGCCTTGGGATGGCGCCGCACCAGCATCCGCAGCGTATCGACGGTATAGCGCGTCCCCGCCCGCGCCTCGATATCGCTCGCACGGATCGGCGCGCGCCGCGCCATCTTCCGCGCCGAGGCGAGACGCGCGGCGAACGGCGCCATACCCGCCGCAGGCTTCAGCGGATTTCCCGGCGAAACGAGCCACCACGCCTCGTCCAGCCCCAGCGCGCGGATCGCGGCGAGCGTGACGTGGCGATGCCCGCGATGCGCGGGATTGAACGATCCGCCGAGGAGGCCGATGCGGCGGATCATGGGGCAGGACGCCAGTTTTCGTGCCCGTGATGCACGCGCAAGATCTCCACGCCCTCCGCGTGCAGGCGATACACCAGCACATAATCGGTGCCGGGCATGCGCCATTTGCGAAATGGGCCCTTCACGACCGGTCCCGCGCGGGGATGCTCCGCAAGAAACCTGGCGGCACGTACCGCCGCGCGACCGACCCGCTCCGCATGGTCGGGACTGATCGCAGCGTAGAGATCGTCGATACCCGCAAGGTCGGCCAGCGCGCTGCCAAGCCAGATCGCCCGCGTCATCCGCGACGGCGGGCCGCGATACGCTCCTCGAACCAGGCTTCCACCTCTTCCTGCGTATGGACCTCGCCCCGCTCCGCGGAGTCGATCCCCACCTGGATGAAGGCATCGAAATCGGTCTGCTGGGTCGCGGCCGCGCGGATCGCCTCCGCCGCGAATTCCGCCTCGCTGATCCCGCGCGCCCGTGCGAGCAGCGTCACCTTCGCCAGCGTGGCCCGGTCGAGCGGGGCGAGGATGGACACGGGCGCGTTCATCCCGCGATGCTACGCCCCCCCGCGCATCGCCTCAACCCCGCACCTGCCCCGTGCCGCGGCCGATCCACTTGTACGTCGTCAGCCCTTCCAGCGCGACCGGGCCGCGCGCGTGCAGGCGGCCGGTGGCGATACCGATCTCCGCGCCCAGCCCGAATTCGCCGCCGTCCGCGAACTGGGTCGAGGCGTTCCACAGCACGATCGCCGAATCGACCTCGGCCAGGAACCGCTCCGCCACGCCGGCATCGGTGGCGACGATCGCATCGGTGTGGTGCGATCCGTGGCGCGCGATATGCGCGATCGCGGCGTCGAGGCCATCGACCAGCGCCACCGATGCGATCGCGTCGAGATATTCGGTGTCCCAGTCCGCGTCCGCCGCCGGCGCGATCCCGGGCAGCAGCCGCACCACGTCGGCATCCCCCCGCACCTCGCATCCAGCGTCCCGCAACGCGGCGACCAGCGTCGCGGCATCCGCGAATCCGCGATCGATCACCAACGTCTCCATCGCCCCGCACACTCCCGTGCGGCGCAATTTGGCATCCACCACCAAGCGCCGCGCCATGCCGGGATCGGCGTCGGCGTGGACGTATACGTGATTGATCCCGTCCAGATGCGCCAGCACCGGCACCCGCGCCTCCGCCTGCACACGTGCGACCAGGCTCTTGCCCCCGCGCGGCACGATCAGGTCGATCGCCCCCTCCGCCGCCAGCATCGCGCCGACTGCGGCGCGATCCGTCGTCGCGACCAGCTGAACCGCATCGGCCGGCAGCCCCGCGTCCGCGATCCCGCGCGCCATCGCGGTGTGGATCGCGCGATTGCTGTCCACCGCCTCCGATCCGCCGCGCAGGATCACCGCATTGCCCGATCGCACGCACAGCGCGGCGGCGTCCGCGGTGACGTTGGGGCGGCTTTCGTACACGATGCCGATCACCCCGATCGGCACGCGCACGCGGCTGAGCGACAGGCCGTTGGGACGCACGCTGGCGTCGATCACCTGCCCCACCGGATCGGCCAGCGACGCCACCGTCGCGACGCCGTCCGCCATCGCGGCGATGCGACCATCGTCCAGCCGCAGCCGGTCGACCATCGCGCTCGACAGCCCGCCCGCTTCCGCACGCGCGACATCGCCCGCATTCGCGGCGAGGATCGCGGGCGCATCGTCGCGCAGCGCGGCGGCGGCGGCGCGCAGCGTGCGCTCCTTGTCCGACGACGACGCGCGCGCCAGCACACCGGCAGCGACCCGCGCGCGCGCGGCCATGTCGGCGATCAGAGCGGCGGGCGATTCCATGCCCGTCCGCCTATCAAGCGCGACCTCCGATCGCCAGCGCGCTTCCTTTCGCGCCCGGCAAGCGTACCTATATCATGGCCATGACCGCTTTCACCCGCCGCCACCTGCTGTCCGTCGCCGCCGCGGCGCCGCTCCTCGCCGCCTGCGGCTCGCGCGACGCGCAGGCGGCGGAACGCTTTCCCGTGACGAAGACTCCCGCCGACTGGCGTCGCCAGCTGGGCCCGGCGGCCTATGCGGTCCTGCGCGAGGAGGATACCGAGCGCCCCTATTCCAGCCCCCTCAACGACGAGCATCGCGCGGGCATTTTCGCGTGCAAGGGGTGCGCGCAGCCGCTGTTCTCGTCGAAGACGAAGTTCGAGAGCGGGACCGGCTGGCCCAGCTTCTACGCCCCGCTCGCCAATGCGGTGGCGACGCGGCGCGACACGGCTTTGGGGATGACGCGGACCGAGGTGCATTGCCGCCGCTGCGGCGGGCATCTGGGCCATGTATTCGACGACGGGCCGAAGCCGACGGGGCTGCGCTATTGCATGAACGGCGTGGCGATGACGTTCAGGCCCGCCTGACACACGGCGGGAAACTCAATCCGCGACGGGCGTCGTCCCGTGGACCGACACCGCCGCCGCGGTCGCGATCACCTGCACCGGCAGGTCCGCGGGTGCCGCCGCCGGCGCCTTGCCCGAATAGATGAAGCCTGCCAGCGGATAGACCGTCGTGCCCAGGTCGCCGTTGCCCGCATACCATACGCGCACCTCGCTCCAGTCGCCCGCGGGCGACACGTCCACCGCCCGCACGTCGCGCTCGATCCCGCCGGGGCGCGACCAGTTGGCGTGGGTCAGCAGGACTTCGCGCTCGTTCACGATTCGGCTCACCATCGCGACATGGCCGACGGGCATCTTCCGGATCGCCTTGAACGCCATCACCGCGCCGACCATGGGGGCCTGCCCACGCTCGTACCGGCCTTCCGCCTGACCCCACCACGTGTTGGCGTTGCCGCGGATCTCGATCCCCGAAACCTCGCGCGCGAAGGGCGCGCACTGGAGCAGGCGGGCCTGCGCCACACCCGTGGTCATCAGGACGCACGACAACACCAGCGCGAATCGCGCCGTCAGGGACTGGATGTTCAAGGGTGACCCCCCGGTCTCTCGATCTGGAGATGATGCGCTAGGGCGCAAAATCCTCCCGTCCAACCACCGCGGGAACCTTTTCGGACGAACGGAGTAACCGCGGCGGCGAACCGCCCGCGGCACCCGGAATCAGGTCAGCGACACTGACGTGGAGTGTTACCGGACCGTTTACGCGGCGGGGTTGCGCGGCGCCGAATCGATTTCCGGCGCCCCCGCCAACCGCGCCATCCGCAGTTCGTGTTCGCGCCGCCCGAACGGGAAGCGGACGTAGCACAGCGCCGCCAGCGTGGAGCAGATCACGACCGCCGCGGCGTAGATCAGCGTCAGCCGGTCCAGCGTCGCCACCGGCACCTGCCCCGGCACCGCCTTCGCCGGGAATCCCGCCGCGGCCAGGATCAGGCCGCAGACGAAGATGCCAATCCCGCTGGTGCATTTCTGGATGAAGAAGCCGCCGGCGAAGAACACGCCCTCCGACCGCCGCCCCGTGCGCACCTCCGAATCCTCCACCACGTCCGCCAGCATCGACGCGCCCAGGATATAGGCGGTGACCCCGCACGCGGTGGACAGCGCCGCGAACGCGAACAGCGTCGGCAGCATCGCGGGATTGTCCAGGCCGGGGAAAACCCCCGCCAGCCGCAACCAGTACGGCGTCGTCCCGATCAGCGCGCCGCAGATCGCGGCGATGCACGCCGCCTTCGGCTTGCTCATCCACGCGCCCAGCCGGGGCGCCGCGACGAAGGCGATGCCGACGCCCGCGAACAGCGACAGGCTGAAATACACGAACGTCATGCCCGTGAAGCGCCAGACGAAGCTGTAGAGATAATTGGACATGGCATAGGTGACGCCCTGCCCCGTATAGGCCGCCATCCCCGCCAGCATCAGGATGACGAAGGCCCGGTTGCGCACCGTCTCGCGCAGCTCCGCGAACGTCTCGCGCAGCGTCAGCTTGCGCGCCTCCTGCTTGGGCAGGAACGGGATCTGCTTGTGCGTGCCGAGCGCGGACACGAGGATCGTCACGCCCATGAACGCCGCACCCGCGATCGCGAACCCCTTGTACCCGTCCGGATTGAGCAACCCGTTGGGGTAACCCGGCGCCGGCGCGAGGAAATAGATATAGGCGGAGATCAGCATCAGCAGCCCGCCGGCCCAGCCGAACAGGTAGCGATACGCCATGATCCGCGTGCGTTCGTCGTAATCGCCCGACAATTCGGCGGCGAGCGCCTGGCTCGGCACCTCATAGGCGCTGACCGCGCTGCGCACGAGCACCGCGACCGCGAACAGCCAGCCCAGCGCCGCCTGCGTCGAGGACGTCGGCGGATTCCACAGCAGGACCCAGCCGATCATGATCGGGAACGCCGCACCGTACATCCACGGATGCCGCCGCCCCCAGCGGCTGCGCGTCCGGTCCGACAGGGTCCCGATCGTCGGATCGATGAACGCGTCGATGACCAGCGCGCACATCACGACGAAGCCGACCGTCGCCGCGGGCACGCCGACGACCTGGTTGTAATACAGCAGCAGGAACGTGCCGAAGCCCGAATCCTTCACGCCATAGGCCGCGGCACCGACGCCGTAGCTGCCCATGACCGCGGGCGACAAACGCCGCGCGGCGGGGGCGTTGCCCGCGGGGATGGCGGTCATCGGATGGACGCCGTCACGCGCGCCGCTGCTTGTGTCCCCGCGAAGGCGGGGACCCAGTCTGGGCTCCCGCCTTCGCGGGAGCACATCGATGCGCGCCAACCCCCGCTCACTGGAACGCCTCCAGCGCGGTGAACAGCGACGGCGATTGCGGGTCCCAGCTCGCGCGCGTGCCGATCGTCATGCCGCCGTCGACCAGGATATGCGTGCCGTTCACGAACGCCGCGTCGTCGCTGGCGAGGAAGGCGACCGCCGCGGCGATGTCCTCCGGCCGCCCGGCGCGCGCCACCGGCTGCGCCTGCGCCGCGATGCCCGCGATCGCCTGGTTCGCGGCGGCGCGCTTGTCTTCCCCGACCTCCAGGTGACGCGTGAAGATGTTGGTGGTGATGAAACCCGGCACGACCGCGTTCACGCGGATCCGGTCGCGCGCCAGTTCCGCCGCGGCCAGCTTCGTCAGGTGCAACACCCCCGCCTTCGCGGTGGAATAAGCGATCGGGGCGTAGCCGGTGCCGAGCGCCGATACGCTGGACGTGTTCACGATCGACCCGCCCCCGCGCTTCGCCATCAGCGGCGCGGCATGGCGGATGCCCAGCGCGACCGAGCGCAGCAGCAGATTCTGCGTCCGGTCCCAATCGTCCGCGGAAATCTCGTCGATCCGGTCGCGCGCACCGCCCGCGCCCGCGTTGTTGAACGCGATGTCCAGGCCGTCGGGCGCATTCATCAGCGCCGCGATCTGCGCCTCGTCGGTCACGTCGGTGACGAGGAAGTGGATCCGCCCGCCCGACTCCTGCGCCAGCGCCTCCCCGCCCGCGCGGTCGAGGTCGCCGACCCACACTTCGGCCCCCTCCGCCACCAGCCGGAGCGCGGTCGCGCGCCCGATGCCCGAGGCGCCGCCGGTCACGACCGCGTGCTTGCCGTCCAGCCGCATATCCCACTCCCATGCCCTGTTTTCGGCAGCATAGTATGGCCTTTGGTCCCGTCAATCAAAGGTCCTTAGAAAATCGGGTTTGGCGGGGTTGCGAGGGGGATGTGGTCGCCGTAAGCATTGCGGACCCACACGACGCCCTCCGTTCGTGCTGAGCGACGTCGAAGCGCGCGTGCCGGCGCATGCCCATCGACGACGCCCAGGCGAACGGCGGAAGAAGGACGATCATGGCCCTCGACCCCGAAACCTTCGACGCCCTCATCGACACCGTCCGCCGCTTCGTCGCCGAACGCCTCCGCCCGCTGGAGGGCGAGGTGGAGGCGAACGACGCCGTCCCCGACGCGGTGCTGGCGGAGATGCGCGAGATGGGTTTGTTCGGCCTGTCGATCGCGGAGGAATATGGCGGGCTGGGCCTGACGATGCTTGAGGAGGCGAAGGTCGCGATCGAGATGGGGCGCACCACCCCCGCGTTCCGCTCCGCCTTCGGCACCAACGTCGGCATCGGGTCGCAGGGCCTCGTCATGGCGGGCAGCGACGAACAGAAGGCGCACTGGCTTCCCCGCATCGCATCGGGAGAGATCGTCACCAGCTTCGCGCTGACCGAGCCCGACGTCGGCAGCGATTCGGGCGCGGTGAAGACGCGTGCGGTGAAGGACGGCGACACCTACCGCCTGTCGGGCACGAAGCGGTACATCACCAATGCGGACAAGGCGGACCTGTTCACCGTCATGGCGCGCACCGGCGACGATCCCGGCGCGCGCGGCGTCTCCGCCTTCCTCGTCCCCCGCGACCTGCCCGGCGTGTCGATCGGGGAGCCCGAGAAGAAGATGGGGCAGAAGGGCGCGAAGGTCGCCGACGTCAATTTCGACGACGTCCCCGTCCCCGCCGCCAACCGGCTGGGCGCGGAGGGCGAGGGGTTCAAGATCGCGATGCGCGTGCTCGACCGCGGGCGGCTGCACATCAGCGCGGTGTGCGTCGGCGTCGCGGAGCGGCTGATCGCGGACTGCGTCGCCTACGCCACCGAGCGCAAGCAGTTCGGGAAGGCGATCGCGGACCACCAGCTGATCCAGGGCATGATCGCGGACATGAAGACCGAGGCGCTCGCCGCCCGCGCGCTCGTCCTCGAAACCGCGGCTGCGAAAGATGCCCGCAAAGACGTCGTCATGGAAAGCGCCGCCGCGAAGTATTTCGCGAGCGAGATGGTCGGCCGCGCCGCGGATAAGGCGGTGCAGATCTTCGGCGGCGCGGGCTATATCGCGGATTACGGCATCGAACGCCTGTACCGCGACGTCCGCCTGTTCCGCATCTACGAAGGCACGAGCCAGATCCAGCAGATCATCATCGCGCGCGAGACGATCCGGCGCGGGGGGTAGTCAACAGCCGTCAGAACCGTCCTCCGTTCGCCCTGAGCGAAGTCGAAGGGCACGCGCAATCAAGGGCTTCGACGTCGCTCAGCCCGAACGGAGGATATCATCATGGACACCACGAACCTGTTCCGCCTCGACGGTCGCGTCGCGCTCGTCACCGGGGGTAGCCGCGGCATTGGGAAGATGATCGCGGCGGGCTTCATCGCTCAGGGCGCGACCGTCTACGTCTCCAGCCGCAAGGCCCCCGCCTGCGACGAGACCGCCGCCGAACTGGGTGACAAATGCATCAGCCTCCCCGCCGACGTGTCGACCGTCGACGGCATCAAGGCGCTCGCCGCGAAGCTGGCGGAAAAGGAACAGAAGCTCGACATCCTCGTCAACAATGCGGGCGCCGCCTGGGGGGCGCCGTTCGAGGAGTTTCCGGAAAGCGGCTGGGACAAGGTCATGGACCTGAACGTGAAGTCGCCCTTCTTCCTGACGCAGGCGCTCCACCCGCTGCTGAAGGCCGCGGCGCGCGCCGATCGCCCGGCGAAGGTCATCAACATCACCTCCATCGACGGCCTGCGCCTCAATCCGTGGGACACGTACAGCTACCACGCGTCCAAATCCGCGCTGATCTACCTGACGAAGCGGATGGCGGCGCGGCTGGTCCAGGATTCGATCAACGTCACCTCGATCGCGCCCGGCGCCTTCGCGAGCGAGATGAACCGCGCCGCACGCGACCACGGCGACGCGGTGGCCAGCCGCATCCCCGCGCGCCGCATCGGCGTGGACGAGGACATGGCCGGTACCGCCATCTACCTCGCCAGCCGCGCGGGCGATTACGTGATCGGCGACACGATCGCGGTCGACGGCGGCGTGGTCAACGCGTCGCTGGGCGGCAGTATCGACGCGTAACCGGCGTCAGCGGTCGGGGTCGACGATGGCCCTGACCGCCCTCGCCACGACTCTGACCGGATCGCGCCCGCCGCCATAGCCATAGGCCCGCGCCTCCCGTTTCGAACACCGCCGCTCGCCCGCGAAGATGCCGCAGCGGCGTGCCGGGGTGAGCGCGGACATGCCGCTGGCTTCTGCCGAGGCGGGTGCGTCCCGTTCGACCGGCAACGGCAGACGATGGCGATTAGGACGCGTGCCGCAGACGATCACGTCACCGCCGGATGTGGCGCACGATCGCGTCACGGACAGCCTGCCAAGATCGAAATCTGCAGCCTGCGCCGCGAGCCACCCCAGGATCATGGCCGGCTACATGCCGCGCCATCGCGGCCGCGGCATGACGCGATCCGTCGGCCTTACTCGCCGTCACCGCGGACGTGTTCCGGGATCCACCGCGCCGCGATCCTCAAGCGGGCGGCCACGCGGCACGGTGGATGCCGGGACAAGCCCGGCACGACGGCAATCCGTCATTGCGAGCGCAGCGAAGCAATCCAGTGCCACGCGCGAAACACTGGATCGCTTCGCTGCGCTCGCAATGACGACCAACGGGTCGAACCGGAAATGAAGTGGGGGGCTTCTGTTGCCCGGTGCCCCCCGTACCGCTGGATTCCGATTCTGTTGCCCGGTTCGGTCCGACCGCGCTATCTTGGAGTAACCTTAGGCCGTGAGGCCCTCAGTTACGCCGCAATCGCGAGTGCTTCGTTATCGTTGGCACTTGTGTAATGGGCCGTTACGGTGGTCCCATTCCGAGCGAAAACAGCGCCTTTCAACACACGTCGATCCTGGTTCGGCCCCGTCGAAACCGGCGCGTGCGCCGGTTTTGGTGGAGCCGCCGGGTACTGCCCCCGGGTCCGCTGCGCCTAGTCTACGCCGCAGTTTATCGCCATAGCCGGGTAGAACCCGACGATGCCGATATAGGCCCCGCGGGCGCATTTTCAAACCCGCCATTTGCACGCCATAATGTCCGGCGATAGGATGGCCCATGTTGACCCAGCGGTCCCGTTACGCGTTGCGTTCCATGCTCTTCCTCGCCCGCGCCGCCCCCGGTGCCCCGCCGACCCCGATGACCCGCATCGCGGCGGAGGCGAACGTGCCGCGCAAGTTCCTCGAACTGATCCTCGCCGACCTGCGGGAAGCCGGACTGCTGCACAGCCATCGCGGCAAGATGGGCGGCTATCGCCTGTCGCGCCCCAGCCATCTGATCTCGCTGGGGGAGATCATCCGCATCATCGAAGGGCCGCTGGCCCTGGTCCCCTGCGTCAGCCGCACCGCGTATCGCGCCTGTTCCGACTGCCGGAGCGAGGCGGATTGCGCGATCCGCCACGCGATGATGCGCGTCCGCGACGAAACCGCCCGGATCCTGGACGGCACCAGCCTGGCGGACGCGACCGTGGAGGATCTGGTCGCAGCCTAAATCCTCCGGCCGTTGCGCTCCCGCGAAGGCGGGAGCCCAGTCTGGGTCCCCGCCTTCGCGGGGACACAGGAATCAGGCGATGCGCCAGTAGACCGGCGCTCACCACCATCCTACTTCGCACCCCCATGACCGCGCCGCTCCCCGCCACCGACGAACAGGCCGCCGCCGAGCTGGAAACCCTCGCCGCCGACATCGCGCGCCACAATCGCCTCTATCACACCGACGACGCGCCCGAGGTGGACGACGCGACCTATGACGCGCTCGTCCGCCGCAACACCGCGATCGAGGCGGCGTTCCCGCACCTGATCCGCGCCGATTCGCCCGGCGTGCTGGTCGGCGCCGCCCCCGCCGCGCATCTCGCCAAGGTGGCGCATGCGCGCGCGATGATGAGCCTCGACAACGCCTTTTCCGACGCGGAAGTCGCCGAGTTCGTCCGCCGCGTCCGCCGCTTCCTGAAGCTGGCGGAGGACGAACCGGTCCTGCTGACCGCGGAACCGAAGATCGACGGCCTGTCCTGCTCGTTGCGCTACGAGGATCGCCGCCTGGTCCAGGCGCTGACCCGCGGCGACGGCACCACGGGGGAGGACGTCACCGCGAACGTCCGGACGATCGCGGACGTCCCGCAATCGCTGCCCGCCGACGCCCCCGACGTGTTCGAGGTGCGGGGCGAGGTGTACATGGCGAAGGCCGACTTCGCCGCGCTCAACGCCCGCCTCGCGGCGGAGGCGGCGACGACGGGCAAGGAGGCACGCCGCTTCGCCAACCCGCGCAACGCCGCCGCCGGTTCGCTGCGGCAGAAGGACGCCGCCGTCACCCGCAGCCGACCCTTGCGTTTCTTCGCCCATGGTTGGGGCGAGGCGAGTGCGGTCCCCGCCGCCACGCAGGGCGACGTGATCGCCGCCCTCGCCCGCTGGGACTTTCCGATCGCGCCCGGCTTCGTGGCCGTCGACACCGTCGACGCCGCGCTCGCCGCCTATCGCGCGATCGAGGCGCAGCGCGCCGACCTGCCGTTCGACATCGACGGCGTCGTCTACAAGGTCGACCGGCTCGACTGGCAGGCGCGACTGGGACAGGTGGCGCGCAGCCCGCGCTGGGCGATTGCGCACAAATTCCCCGCCGAGCGCGCGGAAACCACGCTGGAGCGGATCGACATCCAGGTCGGCCGCACCGGCAAGCTGACCCCCGTCGCCCGCCTGACCCCCGTCACCGTCGGCGGCGTCGTCGTCACCAACGCCACGCTGCACAACCGCGACGAGATCGCGCGGCTGGATGCGCGCGAGGGCGACCGCGTGATCCTGCAACGCGCGGGCGACGTCATCCCGCAGATCGTCGAGGTCCTGCCGCGCACCGCGGACCGCCCCGCCTTCGCCTTCCCCGACCATTGCCCGATCTGCGGCAGCGAGGCGGTGGCGGCGGACGGGGAAGTCGACGTGCGCTGCACCGGTGGCCTGGTGTGCCCGGCACAGCGGCTGGAACGGCTGAAGCATTTCGTCGCGCGCGGCGCGCTCGACATAGACGGCCTGGGCGAGAAGACGCTGACCGAATTCATCGACCTCGGCTGGCTGGAGGAGCCCGCCGACATCTTCCGCCTCGCCGCGCATCGCGACGCGTTGCTGACGCGCGAGGGCTGGCAGGAGAAATCGGTCGACGCGCTGCTTGCCGCGATCGAGGCGCGGCGCCGGCCCGATGCGGCCCGGCTGCTCTTCGGCCTCGGCATCCGCCATACCGGCATCGTCACCGCGCGCGACCTGCTGAAGCACTACGTCACCCTGCCCGCCATCGCCGCGCTGGCGGACGACATCATCGCGCTGCGCGACGCCACGCCCGCCGCGATCGGCGAAACCGAGGCCCGCCACCGCACCCGGCTGGACAAGGCGATCGCGGAGCGGATCGCGGTCGAGAATGTCGGCGCCGCGGTCGGCCACGCGCTGGCCGACTTCTTCCACGAACCGCACAATCGCGCGCTATGGGACGATCTGCTGGCCGAGGTTTCCCCGCCCGACTTCGTCGTCGAACGCCGCGCGTCCGAAGTGTCGGGCAAGACCGTCGTCTTCACCGGCACCCTCGACACGCTGAGCCGCGACGAGGCGAAGGCCCAGGCGGAGGCGCTCGGCGCGCGTGTCGCGGGATCGGTGTCGGCGAAGACCGACCTGCTGGTCGCGGGCGCCGGCGCGGGATCGAAGGCGACGAAGGCCGCCGCGCTGGGCGTGAAAGTGGTGGACGAGGCCGGGTGGCAGGCGATCGTGGCGTCAGCCGACTAGATCCTCCCCGAGCTTGCTCGGGGAGGGGGACCGCGGCGCGCAGCGCCGTGGTGGAGGGGCTTGCGAAGCGCTGCCAAAACCCTTCACCAGCCTTCGGCCGGTCCTCCTTCCCGTTCCGTGAACGATGTCCGACAGCAGCGGCCGGAAGGACGTAGAGACCCATGCCCATCGACCTCATCTGCCTCGATGCCGACGACACGCTCTGGCACAACATGCGCTATTTCGACGCCGCGGAGCGCGCCTTCGCCGATGTCCTCGCGCCCTTCGCCGACGCGGGCATCGCGCGCGAACGGATCGCGGCGGTGGAGATCCGCAACCTCGCGCATTACGGCTATGGCGCGAAGAGTTTCACGCTGTCGATGATCGAGACCGCGGTGGAACTGGGGGCGGACGTGACCGCGGTCGCGCGGCTGCTCGACGTCGGGCGCGACCTGCTGGCGCATCCGGTCGAGCTGCTCGACGGCATCGGCGACACGCTGGAGCGGCTCGCGGCGACCGCGCGGCTGGTGCTGGTGACGAAGGGCGACCTGCTCCACCAGGAAGTGAAGCTCGCCGCCTCGGGCCTCGGCAGCCTGTTTTCGGGCGTCGAGATCGTCAGCGACAAGAGGCCGGAAACCTTCACCCGCATCTTCTCCCGCTACGCCGTCGCGCCCGAACGCGCGGTGATGGCGGGCGATTCGATGCGGTCCGACATCCTGCCCGCGCTGGCCGCGGGGGCATGGGCGGCGTTCGTGCCGACCGACATCGTCTGGGCGCACGAGGCCGCGGCGGCGCCGACCCGGCATCCGCGCTTCCGCAAACTGGCGCGGCTGGGCGACCTGCCCGACTGGATCGCGACGATCGGGTAGTGCTCAGCCCGCCGCCCCGTCGCCCGCGATCGCCGCCCATTCCGCGTCCGACACCGGACTGACCGACAGCCGCGGCTGGCGCAGCATCGCCATCGTCGCCAGCGCCGCGTCCGCCCGCATCGTCGTCAGGGTGACCGGCACGGGCAGCGGCCCGACCGGCCGGATCGCGACCGACACCCAATTGCCGTCCGCGCCGTCCTTCCGCGCCGCGCGCGTCACCTCCGCCACGCCGACCGCCGCCTTTTCCGCGCCGCTGTGATAGATCAGCGCGCGATCCCCCGGCCGCATCGCGCGAAGATGCGCCGCCGCGGCATGGTTCCGCACCCCGTCCCACTCCGCCGCGCCGTCGCGGACAAGATCCGTCCACGAATAGCTGTCGGGCTCCGTCTTCAGCAACCAGTACGCCACGCGCGCCTCCTGCATTCCGAATGAACGCACCATTCCGCATGCGTTCAGCCCGACTCGCCTATCCCTGATGCAACAGGCCCGCATCCTTGCGCGTTTGAGCAGCACGGGCGCGTACCTGCCCGAGGAGGTTCGTTATGAGTGGATATATGACGAAAGCCGGTCTCGCCACCGTGTTGGCGACGACCACCCTGACCGCGGCCGCACCGGCGGATGCGCAGCGTTACTGGCGCGATCGCGGCCGTGGCGGCGATGCGGCGGCCGGCGCGATCATCGGCGGGGTCATCGGCCTCGGCCTCGGCGCGGCGATCGCGTCGAGCAACCGCGACCGCTATTACGACCGCGGCTATTACGACGACCGCTATTACGCCCCGCCGCGCCGCATCTATCGCGACCGATATTACGCGCCCCCGCCCCCGCGCGGCTACTGGCGCGGTCGCGGGTACGATCGCGGCTACGGCAACGGATATTACGATCAGCCCTATCGCGGCTATTACGGCTGGTAGGGATAACGCAGGTCCGGTCACGCGGGCAGCGCGGGGGAGGTTCGCTTCCCCCGCGCTTTTTTGTGGTCAGGCGTGCGCGATTGCGGCAATGCCGCGCGCCATGACCGATACGCCCCCCGACCATCTGTCGATCGACCCGCGCAGCCCGCATTTCGACCAGGCCGCGCTGGAACGCGGCGTCGGCATCCGCTTCAAGGGTGTCGAGCGGCGCGATGTGGAGGAATACAGCATTTCCGAGGGCTGGATCCGCGTCGCGCTGGGCAAGAAGGTCGACCGCCACGGCCGCCCGCTGACGATCAAGCTTCAGGGCGAGGTCGAATCGTGGTTCGAGCGCGGTGGCGAGGAAAAGGACGCGGGCGAGGAATAGCCGCTAGATTGTGCTCCCGCGAGGGCGGGAACACAGACTGGGTCCCCGCCTTCGCGGGGACACAAGGAAACCCGGCATGACGCTGGGCTTACGCCACTTCCAGCGCCTCGCTCGCCTCAAGCCACTTCGCCTCGGACGCTTCAACCTTCGCCTGCATATCAGCGCGCTGGCGGCTCAACTCGCCCATCGACAGCTTGGCGAACCGCGGCTCTGCGCTGGCCGGATCGAACATCGCGCGGTCCAGCGCGTTACGCTCGCGCGTCAGCCGGGCGGTTTGCTCCTCCAGCTCGCGTACCGTCTTGCGTAGCGCCGCCTCGCGCTCGCGCGCCGCGGCTTCCGCCTTCTTGTCCTTCTTCGCCTTCGCGGCGGGCTTCGCGTCGCCCTTCAGGACGAAGGCGATGTAATCGTCGATGCTGCCGTCGAATTCCCGCGCGGTCCCGCCGTCGACCAGCACCAGCCGGTCCGCCGTCAGTTCCAGCATGTGGCGATCGTGGCTGACCAGCACCACCGCGCCCGAATAATCGTTCAGCGCCTGCACCAGCGCCTCGCGCGCATCGACGTCCAGATGGTTCGTCGGCTCGTCCAGGATCAGCAGGTGCGGCGCATCGCGCGTGATGAGCGCCAGCGCCAGACGGGCGCGCTCCCCGCCCGACAGTTTCCCGACGCGCGTCGTCGCCTTGTCGCCCGAAAAGCCGAACCGCCCCAATTGCCCGCGCACCGCCGCCGGGCTCGCGCCCTTCATCGTGCGCGTCATATGCTCCAGCGGCGTGTCCTCGGTATCCAGCTCCTCGACCTGATACTGGGTGAAATAGCCGACCTTCATCTTGCTGGTCGCGCTCATCCCGCCGTCCATCGGCGTCAGTTGCGCCGCCAGCAGCCGCGCCAGCGTCGTCTTGCCGTTGCCGTTGCGCCCCAGCAGCGCGATACGGTCGTCGGGGTCGAGCCGGAGGTTCAGCCGCTTCAGGATCGGCACCTCGCTGTATCCCACCGACGCCATGTCCAGCGTGATGAGCGGCGGGCGCAATTCGGTCGGATCGGGGAAGCCGAACGACAAGGTCGGATCGTTCGCCATCTCCGCGATCGGCTGCATCTTCGCCAGCATCTTCTGCCGGCTCTGCGCCTGTTTCGCGGTCGAGGCGCGCGCGGAATTCTTCGCGACATATTCCTGCAACTTGGCGCGCTGCGCATCCTGGCTCGCCTTCGCCGCCGCCAGCTGCGCCATCCGCTCCGCGCGCTGGCGCTCGAACGCGTCGTAGCCGCCGGGATACAGCGTGATCTTCCCGTCTTGCAAATGCAGGATATGGTCGACCACGTTGTTCAGGAAATCGCGCTCGTGGCTGACGACGACGATCGTCGCCTGATATCCCTTCAGGAAATCCTCCAGCCACATGACGGCTTCGAGGTCGAGGTGGTTCGACGGTTCGTCCAGCAGCAGCAGGTCCGGCTGCGAGAACAACAGTGCCGCCAGCGCCACGCGCATCTTCCACCCGCCCGAGAAGCTGTCGAGCGGCTGCGCCTGCATCTCCTCGTCGAAGCCCAGCCCGATCAGGATCTGCGCCGCGCGCGCGGGCGCGGTGTAGGCGTCGATCGCGATCAACCGTTCGTAGATATCGCCCAGCTTGTGGGCGTCCTGCTCGGTCTCGCTGGCGTGCATCAACTCCGCGCGTTCCAGGTCCGCGGCTAGCACGGTGTCGAACGGCGTCGCGGTCCCGTGCGGCGCTTCCTGCGCGATATAGCCGATGCGCGCGCCGCGCGGCATGTCCGCGCTGCCGTCGTCGGGCTCCAGCAGGCCCGCGATGACGCGCACCATCGTCGACTTCCCCGCGCCGTTCCGCCCGATCAGGCCGACGCGGCTCCCCGGCGGCAACGCCGCGGTCGCGCCGTTCAGGATCGTGCGCCCGCCGAGGCGCACGGTGATGCCGTTGAGGTTGAGCATGCGCGGCCCTGTAGCGGATCGCGGGCAAGGGTGGAAGCGTGGGCGTGATGGCGCGGGACATGGGACGCCGGCGCCCCGCCGTCATCGCTTATCGCGCGGCCTCGTCCTCCTCCCGCCAGCCCACGTGCGCGTGCCCCCGTGCCTCCGCCAGTCGCTGCTGGCGGTGCCGCTCGGCATAGCCCGCGCGCTCGTCCGCGGTCCGCGTGTCGTGGCACGAAGGGCAGCTCACCCCTTCCGCAAACAACGGCGATACCCGGTCCGCGGGGCTCACCGGCATCCGGCACGCGAAGCACAGGACGTGCGTGCCCGGCGCCAGTCCCTGCCCCACCGCCACGCGCTGGTCGAAGACGAAGCATTCGCCCGCCCATACGCTGTCCGCCGCGGGCACCTCCTCCAGGTAGCGCAGGATCCCGCCGTCCAGGTGGTGCACGTCCTCCACCCCCTCCCCCTTCAGGAAGGCGGTGGACTTCTCGCACCGGATTCCCCCGGTGCAGAACATCGCCACGCGGCGCTTGCCCGCCAGCAATGCGTCGCGATTGGCGCGGAACCACGCGGGGAAGTCCGCGAACCCCGCCGTCCCCGGGTCGACCGCGCCCGGAAAGGTGCCGACCGCGACCTCGTAGGCATTGCGCGTGTCGATCACCACCGTTTCGGGGTCCGCGATCAATGCGTTCCAGTCCGCCGGCGCGACATAGGCGCCCGCATCGCGCAGGGGATCGACCGCGACGCCCATCGTCACGATCTCGCGCTTCACCTTCGCCTTCAGCCGGTGGAACGGCATCGCCGCGGCATCGCCGTACTTCGGAGCGAGGTCGGCGCAGCCGGGCCAGCCGCGCACATGCGCCACCACCGCGTCCACCGCTTCCGCGGTGCCCGCGATCGTGCCGTTCACTCCTTCCGTCGCGAGCAGGATGGTCCCCCGCACGCCGCGCTCGCGCGCCAGTGCCAGCAACGGCCCGCGCAGCGCCGCGGGATCGGCCAGCCGCGCGAAGCGATAGAATGCCGCGACCCTGACCGCATCGCTCAATGGACGAAGCGCGCCACCACGTCGCGATACGACCGCGACACCTTCACGCTCGCCCCCGAATCCAGCACCAGGAAGCACTCCCCGTTCGTGTGCGGTTTCACCTGCTTGACCAGGTCCAGATTGACGATCGTCGAGCGGTGGATGCGCTGGAACCGCCGCGGATCCAGCCGCTTCTCCAGGTCCTTCATCGTCTCGCGCAGGATCAGCGTGTTGTCGCCGGTGTAGATGCACATATAGTCGCCCGCGGCGTCGATGCGCTCGATCGTGTCGACGTCGACGCGGAAAATCTGGCCGCGATCCTTGATGTTTATCATCTTCTCGAACCGGTTCGCCGCCAGCGGGTCGCCGCCGCCGTCGCCCAGTTCGGCCATCTCCGCCGCCGCCTCGGGCGCATGTTCCTCCAGCGCCTCCTTCAGCTTCGCCGCCTCGCCGACGCTCGACCGCTCCGACAATCGCTGGCGCACGCGGTCCAGCGTCTCCGCCAGGCGCGCGTCCTCCACCGGCTTCATCAGGTAATCCACCGCCTGCGCCTCGAACGCGCGCAGCGCGTGGTCGGAATAGGCGGTGACGAACACGAACAGCGGCGGCTCCACGTCCATCAGGCCCTGGACGACGGAAAAACCGTCGAACCCCGGCATCTGGATGTCGAGGAAGGCCAGATCGGGCTTGTGCGTCTTGATCGCGCTGATCGCCTCGCGCCCGTTCTGGCACTTGGCGATGATCTCCACGTCGTCGTGCGCCTGCAACCGCAGTTCGAGCCCCTGGATCGCGAGCGGCTCGTCGTCGACGAGGATGGTACGGATGGTCATGTCTTGTACGGTCTCCACTGCCGGCGGCAGGAGCGCTTTTACGCCGCCGCCTGCTCGCCCGGTATCTCGCGCTGGTACGGGATCTCGATCTCGACCCCGAACCCGCCGGTCGGCATGGCACGCACATCGAACCGATGGTCAGGCCCGTATGCCTGCACCAGCCGCTCCCTGATATTGGCGATGCCCACGCCGGTTGAAAGGCTTGGACGGCTTTTCGTCGGCATCAATCCCGGACCGGTGTCGGATACGCCCAGCAGAACGCGTTCCCCGACGAGCCGCACGGTGACGCAGATTTCGGCGCCGTGCTCCTGCGGCGTCACCGCATATTTGATCGCATTCTCGACCAGCGGCTGGAGCAGCAGCGACGGCAGCCGCGCGGCCTGCGCATTCTCGTCCACGTCGAATTTGGCGCGCAGCCGGTCCTCGAACCGCATCTTCTCGATGTCGAGATACAGTTTCAGCGTCTCCACCTCCTGCGCGACGGTCACGTGCGCCGTCGGCTCGTTCGCCAGCGTGTAGCGCAGGAACGACGCCAGGCGCGACAGCATCGCGTTCGCGCGGTCGGTCTGTTTCAGCAGCACCAGGGTGGAGATGGAATTGAGCGTGTTGAACAGGAAATGCGGGTTCAGCTGATACCGCAGCATCGCCAGCTGCGCCGACGACGCCTGCGTCTCCAGCACCTGCATCTGGTCGATCTGCTCCTCGACGATCAGGTAGAAGTTGATCCCGAAATACAGCGCCGACCACCCGGTCAGGACGGTCGTGCAGACGTAGAAGCAGACAAGGAACGCGGCGAGATCGACCCCCGGCACCGCGCGCATGAAGGAGAAGGAGAAGGCGTCGAGGAAGGCGTAGAACAGGCTGGCGCCGACCAGTGTCGCGACGGTCAGCAACACGCCCATGACGCGCGGCATCCCGCGATAGGAGGCGTAGAGCACGCTCAGCAGCAGCGTGATGCAATAGCCCAGGATCGATTCGATGATGACCGGCACGATCGTCTGCAACGATACGCTGGTCGACAGCGACGATACCGACCGCAGGACGAGGTAGCCGGTCCACCCCACCGCCTGCAATTTCCAGAACGCCGCCGCCTTGTCCTCGAAGAACGGGCGCACGAACACCGGGCGCCCGCCCTTCGACGAAAGCGGGCCGCCGACGGTGGCGATAATGGGGGTACCGGGTGCCGGAAGGGTCGCCATGCGACGCCGCTTGTATCAAGCGCGCGCCCGCGACGCAAAAAAGAAGGGCCGCCGTCCTGCGAAAGGACGACGGCCCATGGTTCAGGCGACGGCGCGGATCAGAAGCTGAACCGGGCGCCGACGCGGATGAAGTAGAACGACCCGTTGTTCACGACCGCGCGCTCGTTCGGTTCGTTGTAGACCGAGTAGCGGTACTGCGCGCACGGCTGCGTCGGTGCGTTCGCCGCGGTGCCCGCACCGATCGCATTGCCCGCGGTGGTGAGGCAGGTGACGTCCACGACCCGACCGGTCTGCGGGAAACCGAACTGGCGCAGGCCACCCCAATTCTTGTTCAGCAGGTTCGGCAGGTTCTCGATATCCGCGAACAACGCGAGACGCGATCCGCCGACGAAGGTCGGGATTTCCTGCTCCAGGTGAAGATCGATCTTCGTATAAACCGGATTGCGACCGATGTTCTTCGGCGCGATCTTCCCGCGATACTTGCTCAGCTCGCTGCCGTTGATGAACGATTCGAGCGAGTCGCGCGTCGCCGTCGTGTCGTAGGTCACGAGCGGATCGGTCGTGCTGGTCGGCACATACAACAGATAGCGGTCGTTGTTGCTGATCGTCCCGAACACGGGCGACCGGCCCTGAACGTTGTTGCGCATCGTGTAGCTGTATGGCCGTCCCGCGCGCGTCTCGCCGAACAATTGCATTACGGTGCGGTAGTCGCCGAAGAACGCGCGATCGAAACCGACATTGTACTTCACCATCCAGCGGATCTGGTCCGCGGAGATGCCGTAGGCGGGCAGGTTCGGGTTCGACATTGCGGCATTGCCGTACAGCGATCCCGCGGTCGACGACGTCGCCGGGCTGACATCCTTCACGTCCTGCCAGGTGAAGCTGGCACCCAGGTCGAGACCGAAGTCGAAGTCCTTCGACGCGCGCGCGACCGCGACGAAGCTGCGACCGCGGCGCTCGTTGAAGAAGATGATGTCGCTGTTGCCGTCCGACCCGACACCGTTGACGATCGGCACGCCTGCCGAGGTCGTGACCTGCCCGTTATACAAGGTCGAGGCGTTGTAGCGCGGACGACCGTCGGGCAGCGTGCCGATGACGATCGAGCGCGCATCGGTGAAGCTAGGCGCGTTCAGCGTCTTCGTATACAGGAAGTCGCCGCCGATGTTCAGGCCGAACAGCTTGTAGTCGGCGGAGATCGTCGCCTTCATGTTCGACGGCAGACGCAGGTCCGGATCGAGCGCGGCGGTTCCCGCGGTCGCCAGCGATCCGGTATTGTTGGCCAGATAGTTGGTCACCACCGCCGGCACCGAAGTGCCCGTCACGTTGTTCAGGAATCCGGTGCACACGCCGTTAGCGTTGAACGACGACCCCGCGCAGGTCGCGGTCGCTGTTCCCGCAGCAGTGGCGCGCGTCACGCCCAGCGTCCCGCCGCTGGCAAAGGCGTTGGCCAGGACGCCCGTGGTCGAGAAGCTGTTCGACAGATACACGTCCGGCGATCCGCCGCCGAAGATCCCGACGCCGCCGCGCACGCGCAGGGCATTGTCGGGTGTCCATTCGAAGCTGATGCGCGGTTGGAAATTATCCAACCCCTTGAACGTCTTGGTGTTACGGAAACCGGTACGCGCCTGGAAGAACGGGTTGAACGGGATCGTGTCGCCCATCGAATACAGGTCGTAGCGCACGCCCGACGTCACGCGCAGCGTATCGGTCACCTGCCACGCATCCTCCAGCCCGAAGGTGAACTGGGTGTAGCGGAAATCGGCGGCGACGGTGTTGATGTCGCCCGTCAGCGGGATTGCGATGTTCGCCCCGCTGGCGTTGCCCGCCCGGAAGTCCGCGATCGAGTCGAAGTAATAATTGCCCGTCACGTTCTGCTGGAACAGGTTGAACGTGCGGTTCTGATTCACCTCGACCAGCGCGCGGATGTCATGCCCCTCGGCCGAATATTTCGCCAGCGCCGACCCACCCCAGGTGTCGAAGAACAGCTGGTTCGCCTGACGGCTGATGTCCGGCCCGAACGACACGACCGGAACGCCCGTGCCGCAACCCGTCGCCGTGTCGCTGCCGCTGGCGGCGATGATGCTGGTCGGCGCGGCGCACACGCGGAACTGCGCGAAATTGCGGTTGCCCAGCGCGTCCTGACCGACGCGGTTCCACTTGTAGAGGCCGCGCACTTCGGTCGACAGGCGGTCGGTCCAGTCCGAATTCAGCTGCACGATGCCCGCGCGCAGCAATACGCTGCGGCTGTATGCGTTCGACGACAGGCCGATCTGCGGCGTAGCGGCGTTGTTGACCGCAGTATTCTGAAGCACATCGGCAGATTCGTAGGCGTTGATGTAGGACAGCGACAGGCGCTGGCCCGTCGTGATGTTCCAGTCGATCTTGCCGACGATCTTCTCGTCCACCTGGTTGTTCAGCGGCAGGATCGTACCTGCGTCATAACCGTACCGCGACTGCGCGATGCCCGTGATCGTATCCAGCGTGCCCTGCGTCAGGCCAGGAACCTGCGCGATGCCGCTTGGCGTGAAGGGCCGCGGATCGGTGTTGCGCTCGGCCGAAACCATGAAGAACAGCTTGTCGGCGACGATCGGTCCCGACAGCGTGGCGCCATAGGTTTCGGAATTATAGCTGGGCAGCGAGCTGGAAATGTCGAGCGAGCGGAGACGCTTGCCCTGCATCTCGTCGGTGCTGGTCGAATAGAAGCCGGTGCCCTGGAAGTTGTTGGTGCCCGATTTCATCGTGGTGTTGATCGCGCCGCCCTGGAAATTGCCCTGGCGGATGTCGAACGGGGCGATCGAGACCGAGAACTGCTCGATCGCGTCGAACGGAATGGGGCCGCGGCCGGTGGGGTTGGAATCGGAATTCAGGCCGAAATTGTCGCCGACCTGCACGCCGTTGATCGTGAAGCGGTTGAAACGCGGGTTGGTGCCCGCGAAGCTGACCGCCCGGCTGTTCGACGCGTCGAGATTGGCGAACGGATCACGGCGCGCCAGATCGCGGACGTCGCGATTGACGGACGCCACCTTCGCGATGTCGCGCGCGGTCAGCACCGTCTGCGGTCCGTCCGACGTGACGCCCGCGCCCTGGATCGACCCCGCGGTGACGACGATGTCGCTGCCGCCCGATGCCGTGGCGAGGTCGATCGGCAGCGTGTACGGCTGACCCACGACGGTGAAGATGTCGGTTACCTGCGTGTTGCCCTCTGCGGCGGTCACCTCGACCGTGAAAGGACCGCCGGCGCGAAGACCGTTCAGCGTGTAGACGCCGTTCGCATCGGCCGTCGTCTCCGTCACCGTGCCCGACGGGACGTGCGTCGCCACCACGCGCGCACCGGCCGCGGGCGCGTCGCCCGACGTGACGTTGCCCCGGATCGTCGACGTCGTCTCTTGCGCCATCGCGGCGGCCGGGGCGATCATGGCGATCGCCGCGGCGCCCAGGAACAGGCTGTTTCGCATGATGTTGTAACCCCGTTTTGGGCCCTGGCCCGTGAAACGCATCCGCGGCGATTCTCCGCCGTCCGATGCGCGCCCTGCCGCTGCAATATGTCGGTTCGATTACACGCACGAGTCGATTCCCGCCTTCGCGTAAGTCGTTCGTTGTGCGTTGCAAAAAGGTAACAGCGGCAACGGCCCGCGGGGGCCCTGCGCAACGACGGCCGGAGGCGTACCCGCCCCCGGCCGTCGGCCGTCCGTCGATGTCGGTCGGGTTACGCCGCCTGCTTGGACCGGCTCGCGCGCTTGCGCTCGTTGGGGTCCAGGTGACGCTTGCGCAGGCGGATCGACTTGGGCGTCACCTCCACCATCTCGTCGTCGTCGATATAGGCGATCGCCTGTTCCAGCGTCATCTTCTTCGGCGGGGTCAGCCGGATGGCGTCGTCCTTGCCGCCCGATGCGCGGAAGTTGGTCAGCTGCTTCGCCTTCATCGGATTGACCTCAAGGTCCTCCGTCTTGGCGTTCTCGCCGATCACCATGCCCTCGTACAGCGCCTCGCCATGGCCGACGAACAGGATGCCGCGCCCTTCCAGCGGGCCGAGCGCGTAGCTGTTGGCCTCGCCCGCGCCGTTGGAGATGAGGACGCCGTTCTTGCGCCCCTCGATCTGGCCCTTGTGGGGACCGTATCGCTCGAACAGGCGGTTCATGATCCCGGTACCGCGCGTGTCCGACAGGAACTCGCCATGATAGCCGATCATGCCGCGCGACGGCGCGCTGAAGGTGATGCGCGTCTTGCCGCCGGTGGACGGCCGCATGTCGGTCATCTCCGCCTTGCGGACGTTCATCTTCTCGACGACCGTGCCCGAATGCTCCTCGTCGACGTCGATGATGACGGTTTCGTACGGCTCGGTCTTCTTCCCGTCCTCATCCTCGCCGAACAGCACGCGCGGGCGGCTGATGCCCAGTTCGAAGCCCTCGCGCCGCATCGTCTCGATCAGCACGCCCAGCTGCAATTCGCCGCGGCCCGCCACTTCGAAACTGTCGCGGTCGGCCGCCTCGGTGACCTTGATCGCGACGTTCGTCTCCGCCTCGCGCATCAGGCGGTCGCGGATCATCCGGCTGGTGACCTTGCTGCCCTCACGCCCCGCCATCGGCGAATCGTTCACCGCGAAGCGCATCGACAGCGTCGGGGGATCGATCGGCTGCGCGTGGATCGCCTGCGTCACGGACGGGTCGCAGATCGTGTGCGCCACCGTGGCGACGGTCAGGCCGGCGAGGCTGATGATGTCGCCCGCGCGCGCCTCCTCGACGGGCACGCGCTCCAGCCCGCGGAAGCTCATCAGCTTCGACGCGCGGCCGGTCTCGATCACGTTGCTGTCGTCGTCCAGCGCGTGGATCGGCTGGTTCACCTTCACCACGCCCGACTGGACGCGCCCGGTCAGGATGCGGCCGAGGAAATTGTCGCGGTCCAGCAGCGTCACGAGGAAGCTGAACGGCGCGTCCTCGTCCAGGCTGGGGGGCGGGACGTGGCTGACGATCGTCTCGAACATCGGGGTCAGCGTGCCCTCGCGCCGGTCCATGTCGGTGGAGGCATAGCCGTTGCGGCCCGAGGCGTAGAGGACGGGGAAGTCGAGCTGCTCGTCGCTGGCCTCCAGCGCGACGAACAGGTCGAATACCTCGTCCAGCACTTCCTGGATGCGCGCGTCGGCGCGGTCGACCTTGTTGACGACCACGATCGGGCGCAGGCCCAGCGCCAGCGCCTTGCCGGTCACGAACTTGGTCTGCGGCATCGCGCCCTCGGCCGCGTCGACCAGCAGGATGACGCCGTCGACCATGCTGAGGATGCGCTCCACCTCGCCGCCGAAATCGGCGTGGCCGGGCGTGTCGACGATGTTGATGCGCACGCCTTCCCACTCGATCGAGGTGGGCTTGGCCAGGATCGTGATCCCGCGCTCCTTCTCCAGATCGTTCGAATCCATCGCGCGCTCCTCGACGCGCTGGTTGTCGCGGAAGGTGCCCGACTGGCGGAAGAGCTGGTCGACGAGAGTGGTCTTGCCATGATCGACGTGCGCGATGATGGCGATGTTGCGCAGGTTCATGCGGATTCCTGGGTATCCCGCGCGAACGTGCAGCGGGTTTCGCGGGCGCCCATAGCGCAGATGCTGCGTTGCGGGAAGGGTCAGTCGAATGTCAGGCGGGACGCGTCGCGCGACGCGTGGAGGACGCGGACAAGTTCGACACCGTCCGGCAACGCGCGATACCACAGGATATAACGGCCGATCGCGACGCTGCGCATGTCGGTGTCGCCAGCCGACCGTCTTGCCCCGAGACCGGGGAACGATTCGAGGCGCGACAGCTTCGCTTCGATCCGCTCGATCAACCGATCCGCGGCGGCCTCGTCGTGATCGTAGATGTAGGACCAGATCGCAAACAGGTCATCGACCGCGCGCGGCGAACGGACGATCGTCACTTCAGGCGCGCACGCATTTCACGTTTCAACGCCTCGGTATCCCACACCTCGCTCGGCCCGCTGTCCAGCCCCTCCTGGATCAGCGCGCGCAGCGTCTCCATCGGCAGCCCCGTGTCCGCGTCGATCTCGCCCGCGGATTCCAGCACGATCCGCGCGCCGTCGCGGCGGACGTGCACCTCGTCGCCGTCGAAACCGAAACCCTCGGGCAGTTCGACGCTCTGCCGCGTGCCGTTGCGGACGATCTTCGCCATGTCGTTCATCGCGCACCTTCCTCGCGCCCGACGATAGCAGCCGCGCCCGGCGCTGTCATCGTGCGCAAGAAGGTTGGCGCAGCGGTGCCATAGCTATATATGACACTTGAATATCAGCCGGGCCGCGTCACGATGGATGCGGGCTTTGGAAAGGACGACCATGGCGACGACGCCCGATACGACGACCGAGCCGACCATCACCCTCACCCCGCCCGATCCCGTGCCCACGGTGCGCGCTGAGAAGGCGGCGGGGCTGGTGCCGGTCGACACGGGGACGAAATCGGAGCTGGAGAAGCGCGTCGACACGTTCGTCGCCGACCTCGTCGCCGCCGACGCCAACTCGCCCGAATTCGGCAAGCGCGTCGACGCGATCACCAGCATGGGCGCGAAGGAGATCCGCGAGGCGGCGGGACAGTCCAACCGCTTCCTCGACCGCCCGGTCCGCGCGATGGATCAGGAAACCGGTGTCGGCAAGGACCTGGCCGAGCTGCGCCGCGTGGTGGAGGATCTCGACCCGGGCAAGAAGGGCAACCTGACCGCGCCGCAGAAGCTGTTCGGCATCATCCCGTTCGGCAGCAAGATGCGCAATTACTTCGACGGCTACAAATCGTCGCAGACGCATATCAGCTCGATCCTGAAGAGCCTCGCATCCGGCAAGGACGAACTGCTGATGGACAATGCCGCCATCGACACCGAGCGCGCGAACCTGTGGACCGCGATGGGGCGGCTGGAACAGATGATCCACCTGTCGCAGACGATGGACGCGAAGCTGGAGGAGATCGCCAACGACCTTGACGCCACCGATCCGGCGAAGGCGAAGGCGATCCGCGAGACCGCCTTGTTCTACGCGCGGCAGCGGACGCAGGACCTGCTGACGCAGATGGCGGTGACGGTGCAGGGCTATCTCGCGCTGGACCTCGTGAAGAAGAACAACGTCGAGCTGGTGAAGGGCGTCGACCGCGCATCGACCACCACCGTCGCCGCCTTGCGCACCGCGGTGACCGTGGCGCAGGCGCTGACGAACCAGAAACTGGTGCTGGAACAGGTGACGCAACTGAACGCCACCACCGCGGGCATCATTGATTCGACCGGCAAGCTCCTGCGCCAGAACACCGCGCAGATCCACGAGCAGGCCGCCGCGTCCGCGATCCCGCTCGAAACGCTGCAACGCGCGTTCCAGAACATCTACGACACGATGGACGCGATCGACACGTTCAAGCTGAAGGCGCTCGACAGCATGAAGGTGACCGTCACCGCGCTGGGCACCGAAGTGGAGAAATCGCGCGGCTACATCGCGCGGGCGGAGGGCGCGACGCAGAACCGCGTTTCGGGCCCGGCCGACCAGTACCGGCTGGAGTCGCTGTGACGGAAGTCGACGAGGCGGTCGGCGACGCCCGCGCCGCGCAGCTGCGGCGACAGGGTGGCGAGGTGATCCCGCTCCAGCGCCGCTCGCGGCGCGGGCGCGGCGGTCTGAAGACGCGCGTGGTGACGATCGCTGCCGTCAATGCCGCGATCCTGATCGTCGCCGCGCTGTTCGGCGGCATCGTCATGCCGCTGGGCATGTTCGGCACCCTGGCGGTGATGCTGGCGATGCTGGCGGCGACCGTCCTGATCCTCTTCGCCCCCGCGACCCCGGTGCCCACGCCCGAACGGATCGCGAAGGCGGAACTGAAGGCGTTGCCGATGCAGACCGCGCGCTGGCTCGACGCGCAACGCCCCGCCCTTCCCGCGCCGGCGGTCCCCATCCTGAACCGCATCGAGCAGCGGCTCGACACGTTGGGCGTACAGCTGTCGGGGCTCGACGACGACGCCCCCGCCGCGTTCGAGATCCGTCGCCTCGTGGGCGAACAGCTCCCCGCCTTCGTCCGCGACTATCAGCGCGTGCCGCCCGCGATGCGCGCCACCCCGCGCAACGGCAAGACCCCCGACCAGCAGCTGGCCGAGGGCCTATCCACGATCGAGCGCGAGATCGGCGACATGAGCGAGCAGCTGGCGCAGGGCGACCTCGACACGCTGGCGACACGACAGCGGTATCTCGAGATCCGGTACGCCGGGGACGAGGGGGCGTCGACGTAGCGCGACGGCGAACATGGGGTCCGCGCTCCATACGGGTCCCCGTTTCCACGCTACCGCTGTCCTACATCCCCCCTCCCGGGTTACACGTGCGTCATGGCCGTTCCCACGCTTCGCGCATGCCGTCGTCGCCCCGTGAAAGCCCCGCCACACCCCGCGCCCCGCACCCTCACGTGGCGTAAACTTTGTGAACTTCCGGCCCGCTCAGCCCGCCACGGTTCCCCACAGCAGATAGCCGTTCAGCGCCACGATCACCGCCGCGATTGCCCACGCCAGCGCGATCAACCAGCGCGGCGCGACGAACGCGCCCATCACGCGCCGGTTGCCCGTCAGCAGGACCAGCGGGATCACCGCGAAGGGCAGTTGCAGGCTCAACACCACCTGGCTCAACACCAGGAGGTTCGTCGCCCCGCCCTCCCCGCTCATGCCCACGACCACCACCGCGGGCACGATCGCGATGGCACGGGTCACCAGCCGCCGCAGCCACACGGGAAGGCGGATGTTCAGGAACCCCTCCATCACGATCTGCCCCGCCAGCGTGCCCGTGACGGTGGAATTCTGCCCGCTGGCCAGCAGGGCGATCGCGAAGACGACGCCCGCCGCGCCGACGCCCAGCATCGGGGCCAGCAGTTCGTGCGCCTGCTCGATATCCGCCACGTCGGTCCGCCCCGCGACGTGGAACGCCGCCGCCGCCAGGATCAGGATCGCGGCGTTGATGAAGAAGGCGAGGCCCAGCGCGACGGTCGAATCGATCGTCGCCAGCGTCAGGGCGCGGCGCCGCTCGCGCTCCCCGGCCTCGTACGCGCGGGTCTGCACGATGCTGGAATGCAGGTACAGGTTGTGCGGCATCACGGTCGCGCCCAGGATGCCGATCGCGATGTACAGCTTGGCGGGATCGGTCACGATCTCCGGCCGCGGGATCAACCCGCCCGCCGCCGCCGCCCAGTCCGGATTGGCCCAGACCAGCTCGAAGCCGAAGCAGATCGCGATGACGATCAGCAACGCGCCGATGAACGCCTCCAGCTTGCGGAAGCCGTAGCGTTGCAGGGCCAGGATCAGGAACACGTCCAGCACGGTCAGGACGACGCCGTACAGCAAGGGCAGCCCGAACAGCAGTTTCAGCGCGATCGCGGTCCCCAGCACCTCCGCCAGGTCGCACGCGATGATCGCCACCTCCGCCAGCGCCCACAAGGCCCAGTTGACGGGCCGCGACGTATTCGCCCGGCACGCCTGCGCCAGGTCCAGCCCCGCCCCGATCCCCAGCCGCGCGGCAAGCGATTGCAGCACGATCGCCATCAGGTTCGAACACAGCACGACGCTGAGCAGGGTGTAGCCGAACGCCGAACCGCCCGCGATGTCGGTCGCCCAGTTGCCCGGGTCCATATATCCGACCGCGACCAGCCACCCCGGCCCGACGAACGCGAACATCGTGCGCCAGAAGCCCGCGTCCTTGGGTACCGGCACGCTGGCGAAACTGTCGGACAGGGAGCGGGCGGAATCGGTCATGCCCCGGCGTCATGCGGGAGGCGCGTGACGGTTTCAACCGCGCATGACGCCGTCGTCATTGCGCGTTCATCGCCGATCTGGCTAGTCAGGCGCGATGAAACCGCTCCTGCTCGCCGCCGCCCTGCTGTTCCCCGCTGCCGCGCAGGCCGCCACGCCGATATCCGGCCGCTGGCTGACCGAGGACGGCAGCGGCGTCGTGACGATCGGCCCGTGCGGCGCGACGACGTGCGGCCGCCTGACGCAGATCCTGAAATCGCAACCCAACGCGCCGAAGACCGACGTCGCCAATTCCAACCCCGCGCTGCGCTCGCGCCCGATCCAGGGGATCGCGATCCTGTCGGGCTTCGCGGACAAGGGGAAGGACTGGCGCGGCACGATCTACGATCCGCGCAACGGGAAGAGCTACAAGTCGATCGTCGCGCGCAGCCCCGACGGGTCGCTGGCGGTCAAGGGCTGCATCGCCTTCTTCTGCCAGACGCAGCGGTGGACGCCGGCGCGATGATTCCCGCGATGCATCGGGGCCACGGGCTCCCCATATGCGTCGCATGACCGACCTGACTGTCTGGCACGATGGCGACTGTCCGCTCTGCCGCGCGGAGATCGCGCTGATGCGGCGGCTGGACCGGCGCGGCGCGATCCGCTTCGTCGATGCGACGTCCGCTGGGGGCGATGCCTGCCCGCTCGATCGCCGCGCGCTTCTCGCCCGCTTCCATGCGCGCGAGGATGGGCAATTGCTGTCGGGCGCCGCCGCGTTCGCCGCGATGTGGCGCGCGATCCCGCTGCTCCGCCCGGTCGGCCTGCTCGCGCGCGCGCCGATCGTGCTGCGGATCCTGGAGCGCGCCTACACCGGCTTCCTGCGCATCCGTCCCGCCTTGCAGCGCATGGCACGCCGGGTGGCACCCTCGTGAGGCCGCGCCCCGATCCCGCGGGCCCCGGGCAGGAGAGCGTCTGGTCCTACCCCCGCCCCGCGATCGCCGAGCCGACCGACGCGCGCATCCGGATCGAGCATCGCGGCCTGATCGTCGCCGACACGCGTGCCGCGATCCGCACGCTGGAGACCAGCCACCCGCCAAGTTACTACATCCCCCGCGCCGATATCGCCCCCGGCATGCTGCGGCGCGCCGAGGGCGGTTCGTATTGCGAATGGAAGGGCGCGGCGGCCTATTGGGACGTGGTCGTCGGCGACGTCGTCCTGCCTCGCGTCGGCTGGAGCTACGCCAGCCCCACGCCGGGTTTCGCGGCGCTGCGCGATCACGTCGCCTTCTACCCCGCGCCGTTCGATCGCTGCACCGTCGACGGCGAGACGGTCGTGCCGCAACCGGGCGAATTCTACGGCGGCTGGATCACGTCGCGCGTCGTGGGACCGTTCAAGGGCATCCCCGGCAGCCGATTCTGGTAGGCTACACCGGCGCCGCGTCCGCTCCCGCGCCGTAATGGTGCCAGGCCAAATACGTTGCGCGACACGAACCCTACGCCAGCCAAAGTCGGGTGTCGCTCCGGCTACCCAATGGAGCTTACAATCCCGCTTCGATGAGCCGGCTGCGTCACTTCCCCAGAGCAGCCAAGCAAACCGGGACTTCCACAATGCCGAGCGAGTCGGGCGAAATCCCCAGAACCTGAATTACGACGCCGGCCCTCTCTACGATCATCAGCGAGCAGATTGGCGTCTCGAAATAGATCGTGCCGCCCGAGTGATCGGTCGCTCCGCTCGTCGGCTCACCAAGCCGCGCGATAATCTGAGCGTGGGTCAAACCCATCAGCGGTTCCGCACCGATTGGAACAGGCGGAGGAAAATGATCTGGACCATAAGGGGGCAGCGGGGGCGGCGGTGTGATGGGCGAGGTTTGGGCGCTACCGGCCGCGCTTATTGCGAGGAGCAGTAGATCGTGAAGGCGCATTTAAGATGCTTCCTGTCTCTCGGTTGCCTTGCGCTCCCCGAGCTAGCTGGGCCTTTGAAATACACAGTCGTGTCGACTGGCGCCACGAATGCCGACGTAAAAGGGCGGCTTCCGCGGCACCGCTGGATCCCGAACACGGTCAAAACAACGATTTGCGGCTCCGCGGTGTTGATCGATGCCGTGGCCACATTCTTCAGTATCGGCAGCATTGTTGCACGACTGGCAAACTGTCGTCAGCTGTCCGCCAGGTGCGGACGTTCCAATCAAAGCGGGGCGTCTCCCGATGCGCCGTAATGGTGCCAGGCGAAGATCGCCGCCGCGCCGCGATGCGGTCGCCACGCTTCTGCCAGTTCGCGGGTCAGCGCCTCGCTCGGGCGCGCGTCATGGCCCAGGATGCGGCCGACCTCGATCTGCACGGCCAGGTCGCCCGCGGGCCAGATGTCCGCACGCCCTTCGGCGAACAACAGGTATATCTCCGCCGACCAGCGCCCGATGCCCTTGATCCGCACCAGTTGCGCGATCGCCGCCTCGTCGTCCGCGGGAAGATCGCCGAGGTCCAGTCGTCCGCTCGTCACCTCGTCCGCCAGGCTGCGCGCATAGCCTGCCTTCTGGCGCGAGAAGCCGCAGGCGCGCAGGCCCTCGTCGCTCGCCCCCGCCACGGTCGCGGGATCGGCGGGATCGCCGACCTGCTCGCCCAGCTTGCGCCATACCGAATCGGCCGCCTTGACGCTGACCTGCTGGCCCAGGATCGTGCGCAGCAGCGTGGCGTAGCCGCGCTCGGGGATGCGCGGTTCGGGATAGCCGACGCGCGCGATCGCGGCGGCGAAGGCGGGCTCGATCGTCGCCAGCGCGTCGATGCCCGCCCGCAGGTCCGCGGCGTTCAACCCCATTGCGGGCGACCGCCGACGACGGCATGGGGTGGGCGGATCTCAGGGGAGAATAGCATGCCCAAGCTTATCGTCGTCACGCGCGATGGGGAAGAACGCGACATCGACGGCGAATCCGGCCTGTCGGTGATGGAAGTCATCCGCGATGCCGGCATCGACGAATTGCTGGCGCTGTGCGGCGGCTGCTGCTCCTGCGCGACCTGCCACGTCCATGTCGACCCCGCCTTCGTCGACCGCCTGCCCGCGATGAGCGAGGACGAGAACGACCTGCTCGATTCCAGCGCCACGCGCGACGCGAATTCGCGCCTGTCGTGCCAGGTGCCCTTCACCGACGCGCTCGACGGTCTGCGCGTGACGGTGGCCGAGGAGGACTGACGGGCGCCGGTGCCCGGCCGGGCAGCGCCCGGCTCGGCCGGCGGGCCGGCGCCGGCCGGACCCGTTCGACGCGGCGGCTTTGCCGTCGCGCCACCCCGCCGCTCATCGGCATATGGGCCGCCTGAGCGTACGCCCCGTTCGGTCCGAGCAGGATCGACGGCCAGGCGCCGGTGCTTCGACTAAGCTCGGCACGAACGGAAGGCCGCGTTCATCTCACCCCCGGCTGGTCACCGCATACAGCGCGATCGCCGCGGCGTTGGAGACGTTCAGGCTCTCCACCTTGCCCGAGATCGGCAGCTTCGCCAGCGCATCGCAATGCGCCTCCGTATTCTGTCGCATCCCCTCGCCCTCCGCGCCCAGCACGATCGCGACCGCGTCCGGCCCCAGTGCGGCGTCCAGCGTCACCGGCGCGTGGCCGGTCAGGCCGATGCGCCAGAAGCCAGCCTCGCCGATCTCGTCCAGCGCGCGCGCGAGGTTCACGACCCTGACCCACGGCACCACCTCCAGCGCGCCCGAGGCGGCGCGGGCCAGCGCGCCCGATTCGGGCGGCGCGTGCCGGTCCTGCGTCACGATGCCCAGCGCGTCGAACGCCGCGGCGGAGCGTAGCACCGCGCCGACGTTGTGCGGGTCGGTCACCTGGTCGAGCAGGATCAGCGGCCGCCGCCGCCCGTCCCCTTCCGCCGCGCCCTGATCCAGCAGGTCGCCCAGCCACACGTCCTCCAGCGGATCGACCTCCGCCACCAGTCCCTGGTGCGGCGCGTCGGACGGCACCAGCCGCCCCAGGTCCGGCGCCTCGGCGAAGACGATCGGCAGCACCGGGGGCAGGTCCAGCGGGGCCAGCGCCTCGCGCGTGCCCCACAATTTGCGCACATTGCGCTCCGGATTCGCCAGTGCCGCCAGCACGGCGTGGCGCCCCCACAGACGGGGCCGCTGCCCCGTCGCCTGGCTGGGTCGGTGTCCGCGCCGCGCCATCAGTTCATGTCCTGTGTCATGCCCCGCGCGTTACGGCGTGACGCGCGCAGCGGCAACAGCGATGGAACGGGCGCGTTGACACATGCGCGGCAAGGCGGCATTGGGCGCCCTCGCTTTCGCGAGCGACACCCGTGGAAGGGTGGCCGAGTGGTTAAAGGCAGCAGACTGTAAATCTGCCCACGCAAGTGTACACTGGTTCGAATCCAGTCCCTTCCACCATTTCTTCACGGCGCCGGGCGGGTATAGCACAATGGTAGTGCAGCAGCCTTCCAAGCTGAATACGCGGGTTCGATTCCCGCTACCCGCTCCACCGCCGCCACCGCACGCCGCACCCGGTTGACTCGCCCGCCGCCGCCCGGCGTAGGATGCCGCGCGATGATCGCCCGGTTCGCCCTTCCCCTCCTCGCCCTCGTGCTGCCCGCCCTCGCCGCGGCGCAGGGGGCGCCCGCGCCTGTGCCGGCGGTCACGCCCCCCGCCATGCCCCCGCCGGTGGCGCGCACCGTCACCGCGCCGCGCACGATCCTGTTCGTCGGCAACAGCTTCACCTACGGCGCGCTGACCCCGGTCGAGCGCTTCCGGCCCGACACCGTCATCGACCTGAACGGCACCGGCGTCGGCGGCGTGCCCGCGCTGTTCAAGGCGTTCACCGTCGCCGCCGGGCTGGATTACCGCGTCAGCCTGGAGACGGTCGGCGGCGCCGGCCTCGACCTGCACTGGGCCGAGAAGCGCAGCCTGCTGGACCGCGCATGGGACGTCGTCGTCCTGCAAGGCTACAGCACGCTCGATCGCGACCGGCCCGGCGACGGCGACAACAATGCGCGCCACGCAGCCCTGCTGGCCGACATGATGGAACGCGCGAATCCGAAGGTCCGCGTCGAACTGGTCGCCACCTGGGCGCGCGCGGACCAGGTGTGGCTGCCGGAAGGCCATTGGTACGGCAAGCCGATCGACCGCATGGCGCAGGACCTGCAACGCGGGACGCTGAAGGCACGGCGCGGGTCGCGCGCGATCGACGGCGTGGTGCCGGTCGGGCTCGCCTGGAACCGCGCGTTCGACACCGGGCTGGCCGACCCCGACCCGTACGACGGCATCGTCACCGCGCGCATCGACCTGTGGGCACACGACCGGTATCACGCCAGCGTCGCAGGCTATTACCTGTCGGCGCTGACGATCTTCGGCAAGATCACCGGCCGCGATCCCCGATCGCTCGGCCGCCAGGAGCGCGCGGGCCGCGACCTCGGCCTGCCGCCGGAAGATATCGCGGCGTTGCAGGGGATCGCCCGCGAAACGCTGCGTCGCGAGGGCAATGCGCGCTGACCCGCACCCGCGAATGTTGCGAATGTTGAGTCGATACGACATTTTTCGGAAGGCGGGCGGACGGGGCGTCATCGTACCGTCGGCCTATCACGACCGCCCCCGTGTAGGACATCGCCGCCGCCGCGATCAGCTTTCCAGCAGCCGCGCCGCCTGCGCCCGCGCCTCGTCGGTCACGGTCGCGCCCGACAGCATCCGCGCGATCTCCTCGCGCCGGTCCGCATCGCCCAGCGGGCGGACGCCGGTGCGCGTGACCACGCCGTCCGACGACTTGGCGATCAGCAGGTGCGCCGCGCCGCGCGCCGCGACCTGCGGGCTGTGCGTCACCACCAGCAATTGCGCCCTGCCCGCCAGCCGCGCCAGCCGGTCGCCGATCGCGGAGGCCACCGCGCCGCCGACGCCGCGGTCGATCTCGTCGAAGATCATCGTCGCCGCGCCGCCCTCCTCCGCCAGCGCGACCTTCAGCGCCAGGATGAAGCGCGACAATTCGCCGCCCGACGCGATCTTCGCCAGCGGGCCGAAGGGGGCGCCGGGATTGGTCGCGATCTCGAATTCCACGCGGTCGCGCCCGGCGGCGGACCAGTCCCCCTCCGCCAGCGTCGCCACCACGGTGCGGAAGCGCGCCGCGTCCAGCTTCAGCGGCGCCAGCTCCCCCGCCACCGCCGCATCCAGCCGCGCCGCCGCCGCGACGCGCTGCGCCGACAACGCCTCCGCGGCGGCCATATAGGCGGCGCGGGTCGCCGCGACGCGATCCTCCAGCGCGGCCAGCCCCTCCTCGCCCGCGTTGAGTCGCGCCAGATCGCCGCGCAGCCGGTCCGCCAGTTCCGCCAGGTCGTCGGGCTGGACGCGATGCTTGCGCGCCATCGCGCGCAGCTCGAACAGCCGCGCCTCGTCATCCTCCAGCGCGCGCGGATCGTGCATCAGCGCGGACGCGGCGTCGCGCAACCGTTCCTCCGCCACCGCCCCCTCGATCACCGCGCGATCGACCGCGGCCAGCGCGTCGGCCAGCGCGGGATGATCCTCGCTCACCCGCTCAAGCACGCGCGCCGCCTGCCGCAGATGCGACATCGCGCCGTCCGCGCCCTCCAGATGCGCCTCGATCGCGGTCAGGTCGTCCGCGACCTTTTCCGCGCGCTGCATCAGGCGGCGACGGTCGGCCAGCGTCTCCTCCTCGCCCGGCTCGGGCGCCAGCGTATCGAGTTCGCCGACCGCATGTTCCAGCCAGTCGCGATCGCGCTGCGCCGCGTCGATCGCGACGCGCGCGGCGGCCAGCTCACCCTCCGCCCCGCGCCACGCGCCATGCGCGGCGGCGACCGCGGCGGCATCGGTCTGCGCGAACGTATCCAGCAGCGCGCGATGGCCCGCGGGGGCGAGCAGCCCCCGATCGTCGTGCTGGCCGTGAATCTCCACCAGCCGCGCGCCGATCTCGCGCAGCAGCGCGGCGGAGGCGGGCTGGTCCGCGACGAACGCGCGGCTGCCGCCGTCGGCCTTCACGATGCGGCGGACGATCAGCGGTTCGCCCGGCTCCACCTCCAGCCCGTTGTCCTCCAGCAGCGCGACGACCGCGGCGGGGGCGTCGAAGGTCGCGGTCACGACCGCCTGCGCCGCGCCGCCGCGCACCAGCGACACGTCGCCGCGCCGCCCGAGCGCGAGGCCGAGCGCGTCGAGCAGGATCGACTTCCCCGCCCCCGTCTCCCCGGTCAGGACGCCCAGCCCGGGGCCGAAATCGAGGTCCAGAGCCTCGATCAGCACCACGTCGCGGATGGAAAGCGCAGTCAGCATGCGCGGCCGTCCTTAGCGCAAAAGGCGCGCGGGGTTACCCTTTTTGTTCCGGGCGTTCGGGGGCGCTCCATCTTTCGCGGGGGTTCGAGGGTCGGGGGACCGGCGTTGCGGCGATGGGCGGCGGCGTCCGCCGGATCGCCGTCGAGGGGCAGCCCCGTCATGCCGGGCCTGTCCCGGCATCCATGGTGCCGCGAGAGCGGAAGCCGTTGCT
>NZ_LMQP01000003.1:69016-89479 GCF_001425405.1 Sphingomonas sp. Leaf412 | reverse complement strand
GGTGTTCACCGGATCGTCGCCGAGGGCAGATTCGTCATGCCGGGCCTGTCCCGGCATCCATGGTGCCGCGAGAGCACAGGCGGTTGCTCCTGGCGGCACCATGGACCCCGGAACGGGTCCGGGGTGACGGGGAGGTGTCGGCGCTGGCCCGTGTTTCAGGTTCGTCCCGCCTTTGCGGAGCCGGGGATCAAAACACCGGTCTCACAGCCAAGCCGACGGCAGCGGTGTCCACCGAAACGTCGCCAAAAGCGACTCTGTCATGCCGGGCCTGTCCCGGCATCCATGGCGCCGCGAGAGCGGAAGCCGTTGCTCCTGGCGGCACGATGGACCCCCGAACAGGTCCGGGGTGACGGTGTGGTGTCGGCCCCGGCCTGCGTTTCGGAACCGTCCCGCTATCCCCTACCCGGCGAACAGGGATCAGGGAACCGGGGTCGCGGCGGGATCGGCGGCGCCGGACGTGGCGGGGGTTCCCGCATCGCCGCCCGTCGTCGCGGGCGTCGGCGCGGTGACGGCGCCGGTGGAGGGCGGCGCGGTCGTCGCCTCGCCCGGCACGCCCTTCGCCCCGCCGGCGCCGATGACGACCGGCGCGCCGGGCGCCAGCGGCGCGATCGGCGTCGACGGATTGTCGCGCATCAGCTTGTACGCCCGTTCATACCAGTCGCTGCCCGGGTAATTGGCGCCCAGCACCGCCGCCGCCTTCTCCGCCTCGTTGCGGACGCCCAGCGCCAGATACGTCTCGGTCAGCCGCATCAGCGCCTCGGGCGCGTGGGTCGTGGTCTGGTAATCGTCCACGACCTTGCGGAAGCGCAGCGTGGCGGACAGCCACTGGCGACGGCGTTCGTAGAAGCGCCCGATCTCCATCTCCTTCCCCGCCAGGTGATCGCGCACGAGGTCGACCTTCAGCCGCGCGTCGGCGGCGTAGCGGGTGTTGGGATAGCGGCGGACCAGTTCGCCCAGCGCGTCCTGCGCCTGCGCGGTGATCTTCTGGTCGCGGGTCACGTCGCCGATCTGCTCGTAATAGCTGAGCGCGATCAGGTAATAGGCGTAGGGCGCGTCGCGGTTGCCAGGATGGACCGACAGGAAGCGCTGCGCGCCCTGGATCGCCTCAGTATAATCGCCGTTCAGGTAATAGCTGAACGCCCCCATCAACTGCGCGCGGCGGGCCCAGACGGAATAGGGATGCTGGCGCTCCACCTCGTCGAACAGCGCCGCGGCCTCCTTGTACCGGCCCTGGTCGAGCCGGCCCTTCGCCGCGGAATACAGCGTGCCGACGTCGCGCGCGACATAGGGCAGGTCGGTGGCACCGCCGCTCTTCCCCGCGCATCCGGCGAGGGCGAGGGCGGCGACGGCGGCGAGGCCCGCGGACAGCGGGCGGACGAACGGGATACGCATCGGTGCGGGCCTTAGCGCAGCGCGAGGCCCCACGCCAACGGCTTTCGCGCGCGCGGAACGGCTGGCATGGGGCGGCGTTGCCAGCATGCGCCCCGCGCCGTTCCCGAAAAGGAGTTCCGATGCCCGCCACCCTGCTCGCCACGAAGCGCGTCGAGAAGCCGTGGGGACGGCACCGCCTGTATCCCGGCTTCCCCGACCCCGCCCCCGACGCCCCCCCGATCGGCGAGGTGTGGTTCCAGTCGCCGCACCCGGAGGAGCCGGAACTGCTCATCAAATATCTGTTCACGAGCGAGAAACTGTCGGTGCAGGACCATCCGTCGGACGAGGAGGCGCGCAAGCGCGGCCTGCCGCGGGGCAAGGACGAATGCTGGACGATCCTGGCCGCGGAGCCCGATTCGACGATCGCGATCGGCCCGCTGGCACCGATGACGCGCGAGGAATTGCGCGCCAGCGCGCTGGACGGATCGATCGAGCACAAGCTGGACTGGAAGAAGGTCCGCGCGGGCGATTTCTATTATTCGCATTCCGGCGTGATCCACGCGATCGGCGCGGGCCTGACGCTGATCGAGGTGCAGCAGAATTCGGACACGACCTATCGCCTGTACGATTACGGGCGCGACCGCGAACTGCACCTGGACGACGGGGTCGCGGTCGCGGACCTCGACCCGTGGACGCCGCCATCGGCGCCGGGCGAGGTCGCGCCGGGGCGCACGATCCTGGTCGAGGGGCCGAAATTCGTCCTGGAACGCTGGGGCGGCGGCGACCGCGCGATCGACCTGCCCGAGGGGAAGCAGGGCTGGCTGGTCCCGATCCGCGGGCACGGCGTCGTCGCGGGGGTGGCGTGGAAAGCGGGCGAATGCGTGCTGGTGACGGGGCCGGAGGCATTGCACGCGTCGGTCGATGCGGACCTGCTGTTCGCCTATGTCGGGGAGCGGCGGATGTAGGTTCGGCGACCGGCGTGTTATTGTAACCGTCTGTGCTCCCGCGAAGGCGGGAGCCCAGCCTGGGTCCCCGCCTTCGCGGGGACACAAAGGGCGTGACCTCGCCTTAACCCTGCGCCGCTAGACCCGCCCCCGCGATGCTGCGCGTGGTCACCCTCTCCTCCCTGTTCCCCGACGCGACGCGGCCCAATTTCGGCGTGTTCGTGGAGCGGCAGACGGTCGGCCTCGCGGCGCATCCCGACGTCGCGCTGCGGGTCGTCGCGCCGATCGGGCTGCCGCCCTTCCCGCTGTCGCGCCACGCGCGCTATCGTGGGCTGGCGGGGCTCCCGCGGCGCGAGACGTGGCGCGGGCTCGACGTCCATCGCCCGCGCTTCCTGGCGGTTCCCGGCACTGCGGGACGCTTCCACGCCCGCGCGCTGGGCCGCGCGGTCGCGCGCGTCCTCGATCCGATCGCGGGCACGTTCGACGTGATCGACGCCAGCTTCTTTTTCCCCGACGGCGTGGCAGCGATCGGGCTGGGGCGGCGCTACGGCGTGCCCGTGTCGATCAAGGCGCGGGGCGCGGACATCCACCACTGGGGTCGGGCCCCCGCGACCGCGGCGCAGGTGCGGCGCGCGGGGCTGGCGGCGGACGGCCTGCTGGCGGTCGGCGCCGCGATGCGCGACGACATGGTCGCGCTGGGGATGCCGCCCGACCGCATCCGCGTGCACCACACCGGAGTCGACCAGACCCTCTTCGCCCCGCGCGACCGCGCCGCGGCGAAGGCCGCGCTGGGGCTGCACGGCCCGGTCGTGCTGTCGGTCGGCGCCTTGATCCCGCGCAAGGGCCACGCGATCGTCCTCGACGCCCTCGCCAGACTGCCGCACGTCACACTGGCGATCGCAGGCGAGGGGCCGGACCGCGGCGCGCTGGAGCGGCGGGCGACACGTCTGGGCATCGCCGACCGCGTCCGCTTCCTGGGCGCGGTGGCGCACGACGACCTGCCCGGCTGGCTGGCGGCGGCGGATGCGATGGCGCTGGCGTCCTCGTCGGAGGGGCTGGCGAACGTCTGGGTCGAATCGCTCTCCTCCGGCACGCCGATCGTCGTCACCGACGTCGGCAGTGCGCGCGAAGTGGTGACCGCGCCGACCGCGGGGCGGATCGTCGCCCGTACGCCCGACGCCTTCGCAGCGGCGCTACGCGACCTGCTGCACGCCCCGCCCGACCGCGACGCCGTCCGCGCGTACGCCGACCCGTTCACGTGGGAGGCGAATACCGCGGCGCTGTACGATCACCTGCGCGGCGTGGTCGCGAACTACAGCGGGTAGAAGGCCGCCGCGATCCGTCGGTCCTCGCTGCGCAGCACGCCCCAGGCGCGCGCCGCGGCGCGGCTGTCCATCGCCTCGATCCCGATGCCTCGCGCGTCCAGCGCCCGGACCAGCGCGCGCGGCGGGTGCGACAGGTCGCGGCCGGTGCCCAGCAGGATGAATTCCGGCACCGGATCGAGGATGGGAGCCAGCGCGTCGATGTCCAGCGCGTCCAGTGCGGGCGGGGTCCACGGATCGGCACGGACCGGGGTCAGCAGCAGCGCGGGATAGACCCCCGTCACGCCCTGCGCATCCTCCACCTTGAAGCCCGCCGCGGACAGCCCGGCGACGAAGGGCCCGGCGGGGCGGGCGGCGTCGATCCTCATCGCCGGGCCGTCACGCGCGCGGCGCGATCCGTTCCGCGTCCTCGATCCCGCCGGTGCGCTTCGCCTCCGCCGCGGCGGGGTCGGCGCGCAGGCCCAGCGTGATGAGCAGCGAGGAGGAGACGTAGATCGACGAATAGGTGCCGACCACGATGCCCAGGATCATCGCCGCGGTGAAGCCGCGCAGCACGTGGCCGCCCAGGAACAGCAACGAACCCAGCGCCAGCAGGATCGTGACCGCGGTCATGATCGTGCGCGGCAGCGTCTCGTTCACCGACAGGTTGATGAGCTCGCGCAATTCCATGCGGCGATAGCGGCGCATGTTCTCGCGGATGCGGTCGTCGATCACGATCTTGTCGTTGATCGAATAGCCCACGATGGTCAGGAACGCCGCGACGATGTTCAGGTCGACCTCGAACTGCGTGATCGCGAAGAAGCCCAGCGCCATCAGCAGGTCGTGGACGATCGCGATGACGGTCGACACGCCGAACTGCCATTCGAAGCGGAAGATCGCGAACAGGCCGATGCCCAGCACCGCCAGCACGACCGCGAGGATGCCGTTGCGGATCAACTCGCCCGACACCTTGCCCGACACGGTGGAATAGCGGCGGAACTGCGCGCCGGGGAATTCGCGCGCCAGCGCGGCCTCCACCTTCTTCACCGCGGCGTTGGTCGCGCCCTCGTCGCCGCCCTGCTGGACGGGCAGGCGGATCGTGATCGTGCGCGGGTCGCCGAACGTCTGCAACTGCGCCTCGCCCACGCCCTGCCGGTCGACGACCTCGCGGATGCGGTCGAGGTCGGGACGCTGCGCGAACCGCTCCTCGATCATCAGGCCGCCTTCGAAATCGACGCCGAAGTTCAGCCCCTTGTAGAAGGTCACGCCGACCGCCAGCACGCTCAGCAGCAACGTCAGCCCGAACGCCCAGCCGCGCAGCCGGACGAAGTCGAAGTTCGTGTCGTCGGGGACGAGTTTCAGGAGTTTCATACTACCTCGTCACCCCGGCGCAGGCCGGGGTCCAGTGCCCAGAGCGCAACGCGTGCGACTCTGGATCCCGGCCTTCGCCGGGATGACGGAAGGAAAGATCGCGGTCGCGCGTCATATATGGATCGTCTTGGGCTTCGCGCGGCGGAGCCACTGCGCGACGAGCATGCGGGTGAACAGCACCGCGGTGAACACGCTGGTGGCGATGCCGATCAGCAGGACGACCGCGAACCCCTTGATCGGGCCGGAGCCGAGCAGGAACATGATGACGCCCGAGATCGCATGCGTCACGTTCGCCTCGAAGATCGTGCGGCTGGCCTCCTTGTAGCCCAGCTCCACCGCCTGCACCACGTTGCGCCCGCGCCGCCGCTCCTCGCGGATGCGTTCGTTGATGAGGACGTTGGCGTCGACCGCGGTCCCGATCGTCAGGACGAAGCCCGCGATGCCCGGCAGCGTCAGCGTGCCGTTGATGAGCGCCATGACGCCCAGGATCACGAACACGTTGATCGTCACCGCGAAGTTCGCGTACACGCCGAACCGGCCGTAGGTCAGCAGCAGGAACGCCGCGACCAGCACGACCGCGACCACGCTGGCCAGGATGCCCGCGCGGATCGAATCGGCGCCAAGGTCCGGGCCGACGGTCGCTTCCTCGACGATCTTCAGATCGACCGGCAGCTTGCCCGAGCGCAGCGCGATGGCCAGCTGGTTTGCGGTTTCGACCGTGAAGCCGCCGCTGATCGAGGCGCGGCCGCCCAGGATCGGTTCGTTGATGTTGGGGGCGGAGATGACGGCATTGTCGAGGATGATCGCGAACGGCTTGTTCACATTCTCCCGCGTCACCTTCGCGAAGCGGCGGCCGCCCTGCCCGTCGAACGTCAGCGACACCTGCGGCGCGTTGGTCTGCGGGTCGAATTCCTGCCGCGCGTCGGACAGCATGTCGCCGGAGATGATCGCATTGCGCTTCACCGCGATCAGCGGGATGCCGCTGGGATTGCCCGGATACGGCAGCACCTGGCTACCCGCGGGCGCCTGCCCCTTGGCCAGCGCCTGCGGATCGACCGCGTTGACGTCGACCAGCTTGAATTCCAGCTTCGCGGTCTTGCCCAGCAGGTCCTTCAGCGCCTGCGGATCCTGCAACCCCGGCACCTGCACGACGATGCGGTTCGATCCTTGCCGGATGATCGTTGGTTCGCGCGTGCCCAGTTCGTCGATGCGGCGGCGCACCACCTCGGTCGCCAGGTCCATCGTCGAATTCACCGCCTGCGTGATGCCCGCGGACGTGGGCGTCAGGACGAAGCGGCTGGTGTCGACGACCTGAATGTCCCATTCGCGCTGCCCGGTCATGCCCGCGCCGCTGCCCGTGATCGCCAGCAGGCGTTCGCGCGCCGCGTCCACCTGACGCGGATCGCGCAGCAGGAACGACAATTTGCCGCCGCGGCTGGAAATCTCGCCAATCTCGATCCGCGGGTCCTGCCGCCGCATCTCGGTCTGCACCTGCTCGCGCATCGCCTCGACCCGCGCCGCGGCGACGTCGTTCGTATCCGCCTCCAGCAGCAGGTAGCTGCCGCCCGCCAGATCCAGGCCGAGGTTCACGCGCGGCGCGAAGGCCCATCCCTGCGTATAGCGTTCGGGCAGGAAGCTGGGGATCGACAGCGCGCACAGCACCGCCAGCGTCAGCCAGATCGCGGCGACCTTCCAGCGCGGGAAATCGAGCATCAGTCGCCCGCCTTAATCATTGGCCGGCTTGCCACCGCCCGGCGCGGTGACCTCGGCCAGCGTCGCCTTCACGACGCGGACGCGCGTGTTCGGGGCGATCTCGACCTCCACGGTCGCGTCCTCGACGCGCGTGACCTTGCCCAGAAGGCCGCCCGCGGTGACGACCGAATCGCCCTTCTTCACCGCGGCGACCGACGCCTGCAACGCCTTCATGCGGCGTTGCTGCGGACGGATCATCAGGAAGTAGAAGACGATGAAGACGAGGAACAAGGGCGCGAGGCCGATGATGCCGCCGAGGGCACCACCCTGGGCGGCACCGGTGGCCGCTTGCGCGTAGGCGGGAGAGATGAGCATCGGAATCCCGTGCATGACGAATGACGCGGACGCGAAGGGCGCCCGCCGGAAGCGTCGAGCCGCTATCACCCCTTCCGCGATGGCGCAACACGCGCGGCGGCGCTACGACGCCACGAAACGAGCGAGAGGACACGCATGACGATCATCCTGATGGGCACGATCCAGCTGGCCGCGGGCGAGGGCGCGAAGGCCGCCACGCTGCTGGCCGACCACGCCGCGGTCGTGCGGACCGAGGAGGGGTGCGAGGAATACGCCTTCTCCTTCGACGCCGCCGATCCCGACACGATCCGCGTCGCCGAACGCTGGGCCTCGCCCGAGGCGCTGGCCGCGCATGGGCAGGCGGACCACCAGAAGGCGTTCGGCCGCGCGCTGCGCGCCCATGCGCCGCAGGGAATGCACATCGACGCGTGGGACGGGACCTTCTGGCGCAACATCATCGGCGGCTGATGCTTGTTGCATCCGCGCGCGCCGCCGCGTAGAGGCGCGCGCTTGGAGCCCGTCCGCGGGCTCCTTCGGTCGGGGCGTAGCGCAGCCTGGTAGCGCATCACACTGGGGGTGTGGGGGTCGCAGGTTCGAATCCTGTCGCCCCGACCAATTTCTCGCAGCGATGGATGGCATGTCGCGCGGGGCGTCGCGGGCGGCGGGCCGTGCGTGATGCGCAACCGGGGCGGGGGAGCGCGCGATGGCCGATATGTGGGACAGTTTCCGGACGACGCTGACCGGGTTGCTGTCCGCCCACGGCCCGGTCGGGCCGACCGGCGCGGCGACCTATGCGCCCGGCGACTTCAGCATCCATTTCTTCCTTCAGCTCGCGATCATCATCCTGACCTGCCGCCTCGTCGGCTGGCTGGGGCAGAAGCTGCTCGCGCAGCCGCAGGTGGTGGGGGAGATGATCGCGGGCGTGGTCCTGGGCCCGTCGCTGCTTGGCCTGGTCTTCCCCGACGTCCAGGCCGCGATCTTCCCGAAGGAGACGAAGAACGTCCTGTACGTCGGCGCGCAGCTGGGCGTCGCGCTGTACATGTTCCTCGTCGGCCTGACGCTGCGGCTCGACCATTTCCGGTCGAAGGCGAGGAGCGCGGCGGCGGTGTCCGCCTCCGGCGTCGTCGCGCCGTTCGTGATCGCGGCGCTCATCACGCCGCTCCTGCTCGACATCCCCGGCCTGTTCGCCCCCGGCATCGGGCGCGCGAACGCCACATTGTTCATGGGCGCGTGCATCGCGCTGACCGCCTTTCCCATGCTGGCGCGCATCATCAACGAACGCGGCCTCGCCGACAGTCCGCTGGGCACGCTGTCGCTGACCGCGGGGGCGTTCGACGATGCGGCGTCGTGGTGCGTGCTGGCGGTGGTGCTGGCGACGTTCGGGGGCGGCAGCGGGCTTGCCGTCGTCGCGATCGGGGGCGCGTTCCTGTACGCCGGGTTCCTGATCCTGTTCGGCCGCCGCCTGCTCGCCCCGCTGGGCCGCGCGGTGGAGGCGCGCGGCGAGATGAGCATGACCGTCCTGGCGATCGTGCTGGCATTGTTCAGCCTGTCCGCCTTCATCATGGACGCGATCGGCATCCACGGCATCTTCGGCGGATTCATCCTGGGCGTGTTCATGCCGCGTGGGGCTTTCGTGGAGGAGATGAAGCGGAAGGTGGAGCCGGTCGCGGTCGTCATGCTGCTGCCGATGTTCTTCACCTATTCGGGGCTGAACACGCGGATGGACATGGTCAATTCCGCGTCGCTGCTGCTGGTCGCGCTGGGCATCCTGGCCGCGTCGATCGCGGCGAAGTTCGGCGCCTGCTACCTCGCGGCGCGCGCCTGCGGGGAGGACAATCGCACCGCGCTGGGCATCGGGGCGCTGATGAACTCGCGCGGGTTGATGGAGCTCATCATCATCAACATCGGGTTGCAGAAGGGCATCATCGGCCCGACCCTGTTCTCGATGCTGGTGCTGATGGCGATCGTCACGACGATGATGGCGGGGCCGTTGTTCGAATATGTCTACGGCCGCAAGGCGCGCGAGAGCGGGGAACTGGCCAGCCTGATCGCCGCGGGCCGGTAGCGTCGCGTCACCGCGGCGGGCCGGTCGAACCGCGTCACCGCGGCGGGGCGGTCGAGCCGCGTACCGCCAGCGCGGCGGGAACGACGACGGGCGTGTCGGGCACCGGGCGCCCGGCGCGTTCGTCGATGATGAGCTCCACCGCCCGCGCGGTCACCGCCGCGATCGGCTGCACCACCGCGGTCAGCGGCGGGTGCGAGAAGCGCGTGATCGGCGTGTCGTCGAAACTGACCAGCGACAGGTCGCGCGGCACGTCCAGCCCGCGCCCGCGCGCCAGTTCCAGCGTGGCCAGCGCCATCTGGTCGCTGCTCGCCACGATCGCGGTGACGCCGTCCAGCGCCAGCAATTTCTCCGCCGCCGCGCGCCCGGACGCATAGGTGAAATCGCCCGCCACCAGCAGGTCGTCGACCGGCAGGTCCGCCGCCGCCATCGCGGCGCGCCACCCGTCGACGCGCCACTGGCTGAGGCCGTATTCGGGATCGCCCGCGATGAAGCCGATGCGGCGATGGCCCAGCGCCACCAGATGCCCGGTCGCCGCCTGCGCCGCGCCCTCGTCCCCCATCGTCAGCGCGAAGCCCGGGCCGTCCATCAGCGATCCGACGCGCGCGAAGCTGATCCCCTGCGCCGCCAGCAATCGGGTGATGAGGGGATTTTCCGAATGCGGCGGGGTCAGGATCACGCCGTCGGGCTGCAACGCCGCAATCGCCGCGGACAGTTCGCGTTCGATATGGTCGCTGTGCGTGTCGACCAGTTCGAAGATCAGGCGATACCCATGCTCGGCGCATTTCAGCATCCCGCCCAGCAGCATCTGGTCGACCCAGTCGGTCCCCTGCCGGCTGGTCCAGTCCGCGATCGTGCGGTCGCGGTCGTTGAGCGCCAGGATCAGGTACGAGCGCGACCCGCTCATCCGCTGCGCCGCGATCGAGGGGACGTAGCCCAGCTTGTCGATCGACGCCTGCACCCGCGCCGCCATTTCGGGGCGGACGTTGGGTTCCTTGTTGATGACCCTGCTGACGGTCTGCAACGACACGCCCGCATCGGCCGCGACGTGGCGGATCGTGACCGCCTGCCTTCGCCGGGGCATGGGGATCAGGCCGCCTGCGCCGGGGTCGCGGCGCCGCAATAATGCGCGACGTACTCGGCATGCGACGGCAGCCCAGCGACGGTACGCGCGACATCGTCGCGCAGGCCGCCCAGGAACCGGTCCAGTTCCGCATCGCGCAGCTTCGCGGCGACGGGATGATAGGATCGCGGCACGATCCCCTGCCCGATCATCACCTGCACCCAGCTGTTCTCCGCGAACAATTCCTCGTTCCGGCGGAAGACGCGGCCGGTCTCGCGGAACAGCTCGATCTTCTGCCGCAGCGTGTCGGGCACGTCCATCGCGGCGCACTGCCGCCAGAACGGCGAATCGCGCCGGTCGGTGACGTGGTAGTGCAGGATCAGGAAGTCGCGGATCTGCTCCATGTCCTGCGCCTGCTGGTCGTTGAATTCCGCCACGTCGCGCGGGCTGATGTCGCCCGCGGGCATCATCCGGATCAGGCGGATGATCGCGCGCTGGATCAGGTGGATGCTGGTGGATTCCAGCGGCTCCATGAACCCGCCCGACAGCCCGATGGCGACGACGTTGCGATGCCATTGCTTCCGCCGTGCGCCTGTGGTGAAGGCGATGTGGTTGGGCGTCGTCAGCACCTTGCCCTGCACATTGGCCAGCAATCGTTCCAGTGCGGCGTCGCGCGACAGGTAGCGGCCGCAGAAGACGATGCCGTTGCCGGTGCGGTGCTGCAACGGGATGCGCCATTGCCAGCCCGCGTCGTGCGCCGTCGCGCGCGTGAACGGCACCGCGGGCCCGACGCTTTCGGTCTGCACCGCGATCGCGCCGTCGCACGGCAGCCAGTGGGTCCAGTCGTCGAACCCGGCATGGAGCGCGCCCTCGATCAGCAGCGCACGAAAGCCGGTGCAGTCGAGGAACAGGTCGCCCTCGATCCGCTCCCCGCTTTCCAGCGTCAAAGACGCGACGTCGCCGCTTTCGCCATGCAGGTCGACCGCCGCGATCTTCCCCTCGACCCGGCGCACGCCGTCCGCCTCCGCCATCCGGCGCAGGAACGCGGCGTAGAGCGACGAATCGAGCTGGTACGCGTAGTTCATGCGATCGTCGGGCAGGTGCGCGAACTTCCCCGCCTCCGCCGCGCGCAATTCCAGGCAATAATCGTCGTACGGCTGGTCGTGGCCCATCGCCGCGCCGTGGCGCCAGAAATGCTGGAACCCCGCGGACCAGTGATCCTTTCCCGTCGTCCCGAACGAATGGAAATAGGTCGAATCAGGCGTCCGCCACCCGTCGAAGCGGATGCCCAGCTTGAACGTCGCCTGCGTCGCGCGCATGAACTCCGCCTCGCCGATGCCGAGCAGGCGGTTGTAGGTGACGAGCGGCGGGATCGTGCTTTCGCCCACGCCCACGGTCCCGATCGCCTCCGATTCGACCAATGTCACCGACACGGTCCGCCCCATCGTCCGCGCGATCGCGGCGGCGGCCATCCATCCGGCGGTGCCGCCGCCGGCGACGACGATGCGGCGGGGGGTGCGGGGGTTCTGGTCTGTCATCGGCTCAACTGCTGGAGGAGGAAGCCGCGGATGCGCGCGGCGCTTTCGGGGGTCAGCGGCGCCAGCACGCTGCGCGCATCGGCGGGGATATGCGCGGTCACCGCATCGCCGCCGTCGAACACATAATGGTCGAACATGGCGCGCCAGTGCGCCTTCTCGTCCGCGGGCAGGTCGCGGATCGCCATCATCGCATGGGTCAGCGCATCCTGCGGCTGCCCCATCCACGCCGGCGTCTCCCGCCACCAATAGTTCAGCAGGACGTTGAAGTCCGCCAGCCCCTCGACATGATGCCACCACATCGCGGGGATGAAGACCGCGTCGCCCGCGTCCAGGTCCGCGACCTGCGCATGGTCCAGTGCGTCGCGGAAGCGCGGATGCGCGGCGAAATCGGGAGCGTGGAAATCGACCATCGATATCGTCCGCCCCGCGGGCGTGTTGTCGACCGGGCCGAGGTACAGGTTCGCGAACTGGTCGCGCGGGAAGATCGTGAAGCGCCGCCGCCCGACCGCGACGCACGCCAGGTTGTTCGGCGTATCGTTATGCGCCGCGATCCGGCTGCGCGTCCCCATCCACAGGCTGGCGATCGGGTCGCGATCCCCCAGCGGGACGTGATTGGCCTCGTGCAGGCCCTGGAAGAAATCGTGCACGTCGACCGAGCCGAGATAGACCGCGGGCGCATCGTCGCGCCCCTCGCTGGCGTCGATCCGCGCGAAGATGTCGGGCAGGGTCGCGCGCGCCTCGCGGAAGTTCATGCGCATGGCCGCGTCGTAGAACAGCCGCCCGCCGCTGCCCGGCGCGCCGACCGACACCGCGAAGGCACGGTCGCGGTGATGCCGCAGCAGATAGGCGCGCGCATCCCGCGCCGAGCGGCGCCCCGCCTGCACCAGTGGCCAGTGGGCGACCAGCCCGCGCACCACGAACGGCCGGTCCGCGTCGCGCAGCCGCCGGTCGAGGTCCATCGCCTCCACCTCCGGCACGCGCGCGATGTCGGCCAGGACGTCAGCCACCGGCGGCGTTCTTTCGCGCCACCAGCCGCCCGATATTCCCCAGCGACGCGACCGCCATGAACAACGGCAGCAGATGCCCGTCGCGATGCAGATCGCCCAGCGCGGCGGCGTCGAGTGCGCGCAGCCGCTCCTCGTCCACGCTCAGGAACCCCACCAACCGGTTGGTCGCCCCGCTGTCCAGCGTCACCTCCAGCGTCAGCGGCTCCAGCAGGTCGTAGCGTTCCAGCGCGGTCACGAACGCCGCCGCCGCGCGATAGCCCGCGTCGAGCCGCCCCAGCCGTTCCACCACGCCCTCGAAATAGGGCGTCGCACGGCCCAGGTCGTCGAACACGCGCACGCCCTCCCCGCCCGCGGAGATGCGCGGGTGATCCATGTCGACATGGACCTGCGCGCTTTCCCCGCCGCGCCCGATCAGGAACGGCTGGATATCCATCGCCAGCGGCACGTAGCGCGCGTCCCAGCGGTCGCCGGCGAGGTACAGGTTCTCGCCATTCTCGAACCCCAGCAGCGCATAGGCGTCGACCCGGTCGCGCGTCGCGTTCTGGCGGAACAGGATGGCGTATTCGTCCTGCGCGCGGCGGAATTCGTCGGGGGTCAGCAGGCACGCCATCTGCGCGTCGCCGCGATCGGCCCCGCGCGATGTGTCGATCCGCAGGGTGCGGTGGTCGTCGGCGTTCAGGATCGCATGGGTCATCGGGCAAGGCGTTCCATCGGTCGGGACAGCGCGTCGAGATACGCGCGGTGGGTGGGCAGCGCGGCGGTCAGCGCGCGCACCTGCTGCGGCACCTGCGCCAGCGGATCGTCCGCCGCGCCCGCGACCGCGACCGCGACCGCGGGCGGCACGGGGAAGCCCATGCCGTACAGGATGTAGCGATAGCTGGCGGCGGGGAACACCTCCTCCGCATCGGGCAGGTCCGCGTCCGACGGCGGCTGGTGCCGCCATGCGTCGAGCAGGTCGCGCAGCCGCGCCGGGATCGACGCGGGATCGCGATGCGCCCGCCAATAGGGTCCGGTGCGGCGGCTCAGCACGTAATGCAGCTTCAGGAACTCCACGATCCGGTCCCAGCGATAGCGGAACGCGGCGTTGAAGCGCGCCGCCGCGGCGGGGAAGGCGTCCGTGGTCGCGGGGAAATTGGCGATCAGGTGATCCAGCGCCAGCTCGATCGTGACGATCGCCGACGCCTCCAGCGGCTCCAGGAACCCCGCCGACAGCCCGACCGCCAGGACGTTGCCGTGCCAGAAGCGCGCGCGATGCCCCGACCGGAAGGTCAGCCGCCGGAAGCTCGCGTCCGGCACCCCGAGGTACGCCGACAGCGTCGCCGCCGCCGTATCGTCGTCCATGAACGCGGACGCATAGACGCACCCCACGCCGCGCCGCGCCGGCAGGCCGATGTCCCAAATCCATCCGGCGGCATGCGCGGTGGCGTTGGTGGTCGACGCGATCGGGGAGCCGGGCGCGACCGGCACCTGCACCGCCAGCGCGCGATCGTTGAACAGGACGTCGGAACGGTCGACGAACTTCACTCCCATCGCGCCGCCGATCAGCAGCGCGGCATGGCCGGTGCAATCGAGGAACAGGTCGCCCGCGATGGCCCCGTGCGCGCGCGTCGCGACCGCGGCGACGTCGCCCGCGTCGGTCCGGTCGACGCGTTCGACATGGTCGCGCACGTGCCGGACGCCCAGTGCCAGCGCGCGGTCGCGCAGCAGCACCGCCAGCTTTCCCGCGTCGAGGTGATAGGCGTAGTTCAGCGCGCCCGCATAATCGGGCATCGCGCGCTGCCGCGGGGCGAGGTCCTGTTCCGCCACCTGCGGCTGCGGGCCCATCGCCTGCGCGAAGGGCAGGCCGCCCGCCTGCCAGCCTGCGACCAGCGCGCGTGGGTCGCCGCCCGCGGGCGCGGTGAACGGGTGGTGGTAGCTGTCGCCGGCGTCGCCCGTGACCCAGCCGTCGAAGCGCGACCCCTGCTTGAACGCGGCGTCGCAGCCGCGCAGGAAATCCGCCTCCGCGATCCCGATCGCGGCCAGCGTCCGCCGCATCGTCGGCCACGTCCCCTCGCCCACCCCGATCGTGGGCACGTCGGGACTTTCGACCACGGTCACCGCCAGCGCGCCGGGGCGCGCCGCGGCGGCGAGGCGGCACGCCGCCAGCCAGCCCGCGGTGCCCCCGCCGACGATGACGATATGGGAGACGGAATGCGACATGCCGCTCACCTGACTATCGGATGCACCCGTGAAGCGGAAGGCGTCCCTCGCATGCGGGACGCCTTCCGCTTCACCGTCAGAAGTTGACGCGTACGCCCGCCGCATAGCGGGCGAAGCCCGGCTGCGCGAAGGTCGTGAACTCGTCCGAGCGGCGATGCCCGCGGCGCCCCTCGCCGGTCAGGTTGATCCCTTCCGCGAACACGGTCAGGCCCTCGCGAAGTTCGTAGCTCATGCTGGCGTCGACCTGGCCATAGGCATCGACGTACGTCGGGTTCGGGTTCCCGCCGGCGTAGAATTCCGCGCGCCAGTTATACGCCACGCGCGCCTGGAAGCCGTATTTGTCGAAGAACAGCACCGCATTCGCGCTGTCCGACAGGCCCGCCAGCGCGAACTGCCCGACATTGGGGTCCAGCGCGTTGTCGAACACCGCGTCGCCGTTCACGATCGTGTAGTTCAGGATCGTGCCGAAGCCGGTGTCCCAGAAGCTGTGCTGGATCGCGAATTCGAACCCGTCGATCGTCGCGGTCTGGTCCGAATTGAACGGCGTCTGGACGCGGAAGTTGACCAGGCCGTCCTCGGGCAGGCCGAAGATGCGCCCCTGGTAGCGGCCGTTGGGGTCCAGCGTCGGCGTGCCGTCCGGATTGCGCAGGACCTCCACCGAAGCGGGATAGTTGCGCAGGATATAGTCGCGGATCGCCCCGACGTCGGTCGTATTGCCCAGCGCCGCCTGCGCCGCGCGGAAGCGCGGGCCGTCGGCGGGATTGCGCAGGTCGAACGCGCTCTGTTCGACTTCCTGCGAGTTGATGAAATTCTCCACCTTCTTCCGGAAATATCCGGCGGAGATGTAGCTGTCGCGACCGTAATACCATTCCGCCGACAGATCGATGTTCTTCGACAGGAACGGCACCAGGTTCGGATTGCCGCGATTGCCGCCGCCGCCCGCGATGCCGAACTGGCGGTTCAGCGTCAGGCCGCCCTGCAACGCGGTGTAATCCGCGCGCGTGATCGTGTGGCTGTACGATGCGCGCAGCTTCACGTTCTGCAACGGCTGGAAATCGAAATCGATCGCGGGCAGCCAGTTGTCGTAATTGCCCTTGTTGGTCAGGAATTCGCTGTTGGGCGAATAGAGGATGTTGAACTCGCCCGCCGCGACCCATGCCGCGCCCGACGGCACCGGCGTCAGCGCGGAGGAGGCGACCGTCGTCTGGTCGTAGCGCACGCCCGCGATGATATGCGCCTCGCGCCCGAACACGTCGAACTTCGTGTTCGCCTGCACGTAGGGCGAGATCGTCTTTTCCGAAATGCGCCGGTCGGTGTCGAAATTGGCCAGGCAATTGCCGTCGCCGCCGCAGATGCCGAAGCGGCTGTCGAGCAGGTCGACCATCCGTTCGAAGTTGAAGCGGTAATAGGCCGGGATGATCCCCGCGCCCGATCCCGACACGCCGCTGAACTTGTCGGGCAGCGACACGCGCTCGAACAGGTCGTCGGGCAGGTCCGCGGGCGTGCCCACGCCGCCCCAGGTGTCGTTCTGGACGAAGCCGTAGGCCGACCGCACCTTGTTCTCGACGAACGAGAAACCGAAGTCGAGCGAATCGAGGAAGTCGCCGTCGTGGTCGTAATGACCCTTCAGCTGGACCTGGTTGATCTCGTCGCGGAAATACGCGTTGCGGAACGAATTGCCCGTGGCGTTGATGAGCGCGGGGTTCAGCGCGTCGATGCCCGGATACATCTGGTACGAGATGACCGGCAGGTCGTTCTCGAAATTCACCGTCTGCGCCTGCACGCCGAAGATCGCGGTGCCGACCGACGTGCTGGTGCCGAAGCGGTTCGTCGGCTTCGATTCCGCGGTCGAGTGATGCGCGTCCAGCGACACGGTGACGCCGCCCGGCGCCTCCCACGTCAAATTGCCGCCGAACGACTTGTTCTCCGACAGGTTGGACGTCAGCGAACCGCTGTACGACAGGTCCTTTCCGGGTCCGAACCGCTCGGTGTAGAAGATCGGACCCGCGACCGGGCCGTCGGTCCACGCGCTGGACGTGTCGCCGAAGTTGAACCACACGCCCACGCTGCTGTCGCGCGCGGTCACCTTGTTGCGCGAATAGGTGAAGTCCAGCGTCGCGGTCAGCGAATCGCTGGGGCGGAATTGCAGCACCGCCTGCCCGTTGATACGCTCGCGGTCGATGTCGGTCAGGTTGTACGCGGCGCTCTGCGGCACTTCGTACACGTCGGTCTGGTCGGGACGGTTGGTCACGTTCTGCGACCCCGGCGTGCCGTTCTGCGGCAGCGTGCCCCAGTCGTTCTCCGACCCCAGGAACGCGTTGCCGAAGCCCACCGACCCGGTGTTCGTGCTCGCCTTGCGCTTCTGGTAGATGCCGCTGACCAGGATGCCGATGCGGTCGTCCGCCAGCGTGGTGGAGAAGATGCCCGACACTTCGGGCGTGATCTTCGTCCCCTCGTTATAGGATTCGTCGTAGACGCCCTTCACCGCCAGGCTGCCGCGCGTACCCGCCTTGTCGAGCGGGCGCGGGGTGCGGATGTTGATGCTGGAACCGATGCCGCCCGAGGGGACGGAGGCGCGGCCGGTCTTGTAGACCTCGACCGCCGAAATCCCTTCCGACGCCAGGTTGGCGAAGTCGAACGAGCGCGAGGCGGGCGGGCTGGCGCCGTCGCCCAGCGTCGCGGTCGGCATCTGCCGGCCGTTCAGCGTGACGAGATTGTATTCGGGGCCGAAGCCGCGGACCGTGACCAGCGAGCCTTCGCCGTTCTGGCGGTCGATCGACACGCCGGTGATGCGCTGGAGCGATTCGGCCAGGTTGGTGTCGGGGAACTTGCCGATGTCCTCCGCGCTGATCGCGTCGACGACGCCCTGCGAATTGCGCTTGATGTCGACCGCTTCGCGCAGCGACGCGCGGATGCCGGTGACGATCAGGTCGTCGCCCGTTTCCTCTGCGGCGACGGGGGGAGTCTGGATCTCGGACGCGCCGGGGTTGCCGACCGTGGCGGCGGTGTCCTGCGCCGCGGCGGGTGCCGCAATGGCCAGCGCGGAGGCGCCCAGAACCAGATGTGACAAATTGCGAGCGGTGAAGCTGCGCATCCCCTTCCTCCCCATATATATCAGCGCCTTCCCCGGCGCCTGTCCGCTTGAGAACGTTCACCTGAAAGCCGGCCCGGTCCTTGTCAAGCCTGCGGCACCGGCGTTAGCGTTATCATCGAGAAGATAGTTGAGAACGTTATCAACCTGTGCTGTTCGTGCCACGCAGAACGGACAGGAGCGGATGGATGCGCAGGATCATGAGGGCGACGCTGGGCGCGACGCTGCTGGCGACGGCGGGCGTGGCCGCAATGGCGCAGGCGCCGTCACCGAATGAGGCGGGCGACGCACGCGCGCGCGCCGACGCGCTGGTGAAGCGGATGACGCTGGATGAGAAGATCGCGCTGGTCCACGGCCTGTTCCCGCCGTTCGCGAAGGGCAAGTCGCGCAACGAACTGATCCCGTCGGCCGGGCATATCGACGGCATCCCCCGGCTGGGCGTGCCGCTGGTGCGCGAGAGCGACGCGTCGCTGGGGGTCGCCAACCAGGTGGAGCAGCGCGCGGGCGACGTCGCCACCGCCCTGCCCTCCAGCCTGGCCACCGCCGCCAGCTTCGACCCCGACATCGCCCGCGCGGGCGGCGCGATGATCGGCGCCGAGGCGCGGGCGAAGCGGTTCAACGTCCTGCTCGCGGGCGGCGTGAATCTGACGCGCGATCCGTGGGGCGGGCGCAATTTCGAATATCTGGGCGAGGACCCATTGCTCGCGGGCGAACTGGCGGGCGCGCATATCGCGGGGGTGCAGTCCAACCGCATCGCCAGCACGGTGAAGCATTTCGCGCTCAACGCGCAGGAAACCGGGCGCATGGTGTACGACGCGCGGATCGGCGAGGCGGATCTGCGGATGAGCGACCTCCTCGCGTTCCAGATCGCGATCGAGAAGGGTCGCCCCGCCTCCGTCATGTGCGCCTATAACAAGGTCGGCGGCGACTGGGCGTGCGAGAACGACTTCCTGCTGAACAAGGTGCTGAAGCGCGACTGGGCCTATCCCGGCTGGGTCATGAGCGACTGGGGCGCGGTCCATTCGACCGTGAAGGCCGCGAACGCGGGCCTCGACCAGCAATCGGGGCAGGAGCTGGACAAGGCGCTGTATTTCTCCGCCCCGCTGAAGGCCGCGGTGGAGAAGGGGCAGGTGCCGATGGCGCGGCTGGACGACATGGTCGCGCGCTACCTGACCGGGCTGATCGACAGCGGTGCCTATGACGCGCCCGTGCCCTCGACCGCGCAGACCCCGCCCTATGTGCGGAACGCCGACGTGGCGCAGCGCGCGGCGGAGGCGGGGATCGTCCTGCTGAAGAACCAGGCCGGGCTGCTGCCGCTGAAGGCGAAGCGCATCCTCGTCGTCGGCGGCGGCGCGGACGTCGGCGTCCTGTCGGGCGGCGGGTCGAGCCAGGTGCGCTCGGTCGGCGGCGCGCCGATCGAGATTCCGCTCGCCTATGGCGGCTCCGCCTCCTTCGCGCGGATCACGTACCACGCCTCCTCCCCGCTCGCCGCGCTGAGGAAGGCGCTGCCCGGCGCGCAGGTGACGTTCGTGGACAGCCGCAACCTGAACGCCACCGTCGCCGCGGCGAAGGCGGCGGACGTGGCGATCGTGTTCGCGACGCAATGGACGACCGAGGCGGACGACGTCCCCAACCTGCGCCTGCCCGATCATCAGGACGCGCTGATATCGGCCGTCGCCGCCGCGCAACCCAGGACGGTGGCGGTGCTGGAGACGGGCGGCCCGGTGCTGATGCCGTGGATCGATGCAGTGCCCGCGGTCGTGCAGGCATGGTATCCCGGCCAGCGCGGGGGGGAGGCGATCGCCAACATCCTGACCGGCCGCGTCAATCCGTCCGGCCGCCTGCCGATCACCTTCCCCGCCACCGCGTCGCAGCCGCCGCGCCCCACCCCCGTCGGCCTCGACCGGATGAGCGCGATGGAGCGACAGGCCGCCGCCGATCCCGCCGCGGGCGCGGGCGTCGCGCTCGACAGCTTCCCGGTCGATTATGTCGAGGGCGCCGACGTCGGCTACCGCTGGTACGAGAAGAAGGCGCTGAAGCCGCTATACCCCTTCGGCCACGGGCTGGGCTACACCAGCTTCGCCTATCGCAATCCGGTCGTCACGGGCGGGCGGACGCTGTCGGTGACGTTCGACGTCGTCAACACCGGCCGCGTCGCGGGTGCGGACGTGCCGCAGATGTACGTCGCGCGCGACGGATCGGGCGCGCCGATGCGGCTCGCGGGCTTCCGCCGCGTGACGCTGAAGCCCGGCGAGGTGCGGCGCGTGACCCTGACCGCCGAACCGCGCGTCGTGGCGGATTACGACACCGCCTTGCCCGGCTGGCGCATCCGTGCGGGCACGTATCGCGTCGCGCTCGCCCGCGACGCCGCCGACCGCACGATCGTGCGCACCGCCACGCTGGAGGCGCAGACGATGCGGCCGTAGGTGCCATCCCTATGTGTCCCCGCGAAGGCGGGGACCCAGTCTGG
>NZ_LMQP01000003.1:54705-68925 GCF_001425405.1 Sphingomonas sp. Leaf412 | reverse complement strand
CCTTCCCGCCACGCCTAGCGTCGCATCCGTGACCTCCCACCCCACGCATCGGTCGACCGGTTTCCTCATCGCCTATGCGCTCGCCAACACCGGCGGCGTCATCGCCTATTTCCCGCTGCTGACGCTGTTGCTGCCGATGAAGGTGGAACGGATCGCGGGCGCCGCGCGGCTCGACGTCCTGACGATCTGCATCGTCGCGGGCGCGGTGGCGGCGAGCGTGTCCAACGTCGCGTTCGGCTGGCTCAGCGACCGCAGCGTCGCGCGCGGCGGGGGCAGGCGGCGGTGGCTGGTCGCGGGCGCGGCATCCACCCTCGCATCCTACGCCGCCATCGCCGCCGCCGCGACGCCGGGCATGATCGTGCTGGGCATCGTGCTGTTTCAGGTCGCGGTCAACACGCTGCTCGCGCCGTTGTCGGCGATGATGGCGGACGAGGTGCCCGACGCGCAGCGCGGCATCGCGAGCGGCCTGCTGGCGCTCGCCGTGCCCGTCGCCGCGGGCGTGTCCGCATCGCTGGTGGCGGGCGCGACGCCGGGGGAGGGGATGCAATTCGCCATCGTCGGCATCGCGATGCTGTCGTGCGTCGTCCCCGTCCTGGCGATCCCGGCGCGCGCCGCGCCGCCCGCGCCCGTTCGGGTCGACCGCCCGGTGCTGCGCGCCGACCTCGCCATCGCCTGGATCGCGCGGCTGCTGGTACAGGTCGCGGGCAGCGCGCTGTCGGCGTACCTGCTGTATTATTTCGCCGGCATCCTGCCGGATCAGCCCCCCGCCACGCTCGCGCCGCGGGTCGGCAACCTGCTGACCCTCGCCTATGCCGCTCCGTTGCCGATCGCGATCCTGCTGGGCCGCTGGTCGGACCGCACGGGCCGGCGCAAGCCTTTCCTGCTGGGGGCCGCGGGCTGCGCGGCGGGGGGGCTGGCGCTGATGGCGCGCGCGGACGGCTGGACGACGGGCGCGGCCGGCTTCACGCTGTACGCGATCGGGTCCGCGACCTTTCTGGCGCTCCATGCGGGATTCGCGATGCAATTGCTGCCCAGCGCGGCGCATCGCGGGCGCGACCTGGGGCTGCTCAACCTCGCCAACACGCTGCCGTCGCTGGCCGGTCCGCTGCTGACATGGTGGCTGGCGACGCCGCAGGATTTCGGCACGGTGATCGCGCTGCTGTCGCTGCTGACGCTGGCGGGGGGCGTCGCGATGCTGGGCGTGCGCGGGCGTCGCTAGGCGGCGGCGAGGAGGTCCGCGACCGCGATCGCACGGTCGAACTTCACCCCCGCCTCGCCCGCGCGCAGCCGCACCACGCGGCAGACGATCGGGCCGAGCCGCGGCAATCGCGCCGACAGCACGTCGCCGACCTGCAACACCCCGGCGTCCTTCAACAGCATCCCGGACGCGGACACGTTGCGCACCGGGGTGCGATAGGCGGGGGTCGTCGGCCCCTCGATATCCACGTCGAAGCCGACGGTGTGGCGGTCGGCACGGGGGGTGAGCGGCCTGGGGGTGAAGGATTCCATCGGTCGATTATGGACGAGGAAGGTTTACAACGGCTTAGGGTCCGACGAAAATCGCGGGCGGGATCGTCCCGGCGCCTGGGCTAGCGCTCCTCCGGCGCGGCCTCGATCGCCCAGGTGTGGTTCTCCAGCAGCCAGGCCGGGACCGGCCGTCCCGCCGCATCGCGCGACGGATCGTAGCGGAAACGTTGCCGGATCAGGCGGCAGGTCACGTCGTCCAGCTCGCGGTTCCCGCTCGACCCCGTGACGCGGCAGTCGCGCACGCGCCCGTCGGTCCAGACCAGGAAGCGGACCGATACCGTGCCCTCGAACCCGTCCTCGCCCACGCCGCGCGGGTAATCCGCGTCGGTCAACCGGCCGCGGCGCCAGCGCGGCGGCGTCTCGTCGCCCTCCCCGCTCCCGTCGCCGTCGCCCCAGCCGCCCGATCCCGTGCCGTCGCCGATCCCGCCCGCGCCGGTGCCGGGACCCGCGACGGGCGCGGCGCCCTGCGTCGATTGCGTGCCCGCGAACGGCTTCGGCGCGGCGACGATCGGCGGCGGGGGCAGCGGCACGACCACGATCGGGGGCGGCGCGACGACGGGGGTCGCCCGGCTGCGGGTATTGGGCGGCGCGGCGCGGCCGGAGGGGCGGGAGACGGCCTGCTTCTTCGGCACGACGCGCTCGGGCGGCACAGGCGGCGGCACGCGGAACAGCGCCAGCGTCTCGCCGACCTTGCGCGTCACCGCCCCGCCCGCCAGCCCCATCAGCAACGCCCAGCCGATCGCCGCAGTGACGATGGCGGCGGCGATGGCGGACCCGATCCGTTCGCGGCGTGGGGCGGCGTACATCAGGGCCGGATGCCCGATCGCGGCTTAACCGCGGCTGGCCGGGTCAGGCGGCGAAACGCGCCGCGTAAATTGCGGGACGATAGCGTGGCTCGGGAATGGCAAAACCGCATTCCCGCGCGGTTTCCAGCCATCCGGTTATCGCGTCCCTGACATTGGCCAGCGCGGATACCGGCGTATCGCCATGCGCAGAACACGGTCGAAGGTCGGGCACATCCGCGATCCAGCAACCATCGTCATCGGACCACATGAGGTTGATATGATAATGCGGGTCCATCAATCCTCCATCTCCAGCCGATTGGCCGCAATCATATCAAGAAACTCTCGAACCTGATACCTTTTCGCATCCTTCCCGTCCGGCTGCACCGGAAAGGGTCTCTGCACCCGTGGATGAACGTATTGGCGATGACTTCCCACGGTGCGGACGTGGGTGAAGCCGAATGCCGTGAGCAGCCGCTCAAAATCGCGGAACGACAGGGTGCCGCGCGGATTTTCCAATAGCCAGGCGTAGGTTTTCGTGATCTGGTTCATCGGTAACCGATACCGACGCCACTCACTTTTCGCCGTAAATGGGGCATCTACCGCTTCCCCCCGAACTTGCGCGACGTCTTCCCGTACCGCGTCTTGCGCGTCCCCGGCTTGCCCTCGTTGCTCCGTCCCATCACCGGCGCGCGATGCTGCTCCACCGGCAGGCCCAGTTCCTCCTGCTCCAGCGACCGGATTTCGTCGCGCAGGCGGCCGGCTTCCTCGAACTCGAGGTCGCTGGCGGCCTTGCGCATCTTCTTCTCCAGCTCCTCGATATAGGCGCGCAGGTTGTGGCCGACCATGTGCGGCTTGTCGTCATCGATCGCGACGGTGACGCCGTCCTTGCTGGCGACGTGTGCGATGATGTCGCCGATGTCGCGGCGGATGGTCGTGGGGGTGATGCCGTGTTCGAGGTTGTACGCCTCCTGCTTCTCGCGGCGGCGCGACGTTTCGTTCATCGCGCGCTCCATCGAGCCCGTGATGCGGTCGGCATACAGGATCACGCGGCCGTCGACGTTGCGCGCGGCGCGGCCGATCGTCTGGATCAGCGACGTCTCGCTGCGCAGGAACCCCTCCTTGTCCGCGTCCATGATCGCGACCAGCCCGCATTCGGGGATGTCCAGCCCCTCGCGCAGCAGGTTGATGCCGACCAGCACGTCGTACACGCCCAGCCGCAGGTCGCGGATCAGCTCGATCCGCTCCAGCGTCTCGACATCGCTGTGCATGTAGCGGACGCGCAGGCCCGCCTCGTGCATATATTCGGTCAGATCCTCCGCCATCCGCTTCGTCAGCGTGGTGACGAGGGTGCGGTAGCCCGCCTCCGCGGTCTTGCGGCATTCGACGATGCAATCCTGCACCTGCTCCTCGACCGGCTTGATCTCGACCGGCGGGTCGATCAGGCCGGTGGGGCGGATGACCTGCTCGGCGAAGACGCCGCCCGACTGCTCCATCTCCCAATTGCCCGGCGTGGCGGAGACGCAGACGGTCTGCGGGCGCATCGCGTCCCATTCGTTGAAGCGCAGCGGCCGGTTGTCGATGCACGACGGCAGGCGGAAGCCATATTCGGCCAGCGTGATCTTCCGCCGGTGATCGCCCTTCGCCATGGCGCCGACCTGCGGCACGGTCTGGTGGCTCTCGTCGACGAACAGGACGGCGTTCTCGGGCAAATATTCGAACAATGTGGGGGGCGGTTCGCCGGGCAGGCGGCCGGTCAGGAAGCGGCTGTAATTCTCGATCCCGTTGCATGATCCGGTCGCGGCGATCATCTCCAGGTCGAAGTTCGTCCGCTCCTGCAACCGCTGGCGTTCCAGCAGCTTGCCCTCCGCCTCCAGCTCCTTCAGCCGTTCCGACAGTTCGTGCCGGATCGCGTCGGCGGCCTGCTTCATCGTCGGGCCGGGGGTGACGTAGTGCGAATTGGCGTAGACGCGGATGGAATTGAGCGACGCGTTCTTCGATCCGGTCAGGGGATCGAACTCCACGATCTCCTCGATCTCGTCGCCGAAGAAGGACACGCGCCAGGCGCTGTCCTCGTAATGCGAGGGGAAGATTTCGAGGTTGTCGCCCTTCACGCGGAAATTGCCGCGCTGGAACGCGGCGTCGTTGCGCTTGTATTGCAGCGCGACGAGCTTTCGCACGATCTCGCGCTGGTCGACCGACTGGCCCTTCTTCAGGTCGAAGATCATCGCCGAATAGGTTTCGACCGATCCGATACCGTACAGGCAGCTGACCGAGGCGACGATGATGACGTCGTCGCGTTCCAGCAGCGATCGCGTCGCCGAATGGCGCATCCGGTCGATCGATTCGTTTACCGAGCTTTCCTTCTCGATATAGGTGTCGGACCGCGGGACGTACGCCTCGGGCTGGTAATAGTCGTAATAGCTGACGAAATATTCGACCGCGTTGTCGGGGAAGAAGGACTTGAACTCGCCGTACAATTGCGCGGCGAGGATCTTGTTCGGCGCGAGGATCAGCGCGGGGCGCTGCACCGCCTCGATCACCTTCGCCATCGTGAAGGTCTTGCCCGACCCGGTGACGCCCAGCAGCACCTGGTCGCGCTCGCCCGCGTTGGTGGCGTCGACCAGTTCGCGGATCGCGGTCGGCTGGTCCCCCGACGGTTCATACTCGCTGACCAGCTTGAACGCCCTGCCCCCCTCCACCTTCGCGGGACGCTGCGGACGATGGGGGACGAAGGTGTCGCCGGTCTCGGGTTCGGCCAAATTGGTTCGGATCTGGATCGCCATGCGCGCCAAGATGGGGGCGAAACGGGAACGGGGGAAGGGCCTGTTTTCCGTCGCGTCGAGAAGGGGTTGTTCGCGCGAAGGCGCGAAGACGCGAAGAGGGCTCGCTTCCTGCTTCGTCTCGCGCAGCGAGACCTTTGTGCTGTCGGCTGCCGGCTTGACTGGCTGCGGACGCAGCCGGGGCATCACGACGAGCGCAACATCTCTGCGTCTCTGCGCCTCTGCGCGAAACACTTTCCTTACCTCTTCGCGGCTTCGCGTCTTCGCGCGAACAAAACCCGGCGCCAGTATTGACAATGGTTCGCAATAGCGCACAAGCGCGATACCTCCTGTCGAGAAGCCGCCCCGATTCACGCCCCCGCCGCCCGCCCGCAACGAAGGCCGAAACGCCGCATCAGCGCGTTCTGGCTGAAGCAGCTGCATACGTGGCATTGGGTCAGTGCGGCGGTGTCGCTGGTGGGCATGGTGCTGTTCGCGATCACGGGCATCACGCTGAACCACGCCGCGTCGATCGCGGCCGATCCGCGCGTGACGCAGGGCGGCGCGACCCTGCCGCCGCCGGTGGCGCGCGCGCTGGTGCCCGCGCCCAAAGCGACGGACGCGCCGCTGCCGCCGCGCGTGGCGGATGCGGTGGCGGCGGCGACGGGGCTGAACCCGGCGGGGAAGCCGGGCGAATGGTCCGACGCGGAGGTGTATGTCGCGCTGCCCCGCCCCGGCGGCGACGGCTGGGTCAGCATCGACCGCGCGACCGGGCGCGTCACGACCGAAATCACCGACCGCGGCTGGATCAGCTACCTGAACGACCTGCACAAGGGCCGCAATTCGGGCACCGCCTGGTTCTGGTTCATCGACGTCTTCGCGGGCGCGTGCATCCTGTTCACGCTCACCGGGCTGCTGCTGCTGCAACTGCACGCCCGCCACCGCCCCTCCACCTGGCCGCTGGTCGGGGCGGGGCTCGTCATCCCGGCGCTGATCGCGCTGTTCCTGATCCACTGAAGGAGGACCCCATGCGTCCGATCGTCTACGCCCTGACCGCCGGTTCGATCGCGCTTCCGGCGAGCGCCAGCACCGTCACCGTCACGATCCCGCGATTGGCCGTCGCGGAATATCACCGCCCCTATGTCGCCGTCTGGCTGGAGCCGCAGGGCGCCAATGGGAGTGGGGGCGCGGCGCGGACGCTGGCGGTGTGGTACGACGTGAAGAAGGGCGGGCAGGAGCTGGGGACGAAATGGCTGTCCGACCTGCGCGCATGGTGGCGCAAGGGCGGACGCAGCCTGAAGATGCCCAGCGGCGTGTCGGGCGCGACGCGCGCGCCGGGGCAGCACGTCATCCCGCTGCCCGCGGACCTGAAGCCCGGCGCGTACGTCCTGAACGTGGAGGCCGCGCGCGAGACCGGCGGGCGCGAGCTGGTGACGGTGCCGCTGACCATCCCGAACGCGCGCGGCGCGGGCGGCGGGAAGGCGGAGCTGGGCGCCGTGACGATCCGCTGACTCTCCCCATCCTCCGTTCGGCCCGAGCGACGTCGAAGGCCGCGCGCATATGCTTCGACTTGGCTCAGCACGAACGGCTGCATTCCGAAGGACCCATCCATGAAGAAACACCTCCTCCTCGCCGCCGCGCTCCTGTCGCTCCCCGCCGCGGTGTCGGCGCACCGGATGTGGCTGCTGCCGTCGGGCACGGTCTTCTCGGGCACCGACAGCTGGGTGACGGTCGACGCCGCGGTGTCGAACGACCTGTTCTTCTTCGATCACCAGCCCGGACGGCTGGAGAATGTGAAGGTGTGGCAACCCGACGGGACGCCGGGACAGCTTCAGAACGGCGCGACGGGACGATATCGCTCGGTCTTCGACGTGAAGCTGGACAAGCCCGGAACGTGGAAGATCGGGAGCGAGATGTCGGGCGTCATGGGCACGTTCAAGGTGGACGGGCAGGAGAAGCGCGTCGGCGGGCGGCGCGGCCCGCCGCAGCCGGGGGCACCCGCGCCGCTGACCGTGGCGGACATCCCCGCGAACGCGACCGACGTGAAGCTGGTCGAGACGATCGGCCGGAACGAGATCTTCGTCACCGCGGGCGCGCCGACGACGACCGTCCTGAAGCCGACCGGGCGCGGGCTGGAACTGGCGCCGATCACGCACCCCGACGAACTGGTCGCGGGCGAGGCGGCGCGGTTCCGCTTCCTGCTCGACGGGAAGCCCGCGGCCGGGCTGAAGGTGACCGTCATCCCCGGCGGCAAGCGCTATCGCGACGCGGAGGGCGGCATGGACGTGACGACCGACGCGCAGGGCGTGGCGACGATCGCCTGGCCCGCGGCGGGCATGTACTGGGTCAACGCGACCACGACCGATGCGAAGAGCACGCAGCCGCGGGTGAGCGAGCGGCGGCTGGCCTATACGACGACGCTGGAGGTGTTGACGCCGTGACTCTCGACGCCGTCACCCCGGACGTGTTCCGGGGTCCATCGTGCCGCCGGGTCAACGGCTTCCGCCCTTGCGGCGCGATGGATGCCGGGACACGCCCGGCATGACGAACAGGTCCGGATGAGGATCGCGCTCCCGCCCCGCATCGATCCCGCCGCCTTCGTCGGGCTCGACCCGACCGCCACGATCGAGACGCTCGAGGGCGCGACGATGGGAACGACGTGGCGCGTCCTGCTGGTGCGGCCGCGCGGGCTTCGCGTCGATCTGGCCGCGGCGGTCGCGGCGCGGCTGGCGGGGATCGTGGCGGAGATGAGCCACTGGGCGCACGATTCCGTCCTGTCGCGGTTCAACCGCGCGGCGGCGGGAGCGTGGATCGCGCTGCCGCCCGATTTCGCGCAAGTCGTCGATGCGGCGTTCGACGTCGCGCAGGCGAGCGGCGGGGCGTTCGATCCCGCGATCGGGCGGCTGGTCGACCTGTACGGCCACGGCCCGCCGGGACCGCAGCCTGCGCCCGACGCGGATGCCGTTGCGGCGGCGCGGGATGCGTCGGGCTGGCACCGGCTCGACCGGGACGCGGGCGCGCGGCGGTTGCGCCAGCCGGGGGGATGCGCGCTGGACCTGTCGGGGATCGCGAAGGGCTTCGCGGTCGATGCCGTCGCCGACCTGCTCGCGCAGCACGGCGTCACGCATGCGCTGGTCGAGATCGGCGGCGAATTGTCGGGACGCGGGGTGCAGCCGTCTGGGGAGCCGTGGTGGGTCGACCTGGAGACGCCGCCCGGCGCCGCGGTCGCGCCGCTGCGCGTGGCGCTGCACGGCCTGTCGGTCGCGACGTCGGGCGATTACGTGCGGGGGGCGCACAATATCGATCCCCGCGCTGGCCTGCCCGCGGCGGGGGCGGTGGCGGTCAGCGTGATCCATGCCAGCGCGATGATCGCGGACGCCTGGGCCAGCGCGCTCATCGTGCTGGGGGAGGACGCCGCGGGGGTCGCGGCGCTGCACGGGCTGGCGGCGCGACTCGTGACGCGGGCGGGGGAGCATCTGTCACCGGCGCTCGCGGCGATGCTGGGCTAGGCGCGGCGCGTCGCGCGTAGGACAGGGGTGCGGCTGCGGTCGGAAGTTTGTTCGCGCGAAGACGCGAAGAGGGGGTGGTTCACGCGGAGGCGCGGAGACGCGGAGGTGGAGCGCGCGCCGCGCCGTGTCGCGTCAGCGAGACCTCACATCCTGTGGCTGCCGAATTTACGGGCTGCTGACGCAGCCGGATGATCGGCGGCAGCGCGGCACCTTTGCGTCTTCGCGTCTTTGCGCGAACAATCTTCTTCTTCGGATCACGCGTCGGCGAGCGCCTGGCGCACCTCCGCGCGGCGGCGGCGGTGTTCGCGCCAGACGATGACGAGGCCCGACGCCACGATCACCGGCGCGCCGAGCCACGTCGATTCGGCGGGCAGGCGGTCGAACACCCACCAGCCGAACAGCGTCGCCCACAGCAGCGCGGTATAGTCCATCGGCACCACCGACGACACCGGCCCCCAGGTCAGCGAGGTCGTCATCGCGATCTGCGCCGCGCCGCCGAGCAGGCCGATGCCGAGCAGCAGCGCCCAGGTCGTCGCCGGATGCGCCTGCGCCGTCAACGCATAGGCGACACCCAGCGGCACGAGCGACAGGACCGAGAACCAGAACACCGTCGCCAGCGGCCGTTCGGTCCGCCCGATCGTGCGCAGCAGGATGGAAACGGTGGCGGTGCCCAGCGCCGCGCCGATCCCGGTCGCGACGCCGATCGTCGGAATGCCCGCGCCCGCGCCGGGCTGCGCCACGATGACCACGCCGACGAACCCCGCGACCACCGCCGCCCAGCGCCACGCCCCCGTCGGCTCGCGCAGCACCAGCGCGCCCAGGATCGTGGCGAAGATCGGCATCGAGAACCCCAGGGTCGTCGCCTCCGCCAGCGGCAGCAGCGTGAGCGTGGAGAAGGTCAGCGTCATCGCGGTCAGCCCCAGCACGCAGCGCAGGACGTGCGCCCCCATCCGCGCCGTCCGCACCGCCGCGACGCCCGGGCCCGCGAGCACGATCCCCGCGACCAGCATCGCCGCCCCCGCCTGTCGCCAGAACAGGATCTCCGCCAGCGCCGCCCCGCCCGCCTCCGCCAGCTTGATCCCCACGTTCATCAGCGCGAACAGCAGCACCGACAGCAGGCGCAGCAGGATCGCGGGCAACAGGCGGTCGGTGGGCATCATCGGGCTGTAGGGGAGGGCGGCAGGAATCTGAATGACTTCGTTTCTTCGCGGCCATCCAGCGTCCGTCCGGGCCGAGCGCCGTCGAAGCCGATGCGCATGCCCTTCGACTTCGCTCAGGGCGAACGGGGGTGGCGCGCACGCCCGCCTCACCTTCCTCGTCACCCCGGACCTGTTCCGGGGTCCACCGTGCCGCGTATCTCGACGCGGCGGCGGTGCGGCACGGTGGATGCCGGGACCAGCCCGGCATGACGGGGTGGGTGACAGGCCCGTCCAACCCGCGGGCTTCCCGAACACCCCCCGCCGCGCTAGTCGCCGCTGCATGGTCAAGCATGCGCTCCCCGTCACCCGCGACGCCGATTTCGCCGCCTGGTATCAATCCGTCATTTCGGAGGCCGACCTGGCCGAGGAATCGGGCGTGCGCGGGTGCATGGTCATCCGGCCGTGGGGATACGGCATCTGGGAACGGATCCAGCGGCTGCTTGACGATCGCATCAAGGCGACGGGGCACGAGAATTGCTATTTCCCGCTGTTCATCCCCTTGAGCTATTTCGAGCAGGAGGCGTCCCATGTCGACGGCTTCGCGAAGGAGATGGCGGTCGTCACGCACCACCGGCTGATCGCGGACGGGAAGGGCGGGCTCGTGCCCGATCCGAGCGCGAAGCTGGAGGAGCCGCTGATCGTGCGGCCCACGTCCGAAACCGTGATCGGCCACGCCTTCGCGCGCTGGATCCAGTCGTGGCGCGACCTGCCCGTGCTCATCAACCAATGGGCCAATGTCGTGCGCTGGGAGATGCGGACGCGGATGTTCCTGCGCACCAGCGAGTTCCTGTGGCAGGAGGGGCATACCGCCCACGCGACCGCCGATGAGGCGCGCGAGGAGACGCTGCGGATGCTGGAGGTCTATCGCAGCTTCGCCGAGGACGACCTGGCATTGCCCGTGGTGGCGGGGGAGAAGCCGGAGAACGAGCGTTTCCCCGGCGCGGTCGAGACATGGTCGATCGAGGCGATGATGCAGGACGGGAAGGCGTTGCAGGCGGGCACGTCGCACTTCCTGGGCACCAATTTCGCGAAGGCGCAGAACATCCGTTTCCAGAACGCGGAAGGCGGGCTGGACCATGCGCAGACGACCAGCTGGGGCGTGTCGACGCGGATGATCGGCGCGGTCATCATGGTCCATGGCGACGACGACGGCCTGCGCGTGCCGCCGCGGATCGCGCCGTGGCAGGTGGTGATCGTGCCCATGCTGCGCGACGTGCCGGAGGATGCGGCGCTGATCGACTATTGCCGCGCGTTGCAGGCCGAACTGGCGCAGCAGCAGGCGCTGGGCGAGCCGGTCCGCGCGCTGCTGGACCTGAAGCCCGTGAAGGCCGCGACGAAGCGCTGGGGCTGGGTGAAGAAGGGCGCGCCGGTCGTGATCGAGGTCGGCGGGCGCGACATGGCGGCGGGGAACGTGTCGGTGATCCGCCGCGACCGCCTGTATCGGGAAGACGGGAAGCTGGACAGCGTGGCGACCGCGCGCGACGGCTTCGGGGTCGCGACGATGCTGGCGGAGATCCAGCAGGCGCTGCATGCCGAGGCGAAGGCGCGGCTGGACGCCAACATCCGCCCCGCGACCGACTTCGCCGAGATCGAGGCGCAGTTCGCGGAAGGGGCGAAGGCGCCCGGCTGGCTGGAGGTGCAATGGGCACGGCCGACCGGCGCGGCGCTGGACGGCGTCGTCGCGCGGCTGAAGGCGCTGAAGCTGACGCTGCGCAACGCGCCCGCGGGGCAGGCGGCGGCGGACGGCGCGTGCATCTTCACCGGGGAACCGGCGGTGGAGCGCGTGCTGGTCGGACGCGCGTACTGACCAACGCGGTCCTGCCGTCCGTCACCCACGCCGTACGGCGGAGTGTCGGACGGCGTCGCGACCGGCCTAGCGGTCCGGCCGTTCGGCGGGTTCCGCGTCGATCGTCTGCGGCGGGCGGTCCGCATGGCCCTTCTCGGGCGCATCGGGATCGGTCAGCAGTTCGTCGATCGCCTTTTCGACGCCCGTCGGCTTCGTCTCGCTCATCATGTCCTCCTCAACCCGCGGTCAGCGATTCGGTCGGCGCGCCGTAATAGCTGGCGACGCGATCGGCATAGGATTGGTCGAAGGCGGGGGCGTTGCTGGCCCAGCTGGGGCCGCCCTCCAGCACGCGGCGGTCGATCGTCACGACGTACAGATCGCGCACCGCATCGAAGCGCAGGAGCGAGAAGGGCAGCGGATAATAGCTCTTGCCCACGCCCAGGAAGCCGCCCAGCGACAGGACGGCGTGCGTCGTGCGGCCCGACCCCTTGTGAACCATGAACGCATGGACCGCGCCCAGATGGTCGCCGTCGCGCCCCTCCACCTTCATCGTGCCCGACAGGGCGGCCTGCACAAGCAGCAACGTGGGTTCGGGTTCGGCCATGGATACGTCCTCTAGAATGGTGGAATCGAGAACCGTCAGCGTCGGCCCGGGGTTCCGACACGGCGCGCGCCGGTTGAGGCGGGCGGGCGAGTACGGCATAGCGCGGCGATGTCCCCGCGTTTTTCCCACCGCTCCCCCCGGCTCTCCACCCGCCTCGCCGCAGCGGCCCTGACGATCGGCGTCGCCGCCTGCGTGCCCGCGCCCGCCCCGCCGCCCGCGCCGCGCCCCGCGCCCGTCGCGCCCCCCGCCCCGCCGCCGACGCCGACCGCGACGGACTGGCAGGACCGGCCGGTGACGCCCGGCACGTGGCGCTATGCGCGCGACGATCGCGGCAGCCGGGCGACGTTCGGCACGCCGGGCGGCGCGGCATTGGCGATCGTACGCTGCGACCGGGGCCAACGCACCACGTCGCTGTCGCGCCCGGGCACGGCGGCGGGGGCGCTGACGGTTCGCACCACCGCCGTCACCCGCACGCTGGCGGTACGGCCAGACGGCGGCACCCCGCCCCATGTCGTCGCCGCCCTGTCGCCGCGCGACCCGCTGCTCGACGCGATCGCGTTCAGCCGCGGGCGGTTCACGATGGAAACCGGCGGGGAAGAAGCGGGCGCGACGGCGCTGGTCCTGCCGCCGTGGGCGGAGGTCGCGCGCGTGATCGAGGATTGTCGCGACTGACCCCAAAACAGCGCTTGCGTCGCGCCCCCGCCGCGCACACATTGCGCGTGCGGCCATAAGGCCGCGTTCGTTATCAACCAGCGAAAGGAGGTGATCCGATGTCTCATGGTTCAGCAATGGGGTCGGTTCAGTTCGTTCGGGGGACGCGCCGCTGACGGTTCGCCGGTCCGTGACGGGGGGTATCCTCCTCCAGTCAACGTCATGGATCACAGGACCCACGCGGCCCGCATGGTCTCCCGGGCTGGAGCTCTCCGGCCGCTGACCATGTCAGGAGGTTGTCGGGATACCCTGATGGGGTCCCGGCAACCTCTTTTCATTTGTGGCGCCGGCGACGGCGCGACGGCCGTCGTTCGCGACGCCTCCCGACCGGACCCCGGCCCCCGCCGGGTAGGCTGCTGCAAGGGCAAGGCGCCGGACCGCGGACCGGCCCGACATCCGACACGCCCATTGACTCGGGTCCGTCACCGCTCTCCACTCCGCCCCGAACGGGAGCGACGATGGCGACGACGAGCGACACCCCCGCCCCCCATCCCGTCACGCGTCGCCAGCTTGCGGGCGTCACGCTGGGCAATGCGCTGGAGGTGTATGACTTCCTCGTCTTCTCCTTCTTCGCGGTGCAGATCGGCGCGACCTTCTTCCCCGCCGACGATCCGACCGCCAGCCTGCTGGCGACGCTCGCCACCTTCGGCGCGGGGTTCCTCGCCCGGCCGCTGGGCGCGATCGTCATCGGGCGGCTGGCGGACCGGATCGGGCGGCGGCCGACGATGGTGCTCGCCTTCGCGCTGATCGGCGTGGCCAGCCTCGGCCTCGCGCTCACGCCGTCGCACGCCGCGATCGGCACCGCCGCGCCGGTACTGGCGATCCTCTTCCGCCTGTTGCAGGGCTTCGCGCTGGGCGGGGAGATCGGGGCCAGCACCGCCTTCCTCGCGGAGGCCGCCCCGCCCGCGCACCGCGGCCGCTGGATCGCGCTGCAATATGTGGGACAGGGCGCGGCGGTGATCGTCGCGGGCGTCGTCGGCGTCGCGCTGGCAGCGGTGATGGACGCGGGCGAGCTGACGCGCACCGGCTGGCGCATCGCGATGGGGCTGGGCGTGCTGACCGTGCCGATCGGCCTCGCGCTGCGGCGCGACCTGCCCGAGACGCTCCATGCCGCGACGGCGCAGGCGCCCGTCCCCCCGCTGCGCGCCTATCGCCGCATCGCCGCCTTCACCTTCCTGACGACGGTGTTCGGCACGATCGCCACCTATGTCACCAACTACCTGTCCACCTATGCGCAGGCGACGCTGGCCCTGCCCGCATCCGTATCGTTCGGCGCGACGGTGGCGGTGGGACTGGGCGCGACGCTGGGCGCGATCGCGGCGGGCGAATTGTGCGACCGC
>NZ_LMQP01000003.1:52056-54640 GCF_001425405.1 Sphingomonas sp. Leaf412 | reverse complement strand
TCGCGCTGCTGACCGGCGCGCCGACGCCCGCGACGCTGTACGCGGTCGGCTTCGTCACCCGCTTCGCGGTCGCGCTGACGCTGACCACGACATTGGTCGTGGCGATGGAGGGCCTGCCCGCGCGCGTGCGATCGGGCGCCTTCGCCATGCTCTACGCGCTGGCGGTCACGATCTTCGGCGGGACGACGCAATTCGCGGTCGCGTGGCTGACCGCGGCGACCGGCGACGCGCTCGCGCCCGCCTGGTACATGAGCGCGGCGACATTGGTGGGACTGGCGGCGATGCTGCTGCTCGCGAGGGAGAGACGGACATGACCGCAATGACGGGCAAGGTGGCGCTGATAACCGGCGCGGCGGGGGCGATCGGCACCGCGACCGCGGCGCTGCTGGCGCGACAGGGCGCGCGCGTCGTCGCCGCCGATCTCGCCGGCGCGGACTGGACCGCGTTGCGCGCCGCGGTACCCGATGCGCGCATCCTGACCGTGGACGTGACCGACGAGGCGTCGGTGGCGGCGATGGTCGCCGATACCGGGCGGATCGACGTGTTCTTCAACAACGCCGGGGTCGAAGGGCCGATCGCGCCGATCGCCGACTATCCGCTCGACGCCTTCCGCACGGTGCTGGCGGTGAACGTCGACGGCGTGTTCCTGGGCCTGAAATACGTCCTGCCCGTGATGCTGGCGCAGGGGTCGGGCGCCGTTATCAACACGTCCAGCGTCGCGGGCCTCGGCGGCGCGCCGGGCATGGCGGGCTATGTCGCCAGCAAGCATGCGGTCGTCGGCCTCACCCGCGTCGCCGCGCTGGAAGTGGCGGGCCGCGGCGTGCGCGTGAATTGCGTGAACCCCGGCCCGATCAGCGGCCGGATGATGGCGTCGATCGACACCGGTGCGGGCAGCGAGGAAGCGAAACGCGCCACCGCCATCCCGCAACAACGCTACGGCCGCGCGGAGGAGGTCGCGGCGGTCGTCGCCTTCCTCGCGTCGGACGCCGCCGCCTACGTCAACGGCGCGGCGTATACGGTGGATGGCGCGCTGACCGCGAGTTGAAACGAGGGTCGTTCAGGTCGAACCACCATGTCCGTTCGCCCTGAGCGCAGTCGAAGGGCACGCGTGCCGCATGTGCTTCGACTGCGCTCAGCACGAACGGACATGGGACGGGTCCCCGGATTATTCCGCCGCCCCCGCCACCACGACCGGCTCCTTCCACACCAGCACCGGCCGCCGCGCCGCCAGCGTCTCGTCCAGCCGCGATCGCGGCGCGAAATGCGGCGCGGTCTTCAGCGACGGGTCGCCCGCCTTCGCGCGCTCCGCGACAGAGCGCAGCGCGCCGATGAACTGGTCCAGCGCCGCCTTCGATTCCGTTTCCGTCGGCTCGACCAGCATCGCGCCATGCACCACCAGCGGGAAATACATCGTCATCGGATGGAACCCCTCGTCGATCAGTGCCTTGGCCAGATCGATCGTCGAGAATCCGTCCGCGAAGCCGCGATCGGAGAAGATCGCCTCGTGCATGCACGGCCCCGAATGCGCGAACGGCGCGTCCAGCGTGCCCTCCAGCGAGCGCAGGATGTAATTGGCGTTCAGCACCGCATCCTCCGCCACCTGCCGCAGGCCGTCCGCCCCGTGGCTGAGGATGTAGGTCAGCGCGCGGGTGAACATCCCCATCTGCCCATGGAACGCGGTCATCCGCCCGAACGTGTCGGGATGGTCGTCCCCCGCCGTCTCTTCCTCGATCAACTGGATATGCCCGTCCGCGTGTCTCGCGGTGAAGGGCAGCGGGCCGAACGGCGCCAGCGCCTTCGACAGCACCACCGGCCCCGATCCCGGCCCGCCGCCGCCGTGCGGGGTGGAGAAGGTCTTGTGCAGGTTGATGTGCATCGCATCGACGCCGAGGTCCCCCGGTCGCACGCGCCCGACGATGGCGTTGAAGTTGGCGCCGTCGCAATAGACGTAGCCGCCCGCCGCATGGACCGCGTCGCTGATCGCCTTCAGGTCGCGCTCGAACAGGCCGCAGGTGTTGGGATTGGTAATCATCACCGCCGCGATGTCCGGCCCCAGCCGCGCGGTCAGCGCGTCGAGGTCGATGCGCCCGTCGGCGTTGGCGGGAATGTCCTCCACGCTGAATCCCGCGAACGCCGCGGTCGCGGGGTTCGTGCCGTGCGCGCTTTCGGGCACCAGCACGACCTTGCGATGCCCCTCGCCGCGCTTCTCCAGCGCCGCCTTGATGCACAGCATCCCGCACAATTCGCCGTGCGCGCCCGCCTTGGGCGACATCGCGACGCCCTCCATGCCGGTCAGGTCGATCAGCCAGAACGCCAGCTCGTTGATGACCGCCAGCGCGCCCTGCACCGTGTCGACGGGCTGCAACGGATGCACGTCGGCGAAGCCGGGCAGCCGCGCCATCTTCTCGTTCAGCCGCGGATTGTGCTTCATCGTGCACGAACCGAGCGGGAAGAGGCCGAGGTCGATGGCGTAATTCTGCCGGCTGAGGCGGGTGTAATGCCGCACCGTCTCCGGCTCCGACAGGCCCGGCAGGCCGATCGACGCGGTCCGCGCCAGATTGCCCAGCCTATCCTCCCCGGCACG
>NZ_LMQP01000003.1:51672-52016 GCF_001425405.1 Sphingomonas sp. Leaf412 | reverse complement strand
CCATCCGCAAGCGATGCGCTTTGAGGCGCTCCCCCTCCACCACCGGCTGCGCCGGCGGTCCCCCTCCCCGTTCCGGGGAGGATAGTGAAATCCACCCCCGTCGTCTCGCCGTCGCCGATCTCGAAGATCAGCTTCTCCTCCAGCATCAATGCCCGGTTGCCCGTAAACGTCGGCGCGGCGCCCTCGCCCTTCACCGGCGCCGAGGGCTTCCACCCGCTCGCATTGATCGCGCTCATGCCAGTTCCTCCGTCAATGCCGCGGCCAGCGCCGCGACATCCTCCGCCGTCGTCGTCTCCGTCACCGCGACGACCAGCCCGTTCGCCAGCGCGTCGACCCCCGGATAC
>NZ_LMQP01000003.1:50367-51590 GCF_001425405.1 Sphingomonas sp. Leaf412 | reverse complement strand
CCTCGCGCCCCAGGTCCAGCGTGAATTCGTTGAAGAACGTGTCGTTCACGACCCGCACGCCCGGCACCTGCGCCAGCCGCTCCGCCGCCGCCACCGCGCCCGCATGGTTCGCCGCCGCCAGCGCGCGCAGCCCCGCCTCGCCCAGCAACGTCATGTGGATCGAGAAGGCCAGCGCGCACAGCCCGCTGTTGGTGCAGATGTTGCTCGTCGCCTTCTCGCGCCGGATATGCTGTTCGCGCGTCGACAGCGTCAGGACGAACCCGCGTTTGCCGTCCGCATCGACGGTCTCGCCGCACAATCGCCCCGGCATCTGGCGGACATATTTGTCCTTGCACCCGAACAGGCCGACGTACGGCCCGCCGAATTGCAGGCCGACGCCGATGGACTGCCCCTCGCCCACGACGATGTCCGCGTCCATCTCCCCCGGCGAACGGATCGCGCCCAGCGCGACCGGCTCGGTCACGACCGCGATCAGCAACGCCTTGTTCGCGTGGCACGCATCCGCCAGCGGCGTCAGGTCCGCGATACGGCCCAGGATGTCGGGATATTGCACCACCACGCACGACGTCTCGCCATCGATCTTCGCGATCAGCGCCTCAAGGTCCGTCTCCGCCGCCATGTCGGGCAGCGACACGTCCAGCATGTCGCCGGTATATTTCGCCATGGTGTTGGCGACCGACACGTAATGCGGGTGCAGCCCGCCCGACAGGATCGCGCGCTTGCGCTTCGTGATCCGCCGCGCCATCCCGATCGCTTCCCAGCAGGCGGTCGATCCGTCGTACATGCTGGCATTGGCCACGTCGGTGCCCAGCAGGCGCGCGACCTGCGTCTGGAACTCGAACAGCATCTGCAACGTGCCCTGCGCGATCTCGGGCTGGTACGGCGTATAGGCGGTCAGGAACTCGCCGCGCTGGATCAGGTGATCGACGCTGGCGGGCACGTGGTGGCGATACGCCCCCGCGCCGAGGAAGAACGGCACCTCGCCCGCGACCATGTTCTGCCGCGCCAGTTTCGTCATGTGGCGTTCGACGGACAATTCGCTGGCGTGACCAGGCAGGCCGCGGATCGCGCCGTCGAGGCGGGCTTCTTCCGGCACGTCCACGAACAGGTCGTCGATCGACGACGCGCCGACGACGGCCAGCATCTCGGCACGGTCGGTATCGGTCAGGGGCAGGTAGCGCATCGAAAAACTCCATCCCCCTCCCCGACGGGGAGGGGCTAGG
>NZ_LMQP01000003.1:48306-50306 GCF_001425405.1 Sphingomonas sp. Leaf412 | reverse complement strand
CCGTACACCAGGACGCGACCCCTCCCCCAACCCCCTCCCCTGAAGGGGCGGGGGCTATCCGTGCATCAAAGCTTCGCGACGAACGCCTCGTAGGCGACCTCGTCCATCAGCTCCTCCAGCTCCGACGCATCGGTCAGCGTGATGCGGAAGAACCAGCCCTCGCCCTCGGGATCGGTGTTCACCAGCGCGGGTTCGTCGGACAAAGCGCGATTGCCCTCCAGCACGTTGCCCGACACGGGCGAATAGACGTCGCTGGCGGCCTTCACGCTCTCGACCACCGCGGCCTCGTCGCCCTTGTCCAGCGACTTGCCGTCCTCGGGCACGTCGACGAACACGATGTCGCCCAGCTGCTGCTGCGCATAGTCGCTGATCCCGACCGTGCCGATGTCGCCATCGACGTCGATCCACTCATGGTCCTCGGTGAAATAACGGCTCATCTCACTTCACTCCTCGGAAATAGCGATGGGGTACGAATGGCATCGGCGCGACGGTCGCGGCGTGGACCTTCCCGCGCTGGACGAGCTGGACGCTGGTGCCGGGCGCCGCCATCGCGACGGGAACGTACGCCATCGCGATCGGTGCCCCGACGCTCGGCGCGAATCCGCCCGAGGTGACGCGCCCGACGGTCGAACCGTCGGCGTCGACCACGGTCGCGCCCTCGCGCACCGGCTGCCGCCCCTCGACCAGCAGACCGACGCGCTTCTGGATCGCGCCGTTCTCGCGCTCGGCCGCGATCCGGGCAGCGCCGGGATAATCCCCCGCCTCGCGCCGCCGCTTCGACAGCGCGAAGCCCAGGTCCGCCATGACGGGCGTCGTATCGGTATCGAGGTCGTGGCCGTACAGCGGCAACCCCGCCTCCAGCCGCAGCGAATCGCGCGCGCCGAGCCCGATCGGCTTCACCTCCGGCTGCGCCAGCAGCGCGTCGGCCAGCGCCTCTACCGCATCGGCGGGCACCGAAATCTCGCACCCGTCCTCACCGGTATAGCCCGACCGGCTGATCCACAGGTCGTGGCCCTGCCATGCGAAGCCGCGCGCCTGCATGAACACCAGCGCCTCGACCCCCGGCACCACCCGCGCCAGCGCCGCGACCGCCTTCGGCCCCTGCACCGCCAGCAGCGCGTGATCCTCCATCAGGTTCAGCGTCACGTCGTCGGGCAGGCTGTCCAGCATGTGCGCGATATCGTCATATTTCGTCGCGCCGTTGACGACCATGTACACGCGGTCATCCGCCTGCCTGGTCAGCATCAGATCGTCGAGGATCCCGCCCCGATCGTCCAGCAGCAGCGAATAGCGCGCGCGCTCCATCGGCAGGCCCGCGATATCGGCGGGCAGCAACGCCTCCAGCGCGGCGACGACGCCATCGCCGGTGAAGGTTAATTGTCCCATGTGGCTGACATCGAACAGGCCGGCGCTCTCGCGCGTCCACAAATGTTCGGCCATGATGCCCTCGAACTGCACGGGCATGTGATAGCCCGCGAATTCGACCATCCGCCCGCCGCGCGCGCGATGCCACGCGTCCAGCGGCAGCGTCTGGATCGCGGGGGCTTCGCCCTCGTCATTGTCGATCGTGGTGGTCGCGTCGCTCACCGGCCGGTCTCCGTCATCCAAGGGCGTATCGCCGGCGCGGACGCCGGAGACGATCGTTTCCCCCTCTGTCACGGAACCTGAGAGCTTTCCCCCGCGCCGTCGCCGGGCGAGGTTACCCCTTCGGTGGTTCCCCTCGCGAAAGGGGAACGCTTTCCAGAGTGTCGTGGCCGGCGCGGTCCCTGGTGCCTGAGAGATTCCGGGGTGGTTGCTCCTTCGGCGGCGGCCGTTCGCCTGAAAGGCGGCCGCGCTCTCCCGCGCCTGCCCATGCCGGTTTCCCGCCATCGACAAGCCCGCGCTGTGGCGGGCCGGCGATGGCGAGTCAATCGGCTACGATGCAGTGGTCGCGCATCGCCATCGGCCACCTGCCCTCCGCCGCCGGATCGTCGGCGATTGCCTGCGGACCGGCGTTCCCA
>NZ_LMQP01000003.1:48016-48211 GCF_001425405.1 Sphingomonas sp. Leaf412 | reverse complement strand
GGTCAACATCACAATCGACATTGCAACCCTGATCGTGGGCGCTGGAACGCTCATGGTCGAAATCGTCGCCCTGATCCTCGCGATCAAGGCGGCGTCGCGTTCAAGGTAGCGTGATAGGGGGTGCGGGCTTCGGCTCGCACCCCTGAATGAATTGGGCCCCGATCCCTGGAAAGATCGGAGCCCCGTTCAAATCGG
>NZ_LMQP01000003.1:31451-47925 GCF_001425405.1 Sphingomonas sp. Leaf412 | reverse complement strand
CCCGCCGATCGGGGAAAGGCGGGAAGCATCACCGCGTCGCGTTATACTTCAGCTGGTCCTGCGTCAGCTGGAACCCCACCAGCGCCTCGAAACTGGCGGCCAGCACCGCGGCGCGGACCTCGGGGGTGGCCAGCGGGTCGACCGCGGCGTCCTGGTCGCCCGCCTTGCGGCGGCGGGTCAGCTTCTCGCGCACGTCCTGCGGCAACGTCGCCAGCGCGCGCGAGACGACGGAGGTCGCCTCCGCGCTGCTCGTCGCGATCGGCTGCCCCGCCTCGAAGCGCAGGGCGACCTGCCCCACGCGCTTGGCCGCGACCTGGCCGCCGCCCCGCGTGATCGCGACGAAATAGGGCAGGACGACCTCGCGCGCGGGACCGGTCGCGGTGCGGCGCGCGCGCACGTCGAAGGTCACGCGCGTCACCACGTCGTCGCCGCTTTCGCTGCATTCCGACCGCACGTTGCTGATCGTGGCGGTGGTGTCGATCGCGCGCGCGTCCCGGCTGGCGCCGTCGAACAGCGTCACGTCGCCCGTCCCCGCGGGCACGCCCACGACCGGGCAGGCGGAGCGGACCGCGGTGATGCCGACGCCCTGCGACACGTCGATGTCGCCGGTCTTGGCGCATCCCGCGACGCCCGCGAGCAGCAGGATCGGGACGGCGAGCTTCTGGAACGTCACGGGCGGGGGTGTCCTTACGGCAAAAGCGACTGGCGCCGCACGGCGCGCGCGACTCATAGGAACCGGCTTTCGCCGGGGCAAGCATTCGCGTAAGTGCGCCGCCATGGCCGATATCGTTCAGGAACGCCGCCCGCTGGACCTGCTGATCGCCGCGCCGCGCGGCTTCTGCGCCGGCGTGGACCGCGCGATCCGCATCGTCGAACTCGCGATCGAGAAGCACGGCGCGCCCGTGTACGTCCGGCACGAGATCGTGCACAACAAATACGTCGTCGACACGCTGAAGGCGCAGGGCGCGGTGTTCGTCGAGGAACTGGACGAGGTGCCCGACGGCGCCCCCGTCGTCTTCAGCGCGCACGGCGTGCCCAAGTCGGTGCCCGCCGACGCGCAGTCGCGCGGGCTGGACTATCTCGACGCCACCTGCCCCCTGGTCAGCAAGGTGCATCGCCAGGCGGAGCGGCTGGTCGCGATGGGCCGCCACATCGTCTTCATCGGGCACCAGGGCCATCCCGAGGTCATCGGCACCTTCGGTCAGGTGCCCGCGGGCGCGATGACGCTGGTGGAGGATGTCGCGGATGCGGAGGCGCTGACGCCCGCGGACCCCGACAACCTGGCCTTCCTGACGCAGACGACGCTGTCGGTCGACGATACCGCCGCGGTGGTGGAGACGCTCCAGCGCCGCTTCCCGTCGATCCAGGCGCCCAAGGGCGAGGACATCTGCTACGCCACGTCGAACCGGCAGGCGGCGGTGAAGGCGATCGCGGCGGCGTGCGACGCGGTGCTGGTGATCGGCGCGCCCAATTCGTCCAACTCGGTCCGGCTGGTCGAGGTCGCGGAGCGGCAGGGCGTGCGCGCCGCGCTGATCCAGCGCGCCGCCGACCTCGACTGGTCGATGCTCGACGGCGTCGGCACGCTCGGCATCACCGCGGGCGCCTCCGCGCCGGAGGTGCTGGTACGCGAACTCGTCGCCTTGCTGTCGACCCGCTTCGACGTGACCGAGCGCGAGGAGGAGACGACGCGCGAGACGGTGGCGTTCAAGCTGCCCCGCGGGCTGGAAGCCGCCGCCTGATCTCCTCCCCTCCCTTTCAAGGGAGGGGATCGCGATCGGCATCTGTCCTACATGCACCCCATGTGGCACAGCTTCCCGGACCAATTTTCCACCGACCCCGCAATCCTCATCGTACACGCCCGACCATGCGACTTTCTGTGACCTTCCGAACCGGGAACCCTGCACCGTGGCCGTCTACACCCACGTTTCCGCCGAGGCGCTCGGCCGCTTCCTCGCCCGCTACGACGTAGGCGACCTCGTGTCGGCGAAGGGGATCGCGGAGGGGGTGGAGAACAGCAACTACCTCGTCGACACCACGCGCGACCGCTTCATCCTGACGCTGTACGAAAAGCGCGTGGCGGCGGGCGACCTGCCCTTCTTCATGGCGCTGCTCGATCATCTCGCCGCAAAGGGACTGCCCGTTCCGCCCGCGATCAAGGACCGCGAAGGCAGGGAGATACAGGAACTGGAGGGCCGCCCCGCCTGCCTGATCCGCTTCCTCCCCGGCGTGTCGCTGTCGCACCCCACCCCCGCGCAGGCCGATGCCGCCGCGCGCGCGCTCGGCGACATGCACCGCGCGGTCGCCGATTTCGCGCCCGTGCGCCCCAATTCCATGGGCCTTGCCGAATGGCGCCCGCTGCTCGACCGGTGCGGCCCCGGCATGGACGCGATCCGCCCCGGCCTCCACGCCCGCGTCGCCGCCGCGCTGGACGCGGTGGAGCGCGACTGGCCGCGCGACCTGCCCGTGGGCGCGATCCATGCGGATCTGTTTCCGGACAACGTGCTGATGCGCGGCGACACCGTCACCGGGCTGATCGACTTCTACTTCGCCTGCACCGACCTGCGCGCCTACGACGTCGCGGTCATGCATACGTCGTGGACCTTCGATGCGAAGGGGCGGAACCCCTCCGCCGCGATCGGGCGCGCGCTGCTCGACGGCTACGACGCCGCGTTCGGCCTGTCGCCCGCGGAACGCGCCGCGCTGCCCGTCCTCGCGCGCGGCGCCTGCATCCGCTTCCTGCTCAGCCGCGCGTGGGACTGGCTCAACACGCCGCCCGACGCATTGGTGATGCGCAAGGACCCGCTCGCCTATCTCGCCCGCCTCGACTGGTACGACGCCAACCCGGACGCCTTCGCATGACCGACACTGCCGAAATGACGAAGGTCGAGGCGTTCACCGACGGCGCGTGCAAGGGCAATCCCGGCCCCGGCGGCTGGGGCGTCGTCCTGCGCATGGGCACGACCGAGAAGGAATTGTCGGGCGGCGAGAACCCAACGACCAACAACCGCATGGAAATGACCGCGGCGATCCGCGCGCTCAATGCGCTGACGCGGCCGTGCCACGTCGTGCTGTCGACCGACAGCCGCTACGTCATGGACGGCCTGACGAAGTGGATAAAGGGCTGGCAGAAGAACGGCTGGAAGACCGCGGACAGGAAGCCGGTGAAGAACGCCGAACTGTGGCAGGAACTGCTCGTCGCGGCGAAGCCCCACCGCATCGACTGGCAATGGGTGAAGGGCCACGCCGGCCACCCCGAAAACGAGCGCGCCGACCGTCTGGCCAGCGACGCCGCGGTGGCGGCGGGGCGGCGATAGGAGGAAGCGCCCAACCTCCGTTCGGCCTGAGCGAAGTCGAAGGCTATGCGCGGGGCAAGGTGCTTCGACTTCGCTCAGCATGAACGCTGTTGAAGGAACACGTTATTCCTCGACCACCTCGGCGCCCGGCCCGTTCTTCAGGATCGACGCGATCGCATTGCGTGCCGACGCCTCGCTCGAATAACCCTCGGTCCAGAAGATCGTCTCGGAATTATACTTGAACTTGGCGACATACTCGCCGGCCTTGTTCCTGGAGATCACGAACTTGTGCGCCATCGTCACCCTCCCATTAATGGAATCCTACCTACGCCCGAAACGCGCCGGCGCATAGCGCGCCGGGTCCAGTCCCGCCGGGCAGGCGTCGCCCAGCAGCAGCGCGGCGCCCAACATCGCGGCAGCGGCGGCGGTCTGGATGCCGAACCCACCCTGCCCCGCGAACCAGAAGAAGCCCGGCGCGTGCCGGTCGAACCCATACACCGGCAACCGATCCGGCGCGAAGCTGCGCAGCCCCGCCCACGTCCGCTCCACCCTCGCCACGCGCCAGTCGACCAGATGCTCCAGCCGGTCGATCGCGATCGCGATGTCCAGCTCCTCCGGCTGCACGTCGTGCGCCTCGACCGCATGTTCGTCGTGCGGGCTCAGCCACAATCGCCCGCCCGGCTCCGGCTTGAAATAGAATTGGCCGCCCAGATGCGCGACATGCGGCACGCCCGCGGGCACCGGCGGATCGGGCATCAGCTGCACCATCGTGCGGCGATACGGCTGGATACCGATCGGCGCGACGCCCGCCGCCGCCGCGATCGCATCGGCCCATGCACCGCCCGCGTCGACCAGCACGTCGGCGGTGAAGTCCCCCGCGGTGGTCGCAAGGTGCCATCCCCCGCCGTCGCGCCGCGCCGAAACCAGGCGCGCATCCGTCACCGTTCGTCCCCCTGCGCGCCGGTGCCGCGCCAGCGCATCGGCGTGATAGCCCGCGGCATCGATATAGGCGCAGGTCGGCTCCCACACCCCCACGCTCCATTCCGGGCGCAGGCCGGGCACGCGCGCCAGCGGGTCGACGCGTTCCAGCGGGACGCCCGACGCGGCGAATTGCGCGATGAAGGCGTCGGCCAGCCCCGCCTCCGCCGCGGTCCCGACATGCAGCGACCCCAGGGGTTGCAGGAACCCGCCCGTCTCAAGCACCGGGCCCGACAGCGTGGTCAGCGGCTGGATCGCCGGGCCGCCGTAGGTTTCGGACCAGAACGCCGCGGACCGTCCGGTGGCGTGATATCCCGGCTGCGCCTCGGCCTCCAGCAGCAGGACGTTCGCCCTGTCCCCGATCGCCGCCGCCAGCGTCGCCCCCGCGATCCCCGCCCCGACGATCGCGATGTCCCGGCGCGCGTCCCCGACGCTCACGTCGCCACCTCGTCCAGGAACCCGTCGATCGCGGCCAGCGCGCGGTCGCGCACCGCATCCGCCTCGCGCAGGATCTCGTGCGCGCTGTCGAACCGCGCCAGTCGCGCGTGCGGCAATCGCGCCGCGACGGCACGCGCCGCGCGCGTGTCGACCAGCCGGTCGCGCTCCGCCACCAGCATCAGCGTCGGCGTCGCCACGAAGCGCAGCCGCGGATCGGCGCGCAACCGCGCCGTGGCGGCGAAGGCTTCCGCGATCCATGCCCAGCTGGGCGGGCCGAGGCGGATCGCGGGATCCTGCGCATACCACCAATCCTCGTCGTCGAAACGCGTGACGTCCGCGGTCAGCCGCCGCTGCCGCCGCGTCCGCGCCGCGGGATCGTCGCGCAGCCGCCACGCGCCGCGCGCCGGATCGCCGCGGTCGCGCAGGAACGCCGCCAGCCGCCCGCCGCCCCACGCTCCCAGCGGGGAGCGCAACCCCAGCATCGGCGCGACCAGGACCGCCGCGTCCGCCGCAATCCGCCGTTCGACCAGCGCGCGCAGGACCAGATAGCCGCCCATCGAATGCCCGACCACGACATGCGGCCCGGCGCGTGTGCCCGCCCAGTCGCGCCAGAAGCCGGCGAGGTCGTCGACCAGCGGCGCGAAGTCGGTCGCATGTCCCACCAGCGGATCGGGAGACATCCGCCCCGACCCGCCCTGCCCGCGCCAGTCGAACGAGCTGACCGACCAGCCGGCGCGATGCCAGTGGTCCAGCGTCTCCAGGTATTTCTCGAACACGTCGGCGCGCCCGCCCAGGAACAGGATCGATCCGCGCGTGCCGCCCGCCCGGTCGAACCGCCGCACCGGCCAGCCGTCCGCCGCCCGCCATCGCGCCACGGTCGCGTCCGCGGGCAGCGCGCGGCGCGGGTTGAACGGGTCCGTGGTCATCGCGCGGTCATGGTTACGGTTTCCTAAGCCATCCCGTCTACCCGTCGAGGGATGACATGGTCGATTCTGTCCTGGCTCCTGCCCGCGACGATGGGCGCACTGCTGCTGTCCGCCGGCATCGAGGATGCCCGCACGCGCGAGATCGCGAATGGGAAGAACGCCGCAATCGCGCTGCTGGCGCCGTTGTGGTGGGTGTCGATCGGGCTCGATCCGTGGCCCGGCATGGCGATCCAGCTGGGCGTCGCCGCCATCGCCTTCGCCTTCTTCGTCGGCGCTTTCGCCCTGGGGCAGATGGGCGGCGGGGACGTGAAGATGATCGGCGCGCTGGCGCTGTGGCTGACGCCTGCGAACCTGATGTCGATGCTGATGGTCATGGCGATCGTCGGCGGCGTCCTGACGATCCTGTTCCTGATCGAGAACCGCGTGAAGCGCGGGGACCGCGGCGGGATCGAGGTGCCCTACGGCGTCGCGATCGCGATCGCGGGGCTGCTCACGCTGCGCGAACCGCTTCTTAACCAATTTACGTAATCATGGGGCTTGAGAAAAAGTCGGCCTTTTTCCGAGGCAAGGGGCATCATGGATAGTCGCAAGATCATATTGCTGGTGGGGGCGCTCTTCGTCGCCGGGATCACCGCCTTCGTCGCGCGCTCGCTGGTTTCCGGCGCTCCCGCGCCGCAGGCCGCCGCCGCGACCGCGCCCCCACCCGTCATCGACGGGCCGGAGGTGCTGGTCGCCACCCGCGCGCTGCCCGTCGGCACGATCCTGGACGCCAGCGCGCTGAAGTTCCAGCCGTGGCCCAAGGAAATGGTCGAGAACGCCTATTACAAGCGGCAGGACACCGATTTGTCGAAGCTGCTGGGCACCGTGGTGCGCAACGCCATCACCGCCGGGCAACCGGTGACGCAGGGCGCGCTGGTGAAGCCCGGCGACCGCGGCTTCCTGGCCGCAGCGCTCGGGGCGGGCATGCGCGCGGTGACGGTGCCCGTGTCGGCGCAGACGTCCGTCGCGGGCTTCGTCTTCCCCGGCGACCATATCGACCTGATCCTGACCCAGTCGATCGAGGGCGGCGGCGACGGTCCGCCGCTGAAGGCCAGCGAGACGATCGTGCGCAACCTGCGCGTGCTCGCCACCGACCAGCGGACCGGCGACCAGAAGGATGCCGAGGGGAATGTCGTCGTCACCACCTTCTCGACCGTCACGGTCGAGGCGACGCCGAAGATCGCGGAACAGATCGCGGTCGGGCAGATGATCGGCACCCTGTCGCTGTCGCTGCGCTCGATCGCGGACAATCAGGGCGAGCTGGAACAGGCCATCGCATCGGGCGCGATCAGCGTCGGCGACGGCAAGGATCCGAAGGCGGAAAAGGCGATGTTCGCGCGCCTCGCCAGCACGCCGCAATCGGGCAACGCCCCGTTCGTCGTCGGCGCGGACGTGTCGCGCTTCCAGCGTCGTACCGTCCCTGCCCGCAACGCGGCCATCGGCGGTCCCACCGCGGCGGTGCAGGCCGATCCCGCGATGGGCACTGCCGCACCGGCACGCAAGGGGCCCGTCGTCCGCGTCGTCCGCGGCAACGCGGTCGCCGAAGTTTCCCTGGAAGGGAAGAACTGACATGCGCCTCCACACCCTCCTCGCGCGATCCGCCGCCGTCATGGCGATGGCCGCGGTCGCGCTGCCCCCGGTGGGCGCCGCCGCCGCCCCCGCCGCGGCGAAGCGCGCGGGCCGCCCCGCCCGTATCGGCATGCCCCCCGCAGGCGTCACCCGCCCCGCGATCGAGAAGCGGCTGTCGGTCGGCGAGGGCGAGCTCATCACCCTCCCCTCCAGCGTCGTCGACGTGTGGACGTCCAACCCCGGCGTGGCCGACGTCTATGTCGCCAATCCGCGGCAGATCCACCTGTTCGGCAAGGATTTCGGCGATTCGACGGTGTTCGCCACGGACGCGTCGGGCGGGGTCGTCTATTCCGCGCTGATCCACGTGGCGCAGAATTCCACGTCGCTGGACCGGATGATGAAGGCGGCGATGCCCGATGCCGATATCCGCGTGACCCAGGTGGGCCAGATCGCGGTGCTCAACGGGACCGTGGCCAGCCCGGAGGACAGCGCGCAGGCGCAGAGCCTGGTCACCAGCCTGCTGAACCCCGGCGTCAACATGTCGGGGGACAATCCGTCGCTGAAGATCGCGGTCGTCAACCGCCTGCGCACCGCGACGCCGTTGCAGGTCAACCTCCAGGTCAAGTTCGCGGAGGTCAGCCGCAGCTTCCTGAAGAACATCGGCAGCAACCTGCTGACCCGCGACACGACGGGCGGGTTCCAGTTCGGCGTCGCCTCCGGCCGCGCGCCCGGCACCATCGGCAATTTCGACACGTCGCGGCTGCCCTTGCTCGACGCCTCGGCGCGCTACGGCCTGCCCGCAGGGTCGTTGCAGCTGCCGTTCGATCCGAAGACGGGGCAGTTCGTCCTGCCCAATTCGGGCAGCGCCTATTCCTTCACCAAGGACAGCGGCGGCACGCGTTCGTCGATCGGCCTTGCGGGCAAGCTGCTGGGTCTGGACGTCCTGTCCGCGATCGACCTGGGCGAACAGAACGGCCAGGTCACGACGCTGGCCAACCCGAACCTGACCGCGCTGTCGGGCGAGACGGGCACGTTCCTGGCGGGTGGCGAGATCCCGATCCCGATCAGCCAGGCGCTGGGCACCGTCACCGTCGAGTACAAGGAATTCGGCGTCAGCCTCGCCTATACCCCCACCGTCCTCGCCGACGGCCGCATCTCGTTGCGCGTCCGGCCGGAGGTGTCGCAGCTCGACTATTCCAACGCGGTCCCGCTGGGCGGCACGCGCATCCCCGCGCTCACCACGCGGCGTGCGGAAACGACGGTGGAGCTGGGTTCGGGCCAGAGCTTCATGATCGCGGGCCTGATGTCGAACACCCACAACAACTTCTTCGACAAAACGCCGGGCATCGGCGACGTCCCGGTACTGGGGGCATTGTTCAAGTCGAACGCGTTCCAGCGCAACGAAACCGAACTGGTCATCATCATCACGCCGTATCTGGTGAAGCCGACCAACGCGAACGACATCGTGCTGCCGACCGACGGATACAAGGCACCGACCGATCTTCAGCGCGTACTGCTGGGACAGCTCCAGTCCGGGCAGACCGGCGGCGAGCGACCGAAGCCCGTGATGCAGGTCGCCCCGGCGGTCGCGCCCGCGATCGGTGCCGCGGCGGCGCTGCCCGCGCTCCCCGCCCCGGCTCCCCAGCCGGACCGCCCGGACCGCCCCGACCGCAAAGCCGTGAAGCCAGCCGATCGCAAGGGCGCCGCCGCGCCCGCGCCCGGCTTCTCGATCAACTGATCCGAACGCGAGGCTGACATGCTCCACTTCAAGCGCCCGCTGCCCCTGTTCCTCCTGCTCGCCCCCCTGGCGGCGTGCGGCACGTCCAATCGCGGGCTCGAATCGGTCCATCAACCGGTGGTCCAGCGCAGCGACTATGCCATCGACGTCGCCACGCAATCGGGTGCGCTCGCCCCCGGCGAGGCGCAGCGGCTCGGCGGCTGGATGGAGGCGATGCGCCTCGGCTACGGCGACGTCGTCGCGCTCGACGACCCGAACGGCACCGGCCGCGGCGCGCACGACGATGTGCAGGCGGTCGCGGCACGCTACGGCCTGCTGGTCGGTGCCGCGGCGCCCGTCACCAACGGCCCGATCGCGCCGGGAACGGTCCGCATCGTCGTCAGCCGCACGCGCGCGATCGTGCCGGGGTGCCCCGATCATTCGCGCATGAACGACCCCAATTTCAACGCGCACACCGCGTCCAACTACGGCTGCGCCAGCAACACCAACCTGGCCGCGATGGTCGCCAACCCGGCGGACCTGGTCCGCGGGCAGCCGGGCGCGCTCGCCTACGAGGGCCGGACCGGCACGCGCGCGATCGGCATGCTGCGCGCCGCCACGCCGACCGGCGAAGGCGGCGGGTGGCTGAAGGGCAAGGCCGAGAGCGCGGGAGGAAAGTAATGAACGCACCCTGGAAATCCGGCGGCGTCGGCACGCGCGCCCCGTTCATCGCCTTCACCTGCGACGATCTGTCCGCGGATGCCATCCGTCCGATCGCGACCGAAATGGGCTGGCCTGCGGAGAACGTCTACAAGGGCGGGCTGCGCAACGCCGTGCAGACGCTGTCGGTGTCGTCCAGCCCGCACATCCTGTTCGTCGACCTCGCCGAATCGGGTGATCCGCTGACCGACATCAACGGACTGGCGGAGGTGTGCGAACCCGGCACGATCGTGATCGCGGCGGGGCAGATCAACGACGTGCGCCTGTACCGCGACCTGCTGGCCAGCGGCATCCAGGACTATCTGCTGAAGCCGTTCACGCCCGACGCGCTGCGCGACGCGTTCGCACAGGCGCAGGCGATCATCAGCGCGCCCAAGGTCGCCGACATCGGGGGCGACCGGCCGCATTGCGCGACCGCGGTCATCGGCGTGCGCGGCGGCGTGGGCGCGTCCACGATCGCGACCTCGCTCGCCTGGCTGATGAGCGACCGCGACAAGCGCAGCACCGCGCTGCTGGACCTCGACGTCCATTTCGGCACCGCGGCCCTGTCGCTCGACCTGGAACCGGGCCGTGGCCTGACCGACGCGATCGAGAATCCCAGCCGCATCGACGGCCTGTTCATCGAACGCGCGATGGTGAAGGCGAGCGAGAATCTGGCGGTCCTGTCGGCGGAAGCGCCGATCGCCACGCCGATCATGACCGACGGCGCCGCCTTCTTCCAGTTGCAGGAGGAGATGCGCAACGCGTTCGAATGCACCGTGGTCGACCTGCCGCGGCAGATGCTGGTGCAATATCCGCACCTGCTGTCCGATATCGACGCCGCGGTGCTGGTGACCGAGCTGACGCTGGCGGCCGCGCGGGACACAATCCGCCTGATCTCTTGGCTGCGTTCCAACGCGCCCGGGGTGCAGGTGACGGTATTGGCGAACAAGATGCACCCCGGCACCGGGCCCGAAATCTCGCGCAAGGATTTCGAGGGGTCGATCGAGCGCAAGATCGACATGGTCCTGCCGTACGACCAGAAACTGGCGGCGCAGGCGGCCAAGCTGGGCAAGCCGTTCGCGGAGGCGGGCAAGACGTCCAAGACGGTCGCGCCGCTCGTCGCGCTCGCGCGCCAGTTGCTGGCATCGGGGCCGGACGACGACGATGCCCCCGTCGGCAAGGGCGGCCGCGCGAAGGGCGGGCCGTCGCTCCTCGCCAAGTTCACCGACCTGAAGGGCCTGGTGGCGCGGAAGGACGGCGGCAAGAAGGCGGGCGGGCCGAAGGGCTGACCATGCCGATCATGCCCCTCCTCCTCCTCGCGCTCGGCGCGCTGGCCACGCTGGGCCTGATCGCCTTCGCGCTCGCGGGGCCGTCGGCGCAGAAGGCCGGCACGCGCCGGCTGAGCGCCCTGCGCGAACGCCATTCCGCCTCTCCCGGCAATGCGGTCGAGGCGCAGATGCGGCGGATCACCGGGCGCGGTGCGACCAAGACCGATCAGGCGATGCTGCGGCTGCTGCCCAATCCGGCGCAGTTGCAGAAGCGGTTGCACATGACGGGCAAGACCTGGACCGTGGGACAATACGGCCTGACCACGCTGGGCATGACGCTGGGCATGATGGTGCTGCTGCTGCTGAAGGGGCTGCCGTTCCTGCTGGCCCTGTTCGTCGGCCTGTTCGTCGGTGCGGGCCTGCCGCACTGGTGGGTCGGGCGCGTCATCAGGAAGCGGCTGGCGAAGTTCAACGCGAAATTTCCCGACGCGATCGAACTGCTGGTCCGCGGCCTGCGGTCGGGCCTGCCGATCTCGGAAACGATCGCGGTCGTCGGGGCCGAGGTCGACGGACCGGTGGGCGAGGAGTTTCGCGCGGTATCGGACAAGATGCGCATCGGCCGGACGATGGACGTGGCGTTGCAGGAGACGGCGGATCGGCTGGGGACGGCGGAATTCCAGTTCTTCGTCATCACGATCGCGATCCAGCGCGAAACCGGCGGCAATCTGGCGGAAACGCTCCAGAACCTGGCGACCGTGCTGCGGCAACGGATGCAGATGAAACTGAAGATCCGCGCGATGTCGTCGGAATCGAAGGCGTCGGCCTATATCATCGGGTCGCTGCCCTTCATCGTGTTCGTGCTGATCTGGACCATCAACGGCAATTACATGCAGACCTTCTTCATCGACCAGCGCCTGATCGTCGCGGGCCTGGGCGGGATGGTGTGGATGTCGATCGGCGCCTTCATCATGTCCAAGATGATAAGCTTCGAGATCTGATCGATGGAACCTGCTTCCCCCAAGATCCTGGGCGTCGACGTCTATTACGTCGCCACGTTGCTGTCCGCCCTCGCGGCGGCGGCGACGTTCTTCGCGATCTACGTCGGCCTCAGCGTTCGCGATCCGATGACCAAGCGGGTCAAGGCGCTGAACGATCGTCGCGAACAGCTGAAGGCCGGCATCACCGCCTCCACCAGCAAGCGGCGCGCGAAGCTGGTCCAGCAGAACGACACCGCGGACCGGCTGCGCACCTTCCTGACCTCGTTCCGGATGCTCCAGGACGAGCAGGTCAAGGCGGCGCAGCAGAAGCTGCTTCAGGCGGGCATCCGCAAGAAGGAATGGGCGGTCGCGGTCATCTTCGGCCGGCTGATCCTGCCGATCGTCTTCGGCGGCCTGATGGTCCTGTACGTCTACGCCCTGGACGCCTTTCCGGAATGGGGGCCGTTGAAGAAATACGGCCTCGTCGCGGTCACCTTCATCCTGGCCTACAAGGCGCCCGACATCTACCTGAAGAACAAGATCACGAAGCGCACCGACGCGATCCGCAAGGGACTGCCCGACGCGCTCGACCTGCTCGTGATCTGCGCCGAGGCGGGGTTGACCGTCGACGCCGCCTTCCATCGCGTCGCCAAGGAGCTGGGCAAGGCTTATCCCGAGCTGGGCGAGGAATTTGCGCTGACCGCGATCGAGCTGGGCTTCCTGACCGACCGGCGGCAGGCGTTCGAGAACCTGGCGCATCGCGTCGCGCTGGACGCGGTGAAGGGGGTCGTGACGACGATGGTCCAGACCGAGAAATACGGCACCCCGCTCGCCAGCGCGTTGCGCGTCCTGTCGGCGGAATTCCGCAACGAGCGGATGATGCGCGCGGAGGAAAAGGCCGCGCGGCTGCCCGCGATCATGACGGTGCCGCTGATCCTGTTCATCCTTCCGGTGCTGTTCGTCGTCATCCTTGGCCCGGCGGCCTGTTCGATCAGCGACGCCTTCGCCCCCGGTGCGCCGGGGCAGTAGGAACGCGGACCGGCCACCATCGTTATGCGCCCGTAACAGGGAGAGCCACGATGTTGTTCACGACGCCCACGCAATGGTTCGCGGTCGCGGTCGCGCTGGTCGCAGGCTGGCTGTTCGGGCTGGCGAGCCACCCGGGCGGGAAGAAGTGGAAGGCGCGCTATCTGGCCGAGCGCGATGCCCATGCCGACACCACGAAGCGCGCGACGGAACTGGAGCGCGATCGCGGGACGTGGGATCGCGAACGCACCGACTGGGAGCGCCAGCGGGCGGACTGGGAACGCGACCGCGCCGAGCGGGAGCGCGAGCGCGCGGCAGCTCCGGTGGTCGTCGAGGAGCGTCCCGTCGCGGCGAGCAGCCTTGGCACCGGCGGCATCTTCTCCCGCCCCGCGGCGGACCCCGCGGTTCGCGACGAGGATCGCGACCGGCGGATATAAGCGCTCCCCGGCGACGGCCGGGGGCGCACCCTTCGTTCAGCCGCGCGCCTTGAGCGCCGCCTGCGCCGCGGCGAGGCGGGCGATGGGCACGCGGAACGGGCTGGCACTGACATAGTCCAGCCCGACCTTTTCGCAGAAGGCGATCGAGGCGGGATCGCCGCCATGCTCGCCGCAGATGCCCAGCTTTATCCCCTCGCGCGTCGCGCGCCCGCGCTCGGCGGCGATCTCGACCAGTTCGCCGACGCCCTCGACATCCAGGGTCACGAACGGATCGCGGGCGTAAATGCCCTTTTCGACGTACACGCCCAGGAAGCGGCTGGCGTCGTCGCGGCTGACGCCCAGCGTCGTCTGCGTCAGGTCGTTGGTGCCGAACGAGAAGAATTCGCCGACCTCCGCGATCTCCCCGGCGCGCAGCGCGGCGCGGGGCAGTTCGATCATCGTGCCGACAAGGTATTCGATCCGCCGGCCGCGTTCGGCGAAGACGACCTCCGCGGCCTTGTCGACCACCGCCTTCATCAATTCCAGCTCGCGGCGGGTCGCCACCAGCGGGATCATGATTTCCGGCACCGGGGCGTCGCCGCGTTCGGCGACGTCGATCGCGGCCTCGAAGATCGCGCGCGCCTGCATCTCGTAGATTTCGGGATAGGTGACGCCCAGGCGGCAGCCGCGATGGCCCAGCATGGGATTGAATTCGTGCAGCTCGGCGGCGCGGCGCTTCAGTTGCTCGACCGCGACGCCCGCGGCCTCCGCCACCTCGGCGAATTCGCTTTCCTCGTGCGGCAGGAATTCGTGCAGCGGGGGATCGAGCAGGCGGATCGTGACGGGCAGGCCCGCCATCACCTCCAGAATGCCGACGAAGTCCGCGCGCTGCTCGGGCAGCAATTTGTCGAGCGCGGCGCGGCGTCCCTTCTCGTCCTCCGCCAGGATCATCTGGCGCACCGCGGTGATGCGCGCGGCGTCGAAGAACATGTGTTCGGTCCGGCACAGCCCGACCCCCTCCGCGCCGAAATCGCGCGCGGTCCGGCAATCCGCGGGGGTTTCCGCATTGGCGCGCACCTTCAGCCGGCGATAGGCGTCGGCCCATTCCATCAGCGTGCCGAAATCGCCCGCCAGTTCGGGCTGGATCGTCGCGACCTCGCCCGCCATCACCTCGCCCGTGGTGCCGTCGATCGTGACGGTGTCGCCCTCGCGGATCTCGCGCCCGGCGACGCGCAGGATGCGGTCCTTCGCGCTGATCGACAGCGCCCCCGCCCCCGACACGCAGGGGCGACCCATGCCGCGTGCCACCACGGCGGCGTGGCTGGTCATCCCGCCGCGCGCGGTCAGGATGCCCTTCGCCGCGTGCATCCCGTGGATGTCCTCGGGACTGGTTTCGGTCCGGATCAGCACTACCGCCTTGCCGTCCGCGGCCCAGCGTTCGGCGGTGTCGGCATCGAACACCGCCGCCCCGCTCGCCGCGCCGGGCGAGGCGGGCAGGCCCTTCGTCAGCACGTCGCGCACCGCCTTCGGATCGAGCGTCGGGTGCAGGAGCTGGTCGAGCATCGCGGGATCGACGCGCAGGATCGCCTCCTCGCGGCTGACCAGCCCTTCCTCCGCCATGTCGACCGCGATCTTCAGCGCCGCCTTCGCGGTGCGCTTGCCCGAGCGGGTCTGGAGCATCCACAATTTGCCGCGCTCGACGGTGAATTCGATGTCCTGCATGTCGCGATAATGCGTCTCGAGCCGGTCGAACACCGCGGCCAGCTCGCCATAGACCTCCGGCATCGCCTCTTCCATCGAGGCCGGCTTCGCGCCCGCCGCCTCGCGCGCCGCCTTCGTCAGATATTGCGGCGTGCGGATGCCCGCGACGACGTCCTCGCCCTGTGCGTTGATGAGGAATTCGCCGTAATAGGCGCGGTCGCCCTTGCTGGGATCGCGGGTGAAGGCGACGCCGGTGGCGCTGGTTTCGCCCATGTTGCCGAACACCATCGCCTGCACGTTCACCGCGGTGCCCCAGTCGCCGGGGATGTCGTTCAACCGGCGATAGACCTTCGCGCGTTCCGACTGCCACGATCCGAACACCGCGCCGACCGCGCCCCACAATTGGTCGTGGACGTCCTGGGGGAAGGGTTTGCCCCATTCCTTCGCGACGAGGTCCTTGTATTCGGCGACCAGCGCCTTCAGGTCGTCGGCGCTGAGTTCGGTGTCGAGGGTGAAACCCTTGTCCTCCTTCGCGATCTCCAGCGCTTCCTCGAACGCGCCGTGGTCGAGTTCGAGGACGACGTCGGCGTACATCTGGATGAAGCGGCGATAGCTGTCCCACGCGAAGCGGTCGTCGCCGCTGGTCGTGGCGAGGCCGACGACGGTTTCGTCGTTGAGGCCGAGGTTCAGGACTGTGTCCATCATGCCGGGCATCGACACGCGCGCGCCGGAGCGGACCGACACCAGCAGCGGATCGGCGGCGTCGCCGAACGACTTGCCGGTGATGCGTTCGATATGCGCGATCCCCTCGGCCACCTCCGCCTTCAGCGAATCGGGGAACGCCTGCCCCTCGTCGTAATATCGCGCGCACATCTCGGTCGAGATCGTGAAGCCGGGGGGCACGGGCAGGTCGATCGAGGCCATCTCGGCCAGGTTCGCGCCCTTGCCGCCGAGCAGGTTGCGGACCGCGGCGACGTCCTGCGCGCTTTTCGCGACGCCGTCGCCCGCCTTGCCCTCGGCCACGCCGCCGCCGAAACGGTATACGTATTGCTGTGTCATGGGGTGGCCAAGTCCTTGATCTTGCGTGTCGCGGAACCGCGAATGTTGCGAATGTTGAATCGATCGGGGGGTATCGTCAGCCCTCGATCTTCGAGAAATCGGCGACGTTATGCACCGCGGCGCGGACGCGGGCGAGCAGCGCGAGGCGTGCCGCACGCTTGTCGGGCGCGGGGTCGTTGACGGTCACGGTGTCAAAGAACGCATCGATCGGCGCGCGCAGCGTGGCGAGCGCGGCCATCGCGCCCGCGAAATCCTCCCGCGCCACCGCGGCGGCAGCGGCGGGTTCGGCAGCGTCGAGCGCGGCGATCAGCGCGGTTTCCGCTATTTCGGGGGTGTAGGACAGGGAAACCTGCTCCCTCTCCCCT
>NZ_LMQP01000003.1:10776-31360 GCF_001425405.1 Sphingomonas sp. Leaf412 | reverse complement strand
AGCCACGGGCGGGGTCGCTTGTGGCGTCCCCTCACCCTTCCCACTCGCTGACGCGAGCGGGCCCCTTCCCTCTCCCCGGTGGGGAGAGGGCGCTTCAGACCCTTCCTTCTTCAGGATGTTCGCGGCGCGCTTGTAGCCGGCGAGGAGGTTCGCGCCGTCGGGCGTCGCGACGAAGGCTTGCAGCGCGCGGACGCGGGCGAGGAGGCGGACGAGGTCGTCCTCCCCGCCGAGCGCGAACACCGCGTCGATGAGGTCGTGGCGGACGCCGGCTTCGCGTTGCTGGACCTTGAGGCGGTCGGCGAGGAAGATTTTTATGAGCGCCCCTCGATCCAAAATCTTCGATAGAACGCCGTTATCGAGCGCCGGATAGACTTCGCTGAAGTACTGATCCGATCGCTCTTGTGTTAGCACCTCCCCAAACAGCTTCAACGTCTGTTGGTCTGCCTCGAATCGCCTGACTGCCGGCTCCAAGCTGATGACGCGGGTGAGCAAGCCGGTCGAAATAAGAAGCTGAGCAACAGCTTGCGAGATGCGCAGCCTGATGCCGTTATCTTCCACGAGGCTGATAATGCCGAGCGCCGCGCGACGTAACGCAAACGGGTCTCGTGAGCCGCTCGGTCGCTCATCGACTACAAAAAATCCTACGACCGTATCCAGCTTGTCTGCGAGCGACACCGCCACCGTCACCGGATCGGTCGGCACGTCGTCGCCTGCGCCCACCGGTTTGTAATGGTCGCGGATCGCGGCGGCGACGCGGGGGTCTTCGCCCTGCGCGGCGGCGTAATAGCCGCCCATCAGGCCCTGCAATTCGGGGAATTCGCCGACCATGCCGGTGACGAGGTCGGCCTTGCACAGGCGGGCGGCGCGGTCGGCGAGGGACGCTAGCTCCTCTGTATCCTCCCCGGCATGGCGCAACAGGTCGGATCGTCCCCCGGACGATCCTCGATCATGCGGGGCATGATCGACCTGCTGCGGGGGACCGTCCGAAGGACGGTGGAGGGGGTTCTCCACTGGCGGTTCGCTTCGGGGCGCTCCCCCTCCACCAGCTTCGCTGGTCCCCCTCCCCGTGCCGGGGAGGATAATCCCCTCTTCAACCAGCCATCTTGCCAGTTTCGCGACGCGGTCGACCTTGTCGGCGACGGTGCCCAGCTTTTCGTGGAAGACGATCTTCTTCAGCTTCTCCGCCTGTTCCGCCAGCGGGACCTTCAGATCCTGCTCGTAGAAGAAACGCGCGTCGGACAGGCGGGCGGCCAATACCTTGCGGTTGCCCTCGACGATCCGCTCGCCGCCGTCCGCGGCGTCGATGTTGGCGGTGCAGACGAAGGCGTTCGCCAGCTTTCCGTCCGCGTCCTGGCACACGAAATACTTCTGGTTCACGCGTGCGGTCAGCTGGATGACCTCGGGCGGCACGTCGAGGAAGGCGGGGTCGAAACGGCCGAGCAGCGGCATCGGCCATTCGGTGAGGCCGGCGTTCTCGATCAGCAGGCCCTCGTCGCGGACCAATGTCAGCCCCGCCTTCTTCGCGGCCATCGTGGCGCCGAGCGCGATGATCGACCGGCGTTCGTCCTGGTCGACGATGACATGGGCGTCGCGGAGCTTCCCGACGTAATCATCCGCGCCGCCGATCATGATCGCGCCGGGGTGGTGGAAACGGTGGCCGACGGTCGCGGCGCCGCTGGTCAGGCCGGCGATCTCGACCGGTACGACGTCCTTGCCGAACAGCGCGACGATGCCCTGCAACGGGCGGACCCAGCGCAGGCTTTCGGTCGAGGCGGAGGCGGCGCCCCAGCGCATCGACTTGGGCCAGGGGAAGGCGCGGATGACCGCGGGGATCGCGTCGGCCAGCACGTCCGCGGTGGCGCGGCCGGGCTTCTCAACGACCGCGAACAGCACGCCGTCGCGCTCCACCAGTTGCTCGCGGGTCAGGCCGGTCTTGCGCAGGAAGCCGTCGAGCGCCTGCGGGGGTGCGCCCGCTTTCGGGCCCTTCGTCTCCTCGGCCACCGCCTGCGTCGCGTCGGGCAGGCCGCGCAAGATCAGGGCCAGGCGGCGGGGGGTGGCGTAGGTGGTGGTCGCGGTGGCGGCGAGGCCCGCCTTCGCCAGTTCGGCGGCGAACAGGCGGGCGAGATCCTCGCGCGCCTTGCCCTGCATGCGGGCGGGGATTTCCTCCGAGCGGAGTTCGAGCAGGAAGTCGGTCATGACGTTCTCAAATCCTCCCCAGCATGGGGAGGGGGACCAGCCGAAGGCTGGTGGAGGGGCTGGCCGGGGGTGGCGCTTGCCAGGATCGCTTCGAGGGCTGCCGCCATGTCGGAAAGGATCAGCGACGCCGGAAGCCGGAGGACCCGCACGTCGCGGCGGGCGAGCCATGAGCCGCGGCGACGGTCGTGCTCGATCTGGTCGGCGGAGGCGTGGATCTGTCCGTCCACTTCGACCGCGAGGTTCGCCGCCGCGCAGTAGAAGTCGAGGATGAAGTCGCCCGCCGGATGCTGGCGGCGGAATTTCAGGCCGGCCGGGCGGGTGCGCAGCGCCCGCCACAGGAGGACTTCGGGGAGCGTCATGTCGCTGCGAAGGCGGCGCGCACGGGTGACGGTCTGCATCGGCCCGGTCAGTCTGCGGCCAGCCCCGCCACCATGCTTCGCATGGTCCCCCTCCCCGTTCCGGGGAGGATTTGGAAGCGGCAGGCTCACGCCGCCCATCCGTTCTTTTCCATCCACGCCTGGCAGCTGGCCTTCGCCAGGTCGCGGACGCGGCCGATGTACGCCTGGCGCTCGGCGACCGATATCACGCCGCGCGCCTGTAAAAGGTTGAACGTGTGGCTGGCCTTGATCGCCTGTTCGTACGCGGGGATCGGCAGTTTCGCGGTCAGGCAATTCTCGCATTCCGCGGCGTGGCGGCGGAATTGTTCGAACAGGGCGTCGGTGTCGGCGACCTCGAAGTTCCACGCCGACATCTGCTTCTCGTTCTCGAGGAACACGTCGCCGTAGGTGACCCCGGCGTCGTTGAACGCCAGGTCGTAGATCGAATCCTTGTCCTGGATATACATCGCCAGGCGTTCGAGCCCGTAGGTCAGCTCGCCCGCGACGGGCTTGCAATCGAAGCCGCCCATCTGCTGGAAATAGGTGAATTGCGTCACCTCCATCCCGTCGCACCAGACCTCCCAGCCCAGCCCCCAGGCGCCCAGCGTCGGCGATTCCCAGTCGTCCTCGACGAAGCGGATGTCGTGACGGGAAAAATCGATGCCGATCGCGGCGAGCGACCCCAGGTACAGTTCCTGAAGGTCGGGGGGCGAGGGTTTCAGGATCACCTGATACTGGTAATAATGCTGGAGCCGGTTGGGGTTCTCGCCATAACGCCCGTCGGTGGGGCGGCGGCACGGCTGGACGAAGGCGGCGTTCCACGCGTCCGGGCCGAGCGCGCGCAGCGTCGTGGCGGTGTGGAAGGTGCCCGCGCCCATTTCCATGTCGTACGGTTGCAGGATGACGCAGCCGCGCGCGCTCCAGTAATCGTGGAGGCGCAGGATCATCGCCTGGAAGCTGAGCGGTGCTTCTGTCATCGTGGCGCAGCCTCTGGCGGATGGCTCGCATTCAGGCAAGGGGCCGCCTATCTAGCGCGCTTCCATCCAAGGAGTGTGCCCTTGCGTTCCCCGCTGCTCGCCGCCGCCCCCCTTCTCGCGCTCGCCACGCCCGCGTGCGCGCAATCGCCGTCGACGCCCGCGCCCGCGACCACCGATGCCGATCCCGCCCTGTGGGTGGTGAAGGACGACGACACGACGATCTACCTGTTCGGCACGATCCACGTGCTGAAGCCGGGCCTGAGCTGGTTCGACGAGGCGGTGAAGACCGCGTTCGACCGCTCGCAGACGCTGGTGCTGGAGATGGTCGAGCCCGATGCGGCGACGCAGCAGAAGGTCGTCGCGGCCAAGGCGTTCGACGCGGCGCCGGCGACGCCGCTGACGCAGCGGCTGAACCCGAAATACCGCACCACCTTCACCCAGGTAATGGCGAAGACCGGGCTTCCCGCCACGATGTACGAGAAGATGCGGCCGTGGTTCGCGGCGGTGTCGCTGACCGCGCTGCCGGTGCAGGAACTGGGCTACGTCCCCGCCAACGGACCGGAGGCGGTGCTGACGCAGGCGGCGAAGGCGCAGGGCAAGGCGGTGCGCGGGCTGGAGACGTTCGAGGGGCAGTTGTCGATCTTCGACGGCCTGTCCGACGCGGCGCAGGTGAAGTTGCTGGAGAGCACGCTGGACGAACTGCCGACCGCGGGGCCGACGATGACGAAGATGGTCGCCGACTGGTCGCGGGGCGATCCCGATGCGCTGGCGACGGACATGAACGACACGCTGAAGGAATCGCCGGAGGTGGCCAGGGCGCTGCTGACCGACCGCAACAAGCGCTGGGCCGGATGGATCGCGGAGCGGATGAAGACGCCGGGGACGGTGTTCGTCGCGGTCGGCGCGGGGCATCTGGCGGGGCCGGAGAGCGTGCAGGCGATGCTCGGCGCGTACAAGCTGAAGGCGGTGCGGGTCCGCTACTGATATCCTCCCCGGCACGGGGAGGGGGACCGCTCGCGTAGCGAGGGGTGGAGGGGGTTCTTCCCGAACGTGTCGCCGGTGGCACTCCCCCTCCACCGTGCTGCGCATGGTCCCCCTCCCCGTTCCGGGGAGGATAGTTGTGTTAAACAACACAATCCGCTATGCGCGCCCGCTTCCGTCATGGTCATCCCTGGAGGCGTGGCGGAAGGACTTATTCATACGTTTCGGAAGGTATTCAGATGAGCGATACGCTAACGCTCGCTGCCGAGACGCGTGACCGGGTTGGCAAGGGAGCCTCCCGGTCGCTGCGTCGTGACGGCCGCGTCCCCGCCGTGATCTACGGCCAGAACAAGGAACCGACCTCGATCCACCTCGAGGAGAAGGCGCTGGTCAAGGCGTTGAGTTCCGGTCACTTCATGACCACCGTGGTCACGATCAACGGTCAGCGGACGCTGCCCAAGGACGTCCATTTCCATCCCGTCAGCGACCGTCCGGTCCACGTCGACTTCCTGCGCATCCGCGCGCATGAAACCGTGACCGTGCAGGTGCCGGTGCACTTCACCGACGAGGACGAATCGGTCTACCTGAAGCAGGGCGGCGTGCTGAACGTCGTGGCGCACGAGATCGCCGTGACCTGCGACGCGGCCGAGATCCCGACCGAGATCGCGATCAGCCTGAAGGGCCGCGAGATCGGCGACACGATCCACCTGGGCGACGTGACCTTCCCCAAGGGCGTGACGCCCGCGGTCGAGGACACGGAATACACCGTCGCGACGGTCGTGCCGCCGACGGTGCCGACCGCGGAGGACGAGGCGCTCGACGCCGAGGTCGCCGAGGCGCAGGCCGCCGAACATGCGGAAGAGGTCGAGGCCGAGGCTGCTGCCGAGGAAGCCGAGGCGGATGACGCCGACGGCGAAGGCGACAAGGCGGAGTAATGCGTCATGCCCACCCCTCCCTTTCAAGGGAGGGGCAAGGGGTGGGTCAGCGGCGATCGAGGCTCGATGCCTCGGTCGCCGCTTCTGCGCGGGGCGTGCGTGAACGTCGCCGGTGCCGTCAGCCCGGGCTTGTCGCGAGGTCCACCGTGCCGCGTGTTCAACGGTTTTTGCGCTTGCGGCCCGGTGGATGCCGGGACAAGCCCGGCATGACGTTTCGCTCCATGGCGGGAGATTGGATTTCACGATGCAATTGTGGGTCGGGCTCGGCAATCCGGGGGCGCAATATGCGATGCACCGGCACAATGTCGGCTTCATGGCGGTCGATGCGATCGCCGCGGTCCATGGCTTTGCGCCGTCGGCCAAGAAATTCCAGGGCTGGGTGCAGGAAGGCCGCGTCGGCGGCGCGAAGGTCCTGCTGCTGAAACCCGCCACCTTCATGAACGACAGCGGCCGCAGCGTCGGCGAGGCGATGCGCTTCTACAAGCTCGGGCTCGATGCGCTGACGGTGTTCCACGACGAGCTGGACCTCGCCCCCATGAAGGTGAAGGTGAAGCAGGGCGGCGGGACCGCGGGGCATAACGGGCTGCGCTCGATCGACCAGCATCTGGGCGCGGACTTCCGCCGGGTGCGGCTGGGCATCGGCCATCCGGGGCACAAGGACCGCGTGACCGGCCATGTGCTGGGCAATTATGCGAAGGCGGAGATCGACGCGCTGAGCGACATGCTGGGCGCGGTGGCGGCGGAGGCGGACCGGCTGGCAGAAGGCGACGACGTGCGGTTCATGAACGACGTGGCGTTGCGGGTGCAGGGATAGGGAGAAGGCTGGTTCGCGCGGAGGCGCGGAGGTGTCACGTTCGTGGATGACGCTCGCTGCGCCAGCAGCCTTCACACTATCGGCCCGTCACGCGAATGAAAGTCTCGCTGTCGCGAGACGTATCGGCGGACGCGAGCACCTCCGCGTCTCCGCGCCTCCGCGCGAACAAATCTTCTTCGCGTCATCGCGTCTTCGCGCGAACTACCTTCCCTAGAAATCCACGCGCGCGGTCGCCACCAGCCGTGTGCCGGTGTGGCGGTCGGTGAAGCGGGTCGGCGTCACCGGTTCGTCGATCGACGTGCCGGTCAGCGCCGCGCCGAGCGCCAGCGGGCCGAGCGGGCGTTCCGCGCCCAGCCGCCAGTCGGTATAGTCGCCGCCGGGACGCAGGCGGGTGGCGCGCGCCCTGCCCTCCGGCCCGATGCTGCGCCCGACATGGGCGTATAAGGTATAGGGCGTCCCGGGCACGCCCGCCGCGGCGCCCGCGCGCAGGTACAGATTGTCGCCGCCGATCGCGCGCTGCGACGGGGCCCAGGTGGCGGACAATGCCAGATCGAGCGGGCCGATGAGATAGCCGGCGCCTGCCTCCACCTCCGCATAATTGCCCGCGGCGCGGTTCAGGAAGGCGTGGTGGACGACGCCCGCGCTCACGCGCCAGCCGCCGCTGTCGCGGACGTAGCGGACCGCCGTGTCGAGGCCGATGTCGCTGCCGCCGTGCCGCGCGCTGCCGCGCAGCGTGGTGGCGCGTGCGTCGAACCGCACGTTCCCCAGCGGCACGGCCGCGGCGACCGACACGGCGGGGCGGCCGTCGCTCCAGCTCAGGCCGCGGACGCGCGCGTCGGTCGCCGCCTCCACCGACAGTGCGGGACCGGCGACCGCCTGCGCCGCCGCGGGGGCGGCGGGCAGGAGGATCGCGACGGCGGAAAGGACGGGACGGATCAATTGGCGGCCAGACCGTGGGCGGCGTCGATCGCGGCGAGCGTCGCGGCGCGATCGCCGCGCGCGGCGTCGACCAGGCGCGCGGCGGCGTCGCGGATGCGCGCGTCGGCGACCTCCCCCCGCCCGTCGCATGGGCCGTGGCGGTCGCCCTGCACCGTTTCGGCCATGGGCAGGAGCGTGGCGACGCCGCCGTCCCCGCCCGCGCGCGCGATCTCGCGCTCGACCCGCACCGTGGCGGTCCAGCGGCAGCGCTGCGTCGTCATGCGCGCGCCGGTTGCGGCGCCGACGGTGCGATGTCGCGTGTCGATGCGCGCGCGGTGCGCGACGTCGTAGCGCGCGCCGCGATGCTCGACGGTGGCGCTGTGGGTGGTCGCCGCGGCGACGGAGGCGAGCGCGAACAGGATCATGGCAGCTTCTCCTCGATGACCTGCCCAATGATTGAGCAGATGCCTGTTTAATGGGCAAGAGATAGGTGTACGCGATTGCGGTGGTATGATCGGCGCGTGACGGATTGTTGCCGGTGGTCGGGGCTTGTGACGCGCGGCGGGCCGTGCTTCGACGCGGATATGCCGATACGCACGCTGTTCCCGACCTATTTCCACGAATCCGTGATCGCCGACGCCGGGTTGCTCGACGATCTGGCGCGGTCGGCGCAGGCGCTGGCGACGGACGATCGCGCCGGGCGCGCGTGGTCGAAGGCGCACGGCTATCGCGGCTACACCAGCTACGCCTCGCTCGACGACCTGCCGGTCCGCGACCCCGCCTTCGCCGACCTGAAACGGCACCTGGACCGGGAGGTCGCGACGTTCGCCCGGGAGGCGGGGATGGACCTGGGCGGACGGCGACTGAAGCTGGACAGCCTGTGGGTGAACGTCATGAAGCCGGGCGGCACGCATTCGGGGCATATCCACCCGCATAGCGTGGTGTCGGGCACCTTCTACGTCGCGGTGCCGCCGGGGTCGGGGGCGCTGAAGCTGGAGGACCCGCGGCTGCCGATGCTGATGGCCGCGCCGCCGCGCGACGACACGTTCGTGTACGTCGAGCCGGCGCCCGGGACATTGTTCCTGTGGGAAAGTTGGCTGCGGCACGAGGTGATGCCGCATGCCGGGAAGGGCGACCGGGTGAGCGTGAGCTTCAACTACCGGTGGTAGGCGGCGCGGCATCGGTGACGTCGAGCGTCACGCGGCCGTCGGGGAAAGCGGCGAACACGCAGGTCGAGAATGACGGCGGCGGCCATCCCTCTTGCACGTGGGCAAGCGCCTGCGCGATCCGGAAAGAATCGACCGCTGCAACCGCAGGTTGCTTCACCTCGTCGCCGACCCGATACCGATATTCGGCGCGAACATGCCCGTCTTCCACCACGGCCTCGATCCAGGCACGATCGATCCCGGGCGGACAGGCGGCCAGAAGGATGCCAGCGATCGTCCGGCAACCTGCATCCGGAGGTCCGTCCGTGCCCGGCAAGTGGGTTCGCGCGTCACTCGTCGCCAATCATCTCCAGCGTGTGGCGCCCGTCGGGAAAGATCGTGAAGGTGCAGCGCGACCATCGCGGATTGCCGTCGTCGTGCATGCTCTTCCTCACCTCCCGCAGGATGCGGCCGATCCGGAAGCAAGCGGCCACGCCCGTATCCGGCTGCAACCGCTCGCCCCGACGTTCGCAGCAGATCGTCTGTTCGTCCCAGTCGTCGCCGACCGTCGCCTCAATCCACGCACGCTCGTAACCGGCCGGGCATGCGGCGCGCAGCAACGCAGCCACCTCGCCTAGGGATGCGAAACGATCACTCTCCGGCATCGCGTGCGTCATCGGCATCGTCCGGATCGTAACCGAGATCGAGCCGGAACGTTCAGTCCCTAAACACGTGGAAGGTGCACTTCGACCATTTGTCCCTGCCCGGCATCTCTTCACGCAGTTTCAGGAACGCATTCGCCAGTTGCAAGCTGTCCGCCGCGTCGGGAATGTCGAACCACCGCGCGCTGCCATCGGCGTGGACGTAATCGGCGGTCAGATCGCCGATGTATCCATCCTCGGCGCGGCCGGACAGCCACGCGCTTTCCCAACCGTCTGGCGCGTTGCTCACGATGATCTGCGCCACGGTTTCCACGCTGGTTCTCATTACCGCCCCGTCAGTCCCCATAACCGACATCGAATTTGAACGTGCCGTCCGGCGACAGCGTGAAGGTGCAGGTGGAGAACGGCGGCTTCGTCGGCCACGCCTCCCGCAGCTCGACCAGTGCGTCGTCGATGTTGGAGGCGGCCAGCGCCGAAACCGGGACCGACTTGTGTTCCCCGCCCGCATCGACGCATGTCAGCGCGACCTTCGAGAAGCCGTCGCCGAGCGACGCCTCCAACGTGGCATGGGCGAAAGGTGCAGGGCACATCGCGACGATCTCGCGCGCGATCTGTTGATATTGTGCGTCCATCATCATCCACCCGGGCGGTTACGGAAGGTCAACGTCTCGGCTTTCCCGTCGACGACGCTCTGCACCACGAACTTCGCCGGTCGTTGCGTCCCCTCCGCATAAATCACGTCCACGCGCACGTCGACCTGCTTGCCCTCCTTCAAGGCGGTTTCAAAACCGGCCTCCATGCTGCGCCAGGCGCCCATGTTGAAGTTGCCGTTCATGGGTACGAGGTTCAGCCGGTCGCCCGGGCCGTTGAAGATCGAAGCGATCAGGTGTCCGCCCTGGTCATCAGGCAGGCGGTCGGCGCGGCCGGATACCTGCTGCTGGTAGCCGTTGCGGTCCGCGGGCGAGAGGTCGAGGCGACCCTCCACGCTGTTCACCCGGCCCTGCGCGTCGGTGGCATAGTGATAGCCGTTGATATGATAGTCGGCGTTCGCCTCCAGCCGCCGGGCGTTCAGTTCAGGCGGCCATTCGCCCTTCTCCCCGCCCTCCCCGCGGATCGTGACGCGGCCGGTGACGGGATCGACGTCGCGGGTCAGGCGTGCGCCCGCGTCGGTCGCGCCCTCCGCCGCGTCGTCGGCGCCGCGGCGGACGACGTCGCTGCCGGCGTCGGCAATCTTGTCCGCGCCGCGCAGGCCGTTCTTGACCAGGTCGCCGACGCCCGGGACCCACGCGACGCCCGCCATGCCCAGCGCGGCCCAGCCGCCCTCCTCGCCGCGGAACACCCGGCCGACCGCGGAGGCGGTGTCGCGCAGGTCCGCGACCTGCCCGACGATGGGGATGAAGCCGACGACGCTTTGTCCCGCCAGCGAGGACCAGCTGTCGTTGTCGCCGAAATCGCCCTTGAACGCGCCGTCGAGGAAGGAGCCGATGCCCTCGCCGTCGCGCTCGACCTGCGCGCTGCCCGTCGCCGTGACGCCGGCGAAGGCCGACACGGGGGCGGAAGCGGGGACGGGGCCCTGCCCCGACGTGCCCGCGACGGGCGACGGCGCGGCCTCGCCGTACAGCTGGCGACCGATCTCCGCCGTCACCGCGGCGCGATCGGTCGTGCCGAGCCGCGCGGCGGCGGCGTCGAACGCCTGGCGATAGGCGCTGGTCGGAGGCTGGTCGGCCCATGTCGCCACGGCGGGGGCGGACGGATCGCCGACGCTGAACGCCTGCCCCTCCACCAGCCGCAGCCGGCCGGCGGCCACGTCGCCCTGCTGCACCGCCGAGAGCGGCGGGGGCGGCGGCGGGGGTGGCGGCGGCGGGGCAGCGCGGGTCGGGCCGATGCCGGTTGCCTGGATCATCGTACGTCCATCCTTCGTTCTCGACGACGCGCGCATGATAAGGACCGGGCCGCGGGCAGGCTGTAGTCGATCCGACTAAGACCCCCGCGGCCGGGATCGCGACGGGCGTTGCGGGGGCGGGGCGCAGGGCGTAGAGGGCGCGCTTTCCCACTTTCAGGACGGACACACGCGATGGGTTTCCGCTGCGGCATCGTGGGCCTGCCCAACGTCGGCAAGTCCACCCTCTTCAACGCGCTGACGCAGACCGCGGCGGCGCAGGCGGCGAACTATCCGTTCTGCACGATCGAGCCCAACGTCGGCAACGTCGGCGTCCCCGATCCGCGGTTGCAGCAGCTGGCGGAGATCGCGAAGTCGGCGAAGGTGATCGAGACGCAGCTGGGCTTCGTCGACATCGCGGGCCTGGTGCGCGGCGCGAGCAAGGGCGAGGGGCTGGGCAACCAGTTCCTGGGCAATATCCGGGAGGTGGATGCGATCGTCCACGTCCTGCGCTGTTTCGAGAACGACGACATCCAGCATGTCGACAACAAGGTCGACCCGATCGCGGATGCGGAGACGGTCGAGACCGAATTGATGCTGTCCGACCTCGACAGCCTGGAGAAGCGCGTCCCCAATTTGGCCAAGAAGGGGCAGCAGGGGGACAAGGAGGCGAAGCTGGCCGCGGTGGTGCTGGCGCGCGCGCTGGACCTGCTGCGCGAGGGCAGGCCCGCGCGATTGACGCAGGTGGCGGATGCGGAGGAGCAGCGCGTGCTGGATCAGGCGCAGCTGCTGACCGCCAAGCCCGTCCTGTACGTGTGCAACGTGAACGAGGAGGATGCGGCGGCGGGCAACGATTATTCCGCGCGCGTCTTCGCCAAGGCGGCGGCGGAGGGCGCGGAGGCCGTGGTCGTGTCCGCCGCGATCGAGGCGGAGATCGCGACGATGCCCGCGGAGGACCGCGCCGAGTTCCTGGCCGAACTGGGGCTGGAGGAAACCGGCCTCGCCCGCGTCATCCGGGCAGGGTACAAGCTGCTGCACCTGCTGACGTTCTTCACCGTCGGGCCGAAGGAAGCGCGCGCGTGGACGGTCGAGGCGGGGTCGAAGGCACCGCAGGCCGCGGGCGCGATTCACAGCGATTTCGAGCGCGGCTTCATCCGCGCGGAGACGATCGCGTTCGACGATTACGTCGCGCTGGGCGGCGAGACCGGCGCGCGCGACGCGGGCAAGCTGCGGCAGGAAGGCAAGGAGTACGTCACGCGCGACGGCGACGTGATGCTGTTCCGGTTCAACGTCTGAACGCGGCGCGGGTTGACCGCGCAATGTGCCTCCGCGAAGGCGGAGGCCCAGGACCGATCGACATTCAGATTGCGGCGTGAGACGCTCACGCGAAACCGCGAAGCCGCAAGGAAGTTTGGGTTCGCGCGGAGGCGCCGAGGACGCGGAGGTGTCGCGCACCGGGCTGATCGAAGGGCCAATTGCCGGCCGGCCCGACATCGCTGCTTCCATGAAGGGAGTGCCGGTCTGCGTTACACTTTACTCTCTGCGTTCTCCGCGTCTCCGCGCCTCCGCGCGAACCAATCTCTTGCTTCACTTCGCGTCTTTGCGGCTTCGCGCGACCATCCTGCACCGGAAAAGCGAATGTCGATCGGCCCCAGGCCGGGTCCCCGCCTTCGCGGGGACACAGGTGACGCCGCGATGTGTATTGCCTGCATAATACAGTTCGGCTAGGTCGTGTTTTCAACCACGAAGGCACCCCATCGATGACCCTGCCCCTGATCGCGGCCTTGCTGGCCGCTCCCGCGACGGCGCAGGAGTATCGGCCCGCGTTCGATCCGGGGCGGCTGAAGGCACCGGCGACGATGGCGCCGAACGAGGTGATGGTGCTGGGCACCACGCACCTGTCGGGCCTGCCCGAGACGTTCGACGCCGCGCTGCTAGGGCCGTTGCTCGACCGGCTGGCGGCGTGGAAGCCGACCGCGGTCGCGACCGAGAATGTATCGGGGCTGCAATGCGACATGCTGCGGCGCTATCCGTCGCGCTATGCCGGGACGGTCGAGACCTATTGCGGCGATCCGTCCGCGGCGGCGAAGGCCACGGGGCTGGACGTCCCCGCCGCCAATGCGGAGGCGGAACGGCTGTTGACGGCGTGGCCCGCCGACCCGACCGCGGCGCAGCGGCGGCGGCTGGCGGCGGTATTCCTGGCCGCGGGCGAGCGCGGATCGGCGCTGGTGCAATGGCTGCGGCTCGCGCCGGCGGAACGGCGTGCGGGCGACGGCGTCGACGCCGCACTGGTCGCCGAGCTGGAGCGATACCGGCAGAAGCGCAACGAAACCTCGTGGATCGCCGCCCCGCTGGCCGCGCGACTGGGGCTGGAGCGGTTGTGGGCGGTCGACGATCACAGCGCCGACAGCCCCGAGAAGGACGAGGCGGCGGGTGCCGCGATCATGGCGGCGTGGGACAACCCCTTCACCAAACGGCGGATGGCGGCGGACAAGGCGCTGGTCGCGGGAATCGCGCGGCCCGGCGGCGTGCTGGCGATGTATCGCGCGTACAACGATCCGGCGGCGGCGATGACGACGTACCGGTCCGATTTCGGCGCCGCGCTGGCCGCGCCGGGCGGGCTGGGGCGTGGCTATGTCGGCTATTGGGAAACGCGCAACCTGCGCATGGTCGGCAACATCCGCGACGTGCTGGGCCGGTATCCCGGTACGCGGATGCTCGCGATCGTGGGGGCGTCGCACAAGGGATATTACGAGGCGTATCTGGGCCGGATGCACGACGTGCGGCTGGTCGATACGGCGGCGGCGTTGAAATAGGGCGCTATTTCGCCGGTGGCGGGTCCAGGCGGGTGATGCGGTTCGCCACCGGCGGGGTCATGCCCGGGTGCGCGGCGACATACGCCTCCAGCGCGTCGACATCCTCCGGCCCGCCGGCCAGGTCGGTGCCCGACGCGAAGACGGTGAAATTGTCGCCGCCGGTGGCCAGGAAGTTGCTGAGCGCGACGCGATAGACGCGGTCGTCGGCGATCGCCTGCCCGTTCAGGCGCAGATCGCGCACACGCTCCCCCGCCGGGCGGCGCAGGTCGTAGGCGTAGGTGAAGCCCCGCGACCCGGCGAGCATGTTGGGATTGGCGACGGTGTTCGTGCCGCTGTCGAACTGCTGTTCCAGCACCGCGCGCAATTGCCGCCCGGTCAGGCCCTTCACCTGCACGACGTTCCCGAACGGTTGCACCGCATACAACTGCCCGTACGTGACGCTGCCGTCCGCGGCGGGGACGAGATCGGCGCGCAGGCCGTAGCTGTTCATGAAGGCGATGTCGGCGCGCGACGCCGCCAGTTGCGAATCCGCGACCAGATCGCCCAGCACGGATTCGCCCGACGCGTTCCGGTCGCGCGAGGCGGGGCCGGACAGGCGGCCGACGATGCGCTTCGCGATCGGCTCCGCCGCCGCGACATAGCGCGCGACGAGCGATCCGACCGCGGGTTCGGCCGGATAGACCGGGAAGGCGGGCTGGACCGGGACCGGGCCGGCGGCGGCGTCATACCCCTCTCCCTGCACGATCAGGTTCGTCGCGCGCTTCCCCGCGACGCGATGCGCAGCGCGGTCGATCGACAGGTCGATGTCGGTCAGCAGCATCCCGCTTTTCCCCGCGCTGGTGACGAGGAACGGGCGCGCGGGATCGACCGCGGCGTAATCGCAGACATAGGCATTGTGGGTATGGCCCGACACGACGACGTCGACCGCGGGGTCCAGCTTCGCCAGGATCGGCAGCAGCGGGCCGGTCATCGCGGCGCACCCCTCCCCGTTATATCCCTTCGCATACACGCCCTGGTGGATCAGCACGACGATGGCGTCCGCGCCCTGCGCGCGCAGTTTGGGGACCAGCGCGTTGATCGTCGCCGCCTCGTCCTCGAACCGCAGCGTCGCGACGTTGGTGGGGACGACGAGGCTGGGCGTCGTCTTCAGCGTCAGGCCGATGAAGCCGATCCGCGCGCCCGCGACGTCGCGGATCGCGGTGGCGGGGAAGAGCGTCGCGCCGTCCCTCGTCCGGACGTTGGCGGCGAGGTAGCGGAATTTCGCCCCGGGAAAGCGCGCGTCGACGCGGCAGGGCGTGCGCGCGGTATGCTTCGCGCAGCCGCCGTTCTGGAGCCGCAGCAGTTCGTCGGGGCCGCGATCGAATTCGTGGTTGCCGACCGCGTTCAGATCCAGCCCGATCATGTTCATCGCCAGGATCGACGGCTCGTCGAGGAATTGCGACGAGGCGAAGGGCGACGCGCTGGTCAGGTCGCCCGCCGCGACGACGAGGTTGTTCGGGTTCGCCGCCTTCAACCGCGCGACCGCGGCGGCGAGATAGGCGGCGCCGCCGGCGGGCACCTGCACCGCCGTGCCGGTGGCATCGGTGGCGGGGACCGACGCTTTGGGCGGTTCCAGTGCGCCGTGGAAATCGTTCAGCGCGATGATCTTCACCGCCACGGGCCCGCGCGCCGCGGGGGTGGTGGCGCAGGCGGTGAGGGCAAGGATCGCGGACAGGGCCAGCAGCACGCGCATCGTCTTGATCGCTCCGGTAAAATGCGATCGGGCCCTTCGCATGCGCGCGTTACCGTGTCACGACGCCACGCGACGAGAGGGAGGATGCGGGATGCAGTATTTCGAGGATATCGCGGTCGGCGCGACCAGCCGCTTCGGCGCGTACGAGGTGACGCGCGAGGAGGTGATCGAGTTCGCGCGGAAATACGATCCGCAGCCGTTCCACCTGTCGGACGAGGCGGCGGCGCAGACGCATTTCGGGCGATTGTCCGCCAGCGGCTGGCACACGTGCGCGATGACGATGGCGATGCTGGTCGAGAATTTGTCGAAGAACCGGCAGGCGGGGCTGGGATCGCCGGGGGTGGACGAATTGCGCTGGCAGAAGCCGGTCTATCCGGGCGACGTGCTGTCGGTGGAAACCGAGGTGCTGGAGAAGCGCGTGTCCGCCTCGCGCCCGGAAATGGGGATCTACAAGAGCCGCATCGCGGTCCTGAACCAGGACGGCGATGCGGTGATGACGATGGTGTCGAACGGATTGATCCGGACGCGGCCCGCCGACTGAGCCCTATTGGCGCGGACCGCGGGGGCGGAAGGCGCGGTTCGGGCGGGGGGTGCGCACCCCTTCCGCCCGGTTCTGACGCCGCAGGTCGCGATAGTCCTGCCGGACGTCGCCGCGATATTCGCGGCGCGCGTCCTGGCGGCGGTCGCGCAGCTGGTCGCGGTTGATCTCGCCCTGGCGATAGTCGCGGCGCGCGTCGCGGACGTCGCCGCGATAGTCGCGCCGCTCGCGCCGCACGTCGTTCCGGAAATCGCCCCAATTGGCGCGCACGTCGCGATCGCCCCAGCCGTTGCGGCGGCCCTGCCAGTAGCGCTGCTGCGCGCCGTTCCAGCGGAACGGGCGGCGATACTGGTCATAGACGTACACGCCGGTGCCGGGATAATAGAAATTGTCGTTCCAGCCGTAATAGGCGTTGCCGAACCCGCCGCCGCCCCAGCCGCCGCCATAGCCATCGTAATAGGGATCGCCGCCATAGGCCGCGCCATAGCCGACGCCCAGGCCGCTGTAGCCGTACCCGTCGGTGCACGCCGCGGTGCCGAGGGCGAGGCCGCCGAGGAGGCCGGTGAGGGCCAGTCGCTTGAGGAACATGTCACTTCTCCCACACGCCGGAGAAGGCCGCAGGAACGCGCGGCCCCGGTTACTGGGGAAACGGCGGTATGTGGGGCGAAGTTCCCGGACCCGCCCGGGTCAGTGGCCGGAGAAGGCGACCAGCGCGTCGGCCGCGATGCCGTCGCGGCGCAAGGCGTCGGCGCCGCCCAGGTCGGGGAGATCGACGACGAACAGCGCCTGCTCCACCGTCGCGCCCGCCTTGCGCAGCAGGCGGACCGCGGCGCGGGCGGTGCCGCCGGTGGCGATCAGGTCATCGACCAGCAGGACGCGTGCGCCCGGCGCGCAGGCGTCGGCATGGATCGCGATGCGGTCCTCGCCATATTCCAGCGCATAGTCCTCCGCGATCGTGGCGCCGGGGAGCTTGCCGTCCTTGCGGATCAGCAGGACGCCCGCGTCCAGCGGCACCGCCATCGCGGCGGCGAAGAGGAAGCCGCGCGCCTCGATCCCCGCGACCAGGTCGATCGGACCATCGGTCGCGGCGACGAGGCGGTCGACGGTGGTGGCGAGGCCGTGCGCCGAGAGCAGGAGCGTCGTGATATCGCGGAAGGCGATGCCCGGCTTCGGAAAGTCGGGGATCGTCCGGATCAGGGATTTCAGGTCGTCGTTTGCCATGTCGTCACCCCAGCGAACGCTGGGGTCTCTCGCCGCATGCCCAGCGCCTGCGGCAGGAGATCCCGGCTTTCGCCGGGATGACGGACAGGGCTCAATGCTTCACGTTGCGCCAGACGTTCTGGTACGCGCCCCACGTCAGGAAGATGAAGATGACGAGGAAGATCACCGCCGCGACGCCCGCGGCGTGACGCGATTCCAGGTTCGGCTCCGCGGTCCAGGCCAGGAACGCGGACACGTCCTTCGCCATCTGGTCCAGCGTCGGCTTCGTCCCGTCGTCGTACGTCACCTGGCCATCCGACGTCAGCGGCGCGGGCATGGCGAGGTTGAGGTTCGGGAAATACGGGTTGTAGTGCAGCCCCGCCGGCGTCTTGGCGTCCGGGAATTCCTTCAGCAGCGCGGCGGGCTGCGCGCGATAGCCGGTCAGCAGCGAATAGACATAGTTCGCGCCGTCGTGCCGCGCCTTCGCCATCAGCGACAGGTCGGGCGGCAGCGCATTGTTGTTCGCGGCGCGCGCGGCGACCTCGTTCGGATAGGGCGACGGCACGCGGTCCGACGCGACGTTCTTGCGCGTCGCGGCCTCGCCGGTGTCGGGGTTCACGCTCGGCTGCTCGATCGGCCATGCGTTGGCGAGCGCCTTCACCTGGCCCTCGCTGTAGCCCAGATGCTCGAAGTCGCGGAAGGACACGTACTTCAGGCTGTGGCAGGCGGCGCAGACCTCCTGGAACACCTTCAGCCCGCGCTGCAACTGCGCGCGGTCGAACTTGCCCAGCAGGCCCGCCGACGACAGATGCGCGTCGCGCGGATGCTCGTGGAACTCGTGCTCCGCGGTGGCGGCGGCCGGGCTCTGGATCGCATCCTTGGCGGTGAAGAACAGGGCCAGCGCGAGGACGAAGACGAACCCCGCACCGATCACCAGCGAAATGAGACGAGCCATGTTTCTATCGGTCCCTCTAGTCCGTCTCGATCAGCCGGCCATGGCCGTCTTGGCGGGCGACGTGCCGCCGTGCTTCGCCAGCACCGCTTCCGTGATCGAATTGGGCAGCGGGCGCGGACGCTCCGATGCCGACACGATCGGCAGGATGATGAGGAAATGCGCGAAATAATAGGCCGAGGCGATCTGCCCCAGCATGACGTTGCGCGCCGACGCCTCCGCGCCGCCGACATAGCCCAGCACGATCACGTCCAGCAGCAGCACGACCAGGAACCAGCGGTAGGTCGGACGATAGTTGGACGACCGCACCGGCGACGAATCGAGCCAGGGGAGGAAGAACAGCAGCAGGATCGAGCCGAACATCGCCAGCACGCCCCACAGCTTCGCCGGCAGCAGGAAATCCGCGGTGAAGCTCTTCAGGATCGCGTAGAACGGCAGGAAATACCATTCGGGCACGATGTGCGCGGGCGTCGAGAGCGGGTTCGCCTCGATGTAATTGTCCGGGTGGCCCAGCAGGTTGGGCGAGAAGAACACCAGGGTGGCGAAGATCAGGAAGAAGACCGCGACGCCGACGCCGTCCTTCGCCGTGTAATACGGGTGGAACGGCACCGTGTCCTGCTCGCCCTTCACGTCCACGCCGGTCGGGTTGTTCGAACCGGGGATGTGAAGCGCCCAGATGTGCAGGATGATGACGCCCGCGATGACGAACGGCAGCAGATAGTGGAGCGAGAAGAAGCGGTTGAGCGCGGCATTGTCCGGCGCGAATCCGCCGAGCAGCCACACGCGGATGCTTTCGCCCACGAGCGGGATGGCGGAGAAGAAGCCGGTGATGACCTGCGCGCCCCAGAACGACATCTGGCCCCACGGCAGGACGTAGCCCATGAACGCGGTGGCCATCATCAGCAGGAAGATGACGACGCCCAGCAGCCACACCATCTCGCGCGGCGCCTTGTACGAGCCGTAATACAGCCCGCGGCCGATGTGGATGTAGACGACGGCCAGGAACATCGACGCGCCGTTGGCGTGCGCGTAGCGCAGGAACCAGCCCGCGTTCACGTCACGCATGATGCTTTCGACCGAGCCGAAGGCGACGCCCGCATTGGCGGCGAAATGCATCGCCAGCACGACGCCGGTGACGATCTGCACCACCAGCGCGACCCCGGCGAGGACGCCGAAGTTCCAGAAATAGTTCAGGTTGCGCGGCACCGGATAGCCCGCGCCGACCGCGTTGTAGACGAGGCGCGGCAGCGGCAGCTTCTCGTCCAGCCAGCGCATCAGCGGCTGCTTCGGTTCGTAATGCTTGGCCCAGGGAAAGCTCATGTGTCGCTACCTCAGCCGACCGTGACGACGGTGTCGGAGTTGAAGGTGTAGTCGGGAACCGCCAGGTTCGTCGGCGCCGGACCCTGACGGATGCGGCCCGCGGTGTCGTAGGCCGAGCCGTGGCACGGGCAGAAATAGCCGCCGAACGGCCCCTTGTTCTCGCCCTCGCCCGCGCCCAGCGGGACGCATCCCAGGTGGGTGCAGACGCCCAGCGTGATGAGCCAGTTCTTCTTCCCCGCCTTCGTCCGCTCTTCCAGCGTCTGCGGATCGCGCAGCGAGGAGACGGCGACCGCGTCGGCCTCCGCGATCTCCTTCGCCGTCAGGTTGCGGACGAACAGCGGCTGCTTGCGGAAGCTGGCCTTGATCGCCTGACCCGGCTCGATCTTCGAGATGTCCAGCTCCGTCGTCGACAGCGCCAGGACGTCGGCGGACGGATTCATCTGATTCACCAGCGGCAGGACGATCGCCACCGCTCCGACGCCCGCGAAGGACACGGCGGCGATGTTGATGAAGTCGCGACGGCGCGGGTCGTGGGCATCCTCATGATAGGGCGCGGGATTCTCGCCCAGAGGAATGTTGTCGTCGATCGTCGCCATTCGCGTGCAGCCTCACATCTCTCATCGCGCGGCGGGCTGCGGGAAAGCCTTCCCATGGGAATCCGTGCCCGCCTTCCGCCCCCGTCCCCACGGTGGCACTTCCCGGCCTGATAGCCGCGGTTTTCGCGCTTTGCCAATCGCTTTTTACGCGTGTAGCCGCTGCCCCCCATGCGGATCGCGCTCCACCAGCCCGACATCGCGGGCAATGTCGGCACCATACTGCGCCTTGCCGCGTGCCTGGGCGCGGGCGTCGACCTGATCGAACCGATGGGCTTTCCGTGGGGCGAGCGCGCGTTGCGACGCGCGGGCATGGATTATGCCGGGGCGGTGGACGTGGTGCGCCACGCGGACTGGGCGGCGTTCCGGGCGGCGACGGCGGGCCGGATCGTGCTGGCGACGACGGCGGGGGCGATGCCGCTGTACGAGGCGCGGTTCCGGGGCGACGACGTGCTGCTGTTCGGGAGCGAGGGGGCGGGCGTGCCGGCGGACGTGCATGATGCGGCGGATGTTCGGGTGCGGGTGCCGATGCGGGCGGGATTCCGGTCG
>NZ_LMQP01000003.1:0-10664 GCF_001425405.1 Sphingomonas sp. Leaf412 | reverse complement strand
AGTCAGAAGGGGTTTTCACGCGAAGGCGCGATGACGCGAAGAGAAGATAAAGGAAGAAGGTTTTTCGCGCAGAGGCGCAGAGGCGCAGAGAGCGTGCGCCCGGGGTGCCGTCTCGCGCAGCGAGACCTTCGATCCTGTGGCTGTCACGTTCACTGGCTGCTGACGCAGCCGGGACATTGCCGCAAGCGCAACACCTCCGCGTCTCCGCGCCTCTGCGCGAAAAACCCTCTTCTCTTCGCGTCTTCGCGGCTTCGCGCGAACTCACCCTTCTACCGCGACGAACGGCACCGGCGCGGCCGGGACGGGCAACGCAGCGACGGGCGAGGGATCGCCCAGCAGGCGCCAGCCGGTGGGGAGATAGTCGGTCGACATGTAGAAATAGAAGCCGCACGTGCCGTCGCTGCGGTAGCTGCCGCCCTTCACGATCCCGAACGCGCGGCCACCCAGGAACACCGGCGCGCCGCTGTCGCCGCCGCGGCAGCCGGGGCCGGCGACCGTCACCCAGGTCGGCGTGCACAGCCCGCCGCACAATTGCCCGGCGGGCGCGAATTCGACCAGTTCGACCGTCGCGCAGCTGTAGCCCGTCCGCTCGCCGCGGTGGCAGACGAAATCGCCCGTGCGCGTCGAATCGAGCGGGCGGCGCCCCTCCACCGTGCGGACCTGCGTGCGCGCGGTATCGGCGTAGAAGGTGGGGCCGAGCGCGCCGTCGACCGCGTTGATCTGCACGTCCTGATAGCCCCAGCCCCATTGCGCGACGAAGGGCATCGGTGCGGTCGCGCCGTCGGGGGCGATATATTTCAGCTCGTCCGGGCAATGCGCCGCGGTTGTCAGCGCGGTGCGCGTGCCGTCGGTGACGACGAAACCCGTGGTGCAGGCGAAGCGGCGCGGATCGCCGGGATTGCTGCCGATCACGCGCGCCCCGCCCTCCGCCGCCGGACCACTCATCGCGGCGCTGACGCCGTCGCCGCGCACGCTGACGGGCACGCCCGCGATGGCCGCCATCCGCTCCGCGATCGGGATCGCGCCGATCGTGTCGACGTCGATGCGGCTGGCGGAAACGACGATCGCCCCCCGCGCCAGGTCGATCCCCATGCCCGGCGCATGGGGCAGCTGCGCCGCCAGTTCCACCTGATGCGCGGCCAGCGCGGCGGACAATTGCGCGCGCGTCGCGGACGCGCCGGTGCGGTAGACGATCGGCATGGTCAGGCCGTCGACGACGATCGCCTCGTCCTCCACCGCCGCGTCGCCGGTCAGGCGCACGACGATGCGGAAATCGGGGCGATGCTCCACCGCTATGCCCGCCAGCCGCGCGGCATGATCGCGCGCGATCCGCTGCGTCACCGCCACGCTGGCCTCCTGCGCGCGCAGGCGGCGCAGCGCGACGTCGGGCGTGACCGGGAACATCCGCGCATATTCGGCCGCGTCCTGCGCCAGCGCGTCGGTCGCGGACAGCATCTGCGCCGTCGCGGGTCCCGCCCAGATCGCCAGCAGCGCGGCCGGCCAGATCGCCTTCATGCCCGAAGCTCCATCCAACGGTCATGCCATGCCGCAGCACAATGGCGACTTAACGGCAGCGCGGTTCCGTTCGGCGCGATAGCGCTTTAAGGCGCGTCCATGCTGACGCTCGACCCCCAACAATCGCAGGCCCGGACGTGGTTCGAGCATCTGCGCGACCTGATCTGCGCCGAGTTCGAGGCGATCGAGCGCGAGGGCGGATCGGACGCGGCGTTCGATTATATCGCGTGGGACCGCGTCGATCCGAGCGGGGAGCCCGGCGGCGGCGGCGTGCGCGGCGTCATGAAGGGCACGGTGTTCGAGAAGGTGGGCGTCAACGTCTCCACCGTGGGCGGGACGTTCGAGAGCGAGTTCGGGAAGACGATCCACGGCGCGGGCGAAGATCCGCGCTTCTTCGCGACGGGCATCAGCCTGGTCGCGCACATGGCCAATCCGCATGTGCCCGCGGTGCACATGAACATGCGGTTCCTGCGCACGACGAAGCAATGGTTCGGCGGCGGCGCGGACCTGAACCCGCCGCTGCCGATCGCGGCGGATACCGAGGATTTCCACGCCACACTGAAGGCGGCGTGCGATGCGCACGATCCGGCGCATTATCCGCGCTTCCGCGACTGGGCGGACGAATATTTCTACATCCCCCATCGCAAGGTCCACCGCGGCGTCGGCGGCATCTTCTACGACCACCTCGAGGGCGATTTCGCGCGCGACTTCGCCTTCACGCAGGATGTGGGGCGCGCGTTCCTGGACACCTATCCGCGGATCGTGCGGCGACGGATGGACGCGCCGTTCACCGATACCGACGTGGCGCAGCAGCGCGCGTGGCGCGGGCGCTATGCCGAGTTCAACCTGGTGTACGACCGGGGGACGCTGTTCGGGCTGAAGACCGGGGGGAATATCGACGCGATCCTGATGAGCCTGCCGCCCGTGGCCACGTGGGAGTGACCTCGTGGGACTGACCCCGGTCCCGCCCGACGAGGTGGCGACGATCGTCACCACGCTGGAGATGCGGCGGCGTCCGCCGTTGCGGCCCCTGCCCGCCTCCCCCTTGCGGCTGGTGCGCTGGGCGATGCCCGATCCGGACAAGTACCGCATCCTGTTCCGGCGCGTGGGCGCGCGGTGGCTGTGGTATTCGCGGCTCGCCATGGACGACGCCGCGCTGACCGCGATCGTCCACGATCCGGACATCCACGTCCACGCCGCGGTCGACCGCGCGGGCGTGGAGGTGGGGATGCTGGAGCTGGACTTCCGCCATGCGGGCCAGTGCGAATTGTCCTATGTCGCGCTGGTGCCCGAACTGGCGGGCAAGGGGCTGGGCCGCTGGTTGATGGCCGAGGCGCTGGCGCGCGCATGGGCGCCGGGGGTGGAGCGGGTGTGGCTGCACACCTGCACGCTGGACCATCCGCATGCTCTGGGCTTCTATCGCGCGCAGGGGTTCGACCCGATCCGGCGGACGATCGAGACCTTTCCCGATCCGCGCGTCACCGGGCTGCTGCCCGCCGATTGCGCGCCTCAGCTGCCCCTTCTGGCGCGATAGACGACGATCCCGACCAGCAGCGCGGCGACACGCCACGCCGCCCCCGCTGCCGCGATCCCCGCATCGACCAGCGCCAGCACCAGCGGATTGCCGTTGCCCGGCGCACGCAGCCAGTCGTCCGCCGACATCAACGGCACCGCGACGATCCATTGCGCCAGGAACAGCGCGACCAGCGCACCGGTGATCGCGAGGCCCAGCCCGCGCGTCCGCCGCAGGCTGCCCGACAGCGCGTCGCCCACGCCCGCCGCGGGTTCGGCCGCGAGCAGCGGGATCGCGAGCAGCAGCCGCGCCTGCGCGTAGAGGCCGGGCAGCACGAACAGCCATAGCCCCAGCCCGACCGGCACCGCGGTCAGCAGGCTGACCAGGGCGAAGGGGACGATCCGCCGCGCCGCCAGCCGCAGCGCCTCCGCGACCGTCGGCTGCGTCGGCGCCAGGAGCAGGATCGCGATCGCGGCGGCGCCGAACAGCCCGACCAGGTCCGCCAGGACATAGCCCGGCGCGTTGCCCCGCCCCCAGGCCATCACCGCATCCATCCACCCCTGCATCGCCGCCTGATCGCGCGGGGCGGCGGGCAGCGGGGGGATGGGGTCGCTGAGCAGCAGCACCGCGAAGGCGGGGAGGAACACGAACAGGCCCGCGATCGCGCCCATCGCGGCGCGGTCGCGCCGGAACAGCCGCCAGGCGGCGGCGAGGAGGGTGCCGGGCGTGACCATCATGCCGCGGCGTGCGCGACCCCGTCGTCCGCCCGCGCCGCGACGTAATATTGCGCGTAGAAGGCCATCTGCACCGTGCTGGTGACGGTGGTCAGCACGGTGCCGACGACCGCCACGACGAACGCCTTCGTCGCGGTCGCATCGCCGTCCAGCAGCAGGCCCGCGACGACGCCCAGGACGCTGGTGACCGCGATGAACAGGACGCCCAGGACGACCAGATACAGGATCATCACGCCGATCAGCCGCAACGTCGCGCCGCGGGTCAGCGCAAAGCTGCGCACGATCGCCCGCACGCCCAGCCGTTCGTTCACCACCACGGCGAACAGCGGCGCCAGCCGCGCGCTGAGCCAGAGGCCCGCCAGCATCAGGAAGATCGACAGCAGCCCCGCCAGCGCGACGCCCCCGGCACTGGCGTTCTCGATCTGGATCCGGCCGGTCGCGGCGTTGTACGTCGCGCCGGAGGAGAACACGATGTAGCTGAGCGGCAGGATCACCAGCACCACCGCCAGCATCATGACCACGATACAGGCCAGCACCGGGCCGAGCCGCCGCAGCCCGATCTTCACCCCGGTCGCGCGGTCGATCGCGGGATCGCTCGCCACCGCGGTGATCGCGAGCAGGCCGATCAGCAGCAGCACCGTCACCGCCAGGCCGACCAGCCCGCCCAGGAAGCGCGGACCGGGCGCGGTCCCCGCGAAGGCGGTGACCGCATTGCCCGCGACGCCGGGCACGAGGATGAACAGGACCGCGATCCAGGCAAGGATGCCCGCGCGCCCGTGCAACACCGCGACCGTCCGGTCCCAGACGTCGCTGATCTTCACCCGCCTGCCGCTCATGCCCGCAATCCCCCTTGGCTGACCCGCATCGCGTAGCCGCCCCTCGCCCGCTTGCCAATCGCCCCGCGCATCCGCATCTCGCGTCCGTGGACGACCGACAGGACATCGAATGGCGCGTGACGCCGGGGCTGACCGACTATGCGACCGCGCTGGCCGAGATGGAAGCGCGCGCGGCGGCGGTGGCGACGGGGGATGCGGGGGAACTGATCTGGCTGCTGGAACATCCCCCCGTCTACACCGCGGGGACCAGCGCGGACCCCGCCGAACTGGTCGACGCGCGCTTCCCCGTCGTGGCGGCGGGGCGGGGCGGCCGATACACCTATCACGGCCCGGGCCAGCGGGTCGGCTACCTCGTCCTCGACCTCAATCGCCGCGGGCGCGACGTGCGCCGCTTCGTCCATTCGGTCGAGGGATGGATCATCGCGGCCTTGGCGCGGGTCGGCATCACCGCCTTCCGCGCGCCGGGCCGCATCGGGATCTGGACCATCGACGCCGACGGACGGGAGGCGAAGATCGGCGCCATCGGCGTGCGCGTCCGCCGCTGGGTCACGCTGCACGGCTTCGCGGTCAACCTGTCGCCGGACCTGTCGCATTTCGGCGGCATCGTGCCGTGCGGGATCGCCGACCATCCGGTCACCAGTGCGCAGGCGCTTGGAATGACGGGCGATCCTGCGACCCTGGCTGCAACCTTCGACGCCGCGCTCGCGTTGACCGCGGACGCCTTTCTCGAAAGCCTTGCTTGTGCGCTTGAAATCGAGGCTTGAGGGGGCTGCGTCTTGTCATTAGTGTCAAGTGCGGTTTGGGCGGTACGGTAGAGCCGACCGCCAAAAACTACAGTCTAGGGAGCAAATTTCATGCGTGCAGTCATCACCAAGGTTCTGGCCGGCTCGGCGCTCGCGGCTGCGGCGCTCGCGATCTCGGCGTGCGGTTCGAAGACCGAGACCACCGAGAACACCATGATCACCGACATGAATGCCACCGAGGGCATGGAGACCACGACCGACAACATGACGGCCGTCGACAGCTCCATGAACGGCGGCATGATGGCCAACGACATGATGATGGGCAACGACACGATGATGATGTCGAACACCACCACCACGACGACGACCACGAACGCGATGTAATCACGCCGACCGGCGTCGTTACGACAAGGGGCCGTCCGGGCGACCGGGCGGCCCTTTGCGTTCGGCCGCGCCGGTCGCGGGAACGGGGTGCGCGGACGCGCGCCGCCCGCTACAGCGCGCGGCATGTTCGACCTCGACGCCTATCTCGCCCGCATCGACCTGCCCGCGCGGCCGACCCGCGACCTTGCCGGGCTCGCCCGGATGCAGCGCGCGCACCGGCTGGCGATCCCGTTCGAGAATTTCGACATCCATCTGGGCCGCGGCATCGCGATCGACGGCGCGCGCGTCTTCGCCAAGCTCGTCACCGCGCGGCGCGGCGGCTATTGCTTCGAACAGAACCGCTTGTTCGGCGACGCGCTGACCGCGCTGGCGTTCGACCACCGGCCGCTGCTGGCGCGCGTGTGGCTGGGCATCGACATCGCGCGGGGACCGGTCCCGCCGTTGACGCACACGTTCAGCTTGGTCGCGATCGACGGCGAGACGTTCGTCGCGGACCCCGGCTTCGGCGGCAGTTTCGCCCCGGTCATGCCGTTGCGCGACGGGGCGGAGGCGACCGCGCCCGACGGCGCGCGATACCGCCTGTCGCGCCATGCGACGCACGGCTGGCTGCTGGAGCGGCTGGGCTCGATCGCCGCGACGGACGGCCGCGCCACGGGCGAGGGGTGGCAACCGCAATACAGCTTCACCACCGGCGCGGTGGCGGAGGCGGACCTGATGCTGGGCAATTGGTGGACCTCCACCGCGCCGGGAACGCGCTTCACGACCCTGCGCATCGCCAGCATCGTCCTGCCGCACGGGTTCGCGACGCTGGTCGACGACCGCTATCGCCGGGTCGCGGGCGATGCGGAAACCGACGCGCGCATCACCGATCCGCGCGTCTACCGCATGCGGCTGGGAATGATGTTCGGTATCGCGCTCGACACCGCGGAAGTCGCGGCGCTGGGGCTGTTCGCGCCGACGTGAGCGGCCCGGACGGCCGATGCCGCCCGCGCTACAGCCCCGCCATCCAGTCGCTTTCCGCGCCGCCGATCGGCATTCCCGGCGGCACGCGCGGGGTGCGTTTGGGCAATTCGGCCAGCGTCGCGGTCAGGCGGTCGTCGTCGCCGAGCAGCCGCGCGGTCGACCGTGCCCAGGGGTCGCGCCCCTTCGCCAGCCGCGCCGCGGCGGCGACGACCGCCTCGTCCGCCACCGCGGCGACGCCGGACGCGACCTGCGGATCGCGCGACAGCTGCGCCAGCATCAGCAGCGTGCGCGTCGCGATCCGCTGCGTCAGCGGGTCCGACGCGCGGTCGACCGTCGCCGCGGCCAGTCGCGCGATCACGTCCTGCGCCCCCGGCATCGCGGGGTCGGCGGCCTGCTGTAGCGCCAGGCGTTGCAGGCGATCGGGATCGAGCAGCGCCGACAGCGTGACGGTCGCGGCGACGTCCGCCGCGACGAGGGGATCGAACACCGGCCCGCCCGCGGTCTGCATCACCTCGATATCGAACTGCCGATCGTTGCCGCCGCTCCTTCCCGCGGACAGCAAGGGCACGAGGCGCGCGGGCACCGTCAGCGCGGCGGGCGTCAGCGTCGCCAGCAGCGCGTCGATCGCGGCGCGCTGCGCGTCCGCGGGCACCGGCGTCGCCGCCGCCTCCTGCCCCCCGCCCGCGACGGGGTAGACGAAGCCGCGCCCGCCGATCGGCTTCGCCGCCGCCTCCACCTGATAGCGGTGCAGCAGCCAGATCGGCACGAACTTGCGCCGCAGATTCTCCACCGCCTCCCCCGGCCGCAGCGCCGCCGGGCCGAAGCGGTCGATCGCGGCGCGGCGGACCGCCATCATCCGCGACAGCTCCGCCACCGGATCGGCGCCGTCGTCCCACAGGCTGGCCCAGGGCTGCCCGCTGCTCGGCGGGCGCGCGTCGCCGTCCGCGACGAAGCGCAGGCCGGAGGCGGCGAGCGCGGCGGCCTTCGCCGCGTCTGCCTGCGCCTGCGTCGTGCCGGGGGCGGGCTGGCCGTACAGGCGGTCGATCGCGGCCACGTCCCACGCGCCGACGCCGACGCCATAGGCATCCGACAGGTCGGGCACGCCGTCCTTCAGCACGATGCGCGGGGCGGGATAGTCCATCACCGACGCGCGATCCTGCGTCGAGGCGGCGAAATTATGCTCCAGCCCGATCGCATGCCCGACCTCGTGCGCGCCCAATTGCCGGATGCGCGCCAGTGCGGCCTGCACCGGATCGTTCGGGCCGCCCGTCCCGACCTTGTCCGCGCCGACCAGGCCTTCGAAGATCAGCATGTCCTGCCGCACCCGCAGCGAGCCGAGAAGGACGGAGCCGCGCACGATCTCCCCCGTCCGCGGGTCGATCACCGTCTGCCCGTAGGACCAGCCGCGGGTGGCGCGATTGACCCAGTTCACGACGTTGTAGCGTGCGTCCAGCGGGTCCGCGTCCGCGGGCAGGATCGCGACGCGGAAGGCATCGACATAGCCCGCCTTCTCGAACGCCTGCCGCCACCAGCCGACCCCTTCGGCCAGCGCGGTGCGGATCGGTTCGGGCGCGGCGGCATCGATATGGAACGTCACCGGCTTCTTCACCGCCGACCGCGCGGCGGCGGGATCGACCTTCTCCAGCCGGAAGCGCGCGGCCAGCGTGTAGACCACGTCCTGTCCCAGCGGCGCGGCGTAATCGACCACCGGCGCGCCGAAGATCCCGCCCCAGCGCGGATCGAAGCGAATGGGCGTGTAGCCCGGCGCGGGCAGGCGGATCAGCGAATGATGAACCGTCAGCGCCAGCGACCGCGCATCGGGCGCGACATCGGTCAGGAAGCGCGCGGGCTTGTCTCCCACGTAGGTCTGCCGCGCCTCAAGCTCGATATTGTCGGGGAACACGCGCGTCGCGGCGGCGTCGACCACGCTGGCGCCCGTATCCAGCCTGTATTCCCCCGCGCCGCCCTGTCGCAGCGCGCCAGCGATGCCGAGCACGTCGCGGGTCAGGAAGCCGGCCAGGTCGACCTGCACCGCGCCGCCGGGCAGCGTCTTCGCCACGTCGCCGACCCAGGCGGTGGACGCGGCGAGGCTCTCGCGCGCCGCGCGCTGTTCCGCGGGCGAACCGTTCGTGGCGCGGAAGCGCGGGTTCTCATATTCCGCCACCACCTTCTTCCCCATGCGGCGGAAGGCCAGGACATAGGTGTCGCCCTGCTGCGCATGGTCCAGGCCGGTTTCGGGCGTGCCCAGCCCGGTGCGCAGCGACGCGGTATACAGGAAGCGCGCCGACACGCCGTCCGCGCCGGGCGGCGGCAGCGTGACGAGGACGCGGCCCGCCTCCCTGTCGACCTCCACCGGCAGCAATGTCGGCGCGGAAACCTGCGCCGACACGGGCGCGGCGGTGGCGAGCAGCAGGGCGAGCGCGCGGAGGATCATCGATACGGGCTTTCGAGCGGGGATCAGGGGACGCGGCGGGTGTCGAGCGGCATTTCGCACACGTCGATCGCGCCCGAACCGATCGTCGGCGCGGGCGGGTTCTCGCGCCGGCGCAGCGCCGCGGCGAAGCGTGGATTGTCCGCGGCGCGATACTGGAATTTCGGGCGCGTCGCGGGCGGAAGGTCGCTGGCCAGCGCGGCGGAGACGATCGGCAGGCGCTCCTGCGCGGTGGCATATACCCCCAGCGGTGCATCGCTGCGCGGCAGGCCGGACAGGTATTTCATCCCCTCCACGATCCGCCCCACGACGGCGTAATTGCGGTCGAGCCGCCGCGCCGACTGCCCGATGGGGGTGAACAATTCCGCGCCCGACCCGCTCGTCGGATCGCTGTCGCGCGCGACGCCGACCATGCCGTAGCAATGCGGCAACCATTGATGCCCCTGCGCGTCGCTGGCGACCGGCCAGCCGTCCGCGGTGATCCCCGACGCCGCCGAATGCGTATCCGCGCGCGCCATGCGGACGACGGGGGCGAAGGCCGCGATCTCGAACTCCGCCGGCACCGCGACCGCAACGCCGACGGGCAGCGGCTTCTTCTCGCTCGCGTCGCCCCATTGCGCGACCCAGTTCTCCTGCACGCGATAGACGCTCGACCCGGTCCACCACCCCGCGCGCGCCAGTTTCCGGATATTGGCGACGTGCAGCGGGGCGTGTGCGGGCGCCAGGCGGATGACGACGGTGCGGTTCCCCGCCAGCGTGATGACGAGCAGGTCGTCGTCCGGGATCGCGCGCCAGTCCGTGGGGATCGGATCGTGCGGTGCCGGGGCGGTCGGGGCGGCGGCGGCCTGAAGCAGCGCGAGCGCGAGGATCATGGTCATGTCCCCGCAGCCTGCCCCACCCCGCGCCCGCGCGCAATCGCCGCGCGTGCACGCATGCTTGCGTCCGGGCCTGCCACGCTCTAGGGGCGCTGGCTTCCCGGTATGCGGAGCGGTGGCCGAGTGGTCGAAGGCGCTCGCCTGGAAAGTGAGTATACGTCAAAAGCGTATCGAGGGTTCGAATCCCTCCCGCTCCGCCAACCAGTCATGGGTTATTCGCGACCGCAGCGATCCCGCGCATTTCCCGCGCGTTTCCACGCCATTCCAACTTGATTCGGTACTCCGGAGAATTTGAGGCGGGCGAGAGATCGCGTTCTGAAGCCCTTTTTCTCCGCCGCTATCACCGGCAGTACGGAATGACTTTCGAGCGATCGCTACCGGCTCACCTGGGCTTCCTCAGCGAAGTGCCTGCCGTGATTTCGATCCCACAATCGCCCGATCATTTCTCGTTTCTCACGCCAGTGAGCATTCCCTGATCCATGCCGGTTTACAGGGAATTCTGATTATTTGGCCATAGCCGGCCAGTTGCGCGAGATTGAGAACCTCACATTTCAGCGGGTGTTCGAGGCAAATTCCCTGCGCCGCGTAACAGGGAATTGCGTTTGCCTATTGACGTGCTCCCCAAAGCTCTACCAGTCATAACTGGAGTCCGGGGTTGGTATGGTGCCCC
>NZ_LMQP01000002.1:422143-586906 GCF_001425405.1 Sphingomonas sp. Leaf412 | reverse complement strand
CGTCCGTCTCCTCACGAAGGCGGACTCTAGCTCAAACTGGCAGAGTTTCAGGGGAGCACGTCAATATCGATGTCCCATCCTCCGATGCGCCAGGCCTAGCAGTTCAGAAATCGCAGGCCAACAGCAACGTGACGTACAGGTTGCCCTCGAACCCGTCAGGCCTAGCAGTTCAGAAATCGCAGGCCAACAGCAACAGCCAGAACGTGCGCTCGCCTACGGTGTGCGGCCTAGCAGTTCAGAAATCGCAGGCCAACAGCAACTTGGGGGTGTTTATCGCACAGGGAGCGCGTGGCCTAGCAGTTCAGAAATCGCAGGCCAACAGCAACCCGCCTCGTCCGCCCCAGATGGCCTTGAAGGGCCTAGCAGTTCAGAAATCGCAGGCCAACAGCAACGTCACGATGGATATTGAGGTGCCCCGTAACGGCCTAGCAGTTCAGAAATCGCAGGCCAACAGCAACGCGCCCGCCGTAGCGATGCAGATATTGTTCGGCCTAGCAGTTCAGAAATCGCAGGCCAACAGCAACGCCCATGTGTTCAACCCGAATAGCGTCCGCGGCCTAGCAGTTCAGAAATCGCAGGCCAACAGCAACACGCGCTCCAACCGGTTGGCACTGTCGATCGGCCTAGCAGTTCAGAAATCGCAGGCCAACAGCAACCTCGCGGCGTCGCGCTCCCTTTTGACACTGGGCCTAGCAGTTCAGAAATCGCAGGCCAACAGCAACGAACGGGTGGGTGCATTGGCGCGACTTCACGGCCTAGCAGTTCAGAAATCGCAGGCCAACAGCAACCGCCGTCCATGTCTACCCGCCGGTTCGCAACCAAGCCCGACGGCGGCCGTTCCCGGCAACACCCCGCCTATACCGCCACATCGGCCTTGATCGCGGCATGGGGCACATAGCCCTGCACCTCGAAATCGCTGATGCGATAGCCATCGATATCGTCGGGCTTGCGGATGAGCTGCATGGTCGGAAATGGGCGTGGCTGCCGTCCCACCTGTTCGCGGGCCTGTGGCAGGTGGTTGGCGTACAGGTGAACGTCTCCCCCGACCCAGATCAGTTCCCCCGGACGAAGGCCCGCCTGCTGGGCGAGCATCAGTTGGAGCGCGGCCGCGCCCACGAAATTGAAGGCTTTTCCGGTGTGCGGTAAACCAGCCTCAATCGCTACGGTAGCCACGTTTTTCTCCTCTGACGCTAGTGCGCCATATACCGACAGAGGTCGATATCGGTAATCCATAGGAGGGGCCCGCGGGCATCGCCGCGCGCAGCCCAGAGCGCTGGCGGTGGTGCCCGCGGGAGGTGCCTGTGGAGTACCGGTATCGGTCGTGCCCAACATCCCACTTTCACGCCCGCTGCGTTAGCAGCGGGCCCGGTCGACTTCCAGACGCCAGCTGGCTTGCTCGAACCTACCTTCGCTCGGCGAGGAGCCGGTAACGTGAATAAGACGTGCTTACGGTCGCTCCAGGAACAATCTGCTGGAGAGGAGTCCTGAGCGGTGAAGTTATGACACCTGTACCGTCGGCGAAACGCTGGCGGCTATCCCCGTAGATTCGACCGACAATCCGAACCTCCTGCTTGGCCGGCTCGAATGGCGCGGTATCAATAAGCACTCGCCATTCATCGAGCTCCGCGTCGAAGGATGATGATACCATGCTGCCTCAACTTTACTTTTAGAGGATGCGGATCGCCAGTTGCTAGTCCTACGGCTTGCTCGGTCCGATCTGGATGTTGGCTTGATTTGCTACGCAGTGAGAGCGAGCTCGTCAGCGATCCGCCGCAGCGCTAAAACCGCTTCGTTAGTTCTCGACTCCGCGATCATCCGTGAAGCGCGATGAAGCTCGGCGTGCTGCGACAAGCGACGAGCGAGCGTTCCTACATGCGCTTCGAGCTGGCGGCGCTTCGCTTTTAGCTTCGCCACCGCGTTCGCGTCAGACTTCTCGATCCGTCTCCTGAGCACATAATTCAGGTAAGGGCGCAGAGACTCTGGGCTCATATGCCCCATGCGCTCGGCCGCGATCGTGAGAATGGTTTCGATCCAACTCGTCTCCGAGCCGATCATCTCACCGCTGAATACCGCTTCAACGAGCGTTTCGACGACCTCTACGGCTTTTCGCGCCCGTAACCGGTGTATGTTCGCGTTCTTAATGCCCGCTCCCTCGAAGGCTTTTGCACCGATGGATGTCACACTGTCGCGATGCAAGACAAGACCGGTGCGAGTTGAGATGAATACCTCATCCGGTTCGCGATAATCAAAAATCTTAGCCCTACAGGCATTGACGATCTCTGCTCTGCCGACTTCGATAAAATCGATTGTTCGGATGATTAGGTCTGGCGATGCGTAGAGGGGTTTCATTTTGCCGCCTTTGCGCTTGAGCTCGATACACAATTCCTCTCCTCGCTCAACCAATTGCTCGAGTTGCTCCGGGGTCGGCATGTGCGACTTGCGGATTTGTAGCATCTCCGCGCGGCGCGTACCGACCTCCTCCGCCCAAGAGAACATCAGCGCGTCCCGCTCACCTAAAGGTTGCTCGGCAACGAGTTCGTGGGCGCGGCGTGTCTCTTCCTCGGATGGCGTGTGGCGAAGGCGAGAACTCTGGTTTCCACCAGCAAGCCTAAGCTTCGTCGACCAACTCGCGAACACTCGTCCATGTCGCGTCTTCCGGAAGGTTCGTTTGGCAGTTATGGCGAAGCCGTGTTCTCTTACATGGGTAGGCATTTCATCGTCGGCGTAAATGCCGACGTGATAGCGAATTCGCCTCGTTTCTTCCGCCCAGCGATAGAAATTAAAGATCACATCCATGGAAGTATTCACCCTAGGGATCGCCACTCCTCGGCCGCGATGAAGTTCTCCTCGCCATATTAGTAAAAAGTCATCATCGACTGTCTTCCAGTTTCTCTTCCTCGCGCGGCAAAGACGCAGAAAGGGCCGGAGGATATTCGCGTATTCTTCTACGCTGCTGGTGGCCAGTCCATCGCGGACCACAAGGTCGCGAAACCAGTCTGAAGCGTCCTCATCGATGCCGTCTTTCCAAACGATAGTAGGGATTCCGGCGTAGGACCGTCCTTTGATAACGCAGGTCGCGTCGGTGAGGACGATCAGTCCGGTCGCAATGTCCGGCTCAGGCATATGAGGAGGCGCCCGCTGATGTGTGAGCCGCGAGGAGGACGTCCAGCGCAACGCGCCTTCGATCGACCTTCGGCTTGGATCTAACGATACGGCAGTATTGGTCCGGCTCTCCAACAAGCACGACCTGGCGCCTTCCACGAGTAATCGCCGTGTAGAGCCAGCTTCGATCCATATCGTCGTCGAGGATGATGATGACGCGGTCGAAGTCGGATCCTTGAGCCCGATGGCAAGTCAGAGCGTAGCCCCGCGAACAGCTTGCCAAATGTCGATGTTGCAAAAGGCGTGTCGTTCCATCGACTTCCACCAACACTAACGGCAGAGCGCCGTGACCGGCGCCACGCGCCTCGTGCTCTCGGCGGCTTTGATCGATCTCTTCTTTCGTCGCCAAGCGAAGGATACGGCCGAGACTACCGTTCATCAGGTCCACATCCCAGTGGTTCATATCGCAGACGAACCGATCGCCCAAGCAGAACCCGGTGTCTCCCGCTTCATCCTTCACAACGTCCCGCGCACCGAAAAAGGTCTCGTGGATTGCGGTATTGATGCTCAGGGCATTGCCGAGCCCGGTGCGACGACGAGGAGCAATGACGCAGAGGTCACTTTGATCGTCGGTTCCTCCGAGAACGGCGAAAGCCAAACAGGTGGCTTTGACTGCATCTCCCCCGGGAGGCATCATAAAGACGCCATCTGCGGGTCCGTCGAAGACCGGCGGATGATCGATCTCTGCCATCCGAACAGCGCTGGCGACGTCCCGGATCGAGTTGCCCTCCTCCTGTCGCCAAATCCGGTCGAGGACCGTGATTGGAAACTCCTCGCGCGCGTTCAAAAGATGAAGGATCTTTCCGCCTCCTATCGGCGGCAACTGGAAGTCGTCTCCGACGAGCACGAGGTTTGCTCGCCCCTTCAGACGTCTGAGAACGGCATAGAAGCTCGGCACGTCTAACATCGAAGCCTCATCGATGATGACATGAGTGGCCTGCGCTATGCGACTCTGTTCCACAGTGTGCAGAAAACCGGCGATGGTTAGGGCGTCTCTCCCGGTCGCCTCACGCATCCTCTTGGCTGCTCGCCCGGCGAGCGCCATCTGGAGGACGGCGTCCTTTCGGCCCTGAATCTGTTCAACGGCGTGATGAAGGGCAGCGAGACATGCTGTCTTACCGGTTCCGGCTCCGCCGATCACGATGGACAATGGCAACTCAATAGCGCTGCGGACCGCCGCGCGCTGCTTCTCCGCCAGCTTGAACGCCCTGCTTCCCTGTCGTTCAAACGACTTGATGGCAGCGTCGCATTCGAGTTCGAATCTTGGCTGTACGTCTGTGCACCGCGCGCGAATATCTGTGGCAATCGCCCGTTCCATGACATGGACACCGCGCAGCTGGAACAGATCTTTGCTGGTCTGGACGAAACCACCGTCTGTGAACACCTGTCGCAGCGCACGTTCCGTTTGCTCGTGTGTAGCACCGAGCAAGTGTCTGACCCCCGACTTAAGCGACCGCGCTGTCGAGGCCGTATCCCCTCGACGGTAATCGTTCATGAGAACCTCGACGGCGGCGCCGTGCAGTCGGCGACGGTCATCAAGCCCGACTTCTAACCCCGAACGAGCGATTTCGTCGACGTCCTTCCACGGTACCCCGAAGACCAGCAGCCGGTAAGGGTCCGAGGTTAGGCTGGACACCGCCAAGTCCTGGTTCGCGTACGCACTCAGCATCGAGTCGCTAAGCCTTCGCGGCAGCCCCCGCTCGTCGAGCCACTCGATCAAGCGGTCCTGACCCGATGCCGCCCAACCCTCGATGATTACGCGGGCCCGCTGCGCGCCCAAACCGGGTACCGCTGAAGCAAGAACGCTAAAGTCGCCCTTCGGCAGGATGTCGAATAGTTGGTCACCCACGGCTCGCCAGACGGCTTCAGCCGTTCTGCGGCCGATCCCTTTAAAATTTGGGCTGGCCGACACGAAGTCGATCCAGTTGGCGCCACGGGGCCGAACTTCGAACCATTCGAGGACCTCGATCTGTAGTTCTTCTGCCCATGTAAGTCGATTGCTCCAAGATACTTCTCGCCCGCGGGCGCGCAATGTCTGGGATACATGGAATGGACGATAGTTCTGGTAGAGCCTCCCCGGTACGCGAAGTATCAGGCGCTCGCTGACACTGCCGCCTCGAGCGATGGCGACGACGACCAGCACAGCTCCAAGTCCAGCCTTTTGGAACCGAACGGCGTCAACACGGTACGTGACGAGTTGGCCTGCCTGGGTCACCATGGCAATCGACCGTGCCCAGGCAGCTCCAGTTCCGCCCAACCAGCTTCTCGCAACTGTCGTCGTAGATCGACGTTCTCAGCCTGTTGTACGTCGAGCTGACGTCTCAGGTCATTGATTAGGGCCATCGCCTGACGGAGCTCGGGTATTTGATCGCCAGGACTCGGGCGAGGCGACGAACAGATTGATGGCGCACCCCTCGCCAGTTTGACGTCGGTGTCAGCGAGTAACTTTTTTATGTCCGGGTTTTGGGTTGTGACAGCTGGGCCGGACCCAATCCTCTCGACGAGGTACGCTCGACGGAAGCGACCTCCAAAAACCGCTTTGGTCCGCTCGGCGGGGTCCACAAGTGCCTTGGTGACGACCTGCTTGGCGCGCTCGTAATATACCCGAGCTTTGTCAGAGTTCGACAGTCCAGTAAGGTCGTCCGCCCAGATGCTCTCGAGTTGTTCGAATCTCATTCAACAGCCCTCAGTCCCCTATGAGAAGCAAGTTGTCGCCTCAGGTCGGCGATGAGGACGTCCCTTTCGGCATTCTCCTGGAGCAGTTGAATGCTCCGGCCCTCAGCGGCATTCGCACGTGCCTGCTCCGCCAGCCGCTGGTCTCTTTCGGAATGCCACTGAGAGACGGCAGCCGTAATGTGCAGGTCAGAGATCGTGCGATCGATCATCTTGGTGGATGAAGTATTGGCTCTCTGACCGCGTCCTTGCTTCTTATGCCCTGGTGGGAGCCCATAGCGTTTGAGAGCCATTTTGCGGAGTTTGTCGAAGGCCTCGATGCGCGGCCCATGAGTCTTGTTGGTGGTCACGAAGTCGCCCGCTGAACCGATCGGGGTTATGCCGAGCTCGGCATCATCCCATTCACGAGCCTTGTTGAGGCTTGAGGGAATCGTCTTCCCCGGCGGGACGCCGTGTTGAAGCCATTGGCTGAGCAACTCGATGCGGCGCTCGATCCGTTCCGCCACGGAGGGCACCTTCGCACGAGAGACGACCCTGACAAGATCGGCGACACCCCAGTCGTCCATGCTCATGCGGATAACCCTTTTGCATCAAGAGAGCGGGCGTTCTCGTAGATTTGCTCGTATCGCCGAAGTTCGACGACCCGCGCCTGTTCAAGGGCCCCAAACATCGTACCGGCACGCGAGCCGCTCTCGACCGCTCCTTCTAATTGCTCCACTTCGACCGCCACGAATGACGAACGGCTGCCCTCGATTAGAGCATGCGGGCACACAGGGCAGACGGAAGGACCGGCGCGGGCGAAGTCGGGGCCGATTATGTCCGGCGCGGCGGTCGTTCCCCGCCGGCACGCCGCCGTCCTCGCTGCATCCGGAGTTCTTGGGCAGGAGCAGGTTACCCATGGCTTTGGCGTGAGCACCATTCCCTGGCGCTGCATGACCATGGCGACGGCGGCACCGACTCGATGAGGAGTGACCACCTGGAGCCTCCTCTTGAAGAGATCGGTTAAGCGCTTCGCCATTCGTTTAAGCCGCTCGCCGGCCGACCCTGCTACCGAGCGCTCGCCAGTCGCGATCGTCCTCGCGACATGCGAGTTGTAGCCCCATTCTACGTCGGTCCACAGGGCAGCGACCTCCGGATCTCGCGTCGTGTATCCCCGAGTGACGTTCAGATCGAAGTGGCGGAGATGATGTGCGAGTGCTTCGATGCTCGCCCCTTCGAAGCGATAGAAGTATAGGATGGCAAAGAAGCGTCGGAACTGGTGCGGGTGCCAGTGCCACGCAGCAGCCGGTCCATTCTGCGGCTGGTGCGGAGGCACTGCAACAATCCCGGCAAACGCATCCAGGTGTCGCCCGACATCTATGCGGACGACCTCCCCGTCCGGACGCAACCACTGAAACAATCCGTCCGAGCCCGTTCGCTCGCGCGCCGAGCGGCTCATCGCCTGGAGGAGTTCGATTGCACGAGCGACCAAGCTCGGCACCGGTATCCATTCCTTCCGCTGCAACGTTTTCTCGATGTAGACATGCAGCCACCAGCCGGTCTCGGCATCGCCGCGAATGCAACCGACCTGGAGATCATCGATCTCCTCGTCTCGACGGGCTGAGAATGCTGCGATCACTATCCAACAGGCGGTCGCCAGGGGAAGGACATCCTCGCGATAAGCGATGTCAAAATCGGGCACCTTAGCCGGATCAAAGATCCATCGGGCGGCGTGCTCGAGAAGATGAAGTGCGAGCTTAGGTGGCGGTATCGGTGTTCGCTCCGTTCCGACGCCTTTGACGGCGGCGACCTTCGCAGCGCCTTTCGGGAAGGGTTTGAACGCGATGGCGTCGATCTTCTCGGCTTTAAGCCGGAGTCGCATGGCATACAGTTGTTCGAGCGGATCCAACCAACGTTGCACCGCTTGAACCGACTGGTTCGTTTGCGGCGGCAACTCAGGCGCCTCTGCCTTTCCGCTAGGCGTCCTCAGTCCGTTGGCCACGGCACCTCGGCCGATAGCCGCGGCCACTCGCGGAATTCCCTTGACCGCAGATGGTAGGCAGAGCTGTCTAGTCAGCGCACTGCTGTCGATCATGCAGGTGCGCCAGCCAGTGGTGGCGTTCCTATACTCGGGTACGCCATTGAAGCGCTCGGACGACGATTGTGCGTCTGCAGCAATTTGGTAGAAGTATTCCTGAACCCGGTCCGAGGCTCGCGTAACTGCATCGGTACCGTATCGGCATTCCTCCACGAGCGTTTCGATCTCGTACGGCTGCAGATGGCGGAACGACCATATTCCACGGATGGTCAGAGCGTGAGCCAGATACATCAAGTTCCCAACCATTGCCTTGTGGGTCACAGCGTCATCGATGCGGCTGTATCGAGGATCCCGGACCCAAAATGCGTACTCCTTCACCGTGGCATACAGGCTGGCGGCATCAACAAGGGACGTTCCGTTCGCCAGCATGAACCTGAAGTCGATCGTGGCTGTTCGGCCAGAGTCCCGAGTGTTGGAAACTCGCCAGGACGGAGCCTCATAGTCGTCGTGAAGCCAGCTTGCCGTTCGCCGGTCAGCCAGCGTCGAGGATTCCGTCGAGGGCGGGAAAGCATCTGCGATGTTGATATGGGTCATGTCCTCACCACGGGCGGGGCGGAACGAAGTTCGGATCGGAAAGGATCTCATCCGCCCGCCGACATGCCTGCCTCCAGATCTTGGCCAGTGGACCGCGTGACAACTTCGTCTCGACGACGTCGGTCAGGCAGAGCCAGGGGAGCCAGACTTCGCTCCAACGCTCGGGCCGATCTCGCTCCCAATCGCCTTGGATCTCTCGAAGGGACCGCTGCCAGATCTGCATGGCAGCGATGGCCTCGACCTCGGCCACGATCAGAAGGTTGGGGCAGTCGTTCCAGCAATCGATCTTGGAACAGCTCGCCTCCTGCTCTCCGGGGCGGCCGCGGGAATTCTTGCAGAAGGTGCCGAGGCCGGTGGAGCGAAGGTTAGTCAGGCGTTCGGCGAACTTCTCGGGCGTGATCCCGAGTTTCGAAGCGGCGTCCTCGATCCCGGACATGATCAACGTTTCGAAGGCATTCAGGAAGCGCGCGATATTCTGGTCGTAAAGCAGCTTCGTGGGCCACTTCACTTGGTATCCCTGCGTGACGCCGAGGCCATGTTGGCCGATGGCCATGCCCACCATAAGTCGCCCATCGTTGCTTAAGGCGGCGTGAAGGAGGACACTCGGCCTGATCATGCTCGGCACGAGGCGGATGTGCGCCAGCGTGGGCTCGAGCGCGACGAGACGCTTAAACCAGTGGGTATACCAATGCGGCGTCATCAACTGGACGCGATCGCCTATCCTCTGCAGAAAGAGCCGATCTCGGTCATTGTCGGCGTGAACCGTCAGGCAGGCGCTGACCGATGTAAACCAATCTATTGCGCGCACCGCCGATGATTCCTCGGGAATGTCGACGATGATCGGCTTGCCGTCCGCCCTGGCCTTGTGACCGGTGATGCGGCGATGTCCCTCTAGATCGCTCTTTTCGGAGCATTCTCGGTCGAGCGTTCGTCCTACGCTGATGTTGGCGCCACTCTCGATCATGTAAAGCGTCAGGACCGCGCCAGAAGCGTCCGGGACAGGAAGCAACATCGGCGCGATCGTTCTCGTCCCACCGTATTCCAAGTAGCGCTTTGGGAAAAATTGACCGTACCCCTCAACGGGTGGCTTGTTCCCCGGTGGTAGACCATCGCAACGTTGCCGTATCAGGCTGAGCAGGTTGGCTGTGCCTTTGATGGCAGCGTCTTGCGACATGTTGCCGGGATCGGGGAAGAAGTGTCGCACGAGCTTACGCTGTTGGAAGCGATCCGCACGGGCATTAAGGTACGCACGCTCAAACTCGGCCCCGTCGATGCTGGCCATCTCCAGTAGTTCTCGTCCACGCTCGTAGGCATTGATGTTCTCAGCTACGATGCGCTCGGCAGCGGTCCGCAAAGTGCTGAGACGGCGCTCGAGAATATGTCGTATGGCTTCGACCGGAGTGGCAGGCAGGTCCGACGAGTGTCGAAGCTCGGCGGCGATGCCGTTTAAAAAATCCTCGGAGTCTCCCTCTGAAATCTCGACTTTCGAAGACTGGCATGCCGCCAGGAACCGTTCACGAGCGAACGCCACGTAGTCGGGCCCGCCTTCGGCATCGATCGCCCCCGCCTCAGCAACGCTCAGCCGATGACCAGCCATTCGGCGAGCATGTTTGACGCCCGGCAACGGGATGGGCGTGCCAGGGATCACCTGCCCTGAGGTCAAGAGCTCGAGCATGGTCCTGAGGGCAGCTATGCGCCCATCCACGGAGCTCTCGGTCAACGTTCCGGTCGAGATCTTGGCAATCAGATGGTCGCGGTACGCGAATAGCGCCTCTGCCCACCGTGCCGCCGACAATATCCGCCCGCGCTTCGCCGCTTCCGCGACTACCTCCCGACAATCAGGTTGCCCGCTTCGCCCGATCCATTCAAAGGCGTGCCAGAACTCCAGGTACGGCCTTTTGGGGTCCGCCAAGCCAGCAGCGGTCTGTTTAAACCGGCGGCCGATGCGCTCGAGCAGGTCTCGGGACCAGAGCGCAGACAAGTTGCTGAAGGCGTACACGCGCCCTTTTACGAAGGGGTCGATGCGGCTTGCTTCAACTTCGCGAGTGACGAGAGCCTGCCGCGCTGCCAATGCAGTTCCGAACGGCCGGCCGTTCAGGCGATGCACCGGAACACCGCAGACACCCGAAAGCCACGTCTTGCTGATCGTCATGCGATCCTTGTTGAGCGTCACCTGCCCAGCCAAGACCGCCTCGATCTGGGCGAGTGTTTCCCGATCAGCAGCCTCTATGTATCCTTCCGCCGCCGCTCGGCGGTCCAGTCGCTCAAACAGCTTCCGTAACTCCGGGTGTCTGGTGAGAAAGGTACCACCTTTGAGCTCGAAGTGTTGTTGAAACGTGGTTCGGTCGATCTTGCCATCTCGGATCTTCAGTTCGCCGGCATCGTAGGCTCGGTTCAGCCAGAGACTCATTTCTTCAATACGTCGAACGGGCCCGGTCGCAACGCCGAGACGTTGTTCGTATTCGGCAAGAACGTCTCGGTACCAAGACAAGGCGGATTGGTTCACGCCAAGAAGCTTCGCGTAGTGGGACCTACTTATCTTTCCGCTTCGGATCGCGACAACTCGATCTCCGTCGGCATCCAATAAAACGCGAAGTCGACTGCCCAAATCTATACCTGACACTGATCGCCTCCGCGCCGTTGTGCGCTGGAGCGTTGATTACGCTCCATGATCATACTTATGCGAGCTTCGAGCCAATTCCGCTCGACTGGTCTCTCTATTCAGTCGGCGATGGGAGACGAGCCTTCAGTCGACGCGGCCTGATCTTGGCGGGAGGCGCGTTCCTGCGGCGATCCGTGATCATGGATCTGACACATCGACTGCGAGGGGCGGAACTCGCACCGGATCGGAGGGTGAGGAGAGCGAGCGGAGCAAGTTGTGTCGCTCGTCAGAAGGGAACGCTCAACGCGTACTGCGTGTACCGGCGAGCCGATCGCCATTGCGCGCCTGGCTTCCGCGTAATCCCGGAAGCCTCCGAGGCGCGACGCTTGATCAAATGCCTCGTAGAGCGGAATGCCAACGAAGGTACTGAGGGCCTTAGCAAGGCGCTTCAGTTTAGCTTGGTCACTTGCCTTTTCATCAGACATACGGGTCTCCAGCCAATCGCAGTATCGCCCGCCCGACACGTCAGGAGCTGAGACTCGAGCCCGAAGGCCCAAACCAAGTTAGCCATTAGCAGTGCCATTACAGCTTTACCCTGGCGGGTGGCTGGCCCCTGCTTGAGGACCGCAGAGTTTTATAGCAGCGGCCCGAAGTTCCGCAATGTCCCAAGATGGGATTTTTGCGTAACAGGCATGTCGGTAGGTTCACCTCGCCTCCCGGTCGTAAGAACGACTACGACAACGTGCATATGAGGGACCGCGTGCTGTCTATCTTCGACGAGAAGCGCCACGACGAGGAACGACATGAGTGCGGCCCCTCGCGCAAGCGCCGCTACGGCGCGCCATCACGCGCGGCGTAGGGCCGCCGGAGCACGCCAGCCCGGCGGAGATCGTCACTCACGTTGAGAAGGGAGTTCTGACCGTCGGGTACATAAGGACATACACGCCGCGGTGACGTCTACGGGGCATCGAAGTGAAGAAGGATTGACCCATTTGGCCCGCCCACGAGAGAGGGGCAGGGTTGTCAGACTCTTCGCTGAGCTATTGCCGGCAGAAGTGGTGTGGTCCGGATTTGGTGGAAAACGGTCCGGCCGCTTTCGGGCGGCATACGCCGTAACTGGCCCTTCGTTCATCCAGAGCGCTACGGCAGTTAGGCACCCGATTTTCAGCATTTCGGGCGCAGCGAAGATCGCTCGGGACCTACCTCTCGCGCCGTCAACGGAGATCAGATCCTTGGTAAAGCTGAGGTCGTAAGTTCAGGCTTTACCGGAAGCGCTATTCTTCAATGACTTAGATGGTCGCCACCGGGCCCAGCGATTAGTCCGGCAAGCATTAGCGGCAGGGTCGACCGCAACGAAGGTGCGGTCAGACGCCTTGCTGGCGCGCTGAATCGAGGGTTCGCTTTAGCCGCTGTGCGCCAGCGCGTCCCACTCGAGCGTGAGCTTGCCAGCGGATGTCCTCGGCAGCGACGCGCGGTCGACGAGCTTGCCCTTCACCTCGAATGTCCCGTTGATCTTCACGATCAGTATCTTGCTGAAGTTGCGCTCCATATTCAGCGTTATCCGGTCGTTGCTTTTGAACGGTGTGGTCGTCTTCACCTCGTCGAGGTCGTTGCCGATGAACCCTGCGCGTAGTTGCGGTGCAGCTTCAGGCCGAGGGTTATGACGCCGTACAGCTCGCCGATGTCGCCGTAGACCTGAAGGTGTCGGCCCGTGATCTCGTAATACTCCTGGGTCGGCCCGTGATCTCGTGATACTCCTGGCCGTGCCGAGGAGGCTTTCGAAAACCGAGACGACCGACAGGTTGGCGTGCGGATAGCGTGCTCGCCACTCCTTGTATTGAATCTGCTCGTCGATCTCGTCCCAGCTGATCCACACGCCGTCATCCCAGAACGCGTTGTTGCTCTCCAGCACTCCCATGCGAATAGACCCCGGCTGATTCTCTCCGCACCTGCATGACGTCGCTTGGTGAAGGCTTCGTCGCCGGGCCGGCCTGCCGTCGTCCGTCGACCTGGTGGGGGGCGCCCTTTTCGCAGGTAGGGTCAACATCCTTCGTTGCCGCTGATGCCGGTCTCGCTTAGCACAGAAGATCCGGGGGGAGGTGCCGATGGCGTGGTTGCGCAGGTTGCTGGAGTTGGCGCTGCATGCAGGCAAGGACGTCGCGACGTCCGCGCCGGGGGGACCGTTACTCAATGCGGGCCTTCTGAGGCCTCGCAAGGCTGGCGGTAGCATCGTGACGATCGACGCGATCGACTTCGTCGGTCAGCACACCACATCGCCAAACGGTCGCTTCAACCTGCTGTGGCAGGATCGCGCGTCGATCAACGGCACGGTGCGTGGCGGACGATACGTCCTCCTGGACAGTGGACGGCTTGTGGTCGACGCGCCGATGGCGCGGCCCCAGCACGGCAAGGTCGCCGACAATGGGACCTTCATTCTCAACGACTGGGGAGCCAGCGACGAGTTTTCCGGCACGTTCCATTCGTTCTCGTCCGATGGTGGACGGATAGCGTCCCGCGGCTTCAGGGCCAATCTTCTGAACAACGGGCTTTCGGATGATGGCGCGCTCGCGGTCGTACAGACCTGCAACGCGCCCGGGTCACTGGACAGCTCGGTCCTGGCGGTATTCGACCTGGCGGCGGGGAAGGAACTCGCTTGCTGGCAGCCGGTCTCGGGCTGGGCGGATGAATACGAGTTTCCGTGTGAGGATCGCGTTCGGATGATCCGCCGCGGCAGGCCCCCGCTAGATTACCGACTGGACGGTGAGTTTCTTGACCGCGCGCTGTGGTATTTCGACGGGGTGTCCCGGGGCGAGCACCACGTCATCCGGGAGGCTCTCGAACATGGCCAAGCCGTGACGGAGCTCGCGCCGGCCGACCTACGCAAGGGAGTCGAGGTCGCCCTCGCCGACCCGGACGACCGGTTCAGGGCGCAGAGCCTCCGCCTGCTTGGCGAGATCGAGGAGCTTGCCGGAGACGATCGGGCGGCCATCGAAGCATACCGGCAGGCACTCGAGATCAATCCGCGCATCGGCGTCGCGAAGCGGGCCACGGCCCTTTCGAAGCGGATAGGCGGCGGCTGACGCCGGACCGGTCCAACGGATCGCGCGCCCGTCTGGACTACAGACGCCGGGAGGTCCGACACGGTACCGCCACTCGACCGTCAGGACGTCTCGCGGGCGGCCTTGATCAGCTTACGCAATGACAGCGTGGGTGCGATGGTCTCGCCGATCTCCAGGCCGTCTCTTAAACCCGGAATGTTTAGGCCGTCGCCTCGTCCGGGTGCCTCCAGGCCTGTCACCGGAGCGAAGGTGCACTGGAGGCCCAGTCTCGGCTCCTGGAAAGGGATCGGCGGACCGGACGTAACCCACAGCGGCGTCTTCCCGCCGGCGAAGAGCGCGGTGTCCACGAACATGCGGGGTCCGCCCAGGCCGGCACCCGATCCTCCGGCGTCGGCCACGTAGGCCCGCGTGAACGCGAAGTTGGCTTGCAGCTGTGGTATGTCGTCCGAGTAGCGCTGGATGCGGCCGGCCTCCCGCACCGCCTGCTCGGGCGCGATCTCGCCCGCGGCCATGCGCTCGAGGATACGCTCAACCCGAGCTGCAGCCGCATCGATGCCCCGCCGACTGCCGCGCGCGCGGAAGCCGGCAGCGACGACCATGCGCGCGCCCGGCCAGCCGTTGCGCCGCTCGAGTTCCGATATCGCATCGAACAGGAGGAACGAGCGCTGCAGGAAGTCGTGCGTGATGCCGTTGCTGCGCAGCGACAGGTCCCGGTAGGCCACTGCGCCGTCGTTGATCACGAGAGTCTTGAAGTGCCGGCCGCTGTGCTCGGCGACGATGCGGTGGAACGCACGCAGACGGGTCACCGCGATCTTGGCTCTCGGATCTACGGGGTTGAGCTCCGCCTCCCCGATCATCGAACCGTATCCGAGCAGGTCCACCCAAGCCGCGGCGGAAATGCTGAAAGGCAGGGCCGCCGCCCGGGTCCGCGAGATCGCCGGCGCGCGTATCAAGAGCCTCCGAAACCGCCCGTGACGTAGAGCTCGATCTCGATCGTGTTCGCCGCGGCCCGGGTGCGCGTGTTGTCCGCCCCAAGCGAGAAGATCAGGATGCCCAAAGTTCTCATTCGGCCCTCCCCCTTGTATCGAGACCCCATCGAAGCGACACGCCCGAACGCCGGACCAGCGGCTGCAGGCTAGGCCGCCGTGCTGACGGAGTCGATCTGCAGTGTGCGAGCCGCCGGTTTTGCTAGCCCATCAACCTCTAGGTCTGAAAGCTGCGGTACCGCGAAGTCCCGCAGCGCCACCGGGGATCATGTTAAGGCCGTCCGGATGCTTCGAGGCAAGGCTGTACTTCTCGACCATGGCCTCCTCGACGTCGAGCGCCTCGTCACGTGAGAGGCCGGTGGCGCAGATGGTCGTTATCAGGCCGCGGAGCTTTGGCCGCTCGTCGGGCACGCTGTAGAGTTCCTGCGCGCGCGCGGCCGTCAGGTTCCTTAGCGTTCGCGCGAATAGGCGGTGGGACTTCCGGGCGACTGCGAGTCGTGTGTGTTCCTGGAAGCGCAAGCTCCAACCCCGCTTCGTGACGCCGTAGTAGACGAGATCTCTTCCGTCGCTCGTCATGAGTACGTGGAGGTATACCGTGTATGTCCCCTCGAGCGGCGGGTTGCCTTTGAGCACGGCCCGCATCGGCAGCTCGACGCGCATTCCCACGTCGAGCGTAGGGGAGACCATGCTGAGGAACACCGCCGGCGCGATCCCGGCCTCCCGCTCCACGTTCAGGATCGCGGCCGCGTGGAGCACCTTGCGCTCCGCGTTCATGGTCTCGGTGACGTCGGCGACGATGCGGCCTGATGACAAGGACGGTGACGGGCCGTTTTGCAGGCCGCCCCCGCGGACCCAGGCCTGCATGTCCGAGACGTAGCCGCTCGTCTCGTCGAACGCGGTGAGGACATCGTCCAGCACCTCGGCCGAGCGAAGCGGGTTGAAGGTCAGGCCGCGCGAGAGGTGCATCAGCGCGGTCGGATCGACGAAGCGAAGCCGCTCATTCAACAGGTCGGCGGCCTTCCAATCGGGCTTGAATGCTGGAAGGAGTCCGGGCGGTAACGTCCTCAAGCCAGTGAGCATTCCGAGTGGACGTCGGCCCCGACCACCGACCGGGCGATCGACGCCAGATGCGGATGGTGGGTGAAGAACAACACCTGAGTGGACTTGGCCAGCTCGGCGAGGACGCGGAAGCCCGCCTCCGACCGCTTGTCGTCGAAGTTCACGAAGAGGTCGTCTGCGAGGAACGGCAGCCGGATGCCCGAGGCGACCGACTGCTCGACGGCGGCGAGGCGCAGCGCCAGGAAGAGCTGGTCCGTCGTGCCCTCGCTCATCGCACCCACGTCGACCACGGTGCGGCCGTCGTCCCGCAGGCCGAGCAGCCTGGGGGTGGTGCCGTCGTTGTCGATGCGCAGGGCCGAGTAGCGCCCGATCGTCAGTGAGGAGAAGAGTTCGCTGGCGCGCAGCAGCATAGGGTCCTGGTGGCGCTCGCGATACTGCTCGATCGCCCAGCGCAGGGTGACCGCCTGCGCCCGCTTGAGGATGTACTGCTCGGTGAGCACGCCAAGCTCCGACCTCGCCTGCCCGGCGTCGGTGGCCGCGTCCACCGCCGAGGCGCCGGTCGTCTCGAGGCCGGCGAACGCCGTCCGCGCGTCACCATGCGCGGCGGCCGCGGCGGCGACTTCGCCGTTGAGGCTGGCAAGCTCGGCGGAGAGGGTCTGCGTGCGCCCCGCCAGACCGTCGGGATCGACACCCTCCTGCGCCGCCAGCAGCTCCTCGAGACTCTTGCCGTCGCCCGCCGTCTTGATCGCCGTCTCCGTCGCCGCGATGGCGATGCGCAGGGCGCGTGCCTCCCGCGACCTCTGGATGGCGGCTTCGAGCTCGGCCGTGTCCTTCGAGGCGGTCTCGTCAATGAGGGGGCCGAGGGATGCGAGGGCCACCGCGAGCTTGGCGTCCTCGGCGGCGGCGTCCTCGGTTCGCTCGGCCACGGTCTCCTCTAACGACGCGAGCACGTTCGCGGTCGCGCGCGCCGCCGTGAGCCGTTCACGCATGATCTGGAGGCGTTCGGCGGGGCTTCCCGACGCGTCGATGCCGAGCGCGTCTGCGATCGACGCGATGCGCGCGTCGTGCTCGTCGGCGTCGCGCCCCATTCCGTCCATGCGGGCCTTGCGCTCCGTCTGCGACGCCAGCGCCACCCGCAGCTCCTCGAGGACGTCCAGGGTGGCGATCGCGCCGGAGATGTCCATCTTGATGCGGGCATCCGCCAGCAAGTCCCGCCAGGCGGCGGCCCGGACCGTCGCCGCATCCTCGAGCCTCTTCCTGCGTCGGGTGAGCGCGTCGGCGTCCTGCTCGAGCTGTTCCGCCGCGGCCTTGCCGAGCCGGGCGGTCTGCTCCGCCGCTTCGCCATCTGAGCGGATCCGCTCGGCACGGGCGAGGACGGGGGCCAGTTCGGTGGCCTCGTGCTCCGCCGCGTCCAAGGGGAGGCATGCGACGAGCGCGGCACGGACACCTGCCCGTCGGCGGAGGCTGGCCGCGGCTTCGTCCTCGAGCGAAGTCGCGGTCTCGTGCGCCGCCTCCGCCGCGTCGCGGTCGTCGAGCCAGCTGGTGAGCTGCTCAGGCTCCATCTCTGCGTAGCCGGCGCGGGTCAGTCGTGCCGTCCAGTCGGCACGGAACGCCGTCCCCTGCCCGGTCGCGGTCGTGGCACGGGCCTCGGCCTGTTCGGCGTCCAGCAGCAGTTTCGCGGCGCGCTGGCCCATGTCGGCCAGCCTGCTCGATTCGTCGGCTGCGGCGAACCGGAGATCGCTCCGTTCGTCCGCCCCGGCGACGGTTGCCTCGAAGGCAGCGACCGCGTCATCCGGGGCATGAAGGGCGGTTTGCCTGAGGACATGGTCGCGGATCGGCTGCCAGCGGTCGTCGCGCTGGGTCCGCGAGACCACGATCTCGTCGGCCGAGATGGCTGGACCCGACGAGAGTTGCCTCATCTGCAGCTCGAGGGCCGCCGCCTCCTCGCGCGCCCGAGTGGCAAGGGCCATTTCGCGGCTCGCCGTCGCGGCCAGGTCCGCGAGAGCCGTGCGTGCCGCCTCGATCTCGGTGGCGGCGATGCGCGGAAGAGCCAGAAGGTGCGGGATGTCGCCCTTCCAGGGCGCCAGACGTGCGAGCGCCTGTTCGACCGCCGTGGCGGCGAGTGAGGCCTTACGCTCCGCCGCGTCGCACCTGGCGTCCGCGTCCACGCCGAGCGCCCGGGCCGCGTCGACGGCTGCCACGACCGCGGCGAGTTCGACCGTCTTGGGCGTCTCGTCGACGCTCTCCGACACGGCTTTGCGTCGCTGGGCGAGGTCCTCCTCGCTCTCGGCGATCTGGTCGAGCGCCGAGACATCCTGCACGTGGGCCAGCGCCAGCTCGCGTAGTTTCGAACTGACGATCCTGGTCGGCGGCTCCGCCGCGCCGACCTCCTCCCGCAGCCGGGCGACGAGGCCGTCCCCGGTGGCGTGCGCCGCCGCGAGGCGGACCATGTCGTGCCTCGCCTTGGCCACCGCGCCGGCCGTAGCACCGATCTCGTCGATCTGATCGGCCTGCGCGAGCACGGTCGGATCCGGCACGAGCGCCTTCATGCGCCCGGTCGCCTCGTCGGCCAGCTTCAAGGCCATCGCCTTCGCCAGCGTGGCGCGGTCGATCTCGGCCATCGTCGTCTCCGCAGCGTCCTCGCGCTGGGGAGCGATGTCGACGGTCTCCGCGTGATCGGAGAGCGAGGCGAGCTGGTCCGCGAGGAGCCGCGCCGACGGCGCGATGCGTCGTGTCCGCTCGACGCGGCTCACTTCCGCGAGGACCTCGTCCCGCCGTCGTTGCGCGTCGTCCAGCTCGGCTTGCGCGGCCGCCACCGCGGCCCGTGCATCGAGCCATGTCTTCGGACGTAGCGACTGGTCCCGCACCGCACGCGTCTGTGCCTCGAATTCGCGCTGCGCGATGGTGAAGGACCGCTTGCTGGACGCTCGCGGACCCCAGATCGCGTCCGCGTCCTCCTCGATGCGCGACAGTTCGTCCGACACGCCGGTAAGGCCGGAGCCTGCCGCGAACAGGGCGCGCCCGAGGTCGTTGCGTGCCTCGACCATGGCCCTCCCGCCCGCGCGCAGGCCCTCCTGGTCGAGACTGAATGACAGGCCGAACGTCTCGCGCGTCTGGCCGCGCAGCATGGCCAGCAGCGTGCCTTCGTCGAGTGTCCGGTCGTCCAGGCCGAGCAGCGTGCCGCTGGTGCCCTTCTTGCGGCGGCAGGCGAGCGTCCTGCCGTCGTCCTCGATCACGGCCCCGACGCGCAGGAGGGAGTAGTCGTAGCGGAAGTTGTATGGTGAACGGGTCGGGAAGCCGAAGAGCAGATCGGACACCGCGGCCATCGAGGTGGTCTTGCCCGCCTCGTTCGCACCGTAGACGACGTGCAGGTCGGGTGCGCCGGGGCGGAAGGTGAGTTCGCAGCCCTCGAAGTGGCCGTAACGCTCGAGGGCGAGGCTGGCGAAACGCATGCTAGGCCTCGCTCGTCAGGCGCGAGCGGAGTGCGAGCGTCGCGGTTTGGAGGACGGAACTCCAGTCGCCGGTGGTGGCGGCGTTGCGCAGCTCGCCGTCCTCGTCGGGCCCCAGTGACATCTGCGCCGCCAGGAGGAACGGGCCGAGATCGTCCGCGAGCATTTCAGCGAGCGCCGCGTCGGTCGGTGCGCGCGCGATCAGCGCCGCGAGGTCGTCGCCGATGACTACCTCGTCGGCTTGGCTTTCGGAGGCGACGAGCACCTTCACCTTCTCGATGAACAGGTCGGGCGAGATGGACGCGGCGACCGCCCGGGTGTCGTCGCGGAGCGGGCCCGCGCGATCGTGCATCGTGCCCGCGTCGGACGTCGGCCCCGTGAGCGTCACGCGAACCACGAGGGGAAGTCCCGAGGCGCTGCCCCGCCATGCCGTGAGCAGCGCGGCGCGTATCAGCGCCGGGACCGCGTCGGCCATGGCGTCGGTGCAGTCGACCTCGACTACCGCCCAGCGCAGCACGTCGAGCTCGATGCGCTCCACCGACGCGACCCGTGCGTCCTCCACGGTGACGATCACCGCGCCCTTCGGTCCGGTTTCGCGGATCGTGCGTCCCTGCGTGTTGCCCGGGAACACGACGTGCGGCTCCTTGCATACGATCTCGTGCTCGTGGACATGCCCGAGCGCCCAGTAATCGTATCGTTTGGACCTCAGGTCATCGAGGCTGCACGGGGCATAGGAAGCGTGACCCTGCCGTCCGGCAAGGGCGGTATGCAGCATGCCGATGTTAAAGTGGTGGCTGGCGGCCTCGGGATAGGCGAGCACGAGGTTGTCGGTGACGGCGGGTGTAGGAAAGCCCTGGCCGTGGATGGCGACCCCGATGTCGGCGAGGATGTGGGTTTCCGGCTTCTTCGTGCCGAACAGTCGCACGTTAGGCGGCCACGGCACGCTCCTCGTGATGACCGATTCCGCGTCGTGATTGCCGGCGAGGAGGAATACCGGGATGCCTGCCTGGTCGAGCCGCCCGATCGCGCGGGCGAAGTAAAGGCCGGTGCCCATGTCACGCCATTCGCCGTCGAAGAGGTCGCCCGCGATTAGGACGAAGTCCACCGCCTCGTCGATGGCGAAGCGCACCAGATTGTCGAACGCCGCACGGGTTGCGCCGCGGATTTCCTGCTCCGGCAGGCCCTCGTAGCGCGAGAGTCCGCGAAGCGGACTGTCGAGGTGGATGTCGGCCGCATGGAGAAAGCGAAAATCAGTAATCGATCGTCCCCCATGTGTCGCGGTTCAAGTGTCGCCTCGGTTGGTAATGTTAAGACACCTTGCAGCATGTTGTCGATTGACACAAATTCGAGGGAACGGGTGCTACTGCCGGTCGGACACGCTCCGTCATCGTCAGGGTGATATAACAGCTGGCCGAACCGATCAGCCTGTCGAGCCGCCCGTAGTCCATCGGTTCCCGGTCGTGACCGCCGTCCTACTAGCTACCGTGCCGCTGCCGAAGCGGCGGGGACGAATAAGTCTTGTGGGAGTGCACCAGGGCCGGAAACCGAAAGTTTTTGCCGCCGGTCGGGACTTGGTTGTCAGCACCGTCCGCGGGACTTGTCACTCCCAATCGTCGTCGCTCCATGGCTCCTCGGCGATCGTGTCGCGCAGCGCGTCCTCAAACTCCGAGCCGATCGAGAGTGTGTCGTCGTCCAGCCGCGCGGGGATCGACTTGACGATCGCTGGCTGGGTCGTCCCGCCGGCCCGGAACGCAAGGTCCTCGAAGAACGACCGCTCGAACTCCTCCACCGCTACGCCGTCTTCCCAGATGTCCGGCATTCCGGTCAGCGTCATGGACCGGGCGTGGCGCTGGACGGTGACCGGATTGCTCAGCGCCTTGGTGCGGGACGTCACGAACCGCTCGAAGCGCAGCTCGCGGTTGCTCACGGGACGGGCGTCGATCCCGTGCGTCTCGAGGAACCTCCCCAACGTCTCGACGTGGCTGGCGAAGGCATCGCGCACGGAACGCTCGCCTTCGGGCGTCCGCAGCGTGGCGCCGATCTCCGCGAGACGCCGCTCCCTGGCTGCTTCGTCCTGCGCCACCTTGCCGCGGACGTAGTCGCCGTAGGCCTGGGGCATCCACCATCCGAACACCGTGTCGATCGAGTATGGTCGAATCTGCACCCGACTGCCGGACGGGCCGTCACCGTCGAGGTCGTCGTCAACGTCCGCGATCTGCAACGGGCTTCTCAAGTCGAAGCCGAATCCCTGCGTCCGCGGATTGGCATGGCTGACGGCGGACGATCCAGCGAGCGCCTCGGCGAGCCGCTCGTGATGCCGGGCGTCGAACCGGAACGCGTCGAACGTGAATAGTCGCTGCGCCGGCGGCTTGTGACAGAGCAGCCCCGCCATAAAAAAGTCCCGCAGCGTCGTGATCTCGGCCGCCGGGGGCGACAGCGCGACGTCGACGGCCTTGGCGAATACGGCTGCGACGTATGCCGACAGCGCCTCGTGCCGGCCGGATAGCCGGACCATGAGTTCGTGGCGGGTGCTTCCCGGATTGGCGGAGCCCACGAACCAAACCGGTCGGGTGGTATTGAGGAACCGGAAGAGCTTGGTATGGAAGTGGACCGGCGAGCTTCTCACGACCGCCACGACGACGTCCCGGAAGCCGCTCTTGAGCAGCTTTTCCCTCAGCCGACGCATGTCTGCCCAAGTCGCTGGGATTGCCGATTTCGCCTCGATCCCGACGGCGATCCTGACCTTGCAGGCGCTACGCCTGGACCGTCTGACCTGCTTGCACAGCGCGATGATCGGCTCGACACTGTAGAAGCCGCCAAGGATTGTGATCTCGGTAGCGGACGAGGCCGCGGCCTCGAGAGCCTCGTCAAGCTCGACGTAGTCGACGTCGTCGCCGAGAGCGATGAGGTCAGGTCGTCCGACGAGGATGGTCGCCGACACCATGCGTTGTTTTGACATTGCCGGACGATAGCGTCGCATACAGCGTCGGCAAGGCGGTCCACGGCATTATCGTTGGCGAGACCCTAACCCGGTCCAGCAGCACGGCGGTCGCGACGCATTCGTCTCCGTCGAAAAAGGGATCCGCTGCAGGATACCGAAAGTCCTCGCGTCCGATTCCGCCGATGTGATTCACTTGACTCGACCGTTAGTCGGACCATCAATACAAAAGGCCAACACGTCGCTTGGCTTCGTACATATAATTCTCGCCCCCTATTATCATCTTCAGCTATTTTCAGCCGTTGAGCATCCCGGCGCCTCTGGGCTGAGGTTTTCTCGTCGGCCTTGCCTCCTCCGCCTGCGTGGGTCACGATCGGTGCGTCGCAGGCGAGGCCGCGGTATGGGGGGGATTCATCGACGTGCCAATAAAGTGGTGACGGCTGCTGAGGCTGCTTCTGCGACCGCGCATCCGCTGGACGTCGTCCGGGCCGGGCGTTGGACGCGGGCGCTTTTTGGCACCTATGCGCTTAGTCTGGGGTTCTTCGAGGCGGCACCGCTGCGGGCGCTGCGTCGGGTCGGCGCCAACGACATCCGGATCCTCGCCGACGTGTCGGGTGTGGCGGCCTCGCTCGGCGAGGCCGGGGCGCGCGAGGTTGGCCGGACCTACGCCGTGGACGCGATCGGCGCGCCCGGCGGATGCTTCCATCCGAAGTTCGTCCTGCTCGATGGCGAGGATGGTCCGCGCCTCGTGATCGGTTCGGGGAACCTCACGTTCGGGGGCTGGGGGCGCAACCTCGAGCTCTGCGAGATACTCAGTCCGCGCACGTCGCCGCGGGCGTTCGGCGACATGGCCGACTTCCTCGAGGCGCTTGCCACGTCGCCCCGCCTCGACTTCCCGAACGCAGGAATCGCCGCGTCCTGGGCGGGCGCGCTGCGGCGGTCGGGAGATATGGGCGGCGGGTCAGACGTGCGCCTCCTCCACAGCGTCGACCGGCCAATCGCGGACCAGCTCGTGGAGATGGCGGACGCGGCGGGCGGGGCAACCGGGCTTCTCGTCGCGTCGCCCTACTTCGGGTTAGCCGGCGCGGTCCGCAGACTGGCCGACGGGCTGGGGCTGGAGCGGTTCGCGGTCCATGTGTCCACCGCCTTGGCATTGGCCGGTCAGCACTACGACTTCGCACACGATACCCGAGCGGACCGGGTCGTCGTCGAGGGCCTCGACGAGGAGCCGCGGCAGCGTCCCATGCATGCCAAGCTCATCGAGATTATCTGCCGCGACCGCGTGCTGACCGTGAGCGGCAGTGTGAACGCGAGCGGACCGGCGCTTTCCCGGGCAGTGAACGTCGAGCTCGCGGTCGTGCGCGCGGGACCTGAGCGCACGCCGGTGCGGGCGTTCGTCGGCTCGCTGCCTCCGCTTCCAGTGGTCGAGACGGAGGGGTCCGGAAGCGACGACGCGATCCTGCTTGCGAATCTCGTCGGCCGTAACCTGTCAGGGATCGTAATGGGTGCCGACGCCCAGGGCACCTGGTCGGCGCGTCTCGACGCGACGGGGGAGTTCCGCGAGCTGGGCGATCTTGAGGTTGGGCTAGACCGCCGCTTCTCGATCGAGATCCGCGGAGGGGACGAGATCGGCTTCGGCAGCCGGCGCGCTATCCTTGCGCTGTCGCGCGATGGGCGGCGTGTCGCCGGTTTCGTGACCTTCCCCGATCTGCTCGAGTTGAACCGCCGATGGGGTTCGAGCGCCGGCAGCATGATCCGGGTCGTCGGCGGCTCGGCGGAGGACGAGGATCTCGCCGGCGTGCTGGAGTACTTCGCCCGGCACCCCGACGAGACGGCCGCGCCGTGGAGCAACGGTTCCGCCGTCCGCCCGACCGATCGCGTGGTTGACGACCGGAGCGTGTCGCTGGCGGAACTGGATGTGCGACCACGCGCCGGGGGTACATCGCCCCACGTCGCCGGCTGGGGCGCCAGCGCGATCGACCGGCTGATCGCGGCGGTGCGCCGCAGTCTCGTGAGCGGCGGCACTGGCGGTGGCGGATCGGCCGCCGGCGATGCGGAGGATGCCGGGGCGGGCGGGCGCGCGGCCAGCCCGCCGCCGGAGCGGACGGAGAAGGTGTTCGAGGTGATCCGGGAGGCCTTCGCCTCGAGGATCGACGATGATCCTCAGACCGAACTCCACCGGCTGGGCGATCTCGGCCTGTGCGTGCTCGCGCGCCGCCCCGACGCCGCGCGGGTCTCGGAGTTCGCCTCGTGGTGGACGGTGCTCGCGTCGCCCAGGCTGCGCTGCGACCCGGAACGGGCGGAACTCCGCTCCCTTGCGACGGCGATGGTGCTTATCGACGCGATGGCCGCGCGTTCGCCGATCCGCGCGCGGCGCAGGATCGCGGCCATGGTCGGACCGGTGGACGATGCGCTGGACGCGTGCATGGGCGCGATGACCCCGGTTGTCAGCGGCCTAGTCGCCGAAGCTACGGCGGGCCGCGAGGCGCTGGACGCGTTCGTGGCCGAAGTCCGCGGGGAGCGCTCCGTCCTTGAGGAGCTGCCGGTCCTGCTAGCTGCGATCCGCGCCGGCGGGGCCCCGCCGCCGCTTCCCTGCCTCGACCGCGAACCGGAGATGGCCCGCATCCGGCGTCGCATCGCGGACGGCTTCGCCGCCCGCATACCGATCGCCGGTCCGTGGCACACGTCCTGCCCCAAATGTAGCATCGGCCTGCCCGCGGCGGACATCCAGCGGCTGCGCGCCATCGGCCTGGTCGCTGCACAGAACTGCTGCTCGAGCGTCGTTGTTCTGGATCGGAGTCTGTGATGGCGCGGATCCGCAATCTCCATGATCTGGACGATGTGATCGCCTTGGCCGATCGCCCGCGCCCGGTCCCGATCCTGCCGCTCGAGACGGGGGGCGTGGATCCGCTTGGATTGAGGCAGCTCAACTTCGACATGATGGATCGCTGCATCCCGGGCCTCAACAACGCGGCATGGCGGCTGCGACCCTACGTGGTAATGGCGTGGGCGTGGTGGCAGGCAGCGCGGCTGGCGGAGCGCGCCGGGCTGCAGTCGCTACCCGTGCCGGTCGGGCGGCGGTTCACCGACCGGATCGAGGTCATCTTCCAGACGGGCCAGCTGATGGCGGGGGACTTCTCTAGCCTTCCGGGTGTGGAGGGTCTGCAGGCGCGCGTCGTAGCGAAGCGGGGCTACGACTTCTCAACGCCCGAGTGGGAGGACTGGCATCTCCGGCGCCGTGACCAGGGGTCGCTTATGTCCCCGGTCTCGTATGGTCCCTCGGTGAAGGAGGGGCTTGGGATGGGCTTCCTCAGATCGTCGGGCGGGCTGTTCGCGCCGGTGGACGAGGTCATGCCGGCAGTCCTCGCCCTCGACGCCAGATTGGCGCCGGCGCTTGGCCATGAGGCGTTCGCCTCGCTGGAGTGCGGCTGGGTGTCACTTGACCTCATGGTCGAATGGCATCCGCTATGGGACATGCGGGATCTGACCCCGGCGGAGGCCGAAGTCGGGCGCCTGGCGCTTGTCGGATCGGGTGGCGTCTCGCCCCGCGCCCGGACCATGGAGCTTGTCGGATCAATCCTCGGCTCCGCGACCGGACCGCTCGACACCGGCCAGCTGAGGCTGCTCGCTGCACGGTCCGACCGTGAGTGGTCGGACTGGCCGACCGCTCGCCTGTGGCGTGCCATGCAGACCCGCCAGCTGATGCGGCTGTCGCTGGAGGGTCTTCTGAACTGGGTCCTGGCGATGGCGTCCAACCGGCCGGTGACGCTCGACGAGCTCGTGGGCTGGCTGCTCGAGGCGCTAGACGCCTCCCCCGACTTGCCGTTCGGGGAATGGCTGGACCGGCGGGACCGTGGTGACGAGGGCGATGACGCGGTGGTGTCGCCGGTAACGCTGCTCGACGCGATCGAGGGATCCCGCCAGTGGGACGACCCTGCCCTCTGCGCATCCGGCCTTCGGGCAGCGATCGCCATCTGCAGGGTGATGGACGAGGCCGAGGACCTGTTCGCGGGTCAGCCCGACCGGCTGCCGCTGACACGTCTTTCGGCACGCTTCCGCAGCGCCGCGGGTCTGCCGATGCGAGACGCCTGCGAGCTGATCGTGTCGGAGCTCCTGATCGGCCAGCACGTGTACTGGGCGGTAGGTCGCAGCGGCGATGACACGCAGCGGTTGCGGATCGTGCTCGACGAGGGCGGTTGGATCGCCCTGCGTGGCGCGGGACGATCCAATCCCACGGCGGACCGCCTCTACACGCTGCTGGAACTCGCCTCCGACTGCGGGATCGTCGACCAGGCGGAAGGCGGCTACGTCAGCCCGGCGGCGCGGACCGGAGGCGGTACCGCATGAGCGACGAGCTGTTCAGGGACCGGGTCCGCGAGCGCGACCTCGACAACTTCCTTGTCGAAGAGCTGCACGCCTCGCCGGAATTCCGGAGCTGGCTGCTCGGGCATCTGACCGCGCGGTTCGACGCTCCCGAAGGGTGCGAGGTCAGGTTGCAGAAGTCGCCGACCCGGCTCCAGGACAGCCGGCAGACAGACGTCCAGATCGGGTGGTTCGATCCGACCGGTGCGGTAACGGCGCGCGTCCTGATCGAGAGCAAGGTCACGGCCGACTTTCAGCCCGGCCAGGCTGAGGCCTATGCGGCGGAGGTGGCCGCCGCCCGTTCGGAACTGGGCGCCAGACGGGCCGCGTCGGTGCTGGTCGCGCCAGCCGGCAGGCTCCGCACCCTGCTCGACGCTTCGACCTTCGACGCCAGCGTGTCGATCGAGGACATCGCCGACGCTCTCGAGGTGCGTCGTGGCGAGGACGTTCCCTTGGAGGTCGATGCCCGGCTCGGTGTGCGCGTCCAGCTGCTGGAGGCGCTATGCGGCAAGCGTGCGTCCGCCGCCTGGATCGCCCGGACCGTTCCGGAGAAGCGGGACTTCGCCGAGGCCTATGCGGCGCTGGCGCGCGAACGCCTGCCGGCCCTGCGTGTGCGGCCATCGACGGACGGACCCAAGGCCATCACGCGGATATTCGAGGGGTTGACCTTGCCGGGGTTGCCGGCCCCGGCCCTGCGGCACGAGTTCGGGAACTCGGTTCCCTGGAAATGGGTCAACGCCCAGTTCTCGAGCCTGGCGCACCTGGCGCCGGCCGCGCGCGCCTCCGGGATCCTGGCCGGAACGCCCTACTCGGCCGAGGGGGCGGGGAAGTCGCTCGCGATCCGCGCGCGGACGCCGGGCATCGACCCGCAGTCTCCGTTCGCCTCGCAGCGCGACGCCGTCCTGGCCGGACTGGACGCCATGGCCGCACTGGTGGACTGGTTGGAGGGCAACGCTCCGAAGCTGGCGGCGGTCCTGGGCGGCGGCACTCCGACACCGCGCGCGGCTGCCACCACGGCGCGGGACGCCGCCTCGCTGGATCGCGAGTTCGCCGACGCTCTCCGTGACATCTACGCCCAGTGCGCGGCGTTGGACTACCATCCCACCGGTATGCTCCAGATGATCGACCGGCTCGGCGGCATCGGGACCGCCCGCAGGTTGCTGGAGCTTCCGCCTTCCGAGGGGTTCGCGCGCCTCGCGTTGCTCGAGCGCATCGACCTCGCGGTGGAGTCGCTCGTGCTCCAGCCGCGCTGGGATGGGATCTTCACTGAGGAGGAGCGGCGCATAGCGCGGCGCCGCCTGCTATAATTCGCGGTTTTGCCTGTGCTGAAGCATCGATGCAAACCGGCGCGACGATGGGGGACTGTGGCATGGAACTGTTTTTCCCGGCGAGCCGTCAGGCGATACGCCAGGTCACGTCTCTCTTCGAGTTCGTGTGGCCGACGGCAGCCGCGCTGTGGAACCTTCGCTGGCAGGTGCAGGGCTTCATCGCCGAGGTGCCGCACGCCTCTGTCGATCAGCTGAAGCAGAGATTCCTGTTCGGAAGCAAGATCGACAACGTCGATCTCAGGCGCACCGTCACCGACTACACGTGGGACGACCAGACCGCGATCTTCGGGTCGTTCGTTCTGACGAACGCTTTCGCGATCTACGAGCAGTGGGCCGACGACATCCTGCACTCGCTTGGCGAACGGGCCGGATCGGGCAAGAAGCTGCAGTTTCCGGACAGGGTGGTCACGACGATGGCGGGTCTTCTCGCGAGCGAGTCCAGCACTCTGAAGTCAGCCTATTATCCAATCTATTCCACCGACAGGAAGTATTCTCTCCCGCATCTCCAGAACTTCATGCTGTGCTATCGTTACTTCAAGGAACTGAGGAACGCGCAGGTGCACGCTGGAGGCGTGGCCGACCAGAAGGCGGTCGATGCCTACACAGCCTTCCAGCCGGTCTCCGGCAAAGCGCAGCTGGGGAGGAAGGGCGACCTCGCGTTCGATCCGGTCACGCTCGGCCAGAAGGTGTCGCTGAACCTGCGCGGGGTCGTCGGGTTCACCGACGTGCTCATCAAAATCATCGCGACGATCGATGCGGAACTTTGCCACGCGGAGAAGGCCGAGGCGGTGTTCGAGAAGGCGCTTCGGGCACCGGTCGCCGGTCGATGCTCTCCGCAAATCAGAGGAAGCGCCATGCACAGGTTTCGACGCGGTGTACGGCTGCCGGGTTCCCACCTCCGAAGGACCCCGGAGCGGTGTATGACTTCCTGCTCGCCCACCGCCTGATCGTCATTTGAGCGCGTCGTCCTGGCGAATGCCGGGCTTCGACGCGCGTTGCTCGAGAGGAGCAGTCGCATGAAGGAAGTCGTCCAGGCGCAGTACGAGCAGCGGCTGTCGCGCTACGCAGCGTTGATCCACGGAAACGAGCCCCCGGGTCTCGTCGCCACGCTCGCTATCTACTCCGCATTGCTCGAACAGGAATCGATCTTGGGCGAGCGGCTGTGGAAGATAGAGCCACTCCTGTATCCCTTGATCCAATCCGTCGAGATCGACCTCCATCTGGCGACAGCGCGGCTGCTGGAGCGACCCAACCGCAGCGACAGGAGCCTCATCGGCTTCCTCAAGTTCTGTCGGGAGAACCGTACGCTCATAACCTGGCTCGACGGCACGCCACCGCCGGCGGATCTTCTACAGACGCAGATCGACCAGCTTGAGGCCCACCGGCCCACGATCGACGCGATAATGGGGAGGAGGGACAAGCACTTCGCCCATCTCGACAAGAAGTATTTCGACGGCACCGCCTCGATCCATGAGGACTTTCCCCTGTCCCAGTCCGATGTGATCGCCTTGGTGAACGCCGTCATCGGCATCGTATCGGCGCATCAGCGGCGCCTGTCGGGACAGATGAACTTCCACCTGGCCGAGTTCTACCGCGTCGCCGTCGATAACATGGTCCGCAACCTGACGGTGGGCCGGTCGACCAATTTTCCGGGTCAGCTCGACTGAGCGCCCGTCGCGCTGGCCGCCGGTAGGCGGCACAGCCGCTTCAGGTTCTTGAGATGGTTGGAGTCGACATGGTCCATCATGGCGAAGAGCGCGCCGGCGGCGGCACGCGTCTCCTCCAACGTCATGGTCGAGAACGACAGCAGGTCGTCGAGGTTGTCCGAATGGGATTCCACTTGGGCCAGCCGCTCAAGCGCGGCGAGACGATCGCGATCGAGATCCGGATGGTCGGCGCACAGCTTGTCGAGTTGGTTGGGAAGGCCTGACCCGCCCGGGCACTTGAATGCGAGGAATACGTCCAGGACCCGACGAAGCACGTTGGGGATCATGTATCCGTGGTCGTCGTAGGCGTCCGGCTGCTCGACGAACCGTAGAACGTGGCTGAAGAGGAAGTGGTATTCGGAATCGTATTCCCGGAGCAGCTTCGACATCTCGACGATCATCGACGATCGGCGCGTCTGCCCTTCGGGCATCGTGACGTCGATGAAGAGGAACGTCGCCGAAGGATCCTTGCCCTCGGGTGGCCGGGCCTTCCATTTCCAGCCCTTCCGGAATTCGTTCATGCACTGCAGGTTATGCGTCATGACGAACACCTGACCGGCCTTGTCCAGACGCGTTCGCACTAGGGAGCAGGCGAAGTTGAGAGCCTTCGTGTCGAGGCTCGAGACGGGATCGTCCACGACGATGATCGCGTCCTTCAGCTTGCGGTTGTCCGCCTCGATGGACGAAAGGAAGTAGGAGATGGCGATGGCCGTCTTCTCGCCTTCGCTCGGGACGCCGCTGATCGGTGTGCCATGCCGCTGCAGCTGGTAGCCATCGTCGACCGGGTTGATCGTCAACTCACCGTGGCCGAGATAGGCCGCGATCAGCTTGTTGATTACGTTCGCCGCCGGGCCATGGGTCCTGATCCGCTCGCGTAGTTCCCGAGCGGACTTCCTGAGCACCTCCAGTTGTTCGGTTCGGCGGAGGACATCCGCAGTCGCGTCATCGACCTCCTTCGCGCTTTTGGCATAATCATCGCGGCAGTCGGCGATGAAGTGCCGGCAGATGGACGTCTCGGCCTCCTCCTGGTGCTTCTTGAAGTCGGTGACGGCCTGGTTGTGGGCGGCGATCGCGGCGTTGATCGCCGACACCCCGGCCCCGATCCTTCCTGCCGTGTCGAGCACGTCCGCCTCGGAGGCGACGCCGGTCATGTCGGCAGGCGTTGCGGGCCGTTCCCGCTTGGATGCGAGCACGGCCTGCAGGGTGCCAAGCTGCGCGACGAGCGTCGCCGTGTCCGCGAGCGTGGTCTGTCGGGCGACCTTGAACTGCGCCCGCAGCTCCGTGACAAGGTCGTCGGATGCCGGGACCTGGCCCTCCAGACCTGTGACAGCCGTGACAAGTTCGTTCAAGCGGTCGGACGTCTTCGCGAGGCGGGCCACGAACTGGTCGACCCGGTCGTCGAAGGCGGAGCTGAGGAGAGCGCGCCGTTCACTGGAGATGGCGTTGCCGCACAGGAGGCAGTCCTCGATGCTGTTGGCTTCGTGGAACTCGTGTCCGTGCTTCAGCCAGAGCAGCATGTCCGGGTGGCGCTGCACCTCGTCGAGGGCCACCATTGCCAGCGACTGGCCGCAGACCTCGGATATGAAGCGGTAGGCCGTCCCGATGGTGGCCTCGTCGAACGTGAGCGCCTCGCGGCGCGGCATCGGCTCGTCTAACCGCCGCGTGTCCTCGGCGGCCTTCAGCTCGTCATCGCTCAGCTTCGGGCGCTCGTCGCCTTTCCATTTCTCGTAGTCCTTCGCCAGCCCCGGCGCCTCGTACTTCCGGCTGCCGAGGTGAAGGCGGGAGGCGACCGACTTCGCCCGTTCCTTCTTGAAGTTCGCGAAGGTCTTCTCCGCCGCCTTCTCCGTTGCCGTCGCGACATTCCGGTCCGCCTCGGCGATGACGATCTGCCCTTCGATCTTGGTCAGCTCGTTGGCAGCGTCCGCCTGGTCGGCGCCGATGTAGAACACCGGGTTTGCACGGCCCGCGGCCCATTGCAGGTTCTGCTCGATGTAGTCCGAGTTGAACACCAGCAGGCGCCGCTCCAGGCCGTTCGGATTGGACGGGCAGCCAAAGGCGGTCCCATCGTCGAGCGACACCTCGAACGCCGCGCCTTCCGGCAACTTAGAGTGGGGCTCGCCAGCCTGAAGGCTGGCGAACAGCCGCGAGAGAGTGCTCTTGCCCGACCCGTTGAAGCCATAGACCAGATTGTATCGACGGAACTGGAGCGGGGGCGACTTCGCACCTCGGTCAGCATAGATGCCCAGGCCCTGCATCGACTTGATGTTCGTGATCATCCCCATCCGGTCAGTGGATGACGGGGCCGCTTCGATGTCAACTTCTTCCTTCGCTTCGGCGCTCTCTCCTAGCACGTCTCCGGTTCAGTCCAAGCTCCCGACGACATCGGTTGCGTCTGGTACCGCGCAGGAAAATTGTCTTGAGCCATTCGATAGCAGAGGAATATGTGCTTGGACGGCGTCCCGCCAACGAGCGGCTTTCGCAACGCTTATAGAGGAGATGGAAGTGCGATTGTTTAGGGTGGTTGACGAGGATTTGGCCTGGTTGGCGGAACAGCCAGAGACCGCGATGGCGGTCCAGATGGTTGCCTTGGAATTGCCGGGCGGCCGCTATTCCGTCGCCGTCGTCGCGGGCGGGAGGGTTGTCTGGGACATGTCAGGGTCCGAGGACGACGGCAAAGTAGAGCGCTTGCTCGACGAGCCCTGGCTATCTGGCGGCGAAGCGGAGTCCAGGGCAGAGCCGTTCGAAGCATGGGTCGCTCAGCTGCCGCCCTTCGAGGGGATACTACGCAACGGTAGGGTGGTGGACCGCCGTTTCTGGATTGTGCCCGCTGGACCGTTCCCGCCGCCTCCGGCGCCACCGACCACAGTATATGGCCACCTTCCGTTCGTCGGCCAGTGCGGTCGGGACGAAGTATACTACCGATGGGAACCGTTTCCTACGAGCCGCCGTATCGATCCGTCCACGAATGCTGTCAGTCCTGGCACCTTCACCGCGCCGCTCTCAGAGGTGCCATTCGTCGCCTCCGGTTTCGGCGCCGTGGGGCGTTATGCCCTGCCCGGGCTCTCGCCGGCGAACTGGCGGTGGGAATTGAGGCCCCCTCGCGGTACGCGGTTCCGCTGCGGCGCAAGCGTGCCATTGTATGGCCAGGCAGGTGGAGGTGTTGAGTGCGTTTTCGACTCAGGGTTCGCCAATGTTGGACCGATAGCAAACCCGGTCGTGCTGCCGACGCTTTAGAATGCAATACATGCACGTCCGACCGGAATGGAGTGGGTGGACGACGATGAATAAACGACCGCTCTTGAGAAGCTCGGATGATCAACTGAGTGTCTGGTTATGGGTCGGAGCAGCCGCAATCTGCCGGTCGGTTTCCGACCCAATCCCGGCCGTTGAGCAGATCGGCGCGCCATCCCAAAACCGTCCCCTCCGAGAATCCGCAGCAGTCCCGTTTCTCCATGTTCAACAGACCATTTCGGGAAAACTCAATCGGGAATAGATTTCGGGAAAGCGGCCCCGCGCGATGCCTCAGGAAGGTGGATGTTGTCCGGGCGATCCCGTTCAACCTTCCATTATGGGAACGCCGATCAGGCTCTGGTTCGCTCAGTTTCGCGCGTGATCGTCCAATGCTCCAATTGTTTGTAAACTATCACCTTGTTGCCGAGCAGATCGCCATGCCGGCGACAGAAAATGTTGAGCTGGTCACGTTCGCCGACCAGCTCGACGCAGATAGTCAGATGCGGATCGGCAATCTCCGATCCATTTTCCCGGATTGGGCCGCGATTGCTGAAGCCGTAATGCATGTTCTGCGCGACGGCGTTGATGATGCCGTCCGCCTTCGCGGTGCGGATCAGCTCGCGATAAAAAGGTTTCGCACCCCAGAAGCGACGTGGGCCGACCTTGTCAGACGGCTTCAAATAGATGCGCAGCATTCCAACCTCGCGGTGCTGGACGGTGAAACGATCAGGCATAATGGGCCTTTCGATAGGAAGCAGGATCAGACGCGCGAGCGACGGCGGGAAGCACGGTGCGTGCGGGCATCACGCAGGGTCGCATCGGGTGTGAGGCGCGCAGCAGGCACCTTGGGGACTGCGACGCGCTGCGACAGATAAATGCCGTTATGACCCGAGCAAAGGTAGGCGACGAAGCATGCGACCGCGATCGGCACAGCATAGGCCGCCCCGAACAATTCGATCCCCATGAACGTGCAGGCAAGCGGCGTGTTGGCCGCACCCGCGAACAGCGCAACGAAGCCGATCGCCGCGAATAACCCTGTCGACACCCCGAACATAGGCGCGAGTGCATTGCCGAGCGCCGCGCCGATGAAGAACAGCGGTGTCACCTCCCCGCCCTTGAAGCCGGTACTAAGGGTGACGACGGTGAAGAGCAGCTTCAGCGCCCAGCTCCACGGGTCCGTATTGGAGCCGAAGAAGCTGGCGATGGTCAGGCCATCCGGCGTCGCCGCTAGCGTGCCCAGACCGAGATAGTCCCGCGTGCCGAACAGCCAGACCAGTGCGATCACGGCCACGCCACCGATGACGGGTCGTAGTGGGCCATAAGGCACCATGCGCTTCAGCCATCCGCCCAGCGCATGATTGGCCTCTGCAAAAGCTAGTCCGACTAACCCGAATACGACGCCCGCGACGCCAACCTTGATGACGATTAGAGCGTCGACCGGCACTGTCGCATCGACATGGTAGATGCCGTGGTGAATGCCCCAGGCAAGACAGGTCCAGTCGCCGACCAGTGCCGCGACCAGGCACGGCACCAGCGCGCGATACTCGACCCGGCCAATCGCCAGCACCTCCAGCGCGAAGACCGCTCCCGCGATCGGCGTCCCGAACACTGCGCCGAACCCTGCCGCGATCCCGGTCATCAGCAGGATGCGCGTTGCTTGCGTATCCAGCTTGAGGGCGCGCCCGAACCCGCCGGAAAGACTGCCGCCCAATTGCACGGCGGTGCCTTCGCGCCCCGCCGATCCACCAAACAGATGTGTCACGACCGTGCCGAAGAAAATGAGCGGGGCCATGCGCAGCGGCACGCCGCCCCCCGGTTCGTGGATCTGCTCGACGATAAGATTGTTGCCACCTTCGACCGAGCGCCCTGTCAGATGGTAGAGCAGTCCGACCACGAACCCGCCGATCGGCAGCAGGTAGAGCAGCCAGGGAAAGGCGAAGCGAATCCGGGTTACGGCATCGAGGCTCCACAGGAAGGCTGCGCAGAGCGTTCCCACCGTTGCGGCCATCGGGACCAGGATCAAAGCCCACCGCAGCACCGACATGGCATGGGTGCGGCGATCGCGAATGAACGCTGCCATGTTGAACTGGTCGTAGAGATTGCGAAATGTCGCGCGCACGATTCCTCCTTGCTGCCTTACGGCGCCTGGTAGGAATCATCGGCCCTTGCGAGGGCGGTTCGGCCGAATGGCCCGGCGGAAATCCATCGCCGTGCCCGAGCATATGCTGTCCGACGGCGACCTGGTCAACCAACGGCAGGGTCACGATGAGACGATTGTTTTGCTGAGGATCAATAATTGGCTCACCCATGGAATAAACCCCGACGGGCGTCGTCTACCCTTTCGAGACTGATCCGCAGGAGGCTTATGCGTAGACGAAATTGGATGCTGGGTCTGACTGCTTCGGCCATGCTCACCGGCGCAGTCGCGGCCGCCCCCGCCGATGGCTACGCCAGCATGGTATCTGCCGCGATGGACCGGATGATGGCGGGCATGATGGTCAAGCCGTCCGGCGACGTCGACCGCGATTTCGTCGCGATGATGCTTCCGCATCACCAGGGCGCCATTGATATGGCGGTGGCAGAGCTGCGCTACGGCCATAACGAGCAGCTCAAGCGCATCGCGCAGGAGATCATCATCGATCAGCAGCAGGAGATCGCCGCCATGAAGTTGGCGATCGGTCAGCCGCTACCCCCTTCGACGCCAGCCCCGACGCAGGGCGGCGACCACCACAGCCATATGGAGCACTGACATGATCCGGACCTTCCTGCTCTCGGCCGCCTTGCTGATGAGCGCCGCACCGGGCATTGCCATGGCTCAGCAGGCGCCGTGGAACGCCAAGGACGTGCCTGTCAGCCACCGCGACCGCGTCTATGCATCCGAACAATTCTCCAACACGGTGTCGGTAACGGACCCGGCCGACAACAGGTTGCTCGGCGTCATCAAGCTCGGCGATCCGCAGCCGATGAATTTTTCCCCGCTCTACAAGGGGCAGGTGCTGGTTCACGGCCTCGGCTTCTCGCCGGACGGGAAAACACTGGCGGTCGTGTCGATCGGATCCAACGCCGTGTCGTGGATCGACACCGCCACCAACACCGTCAAGCACACGACCTATGTCGGGCGCAGTCCGCATGAGGCGTTCTTCACGCCGGACGGCAAGGAGGTGTGGGTCACGGTACGCGGCGAGGATTACATCGCCGTGCTCGACCCCACGACGTACAAGGAGACCGGTCGCATCAAGACGCCCGGTGGTCCGGGCATGACGATCTTCTCTCCCGATGGCCGATACGGCTATGTCTGTTCCTCATTCAATCCGGTGCTGGCCGTGTTCGATGTCTCGACCCACGCGCAGGTCGGACAGGTGGCGCAGCCGAGTCCGTTCTGTCCCAACATCGCCGCGACGCCGGACGGCAAGCAGGTTTGGTTCACGCTGAAGGACATCGGCAAGACGGTCGCATTCGATGCCAAGCCGCCTTTCGCGATCCTCAAGGTGCTGGATACCGGACCGATCACCAATCACGTCAACTTCGCCCGCACGGTCAAGGGACAGTTCGCCTATGTCACGGTGGGCGGGGAAAACGCGGTGAAGGTGTTCCGCACGTCCGACTTCGCGCTTGTCGCCACCATCCCGGTCGGCAAGATGCCGCACGGCGTCTGGCCATCGGGCGACGGCCGGCGCATCTATGTCGGGCTGGAGAATGCCGATGAACTTGCCGCGATCGACACCGCCGGCAACAAGGTCGTTGCCACCGTGCCGGTCGGACAGGCACCGCAGGCGATCGCCTATGTGCCGAACGCTGTTCCGACAGGCCCCGGCACCGACAATCTCCAACCGCTCGGTACGGCAGGCAAGGCGGTGCATCTGAACATGGGGCCGGTTGGCGGCAATGGTGCGGCAAGCAGCATTACCCTCTTCGACCAGGGCATCATTCAGGTCGTGCAGAGTGCCGTTACCGGTTTGCAGCCCAAGAAGCCTTACATGCTCGTGCTCACCGCCAACGCGGACGGCAGCGGTGCGGTAGAGCCGCTTGCGAACTTCATGAGCAATCCGGCAGGTGCGGCGATTGTCAACGCATCGGGTCCGATCCGGCAGATCGTTCAGGGCAGTGCAGCGGCCCCCCGGCGCTTTCTGGCGGTCGCCGAGGTAGTGAATGGCGCACCGGGCCGCATCGTGCAGGTGCAGCGCGACTGAGATGGACCCGCTTGCCGCCGCGATCGAGCCCCTGGTCCCCGGTCTGCGCCGTTATGCCCGGTCGTGGTTGCGCGATCAGGCGATGGCGGATGACCTGGTGCAGGATTGCCTTGAGCGCGCGGTCGGGCGCTGGCGGCAACGACGCGGGACGGAGGTTCGCCCCTGGGTCTATGCAATCCTGCATAATCTGTTGGTCGATCATAAGCGGCAGCATGTCCGGCGAGGTACGGCGGTTCCGCTCCACCTCGTGGACGACGTTGCGCTCGGTCGCCCGGCCGATCAGGACGCAGGCCTGCACCACCGAGACCTGTTGCGCGCACTTGATGCGTTGCCCGAGGAGCAGCGGACGGTGCTGCTCCTCATTTCCGTCGAAGGTCTGTCATATGGGGAAGTCGCTGCCGTCGTCGGTGTGCCGCTGGGAACGGTGATGTCGCGCATATCGCGGGGGCGCGACCGTCTGGCGACGCTCCTCCGGGAGGGTGAACGGCCACGATTAAGGAGTATTCGATGACCAGCCCGATCGGAGAGGACGATCTGGCCGCGTGGATCGATGGCAGGCTGTCGCCCGAGCGGCAGCGTCTGGTCGACGCTTACCTTGAAGGCCAGCCGGACGTGCATGCCCGTTTGCGGGAGCAGGCGGAGCAGGCGCGAGCCCTTGCATCGCTTTTCGCTCCAATCGCGGATGAACCTATCCCGGCGACGATGCGCGTCGCAGCCATCAGGGGACGGCAACGCCAACCGCGTTGGCAACTCGCCATCGCCGCGTCGCTTCTGCTGGCGGTCGGGTTTGGCGGGGGCTGGTCGAGTGCGCGTTGGAGCGGCGAACCCCGCGCGGGCATCGCGGCGCTGGCCAACGAGGCGAGTGACAATTTCCGTGTCTATGCCGCCGACCGGATACGACCGGCGGAAATCGGCCCCGACCAGCGCGCCATGCTGATCCGGTGGACCTCCGCCCGATTGGGTGAGCGCGTGACCATCCCGGACCTCAGCACAGCCGGTTACCGCTATGGCGGGGGGCGATTGGTCGCGACGCCCCACGGCCCTGCGGTTCTTCTCCTCTACGATGGACCGCAAGCGTCAAAGCTCGCGGTGCTGACGAGGCCTATGCAAATCGACAAGAGCGCAAGCATGACCAGCACGTCCAGCGGGACCATGGGCCGGGTCACATGGGCTGTCGACGGGATCGGCTATAGTGTAGTGGGCGAGCGACCCGCTGCCGAGCTGCATCCGATCGCCGATGAGGTCCGGCGCCAGGCCGATGCGGGGCTTGTCTCCTGATAGCGCCTGGCCGCTTCTTAGCGCCGACAGGCACTGGGCGGACCAGCGGGATCACGGCTTGCGCTCGGCATCCTTCCGGTCGGCCTCTGCCGGAGTCAGCCTGGCCCGCTCGCGAATGCGACGTTCGAGCGGAGCGCCCGCGAACAGTACGAGCATCGCAAGGCTCAACCCGCCGATGATGAGCGGCCACACCGCCAACCCTGCTGCCGCGCCGATCGTGGCCGTGACCCAGATGCACGCGGCGGTCGCCAATCCATGCACTTCCTGACCCTGGCCGACCCGCAGCACCGCGCCGGCACCGATGAAGCCGACGCCGGACAGAATGCCCTGCATCGCCCGTCCTGCGGCATCGGCGTTTACGTTCGGCAAGCCACTGTGCACGATCGCCTGCACGGCGATGCAGCTCGCCAGACCGACCAGACCCAGCGTTCGCAATCCCATGATCTGCCGGTTCTCGCGCGAGCGTTCCCAGCCGAGCACCATCCCAGCCGCGGTCGCCACCACCAGCCGCCCGATCGCATCGATCCAGAAGCCGAGGTCCGATGCCGCTGATGCTTCGATCATTCGACCAGCACGTGCACATGATGCCAGGCGGTGCACAGATAGCCGGCGAAGTTCCACACCGTATCCGGCCGCTCGGGCTGACCCTGTCCAGTCTCGTCGAAGGCGCGCACGACAAGGTGCTGGCGCCCCTTGGCGAGCGTGGCGTCGAGGGTCCAGCGCCGCCAACCCCAGTGCGCCTCCGGATCATCGGTGAACGTCGCCTGTTGCCAGTCGCGACCACCGTTTACCGACACTTCGACCCGAGAGACGCGGCGATCATAGGCGATGGCATAGCCCTCGATCCGCACCTCCCCGGCCGGCAGGCTTTCGCCAGAGCCGGGCACGCAGATCGCGGCGTTGAGCGGCATGGCATTGATGGTCAGACCCTGGCTCCAGTCGACGGTGTCGCTCGTCACATCGGCAGGAAAGAGCTTGTAGTCGTGCGCCTGGATCGGTGCGTCGGATGGCGTCTCGCGCACCTCGATCCGTGTCAGCCATTTGGCGCTCCGCACCCCGGCATAGCCCGGCACCACCATGCGGAGCGGTGCGCCGTGTTCGGGCGTCAGCGGCTCGCCGTTCATCGCCCAGGCAATAAGGACGTCGGGTTGCCGCGCCTTGTCCATGGCGATCGAGACCCCGAACAATGCTTCCTCGCCTTCGACGTCCACCTCGTCCGCGCCGGTGAACGCCACGAACAGGTCGGACGCATTCGGCGCACCGACGGCATCCAGTACGTCGGACAGTCGTACGCCGGTCCATTCCGCATTGCCGATCGCGCCCACGTCCCAGGGGTCGCCGGACGTTTTAGCGACCTGCTGGAGATCCGTGCGCCGGTTGCCGGCGCACTGGAGAACTGCCGTCACCGTCCGCGTGGCCAACGCGCTTTTCAGTTCCTCCACCGAGAAGGAGCGGCTCGCCATGCCCGTCCCGCTCACTTCGATCCGGTGATCGGCAGGCAGATCGGGCACTGCACCATGGCTGCGCACGTAGAACAGCGCCTGCGGCGTCAGGAACCGCTCGATCAGCGCGCCGGGCGTCGGCTCGGCGTTGTAGGGATCGGATTTGCGCTCGATCATATCAGTCATGGACGAACCAACGCCGCAAGCGCGCGGATCGCTTCAAGCCTTCAAGACTATCGCAGACGAAGGATTACCAATCGTTCCGATATCCAGATTGGAACAAACAGATCAAACGGTTGGTCGTATCGATCAGTTTCCGCGATACAAGCTGCATGACCCTGGAGCAGCTCAGAATCTTCGTCGGTGTCGCCGAGCGCGAACACGTCACCAAGGCAGCAGAGGTGCTGAACGTCACGCAGTCCGCTGCCTCCGGCGCGGTCGCGGCCCTCGAAGCGCGCTACGGGGTTCCTCTGTTTCACCGCGTCGGGCGTGGCATCCAGCTGACCGAAGCGGGCCGCGGCTTTCTGGAGGAAGCGCGCGCGGTGCTGGGGCGGGCAGCGCATGCCGAGACGATGCTGGCGGACTATGCCGGGCTTGCCCGTGGTTCGTTGCGGATCGTCGCCAGCCAGACGATCGCAAGCTACTGGTTGCCCGCAAGGCTTGCCGCCTTCCACGAGCGCCACCCGCAGATCGCGGTCGAGCTGGCGATCGACAACACCGAAGGCGCGGCAGCGCAGGTCCTTAGCGGAGCGGCGGAACTCGGTTTCGTTGAAGGCGAAGTGGACGAACCAGCGCTGGCGCATTGGGAAGTCGGACGCGATCCGATGGTGCTGGTCGGACGCAGGGACGCCGAGCGTGTCGACGAGGACTGGCTTCGCGCTGCACGCTGGATCGTCCGCGAGCAGGGTTCGGGCACGCGCTCGACCTTCGAGGACGTGCTGCGAACGCGCGGGTTTGATCCGGCCCAGCTGACGGTAGCGATGACGCTGCCGTCCAACGAGGCGGTGCGTACCGCGGTCGAGGCCGGTGCCGGCGTCGCTGTGTTGTCGCGATTGGTCGTCGCACGCGCGCTCAAGGCCGGCGATCTGGTCGAGCTGGCGCTTGAGTTACCCGATCGCGCCTTCCACGCGCTGCGCCACAAGGAACGCTATCGCACCCGCGCGGCCGACGCGCTGACGGACCTCATCAAGGAGCAGGTCGCATGACTGCCGACGCACCTTCGGCCCTGACCGGCCTCAAGCCGCTAAGCAGGCTCGATCACCCGCGCGAGATGATCCGCCAGTTCACACCCAACTGGTTTGCCGCGACCATGGGCACCGGCATCCTCGCTCTCGCGCTGCCGCAGGTGCCCGGCATCGGCCCCGCGCTCAAACCGATTGGCGAGGTGTTGTGGTTCTTCAACATCGCGCTCTTCATCCTGTTCGCCGGTCTCTATGGCGCGCGCTGGGCGATGTTCGGGCATGAGGCACGGCGCATCTTCGGCCACAACACCGTGTCGATGTTCATCGGGACCATCCCGATGGGCCTGGCGACGATCATCAACGGATGTCTCGCCTTCGGGATCGCGCGATTCGGTAACGGCATCGTGCCGGTCGCACACGTCCTGTGGTGGATCGACGTCGCCATGTCGCTCGCCTGCGGCGTGTTGATCCCCTACCTGATGTTTACCCGCCACGAGCACAGCCTGGACGGCATGACCGCGGTATGGCTGCTGCCGGTCGTCGCAGCGGAAGTGGCGGGTGCCAGCGGCGGGCTACTCGCTCCGCATCTGACCGATCCCCACGCGCAGATCGTGACGCTCGCGACCTCGTATGTGCTGTGGGCCTATTCGGTGCCGGTCGCGTTTGGCATCCTCGCTATTCTGATCCTGCGCATGGCGCTCCACAAGCTCCCGCACGAGAGCATGGCGGCATCCTCCTGGCTCGCGCTGGGGCCGATCGGCACCGGGGCGCTGGGTATGCTGGTGCTTGGGGCGGATGCGCCGGCGATCCTCGCGGCGCACGGGCTGGTCGGTGTCGGTACCGTCGCGCAAGGGATCGGCGTCGTCGCCGGGCTCTGCCTGTGGGGTTTCGGCCTGTGGTGGCTGGCGCTCGCGACGCTCATCACCATCCGCTACTGGCGCGCCGGCGTCCCATTCAACCTTGGCTGGTGGGGCTATACCTTCCCGCTCGGCGTCTACACCGTCGCCACCTTCCGCCTCGGTACGACGCTGAACCTCGGCTTCTTCGGTATCGTCGGCACGGTGCTGACGATCGCGCTCGCGGCGATGTGGCTGCTGGTCGGTGCCAAGACGCTCGCCGGAGCATGGCGCGGCAACCTGTTCGTCTCGCCCTGCATCGCTACCCCGAACTGATCCACCCTGATGATCGGATCAGTCGGTCCGATCACTTGCAGAACGCCCCTTCGATCCGCCAGCGTGGCTGGCCACAGGAGAGCCTTGTCATGGACAATTTTGACGCCGCGCTGGCGAGTGAAACCAGCCGTCGCCGCTTTCTCAGGCGTACGGCGCTCGGCACCGCCGGCCTTGCCGCAGCACCTGCGCTGGCGCAGCAGCTCGTCGACCTGAAGCTGCCTGGCGGCAATGCCGAGCGGCCGATGACCAGCGCCTTTCCTGGCAAGGGCAGCATGATCCTCCAACGCATCCATCCTCCGCTGTTGGAGACGCCGATGGACGTGTTCGACAAGTCGGTGTTCACGCCCAACGACCAGTTCTTCGTCCGCTGGCACTGGGCCGACATCCCGACCTCGATCGACGTCGAGAGCTTTCGCCTCAAGGTCTTCGGCCACGTCAACAGACCGCTGTCGATCAGCCTTGCCCAACTGCTGCGCCTGCCGCGCGTCGAGATGGCAGCGGTCAATCAGTGCTCGGGCAACAGCCGTGGGTTGTTCCAGCCGCGTGTCGCCGGCGCGCAATGGGGCAACGGCGCGATGGGCAATGCCAAATGGCTCGGCGTGCGCCTGCGCGACGTGCTGGACCTCGCGGGGGTCAAGGCAGGCGCGGTACAGGTGCGCTTCGGCGCGCTCGATCAGCCGGTTGTGACGGGCGCCCCTGACTTCGAGAAGGCGCTCGACATCGACCATGCCCGCGACGGCGAAGTGATGATCGCCTTCGGCATGAACGGCGAGCAGCTGCCGCTCCTCAACGGCTTTCCCTGCCGGCTGATCGTCCCGGGCTGGTATTCGACCTACTGGGTCAAGATGCTGAACGCGATCGAGGTACTGCCCGGCCCTGACGACCAGTATTGGATGGCCAAGGCCTACAAGATACCGGCTACACCCGGCGCGAATGTCGCGCCCGGTGCCAAGGACTTCCCGACCGTGCCGATCAATCGCATGATCCCGCGCAGCTGGATGACCAGCCTGCCGGATGGCCAGGCGATCGCCTATGAAGCGTCCATCCCGGTTGGCGGGATCGCGATGGGCGGCGACTGCGGCGTCGCCAAGGTCGATGTCTCATCCGATGGTGGCCGCACTTGGTACAGGACGACGCTCGGAGCGGACGAGGGCAAGTATAGCTTCCGGCGCTGGGATGGTCGCGTGCCGCTTAGGCGCGGTCCCAACCCCATCATGGTGCGCTGCTGGAACGCCAACGGTGTCGCCCAGCCGATGAAGCCGATCTGGAACCCCGGCGGGTTCATGCGCGGCAACATCGAAACCACCACCATCATTGCGGCCTGAGGAGCGAGTAGCATGAAGACCCCGTCTCCCGGCATCATGGCCGCTGGCCTGATCGGCCTGACCGGTATCATCCTCATCTCGATAGGTGCGCCGAGCAGCCGCAAGGCGTCTGCCCCGATCTCCGAGACGTCCGAGCCGGCGCCCCCCGTCAGCGTGTCGGCCCGCGGCTTCTCGCTTACCTCGACCAGCGTCGACCTGCCGGTCGACGACGCGAGCTATCCCGATGGTCCGCACGCCGACGTCATCAACGCCAACTGCACCTCATGCCACTCGGCCAGTATGGCGCTGACCCAGCCTGCGCTATCGGCGGCTCAGTGGAAGGCGACCGTCACCAAGATGCGCGAGGTGTATAAGGCGCCGGTGGCCGAGAAGGACGTCGACGCAATCGTCGCCTATCTCACCGCCATGCCGCATCAGAAGGCGGCACCCGCAACCGGCAAGGCGCAGGACCCCGACCCCAAGGTGGCTCCCGATGTTTCAGGTGGAACCGGCTAACCGAGCCACTTCCATAATCCCAAAATACCATCGTTTTCGGGACACCCGAGGGCACGGCGAGTGGCAGCTATCCGTGTCAGCGCTCCCGAAACCGGCCGGGCAGCAATGTCCCCAATCTCAGCCATTCCAGGGTGCTGGTAGCACACGCTCAAGCGGTCGGGCCGCTCACATGAACGAGCGGCAGGTATCGGGCAGCGAAATGGAGGGTGTGAGTGGCCGGAAGTGGGTCTGCCTGCCGATCTCGCTTTTCCATCGCGCACGTCGCTTGAGTGTCTCTCAGGTGAGGATTTGTCGCGAGTAGTGAAGTTCGGCTGCAAGCCTCTCACGACAAGCTAAGCATCAGCCGGAAGTGCTCGAACAGCTCTCTGCACGATCCTTGTTCTAGGTAGGTCAAGTCCGGAGTCTGGTTGCCAAGTGTGAGCAGGGCCTGCCTAACGATGCGCTGGTCGGGCTCGGACACGCCATAGGCGGTGCTGATCGCCCGCTGCGCGTTGCCGTTCATCTGCGGCCGCAGGAGCTGCAAATTCTGGTCGAGATAGCCGAAGCCGAGGACGAGCAGCGTATCCGCGCTGTGCACGGCCTCAACCACGTTTTGAGCTACCTTGCTGCGGACGCTTTCGGTGAACGTTTGCAGTCTCTTCCCGACCTTCCAATGGTCCACGCTGTCCGTGCCTCCGAGCGGCAGGTTGGCATCGCTCCTGCCGCGCCAAGGCAAAACGCCGAGCGATCCGTAGGGATGGGTGAACTGGACGCCCTCCAGCACCTCGGCAGCCACTTCGCCGTCTACGTCGAAATAGTCTTGTAACGCCATCCAGAGAAAATGCTCGAGGCACCGATCGTAGTTGAAGATGACAAAACGGACGTTTTCGAACGCCTCCTTAATGTTATTTCTCTGGACGCCGGACATAAGAAGGCGCGCGAAGGCGGGGTACCAAGTTTTCGCCAGCTCCTCGCCATGCGTGGATGCCTCTCGCGGCTCGTTGTGATCTTCGACCAGTACGTAGATGTTCCGTCGCTTGAATAGGTGGGACGAGCGTTCGGCGCGCAGGATGCAGATCGCGATACAAAGCTTCCCGAGGTCAACGACATGGGGGTCGTCCTGATGCGAATGCAGGAAGTTGTCGATTGACAGCGCCAAGGGGAGGCCACGAAGGATGCGTTGTGCGGCCGCTTTGAAGGGGCGCAACGTGCTCTGGAATGAGGTCACGTCTGGGCTGACCAGCGCCTTCATCGCCTGCTGGAGGGCCGGATCCGCGAAGCCGTAGGCGTTATCGTTGGTGGGCCGCAGCAGGCTAACGATCTGCTCCTTGAGCCCGTCGCCTGAAGGCAGTCCAAGCTCGCAGCTGGCACCAGCCCCTACCACGATTGTCGTCTTCTGCCTGAACATGAGCGGATATTACGCGCGGTTGGCGACGCCGTGAAGGTACTGAGCACCTCCGGCACGTTGCGCCTCGTCATGCGGGTTCGCCCGGTACGGTTCTGTCGATCACCGATCAAGCCGGACTGTGGAACGCTCGCCTTCGCGATCCCTGTGCATTATCTAGACAGAGCTCGAACCATGGCGCGCAACTTCGGTGAACGAACGGCAGCTTTCCAGAAACGGGTAGGTGCCACTGAACGTCTGCAATTGGCCCTTACTGCCACCGATCTGCTGGATGACGTCAATTGCGCCTTTCGGCAGAGTAGTGCGTGTCGCGAGTCTAGATGACGCGCATCGAGGGGGTGCCGCATGCGCGCCGACTGATCACGCGGCGTCGAACGCCGTGAGTATCGGACAGGGTCCCGCGCTGCCGCTGCCGCATTCATGAGCAAGGCGCCGAAGCGCAGCCCGGGCTCGATCCAGTTCGGCGATCTTCTCGTCCAGCGCCTTCAGCCGCTCGCCGGCAAGTTCGCGCGCTCGTGCCCGATCGTCCGTGGCGTCGAGGGCCAGAAGCTCGCCGATTTGCTCCAGCGTGAAGCCTGCCGCCTTGGCTGACCGGATGAAGTGCAGCTGCCGCACGTCGTCTTGGCCGTAGCGGCGGATACCGCCTGCAGTCCCGGCGCGCTGCGGTTTCTTCGGGGTGTGGATCAGGCCGCGGCGCTGGTAGAAGCGGATCGTCTCCACGCCGACACCGCCTTCCGCTGCAAGTTTCGCGATCGTCATGTCTGCCACGTCTTGACCCCGGACCATGGTACGGACCCCATATGGGACCCGATCTAGGATCGGAGAAGACGAGATGGCGACGAAGAAGGCGGTGCTCCACCGCATGGTGATGCCCACCCACACGTGCCCGTTCGGGCTGAAGGCGAAGGACTTGCTCCAGCGGCAGGGCTACGACGTCGAGGACCATTGGCTGCGCACGCGCGAAGAAACCAACGCGTTCAAGGCGGAGCATGGCGTGAAGACCACGCCGCAGACCTTCATCGGCGGCGAGCGGATCGGCGGCTACGACGACCTGCGTCGCTTCTTCGGCAAGTCCGTGCCCGACCCCCAGGCCGTGACCTACCGCCCCGTGATCGTCGTCTTCGCGATGACGGGGCTGATGGCGCTTGCCGCCAGCCTGGCCGCCTTCGGCACGCCGCTTACGGTGCGCGCAGGCGAGTGGTTCATCGCGTTCTCGATGTGCGTGCTGGCGCTGCTGAAGCTCCAGAACGTCGAGAAGTTTGCGACGATGTTCCTCAACTACGACCTGCTGGCCAAACGCTGGGTGCCGTATTCCTACGTCTATCCCTACGCCGAGGGGCTGGCGGGCGTGCTGATGGGGGCCGGCGTGCTGACTTGGCTGTCTGTTCCGATCGCGCTGGTGATCGGGGCGATCGGTGCAGCGTCGGTGATAAAGGCCGTCTACGTGGACAGGCGCGAACTGAAATGCGCCTGCGTAGGCGGTGACAGCAACGTGCCGCTCGGGTTCCTGTCTCTCACCGAGAACGTGATGATGGTGGCGATGGCGCTCTGGATGGTCGCGGCACCGATCCTGTCGGCCGGGCACTGAACAACGGCGTGTCGCACTGGCGTAGTTCCTCCGTTCGTCCTAGACGCGTATCATGAGCTTCGCCCGCATCTCCCGCGTCATTGCGCTGTCAGTGCTGGCGATGATGCTCGTGCTGCGTGTCGGCCCGGTATGCGAAGCAGCCGCGAACGCAGCGGCGCCACCCGCCGTCGTGCATGATGCCATGGTTGGATGCGAACAGCCTTCGGACAAGCCGGCTGGAAAGTCTTCAGCCGCCGCGTGTGCGAGTTCATGTGTGGCGACCGATCCGCAGCGGATCGGCGACGCGACCCGGCCGGTGCTTGCAGCGGGCATTCCGATCGCCTCTTCCCTCCCCGACCTGGAGGGCCGCACCGGTGGTCCCGCACCACCTCCTCCGCGAACCGCGTGATCTAACGGCTATCTGAAGATTATGTTTTTCGAGGAATGCACACATGAAGACGATCAGGTTCATCGGCGCGGCTGTCGCGCTCGCGCTCGTTCCCGCCACCGCGTTCGCGGCGGCCGACTGCTGTGCCGACAAGACGTGCTGCAAGGACGGCGCTGACTGCTGCAAGGACGGCAAGGGTGACTGTTGTAAGGACATGAAGAAGGGCGGCAATCACGCCGGCCACGACATGTCGGGCATGAAGATGCCGACCAAGTGAAGCTGCCGGCGGGGGCCTGCGCCCCCGCCGCTCAGTCCTGACCGTCGGGGACGGTGCCGCCGTTTGTCCGCCATGGCCGGTTCCGCCCCGGCAGTCTCAGACGAAGCGTCGCCGCTCGTCCCCGGATCCCGTCGACGGTTCGGTTCATGGCCCGTGCGATGTCGCCGATCTGCTGACGTGCGGCGATGCGCCGTCGCAAATCGTCGTCGTCCTCATCCGACCATCGCCGGGGTGGCCTTCGTGCCGGCGGCGCACCATCAGGCATGGACCTCGTGCCCGTCTCCGCATGGTTCGCCCGGTGCTTCGGTCTGCACGGTGACGTGCGAGATGTCGAAGCGCTGGTCCAGCATGGCCGCGACGCCGAGGCGGACGGGGTCCGGATCGCATCCCTGTCCCAGCGTCACGTGCACGGTGCAGCTGACGTCGTCGTTCGACATCGACCAGACGTGGAGGTCGTGGAGCCCCGCGACGCCCGGCACGGCTGCGATGGCCGCACGGACCTCGGTCAGCCGCAGGCTTGATGGAACACCCTCGAGCAGCACGTTGGTGGTGTCGCGAAGCAGGATCCACGTGCGCGGCAGCACCCACAGGCCGATCGCCACCGCAACCACGGGATCGATCCAGGTCCAGCCGGTGAAGCGGATCGCCGCGGCGCCCGCGATGACGCCGATCGAGCCGATCATGTCAGCCCACACCTCGAGGTAGGCTCCCTTGACGTTGAAGCTCGCGTCCTTGCCGGCGGTCAGCAGCCGCATGGATATGAGGTTCACGACCAGGCCGATCGCCGCGACGATCATCATGCCCCAGGACTGGATCTCCTGCGGCTCGGTGAACCGCCTGATCGCCTCCACGAAGACGTAGATCGCGATGCCGAACAGCAGCACCGCGTTGAAGGCGGCGGCAAGGATCTCGAAGCGTCGGTAGCCGAACGTCCGCTTCTCGTCCGGCGCCTTGCGTCCGAGCCGGATCGCCAGCAGCGCGATCACCAGCGCCGCAACGTCGGTCATCATGTGGGCGGCGTCGGACAGCAGGGCGAGGCTGTTGAAGACGATGCCGCCGATCACCTCCGCCACCAGATAGGCGGAGGTCAAGGCGAGCGCCCAGCCGAGCATCTTGGCGTTGGCGCCTGCCGTGTGGTCGTGCGAGTGCCCGGCCGAGCCGTCGTCATGAGCCATGGTGTGCCTCCTCATATGGAGTTTCGGGTGCGGTGTGGGCAGGGCGCCATCCGCCGAAGCGGGCGTAGAGCGTCGGCAGGACGAACAGGGTCAGTAGCGTCGCCGAGATTAGGCCGCCGATGACGACCGTCGCCAGCGGCTTCTGCACTTCCGCGCCCGCACCGTGGCCGAGCGCCATCGGCACGAAGCCGAGGCTGGCCACGAGCGCCGTCATCGCGACGGGCCGCAGGCGTGCGAGCGCCCCGTATTGGGCGGCCTGCACCCGGTCGATGCCGCGCGCCATGAGGTCGTGGATGGAAGACACCATGACCAGCCCGTTGAGCACTGCGATACCCGACAATGCGATGAAGCCGACGGCGGCGGACACGGAGAACGGCATTCCCCGGAGGACCAGCGCCAGCACGCCACCGACGAGCGCCAGCGGCACGCCTGTGAAGACGATCACTGCGTCGCGCACCGAGCCGAGCGCCCCGTAGAGCAGCAGCATGATGACCGCGAAACACACCGGCACGACCAGCAGCAGCCGATCGCGGGCGGAGGCCAGATTCTCGAACTGCCCACCCCATTCGACGTACGTCCCCGGCGGCAGCTTCACCTGCGCATCGATGGCCGCACGCGCGTCAGCCACCACACCCGCCACGTCCCGGTCGCGGACGTTCGCCTGTACGACGACGCGGCGCTTGCCGTTCTCGCGACTGATCTGGTTCGGGCCGTCGACGACCGCGATGTCGGCGACCGTCGATAGCGGCACGAAGCCACCAACCGAGGTCGGCACCGGCACCTGCGCCACCTCGGTCAGGTCCGATCGCGATGCTTCGGACAGGCGGATCACCACCGGGAAGCGGCGATCGCCCTCGAAGATCACCCCGGCCTCACGTCCGCCGATTGCGGCCGCGACGGTGTCCTGCACGTCACCGGCGGTGACGCCGATCCGCGACATCGCCATGCGATTGGGGCGGATGTCGAGCATCGGCAGTCCTTCGGTCTGCTCGACCCGCACGTCGACCGCACCACGCGTCTTGCGCAGGATGTCGGCGATGCGGTCGGCCGCGTCATTCATGCCGCCGAAGTCGTCACCGAACACCTTCACCGCGATGTCGCCGCGGACGCCGGCGATCAGTTCGTTGAAGCGCATCTGGATCGGCTGGGTGATCTCGTAGGCGTTGCCGGGCAGCGTCGAGAGCCTCTTCTCCATCCGCTCCACCAGCTCCTCCTTGGCGAGGCCGGGGTCGGGCCATTCGGCACGCGGTTTCAGGATGACGAAGGTGTCGGTGGCGTTCGGCGGCATCGGGTCCGACGCGATCTCAGACGTGCCCGTGCGCGAGAAGGCGAAGCGCACCTCGGGCTGACGCGCCAGCATCTTCTCGACCTGGAACTGCATTGCCTGGCTTTGGTCGACCGAGGTTCCGGGGATGCGGACCGCCTGCACAAGGATGTTGCCCTCGTCGAGCTGCGGCAGAAACTCCTGTCCGAGGGTCGTGAACCCGACGCCGGCCAGCGCCAGCGCGCCCATCGCGACGCCCAGCGTGACGCTCGGCCGCCCCATCGCCTTGCCGAGACCCGGCTCGTAACGGCGACGCAGCCAGCCGATGATCCGGCTCTCCTTCTCGTCGACCGGTCGGCTGAGCCAGATGGCGATGGTAGCAGGCACGAAGGTCATCGACAGGATGAAGGCGAAGACGAGCGCGATGATGACCGTCAGCGCCATCGGTTCGAACATCTTGCCCTCCACACCGGTGAAGGTGAGCAACGGTGCGTAGACAAGGATGATGATCGCCTGACCGTAGACGGACGGGCGGATCATCTCACGGGCCGATGCCGCAACCAGATCGAGGCGTTGCCGGAGCGGCAGCGGCTCGGCTCGGCCGTGCTGCGCGTCGCCAAGCCGCCGCAGCGCGTTCTCGACGATGATGACGGCGCCGTCGACGATCAACCCAAAGTCGAGCGCGCCGAGGCTCATCAGATTGGCCGAGACGCCTGCGCGGAGCATGCCGACGCTGGTCAGCAGCATCGTGATCGGAATGACGAGCGCCGCGATCAGCGCCGCGCGGAAGTTGCCGAGTAGCGCGAACAGCACGACGATGACGAGCAGCGCTCCCTCCGCGAGGTTGCGGGCGACCGTGGCGATGGTCGAGTTGACCAGCTCGGTGCGGTTGAGCACCGGCTTGACCACGACGTCGACGGGCAGCGCGCGGCCGATTGCCTTTAGCCGTTCGCCGACCCCGGTGGATACGGTGCGGCTGTTCTCGCCGATCCGCATGACGGCGGTGCCGACGACGACCTCGCGCCCGTTCTCGGATGCCGATCCCATGCGCAGCGCCTGTCCTGTGCGGACGGTGCCAATCTGGCTGAGCAGGATGGGCACGCTCTCGCGTGTGGCGATCACGGTCCGCGCCAGTTCGTCGGCGTTGCGCACGCGACCATCCGCACGAACGGCCAGCCCCTCGCCGTTGCGGTTGACGACGCCAGCCCCGGCGCTGGTGTTGTTGCGCTCGAGCGCGGTGGCGAGATCCTGAAGCGTGATCTTCATCGCCGCCATGCGCTGGATGTCGGGGACGACCAGATACTGCTTGGTGTAGCCGCCCAGACTGTCGACGCCGGCCAGCCCAGCACTGCTCTTCAGCTGCGGCGTGACGATCCAGTCCTGAACGGTGCGTAGGTAGGTCGCCTTGTCGGCGGCATCGACGAGGTGGTCACCCTCCGGCGTGATGTAGCTGCCATCCTTCTGCAGGCCGGGCTCGCCATTGCGATGGTTGACCTGGTCGAGCTCACGATATTCGACCGTCCACATGAAAATGTCGCCGAGCCCGGTGGCAATCGGCCCCATCTCCGGGTTCACGCCTTCGGGCAGGCTCTCCTCCGTCGTGCGTAGCCGCTCGGCGACCTGCGACCTCGCAAAGTAGATGTCGGTCTTCTCATCGAAGACCGCGGTGATCTGGGCGAAACCGTTGCGACTGAGCGAGCGGGTGTGTTCGAGGCCGGGAATGCCGGCGAGCGCGGTCTCGACGGTGAAGGCGACCTGCTTCTCGATCTGGTCGGGCGATAGTGCAGGCGCGACGACGTTGATCTGCACTTGGTTGTTGGTGATGTCGGGCACGGCGTCGATCGGCAGCCGCTGGATGGCGAACACCCCGGCGAATGCCGCGGCGACGGTCAGCAGCAGGACGAGCCAGCGCTTCTCGACGGCGATGGTGACGATACGGGCGAGCATGACCTAGTCCTCGTCCTTCGCTTCGCCCTTGCCGAGTTCGGCCTTGAGCGTGAACGAGTTGGTCGATGCGATGCGCTCCTCGCCGGTCAGGCCGGCGGTGACGCTGACCGAACCACCGTTGGTCCGGCCGAGCGTCACCGGAATGGCTTTGAAGCCGGACGGGGTTCGGACGAAGACATGCGGCTTGTCGCCGATCATCTGCACCGCGGCGGAAGGCACGGCGATGCTGCGATCGCCGGTGGCCGGCAACAGCACCGACACGCTGACATTCTCGCCGACGCGCCATGTGCCGCCTGCGTTGTCGATGCTGGCGATCACCGGCACCAGGCGGGTGGTCTCGTCGAGGATCGGCGAGACGAAGGTCACGCGGCCTTCCTGACGCCGTCCTGCCGACGTGACCTCGACGCGCGCACCAGGCGCGACGCGCCGGGCATCTGCCGGCACCACCGACATCGTCACCGACACATTGGCGAGGTTCGCGACCCGGAAGATCTCGGCGTCGGCGGCGATCTGTTGACCGAGCGTGGCTGAGCGGGCGATCACCTGACCCGAGATGGGCGACCGGACGGTGATGCGGTTGAGGGCGCCACCGCCGCCACCGGTGGCCGACAGCTGTTGACGGGCGAGACGCAGCGCGATGTTCGCCTCGGTTGCGGCAGTGCGGGCGGCGACGAGGTCCTGCTCGGGCGACACGCGTTCCGCGAAAAGGCGCTGCTCGCGTCGGAGGTTCGACTGCGCCAGCGCCGAGCGGGCGCTCGCCGCTTCCACCTCGGCGTTGAGGCTTGCGGCCTCCCGGCTCTCGATGATGGCGAGCGTATCGCCGCGCCGGACCGGCTGGCCGAGATTGCGGGTTAGCGAGACGAGGCGGCCCCCGATGGCGGCCGAGACCACCTGCACGCCCTGCGGGTCGCCCTCGATGGTCGCGGGAAGCTCGATTGCGCCCGCGACGCCGCCAACGGTCGGACGGGTGACTTCGATGCCTGCGTCCGCGATCTGCTGCGCGGAGAGCGTAGCGGTCATCGGATCGCCTGTGGCGGCTTCCTTGGTCTCCCCGGCCTCGCCGGCGTTCTCCGTTGGCTCGGCCGAGCGGCCGCAGCCGGAGACGGCGAGCGCCAGAATGGCCGGCATGGCGACCTTCATGATGCGGTTCATCGTTGATCGTCCTTGGGAAGCGGCGCGGCGGCGGTCAGCCGATCCAGGCGCGCCTGCGCGTCGTGATGGGCGGCCAGCGCGTCGATCGCGGCCGTGCGGGTTTCGAGCAGCGTGCGTTCGGCATCGAGCAGATCGAGCTGCCCGAACTTGCCTTCGCGGTAGCCGATGCGGGCGATGCGGGCGGCCTCGGTCGCCGCGGCAAGCGCCGGTCCAGCGGCGTTGCGCGCCGTGGTCGCGGCGTTCTCGGCATCGGCCTGCGCTGTCGCGACGTCCTGCTCGGCGTCAAGCAGCGCGGCGCGCCTCTGTGCATCCGACTGCTCGCGCTGGGCCTCGGCCACCGCGATGCTCGCGCGCCCGTTGTTGAAGACGTTGAGGGGGATGGAGAAGCCGAACACCGCGGCGACGTCGTTGGTCTGCTCCAGCCGCCGCGCGCTGGCGCTGACCGTCAGGTCGGGCACTCGCTGGCTGCGTGCCAGACGCACCTGCGCGCTCGCCGTGTCGAGGTCGGCGCGCGCCGCTGCGACCGTCAGGGTCCCGGAAGTCGCCATCGGTCGCATCGTGCCAGCTGAAGGCACCGCATCGAACCAGCTGCGATCGAGCCGTCCCACCGGCATGCCGAGCAGCCGGGCGAGATTGCCGGACGCAGCCTCGGCCGACCGTCGCGTTCGTTCGAACGCCCCTTCCGCAGAAATGCGAGCGACGTCCGCGCGCTGCTCCTCGAGCGGCGATGCGCGGCCGGCCCGCACCCGCACGCGGGCGGCACGCAGCACTTCGGCCGCGATGCCTACCTGATCCTCCGCGATGATGACCCGACGCTGGGCGGCGGCGGCGGCGTTGTAGGTCTGTGTCACCCGCAGCCGCAGGTCGGCGCGAGCGATCTCGGCCTGGAGACCGGCACGTCCGATCTGCGCCTCGGCGACGGCGATGCGGGCGCCGCGCTTGCCGCCGAGCTCCAGCGGCAGCGCGAGGCCAAGCGTCGTCTCCGATGATCGCAGCCCCTGATAGATGCCGGTGCCGGCGACGTTCTCCGCTTCGCCGACGATCGACGGGTTGGGACGAAGGCCGGCGACGCGGCGCTGCGCTTCGGCGGCACGGATGCCGGCCGCTGCCGCGTCCTGGAACGGCGACGACGCGCCCGCCCTGTCGAGCGCCTCGGCAAGCGTGAGGACCGGCGCCGGGGCGGCGGTCCTCACAGTCTGGGCCTGCAGCGATGATGCGCAGGCGCCTGCGGCCAGTACGGCCGCGATGATGCGATGCATGAGATGCTCCTGACGTTATTGACCCGGACGCGCGTCCACGCGCGCCCAATCGACGCGTCAGGTTTGCGGGGGGCGGAGGTCTGCTTCGGTGTCGTGCCCGCTCAGCGCGCGGCTGGAATCAGCTGGCGGCAAGGTCGACGCCGCGAGGATTGGAGCCGCCGTCGTCTCGACGTTCGGCGTGTTCACATGGTGCTCGTGGCAGCTCGCGTGATGGTGCGGATAGCCCTTGTCGGCATCGGCCGGAACTTCGTCGCCGTCGCCTGGTGCGTGGGCGGCCATCTCGGTCCTGCTCATCTCGACGCCGCCTGCTTCGGTAGCATGCGCCATGCCGGCCCATGTCGTGAGGACCAGCATCAGGCACGCCAGGAAGGGCACGAGCTTGCGCATGCCTTTTATTATCATTCCGCCGGCACCGTGTAACCCCGCCCATCCGGGACGATCTCGGATCGCGCCTGCATGATGATCTGCACGCCGCCGCTGATACCGAGCAGGGCCATGATGCCCGCGACGATCAGATCGGGCCAGGCGGTGCCGGTCCCGAACACGCCCGCTGCGGCGAGCACTACGGCGACGTTGCCGATCGCGTCGTTGCGCGAGCAGATCCAGACGGAGCGCATGTTCGCGTCGCCGGTGCGATAGCGATACAGCATCAGCGCGACACCGGCGTTCGCCACCAGCGCGATCACGCCGACAACACCCATGATCCCGGCCTGCGGCGTGCCGCCGTGCCAGACCGCCCAAAGTGCCGCTGCCAGGACGTAGACGCCGAGGATTGCGAGCGTCGCGCCCTTGAGCAGTGCCGCCCTCGCTCGCCAAGCCAGCGCCATGCCGGCCACGCCAAGACTGATCGCGTAGTTCGCGCTATCGCCGAGGAAGTCGAGCGCGTCCGCCTGCAGCGCCTTCGATCCGCCCGCCACGCCCGCGACGATCTCGGCGGCGAACATGGCGGCGTTCACGCCGAGCGCGATCCAGAGCGCCCGCCTCCATCTGGGATCGGCGGATGTCCCCTTGTTCGATGATGCGCAGCAGCTGCCGCAGGCCATGGTCGTCGCCCTTCGTGTTCGTCGTGCGACGTCCTATATGGACCCTGTAGCCGCTACAGGGTCAAGAGATGAATGCACTGACGATCGGCAAGCTGGCTGAGGCGACCGGCACCAAGGTGGAGACGGTGCGCTATTACGAGCGCGCGGGACTGATCGCTCCTCCGGCTCGGACGGCAGGCAACTACCGGTCTTATCGGCCGGAGGATCTGGAGCGGCTTCGCTTCATCCGCCGCACGCGCGATCTCGGCTTCTCGCTGGACGAGGTGCGCGCGCTGCTCGACATGGCTGAGCAGCGCGATCGGGACTGCGGCACGGTGGACGCACTGGCCAACCGTCACCTGGAGGAGATCGATCGCAAGATCGCCGATCTGACGGCGCTTCGGCGCGAACTAGCGGGTGTCATCTCCAGCTGCGCTGGAGGCACCATGGCGGAGTGTCGCATTCTCGAGGCATTCGCCCCGGGAGCCCGCTGATGAAGGCGGAGGCCATGTACGTTCCCGCCCGAGCCGCCTTCGGCAAGCTCGTATCGGCTGCGGAAGTTGTCTCCGTTGGCGCGAGTGGGATACCCAGCCCCACGCCGCAGCACTACTGGGCATCGGTACTCTTCACCCGTTTGGTGGTGACGGCCAAGAGCATCCAGACGCTGACGCCGACGATGGGCCCGAACACGCACGTGGATTTCAGCGCGGTGGCGTCGATCGCGCGCAATCTGGCCGAATGCTACCTGTTCTTCTTCTTCCTATGCATCGACGACGTGCCGCAGGATCAGAAGGACGCACGCATCATCCTTCTCAACCTTCACGACGACGGGTCGAGGGCGAAACTGTTCGCAGAGCTTGGTGAGGAGGAGATGGATGAAGAGACGCGTGCCCTCCGAAATGTCGTCCGGACCGACCTGGAGACGAGGTTCGCCGCAAATCCCTATCTCGCGGCGCTATCGGAGAAGAGGCGGCGGGAACTCTTGAAGGGCGAGAAGACGCCGTTCGTTCAGGACGACGTGATCGACCGGACTGACCTCGACAAGAAGGGGTTCCGCTTCTTCTACCGGTTCCTGAGCAACCACACCCATACGGGCCCGGTCGCCTTTTACCGGATGAGCGAGCACGGCCGGGGGGCGGGGTTCCGGAACGAGAAGGACACCTTCTACATGGCTTCCGCGCTGGACTTCGCGGCGATGCTGATGACCCGGGCGATACGTGACATGTCAGGACTGTTTCCAGAGGCCGAGGAGAGAGGGCGTAAGGCGCGTTCGGTTAAGATCAGAAAGCCGGGGAAGAAGGTATTACGCCGCCGGCGGTGACCGCAGCAGGAGATCATCGTGCGATGGCGATCGCCGAGTGGTCCATGGATGGATCAAGGATAACCCCGCGCTCCTTGCGTTCTGAATAGCGGTCGACAAGCTGTGTTGAGTGGGGTCGTAGAAGCACAGTGAAGCGCACCAGCTCCTCCATCACGTCGACGATGCGATCGTAGTAGCTGGAGGGCCGCATGCGGTCGTCGTCGCCGAACTCCTTGTAGGCCATCGCGACCGACGACTGGTTCGGGGTCGTGAACATTCGCATCCAGCGGCCGAGCAGACGCAGCGTGTTGACGCTGTTGAAGGACTGCGACCCGGCCGACACCTGCATGACGGCGAGAGTACGGCCCTGCGTCGGGCGCATTCCACCCATCGAAAGCGGCAGATGGTCGATCTGGTTCTTCATGACAGCCGTGATCTGGCCATGCCGCTCCGGGCTGCACCATACGTGGCCCTCCGACCACATCGACAGTTCGCGCAACTCGTGCACCGCCGGGTGGTCGTCACCCGCTATCCTGTCGGGCAGCGGCAGGTCGCTGGGATCGAAGATGCGCGTCTCGGCGCCGAACAGCTGCAGTAGACGCGCCGCCTCCTCGACGCAGAGGCGGGAGAACGAGCGCTCGCGCAGCGACCCGTAGAGCAGAAGGATGCGCGGCGGTGGCTGATCCGACCCGAGACCCAGCGCCGGTCGATCGATGACGAAGGATCGGTCGAGGGCCGGCATGTGCGTCGGATCGGTGATCGTGCGGAGGGGCATGTGGGTAGCTCCAGTATGGCTGGTCGCGGTCAGGTGGCTCGCGGTGCAAGCAGGATCACGCAGGTGCCCACCAGGCACAGCGCGGCGCCACCGACGTCCCATCGGTCTGGTCGGACACCCTCTACGCTCCACAACCAGATGAGCGACGCGCAGATGTAGATGCCGCCATACGCAGCATACGCTCGGCCTGCCGCGTCGCTGTCCACTCGGGTGAGCAGCCATGCGAAGAGGATGAGCGACACGATGCCCGGGGCGAACCAGAGCGGTGACTTGCCCATCCGGAGCCACGCCCAGAAGGCAAAGCAGCCGGCGATCTCGGCGAGCGCCGCGGCGATGTAGACGATGGCGGTCATGCGATGGAGAGCCTCAGGGCAAGGGCGGCGAGCGTGATGAGCAGCACGGGCACCGTCAGCGTCACCCCGACCTTGAAGTAGTAGCCCCAGCCGATCTTGACGCCCTTCTGGTCGAGGACGTGGAGCCACAGAAGCGTGGCCAGCGACCCGATCGGCGTGAGCTTGGGGCCGAGATCGCAGCCGATGACGTTGGCGTAGATCATCGCGTCCCGCACAGTGCCCGTGGCGTGCGACGCGTCGATCGACAGCGCGCCCACCAGCACCGTCGGCATGTTGTTCATGACCGACGACAGCACGGCCGCGATGATGCCGGTGCCGAACGCCGCGCCCCAGACGCCGCCTTCGGCGGTGCGGTCGAGCAGCGTGGCGAGATGAGTGGTAAGACCGGCGTTCCGCAGACCGTAGACGACGAGATACATGCCCAGCGAGAAGATCACCACCTGCCATGGAGCGTCACGGATCACCTTGCGCGTCTCGATGACCGTGCCCCGGGCGGCGACCGCCAGCAGCAGCAGCGCCCCGACCGCTGCCACCGCGCTGACCGGCACGCCAAGCGGGTCGAGCACGAAGAAGCCGACGAGCAGCAGCGCAAGGACGATCCAGCCAGTGCGGAAAGTCGCCGGGTCGCGAATGGCGGCCCCCGGCAGCCGAAGCTGCCCGACGTCGTATTCGGCAGGGATGTCGCGCCGGAAGTAGAGCGTCAGTACGACCAGCGTGGCGGCGATCGCGGCGAGATCGACGGGCACCATGACCAGCGCATATTCGCCGAAGCCGAGGCGGAAGAAGTCGGCCGAGACGATGTTGACGAGGTTCGAGACGACCAGCGGCAGGCTGGCTGTATCTGCGATGAAGCCGGCAGCCATGACGAAGGCGAGCGTCGGCTTCGGACCGTAGCCCAGTGCCCGCAACATCGCGATGACGATGGGGGTGAGGATGAGCGCCGCACCATCGTTGGCGAAGAGCGCAGAGACCGCGGCGCCAAGCAGCACGACCAGCGCGAACAGGCGGCGTCCATGTCCACCGGCCCAGCGGGCGACGTGGAGAGCGGCCCATTCGAAGAAGCCGGCGGCGTCGAGCAGCAGGCTGACGACGATGATCGCGACGAAGGTGGCGGTGGCGTTCCAGACGATGTTCCAGACGATCGGGATGTCCGGGACTGTGACGACGCCGGCGACCAGCGCGACCGCCGCGCCGCCCATTGCGCTCCAGCCGATGCCGAGGCCTCGGGGCTGCCATATGACGAGGCCGATGGTGACGACGAAGATCAGGAGAGCGGCGATCATCCCGCCACGCGGTTCCCGTCGGCATCGACGACCTGCTCTCCGTCCTCCTTGGCGAAGGCGCCGATCTGCGCGTCCACCAAGATGTCCAGCACCGCTTCCGACGGGCGGCAGAGGCGGACACCCAACGGCGTGACGACCAGCGGGCGGTTGATGAGGATCGGGTGATCGATCATCGCGTCGATCAGAGCTTCGTCGCTGATCGCCAAGTCGTCGAGGCCGAGCTCGGCGTAGGGCGTGCCCTTCTCGCGCAGAAGCTGGCGCGCCGTGATGCCAGCGCGATCAATGAGCTGGGTCAGCATAACGCGTGACGGCGGCGTCTTCAGATATTCGACGACGCGTGGCTCAACGCCGGTGTTGCGGATCAGCTCGAGGACGTTGCGCGAGGTCCCGCAGGCGGGGTTATGGTAGATCACGATTTCGGTCATGTCAGTGCTCCGCGTCAGCAGCAGGTGAGTTCGGCAAGCAGCGGCTCGCAGAGTTCGGGGCTGCCTTGGCAGCAGTCCTTGGCGAGGAAGACCATGAGCTCGCGAAGAGCGGTGACGTTCGGACGCTGTACCTGGTTGCGACCGTTCTTCTCGGCGCGAACAAGGCGGGCCTTTGCGAGCACGGCGAGATGAGTCGAGAACGTGCTTTGCGTCATGCTCATGGCCTGTGCGATCTCCCCGGTCGCGAGGCCAGCCGGCTCGTATCTGACCAGCATTCTGAACGTCGCAAGGCGCGTCGGGTGCGAAAGTGCCGCCAGGGCGGTGAGTGCTTCCAGATTGTTCATGCATCGGCTTTAACCGATGAGACGCCCTCTCCGCAATATGCATCGGATTATTCCGATGGAATCGCATCGACATCCAGGTCGAGCTCAGTATCGACTCCGGTCTGACCGATATCACCACGGATCAGTTCGCCGGCGTCAGATTGGGCGAGGCACTCGCGAAGGATATGATCGCCGCAAGGATCGGTCCCGATCTCCGGATGGCAGCTGTCCGCTGACCGTCGTACCTTGAACAGCACCCCTTTCCAACGACACCGCAGGATCTATCGCAGCACAACTGCATCAATCTGCGGCTTCGATCGGCGGGAGGCATGTACGCGCGGGAGCTGGAGCATGGCGACCGAGAGATACGCATGCGGGTCGACGGGCAAATGTCCTGCAACAGCACCGCGACGATCGTGCGGGCTGCCGTGCGCGGTGTCGGTCTCGAGTTCGTGATGGAAAGTTCGGTCGCCGAGCACGTCATTCGCGGGGAGCTGGTCAGGGTGCTGGATGATTGGTGCCCGCCCTTTGCCGGCGAACACCTGCATTACCCCAGTCGGCGGCAACCATCGGCTGCTTTCACACTCCTAGTGGATTCCCTGCGCCATAAATCATAGCCGCACGAACGTTCGTTGAAGCACCGCAATCGGGATCCTCAGCGCCTAACGAACGGCACCGATCTGCTTCAGGGTGGTAAATCCCGTTTGTCAGCGGCCGCCCCGAGGAAATCCGCTTCACCTCTTGACCAAAACGGCACAGTTGTTGTTCCGGGCGCACGGATAAATAACCGGTTCTAGGAAGTGGCATGGCAGTCCGGATGATCCGCGGAGCTTTGCCAACAGTCGTAGCTCAGTAGTTGCCTGAGACTAAAGGCGGACATATTCTACAGTAGCCACCACTCTACTTTCGCTACGATGCAACACATGAGCTGTTTAATTCTTATTTGAGGACCTCCTGTCTACGGCGTGAAGGCTTCAAACCGATATAGTCAGGCTCGTTGAGATCGTCGAGGAGTTCGCGAGGATGGACCTTCAGGGTGCTAGCCACGATGCATAGGGTGGTAAGTGCGATGTTCTGGGTCCCGCGCTCTACCCGACCGTAGAAGGATCGGTCCAAGTCCGCAGCTTGCGCAAACGCTTCCTGGCTCAACCCGGTTTGTTCGCGGAGTCTCCGAATCGTCGCTCCGATGATCTGCAGCACCTCTCGCTCCATGAGAACGGACGTGACGGCTGGACGTCGACAGGTCCACGGCCTTGAAGAACACGGCTTTTGAGTCCCGTGCATTTCAGCTATAAGGGTTGCGACGTCGGGCTGGCCCGCAGATGCAACTTAGAAGGACGGAGATGAGGATACATTTAGCTGGCAGGTACACCGCTAAGGAGTTCGCCGACATAATGGCGGAGGTGCTGCCGATCTTGACAGAGGGTCAAATCGGAGGCCTTGAAGACATTGACATATCTCTCACCGCATTCGACCTCGACGGACGTGAAACGTACCCATCGGACATGCAGGGGAGGCACGCCGGCCTACGCGTCTACAGAGAGAACGCAGGCAACGACGAGATGATTGCCACGGGTTGGCATTTTCCCTGGCTGAGTGGCCAAGAATGGCCGGAAGATCGGCGCTGACGTTCGACGGGAGCGGACTACACCGCTACATCTGCTTTGATCGCGCTATGAGGTGCATAGCCCTCGACCTCAAAATCCTCGATTCGATAACCGTCTATGTCGCTGGGCTTACGGATGAGACGCATTTTAGGGAATGGCCGTGGCTGTCGCTGGGCCTGTTCGCGGGCTTGTTCGAGATGGTTCAGGTAGAGGTGAACGTCACCGCCTACCCAGATAAGCTCACCGGCGCGCAGATCTGCCTGCTGAGCAAGCATGAGCTGAAGTGCCGTCGCACCGACGTAGTTGAATGCGGCCCCGAGCAGTAAATCAACTGACCTTTGGAAAAGAAGACAATTCAGCCGTCCATCCGACGTCACGTGATACTGATAGACCATGTGACAGGGCGGTAACGCCATCGATCCAAGTTCGGCGACGTTCCAGCCGTGGAAAAGCATCCTGCGACTTGTCGGATTTTCTCGAAGCGTTTTAACCAGCTCGGCGATCTGATCGTATTCTCGACCATCGGAGCCGAGCCATCGGCGCCACTGTTTGCCGTAGACCGGCCCGAGATCTCCCCACCGCACAGCGAAGGAATCGTCTTCAACGATTCGGCGCTCAAATTCTTCCTGCGATACTTCCTCGCCCGTCTCGCGCCGATACGTGGCAAGCGGCCAATCGCTCCATATACGCACGTTCTCCCGCAGCAGCGGCTGGATGTTTGTGTTTCCAGTGAGGAACCAAAGCATCTCCTTGACGGCCGTCTTCCAGTAGACGCGCTTCGTCGTGAGGATTGGGGCGTCGCCTTCGGAAAGATCGAAGCGCACCATGGCGCCGAACACTGACTTAGTGCCGATCTTAGTTCTATCCTCACGTTCGTCGCCTGCCTCAAGTACCTGCGAGAGTAAATCGAGATATTGATGCTCGGGGTGCCTAATCATTGTTTTTCCTTCCGCAGAGCATTGAGAGCGTTTCGCCCGACCCCAAACAGTTTGCTACTTCCGTGACCAAGGACTTGACCTCGAAAAGCATGGGCGACGCGAGCTTTGAATCATTGCCCTAATTTGCAAACGGCCTGCCATTCTTCTGCCCACTCGCGCGTGCTGAGGCCAGTCCGGCCTCTGTTCGCTCAGTAACGAGGTCCCGCTCACAGGCGGCAATCGCCGTAAAGGCCATGAACATGATCTTGTGCATGACGTTTGTCGTTTCAAGACGCCCGCTGTCGGTACGGCGAAGCGGAGGCAGCTGGCTACTTTCATTCATCGATAGTAGCGCTACTATGCGCATTAGACGCTTCCCACACTCTCATTCATTCAGTGATAGCTTGGCGCTACGCCGGAAAAATAGCTCGCACCCAGTAGCAGGTCGACCGATCGTTGGAAGAGGAGGCAGTTCAAACGCCCGTCGGAGGTCACGTGATATTGGTAGACCATGTGGCACGGCGGCAATGCCATCGCGCCCAGTTCCGCGACGTTCCAGCCGTGGAACAGCATCCGCCGGCTCGACGGATCGTCGCGCAGCATGCGGACCAGTTCGCCGATCTGGTCGTACTCGCGACCATCCGCGCCCATCCAGCGACGCCATTGCTTGCCGTACACGGGCCCCAGCTCGCCCCATCTTGCCGCGAAGTCGTCATCGGCGACGATCCGCCGCTCGAACTCCTCCTGCGATACGTCCTCCCCGGTTTCGCGCCGGTAGGTGGCCAAGGGCCAGTCGGTCCAGATGCGGACATTGTCCTCCAGCAATGGCCGGATGTTCGTGCCGCCCGTCAGGAACCACAGCATCTCCTTCACCGCGGTCTTCCAATACACCCGCTTGGTCGTGAGGATCGGCACCTGGCCGGTCGACAGGTCGAAGCGCACCATCGCGCCGAAGATCGATCTCGTGCCCACGCCGGTACGATCCATCCGGTCGTCGCCATGGTCGAGCACCTGGCCGAGGAGATCGAGATACTGGTGTTCGGGGTGACGGGTCATGATGCCTCGCGATCGCCGTCTCGCACCGTCGGATGCGAGGTCGCCGTCGACGCGGGACGGCGGTCGTCGATGCGGCATGGCCGGATCGCATCGGGATCGGGGCGGGCGCCGACCGCGCGGAAGGTCGCGAAATATCCCCCGGCCGACCGTAGTTCGCGCATGCCCACGCGCTGATAACCGACCGCGCGGAACTCGCATTCCAGCAGGACCGGCGGCGTCCCGTGGTCACGCGTCGAACGGTTCGCGTCGACCACCACGACCAGTCCGTCGGGGCGCAGCGACGGGCGCAGTCGCCACAGGAACTCGTACGGCTGCGCGATCTCGTGATACATGTGGACCATCAGCACGCGATCGAAACTCGCGTCGGGCAATTTGGGATCGGATGCGGTGCCCAGCCGGACGCTGACGTTCTCCAGCCGCTCGCGACTGACCCGCTCCGCCAGTGCATCGCGCACGGCGGGAAAGATGTCCTGCGCCAGCACGCGCCCGTCCTCGCCGACGCGTTTGGCGAGCCGGATGGTATAATAACCCTCGCCCGCGCCGATATCCGCGATCGTCATGCCGGGACGGACGCCGGCGAGGTCCATCACCCGCTCCGCCTCGTTCAGCCGGTCGCGTGCCTCCTCGGTCGACCAGCGCGACGACACGATGTTCGCGACCGGACGGTCGGCCGCGGGAAACGGACCGGGAGCCTTGGCCTTGCGTTTCACCAGCGGTTGCGATCCGTCGCATCCGGTCAGGACGAACGCCGCCAGCAGCAGGAGGCCGGTCCGCCTCAATCCACGTCCTCCACCTCGACCTTCTCGCCGGTCACGCGCTGGGCCAGCGCGGCGGCCATGAAGTCGCCGAGGTCGCCGTCCAGCACGTCACCTGGCGAAGTGGACGTCGCGCCGGTGCGCAGGTCCTTCACCAGCTGATAGGGTTGCAGGACATAGCTGCGGATCTGGTGGCCCCAGCCGATGTCGGTCTTGCTGGCGTTCTCGGCATTGGCCACCGCCTCGCGCTCCGCCAGTTCGCGCTCGTACAGGCGGGCGCGCAGCTGGTTGTACGCTTCTGCCTTGTTCTTGTGCTGCGATCGCTGGTTCTGGCACTGCACGACGATATTCGTGGGCAGGTGAGTGATGCGGACCGCGGAATCGGTGGTGTTGATGTGCTGCCCGCCCGCGCCCGACGCACGATAGGTGTCGATGCGCAGGTCGCTTTCGTTGATCTCGACCTCGATATTGTCATCGATGACGGGATAGACCCAGACGCTGGAAAAGCTGGTATGGCGCCGCGCCGCGCTGTCGTACGGGCTGATGCGGACCAGGCGGTGGACCCCGCTTTCGACCTTGGCATAGCCATAGGCGTTCTCGCCCTTCAGCAGCAGCGTGGCGGATTTGATCCCGGCCTGCTCCCCGGCGTGATAGTCGATCAGTTCGACCTTGTATCCCTGCCGCTCGGCCCAGCGGGTGTACATGCGCTGGAGCATCTCGGCCCAGTCCTGCGACTCGGTGCCGCCCGCGCCCGCATTGATCTCGATATAGCTGTCGTTGGCGTCGGCTTCTCCCGACAGCAGTGCCTTGACCTTGTCCCTGTCCGCCCGCGCGGCCAGTTCGGCAAGCGCGGCGGTGCCGTCGTCGACCATCCCGGCGTCGCCCTCGGCCTCCGCCATCTCGATCAGCTCGACATTGTCCGACAGGTCGCGCTCGATCGCGCGCGTGGCGGTGATCGCCTCGTCCAGGCGGCGGCGCTCGCGCATCACGTCCTGCGCCGCCTTCGGATCGTTCCACAGCGCCTGATCCTCGACGCGCGCGTTCAGTTCGTCCAGCCGCCGCAGCGCGCGGTCCCAGTCGAGCGACCGGCGCAACAGCGCCAGCGCCTCGTTGATGGTATCGACATGGGACTGCGCTTCGGCGCGCATAGGGCTCTCCTGGGTCACGACACGCCGGCAAGCCGGTGTCGTGCGGTACGACGGGCGTCTGGGGTCGGATGCGGCTTAGTAGATGCCGCCCTGCCTCTGCAAGAACTCGCTGTCGCGCGGTGCCTGGCTGGCGCGGGCGGTGGGCACGGCGGTCGGTGCGGCGGTCGTGGCGACGCGACGTGCGCGGCGGGCCTCGCTCTGCGGCTTGAACGCTTCCCAGATGACCGCGGGCTTGAACTCCTCGAACCCCGGCCACGTGCCGTACACCGGCCGCCCCGATCCGCGATCGATGCGGACCATGCGGATGCCCTTCGGCGCGCGGAAGGGCAGGACCTCCATCCCTTCCCACGCCTTCTTCGCGAACGCCTTGAAGATGGGGACCGCCAGGGTTCCGCCCTGCGCGTAGCCGCCCAGGCTGCGCGGGGTGTCGTATCCCATGTACAGGCCGCCCACCATCTGCGGCGTACCGCCGATGAACCACACGTCGGTGGGACCGGAATTGGTTCCCGTCTTGCCGAAGATGGGGCGACCCAGGTCGTTCAGCGCGGTCGCGGTGCCGCGCTGGATCACACCTTCGGCGATATGCACCATCTGGTACGCACTCATCGCGTCGAGCACCTGCCGCCCGCGCGGCGCGGGTCGCGGCATGGCGCGCCCGTTCCACTCGCGCATGTTGCAGCCGTTGCAGGCCCGCCACTGATCCGGCCAGATCACCTTGCCGTCGCGATCCTGCACCAGGTCCACGACGCTGGAATCATGCCATCGGCCATGGTTGGCCAGCACGCCATAGGCGTTGACCATCTTCTCCACCGTCGTCTCGCCGGCGCCCAGCGAATAGGACAGATACGGCTGGTAATCGCCGATCTGGAGGTTCTTCATCAGGCGCACGACGTTGCCCATGCCGGTCTGCGCCGCGGCGCGGACGGTCATCAGGTTGCGTGACTGTTCGATGCCCCAGCGCATGGTATGTGGCCCCGCGCCGCCGCCGGAGAAGTTGCGAAAGCATTTCTGGCCGAGGCGCGCGCCCTGATAGACGCAGAACGGGCCGTCGACGATGATCGACGCGGGGGTCATTCCGTGTTCCAGTGCCGCGGAATATACGATCGGCTTGATCGTGGAGCCCGGCTGACGCTGCGCCTGCGTCGCGCGGTTGAAGGACTGGATGCTGGATTCGAAGCCGCCCTGCATCGCCAGGACGCGGCCCGTCGCGGGTTCCTGCACGACGAAGCCGCCCGAAATCCGCGGCACGCCGCGCAGCGCGTAATCGGTGCCGGACGGCGCGACCGCCAGCACGTCGCCCGCCTTGATCGAACCGAAGGCGGGCGTCGATGTGCCCCGCATCGGCACCTGCGCGGCCCAGCGCGGCATCGTTCCCGTGCTGCCGTCGGCGAAACCGATCGTCCATGCATCCCCCGCGCGCGTGATCGCGATCGCGGGTCGCCAGTCGGAATAATCCAGGCTGATGTTCGTATTCAGCAGCGCGCCCTGCCAATTGTCGCCGATGATGTCGGCATGGCCGAGCGGCCCCGACCACCCGCGCCCGCGTTCGTAGCGCAGCAGGCCGTCGCGAAGCGCCTCCGCCGCCAGTTCCTGCAACCTTTTGTCCAGCGAGGTGCGCACCCACAGCCCGCCCGCATATACGCTGTACGGCCCGTCGCGATCGGTTTCGCCGAACCGCTGGATCAGGCGGCGGCGGACCTCCTCCACGAAATAGCCGCGCACGCGCTCGAACTTCGGCGTGCGCCGCGTGACCGCACCGATCGGCTCGGCGCGTGCGGCATCGCGCTGCGACGGCGTGATGAAGCCGTTGCGCGCCATCTCCCCCAGCACCCAGTTGCGGCGTTCCAGCGCGCGTTCGGTGTGGCGGAAGGGTTCGTAGTTCGACGGCCCCTTGGGGAGGATCGCGAGATAGGCGAATTGCGCCAGCCCCAGTTCGTCCAGCTCCTTGTCGAAATAGGCGTGGCTCGCCGCCTCGACCCCGAAGGCGTTCCGGCCCAGTGCGATCTGGTTCAGGTACAGCTCGAGGATCTGCTCCTTGGTCAGCGCGTCCTCGATCTTCCACGCCAGGATCGCCTCGCGCAGCTTGCGGGCGTAACTGACCTCGTTGCCGACCAGCAGATTCTTCGCCACCTGCTGCGTGATCGTCGACGTGCCGCGCGGCGTCGATCCGCTGACGACGCCCTGATAGGCGGCACGGACAAGGCCGGGGTAGTCGAGGCCGTGATGCTCGAAGAACGTCTTGTCCTCCGCCGCCAGGATCGCACGGATCATCAGCTGCGGATATTCCTGGAACGACAACTGGACGCGGCGTTCGCGGGCGTAGGAATAGATCGGCGTCCCGTCGATCCCGCGGACGTTGGTGGGCAATGGCGGCTGATACGCCTTCAGCTTGTCGACCGAGGGCAGGTCGCGCGCGACCAGCAGCCACAGGCCGCCGAGCGCCGCGACGGACAGCACGGCGGCGTAGACGAGCAGCCGCACCGGAAGGCGGCGCCACAGACGCGCGGGAACGCTGCGCAGGGAAGCGACGGAAACCATGTCGGGCAGCGTGTAGCAGGTTCGGCGCGAGGGGGAAGCGCCCGCCGCCCTTGCCGCCGCCCCCGCCATGCGCCAAGGCGCGCGGCGTCGTCGTGAGGGGTTTGAGGGATGGGTCACCACATGCTGCGCGCAGCGGCGCTGATGGCGGTGGCGCCCGCGCCCGCGATGGCGCAGGCGCCGTCGATCGCCGATCTGCAACGCCAGATCGACGAACTGAAGGCGGTGATCGCGGAGATGAAGGCGGCGCGAACCGCCGTCGCCGCGGCTCCCTCACCTCCGGTCGCTTCCCCTGTCGCGCCCGCCCCGACTCCGGCGCAGGTCGCGCAGGTTTCCGTGCCCGCGCCCGCGACACCGCCGAAGAAGGAAGCGTGGTACGACCGCCTGACCCTGCGCGGCTACACGCAGCTGCGCTTCAGCGAATTCCTGTCCGGCGACCGCACCGCCCCCGCGGGCGTGTCGCGGCTGCGCTCGGTGCATGATTCGGGGATCGGGGACGGCACGAACCTGACGCTGCGCCGCGTGCGCCTGGTCCTGCAAGGCGACATATCGGACGACGTCTCGCTCTATCTGCAACCCGATTTCGCGACGAACGTCAGCAACCAGACCGCGGGCGAGCGGCGCGAGGGGTTCGGGCAGTTGCGCGACGCCTATGTCGACGCGTTCCTCGACGACGCGCACCGCTTCCGCCTGCGTTTCGGCCAGTCGAAGGTGCCGTACGGGTGGGAGAATATGCAATCCTCCTCCAACCGCCTTACGCTGGACCGCAGCGATGCGATCAACAGCGCGGTGCCCGGCGAACGCGATCTGGGCATCGTCGCTTATTACACGCCGACGCGCGTCGACCGCGTCTGGAAGCGGCTGGCCGACGACGGGCAGAAGCTGTTCGGCAATTACGGCGCCTTCGCGCTGGCGCTGTACAACGGACAGGGCATCAACCGCACCGAAACCAACGACAGCCTGATGACCGTCGCGATGGCGACATGGCCATTCGAACTGGACGCGCTGGGCGATGGTTTCGCGGGACAGGTGCTGGAGGTCGGCGCCGCGGGGCTGCGCAACCGGATCAACCCGGAGCTTGGAAGCGGCGGCACCAGCGACGTGTCGTTCGCGGACGAACGGTTCGGCATCCACGCGATCCTGTATCCGCAGCCGTTAGGGTTCCAGGCCGAATGGAACTGGGGCCGCGGACCGGAATACGATCGCGCGCAGGGCCGCATCGTCACGGGCCCGCTGAACGGTGGCTATGTCCAGTCGATGCTGCGACTGCCGGGATCGAAGCTGATGCCCTACGGGCGCTGGCAGCATTATCGCGGCGGGTGGAAGGCGTTGCCCGATGCACCGCGGCTGGAAACCGACGAGTTCGAGATCGGGCTGGAATGGCAACCGGTCCCGCCGCTGGAGCTGACCGTCGCCTTCGCGCGGATGCACCGGCTGGAAGCGGACCCGGATCGTGAAGGCCGCGCGGAGGGCAACCTCATCCGCACGCAATTGCAGTGGAACTACTGACGTCCCGCTATTTCAGCGCGAGCCTGCGCGCGAAGTGGATTTCCACCGCGCGCTTCACGCTCTCCGCGATCTTTCCCCGCCCGGCCTTGCTGTCCAGAAACGCCGCATCCTCCGGCGTCGACAGATAGCCCGTCTCGAACAGGATCGACGGCAGGTCGGGCGCCTTCAGCACTAGCAGCGACGCGGTGCGGTGGAAATTGTCCTTCACCGGCATCAACGGCCTGGCCTCCCGACCCAGCAGCCGCGCGAACCCGGCGGAGGCGTTCATCGTCTCGCGCTGCGTCAGGTCGATCAGGATCGAGGACACGTCCGCGTCGCGATCCAGCGTCACGCCCGCGATCACGTCCGACCGATTCTCCCGCGCCGCCAGCCGCGCGGCCTCCTTGTCGGAGGCGACGTCGGACAGGGTGTAGGCGGTCGCGCCGGTCGCGGTCGTGCCCGAACCGACGCTGTCGCAATGGATCGAGATGAACAGGTCCGCCTTCAACCGCCGCGCCGCGCCGAACCGCTCGCGGTGGAGGATGTAGCGATCGTCCTCGCGCGTCAGCGCGACGCGCACGCGCCCACCTTCCAGCAGGCGGTCGCGGATCGCCTTCGCGATGCGCAGTGTCACGTCCTTTTCGCGCAGGCCGCTTTCGGTGTTGACCGCGCCGGGATCGACCCCGCCGTGCCCCGCGTCAATGACCACCAGCGGCCGGTCCGCATCGCCGCGCACCGTCGGCAGCGGGCGCGGCTTCGCGCGCGGGGGCACCTTTTGCGACACGATATATCGCGCGCGATCGCCGCCGCCCCACGCCACCGTCCGTACCGATGCCGGTGCCGCGTCGGTCAGGTCGAGCACCAGTCCCCCGGCACGATCGGGCACCGTCCCGCCCGCGGGCACGGCCGGCAACAGGCCAAGGGCTAGGACGGCGAGCGGCAACACACGCCGCAGATGCCGGATGCCCGGCCCCCGGGTCCAGCGAAATCCCATTCGTGTCCGTCCCTGGCGCACCGCCCGCCCCCCGCATGGTCCGGCCCCGTGATGGCGCGAACCCCGTCGCCATATGGTTGCGCGATATCGTTAACGGACCGTTAAGAGGTTCCGGCTAACGCGTGTAACAGCCGGTTGAAGCGTGGCGCACGCAATGCTACGCCGCCCCGGCACGGGAGCGCGCGAGCGCCCCGGCATCACTGCCCATCCGGCATCCGGCCGGATACGGGCCCACCCAGGTTGACGCTTCCATGCCGCATTTCGCCCGACCGCTTCCCCGCCCGGCCCACGCCGGCGGCAGCGTCGTCGCGGCCCCCGGCCCCCGTTCGTCCGGAAATGCGCAGGCAGCGAAGGCAGTTTCATCATCCCCGCGCGTGCGACACGCCGCGCCCCTATATCGCGCCGCAGCCCTTCGGGACGCCTGCGGCGCGCGGAGACTATATCATGACCACGCGCATGCTGATCGACGCACGCCACCGGGAAGAAACCCGTGTGGCGGTCGTCAAGGGTAACCGGATCGAGGAATTCGATTTCGAAAGCGCCGAGCGCAAGCAGCTCAAGGGCAACATCTACCTCGCCAAGGTGACGCGCGTCGAACCGTCGTTGCAGGCGGCGTTCATCGATTACGGCGGCAATCGCCACGGCTTCCTCGCGTTCAGCGAAATCCACCCGGACTATTACCAGATCCCGAAGGAAGATCGCGAGGCGCTGCTGCGCGAGGAGGCGGAGCACGCCGCCGAGGAAGCCGCGCTGCGCGCCGACGACGATGACGACGATCTCGAAGCCGATTTCGACGATGCCGAGCACGAGGACGACCACGGCGAGGAGGAGCATCACGACGAGGAGGGCGCGGCCGACGCCCCCTCCCCGCGCCGCAAGTCGCGCCCGCAGGACGATGCGGTGGAGGACCTGCGCGAACGTCGCATGAACCTGCGCCGCCGCTACAAGATCCAGGACGTGATCCGCCGCCGTCAGGTGCTGCTGGTCCAGGTCGTGAAGGAGGAGCGCGGCAACAAGGGTGCGGCGCTGACCACCTACCTGTCGCTCGCGGGCCGCTATTGCGTCCTGATGCCCAACACGTCGCACGGCGGCGGGATCAGCCGGAAGATCAGCAACGCGGCGGACCGCAAGCGGCTGAAGACGATCATGGCCGACCTCGCGCTGCCGTCCTCGATGGGCTGCATCGTGCGCACGGCCGGGCTTCAGCGCACGAAGGTCGAGATCAAGCGCGACTTCGACTATCTTGCCCGCCTGTGGGACGAAATCCGCGAGAAGACGCTGGAATCCTCCGCCCCCGCGCTGGTGTACGGCGACAGCGACCTGATGAAGCGCGCAATCCGCGACATCTACAACAAGGATATCGACGAGGTCGTGGTCGAGGGCGACGAAGGCTATCGCCAGGCCAAGGACTTCATGAAGCTGCTGATGCCCACCCACGCGAAGAAGGTGAAGCATTACAGCGACCCCGTGCCGCTGTTCCAGCGCGCGCATGTCGAGGACCAATTGTCCGCGATGTACCATCCGGTCGTGCAGCTGAAGTCGGGCGGCTACCTCGTCATCAACCCGACCGAGGCTTTGGTGTCGATCGACATCAACTCAGGCCGGTCGACGCGCGAGCATAATATCGAGCAGACCGCGACCGCGACGAACCTCGAGGCGACGCAGGAAATCGCGCGCCAGCTGCGACTGCGCGACATGGCGGGCCTCGTGGTCATCGACTTCATCGACATGGACAACGGATCGAACGTCCGGAAGGTCGAGAAGGCGATGAAGGAGGCGTTGAAGAACGATCGCGCCCGCATCCAGGTCGGCCGTATCTCGTCGTTCGGCCTGATGGAGATGAGCCGCCAGCGCCTTCGCACCGGCGTGCTGGAGGCATCCACGCGCCCGTGCCCGCACTGCGAAGGCACCGGCTTCGTCCGCACCGCCTCGTCGTCCGGCCTGTCCGCGCTGCGCCTGATCGAGGACGAGGCTGCGCGCGGTCGCGGCTCGGTGCTGCTGCTGCGGTGCAGTCATGAGGCTGCATTCTACGTCCTGAATCGCAAGCGCGCCGACATCGCGGAGATCGAGGACCGTTACGGCGTGCACGTCGAGGTCCTGGCCGAGGGCGAGGAGGAAGGCGCGCGCATGTCGGTGGAGGCCAGCGGCCCGCCGCCCGCGCACGCGCCGAAGTTCGATCGCCCGATCGAGGAGCCCGAGGACGACATCGACGACGAGATCGAGGTCGAGGAGGATGAGGAAGAGGTCGAGGCGGATGCCGGTCCCGAGGCCGCCGAGCCGCGCGACGACGCGGGCGACCGTTCCGGCCGTCGCCGGCGCCGCCGCGGCCGTCGCAATCGCCGTCCCGAGGGTGAGGACGCACCGGTCGCCGGCGAGGAGGCGGATGAGGCCGTCGATACCGACGCCGACACGGACGCCGACGTCGACAGCAACGAGGAAGCGCCCGCCGACGGCAGCGACGACGGACGCTCCGGCCGTCGCCGTCGCCGTCGCCGCGGTCGCGGTCGTCGCGATGGCGCGCCGGCGGACGGATCGACCGCGGACATCGCTCCCGTCGCCGACCTGGTGACCGATGCGACCGTCGACGCCGCGGAGCCGGTTGAAATCGTCGCCGTCGCCGATGCCGCCTCGCCGGTGGCGGAGGAAGCACCCGCGCCCAAGACGCGCCGCCGCCCGCGCGCACGCGCCGGTGCCCCGGTCGATACGGCCGCAGCGACCGCATCGGTCGAGCGTGAGGAGGAGGAGGCACCTGCCCCCGCCCCCGTCGCGACCGACGTGCCGCCCGCAAAGGCGAAGCGCACGCGCCGCAAGAAGGCCGACGCCCCGGTCATCGAGGCCGGTGATGCCGGCCCGGTGAACGACGGCCTGCCCGCGCCCGACCTGGCCGTGGAGGATGCGCCGGTCGAGGAGCCCGCGCCCAAGCCGAAGCGCACCCGGCGCAAGAAGGCCGATGCCGCGCCGGTGGCGGAGGACGCCCCGGCGGCGGTCGCTGCCGAGCCCGGGGCCGTGGAGGAGGACGCCGCCGATGCGCCCGCTGACGCCGCGCCGGAGGAAGCGAACGACGCCGACGGCAGCCCGCGTCGCGGCTGGTGGCAGCGCACGTTCGGCGCCTGATCGATGACGGCCGGGCCTTCAGCGGCGGTTCACCCGAACCGCCGCACAGGCCCGGCCACATCATGATATCGAGGGACATATCCACGCGATGACGCGGCTGTCTGCGAAACGCCTGTTCGGCTTCGTCGCCGCCGCGGTCCTGCTCGCGGTCCAGCCCGCGCATGCGCAGTCGATCCTGCGCGATGCCGAGACCGAACAGTTGCTCAACGACATGTCGGCGCCGCTCATCACCGCGGCGGGCCTGCGGCCGCGCGACGTGCAGATCGTCCTCGTCAACGACGATTCGATCAACGCCTTCGTCGCGGGCGGACAGGTGGTGTTCGTCCACTCGGGCACCTTGCAGGCCGCGACCAGCGCGAACGAGGTGCAGGGTGTGATCGCGCACGAACTGGGCCATATCGCGGGCGGCCACGTGCCGCTGGGCGGCGCGGCGGGCAAGGAAGCGACCGGCATCACGCTGGTCAGCCTGCTGGTCGGCGTCGCGACGATGCTGGCCGGCGGTGGCGCGGCCGGCGCGGGCGTCATGGCCGCGGGGCAGCAGGCGGCGATGGGCAAATACCTCGCCTTCAGCCGCGCGCAGGAGGCGTCGACCGACGCCGCGGGCGCGAAATACCTGGCCACCGCCGGGATCACCGGCAAGGGTTACCTGTCGTTCTTCAAGAAGATGCAGCAGCTGGAATATCGCTACGGCATCACGCGCAAGGTCGAGTTCCTGCTCGACCATCCTGTGTCGAGCGAGCGCATCGCCAACCTGACCGAGGCGATGGAGACGGACAAGGCGTGGAACAAGCCGTCCGATCCGGCGATCGAGGAGCGGTTCAAGCGGGTGCAGGCGAAGCTCGACGGCTATCTCCTGCCGCCCGCGCAGGCGCTCCAGAAATATCCCGAGGGCGATGATTCCATCTACGCCCATTACGCCCGCGCCTACGCCTGGCACCGCAGCGGCTATCCCGCGAAGGCCGATGCGGAGGGCGCGGCGCTATTGCGCGCGAAGCCGGACGACCCGTATTTCCAGGAGATCGTCGGCCAGATCCTGCTGGAGGCGGGAAAGCCGAAGGCCGCGCTCGCACCATTGAAGGCCGCGACCGAGGGGTCGCGCTCCAACCCGCTGATCGCCACCACCTACGGCCATGCGCTGATCGCGACGGAGGATCCGGCCAACTATCCGGTGGCACGGCAGATCCTGCGCGTCGCGGTGGCGCGCGACGACCGGAACCCGTTCGCCTGGCAGCAACTGGGCACGATCTACGAACTGACCGGCGACGATGCACGCGCCGCACTGGCGACCGCGGAGCGCGCCTCGATGACCGGCGACGCGCGCACCGCAGTATCGCGCGCGCGTTACGCGATGGCGGGCATCCCCAAGAATACGCCCGACTGGATCCGCGCGCAGGATATCGCGATGACCGCGCAGGACACGGTCGATACGGAAAAGAAGAAAAAGAAATGAGCCGTCCGGCGATGCTGGGACTGGCGCTGCTGGGCGCGGCGGCGGGGGCGGGCGGCATGTGGCTTGCCGACCGCGTGGCGCCCGGCGACCTGACGGGCGCGGATCGCGTCCGCATCGAGCGCGTGGTGCGCGACTACGTCCTGGCGCATCCCGAAATCCTGCCCGAGGCGATGGAGAAGCTGCAACAGCGCGAGGCGGCGAAGGCGGTGGCGTCGCGCCGCGGCGCGATCGAGCAGCCGTACGAAAGCGCGTGGATCGGCAATCCCGACGCCGACGTCACGCTGGTGGAATTCTACGATTACAATTGCGGTTACTGCCGCGCCTCGCTGCCCACGATCGAGCGGCTGGTGCGCGAGGATCCGAAGCTGCGCGTCGTCTTCCGCGAACTGCCCGTCCTTGCCCCGTCCAGCCGCACTGCCGCCCGCGCCGCGCTGGCGGCGGCGAAGCAGGGGAAGTTCAAGGCGTTCCACGACGCATTGTACGCGCGCGGCCAGGTCAGCGACGCGACGATCGCGGACGCCGCGCGCGCCGCCGGCGTGAACGTCGCCGCGATCCCCGACGACGCCGACGATGCGATCCGCCAGAACCTGACCGTTGCGGAGGCGCTGGGCATCAACGGCACGCCGAGCTGGGTGATCGGCGACCAGGTCCTGACCGGCGCATTGCCGATCGACCGGCTGAAGGACGCGATCGCGAAGGCGCGGGCGCGCTAGATCCTGCCCGGCACGGGGAGCATGAGCGTCGCCACCCTTGCCACTCCCCCACCCCCGCCCTACCTCCCGCGACATGCCGGAACCGATCCTCACCGTCGCCGGCGTCTCCAAGACCTACGCCAACGGTCCGACCGCGCTGAAGTCGGTCGACCTGACCGTGAACCGCGGCGAAATCTTCGCGCTGCTGGGTCCCAACGGCGCGGGGAAGACCACCCTCATCAGCATCGTGTGCGGCATCGTGACGCCGTCGACCGGCAGCATCACCGTCGCCGGTCACGACGCGCTGCGCGACTACAAGGCCGCGCGGCGCACGATCGGGCTGGTGCCGCAGGAATTGTCGACCGACAGTTTCGAAAGCGTGCTGGCGACCGTCACCTTCTCCCGCCGTCTCTTCGGCCGGTCGGCTCAGAGCGATTATATCGAGCAGGTGCTGCGTGACCTGTCGCTGTGGGACAAGCGCGACGCGAAGATCAAGGACCTGTCGGGCGGCATGAAGCGCCGCGTGCTGATCGCGAAGGCGCTGGCGCACGAACCCGAACTGCTGTTCCTGGACGAGCCGACCGCGGGCGTCGACGTGTCGCTGCGCCGCGACATGTGGAACCTCGTCCACCGCCTGCGCGAGAACGGCACGACGATCATCCTGACCACGCATTATATAGAAGAAGCGGAGGAGATGGCCGACCGCGTCGGCGTCATCACCGGTGGCGAGCTGCTGCTGGTCGAGGAGAAGGCCGCGCTGATGGCGAAGCTGGGCAAGCGCGAGCTGGACCTGACCCTGGTCGAGCCGATGACGACGGTACCCGACGGCTTCGACGACTGGAACCTGACGCTGACCGACGAGGGGCACAAGCTGCGCTACGTCTTCGACGCCAAGGCGGAAGAGACGGGCATCCCCGCCTTGCTGCACCGGATGGGCGAGCGGGGCATCGCCTTTCGCGATCTGGAAACCAGCAAGTCCAGCCTGGAGGATATTTTCGTCGATCTGGTCGCGGAGAAACGCGCATGAACCTCCACGGCATCTGGGCGATCTACCGGTTCGAGATGGCGCGCTTCGGCCGCACGATCTGGACCAGCCTGCTGACCCCCGTCATCACGACGACGCTGTATTTCATCGTCTTCGGCTCCGCGATCGGGCGGCAGATGGGCGCCGTCGACGGCGTCGCGTACGGCGCCTTCATCGTGCCGGGGCTGATGCTGCTGACGATCTTCAGCGAGTCGATCTTCAATTCCTCGCTCGGCATCTATATGCCCAAGTTCACCGGGACGATCTACGAACTGCTGTCGGCCCCGTTGTCGCCGGTGGAAACCGTCATCGGCTATGTCGGCGCGGCGGCGACGAAATCGGTGACGATCGGCGCGATCATCTTCGCCACCGCGCACCTGTTCGTCGACCTGCCGATCGCGCATCCGTTCCTGATGCCGCTGTACCTGTTGCTCGTGGCGGTTACCTTCTGCCTGTTCGGCTTCGCGCTTGGCATCTGGGCCAACGGGTTCGAGCAGTTGCAGGTCATCCCGCTGCTGGTCGTCACGCCGCTGACCTTCCTGGGCGGCGCCTTCTATTCGGTGACGGTCCTGCCCGAACCGTGGCGGACGGTGACGCTGTTCAACCCGGTCGTCTATCTCATCAACGGCTTCCGCTGGACCTTCTTCGGCGTCAGCGACGTCGACATCGGCGTCAGCATGGGCGTGACCTTCGCCTTCCTGCTGCTGTGCCTTGCCGCCATCGTGGCGATCTTCCGCACCGGATGGCGGCTCAAGAGCTGACCCGGCCGGAGACGATCGGGCGCAGCACGACCGCGTTCAGGTCGATCGCCGCATGCAGCGCCATCGCCGCCCACAGGCTGCCGGTCGAGAGATAGACGATCGTCAGCAACGCCCCCACCGCCATCGTCGCCACGACCCCCGCCGGTCCCTGATACCGGTGCGCCAGGCCGAACAGCACGCACGCCACCGCGAACCCCGCGACCGCGCAGCCGGTGACGGCCGCGATCAGCAGCGGCAGCAGCAGCCGGAAAAACAATTCCTCGGTGATCCCCGCCGTGACGGCCAGCGCCGCTGCCCACCTCAGCTCGGCCCGGCTGCGCGGCAGCACGCGCTCCACATCGCCCAGCCCCACTTTCCGCCCACGCCGTTCCAGCGCGGCCGCGACCAGCCCGCCGAGCAGTACGCCGCCCAGCGCGGCCAGGCCCATCGGCCCGATCGGATCGATCGCGCCGAACCACGTCACCACCACCGTGCGCGCCGCGGCGAACGGTGGAGGCAGGTCGACGATCGCACGGACCTGACCGCTTGCCGCCAACAGGGTCAGCGAGCCTGCGCCGAACGCCGTCCACGCCTTCGCCACCCATGCCGGATAACGACGCGACGGCGCCCCGCGCCGCCACCGGCCGAACATGTCGCCGCGCAGGAACAGCCACAGGATGCCGATCGCGGCGGCGAGGGGGAATATGGGGCTCAGCGCGGGGACCTGCCCGGCTCATCGCACATCGTTCCCCTCCGTTCAGAGGCGATGCTCGCCCTTCACCCAGCGGACCGTACCGGTCGACGCGCGCATCACGACGCTTTCGGTCGTCATCCGCTTGCTCTGCCGCTTCACGCCTTCCAGCAGCGACCCGTCGGTCACGCCCGTCGCGGCGAAGATGCAGTCGCCCTTCGCCAGTTCCTTCAGATCGTATTGGCGGTCGAGGTCCTCGATCCCCCATTTGCGCGCGCGCGATCTCTCCGCGTCGTTGCGGAACAGCAGGCGGCCCTTGAACTGCCCGCCGACGCAGCGCAGCGCGGCGCACGCCAGCACGCCTTCGGGGGCGCCGCCCGATCCCATGTAGACGTCGATCGTGGTGTCGGGGTCGGTCGTCGCGATCACGCCCGCCACGTCGCCGTCGCCGATCAGCACCACGCCGCAACCGATCGTGCGCAACTCCGCGATCAACGCCTCGTGCCGCGGCCGATCGAGGACGCAGGCGATGATCTCGTGCGGCTGCACGCCCTTCGCCGCGGCGATCGCCGCGACGTTCTGCGTCGGCGTACGGTCGAGGTCGATCACGTCGGCGGAATAGCCCGGCCCGACCGCGATCTTGTCCATGTACACGTCGGGCGCGTTCAGCAGGCCGCCCTTCTCCGCGATCGCCAGCACGGCCAGGCTGTTCGGCCCGGCCTTCGCGCAGATCGTGGTGCCCTCCAGCGGGTCCAGCGCGATGTCGATCGCGGGTCCCTTTCCGGTGCCCACCTTCTCCCCGATGAACAGCATCGGCGCCTCGTCGCGCTCGCCCTCGCCGATCACGACGGTGCCGTCCATGTCGAGTTCGTTCAGGGCGGCGCGCATCGCCTCCACGGCGGCGGCGTCGGCGGCCTTCTCGTCCCCGCGCCCGACCAGCGTCGACGCCGCGATCGCGGCGGCCTCGGTCACGCGCACCATCTCCAGAACCAGTACGCGGTCGAGCGTCTTGCTCGCGGCAGTCGTCATGTCGGCTATCCCCTCATTCCTTGCCCCGGCCATCACAGCCGTTCGGGCTGGGCACGGTCGAAGCCAAAGCGTGACGCCTGCCCTTCCACCTCGCCCAGGGCGAACGGAAGGGGGCGTTCGTCGCTCCGGCGCTTAGGCGGCGGCGGTCCGCTTATCAATCGCGAAGCAAATCGTTGATGCTGGTCTTCGACCGCGTCTGCGCGTCCACGCGCTTCACGATCACCGCACAATACAGGCCCAGGTTCCCGCCGGTGGAACCGGGCACGACCACGGCATAGGGCGGCACCTCGCCGCGGAACACCTCCCCCGTCGCGCGATCGATGATCTTCGTCGACTGCCCCAGGTACACGCCCATGGACAGGACCGCGCCCTCGCCGACGCGCACGCCCTCCGCCACCTCGGCGCGCGCGCCGATGAAGGCGCCGTCGCCGATGATGACGGGATCGGCCTGCAACGGTTCCAGCACGCCGCCGATGCCCGCGCCGCCGGAAAGATGGACGTTCCTGCCGATCTGCGCGCAGCTGCCGACCGTGGCCCAGGTGTCGACCATGGTCCCCTCGCCGACATGCGCGCCGATGTTGACGAAGCTCGGCATCAGGATCGCGCCCTTGCCGACGAAGGCGCCGCGGCGGACGACCGATCCCGGAACGGCGCGGAAGCCCGCATCGCGGAACTGCGTCTCGCTCCAGCCGGAAAACTTGCTCGGCACCTTGTCGAACCAATGGCCCGCGCCGGGGCCGTTGTCGATCAGCGCATTGTCGTTCAGCCGGAACGACAGCAGCACCGCCTTCTTCAGCCACTGGTTGACGCGCCAGCCGCCCGCCCCGTCGGGCTCCGCCACCCGCGCCTCGCCGGCGTCAAGCAGCGCCAGCGCGCGGTCGACCGCGGACCGGACCTCCCCGCTCGTGGTCAGGCCCAGGGTCGCGCGATCCTCCCACGCGGTGTCGATCGTCTGCTGAAGGTCGCCGAAATTCGGATGGGGGGTCATGCGGACTCCAATATGTGGTCGAGCCAGAGGGTCAGATCGTCGGTGCGGTAATCGACATAGGACCGGTCGGCGTCGCGATCCTGCTCGCTGCCGTTGTCGACCCACACGGTCGTCATCCCGATCGCCTTCGCGGGCTTCAGGTTGCGGGCCATGTCCTCGACGAACAATGCGCGGTGCGGGTCGATGTCGTAGGCGGCGCACAGCCCGGCATAGGCCGACGCCGCGGGCTTGGGCGACAGGTCCATCGCGTGGACGTCGTGCACCGCCTCGAAACTGGCGCCCAGGCCCAACCGGTCCAGTACCTTCAGCGCATAGGGCTTGTCCCCGTTGGTGAAGACCAGCTTGCGGCCCGGCAACGTGGCGATGTGCGCGGCGAGCGGGGCGTTCTCCTCCAGCACGTCCATCTCGATATCGTGGACGTACGACAGGAAGGCATGCGGATCGATGTCGTGGTCGATCATCAGGCCCGCCAGAGTCGTGCCGTGATCGATGAAATAATCCTTCTGGATCCGCCGTGCGGCGACGGGGTCGATGCCCAGCAGGTCGGCGACGAAGGCGGTCATCCGCGCATCGATGGCGGCGAACAGGTTGGCGGACGCCGGGTACAGCGTGTTGTCCAGATCGAAGATCCAGGTGTCGACATGGGACAGGGCGCGCAGCATCGGGAGCGGCGGTAGCGCGGTTCGGCGCGCGTTTGAACCCTCCTGTTCGCGCCCGCCGTCAGGCGCCGGGCAGCGACAGGATGAACCGCGATCCCGCGCCCGGCGCGCTGTCCACGGTCAGGTCGCCGTCCATCGCCTGCGCCAGGCGCCGGGCGATGTAGAGGCCCAGCCCGCTGCCCCCCACTTCGCCCGGGTCGACGCGCTCGAACTTGTCGAAGATGCGCGCCTGGTCCGCCGCCGCGATCCCCCTCCCCCGGTCCGCGACGATCGCGACCGCACGGCCGCCCTCCCGCCGGAAGCGCAGCCACACCGTGCCGCCGCGGGGCGAATAGCGTACCGCGTTGCCGATCAGGTTCACCATCACCTGCAACACCCGCCGGAATTCCCCGATCGCGGGCAACGGCGTCGTGTCGCCGCGATCGATCGTGACGCCCGCCTCGGCGGCACGCACCGCCAGAAGCCCGGCGGCGCGGCGCGCGACGTCGGCCAGGTCGAGCGGCTCGGCCTCGACCGCGAAATCCTCGCGCTCGATCGCCTCCAGGTCGGCCAGGTCGTCGACCAGCCCCAGCAGATGCCGCCCGGCCTGCGCGATATCCGCGGCGTAATCCGCATAATGCGGGTCGATCGGGCCGTCGGCGCGCGCATTGATGCTGTCCGCATTGGCGACGATGCGCCCCAGCGGCGCGCGCAATATCCGTTCCAGCCGCGCGTTGAACGTCCCCGTCACGCCGATCGGCGCGGGCTCTTCCGGCGCCGCGAACGTGCCGCCCACGAACCCGGCGAATCCCCCGGCGGCATCGCTCCGCGCGCTTCCGGCCAGCAGCACGCGCACTCCCGTCGCCGCCAGCGTCGCCGGTTGCGCCGCGAAGTCGGCGCGCTCCGCCATCGCCTCGATCATCGGCACCGTGCCGTCCGCGGCGGGCAGCAGCGCGAAGACGCGCGTCGCGGCCTGCCCCAGCGCGTCGGCCGGCGTCACCCCTGCCGCAAGGGCGCCGTCGCCCTCGACCCGAACGATCCGCAGGTCGCCGTCGGTTTCCCATGTCCAGTCCGCCCCCGCGGGCGGCGGCACCGCGTCGGCCGGGCCGACCGGCACGCGCCACGCCGGACGCTCGCGCAGGATCGACACCGCCAGCGCGACCCCGTCGTCGTCAGGCGTCGCCGCGATCCAGCAATCGAGGTCCGTCTCGCCGTCCGCGATCGTCGTCGCGCGCGCGATGTCGATGCCCAGCCGCCGCGCCAGCCGGACGAGTGCCGCGACCTGCGGAACCGCGACGCGCCGCCCCACCGCCCCACCCGCACGATCGTTGATCGCGGCCAGCGCGTCGTCCGCGCTCAGCAGCCGCCCGGCCTCGTCGACGCGCGCCGCCAGGATGGCGGTCATGCGGCGCGTCCCAGCGTGCGGATCGCATCCCGGAACTCGGCGGGCAGCGCCAGCATCGCCAGCGCCCCCGCCGCCTCGTCCGGCGCGACGCGCTCGATCGCCTCCAGCGTGTCCGGCAGCGCCTCCACGTCGCGCGCGGCGTCCGCCTCGCCCAGGACCCAGCCGATCCGCGCCATCGCCGCGCGCGGCAGCGACAGCGCGCGCAATGCCAGCCACAGCCGATCACCCTCGGGATCGAGCACGATCGCCCGCGCCTCCACCGCATCGATCCCCAGCGCGCGCGCCAGCACCGCCACGAACAGGGCGATCCGCCCCTCCAGCAAAGTATCGATCAACACGTGCACATGCTCGTTCGGCCGCGCGTCGATCGCGGCGGCCAGTCGTCCCGCCGCGGTCGCCGCATCGTCGCGCGTCGCCCGCGCCGCCAGGACCCGGTCCGCCGCCGCGGCCAGTGCGCGGTCGGACCCCGCCCCCGTCCGCTCGCGCATCACCGCCACGATCCACCATGAAAGCCGTCGATGCAGCGCGAGCGGCAATTCGCCGCCCGCCACCCGCTGGCGATTGTCCGCGACCAGATAGGCCAGCGTTTCCGCGCGCACCTGCCGATCGCCCGCCTCGCCCAGCCGCACCAGGAAACCCGGCGCACTTCCCGGCATCCGTTGCGCCACCAGCGATTCGTCCAGGATCGCGATCCGGGCCTGCGCGATCACCTCCGCCATCAGCGCCGGTTCGCGCAATACCCCCGCGGTCTTCAATCGGGCATAGGCATCGAAATCGTTGGGCAAGGCCATGTCGCGCACCTGCGCGATCAGGTCGCGCTCGATCGCCGCGATCCCGCGCTCCAGCAATCGTACCGCCGTCACGCGCGTCCGCTCGTCCAGCGCCGGCCCCGGGCCGGGCAGCAGGTCCGCGATATCGCGATCCAGCCGCGCCGCCGCGCGCCGTTCCGCCGCCGCCACCCGAGCGTCGGGGGGCACCGCGCCGTCGTCACCGGGCGTGGAGGGGCGATCCGCTGGCATGTCCGCCCCGGCCTAGCGCGGGGTTCGTTAAAGGCGCGCTAAGCCAATCGCGCCCCTATCCGCGCCGCAACCCTTCCACCGCGGCGCCCAGCGTCGCCGCGGCGTACAGCGCCACCGCCGCCAGCCCCAGCGTCGGCACGCCCGCGATCGCGGCCAGCGACAGGATCGCTAGATAGGCCGGTGCCCCGCCCCACCACCCGCGCCGCCGCGTCGCGCCCGCGGCACGCTCGCCGATCGCGCCCGCGACGACCGCGCCCAGCGCCAGCAACGTCGCGGTCAGTTCGCCGCTGTCGCCGTCCACCACATGGCCGAGCGCCAGCGTCGCGAGCGTCGGCAGCACCAGCGTCGCGATCTGCCCCGCGCGACCGACGCCGGGTTCGTCCCGGAACAGTGCCAGCGCGCCCGCAATCTCGATCGACAGCACGCCGATCATCGCGGCAAGCAATCCCGCGCCCGCCCAGCCCGCGAACACCGCGGCGACGCCTGCCAGCCCGAGTCCGCCACCGACCGCCATCATCGCGGTCGTATCGATCCCGCGCCGCGCGATCGCGGGTATCGCCACCTTCGCCAGCGGACGCAGCACGAAGCGGTCGAACCAGCTCGGCCGCAACGCCATCGACGCCGCCAGCACGGAACGCCCCCGCGCCTCCAGCGCCAGGCCCTGCCGCTCGATCCCGTGTCCGCGTTCGACCTCGCGCAACGCCAGGTGGACGTGCCGCGCCTGCGCCTGCTCGGCCGCACGCAGCAGGGTGGATTGCAGGTCGTAGTCCGCGGGCATCGTTGCGGCCTCCGCCACGCGCCGCGCCTCGATCAGCGCGACCCCGGCCCAGGCCGCGCCCCCGCCGACCAGCTCGAACGCCGGCTCCGCATTCTCGCGCGGGACGACCAGCAGCGCGTCGCCGCCCTCGCCCGCCATCGCCGCCACGATGCTGCCCGTGGTGACCAGTCCGTCCGCCAGCATCACGATGCGCGCCAGGGGATGCAGCTTCGCCTCCGCCTCGGCCGCGCTGCGCACCGTATCGACCGCGATCCCGCGCTTCCCGATCCGGGCGATCGCACCGACCAGTTCGGGTGTCAGCCGCTGGACCACCACGACGATCTGCGCCGCATCGCATGCGATCAGCAGCCGCGCCTGATATTCGATCAACGTCGCCGCCGCGAACGGCAGCGTCGCGGCCAGCGTCCCCGGCCGGTCCTCCGCCTCGTGCGTCGCGAAAAGAAGCCCTGCCAGCATTCCCGCCGGTTAGGGTTTCGCCGCCGTGCCCGCAACCGCTGGCGTGGCCTTCACATGCCGATCGAGGAAATCGAGGATCGTGCGCCACAGGTGGACGCTGACCCCCGGCCCGCCGACGCGGTGCGTCTGGCCGGGATACAGCATCATCTCGAACGGCACCGACTTCTGCTGCATCGCCGCCGCCATTTTCGTGGTGTTGTCCAGGAACACGTTGTCGTCGGCCATGCCGTGGATCACCAGCAACGGATCGCGGATCTTCGCTGCATCCACGATCGTCCCCGACGCGTCATAGGCGTCGCCCACGACGCGCGGATCGCCCATGTAGCGTTCGGTGTAATGCGTGTCGTACAGGCGCCAGTCGGTCACCGGCGCGCCCGACACCGCCGCCGCATAGACGCCCGGCGTCTTCTCCAGCATCTTCATCGACATGTAACCGCCGTACGACCAGCCATAGGTGGCGATCTTCGTCCCATCGACGAACGGCAGCGATTTCAGGTAATTCGCGCCCGCCAGCTGGTCCTCGACCTCCACGGTTCCCATCGCGTGCCAGATATGGTCCTCGAACGCCTTGCCGCGATTGTACGACCCGCGATTATCGATCCGGAAATAGACCCAGCCCTGCTGCACGAGATATTGCGCCAGCGCGCCCTGCCACCCGCGCGTCACCGTCTGCCCCGTGCCGGGGCCGCCGTAATGTTCGAAGAAAACCGGGTATTTCTTTCCCGGCTCGCGCGTCGGCGCGATCATCTCCCAATACAGCGTCGTGCCGTCCTTCGCCTTCAGCGTCCCGAACTCGGGCGCGCGATGCCGCGGCAGGAACGGGGCATAGGGATGCGAACCCGCCACCGCATTCTCGTTGATCCACGCCACCCGCTTGCCCGTCGCATCCGCGAGGTACGTCTGCGCGGGCTGCGACGAATTCGATCGCGTGACGATGAAGCGCGTGCCCGTCGCGTCGCCCGTCGCGCTGTTCCACCAGCCGCGCTCGGTCAGCCGCTGCATCGCGCCCGACGCCAGGTCGAGCGAATACAGGTGCTGCTCCAGCACGTCGTCCTTGTTCGCGATCAGGAACACCTTCCCGGCGGCCTCGTCGACCGCGGTGATGCCCTGCACCACCCAGGGGCCGCGGGTCAGTTGGGTCCACTTCCCCGCCTTCAGCCGCCACAGGTGCCCGAAGCCGTCGCGTTCGGACCGCCACAGGAAGCTGCCGTCCGCCGTCCAGCGGTATCCGTCGTTGAGGTTGACCCAGCTCTTCGCCCCCGCCTTTTCGCTGAACAGCACGGTCGCCTTGCCCGTCGCGGGATCGACGCGCAGCATGTCCAGCCGCGTCTGGTCGCGCGTCTGCCGCTGTACCAGCAACGCGGACCCGTCGGGCAGCCAGTCGACACGCGCGAGGTAGATGTCCGGGTCGCGGCCCAGGTCCACCTTCACCTGCCGTCCGTCCAGCCCGACGACGTACAGCTCGATCCCCACGTTCGGCGTGCCGGCATAGGGATAACGCTGTTCGTAGATGCTGGTCCCCGCCGCCCCGATCGCGGCGCGGACCGCGACCTTCACCGGCGCCTCGTCGAACTTCGCCACCGCCACGCGCGTCTCGTCCGGCGACCACCAGTAACCGGTGCGGCGATCCATTTCCTCCTGCGCGACGAATTCCGCCTCGCCCCAATGGATCGTGCCGCCCCCGCCACTGGTCAGCGCCCGCCCGGCGCCCGCGCCCAGCGGCTGGACCCACAGGTTCTGGTCGCGCACGAAGCTGACGAACGTGCCGCGCGGGCTGATCGCGGGGTTCAGCGCGTCCTTCGTCCCCTCGATCTTCCGCGCGCTGCCGTCCCGTTGCGCCAGATACAGGTCGCCGTCGATCGGGACCAGCAAGGTGCGCCCGTCCGGCGACCAGTCGTATTTCAGGATGCCGGTCTTGCCCGTCAGCGACCGGTCGCGCTCGCGCTGCATCTTCTCCGCCTCGGACAGGGCCGCGCCGCTGCCCACCTTCTTCGAATCGACCAGCATCCGCGATTGCCCGGTGCGCGTATCCAGCGCCCACAGATCGAACCGCTCCTTCTCGTCCGCGCGCGGGCGGACGGACGTCAGCAGCGTGCCGTCCGGCGACAACCGCACCGCCTGCGGCTGCGCGCCCGCTAGGTCCGGGCTGGCGAACACCCGCTCCAGCGTCAGCGTTGCGGGATCAGCCGCCACGACCGGCCCCGCCGCCGCTGCCGCGACCAGGACAAACGCCGCTTTCCACATGAAACCCTCCCGCCAGTTGCGGGGCTTATCGGGGGATGTTCGCGCGGCGTAAACCCCACCGCCCACGAAACGCGAAAGGGGCGCGGACGGCATCCCGTCCGCGCCCCCGTGGCGTCATCGCTGCGGGCCGATCACTCGGCGGCGGCGGCGGTACCCTTCGCCGGGCGGGTGTCGCGACGCTCCGCGATACGCGCCGACTTGCCGGTGCGACCGCGCAGGTAATACAGCTTGGCACGCCGGACCGCGCCCTTGCGGACGACCGTGATCGACTCGATGTTCGGCGAATACAGCGGGAACACGCGCTCCACGCCCTCGCCGAAGCTCATCTTGCGGACGGTGAAGGACGAACCCATGCCGCGGTTGGCGCGGGCGATGCACACGCCCTCGTAATTCTGCACGCGGGTGCGCTCGCCCTCGACCACGCGTACACCGACCTTCAGCGTGTCGCCGGGGCGGAATTCGGGGATGGCGCGCGCATCGGTCAGCTTCGCGATCTGCTCGGCCTCGAGCGTCTGGATCAGGTTCATCGTCTAACGTCCCTATTCGTCGCCGCGCGCCAGAGGGCGACCGACCCGAGCGCCGACGTGACGCTCCCACAGGTCCGGCCGCCGTAGCCGTGTATCGACCTCCGCCCGGTGCTTGCGCCAGGCGGCGATCCTCGCATGATCCCCCGATCGCAGCACCTCGGGGATCGTGCGCCCTTCCCATTCATATGGTCGGGTATAGTGCGGATATTCGAGGAGCCCGCTTTCGAAGCTCTCGTCATCCCCACTGGAAGCGGCGCCCATTACGCCGGGAAGCAGCCGGATGCAAGCGTCCAGCAGGACCAGCGCGCCCATCTCCCCACCCGACAGGACATAGTCGCCGATCGCCACCTCCTCGATCCCGCGCGCCTCGAACAGGCGTTCGTCGAACCCCTCGAACCGCCCGCACAGCACCACGACGCCCGCCCCCGCCGACAGGTCGCGCACCCGCGCCTGATCCAGCGGCCGTCCCCGCGGCGTCATCGCCAGCACCGGCCGCCCGTCCGCCGCCGCCGCATCGACCGCGCGCGCCACGACATCGGCCCGCAACACCATCCCCGCACCGCCCCCCGCGGGCGTATCGTCGACGGTCCGGTGGCGATCGGTGGCGAAGTCGCGGATGTTGACCGCATCCAGCGACCATTTCCCCTCCGCCAGCGCCCGCCCGGCAAGGCTGTGGCCCAGCGGCCCGGGGAACATGTCGGGGTAGAGGGTGAGAACGGTGGCGGCAAAGGTCATCGCGTCCAGTTCTCCACCACCAGCCCCGGTATCTCCGCGAAATCGCGTTCGTTGTTGGTGACCAGTGTCAGGCCCAGCGACAGTGCCTGCGCCGCGATCAGGCGGTCGAAACTGCCGCGGCGCATACCGATCCGACGGACGGTCTCGCCGTAAATCGTGGCGGCGACCTCGTCGAACGGCAGCACCTCGACCCCCGTCAGGAACGCATCGATCACCCGCGCATCGCCCGCCGGATCGGTCGATGCGCGGTTACCGACGCGCAATTCCGCCGCAGTCACCGCCGACACCGCCATCCGGCCGTATGCATCGCCCACCCGGGCGATCAACGGCGGGCTACGTTCCAGAAGGAAATCGAGACAGGCGTTCGTGTCCAGCAGGTAGTTCACGCCGCCGCCGCTGTCCCGTCGCCACGCGACCAGTCGCGTTCCGGCTGCTCGATATCGCCGCGTGTGCCAGCGATGAACCCGGCCGACAACTGCCCGGGCAGCGCCATGAACACGGCCTTATCGTCCGCGACCCGCCACAGGCTGAACGAGCCGTCCGCGTGCGGGACGATCTTCATCTCCTCACCCTCCACAACGCCCATCGCCTTGGGCAGGCGCAACGCAACCGAATTGCCCGATTTGAACGTCCTCAACCGCTGCTCGTCCATCACAACCTCGCTGTGCATACGGAACGTATATACGCTTACGAGGCTTCGGTCGCAATCACTTCCCCGCCGCGAACGACAGCACCTGTAGGCTCAACGCCGGCGTCGGCGCCATCTGCACCCGTCCCGCGACCTTCCCCGTGGCGCACGACCACGCGAAGCTGCCTTCCATCGCCGACACCGGCACGACCGGCTCCGCCATCGCGCATACTCCAACCGTCGCCTTCAGCGCCGCGATCTCCCCCCGCCGCCGCGCGAGATCCTGGTCCAGCGCCACGTTCTCCGCCAGCGGCGCGCGCGCCGGATCGCCCGCGGTCCACACCACCTTCGCCGCCGCATAGGCGCGCGCCAGCCCCGGCGAGACCGGCACCGCCCGCACCGGCGCCAGCCCCGCCGCGCGCAGCGCCGCCAGCGCCTGCATCGCGGGCGCGGACGGCCCGGCATAGGTACGGTTGGCGAAGGCGAAGACGCCCACCCCCGCATCGGGCAGCAGCATCACGATCGAGCCATAGCCGGGATAGCCGCCACCATGCGACACCACGCGGCCCAGCGTGCAATCCTCCACCACCGACCACCCCTTCGCGTAGGTCACCGGCGTCCGGCATGGGGTGCCCAGCGTCGCGCGATCCCCCACGGTCATGAAGTTCGCGCCTTCGACGATCTCGCGCACCGTGGCGCGCTTCACCGGCCCCGCATCCGGTCCGTCCCGCGCCGGCCACGCCGACAGGAGGAACGCGACCCAGCGCCAGTAATCGTCCGCGGTCGTCTCAACGCCCCCCATCGCCCCGAACGCACCGTCCGCCATGTCCGGCTCGCGCACCCACGCCCCGTCCTGCCAGCGATAGCCGAGCGCGCGCTCCCCCGCTGGGGTGGCGAATACGTCAAATCCCGTCGAGCGCATCCCCAGCGGCTGCATCAGCGTGCCCCGGATGTACGCCTGGTACGGCCGCCCCGACACGTTGGTGACGATCCGCCCCAGCAGCGCGTAGCCGAGGTTGGAATATTCCATCCGGATCCCCGGCGCCTGCGCGAACGGCACACCCTTTGCCAGCATCGCGGTGAACGCCGCCTCGTCCAGCGGCTGCTGCCGGTCGCCCCAGGGATTGTCCTCCACGAATCCGGCGGTGTGATGCAGCAGGTCCGCCACCGTGATCCGCGGTGCGTCGGTCGTCGGATAGCGCCACCCCTTCAACTCGGGCACGTAGCGCTCGGCCGGCGCATCGAGCGACAGCTTCCCCTCGTCGCGCAGCTTCAGGATCGCCAGCGCGGTGAACGCCTTGGACATGGAGGCGATGCGGAAACGGGTGTCCGCCGTCACCGCCCGCCTCGTCGGCACCTCCGCCACGCCCAGTCCCCGGACAAGCACCAGCTTCCCGTCCTTCACCACGCCATAGACGACGCCCGGCACGTCGCGCGCCTTCATCCAGCTTGCGAACGCGGCCTCGATCCGCGGCGCCACCGTCGCCATCGCGGGTGCCTGCGCCGCGGCGGGAGAAGCGATCGCGGCGGCGGCGAGAAAGGCGGTGCGGATCATGCAGTTGTTCCCCTATGACGGCAGCGATCCTGACCCACGCGTTGCGCGGCGGCAAGGGCGCGGACGGAAACGCAGAGGGGGGCTGGGGGATGGACACCGACGACTGCATCATCATCGGCGGCGGTCCCGCGGGCCTGACCGCGGCGATCTATCTCGCGCGCTTCCATCTGTCGGTTCGGCTGTTCGACCACGGGTCGAGCCGCGCCGCGCTGATCCCGCTGACCCGCAACCACGCGGGCTTTCCCGACGGCATCGCCGGGCCGGCGTTGCTCGCCCGTATGCTGGAACAGGCGCAGGCATTCGGCGTGACGCGCGAGGCGGTGGCGGTCACCGCGATCGTCGCCGACGGGGACGATTTTTGCGTGCGCACCGATGCCGGCGAATGGCGCGCACGCACCGTCCTGCTCGCCACCGGTGTGGTCAACAATTGTCCGGACATGGACTCTGCACTGCACGATCGGGCGCTGGCCGCGGGCCTCCTGCGCTATTGCCCGGTATGCGACGGCTATGAAGTCACGGACCGCAGGGTCGGCGTCATCGGTACCGGCGACCACGGGATGCAGGAGGCGTTGTTCCTGCGCGGCTATACGAAGGACGTGACCCTGATCTCCCCCGCCGCCGAACACGACCTCGCCCCCGATTGCGCCCGCGCGCTCGACGACGCCGGGATCGCGCGCGTCGACGGCCCGTGCGGCGGCTTCGCGATCGAGGGCGACCGTATCGCGCTCGACACGGCGCGCGGGCGAATGGCGTTCGACAGCATCTATCCCGCGCTGGGCTCGCTCATCCGGTCCGATCTCGCGGTCGCGGCGGGCGCGGCGGCCACGGATGACGGCTGTCTGGAAGTCGACGCCCACCAGCGCACGACCGTCCCCGGCCTGTTCGCGGCGGGCGACGTGGTGAAGGGGCTGGACCAGATCGGCAACGCCATGGGGCAGGCCGGTGTCGCCGCCACCACGATCCGCAATCTGCTCGCGTCCCGCACGCCGCTGCGCCGCTGATGCGTCGTCCCGCCGTGCGCCGCATCCGCGACGACAGCCTGCGACTGTACCGTCGCGGCCGGATGCCCGCATGGATGTCGATCCTGTGGCGCGCGGCGCTCGTCCTGGCGCTGCTGGGCATTGCGCTGGCGGTGCACTGGTTCGATCGCGAGGGCCTGCGCGACAATGTCGACGGGCATATCAGCTTCGTCGACGTGCTGTATTTCACGATGATAACCGTCACCACGGTCGGCTTCGGCGACATCATCCCGGTGACGCCGCAGGCGCGCCTGTTCGATACCTTCGTCGTCACGCCGATCCGCCTGTTCGTCTGGCTGATCTTCCTGGGGACGGCCTATGATTTCCTGTTCAAGCGTATCTGGGAGAAATGGCGCATGGGGCTGATCCAGGATCGCCTGCACGATCACGTCGTGGTCGTCGGGCATGGCCGCGGCGGCGCCGGTGCGGTGCGCGAGCTGATGCGTCGCGGCCGTCCGGCGGAGGCGATCGTCGTCGTCGACACCGACGAGGCCGCGCTCCGCGAGGCGGAGGACGCCGGGCTGGCCGTGCTGGCCGCGGACGCGACGCGCGACACGACGCTGGAGGCGGTGAAGGTCGCCCGCGCGTCGTCCGTCATCGTGGCGGCGGGTCGCGACGACACGTCGATCCTGATCGTGCTGACCGCGCGGCGGCTGGCGCCGCACGTGCCGATCAGCGTCAGCATCCGCTCGATCGACAACGAGGCGCTGGCCTATCAGGCGGGCGCCAACACCGTCATCAATCCCACCCGCTTCGCAGGCCTGCTGCTGGCGGGATCGACCCACGGCCCGGGGATCGCGGACTATCTGGCGGACCTCGCCGCGGTCGACGGGCGAGTGACCCTGCGCGAGCGCGAGGTGACGGCGGAGGAGATCGGCCGCCCGCTGTCCGCCCTTGCGACGGGCAAGGGCCTGCGCGTCCACCGCGGCGACCGCGTGCTGGGCTTCTGGCAGGAGGAGGTCGAGCGCCTGGCGCCCGGCGACCGGATCGTGGAGGTCACGCGCGGAACGATCGACGGATAGCGGGCCGACCCCGGCGGGCCTATTCGACGAACCCCGCCTCGACGGTCAGGCGGCCGTCGCCCCATTCCGGCACCGCGTGCATCGGCACCATGAAGCGCTTGCCCCGGCCGTCGATCGCGTCGCGTTCGATCTCGACGACGTCGCCGGCGCCGAAATTCTCGACCGCCACCACGCGGCCGACCGCCGAGCCGTCGGTCGACACCGCGGCCAGCCCGATCAGGTCGGCGTGATAATATTCGCCCTCGCCCAGCGGTGGCAACGCGTCGCGCGACACCCACAATTGCGTCCCGCGCAACGCCTCCGCCGCACTGCGATCGCTTACCTCGGCGAAGCGCGCGATCGTACCGTCACGCAGGGACGACAGCGTCAGCGCCCCGTTGTTGAAGGTCCGGTGCGGCGACAGGTCGTCGCCGAACACCTTCAGCCGCACCTCGCCGCCGATGCCGTGCGCGCCCGCGACCGCCGCGAGGACGACCGCACCGGCGGGCGCCTCAACCCGCGGGCGAGCCGTCGCCGCCGGCGGGGGTGTCGTCGGCGCCTTCGGCGGGGTCGTCGGACGACTGCCCCTGGTTGGCCGTATCCTGGTCATCGTCGGGTGCGGTGCGGGGATCGGGGTCGGTCGTCATGCGATACCTCCATCATGCCGAAGGGCAGACGAAGGGAACGCACGACGACCGGCCGCGGTCCTTACTGCTCGCTCGTCGCTTCGGCGGTCTCGCCCTCGGCGGCGGCGGGCTCCTCCGCGGCGGCCTCCGGCTCGGGTGCCGGGGCGGCGGCGGCGGCCGCGGCGGCCTCCTCCTGCGCCTTCACCTTCTCGGCGCGCTCCTCGGCGCGCTCCTTGGCCTTCTCGCCAGGCTCGCCCTTCTTGGGGTTCTCGCGCGAGGCGCGCTCGCGCACGCCCGCCACGTCCAGAAAGCGCGCGACGCGGTCGGTCGGCTGCGCGCCCACGCCCAGCCAGTGCTTGGCGCGATCGGCGTCCAGCACGACGCGCTTCTCGTCGTCCTTGGCCAGCAGCGGGTTGTAGCTGCCGATCCGCTCGATGAACTTGCCGTCACGCGGGCTGCGCGCGTCGGCGACGACGATGCGGTAATAGGGACGCTTCTTGGAGCCGCCACGCGACAGGCGAATGCTGAGTGCCATGTTGTCTTCCTTGCCTTCTCAAATCGTCACCCCGGCGCACGCCGGGGTCTTCCGGTTGTCGTTTCGATCCTCGCCCGAAACCCCGGCTTTCGCCGAGGTGACGAGGGTGTTGCTCACTTCCTGAACTTGAATCCCGGCGGCAATCCGCCGCCACCGCCCGGCATGCCCGGCAGCTGTGGCAGTCCGCCGCCCGCCTTGCCCAGCATGTCGCCGAGGTCCGCGCCGCCCAGCGCATTGCCCAGGCCCGCCATCCCGCCCCCGGGACCGCCCTTGCCCAGCATGGCCAGCATGCCCTTCATACCGCCCATCTTCTTGATCTTCTTCATCGCGGACTGCATTTCCTGATGCATCTTCAACAGCTTGTTGATGTCCTGCACGTTGGTGCCGCTGCCCTTGGCGATGCGGATCTTGCGCTTGGCGTTGATGAGCTCGGGCTTCGCGCGTTCCTTGGGCGTCATCGACGTTATCATCGCGTCCATGCGCAGCAGGATCTTCTCGTCCACCGCGCCCGACGCCATCGCCGCCTGCGCCTTCTTCATGCCGGGGATCATTCCCGCCAGCGCGCCCAGGCCACCCATCCGCCGCATCTGCGCCAGCTGCGAGCGCAGGTCGTTCAGGTCGAACTGGCCCTTGGCCAGCCGCGACGCCATGCGTTCGGCGTCTTCCTGCTGGATCGATTCGGCGGCCTTCTCGACCAGCGACACAATGTCGCCCATGCCCAGGATACGGCCCGCGACGCGGCTCGGCTGGAACGCCTCCAGCGCGTCCAGCTTCTCGCCCATGCCCGCGAACTTGATCGGCTTGCCCGTCACCGCGCGCATCGACAGCGCAGCACCGCCACGCGCATCGCCGTCCATGCGGGTCAGGACAATGCCCGTCAGCGGCACCTGATCGCTGAAATTCTGCGCGACGTTGACCGCGTCCTGCCCGGTCAGGCTGTCGACGACGAGCAGGATCTCCTGCGGCCGCGCGACCTCGGCCACCGCCTTCATCTCGTCCATCAACGCTTGGTCGACGTGAAGGCGGCCCGCGGTGTCGAGCATTAGGACGTCGAAGCCCTGCAACTTCGCCGCCTGCACCGCGCGCCGCGCGATGTCGACCGGCTGCTGCCCCTGAACGATCGGCAGCGTCGATACCTCGACCTGCGTGCCCAGCGTCGCCAACTGCTCCTGCGCGTTCGGGCGATTGACGTCCAGCGACGCCATCAGCACGCGGCGCGGCTTCTCCCCCGCCATGCCGCCGCCCCTGGACAGGCGGCGCGCGATCTTCGCCGTCGTGGTGGTCTTGCCCGAACCCTGAAGCCCGACCATCATCACGATCGCGGGGGGCGCGACGTCCAGATGCAGCGCGGACGCCTCGGGATCGTCGCCGCCCAGCATCTCGACCAGCGCGTCGTTGACGATCTTGACGACCTGCTGCCCGGGGGTGACCGAGCGAAGGACGTTCTGCCCGATCGCCTTCTCGGTCGCCTTGTCGACGAACTCGCGCGCGACGGGCAGCGCGACGTCCGCCTCCAGCAGCGCGACGCGCACCTCGCGCATCGCCTGACGCACGTCCGCCTCGGTCAGCGCGCCACGGCCACGCAACCGGTCGAACACACCGCCAAGACGATCGCTCAGGCTATCGAACATCCACAATCCTTCCCACCGGGCCGAACGCAAAAACCGCCGGCGGGCGAAACCTCGCCGGCCAGCGTGTACCACTTGGGGCACGTGTCGAATGCGTTCAACGTCGGAACGTGCCGCGGCGCCTAGCGTAAAACGGATGCGGAGGCAACCGGCCCGTCAGTTGCGCGGCGGCTGACGCCGATAACTCAACGCCTCCGCCACCTGCATCCGCCCGACCGTCTCCGCCCCCGCGAGGTCGGCGATCGTCCGCGCGACCCGCAGGATGCGGGTATAACCGCGCGCCGACAGGTGCATCGCCGCCGCCGCCTGCGCCAGCAACGCGCGTCCCGCCTCGTCGGGCGTGGCGAAGCGCTCGAGCGCGTCGCCGTCCAGTTCGGCGTTGGTCCGCGGCCCGTCCCGCCCGTGCCGCGCCGCCTGCACCGCCCGCGCCGCCGCGACCCGCGCGGCGACCTCCGCCGATCCTTCCGCCGGCGGCGGCAGCGACAGGTCCGCCGCGCTGACCGCCGCGACCTCGACGTGCAGGTCGATGCGGTCGAGCAGCGGCCCCGATACCTTCGCCTGATAATCCGCCGCACATTTCGGCGCGCGCGCGCAGGCGAGGCCCGCATCGCCCAGATGCCCGCACCGGCACGGATTCATCGCCGCGATCAACTGCACCCGCGCCGGATAGGTCACATGCGCATTCGCCCGCGCCACGGACACGGTGCCCGTCTCGAGCGGCTGGCGCAGCGAATCGAGGACGGCGCGCTGGAATTCGGGCAGCTCATCCAGAAACAGCACGCCCATGTGCGCCATGCTGACCTCCCCCGGCTTCACGCGCAGCCCGCCCCCGGTCAGCGCGGCCATGCTGGCGGAATGGTGGGGACTGCGGAACGGTCGGGTGCGTGTCAGCGTGCCGCCGGGCAGCGCACCCGCGACCGACTGCACCATGCTGACCTCCAGCGCCTCCGGCATTATGTAGCAAATGCACCAGCACACGGATAGATGTAATCGCCCGTAGTGCGTAGTGTCATCGTATGACGGACTACATGGTGGAAGGCCTCGCGAAGAAGCGAGCGCAGGTGGCAGGCGAGATTGAGCGGACGCACGAGGCGCTACGCAAGCTGGCGGCGGACCTAGAGCATATTGATGCCACGCTGCGCATCGTTGCGCCTGACATGGCGGTGGAAGCGATCAAGTCCAAGGTGTTCCGCCCGCCTGCCGACTGGTCGAAACGTGGCGAGATGGCGCGTATGGTGCTGTCGATCCTGCGCACCGCACGCGCCCCCATGACGACGCGGGAGATAGCGGAGCGGATGGTCGTGGAGCGAGGCCTACAGGCTGATACCGCCGCGCTGAACAGCATGGGGAAGCGGGTGGCGTGCTGTCTGCGTCGTCAACGGGAGCTTGGCCGGGCGTCCTCTACTGAAGGTGACGCAGGATTCTGGGGCCTGTGGCAGATCGTAAAATAGAGCGGGGTCGCACTCCCCGCCCTATGTTTCACTTGATTAGCTTAGGTTTGAAGGCGGCGATTGCCGCTGTAGCCGCCGGAGCGGGCAGCTTGCCTTCGCGCACCTTGCTCTCCAAATACTTCGGCATCTGCTGATCCAGATACAAATCTCGCACCCATTTGCGAAATTCGGCTAGGGCGTCATCTGGGTAGCAGTAGGCAGGCTGTGGGTTGGAAAGTGCTTGGGGAAAATACTCTGGGTAGTTGTGCTCATAGCGTCGTCGTTCGCCGAACAGCACTTCAAGATTTTCTGCCTTCCAGTACTTCGCCCAAGCCATCCCCACGCTGATATCCGGGATAAAGTCCTTACCGATTTTTGCGCCGGAACGGATCATAGTTACGATAATGTCGGCCACCTCCTTGAAGATACTAAAGTATCCGTCTGGGACGGTGTGATAAACAAGAGAAACGCGGTCGTGAAATTGCTGCCAAGCAACACTCGGCGCTCCACTCGGATTATAACCAACTTGGGCGTATATAAACTGTTGGAATCCTTTCCGCGCTAGAATGCGATAGCTTTGCGCCGCCTTGTCGCTAGAGGTTTTCGCCTCAAAGGCATAATATTCCAGCACAGCCATGCATACGGCGGATGGAATGATGTGATTGATTGTACCGTTTTTTTCGATGGCGATAAATGCTACCGCGTCATCGGAACCCTGCGCACGTACAAGCTCGCGGATTTTCTGTTCCCGCGGCTTCAACGGTGTAGCGATCCAATCGCCAGTAATGCGGGTAATCATCGAGCTATCGACGCCGCACATGCTCGCAAGCCCACGAATATTAAGGAATGGCGAGCCGTCACTAAGGACGCCCATTCCGATACCGTCCACTTCCCGCTCAACCTCGATCTCCAGATCAAGATTGTACTGCTTTCGGGTGATGCTCTGTGGCACTAAATTCGTCATATTATCTAGCCTTTTCAATGGGTTGAGGTGATGCTCAACTCGGCTAGACGCTTTCTATCCTCACCCGTAGGTAAGGGTTGCACAAGAAGGGCGCTCAGCCGAGCCGTTCCTGGGCACCTCGCTTGAGAAGGCGAGGTGCTTCGGAACCCTCCATATATACCGAAGTAGGATCGCACGCACGAATCGTTTTCGGCGTTGGTCAAATTTCGTCAAGCCGCCCGCTGCCAATACCCTGCCCACTTGCGCGACACCGGCGACACCATAGCGGCGCGTGTGACTATCGCCGCTTGCGCGCCGTTGTCGACGCGGCGGTAATCCTCGCGCCACGAAGCCTCGCCCGCGTAATCGTTGAGGTACGGCCCCGCGATATGGTGGTGCGTGCCGACTTCCATGCGGCGCAAGCGCGAAAAGTAGCTTTCCGCCTGATTGGTGCATGCGCCCTTATCATAGAAGCGGACGGAGTGATTGACGCGCTTCGTATCCCAGCCAGCGTGCAGGGCGTCCCAGCCGGTACCTCCGTCGGCGTGAATCGTGGTAAGCGTTCCGACGTGATCGCGGACGAACGGGACAGCATCGCCCTCGTTGCGAACGACGAAGGGAAGCGACTTGCCGTTGCGCTGGCGCATGATGACGACGCACTGGCGCTTGCCGGTGCGGTTCATGGCGAGGCGGCGATCCTTGCGGTCGGCCTTCTCGTTCTCAGGCTTCACGTATCCGCCGAAATAGGCGCCGTCGATCTCGACAACACCGTCGAGCTGACGGTCGCGAAGCTCAAGCGCCATCGCCTCGCGCAGCTTGTGCGAGAGGACGAATGCCGTCTTGTATTGCACGTCCAGATCGCGGCTGACTTGCAGCGCCGACACGCCCTTAGCGCCGTTTACGAAGATGACGATCGCGGCGAGTAGGTCCGTGTACGAGAGCTTGCGGCTGGCGAAGATCGTGCCGCTGGTGACGCTGAACTGGTGATGGCATGCAACGCACTTGAAGCGGCGACGGGTGGTGATGTTGTACACCTCATAGCAGCCGCAACGCGGGCACACGGCCTCGCCGTCCGTCTCGTGGAAGCGCATCTGCCGGAAGCACTCGTAAGCGGCATCCTCGCCCATACGGAACACGGCCTTGAGGCTGAGCGTCCGAGCCTTGGAAGAGAGAAGAAAGTGCTGCATTGTCACTACCTGCGATGCCTATGCATCGTATGTAGTACGAATAGGCACTGTGTACAAGCACAAACGTATCGCGTATGATGGCATTTATGACGGATGAGCTGACATGGGAGCGGCGCGTTAGCGCCATGTTGAAAGCCGAACTGAAGCGGAAGGGTGTGACCTACGCGCAGCTTGCCGGAAAGCTGGCGGACATCGGCGTCATGGACTCGGAGCCGAACATCAGGAACAAGCTAAGCCGTGGTAAATTTACAGCGGTGTTCCTTGTCCAATGCCTAGAAGCGATCGAAGTCTCATCGTTGCGGCTATCTTTGGACTAGTAGCGATCCCGTTCGGCGCAGGCTTAGCTATAGGTGGCGAGTGGACTAGTAAGCCATACGAGCAGACACAAAAGCCCCATGCTTCCGCAAAGCGTTATGCAACGAAGCCACTCGATTCGGGGTTTGCCGCATATCCCATTGTAGAATCCAATCGCTGCTACAGCGCTAAGGATCATGATAGCGCCGATCTGTGCGCTCAATGGCGCGCTGCTATTGCCGCTGAAAAAGCGGCGAGCTCTGCTGCCTGGTCCAACTACCTGAGCGTTATAGGTGCCGTCCTGAGTCTTGCCGGTTTGGCTTTCTTGCTGCGCTCGCTTAGTCAAACCGAACTCGCCTTGAAACAAGCCAAGATCGCCAATCAAATTGCGGCCGATGGGGTTGAGGCCCAGATGCGTGCTTGGGTCGACATCAGCCTTGATCTTAATATGAGACATTCTCCATTTGCAGGAGACTTTGTTCGGGCCTTGGTTAAGTTCCGCAACAAAGGTTCGACACCTGCCCTCAACTTGTCTTATTTTCTTGCGATCACTACGACCGGGAAGTTGGTTCAGGAGGTAGATCGTATACGAGACGATTTCTTTTCCGGCGACCTCGATTGGTCTGACTATATTATATTCCCAAGTGATGACTTTGAGAGGCATACCACGGGAGAAAACACGGCTGGCCATGAAGGGCTGAGCGGCTACGTGGTGTACGTTGTTGCTGTGTACGAGACTGTTTTCAGTAAAACAAAGCGTATCACGGCGCGAGCGTGGAATATACACGATGCCCGGCGCGACGATTACTTGATCGATCCAACGGATCCACCGAGTCAACAAAACGTTGCGATGGGCTTGGCTCACGGGTTCGCTGGCTATGCAACCTAGCGCAAGCAGGATCGAAAAAATCAGAGACACGCTCTAAGCTCCTGTCGGAGCGGCGGTATGAGCCTCGTCACCGTCTGCGATACGTTCGTCGCCGTCGGGGCGGGCGTCCGTAATCGCGTTGGTGCATTTGCTACATAATGCCGAGCGCCTCCGCGGGGTCCAATGGCGGAAGGATACCGGGCAGGCATGATGCCATCAGCGATTTTCCCGCGCCCGGCGGACCGACGAACAGCAGGTTGGATATGGCTACACTCCATAGCCAGAATCCTGTTGATAAGGCCTGTTGAAGATCAGTTCGGGAGGAAAATATGAAGAAGATCGACGTAAGGGTCAGTCAGAAGTTCGCGCTCGCGGCAAGCATCCTGATGACGCGGGTGTTCTCGACCGACCTGCGTCCGAACCGCCGCCGCCTGATGCTCGCCTGCGGACCCGCCATGCCCGGCAAGAAGATCGCGATGCCCAACCCGGACATGAAGTTCGACGTGCTGGGGTTCGGGTTTCGGCCCGGTAAGGAGTGGAAGGGGCCGTCGGAGATCTTCGTCGAGGAGATGCGGGACGGCGAGCTGCGGATTTGGCCGAACTGCCGGCTGTACGCGTCAACCGCCACCGGCCCGCTCTACGTCCTCACCGACGATCCCGAAGTCAGCTTCACTTACGACGGCAATTCGCTGGTCGCGCTCCTGGGCAGGCCGGACGACCACGCCGAGGGGGCGCTACGCGCGAAGGCCCTCCTCCGCGAGGCCGCGCGCCAACTGCCCGAGGACATCGAGCAACAGACCATGATGTAGGTCGGCCTGCCCTCGGCATCGTCCGCGCCAGAAAGACTCGTCTTCAATCCGCGCCGTCCCTCGCCGGCCCGTCGACATCCGCTTCCCTGCTCAAATCAGGGATCCCGCATTCACCGCTCTCCGCAATCCGAAGGACCAGGCCAATGTTCAACGCCGACATACCACTCAACCGGGTCGATGCGGGGATGTACCTCCTCCTTGGTGACGACCCGCTTCTGGCATCGCGGAGGACGACCCAGCTGTTCTGCGAGCCGGCGGAGGTCACCGCGGTGCACCGTGGCCGGGCGCCGGACGCGAGGTCCGTTCTGGCCGACGGCGGCACGATCATCCGCGCCACCGGATCGGAAAGGCCGACGGGCCGTGAGATCGGCCTGGAGATGAGCGGCGGCGGACGTCGCGTCGAAGACGATGGCGATCTCGCCGAACCCCGGCATCGCGACCAGACCGTCGATGCCCCCCGCGGTGACCGGGACGCCCATCCGTTCGGCGCGCTTCAGCCCGTCCGACTCCGGGTCGATGCCCACGAAGGCCGCGACCTCGAGCACCTCGGAGAGGCGAATGACCTTGATCATGAGGTCGGTGCCGATGTTGCCCGACCCGATGATGGCGACCTTGGTGCGGCTCACGCTCCCGCCTCCTCGAACCGGAACCCCACCGAACCCAAACCGCCCACGGTCGCGCGGACGCTCGCGCCGGCCTTGAGCGCCACCATCGGCCCGAGGGCACCCGTCAGCACGACGTCGCCGGCCCGCAGCGGCTCACCGCACGCCGCGAGCGTGCGGGCGAGCCATGCGGCCGCCTCCAGTGGATGGCCCAGGCAGGCGGCGCCCGCGCCCACCGAGGCCACCTCGCCGTCGATCTCCAGCACCATGCCGCACGACCAGAGGTCGATGCCGTCGAGCGGGACCACCCGATCGCTCAGGACGTAGAAGGCCGACGAGCCGTTGTCGGCGACTGTGTCGGCGAAGGAGATGCGCCAGTCCGCGATGCGGCTGTCGACGATCTCGATGGCCGCGGCGACCCCCTGTACCGCCGCCGCCACCGTCTCCCGCGTCGCGTCCACCACGTCGAGGTCCGCCCCGAGGATCAGCGCCACCTCCGCCTCGGCCTTGGGCTGGAGCGTCCGCGATGGCCGCAGCCTGCCCCCGTCCGGGTTCGCCATGTCCTCGAAGAGCACCCCGTAGTCCGGCTGGTCCACGCCGAGCTGGAACTGCACCGCTCGCGCGGTCAGGCCGATCTTGCGCCCGACGACGCGCCGCCCGCCGGCGGCCCAGAACCGCGTGTTCGCCGCCTGGATCGCGTAGGCCGCCGCGGCGTCGGTCGGACCGAGGCCGTCGCGCAGCGGCTCAACCGGACCAGAGCCGTACGCATCACGAAGCCGTCGCGCGAGCCGCTCGGTCGCACTCACGAGGCGATCCGGACGCATCGACCGCGCACCCCGCCCGCTGTCACTGGAAGTTCAGCGGGAGGCCGGGCCGCGGCCACGGCATGCTCAGCACGCGCTGCGTCGTCGCCAGGGTGACGTAGAGCGTGCCCAGGTCCGCGCCGCCGAAGCAGGTGTTGGTGGGGGCCATGTCGGGCATCGGGATGGTCTCGATCGCGCCCTCGGGCGAGATCACGTAGAGCGCGCCCGCGAGTGGGGCGGCGATCACCGCGTTGCCCGCGCTGTCGAGGGAGAAGCTGTCCACGCTCCCCAGCCCGCCCGGACCTGCGACGAAGTGGCCCCCGTGCGGCATGAACGATTGCGGGTCGCGGGCGATCTCGCCCGGCGCGGTGATCGGGAACCGCCAGAGGTAGCGGTTGAAGGTCTCGACCACGAGCAGCGCCGAGTTGTCGGGGGTGAGCGCGATCCCGTTCGCGCCATCCATCGGCCAGACCACCTGGCGGATGGAGCTGCCATCCGGCAGCGCGTACCCGTGTCCCGCGGGATCAATGCGAGGTAGAAGCCGACATGCCCAAGCGACAGGTCCATCTGAAGCGGTTCACGAGCATCGGATCAGCGATCGACACGCTCCGCAACCGACGCCTTGCCTTCGTCAACCCCGACAAGTGGGACGACCGCAACGACGCCGAATTCATGCGCCTCTACCGTAACAGGTCAGGCCGCGAGGGGCTGAAGGCCCTCTGCTGCACCGAGAGTTCGGAGACCTACCACCACTGGAAGGTGTTCACCCAGCCCGCCGACGGCTGCTTCATCGAATTGGACCGGCGGCAGCTGCTGGACAGCATCAGGGCGGACGCGCGCTACCGGGCGAACGCCGTCGACTACATCCACCTGAACGAGATCGAGGACTGCGACTACGACATCGCGAGTCTTCCCTTCCTGAAGGGGGCGGGCTTCGGACCCGAGCAGGAGTTCCGCGTCATCTTCGAGGGTGCCTGCGACGAGGAGGTCCATTTCCTGACGATCGACCTGGCATGGATCAAGCGGATCGTCCTCAATCCATGGATCGCGCCGACGATCTTCGACAGCGTGGCCGAGACCTTTCGCGAGATCAGCGGCAACCCGGAGCTCGACGTCGTCGCATCGAGTCTGACGAATTCCCAGACATGGCTTCGATGGGGCCGCTCGATCAGCCGCCGTGGTGTCTAGCGCCGGAGGGAGACGGATCAGCGATCCGGCGCGACGGGCGGCCAGCGCTCCCGCTGATCGGCTCCCAGAAGCGGACGGACCGCAATCCATCGACGAAGACGACCTTCGGGAGGGCGGCCGCTCCGCCGGTCGCGCCATCTGGGCAGGCCTCGAAGCTGAGGCCGATGCCGCTGCGGCCCGGCGCCGGACGACACCGTCGGCGCCCTCGGTTCGGTCGCAATCGCCTCGGCGAACGTGTCCGCCGCTGGCCAGTGGGCGCCTCCCCGGCCCATCCGGCGAAGCGGCGGCGAGTCGGTGGGAAATTCCGCCTCCCCGAGCTGGATTTGTGCATCATGCACGGTTGAAGCAGAGGTGCCAGACGCGTAAGTAGCTGAGGGAGTTGAAAAATGTCGTAGTGGTGATGGATCTTGAATAAGTAGCATTTTGTGCATATTATCAGATATCAGCCGGGCATGAACCGGCAGAGGAGCATGACATGATCAAGGCACATTCGCAGTCGCCAGGCGCCTTCATCGACATCGGGCATCTCGTCGCGCTCGTAGAGGCGGCGCGTGCCCAGATGGCCGGCGCGCTCGACGAACTCGTGGCTAAGCTGGCGGACGCCTCCTCGTCCGATGCGGACGTGGACTTCGGCGGGCTGGTGAAGGCGGCACAGCGTATCCTCGAGCTGGATGATGGCGAAATGGCGCGCATGCTGAAAGTGTCGCGCCCGACCGTCGGCCGTTGGATCCGAGGCGTCTCGCAGCCACACCCGCTGGGCCGAGGCGCGATCTTCGAGGCGCTGGGCGGACACGCACGCGTCAAGGCCAAGAACCTCAGGTCCTGAACGCCTCGCGCGTTGCCCGAATCCCCGGGCGTCGCTAAACCATCCCGTTCCGGGCGATAACGAGCGCCCGGCAACGGGGATGGTCGCATTGCAGGTTGAGTTGAGAGCCTTCGACACGTCGGAGATCGGTCGCGCGCACCAGTGGCACGAGGAGTTCGCCGCCACCAACGACGCGCTCTACCCGCGGACGGCCAAGCACTTCCTCGAACTCGCCATGGACCGCTGCGTCTGGGGTGCGATATCGTCGAACGACGAGTTCCTGGCGATGTCCTACGCCAGCTTCGACGAACCCAAAAACGAATGGGAGGTCGGCGGGCTGATGGTCTCGCCCGAGGCGCGCGACAAGGGACTGGGCAAACTCATGATGCAGCTTCCCCTGGCGCACGTGCTGTTCACCGAAGACCCGTTGGGCAGCACCCCGCCCGCCGCAATCGTGACGCACGTGCTCAAGGGAAACGAGGCCCCGCGGGGCATCGTTCCAGCCGTTGGCTTCGCATTCCACAAGCCCGTCACGATACCATCCGAGATCATGCCGGGCCTGCGCGCCGAGCCGGACGGCATGGTCCATGGGGACGAGTTCCACCTCGTCGTTCCGGACGCGCTCGTCTCACTCGCGGAGTGGGCCGAAGGATGGCCGGGTGCGCTACGCGATGGAACGCCCGCCAGGATCGACATGCTCCCCGGGTATTCGCTCGCACTCTGGGCGCAGGCGTTCCGCGATATGGCGGCCCGCGCGGGCCCAAGCGTCGTTCAGGCACACCCCCCCACGTAACGGCGCCGTGATCGACCGAAGGGGTGGTCATCGCGTCGATCGTCGATGCCGATCCACTCCGTCCGCCGCCGGCATCCCGCAGGCCATGAACGGCCCCGGCCGGCGTCGAGCCCGCAAGTCGTCCCGCGAACTCAAACCGATCAAGACGGAAAGCGTCTCCGACCGGATGACCGAAGCCTGCCACGTCCGGTCATCCCGCGGGTCCCCGCCCCCCGCGCCGTAGCGGCGACCACCCGGCGACGTCGGGCATTGGCCGGTCGACCGCACTCGGCCCAACCACTTTCCGACGGGGCGGCTACCGAGCAATGGCGGGTGCACCACGAAGGGCGACCCCCTCGGCGTCGCTACCCGCCATCGTCCGCCAACGTCGATACCCTCAGCTCGCCAGCATCCCAGGCCCGCTCAGCCTCCTCGTAGACCTCCCGCAGCAGATGGTACGGGTCCTCGCCCCTGCTCGCCCGCTCGCCGAGCCCGTACAGCACGACCCAGTTCACCATCGGGCCGCGAAGCTGCGGCCGGACGACGGAGTAGTCGGGCAGCATGGCGTGCGGGTTGAGGTGCCGATCAATCAGCTCAAGGTGCTCCTCCAGCCCGCGCGTCGCTGTCCTTCCAGATCCCACGGCACCGGCCGTCCCGGCGACGAGGTCGGCGATCTGGAGCGCGGGCCGGTTCCTCGAGTCGTCGAAGTCGATCGGCCGGGCAAGCGACCAGCCCAGAGGCGCCCCGCCGGACGCCATGCGCCGCGCGCGCTGCAGCGCCGGATCGTCCTCGCCGCCGACGAGGGCGGGGGCGATCCTCTCCAGCTGGGGATGCTCGTCGCACGTCACGTCCAGCGGACGGCCCTCCTGCCCGAAGTGGCAGAGCAGGCTGAAGAGACCGGACGCCGCCAAGTCGAGCGTGAGCGTCCCCGGCCTCAGCGCGTCGCGCTCGGACTGGTTGTCGGCGACGATCGCGTCGCGATAGCCATTCGCGAACCTCGTCACCATCTCGAACGGGTTGCCGTCGAACGTCCGACCGCCGCCCCCATCACCGAAGAGGAGCGGCGCGGCCGCCGGGTCATAGGTGCGCATGAACGCCAGGAACTGCCGCACGGCCTCCTCGCCCAGCTCGTCCCTGGTTATCAGGAAGGTGTAGCAGTACATCGCGACGAAGCGGTGGAGGTCCTTCTCGTAGAGCAGCTCCGGACGGTCCTGGAAGACCGGCTCGTAGACGTACTCGAAGACCTTCGCGCAGAGCGCCAAGGCCTTGTCGTAGACCACCACCGAGTAGCGCCCCTCCACCGCCCGCAGGATGTCCCGCACGAACAGGCGCCCACGCTCGCTCTTCAGCAGTGCGGTGGCCTTGAGCTCGTCATCCAGGACGCCGTGGTCACGTCTCGCCGCCGCGAGGAGGCGCCACGCCTCCTCGTCCGACGTCGCGACACCGGAGTATGCGAACAGACGCTGCTGCGGATCCAGCAGGTTAGGTCCGGTCTGGCCGGATTCATCGCAGAAGATCCGTCGGGGTTCGGGCATAGCGACGATATAGTGCTGCCGCTGGCGAGGCCAACGCCGTCCCCTCGATTGTAGGGTCGCGCCGAGTTGGTCTATCGATCCCGGATGACGCCGCCCCGCCCGACAGTAACAGCATGACCAAGGTGGTGGGCCTGATGCTGCTCGCTATGTCGCTGGCGACGGCCCTCCTCCGTCCCGGCGTCGCCGCAGCCCAACGCCTGATCGTCGAGCCATCCACGGTGACGCTGGCCGCGGGCGACGAGGGCCGGGTGCTCGTCCGTGTCGAGGGCGGCGGCGTCGCGCGGCGCTCGATCGCGGTCTCCGGCCCCGCCTCGGTCCGGTGGACCGCGCGGCGGTTCGGGAGCGCGCAGTGGGTCCTCGAGCTGGAGGCTCGCCCCGGGTTCGACGGCGAGGCGACCGCGATCGTGGAGGCGAAGGATCGGCGGCGGACGCTCGCCACGCCCCTCATGATCAAGGCCCGGCCCTCTCCGGCCGCCTCCGCGCTCCTGAGCGCCGGGCTTTCCTTCGAGGGGGAGACCCTGCTCGACGGCTTCACGCGGCCGCTCCTCGTGCGTCTGTCGAACCTGTCCGACCTGCCCCTCGACATGACGCTGCGGCCCGCTTTGCCCGCGTTCCTCGCCGCCGGCGAGGGGGAGTGGAGCAAGGGGCGCCGCGTCGCGGCGCACTCGTCGGTCATCGTGCCGATCCCCGTCTCGACGGCGGGGTCAGGGGACCACCCCGTCGCCAGCGGCAAGCACAAGGTGGCCGTGATCGTCGCGGCGCGGAGGGTCGGATCGCCCGCCTGGAGCGGACAGGTCGTCGCCGATGCCGAGCTCTCGGTCGGCGTCCCTGGCATGGCGGAGGTGCAGGGTGTGCTACAGGTCCCCTCCTTCCTGCTCTTCCCCGGGTTTCTGCTGGTATCCGCGTTCGCGCTCACGACGCGGCTGCTGCGCCGTCCCGCCGCGGGCGCCGGTCCCTCTGCGGACGGCAAGGAGAGCCTCCTCTCGCTCGGGTGGTCGGCGGGCCACTGGCTGGTAGCGATCTCGCTGTCGATGATCCTCGTGTGGATCTATCCCGGCCTGATGAAGATGTGGCTCGGCAGCCGCCGGGACATCCTCTACGGCTTCGACCTGGGTGACGTGATCCGGGTCTGGATCATCTCAATCGCGACGGGCATCCTGGCTGCACTCCTCACCGCGGCCGTGGCCAGCCTGGTCGCGCGCCGGCGCGCCGCGGCCGCGTTCAACCAGGATCTCGCGCCGATCGAGCTGCTGGAGAGGCTCGCGAGCCGGAAGTCGTCAGCGCTGCTCCCGTTCGTGACCCTCGACGACGACAGCCGGATATACTCGCTCGAATCCGCGGCAGGCGCCGGTCAGGCATGGGTCGCGTCGGCGATCGAGCTGAACGTGCTGGACCGCTCGCGGCCCGAGTTCGACGCGCTCGAACTGGCCAGAAGGATCAGGGCCGGCGACCCGAAGGAACTGAGTGACCACCTCGCGAACCTCGTCGCCGCGGGCGCCATACGCCTCGACTGGACCCAGGCGGGTGACGTCCGCGGCGTGGGCATCGTGCCCGCCGCCCGGCTCGACCAGACCGAGGGTCCCGGGTCGATAGTGACCCAGCGCTAAGTCTCGGGCGACTGAGGTGGGCGGACCCTGTGGCCCGCCCTTAAGCGTCCACTTACGATGGCGGTTAGGCCAAGGCCTCGCGGTTCACTCTCAGTCCCGAGCCGACTAGCAGCCGATGATCATACGCGCAATAACGGCGGCATGACGACGATCACCGATGCCCGGATCACGTTCATCGCCGGCGACTGCTTCGATGGGCACCTCGACCGCCACTACGGCCACGACGTGCCCTTCACGGACGAGTGGATGTACGGCTACGTCTACAACCTCGTCCGGGGCAGCTCCGCGCCGCTGAGATACGCGATGCCGTGGCGCGATAGCCAGAAGAGCGGGTTCTGGCGCCACTACCTCGGGGACTCACCCGGCAACGTGCCCGCGGAACGGGCCTGGAGGGCCTTCGTGCCGCTCCGGCTCATGGGCGACCCCGAACCGATAGGAACCGACCTCGGGGAACGCGTCGTCATCGACGCGTTCGGCTATCGGTTCGGTCTCGTGGTGGCGATCACGGTGCACGTCGCGAAGCGTGCGGCGCTGACGCTGGACCAATGGGTCGAGCGGCTCCGGACGCTGCGACTGGGCTCGAGCTTCGTCAACGCGGGGACCACCGCGACGCTGCCTGACGTCGTGACGCATCTCCTGGACCACTACCGCGCTTGCCACTTCCCAGGCGTCGCGTCGGGGACCCGGTCGGCGGAGCCGATAAGCATCAACACAGTCATGCAAGCCGCCGGCGGAGATCCGGCAGGACCCGTCCCCGAACCGTTGCAACGCCAGCTGCACGCCGTCACCGCATGGCCGCAGGACTGGCAGAACGCGATCCTTCCGCCACTGGGCCAGCCGCCCGCCTTCCTGCCGATGAGATCCCTCAACGGTGTGGCCGGCGACGCCCTCTACGCAGCGACGCGAGGGCGGACGATCTGGCGACCAGGACTGTTCGCCCGGCATCGCCCACAGGATGGACCTCAGCGGCGGCATACCCTGAGCTGCCTGGCCCACAACCTCGTCGCGGGCGCGGTGCAGACCGAGATGCTCCGCCTGCTGGCCATGCGGTACGCCAACGTCGACGGGATGAAGCGGATGCTGGACACCGCGACCGCACGCGGGGTCGGCCGCAAGCTGGATCAGCTCCGTCAGGGCGCAGGGACCTACCGCTCGTCGAGCGTGAAGCTGCACGTCGAGGACCCGTCGAGCAGGTCCGAGGTCAACCAGTTGCTGCAGCTCGCCAAGGCCCAACCGATCCCATAGCGGTCGCCGCCGGCCACCACGGCGATGCGGAACGCCGAGATATGGGCATGGCCATGGGTCCGTGTAGGCGTCCCGCCGTCACCCCTTCCCAATCCCCCGCAGCGGCAGGAAGGCGAAACCGCGGACAGCCATATCCCTTACTTGCCCGGCGTCAGGACGATCGCGCGGTCGAGTCGGCCTAGTCCAAGCTCCGCCGGGGCCGTCCCACGGGATCACGACCGAGACGGTGGAGCCTCCGGATGGCTTGGGGCGTCACCGGTCCAAGCTCGTCTGCGACATCGGGCCGGCACCCGCCGGGCCTGCCACCCTCCCCTCAGCAGATGACGCCGCGTCGAACGGTGCGATCGCCGACGGGACGGTTGCGATCTCGCAGACAAAGGCGCGGGAGACCTTGCCGGCGACCTCCTCCATGGTCGCCAGCAGGCGGTTCACCTGCGACACGGTGCCCAGCAGCTCCGGGCCGTATCTCGCGACGAGATATTCGCGGTCGCGGGCGACCGCCTCGACATGGGCCGCAGTCCGCCGACGAAGCACGAGTCCCGCTTCCGTCGCCAATGCCAAGCGAGCGCCCAGATCGTGCCCCAAGCGGCGGATCGTCGCCGCGGTGCCGCCCTTGAGGATGAGGTAGGCAGACAGGTTCAGCTCGACGGAATGCAGCGCGAGCAGCCGGAGTGGTGCGGCCGTCAACGGGTCGCCGCGCTGGATGGCCCCGGCCGCGCGGAAGGCGGCGTCCCGGTACACCTCGGCGAGCCTGTGCAAGTCACGGGCGGAGGCGCGTTCGCCCGGATAGATGGGATCACGTTCAGCCACGGATCCGCCGTGGCACGCAAACGGTAAGGATTCCTGAAGCTCGCCCGCCTGCGGCGTGGGACTCAAGTCTGGCAGCCGGCCTGCGAAGCGGAGAAGCCGCAGCCGCCCCAGCGACGGCGGCACCTTCCCAGGGCCGCAGCAGGAGCCAGTGCCCATCGGCACGGCGGAGGGTGTGAAGCGGTGCAGAGGGGAAAAGCGGGGACGGGTCCGCCCCGCCGCTTCGCATTGAACCACAGGAGTTGAGAAATGATGAACAAGGCTGAAGAAACCGAAGAGATGCGCCAGGCGCGCCACGACCTGCAATTGCTCTCCGCATCCGATCCGGCGGCCGGCGCGAACATGATGAAGTACGTCGCGGCGTACTCGATCATGCTCACCGGGCGGCGCGGCCGGGACCGGCGGCAGGGCGAGCCGCAGCTCGGGGCGGGGTTCGTGCTGACGCACGGCGACCAGAACCTCTGCGCGGCGGCCGCACGGCGATCGGGCACCGACTACATCTACATCGCCTTCGACGTCGACGACGCGGCCGGGCCTCCGCTAGCCGCCGGGGTGTTCCGCAAGCAGGACGACAACATGTTCGTCTACGGCGACTGCCGCCTCTGGTCGCCGGCGAACGACGGCCGCGCCCTGCTTGTGCCGATGGGCATCGGGCCGGAGGTCGGCCACTTCGCGTTCCGGCCCGGGCGGACGCTCAAGCTCGTCGACGCGCCCGTGCCGGGCGACCTCCAGGCCGGCCTGCGGCGCGCCAGCGCGCGCATGCAGCGCCTGCTGTCGTCCGACGCCCTGCGCGACGTGCACCGCGAGGGCTACATGCACTGCATCCACAACGTCGGGCAGGACATATACGCCGAGACGTCGCGGCTCGCAGCCTGACGGCCGACGCGGTCGGCCGTCAGGCCGGCCGCAGGCGGTCCAACGTCGCGGTCGACGCGGCCCCTCCGCCCGCTGGTGGCGCCTCGACCGCGCCGCCGCTGACCACGCCTCACTAGCCGTCCACGGCGGTAGCTCGGCATCGCGGTCCCCGAGGCCTCCGTCGATAGAGGGCCCCTTAATGTCACTTCGCGTCGAAGGTGATCATCACCACGTCCACGAACGAACCGGCCCGATCGCTCATCAGATGGTCGATGTGGATCGAGTATCCGTCACCCTCGTGGCACCGCAGGTCGCGCACGACGCCCTGGAACGCCTCGATGTCCTCGTCGCGTCCGCTGACCGGCGTGAACGACGCGGTGCCCTCCCCACGCCGGACCTGGAAGTTGGTGCCATTCTCGATCAGGTCGTCGATGTAGCTCATTAGCCCCCGTATTCCCCTTGATGCCCCGACAGGCCATAACCTTCGTCCGCGCGACGATCGTCAAGCCATTGCCCACGATACCGCACCCGTCACCCCGGTTCAGCGCGATGCGCCGGAGGGACCGCTCGGAAACCGCCAACCACCGAAGGCGAGACCGCTTTCAACGCGCGACTTGCCGTGTTTTACCCCAACGCGAGAATCGGGCCTTCCCGGGCGGCCGCCCGTCCCCTCCACTCGTCGCCGGTCCGCTTGCGCACGGCACCGACTGCGCGGGACGCGAGGCCGAGAATGGGCGCGGCCATAGTCCGGCGCCATGTCCCCAAAGCCTAGACGCAAATGCGCCTACCCGTCGCGAACCCACGACGCCCCCGTCTGTTCGCAGGAAGCAGGATCAGTCGGATCGGCTGGGCTCGTCCGCCGTGATCGGGCCTGTTCCGGAGCGCTAAGACCTACGGTTCGGACCCGCTCTCGGGGGCGGCACCCCACCCATGCCGCGCGAGCGCCGCCTCGAAGCGCACCCGCAGCCGATCGGCGAAAGCGGGCTCGACGTCCCGCGCGAAGCGGAGCAGCCCGGCGATGTGGTTGACCATGCCCGTGACCGCCTCGAAGTTGCGCTCGGCTGCATGGGCGGCGATGCCGAAGCCCTCGATGCCGCGGACGTGGTCCGACAACCGCTGGCGCAACCCGCCCGGCAGCCGCGGACGGTCCCGGTCGACGAGCAGGCCCAGCACCACCTTGCGTCCGCCGGGCGGCACGATCGAGATCTTGCGCTCGTGCATGCGGAAGCCGTGGTCGCGCAGGACGTCCCGGACGCCGTCGACCATCGCGACGGCATGGCTTCGGTCGAACGTGCCCGGCGGACCTGAGAACGTCAGGTCGTCGGAGTAGCGCGTGTAGGTCAGCCCGGCGGACCGGGCCAAGCTGGACAGGCGTCCGTCGAGTCCCACGCAGGCGAGGTTCGACAGCATCGGACTGGTAGGCGCCCCTTGCGGGAGGAAGCCGGTCAGTTCACGGCGATACAGGTCGATGCCACGGTTGGCGTGGTTGGAGACCGTGCGGGCGGCGCGCCTGTCCTGCGGAGGGTCGACCCATGGCCGCGTGCACAGGCGCGCGAGCTCGAAGGATACGAGCGGCTGATAGCCGATAGTCCGGAAGACGTCGTACACCGAACGCTCGGGCACGCTCTCGAAGAAGTCGTGGATGTCCAGCTTGAGCAGCCATCCCGCCATGCAGTGGCGCCGCGCGCAGGCCACGATCGAGCTGCCGGCGGCGTAGGCGTGACTGTCCGGATGGACCGGCCGTCCGCGAAGGATCTCGCGGACTATCCAGCGCTGAACGGCCATCAGCGTCGGCTCGGGGACGGCGATCCGCCTGCCCCCGCCGCCGCGCTTGGATATGCTGAAGTCGCGGTAGCGGTCGCCCGACCTGTTTGCGATCACCGAGCGGAGATACCTGTAGTCCACGCCCATCCGGGCCGCGAGGTGACGCAGCGTCACGATCGCGGGCGCGCCGGCCACCTCGACCGACCGGGCCTGCGCGAGAGCCCGGACGAGGAGCTCGTCGGACCGACCCGACGCGCGGCCGTCGACGACGTATCGGTGGGGCGAAGCGCCGATCATCCACTTTGACCCGATAGGAGGCGATGGTGGAGGGGACGAGCCCAGTCCTCGTCGGTGCCGGAGTCCGCTTCACCATGGCCGATCACGGCGACACCTTCTCCCAGGCGAAGCGCGACGCGCCAGCCCGCCCCGGACGAGCCGGGGCATGGACCGGCCTTGCGGCCGGCGGGAGGCTGGATGCTCACCGCTCCGCCCTCAGCTGCGACGGATAGTATGGTTCGTCGTGGTCGCGCAACTCCCTGGGCGCGTACTCGGACCGCCAGCGGCGGAGCTCGACGAGACCCGCATCGGTCAGCCTCAGCGTGGACCCCGCTAGCCCCAAGGTCTGAGCGAGGGCGAGCAGCCGCGCGACCTCGGCGGGGGTCGTGTCCGTGACCTCGGCGATCCGATCGGGCCGACGGACACGGTGACCGAGCAGGTCGATCACCCGCCCGAGGCGCTCCGCCCCCGCCGTCCCTGCGAGCGGCTCGCGCGGCGGCGCGGGAGTCATCGCGAACAGCGATAGCAGATCGCGCGGGACCGCCTTTCCCTCGAATAGGCTGTTCCACCCGTCCGCCACCTTCCAGAGCACAAACGGCAGGTTGTTCGGCGCGGTGTGCTCGAACGCGATCAGCGCGCGGCTCTCCTTGAAGCCAAGCGCCATCGCCTTGCGGCGCCTCCCGGCCTGGGCGAGGCACATCGCCTCGACGTCGGCGAGCTGCTCGGCCGTCCAGCCGGCGCCGGCGAAGGTCGGCGCGGCCAGCACCAGATGGACGCGGTCCTCCCCGAACCGCCGGTGGAGAAGCCGGAGCGCCCGGGCGGTGGCGGCGAACACGGCCACGTGGAACTCGATCAGTCCCGCCGAGGCCCAGCTGCGCACGGTCGCGTGACGGCGGAGGGCGGTCGCGAAGTCGACCAGCCGCTTGCCCGAGCCGGAGAAGTCGTCGACCAGCAGTATCGTGCGCACCTTGGCCGCCCGCAGCGGCGCGAGACCGTGATCGGGCAGCAGCTGGCCCCGCGCCGCCGGCTGCCGCAGCACGCCGGTCAGCACGTTCCCGACGACCGCCTCGCTGCCGGGCAGTCCAGGCTGGAACACGTCGTAGCCGGCGTCGCGGCCGGTGGGATGCGCCGACTCGCCGGACGGAACCTCGCGCGCCGGGAACGCCGCGACGGGGCCGGGCAGCTGGCCCAGCAGGCGCTCGACGAGGTCGCCCAGATCGCGGCGCAGGTCGGTCTCGCTCACCAGCCGCAGTCCGTCCACCAGCAGCGCCCCCGCCTCCTGCCGGTTGGGCGGGAGGTTTGACAGCCAGGCGGCGACGCGCGGATGACCGGTGCGAGGCGCGATCGCCATCAGCGTCGCCGAGCCCGCGAGCTAGACGACGCGTCGTCAGCCACCGGGCGCATCGTCCGCGCCGAGACCCAGCTGCCGCAGGACGGCTTCCTCCGAGACGTTCTCCTGCCCGGTCCAGAACCGGCAGAACGCGGCGACGTCCCCGGCACCCGCCGCCTTCGCGACCCTGATCACCAGCAGCAGGCACCAGAGGAACGCCTCCCGGCACAGGCGCTCGTCCTCGAAGCTCGACTGGAAGTTCATCGAGAGGCCGTCGATGTGCAGCGGGATGAAGCCGCCGATGGTCGCCGACGCCGGGTCCCAGCGGGGATGCACGATCTGCGCGCGCATGGCGAAGAGCTCGCGCAACCGTCCGATCAGCGCTTCCTGATCGTCGAGCGAGGCCGCGAACGCACGTTCGACGCACCGCTCGAGCCGCGCCAGCAGGGAACCCTTCTTCGCATCGACGATCGCCTTGAGGGCGTCGTCGCCGGTTTCCCGCGCGCGCAACGTGAAGAAGACGTTGGTGAACGCCTCGACGCCGGTGAGCGCCATCAGGAAGGCCTGGATGCCATGGAAGCGGCGCAGCTCGTCATCGGCGGCGCCCGCGAGCCCGGCGATGTTGCTCGCGGAAAGCCGGAAGTAGGTCGACACGATCGCGTACGCCGGCTCGAGCCGGATGGCGCGGTCGTATGGCTCGCCGTCGCGCAGCAACTGCCGAACGGAACCGTCGTCGTTCAGGATCATCGAGAAGTTCGGCATGGCCTCACCCTCGATCCGCGCCCGTGCCGCGGCTTGATCCCTGCGCTCGCTCCGAAATGACCAGAAGAACTCTCATCGAACGTATCCTCCCGCCGCCGTATTGATGACGACCGCATAAGCACCTGCGACCGAAGACCATGCCAGTCGGCAGCGCCGACGCCAATCGCGCTCGGTCGGACCTTCACGAATTCTTGAGCAGCGCGGCCGAACATGCGGACGGCGTCGCCTCGCCCCGTTCGGGAGGGGCCTGGTCGTTGCGAGGATCAGGGTCGCGATCGTGGGGCCGCGTCGGTGCGTCCCTAGGTCTATTCCATCAGAAGAGTGCAGGTGTTCCCTTCGGCTGGAGGGAAAACAGGAAGCAGGGGTACGAGCATGAAGAACATGACGGACGGATTGGAGATCGTGGCGAGCATCGCGCGGGGACGCGACTATTGGGAACTGCGCGCGGGCGACGTGCAGGACTGGGTCAGCACCCTACCACGCTCCGCGACGCAGGAGCGTATCAGCCGCATCGAGTGGGTGGGCAACGCGTGGGATGGCCGGTCGGACATCCGCGTCGGCTCCGAAGACGAACGGACGGTCATGCTGAGCGCACCCGAGATCACGCAGCTGCTCGGGGAACTGCACCGCGGCATCCTCGCACTCCGAATCGCCGGCGTCGCACCCCCCATGCCTGACAGCGTCCGCACGTGCTGCCTCAGCACGGCAGACCAGATCGCACTGGTCATCGATTTCGACTTCGGCGACTTCATCCTGCCGCTTTGCGTCGACCACCGCCGCTACTGGGTCACCGAGAAGCCGACGGTCGACGAGATCGCGGGTGGGATGCTCGACATCCTCGCGCACGCCGACAGGGTCCGCGGCCGGATCGCCAAGCGCGAGGCCGGCCTGCGCCGCGCACTCGAGGAGACCGCCGCGAAGATCGGACGCGGCACCGCGCCGCTTTGGTTGCGGATGGAGCCCCTACCCCACTACGGAAGGCCCAAGGACATCGCGGAGCTGCGCTACGTCATGCTGATGGTCGCGCTGAACCGGGGCCTCGTCTGGGCGCCGACCGGCGACGAGCGCATCCGCACGGTCAGGGAGATCCGCAGCCACTACGGGTACCACCATCGGGAACACCGGAGCCGCGCGACCGCACTGGCCAATCTACAATCGGCCGGATCGCAGGGCCTGATCAGCGAGGTCGCGCTGGCCATCGTCAGGGAACGGGGCCTCGACCCCCGCGAGGTGCTTCGGCAGGCGGTGGCAGCGGGTGCGGAAGACTTCCGCGGCGGGGTCCAGTTCGACAGGAACGGCAAGCGCGAGACCCTCCACTACCAGGACGGCGTACTCGTCGCCCTCCTTGAGTTCGAAGGCGGCGTCTACTCGGACAACGCCCTCTCGCTCTGGGGCAGCTACCCGGAAACGCTGGCGCTCGGCGCCACGGGAAGGAAGCTATCGGACTTCGTCGACCACCCGGCATTCGTATCGGCCGAGCTGGTCGCGACCGGGGCCGAGAGCCGCCAGGGTGCCCTCGACATCTTCCACGACGGCAAGCCGATCCCGGTGGAAGCCGCCGTCACCCACGATCTGCCGCAGGCGCTCGCGGCGTGATCCGCTGATCGCAATCGACCCGCACCCGGCCACACGTCTGCGAACCCGCGCATATTGACGAGACAGAGACAATCACTACTTACAAGTAGTGATTGTCTCTGTCTCCACCTTTCTGCGCTGCGACGGCGAGGCCGTCGCCGAAGGCACGGCCGTGGCTGCCGCCGACATGTCCGTCGTGGAGAGGTCGACACGGCCCGCGCCGGCGCGCCGCCCCGCGAAAGGCCCGGCGTGAGCGCGTCCGCCACCGGAGGTGCGAGGCCTGACGTCGCCGTCCTGGAGCAGCTGATCGACGCCGCGGCGCTGTGTCACCGTGCACTCGCCGACGGCGGGCTTCCCGTCGCGGCGGCCTACGTCGCCGACGCCTGCCAGAGCCTCCGGCTGGCGGCGTCCGCACGCGCCGCCGTGCTGGCGCGCGAGCTGCCGCCTGCCGCCGAAGGTGCGGCCGCCGTACCCCTGATCCTCGACGATGGCCGCGATACCGGCGTCTGGCTGATACGTGACGGCGCCAGCCCGATCGCGGTCCGCGGGACCCAGGACGCCGAGGGCTCCTTCCATGCCGACGAAGGTGCCACCGCCCGATTCCCCACGGCCGCCCCGCCCGACCCGTGCCACGACCTGATCGCTTCCGCCGACGCCAAGCTGCTTGTCGAAAACGATCTCGCCGCCGCCCTGCTCGCGCGCGCGCTGACCGACTTCACCTGGGTCAACCGCGAGCGACGTGTCCGGTCGCTGGTGACGCGCGGCGCGGCGGCGCTCACAGTCGGGGTATTGAGAGGCGGCCGGCCATCGCCCATGCTGCGCGGTGCCGACCATCCCCTGCTCGACCGCGCCGTCCACGACCTCCTCGATGGCCTTGGCTGGCGACCCGAACTGGACCTCGACCTCCCGGCACCTGACTGGGGGGCGACCGGCGCGATCTCGCCGGCGCGCCGAACGCGCTAGCCGGCGGCGTCGGCGGCGCCGGTCCGGACGGGCGACCCCAGCAGCACCTCGATCTCGCCGAGGAGGACCGCGGACGGGTCGGCGCGTACCCAGCGCCCGGCGACCATGTCGTCCAGGATGCGCCGGAGCACGCCGTGCGCCCGCTCCGTCCTGGTCTCAGCCGCGACCGCGGCCGCCATGCACTCGGCGTTGCGGCCATCCGCCTCGCGGGCCACCGCCCGCCAGTGGTTCACCTTCCGCTCCCTCCGCGCCTCGGCGATCGCCTCCGCCTCCTCGCGCGTCGGCTTGGCGGCCCTCGCCGGCTTCCTGCGACCGATCTCCTCCAGGATGGCGCCACGCAGCACGGGGAAGTCACCCCCATCGTGCGAGATCATCGTGCGGGAGTGCCCCGACTGCCTAGCGACGGCCGACAGCGACAGGCGGGCACCCTGCTTCCGGCTGATCGCCGCGAACGCCGCCCACATCTCGCGCTCCACCAGGCCCGACGGGACGTGGCCCGACGGCCAAGGCTGCGCCGACGGGGACGTGGGTGCATAGACGCCGGCGGTCCGCGACGGCGGAGCAGCGCCGGCGATGGTACGAGCACCCGCCGTGTCGGTTGCGCAGCCCGTCTGAACGTCATTCGTCATCGTACTCTCCTTCGCTGGTAGTGATGCCGGGCGCGGTCGCGGCGGCCTGATGCCTGTTCCTGAAGCCCGAGCTCCCGAGGGCCCGCGCTGCCGCCAGCACGCGGTCCCTTGCCTCCCGGCCAGCGGCGGAGTCGCCCGCGGCGGCTGCCGCGACCGCCCGCCGCCGCTCCGTCACGTACGTTCGCATGATGGCGGCCCCATTGCGCGCGCGGTCCGGCCGAGGGGCGCCGGCGCCGATGCTGTCCGGGACGGATCCTTCCATGGCCAGATCCGATCCGGTGCCCGCTCCCATGAAGGCAGCGACGAGGCCGGCGGCGGGGCGCAGGCCGTCGCGCGCGAACAGCGGTTGCGGGGCGGCGGCCTGCTCGGCCCAGATCGCATCGCGCCGCGTCGGATCGATCGCCGCGCCGCGTCCGGCGACGCGCCCCAGCACACGGTCCATGGCCGCGTCCATGGTGTGCGCCGTGGTCGCGACCCCGTCCATGATCTCGTCGAACAGCAGGACGGTGTGCCTGGAGCGGAAGAGCTCCAGCTCGCGCTGGAAGGACGGATCACCCGTCACGTAGTCCTTCATGGTGAAGTCCGGCGAGGCGTGCTGCAACTGCCTGGCGATCGCCATCAGAAGCCCGGGGTAGAGCTTGTAGAGCGTCTGCGCGTAGGTCTTGCGGAAGGCGTACAGGGCGATGCAGCTCGGCCCCGGCTCGCGGTACTTGCGGAGATCGCGGCCCATCTCCTCGTCAGGGATGCCACTGAAGTCGGCGAAGCGCGGGATCGAGCGCTTCATGGAAGCCGACAGCCGGGTGACGACCAGCCAGTCGGTCCGGAGAGGCTCCCCGGCCTCCGACGCGAAGTCGACCACCAGCAGCCCCTGGGCCTCCTTGGGCGCGAACCTGCGAAGCGGCGCGTGCAGACGCTCGAGCACCTCGAGCGCGAGCAGCGCGTCGGGCGGCCCCTCGCCGGGCTGCCGCCCGCCGACCACCCACCGCACCGGCCTGGGCGTCGCCTCGCGCTTGTAGACGTGGCCGTGCAGATGCAGCACCGTCGAGAAGCCGCTCTTGCTCGGCGCCTCCGACAGGCACCAGGGGGCGTCCGGGCGCCCGGCCAAGCCGAACCCGCCGGCGCGCTCCGTCCCCTTCGGCGGATGCCTCCCGCCGCGCAGGCCGAGTGCCTCGCCCGGCCGCTGGCCAACGCCAAGCAAGTGGAGCGCATACGCGGCGTCGCGCACGAGGTGCACGATCTGCCGGATCGAGTCAATCGGGCTCATCCCCTCGACGAGCAAGCCATCGCGCCAGCGCGAGGTCTCCCCCTCGACCTTCCCGAAGCGAAAGTCGCGGAGGCGTTCGGCCGCCTCCGCGCCGGTCAGTCCACGCGCGCAGAGCGCGGCAAGCCGCTTGACCAGGCGGATCGCGTCGTCGGCCGGCACGCCCATCATGCGCGTCGCGCCAGAAACGAGCCGTTCGAGCACCGCGTCGGGGAGGCGCTCGGTCGTGCGGTCGGCGCCATCGTCGGCCCAGTCCGTCGCCACCGCCTGGGCGGCGGTATGCCCGAAGGGATCTCCGCGCGGGGCGGCACCGCCATACCGCTCGAGGAGCGCCGCGTTGCGGCGCAGGAAGAGGAACGCGCTGGCCACGTCCTTGACCAGCCCACGCGTCGCGCGGGGCGTATCGCCGATCTTGCCGGGCCGCTTGCCGAACCGGGGACGGGGCTCCCAATGTCCGCGCCCCGGCTCGTGGGTGTCGGACCGCTTGCGCTCGTGGAACTGCTTGAGGGCATCCAGAAAGAGCTCGCCGCAGCCCGCCCCCAGCTCGCCGAAGGAACCGATCTTCCCGTGGACCATCCATCGCCCGATCATGGTGAGCGAGTGCCCCAACGCGGCCATGGACTTCGCAGACCGGGCGGTCGACGACGGATGGGCCATCCCCACCAGCAAGGCGATCCTGATCTCGTCGGCCAGCGGTTCGGGCAGGCCGTCGAGGTAGATGACCGAGGTGCGGGCATCGCTGGGCTGGCGCAGGTCCACGGTCCAGCGTCCGTCGGTGACGACCGAGGCGCGCGACACGCGCACCGTCTCACTCAGGGAACGATGCTCCGCCATCGTGCGAAGCCATGTTCCCGTCCGCGAGAGGGCGGTGGTCTCGAGTTCAGCCATTGCCAAGTCCTTCGATCCGGATGGTGGGCAGGCGGCGCGCCTCGGCGACGACCGCGTCGGGGAAGAGCGGGATCCACAGGTCGAGCAGCTCGGTCAGCACCGGGCGCCATCGGGCCCGCCACCGGAGCGAGCGGTCGCCGTGGGCGAGCTCGCGGTGAAGGTGGTCGGCCAGCGCCACCATCTGCGCGCACGACCAGGCAGGCGCCGCGACGTCGACGTCAGCGTGCGGGCAGATCGGGCAGAGGCCCCGCGCCCGGCAGAGCTCGCGTGGATCCTGCCCGAGCGGCCCGCGCAGCGGATCCCCGCAGCGGAAGCCGTCGGTCGCGCTGAACAGGTCGGCGCCATCGGGCCGGCCGTAGACCTCGATGCCCCACAGCAGGCGGCGGTGCTCGATCTTCAGACCCCAGATGAGCCGCTCCTCGTCGCGGAGCCGCGCCGGTCCCCCGAGGTAGTGCCGCACGCCCGTCACGACGTTGCGCCACCAGCCCGCCGCGCGGATCATCAGGGGGTCGCCGCCCGTGGCCTCGTGGATGATGTCGACGCCGGCGGGGCGCAGGTCCTTGTTCCTGACCTTGCCGTCGAACCCCAGGTCGCGGGAAAGCTCCGCCAGAGCCCTCCGCAGGTTCGCCCCGCCTTGCGTGGCGAACGAGCATACGGTGGCCGCCTTGCGTTCCCTGGCGTAAATGAAGAGGTAGCCCCTCAGGCCGCCCGCGTGTTCGCGGATCGGGGTCGTCCACGAGCGCACGAACTCGACCAGTACCGCGGGACCCCACGGGTCGCCGGAGTCGGGGAAGCTGACCGGCTGCTCCCGTCCCGCCCGGGGCTTGTACTGCGACGCGACGACGCGATCGCCACCGGCAGGTGGCGCGCCGACGTCGCCGAGATCGTCTTCCCAACCATCGTCTTCGGCACTGTTTCCGTCGCCCGGGCCCGCCGGTCCCTCCTCGGAGATGAACGCGTCCACGGGCAGACACGCCAGGATCCCCGCATTGTAGCGCGTCTGGATGCCGATCAGCACCGCGAAGGCGACCATGTCGGAGACGGTGGGCCACGCGATCCGGCAGATGGCCCGGTAGCCCAACCTGCGGATCCGCTTCCTCAGCACCGGGTCGTCGGCCGTCAGCTCGCGGCACGGTGGCGGTCCGCCGGGATAGGCGGTCGCCAGGAACGCGGCGAGCTCGGAGCGATCCGCGTCGTCGGGGTCGAGTTCCCCACCGCCGTCACCGCCATCTTCGCTGGCGTCGCCGTCATCGGCGCGGTCGCCACCGTCACCGCCTGCGAGCACGGCGGCCAGGCGGGTCTGTTCGCGCACCACGCGATCAACACGCGCGGCGCACTCCTTCAGCAGCCGCTGCAGATCCACGTCGCCCGAGATCCCGCCGCAGTCGCCGTCGGGCACAGGACGGTCCACGCTCTCCGCGCGGACATCGACGTGCGCGCATCCGGGGATGCGGCCGACCAGGTCGCGCGCCACGTTGAGCCGGCGCCTGAGGTTCGCATGCATCGGCTCGCCCGTGCGAGCCTCCTCGGCGATATGGATCTGGTCGAAGAGGTCCGCGGGCAGACCTTCCGGTGGCGAAGCCCCGAGGCCAAGCGCCGCGATCTGACGGGCGAGCGCGACGGCCGCCCATGCGGCGGCCCTGGCGGTGGCCTCCGCCCTGCCCTCCGCGTAGCGGGCGACCGCGCCGATCAGCGGGGCGCGGATCAGCGGGAGCGCCCAGACATCCTCGAGCCCGACCGCGCAGCGCCCGGACAGGCCGGTGCGCAGCGGCAGGTCGAGGAAGGGCTGGCCGCCGTCGGCGAGCATGAGCGTGACAGGCGCGGCCGGATCGCAGCGGCCGGAGCCGGGCAGCACCGGCAGCGCGCCAGCCAGCTCCGCCGCCGCGCCGCCGTCAGCGCCTGCCGTCAGCGGCGCTGGCGGCACGGCACCGCGCGCTGGCGGGATGACGACCGCGCCGGAGAGGAGCCCCTCCTTCAGGCGCAGGTGGCGCCGCTCCGCGGCGGACAGCTCATCCACGGATGATCGCCCCGGTGCCCGCGACCGCGATGTCACCCACCTCGGCGACGCGCCGGCGGTCCGGGAAGAGGTAGATGCGGTCGGTCGTGCCGCGGTCGGCATGGCCCAGGCGACGCTGGACGAACGCGACCGGATCCGCCTCGCGGCGGCGGAGCGCCACCTTGTACATAGCGAACGCGTAGGTGTGACGCTGGTCGTGGTAGCAGTGCCAGGGCAGCTCGATCGTCCTGGGCCCGCCGTCCTCGTCAACGCCCTCGAACGGCCGCACCATGCCGAGCCTCTCCTGTGCGACGCGGAAATCGCGCTGGATGGAGCTGGGCTGGGTCGCGTGTCCGACGTGCACGCCCGAGGCGAGGGTGTTTACGAGCAACTCGGCGGGCTCGTCCCAGTTGCTGCCATGGAGCTCCCTCGCCTCCTCGACGCACGCGGCGCGCTCGTTGCTGATGTAGTCCTGCTGGCGGAGCAGCACCCTGCCTGGCACCTGCACCTCACGCGTGTCCGCGCCCTTGGTGCGCCTCAACACGAACGGGTACTCGCGCGTGGGGTCCGCCACCGTGATCCTGAGGACGTCCTCGAAGTGGATACCGAGGTTCTCGACCAGCCTGCACCCGACCCGCATGCCGTGGTCGAGCTCCAGACCGGGCCTGGAGGAGGGCCCACCGCGCACCCATTCGGACGGGAGGACCACCATCGACGCCGCCAGCCGCCGTCGGGTGTCCGGCGCGAGCGGCCGGATCATATGGCGCCGCGCCGCGTCGACATGGGAGGGGTCGATCGCCTTGCCGTCATCGTCGCGGAGCCGCTCGACACCCCAGGCGCGGCATAACGCGGCGTCGCCGTCGAGCTGGATGTCGCAGCCATCGGCCTTGTTCGCGTGATCGACGCAGCGCAACAAGGTCCGCAGCGACTGCGCGATTGTGCCGCGCTTGTAGGACTGGCCGCGCTGGGTGACGCCCATGGTCATCCCGATCACCGCCGCCTGCACCACGTCGTCGCACATGTAGCGGAAGGGGCGCCCCTCCATCTCGCGCACGATCGCGTAGGGGCGGAGGTCGTAGGCGTAGATCCGGTTGGTCTGTTGCGGATAGCTGCCTGTCTCCTTGCGCTTGGGCACGTCGGCGACGGACATCAGATAGGCGAACTCCTCCGGCAGAATCTCGCGGGACGTGCGCTTGACGAGGTACGAGAAACCGACCGGCACGATCGAGTCCTTGCGCACCTCGAGCGGCACCCGGGAGAGCGGCGTCGTGGTGGCGAGCGGGTTGTAGCGCTGGACATCGATGGGCATCGGATCGGCCTCCGGGATGGGGCCGCGATGACCTAGCTAGACCCCGCTGAAAGGTCAGCGCCGTCGTCGTCGCGACTCGGTGGAGGCAACCAAATAACGCTTGTGACAGCGTTCAACAGTCCAGACCTTCGGTGAAAATTCCTGCTAATCTTGTAGCTATCGCTGAGTGCGAGTAGATGTGAACGGTTCGCGAGATGCTCTGCTGAACAGGCGAAACCGCGAGTGTTAACACAACTTATACTGCAAGGATCTGTTCTGTTCAGAGGAATCTTGTCTTTTCGACTTCGAACCGACTGTACTGGCCTCCAACGAGCTTCAACTAGCTTCAACTCCCACTATTTTCCGGCGAGCGGCACCCTCCTGCGAACTGTTCACTGGGGGACGGCAATGACGCCGAAGCATCCCGATCGCGGTTCCGCGGATCGCTTGGCGACTTCCGTCGTGGGGGAGAGCCATGATGCCATCGTCAGGTCAGCGGCCAACAGCGACAGAGTCCGGCATCCCGCGCCGGCAGGCCCCCCGCCCGCCAGCATCTCGCCCCGAGACATGCGCGACCTGACGTGGCGCGTGAACGCAGCGATGCGTCATGGCGTGATCGCGACGGAGGGTTTGCTCAGGCACGTCGCAGCCGAGCCGTTGATCACCGCCGTCGAGCGTCGCCTGTCGTCGAGCGTCGGTGGACCGGGAGACCGGCCGCGCCTGATCGCGACGACCCATATCGACAGGCTTGGGGTCCAGGCCTCCGGTTCGAAGTCGCGCTAACCACCGACCTCATCCTGCCGATCGAGTACGTCGCCCGGCCGGGCGTCGCCGAGGTCGATCAGGGGGCCAACGCGGCGAAGCTAGTCGGAGAGGCCGTCGAGGCGAACGCGCCGCGCCGCGTCGAGCTCGCGGCGGCGCGGCTCGAGATGTCGCGAGCCGCCGTGGCACTGGCGGCCATCGCAGTCTCGCGCGGCATCGCGACGGGCGTTGCCGGGGTCGAGCTCACCGCGCGCAGCAGCTGGACGCCGGCGGCAGCCGATCGTTTCTCCGTCTCACTTGAAGGTATCGATGATCGGCTAATGCCCGCGCCGATCATAAAGGATGTCGCCGACCCGGCTTTGCTGCGGCGCGAATTCGCCTGGGATCTAGCCAAGCTCAGGCGCCGCCTAAGCGCGCGGAAGGCGTGCGCATCCGTTGGGGGTGTGGCTTGGGCCGACGAGCTGACGCTGCGCGCGATCTCGCAGTTCGGCGCTGAGGCGGAGATTCCGGATCCGTTTGGCAGAACGGTGGGGCTCGCACATGCCGACCTCGTGCTGTTCTGGCATCAGGGCGTCCTGCGCTCGCTCGGCGGGACGGCAGCCGGGATCGGATGGTGTGGTACATCGATGTCGATCGAGGGCTGGAGCCTTCCGGACACGCTGATGGCGGCGGTCCAGGGGCGACCGGTAACCGAATTGATCAGCCACCAGTTGCTCAGCGATCGGCTTAGGATCTGCGACATCGTAAACGTGCAGTCCGCCACGGGTCCACGGCTGGAATTGTCGTTGGACATGCCGCTCGTGCCCATCGACCGCATGGGAAGGGCGGTGGGCGCTGGCACCGACATGCCCGGGATCGTTTGTTGACGCCAACGGCGGCACCCGCGCGGTATCGCCCCATCAGGGGCGGGTGGCTTCTGCGGGAACGGATCGCGGGACGGTCAGGCCGCCTCCGCGAGACCCCCCGCCTGCAAACCGCGCGCGCTGAACGCGCGCTCGATCTCCGACTTGCGGGCGAACAGACCGCGGCAACCGGGCAACTTGAAGACCGGCAGCGCGCCGGACTTCTTCAGGTAGTAGACCTCCCACTCCTCCAGGCCGGTGAATTCCGCGATCGCCTTGGCCCCGCGAAGGATGTCGTCTGCAAGCCTATTCATCAGAAACTCCTTCTCGGTTTAACTTATATCCGAAATAGGACGATGACGCCGTTTGTCAATGGATATAAGCTAAGCCGAGTGAGCGTGAACGATCGTCAAGATGCGAGAAGGAATCAGCATGAGCACCGAAAATCGCGAGCCGGTTACCCAGAGAAGGTTCGGCCTGGCGGCTGTCGAAGGGATGCTTCTCGCCGCATTCGGCATCACTGACGGAGACGCCCCCGACATCAGGTGGCGCATCAAGCAGATGCAGCGGCACGACTGGCCGGACACCACCTCGACCGATGTCGACCTTAGGAAGGGCTACACCCCCCGCCAGTCACTCCGCATCCTCACCGCCGCCGCGCTGCTCGACGCGGGCTACGGCCCCACCGACGCGATCAGGCTCGCGCGCGAGAACGAGAACGCAGTGCTCGCGATCATGGCGACCGGCGTTGGCCACCGAAACCCAAAGGGCCGCATGCACGCGCTGCACCGGCCCGGCGCGGTTGGGCCCGCGACCAACCGGCTCTCCGATCCGTCGGCGCTCACCCTGACGCCGATCACCGGCGCCGAGATCGCCTCGATGTTGGCGGAGGAGCAGCATGGCCGCGGCGCGATGCTGCTCGATCTCGCCGGCATGGCCGGTCGCGGCGTGCGGAAGCTCCTTGGTGGCGAAGGGGGGGGATCGGAGGGCTTCGACGCGCTGTTTCGCGAGGCTGCGCATGCCACGACGCGCGGCCACGGCTATGTCGCCAGCGACCATCCGCTAGGGGACAGATATCTGTCGCCGCGACGTCGCGGGGCCAGTCGAGGGGCCGGCTAAGCCGCGCGAGGCGCGGTCACGCGGCCGCCTGGGTGGGCTGACACAACGTGCCCCCGATATCGATCGGTCGACATCGACTTCACTGGCTAGTCGACGTCGGCATCGGACGCCGTGACCGGCGCTGCGGCCGCCCGCATCTCCAACGCCCGCCGCACCGCCTCGCCGACCGGCAGCGTTTCAACGGTGCACGTGGCGACCGTCACCCCGCCTTCGACGACGCAGTCATCGATTACGTAGGCCCGGTTTGCGAACGCTGGCACGTCGATGAGCCGCCGCAAGGGCCGACCCGCCAGCGCAACCCGCACCGTGTCGGGAAACTGCTGATACGTGCGGACGGCGAGACGCCCATGGCGGCAGACCCCCCAGACATCCGGTGAGAACGGGATGAACCCGCCGAGCACGCCCTCCTCCACATAGGGCTCGAAGCATGTCGGCGGCGCGCCGTAGGTCATCCGGGTGATGATGAGCGCCGCGTGGGCGCTCGGCACCGAGCGGAGGCCCTCGCGGTGTACGTCGGTCGCGATCGCGACGGTCCTGTCCAGGTCGACGGTTGCGTCAGCGAGGAAGGGAACCAGCGGCTCGTACACGCTGCGGACACCGACCCGCTCAAGGGTATCCACCAGTTCCGGGTCCGCGAGCTCGATCGGCATGCTTGGCGTTCCATGTCCTCTGTAGAGCCAGCGTTCTCGCACGGAACCCTTGAACGAAACGTGACCCCGGGCGAGCCGGTGCGCTCGCACTCGGCATGCGGCTTCGCTGGTGAGGTGGGCGGCGTTCCGCAGATCCGGCGACATCCTGAAAGACGGCAGGCGTGCCATGTCAGAACGGAATCCAGTCGCCGGGGTCGGCGGACGGCCACTCGAACGTGAGGCCGAACAGCATGCCGTCCCGCTCCATCCCCCGGACCAGGCCACCGCCCATCGCGCGGGCGACCCGGTCCGCTCGCATGAATGCGTCGGCCCCGCTACCCGTCAGGACCGGCGCGCAATCCGGATGCCGGACGGCGAGCGCGACGACGAGCTGCCCACCGCTCCAGCCTACCGCCAGGTACAGCGCCGCCCCGCACGGCGTCAGCGCCGCGGTACCGGCCGCATGGATCAATTCGCTGAGAGCCACGAGCAGCAGGCGGGCCGACCAGTCCGGCACCAGGATGCGTTCGACGCTGGTGTGCAGGCGCATGACGCCTGGGGTGGCGATCTGCTCGAGCGTGGCATGGCGGGCGACGAGGCAACCCAGATCGACCACCCCTTCCGAACGGGCCGAGAGCAGCCGCTCCACCATCATCCTCGCGCGCTTCCGCCGCGCGCGATCGCGCTCACATCCGTGGTCTGTGGAAGGACCCGCGAAGAGACGCTCGGCCCGGTTCCGCCTTCCCATGCGAGCTTCCCGCAGGATCGCCAGCATCAGGCCAGGAACCTGCAAGGGGGGCGGGTCGAGTGTAACGTCGGCATGCATTAGGCAAATCCAGATGCTGAGAACATCACTACTCCTGGGTAGTTATTCAGTTCCGTCCATGCTCGACGACGCACCCGGGTGCCGCTCGATACCTCCGGCTTCGCGTGCGTTGCGCTCCCGTCAGCGAGGCGATCCGCCACCGCGACCAGTACCGACGCTCAGCAACCTCATCTCCAATGCTTCGTATCAGTTGTTGCGTTTCATCAATCCTTGCGATACATCTGAAACACGATGCCGAAGGTTGATCCCAACATTCTCCTGTTCGACGCGATCGAAGCCGTGGTGGAACAGGCAGGCGGGAACGAGTCCGAGGCGGCGCGTCGCATCGGCACGACCCGCCTACGTTTGAACCGGATACGGAAAAAGGGGGGAGGCGCGACGCCAGCCGTACGCAACGAGTTGTGGAAACTGCTGGAGTCACTAGACCGTAATGCTGACGGCTCAGCCAAAAGCGATACATCCGATACAAAAGCGATACATCCGAACCGCGACGTGCCAGGTATCGCGCTCCAGGTGCTGCGATACATGACGACCGTTCTGGAGCGTGACCTCGGTACCGAAGGCCAGTGCAATGCGCGTTGAGCCCACATCTGTCGCGCCGAACGAAACATCGAGCGAAGCGTACTCGCTAGCCCCGCCGCCGGCACCGCTCCCCCTGAGCGAGGCCAGCCAACGCGCGCTGATCGACCGGGCGCGGGACACGCAGGCGGTCGGCGGGCTGACCCACCGGCACTACAACTACCCCGCCCGCTTCTCCCCGCTGCTCGTCGCCGAGGCGATCGAGACGTTCACCCTCCCGGGCGACTTGGTGCTGGACCCCTACGTCGGCGGCGGCACCACCCTGGTCGAGGCATACGCGCGCGGGCGCGAAGCGATCGGCAGCGACATCAGCACGCTGGCGACCTTCGTGGCCAATGCGAAGCTGATGACGCTGACGCAGGACCGCGCCGAGCGCTTCATCGAGGTCATCGCGGGGATCGCCGGTCGGATCAACCTCCGGCTTCCCGAGCCCCCCTTCGACGATTGGGCGACGAAGGGATACTTCCGGAACATGGGCACCAGCCAGCGGTGGCGGCTACGGAAGGCGATCGCGCAGGCCGTGTCCGCCATCGAGGAGATCAGCGATCCCACCTTAGAGGCGCTCGCGCGCTGCGCCGTGCTCCGCACCGCCCATTGGGCACTGGACGGGCGCAAGCAGCTACCGTCGACCGACGCCTTCAGGCGGACCCTCTCGGGAAGCGCGTCGCTGATCGTCGAGGGTGCGCTCGCACTGCAGAAAGCCAGCTGGGCGTTCCCGGGTGGACGCCCCATCGTCCTCAACCGTTCGGTGATCGGGCTCGAGGCCGATCCGACGATCATCAAGGCAGGCGCACCGCGCCTGATCATGACCAGCCCCCCCTACCCCGGTGTCCATGTGCTATACCATCGCTGGCAGGTCGACGGCCGGAAGGAATCGCCGGCCCCGTTCTTCATCGCCAAGGCGTTGGATGGATCGGGCGAGAGCTACTACACCATGGGAGGTCGCAAGGGTCCGGGTCTCCACAAGTACTTCGACCAGCTAGGCGGCGCGCTGCGATCGCTCGCGTCGATCGCCGATGGCGCGACGACCCTGGTTCAGGTCGTGGCCTTCGCCGATCCGGAGTGGCAGCTGGCGCGCTATCTCGAGGTCGCCGATCGATCGGGCTGGCAGGAGTTCGGGCTCTCCACGCTTGCGGGCGAGGAGGACGGCCGTCTCTGGCGCTCCGTCCCGAACCGGAAGTGGCACGCGACGAGCCGTGGGCAGACCGGCGGCGCGCGCGAGGTGGTGCTGTTCCACCGCCTGCGCGCCCACTGATCAGGCCACGTCCTCGAGTCCGTCCACCTCCATCCCTTCGCCGAGTTCGGTGCCGCCGAGCGAGGCGATCGCCAACATGAAGGGCGCGAGCGCCCGGGTCGTGCGGGCGATCAGGTTCTCGATCGTCTCCGGCTCGACCTCGGTCGGTCCTTCGCCGAGCGTACTGTGCGACCGCTTCGCGTCGTCGAGCAGGAGGGCCAAGCCGAACAGGACGTTCGCGTACAGGAACTGGTTACGCGCCAGCTCGAGATGCATCTTGTTCTGCACGGCCTCGTGGAGCAGCGAGGCATTGTCCATGTTGACGAGGAACTTGCGGATCTCCTTCTCGTCCTGGTCGTAGCCGGCGCTCTGCACGACCATCGCGGTCGTCTCGTCGAACCCGCGCTCGACCCAATCGGCCCGGAACACCTTCTCGATATGCGGCGGGTTCAGCCGCGATGGGCCGTCCGGGCCTTCACCTTCGCGCTTCCGACCGTCCTTACGCGGTTGCGGCGGCCGCGGCTCGGCCCGTTCCGCAGCAGGCGTCACCCGGACCTCGGCCTCGCTGACGAACTCACGGAAATCGTCCTTGACCGTGAAGGTCAGCCGCAGCACGTCGCCGACCCTGACCCCTTCCGGCAGCGACATGGTGATGGTCGCGACGCCCGAACGGAGGTTCGGACCGGAGAACGAGATCATGGTACCGTCGGCGGACTGGCATCCGAGGTTTCCCCTCTCGCGCTCGTCCCGCACGAAGTAGTCGTCGCGCACGTCGGTGTCGAAGGTGAACCGTGATCGCTGGTTGATCGGACACGGCTTCGGGAGAGGTTTGCCGTCCCTTGAGCCACGAAGCGTGAAGTAGCTGGGATAGGCCTCGAGCTTGGCCGGCTTCGTCACGTCGACATCGTTCTGCACGATGCGGAGCGGCGTCTGGATGCGGGTGCCCAGCCGCAGCAGCTGGCGCAGGTTCGGCGACTTGTCGATCAGGCTCTCGAGCACCTGGGTGAGCGGCCGGTCGTCCTTGATCTTCTCCTCCAGCTCCTGCTGCTGGCGGCGGTTGCGAAGCTCCTTGAGCTCCTCGCAGCTCGCGAGCGCGATCTCAAGCTCGCGAACCGCCGCGGCCTTGAAGGCACCATCGACGAGACGGTCGCGGCTCGCCATGAAGAGGTCCTCGCGGGTGTCCGCGCTCAGGCCGTCGCAGTCGACGAAGACGAGCAGGTCCTCCGCGATCGGCTTCATCTTGACGCCGGGCCGCTGGAAGAACTCCTTGGGCAGCGAACCCTGCGTCTGCCCGTTACGCGTGAAGATGACACCCTCACGCTTCCGGTACCGCTTGAGGCCTCCAACCTTGCGGCGGTCCTCGTCGGTGTTGTCGTCGTCGGCGTCGTCGGCTGAAGACCCGGCCTTCTTGCCAGCGTAGATGCAGGCCGTCAGTCGCTCGCCCAAGGGCGAGAACGGCACGTAGACCGGGAAGCCCGGCTCGAGGTTGCTTGACTCGCCCAGACGACGAACGAGTCCGTCGAGCGTCGTCTCGCGGCTCCCGACCGGCAGCAGCTTCCCGCTGCGGCGCCTGCGCAGGTCGTAGACGCGAACCGGCAGCGCGATGCGCGGCAGCAGCAGGTCCAGCCGCGAGAACAGGCTCTTGCCCCGCAGGATGTTCGAGCGCTCACCGATGAAACTGTAGTCGTATAGCTTGATCGCGGTGCCGTGCGCCGCTTCGCGACCGTAGGCGGTGTCCTGATCGGGGAAGATGCCGAACCGTTCCGCCGCGAACGTCAGTATGCCGCCGTCGCGACCCTGATCGACGCCGACCGGCGCGAGGAAGGTGTAGATCGAGTTCCGGCTCTGGGTCTGGCTCGGCCGCTCGCGCCGCACGAGGGTGAACCCCCATTCGCGATCCCGCTCCACCGCGTCGGCGGGGACGAACGCCGGGTTCCGCCGCGTCACGACAAGCTGCAGGTTGTTCTTGCCGGCGAACCGCAACGCCCCCGTCCCGCCCTGGTTGAACTGCCCCTGGACGAACGGGATGCGCATCTTGTTGCTGCGGTTGAGCGACAGGATCGTTTCCGGGACGCGGTCCGGCGTCTGCCCCTCCCCCATGTCCGAGATCGTGAGCGACATCTCGGGGGAGGCACCGGTCGCGGCCAGCGTGATCGTCTCCGCGACCGCACGGCGCTTCTCCGGCGTCCAATCCGTGACCTTGCCGCCCGACGCGATGTTGTCGCTGCCGACGTCATAGAAACGGGAGACGGCCGCGCGGATGGTCTGCGGCGCCGCCTTCCCCTCGGGATCGATGCCAGCCTCGCGGCACTTGCCGATCAGAGTGGCGTCGACCGAGTTGACGACCTTCTCCGCCAGCGCGGCCTCCGCGAGGCTCTGCTGATTGCCGCTCTGGCCCCAGTTGTTCTCGACGTCGCCGTAGTGGCGCCACGCCGATGCGTCCGTCCAGTGGCCCTGTTCGGTGAGGAGGCTGATGACGGCATCCTCCGTGTCCGCCCGGAGGAGCGCCTCGCACAACTCCTTGTTGGTCAGCCTCGTCATCGTCACCTCACAGCTTGAATTCGACCGTTTCCTTGCCGCCGCGAGACAACATGCGCGTCTTCATGGCGTCGACCTCCTTGTTCAGCGCGGTCGCGATCTTGCGCACGTCCGTCTCGGTGTAGTCGTAGTGGGACTGGTTCCCGAGCTTCGCGACGACGCGGATCGCCTTGATCGCCGCAGCGGTCCGGCTCTCGGCCAGCGACACGAACTTCGTGCGCTTGTCCCGGATGCCAGGCTGGTCGGTCTGATCTGTATCTGCACGCGCCATATGAACCTCCTGGATGAGCGATACACCGGATATATGACAGCACCAAATAAAATCAATATGCGGAAAGGTTTTATTTCCTAAATTAGCGGTCCTACAGACCGCTAAAACGGGCATTTGGTGGTACACTAACTGAGAACTAGCCCCCTGCGGTGGAATGCGGGGCATCGCTGGTGATACTTGACGGCCTGTAAAAGCGCCAGAAAAGCGGCTGTTTCGCTGTCCGTTCCCGTTCGCCGATCCGGCCGACGAGCAAACCACGCGACCGGCACAACGCCGCTCAGCAAAGCCGCCGCCCCCTCCCGGTGGGCTCGTCCGCGGCACGCCCGAGGCGTTGACTGAGCTGATCCAGACGTCATCAGCCGCGTCGCGGTGATGCGACAGACCGTCGACGCGCCTCGTGACGCTGCCGGGTGTGGGACGCGAGTCGCGCTTGTGCTCGGGCTTCTCCTCGCCCAATCGTTTCGACGGAACGCTCTTGCGCATGTCCGGCTGGGTTGCGACGGTGGTCCGTCCGTGGGCGGTACCGCCAGGACGTAGTGTGAAACGGGGAAGCGTTGGGTTTGACAGAGAGCATCGCAGAGCTGCGCGTCGGGGCGCACGTCCTCGTCCAGCTCGGCAGCGAACTCGTCACCGACGCCGAGCAGGCGATCCTGGAGTGCGTCAAGAACGCATACGACGCGGACTCGCCGACCTGTCGCATCGAGATCGACACGCGCGAGCGCGCATCGAGGACGGAGACGGGCACCGCCGCCCGCCTCGCCCGCTTCATCGAGGACACCGATACGGTTCTGGCGACGATCGAAGGCGTCGACGGCCAGCCCCTGAGCTCGGAGCCCGGACCCGACACCCCGGTCGTCCGCCGGCTGGACTACGAGGGCCGCATCACCGTCGAGGACGCGGGGACCGGCATAGCGTCTGCGGACCTCGCCAACTCGTGGCTGGTCGTCAGCGGGTCGGGCAAGCGCGCGGACGGCGGCGGACCCAAGGCGCGCACGGCGCTGGGACGCACTCCGCTCGGCGACAAGGGTCTGGGCCGCCTCGGGTCGATGAAGCTGGGGGACATCCTGCTCGTGGAGACGGCGATCGCGCCGGACGCGGAGATCGCCTCCGCCCAGTTCCGATGGCGCGACTGCGACACCGCGGACACGATTGACCAGATACCCGTGGCGCTCGGCAGCAGACCCAACATCGACGGCTTCAAGGGAACGAGGGTCTCGGTCCTTGGACTGAGGGACTTGGCGGAATGGCGACGCGACAGGCGGCTGGCCGAGATCACCGCCAGTCTGGCGCGCCTCATATCCCCCTTCGAGGCCACATCCACCTTCCCCGTCACGGTCGAGCTCGACGGTCGCGAGAACACGCTCGGCATGGTCACCGACGAGCTCCTCTCGCGCGCCGTCGCGCGCTTCGACTTCAACTGGGGCCCGGCGTTCGAGGGCGGACCCAACGTGCTCCACGCGACCGCCCGGCTGCGCAAGCGCCTGCTGGCGCCAATGCGGTCAGATCGGCAGCGGACGCGAACGGCGGCGGTCTTCGAAGCCGACGGGGGCGCCGCCTTCGCCGAGACGCTGCGCGCCAGCCCCCGGCTGAGGAAGCGCTACGACGATCTGTCGATCGACCCCGACGGCGCGTGGTTCGCCGAGCTCGATCGCACCGACGCGCATGACGACACCCTCGCGGCGGATGCGGCGGTCGCAGCCGACCCGGGTCCGTTCCGAGGCGCGTTCTACTTCTTCCACCTCGTCGGCGACGACGACGATGCCGACGGGACCGCCTCCGGCAGCGGCGTGACACCCAGCCTGGTGAAGAGCATGGCGGGCGTCGCCATCCTCCGCGACGGCTTCCAGGTCAGGTCGCGCGGCGACTGGCTCGAGCTATCGTCGGGCATGACGTCGGGAAGCACGTACAACATGCGCGTGGACAACACCGTCGGGTACTTCGTGCTGAGCGGTTCCGAGAACCACCGCCTCGTGGAGAAGTCGGACCGGGAGGGCTTCGTCGAGGACGCCAATTACCGGGGCTTCCTGCGCATCGCCCGTCGCTGCCGCGACTTCGCGAACGGGGCGCTCGTCGACGTGCGGCGTTCCGTCGACGCGTTCGCGAAGAAGCTGGAGATGGATCGGCTTCCGCCACCGGAGCAGACCTTCGAGGGCGCGCTCTCGACCGTGGGGAGGCGCCTCAAGACCGTCGTCGCGATGCGCGCGGGACTGGGCGCGGCCACCGTGCGGCTCACGAAGGAACTGGACGATCTCGGGGCCCCGGGGGCCGATCCGTCACGGGCGGCCGCCGTTGTTCGCGAAGCGCTGCGCAGCATCGACGAAGCGGGTGCGGCCCTGACGGAGGCGACGCCGGACAGCGACCTGCTCAAGCGTCTGCAACTCGAGGTGGAGGAGGGTCGTGCGCAGGCCGAGAGGCTGGTGGAGAGCGCCGCCGTGGGGCTCGCGGCGCGCGGCCTCACCCACGAGCTCCGCACGCATCTGGGCGAGATCCGGCAGCGGGTGACCCGGCTCGAGCGAAGCGCCGGGGGCGGCACCGCGGCCAAGCAGCACCTAGTGGCGATCAAGCGCTCGTGCGCCGCCCTCCAGCAGGCGGCCTCGCTGGTCGATCCGCTGATGCAGCGGTCCAGAGCGGTGAAGGACAGGTTCGGCTTGGTCGAGTTCGTGCAGACGTATCTCGAGCAGCGTGACGGCACGTTGGCGCGCTGGGGCGCGACGGCAGCTGTCCAGGGCCCCGACACCAGCGTTCGCATGAACCGAGCGCGGCTCCTGCAGGTGGTCGACAATCTCGTGCGCAACAGCCTCTTCTGGATGCGCCGCTCGACCCCGGAGGGCAAGCGGATGATCACGGTGCAGACAACTCCAGGAGGGTTTATCCTCGAGGACACTGGACCAGGCGTCGACCCGCGCGTGGAGGAGAGCCTCTTCGACCTATTCGTCACGACCAAGCACCAGGAGGAGGAAGGCCAGGGTCTCGGCCTTTTCATCGTCAACCAGCTGCTCGCGATCGATGGATGCTCGATAGCCCTCTCGCCCGATCGAAACGAGGAAGGACGTCGGTATCGCTTCACGGTCGATCTCAGCGCCGTCACCACCGGGATCTGAAGATGGCACTCGAGGAGATCAGGACCGCTCTGGGCATCGATCGGGTGATCTGGATCGATGACAAGCTGATCACAAAGCCGCACGACCTTACGGAACTTCTGCTCGTATACCCAGCGGCGGGCGCCGGCTTCGCGGAGATCGCAGAGCTGACCGCGGTAATCGCCGTCGGCGGCGATGTCACCGGCGAGCTCGAGCAGCGTCTCGCCGACCTCAGCTCCGATCGGCGCGCCGAGATCCTCACCGCCGCGCTCGCGGCCGAGACAGCCGAAGCCCCCCCAGGTGATTTCGCCACCGCCGAACTCTCAACGGAAACCACCGATGCAATCTGTGCGGTGCTGCGCATCGCGCCGGAGGACAGGTGGTCGTTCGACGACGCGCTGGCGAAGCTCCCCGCTCTTGCCGGCGATGACGGGCGCATTGGCTACGTCGTCGACCTCAACGAAGGCGCCGGCGACGACAGGCGCGGAGCCGACGTCCTCGCAGATCTCTGCGCGCGGGCGTCGCGGGGAACGCCCTTCATCCTGACGCACGCGACCGACGCGGCGGGCGAAGGAACCCTGGAGAGGGAGCTTGGCAATAGCCTGCCGCGAGGCCCCGAAGGCGAGGTCATTCCGGTCACCGTCATGGCGAAGAAACGCCTCGAGGGCGACGCCGCCGCGATCGAGAGTGCGCTGCAGATCGGGTTCAAGAGGGCGGGCCTCCGTAAGGCGCTCAGCGACGTCCTGCGCGCGGCGAGGGGCCAGCTGCAGGACGCGTTCGACAAGTCGGCGGGAGCGCTGCTGGACATCGTGCCGGAACGCCTGGAGACGCACGTTTTCGAACGCGGCTTTCGGGAAGGGGTGTCCGAACTCCACGTGGTGGAACGCGCACTCGCGGCAGGGCAGTCGCAGCGGCTGCGTGAGTTCTTCGCGACGGATGAGACGGCGATCGGTGCGGGACGCGCCCTGAGAGCGCTGCGCGCCACGGTCCTGGACACTGAGGGTGAGGACGCTTCCGAAGCTCTTTCCGCTCTCCGCCGGGCCGAGGTTCTCGACGGAGAGCAGGTGGTCAACCGCGCGCTTTCCCCGGTCGCGAATGGGGACCTCTTCGAGATCGACGCCAACGAGCCCGGGGCGACCGCCTCGACCCGCTTCATTCTGCTCGGGCAGCCATGCGACATCATGATCAGAGCTGATGGGGGGCGGCGGCAACATGAAGCCATGCTCATCCCACTGCGGCGACACGAGGGTGCCGGGAACGAGCGGCTCAAGATGCCCCTCCTTCCCTTCAAGCTCGACGGGGCCGAGTGGAAGCTCGACATCGAGAACTGCACGTTCGCGCGCCTTGCGGCGCTCGATCTCGCCAGCCTGAGACCGGACGGCAGGGTAAGGCTGGACACGGGCCACACGCCGAACGAGGACCTCCTGGCAGGACTCGCGTCCGCCTACGTCGCGATCACTGGGCCTCTCGACGCGGTGCTCGGGGCACCAGCCATGCCCGCGCCACCTCTAGTGGAAGACCTGATCCTGACGACCTCGCGGACGGTCAAGGTGCAACAGGTACGTATCGGGATCCGCAAGGCGGCGCTTCAGCGACAGGGCGATCAGCGGGGTCCACTGCCCGAGAGGGTCAGCTGGAACCTCAGGCGGATCGGCCGGGTGCGCCCCCCGTTCTCCTCCGCCCTGCTGGAGACGACGCTCCTGGTGCTCGGCCGGCGGGCATTCGACATCGACTTCGAACCCTGACGCGTCCTCAACCGCCGACCGAACTCAGCTCAAGCGCGACGAACAGAAACATGCCGAAGAGCCGAGGACGCAGGAAGAAGACGGATCACACCGTGCCGCCGGCGGGCCACGGCGGAGGGCCGACCTTCAGGATCATCTCCCCGCCGGCCGACCGCGAGGGGTTCCGCGCGAAGATGGCGGCCGGGGCGAAAGCCCACGTGGCCCGAGTGCCGGAGATGTTCGCCGCGTTCCAGCAGCTGTTCCGCGAGCACGACCCCGCCGGGCTCATCGCCTCGGCGGCATACTACGGACTTCAGCGCGGCGTCCTCGAGGACGGATCGACCACCCCGATCTCGAGCAAGCTCGAACAGCACCACGTCGAACTGCTTCAAGCAGTCCTCCTTACCGTTCCGCATGCTGACTGGTCGGACAACCCGTCCGTGCCGAGCGCCGTCCAGCGCGTCTTCGATGAACTCCCTTCACTGGCCCTCGGCTTTTTGGCGCAGCGAATCGTCGCGGGCGTAGAGACGGACGATCCCCAGGCGAGGACGATAGCCGCCCTCCAGGAACGGATACGTTTACACACGCACGCGGTGCGCAACTGGGGCTATTTCGGCGACGTCGTCTCGATGTCCAGGGAGATGTACTCACCGCTCGATGCGGCCTTCCTCGCGCATCACGGCTTCGCCGCGAGCGATGTGATCGAGCTCGGCCGCACCATGGTCGCCGAACTCGAGCGTCGCGCCAATCTCTGGACGGGCGCCATGCGATCTGTCGCCAACGCGAGGTCGGTTCCCGAGATGCTCGCGCGCTACTGCGAAGGTTTTCCCGACATCGCCGGGTCGGCCAAGGAACTTACGGAGCGACTACCGTCAGGGATCACTCGCCAGCAGGTGTTAGCCATGTTGCTGGGGCATGCCGATCTGCGACATCCCGACAACATGAGCTTCGGCGCGAAGGAGCTTGGCGAACTCGCGGGTTTGGACGGCGCCCGAACCGAAAGGGCACTCCGGGCGATCTCGCTTAAGCCCGGCGCTCTGTCCAGCCACAACCTCGACTTTCTGTTCCTCGCAAACCCCATCTGGCTCGCGCCCCTCATCGACCTCGGCGATACCTTCCTCGCGCCGATGCCGCAGGCGATCCTGAGCCACATACACGCGATCGTGCGGAGGCTTGCCGAAGAGGCGGGCGCGTTGAACCGGCTGGATACCGCCCGCAACGCCTACCTCGAGCGGCGGATGGTGGAGGCACTGCGGATGGCCTTGCCGATGGCGGCAGTCAGAGCGGGCGTGACATGGTCTTACGGGGACCAGCGGTTCGAGACGGACGCGATCGTCCAGATCGACAAGGTGCTTCTGATCGCGGAGGCCAAGGCCAACCACCTGACACCGCAGGGCCTTCGCGGCGCTCCGGACCGCGTCAGGCGCCACGTTCGCGACATGGTCGTGGAGCCATCGCTGCAGTCGGCGCGGCTCGAGGGTGTCGTGTGTGACGCGCAGGCGGGCTCCGCCGAGGCCCTCGCCACGGTGGCTGAGGCAGGCATCACCGCGCCCGGGGACATCGACCGCATCATCAGGATCTCGGTATCGCTTGACGATCTCTCCGTGCTCGCATCCGCAGAGCAGGAGCTTCGCGACGCCGGGTGGGTGCCGCCCGACCACGTGCTCGCGCCGATGATGAACATCGCGGATCTGCTCGCGATCGCCGATGTGCTCGACCGTCCAGTAATTTTCCTGCACTACATGGCGGAGCGCGGCCCGTTCCAGCGGCACTTCCAACTTCTCGGCGACGAGCTCGACTTTCTCGGACTCTATCTGGAAAGCGGCTTCAACCTCGGTGGCGTGCCGCAGGAGATGAGCCTCTCACCATCCGGCATGTCGGAGGCGATCGACAGATACTACGACGCGCGGGACGCGGGTCGGATCCTCGAAAAGCCGCGACCGAAATTGGGGAGGTACTTCGCATCCATCCTGGACGCGCTGGCGACGCGCCGACCCGCCGGTTGGACCCTCATCGGCATGCACCTGCTGAGCGCGGCGGACCAAGGGGAGCAAGCGCGTCTGGTCCGCTTGCTCGAACGGGCGCGGAAGGCCGTCCGCCGAAGAGCGAAGGGTATGGAGCACGGGGTGTTAGTGTCGGTGAAGCCCCCGCTCGACCGCAAGGCAAGCATCGCGTTCCTCGTCCACGACGAGAAGGAGCGCGACGGGCTTCGGCGAGCGGTCGAGCGCGTCGCCTCGCAGGAACTGGACGGCAGCGGCGACCAAGTGATCCTCGCCCGCCACATCGACCGCTGGGAGGAACCATACCAGATCGCGGCGATCGCGCGGCCCCATCCCTGAGGACAGCATGTCCGTCGGAACGGCGCCGGGCGTTCACGAACCTCAGGGAGCAGGCCGTCAGAGATGCGATCCCGGCCGGCCGTCCTCGTCCATGAATAGCATGTGGCCCGGCAACGGATCGCGAACCCCACCCCGTCCGACCGGATACCACGCCAAAGTCTCGCTGACGGCCGCACTCTCGTTCCGCGACGTGACCAGCTCCGGCATGAAGTAGTTGCCGTAGACCATGCGCAGGCCCGTCCTGCCAGGTTCGAACGAAGCCATCTCCCGTCGGTTGAGCTCGTGGCGGCGGCCATCCTCGCTATTGCCGCCCACGCCCTCGTAGCCGACGTGGATCGCGCCGGGCCGGTCGCCCGGAAGCTGCGTCGACGCCTTGGCCACCAGCCCGCGGAAGTGCATCGACTTGCGGCGCGCCGCCTCGTCGGAGACGCTCCTCCAACCGACGAGGCTCAGGTGATCGACCCATTCCGCGTGGAGCGGGCGGCCATCGGCCGGGGTCCAGTCGCCCGCCATCGTGAAGTCGACCGCGGGCTCGTAGCTGCCGAGCAGCAGCTCGACCATGCGGCTCGACCCGAAGTAGATGTCGTCCTCGACCATGACCGAGTGCAGCCTTGTCCAATCGACGTCGGCGACCATGCCCTCACCGCCCTCGTCGTCCCACTCGTATGGACCCACGGCGTTCAGGAAATACCCGACCCGCGCGGCAAGATAGTCATCGCCGAGGGTATGGAGCTCCTCGCGGAACCGGGCGAGCACGATGAGGGGCCGTCCGGCACGGCGCGACAACGCGTGCGCGCCGTCGGCCATGCGTTCGCCGGCAAGCCGCTCGTCGCGCGCGTATCCCGAGCGTCCGGACCGCTTGCACTCGACGCCCCAGCCTTCACCGGGCCGCTCGACCATGAGGTCGTGGCGTTTCCCGACGCCCGGCGTCTCGGGCACGAAGCGGACGGTGGCCCATCCCCGTCTGGCGTAGGCGCCAGCGACCAGCAGCTCGTAGATGCTATCGTCGGGCTGCGCCGTATTCTCCGTCATGAGCCGGGCGGCGCGGGCCTCGCCGCCCTCGATGCCGATGAGCGCGTCGCGGAGCTGGCCGATACGCTTGAACAGCGGCGCGATGCGGTAGCCCTCGGGCAGGAAGAAATCGGGGCGTAGCGCGGGGTCGGCATACCTGGTCGCCTGATGCACGTACCAGGCGATCGCGTCCTCGGGATCGAACAGCGGCACCCGTCGTCCCTGCGCCCATTCGCGCTTGGCAGCCTGGAAACGCATCTCGACCGCCGCCTCGCGGTCTGCCCACTCCGCTGACGGCACGAGCGAACGCAGCCAGCCAACACCGGCCAGCACGTCCTCGTCGCGCCAGTCCTGCCCCTCGCGCTGCGCGATCCAGAGCGTGTTGTCCCTTGGCATCTCGGTCATCCCCAATTTTCGTTTCCATCGCAGCCGGCGATCATCGATCATCGCCGCGCGTCGAACCGCGACGGCGGTACCGTGCGAAGCCAGATCTGAACGAACACCGGGCGGGGTCTAAGCCCCCGCCCGGCCGGCCGTCAGGCCTCCTCGTCCGCAGTGACCACAGGGGCGTCGTCGGCGGCGTCCCATTCCGCCTCGATGCCGCCGTCCTCCGCATCGTCATCGTCGTCCCCGCCGGTGGCGAGCGGCGCTGGCCGACCCTGGCCGTGCCGCTTGCGGTACGCGCGGGCCCACAGCAGCAGCTCCTCGTCCACCGAGCGGAGCGTCTTGCGCCACGGGTCGGTCAGCCGCGCCTCCACCCCGCGGCGATCGACCAGCGGCTGCCCGTCCTCCCCCGCGACCTTGGCCAGCTCGACGAAGCACCGGGAGAGCTCCTCCATCGCGCCGCCGAGCGCCTCGACGGCGCGGTCGTAGCGGTCGGTCGGCGAGTCGCCCGGCCGGGCCGCCTTCGCCTTCCCCGCGGGCGGATACTCGTTGCGGAGCCAGACGTCGCTCAGGACCTGGTCCGCCGACCCGTCCTCGAGCCGGCGGACTCCACCGTCCTCGCCGACCGCGCGGATGTCGATATCCTCGGCGAAGTCGCCCAGCGCCTGTCCGAGCTGGCGAATGCCCTGCGGCTTGCGCCGCATCGCGTCGAGCACCTCGCCGGGCGTGCGACGGTCCGGCTGGTCGTTGCCCGACGTGCCCCGGTCCGCGTTCAGGCGGCCGTCGACCACCAGCGGGAAGGCCGCGCGCACGGCGAGCTCGACCGAGGCCGGGCCGGGCTCGTCCCGGTCCGATGCGATCGCGGTCTCCACCTCCTTCAGCGCGGCCGCCACGAGCTCGGCGGTCGGCCGGCTGGTCGCAGTCCAGGCGTCGCGGCGGTGGGCCGCCTTGCCGAACGCGTGGCGGAGGTAGCGGCGGGCCTGGTCGATGTCGGCGCGGTCCTTGGACACCGCCCGAAGGATCAGCGCGGTGGCGAGGTCGTTCATCAGCTTCTGAGTCATGCGCTTGCGCGTCGACTGGCTGGTGACCGCGACCCGGATCGCCTCGTACACCTCTTCACCACCGGCGCTAAACAGGTGGACGAGCCTGGCGGCGCGCAGCACTGGATCATCGGGCAGATGCGCGGCGCGGGCTTCCGCCTTCGTGCATGAGCCGGCATAGTATTCGCGCTCGGTCGAGGTCACGAGGCCACGGCGCATCAACTCGTCCAGAACCTCGTCCGCAAGGGACTCGTTCTCCGGACCCTCCCCCCACGGCTTGGGCGGATCGACGTGGCGCAGCGCGACGAGCGAACGCACCGCCGTCGGGAAGGTGGTCGCGCCGCCCGGATAGGGTTCGAACCCCACCAGGATCAGCGCCGGCACGCGCTCGCAACGCAGCGCGAAGATCGTGTCGGCGTCGCGCTCGCCGCGGTCGAACGCCTCGTTAATGCGCTTCACGCGTGCGCGCATCCCCGCGTCGTTATCATCGTACGGCACGTCGGCCGAAACGATGTTGAGAATGCTGTGCACCGCGGTCGCGCGCGACGAGCCCTCGGCGGTCGTCAGCGTCGTCGACGAGTCAGAGCCGTCGGCATGCCGGAACGTCGTCGCGACGAGCCACACCGCCTCCATGACGCCCTGGCTGCGGATCGAGACGCGCCAGTCGTTCTCGTTGAGGACGTACGCCGCCGTCTGCTGCGCGGCCCAGGCGAGATGGTGGCGGCTCTCGACGTCTACGACCAACTCGGCCGACTGCGGCCGCGCGGCGTCGAGCGGCTGCGGTTCCGGCACAGGCCGGAAGCGCGAGTCCTCGTCACCCGAACCGGGATCGACAGCGAACGGGTGGCGGCGCGACGGCAGGGTGCGCGGGTTGCGCGGGTCGGGCATCACCCGGCGCGCCCACACCTGTGTGCGGATGCCGAGCAGCGTGCCGCCAGGCACGGGGATGCGCTCGACGTCGGGCTCGCTAGGCTCGCCGATCGAGCGCCGAACGTCGCTCGGGTCGACGATCGCGTCGGCGATCGTGCTGGCGGACTGCGGCGTCAGCCCGAAGGCGTCGTGCAGGCGCTCGGCGAGCGACTGGCGCGACTTGGCGTGGGCGTAATCGGGCAGACGCTCGACCGGGCGGGGAAGGACGTGGTCGTCGAGGTTGGTCTTGGCCATGTTGAAAGCTCCTTGGCGGGCCATGGCCCGCATCGATCCTAGATGTGGAATGCGGCAGAAGGGCGCAGCGGGACGTGGGGCCCCGCCGCGCCCGTCCTCAACCGTCGTTGGCGGTGCGCAGCTTGCGCTTCAGCGTCGCGAGCAGGTTCTTCACGCCGCGGTGGTCGGACGGCGTGCTCGGGCCGAACACGCATCCGCTGATCGCGGGGTGCTGGAACCGGAGGTGGCCACCGGGGGTGCGGGTGGCGGTGAAGCCGTCGCGCTCGAGTTCGCGCAGCAGCTTGGTCATCGTAGAATGGGCGGACATCGCCATACTCCTCGGCAGGCGCCGGGAGCACGCGGCTATCCCGGACGCACACTTGGTTGCGTGGATCCAGGTTGCCAAGGAGCATCGCTCCGTGCGCATCCCCCAACACTTACCGGCGGTCGGCCGGCGTCATGCAGGGCGGCAACGGTCCGTTGAGGCGAGCCCGAGGCGTGAAGGCGTGCCGAGCTGATCGACCTACCCACGTTGCCGCCCCCTCGACCGAGTCGAGGGGTGGAGCGCCCGCAAAACCATGTCGCGGTCTTTTCCACATATACGTGACGATGAGGAGTGCAACTTCTTTCTCACCCTCCATGGATCGACCATCGATGTGCGCAACCCGGCGGCCCGCGGATCGACATCCGAACGGGTCCCGCATCGATATCCAAACCGCGCCATCGAAGATCCAGCCCGGTCCACAACGTCGATGCCCTTGCGCAAAAAAAGCCCGCCGAGACGGTGGAGGGGTCCAAAAATTATTGAAGGGAAAAGAGAATGGCCACGTCCGTTGCCTCGGCGCCACAGCCGGCGATCGCCACGCCTCGCGACCAACGCCCCCGTGCCCAGACGCGCCGCGCAACCGGGATTGCTCACAATCCCCGGGACATAAATGACGTCGCTGCGCTCGTCATCAGGTACAACGTGCTGCGCGACGCGCTGGTCGCGGCCTTCGGAACGCCTGACAAGGGAACCGAGGCAATGGGCGCGCGGGTCAAGGCGCTCTTGGGACTTGGCCTGCGTCGCCACGCCGGGCCCGCGCCAGGCCGCGGCCGGGGCCATCGCAACGGGCTGCCGGACGCGCTCGACGTCGCGCTCGCACTGACGTTGCAGCGGGCGTTCGTGCCCCCCGCCGCCGCCGCCGCGCTCCTCACGGGCAACCGGCCGACGCTCGACGCGCTCTGGGCGGCCGCGGCACGGGGCGAGAGGGCGGAGGTCACCGTGGCGATCGATGCGCTGTCGCACACGGGACGCGACGGCATGCGCTCGGGCCGGTTCTCCGAGGACCCGGTTGGTACGCTGACGCTGACCGGTCGGCAGGACGCAAGGAACGCTGGAGGCTCGCTCCCACCGCCGCAGGTCACGATCGACCTGACCGCGATCTACGACGTCACGACCGGCAGCCTGCGGCGGGCTGGCTTACCGCACGCCGACCTGAGCCGCGCCGAGCACAGGCTGGCGGAAACCCCGTCCCATCAAGTCCCTTAAAGCGCCGCAGACCGTCATAACTGCAGCCGAGGGAGCATCTCCGCGCCGAGGGTCGCCGCATAGATCGGATGCGAACGTCCCGCGTCCCCTTGTCGCGCCCGCCACGCGATGGCGCTTGGCCTACACCCCTCGCTCATCCTACAATGGGCCATGGCCAAGAAGGACATCGAGGGCGACGCGCGCGACCCGGCCTACGTGGCGCTCGGCCAGCGGGTCGCCGAGGTGCGCGCCGAGCGGGAGATGAGCAAGGAGGAACTCGCACGCAGGTCCGAACTCAGCCCCGCGTACATCTGGCGTATCGAGGACGGGCGGCAGAACGTCCAGCTCCGCACCCTCATTCGGATCGCCCAAGGACTGGGGACCACGGTCGCCGAACTGACCGCTGGCCTGGAGGCTAAGATCGCCGCGACCGGAACGATCCCGGGCGTCACGACCGGAAAGGGCGCGTAGCGGGACCGGTCCCGAAACGAGTCACCTGATAAAAAACACTACTTGTAGGTAGTGATGACAGTGTCTAGTTCCCGCCGATCAGGAGGTGAACTATGGGACATCAAAATGAACGCGGTATGGTCGAGGCGCGACCGCCGCGCAGCGAGGACAGACTGCTGCTCGACGAGAGCGTGCACCGCACCGCCAACGAGATCACCGCGGCGATCGCGGCGCTCAGGCTGGTCAAGGCGGCTCGCGGACCCGACGCGCGGCTGCGCATGGTCGACGAGGCGCTGTTGCGGCTCGAGGGCTTCGCCGGGACGCACCGGCTGCTCGCGCACCTCCCGGTCACGTCGGTTAACGCGGGCGCCGACCTGGAGCAGCTCTGCCGCAAGATCGTCGAGGGCCGGCGGCTCGGCGGGAGGAAGACGGTCACCCTCTCTATCCCCGACCTCTGGCTCGATGGCGCCACGGCCCGACGCCTGCTGCTCATCGCGGCGGAGCTGGTGGCCAACGCCCTGCACCACTCCCTCGCCGTCGGCGGGTCGCGGCTGGAGGTCGCGCTGACGGTCGAGGGTACGGACGCCGTTATGACGGTGGCCGACGACGGCCCCGGCATCGCACCGTCCGCCGCCACCGGCGGCACGGGCCAGGGCACGGGCATCGTCGACGACCTGGTCCACCTGTCCGAGGGCACGATCGAGCGCCGCACCGGGGTCGCGGGCACCACGGTGACCGTGACGCTGCCGCTCGACATGACCGCGCTCGCTAGGGTCCGCGGCCGTGGCTGAGCCACGGCCGGTGACCGGCACCATGCTGCGCGACCTGTGGCTGTGTGAGCGGCGGGCCCACCACGACCTGCACTCGCCACCGGCGAAGCGCGATCCCACGTCGCCCTTCGTCGAGATGCTGTGGGCGTCCGGCGTGCGGCACGAGGCGCGCATCCTCGCGGAGCTGCCGGGCGCGGTCGCCGATCTGCGGGAGGTGCCCCGGCATCTGCGCGCCGGCGCGACGCAGGAGGCGATGGCCGGCCGGTCCGACACCATCCTCGGCGCGACGCTCGCCAGCGCCGACCGCATCGGCATGCCGGACATCCTCCTGCGTGGCGACGTCGGCTGGACGGCGGCCGACGTGAAGGCGGGCTCCCCGCTCCAGCCGGACGGACGGCGCCCGAAGGTCGAGTACGCCGTGCAGGTCGCGCACTACGCCGACCTGCTGCGCACGGCGGGCCACGGCGACGGCACGACCGCGATCGTGATCGGCGCGGACGGCGAGCGGACCACCTACGACCTCGGCGAAGCGATCGACCGGGCGGGCAGGACGCCCGCGTCACTGGCGGGCGAGCTGACGGACAAGGCCCGTCGGATGATCGGCGGCGACGCGGAGACGAGAGGCGCACTCTCGGCGGCGTGTGGCCTATGCAAGTGGAGGACGGCGTGCACGGCAGAGCTGGAGGCGCTCGACGACCTGTCGCTGATCGCAGGTCTCGGCCGTTCGCTCCGCGACGCCATCGCGCCGGCGGCCCGAACGGTGCTGGCGCTCGCCGACCTCGATGTCGGCACCCTCGCCGCCCGTGGCGAGCGCACAGCCTTGAAGGGCGTCGGCAGGGTACGCCTGGAGCGTTTCCAGGACCGCGCGCGGCTGCTGAAGACGCCGGGCGCGACTCCCTACGCGCGCCGCCCACTCGACCTGCCCCGGCCGCGGCGCGAACTCCACCTCGACCTCGAGGCGGATCCCTCGATCCCGCTCACCTACCTCCACGGCATCCTCGAGCGCCAGGCCGGCGCCGAGGACCGCTTCGTCCACTTCTTCGCCGACGGGCCCGACGGCGAGCGCGAGGCGTTCGCCGCCGCGATGGCCCACCTCACGGAGGATCCAAGCGCGGTCATCTACCACTACAGCGCGTTCGAACCCGTCGCTTACCGCGCGCTCCAGCGCCGCCACCCGTCGGTCTGCTCGCCCGAGGACGTCGAGGCCCTGTTCGCCAGGGGACGCGCCGTCGACCTCCTGCTCCACGTCGTGATGCCCGACACGGAATGGCCGACCAGGAACGTCAGCATCAAGACGCTCGCGAAGACCCTCGGATTCCGCTGGCGCGATGCCGAGGCGGGCGGCGCCGCCTCCATCGCGTGGTTCGCCGAGTATCAGGCAAGCGGCGACCCAGCCGTCCGCCGCCGCATCGTCGAATACAACCACGACGACGTCGTCGCCTCCGCCGTCCTGCTCGATGGCCTTCGCGCGCTGCCCGTGCGTGGCCGGCCGCCGTGGCCGCCGGTGACGGCACCGTCGTCACCGTAGACGGCACAAAGCAGGGTGAGGGGCACAGGCCCGCCGCGTCCGAGGGTCAGCCAGCGGCGACGGTCGCGGCGATCGATCGGCACCTGGTCCGCGACCCCCGATGCCGTCATTGCGGCATCCACTTCGAACAGACGATGCCCTTCTGCCCGGCCCATTCCTCGTAGGTCAGATGCATGACGACGGCACCCTTCGTCGTGATCTCGACGAAGTTCGGGCTGGATCTGAAGGCCATGCTTGCGATGAGTTCATGGGCCGCCTCCATGATCCGCGACCGCGTCTCGAAGCGCACCTGCTCGTCGTCGTCCTCGAGCGTGTCGCGCAGCGCGAAGATTCGCCGGCGGTGCTCCTCCGGGGACACGGCGCCGCGGGCATCCTTGACCCTTCGCCGAAGCTCCGAGATGGCGACGTCATGCTCGTCGACCATCTCGGCGAGCGACAGCCACATCGCCTTCGCCTCCGGCCGTCCGGTATCGACGTGGAGCGCCATCGCGTTCCCGGACCGCTCCTTGTCCGCCGCGCGCCTACGAATCCGCTCGGCCAGCTCGATCTCGAGCGGACGCAATGCCTCGGGCGACGCGAAGTGCCGGTCCTCCATCGCGTCGAGCAGGATCGCGTCGAGGATGCCGCTCTCCCAGAGCGGATAGTTGAAGTGGTGGCCGCTGTCGCAGCCCAGTCCGCGCTGGTAGCCGTCGCAGATCAGATAGTCCTCGCTGACCATCGATCCGTCCGCGCGGCGCTTCAGCCCCTTCCCCCTGAACGTCATGCGCGAGCCGCATGAGCCGCAGACCGCGAGGCCGGCGAACAGGTTGACGAGCCGCCTGCCGCGTCCCGCCACCTGCCGCTGGCGCCCGGCCATGCTGCGCATCGCGTTAGCGTGCAGGTCCGAATCGATGACCTTCGGATAATAGTTCGGGATCGCCTCCCCCACCTCCCGGCGCACCTCGCCACGGGGCTTCTGGCCCGGCTGGTACTCGCCCAGCACGGCCGGGCTCTTGAGGATCTTCTGGATGTATGAGGAGTGCCACCCCTCCGCCCGTCCGAACGGCGCGACGCCGTCCTGGTTGAGGTTCCTCGCGATGTGGTGCTTACCCATACCTGCGACCGTCTCCTCGAAGATGCGGCGCACGACGGCCGCCCGCTCGGCGACGACCTCGAACCTGGGCGGCGTCCCCGCAACCGTCAGCCAGGCGGGCGCCCGGCGGGTCAGCACAAGTTCCTCGCCCCGCTCCAGCCGTCCGCGCTTGGACGCCCACGCGGCGGAGAGGCGCGACGCCTTCTTCTCCGACTCCTCGTTGGCCAGCTGCGCCTTCACGATCACCTCGATGATCGCCGGCATGTCCATGTTGGTGCGACTGTACTGCCTGTCGCCTTCGACCGTCGCGACGATCACGCCGAGCTCGGTGACGCGGAGCATCCAGGAGAAGACCGTCTTCGCGCTTTCGCGGGAAAGGCGATCCAGCTTCTCCGTCAGCAGCACCACGCCGTCCGGATAGGCACCCGCCTCGACCGCCGACATGAACCGCCCCAGCTCGCCCACGGAGGAGTGCCTTCCCTTGAAGGCAGACACGCCGTCATCGACCATCTGATCGACGACGTTCCATCCCTTGCGCGCGGCGTGTCGGCGGCAATCCTCGCGCTGCCGCTCGAGGCTGCTGCCCTTGCCCTGCTCCGCACTGGACCATCGTATGTAGATGACGGTGTCCACGAAAACGCTCCCACAAAACGACGGCCGGTGCTACCTTGCGACCCGCGACCGCACCCCCTGGCGATGCCAGATCACACGATCACGCCCAGACACCGCACCTCATTTCCCGCCTTCCGTAGCTCGTCCGGCGAACTCCCATACGATCAAACGACCGTGAGGTGTAGCCTTGCATAACCTTAGCAGGTTGTGCGCACCCGCCGCCGCGATCTCCAGCGCGCGCTTCGCGATCTCCTGTGCCTTCACCTGGCGCAGGTCGGGGCCGGTCCGCGCCTCCGCCACGTCGCCGGGACGCGGGCGGGCAAGAAGCTGGTCGCCCTTCAGATGCGCCAGCAGGGACAGCAGGTCGGGCGCGGCGACGACCTCCACGCTGCCCGCCCACGCCGCCTCCGCCCCCTGCGCCGCGGGACAGATCAGCCCCCTGCCCGTCTCCGCCGCATGCAGCGCGGCGAGCAGCACGCCCGGCGACGCGGCCAGACGGCCGTCGAGGCCGAGTTCCCCGACGACGACGTAATCGGCCAGCGTCTCCGCATCGACCACGCCCATCGCGGCGAGCAGGCCGAGCGCGATCGGCAGGTCGAAATGCGAACCTTCCTTGGGCAAGTCGGCGGGCGACAGGTTCACCGCGATCCGCTTCGGCGGCAACGCCAGCCCCATGCCCGCGATGGCGCCGCGGACGCGCTCGCGGCTTTCGCCCACCGCCTTGTCGGCCAGGCCGACGACGTTGAACGCGGGCAAGCCGGGGATCAGCTGCACCTGCACCTCGACGCCCCGGGCCTCCAGCCCGAGGTACGCCACCGTCGATACGATCGCGACCATCATTCCCCCTGTCAGACCGCGTTCATAGCCGGTTTGCCAGACGGCGAAACCTGCCTTGCAATGCCGGAAGGCCCGACCACATGCCCGCCATGACCGATCGCCATCCCGTCGCACGCGTGACGCAGCTGACGCTCGGCGCGCTGCTGATCGTGGCGGCGGGGATCGTCGGGCCGTTGCCCGGACCGGGCGGCATCTTCCTGTTCGCGGGCGGGATGGTGCTGGTCCTGCGCAACTCGCGCGGCGCGCGGGTGCGGTTCGCGCGCGCGAAGCGACGCTGGCCCAGGATCGGCCATGCCGTCGACGTCGCGATGCGGCGGCGGAGCGCGCTGCGGCGGCGCGCGCGGCGCAAGGGGCCGCGTTGACTTTCGCCGCCCCTTCGCCTAACCGCCCCCGACATACGGGTCGTCCTCAACCAGTTTCCTGGCGGAGGCGGCCCTTGGTATTTGTATTCGGGACATGAACGATGAAGCGGACCTTTCAGCCGAGCAACCTGGTGCGTGCCCGCCGTCACGGCTTTCGCGCGCGGATGGCGACGGTCGGCGGCCGGGCGGTGATCCGGGCGCGTCGCGCGCGCGGCCGCAAGAAGCTGTCGGCGTAACCGGCATCGCGCCCGTGCGTCCTTCCGTGGGAAGGATGACGAAACGGGCGGACTATCTGGCGGCGAATGCCGGGCGTCGGGCTCCGATGCCCGGCTTCGTGCTTCTGGTGCGGCCCCGCGACGACCGGGACATGATGATGCGGATCGGCATCACCGTGACGAAGAAGGTCGGCAACGCCGTCGTCCGCAACCGCATCAAGCGTCGCTTCCGCGCCCTGGCGCGCGAGATCCTGCCGCAGGCCGGGATCGCGGGCGCGGACCACGTCCTGATCGGCCGCGCCGGCGGGATCGAACGCGATTTCGCGCAGCTCCGCACCGACCTGTCGAAGGCATTGGCGAAATGCTCGCGAAGCTCCTGATCCTCGTCGCGCGCGCGTGGCAACTGGGGCCGTCGCTGGTCCTGCCGCCCTCGTGCCGGTACGCGCCGTCATGTTCCGCCTATGCAATCGAGGCGCTTGCCCGCTATGGCGCGCTGAAAGGGGGATGGCTCGCCGCGCGGCGGATCGCGCGCTGCCATCCATGGGGTGGGCACGGGTACGACCCCGTCCCATGATTAGCCGGGATACGCCGTGAAGGACGACAACAAGAACTTCGTGCTGTTCGCGGTGATCGCGGCGCTGATCCTGTTCGGCTGGCCGCTGGTGCAGGGGCGCTTCTTCCCCACCGCGAACCCGCCGGTGACGAAGATCGTGGACGGCAAGTCGAAGCCGCTGCCCCAGCCGCAGGCGGATCCTGCCGCCGATGGTCCTGCCGCAATCCGCGACCGCCGCGCGGTGCTGGCGGAGACGCCGCGCATCCGCATCGATACGCCGCGCCTGTCGGGCTCGATCAACCTGCGCGGCGCGCGCATCGACGATCTGGTGCTCAAACGGCATCGCGAGACGGTGGCGAAGGATTCGCCGCCGATCCGCCTGCTGTCCCCAGCGGGCACCGGCGACGCCTATTTCGCGTCGTTCGGCTGGCGCGACGCCGGCCTCCGCCCGCCCGCCGCCGATGCGGTCTGGACCGCGTCGGGGCAGCTCCTCGCCCCCGGCCGTCCGGTGACGCTGACCGCAAGCAACGCCGCGGGGCAGCGCTTCGCGATCGAGCTGGCGGTCGACGACGGCTATATGTTCACGGTGCGCCAGACCGTCGCCAATGCGGGCAGCGGCGCGGTGCCGGTCGCGGCCTACGGCCTGGTCAACCGCGTCGGCGTGTCGAAGGACGCGGACAGCTGGACCGTCCACACCGGACCGATCAGCGCGCACAACGACAAGGCCGACTATGACGTCGACTTCACGACGATCGACGAGGGCGCGCAGCGGTTCACCACCACCGGGGGCTGGCTGGGCTTCACCGACAAATACTGGCTGACCGCACTGATCCCCGATCAGGCGCGCGCCTTCGACGGGCAGTTCCGCACCGGGGGCGGCACGGGCGCCGGCCGCGCCTATCAGGCGGATTACACCGCCGCCGCGCAATTGCTGCCCGCGGGGCGGCAACTGACGCAGACGACGCGCTTCTTCGCTGGTGCGAAGGAAGTGCCGCTGCTCGACCGCTACACCGACCAGCAGGGCGTCGCGCGACTCGACTTCGCGATCGACTGGGGCTGGTTCCGCATCGTCGAGAAGCCGATCTTCTACTATCTCGACTGGCTGTTCCGCCACGTCGGCAATTTCGGCGTGTCGATCATCCTGCTGACGCTGACGATCCGCCTCCTCGTCTTCCCGATCGCGCAGCGCCAGTTCGCCAGCATGGCGGCGATGCGTGCGATCCAGCCGAAGATGAAGGCGATCCAGGAGCGTCACAAGGACGACAAGCAGCGCCAGCAGCAGGAGATCATGGCGCTGTACAAGGCGGAGAAGGTCAATCCCTTCGCCGGATGCCTGCCCACGCTGATCCAGATCCCGATCTTCTACGCATTGTACAAGGTGCTGCTCATCACGATCGAGATGCGCCACCAGCCGTTCGTGCTGTGGATCAAGGATCTGTCCGCCCCCGATCCGTTGACCCCGGTCAACCTGTTCGGCCTGCTGGCCTTCACCCCGCCGCACTTCATCGCGATCGGCGTCGTGCCGATCCTGCTGGGCATCAGCATGTATTTCCAGTTCAAGCTGAACCCCGCCCCGATCGACGACACGCAGAAGCAGATCTTCGCGATCCTGCCGTGGGTGCTGATGTTCGTGATGGCGCCGTTCGCTGTCGGGCTTCAGGTGTACTGGATCACGACCAACTGCATCTCGATCGCGCAGCAGCGGTGGCTGTACAGCCGCCATCCGCAATTGAAGGAAGCACCGGTCAAATGACGGACCCCGAGGTCGATCCCGCGGCGGACATCGAAACCGCGCGCAAGCTGTTCGCCGGGCCGATCGCGTTCCTGAAATCCGCGCCCGCGCTGGAGCATCTGCCCGATCCGGTGGTGCCCGAGGTGGCGTTCGCGGGCCGGTCGAACGTCGGCAAGTCGTCGCTGCTGAACGCGCTGACGGGGCGCAAGGCGCTGGCGCGCACCTCGGTCACGCCGGGGCGGACGCAGGAGCTGAACTTCTTCGACGTCGGCGGTTCCGAGGGCACGCCGCTGACGATGCGGCTGGTCGACATGCCGGGCTACGGCTTCGCGAAGGCGCCCAAGGACGTGGTGCGCAAGTGGCGCTACCTGGTAAACGACTTCCTGCGTGGGCGGCAGGCGCTGAAACGCGCACTGGTGCTGATCGACAGCCGCCACGGGATCAAGGACGTGGATCGCGAAATCCTGGAGATGCTGGACCGCGCCGCGGTCGGATACCGCCTCGTCCTGACCAAGGTCGACAAGATCAAGGCGACCGACCACGAAGCGGTCCTCGCCGCCACGGTGGCGGAGGCGCGGACGCGCGCGGCGGCCTATCCGGAGGTCATCTCGACGTCGAGCGATACCGGCCTCGGCATTCCCGAACTGCGCGCCGCGGTCCTCGACGCGATCGGATAGCGCGGCTACACCCTGCGGCCATGAAACTCATCATCGGCAACAAGGCGTACAGTTCCTGGTCCCTCCGCGGCTGGCTCGCGTGCCGGCAGTCGGGCCTTCCGTTCGAGGAGGTCGTCGTGCCGATGTACGACGCCGACTGGGACAAGCGGCGCGAGGGCGACGAGTTCGCGCCGTCGTCGGGCAAGGTCCCGATCCTGTGGGACGGCGACATGGTCGTCTGGGACAGCCTGGCCATCGTCGACTTCCTCGCCGATCGCGTCGGGCGCGACCGGTTCTGGCCCACGGACGAGGCGGCGCGCGCGATGGCGCGGTCGATGGCGGCGGAGATGCATTCAAGCTTCGCCGCGCTGCGCCGCGAGCACAGCATGAACGTGCGCCAGATCTTCGATCCGGTGGCGCCGTCCGACGCGGTCCTGGCCGACCTGTCGCGCCTGTTCGAACTATGGGCGCAGGCGCGCGCGCGGTTCGGCGGAGAGGGCGACTTCCTGTACGGCGAATTCGGCGCGGCGGACATCATGTTCGCGCCGGTGTGCACCCGCATCGTCACCTATTCGCTGCCCACGCCGCGCTTCGCGACGGCCTATGTCATGGCGGTCTTGCAGCACCCGTTCATGCAGGACTGGATCGCCGCGGCGCAGGCGGAGGAGTGGGTGATCGAGAAGTACGAGCAGCCGGCGACAGCGTGACGGCGCGGGTCAGCGTTCCTCCACCATGTCGCCGCCGGGCGTCCACGCCATGCCGATGTCGGGGTAATGGACCCGGCCGCGTTCGGGCAGGCTGAGCGCGAACAGGACCAGCGGCGCGGCGCCGTCGTTCGCGATATGATGCGCGTTGCCGTCGCCCTTCGCGAACGTCGCCACGTCCCCCGCGCGCAGCGGGTGGCGACCGGCGTTGTCGACCAACGTCCCCTCCCCCGATACGACGAGCACGATCTCGTCCTCTTCCTCGTGCCAGTGCCGCTGCGACGACCAGCCGCCCGGCGGCACCGTCACATGCGTCGCGACGAAATCGGTCAGTCCGCCCGCGTGCGACAGCACCCGGACCAGCCGCCCCGCGGCGGCGGCGCGGAACGGTTCGGGATAATCGCTATCCGGTTCATGCGCGATTGCGTCCAGATCCAGCTTCGGCAATGGCGCCTCCCATGATCGATCCCGTCGACCTTACCGCGCGCCTGATCGCCTGCAACAGCGTCACCCCCGCGCGCGGCGCGGTGTTCGACGTGCTGGAGGCGGCGCTGGTCGCGATCGGCTTCGCGGTCGAACGGACCGTGGACGGAACCGCGCCCGACGGGCCGGTCGAAAATCTGCTGGCGACGCGCGGGACCGGCGCGCCGCATCTGGCCTTCGCGGGGCATGTGGACGTGGTGCCGCCCGGCGAGGGGTGGACCGCCGGGGCGTTCGTGCCGGAGGTGCGCGGGGAGATGCTCTACGGGCGCGGCGCGGTGGACATGAAGGGTGCGATCGCTGCCTTCGTCGCCGCGGCGGCACGGACGGCGCATGCCGGGCAGCTCACCCTCGTCATCACAGGCGACGAGGAGGGACCGGCGACCCATGGCACGGTCGCGCTGATCGAACGGATGCGCGCGCGCGGGATCGCACCGAACCTCTGCCTGGTCGGCGAGCCGACCTCCACCGCGCAGCTCGGCGACATGGTCAAGATCGGACGGCGCGGATCGGTGAACATGTGGATCGACGTGCCCGGGCGACAGGGGCATGTCGCCTATCCCCATCTCGCCGACAATCCGGTCCCGCGACTGGTCGCCGCGCTGGCGGCGCTCGACGCGCTGGTGCTGGACGACGGCACCGACTGGTTCCAGCCGTCGAACCTGGAGATCACCGACGTGACCGTCGGCAACCCCGCGACCAACGTCATCCCGGCGAAGGCATCGGCGCGGATCAGCATCCGCTTCAACGACCTCCACACCGGACAGGGTCTGGCCGAGCGCGTGACCGCGATCGTCCGGCTGCATGCGCCCGATGCGGTGGTGACCGCGAAGGTATCGGGCGAGGCATTCCTTACCCCGCCGGGCCCGCTGTCCGCACTGGTGTCCGCCGCGATCGAGGAGGAGACGGGGCGGGTGCCGGAACTGTCCACCACCGGTGGCACGTCCGACGCCCGCTTCCTGCGCGCGCTGTGTCCGGTGGTGGAGTTCGGGCTGCTCAACGCCACGATGCACAAGCTGGACGAGGCGGTGGCGGTGGCGGACCTGCACACGCTGACGGCGATCTATGCAGGGGTGATCCGGCGGGCGCTGGGGTGATCCCCTCGTGTCCCCGCGCAGGCGGGGACCCAGTCTGGCCTCCCGCCTTCGCGGGAGCACAGAGTACAAGGGCTGGTCATCCGGCCGGGAACCCTTCTACCTTCTTCGGAAAGCGGGGAGAGGGACGATGACACGATATTGGAGCGCGCTGGCGCTGGCGATCGCGACACTGGCAGGGGCGCAGGTCGATCCTCCCTCCCCCGCGACGCTGGCGAAGCAGAAGGCGGACGCCGCCGCGCTGAACTGGGCCGACCGCGCCGACATCGACCGCGCCACCCGCGGCTTCGTCGGCACGCGCAAGGATCCGCTCATCAAGGCCGCGGATGGGCGGACGGTGTTCGACCTCGACGCCTTCGCCTTCACGCGTGCGAAACAGACACCGGGCAGCGTCCACCCCAGCCTGTGGCGGCAGGCGGGCCTGATGGCGCGGCACGGGCTGTTCAGGGTCACGGACCGCATCTGGCAGGTACGCGGCTTCGACCTCGCCAACATCACCTTCGTGAAGGGCGGCACCGGCTGGATCGTCATCGACGCGCTGACCAGCACCGAAACCGCGAAGGCGGCCTACGACCTCGTCACCGAGAAGCTGGGCAAGCGCCCGATCGCGGCGATCGTCCTGACGCACAGCCACGCCGATCATTATGGCGGCACCGGCGGGCTGCTTCCCTTCGCGGTGAAGGACGTGCCCGTCATCGCCCCACGCGGCTTCCTCGAATCCGCGATCAGCGAGAACGTCATCGCCGGCCCGGCGATGCAGCGCCGCGCGACCTACCACCTCGGCATGGCCCTGCCGCGCAGCGCGACCGGCCTGGTCAACAGCGGCATCGGCCCCGCCGTCGCGCAAGGTACGCCCTCGCTGGTCCCGCCGACGCGCGAGATCGCGCGGACCGGCGAGGAGGTGACGATCGACGGCGTCAGGATGCTGTTCCAGTTCACGCCGGGGACGGAGGCGCCCGCCGAAATGAACGTCGGCTTCCCCGACTGGCGCGTGGTGGACATGGCGGAGAACGCCAATGCGACGCAGCACAACATCCTTACCCCGCGCGGCGCGCAGATCCGCGACGCGCGCCGCTGGGCCCGCGGGCTGTCCGAGGCGATCGACCTGTACGCCGGGTCGAACGTGCTGATCGCCAGCCACGGCTGGCCGCGCTTCGGGCAGGCCGAGGTGGCGGACTATCTCGGCAAGCATCGCGACGCCTATGCCTATCTCCACGACCAGACCGTGCGGATGATGAACAAGGGGATGACAGGGGACGAGATCGCCGCGACGCTAAAGCTGCCGCCCGTCCTCGCGCGGCAATGGTACAACCGGCCCTATTACGGCTCCACCAGCTTCAACGCGCGCGCGGTGTACCAATATTATCTGGGTTTCTTCGACGGCAATCCCGCGCATCTCGCGCCGCTGCCTGCGGAGGAGGGCGGGCGGAAGTACGTCGCGGCGATGGGGGGCGCGGCGAAGGTATTGGCGCTCGCGCAGGCCGCCTATGACGCGGGCGATTACGCGTGGGCGGCGGAACTGCTGAACCGCGGGGTGTTCGCGGACGCGGGCGACGCTGCGGCGAAGACGCTGCTGGCGCGCTGCTACGAGCAGCTTGCGTGGCAGAGCGAGACGAGCCTGTGGCGCAATTTTTATCTGTCGGGCGCGGCCGAGTTGCGGCGCGGGGTGACGCCGTCACCGCGGGCGCCCGCGCGACTGGGCGCGTTGCCGACCGCGGCGGTGTTCGACGTGCTCGCGACGCGGCTCGACCCCGCGAAGGCGGGCACAGCACGGATCGCCTTCGTCTTCCCGGAGCGGAACGAGCGCGTACTGGTGTCGGTGGCGAACGGCGTACTGACCCACCGGATCGGCGCGACGGGAACGGCGGATGCGACGCTGACGGTGCCACGCGCCGCGTTCCTCGACAGCCTCGGCGGCGGTGCGCCGCTGGCGGATCAGGTGGCGAGCGGCGCAGCACGGATCGAGGGCGACGGCGCGCTGCTGGCACGTTTCGCGGGCTGGTTCGACGCGCCCGATCCGAACTTCGCGATCGTCACGCCGTAATCGATACCGTCATTGCGAGCGGAGCGAAGCAATCCAGTGTTTCGCGAGATACACTGGATTGCGTCGCTACGCTCGCAACGACGAAAGACCTAGCGCAGCTCGCCCTCAAGCCAGCCCTTGATCTGTCCCTTGGGCGACGCACCGACCTTCGTCGCAGCGGGGGCGCCGGCCTTGAACAGGATCATCGTCGGAATGCCGCGCACGCCATAGGCGCCAGGGGCCTCCGGATTCTCGTCGATGTTGATCTTGGCGATCGTCACCTGCTCGCCCAGCTCGTCGGACAATTCCTCCAGGCTCGGGCCGATCATCTTGCACGGGCCGCACCATTCGGCCCAGAAATCCACCAGCACGGGCTTGTCGGCATCCAGCACGTCGGCCTTGAAACTCGCGTCGGTAACCTTCTTCGTCGCCATGTCGAAATCTCCTTCGCCCCTTAGCTAGGGCGCGCGCATCGCCCGCTCAACCGTCAGGGGGCAAGCTTTGCTCCGTCGGCGACAAGAGCTTCTTCCGAAAGGACGATCAGCCGCGGGCCGGCGGTGTACAGCAGCGCCGCCTCGATCCGCGCATCGGGAAAGATGACCGCCAATGCGGCGCGATACGCCGCCATCTGCGCGCGGTGATAGGGCGGCACGTCGGCCGCGTCGGCGGGGACGTGGCGACCGGTCTTGTAATCGATCACGCGCACGACCCCATCCGCGACCAGCAACCGGTCGACCGTCCCCGCGATGACGCGACCGTCGGGCAGGGTCGCGCTGATCGGCGCTTCCGCAAGGGCGTCCGGCCCGAACAGGTCGGTCATCGCGGGATCGTCCAGCACCCCCATCACCGGATCGATCACCGCGGCGGGGTCGTCGGTCCGTGCCGCCAGCCACGTCGCGGCGGCGGCGCGGCGCGCGCCATGGGCCAGCGGCGGCAGTCGCTCGAACAGCGCATGCATCAACCGCCCGCGCGCCGCGGCGGCGCGCATCGCGGGCGTGGGCGGCGCATCCGCGACGCCGTCCTCGCCCAGCGACGACGGCGCCAGCGGCCGCGTCGGCCGCGATTCCGGCGGCGCGGGCAGGCGCGCCCAGTCGGGAAGCGCCGCGCGCGGCTCCACCGCCGATGGCGCGGCAGGCTCAGGCGCGCGGGCGGCGGCGGGGGTGCTGCCCGCAAAACGGCGCGCCTCCCCCTCCCCGCCCGCGACCCCCAGCGCATCGAACGTGCGCGCCGCGGCGGCGTACCAGCTCGCCTCCGGCGGGACGCCCTTCGCCTTCGGTCCCAGGGCACCCGCGATCACCAGCCGCTCCTCCGCGCGCGTCGCGGCGACGTAGAACAGCCGCCAATGCTCCTGCCGCTCGCGCGTCTCCACCGCGGACAGTGCGGCATCGATCGCGCCCGCGCGCTCGGCCTTGCGCGGGCGGAAGACCGGGACCGCGGCATCGTGATCGTCGGGCGTCCACATCACCACCGATCGCGGCGTCGAATCGGGATCGACCGTCGCGTCGGCCAGGATCACCAGCGGCGCCTGCAACCCCTTCGCCCCGTGCGCGGTCATCACGCGCACCGCGTCGAGCGGCGCGGCGGCGTCGCGGACGATCTCCACCTCGTCACGCTCGAACCAGTCGAGGAAGCGTTGCAGCGAGGGCGTCGTGTTCGTCTCGAAATCGAGCGCGGCGTTCAGCAATTCCTCGATCGGATCGCGCGCCTCCTCCCCCAGTCGCGACAGCAACTTGCGCCGCCCGTCGAGCGGACCGGACAGGATCTGTTCCAGAAAGCGATACGGCGTGTCGATCGCGCCGTTCGCCAGGATCGCGCGCACAGCCTCCAGATGCTCCGGACAGGTGCGCAGCAGATGCCGCCACAGCGGGCCCTCGCGCGGGATCGCGCGCGCCATCAACTCGTCCTGCGTCCAGCCGATCAGCGGGGAGACGAGCAGCCCCGCCAGGCTGAGGTCGTCGTCGGGCTGCAACACGAACCGCACCGCCGCCAGCAAATCCTGCACGGCCAGCGGCGCGGCGAGGCGCAGGCGATCGACGCCCGCGACCGGCACCCCTTCCGCATACAGCCGCGCGACGAGCAATTGCGCGAGGTCGCCGCGTCGCTTGACCAGGATCATGACGTCCTCGGGCCGCAATGCGCGTCGCTTCGCACCCAGCCACAATCCGTCGTCCAGCCACCGGCGGACCTGCTTGGCGATGCGCGTCGCATTCTCGCGCACCGCATCCTCGATCCATCCCTCCTCGCCCGCATCCTCCCCCTCGGTCTGGCCCGCGACGACGGGGGGCCACAGCTCGATCTCCCCCGGCCCGGCCACGCGGCTGGCATGCGCAGGGACGACGTCGGTGCCCAGCGCATCCGCGCCGACCGTCTCGATCGCGGCGTCGACGAATTGCAGGATCGGCGCGGTGGAGCGGAAGGAATCGGTCAGCGACAGGCGTTCGAGCGGCAGGCCGCGTTCGTCGTCGGGCATCATGTCGTCGCCCGCCACCTGTTCGGCGGCGCGCCGGAAATGCTCCTCCGCCGCCTGGAAGAACAGCGGATCGGTGCCCTGGAAACCGAAGATCGCCTGCTTCAGGTCGCCGACCGTGAACAGCGTCCGCACCGACGGCGCGAAGACGCCGCGGCCGACGAAATATTCGTCCACCAGCGCGCGCACGATCGTCCATTGCGCGACATTGGTGTCCTGCGCCTCGTCGACCAGCACGTGTTCGGTCACCTGGTCCAGCTTGTAGCGGATCCACTCGCCGATCCCCGGCTGGCGCAGCAGGTCCACCGCGGCACGGATCAGGTCGTCGAAATCCACCGCCCCCGCGCGCCGTTTCGCGCCGGCATAGGCGCGGGCATAGTCGCGCCCGACCTCCAGCGCCGCGCCCAGCGCATCGGCATAGGCGGCGCGGATGCGCAGGCCGATCAGTTCGGCGCAGGCATCCCCGAGGTCGGCCGCCAGTTCGACGTAATCCGGCTCCGCCGCCAGCAGCTTCGCCGACGCCTTGCGCGGCTCGCCCTTCCCGGTCTGCACGACCGCCAGCAGGCCCGGCAGCATCGCCACCCGCCCCGCGATATCGGCGGCGAGCCAGCCTGCGATCGCGTCGGCGTGTTTCGTGCCCGTCGCGGTTCCCCACGCGCGGTTGGCGACGCCGAGGCGCTCGACGGCGGACGTATCGAGGTCGTCGCACCCCGCGGCGATGACCGCCTCGATATCCTCCAGCGGCACGCCCAATTGCCCGCGCACGAACGGCGCGATGCCGCTGGGCAGCGCATCCAGCGCCTCCCCGGCGCGCGAACAGGCGGCAAGGAACCCCTCCGCCCCCTGCTCCCCCAGCCGCACGCTGAGCGCGCCGATCGTCCGCACCGGCCCCTCGCGCCCGTCGCGCTGCGCGTCGACCAGCAGGTCGGCGAGCGACTGCCGCCGCAGCAACGCCTCCTCGCGCGGCTCGATCGGGCGGAAACCGGGGACCAGCCCCGCCTCGATCGGGAAAGCGGCGAGCAGCGATTGGCAGAAGCCGTGGATCGTCTGGATGCGCAGGCCGCCGCCGGGCGCATCGAGGACCTTGGCAAACAGCGTCCGCGCGAAATCGCGCTGCGCAGGGCCGCCGGGCTCGCCCAGCGCGCGCAGATCGTCGAACAGCGCGGTATCGTCGATGCGGACCCAGTGCGCGAGCTGCCGGTTGATCCGCGTCGCCATCTCCGCCGCCCCCGCCTTCGTGAAGGTCAGGCACAGGATCGCGGACGGATCGGTCCCGCGCAGCAATAGCCGGAACACGCGGGCGGCGAGCACCTGCGTCTTGCCGGTACCCGCGGACGCGGACAGCCATACGTGCGCGTCGGGACGACTGGCGCGCAATTGCTCGCCGACGAGGGTGGGGAGCGGACGGACGGTGGTCATACGCTTCGCCCCGAAACATCCGTCACCCCGGACTCGATCCGGGGTCCATCGCGCCGCGCAGGCTTGCAGGCGTTGCTCTCGCGGCACGATGGATGCCGGATCACGTCCGGCATGACGGACATGTCACCCCTCACGGCCATACCATTCGTCGCGCCGCATCAGCTGGTCATACTCCGCATAGGGCGCGAATTCCGGGTGCAGCTTCGCGGTGAACGGCTCCTCGCCCAGCAACCATTTCTTGGCGCTGTCGGTGAAGCTGTCGACCGCGGTGCGGACGAAATCGTCGGTCGGGATACGCCCGTTCTTTCCCGCGGGATCGGCCGGGCTGCTGACGACGCCGAACGAATCGTCCTTCTTCGCCAGCGACCAATATTCGAACGCGGTCGCCGTCCCCGTCGCCCGTTCGAATCCCCCCGCCTCCGCGATCGCGCCGAGCAGGCCGAGTTGCAGGTTGAACCCGCCCTCCACCGCGGCAGTGGAGGGGGCCTTGCCGGTCTTGTAATCGACGATGCCCAGCCCGCCGTCGGGCATGCGGTCGATCCGGTCGTAGCGGCCCGACAGGTCGATGCCCGCGATGCGCGCGCCGCCCTGCCCCTCGACCGACAGCACCTCGCGCCCCTCCGCGCGCTGCTCCGCGGTGCGGCGCGCGATCCACTCGAACCCCGCGAGCAGGCGCGGCTGCCACAAGGCGCGCAGCAGCGGGTGCGCGGCGGGATCGTCCAGCAGCGCCAGCGCGCGCGGCATCAGCGCAGCGGGATCGCAATCGTCCTCCTTCGCCCAGGCTTCCAGCACGCCATGCACCGCGGTACCGCGCCACGCCGCGCTCGGATCCGCATCGACCGCGTCGAGCGGCATCAGCTTCAGGATGCGGCGGGCGTAGAAGGCGAAGGGATCGGCCTTCAACCGGTCGACCTCGGTCACCGAAATGCGATCGGGGCGGTGCGCCTTCGCGGGCATCGGCGCGGGGCGTGCGGCGGGCATCGGCACGCCGCCGTCGTCGATCGCGCGGGTCCACCCCTCCAAATCGCGCGCACGCACGAATCGGTCCCCCGCCATCGCCTCCAGCCGCAACCAGAAGCGCGAGGCGAGCGCGGGCGAGCGCACGTCGCGGCGGCTGCGCGTCAGCAGAACCTGCTTCGCGCCCAGCGCCTGCCCGAAATCGTGCGCGGCGATGCCGATCGACCGCTCCAGCCCCGGCAGGCCCAGCTCGCTGCGGATGCGCGGCGCCAGCCACGGGTCGGGCGCGGGGATGCCGGGCCACGTGCCCTCGTTCAGCCCGCCCAGGATCATCAGGTCCGCGGATTGCAACCGCGCCTCCAGCAGGCCGTAGATCGCCAGCCGGGGGTGCCGGTCGCCCGGCGCGCGGCGGATCGCGACCTCGTCCATCAGCAGCCGCAGCAACGGCGCGAACCCGCCGCGCTCGACCGCGGCGGGCCCCAGCGGCGCCTGTTCCTCCAGGTCCGCCAGCAGGTCCGATGCGGCGCGCCCGGCGGGGCCGCGCCACGCCTCCTCCCCCGCCAGCGCCTCCGCCGCGACGCGCAGGCAGGCGACGAGCGCGGGCAGCGGCGCGGTGCCGTCGCCGAACGTGCGCGCGAGCGGTTCCAGCAATGCGCGCGCTTCTGGCCAGAATGCTGCCGCCGCGGCGCGGACGTGCTTCTCGCGCTCGGGCGCGTCGCGCAGGTGCGCGTCGATCCCGTCCAGCCCCGGGCCGGGGCGCGGCCCGCGCAGCGCGCGGTCGAGGCGGCGGACGCCGTCGAGCCAGGCGCCACGCGCCTCGCCCGCGCGGACCAGCGGATGCTTCAGCAGCGTTAGCAGCGCGAGCGGCGCGAAGTCCTGCGCCGCCGCCTCGACGATCGCGGTGAGCAGCGTACCCGGCGGCAGGATCGACAGCGGACGCCCCGCGCTGTCGTCGACGTCGATGCCCCAGCGGCGGCAATGCGCGGCGACGCGGCGCGCCAGCGCGCGATCGGGCGTCACCAGCGCGGCGGTCTGCCCCTCCCGCTCCAGCGCGCCGCGCAGCGTGAGCGCGATTCCCTGCGCCTCCTCCGCCGGGGTCGCCAGTTCGGCGGCGGCGACGCCGTCGAGGCGGCGGCTGGCCGGCGACAACCGCGTCCATTTGCCCGTGAAGGCGGCCGGCGCCAGCGCGTCGGCGATGGCGCGGCCACGCGAGGGGGGGGCGTCCTGCTCGCTGCCGTCGGCCCAGCGCATCACCTCGTCCCGCCCCGCGCCGATGCGGCCCAGCAGCAACTTCAGATGGAATTGCGGATGCACCTCGATCGCGCGCTTCGTGCGGCCGGTCGCCTCGTCGCGCGGGTGCGGGCCGAGCGCGTCCCATTCCTCCGCCGGCATGTCGCGGTCCAGCCCCGCGAAGACCGTCATCCCCTGCGGCGATCCCGCGACCACGCGCAACAACTCCGCAACCGCGGGGGCGGTGTCGGTGATGCCCGCCGCGCAGACCAGCGTGGCAGGCGGCGCCGCGCGCCAGCGATCCGCCTGCCGCCGCAACAACAGCATCCGCCGCTCCGCCGCATCGACGCCGCCCAGCGACGCGCGCTCCTGCGGCCAGCGGTCCAGCAGCAGGCGGAACAGCCGCAACGCGCTTTCCCAATGGTCGGACAGACCCTCGCCGGGATCGATCTGCGCCAGGCGTTCGGGCGCGACATCCTCCAGCGCCAGCTGGTCCAGCGTGCGCGCCAGTTCGCCCGCCAGCCGCACCGCCTCCGCCGCGTCGACCGGACGCCGCGCGGCGGCGCGCTCCTCCGCGACCAGCCGCGCGAGGACGAGGCGGCGGCGAAGCGGCGGAATCGCGGGCGGCACCGGCGGCTGCGCATCGGCGGGGTCGAGCGCGGCGCCCAGGGCCTCGCCGATATCGTCGCTTCCCAGCGCGACGATCCGCGGCAGCAGCAGCCCCGCCCCGCTCGCCCGCACGAACGCATCGCGCACCGCCAGTGCGCCGCGGTTGTTGGGAACGAGCACGATGCCGCGCGCGAGCGCGAGCCGATCGTCACCGACCCGGCGCAGCAGTCCCGCGACCAGCGCGTCGGCGAACGCCCGGTGCGCCGGGATGGTGTAGAGGCGCAGCCGGCCCATCTATCCTCCCCAGCACGGGGA
>NZ_LMQP01000002.1:364333-422077 GCF_001425405.1 Sphingomonas sp. Leaf412 | reverse complement strand
CCTTTCCACGAACGTGGCGCTTGCGGAGCCCCCCCTCCACCAGCCTGCGGCTGGTCCCCCTCCCCGTGCCGGGGAGGATAGGGCGCCCCCTCACCCATCGACCAGCAGCGCCTCGGTCTTCGGGATCGCGGCGGGCGTGTTCAGTTCGGACCACAACCCCTGGTGCACCATGCCGTAGCAGCGCCCGTCCGCGATCGCGCGGTTCCAGAACAGGTTGGTCGAGAACGGCCCTTCCGGCCAGTCGCGGATCAGCCGCGGGCTGACGATCTGCACGCCGGTGTAGACGAACGGCGCCACCCGCCCCGCGCCGCGGCGCTTCGTGATGCGGCCATCGGCGGCGAGGTGGAAATCGCCCTGCCCGCCGTGGTTGTTCGCACGCGCATAGGGGATCAGCAGCAGCAATGCGTCCATCGCCGCATCGTCCCAGCGCGACGCCAGCAGGCGGATCGCGTCGGTCGGCCCGTCGATCCACAGATTGTCGCTGTTCACCACCAGGAACGGCTCGTCGCCCAGCAGCGCGCGCGCCTGCACCAGCCCGCCGCCGGTCTCCATCAACTGCGCGCGCTCGTCCGATACCAGCACCTCGATCCCGTCGACCCGGTGCTTCAGATGCGCCTCCAGCGCGTCGGCGAGGTAATGGACGTTGACCACCGCGCGCTCCACGCCCGCGGCGCGCAGCCGGTCGAGCGCATGGTCGAGCAGCGCCCTGCCCGCCACCTCCACCAGCGGCTTGGGCCGCGTGGCGGTCAGCGGCCGCATCCGCTTCCCGATCCCCGCCGCCATGACCATCGCGGTGCGCGGAACCCGCGCGCCGGGATCGGGGCGGATGTAGCGCGGGCGCGTCACGCGCGGTCGCCCGACAGCAGCAGGGGATCGCCGCGCAGTTCCGGCGGGATGTTGGCGTCGAACCACCGCGCCACCGGCGCCAGCACCGGATGGGTCAGGTCGCGCTCCAGATAGGCCCAGACCCGCGGGCACAAACCGGCGTAGCGCGGCTTGCCGTCACGCTTCCACAATCGCGTGAAGACCCCGACGATCTTCGCGTTCCGCTGCGCGCCCAGCACGTGATAGGCGTCGAGGAAGGCGTCCCCCTCCCCCGTCGCCGCGCGATAGCGGCGCAGCATGGCGTCCTCGATCGCGGGCTCCACGTCGCGCCGCGCGTCCTGCAACAGCGAGACGAGGTCGTAGGCCGGATGCCCCGCCAGCGCGTCCTGGAAATCCAGCAGGCCCAAGCGGTCGCCGTCGCCCACCAGCATCAAATTCTCGGCATGATAATCACGCAGCACCGTCACCGGCGCATCGGTCGCGACGCGGTCGAACACCGTATCCCACGCCGCGCGATATCCCGCGGCGTCGACGGACAGGCCCACCGCGGGGCAGAACCATTCGGTCAAAACCTCCGCCTCGCGATGCAGCTCGGCACGGTCGTAGGGGCGCAGCTCCTCCGCCGGATAACGGCGCAGCGCGATCAGCACGTCGACCGCCGCCTCGTACAGCGGCACCAAGGCGGCGGCGTCCGCGTCCACCGCCTCGCGCATGCGGCGATCGCCGAAATCCTCCAGCAGGATCAGCCCCCGCGCCTCGTCCGCCGCCAGGATCGCGGGCGCGGCGAAATCGCGGGCCGCCAGCCAGCGCGCGACCGCCACGAACGGGCGCGGATCCTCGTGCGGCGGGGGCGCGTCCATCAGCACCGCGCACCGCGCGCCGTCGCGCACGCGGAAATAGCGGCGGAACGACGCATCGCCCGCCAGCGGCAGGATCTGCGCCCCGCCCCAGCCGTTGGCGGCGAGGAAGTCGGGCGCATGCGCCGGCGGAATCATGTCGGTCGCCATCGGTTTTCCCATGCCGCCGGGGCGACCCAAGTCAAGCGCCGCGCGCCGGCGTCGGTCGGCGATAGCGACAGGGCGAGCGCATCGCGCCAGCGATCCGCGCCCGCGCGCTCGGGCCATTCGATCAGCAACGCCGAATCGAGCCGCGCCTCGTCCAGCCCCAGTTCGTCCAGGTCGCGCGCATCCTCGATCCGGTACAGGTCGACATGGACGACCGGCAGCGTCACCTCCGGCGGGGCATAGGGCTGGACGATCGCGAACGTCGGGCTGGGCGCCTCGCCCGCCAGCCCTAGCGCCGCCAGCGTCCCGCGCGCCAGGCTGGTCTTCCCCGCGCCCAGCCCGCCGGACAGCGTCACGACGTCGCCCGGGCGCAACAATCCGGCCAGATAGCGCCCCACCCGCTCGGTCGCCGCCGCGTCGGGCAGGATCATCGCCACGATCAGCGGCCGTCCGCCCGCCGCGGCAGTTCGACCGTCACCAGCGTCCCCTTGCCCCGTTCGCTCTGCAACTTGATCGTGCCGCCGTGCGCCTCCACGAACTGCTTGGCGAGCGGCAGGCCCAGCCCAAGCGCCCGGTCGGTGCCCGGCGCCATCTGCGTCTCGGCGAAGCGGTCGAAGGCGTTGGCCTGCATCTCCGCATCCATCCCCTCGCCGTCGTCGGACACCAGGATGCGCGCCATCCGCGCATTCCCGTCGGCACGCAGCAGCACGCTGCCGCCCTGCCGATCCCCGGCCGACGCGCTGGCGATGGCATGGCGCAGCAGGTGTTCCACGATCTCGCGGATGCGGCGGGCGTCGGCGTTCAGCCGCCCGACCGAATGCTGCACGTCGATGACATAGTCGACCGCGTGGCGCTTCGCCGACGGGCGCAGGGCATCGGCCGCGGTCCGCGCGACGACCGCGACGTCGACGTCGGCACGCTCCAGCGTCTCGCTGTCCGCGGTCGTCGTCAGGTCCAGCACGTCGTCGATCAGCAGGCCCAGCCGTTCCGCCGAGTCCAGGATCGCCCCGACATACCCCGTCGCCTCCGGCGACAGCGTGCCCGCGAACCCGGCGTGGAGCATTTCCGCAAATCCGCTGATCGAGGTCAGCGGCGTGCGCAGTTCGTAGCTCATGTTCGCGACGAACGCGGTCTTCACCCGGTCCGCCGCCTCCAGCGCCTCGTTGCGATCGCGCAGCGCCTGTTCCATCCGGCGGCTGTCGGAGATGTCCAGCATCGTGAACAGCGCGTTGCCGTCGGGCAGCGGCACCGCCGCGAATTCGAAATGCCGCCCGTCCGACAGCGCGACCTGGCCCGCCCGCTGCTTGCGCTCCTGCGTGGCGTAGCGGACCAGTTCGGAAATGAAGCGCGCATGTTGCGGGTTCGCCAGCCGCGTCGCGACGCGTTCGGCGATCGCATCGACGCGCGGATGGCTGCTCAGGAACTCCTCCTCGAAATCCCACAGCGCGCGGAAACGATTGTTCCACAATTGCAGGCGGCCGTCGGCGGCGAACACGCCGAGCGCCTCGAAAAGATTGTCGAACGTCGCGGTGCGGACGCGCAGCAACGTGTCTCGCGCGCTGGCCAGCTGCACCTGCTCGGTCCGGTCCTCGAACACCAGCAGCAGGCCGCCGTCGGGCAGCGGCTGCGCCACGACGCGCAGGTGCGTGCCGCCGGGCAGGTGCCACGCCTCCTCCAGCGCGCCGTCGGTCTGGAGGAACCAGCCGCGCCGTTCCGCCTTCCACCCGGGGAAGTCGCGGACCTCGGGCACGCGCTTGGCCTCGCGCATCCGTTCCAGCACGCGGTCGAACTCGGGCCGGTCGGACAGCCATTCGCGGCGCATCGCGAACATCCGCCGGAACGGCTGGTTGAAGAACGCCAGCGCGCGGTCCGGCCCGAACTGCGCCACGCCCGCGGACAGTCGGTCCAGCGTCGCGCGCTGCGCCTCCGCGAACCGCCGCTCGCGCGCGTTCGCCTGTTCCAGTTCCTCGACGTCGACCGCGAATCCCGCGAACCCGCCGACGGGCAGCGGCACGTCGTGCAGGCGCAGCGCGCGGCGCGCACCGTCGATCGTGGCGGGCAGGATGCGCTGCTGCGCGCGCCCGCTCTCCCGCGCCGCGACCGCGCCCGCCTGCGCCTGCGTCATCCCCTCGACCAGCTCCACGCCGCGCGCGACGACGTCGGCGGCGTCGGTGCCCTCGACCGCGGCGACATAGGCCGAATTGACCATCGCCAGGTTCAGGTCGGAATCGCGGTACCAGATCGGCAGCGGCGCCGCCTCCACCAGCCCGGTCAGCGCATCGAACGCCTGCGACAGGTCCGCGATCTCCGCGGTCAGCAGGCGCACCTCCCCCTCGGTCGCGGTGGAATCGAACACCCACAGCACGACCGCATCGCCGCGCCGCTCCCCCTGCACCGTCAGCGCACGCTGTCCGCCGTCGCAATGCACGGTGCGCAGGAACCCGCGCGCGGCGCGCAGGCACGCCTGCACGTCGGCGTTCAGCGCCGTCGCGTCGATGGCATCCAGGCCCCAGCCATCGTCGCCCGCCAGTCGGTCCAGATAGTCGGCGGGCGCGTCGAGCCCCAGCCAGTCGGCGACGCGGCGCGGCATCTCCACGCGGCCGTCGGGCCGCACGACGACGGGCTGCATCGGCGCGGTGTCGAGCAATGCCTCCAGCCGCGCGCGCTGCCGCGCATCCCCTGCCGCCGCACGCCGCGCGCGCAGCCCGATCGCCAGCATCGCCACCGCCCCCGCGACGATCAGCGCCACCAATACGCCGGCGCCGATCGCGGTCAGGCCGTCGATCGCGATCATAGCCCGTGCAACGCCGCAACCTCGTTCATGAACACGGCCTTAGGGAAGCACGCGGGCGGGCGGAAGCGGGATTGTGAACGATCGGGCGCCGGACCGGCAGGCCGCGCGCGGATGCGCAGCCCGCCACCCCATCCCGTCACATCAGGATGGTTTCCGGCGCGAGGCAGACGCCGGGGAACGGCGGCGCACCTTCACCCACGACGGCCGAGCCCGTCGATCCGGAACCGCGACATGATGCATCCCGGACCGACGGACAGCGACATCGAACGTGCGCCCCCTAGAACCGGAACCGCGCGCTGGCCTGGATCGTGCGCGGCTGAAGGCGCGCGCCGGTCGGGAGCAACTTGTCCTGGCCGAAATAGGTCACGGTGTCGTTGCGCAGCAGGTTGGTGCCCTCGATCGACAGCGTCATGAACTTCACCGGGGTGTAGTTCACCGCCGCATCGAGCCGTGACGTCGGCAACGTGTAGGGCGAATATTGCGGGTAGAACAGGCTGATGCCGTTCCGGTACCGCGACCGGTAATTGTAGCTGATGCGGGTGCTGAATTGCGGCGTTTCGTAATACAGCGCCGCGTTGGCGGTGTAGCGTGACAGGCCGTCCACGTCCTCGCGTCCCGGCACGTCCGGCACGCCGTCGGGATAGGGGAATTCCTGCGTCGCCTTGGGAATGTACGTCCCGTTCAGGCTGGCACCGAAATTCCGCAACAGGCCGGGCAGGAAGCGGAAGAAGCTTTCCACGCGCGCTTCCAGTCCGACGACCGTGCCGTCGCCGGTGTTGTATTCCGACGCGATCAGCCCCTGTCGGCCCGGGAAGCCATAGGCCGAAAGGTCGCCCGGCCGTTCGAAGTAGAACAACAGGCCGCTCTGCTTCTTGACGAAGCCCGCGAGGGCCGCCGAACCGTCCTTGAAATAATATTCCAGGCTGGCGTCGTAATTCTTGGTCACGTTCGGCTGGAGGTCCGGATTCCCGGTGTAGACCGTCGTCGGCACGCGGAATTCGTCGATCGTCGCCGCCGGTCGGGTACTGTAGAAACCCGGGCGCTGAATATTCTTCGTATGCGACAGGCGCAGCTGGATCTTGGGCGTGAAATGCAGGACCGCCGTGACCGTGGGCAGGAAATCCATATAATTGCCCTTGCCGAAACCGGTTTCGACAATGGGCCCGTTCGGGATGTTCGGCCCGAACCGGAAATTGGTGCTGGTCGCCGACCCATAGGTGTTGGTGAGGCGCGCGCCGATCACCCCGTCCACCGGGAAACCGATGTTGAAGCCATACTCGATCTGGCCATAGAAGGCCGACGTCATCTCCTGCGATTCGAAGTTCTGGCCACGATCGGCTGGCGGGAGTTCGCCCAGAAACGTATCGGCGTTACCCGGGTCGTTCGCCTGGATGTATGCGCGGATCGCCTCGATATTATTCTGTAGCACGCGACCGGGGATGTGCAGCCAGGTCAGCGCCTCCGCGCCCGGGACGAGCGCGCTGACCGGCTCGATCGCATTGGCTCCGGGGAATTGCGACAACGGCGTCGGCAGGTCATCGACGCGGGGCAGGCCGTCACGATAGCCGTACGACCGGTTGGGCAGGCGGCGGTTGTACCGATAACCGGTCTTGAACCGACGGATCAGGCCCGTGTCGCTGATCGCCAGATCGACGTCGAACTGAACCGCGAATTCCTTGTTCGCGTTGCTGTCGCGGCGATCCTGGAAACGCTCGACAACATAATTGTCGACATTGGTCAGGTCGATGCCGGGAAAGGTGATGAACGGCCCGATCCCGTTGAAGCGGTCCGAGACAAAATCGACGTCGGCGCTGGTCGCGCCGCGAAGTTGCGGCAGGACCTGGACGTTATACTCGCTGTACTTGCTCCAGTTATATTGCGCGCCCAGGTGTATCTGCGCGATACCGGTGCGCCAGTTCATCTCGGCGTTGGTGGTGTACACGTACGACTTGCTGCGCGTCGCCTGCGAATTGAAACCGGCCGGCAGGTTGGTACCACCGGGCGTGAAGGCGTTGACGGTCGCCGACCTGACGGTGGTGCCGTCGGGCTGCAACACGATGTTCGACAGACGGACGTCGCGGGTCTGAAGGTACAGACCATCATATTGATTCTGGTTGTCCGTGCCGAAATAGCTGCCTTCCAGGATGAACTCCAGGCCATCCTCCGGCCGCCACTGCGCCGACAGGTTCAGCGACTTTCGGTTATTGTATCCTTCTTCCAGGCCATAATTGACGCGGTACGGAATGGCGATGTCGCGGAACTGCGGCGGCAACAGGTTCTCGCGGGGAGTACCCGGGATGATCGTTCCGGGGTTCGCCTGCGGCGGACGGAACTGACAGCAGAACTGCTCCACGCCCTCGTTGGTGACGAACGTCTCGCGATAGAAATTCTTCTGGTACGAACCATTGGCCAGGAAGCCGATCTCGCCGATCCCGGTGTCGAACCGCTTGGCGAACAGCAGGCTGGCGAACGGGCTGACTTTCTTGGGATTGTCGCTGTACACGCCGCGGATGCTGCCCGCGACGGTCAGGCCCTTCTTCAGGTCGAACGGACGGCGCAGTTCTACGTTGACGCTGCCGCCGATGCCGCCTTCGACCTGGTCGGGCGTCCGGGTCTTGTAGACGTCGACCGACTTGATGAGTTCGGCCGGAATGTCGGACAGGTTGAGCGAACGACCGGAACCCAGGTTCGTGTTGTTGCCGTTCAGCGTGGTCTGCACATCGCTCAGGCCGCGGATCGTCAGGCCGCTGCCCTCGCCGCGCGACCGGTCGATCTGCACGCCGGTCACGCGCGCCAGCGCGTCGACGACATTGTTGTCGGGCAGCTTGCCCGCGTCCTCGGCGACGACCGAATCGACGATCTGCTTGGCGTTCTTCTTTTTCTCCGTCGCCTCCTTCAAGCTCTCGCGCAGGCCCACGACCAGGATGTCGGTATCCTGTTTCGCGGCGTCATCCTCGACGGTGGCCTGACCGGCGGACGGCGGCGTGGCCTGCCCGGCCAGCGCGGATTGTGCGGTGAGCGAGAACATCAATGCCCCCGCACCGCTCGTCAGTCGAAGAAACGCCTTGGTCGTCATGTCGAACCAGCCCCCCCTGAAATGCGCCCTCGTCATCCATGTCGCAGGATCCCCTGTATGGATCATCCTACAATATACCGTATACCAATATTGCAGATTTGCTGCAAGTGGTCTTTATACGTCCCGGCAACGGCCACGCGCGGCGGCGATCCGTCCGCACGCGGCGGCGCCCGGGGACCCGGATGGTACGTCAGGAGGGAGGTCGAGACGGTGAGAATGTATACCATCAGGGCAATTGCCGTCGTTCTCGTCGTCGGTTGTTCGGCGGCGGCAGGCGGCATCGCGCAGAAGAAATCGTGGCGGGATCGCGAGTTGGCCGGCCGGGTCGCCGGTCCCGCGGCCGACTGCATCTTCACGTCGCGGACCGAGGGGCCGATGATCGTCGATCGGCAGACGATCCTTTTCCGCGAGGGCGGCCGGCGCATCTGGCGCGCCGACCTGGGCGATTCGTGCCCGTCCCTGCGCGAGGACATGATCCTGCTGATCCGCCCGCGCGATTCGCGCCTCTGCCGCGACGACCGGTTCCAGCCGCTGGACCGCGATTCGCGCATCCCGGGCGCGGTCTGCCGCTTCGGCCGGTTCGTTCCGTACGACCGCCGCTGACACCTAAGCCCGATTTCCCGAAGGAGCAGCCACCACATGAAACGACGTGACATACTCGCCCTGGGCGCAGCCGGTGCCGCGACCGGGCTGGCCTTCCCCTTCGCGACCACCGCGGATGCGGCGAAGGCGCAGGACGCGCGGCGGCTGGCCCCGACGCCCCCGATGGGATGGAACAGCTGGAACAGCTTCGCCACGACCATCACCGAAGCGCAGGCGATCGAACAGGCGACGATCATGGCGCGAGAGCTGCGCCCGGCCGGCTACGACGTCTTCACCGTCGATATCCAGTGGTACGAGCCCGACGCCTCCAGCTACAATTACAGCGGCAATCCCAAGCCCGCGATGGACGCCAACGGCCGGCTTCAACCCGCCGTCAACCGCTTTCCGTCCAGCGCGGGCGGGCGCGGCTTCGCTCCCCTGGCCGAACGGGTCCATGCGATGGGCCTGCGCTTCGGCGTCCACCTGATGCGCGGCATCCCGCGGCTGGCCGTCGAACGGAACCTGCCCGTGCTGGGCACGACGGTCCGCGCGCGCGACGTCGCCGACACGTCCAGCACCTGTTCGTGGAACCCGGACATGTTCGGTGTGAACATGGCGGTGCCGGGGGGGCAGGCCTATTACGACAGCGTCTTCGCGCTGTTCGCCGCGTGGGGCGTCGATTTCGTCAAGGTCGACGACCTCAGCCGCCCCTACGACGCCCACGCGCCCGAGATCGAGGGCATCGCCCGGGCCATCAAGCGATCCGGCCGTCCGATGATCCTGAGCATGTCGCCGGGGGAGACCCCCGTGATCCGCGGGGCCCATGCACGCGCCCATGCGCAGATGTGGCGCATCTCCGACGATTTCTGGGACGACTGGGGCATGTTGGGGGCGCAGTTCACGCGGCTGGAAAACTGGAACATGTTCATGGGCGACGGCGGCTGGCCCGATGCCGACATGTTGCCGCTGGGCCGTCTGGCACTGGGCGAGCGCGACACGCGCTTCACGCCCGCCGAACAGCAGACGCTGATGACCCTGTGGTCGATCGCGCGGTCGCCGCTCATCATGGGCGGCGACCTGCGCCACCTGAACCCCGCGACGAAGGCGCTTCTGACCAATCCGGAAGTGATCGCGGTCAACCAGGCGTCCAGCGGGAACGGCCCGCTATATGTCGAGGATCATCTGCGCCTGTGGGGCGCACGCGCGCCGAACGGGGATCGCTATCTGGCGATGTTCAACCTCGCCGACGAACCGCGCGATATCGGCATCGACCTGTCGGCGCTCGGGCTCACCGGAACCGTGGCGGTCCGCGACCTGTGGAAGCGCGCGGCGGACGGGACCGCCGGCGGGCGGCTGACCCGCAGGATCGATCCCCATGGCGCACGGCTGTACCGGCTGGCGACCGCCTGACCCCGCTTCCGACCTGCCCCGCCCTCCCCGCGCATGCGGCGGGGCGGCGGGGCCTCGCCGGTCAGACGTTCAGCCAGACCTGCGAATGCCGCCCCTGGACGTCGCGCCGGGCCGGGGCGTCGCCGACCGCTTCCCCCGCACCGCTCGGGTTGTAGTTGACGCCGCCGTCGGTGCCGCCGAACGTCGCCGTCACACCGACCCGATTCATCCGCGCATAGTTGGGGATCGCCACCATCGGCGATCCATCGTCCCACTTGCCCTCGATCGCCATGACCCCGCCGAGGAGGTCGGACCGCCACACCGGCTTCACCGGCGCGCCGGACAGCTTGCGGTCGATCCGCGCCTGGTCCGCACGCTCGACGTTGTAGATCATCGGGCCGTAGCGCAGCGCCACCTTGCCGCGGGTCGCGTCGATCCTGTCGCTGGCCACGACGCGCTGCACCGCCAGCGGGACGACGAAGTCGATGCGGTCCCCCGCCGTCCAGTCGCGCTCGATCACCGCATAGCCGCGCTCGATCCGCACGGCGACCGGCGTCCCGTTGACGGTCAGGCCGCCGATCCCGCGAACCGCCGGGACCGAGGTGTACAACTCGCTCGTCTTGCGGTCCGGCACGCGCACATGAACCGCGAACCGCCTGGGCTGCGCCGGGTTGACCGTGATGCCGACCGCGCCGTCCCACGGATAATCGGTCTTCTGCACCATCTCGACCGTCGTGCCGGCGACCTCGCCGACGTTGACCGTGCTGCCGACGAACATGTTCACGAACACCGCGTTCGGTGCCTTGGCATAGGACCATGTCGGCAGCATCAGCAACGTGCGCGGGATGTTGCCGACGCAGCACGGGCACACGTGCCACGCGGTCCGTTCGGTATCGACCAGCGGGTTTGTGTAGCAGAAGTTCCTGGCCGGCAGGTCGACCGACCCCAGCAACGCGTTGTACATCGTCTCCTCGTACAGGTCGGCGTACTTGGCATCGTGATAGGCGATGTTGAGCTTGTACTGGAAGAAGATCAGTCCGCAGCTCGAACAGCTTTCGCAATAGGCATCGTTGCGCAGCGCGTAATCCCCGCCGAAACCCTCCGACGTATCGCCGCTGCCGACGCCGCCGGTGACGTAATACTTCCTGTTCACCATATTGTCCCACAGCGACAGCACGGCGCTCTGGTAATCGGTGTCGCGCGATTCCGCGGCGATATCGGCCATACCCGAATAGAAATAGACCGCCCGGACGGCGTGGCCCACCGCCTCATATTGCTGCGTCGGCGGCAGGTGCGACTGGTCGTACTCCGACCCGCCGCGCCGCGAATCCAGCAGGAAGCGCGCCAGCGCGATATAGGCGTCGCCGCGCCCCTGCCCCTCCACATCGTTCACGAACCGACCGAAGCGGACCAGCGCCTGTTCCATCTCCTGGTGGCCGTCGAACCACGCCATCTTGCCCGGGCCGATATTGGCGACCCAGCAATCGGCCAGTTTCTTCGCCGCATCGTACAGGCGCAGGTCCTTGCCGCCGGTCAGCGTGTGGTGGTTGATCGCGGATTCGATGAAATAGCCTGCGACATAGCCTTCGTGATCGGCGCGGTTGCCCGGGTTCCAGCGGGTCGGCCACTGCTGCCGGTCGGCCAGCGTATAGGCCGTTTGCAGATAGCCGTCGGGTTCCTGCGCGGCCAGGACGATCGGGATCCACTTCTCCAGCGTGGCACGCATCGCCTTCTGCGCCGCCAATATCTCCGCGTCGCCCTGCGCATCGACCATCAGCGCGATGCAGATCGACTCGATCGTCTGGTGCACCCATGCGTTGGCGAAGACATAGCCCTTGTGCTTGTCGTGCGGCTCGCCGCGCAGCGCCTTTCCCGCCTCGATGAAATTGTCCAGGCCGCCCTGGCCGATCGGCAGGTCGGTGCGCTCGCAATAGGCGACGCAGTGCGGGATCCAGTTGACGATCAGCTGCTTGGCCCGCGCGCTCCACAGCGGGCTGTCGATCGAATAGGGGGTGGTGTAGACCACATCGAGCCGCCGTTCGGGCGGCGGCGCCTGCACGCGCACCGTCAACGTCGATGCCGCGGCCTTGCCGGACGCGCTGGCGGCGAGCCGCAGGACATAGTCGCCCGCCGCCGAAAATCGCGCGGTGGTCGCCGCGGCCCGCGGATCGGCGAACGTCACCGCGCCCGGCCCGGACACCGTCTGCCACCCCAGCGGGTCGGTGGCACCGCGCTGGAGCCACGTCGCCTTTCCCTGAAGATAGGTCGCGCCGCCCAGTACCACGGAGCGATCGACCCCGGCGACGACCGCGGGCGCGAACACCGGCGGCGCGCCCTTGCTCCACACGCGCCATTGCAAGGCACCGATCGACAGCTTGCCATCACCCTGGACGACCAGCCGCAGACGCTCGGTCGTGACCGGTTCGAACCGCACGGCGTTGTAGCGGTCGCGCAGCACGTCCGGCGCGGCAGGCGACCGGGTGCGTTGGAACCGCTTGCCGTCCCAATATTCGACGTGCCAGGCCTTGGGCAACCCGATCCCCTGCCCGTCGACCCACCAGTAGACGTCGACATGGTCGGTCGTGATCGGTACGTCCCACGTATATTCGATCGTCTGCGTATCGGTCGCGGGCCAGGTCCCGAACATGCCGTTGGTGGTGTCGCCGGAATTCGCCGGATCCTTGCCACTGTTGAGTGCGGTCAGCCGGGTGTCGCCCGATACATGGCCGCTGGTCGGACGCGCGACCGGCGCCAGATTGACGGGCGCCCCCGCCGTCGCGGAGCGCGCGGCCGCGGCGGCCGGCACCACCGTCATGCCCGCGACGCCGGCCATGCCCGCCATGAAGCCGCGGCGTCCGGTCGCGACCGGACCGGTCATGACGCCATGACAGATGCACGAGTCGCCATGCGCATCGTCGGCCGCATCGTTCGTCCCGATCCCGCCGTTCGCTACGATGTCGTGCCCTGCCATGATCGCGATCTCCCGATATCGACGCACGCCGGCGATCCAGCCACTCGTGCTACCGCCGACAATTTTTGGTCTGATAGTATACGTTAGCATTCTACGATCACATGGAAAAGCCGGGCAACGTCGCTAACCGCGAATTCTGTCCTATCTTATATTGTATAATATCGTTGACATAGGCGTAGTGGTTGGTTCTACTCGGACGATCGGAAGACAAGGCACCACTCCTGCGCCGCAGCAGGACAAGGTCGCCGACGAGGCGGCGTGGCGTTCGTCATCGCAAGGGAGAGCACCGATGAAACATGCGATCTGGCTGGCAACGGGATCCTCCGTCCTCATTCTTGCGATCGCCGCCGCCGCGCCGACGGACTCCACCACGGACAGTTCCGCGGGCACCTCGGGCATCCTCGACCTCCTGATGCCACGGGCCAACCCGACGCCTACTCCCGCGTCCATCTCGACCGTGGCACAGGTTTGCGCCGCGGGCACGTGGACGGTCGTCGCACCCGATCCCAACGATCAGACCAACGCCGCGCTGCCGCTGCAATATCAATCGACCCACTTCGCGTTCCGGTACAATTCCGGAACCACGACGCTCAGCACCGTTCAGGCCGCGGCCACCCACCTCGAGGCGGTGTGGGAGCATTACATGGGCAACATCGGCTTTCCCGAGCCGTATTGCGCGTCGTCCGCCAAGAAGAAGGCCAATGTGTACGTCGGCGTCGGGTACGGCCTGAGCGGCGGCATCGATGGCCAGGGCAACATGGGCATGTGGCTCGGGCCGGGAGGATTGCAGGACCGGTTCGGACTGGCGCATGAATTCGGCCACGCATTGCAAGGATCGACCGGCAGTCTTCAGAATTCGCCGTTCGCAGGCTGGCTGTGGGAAAGCCACGCCAACTGGATGGCGCTGCAACTGCCCGAATTCCATCGGTCGATCGTCCATTGCGCCGCGATGTCGGTCAACAACCCCCATCTCTACCTCGGTTCGACGCGGATGCGTTATTGCAACTGGCAGTGGATGGAGAATCTGAAGAACCAGTACGGCTACGGCATCATCAACGACATCTGGCGCAACGCGCCGAAGGCCGGCGATCCGGCGCAGGCGACCGGCGACCCGTTCACCACCCTGCTGGCGAACAGGGGCTGGACCATCGGCCAGCTGAATGACGAATTCGGGCGCTTCGCCCTGCGCAACGTCAACTGGGACTATACCAATCCCGACGGGACCGATCAGGGCGCCTTCTACCGCGCGCAGTTCGGCAACAACGATCCCGACACGAACGAACGGATCCTGCGCACCACGACGCTTGACCCGATGAATCTCGCGCAACGACGGTTCTCGGTCCAGCCGTATCAGGCGCCCCAGCGCTGGGGCTACAACCTCGTCCGCGTCCACCCGGACGCCGGCGCGACCAGCATCACGGTCGACTTCCGCGGCGTGACGCAGGCGGCACCGGCCACGAATTCCTTTCCCGGGATGGAGAACGAACCGTCGACCGTACCTGCGCCGAATTCCGGCTGGCGCTGGGGCCTGGTGGCGATCAACGGCGCGGGGGTCAGCCGCTACAGCGCGTTGCAGAGTGCGAGCAGCGGTTCGGTGACGATGCCCGTCTCCTCGACCGACCAGGCGGTGTACATGGTCGTGATGGGCGCACCCAGCGTGATGACCCAGATCCGCTGGGACCAGCCGTGGTACTCGCTCTACCGCTATCCATGGATGGTGCAGTTCACCAACGCCATGCCGGCCGGGTATCAGCAGGGCGCACCCGCGCCGATCCCCGGCGGGCACCAGCATTCCAACGGCGGCGGCTGGATCGCCAACGGCGTGACCGTGCCCGCCACGGCCTATGTCGGCCCCTATGCCCGCGTCTACGGCGGCACGATCGCGGGCAACGCACGGGTGGAGGACCATGCGGTCGTGCTGAGCGGCACGGTGCAGGACAATGCGGTGATCGGCGGTCTGACGGTCATCCGCGGCAACACCATCCTGAAGGATGCGGCCAGGGCCTTCACCAGCTTCTTCGGCCTGGGGTTCCTGGAACAGAACATCGTCCTGTCGGGCAATGCCCAGAACATCGGCGACGTGGAACAGCGCGGCGCGTCCTTCTCGACCGGCGCCTATTACGGCTTCGTCGATCAGGCCGCAGCGACGAACCCGCAACGCGGATCCAACCGCACGACGCCGGTGCCGGAGGTCACGGCCGCACCGAACTACACCTGGTATTGACGGAACCGTGCGGCGGCCCGGCGCCGCACGTCACCGCGCGAACCGCGCCAGGTCGAACGGGGCCAGGTCGACCGCCGGTGGCGCGCCGCACAGGGTCGCGGCCAGCGCCTCGCCGGTCGTCGCCGCCAGCGTCAGGCCGAGATGCTGGTGACCGAAGGCGTAGGCGATGGCGGGCCGCGCCGCGTCGCGTCCGATCGCGGGCAGATAGTCCGGCAGCGTCGGGCGCGCCCCCATCCAGGGCCGCAGCGGCTCCGAAAAACGGATCCCCAAGGCGTCCAGATGTCCGCTCAGACGATCCCACTTCCGCTGGTCCGGCCGGGTCGTCCGACGGGCGAACTCGACGAAACTGGCCGCGCGCAGGGAATGGGCGAAGCGCGTCACGATCATCGACCGATCCTCGAAGACGACAGGCGCCATGTCGCCGGGCCAGTCCGGTGCGGCAGCCTCGACATGATAGCCGCGCTCGGCGATCAGCGGCGCCGCGATCAGCGCCGCCGATGCCGCCCCCGCCGCGACGACCGCGACGTCGGCATCCAGCCCCCCGCCGTCGGCCAGCGTCAGGGCGGCGCGTCCGTCCGCCTCGTCCACGGTGCGGACCGTTCCGCGCACGAACCGGCCGCCCAGCGCCACGAAATGCCGGTGCAGCGCCTCGCCCAACGCCGCGGTGTCGGCGATCTGCCCGCTGCCGAGACAGCGGATCGCGCCCGCGATCGGCGCGGTGACCAGCGCGGCGAGCATCGCGCGCTCGTCGGCCGTCGCGTCCCGGAACATCGCGGTGCCGGTGTCGGCGCCCAGCCAGTGCGCGCGCCCCTTCGCCGCCGTCTCGGGCGTCTCCCACACCACGAAATGCCCGTCCTCCCGCAACAGGTGACCGGCATCCGCCGCGTCCGTCAGTCGCCGCCATGCCGGAAGCGCGGTGGCCAGCAACGCCGACAACGCCGCCGTGCCCCGCGCGAACCGATCCGGGCGACTTGCCCGCGCCAGGCGCAGGCCGAACGGCAGCCATGTGGCGATCTCGCGGGCCGGAAGGCTCAACGCCCCGCCCCGCCCAAACAGGCGCGCGGGCGCGCTGCGGATCGTCGCGCGCGACGCCAGCGGCTCGACCTGTTCGATCGCGATATGCCCGGCATTGCCCCACGAGGCCCCGCGCCACGGATCGTCGGGCGCGACGATCGATGTCGCCACCCCCCGCACTTGCAGGGCGATCGCCGCCGTCAGCCCGATCACGCCGTCGCCCACCACGATCGCGGTGGCGGGATGCCCGCCGACCGCCATGGTCATGTCCCCGTCACCGGCGTCCGGCCAGACTGCGCGAACGGCCATAGGCAAGGTACAGGATCACGCCCAGGACGTTCCATGCGACGAACCGCACGAGCGTGTGGGTCGGCAGGCTGACCAGCAGATAGATGCAGCCCAGGATCGCCAGCGTGCCGACGACATACGGCGCCGGGCAACGGAACATGCGCTTCATCTCCGGCGCGCGGCGGCGCAGGATCATCATGCAGGCCGCGACCGCGATGAAGGCCAGCAGCGTACCGGCATTCGCCAGCTCGGCGATCTCGTCCAGCCGGAAGAAGCCGGCGACCGCGGCGATGAACACGCCGGTCACCATCGTGACGGTCGTCGGGCTGCCGGTCTTCGCCGACACGCGGCTCAGCGCGCGGGGCAGCAACCCGTCCCGCGACATGACGAAGAAGATCCGGCTCTGCCCGTACATCATCACCAGGATCACCGACGGCAGCGCGATCAGCGCCGCAAGTCCGATCGCCCAGGCGGCGGCGGGATGGTTCAACGATCGCAGCACGAATGCCAGCGGTTCGGCCGACTTGCCCAGGTCGATATAGCTGACCGCCCCGATCGCCGCGACGGCGACCCCCATGTAGATGATCGTGCAGGCCGCCATCGATCCGATGATGCCGATGGTCAGGTCGCGCCCCGGGTTCTTCGCCTCCTCGGCAGAGGTCGCGACCGCATCGAAGCCGTAGAAGGCGAAGAACACGATCGCCGCCGCCGCCATCACGCCGCGCGTCGCGCCGCCCTGGACCTCGCTGCCGAAGCCGTAGGGCATGAACGGTTCGAAATTGCCCCCGGAAAAGGCGGGCAGCGCCAGTGCCACGAACAGTGCCAGGGCCGTCATCTTCACCACGACCAGGATGATGTTGAAGGTCGCGCTCTCGCGCGTGCCGGCCACCAGCATGCCCGCGATGCCCAGCGCGACCAGCACCGCGGGCAGGTTGATGATGCCCCCGCCGTGCGGCCCGGACAGCAGCATCGCGGGCAGGTGGATGCCCGCCGCCTGCATCCAGCCGACCAGATAGGCCGACCATCCGACCGCCACGGTCGAACAGGCCAGCGAATATTCCAGGATCAGGCTCCACCCGACGATCCAGGCGACGGTTTCGCCGATCACGCTGTAGCTGTAGGTATAGGCGCTGCCCGCGGTCGGGATCAGCGTCGCCATCTCGGCATAGGCGAGCGCCGCACAGGCACAGACCGCGCCGGCGATCGCGAACGACAGGATCACCGCCGGACCGGCACGATCGGCACCGACACCGGTCAGCGTGTAGATCCCGGTGCCGACGATCGCGCCGATCCCCAGCGCGATCAGGTGCGGCCAGCTGAGCGTCTTGCGCAGCGCACGATCGGAATCGTGCTGTCCGGCGCTGTCGAGGGGTTTGAGCGGCCCCAATATTCCTCGTGCCATAGGCTCCCCCCCGATCGTCGTTCCGGCTCCGGCACCGCGCCGCCGCCGCCGCGCACCGTTCAAGCGGCGACCGCGGCCGGCATGTTCAGCGTCGGCCGCGTCGCGGCGCATCTTTCGACCATCGCGACGACCTCTGCCCGGCGCGCGCCCTCCAGCGGCAGGCGCGGCAGGCGGACGCGTTCGGAGCCGCGGCCCATGATCTGCTCGGCCAGCTTGATCGACTGGACCAGGTCGTGCTCGGCATCGAGATGCAGCAGCGGCATGAACCAGCGATAGATGCGGCGCGCTTCTTCCCAGTCGCCGCGATACACGGCGGCGATCAGCGCCACCGATTCCTGCGGGAAGGCGCTGGTCAGCCCGGACACCCAGCCCGACGCGCCCAGCAACATGCCTTCGAGCGCGATATCGTCGAGCCCCGCCATCACCGTGTAGCGGTCGCCGAACCGGTTGATGACGTCGGTGAACCGGCGCGGATCGGGTGCGCTTTCCTTGACCGCGACGATGTTGCGGACCGGTTCCAGCAGGTCCAGCGTCGCGAAGTCGATGGACACGCGGTACGCCGGCGGATTGTTGTACAGCATGATGGGCAGCGACGTATTCTCGGCCACGGTCCGGAAATGCGTCGTCAACTCGTTCGGCGTCGGGACGTAGACCATCGCCGGCAGCAGCATCAGCGCGTCGACGCCGCAATCCTCCGCCTCGCGCGCGACCTGCGCTGCGCGGTGCGTGGTGAGTTCCGACACGCCGACGACCAGCGGCACGCGGCCGCCCACCGCCTCGACACCGGCGCGCAGCACCGCGCGCTTCTCGTCGGCGTCCAGCGAGTTGTTCTCGCCGCAGGTGCCGAGCAGGATGAGACCGTCGACGCCGTCGTCGACCAGCGCGGTGAAGCCCCGCTGCGTCGCGTCGATATCGACCGACCCATCGGCCGCGAATTGCGTCGTTGCCGCGGGATAGACGCCCGTCCACAATGTCTTCTGCGAATTCACCTTACCCTCCACACTGAGCAAATTCGTATACGATATAAAATTAAGCGCGACAAACGGTTTTTGTCCCGCGATGCGCGCATCATCGTCCCGGACCGCGCACCCGCAGCATCACCGCGCCGTGCGCCGGGACGCTGAAGCCGGTGGCGCGCGTCGCGACCGTCGTTCCGCGCCACAGGTCGCGCAACGACGCGAAGCGCGACAGGCCCGCGTCCTGCGGCGTCAGCGTCACCGTGCCGCCCTGCGTACCACGGTTGAACAGCGCCACCGCCAGCGATCTGTCCGCCAGCGGCTTCGTCCAGACCTCCATGTCGCCGTCGCGCCGGACCAGGCGTCCCTGCCGGCCCAGCCGATCCTGGTCGACCGCGATGACCTCGCGATTGCGGAGCAGCGCCAGCGCCGCCGGGGTCGTGGTGCGGAGGTCGTGTCCCATCAGCAACGGCGCCGCCGACATCGCCCACAGCGTCATGTGCGTGGTATATTCGTCGTGGCTCATGCCGCCGTTGCCGACTTCCAGCATGTCGGGATCGTTCCAGCCGCCGGGTCCGGCGTGGCCGAACTTGGGATTCCGGTCGAACCCGATCTCGCTCATCTTCGCATAATCGTCGGTGATGTCCCCGGTCGTGCGCCACAGGTGCCCGCCGACGTCGCGGCCCCAGGACGCGACGTCGAAACGCCCGTATTGGCACAGCGAATAGATGATCGGCCGGCCGGTCGCCTTCAGCGCCGCCCCCATCTCGTAATAGGTACGCTTGACCGTGTCGGCATCGGCATATTGCCACTCACCCGAGCACAGATCGTATTTCAGGTAATCGACGCCCCAGTCGGCGAAGGTCTTCGCATCCTGCTGCACATGGCCATAGCTGCCCGCATAGCCCGCACAGGTCTTCAGGCCCGGCGAACTGTAGATGCCCAGCTTCAGCCCCCTGGAATGGACATAGTCGGCCAGCGCCTTCATGTCCGGGAACTTGGCGTTGGGTTGCAGCACGCCGTTCGCGTCGCGAGTCCCCTGCCAGCCGTCGTCGATGTTGACGTAGACGTAGCCGGCATCGCGCAGGCCGGACGACACCATCGCGTCGGCCATCGCGCGGATCGTCGCGTCGTCGATATGCTCGGCGAACTTGTTCCAGCTGCTCCAGCCCATCGGCGGCGTCGGCGCCAGGCCGTCGGGCGCGATCACGCGCATCGGCGGCAACGGCACCTCGCGATAGGTGAGCGCGGCATATTCCTGCGCGCTTGCCGGGCGACCGACCTGATCGACGCGCGATTCCCAGATGCCGCCGACCAGCCGGATGCCGCCGTCCACCAGCGTGGCCGTCCATCGCCGGACCGGCACGCCGCGCTGGTTGATGTTGCGGATGTCGAAGCTCAGCACGTCACCGGCCAGCGTCACGTTACTCATCGGCATCGCGCCATACCAGTCGGACGTGAGCTGCCCGCTGAAGCCGCCCGCGGCGTCGCGCCGCACCTCGAACAGGCGGACCCCCGGGTTGGGCGACGGCGTGTCGAACACGATCCTCATGTCGGCGAACGGAGCCGCGGTCGGCGCGGGCGCCGTTGCCGCCACCTGCGCCGCGGCCGGCACGCCGGCAAGCGTCGCGGACGTCAGCAGGGCGAGGGCATGGGTCAGGCGCACGTCGGAATCTCCCCGGAAGAATTATTCGGCGATGGCGGATCGCATCGACGGCGGCGCCACGTCGCCACCGCCCGGACGGTCAGACCGGCGTCGCGCCGAACTGCGCGCGAAGATCGTACAACGTCCCGCGGATATGCTCGCCCAGCAACGTGCTCAGCCGCTCCGCATCGCGGGCCATCCACGCGTCGATCAACTTCTTGTGCTCGACATGCGCGCGCGCGTTGCGGCCCGCGGGCTTGAGATGCGCGATCACGTAGCGTTCGGCCAGGATCGACAATCGCTCCACCATCTGCGTCGTCAGCAATCGCCCCCCAGGCCGGACGAGCGCGGTATGGAAGTCGCGGTTGCGGATCGCGACGTCGCCGAGGTTGTCGTTGGCCGCGCGGTCGAGCGCTTCGAACGCGTCCAGCGCGATCCGGCGGTCCTCGTCGGTCGCCACGGTGGCGGCGTAGGCGGCCGCTTCCGGCTCGATGTTCAAACGTAGTGCGTAGATCTCGTCCACCTCGGCCGCCGACATGCCGCGCACGAAATAGCCGCGGTTGGCCAAACTGGTCAGCAGGCCCTCCTGCTCCAGCCGGGCCAGCGCCTCGCGCAGCGGAATCTTGCTCACGCCCAGGTCGTTGGCGAGCGCATCCTGCCTGATCGGCAGGTCCTCGGGCAGCTTGCCGGTGACGATCTGGTCGCGGACGATGTCGAAGACCCGCTCGGACAGCGTACGAATGACGATGCTCATGATAGGCGCACTCCCTGTCGCACGCCGGCGATGCCGGGCGTCATTGCATGACCGGCGTGGGTCATGTCACCTGGAATCCCTTCCAGAAAGGATCGGCGCGATCGATCCAGATCGTGTTGAACCCGGTCGCGGTCGCCTCACCCTCGATCGACGGAATGATCGCGACCTTGTCCCCGACCGACGTCGCCGATTCGACGCGCCCGGTGAAGCGGCTGCGGATGTAGCTTTCCTGGACGAAGCGCGCGCCAACGCCCAGCTTGCCCTGGGCCACCAGATGCGCCAGCCGCGCGGACGTGCCGGTGCCGCACGGCGACCGGTCGATCGCCTTCTCGCCATAGAAGACCGCGATGCGCCCGTCCGCATCGTCGCCGCTCGGCCGATCGGTCCACAACACGTGGCTGACCCCCCGGATCGTGGGGTCGAGCGGATGCACGGGTTCGTAGACGGCACGAACCGCCTCGCGCACGCGTGCGCTCAATTCGATGATCCGGGCCGCGCCCAGGTCGTCCAGCCCCATGTAGCCGCCCTGCGGCTCGACGATGGCGTAGTAATTGCCGCCATAGGCGACATCGACGTCGAGCGGCCCGATGCCGTCCACGTCGATCGCGATGCCGGTCCGCGCGACGAAGGCCGGGACGTTGGTGATCCGCACCGACGTCACCTTGTCGCCGTCCGTCGTGTAGACGATGTCGATCACGCCGGCGGGAACCTCGACCCTGAGCCTGCCCGGTTCGGACGGTACGATCAGTCCGTGTTCCAGGCCGAAGGTGACGATGCCGATCGTACCGTGTCCGCACATCGGCAGACAGCCGGACGTCTCGATGAACAGGATGCCGATATCGGTATCGGGCAGCGTCGGCGGGTAGAGGAAGCCGCCCGACATCATGTCATGCCCGCGCGGTTCGAAACACAGGCCGGTGCGAATCCAGTCGAACCGCGCCAGGAAATCCTGCCGCCGTTCGGACATCGACGCCCCCTTCAGCAAGGGTGCGCCGCCGGCGACCAGCCGTACGGGGTTGCCCGCCGTGTGGCCGTCGATGCAGAAGAAGGTGTGCCGCATGTACCGGACCCGTCAGGCGGCTCGCAGGCGGGACGCGGCGTCGCAACCGAACCGCTGCCATAAACCTGCCGCCTGCTCACCCGTCATGCCGTGCGATCCCTTCATGACGCATACGGTATACGATTCTTTCTTGCACTGCAACAGGGGAGATCGGCGCGGGTCGATCATCCGCCGTCGTGCCGGGATCTCCCTTCCCCTTCACCCACACGGTGCGATGGCGCTCCCGCGACCGGGCGTCACCGGACGCGCGGCCGTCGGTGCCAGGACCTGCCACTCCTGCACCGCGACGGCGGCGTTGGTGCCGTTCGCGGCGGAGGCGTCGAACGTCGCGCGGACGCACCGCGTCGTGACCGGCGCGAAACTGGTGTCCTGATACGCCCCCGGCGTGGTGCCGTAGCCGGACGCCCCGGTCATCGGCTTCCACGCCTTCGTTCCCGAATCCCAATATTCGATCCGCCAGCCCCTGGGCGGTGCCACGCCGACGCCGGATCCGGCGGGCTGGTCGGCATGGAACCATATCCGCGACCCGTTGATCGTCACCGGCTTCGCCCAGCGATATTCGATCCAGCTTCGCGCCGGCATCGCGCCGTTCCAGTTGCCCCACATATCGGGCGGCAGCGGCGCGTTCTTGACGATCCCGTCGTTCAGCGCCCTGATCCAATATTGCACCGGAATCGGTTCGTTGGAGGCGGCGGCGACCGCCGCGCCGGCCACGTTGCGCGTCGCCGCCGCCGCCGGCTGGGGCAGCCGCGTCGGCACGACCATACGGATTCGCGCCGGCGTCACGCTGTCGTCCCACTCGATCCGGTCGAGCGCCACCGAACGGCGGAAATGCCCGCCGCCCGCGGCGTCGGCGGTGTGATAGGCGAGATACCACTTGCCCTTGAACGCGACCGCGCCGGGGTGCGACGTCGTCGAGGACACGGGCTTAAGCATGACGCCGCGATAGGTCCACGGCCCCATCGGCGACGTCGCGGTGCTGTAGGCGATACAGGCGTGATAGACCGCGGGGGTGCAGGCCGAATCCGGACCGGCATTGTTCGCCGCGTAGAGCAGGTAATAGGTGCCGTTGCGCTTCATCAGCCACGGCGCCTCGAAGAACCCGTCCACGCCATCGATGCGCTTCTGCGTGCCCCTGGTCGTGACCATGTCGCGTTCGAGTTCGATCGCACGCATCTGGCCGAACGTGCCCCAGTACAGATACACCCGCCCATCGTCGTCGACCAGGACGCTGGGATCGATGTTCTGGATGTCGTTGGGCTGCGGCGTCCGTTGCGACACGATCGGGCCGGCCGGGTGCGCGTCGGTCCAGGGGCCGACCGGCGTGTCGGCGACCGCCACGCCGATCGCGAACCGGTCCTTGGCCGCGCCCCCGCGCTCCAGGACGGGGGCGTAGAGATAGAATTTGCCGTTCGCTCCCTTGACGATCTGCCCGGCGTAGGCGCGGCCCGGCTCGGCCCATTCGAACACGGCCTCGGGCCGGGCGATGGCGGGATGATGCGTCCATTTCCCCGACGCCGGATCCGTCGTCGACAGCAGCTGCCACTCCTTCATGATGAAGTCGTTGACGTCGGCAGGCGCCTCGTCGCGACCGGCCAGGATCCACAGCGTGTCACCGTCGACCAGCGGTGCCGGGTCGGTCGAGTAATAGCGTCCGTCGGACAGGATCGGGTTCCCCTTGCTCACGACCGGCGTGCCCCGCTGGGCGGGGGCGGCGGCGGACAGGGCGAGCAGGCACGCCGCGGGGATCAGGCCAGGCTTCATGTCACTCCTCGTCGGGATAGGGGCCGCGACCACCGTCGGCGATCAGGCGGTCGATGCGACGGTCGATTTCCGGCAACGGCACCGAACCGAGTTCGAGCACGGCGTCGTGAAAGGCGCGGATGTTGAACTTCGGCCCCAGCGCCTTCTCGGCCCGGGCGCGCGCGTTCTGGATCGCCAGCTGGCCCATGTAATAGCTCAGCGCCTGTCCCGGCCACGCGATGTAGCGATCGACCTCGGTCGTCACTTCGTGATCGGCGAGCGCGGTGTTGTCGCGCAGGAACGCCTGCGCGCGCTCCCGCGTCCAGCCCTGGCTGTGGATGCCGGTATCGACCACCAGTCGCGCCGCGCGCCACATCTGGTAGCTCAGCATCCCGAACACCTCGTACGGTGTCGCGTACATCCCCATCTCTTCGCCCAGCGCCTCGCAATACAGCGCCCATCCCTCGCCATAGGCCGACAGATAGGCGTCCCGCCGGAACGGCGGCAGGGCGGTGTTCTCGGCCGCCAGGGGCATCTGCATCGCATGGCCGGGCGCGCTTTCGTGCAGCGTCAGCGCGGGCAGCGAATACAGCGGGCGCGCGGGCAGGTTGTACGTGTTGACCAGGTAGATGCCCGGCCCGCCCCGCCCCCCGGTGTAGAACGGCGCCAGATCGTCGGGCACCGGCTTTATCGCGAAGCGGCTCCGCGGCAGCCGCCCGAACCACGTCGACGCCTTGCCGTCGAACGTCTTGGCCAGCCATGCCGCACGGTTCAGCAACTCCTGCGGCGTTGTCGCGTAGAATTGCGGATCGGTGCGCAGGAACGTCAGGAACGCGGGCAGGTCGCCCCTGAACCCCACCTGCCGCATCACGGTCAGCATCCGCGCGCGGATCTTCGCGACTTCGGCCAGGCCGATCGCATGGACCTGCTCGGGGGTCAGGTCGCGCGTGGTGAACTCGGCGACCTTCGACCGGTAGTACGCCTTTCCGTCGGGCAGCGCGTGGGCCGCGATCGTCGTGCGCGCGCCGGGGATATACTCGGTACGCAGGAACGCGAGCAGGCGGGCGTGCGCGGGTACGACGGCGTCGCGGATCGCCGCCGCGCCCTCGGCCCGCAGCGCGGCCTGCGTCGCTGTCGGGATCGACGCCGGCATCGCGGTGAACGGGGCGTAATAGGGCGATGCCTCGACCGTGGCCGCTTCCGCGACCTGGGCCACGCCGATGTCGCGACCCGTCAGCGTCACGGCCGCGGGTGTGAAGCCGCGCCGCAGACCGGCGCGCATATTGTCGCTCTGCTGGGCGAAATAGCGCGGGATCTCGCGCATCATCGCGATGTAGTTGCGATAGTCGTCCGCGGTGCGGAACGTGCCGCGCGACCATTCCAGGACCTCGCCCCAGAAGCTGGTGTCCGAATTCAGCGGCTTCTCGTAATCGCGATAGCGCTGTTCGGACAGCAGCGCATCGATCTGCCCCTTGTACACCGCATAGTCGACGCGCGCGGCCGGGCTCAGCGCCTCGGGCCGGATGGCGGCGAGCCGGGCCGCGACCTGCGTCCACCGCGCCAGCTTCGCCGCCTGCGTCGCGGGCCCCACGTCGGGCAGCCGCGCGCCCGCGGTGGCGGGGCGATCCTCGCCGGGCGCCTGCTGCCCCTGCCGCCAGGCGTATTCGGAGGTGTACAGCGCCTTGAACTGGGCATCGCCATCCCGCGATACGGAGTCCTGTGCCGCCGCCGGCATCGCGACGATGGCCGCCGTCGCCAGCCCCGCGACGCTGCACGCCGCCACCAGCGTGCGAATTGCATCGCGCGTCGACCGCCCGCCCGGACACGCAGGCGCGGTCACGCCGTCGGGACGGGCTTGGCGGTGAACAGGCGCACGCCGAACACCGGCCCGGCGGTGCTGCGATCATGCGGTACGAACCGGACGCGAATGCGGTCCTTGCCCTTGGTCAGCGCCTGCGCGAGCGGATATTCGACGTCCATGAACTTGCCCGGCCTGTCGTTCGCCAGCCGTTGCGTCGCGACCCTGACGTCGTCGACCAGGATGTCGAAATCCCGACCGCGTTCATCGCCCCAATAGGTCGCTTGCAGGATCAGCGGCCCGGCTCGCGTCTTCAGCGTGAATTCGAAGAAGCCGCCCGACCGCGCGTCGCGGCCGTTGCGCCCGCGATAGCTGACCGGCCAGGATTGCTCGGACGTCAGATCGTGGTCGCGCTCCGGCTGCATCTCGCCCAGGAACATGGTGTCGACCGATCGCGCCGCGATATCCTTCATCCGGGCCTGATCGGCCAGGAACGCCGCCTCCTCGGTCTTCCAGCCGGCATCGGTGAAGCGCTTGAAATACAGCGCGCTGCGGCGATCATACTGGCGATAGAAGGGGACGAACGTCAGGTCGCCCGGACGCACCACGCCCTTCGTCGCGAAGGTCGCGCGCGCCGGATCGACCGGCGTGAACCCCGCCAGCAGATCGGCGCCGACCATCGCCGGTTCGACCCCGGTCCAGTCGCCCTCGCCCGGCCCCAGATCGCCCGCCAGCACCAGCGGTCCGCGCAGGAACGCGATCACGTCCGCATTGCCGGGCGTCGATTCGATCCGCAGGTCGAGCGGCAGCACGATCGCCACGACATCCCCGGCCTTCCATTTGCGCGTCACGATCGCATAACCGCGCTCGACGGCCGGTTCGACCGCCGCGCCGTTGACCGTCACCGCCGCCTTCCCCGCGGCCCAGCCGGGCACGCGCAACGCGATCGAGAAGCGGCCCGGCTTGTCCAGTCTGGCCAGCGTCAGGCGGGATTCGGGTTCGAACGGATATTTCGTGTCGAGTGTCACCTGCGCGCCGCGTGCGGCCCAGGTCGCGTCGACCGGGGTATACAGGTTGACGATCAGCGTCCCGTCCCCCTCCCACAGCACTGAATCGCCGTGCTTGGCATGGCTTTCCATGCCGGATCCGACGCAGCACCAGAAACCGTCGTCGGCCACGGTCGAATAGCCGCGCGTCGCGCCGCTCATCAACGGCGTCATGTAGGTGAAGCCCGCCGTCTTGGGATCCTGCGCCGCCATCACATGGTTCAGGTGCGCGCGTTCGTAATAATCGAACAGCGCGCCGTCCGGCTGCCAACCGTACAGATGACGCGCCAGCTTCAGCATGTTGTAGGTGTTGCAATGCTCGCACGTCGCTTCGGTGATGTGGTCGGCGATCGTGTCGGGCGGCGAGAAATATTCGCGATCCGAATTGCCGCCGATCACATAGCTGTGATGCTTCGTCACCGTGTCGAAGAAGAACCGCGCGGCCTTGCCCGGCGCCTCCTTGCCGGTCAGCTCGTGCAGGCGCGCCAGGCCGATCAGTTTGGGCACCTGGGTGTTGGCGTGGAAGTTCGCCAGCTTGTCTTCGCCCGCCACCAGCGGGTCCAGCACGCGCCGATCGTACAACCGCTCGGCGACCACCAGCCAGCGCCGGTCGTTGGTGCGCGCATAGAGTTCGGCGAAGCTTTCCGTCAGTCCGCCGTATTCGCAGCCGAGCATCGTCTGCATCTGGTCGTCGTTCAGCGCGGCGAACGTCCTCTCGAAATAGCCGCCCAGCCCCTTCGACACCGCCAGCGCCGTGGGATTGCCCCAGGCGGCGTGGACGTCGAGCAGACCGGCGAACAGCTTGTGCACCGTATAGAGCGGCGCCCACGACCCGTTGAGATCGAACCCGCCCGAGCGGATGTCGCCCTTCATGATCTCCGGGAAGATCTCCTCGCCGTCGACGATCGTGCCGTCCTTCCGCTTGCGCCCGAGGCCACCGACATAGCCGGTCCCGCGCCTGGCCTGCGCCTCGGCCAGTTCGTCGACGATATAGTCGGCGCGGCGACGCATCTCCGCATCGCCCGTCTGCTGATGGGTCAGCACCAGCGCGGTCAGATAATGGCCCAGCGTATGGCCGGAGATCGTATCGCTTTCCCACCCGCCGTAGATCGGCGCCTTCGGGTCCAGCCCGGCATATTTGCGGAAATTGTGCAGCAGGCGGTCGGGCTGCAACCGGTGCAGGTACAGGCGATTGGCCTCGACCGCGGTGGCATAGTCGGACGGACGCAACCGCACGGCCGACAGCGGCAGCGGCCGCGCCTTCGCCGGCAGGCGCGACGCCGCCGCCCCCAGTGCGCGGCCGGTCGCCGCGGCGGATCCCGATGCCAGCGCCACCGCCACGGCTCCGAGCATCAATTCACGACGGCTGCTATGGACCACAGGCACTTCTCCGGAATACTGTATACGATAATGTCGAAACTGCCGCCGCTGTCAATCGTCGAACGGCGCGACCGGTACATGGCGCGCACGAAGGAACGCGTCGGCCACCAGCCGCAGCGGGCTGCGATCGGTGTCGCTGGCCTTGGCGCGGATCAGGTCGGCGAAATGCGCATACAGGCGGGGATATTCGGCCTCCGCCGGCAGCGACTGGTCCTCGCCCGCGATGCGTAGCGCCGCGCCGCCGCGTTCCAGTTCGAGCCGGCCGTCCGCCGTTTCGACCGAAATGTCCCAGGTCTGCGGGCCGGTCTGGCGCCAGTCGAAGACGACCGAGATCGGCGCGCCGTCCATGTCGACCAGCGTCAGGTCGGCCGCGATCGGCGCCGCCCGGTTGCTCGGAACGTCCAATGTACCGCCGCGCAGCACGATATGCCCGGGCAGGATGTGCGTCGCGATCGACAAGGCGTTGATGCCCGGATCGAACACGCCCAGGCCGCCCGGCTCCCAGATCCATCGTTGTCCGGGATGCCAGCGCCGGACATCCTCTTTCCACACGATCGCCGCGGACAGGATCCTGCGCGAGGACAGCCACGCCCTGGCCGGCGCCACGCCCGGCGCATAGCGCGAGTGCCACGCCGCGAACAACGTCGTGCCCGTCGCGGTCGCCATGCGGACCAGCCCCTCGCACTCCGCCATCGTCGCACCCGGCGGCTTTTCCAGCAGCACGTGCTTGTTCGCGCGGATCGCGGTCAGCGCGGCGTCGTAGCGCGCCTGCGGCGGCTGGCACATCGCGACGGCGTCGACCGCGATGTCGGACGCCAGCAGGTCGTCGATCGTGCGGAACACCGGAACGCCGTCGACGCCGCCCTCGAGACTGGCGGCGGCGACGAGGTCGAAGTCCGGCGACGCGGCGATGGCGGGCAGGTGCTGGTCGTGCGCGATCTTGCCCAGGCCGACGACGGCGATGCGAAGCGTCATCAGATCGCCTTGACGACGACGGCCACCGGCGCGGCGCGGCCGATCGGGTTGCGCACCGGCAGGCGGAATGGTGCGGCGGTGATTTCGAACACGTCGCCCTCCTGCGTGGTCACCCCGTCGCTGAACGACAGCGTGGCGGTGCCGAAGAAGTGGACGTGCACGTCGCCGGGGCGACGGAATCCGGGATATTTGAAATGATGGTGTTCCAGGTTGGCCAGGCTGTGCGACATGTTCGCCTCGCCCGACACGAACGGCTTTTCCCAGATCGTCGCACCGTCGCGCAGGATCCGGCTCGTCCCCGCGACATGGGCGGGCAGGTCGCCGAGCAGCAGTTCCGGCCCGAGCGCCGCCGGTCGCAGCTTCGAATGCGCCAGCCACAGGTAATTGCCGCGTTCGGTGACGTGGTCGGAGAATTCGTTGGCCAGCGCATGGCCCAGGCGCACGGGCGTCCCGTCGGCATCGATCAGGTAGATACCCGCCAGTTCCGGCTCCTCGCCCGCGTCCAGCGCGAAGTCCGGCGAGGGGATCGCCGCGCCCGGCGCGATCAGCGCCGCGCCGTCGCCCTTGTAGAACCATTCCGGCTGGGCGCCGACCGTGCCCGCCTCGGGCTTGCCGCCCTCGACACCCATCAGGAACATCTTCATCGAATCGGTCTGGTGCGCGGCCTCGTCCATCGCGCGGTGCATCTTGTCGCGCCCTTCGGCCGAGCCGAGATGGGTCAGGCCCGTCCCGGTCATCAGCAGGTGCGCGGTGTCGGGATGGTCGATCGGGCCGAGCAGCGTGACGGCCGACAGGTCGATCTGCGTCCCGGCCCCGGCCCGTGCCACCATGTCCGCCAGGGTCGTACCCGCCGCCAGCGCGCGCTGCGCCAGGTCGAGCGTGGTCGTCGCATCGTCCACGCGGCGCGCGATGCCGTCGGCACCGATCGCGGCGACGCCGCGCGTCGCGCCGTCGCGAAACTGTACCAGGGAAATCGTCATGTCGGTCCTCTCGCAGGTCGCGGACCCGCCCGGCGACGGCTGTGCCGTTCGCAGTGCGGGCCCCGGGCAGTCAGGCGAAGTCGGCCGAAGCGTCGATCCGACGCGCCACGCCCGCCGATCGCATTTTCTTCGCCTGATCGTCTGACAGTATACTATCGGACGCTATATCATGCGCGAGGGTGAGGCAAGATAGGTCGTGATGTTAGGCGCGCGACATAGCCGATCGGACAGTCTTCCCATTTTCCAATGTATGAGTGTATACGAACGTAGGATGGCCAAGTTGGGGGAGAGTTCGATGCGAGCGAAGGCACGAGGCGCGTCGGCGCTATGGCGCGTCGTGGGAGGCGCGGTGGTCGGCACGGCGCTGGTGACGATGGCGACCCCGGCATCCGCCGCTACCGCACAGCGCGCCGGGTTCGGGCGGCTGAAGGACGGCACCGTCGTCGACGCCGTCACCCTGTCGAACGCGCGCGGCACCAGCGCGCGGATCATCGCTTATGGTGCCACGCTGCAATCGCTGAAGTCGCGCGACAGGGCGGGCAAGGTCGCCGACGTGGTGCTCGGCCACGACGATCTGGCGGGCTATGTCGACACGCCCAATTATTTCGGCGTCACCGTCGGCCGCTACGCCAACCGCATCGCCGGCGGCACCTTCCGGCTGGACGGTCACACCTATCAGCTGACCCGGAACGACAAGACCAATTCGCTGCACGGCGGCACCCGCGGTTTCGACCGGCAGTTGTGGCGCATCGTGTCAGTCAGATCGGGGCCGAGCGCCAGCGTGACGCTGGCCCTGACCAGCCCGGACGGCGACCAGGGCTACCCCGGCAAGCTCGACGTCACCGTTACCTACGCGCTGGACGACAATGGCGCGCTGACGATCGATTTCGATGCGAAGACCGACAAGCCGACCGTCGTCAACCTGACCAACCATGCGATCTTCGACCTGGGCGGCGAAGGCTCGGCGAACGGCATCCTGGGCCATCGCCTGATGATGCCCGCGTCACGCTACACCCCCGTGGACGTCAGGCTGATCCCGACGGGCGAGAGGAAGCCGGTGGCCGGCACCGTGTTCGACTTCACCCGCGGCCGCACGATTTCGAACGGCATTCGCGACGGGCGGGATCCGCAGATCGTCGCGGGCCGCGGCTACGACCATAATTTCGTGATCGACGCCGGACTGACCGCGCAGCCCAAGCTGGCCGGGCGGCTGTCCGATCCGGTGTCGGGCCGGGTCTTGGAGGTGTGGAGCACCGAGCCCGGATTGCAGGTCTACACCGGCAATTTCCTCGACGGTACGCTGGTCGGCAAGTCGGGGCATCTGTACCGCATGGGCGACGGCATCGCGCTGGAGCCGCAGAAGTTTCCCGATACGCCGAACCAGCCGGCATTCCCCTCGGCCCGCGTCGACCCGGGCAAGCCCTATCACCACCGCATGATCTATCGCCTGACCACGGCGCGCTGATCCCCTTCCCTGACCGAAAGCCTGCGATCCGATGTCCGACACCCCCGCCCCGAAGCTCCGCTCGCGCGCCTGGTTCGACAATCCCGACAATATCGACATGACCGCGCTGTACCTCGAACGGTATCTGAACTTCGGGTTGAGCCTGGACGAACTGCGATCGGGCAAGCCGATCATCGGCATCGCGCAGACCGGCAGCGACCTGTCCCCCTGCAATCGCCATCATTTGGTCCTCGCCGACCGGTTGCGCGACGGCATCCGCGAGATGGGCGGAATCCCGTTGGAATTCCCGGTCCATCCGATCCAGGAGACCGGCAAGCGACCGACCGCGGGGCTCGACCGCAACCTGGCGTACATGGCGCTGGTCGAGGTCCTGTACGGCTATCCGCTCGACGGCGTGGTGCTGACGATCGGATGCGACAAGACGACGCCGGCGTGCCTGATGGCGGCGGCGACCGTGAACATCCCGGCCATCGCCTTGTCGGTCGGCCCGATGCTGAACGGCTGGCACAAGGGCGAGCGGACCGGATCGGGCACGATCGTGTGGAAGGCGCGCGAGCTGCTGGCGACGGGCGCGATCGACGACGAGGGCTTCATCAAGCTCGTCGCCTCGTCCGCGCCGTCGACCGGCTATTGCAACACCATGGGGACGGCGACGACGATGAATAGCCTGGCGGAAGCGCTGGGGATGCAGCTGCCCGGATCCGCCGCGATCCCGGCGCCCTATCGCGACCGCCAGGAGGTCGCCTATCTGACGGGCAAGCGCATCGTCGACATGGTTCGTGAGGATCTGAAGCCCAGCGACATCCTGACGCGCGACGCGTTCCTGAACGCGATCGTCGTCAATTCGGCGATCGGCGGATCGACCAACGCGCCGATCCACCTTGCCGCGATCGCGCGCCATGTCGGGGTCGACCTGGCCATCGACGACTGGCAGACGCACGGCCACAAGGTGCCGTTGATGGTCAACCTGCAACCCGCCGGCGAGTATCTGGGCGAGGATTATTACCACGCCGGCGGCGTTCCCGCGGTCGTCGCCGAACTGATGAAGCAGGGCCTGATCCACGAGGATGCGATCACCGCGAACGGCCGGTCGATCGGCGACAATTGCCGCGATGCGACGATCGAGGACGACCGCGTCATCCGCCCGTTCGCCACGCCGCTGAAGGAGGATGCCGGCTTCATCGTGCTGCGCGGCAACCTGTTCGACAGCGCGATCATGAAGACCAGCGTCATCAGCCGCGAATTCCGCGACCGCTATCTGTCCGATCCGGACGATCCGGACGCGTTCGAGGGGCCGGCGGTCGTGTTCGACGGACCGGAGGACTATCACGCCCGGATCGACGACCCCGCGCTGGGCATCACCGATCGCCACCTGCTGTTCATGCGCGGCGCCGGCCCGATCGGCTATCCGGGTGCCGCCGAGGTCGTCAACATGCGCCCGCCAGCCTATCTGATCCGCGAAGGTGTCCACGCCCTGCCCTGCATCGGCGACGGGCGGCAATCCGGGACCAGCGGCAGTCCGTCGATCCTGAACGCCAGCCCAGAGGCGGCGGCGATGGGCGGCCTGGCGCTGATCCGCACCGGCGACAGCGTGCGGATCGACCTGGCGCGGGGGACCGCCGACGTGCTGATCGACGCGGAGGAACTCGCCGCGCGTCGGCAGACGCTGATTCAGGACGGCGGCTATGCCTATCCCGCCTCGCAGACGCCGTGGCAGGAGATGCAGCGGTCGGTGGTCGGCCAGATGCAGACCGGCGCGATCCTGGAAGGCGCGGAAAAGTATCAGCGGATCGCGCAGACCCGGGGGCTGCCGCGCGACAACCACTGATGTCGCTCGCCGACTGGGGCGAGCGGGATCGGCGATCGGCCGACGTCAGTCTTCGCTCATCGAAATCTCGGTGTCGATCAGCGCGAGCCTGAGCAGTTCGCGCATCGCGTCCCCCGCCCCGGCGGCGTCCCCCCGCGCGATCGCCTCGTGCAGCGCGCGATGGTCGGGGATCGGGTCGCGGGGCAGCGCGCGCTTGCGCTGCTTGAAGATCGTGGTCCAGGCGATGGCGGCCATGATGGTGCTGGACAGTGCGATGATCGCTTCGTTGCCCGTGGCCTCCAGCATGACGGTATGAAACCGCTGGTCGGCGGCGCGACCGACCTCGCCGGCCAGGCTGTGCTGCGCCATCACGTCCAGCGCCTCGCCCATCTCCGCCACCTGCGCGTCGCTGCGGCGCAACGCGGCGAACGCCGCCGCCGACGGTTCCACGACCATGCGCAGTTCGAACAGGTCGCGCAGGAATTGCAGCGTGGGTTCCGCCTCGAACTGCCAGGCCAGCAGGTCGGGATCGAGCAGGCTCCACTCCCGGCGGGGATTGACCCGCGTCCCCGCCTTCGGCCGACTGTCGACCAGGCCCTTGGCCGCCAGGATGCGGAACGCCTCGCGCAGCGCCGATCGCGAAATGCCCAGTTGCGCGCTATATTCGATCTCGCCGGGAAACAGGTGACCCTGTGCCAGGTCGCCGCGCAGGATCCGTACCGCCAGTTGCTGTGCCAACGAACCCTGCACGCGCAGCCGGTTCCGCCCCGGCGATCGCAGCGCGAATGTCCGATCCGACATATAATCGTTCATCTCGCGACACTTGCAGGTTTCCCGCAGCCAGAACAATCGTTTTGCAGCGACATCTGACTATATACCGTATAATATCGTTGACGCCCGTCCGGCCGATTGGTTTAACTGGGTGCGCAGGAGTAGGCCCGTGACCGTTCGGACGATGTCGATGTTTCTGGTGGCGGCGGCCTGTGCGGCCGAGGGCGGTCCGGCCCATGCGTCGTCACGGCCACGCCCCGCGGCAACTGTCGCCCCCCACGCCGCCGCGCCCGCCGCGCCCGCCCCGCTGCCGCCGATCGAGGAACGCTATCGCCGGGCGGACCTGTACCTGGGCGGCAATCTGGACACGCTGGTCGCCAATCGCGATCTGCGCGCGCGCTTCGACCGGGACGGCAAGGGCGTGTTGTTTCGCGGCGGAACGGGGACGGCGCGCACATTGGACTACCTCGACCTCGCCACCGGCGCGACCCGCACGATCGTGACCGAGGCCGCGCTGGCGGCGTCGTTGTCGACCGCGACCGGCCGGACGATCCCCGCCGCCGACCTGTTCGTCGGCCAGCCCGACTATATCCCCGATACCGATACGCTGGAATTCGGTGCCGATGGCAGGCGCTGGACGCTGCGCGCTGACGGGACGCTGGCGGAATCGACGACCGGCGACCCCCTCGGCGCCACCGGCCTGTCGCCCGATGGCCGGTTCCGCGTCGTCGCGCGCGACTTCAACCTGGTCGCGCAGGAGGTGAAGACCGGGCGCGAGGTCGCGCTGACCACCGACGGCACGCGCGAACAGCCCTATGGCCGCGGCGTACCGCAACTGCCCGAGATCCTGAAGCAGGGCATTGAGGATCCGGTGATGCCGGTATCGGTCCGCTGGTCGCCGTTCGGCAACCGCATCCTGACGTGGCGGCTCGACACGCGCGGCGTCGTCCCGCTGTCGATGACGCAGGAGAACCCGCCCGGCAGCCTCTATCCGCGCAGCTTCCGCTATATCTATCCGCTCGCCGGTGCCGCACGGCTGCCGATGATGTCGCGGCTGGCGATCGACGTCGCGGCGGCGCTGAAGAAGGGCAAGGCGACGATCGTGCCCGTCGCGGTCCCGCCCGAGGCGATGCTGTATCCGTCGGAACCCGACATGGGCTGGATCAGCGAGGATGAGGGACGGCTGGTCTGGACCGAACGCGGTTACGGACAGCAGATCGTCTATCGCTTCGCCGCCGCGACCGGCGCGGCGACGGTGATCGCGCGCGAGGCGATCAAGCCGGTCGTGACCGTGACGTCCAGCGCGCTGATCCCGGTGCCCGACCTGGGCGGCGAACTGTCGATCTCCGAACGGTCGGGCTGGGCGCAGCTCTATCTGGTCACGCCCGACGCCCCCGATGGCGGCCACCCGCTGACGCGGGGGGAGTGGGAGGTCGTCTCGGTCGATCACATCGATCCGGTGCGCCGGTCGATCCTCATCACCGGCGTGGGCCGGGAAAAGGACCGCAATCCCTATTGGCGCGCGCTGTACCGGGTGACGCTGGACGGCAGCCAGCCCGTCCTGCTGACGCCGGAGCCGCTGGAGCACGAGATCACGCTGTCGAACGACGGCCGCTACGCGATCGACGCGATGTCCAGTCCGACCGTGCCGACGCGCGTGGTGATCCGCGATACCGAGACGGGCCGCATCCTGCGCGACATCAGCCGCGCCGATCCCGGCCCGCTGTTCGCGGGCGGCTTCACCGCGCCCGAACCGTTCCGGGGCGTGGCCGCGGACGGCAGGACGCCGATCTACGGCATGATCCTGCGGCCGGCCAATTTCGATCCGCGCCGCCGCTATCCGGTCATCGACAACGTCTACACCGGGCCGACGACCACCCAGGTGCCGGCCAGCTGGGCAGAAGCGGTGTCGGCCGTGGGCAACAGCGTGGCGCAGCTCGGCGCGATCGTCGTGATGATCGACGGCCGCGGCACGTCGCGCCGGGGCCAGGCGTTCCGCCTGCCTGCGTTCCAGAACCTGGGCGAGGTCGGGATCGACGACCATATCGCGCTGATCCGCCAGATGGCGGCGCGCTATCCCTACATGGACATCACGCGCGTCGGCGTCTTCGGCGGGTCGGCGGGCGGGTACGACGCCGCGCGCTTCATCCTGCGGCGCCCGGCCTTCTTCAAGGTGGCGGTGGCGTCGTCGGGCAACCACGACCTGCGCCTGGACAAGGCGTGGTGGCCCGAGGTGTCGATGGGTGCCGCCGACGCCGCGACGTGGGAGCGCAATTCGAACATGTCGGTCGCCGCCAACCTGCGGGGCAAGCTGCTGCTGATCCACGGCGACATCGACGACAACGTGCCCGTCACCGAAAGCTATCGGCTGGCCGACGCGCTGATCCGGGCGAAGCGCGACGTCGACCTGGTGATCCTGCCCAACACCACGCATCGCGTCGCGCAGCCGTTCTTCTGGCGCAAGCTGCGCGACTATTTCACCCGCAACCTGCTGGACGAGGCGCCGCCGGCGCTGCTCCCCCTCACCGCGGTTCCCGCCGACGCCAGCACGTCCAAGCCCTGATCGCGAGATGACCATGACCCGCCTTTCCGTTCGCCATCCCCTGCTTTCCACGACGCTGGCGCTGGGGTGCCTGGCGGCCACCGGCTTCGTCGCGACGGCTGGCTGGAGCCAGGAGCGACCCAAGCCCAGGCCGGTCTATCCCCCGATCGCGACCACGCCGTACAGCGTCGGCCAGTTGCGGATCGCCTTGCGCAACGACACCGGCACGCTGGCGCGGATGTCGCCGGCCGGCGATCCGCGGTTCGACTTCACGCCGGGCGGGCGGGAGGCCGAGCGTCAGGGCGACGGCTATGTCCATCTGGGCGACATCAACCTGCGCGTGCGCAGCGGCGGTGGCGCGTGGCAGGACTTCGCCTCGTCCCGCGCGCGCCGTCCGGTCCGCGCGCTGCCCGCGGGTCGCGGCGTCGTCGCCGCGGCCGACATCACCGCCTCGCTGGGCGGGGTTCCCTTGTCGGTCGAGCGACGCTGGGTCGATGTCGGCGGGGTCCTCGCGCTGCGCTTCACCCTCGTCAACCGCGGCACCGCCCCGGTCGAGGTCGGCGGCCTGGGGATGCCGATGGTGTTCGACAACATCCTGATCGATCGCAACCTGGAATCCGCGCACACCCAGGCCAGCTTCGTCGATCCGTACATCGGGCGCGATGCCGGCTATCTTCAGGTCACGCGACTGAACGGCAAGGGGTCGGCGCTGCTGGTGCTTCCCGAACGCAATTCCCCGCTCGAGGCCTATCGCCCGATCCTCCAGGACAAGCACGCGCCCATGGGCGACGTCTTCACCGACAAGTCGCCGCGCGGCCAGACGTCCGAAGGCTTCTACGACTGGACCATCGCCAGCAAGGGCTTTGCCGACCGGGAGTGGAAGGACGCCGACGAACAGTGGAACGTGCCCACCAGCTTCACACTGGCGCCGGGCGCCAGCCGCACGGTCGGCGTCCGGTTCGTCCAGTCGCCGTCGATCCGCGCGATCGAGCGCACGCTGACCGCCAACCGCCGCCCCGTGGCCGTCGGCCTGCCCGGCTATGTCGTCCCGACGGACCAGCAGGCCAGCCTGTTCCTGAACAGCCCGCAGGCGGTGAAGCATATCGCGGTATCGCCGGCGGATGCGCTGACGGTGACACCGGACGGCACCGTCAACGGCTGGCGTCGCTACGCGGTGCGGGCCGGCGGCTTCGGGCGCGCGCGTGTGTCGATCACCTATGCAGACGACAGCGTGCAGACGGTCAGCTATTATGTCACCAAACCGCTCGATCGCACGATGGCCGACATCGGCCGTTTCTCGACCACCGAACAATTCTTCGACGACCGGTCCGATCCGTTCAACCGCGCACCGGCGATCCTGACCTACGACCGCGATGCCGGAAAGATCGTGACGCAGGAACCGCGCGTGTGGATCGCGGGGATGAGCGACGAGGGCGGCGGCGGCGCATGGGTCGCCGCGATGATGAAGCAGCTCGACAATCCCGATCCGGGCGAGGTCGCCAAGCTGGAGCGCGTCGTCGACGAAACCGTCGTCGGCAAGCTCCAGATCGCCGACGGGCCCCGCGCGGGCGCGGTCAGGAAAAGCCTGTTCTACTACGAACCCAAGGACTTCCCCGGCTATTACGACCCGGCGACCAACTGGAAGAGCTGGACGTCGTGGGATCGCAAGCACGCCGAGGATCTGGGCCGCGCCTACAATTACCCGCACGTCGCGATCGGCCATTGGGTATTGTACCGGCTGGCCCGCAACCACGCCGGCCTGGTCAGGACGCACGACTGGCGCTGGTATCTCGACAAGGCGTACCGGACGACCGTCGCGATGATGCGCGACGCGCCATATTATGCGCAGTTCGGCCTGATGGAGGGCGACGTGTTCGTCGACATCCTGAAGGACCTGAAGCGCGAGGGGATGACCGCCGAGGCGACCGCCATGGAAGCGCTGATGAAGAAGCGCGCCGACCATTGGAAATCCGAACCCTACCCGTTCGGCAGCGAGATGCCGTGGGACTCGACCGGCCAGGCGGAAGTCTATGCCTGGATGCGCTATTTCGGGCACCAGCCACAGGCGGACATGACGCGCGAGGTCATCCTGGCCTATGATCCGACGATCCCGCACTGGGGCTATAACGGCAATGCCCGGCGCTATTGGGATTTCCTGTACGGCGGGAAGGTGCCGCGGATCGAACGCCAGATCCATCACTACGGATCGACGCTGAACGCCGTGCCGTTGTTCGACGCCTTCCGCCGGGATCCGACCGACCTCCACCTGTTGCGCGTCGCTTACGGCGGGATGATGGGCGGGATCACGAACATCGACCGGAACGGCTTTTCCTCCGCCGCCTTCCACTCCGCGCCCGACATGCTGAAATGGGACAGCTACACCGGCGATTACGGCATGGGATTCTACGGCCACGCGCTGACCGCCGCGACCTATGTCGTCGACGATCCGACGTTCGGCTGGGTGGGCTTCGGCGGCACGCTGACGCAACGGGCCGGCACCGTGTCGATCGCGCCGCGCGACGGCGCGCGTACCCGGCTGTTCGTCGCGCCGGCGGGAGCATGGGTGACGCTGGAGGCCGGGAAGATCGCATCCGCGAGCTACACGCCGGCCAGCGGCCGGATCACCCTGACGCTGGATCCGGCCACGCCGACGACGCCGACGGCGCGCATCCTCGTCGAACAGACGCGGCCGGACGGCCGCCCCTACGCCGTCGATGGCGGGACGGCGGAACGCGGGGGACAGTCCGTGCGGCTGGGCGCCGCCCCGACCACGATCACGCTGACCCGGCGCTGATCGCATCGCGACCGGATCACGTACACGAAGGAGGACGACGATGACGATGACCAGGCCGCGCGCCCGCTGGGCGACGGCATCGCTGTCCGCGCTCGCGCTGGCGGCGTGCGGCGCCGATGGCCAGACGATCGGCACCGTCACGCCGGCACCGGTCGCGACGCCCGCCCCCAACCCGACCCCGACCCCGACCCCGCCCGCATCGAACGCAGCCTGCGTGCCGGGCACCTTCACCAGCGTCGCAACGTCGGACGCGCAACCCGGCATCCGCTACGAAACCCCGCACTTCGTCTTGCGATGGGACGGCGATGCCGTGTCGCGCACCGCGGCGGAGGCGGCGGGGGCCCATCTCGAATTCGTCTGGGACTATTTCACCGGCACGATCGGGTTCCCGATCCCGTTCTGCGGGTCGGCGACCAAGTACAAGGTCAATGTCGCGATCCGCGAAGGATATGGCCTGACCGGCGGGGCGGACGGCAACGGCAACCCCGGCATCTGGATCGGCCCGGCGGCCGTCGCCGACCGGTTCGGCCTGGCGCACGAACTCACCCACAGCCTCCAGGCGCTGTCCGGCGGCCTGCGGGGGTCGCCGTTCACCGGCTGGCTGTTCGAAAGCCATGCCAACTGGATGACGACGCAGCTCCCCGAATTCCGCAGCGACACCCATTGCTCCATTTTCCTGAAGCAATATCCGCACCTGTACTACGGATCGACGCGTACCCGGTACTGCAACTGGCAGTTCCTGGAGTATATCAAGAACAGGTACGGCTACGGCGCGATCAACGATATCTGGCGCAAGTCGCCCATGAACGGCGATCCGGCACAGGCGACGGCCGATCCGTTCGGCATCCTGATGGCCAACCAGGGCTGGACCCTGGAACAACTGAACGATGCGTTCGGCGACTGGGCGATGCGCAACGCCAATTGGGATTATATCAACCCCGACGGCACCGATCAGGGCGCGATCTATCGCGCGAACTACGGCGGCTACGCGCCGTCGACCGGATCGAGCATCCTTGCCGCGACGATCCTCGATCCGATCGACCTGGCAAACCGGCGCTTCGCCGTGCCCTTCGCCTGGGCGCCGCAGCGCTGGGGCTACAACATCGTCAAACTATATGCCGACGCCGGGGCGAGCAGCGTCCGCGTCGATTTCCGCGGCGTGGTGCAATCCACCCCCGCCACGACGTCGCTGCCCGGGCTCAATGACGAGCCGCCGGTCGTTCCCGCCCCGAATTCGGGATGGCGCTATGGCCTGATCGCGGTCGGCGCCGACGGAAAGGCGCGCTACAGCGCCATGCAGCGCGGGTCGGACGGACACGCGACCATCGCGCTCCGGCCCGGCGACACCGGCCTGTACATGGTCGTCCTGGCGGCCCCGACCGCGATGCAGCAGATCCGCTGGGATCAGCCGTGGTATTCGGTCTATCGCTATCCCTGGATGGCGCAGTTCACCGGCGCGATGCCCGAGAATTTCCAGCCCGGCGCGGTCGTCGTGCCGGGCGGTCGGCGTCATGCCAACGGCGGCGGCTGGGTCGCCGCGGGCGCGACCGTCGCCGCCACCGCCTATGTCGGCCCCTATGCCCGTGTCCTGTCCGGCACGGTGTCCGGCAACGCCAGGATCGAGGACCATGCCGTCGTCGCGGATCAGGCCCAGGTTCTCGGCAACGCCCGGATCGGCGGCCTGACCGTGCTGCGCAAGAATACCGTCGTGCGTGACGACGCGCTGGCGTATCTCAGCTTCCTGGGTCTGGGCGAGTATGAGAACGACATCGTCCTGTCGGGCACCGCCGGCAACATCGGCGACGTCGAACAGCGCGGCGCGTCCTTCTCCCGCGGCTTCTACTACGGTTTCGTCGATCAGGCCGCGGCGACCGATCCCCTGCGCGGCTCCGCACTGACCGCGCCGGTGCGGGAAGTCACGGCGGCGCCGACATACGTCTGGCGTCCCTGATGCGATACGACCGGCGCGGGATGCTATCCCCCGCCGGTCGCGCACCGCTCCTGGTCCGCCCGATCCGGCGCAAGGGGCGGCAGGACGGTCCACGCCCGCCGTGATCCGTCGCCCGTCTACACGCCCGGCACGAACAAAAGCGGGCGACGCCTTCCGGCGCCGCCCTGCTTGCGTTCCGCTTGTCCCACGCAGGATCAGTAGCGGTAATGGTCCGGCTTGAACGGCCCCTCGACCGGAACGCCGATGTACCCGGCCTGCTTCGGCGTCAGCTTGGACAGCTTCACGCCCAGCTTTTCGAGGTGCAGCGCGGCGACCTTCTCGTCCAGGTGCTTGGGCAGGACATACACCTGGTTCTGGTAGTTCTCGCCCTTCGTCCACAGCTCGATCTGCGCCAGCGTCTGGTTCGTGAACGACGCCGACATGACGAACGACGGATGGCCGGTGGCGCAGCCCAGGTTCACCAGGCGGCCCTTCGCCAAAACGATGATCTGCTTGCCGTCCGGGAACTTCACAAGGTCGGTGCCCGGCTTCACCTCGTCCCACTCGTAATTGTCGAGCTGCGCGATCTGGATCTCGCTGTCGAAGTGGCCGATGTTGCACACGATCGACATCGGCTTCATCGCCTTCATGTGATCGGCGGTGATGACGTCGGCGTTCCCGGTCGCGGTGCAGAAGATGTCGGCCCGCTCGACCGCCTCTTCCATCGTCACGACCTCGAAGCCTTCCATCGCGGCCTGCAATGCGCAGATCGGATCGACCTCGGTCACCATCACGCGCGCGCCGCCGTTGCGCAGCGACTGGGCGCTGCCCTTGCCGACGTCGCCGAAGCCCGCGACGCACGCGACCTTGCCCGCCAGCATGACGTCGGTCGCGCGACGGATCGCGTCGACCAGCGACTCCTTGCACCCGTACAGGTTGTCGAACTTCGACTTCGTCACCGAATCGTTGACGTTGATCGCGGGGAACGGCAGCTCGCCCTTCTTCGCGATCTCGTACAGGCGGTGGACGCCCGTCGTCGTCTCTTCGCTCACGCCCTTCAAATTCTTGACCGTCTGGGTCAGGTAGCCGGGATATTTGGCGATGAACGCCTTCACCGACCGCTGGAACTCGACTTCCTCGGCATTGTCCGGCTCGCCGAACGTGGCGCCCGCCTCCAGCTTCGCGCCCCACAGCGCGAACATCGTGGCGTCGCCGCCGTCGTCCAGGATGATGTTGGCGGTGGTGCCGTCACCGTCCGCGCCCCAGTTGAAGATGTCGCCGACGTAATCCCAATATTCCGCCAGCGTCTCGCCCTTGATCGCGAACACGGGCACGCCCGTCGCGGCGATCGCGGCGGCGGCATGGTCCTGCGTGGAGAAGATGTTGCACGTCGCCCAGCGCACCTGCGCGCCCAGCGCGGTCAGCGTCTCGATCAGCACCGCGGTCTGGATCGTCATGTGCAGCGAGCCGGTGATCCGCGCGCCCTTCAGCGGCTGCGACGCGCCGAATTCCTCGCGCAGCGCCATGAGGCCGGGCATCTCCGTCTCGGCGATGTCGATCTCCTTGCGGCCGAACGCGGCGAGGCCGATGTCCTTGATGGCGTAATCGTTGGTGTCGAGCACGGGGGCGGTTGCCACAGTGTATTCTCCGGTCGTGTGTAGGGCCGACCAAGGCGCACGAACGCCGATCGACATGCGCGCGGCCTTAGCGGCGAAGCCCGTCCGGGGCAAATATAAAGATATCTTTATATGGCGATGACGGCGGTTCGGTGCCGCCGTTCAGGCGTGGCCGGCCTCGGACGACAGCAGCCGCGCGTCGACGCCCGCCGCGGCGAACCCCGCCGACCACCGCTCCCCCGCCGGCACGTCGAACAGCAGGTCCGGCGTTCCCTCCACGTCCAGCCACCCGTGGCGCGTCATTTCCTCGTCCAGCTGCCCTGCGCCCCATCCGGCGTAGCCCAGCGCGACGACCCAGCGCCCCGGTCCCTTCCCCGCCGCGATCGCGCGCAGGATGTCCAGCGTGCCCGACAAGGCCCATCGACCGGCCACGTCGATCGTGTCCTGCCCGCTCCAGTCGCGGCTGTGCACGACGAAGCCGCGTCGCATCTCCACCGGGCCGCCGAAATGGACCGGCGCATCGGGCGCATCCCCCGGCGCGATCTCCAGCTGGCGCAGGACGTCGTGCAGGGTCAGGCCCGCGATCGTCGCGCCGATGCCGACGCCCAGCGCGCCCTGCGCATCATGGGCGCACATCGCGATCACCGCCTGGTCGAAGCGCGGATCGCCGATACCGGGCATGGCGAGGAGGAATCGGCCGGTCAGATACATTGCGGTGCAACGTAGCGACTGGTGCAGACGTTGCGAGCTTGAATTCATCCGGCCACGTTGCGAAACGGTGCCGAAACCTCACGGAGACGAATGATGACGATCACTGTCGGCGACCGTTTGCCCGAAGCGACGCTTACCAAGGTGGGGACCGACGGCCCGGAGCCGGTCGATACCGCCGATTACTTCAAGGGTCGCCGCGTCGCGGTGTTCGCGGTCCCCGGCGCCTTCACCCCCACCTGCTCCGCACGTCACCTGCCCGGCTATGTCGACAAGGCGGGGGAGCTGAAGGAGAAGGGCATCGACGAGATCGTGTGCACCTCGGTCAACGATCCATTCGTCCTGGGCGCCTGGTCCAAATCCGCGAACGCGGACGGGATCACGATGCTGGCGGACGGCAACGGCACCTTCGCCGAGGCGCTGGGCCTCGACATGGACGGCAGCAAGTTCGGCATGGGCAAGCGCAGCCAGCGCTACTCGATGGTCGTCAACGACGGCGTGGTCGAATCGCTGAACGTGGAGGGACCGGGCGAGTTCAAGGTCAGCTCCGCCGAGCATATGATCGGAAACCTCTGACGCAGGCCGGCGTTGGTCGTGACGCAAGCATAATGGAGTTACCGCGTCATGACCGACACCACCCTGAAATCCCTGCCCGACGACCTGAAGAGCACGACCGACCGCGCGCGCGACGTCGCCGGGCAGGCGCAGGAGAAGGTGAGCAACGCCGCGTCCGCCGCGGTCGATGCGGCGAAGGAGCATCCCTATGCCGCCGCGGGGATCGCGGTCGGCGTGGCGGCGGCGGTCGCGGGTGCGGCGCTTGGCGTCGCGAAGCTGCGCGAGGACACGCCCGCGAAGAAGCCCGCGGCGAAGAAGCCCGCCGCGAAGAAGTAAACGCCCACTTCCCCGTTCGGCCTGAGCGACGTCGAATGCCCCGCACCGACGCGGTGCTTCGACTTCGCTCGGGCCGAACGGCGGAGACGCACCGCCGTCACCCGTCTTGCCAGCGTCACACGGCAGGACTAACCCTCCGCGATGACCGCATCCGCCATCGTCGCTGACCTCGATCGCCTCTACACCGCCGCCGTCGCGCGGCTTCAGGGCGCGATCACCGCCTATATTTCCGACGGCACCGTCCCCACGCGCGAGGAACGGAAGGGCGGCGCCTTCGCCTATCCCGAGATACGGCTGAAATTCCGCGGCGGCGAAAGCCGGTCCGCGCCGCTGCGTTCGTTCGGGCGGCTGACCGCGCCGGGCGAATATCGCATCAGCGTGACGCGGCCGTCGCTCTTCGCCGACTATCTGGTCGAGCAGCTGACCCTGCTGATCGAGGATTACGACGTCGCGGTCGATGCGGTCGCCGGATCGCAGGAAATCCCCTTCCCCTACGTCATCGACGCGGGCCACGCGCTCAGCCTCGACGCGGTGTCCGCCGCCGAACTGGCGCGGTGGTTCCCCACGACCGAACTGGCGCATATCGGGGACGAGATCGCGGACGGCCTGTGGGCATCGATCGACGGCACGCGCCCGCTGGCGCTGTTCGACGGGCTGCGCACCGATTTCAGCCTCGCGCGGTTGCGGCACTATACCGGCACCCCGCCCGAGCATGTCCAGCGCTACGTCCTGTTCACCAATTACCACCGCTACGTCGACGAATTCGTCCGCTGGGCGGGCGCGCAGGTGGGGGCGGAGGGCAGCCGCTTCACCGCATTGTCGGGGCCGGGGAACGTCCTGTTCACCGCGGGCGACGACCCCGCGATGCTGGACGACAGCGCGTGGCGGCGGTTGCAGATGCCGGCCTATCACCTGATGGCCGACGACCGCACCGGCATCACCCTGGTCAACATCGGCGTCGGCCCGTCGAATGCGAAGACCATCTGCGACCATCTGGCGGTGATGCGGCCGGAGGCGTGGCTGATGATCGGCCATTGCGGCGGGCTGCGGCCGTCGCAGCGGATCGGCGACTATGTCCTCGCGCACGCCTATCTGCGCGACGACCATGTGCTCGACGACATGCTCCCGCCCGAAATCCCCGTGCCCGCGATCGCGGAGGTGCAGCAGGCACTGGCGCGCGCGGCGGAAACGGTCAGCGGCCAGTCGGGCGACGAACTGAAGCGGCGGCTGCGCACCGGCACGATCGTGACGACCGACGATCGCAACTGGGAATTGCGCTATTCCCGCTCCGCGCTGCGCTTCTCGCTCAGCCGGGCCGTCGCGATCGACATGGAAAGCGCGACGATCGCGGCGCAGGGGTTCCGCTTCCGCGTGCCGTACGGCACCTTGCTGTGCGTGTCGGACAAGCCGCTGCACGGCGAGCTGAAGCTGCCGGGACAGGCCAACCGCTTCTACGAACGCGCGATCAGCGAGCATATGCGGATCGGGATCGAGACGTGCGAGGAATTGCGGCGCGAGGGCGCGAAGCTGCACAGCCGCAAGCTGCGCGCCTTCAACGAACCGCCGTTCCGCTAGGATCGGAAACCATTACTCCCTGACGCGTTACGCGAGCGTACCGAAATCGACAGGGAGCGACACATGGCCGACGATACGCAGGAAACCCCGACTCCCCCCGCCCCGCGTCGCCGCGCCCCGCGCAGCACATCGACGGGCACGAAGTCGGCCGCTGGGAAGACCGCCGCGACGAAGCCGGGCCCCAAGCCCGCCGATGACGGCGCGGCGACCCCCGCCAAGGCCCCGCGCAAGGCCGCCGCCGCGAAGCCGCGCACGACCAAGCGCACGGCCCCCGCCACGAAACGCGCCGCGACGGCGACGGCGACGGCGGCCAAGCCGAAGCGCACGACCGCCGCGAAGAAGCCCTCCACCCGCACCCGCACCACGTCGACCGAGGCGAAGGGCGGCACGCGCTGGGGACCCGCCGCCATCGCGGGCGGCATCGCCGCGATCGGCGCTGCGGCGACCGCGGCGCTGCTGTCGCTGCGCGGCTCGACGCCGAAGGACGGCGCGCACCAGCCCGACGGCAAGGACTCGACCGCCTCGTTCAAGGCCGGAATCGCGGACCAGAACACGATCCCGAACTGACCCGCCGTCTCGCCCCTCCCCGCCACCGCCGGAGAGGGGCGGTGCCGCGACCGGCCGGCGGAATCAGGCCCGCCGTATTCTGCCGGTGGCGGTCATCGGGTCGCCGCCGCGGATACGACGGCCCGTCGCGAAAGGGCCCGTCCCTCGCCGGGCGCCGTCGCTATTCGCGCAGGAACGCGGCGATCGCCTCGCCCAGCTCGGGTTTCGTCACCGAACTCATATGGTTCCCCGGCACCTCGACCAGCCGCGCCTGCGGCAGCGCCGCCGCCAGGTCCGCGGCGGACCCGTTGTCCGCATCGTCCACGCCGTTCACGACCAGCGCGGGCTGCGCGAAGGCGCGGACGGTTGCCATCGGTGTGTCGACGAATGTCTCGATCACCCCGCGCAGGGCGACCGGGTCGCCCCCGGTCGTCTTCAGGAACGCCTCCGCCATCCATTCCGGCGATCCGCGCTCGTGCGTGCCGAGATTGTCGAGGATCCGGCGGAAATGGTTCGCGCGCCGGTCCGCATCGGTAAGCCCCTCCAGGCCCATGCCCGAAAACACGATGCGCCCCGGCGTCGCGCCCGTCGCGAGCATCCGTGACGTCGTCCGCGCGCCCAGCGAATAGCCGCCCAGGTCGTAGTCGGTGAGGCCGAGGTGCGCGATCAGCGCATGGCCGTCCTTCGCCAGCGCGTCGGGCGGATAGGCGGCCGGATCGTGCGGCCGGTCGCTTTCGCCATGTCCGCGCAGGTCGGGCATGATGACCCGCCGCCCCGCCGCCGCGATGGCCGCCGCGTGCCCGAAGCGGATCCAGTTCGTGGCCGCGTCGGAGAAATAGCCGTGGATCAGGACGACGGGCCGCCCCTCCCCCGTCTCTCGCCACGCGAGGCGGACGCCGTCGAAGCTATCGAAATATTTGGTATCGGTCGGGGAGCTTGCCACTGGCGTCGATCCATTTCGCAATGATGTCGGGACGGTTGGAGGTGCGCGTCGTCGCGCTGCGCGATCGGGGGCGATACGGCCCCTGCGTCGACCGGATCGAGTCGGCGCGCACCAACCGCAGGCGTGCGGCGAACACGCCCGCGGGTATCTGCGCCCGAACCGGCACCCGCCGGTCGTGTCCTGCGTCATTGGACGGGCATATCGCGCGCGCGTCGGAACGTCCACGCCGCTCCTCTTCCGTCAGCGCGGATCGGTTAGCGTATCGAAATGTTGCCGGACGCCCTTCCGCTTCATAAGCATGCTTATTATATGCGCATTCATGACGGACAGCATCGGATTCCTGTTGAGCGACGCGTCGCGCCTCCTGCGTCGCCGGTTCGACGCGCGCGCGCGGGCGATCGGCGTGACGCGGCCGCAATGGCGCGCACTGACCGCGCTCAGCCGGGCGGAGGGCATCAACCAGGGCGCGCTGGCCGAACGGCTGGAGGTCGAGCCGATCACTTTGTGCCGGATGGTCGACCGGCTGGAGGAGGCGGGCCTGGTCGAGCGGCGACGCGATCCGGGCGACCGGCGCGTCTGGCGCATCTTCCTCACCGACCGGTCGCGACCGTTGCTGGACGACCTGCGCGTCATCGGCGCCGACGTGACCGAACGCGCGCTCGACGGCCTGTCGCCGGGGGAGCGCGACGCGCTCGTCCGCGCGCTCGAACGCATCCGCGACAATCTCACCCATGAACCCGTGGAGGCCGCGCATGGCTGACGCCGATCCGCACCGGATGCCCGCCGCGACGACCGAGGTCTCGGCGACGGATATCGAGAATCTGACGGCGGACGCCGTCGCGCCCCCGCGCCGCCGTTGGGGCCGACTGGCGCTGCTGCTGGGCGTACCGCTGCTCATCGCGCTCGTCGGGGGATATTTCTATCTCACCTCGGGCCGCTACGTGTCCACCGACAATGCGTACGTCCGGCAGGACATGGTGTCGGTCAGCCCCGACGTGTCGGGCCGCATCGTGGCGGTGAACGTCGGCGAGAACCAGCGCGTGAAGGCGGGCGACATCCTGTTCCGCATCGACCCCGAACCGTTCCGCATCGCCTTGCTCCAGGCCGACGCCGCGCTGGCGGAGGCGCGCGTCGACGTGTCGACGAAGGCGACCGACACCGGCACCGCCGCCGCGGATATCCAGAGCGCGCAGGCGGACGTCACGCTGGCACAGGTCAATTACGGACGGCAGCAGGCGTTGATGCGCCGCGGCTTCACCACGCGCGTGGCGTTCGACGCCGCGACGCAGCAGGTCGCCGCCGCCCGCGCGCGCCTCGCCTCCGCGCAGGCATCCGCCGCACGCGCACGGGCGCAGCTGGGGTCGGGCAATGCCGCCGGGCAGCCCGCCGCGATCCAGGCCGCGCTGGCCCGTCGCGAACAGGCCGCGCTGAACCTGGCGCGTACCACCGTCCGCGCGCCGACCGACGGCGTCGTCAGCCAGACCAGCCGGTTGCAGGTCGGCAACATCACCCCCAGCGGCGTCCCCGCGCTCAGCATCGTCGCGGGCGGGGCGGCGTGGATCGAGGCGAATTTCAAGGAAACCGACCTCGACCACATGCGCGTCGGGCAATCGGTCCGGGTCGAATTCGACGCCTATCCCGAACTGGACGTGCGCGGACGCGTGCAGTCGATCGGCGCGGGCACGGGCTCGCAATTCTCGGTCCTGCCGGCGCAGAATGCGACCGGCAACTGGGTGAAGGTGACGCAGCGCGTGCCGGTGCGGATCGCGATCGCGGGCAATCCGCCGCGGGCGATGATCGCGGGCCTTTCCGCCGACGTGACGGTCGACACGGGCGAGCGGTGATGGCGGGCCAGCCGCTCCTGCCGACGCGCAACCGCGGGTTGCTGACCGTCGGCGTCATGGGCGCGATGGTGATGCAGATCCTCGACACCACCATCGCCAACGTCGCCCTGCCGCACATGCAGACGTCGCTGGCCGCCACGATGGATACGGTCACCTGGGTGCTGACCAGTTACATCGTCGCGACCGCGATCGCGCTGCCCGCGACCGGCTGGCTGTCCGATCGCCTCGGCAGCCGCAACCTGTTCCTGCTGTCGGTCGGCGGCTTCGTCGTCGCGTCGATGCTGTGCGGCATCGCGACCAGCCTGCCCGAGATGGTGGCGTTCCGCGTCTTCCAGGGGATCTGCGCCGCCTTCATCAACCCGCTGTCGCAGACCGCGATGCTCGACATCAACCCGCCCGAACGCGCGGCGAAGGCGATGAGCGTGTGGGGCATGGGCGTCATGGTCGGCCCGATCATGGGGCCGGTGATCGGCGGATACCTGACCGAGAACTACGACTGGCGCTGGGTCTTCTACGTCAACGTGCCGGTCGGCGCGCTGACCTTCGCGATCCTGTGGGCGCTGCTTCCTTCGCGGCCGAAGGCGACGCGATCGTTCGACTATGCCGGGTTCGTCTATCTCGGCATCGCGGTCGCGGCTTTCCAGCTGATGCTGGACCGGGGGCAGAGCGAGGACTGGTTCGACAGTTGGGAGATCGTGGCGGAAGGCCTCGTCGCGCTGGCGGCGGCGTGGATGACGATCGTCCACTTCGCCACCGCGCGCCGCCCCTTGTTCGACCGCGCATTGTTCGCCAACCGCAACCTGGTCATGGGCATGGTGTTCATGGTCGTCGTCGGCATTTCCACCATGGCGCCGATGGCGCTGCTGCCGCCGATGTTGCAGCAATTGTTCGGCTATCCCGTCGTCGACACCGGCCTGATGATGGCGCCGCGCGGCGTCGGCGTCCTGTTCACCATGTGGCTGGCGGGGCAGTTGATGGGGAAGGTCGACACGCGCGCGGTCATCATGGTCGGCCTCGCCATCTTCGCGCTGTCGCTGCGCATGATGGCGCAATGGTCGCTGGAAATGGACTTCTGGCCGGTGGTGACCGCGGGCTTCATCCAGGGGCTGGGCATGGGCCTGGTCTTCATGCCCCTCAACGCCCTCGCGTTCGCCACGCTGGACGGGAAGTATCGCACCGACGGGTCGAGCCTGCTGAACCTCATGCGCTCGATCGGCCAGTCCGCGGGGATTTCGATGGTCACCGTCCTCTTGGCCCGCAACATCCAGGTCAGCCACGCCGACCTCGCCGCGCACGTCACCGCCAATACCATCCCCGCGATCAACCTCGGCCAGATCGACCGGTTCGGGTCGCTGTCCGACGCCGTGCTGGGCGCGGCGGACGCGATGATAAACCGGCAGGCGGCGATGGTCGCCTATGTCGACGATTTCTACCTGATGGCGTGGATATCGATCGCGGTCGTCCCGCTGGTGCTGCTGCTCAAGAAACCGAAGGGGAAGATCGAGGTGGTGCACAGCGAGTAGTCAGAGCGGTTCGCCCGGTATCACCAGGTGCAAGCCAAGCCCACCAGCCCTGACCTTGCCCGCGAACTTCAGATCGCTCGTCGCCAGAATGCAATTGCGTTCGATCGCGAGCGCCAAATAGACGCAGTCCTGGATCGCGTGGGAAAGATGGACCGACAGCCGGAGCGACCGTTCGATCAGGGTGTCGGTCGGCACATATTCGGATATGAATTCCGGCAATGCTCCCATCGCGGTCAAGGCGGTATCGATGGGAAGGCCGTAATATCGCACCTTCTTGGACAAGGCGCCCGCCACTTCCAGGGTGACGAGCGACGGCGCGAGAATATCGTCCGCGGAAAAGATCAGCGCCCTCGCCGCCTCTGTCCCCACTTCCCGCGTCAACGCCTTCACGACGACGCTGGCATCCACCACCAGCATCAGCGGCTGTCGCGATCCTCACGGATCAACAGCGTGCTATCGACCGCGGCGGACGACGGTGGCGTCAATGCCAGCAGACGATCGGACAAGGCGAGCAACTCTTCCTTCGACAGTCGCGCTCGCGGCCGGGTCGACGCAAGCGCGGCACGCAATTCGGCCTCCAGCGACCGACCATGGTCCGCCGCAGATCGCTTATAGTCCTCGATCAGACCGTCATCGAGGTTGCGGATCAAAACCTGTCCCATGAAGCAATGCTATCATAACGATGGCATCGCCTCAATCCGCCTTGCGCAGATGCCGTCGCCCCAGCAGTTCCGCGATCTGAACCGCGTTCAGCGCCGCGCCCTTGCGCAGGTTGTCGCTCACGCACCACAGCATCAGCCCGTTGTCGACCGTGGGATCGTCGCGCACGCGGCTGACGTAGGTCGCGTCGTCGCCCGCCGCCTCGATCGGGGTGATGTATCCGCCGTCCTCGCGCTTGTCGATCAGCATGATGCCCGGCGATTCGCGCAGGATCTTCTGCGCGTCCTCCGCCGACAATTCACGCTCGAACTCGACGTTGATCGCCTCGGAATGCCCGACGAACACGGGCACGCGGACGCAGGTCGCGGCGACCTTGATCTTCGCGCCCAGGATCTTCTTCGTCTCGACCACCATCTTCCATTCTTCCTTCGTCGACCCGTCGTCGAGGAAGCTGTCGATGTGCGGGATGACGTTGAACGCGATCTGCTTCGTGAACTTCTTCGCCTCCGCCGGATCGCCGACGAAGATGTTGCGCGATTGCTCGAACAATTCGTCCATCCCGATCTTCCCCGCGCCGCTGACCGACTGGTAGGTCGCGACGACGACGCGGCGGATCGTGGCGGCATCGTGCAGCGGCTTGAGCGCCACGACCATCTGCGCGGTCGAGCAATTGGGGTTCGCAATGATGTTCTTCGCGCGATACCCGTCGATCGCGTCGGCGTTCACCTCCGGCACGATCAGCGGCACGTCGGGGTCCATGCGATACAGCGAGCTGTTGTCGATCACGGTGCAGCCCGCGGCGGCGAATTTCGGCGCATACACCGCGGTCGCCTCGCTCCCGATCGCGAACAGCGCCATGTCCCACCCGGCGGGGTCGAAATGCTCGATGTTCTGCACCTTCAGCATCCGGCCGGTGTCGCCGTACTCGATCTGATCCCCGACCGAGCGCGAGGACGCCAGCACCGCGATCTCGTCGGCGGGAAACTGCCGCTCGGCCAGGATGTTGACCATCTCGCGCCCGACGTTCCCCGTCGCGCCCGCGACCACCACCTTGTACCCCATCGTCACTTCCCGCTGACCAAGTCGTTCGCGCGCTCCTAGGCCGCGCACCGGGCCAAGGGAAGCGTGCAGCGCTTGCCGCGCCTAAAGACCGGCTTGGCGGACCGGCCGTTCGCCGCACGGCCCTTTCGCGAACAACGAAAGCTGGTACATCGGCGGGATGAACGGGGGACTGGCGATCGTCGAGATGCGCGCGACCGAGCTTTACGAGGAACCGCAGGCGGCACCCCCGCCCGCGGAGGCCGTGGGCGTGTGGGAGAATGAACCGCCGATGGGCAGCGCGCGGCGGCGCGCCGTGGGGATCGGCGCGGTCGCCGCGTCGCTGGTGTGGATCGGCGTCCTGATCTGGCTGGCGCGCGATTCGCTGACGACGATGACGCCGCTGGCGCTGGCGCAGTTCGGCGCGGCGGCGGCGACGGTCCCCGCGCTGGCGGGTATCCTTTGGCTGGTCGCCCTGCGCACCAGCACCGCGGAGGCGCGACGCTTCGCCACCAGCGCCCATGCCATGCGCAACGAGGCGGAGGCGCTGGAAAGCACGGTCGCCATCCTGGGCGAGACGATCGAGGAGCGGCGCCGGCAACTGGCGGAGCAGGTCCGCCTGCTGACCGCGCTGGGCGATGCCGCGACCAACCGGCTGGCGTCGATCGGACGCGGCCTGTCGGAGGAGATCGACCAGGCGGACGTGCATGCCCGCTCGCTGGCGGGCATGGCCGAACGCGCGCAGGAACGGCTGGACCTGCTGGTCGCCACGATGCCGAAGGCGCAGGGCGAGACGCAGGAATTGACCGCCGCGCTGGAACGCGCGGGCCTCGCCGCGGGCGAGCGCACCGCGGCGCTGGACGCGCAGGTTGCCGCGCTGGCGGCGCGCGGGCGAGAGGCGGAGAATATCGCCAGCGGCGCGGCGGAGAAGCTGGCCGCGCATATCGCGCGCATGGACGCCACCGGCGCCGCCGCGGGCGCGAAGCTGGAGACGGTGACGCAGGACGCCGCCGCCGCGGTCGACGCGCTGCTGAACCGCACCGCCGACGCGATCGACCAGTCGCGGCAGGGCATCGCCGCGCAGGGCGACGCGATGCTGGCGATGATCGGCACGAACCAGTCCGCGCTGGACCAGGCCGCGCGCGAAAGCGCGGAGGCGCTGGCGGAACGGATCAGCCTGATCGAGATCGTGATCGAGCGGATCGCCGCGCGGCTGGACGCGCAGCGCGAAAGCGGGCGCGGGCTGTTCGACGAACTCGACGAGGCGACCGCGCGGATCGACCGGCGCTTCGCCGCGCTGGGCGAATCGGGAACCGAGCGTGCGCAGGCGCTGGCCGCATCGGTCAGCGCGCTGGGCAGCACCGCGGATGCGATGGCGGTGTCGCTGGACGCCGGGATCGCGGCGGGCGAGCGTTCCATCGTCACCGCCGAATTGCTGCTGACCTCGCTCGACGCCGCGGTGCGCGAGATGGACGAGACGCTGCCCGACGCGATCGAGCGGCTGGAGGCGCGCGTGACGCAATCGCGCCAGGTGGTCGTCGCGGCGAAGCCCGAGCTGCTCGCGCTCGTCACCGCCGCCGAAAGCACCCACGACGCGATCGAGGCGGTGGCGCAGGTGGTGTCGGATCAGCGGCGGCAGGTCGACACGCTCAGCGCGACGCTGCTCGAATCGCTGGCTCAGGGGCGCGACCGCGCGGACGCGATCGGCGCGGCGGTGGGCGATGCGGCGCGCGAGGCGGACCAATTGTCCGAGACCGCGGCACCGCGCCTGATCGAGGCGCTGCTGCGCGTACGCGAGACCGCGGCGTCGGCGGCGGAACATGCGCGCGAGACGCTGGCCCGCGTCATCCCCGAGGCCGCGGAGGCACTGGAGCACGCCAGCGCCGCGGCCGTCCTGCGCGCGACCGAGCGCGGCGTCGAACCGCACATCCGCCAGATCGCGGCGGCGGCGGAGGATGCGGTGACCGCGGCGGCGCGCGCGGCGGCACGGCTCGACCAGCAATTGCAGGGGATCGAGGCCACGATCGCGCTGGTCGACCAGCGGCTGGAGGAAGCGCGCGAGGATCGCGACGACGTCGACAGTTTCGCGCGTCGTGCGTCGCTGTTGATCGAGGCGCTGAACTCCGCCTCGATCGACCTGACGCGCACCTTCGCGCCCGAGATATCGGACAGCGCCTGGGCCGCGTATCTGAAGGGCGACCGCGGCGTCTTCACCCGCCGCGCGGTGCGCCTGCTCGACGGCAGCGAGCAGCGCGACGTCCTGCGACTGTACGACGACGACAGCACGTTCCGCGAGCAGGTGAACCGCTACATCCACGATTTCGAGGCGATGCTGCGCATCATCCTGGCGCAACGCGACGGCTCGCCGCTGGGCGTGACCCTGCTGTCCAGCGACATGGGCAAATTGTACGTCGCACTGGCGCAGGCGATCGAACGCCTGCGATAGGCCCTGCTTTAACGTTAATGAAACGACGTTCACCCATGAAGCGCGGATGATCGAACGTCCTTCGTCGGCCGGCGGTGTCCCGGCAGCAATCGCGCGGTTGCGTCGCCTGCTCGGAATCGGATCAGGCGACGCGGCGCCGTCGATCGACCTGGTGTCGATCCAGTTCCGGGCGGTCCGGACCGGCTATCCGATCACCTTCGTCTGTACCCTCGTCGCGATGGCGACCATCATCTGGTCGCTGCCGCACAATCCGCTCACGTGGTGGAGCGCGGTCCCGCTGGTCGCCATTTCGTGCTTCAGCCTGTGCCGCTGGCGAAGCGAACGCCGCGACGGGTGGCGGGTGACCGACGGCAAGCGCACCATCCTGGCGACGTCCGCACTGTCGCTCGCCACCTCCCTGTCCTGGGGGGTGCTGATGGCCGCCGCGGTGATGCAGGCCGATCATGTGCAGATGATCCTGTTCTGCTGCGTGATCGCGGGGGTGATGGCGGTCGGATGCCTGGCGGTCGCATCGATGCCGCTCGCCAGCATCGCGTTCCTGTCCGGCTCGGCGGTGTTCGCCGCGCTCGACGTGTATCTGGTCGGCCTGTCCGGCGTGATCGCGGCGATGCTGGCGATCTTCTTCGTCCTGCTGGGACGGTCCGTGCTGACGCAGGCCGAACTGGTCGCAGCGAATTTCGAAAGCGGCGTCGATCTCGCGCGCGCGGGGGAGTATCGCACCATTGCGGAGCGCACCGCGCTGAACGAACGCGCGCGCGCGCTGCTGGCGGAGGCGTCCGCGGCGCAGGGGATACGCGAACGCGCGATCGAGGAGCGGCGCTCGATCATGGTGGCGCTGGGGGAGCGGTTCGAACGGTCGATCATGGACATGGTCGCCGCACTCGGCGACGCGGCGGGTGCGACCCGCGCCTCCGCCGAGGGGCTGGCGACGCTGAGCGAACAGCAGGCCTGCGATGCGGAGCGCATCTCGAACACCGCCAAGGGCGCGAGCGAGGCGAGCGAGGCGATGCGGTCGACCTCGCACGAACTCACCCGCTCGATCGCGCAGGTCGCGCGCCGCGCGACGGATCAGGCGGCGCTGACCACCGCGGCGGGTGCCACGTCGCGGGACAGTGCGCGCGTCATCGCGGAACTGACGACCGGCGCGCAGGATATCGGACGGGTCGTCGCGCTGATCGGGGAGATCGCGCGCCAGACCAACATGCTGGCGCTCAACGCCACGATCGAGGCGGCGCGCGCGGGAGCGGCGGGGCGCGGCTTCTCGATCGTGGCGACGGAGGTGAAGTCGCTCGCCGACCAGACGCAGCGCGCGACCGCGGAGATCGATTCGCAGATCGCGGTCATCCAGCAGCGCGTGGCCGCCGTGGCGACGGTGATCGCCGCGATCGACCGCGACACCGGCGCGATCGAGGTCCTGGCCGGGGCGATCAACGACGCGATGGCCGAACAGTCGCACGCCGCCGTCGCGATCGATCACGCCGCGACGGTTACGGCCGAGGGCGCGGGAAACCTGCGCGACGGGGTGGAGGCGGCGGCGCGGTTGTCGGAACGCACGCGCGACCTGACCACGGACGTCGCGCGATCGAGCGCGGCGATGGTCGCGCGGGTCGGCGACATCACAAATGCCGCCCACGCGTTCCTGGGCGAGTTGCGCGCGGCCTGACCGCGCGCCCTCACCCGACGGGGTCGACCCAGTCGAACTCGCTCGGCACGATCCACCCCGCCTCGTAATTGGCCACGAACAGCGCGAACAGGATCGTCGCGACGATCGTCGTGCGCAACAGGACGCGCGGAAGCGAGAAGGTGTGCGGTGCGCTCTCCGCCTGTCCGGGCACCATCTCCACCCCCGCCTCCCGCGACGTCTTCACGCCGAAGGGAAGCACGAGGAAGACGGAAAACGCCCAGAACAGGATGTAGATCGCGACCAGCGAGGTCCAGCGCACTGCTCGTTCCTTTCCTTGGCCTTCCCCCGTCAGACCTGCACGATCACCACGTCGATGATCGGCTTCTTGCCGGTCCAGCGCGTCGCGACCTTGCGGACGGCGAGGCGCACGTCCTCGCGCAGCCGCTCGCGGTCGCGCACGCGGCCCTTGGCGGCGTCGCTCGCCGCCTCGACCGCGTCGGCCAGGAACGCGTCGCGCTCGTCCTCGACCGGCACGCCCTGCACGCGCACCTCGGGCACGCCGCCCGCGCGGCCGTTGCGGTCGACCGCGATGCCGACCGAAATCTGGCCGTTGACCGCGATGCGGCGGCGCTCGTTGATCGTGTTGCCGTCCGCGGGCAGGATCACGTCGCCGTCTAGGACGAGGCGACCGACCGGCGCGTCGCCGATCTTCGCCGGGCCGTCGGGCGCGAGGCGAATGATGTCGCCGTCGGTCTGGACCAGCGCGTTGCGGATGCCGTTGGCGAGGCCGAAGCGGGCATGCTCCTTCAAATGGCGCATCTCGCCATGGACGGGGATCAGCGTGTCGGGACGCATCCAGCCGTACATCTTCAACAGTTCGGGACGCCCCGGGTGACCGGACACGTGCACATGCGCCTGCTTCTCGGTCACCATCTCGACGCCCGCGCCCGCGAGCTGGTTCTGGATGCGGCCGATCGCCACCTCGTTCCCCGGAATCTGCTTCGACGAGAAGACGACCGTGTCGCCCTCCGTCAGCCGGATCGGGTGCGACTTGTCCGCGATGCGCGCCAGCGCGGCGCGCGCCTCGCCCTGCCCGCCGGTCGCCACGACGAGCA
>NZ_LMQP01000002.1:350544-364248 GCF_001425405.1 Sphingomonas sp. Leaf412 | reverse complement strand
CCCCGTCGCGCGCGCGACGCGCAGGATGCGGTCCAGCGAGCGCCCGGTGACGCAGATCGCGCGCCCCGTCTCCTTCGCCACGCGCCCAAGCGTCGACAGACGCGCCGCGTTCGACGCGAACGTGGTCACCACCACGCGCCCCTTCGCCTTGTGGACCGTCTCCAGGATGCCGTCGTAGACGCTCGCCTCGCTGCCCGACGCCTCCAGGTTGAAGACATTGGTGGAATCGCACACCAGCACGTCCACGCCGCGATCGCCGATCGACTGCATCAGCTTCGCGTCGACGGGCTTCCCGATGACGGGATTGTCGTCCAGCTTCCAGTCGCCGGTGTGGAACACGCGCGCGGACGGACATTCGATCAGCAGGCCGTTCGCCTCCGGGATCGAATGCGACAGCGGCACCATCTCCAGCGTGAAGGGGCCGACCTTGAACGGCTTGCCCGCCGCGACCAGCTTCAGCTTCACGCGGTCCTCGATCCGCTCCTCTTCCAGCTTGCCCCGGATCAGGCCCGCGGTGAACGGCGTGGCGTACAACGGCACGCCCAGGTCCTCGGCCAGGTACGGCAGCGCGCCGATATGATCCTCGTGCCCGTGCGTGATGACGATGCCGACGAGGTCCTCGCCCCGCTCCTCGATGAAGCGAAGGTCGGGCAGGATCAGGTCGATGCCCGGATAGGCGCCGTCGGCGAAGGTCACGCCGCAATCGATCATCAGCCACTTGCCGGCATGGCCGTACAGCGTGACGTTCATGCCGATCTCTCCCGAGCCGCCGAGGGCGCAGAAGATGAGTTCGTTGTTCCTGGGGGTCATTCTATCCCTTGTGCAATTCGTTTGGGTGGCGCGCAGCTGGCGCGACGGCAGGCGCCAAGCGGCGCGAAATCTCAGGCGGTGATATGGGCGCGCTCGTACATGATCGCCAGCCCCTGAATGGTCAGGTCGGGCTCGATCGCGTCGAAAACGCGCGTATGCTGTTCGAAAAGGGTGGCCAGGCCGCCGGTGGCGACGACCTTCACCGGCCGCCCGACCTCCGCTTTCATGCGCGCGACGAGGCCCTCGATCATCGCGATATAGCCCCAGTAGATTCCGATGTTCATCTGGTCGACGGTATTGCGACCGATGACGGAGCCGGTCGCGGGCGCCTCGATCGCGATGCGCGGCAGCTTCGCCGCGGCCATGACCAGCGCGTCGAGCGACAGGTTGATGCCCGGCGCGATGATCCCGCCCTTGTACGCGCCCGAATAGTCCGACAAATCCAGCGTAGTCGCGGTGCCGAAATCGATGACGATCAGGTCGCCGGGATGCAGCGCATGCGCCGCGATCGTGTTCACTGCCCGGTCCGCGCCCAGCGAGGCGGGCTCGTCGACATCGATCGACACGCCCCATTCAATCGGCGCACGCCCGGCGATCAACGCGTCGGTGCGGAAATACTTCTGGCTCAGCACCTCCAGGTTGTGGAGCGCGCGCGGCACGACGGTGGAGATGATGACCGCGTCGACATCGTCGCGGGTGTAGCCCTCCAGCTGGAGCAGCTGGTTCAGCCACACCGCATATTCGTCCGCGGTGCGACGCGGGTCGGTCGCGATCCGCCAGCGCGCCTTGATCTCGCGCGCGCCGCCGCCGTCGGCCACCAGCGCGAACACGACATTGGTATTCCCGGCATCGATCGCGAGCAGCATGGGCTTCTTCCCTTCAGACCAGGAACACGTCGGCGGCGTGGATGACACGGGTCGCGCCCCCGGCCAAGCGCAACCGTAGCGCGCCGTCGTCGCCCAGCGTGTCGAACCGCCCCTCCACGCACTCCCCGTCGGGAAGACGCGCGACCAACGGGGTGCCGGGCGGATGCGCGCGCTCCCGCCAGCGGGCGGTGACGGGCGACAGGCCGTCGTCGCGCCACAGGTGCAGCCACGCGGCCAGCATCTCGGCCAACCGCGCGGCCAGCGTCGCGGCATCGATCGCCACGCCCTCCGCGACCAGGCTGGTCGTCGCGCGGTCCGCCAGCGCGGGGTGATGCGCGACGTTGACCCCGATGCCGACGACGACCCAGTCGCCGCTGCGCTCCAGCAGGATGCCCGACAGCTTCGCGCCGTCGATCAGCAGGTCGTTGGGCCATTTCACCCGCAGCTTCGCCGCGCGCGGCGACGGCAGCAGGCGTTCGACGACCTCGTCCAGCGCGACCGCGGCGACCAGTGCCAGCGTCGGCGCGGGCGGATCGCCCGGCGACAGGCGGACGAGCGTGCTGGCGTACAGATTGCCCGCCGGCGACTGCCAGTCCCGCCCCTGCCGCCCCCGCCCCGCGGTCTGGCGTTCGGCGCGCAACCACAGGCCGTCCTCGGCGCTGCCGTCGCGCGCTAGCGCCAGAAGGTCCGCGTTGGTGGAGCCGGTTTCGGCGACGGTCAGGATGCGGGGGGGGCTCACCCTAGGACAACCCCACCCGTTCGTGCTGAGCGAAGTTGAAGCACATGCGGTCCGCGTTCCCTTCGACCGTGGCGCCATGCGCCACGGCCTGTCCTGAGCGCCTGCCTTGGCAGGCAGTCGAAGGGCTCGGGGCGAACGGAGGTCTCAGAACAGCGCGCGCGCCGCCGCCATCGTCCAGGCGGTCAGCAGCGGGATCGCCAGATATCCGACCGGCGAGATCGCGACCGCCGCGACCGCGATCAACCCGCCCTCCAGCTTGTCGCCCGGGCCGAACGCCTCCGCGGGTTCGTCGAAGTACATCGTCTTCACGACGCGCAGGTAATAATAGGCGCCGATCGCGCTCATCGCGATACCGATCACGGCCAGCGGGAACAGCCCCGCCTGGACCGCGGCATGGAACACCGCGAACTTGGCGTAGAAGCCGAACAGCGGCGGAATGCCCGCCAGGCTGAACATGAACATCGCCAGCGCCGCCGCCAGTCCCGGCCGCGTGCGCGACAGGCCCGCCAGGCTGGCCAGCGTCTCGACCGGCTGCCCGTCCGCATCGCGCATCTGCAACACGACCAGGAAGCTGCCCAGCGTCATCACGACGTAGATCGCCATATAGGCCAGCACCGCGGCGACCCCCTCCGGCGTCCCGGCGGCGAGGCCGACCAATGCGAAGCCGATGTTGTTGATCGACGAATAGGCGAGCAGTCGCTTGACGTTCGTCTGCCCGATCGCGGCGACCGCGCCGAGCAGGATCGAGGCGAGGCTGGCGAAGATCACGATCTGCCGCCACTGGTCATCCGCCGGCCCCATCGCATCGATCGCGACGCGCAGGGACAGGCCGATCGCCGCGACCTTCGGCGCGCTGGCGAAGAAGGCGGTGACCGGCGTCGGCGCGCCTTCGTACACGTCGGGCGTCCACATGTGGAACGGCACCGCCGAAATCTTGAACGCCAGCCCCGCGAACACGAACACCAGCCCGAACAGCAGCCCGATGTCCTTCGCGTCCCCGCTCAGCGAGGCGCCGGCATAGGCGCCCGCGATCTCGTCAAACTGCGTCGTGCCGGTGAAGCCGTAGACGAAGCTGATGCCGTACAGCAGGATGCCCGACGCGAGCGCGCCGAGGACGAAATACTTCAACCCCGCCTCCGCCGAGCGCTGGTCCTGCCGCATGAAGCTGGCGAGGACGTAGGCGGCGAGGCTTTGGAGTTCGAGCCCGACATACAGGGTCAGCAGGTCCGCGGCCGACACCATCACGCCCATGCCCATCGCGGACAGCAGGATCAGCACGGGATATTCGGGGCGCAGGTCGTCGCCCGCCGTGCGGCGGAAGAAATCGGGCGCCATCAGGATCGCGATCGCCGCGGCGACGTAGATCAGCACCTTGGCGAAGGCGGCGAAGGCGTCGGCGCGATACAGGCCGTCGAACGCCGCACCGCCATGGGACGCCGGACCGGTCAGCGCGATCAACGCGCCACCGAGAACCGCGACCGCGGCCCAGGACACCGCCTTCGTCGAGGCGGTCCCGCCCCAGGCGGCGACAAGCATGAGCGCGAGCGCGCCGAGGCCCAGCACGACCTCCGGCAGGATCATCGCGAGCTGTGCGGCGTAATTCATCAGTGCGCGCTCCCATGCGCTTCGGCGTGGGCGGCGGGAACGACGCCCTTGCCCTTCGTGGGAAGAGAATCACCCGCGGGCTTCGCACGGTCGAGGCGGGCGAGCAGCATTTGCGTATCCTTGCGCATCGGCGCGAGGAAGCTTTCCGGATAGACGCCCATCCACAACACCACCGCCGCGATCGGCGCCAGCAGCCATAATTCGCGGCTGTTCAGGTCCCGCATTGCGCGGACCTCGTCCGACTTGATCTCCCCGAACACCACGCGGCGATACAGGTACAGCATGTAGCCGGCGCCCAGGATGATCCCGGTCGTGCACAGCAATGCGATCGTGGTGGACACCTGATACGTCCCCATCAGCGCCAGCAATTCGCCGACGAAGTTCGACGTCCCCGGCAGGCCGATCGACGCCATCGTGAACAGGAGGAACAGCAGGGCGTAGCGCGGCATGTTGATCGCGAGGCCGCCGTACCGGCTGATCTCGCGCGTGTGCAGCCGGTCGTAGATGACGCCGACGCACAGGAACAATGCGCCCGATACCAGGCCGTGGCCCAGCATCACCATCATCGCGCCCTCGATCCCCTGCGCGTTGAACGCGAACAGGCCGATGGTCACGATCGCCATGTGCGCGACCGACGAATAGGCGATCAGCTTCTTCATGTCCGATTGCACCAGCGCGACGAGGCTGGTGTAGATCACCGCCACCGCGCTCAGCCCGAACACCAGCCACACGAATTGCGCCGACGCCTCCGGGAACATCGGCAGGCTGAAGCGCAGGAAACCGTAGCCGCCCAGCTTCAGCAGCACGCCCGCCAGGATCACCGACCCCGCGGTCGGCGCCTGCACGTGCGCGTCGGGCAACCAGGTGTGGACCGGCCACATCGGCATCTTCACCGCGAAGCTGGCGAAGAAGGCGAGCCACAGCCACGTCTGCACGTCGGCGGGGAAATCGTACGCCATCAGCGCCGGGATGCTGGAGGTGCCCGCGGTGATGCTCATGTACAGCATCGCGATGAACATCAGCAGCGAGCCGAGCAGCGTGTACAGGAAGAATTTGTACGACGCGTAGATGCGGTTCGCGCCGCCCCAGATGCCGATGATGAGGAACATCGGGATCAGGCCGGCTTCGAAGAAGATGTAGAACAGGAACAGGTCCTGCGCCGCGAACGTGCCGATCATCAGCACCTCGGTCAGCAGGAACGCCGCCATATATTCCGGCACGCGCTTCTCGATCGCCTGCCAGCTGGCGCCGATGCAGATCGGCATCAGGAACACGCTCAGCGCGATCAGCAGCAGCGCATAGCCGTCGATGCCCAGCGCCCAGGCGAAGCTGCCGAACAGCGGCGCATATTCGGTGAACTGCCACTGCGCCCCGCCGATGTCGAACGACAGCCACAGCACGACGCCCAGCGCGAGGTCGACCAGGGTCGCCGCCAGCGCGGTCCAGCGCGCCGCGTTCGCGGACAGGAACAGGCACGCGACCGCGGCCAGCGCGGGCACGAGCAGCATGATCGAGAGGATGGGAAAACCGTTCATCTCGCCCACCTCAACCCGCGATCGCCCAGGTGACCGCGGCGGTGAGCCCGATCAGCATGACGAACGCATAGGTATAGACATAACCCGTCTGGAGCCGCCCCGCGACGCGGCTGCTCCACTGCACCACCCACGCCGAACCGTTCGGGCCGAAGCGGTCGATCGTCCCCTCGTCCCCCTTGTGCCACAGCAGGCGCCCGATCGCGAAGGCGGGGCGGACGAACAGGAAATTGTACAATTCGTCGAAATACCATTTGTTGAGCAGGAAGCGGTAGATCGGCTGGAACGTGTCCGCGAACTTCGCCGGGAAGCCGGGCGACCGGATATACGCGGCCCAGGCGATCAGCAGCCCGGTCAGCATCACGATCGTCGCGGACAGCTTCACCAGCAACGGCACCTCGTGCATCGCATGCATCAGATGCTCGTCGAACGCGATCGAGCCTTTCCAGAAGTGCTCGCCGGCATCCGCCTCGATGAACTGATGGAAGAACACGAAGCCCGCCGCGACCGCGCCGATCGACAGGACGATCAGCGGGACCAGCATCGACCATGGACTTTCGTGCGGATGATAGCCGCCGGTGCCGGTCGGCGTTTCCGCCGCGCCATTATCGTGCGCATGGGGTGCGTGGCCCGCATCCTCCGCTGCCGGATGATCGGCGTGCCCGTGATCGTCATGCCCGTGGCCGTGTGCGTCGTGCACCGCATGCTGGATATGCTCCGACGCCGCCCAGCGCGGGCTTCCCCAGAAGGTCAGGAACATCAGCCGCCACGAATAGAAACTGGTCAGCAGCGCCGCGAACACGCCGGTGAAGAACGCCACCGGCTGCCCCGCGGCCCATGTCGCCTCCAGGATCGCATCCTTGGAGTGATAGCCCGCGAACCCGCCGATGCCGTAGATGCCGACACCCGTGATCGCCAGCGTGCCCAGCAGCATCGCCCAGAAGGTGACCGGGATCTCCTTCCGCAGGCCGCCGTAATAGCGCATGTCCTGCTCGTGGTGCATCGCGTGGATCACGCTGCCCGCGCCCAGGAACAGCAGCGCCTTGAAGAAGGCGTGCGTGAACAGGTGGAACATCGCCGCGCCATAGGCGCCGACGCCCGCGGCGAAGAACATGTAACCTAGCTGCGAACAGGTCGAATAGGCGATGACGCGCTTGATGTCGGTCTGCGTCGTGCCGACCGTCGCGGCGAAGAAGCACGTCGCCGCGCCGATGAAGGTGATGAAGCCCAGCGCGACCGGCGCGGTCTCGAACATCGGCGACAGGCGGCACACCATGAACACGCCCGCGGTGACCATCGTCGCGGCGTGGATCAGTGCCGACACCGGCGTCGGCCCCTCCATCGCGTCGGGCAACCACGTGTGCAGGCCCAGCTGCGCTGACTTGCCCATCGCACCGACGAATAGCAGCAGGCAGATGACCGTCATCGTGTCGAAGCGATAGCCCAGGAAGCCGATCGTGCTTCCCGCCATGCCCGGCGCCGCGGCCAGGATCGCGGGGATCGAGACGGTGTCGAACACCAGATACGTCGCGAAGATGCCCAGCATGAAGCCGAGGTCGCCGACGCGGTTGACGACGAACGCCTTGATCGCGGCGGCATTGGCGGACGGCTTGCGGAACCAGAACCCGATCAGCAGGTAGCTGGCGAGGCCGACGCCTTCCCAGCCGAAGAACATCTGGATCAGGTTGTCCGCGGTGACCAGCATCAGCATCGCGAAGGTGAACAGCGACAGATAGGCGAAGAAGCGCGGCTGGTCCGGCTCCTCGTCCATATAGCCCCAGCTATACAGGTGGACGAGCGCGGAGACGCTGGTGATGACGACCAGCATGACGCTGGTCAGCGCATCGACGCGCAGCGCCCACGACACGTCGAACGACCCCGACGTCATGAAATGCAGCACCGGCGTCACGCTCGCCTCGCTGCCGCCCATCAGGAAGCCGATGAAGATCGGCCACGACAGCGCGCACGCGACGAACAGCGCGCCGGTGGTCACGACCTTCGGGAAGGTCGCGCCGAACGACTTGTTCGCGAACCCGCCGACGATCGCGGCGAGCAGCGGCAGGAAGACGATGAAGAGAATCGATGTCACGAAAGGATTACCCCTTCATCCGGCTGGGATCGTCGACCGAGATCGAGCCCTTGCCGCGGAAGAAGATGACGAGGATGGCGAGCCCGATCGCGGCCTCGCCCGCCGCCACGGTCAGCACGAACATCGCGAACACCTGTCCGACGAGGTCCTGCAACGCCGCCGAAAACGCGACGAGGTTGATGTTCACCGCCAGCAGGATCAGCTCGATCGCCATCAGGATGACGATGATGTTCTTGCGGTTGAGGAAGATGCCCAGCACCCCCATCGTGAACAGCAACGCCGCCACGACCAGATAGTGGATGAGACCGACGCCGCCCGTCACAATTGCACTCCCTGCCCGATCCCGGGCTGCATGTTGCGCGTCGCATCCTGCGGGCGCCGCGCGATCTGGCGTCCGATGTTCTGCCGGTGCGCGCCCGACCGCTCGCGGTGCGTCAGCACGATCGCGCCGATCATCGCCACCAGCAGGACGAAGCCCGCCGCCTCGAAGATGAACAGGTAGCGCGTGTACAGGAGGTATCCGACCGCGGTGATGTTGGGCACGCCCGCATCCATCGGCGCGGCGCGGCGCGACAGCTCGATCCCGCCCGCGCTCCACGCAAAGACGCCGATCATGATCTCCGCCACCAGCGCGACCGCGAGGACCAGGCCGATCCCGAAATAGCGCACGAAGCCTGCGCGCAGTTCGGCGAAGTCGATGTCCAGCATCATGACCACGAACAGGAACAGCACCGCGACCGCGCCGACGTACACGATGACGAGCAGCATCGCGATGAACTCCGCGCCGACGAGGACCATCAGGCCCGCGGCGTTGAAGAACGCGAGGATCAGCCACAGCACCGAATGCACCGGATTGCGCGACGCGATCGTCAGCGCGCCCGACAGGAGCACCACGCTGGCGAAGATGTAGAAGGCGATGGCCTGGATCATGGCGCGCGCCTACCGGTACGGCGCATCGGCGGCAAGGTTCGCCGCGATCGCGCTTTCCCAGCGGTCACCGTTGTCGAGCAATTTGGCCTTGTCGTAGATCAGTTCCTCGCGCGTCTCGGTCGCGAATTCGAAGTTCGGTCCCTCGACCACCGCGTCGACCGGGCACGCCTCCGCGCACAGCCCGCAATAGATGCACTTGGTCATGTCGATGTCGTAGCGCGTCGTGCGGCGGCTGCCGTCGTCGCGCGGCTCGGCCTCGATCGTGATCGCCTGCGCGGGACAGATCGCCTCGCACAACTTGCACGCGATGCACCGCTCCTCGCCGTTGGGATAACGGCGCAGCGCATGTTCGCCGCGGAAGCGGGGCGAGATCGGGTTCTTCTCGAACGGATAGTTGATCGTCGCCTTCGCGCGGAAGAAATAGCGCAGGGTCAGCGCGTGACCCTTCACGATCTCCCACAGCGTGAACGCCTTGATCGTCGACGCGATACTCATCTCAAATCCCCACGCGCATGAACATCAGCACGCCCGAAACAAGGAACACCCAGAACAGCGACAGCGGCAAGAACACCTTCCACCCCAGCCGCATCAGCTGGTCGTAGCGGTACCGCGGCACCGTCGCCTTGATCCAGCTGAAGACGAAGAAGAAGAACAGGATCTTCGCGAACAGCCAGATGATCCCCGGCACGACGTACAGCGGCGCCCAGTCGACCGGCGGCAGGTACCCGCCCCAGAACAACGTCGCGTTCAGCGTGCACATCAGCAGCACGTTGGCATATTCGCCCAGCCAGTAGAGCGCGAACGACATCGACGAATATTCGGTCTGGTACCCGGCGACCAGCTCCGACTCCGCCTCGGTCAGGTCGAACGGCGCGCGCTGCGTCTCCGCTAGGCTCGAGATCAGGAACACCACCGCCATCGGGAACAGTAGGGGATTGAAGCCGAAGCCGTTGACCGGAAGGAAGCTGTAGATCGCGCGCTGCGCCTCCACGATGCCGGACAGGTTGAACGTCCCCGCCCACAGCACGACCGAGATCAGGACGAAGCCGATCGCCACCTCGTAGCTGACCATCTGCGCCGCGGCGCGGATCGCGGAGAAGAACGGATATTTGGAATTGGACGACCAGCCCGCCAGGATGATCCCGTACACGCCCAGCGACGACGCGGCGAGCACGTACAATAGCCCGACGTTGATATCCGCCAGCACGACGTCGAGCTGGAACGGCACCACCGCCCAGACGATCAGCGCGACCGTGAAGGTGATGATCGGCGCCAGCAGGAACAGGCCCCGGTTCGCCGCCGACGGAATGATCGTTTCCTGGAGGAAGACCTTCAGTCCGTCCGCGAACGATTGCAGCAGCCCGAACGGCCCGACCACGTTCGGCCCGCGCCGCAACGCCATCGCCGCCCAGATCTTGCGATCGGCATAGATTATCATGGCGACCGCCAGCATCAGCGGCAGCGCGATCAGCAGGATGCCCGCCATCGTGGCGAGGAACCAGGCCCAGCCATAGGGCATGTAGGAGGCGAAGAATTCGGTCACTCCGCCGCCTCCGCGAATGCTTCGCCATGGACCAGCTCGGTCGAGCAGCGCTGCATCGTCGGCGACGCGCGGCAGATGGCGTTGGTCAGGTAGAAATCCTTGATCGGATAGCCCTCTATCCGCCCGGACGCGGCCGTATCCAGCGACGGCGGGTTCCAGGCGAAGGTCTTCAGGCCCGGCTCCGCCAGATCGGGACAGTCGAGCGCCATCGCGGCGCGCAACTCGCCCAAGGTGTCGAACGGCAACGTCTTGCCCAGCCGCTCGCTCAGCGCGCGGAAGATCGTCCAGTCCTCGCGCGCGTCGCCCGGCGGGAACACCGCCCGCTCGCCGCGCTGCACCCGGCCCTCGATGTTGACGAACGTCCCGCTCTTCTCGGCATAGCTGGCGCCCGGCAGGACGACGTCGGCATGCGCCGCGCCGCGATCGCCGTGGTGGCCGACATAGACCTTGAAGCCCGCGAACTTCGCGAAATCGCACTCGTCCGCGCCGAGGAAGTAGGCGACCGTCGCATCATGCGCGTCGGCGATCCCGCCCTTCGCCGCATAGCCGAGCATCAGCCCGCCCATCCGCGCCGCGACCATATGGACGACGTTGAACCCGTTCCAGCCGTCGCGCACGAGGTTCAGGCTGCTCGCCAGCGCCAGCGCCGCACCATGCGCGCCCTTCATCGCCGCGCCGCCGACGATGACCATCGGCCGCTCCGCCTTGCCGAACGCCTCGGTCACCGCCTCGGGCAGGTTGCCCAGCACCGACAGGTCGTCGCCGAGCCACTCGACCTTGTAGGTCAGCTCGGTCTCCGCCCCGATCGCGAAGACCTTCGCGCCCTTCTTGATCGCCTTGCGGATGCGCGTGTTCACCAGCGGCGCTTCCCAGCGCAGGTTGGTGCCCACCAGCAGGATCGCATCGGCCCGCTCCGCGCCCGCGATGGTGGTGTTGAAATTCACCGCCGCCAGGCTGGACGTATCATAGTCCATGCCGGTCTGGCGCCCCTCCAGCACCGGCGTGCCGAACTGGACCGCAAGCGCCTTCGCCGCGAACATCGTCTCGCAATCGACCGTGTCGCCCGCGATCACCGCCACCTTGCCGTGATCCGCTGCGACGATGGCGTCGAACGCCTCGTCCCATGTCGCCGCGACCAGCTTGCCGCCCTTGCGCACATACGGCTTGTCGAGCCGCCGCCGGACGAGGCCGTCGATCGCGTGGCGCGTCTTGTCGTGCGCCCATTCCTCGTTCACGTCGTCGTTGATGCGCGGCACGCAGCGCAGCACCTGCCGCCCGCGGCTGTCGAGGCGGATATTGGTGCCGACGCCGTCCATGACGTCGATCGTCAGCGTCTTCTTCAACTCCCACGGCCGCGCCTCGAACGCGTAGGGCTTGCTGGTCAGCGCGCCGACCGGACACAGGTCCACGACATTGCCCGACAGCTCGGACGTGACCGCCTCTTCCAGATAGCTGGTGATCTGCATGTTCTCGCCGCGATAGATCGCGCCGATCTCCTCCACGCCCGCGACCTCCTCCGCGAAGCGGATGCAGCGCGTGCACTGGATGCACCGGGTCATGACCGTCTTCACGATCGGCCCCATGTACTTTTCCGTCACCGCGCGCTTGTTCTCGTCATAGCGCGAATGGCCGCGGCCATAGGCGATCGACTGGTCCTGCAAGTCGCACTCGCCGCCCTGGTCGCAGATCGGGCAGTCGAGCGGATGGTTGATAAGCAGGAATTCCATGATGCCCTCGCGGGCATTCTTCACCATCGGCGTGGTGGTGAAGACTTCCTGATTGTCCGCCGCGGGCAAGGCGCACGACGCCTGCGGCTTGGGCGGGCCGGGCTTCACCTCGACCAGGCACATGCGGCAATTGCCCGCGATCGACAGGCGTTCGTGATAGCAGAAGCGCGGAATTTCCTTGCCTGCGATCTCGCACGCCTGAAGGACCGTCGCGCCCGCGGGCACCTCGACCTCGATCCCGTCTACTTTCAGCTTGGGCATTATCGCCAACCTTCAATATTCTGGGGCGCGATCAGATTTCGCTGCTTGGTCAGACCACCCTTCATCCAGAGCGAGTATCCTTTCCGCAGTAGAGCAACCACTTCAGACATTGCTTCTGCTTCGACACGGTGCGCCTTGTGATGCTTGACCGATCCCAACGCGGGATTACCTAACAGATACTTCCCTTCAGCGTTGACTGATGGCTTATAGAGTTCGCTCTCGCCCGCAAACGGGCCTTCGCGATGCAGCCGCAACCTCGTCAGTTCTACACTCACTCCGCCGCCTCCTGCATCGGGGCCATATCCGCAGGCGTGCCGACGCGCTCGTGGATGCGGCGTTCCAGCTCGGGGCGGAAATGCTTGATGAGGCCCTGGATCGGCCATGCCGCGGCGTCGCCCAGCGCGCAGATCGAATGGCCCTCGACCTGCTTGGTCACCTGTTGCAGCATGTCGATCTCGCCGATCTCGGCGTCGCCGGTGCGCAACCGCTCCATCACGCGCCACATCCACCCGGTGCCCTCGCGGCACGGCGTGCACTGGCCGCAGCTTTCGTGCTTGTAGAAATAGCTGATGCGGCTGATCGCACGGACGATGTCGGTGGACTTGTCCATGACGATGATCGCCGCGGTGCCCAGGCCCGAGCCGACGCCCTTCAGGCCGTCGAAGTCCATCGGGCAATCGATGATCTCGCGCGCGGGCACCAGCGGGACCGACGATCCGCCCGGAATGACCGCGAGCAGATTGTCCCACCCGCCGCGGATGCCGCCGCAATGCTTCTCGATCAGTTCGCGGAAGGTGATCGACATCGCTTCCTCGACCACCGTGGGACGATCGACGTGGCCGCTGATCTGGAACAGCTTCGTGCCCTTGTTGTTCTCCGCGCCGAAGCTGGAGAACCACGCCGCGCCGCGTCGCAGGATCGTCGGCGCGACCGCGATCGATTCGACGTTGTTCACCGTCGTCGGGCAGCCGTACAGGCCCGCGCCCGCCGGGAACGGGGGCTTCAGCCGCGGCTGCCCCTTCTTGCCCTCCAGCGATTCGAGCATCGCGGTCTCTTCGCCGCAGATATACGCGCCCGCGCCACGATGGACGAACACGTCGAAATCGTAGCCCGATCCGCAGGCGTTCTTGCCGACGAGGCCGGCGTCATACGCCTCCTGCACCGCCGCGAACAGCGTCTCCGCCTCGCGGATATATTCGCCGCGGATGTAGATGTACGCCGCCCGCGCGCGCATCGCGAAGCCCGCGACCAGCGCACCCTCGATCAGCTTGTGCGGATCGTGGCGGATGATCTCGCGGTCCTTGCAACTGCCCGGCTCGGATTCGTCGGCGTTGATGACCAGGAAGTTCGGCCGGTCGGGCTTCGGCTCCTTGGGCATGAACGACCATTTCGTGCCGGTCGGAAACCCCGCCCCGCCACGACCGCGCAGCCCCGACGCCTTTACGACGTCGATGATCGCATCCTGCCCCAGCGCCAGCAGCGCCTTCGTATCGTCCCAGTCCCCACGCATCCGCGCGGCGTCGAGCCGCCACGACTGGTAGCCGTACAGGTTGGTGAAGATGCGGTCCTTGTCGGTCAGCGACGTGATCGCGCTCATGCGGT
>NZ_LMQP01000002.1:350039-350468 GCF_001425405.1 Sphingomonas sp. Leaf412 | reverse complement strand
GGCTCGACGGTGTGGCGCCCCGGCTCCTGCGTCCCCGCCTTGGGCGTCTCGCCGCGCTCCAGCGCCTCCAGGATCGCAATGGTGCGATCGTAGTCGAGGTCCTCGAAATTGTCGTCGTTCACCTGCACCATCGGGGCGGACGCGCAATTGCCCATGCACTCCACCTCGGTCAGCGTGAACAGGCCGTCGGGCGTGGTCTTGCCCTTGATGAGGCCCTTGTTCCGGCACGCCGCCAGCACGTCGTCCGACCCGCGCAGCATGCACGGCGTCGTGCCGCACACCTGCACGTGATAGCGGCCGACGGGGGCGAGGTTGAACATCGTGTAGAAGGTCGCGACCTCGTACACGCGCATGTACGGCACGCCGATCTCGCGCGCGACATATTCGATCACCGGCACGGGCAGCCAGCCTTGCGTCTGCGTCTCCGCC
>NZ_LMQP01000002.1:346499-349960 GCF_001425405.1 Sphingomonas sp. Leaf412 | reverse complement strand
AGCGCGACAGGATCGCGTTGCGCTTCTCGCGGCTCTCGTCCGACCATTGGAACGCGCCCCAGCGCGCGCGCGTCTCGGCCTCGTCGGGGATGTGGGGGGCGTCAGCCATCAGCGGTGGTCCGTGAGGTCGAGGCGGCTTTCGATCCGCTCGACACGATCGTTGAGACGGTCGAGGCGACTGTTCACGCCCGACGTCGCGATGATGGAACTGCCGAGATGCTCCTCGACCATCGTCATCCGCACCTTCAGGTCGCGGACATCGAATTTCAGCTCCGATAGATCGGCCTGCATCTTCTGCAACACCGAATAGATCAGGTCGTTGGTGACGCCCTCGCTCACCGATCGCACTCCCCGAACACGATATCCATCGCGCCAAGGATCGCGGTCGTATCCGCCAGCATGTGCCCGCGGCTCATGAAGTCCATCGCCTGCAAGTGCGAAAACGCAGTCGGGCGGATCTTGCAGCGGTACGGCTTGTTGCTGCCGTCGCTGACCAGATACACGCCGAACTCGCCCTTCGGGCTTTCGGTCGCGACATATACTTCGCCCGCGGGGACGTGATAGCCCTCGGTATACAGCTTGAAGTGATGGATCAGCGCCTCCATCGAACTCTTCATCTCCGCGCGCTTGGGCGGCACGACCTTGCGGTCGAGGCTGGCGATCGGGCCGTCGGGCATCTCGTTCAGGCACTGGCGCATGATGCGCGCCGATTGCCGCACCTCCTCCACGCGCACCATGAAACGGTCGTAGCAGTCGCCGCGCGTCCCCACCGGCACGTCGAAGTCCATCCGCGCATAGGCGTCGTACGGCTGCGACTTGCGCAAGTCCCACGGCACGCCCGCGGCGCGGATCATCGGGCCGGAGAAGCCCCATTTCAACGCGTCCTCGCGGCTGACGATCGCGATGTCGACGTTGCGCTGCTTGAAGATGCGATTGTCCGCGACGAGGCTGATCGCATCCTCGAACAATCGCGGCAGACGCGTATCGAGCCAGTCCGCGATATCGGTCAGCAGCTTCAGCGGCACGTCCTGATGCACGCCGCCCGGCCGCATGTAATTATGATGCATCCGCGCGCCCGACGCCCGCTCCAGGAAGCCCATGCAATCCTCGCGGACCTCGAACATCCACAGGTTCGGGGTCATCGCGCCGACGTCCATGACGTGGCTGCCGAGGTTGAGCATGTGGTTCGAGATGCGCGTCAGCTCGGCGAAGAACACGCGCAGATATTGCGCGCGGATCGGGACCTCGATGTCGAGCAATTTCTCGATCGCCAGCACGAAGCTGTGCTCCATGCACATCGGCGAGCAATAATCGAGGCGATCGAAATAGGGGATCGCCTGCGCATAGGTCTTGTACTCGATCAGCTTCTCGGTGCCGCGATGCAGCAGCCCGACATGCGGGTCGAGCCGCTCGACGATTTCCCCGTCCAGCTCCATGACGAGCCGCAGCACGCCGTGCGCCGCGGGATGCTGCGGGCCGAAGTTGATCGTGTAGTTCTGGATCGCGACGTCGCCGGCCTCGGGATGCGCGGCGTCGGGGGCGTGCAGGATCTTCTCGATCGCGGGATCGCGCAGGTCGGTCACTGGTTCTGCCCTCCCTTTCCGGGGGTGACGTCGGGATCGGCGGGCTTCGGCGTCGCATCGCTGCCGGCCTTGCCCGCGCCCGTCTCGCCCGTCGCCTGCGCATCCTTCTTCGCATAGCCCTGGCTGGGCGCGGCGGGGGATTGCGTCGGCGACTGCGCGGCGTCGGCCTTCTGGATCGTCGTCGCGTCGAGCGGCGTCGGCGCGCCCTTCGCCTGCGGCAATTTCGCCTTCTCGTCGCCCGGCAGCACGTATTCCGCGCCCTCCCACGGGCTCATGAAATCGAACGTGCGGAAATCCTGCGCAAGGCTGACCGGCTCGTACACCACGCGCTTCTGTTCCTCGGAATAGCGCAGCTCGACATAGCCCGACAGCGGGAAGTCCTTGCGGAACGGATGCCCGCGGAACCCGTAATCGGTCAGGATGCGGCGCAGGTCACGGTTGCCCGAGAACAGCACGCCGTACATGTCGTACACCTCGCGCTCCAGCCAGCCCGCGACGGGCCACATGTCCGTCACCGACGGCACCGGCGTATCCTCGGTCGCGGGGACATGGACATGCAGGCGGTGGTTGCGCGTGAGCGACAGCAGGCAATAGACGACCTCGAACCGCTCGTCGCGATCCGGATAATCGACCCCAGCAATCTCCATCAGCTGCTGATATTCCAGCCCCGGCGTATCGCGCAGCGCGGTCATCGCGGGGATCAGGCCGTCGCGCGTGACGTGCAACTGCACCTCGCCCGCGATCTCCACCGCATGGGTCAGCGCCGCACCGATCGCGCCGCGCGCGGTGTCGATCGTGGCATCGTTCAGGTCCGCCGCCCAGGCGGGTGCGGGCGCCCTCACCTCTCGATGCTCCCGCTGCGACGGATCTTCCGCTGCAACTGCATCACGCCGTACAGCAGCGCCTCCGCGGTCGGGGGGCAGCCGGGGACGTAGATGTCGACCGGCACGATCCGGTCGCACCCGCGCACGACGCTGTAGCTGTAATGGTAATAGCCGCCGCCGTTGGCGCACGAGCCCATCGAAATCACGTACTTCGGCTCCGACATCTGGTCGTAGACCTTGCGCAGCGCCGGCGCCATCTTGTTGCACAGCGTGCCCGCGACGATCATCACGTCGGACTGACGCGGGGACGCGCGCGGCGCGGCGCCGAACCGTTCCATGTCGTAGCGCGGCATGTTGACGTGGATCATCTCCACCGCGCAGCAGGCGAGGCCGAACGTCATCCACCACAGGCTGCCCGTGCGCGCCCACTGGAACAGATCCTCGGTCGAGGTGACCAGGAAACCCTTGTCGTTCAGCTCGCCGTTCAGACCGTCGAAATAGCCGTGGTCGGGCTGGATGATGCTCGATCCGGAAAACGGGGCGCCCGCCGGATGGGTGAGTTCTACTCCCATTCCAGGGCTCCCTTCTTCCACGCATAGACAAGGCCGAGCGCCAGCTCGCCGATGAAGATCATCATGCTGATCCACGCGGTCCATCCCAGGTCGAACACGCTGACCGCCCAGGGAAACAGGAACGCCGCCTCCAGGTCGAAGATGATGAACAGGATCGCGACGAGGTAGAAGCGCACGTCGAACTGGCTGCGCGAATCCTCGAACGCGGGGAATCCGCATTCATATTCGGACAGTTTTTCCGCCGTCGGTTTGTGCGCCCCCGTCAGGCGCGCGACGCCCATCGGCAGGAACACGAACGCCGACGACAGGGCCAGGGCAACGCCCAGGAACATCAGGATCGGCAGATATTGCGACAGGTCGACCAACGGGCTTCTCGCAGATGCGAACGGAACGGGGCCGCTTTAGGCCGCAGGGCCCGGAGGGGCAAGGTTCGGGAGCGTGAGAATGATTCGCAAGTGATCCTCCCCGAGCTTGCTCGGGGA
>NZ_LMQP01000002.1:345510-346436 GCF_001425405.1 Sphingomonas sp. Leaf412 | reverse complement strand
GGGGCAGATACGGTGCGTTCGCCGCATCTACCCCTCCACCACCGCGCGTTGCGCGGCGGTCCCCCTCCCCAAGCGAAGCTTGGGGAGGATTGGAATCCTAGCGCAGCGCCCCCGCCACCATCTTGTGCAGCTTGGAATGCAGCGCGTCGTTCGCCGCCAGGAACTCGTTGCGCTCCATATACCGGTCACCGCCGCGGAAATCGGTGACGAAGCCGCCCGCTTCCTTGATGAGCAGCACGCCCGCCGCGACGTCCCACGGTTGCAGGTGCGTCTCCCAGTAACCGTCGAACCGCCCCGCCGCGACCCACGCCAGGTCGAGGCTCGCCGCGCCCAGCCGGCGGATGCCCGCGACCTGCGGCGCGACCGCGCCGAACACGCGGCTCCACGTCACGAAATCGCCATGGCCCATGAAGGGGATGCCCGTGGCGATCAGGCATTCGGTCGGCTCGCGCCGCGCCGACACGCGCAATCGCTGGTCGGTATGCCACGCGCCCCGGCCCTTCTCGGCCCAGAAGCTCTCGTCGGTCAGCGGCTGATAGACCAGGGCGGTCGTGATCTCGCGCTTGCCGTTGGGCATCGGCTCCTCGACCGCGATGGAGATCGCGAAATGCGGGATGCCGTGGAGGAAGTTGGTGGTGCCGTCGAGCGGATCGACGATGAAGCGCGGCTTGTTCGGATCGCCCGCGATCTCGCCGCGCTCCTCCATCAGGAAGCCCCAGTCGGGACGCGCGCGCGACAATTCCTCGTACAACGTCTGCTCGGCGCGCTGGTCCGCCTGGCTGACGAAGTCGGCCGGCCCCTTCTTGCTGACCTGAAGCTGCTGCACCTCGTTGAAGTCGCGACGCAGCCGCGGCGCGGCCTTGCGCGCGGCGCGCTCGATGACGGTGAAGATACCGGATTGGGCGGGCATTCTATGAACTTTCTAG
>NZ_LMQP01000002.1:344500-345453 GCF_001425405.1 Sphingomonas sp. Leaf412 | reverse complement strand
GGGGGGGGGGGGGGGGGGGGGGGCCGCCACAAGCGGTATCGTTCGGGGCTGCCCCTCACCCCGACCCTCTCCCCGGAGGGGAGAGGGAGCAGAAGAACGTCAGTCCGCGCGGCGGACGTAGGTCTGTTCGTACACGTCGACGACGATCCGCGTCCCCGCGCCGATATGCGGCGGGACCATCACGCGCACGCCGTTGTCGAGCACCGCGGGCTTGTAGCTTGAGGAGGCGGTCTGCCCCTTCACCACCGCATCGGCCTCCACGATCGTCGCCTCGATCGTGCTGGGCAGCTCGACCGAGATCGGGCGCTCGTCATACAATTCCAGCACGACGTCCATGCCGTCCTGAAGGAACGCCGCCGCATCCCCCAGGATTCCGGCGTCGAGCGTGATCTGCTCGTAATTGTCCTTGTCCATGAACGTCAGCGCATCGCCGTCGCGGAACAGATACTGGAAATCCTTCGTATCCAGCCGCACCCGCTCGACGCTCTCGGCGGAGCGGAAGCGGACGTTGTTCTTGCGCCCGTCGATCAGGTTCTTCAGCTCGACCTGCATGTACGCGCCGCCCTTGCCCGGCTGCGTGTGCTGGATCTTCACCGCGCGCCAGATGCCGCCTTCGTATTCGATGATGTTGCCGGGACGGATGTCCACGCCGCTGATCTTCATGGGTTCGTGCCTGTTTGAAAGAGCCGGGGCGCGTCGTCAGGCCGCGCCCGTGGCGGGCGATTTAGCGGGACGGGGCCGATCCGACAAGGAGGGGATAGGGATTGACCGCCTCCCCCTGCCACCACCGCTCGCCGCCGCGCATCCGCTTCACCTCGAAATGCAGGTGCGGCGCTTCCGGGCTGGCGTTGCCTGTCGACCCCACGGTGCCGATCGTCGCGCCGGTGCGGACCGCCTGCCCCTCGGCAAGGCCGGGGCGCCAGTCGTCCAGATGCGCGTAATAATAGACCGTG
>NZ_LMQP01000002.1:323302-344404 GCF_001425405.1 Sphingomonas sp. Leaf412 | reverse complement strand
CCCGCCCCGGCGCGGCGGCGACGACGGGGGTGCCGCGCGGCGCCATGATGTCGATCGCATGATGCACGCGCGCGCCGCCCGCGCGCGGCTGGCTCCACGTATCGGTCAGCGCGACCGGCGCCACCCCCGCGACCGGCAGCGCCAGCGCGCCGACCTGCCGCACCGGCGAGGAGGCCGGCGGTCCCGGCGGCGGCGATCCGCCGTCGCCCGGACCGAAGGACAGCATGGAGGCGAACAGCCCCGCCAGCAGCAATATGCCGCCCAGGATCCCCCAGCCCAGCCGCGTCACGCGCCTATGCCCGGAAGATCACCGGCGTCCCGCCCTTCACCATCAACGCGACGCGCGCCGCGTCCCAGTTGGTCAGGCGGACGCAGCCGTTGCTCTCGGCCTTGCCGATCAGTTCGGGGCTGGGCGTCCCGTGGATGCCGTAATGCTCCTTGCTCAGGTCGATCCACACCACGCCGACGGGATTGTTGGGGCCGGGCGGGATGATCTCTGCCTTCTTCGAATCGTCCACGCCCTTCAGGATCGCGGGGTTCATCTTCCAGTCCGGATTGGGCGAGACGTGCAGCACCTTCCAGTCGCCGATCGGCAACGGATCGCGCGACGAACCGATGGTCGCGGTATATTGCGCGATCACCTTCCCGTCCTTGTCCAGCGCGCGCAGGATGCCGTCCGACTTGTCGACCGTGATCGTCGCCGCCTGCGGCACGCGCGCCTCCACGTTCAGCGAATTGAGCGTCGCGCGCCACGCCGGGGTCGCGTCGGCGGGATAGTCGCGCGAGGTGGGGAGCGAGTTGGGAACGGTGATCCGGGTCCCCGGCGCGATCGTGCCGACGCCGGGGTTCATCGCGACCAGCACCGCGGGCGTGGTGTGATAGCGTTCCGCGATCTTCTCCAGCGGGCGGCTGTACGCCATCGCGGGAAGCTTCGCCTGATCGGCATAGTCCTTTGGCATCGGATTGACGAACGGCCCGGTGAAGGCGTCGCGATCGAGCGTCACCGACAGGGTCGGCCGCGCCGCGCGATAGGGATAGAGCGCACGCAACGTGGCCGGGTCCGCCTTCCCCGTCACCGTCATCCCGCGCGATTCCTGGAACCCCTTCAACGCGTTGACCAGCGACGTGCCGCCGCGCCCGTCCAGGATGCCGGGCCCGAAGCCCAGCTTGTCGAGGATCACCTGGACATGCAGGACGGTGCGGTCGACCGGCGGCGGCGACGCCGGGCGCGGGGCCGCCGCCCGCGGCTGGGGCGGGGCCTGCGCCGCGGCGGGGGCGGCGATCGCGGCGGCGATGACGAGGCGGGATAGGGTACGCGACACGGGCACTCTCCTTACGGTGCCGGAACAACGCCCTATGCGCCCGGTTGCTCCCCCGCGCGCAGCAACATCGCCATTCGTGCCGCGCGATCCGGCGGCAGGTCGATCGCCGTATCGTCCGACGGCAGCGTGTCGAAGGCAGGCACCCCGGCGGGCGGGGTCACCCACGGGTGGCGGCTGCGGACGAAATAATGCGCATCGGGCGCCAGCGCCTCCGCCCGGTCGAGCGTGCCGATGCGGACGAAGCGCGCCGCATCGCCCATCATCGGGTGATCCGCCCACAACAGCGTCTCGCAGATCGCGCAGCGCCACGCGTGCGTGTCCCCCTGCCCCTCGCGCTCCAGCGACCGCATCTCGGGCGCGCCCTGCGTCACCGCGATCCGGTCGCTTTCGATCATCGCGTTCAGCGCGAAGGCGGACCCGGTGATCCGCTGGCAATCGCGGCAATGGCAGCAATTGACCGTGACGGGCATGTCGGTCAGGCGGTAGCGCACCGCGCCGCATTCGCACCCGCCCTCCATCATGTCAGCACGTCGGCGAAGGCGCGGATGGCCGCCGCCTCGTCCCCGCCCCACACCGCGTCCGACACCGCCAGGAAATCGGCCCCCGCGGCGACCAGCGGCGCGGCATTGGCGGGCGTGATCCCGCCGATCGCGACCGCGGGCATCTCGAACAGCGCGGACCACCACGACAGGATCGACGGATCGGGCCGGTGGCGCGTCTCCTTCGTGGTGGTGGGATAGAAGGCGCCGAACGCGACATAATCCGCGCCAGCCTCCCCCGCCTCCATCGCGAAATGCCGGCTGTCGTGACAGGTGACGCCGACCTGCACGTCGGGGCCCAGCGCCGCCCGCGCCTCGCGCGGATCACCGTCGTCCTGCCCCAGATGGACGCCGTCCGCACCGAGGCGCTTGGCCAGCGCGATGCTGTCGTTGACGATGAAGGCGACGTCGCGGTCCGCGCACAGCCGCTGGATCGGCTCGGCCAGGCGCGCGGCCTCGTGCTGGTCGACATGCTTCACGCGAAACTGGAACGCCGCGACCGGCCCGGCATCCAGTGCGCGGGCCAGCCGCTCGGCAAAGCCGCCGCCGACGTCGAGCGGGGAGATCAGGTACAGCTGGCACGGGGGCCGCCGGATATCGCGCGTGAACCGCGCGCCGAAACCGGGGTCGAGCGGGCCGAGGGGGTCTTCGTCAGTCATGTGGCCCCATAGGCCATGATGGCACCGTTTCGCCATAGCGCGCTGCGCGGCGACACCGGCAGGTTTGCATCCCTCGATCCACGTCGGGTCGAACTCCGCGCGGAATGAAAACGCAAAATCCACGGACGATCGCGATCCGATGCGCCAGATCGGCGGCGCGAAGGACGCGGCGCTGTCGCGCACCGGCCCGATCATCGCTCGCCGGACATCAGGGCCTTCAGGATGGAATGTGCCGCCGCGCGAATGCCACCTTCGTCGCGGCTTCGCGACTTCGCGCGATCATCCCCCTTCCGCCAAAACGGCGTCGACAGGGCGGCTCAATCCACGATCGCCAGCAGGAAGCCGTCCCACTTCTTGCTCCCCACCGTCTGCACCGCGGTGGCGGACAGCCGCGGCTCGGCGGCCACCGCGTCGAAGAGCGCGCGGGTGCCGATGACGCGCGGATCTGTGCTGGCGGCGTCGAGGATCAGCCCCTCGCGCACCACATTGTCGACCACGATCGTCGTGCCCGGACGCGACAGCCGCATCGCCGCGCGCAGATAGGCGACGTTCCCTTCCTTATCGGCGTCGATGAAGACGAGATCGAACGGCCCGTCGAGCGTCGCCATCGTCTCGGCCGCGGGGCCGACGATCACCTCGACGCGGTCGCCCACGCCCGCGCGGTCGAGGTTCGCGCGCGCCACCGCTTCGTGATGCGGGTCGAGTTCGAGCGAGACGACGCTGCCGCCCTCCCCCACCGCCCGCGCCAGCCAGATCGTGGAATAGCCGCCAAGCGTGCCGACCTCCAGCACGCGGCGCGCCCCGGCCATGCGCGCGAACAGGTGCAGCATCTTCCCCTGCGCGGGCGACACGTCGATCGCCGCCAGCCCCGCCGCCGCATTGGCGGCCAGCGTCGCATCGAGCGCGGCGTCCGCGCCGAGCAGCCGGTCGGCGATATAATCGTCGACTGCGGCCCAGCGCGGATCGGATTCCTCCGTCCGCTCGACCATCATCGCGCCGCCGCGCCGCGGGTCGGGACAATGCGGCGGTCCGGCATGTCAGGCCGCGACCGGCGACTTGGTGGTGGACGCGGCGTGGATTTCGTCGATGGCCTCGCCCAGCGCGGCGTCGAACTGCGCGTCGGTCATGTCGCGGCGCAGGTCCGACAGCAGCGCGCGGCTGAAGCTGGCGATGATGCCGCGGTTCTTCGCCAGCTCGGCGCACGCCTCGGTCCGGCTGAACCCGCCCGACAGCGCGACGACGCGCAGGACGCGGGGATGCTCGACCAGCGGCAGGAACAGGTCGGGCTGCGCGGGCAGCGACAGCTTCAGCATGACCTTTTCGTCACCCGTCATCGCGTCCAGCGCCTTCACCGTCTCCTCCAGCAGGATCGCATCCGCCGCCGCGCGCTCGGCGCTCTTGATGTTCACCTCGGGCTCGATGATCGGCATCAGGCCGTGGGCCAGCACCTCCTTCGCCACGTCGAACTGCTGCGCCACGATCGCCGCGATGCCCGCGCGATTGGCCAGGTTGATGACCGAACGCTCCTTCGTGCCGAACACGCCCAGCGCCTTCGCCCGGTCGAGCAGCGCGCCCAGCCCGGGGATCGGCTTCATCAGCTGGACGCCGTCCGCCTCGTCCTCCAGCCCCTTGTCGATCTTCAGGAACGGCACGACGCCCTTGTCGATCAGCGCCTGCGGCACGGGCTTGCCCCCCGCCTCGCCGTCCATCGTCCGCTCGAACAGGATCGCGCCGACGACCTTGTCGCCCGTGAACGCGTCCGACGTGATGATCCGCGCGCGCATCTCGTGGATCAGCGCGAACATCTCCGCGTCGCCCGACCACGCATCGGCCGCGACGCCATAGCCCGCCAGCGCCTTGGGCGTCGACCCGCCCGACTGGTCGAGCGCGGCGATGAAGCCGTGGCCCTGTGCGATCTTGGCGGTCATGTCGGCGGTGTTCATACTGGGCCTCTCGAATGCATACGTATGCGCGGCTGCTAACCGCCACCGGCGCGTTCGGCAACTAAAGGTCGAGCCAGCGGCGCAGGGCGGTGTCGATCGCGGCAAGCACGGTCGGTTCGACGGTGCCGATCCGGCGTCCGAAATATCGAAGATCCTCGGTCAGTATCCAGTCGATCTCGATCTGGCTTACCTGGATCAGGCCATTGGCTTGCGACGGGACCACGACGGGACGAAGGTCGTTTTCCTGATCCACCTGCGACGTCATCGGGCAGACGGTCAGCTTCGGCAACGCGCCCGCGCTGTCCCGCTGTACCACGACGCAGGGACGCGCCTTCGTCGCGGCGCCGCGCGTGCTGCGGACAAGGACGATGTCCCCGCGCGTCATCCTGGCGGACCCTCGGATCCCCAGTCGTATCCGCCGTCTTCCGCGTCCAGTGCGTCCAGCCACCGATCGAGGCGTTCGCCCCCGTCATCGCGGCGACCGCGATCGGCCGCCGCGATCCGTGCCGCCGCCCGTGCGACCAGTGCGTCGGTCGTCTCCCGATCCAGCTTCTCCACGATCCACTCGCGCACGATCGCGCTCTTGGTCCGGCCCAATTCCCGCGCATGACGCGCGAGCCGGTCCTCCTCCTCGGGCTTCAGCCTCACGCCCAGCATCGCGACCTCCCGTTCAACATGTTGAACGTATGCGCCCGGCCCTATCGCGTCAACGCGGCCACCCCCGGCAGGTCGCGCCCCTCCATCCATTCCAGGAACGCGCCGCCCGCGGTCGAGACGAACGTGAAATCGCCCGCCACACCCGCGTGGTTCAGCGCCGCGACCGTGTCGCCCCCGCCCGCGACCGACACCAGGCTGCCGTCCGTCGTCAGCGCCGCCGCCGTCTTCGCCAGCGCGACCGTGGCGGCGTCGAAGGGCGACGTCTCGAACGCCCCCATCGGCCCGTTCCAGACGAGCGTGCGGCAATTCTTCAGCACGTCGCCCAGCGCCTCCGTCGCCGCCGGGCCGACGTCCAGGATCATCTCGTCCGCCGCGACCTCGTGCACGTTCACCGTCCGCGTCGGCGGATCGGCGCGGAATTCCTTCGCGACGACCACGTCGTACGGCAGGTGGACGGTACACCCGGCCGCGTCCGCGGCGTCCAGTATCTCCTCGGCGGTGCCGGTCAGGTCGTGTTCGCACAGCGACTTGCCCACATCCACCCCGCGCGCGGCCAGGAAGGTGTTGGCCATGCCGCCGCCGATGATGAGGTGGTCGACCTTGCCGACGAGGTGCTTCAGCACGTCCAGCTTGGTCGACACCTTCGCCCCCCCGACGACCGCCGCGACGGGATGCTCGGGCGCGCCCAGCGCCTTTTCCAGCGCCACCAGCTCCGCCTCCATCGCGCGTCCGGCATAGGCGGGAAGCGCCCGCGCCAGCCCCTCGGTCGAGGCATGCGCCCGGTGCGCGGCGGAGAAGGCGTCGTTGACGTACAGGTCGCCGAAGGCGGCGAAGCGCGCGACGACCGCGGGATCGTTCTTCTCCTCGCCGCCGAAGAAGCGCGTATTCTCCAGCACCGCGACCTCGCCCGGCTGCAACGTCGCCACCGCGTCGTCCGCACCTTCCCAGTCGATGTAGCGCACCGGACGGCCCAGCACCGCGGCATAGGGCGCGGCCAGCTGCGACAGCGACAGCGCCGCGCTCGGCACGCCCTTCGGCCGCCCGAAATGCGCGAGGACGAGGACGATCGCGCCCTTGTCCGCCAGCTCGGTCACGGTTTCCACGGTGGCGCGGAAGCGCGTGTCATCGGTGACGATCCCGTCCTTCAGCGGGACGTTCAGGTCCTCGCGGACGAGGACGCGCCTGCCGTGGATGTCGCCGATATCGTCGAGCGTCTTGAAAGGCTTGGACATGGAAGTTCGATCCTGATCTGGTCGCCGACGGCGATATGGCCCCCCTGCACGACGCGCGCACACGCGCCGCCGCGCCAGTCGGGGGAAAGTGCGGCGCGCAGGCCCGCCGCGATGGCCTCCATCCGCTCGCACGGGTCGGTTTCGCGCGTGATCTCCAGCACCACCTCGCCGCCGATCCGGACGATCGCGCCCGCGACCTGCGGCAGGTCGACGCCGTCGACCAGCAGGTTGGCGCGGCGCTCCTGCCACGGCAGATCGTGCCCCGTCTCCGCGACCGCCGCCTCCCAGTCGGCGCGCTCGATCAACGTCACCTGCCGCCTGTACGGCTTGCCCCGCATCGCGCCGCGGAAGTCGCCGTGGATGCCGGCCTCGGGCGAGACCTGCGCATGGTCGACGACCTCCATCGGCGCCTTCGGGCGCGCGTGGCGGGCGATGCCGAGGAGGATGCCCACGTCACTCACCCCGTTCGCCCTGAGCGAAGTCGAAGGGCATGCACGACGCATGTGCTTCGATCTTGATGCGAAGCATCAAGGTCTATCCTGAGCGGCTGGCTTGCCAGCCAGCCGAAGGGCTCAGCACGAACGGGGGTTGGTGCATCGGAACTAGCCCAGCGTCGCCATCGCGGTCGCGGTGTCGACCATGCGGTTGGAGAAGCCCCATTCGTTGTCGTACCACGTCACGACGCGCACCAGCTTCCCGTCGATGACCGCCGTCTCCAGGCTGTCGACCGTGGACGAGAACGGCGTGTGGACGATGTCGATCGAGACCAAGGGCTCGTCCGAATATTCCAGCACGCCCTTCATTGGCCCCTCCGCCGCGGCCTTCAGCAGCGCGTTGACCTCCGCCACCGACGTGTCGCGCGACGGCGTGAAGGTCAGGTCGACCAGGCTGCCGTCGGGCACGGGCACGCGCACCGCCGACCCGTCCAGCTTGCCCTTCAGTTCGGGCAGCACCTCGCCCACCGCGCGCGCCGCGCCGGTGGTCGTCGGGATGATGTTCATCCCCGCGGCGCGCGCACGGCGCAGGTCGGGATGGATCTGGTCCAGGATCTTCTGGTCGTTGGTATAGGCGTGGATCGTGGTCATCAGCCCGCGCTCGATCCCGATCGCATCGTTCAGCACCTTGGCGACGGGGGCCAGGCAGTTGGTCGTGCACGACGCGTTCGAGACGATCGTGTGGCCGGCCTCCAGTTTGTCGTCGTTCACGCCGAACACGACGGTCAGGTCGACGCCCTTGGCGGGGGCGGAGATCAGGACCTTCTTCGCGCCCGCGTCGATATGCTTCTGCGCGCTCTCGCGATCGGTGAAAAAGCCGGTGCATTCCAGCACGATGTCGACGCCCAGTTCCCTGTGCGGCAGGTTCGCGGGGTCGCGCTCCGCCGTCACGCGGATGCGCTTGCCGTCGATGACCAGGTCCTGCCCCTCCGCCGTGACGGTGCCGGCATATTTGCCGTGGACGCTGTCGCGGCTGAACAGCCAGGCGTTCGACTTGGCATCGGCAAGGTCGTTGATCGCGACGAGTTCCAGCTCGCTGCCCCGCTCCAGCAACGCGCGCGCCACCAGTCGCCCGATGCGCCCGAACCCGTTGATCGCCACCTTCGTCATCGTCGCCTCACCTGCGTCGTTTCAAATCTGGCGGGTCTTTGCGCGGGCGGGGGCCTCCGCGTCAACCTGCCGCTCTTTGCTTGTCGCGGGCGGCGGCGGGACGTATCGACGGGGGCATGGAAAACCCCGCCCTCGACCGGCTCGAATCCGCCATCGCGCGCCTTGAAGGCGCGGTGACCGGCCACCGCGCGCGCAATGCCGATCTGGCCCGCCGCCACGCCACGCTGAAGTCCCGGATGACGGAGGCGGTCGCCGCGCTCGACCGCGTCATCGCGCACGAAGGGGGGGGAGAGGCATAATGGCGGTCGTCACGCTCAGGATCGGCGACAGCGTCCACGAGATCGCGTGCCGCGACGGCGGGGAGGCGCGGCTGGAGCAGGCCGGCGGCATCGTCGACGATCATTGGGACAAGGCGCGGCGCGCGACCGGCGGCGCGGGCGGGCAGCGCGCGATGCTGCTGACCGCGCTGATGATCGCCGACGCGCTGATCGAGGCACGCGAGGCGCCCCCGCCCGAGACGCCCGAGGGCCGCCTGCTCGAACAACTCGCGGAACGCCTCGAATCGCTCGCGACGGCCCTTGAGGAAGAGGATGCGAGCGCCTAGATACGACGGCGGCGGGCACTGCCCGGTACGAGCCTTTATTATCCCTGAGGCTATTCATCATCCAAAGGGGGCTGTCCCTGCCCGGACCCTGGTCCGACGTACATGGTCCCCACCTGACGTACCGTGCGTCAGTGGATAACCCGGCACACGGCCACGGCGGTCCCGCCACCCGCCTTTCCCCGCTCGGTTCTGTCAGATCGTGCGCTCCCCAAATGCCCCGTCACCCCGGACTTGTTCCGGGGTCCACCGTGCCGCACGTCCCCAAGCTGCGGCGACGCGGCACCGTGGATGCCGGGACCAGCCCGGCATGACGGGTTGGGCTGTCAGGCTACCCCCTCACTTGTGTTCCCGCGAAGGCGGGAACCCAGTCTGGCCCCCCGCCTTCGCGGGGGGACAAGCGGCCGCATGACCGACAAGCGCTCCCTCCGCACCGACCTGCGCGCCCGCCGCCGCGCCGCATCGGGCAGCATCCCCGCCTGGCCCGCCTTCGCCACGCTGCTGTCGCCCGGCCTGATCGTCGCCAGCTACGTCCCCGTCGGCGGAGAGGCCGATCCCGCCGCGCTCGAAACCGCGGCGCTGGCGGCCGGCTGCACGCTCGCCCTCCCGCATGTGGTCGACCGCGCGACGCCGCTGTCGTTCCTGTCGTGGATTCGCGACGAGCCGCTCGTCGACGGTCCCTTCGGCCTGCGTCAGCCCGCGGCACACCGCGACCGCGTGACGCCCGACATCGTCCTGACCCCGCTCGTCGGCTTCGATCGCGCGGGCAACCGGCTGGGTCAGGGGGCGGGCCATTACGATCGCGCCTTCGCGGCCTATCCCCGGGCGCTGCGGATCGGTATCGCGCTGTCCGTGCAGGAAACCGATCAGCTTCGCCCCGACCCGTGGGACATGCCGCTCCACATGGTGGCCACCGACCGCGAATGGATCGTCGTTTGACCCCGGACTGGCGCAAGCCCGTGGGGATGATCGCGATCCTCGCCTTGATCGCGGTCTGGTGCGTCGCGGTCGTGTCGCTGTCCGCGACGGTCGGCGGCTGGCACTGGCTCGCGCAACTGGTCTTCTACGTCGTCGCAGGCACGATATGGATCACGCCGCTGAAGCCGCTGCTGCGATGGATGGAAACCGGCCGCTGGCGCTGACGGGGCCTTGTCCTACCTGGACTGTCCTACACGGCGGCGACCTGTCATGCTTAATGCCGCTCTTTCTCCGTCCACGTCGCGGTCGATCGTCGAAAGGTCACGAAACGGGCCGTAGCGCGCGACCTTCCGCGATCCGCGCGCGCCGCGCCCCTGCCGCCCGCACTGCGACGCCGACAAAATCCGCACCCGCGCGGCATGACGCCCGGCGAAAAAATAACAACGTATTTCGAGGGGTTTACACGCAACCCCTGCGAAGGGGTGGCGCGAGTGACGGGGCTCGAACCCGCGACCTCCGGCGTGACAGGCCGGCGCTCTAACCAACTGAGCTACACCCGCTTGGAAAGCGTGAGGCGCGCCAACTAGGCGGCGGGCGACTCCCTGTCAACCGGCGGAATCGGGGAATCGGCGCGGGCCGCGATTCCCTCCGGATGCGCGCGCGTCAGCGTGCCGTGCTCGAACAGGAATCCCGCGACGTCCGGCTTCCCCGCGGCGGCCAGCACGATCTGCACGATGATGAGGATCGGGACCGCCAGCAATGCGCCCGTCGTGCCCCACACCCATCCCCAGAAGCTGATCGAGACCAGGATCATGACCGGATTGATCGTCAGCCGGTGCCCGACGATCAACGGCGTGACGACGTTCGCCTCGATCAGGTGCGCGCCGTACATGATCGCCGGCGGCGCCAGCGCGGTCCACACGTCGGAGAACGTCATGAGGCCGCCGACCGCCAGCAACAGCGCCGCGACGACCGGCCCGAAATAGGGGATGTAGTTCAGCAGCGCGACGATCCCGCCCCACATCAACGGAAACGGCATCCCCAGCGCATAGACCGCCAGCGCGACGATCAGGCCCAGCGCGACGTTGATGATCGTGATCGTGCCCAGGTACGACGACACGTCGTCCACCATGTCCTGAAGCACGCGCGCGGTCGCCATCGCCCCGCCGAAGCTGGCGCGCCGGGTAATCATGCGCTGCCGCATCCCGGTCCAGCCGGACAGGAAGAAGAACGCGACGAGGATCGCGTACAGCGTCTGGATGATGACCGCGGGCGCGCTGGTCGCCGCCAGTTCCACGATCGACGACGGCGCCGCGACCGCCGCGCTGGGCGACGGGCGCACGGGGGTGTCCGCGATCTGGCGCAGCGTGCGGTTGGCGTAGCGCTCCAGGCTGGAATACAGGTCCAGCAGCGGCGCCAGATTGGCCTGGATCCGCCCGATCCGCGACGGCAGCAGGCGGAAGAATTCGGTCGCGGGCACCACGATCGCCGCCAGCGCCACATTGGCGATCAGCAGGAACAGCATGACGCAGAACAACGCCGCCACCGGCGACGGTACGCGCCGCCGCTCCAGCCACTCCAGCACCGGGATCAGCGCGAGGCTGACGATCAGCGCGATCGTCGTCGGCATGAAGAATTCCGCCCCCGCCTTCAGCGCGAAGGGGACGCCCAGCAGGAACGCCGCCCCCGCGGTCAGCGTCAGCGCGGCGAGCAACCGGTCGCGCCGCAGCGCGACGCGCGGGTCGTCCGCCTCCGGGATATCGGCAAGCGACGGGTCGGGCGGGGAAAGTTCGGCCATAGCGGGGGACGTTAGCGCCAATCCCCTTCCCCCGCCATCACCTCACAGCTCCTGCCACGGCCCGCCGTCGAGATAGAGGTAATCGGGGTCGAATTCCGCCACCCGGGCCAGCCGCGCGGCATCCACGATCCGTGCCTCCCCGCGCGCCACCTCGGCCAGGCCGTCCTCGCGCAGCCGCCGCAGCGTGCGATTGACGTGGACCGCGGTCAGGCCGCAGATTTCCCCCAGGTCCTGCTGCGTCAGGGGCAGCGCGAACCGGCCGTCCCGCGCCCGCCCCACCGCCGCCAGCCTGGCGTGCAGCTCCATCAGCACGTGCGCGACCCGCCCCGCCGCGTCGAGCCGCCCGAGCCGGAAGATCCATTCGCGATGCAGCGCCGCGTCGAGCAGCGTCGACCGCCACAGGATGCGCGTCAGGTGCGGATGCGTCTCCAGGATGCGGGTCAGCCGGTCGTGCGGGACCAGTGCGACGCGGACGTCGGAGATCGTCGCGACGTCATGGTCCAGCCGCCGCAGCGGATAGCCGTGCAGGTCGACGAAATCCCCCGCCAGCTGGATCGCCACCAATTGGCGATACCCGTCGCGCGCATCCATGTACCGGCACATCACCCCGTCGATCAGCAGGGTCGACATGTCCACGGTTTCGCCGCGCCTGATGACGACGGTGCGCGCCGGGAACGTCTCGACGCGATCGACCGCCGCCTCCAGGACGTCCTTTTCCTCCCGCGTCATCGCGGTGCGTCCGCGACCACGCAGGAAATCCCCCGTTATCCGCATGTAAGCCTCCCTTTCGGAGCCTCTTAAGCCGCGGAACGGTCCGAGAACAAGGGAGCCAGGTCGCGCTTCAGGATCTTTCCGTTCGCGTTGCGCGGCAGCGTGTCGGCGACGAAGCGGATCGCGACCGGCACCTTGAACGCCGCCAGCCGCGCGCGCACCCACGCCTGCAACTCCGCCTCGCTCGCCTCCTCGCCCGGCGCCAGGTGGACGACCGCCGCGGGCTCCTCGCCCAGCGTGCGGTGCGGCAGGCCGATCAGCGCGCAATCGGTAACCGCGGGATGCGCGTACAGGACGTTCTCCACCTCGGTGGAATAGATGTTCTCGCCGCCCCGGATCAGCATGTCCTTCGCGCGGTCGAGGATGTAGACGAAGCCGTCCTCGTCCAGCCGCCCCAGGTCCCCGGTGCGGACCCATCCGTCGACGAACGTCTCCGCGCTCGCCTCCGGCCGGTTCCAGTATCCGGTGACGATCATCGGCCCCCGCGCCCACAATTCCCCGACCGCGCCCGTCGGCAGGTCGTTCCCGTCCTCGTCGGTGATCTTCAGGTCGGCGACCGCGGCGGCCGGCCCCGCGCTGTCCGGGCGGGCCAGATAATCCTCCGCCAGGTTCGACGTGACGGTCGCCATCGTCTCGGTCATGCCCCAGCCGTTCGACGGCAGCGCGCCGAACTCCTCGTGGATGCGCCGCACCAGTTCGGGCGCGGACGGCGCCCCGCCATAAGCGATCGATTCGAGGCTCGACAGGTCGTAATGCGCGCGGTCCGGATGCTCCAGCAGCTGCCACGCGATCGTCGGCACGCCGCCGGTGACATTCACCTTCTCGCGCTCGATGATCTCCATCGCGCGCACCGTGTCCCACTTGCGCATGTACACGCTGGTCGACCCGCCCGCGATCGCGCCCATCAGCCCGGCGGAGCAGGCGGTGACGTGGAATAGCGGCACCACGGTCAGCGACACGCGCGGCGCGGGATCCGGGATCGGCACGCCGCGGCGAAGATAGGCGCGCGCGGCGGCATAGCCCGACGTCAGGATATTGGTGACGATGTTGCGATGCGTCCCCAGCGCGCCCTTGGGCCGCCCGGTCGTGCCGCTGGTGTAGAAGATCGTGACCGGATCGTCGGACGCGACATCCGCGTCGGGCAGCGCCCGATCGGGCAGCGCATGCCAGTCGTGGGGGGTGCCGAGGATATCCTCCAACCTTGTTCTCCCGGAAAGGCGGGAGTCCCGGCCTTCGGGCGATGACGGCGGCTGCTCGCCCAAACCCTGGGTTCCCGCCTCCGCGGGAACACCGAGCGCGGACGTGGCCCGCGTCACGACGACCTGCTCCAGCGCCGGCAGCGCATCGTAATGCGCTGCCAGCCGCTCGTGCCGCTCGTCGTCGGCGAACAGCACCTTCGCCCCCGAATCGGCCAGCCCGAACGCCAGCTCGTCGCCGGTCCACCACGCGTTCAGCGGCACCGCGATCGCGCCCAGCGACGCGGCCGCGAACAGGATCGCGGGAAATTCGGGCAGGTTGCGCATCGCGATCGCGACGCGATCCCCCTTCGCGACGCCCGCCTGCACCAGCCAGTGCGCGAGCGCGGCGACCGCACGATAATTCGCCTCGTAGGTGACGCGCTCGTCCTCATACACCGTCATGACGCGCTCGCCATGCGCGCGCGCCGCCAGCCCGACCGCCCGAAGGCTGGCGGGCGCGTTCTTCCACACGCGGGTAGGCACGCCGCGGATCGTCACCGTCTCCATCTCGAACCGCGCGCCCGGCGCGGTGAGTGCGGCCTGCGCATCGGCCAGCGACATCGCCGGCCAGGAGGCGGCCAAATCGGTATCCAGTTTCAACGGCAATCCTCTCGTCCGAATGTCGGGTCCGCTTTTGCGCGAGGATAGAGTTGATTCCAACACCGCTCAAGCGATACAGGGAGGAAGAATTAGAAGCGGGGGTATGGAGGGACCATGAAGATCGCGAAGCCCGGAAAGCATGGGTTCGATGCCGCCCGGCTGGCCGCGATCGATACCTTCCTGAAGGACCGCTACATCGACACGGGGCGCCTGCCCAACGCGCAACTGCTGGTCGCCCGCGACGGGGAGATCGTCCATTTCTCCTCGCAGGGTTCGGCGCGGGAGGGCGGCGCGGGGATCGACGAAACCTCGCTCTTCCGCATCGCCAGCATGACGAAGCCGATCACGTCGGTCGCGTTCATGATGCTGCTGGAGGAAGCGAAGGTCGCGCTCGACACGCCGCTCCACCACGTCCTGCCCGAATTCAAGGGCGTCGGCGTCTATGCCGGCGGCGGCGGTGGGGTGCCGTTCGTCACACGCCGCCCGGCCGAACCGGTCCGCATGGTCGACGTCCTGCGCCACACCGCGGGCTTCACCTACAGCTTCCAGAACCGCAGCAACGTCGACGCCGCGCATCGTGAGCTGAAGCTAGAGAACTGGCACGGCACGCGCGACCTCGACGGCTTCGTCGCCGAACTGGGCAAGCTGCCGCTGGAATATGATCCGGGAACGCAGTGGAACTATTCGGTCGCCACCGACGTGCTGGGCGCGGTGGTGCAGCGCGTGTCGGGAATGCCGCTGGCGGACTTCCTGCACGACCGCCTGTTCACCCCGCTGGGGATGGACGACACCTTCTTCACCGTGCCGGAAGGCAAGCGCGATCGCCTGACCGACTGCTACACCCTGGCGCCCGGCAAGGGGCGGGTGATGTACGATCGCGCCGACGACAGCGCATGGTCGCGGCCGTTCAACCTGGTGTCGGGCGGCGGCGGGCTGGTGTCGACCGCGCTCGACTATCATCGCTTCTGCCGCATGTGCCTGAACGGCGGCGAGCTGGACGGCGCGCGCGTGCTGGGTCGCAAGACGCTGGAATTGATGACGCAGAACCATCTGCCCGGCGGGCAGGACCTGTCGCAGATGTCGAAGTCGCTGTTCAGCGAGACGCAGAATGCGGGCACCGGCTTCGGCCTCGGCTTCGCGGTCACGATCGATCCCGCCCGGTCGATGATGCCGGGCAGCGTCGGCGAATATTACTGGGGCGGCATGTTCTCGACCGCCTTCTTCGTCGATCCGGTCGAGCGCGTGGACATGGTGTTCATGACCCAGCTGTCGCCGTCGATGACCTATCCCATCCGTCGCGAGCTGAAGACGATGATCTACGCCGCGATGACCTGATTGTGCTCCTGCGGACGCAGGAGCCCGGAGTTACGAACGCCGCGCTTGCGGCTCTAGGCTCCCGCCTTCGCGGGGGCACGAATACGGAGACCGATGACGATGACCTCACCCGTCCGCACCGAACGCCACGACGACGTCCTGGTCGTCATCTCGGACTCGCCCCCCGTCAACGCGCTGGGCGCGGACGTGCGCGCGGGACTTGAGGCCGGGTTCAGGGAAGGGATCTCGGACGACTCGATCAAGGCGATCGTCCTGCGCTGCGACGGGCGCACCTTCTTCGCGGGCGCGGACATCACCGAATTCGGCAAGCCCCCGCGCGAACCCGGGCTGCACGCCGTGCTGGACATGATGGACGCCAGCCCGAAGCCGATCGTCGCCGCGATCCACGGCACCGCGCTGGGCGGCGGCTGCGAGACCGCGCTGGCGTGCAACTACCGCGTCGCGGTGCCGAGCGCGATGATCGGCACCCCCGAGGTGAAGCTGGGCCTGCTCCCCGGCGCGGGCGGTACGCAGCGGCTGCCGCGGCTGGTCGGCGTGAAAGCGGCGCTGGAGATGGTCGCGATCGGCGATCCCGTGCCCGCGAAGAAGGCGGCAGAGATCGGACTGGTCGACAAGGTCGTCGGCGAGGACAGCCTGGAGGCAGACGCCATCGCCTTCGCCCGCGAGCAGATCGGTAAGCCCCTGCCCCGCATCAGCGAGCGCAACGCGGTCGCGGATCCCGAGGCGGTCGCCGCCTTCCGCAAGGCCAACGGCCGCAAGATGCGCGGCTTCGACGCACCCGAAGCGAACATCCGCTGTGTCGAGGCGGCGTCCGAGGGCTCGTTCGCGGACGGCATGGCGGTCGAGCGGACCGAGTTCATGAAGCTGATGGGCGGCACCCAATCCGCGGCGCAGCGCCACATCTTCTTCGCGGAGCGGCAGGCCGCGAAGATCGACGACGTCGATCCCAAGACGCCGCTGCGCCCGATCAACAAGGTCGGCGTCATCGGCGCGGGCACGATGGGCGGCGGGATCAGCATGAACTTCCTGTCCGCGGGCATCCCCGTCACGATCGTGGAGATGCAGCAGGACGCGCTCGACCGCGGCACCGGCGTGATGCGCAGGAATTACGAGGCGTCGGCGGCGAAGGGCCGGATCAAGCCCGATGCGCCGGACAAGGCGATGGGCCTGCTGACCCCGACGCTCAGCCTCGACGATCTCGCCGACTGCGACCTCATCATCGAGGCCGTGTATGAGAATATGGACGTCAAGAAGGAGCTGTTCGGCAAGCTGGACAGGATCGCGAAGCCCGGCGCGATCCTGGCCAGCAACACCAGCTACCTGAACGTGGACGAGATCGCGGCCAGCACCAGCCGTCCCGAGGACGTGGTGGGGATGCATTTCTTCAGCCCCGCCAACGTCATGAAGCTGCTCGAGGTCGTGCGCGGGGAGAAGACCGCGAAGGACGTGCTGGCGACGGTCATGGCGCTGTCGAAGAAGATCCGCAAAGTGGCGGTCGTCGCGGGCGTCTGCCACGGCTTCATCGGCAACCGCATGCTCTCGCCGCGCCAGATCGAGGCGAACAAGCTGCTGATGGAAGGCGCGACGCCCGAGCAGATCGACCGCGTCCATGTCGAATTCGGGATGCCGATGGGGCCGTTCCAGATGAGCGACCTGGCCGGCGTCGACATCGGCTGGCACCGCGATCCGTCGCGGATCGAAAGCATCCGCGACGCGCTGGCCGCCGAGGGGCGCTGGGGGCAGAAGAAGAACGCCGGCTTCTACGATTACGACGAGAAGCGGAATGCGACCCCGTCGCCACGCGTCGCCGAGATCATCGAGGATTTCCGGTCGCGCTCGAACCTGCCGAAGCGCGAGATCACCGATCAGGAGATCGTCGAGCGCACCTTGTACACGATGGTGAACGAAGGCGCGCTGATCCTGGAAGAGGGCAAGGCGCAGCGCGCGAGCGACGTCGATGTCGTCTGGATCTACGGCTACGGCTGGCCGATCTATCGCGGCGGACCGATGTTCTGGGCGCAGACCGAAGGCCTGCCGAAGGTTGTCGCGGGGCTGGAGAAGCACAAGTTCAAGGTCGCGCCGAGCCTGAAGGCGGCGGCGGAGAGCGGAGGGAAGCTGTGAGATGACGGAACGCACCGCGCTCCAGACCGCCGCCGCCGTCCGTGCGGGCGAAACGACCGCGCTGGCCGAAGCCGAGGCCGCGATCGCGCGGATCGAGGCGCGCGACGGCGCACTGAATGCGGTCGTCGTCCGCGACTTCGACCGCGCGCGCGACGCGGCACGCGCGCTGGACGCGCGGATCGCGGCGGGGTTCGATGCACCGCTGCTCGGCGTTCCGATGACGATCAAGGAAAGCTACGACGTCGCGGGCCTGCCCACGACGTTCGGCTTCGCGGAGCATCGCGACTTCATCGCGAAGGAGGATGCGGAGGCGGTCCAGCGGCTGAAGGCGGCGGGCGTCGTGCTGCTTGGCAAGACCAACGTCCCGCCCGCGCTGTCCGACCTGCAATCGAACAACCCGGTCTACGGCCGCACCAACAATGCGGTCGATCCGGCGCGCGTCGCGGGCGGGTCGTCGGGCGGCTCCGCGGTGGCGCTGGGCGCGGGCATGGTCCCGCTGGAATTCGGGTCCGACATCGGCGGCTCGATCCGCGTCCCCGCCGCCTTCAACGGCGTATGGGGTCACAAGCCGACATGGGGCGTCGTGCCGACCGAGGGCCATTACTTCCCCGGCACCGACAGCGCGCGCACCGTCCTGTCCGTCATCGGCCCGATGGCACGCGACGGCGACGATCTCGAGGCCGCGTTGCAGGTCGTGGCGGACCACCCGCTGGCCCCCGCGACGCAGCACGAGCCGGGCCGCTGGCGCGTCCTGCTGCTGGCATCGCATCCGATGGCGACGGTGCAGCGCGCGATCACGCAGGCGCTGGAGACGCTGGGCCGCAATCTCGCCGCCGCGGGTGCGCAGGTCGATACGGGCAGCGCGCTGCTGCCCGATCTGGAACGCCAGCACGACGGCTATTGGCGGATGCTGAACATCGCCATGTCGCGCCGCGCGCCGTTGCCGGAGGGGCAGGAGCCGCCCGCGCTGGAGGCGTGGCATCACCTGCACGACGAACAGGCGCGCATCCAGCGGCAGTGGCGGCGACTGTTCCGCCAGTATGATGCGGTGATCGCGCCGACCGTCGGCATGACCGCCTTCGCGCACGACGACGAACCGCTGGCCACCCGCCGGCTCGACATCGACGGCACCGACACGCAATTCTTCCACCAATTCGCCTTCCCCGGCCTCGCCACCTTCCCGATGCTGCCCGCCACCAGCGTGCCGATCGGGCGCGACGCCGACGGGTTGCCCATCGGGGTGCAGGTGATCGCCGACCTCTACGCCGACCGCACCGCCATCGCCGCCGCCCGCGCGGCACATTCCCTTTCATGGAGCGACGCCGCATGACCGACCTCGACACCTTCCGCAGCGAAACCCGCGACTGGCTGGCCGCCAACTGCCCGCCCGAAATGCGCGAGCCCGTCCGCACCGACAAGGACGCCGTCTGGGGCGGCCGCGACCAGAGCGACATGACCGCGCCGCAGAAGGCGTGGATGAACGCCATGGCCTCGCGCGGCTGGACCGTGCCCGATTGGCCCAAGGACTATGGCGGCGGCGGGCTGTCCGCGGCGGAGACGAAGGTCCTGCGCGAGGAAATGGCGAAGATCCGCGCGCGCAATCCGCTGAACAGCTTCGGCATTTCCATGCTCGGGCCGGCGCTGCTGAAATACGGGACGGAGGAGCAGAAGAAGCGCTTCCTGCCCGAAATCGCGCGCGGCGAGATCCGCTGGTGCCAGGGTTATTCCGAGCCCAACGCGGGCTCCGACCTCGCCAGCCTCGCCACGTCGGCGGAGGACAAGGGCGATCATTTCCTGGTCAACGGACAGAAGGTGTGGACCAGCTACGCCGACAAGGCGGACTGGATCTTCTGCCTCGTCCGCACCGACAAGACGAACAAGCATAACGGCATCAGCTTCGTCCTGTTCGACATGACGACGCCGGGCGTCTCGACGAAGCCGATCCTGCTCATCAGCGGCTATTCCCCGTTCTGCGAAACCTTCTTCGACGACGTGAAGGTGCCGAAGGAGAACCTCGTCGGCGAACTGAACAAGGGCTGGGACGTCGCGAAATACCTGCTGGGTCACGAACGCGAGATGATCTCGGGCATGGGCCTGGGCGGCACGTCGGGCAAAAACCCGCTGGTCGTCGGCGCGCTGGCGACGATCGGCGTCGATCACGACGGCAAGCTGGCCGACCCACTGCTGCGCGCGCAGATCGCGTTGTTCGAGGTGCGCGCGAAGGCCTTCGCGGCGCAGAGCGAGCGCTTCATCGACGAGCTGAAGGCGGGCCGCGCCCATCCCGCGCAGCCCAGCATGATGAAATATTACGGCACCGAGCTGAACAAGGCGCGCTACGAACTGCTGATGAGCGCGGGCGGTTCGGACGAGCTGGAATGGGAAAGCGAGGCGACCAGCGGCGGACGCGAGGCGCGCGCGTGGTTGCGCACGAAGGCGAACTCGATCGAGGGCGGCACCAGCGAGGTGCAGCTCAACATCATCGCCAAGCGGATCCTGGAACTGCCCGCCTGACACCTTAGCCCTCTCCCCTCCGGGGGGAGGGTTGGGAGAGGGGCGGACCTTCGAGAAACATCAATATGGGTCGGTGCGTGGGGCGGCCCCTCACCCCGACCCTCTCCCCGGCGGGGAGAGGGAGAACAATAATGCCCCTGTACCTGAACGACGAACAGACGATGCTGCGCGATACCGCGAAGGACTTCGTCGCCGAACATGCCCCCGTGTCGCACATGCGGTCCTTGCGCGATGCGAAGGACGCCACCGGCTTCTCCCGCGACCTGTGGAAACAGTTCGCGGAGATGGGCTTCACCGGCATGTTGATGGACGAGGGCGACGGCGGTCTCGGCCTCGGCCATGTCGAGGCGGGCGTCGTGCTGGAGGAGATCGGGCGCAACCTGTCGCCCTCGCCCTTCCTGTCGACCGCGGTCGCGGCGGTGGAGGCGCTGAAGGGCAGTGCGCAGGCGCAGCGCTGGTTCCCCGGGATCCTGTCGGGCGATACCGTCGCGGCGCTGGCGATCGACGAGGGTGCGAAGCATCGCGCGTCGGTGGCGATGACGGCGGAGCGTTCCGGCAACGGCTTCCGCCTGAGCGGGAAGAAGCAGTTCGTCGCGCACGGCCATGTCGCGGACCTGCTGATCGTCGCTGCACGGACCGCGGGTTCCGCCGACGACGAGGATGGCGTGACGCTGTTCGCGGTGTCGAAGGACGCCGCGGGCCTGACCGCGACGCCCGAGCGACTGGCGGACGCCAGCCTCGCCGCGCGGATCGAATTCGACGGGGTCGAGGTCGACGCCGACGCGGTGATCGGCGAGGTCGATGCGGGCCGCGGGCCGCTCGGTCGCCTGCTGCGCGCCGGGCGTACCGGCGCGTCGGCGGAGATGCTGGGCGTCGGCGGCGGCGCGATGGACATGACCGTCGGCTACCTGAAGGAGCGCAAGCAGTTCGGGACGCTGATCGGCAGCTTCCAGGCGCTCCAGCATCGCGCCGCACATCTGTACAGCGAGATGGAGGTCGCGCGTGCCGCGGTCCTGAAGGCGCAGCAGTTGCTCGACGCCGGCGACGAACGCGCGGATGCGGCGGTGTCGGTCGCGAAGGCGATGACCGGCCTCGCCACGACGCTGGCGGTGCAGGAGGGGGTGCAGATGCACGGCGGCATCGGCATGACCGACGAATATGACATCGGCTTCTACATGAAGCGCGGCCGCGTGCTGGCGGAGATGTTCGGCGACGCGAACTTCCACGCCGATGCGCTTGCCCGCGCGGCGGGA
>NZ_LMQP01000002.1:312967-323216 GCF_001425405.1 Sphingomonas sp. Leaf412 | reverse complement strand
GGGGGAGTGCCGCAGGCGGAGCGTTCGTGGCGCTCCCCCTCCACCAGCCTTCGGCTGGTCCCCCTCCCCCTGCCGGGGAGGATAGAATGACGACACCGCAGGATCTCGCCGCCGACCTGGTCGATTTGCTCGACGTCGAGGAGCTCGACACCGACCTGTACCGCGGGCGCCGGTCCTCGCACGGCTTCGGCCGCGTGTTCGGCGGGCAGGTGATCGCGCAGGCGTTGCAGGCCGCCCAGCGGTCGACCGACGATCCCAAGATCGCGCATTCGCTCCACGCCTATTTCATGCGCGCCGGGGACGAGGCGCATCCGATCGTCTACCGCGTCGTGCGCGATTTCGAGGGGCGCAGCTTCGCCACGCGGCGCGTGATCGCGATGCAGCGCGGGCAGCCGATCCTGAACCTCGCAGCCTCGTTCCAGGTGCCCGAGGAAGGCTATCACCACCAGGACGCGATGCCCGAGGTGCCTGCCCCCGAAACGCTGCCGACCGAGGCGGAATTGCGCGCGAAGGATGCGGCGAACCTGCCCGAGAAGCAGCGCGCGATGGTCACGCGCCCGCGCCCGATCGAGATTCGCCCCGTCTACCCGCGCAAGTGGTTCAATCCGACACCCACCGATCCGGTGCAGCATAGCTGGTTCCGCGTCTGCGCGCCGATCGGCGACGACCCCGCGATGCATCGCGCGATCCTGTCCTATGCCAGCGACATGGCATTGCTGGGCACGTGCATGCTGCCCCACGGCGTCAACTGGACCACGCCGGGGTTCCAGAGCGCGAGCCTCGACCATTCGATCTGGCTGCACGAGCCGTTCCGCGCCGACGAATGGCTGCTGTACGTCACCGACAGCCCGTGGGCGGGCCACGCGCGCGGCATGAACCGCGGGCGCATCTTCACGCAGGACGGACGGCTCGTCGCCAGCGTGGCGCAGGAAGGACTGATCCGGATGCGCAAGCCGCGGGAGTAGCGACATTTCGTCATGCCGGGCTCGTCCCGGCATGACGGTCAAGGAACCCCCTTCCCCCGCCGCGCGCATCGTGCATGATCGCGCGCATGCAGATCGACCGCCGCCGGCTCCTCGCCGGCACCGCCGCCCTGAGCGCCACCGCCGCCCTTCCCGTTCGCGCAGAAACCGCCGCCGACCGCGTCGCGATGACGTCGCTCGATCGTCAGGCGGAGGCGCTGATGGCCGCCTACCCCGAATATGCGACGCAGCTGGGCATCGACAAGGGCGCCCGCGCCGCGCTGAAGGCACGCCTGACCGATCGCAGCGCCGCCGCGGAAGCGCGGCGTCGGGACGACGCGGTCGCCAGGCTCGCCGCCGTGCGCGCCCTTCCGCGCGACGGCCTGTCGCCCACGGTCGCGACCCACGTCGCCACGGTCGAGGCCGCGCACGCGCTGGCGATCGACGGTTGGCGTCGGATGCCGGTGGGCGACATGGCGTTGCTGTCGAACAACAATTTTCGCTCCACCCCCTATGTCGTGTCGCAGGGCAACGGCGCGCTGGTGGACACGCCCGACCTGCTCGAAACGAAGCACACGATCGCTACGAAGGCGGATGCCGAGGCGTATCTGGCGCGGCTCGACGGCTATGCGCGCCAGCTGACCGACGAAACCGCACGGCTGCGCGCCGATGCCGCGACGGGCGTCTACCTCCCCGCCTTCCTGAACGCGATCGCGGAGCGACAGCTGCGCGCCGCCGCCGCCGCACCGCCGACGCTGGCGACCGGGCTGGGAGACAAGACGGGCGCAGCGGGGATCGCGGGCGACTGGACCGCGCGCGCGACCGCGATCATCGACCGCAGCGTCCGTCCCGCGCTGGCGGCGCAGGCCGACGCCTTCGCCACGCTGCGCCCGAAGGCGTCGGACGTGCCCGGCATGTGGAAAACGCCCGACGCCGCGGACCGCTACGCCTGGCTGGCCGAGGCGGCGACGACGACCCGCTCCACCCCGGACGAGATCCACACGATCGGGCTGGAGCAATGCCGCGCCTATGCCGCCGAACTCGACCCGCTGCTGCGCGCGCAGGGCCTGACGCAGGGGACCGCGGGAGAGCGGCTGATCGCGCTGGGCAAACGCCCCGACCTGCTGTTCGCCGATACCGATGCGGGCCGCGCCGAACTGCTCGCCTATCTGAACACCATCGTCGCCAAGCTTCGCCCGCGGCTGCGGCGGGCGTTCGGAAAGCTGGTCCGCGGCAACCTCGTCATCCGGCGCGTGCCGCCCGCGATCCAGGACGGCGCACCCAACGGCTATGCCGGGCCGGGATCGATGGACGGGAAAGTACCCGGCGCCTATTACATCAACCTGCGCGACACCGGCATCTGGCCGCGCTTCGCCCTGCCGACGCTTACCTTCCACGAGGCGATCCCGGGCCATATCTGGCAGGGCGAATATACGTTCGACCTGCCGCTGATCCGCACCCTCCTGGGCTTCAACGCCTATAGCGAGGGGTGGGGCCTGTACGCGGAACAGATCGCGGGGGAGATCGGCTATTACGACGACGACCCGCTCGGGCGGATCGGCTATCTGCAATCGATGAACTTCCGCGCCGCGCGGCTGGTCGCGGACACGGGCCTGCATCACAAGCGCTGGACGATGGACCAGGCGAAGCGATTCTTCCGCGGCGCCACCGGCTTCACCGACAGTCAGGCGACGTCCGAACTGAACCGCTATTGCACCTGGCCGGGGCAGGCGCTGGGGTACAAGACCGGCCATAACGAGATCAACCGGCTGCGCGATGCGGCGAAGGCGCGGATGGGGGCGCGCTTCGACGTGCGGGGATTCAACGATACGGTGGTGCAGGCGGGCGGGATGCCGCTGGACGTGCTCGCGGCGGTCGTGGAGCGGTGGTCGAAGGGGGGCTAGCCTGCGATCATCCGGCGCGCATTCGCGGTCGCGACCTGCGTGTCGGACGCCAGCTTCTTCACCTCTTGCGCCACCACCGCGAATCCGCGCCCCGCGTCGCCCGCGCGCGCCGCCTCGATCGACGCGTTCAGTGCGAGCATGTTCGTCTGGCGCGCGATCGCCTCGATCGAATCGACCACCGCGCCGAGCCGGTCGATCAACCCCTCGCGATCGCTGCGATGGCTTTCCGCCTGCCTGCGATACAGCTGACTTTCCTCCAGCGCGCGCGCGACCTCATTGGCGAGCCGCACCGTATCGGTCACGTTTGCGGCAAATTTCACGATACGCTCGACGGCGCCGGCCGCGTCGAGGATCGGGGTGTACGTGGCCTGGAGCCAGACCTCCGCCCCGTCGCGCGCGATCCGGCGGAACCGGCCCCCCTGATATTCCCCGCGCGCCAGCCCGCGCCAGAACGTTCCGTAGTCGGCGGAGGCGACATAGGCCGGTTCGCAGAACATCGAATGATGCCGCCCGATAACGGATGCGCCGTCATAGCCCATCGTCGACAGGAAGCGGTCGTTCGCGGCCAGCACGATGCCGTCGCGATCGAATTCGATGACCAGTTGGGATCGATCGATCGCCGCCCGTAACGGCCCTTCCTGCGACATGGTTCACCCCGGCGACAACGCATCGTCGCTAAAGCGGGAATGGTTAACACCCGGTCAACCCGGTTCGTGGATCGGGCAGCCGTTGACGCGCGCGCGGAAATCGGCGGAATGGCGGTATACGTCGCGGCGCGACCGGTTGATGTTGCCCAGCGGTCGATGCGCCGCCAGCCCGGTCCAGACGCTGAAGCGCAGCCGCTCGTTCACTTCCTCCACCCGGGCGTCGTCCCAGCTGTCCTGCGCCCGCGCACGCACGACGCCGACGCGCTGCCACGGCGCCTCCGCCGCGTCCCATTCCACGGTCGGGTCCTCGACCGGCTGACGCACCGGATCGCGCGCCAGCTGCACGCGGAATTCCCATTCGGCGTCGATGCCCTTCATCTCCTCGCGCAGCCGATGGCGGATCGCATCGCGGTCGCCCGCCGGATCGATCGTCTTGCCCGTCAGCGCGGTCATCGCGCGCGCGACCGGCAGCAGGCTGAACTTCGCGACATGGTCGCCGTACCGAAAGGGCGTGGCGCTGAAATACGTCTCGCCCAGGGGCTCCACGTTCGGCGCGCCGCCCAGCGTCCTCACCGTCGCGCTTTCGATTCCGATCGCGCCCAGCGCGGTGTTGACGCCCCGAAGCGCGGCGGACAGCACGACCTTCGCCTTTTCGGCGCGATCGGTCGTCTTCGCCAGCAGCTTGAGGTTGCCGAGGAAGGCACCCGCGTCCTTCGCCTGGAACACCGGCGCGTTAACCAGAACAAAATCCTGCGTCGTCCCTTCCGCCCCCGGCAACCGCTCGCCCGCGACGTCCAGCACCTTCATCGCCAACCCGCGGGGGAGTGAGATGGCGTCGTCCAGGATGTCGCCAGGATTGGTCGACAGGCGCATGAACACCTTGTGCTGCCCCGGCGTCGCGAACAGCCCCTGCGCCAGTTCGGCGGGCAGACCCGCGTCGACCGTTAACGTCCCCTCAAGGATCGCATGCGCCTTCGCATGGACCGATCGGACGGCATGGCCGTAATCTTCCGCGGTCCGGTGCAGGATGGTATCGAACGTGTCGTTCAACTCGGCGACGGTCGCCGCCTCGTCGTTGCGGATATCCTCGATATCGGGGGTGTAGCGAACGGGTGCGGCCACGGACTTTCTCCTGTCAAGTGACGGAAGAAGCGCCCGAAACCGCGGCCCGTTCCGTCACACTGCGGTGCGGCCGTATTCCTGCTTGGTCACCGGGTGGCTCGACGACAGTCCGCCGTCGACCGCGATCGCCTGTCCGTTGACGTAGCTGGCGTCGTCGGAGGCCAGGAACAGCGCGACCTTCGCCAGCTCCTCCGGCTGCGCCCCGCGACGCAGCGGATTCAGCCGGCCGAGCCGATCCATCTTGCCCGCGTCGCGCGCGTAATCGAACGTCGGACGCGTCATCCCGGTCTCGGTCAGCCCGGGGCAGATCGCGTTCACGCGCACGTTCGAACCCGACAATTGCTGCGCCGACGTCATGGCCAGGTTGATGACCCCCGCCTTCGACGCCGAATACGCTGGCGAACCCGCGCCGGAACGGATGCCCGCGACGCTGGCGGTCAGGATGATCGCGCCGCCACCGCGTTCGGCGATCCGCGGCGCGGCATGCTTCACCGCCAGGTACGGACCGATCAGGTTGACGCGCAGCACCTCGGTGATGAGGCTGACGTCGGTGTCGAAGATATTGGCCATCCCGCCCGAAATGCCCGCATTGGCGAACATCACGTCCAGCCCGCCGAACGCCTCGCACGCCCGGGCGACCGCGCGCGCGACATCCTCCTCGCTGCCCGCATCCATCCGGATCGCCTCCGCCGTACCGCCTGCGTCGCGGATCAGTGCGGCGGTCGCGTCCGCGGTGTCGTTGATGTCGGCGCACAGGACCTTGCCGCCCTCCGCCGCGAACAGCGTGGCGGCGGCGCGGCCGATGCCGGAACCCGCGCCGGTGACGATGATCGACTTGTCGATGAAACGTGGCATTCCTGCATCTCCGTCACCCCAGCGAAGGCTGGGGTCTCAAGCAATGAACCGTGCCTGTGCGGCACGAGACCCCGGCGTGCGCCGGGGTGACGAGGCGCCCCGGTCAGATCGTCACACCGCCGTCGATGACCATCACCTGCCCGGTCATGAACGCGCTCGCCGGGCTGGCGAGATAGACGACCGCGCCCGCGATCTCCTCCGGCTCGCCGATGCGGCGCAGCGGGGTCGTCCGGTTGCGCTCGGCGACGGCCGCCTCGTCCTCCCATAGGGCCTTGGCGAAATCTGTGCGGATCAGGCCGGGCGCGATGCAGTTCACGCGGATGCCGTGCTTGCCATATTCGTGCGCCAGGTTGCGGGCGAGTTGCATGTCCGCCGCCTTGCTGATGCAATAGGCGCCGATGATCGGGGACCCACGCAGCCCGCCGATCGAGCTGACGATGATGATCGAGCCTTCCCCCCGCTCCTTCATCTCGCCAGCGACCATCGTCACCAGCCAGTGGTTGGACAGGATGTTGTTGTCGAGGATCTTGCGGAACTGCTCGTCCGCGATCCCCTCCTGCGGGCCGTAATAGGGGTTCGACGCGGCGTTGCAGACCAGCACGTCGACCCGCCCGAACGCCCCGCGCGTGGCATCGACCAGTGCCTGCAACCCCGCCTTGTCGGAGATGTTGGCCGCGACCGCGATCGCGGTGCCGTCGCCGAAGCGCGCATTGATTTCCGCGGCCACGGCATCGCACGCATCCTGCTTGCGGCTGGAAATCACGACCTTCGCCCCCTGCTCGGCACAGGCGAAGGCCGACGCCTTGCCGATCCCGCGCGAGGACCCGGTGATGAGCACGACCTTACCGGCCAGATCGAACAACGACATCGCAGCCTCCTATCGTCGCCCCGGAATACGCCGGGGTGAAACCACCACCTACGCCCCGGCCTTCCGCGCGAAATCGAGCGCCGCGTCGGCCAGCATCGGCACGCGCGCGGCGGTCGCCTCCGCCTTCGCATTCGACGCCGTGCCGATCAGGAAGCGCTTCTTGATCCCCTGCACGATGCTGGCGAGGCGGAAGAGGTTGAAGGCGAAATACCAGTCCAGCGCGGGCAGGCCGTCGCGCCCCGTGCGCGCGCAATAGCGCGCGACCATCTCGTCCAGATCGGGAATCCCCGTCTCGGCGCCGGTCAGGCCCATGACGCCCGAACGCCCTTCGGGCACCGTCACCCAGCTCATCAGGTAATAGGTCAGGTCCGCCGTCGGATCGCCCAGCGTGCACAATTCCCAGTCCAGCACCGCCGCGACACGCGGCTCCGTTCCCGATGCGAACTTCATGTTGTCGACGCGATAGTCGCCGTGGACGATCGACGTGCGCGTCTGCTCGGGCAGGGTGCGCGGCAGAAAGTCGATCAGCGTCTCCATCGCGGGCATGTGCTCGGTTTCGGCGGCGCGATATTGCTTCGTCCAACGGCCGACCTGCCGCTCGAAATAATTCCCCGGCCGCCCAAAATCGCCCAGCCCGATCGCCTCATGATCGGTGTTGTGCAGGTCCGCCAGCGTGTCGATCATCGCATGATAATGATCGCGCCGCTGATCGGGCGACAGGTCCGGCATCGTCCCGTCCCAAATCGTCCGCCCCTCCACCATTTCCATGACGTAGAAGTCGGAACCGATCACGCCGTCGTCCTGGCACAGCCCGTATTGCCGCGGCACCGGGAAGCCGGTCGGGTGCAGCGCGGCCATCACGCGATATTCGCGATCGACCTGGTGCGCGCTCGGCAGCAACTCGCCCATTGGCTTGCGCCGCAGGACGTAATCGGCGCCGGGGGTCATCAGCTTGTACGTCGGGTTAGACTGGCCGCCCGCGAACTTGGCGTACGTCAACGGGCCGTCGAACCCGTCGACATGGTCGCGCATCCACGCCGACAGCCGCCCGGTGTCCAGCCGGTCGCGCTCGGGGATATCGGCCTGGAGGCTCTCGTCGGGCGCGTCGGTCATCGGTCGAACACGATCACGCTGCGCGTCGCATCGCCCTTGCGAAGCTCGTCGAACGCATGGTTGATCTCCGCCAGCGGCAATCGCTCGGCGATGATGGTGTCGAGGTCGAGGAGGCCGCGCTGATAGAAATCGACCAGCCGCGGGATGTCGACCGGGAAGCGGTTGTAGCCCATGATCCCGCCCTGCAATCGCTTGCCCGACAGCAGGTCCATCGCCGACAGGCCGACCTTCTCGGACAGCGGCATCATGCCCAGGATCGTCGCGGTGCCGCCGCGACGCAGGACCGACACGGTCGTCGCCGCCGACTGCGGCCGCCCGACCGCCTCGATCGCGTGATGGACGCCGCCGTTCGACGCCTCCACCACCTCGGCCACGACATGTTCGCCAAGCGCATCGAACGTGTGCGTCGCGCCCAGCTTCTCCGCGATGGCGCGCTTCTCCGGCACGGGGTCGAGCGCGATGATCTTCCCCGCGCCCGCGATCTTGGCGGCGTTGACCGCGGCAAGGCCGATGCCGCCGCAGCCGACGACGCACACCGTCTCGCCCGGCGACACGTCGGTGGTGTTGAACACCGCCCCCGCCCCGGTCGTCACCGCGCAGCCGATCAGCGCGGCACGATCCATCGGCATGTCGCGGTCGATCGACACGCAGGCATGTTCGTGGACCAGCATCATCTCCGCATAGGCGGACAGGTTCAGCATCTGCGCGACGGGGTCGCCGTTCGCCATCACCAGCCGCGGTGCCTCGCCCTGCCGCCGGCGCACCTCCGTACTGACGCACAGGAACATCCGCCCGGTGACGCAGAATTCGCAATGGCCGCAGAACGCGGACAGGCAGGTGACGACATGGTCGCCCACCTTCACCGTCCGCACCTCGCTCCCCACCGCCTCGACGATGCCGGCGGCCTCGTGGCCGGGGATCGCGGGCAGCGCATGGGGATAGGCGCCGTCGACGAAATGCAGGTCGGACCGGCAGACGCCGACCGCCTGCGTGCGGATCAGCACCTCGTGCGCCAGCGGCTTCGCGACGTCGACGTCGGCGATCTCCAGCGGCTTCTTCGTCTCGAACAATACGGCGGCCTTCACCGGCAATCCTCCCCACGTCATCCCGGCGCACGCCGGGGTCTCAGGCAATTCGGGCGTGCCCTTGCGGCACGAGATCCCGGCTTTCGCCGGGATGACGACCTACCGGCTGACGCCGATGTCCGCGCTCGACACCTCCGGTCCGCGGCGATCATTGGACGCTACTTCCGCCTTCCAGTCGCCGTACTTGCCGAACTCGTTGCGCGCGATCGCCCGGGCGTGGACCTCGTCCGGGCCGTCCGCCAGCCGCAGCGTTCGCTGCGATGCCCAGGCGTGCGCCAGACCGAAATCCTCCGCCACGCCGCCGCCGCCATGCGCCTGCACCGCATCGTCCAGGATGCGCAGCGCCATGTTGGGCGCGAACACCTTTATCATCGCGATTTCCTGCGACGCCGCCTTGTTGCCCGCGACGTCCATCGTCTGCGCCGCCTTCAGGCACAAAAGGCGCGTCATCTCGATCTCGATCCGCGCCTGCGCGATGCGCTGCTCCCAGATCGAATGGTCGGAAATACGCTTGCCGAACGCGACGCGGCTCAGCAGCCGCTTCGCCATCTTCTCCAGCCCGACCTCCGCGACGCCGATCGTGCGCATGCAATGATGGATCCGGCCCGGCCCCAGCCGGCCCTGCGCGATCTCGAACCCGCGGCCCTCGCCCAGCAGCAGATTGTCGACCGGCACGCGGACGTCCTTGAACGTCACCTCGCCATGGCCGTGCGGCGCGTGATTGTAGCCGTAGACCGACAGCATGCGGTTGATCGTGATGCCGGGCGTGTCCATCGGCACCAGGATCTGCGACTGCTGGCTGTGGCGCGATCCCTCGAAGCTGGTCTTGCCCATCAGGATGCCGATCTTGCAACGCGGATCGCCGACACCCGAGGACCACCATTTGGTGCCGTTGATGACGTAATGGTCGCCGTCGCGGACGATCCGCGTCTCGATGTTCGTGGCGTCGGACGAGGCGACCGCAGGCTCGGTCATGTAGAAGACCGACCGGATCTCGCCGTTCATCAGCGGGCGGAGCCACGCCTCCTTTTGCTCCAGCGTGCCGTAGCGGTGGAGCACCTCCATGTTGCCGGTGTCAGGCGCGGAGCAGTTGAACGCTTCGCTGGCCCAGCCGATCTTGCCCATCTCCTCGGCGCACAAGGCATATTCCAGGTTCGTGAGCTGCGTGCCCTCGAACGCGAAAGTCTCGTCGACGTGATGTTGCCCGGAATGGGGCGGCATGAAGAAATTCCACAGGCCCGCGGCCTTGGCCTTCGCCTTCACTTCCTCCACGACGGGCAGGACCTTCCACGGATCGCCCTCGTGATGCTGGCGGTGATATTCGTCCTGCCGGGGCGCGATCTCGGCGTCGATGAACGCCTTCACGCGGTCCCGGAAATAGGTCTCGCGCTCGCTCAGGGTGAAGTCCATCGCGTCTCTCCGACATGTCGTTTCGAGTTGCGCTTAAGCCATACCGCTTATTCGGTAAAGGACCTGAATCGCCGCCGCCCCCTACGTCACGCCCGATTCACGACGGCGTCATAAAGGGACTGTTTCTTCAAAAATCGCATGCTAGGATCACCCGATGGGGGAATTGATCGAAGAAGGCGAGACCAGCACGCGCCGGTTCCGCGAGAAGCGCGAGGCGATCCTGGCGGCCGCGGCCGAGGCGATCAACGAACAGAGCGCGAAGGGCATGACCTTCGCCGACGTG
>NZ_LMQP01000002.1:293292-312879 GCF_001425405.1 Sphingomonas sp. Leaf412 | reverse complement strand
CCGCCGCCGCGTTCGAACATACGCTGGACGAGCTTCTGGCGATGCTGAACGCCGCGTCCGGCGCCGCCTCCCCGCCCGAACGGATCGAGCGGTTCCTGGCGATCAACCTGTCGCGGCTGGAACGGATCGCGGACGGCACGGAACGCCCGTTCGCGGTCCTGTCCGACCTGCGCGCGATGGACGAACCCGTCCGCGCCGGGTTGATGGCGGGCTGGCGCGAGGTGTTCCGCCGCACGCGCGCCTTGTGGGGCGAGAACCGCGGCCGTGCCGCGACCGACCTGGCGGGCGCGCGCGCGCACGTGTTGCTGGAAAACATGTTCTGGCTCCCGGTCTGGCTGCCCCGGTACGAGCGCGATCAATACGGCCGGGCCGTCGCGCGGCTGACGGACATCTTCCGCCACGGCATCGCGGGGCCGCAGGCGGGATGGGCACCGGAACCGATCGCGCTGCCGCCGGGCGACGCGGTGCCGGGGCGGGAGGCCTTCCTGCTGGCGGCGACGCGGCTCATCAACGAACTGGGCTATCGCGGCGCCAGCGTGCAACGCATCGCCAGCGAGCTGAACGTGACCAAGGGCAGCTTCTACCATCATCTGGATGCGAAGGACGATCTGGTCGCGGCCTGCTACCGCCGCAGCTTCGACACGATCGCGGCGGCGCAGCGCCTGACCGACGAACGCGGCGGTACGCAATGGCAGCGGTTGTGCGACACGGTCGCCACGTTGATCGGCGTGCAATTCTCGCAGCACGGCTCGCTGCTGAGGACGACCGCGCTGTCGGGCCTGCCGCTGGGGGTCCGTCAATCGATGGTCGATCGCTCCAACCGGATCGCGCGTCGCTTCGCGGGCACGATGGCGGACGGGGTGGCGGAAGGGACGATCCGCGCGGTCGATCCCCTGGTGGCGAGCCAGGCGATGATGGCGTTCCTGAACGCGGCGTTCGACATGCGCAAATGGGCGTGGTCGATGCCCGCCGACCGCGCGACCGACCTGTACGCCTCCACCTTGATGTTCGGCCTGTTCGACGACCGCGTGCTGCACGGGTGAGCTAGACCGGCGCGCCCAGCGCCTCCGCCCGCGCGTTCATCGCCACCTGGTTCAACGGTCCGCGGCGTTTCAGGAAATCGCGGACGGAGCAGCCCAGGAACAGGTGACTGTCGCGCAGGAAATGCGACCGGTCCCAATATCCCGCCGCCTCGATCAGCGCGGCGCCGTCCTCGGGTTGCGACAGGACCCCGCTCAGCGCGCGCATGAACCGGGCCCGGCGTAGCAGCAGCTTGGGCGTGAAGCCGAAATGCCCGCGCGTGAATGCGGCCAGCGTGCGCTGCGTCATGTGCAGCATCTCCGCGATCGTCTCGATCCGATAGATCGCGGGATCGTGGAGGAGCGCGAACAACTGCGCGATCCGCGGGTCGACCGGGCGTCCGTGCGACAATCGTTCGCGCAGCCACGCGTCGAAGGCCGCGTCCGGTTCCTCCCCCTCGTGCAGCGCGCGGACGAGCGCGGCGGCGCCGGGATCGATCGCGACCAGCGGCACGACGCGATTGGCGTGGCGGGAGATGTCGCCCCCGAACAATGCGGCCCAGCCCATCGGCAGGATACCGACGCCGACCAGCGTGCCACCATGGGATTCCAGATAGCCGGCATAGCTGCTGGGGCCGAAGAACGCATTCTCGGGCACGGGATCGAACTGCCGCGAGGCCATCCGCACCGACCAGCGCCGGCTTTCCGGTATCGCGATCCTGACCGTGGCCCAGCTGGGAAAGAACACGTCGCGCAGCACCATTCCGGGCGGCAGCGCCACATTGTATCGATGATATCCCGTGACGAACTGGCTCAACGTATCCGACGCGCGCCAGTATTCGATCGGCGAACGCGTGCCCGCTTCCATCTTTCGCTCCCCCCCGGAACCGGACCGGTTGTACGGGAAATCGCGGCCGACGGAAGAGGATTTCCGCGCCCTTGCCGCGCGGGCGCGGCTCAGGCCGCGGCCGCGTCCTCCCGCCGCTTCATCAGCACGCCCGCGCGCCAGTAGCACCAGATCGGGACCGGGGTCAGCATCGCCACCGACAGCATGGCGTACCGCAGCGAGTCCGCGCCGTAGGTGGGCATCAGCATGTCGCTGAGCTTGCCCACCGCCAGCGGCCCGAGACCGAGGCCGACGAGGTTGGTGAACAGCAGCGTCAAGGCCGCCCACATCGCGCGCAGCCGCAGCGGCGCCAGATGCTGGATCAACGCATAGGTCGGGCCGATATAGGCACCCGCGAACAGCGTCGACACGAAATAGGCGGTGATGGCGAGCGGGATATCGTCCACGAAATAGAATGCGACCGCGAACGGGAACGCGCACGTCTTCATCGCCGCGATCACCCACGGTTGCGCATGGAGCCCGTGCCGCTTCGCCATCCGGTCCGCCAGCGCGCCGCCGATCAGCGCGCTCGCCCCCGCGGTCAGCGCCGCGGGCAGCGCGATGTAATTGGCGACCTGCAACATCGACATCCCCAGCGACCGCTGCATGTAGCTGGGCCCCCAGCCCGTCAGCGCATAGCCGACCAGCGACGTCAGCATGATGCCGCACACCAGGTACACCGCCGGGCCGTTGCGCAGCATGTGCAGAAAACCCTGCCACATGCTCGGCATCGGCTCGGCCTCCTCCGCCGCGGTCGCGCGGCGGATGTCGGACAGGCCGCGACGCGGCTCCACCATCACGAACCGGACGATCAGCGCCAGGATGACGCCCGGAATGCCGACGACCATCATCGCCGCGCGCCAGCCGTAGGCGTGCGCGACATTGCCGCCGATCATGATCCCGATCCCGCCGCCCAGCAGCACGCCGAGGGAGTAGATCGCCATCGCGCTGGCACGCTTTTCCGGCGGATACAGGTCGGCGATGATCGACTGGCTGGGCGGCCCCGACCCCGCCTCCCCGACGCCGACGCCGATGCGGCACAACAGCAATTGCGTGAAATTCTGCGCGACCCCGCACAGGGCGGTCATCGCGCTCCAGATCGCCAGGCTGGCGGCGATGATGTTGCGCCGGTTGCCGCGGTCCGCCAATCGCGCGATCGGGATGCCCAGCGTGGCGTAGAACAGCGCGAAGACGAGCCCGGACAGCAGCCCCAGCTGCGTATCGCTGAGCACGAGGTCCTTCTTGATCGGCTCCAGCAGGATCGCCAGAATCTGCCGGTCCATGAAACTGAAGAAATAGGTGATCGTCAGCAGCGCCAGCGTCAGCGTGCGTCGCTTCATCGCCAGCGTGTCGGCGGCATCGTGCCTGTTCAGCGCGTTGGCCATGGCCGGCTCCTCTTCCCGTCGTGATTGTCTTGGGCGCAGGCTAGGCGCGTCGGAATGGTGGTTCCATAACCGAACTTACGGCGCAACCTTTTGAAACGAAAGCTCCGTCTCCCCGATGGAGAGACGGAGCGAGCATGCGGCGGGACGAAGGTCAGAACTTCTGCGATACCGCGCCCTTCAGCGTGAAGCCCAGCGGACTGCCCGTGAACGGATCGTAATTCTGGTCCAGCCGCGCGAACGGCGGATCGCGGTCGAAGATGTTGAGCGCGGAGATGGCGAGGGTCGTGCCGGTGCCGAACTGCAACCGGTACGTCACGTCCGCGGTCTTGAACGCCCCGATCTCCTTTCCGCGCGTCACCGACGCGCCTGCCAGCGCGGCGGCATTGGGACCGAAGATCGCGGCGCCGCGCTGATCGGTATAGCCGTCGAGATAGTTGAACTGGATCCGCAGCGACATGCTGTCCAGGTCGCCCTGGACGTACCAATTCCCCTTCCACTGCGGGATGGGATAGGCGGTCGTCTGGTAATTCAGCTTGCCGACCCCGTCGAAGCTGGGCTGCACCACCACGCCCTCTGCGGTGACGTCGCCGGTGACGTATTCGATCACATACGTCCCGGCCCCGCCCACGGTCACCCGCCCGGGGCCGATATCGCCGCGGAAGCTCGCCTGGAAATCCAGTCCGGACGTCGTGACGTCGGCGGAATTGATGACCTGCGTGCGCAACCGCTGCACGTTGCCGATCCCGCAACCGGCCGCGGTGAAAGTGAAGCGCGCCTGCAAGGCGGCGAAGGCGGGATTGCCGCAATTGGCGGTGCCGCTCGCCCCGAACAGGGCGTTGACGATACCCTGCGTCGGCTCGCCCTCGATCGGGCCGGAAAGATCGTATTTGAAATAGTCCAGGCTGGCGTTGAACCCGCCCGACTGCACGATCACGCCGGCATTGTACGTCGTGGCGCTCTCGGGCGCGAGGTTGGGATTGCCGTTGACGTCGACGGCGCGGAACGACGTGCCGATGATCTGCAACGCGGTCAGGTTCCCGTCGAGGTTCTGCGCGGGCGGCCCACGGAACGTGGTACCCGCGCCGCCGCGGATCGACAGCCAGTCGGTCAGCTCCAGCTTCGCGCGCGCCTGCGGATCGAAGGTGGAGCCGACGGTGCCGCCGTAATCCTCGTACCGCGCCGACAATTGCAGGTTCAGCGCGTCGATGATCGGCACCTGCAATTCGGCGAACACGGCATAGACGTCGTCGCTCAGCAGCGCGTTACGGTTCGTGCCCAGGAAGCCGAGCGCACCCGTCTGCGCGGCGCAGGTCGCGGCGGGGTTCAACGGGGAGCCCGGGCATGGGAAGGACGCCAGGTTGCTGACGTCGTTATACGTGCGCTTGTAGTTGTTCTTGCGATACTGCCCGCCGATCGCGAACGCCAGTTCGCCGCCCGGCAGCATGATGCCCGTGGTCCCGGACAGCACGACATCGCCGACGAACAGCCGCGTTTCCGCCACCGTTCGCGTATCCTGGAAGAAATTGTCGAACGTCCCGATGTCGTTCACCAATCCCGCACCCGGCGTCAGGTTGAACCCCGCCGGATTGCGCGATCCGGCGAAATTACCGTTCACCTGGCCGGTGACGGGGTTGACCTGGATCGCGGTCGAGAACGGGTTGTAGAAGGTGCACCCGTTCGTCCCGGCCAGCGCCGCGATCTGCGCCGGGGTCAACCCGGCGCGCGACTGCGGCGTGGCATAGGCGCACGACTGGCCGCCGAATCCCGCCAGCGCGTTCTGGAACAGGTCGCCGAACGTGTCGGTGCCGCCGAAATCGCGATAATATTGGCTATACGTCGCGCCCGCCGACAGCCGCAGTTTGTCGGTCACGTCCAACTGGAGGTCGGCGGTGAAGCGGATCGAGTCCGACTGACGCGGGGAGAAGGCGGAGCCGCGATCGTTCTTGTCGCTGATGAGCAACGGATTGCCGCTGAGGAACGCGGGTCGGAACAGCACGGGAAAGGCCAGCGCCGGTGCCTGCGGCACGCCGCCGACCGCGGCGCAATTCGCCGCCGCGCCGTAGACCGCGCAATAATCGCGCAATGCAGGGGCATAGGTCGGAATCTGGAACACGCCCCCGCCGCCGCCTGCGGCATTCGCGGAGGGCGGCAGGGTCGGCAGGTACGTCGGCGACGTCGTGATCCGCGTCTCGCTATGGCCGTACAGGCCGGTCAGGGTCAGCTTGGCATTGCTGGTCAGGTCGATGCCGACCTCGACATACGCCTGGTAGCGGTCCTCCGGCTCGACCAGATTGCCGAACTGCCCGTAGTTGTTGAAGCAGCGGTCCGTGGTCGACCCGGCGACGCTGCGGAAACCCCCGACGGCGGTGCAGCCGAGGTCGGTCGTGAACGCCAGCCCCCCAACGGGTCCGTTGAAATCGAAATTGCCCGGGTTGCCGCCCCCGGTCCAGCCGCCCTGCGGATTGTTGGCATAGGGCTGTACCGTGAAATCGCGATCGGTGGTGCGCAGTTCGGAGCGGTGCTGATACCCGAACGACGCCAGCATGCGGAAGCCGTCACCGCTGTGGCCGTAGCTGACCGCGCCGCCGTAATCGCCTTTCGACCCGCGGATGTAGCGATAATCGCCCGACGCCAGGAAGCCTTCCTGATCCTCGCGCGTGATGAAATTCACCACGCCCGCGATCGCGTCCGAACCGTAGGTGGCGGCGGCGCCGTCCTTCAGTATCTCGATCCGCCCGATCGCGCCGGAGGGGATCAGGTTGATGTCGACGATCGGGATGCCGCTGCCCGCCGACTGGACGATCCGCTTGCCGTTCAGCAGTACGAGCGTGCGCTGCGGCCCGAGCCCGCGCAGGTTGACGGAGGCGACGCCCTCGTTGCCCTGGCTGCGGCTGTCGAACTGGTTCGCGTCGCCGATGACGCCGTTGGAGGTGGGAAGGTTCTTCAGCAGGTCGACCGCGCTCGGCGCGCCCTGCTTGGCGAGTTCGTCGGAGGAGATGACGTCGACAGGGACCGCGGCGTCCTCGCGCGATCCGCGGATCAGGGAGCCGGTGACGATGATGTCGGGTGCGCCCTGCGTATCGGCGGTGGTCTGGATCGCGGCTGGATCGCCGCCGATCTGCGCGACCGCGGGCGACGCGATCGCAAACGCCAGAGTCGAGCCCGCACAGGCGAGCGAAAACTTGCCTCTCATCCCCATCTCCCTATCCGGCCGGAACACTTCACGGTTCCGTACCGTCAATTCGATTTAGAACCCTATTGGGGAGGGAGGTCAATAACCCAGTGAGCAATTTTCTCGATTCGGCCCTACCGGTAATTCGATCCGGGCTCCCCCCTCCCGCTCGGGGAGGGGGGACAGGGCCTCAATATCCGTTCAACCGCGCGAAGCGGTCGCGATGCCAGGACGTATTGCCCCACATCACCTCCAGCACCGCCGCACGCTTCAGGTACAGGCCCGCCGCATATTCGTCGGTCATGCCGACGCCACCGAACAATTGCACCATCTCCCGGCTGACCAGGCGCAAGGTCTCGCCCGCGACCGCCTTCGCCAGGCTGGCCGCCTGGTCGAGGTCGGAGCGGCCCGCGTCGATCGCCTCCAGCGCGCCCTCGACCGCGGAGCGCATCAGCTCCAGTTCGGTCAGCATCTTCGCCATGCGGTGCTGCAACGCCTGGAACGTTGACAGGACCTGTCCGAACTGCACCCGCTGCTTCAGGTAATCGTTCGTCTGGTGGAACGCGCTTTCCGCCATGCCCAGCATTTCTGCGGCCACGACCGCGGTCGCGCGATCCGCGATCGCGGCGGTCAGGTCGGTACCACCCAGCTTCGTCGCCGCCGCGCCGTCGAACGACACGTCGGCGTGGCTGCGCTCGTCCGCCATGTGGCGATGCGTGACGGTCACGCCCTCACCCTTCGCGACCAGATACAGGCCGTCGGTCGCCGCGACGACGAACAGGTCCGCGCCGTCGCCCTCCGCCACAAATTTCTTCGTACCGGTCAATTTCCCGCCGGTGACGGTGGCGGACACCTGCCGATCGTGGCGCGCACCCTCGTCGAACGCCAGCGTCGCGATCGCTTCTCCGGCGGCCAGCTTCGGCAGCCATTCCGATTTCGCCGCGTCGTCGTCGCCCATGACGATCGCGCTCGCCGCGACCGCGGTGGAAGCGAGCGGCGAGGCGGCGAGGTTGCGCCCCAGCTGCTCGACGACCAGGCCGAGCGACAGATAGCCGAACGCCGATCCGCCATGCTCCTCGGGCACGACCACCCCGGCCCAGCCCATCTGCCCGATCGCTTCCCACGCCCCGCGGTCGAACCGCTCGGCGGGGGCCGCATCGCGCAATTTGCGGAAGGCCGCGACGGGGCTTTCGTTATCCGCCCACTCGCGCGCCATGTCGCGCAGCATCACCTGTTCGTCGTTGAGAAGCGCCATTCCAGACTTCCTTTTCCCTTTTTCCCCGCCTCCGTTCGTCCTGAGGGGCCGCGTAGCGGCGTCTCGAAGGACCAAGGCGCGGCGCATGCCCTTCGAGACGGGCCTTCGACTGCGCTCAGTCCCTCCTCAGGGCGAACGGAAGCGTGAAATTGCGTGTGGTGGGTAAGGTCGGGCGGGAGGTCCGGCATGCCGTCCTCCCGCCCTCACCCCTCTCCAAACTATTGGTGGTCCAGCATCCCCAGGATGCGCTTGGCCACGACGTTGTTCTGAATCTCGGTCGAGCCGCCGTAGATCGAGACGGCCTTGCCCCACAGCCAGCTGCGGGTCTGCGCCAGTTCCTCGGGCTCGAACCCCTCGCCGTCCCAGCCCAGCCCCTGCATCCCCATGATCTCCAGGTTCAGCTCCGCGCGGTCCTGCGTGATGCGGGCGCCGACGTTCTTCATGATGCTGGTCGCGGCGGACGGCCCGGAATTGCCCTTGGCTTCCATCGCGGCGCGGCGCAGCGTCAGCGCGAAGGCGCGCTGGTCCATCTCGTGCTTGATGATCCGCGTGCGCAGGTCGGCATCGTCGATGCGCCCTTCCGCATCCGTCCCGCGATACTTCTTCGCGATCGCGGGCACCGTGTTGCCCGCATTCATGCGGCTCGCGGAGCCCGACCCGCCCGACAGCGAGCTGCGCTCATGCTGCAACAGGCGCGTGCCGATCTCCCAGCCCTGCCCCTCGCGCCCGACGAGATTGCCCTTGGGCACCTTCACGTCGGTGAAGAAGGTTTCGCAGAACGGCGACTGACCGCTGATGAGGCGGATGGGCTTCGTCTCCACCCCGCCACCGTGCATGTCGATCAGCAGGAAGCTGATGCCCGCATGCTTCTGCGACTTGTCGGTGCGGACCAGCGCGAAGCATTTATCCGCCCACTGGCCGCCCGACGTCCACGTCTTCTGGCCGTTCACGACATAATGGTCACCCTTGTCCTCGGCGAAAGTCTGCAAGCTGGCAAGATCGGAGCCCGCGCCCGGCTCCGAATAGCCCTGGCACCAGCGGACCTCGCCCTTCGCGATACCGGGGATGTGCTCGCGCTTCTGCTCCTCGCTGCCATATTCCAGCAGCGTGGGACCGAACATCATCACGCCCATCCCGCCGATCGGATTCCACGCGCCGATCCGCGCCATTTCCTCCTGAAGAATGCGCGCGTCCTCGCGGCTCAGCCCGCCGCCGCCATATTCCTTCGGCCAGGTCGGCACGCCCCAGCCCTTCGCGCCCATCGCCTCGCGCCACGCCTTCTGCTCGGGCGTCTCCTCGGTCGGGCCGTCGACCGCGGACATGGCATTGTCCTTGCCACGCAGCGAGGCGGGGAAATTCTGTTCCAGCCAGGCGCGCGCTTCGGCACGGAAGCCATCGGCGGTGTCGGCGGGGCGGTCGAGTTCGGCGGCGGTCGCCATGTCGTCTGTCTCCGGCGTTGCGATTCTGAAGATCGGGTATGGATCGCCCATCGCACGTTTGAAGCGCCAAGCAAAGGGGACAGCGCAGTCGCGACGTGATACGTCCCTTTCGTTCCGGGGGAGACGGCATGCCATTCAATCACAGGGCGGTACCGATCGCGCTGGTCGCGATGCTGATCGATTCGATCGGGTTCGGCATCGTGCTTCCCGTCCTGCCCGCGCTGATCGTCGAACTGGGGCACGTCACGCTGGCGCAGGCGGCGCGGATCGGCGGCTACCTGCTCGCGATCTACGCAGTGACGCATTTCTTCGCCGGGCCGGTGATCGGCAGCCTGTCTGACCGTTTCGGGCGCCGGCGCGTGTTGCTGGTATCGCTGCTGTGCTTCGGCACGGACTATGCGCTGATGGCGTTCGCGCCGACGCTGGCGTGGCTGTTCCTCGGGCGCGCGATCGCGGGCGTGGCGGGCGCGACCTACGGCCCGGCCAATGCGGTGATCGCCGATGTGACCCCGCCGGAACGGCGCGGCGCCGCGTTCGGCCTGCTGGGCGCGGCGTTCGGCGGGGGCTTCATCCTCGGGCCGGCGCTGGGCGGACTGTTGACCGGTTTCGGCCCGCGCGCGCCGTTCGTCGCCGCCGCCGCACTCGCCTTCGCCAACGCCGCGATGATCCTCGTCGCGATGCCCGAGACGCTGCCCCCCGACCGGCGGCGCGCGTTCGAATGGCGTCGCGCCAACGTTTTTGGCGCGTTCGCCCCGCTCCTGCGCGCAGGCGGCGCCACCGCGCTGCTGGTCGGTGCGCTGGTGTGGCAGGTGGCGCACATGGTCTACCCCGCGACATGGGCGTTCTTCGGCGAGATCGCGCTGGGATGGGACGCGCGCGCGATCGGCTGGTCGCTCGCGGCATCGGGTGTGTCGATGATGCTGGCGCAGATATTCCTCGTCGGCCGCGCGATCGCGCGGTTCGGGGAAGAGCGGACCGTCCTGATCGGACTCGTCGCGGGCGTCGTGGTTTTCGGCGGCTACGTGTTCGTGCGCGAGGGGTGGCAGGTATATATGCTGATCGCGGCCGGGGCGCTGACGGGCCTCGTCTTCCCGTCGATCAACGCCATCCTGTCGTCGCGCGTCGACGCGTCGAACCAAGGCGCGTTGCAGGGGGGAATGGCGAGCCTTGCCAGCGTCGCCGCGATCGTCGGCCCGCTGGCGATGACGCAGGCGCTGGCGGCGGGCGCGGACCGCGGTTTCGCGGGCGGCGCGTTCCTGCTGGCCAGCGTTCTTTCCGCCCTGGCGGCTGCGATCTTCCTGACCGGGGTGGTGCGTCGGCGCGGACGGCTTGCCTGACCCGGCGGTGCGCCCCATGTCCGACACACATGCAAGGAACATCCCGATGATCGAACTCTATTACTGGCCGACCCCGAACGGGCACAAGATCACGCTGTTCCTGGAGGAGGCCGGGCTGGACTATACGATCCGCCCGATCAACATCGGCAAGGGCGAGCAGTTCGCCCCCGATTTCCTGGCTTTCTCTCCCAACAATCGCATGCCCGCGATCGTCGATCGCGATCCCACCGACGGCGGCGAGCCGGTGACCGTGTTCGAAAGCGGCGCGATCCTGCTGTATCTGGCGCACAAGACGGGGAAATTCGGTGGCGCCACGCCCCGCGCGCATGTCGCGGTGCTGGAATGGTTGATGTGGCAGATGGGCGGGCTTGGCCCGATGCTGGGGCAGAACCACCATTTCCGGAACTACGCGCCGGAGAAAATTCCGTATGCGATCGACCGTTATCGGAACGAAACCAACCGATTGTACGGCGTGCTGGACCGGCGGCTGGACGGGCGCGAATTCATCGTCGACGGCGAATATACTGTCGCGGACATGGCCTGTTATCCGTGGATCCTGCCGGAGATGCAGGGGCAGGATATCGCCGATTTCCCGAATCTCGCCCGCTGGCACGCCGCGATCAAGGCGCGCCCCGCGACCGAACGCGCCTATGCCAAGGGGCGCGAGATCCGGCCGGAGAATGTGCCGATGACCGAGGAGCAGAAGAAGGTGCTGTTCGGCCAGACGGCGCGGTGATCCCGAATGCCCCTCCCCATCGGGGAGGGGCCGCTCGCTATCCCTCCCGCCCCGGGCGTCGGCTCAACCCGATGTCGAGATGCGCGCCCGCATCGACCAGCATAACCTCGCCCGTGATCGCGCGCGTCGCGGGGTCCAGTAGCATCTCGACCGGTCCCGCGATATCATCCGGTCCCGCGGCCATCGCCATCGGCGTCGCGCCCGCGATCCGCGCATTCAGCCGCGCGAATCCTTCCTCCCCCAGCCGGTTCTCGAACCAGCCGGTCCCGACATATCCCGGCGCCACCGCGTTCACGCGGATCGCCGGCGCCAGCACGCGCGCCAGGCTCTTCGTCATCGTAATCAATGCGCCTTTCGACGCGGCATAGGCGACCGACGATCCGATCCCGAACACGCCCGCCACGCTGGCGATGTTGACCACCGCGCCCATGTCGCTTTCACGCATCAGGGGCGCCGCAGCGCGGATCATCTGGAACGCCGCGACGGTGTTCAGGCGATAGATGTCGATGAAATCCTCCGCCTCCAGCGCGTCCAGATCCTCATGCGCCGCGAATTTCGTGCGGCCGGCGTTGTTGACGACGAAGTCGACGCGCCCGAACGCCTCCTTCGCCGCGGCGACCAGCGCGCGGCAGGCGGCGTCCTGCACGATGTCCGCCTGAACCGCGATCGATCCGTTGCCGACCTCCGTCGCCAGCGCCTCTGCCGCGTCGCGGCTGGACGAATAGTTGACGACGCAGCGCACCCCCTTCGCGGCCAGCCGCCGCACCACCGCTGCGCCGATCCCGGTGCCGCCCCCCGTCACGATCGCCACCGCATCCCGCATCGCCCGTCTCCATCCGTTTTTCGAAGATCGCGTATGGCATTCGGGGAAAGGTTCGCCTAGCCATGCCGCCATGACGACCGCTGCCGAGATGCTCGACGACGCGTTCGGGACCCTTCCCGACCTGATCCGCGCCAACGCGCGCGCCACCCCCGACAAACTCGCGATCGCCGACGGCACGTCGCAGGTCACGTACGAGCAACTCGACCGCGCGATGGACCGCATCGCCGCGGCGTTGCAGCGCGACGGGACGGTACAGGGGCAGGCGGTGGCGTCGGTCGCCTATCCGTGCGTCGCGCAGGCCCTGATATTCCTCGGCGCGGTGCGCGCCGGGTCCGTAGCCGCGCCGATCCAGCCGTCCGCGACGCCCGCGCAGATCGCGGGCATGATCGCGGACAGCGGCGCGGGGCTCGTGTTCCTCGATGCCGCCAATGCCGCGGAACTGGCGGGACAGGATATCGCCGCGCGGGTCGTGATGCTTGAGGATCTCGGCGCCTGGCTGTCCGACGACGCGCCCGCGCCGGTCGCCATCGCGCCGGAGGACGGCTTCAACATCATCTACTCCTCGGGCACCACCGGCATTCCCAAGGGCATCGTGCAGAGCCACGCGATGCGCTGGCAACATCTGTCGCGTAACGCCGCGGCGCGGTTCGACACCGCGGTCACGCTCCTGTCGACCCCGCTCTATTCCAATACCACGCTGGTCAGCTTCCTGCCGACGCTCGCCTGGGGCGGGACGGTCGTGCTGATGGCGAAGTTCGACGCGCACCGGTACCTGGAACTGGCGGAGCAGTATCGCGCGACGCACACGATGCTGGTGCCGGTGCAATATCAGCGCATCATGGCGCTGCCCGATTTCGACCGTTTCGACCTGTCGGCGTTCCGATTCAAGACCTGCACGTCCGCGCCGTTCAAGCCGGAGCTGAAGGCCGATATCCTGAAACGCTGGCCCGGCCTGTTGGTCGAATATTACGGCATGACCGAGGGCGGCGGATCGACCGCGCTGAACGCCAGCGAGTTTCCGGACAAGCTGCACACCGTCGGCCGCCCGCTGCCCAACCACGACATCCGCCTGATCGACGACTACGGGAACGAGGTCGCGCCCGGCGGGACGGGGGAGATCGTCGGCCGCTCCGCCGCGATGATGAACGGCTATCACGGCCGCGAGCAGGCGACCGCGGACGCGACATGGCATTCCCCCGCGGGCGAACGCTTCATCCGCCACGGCGACGTCGGGCGCTTCGACGACGACGGCTTCCTGATCCTGATGGACCGGAAGAAGGACATGATTATCTCGGGCGGGTTCAACATCTATCCCTCGGATATCGAGGCGGTGCTGGCCACGCATCCGGCGGTCGCGGACTGCACCGTCGTCGGCGTGCCGAGCGAGCAATGGGGCGAGACGCCGGTCGGCTTCTACGTCCCGCGCGACGGCGCCGACGCGGCGACCGTGCTCGCGGAAACCAACGCGAAACTGGGCAAGACGCAGCGGCTGAGCGCGCTCCACGTCGCGGACGACCTGCCGCGCAGCGCGATCGGCAAGGTATTGAAGCGCGAATTGCGCGACCGGCTGGCGGCGGGGGAATTCGCCTAGTTTCAATGTGCCTCCGCGAAGGCGGAGGCTCAGACTGGGTCATGATCGGGTCGGATCGTCCCCCGGACGATCCTTGAAGGTGCGAGGCACCTTCAACCCGATCATCCATCGCGGGGACACAAAGAGGGGCACGAATGACACTGAAGGAAATCCTCGACGCCCTCGTGGCGCAGCCTGACGGCATGGCGTGGCGCGGCACGATCCCGGACGGGTGGTTGCAGGGGCGCACCTCCTTCGGCGGGCTGTCGGCGGCGATCGCGCTGCATTGCGCGATACGGTCGGAGCCCGACCTGCCCCCGCTGCGATCGGCGCAGGTCAGCTTCATCGGCCCGCTCGCCGGCCCGATCCAAGTCGTCACGCACAAGTTGCGCCGCGGCAAGAACGCGGCCTTCATCCAGGCGGACGTGGAAAGCGAGGCGGGGCTCGGCCTGCGCTGCACCTTCGTCTTCATGCGCGCGATCGAGAGCGAGATCGATCACGAACACACCCCCGCCCCCGACTTCCCGAAGCCCGGCCCCGACGACACGACGTTCAAGGGCAATCCCCACGTCGCCTTCACCCGCAACTTCGAATTCCTCGACCGGCGCGAAGGCCCCAGCCTGAAGCCCGCAGAATGGCTGCGCTGGACGCGACTGAACGAGCGCGAGGGGCTGGACCCGATGGTGGAGCTGATCGCGATCGCGGACTGCCTGCCCCCCGCGGCGCTGCGCATCCTGGGCCGCAACGTGCCGATGAGTTCGCTGACGTGGATCCTGAACATCCTCGGCCCCGTGCCCGCCACCGAGGACGGCTGGTGGCTGCTGCGGTCCGACGCGGACTATGCGCGCGCGGGCAGCTCGTCGCAGGTCATGGGCGTGTGGAACGCGGCGGGCGAGAAGGTCGCGGAGCAGATGCAGTCGGTCGCGGTCTTCGGCTGATACAAATCGCGACAATCGGGCGGCCGGGACGACAAGTCCCGGCGACAATCGGCGGGTAGACGGAACGGCATCGGCGGGACGCACCCGTCGCCAGCACCGTAAGGAAGTCCGCATGAAGAAGTTCCTCCTCGCCGCCCTCGCCGTATCCGTCGCCGGCGGCGCCGTCGCGCAGACCCCGCCGCCGCCGCCCGGTGGCCCGAAACATGCGATGCCGACGACCCGCGCCGAGGCGATCGCCGCCGCCGACCAGCGCTTCGCCGCGATGGACACCAACCGCGACGGCAAGGTCAGTGGCGACGAACGCCGCGCCTATCGCGAGGCCAAGCGCGAGCGTCGCGCCGAGCGCGACGTCACGCAGGCGCAGTTCCGCGACCAGGCGCAGAAGCGCTTCGATCGCATCGATACCAACAAGGACGGCACGATCAGCGCGCAGGAGCGCGAGGCGGCGAAGCTGCTGATGCGCGCCCGCATGGGCGGTCACCGCGGCCACGGCGGACCCGCGGGGGCGTAACCCACCGTTCGTGTTCCCGCGCAGGCGGGAACCCAGGGCTTCGGACGCAACCGCGGTCGTCCCGCCCGACTCTGGGTCCCCGCTTCCGCGGGAACACGAAGGCCCCCGCCCTTCCCCCGCCCCGATCCCCATGCCAGAAGCGTCCGCCATGACCGACATGCCCCATCTGCTGCTGGTCGACGACGAACGCTCGATCCGCGAACCGCTCGCGCAATATCTGACGAAGCAGGGGTTCCGCGTCACGCAGGCGGGCGATGCGGAAAGCGCACGGACGCGGATGACCGCTTATGCGATCGACCTCGTCGTCCTCGACATCATGATGCCGGGCGAGGACGGCCTGTCGCTGTGTCGCCACATCCGGGCGACCGGCGAGACGCCCGTCATCCTTCTGACCGCGCGCGCGGAGGAAACCGACCGTATCGTCGGCCTGGAGATGGGCGCGGACGATTACGTCGTGAAGCCGTTTTCCCCGCGCGAACTGGCGGCGCGGATAAAGGTCGTCCTGCGTCGCAGCGCATCGGGCGGCACGCGCCAGCATGCGCCGGAGGCGGGCGCCTATGCCTTCGCGGGCTGGGTGCTGAAAACGGGGGAGCGTGCGCTGGTGGATCGCGAGGGCGTGTCGGTCCCGCTGTCGACCGGGGAATACAACCTCCTGCTGGCATTGGTGCAGCGCCCGCGACAGGTGCTGACCCGCGACCAGTTGCTCGACCTGACGCAGGGACGGGAGGCCGCCGCCTTCGACCGCGCGATCGACAACCAGGTCAGCCGCCTGCGTCGCAAGATCGAGGCAGATGCGAAGGCGCCGGAGATCATCAAGACCGTGTGGGGCGGCGGCTATGCGCTGTCCGCCGAAGTGACGCGGCTTTGAAGCGAACAGTCCGCCACTTGTGCTCCCGCGCAGGCGGGAACCCGGGGTCACGCGCACCCACGCACGGTGCGCCTCGCAACCCTGGGTTCCCGCCTGCGCGGGAACTCGGGGAATGACCCTCCGCCCCTATCCGCGCAGCCTCGCCGGGCAGATGGTCCTGCTCGTCGCGCTCGCCCTCGCGCTCGCGCAGGCGATCAACTTCGGCCTCGCGATGCGCGAGCGCGACCAGTTCCGGCGCGACCAGACCACGCGCCCCGCCGCGATCCGCATCGCCGACGCGCTGGACCGGGAACGGGCAGGCCGCCCGATCGGATCGGACCGCGGGCGTGTCCGCCGGGCGCCCGCCAATCCCATCCTCGCGACGATGCAGCCGCAGCACGATCTCGCCGCCGAGCTGCGCCGCCAGCTCGCCGAACAGGGGGTGCCGACCCGCGACGTCGCGATCGCCATCGCGCACCACGGCGAATTCGCGCTGCCCGACGATCCGATCGGCCGCCGCATGGCGCGGCGGCGCCACAACTCGGACGTCATCGTCATCGCGGTCCAGCAGCCGACCGGCGACTGGCTGACGATCGCGGGCCTGTGGCCGCGCGACGACGCGCGCATCGTCTGGCGACTGATCGGGCAGACGCTGATCCTGTACGGCATCGTCCTGCTTCCGGTCCTGTGGATCGCGCGGCGTATCTCGCGCCCGCTGAAGGAACTGGCGGTCGCCGCGCGCGGCTATTCGCCCGCGAATCCGCCCGATCCGATGGAGCCGCACGGGCCCGCGGACGTGCAGGCGGTGATCGCGGCGTTCAATGCGCTGTCGCTGCGCGTCACCGCGATGCTCGACGAGAAGGACCGGATGCTGGGCGCGATCGGCCACGACCTGCGCACGCCGCTGGCCGCGCTGCGCGTGCGCATCGAATCGGTCGAGGACGACCAGGACCGCACCCGCATGGCCGAAACCGTGGCGGAGATGAACCGCACGCTGGACGACATCCTCTCGCTCGCACGCCTCGGCCGATCCAGCGAGCCCGCGACGCAGGTCGACGTCGCGGCGCTGGTCGACGCGGTCGTGGAGGATTTCCGCGATCTGGGACGCAACGTGTCGTTCGAAGAGCCCGCGCGCGTGGCCATGACGCTGCGCCCGTCGCTGGTGCGACGCGCGGTCATGAACCTGATCGAGAATGCGGTGAAATACGCCGGTGCGGCGGAGGTCACGCTCGTCCCCGGCGAGCGCCACGTCGCGATCTGCGTCGCCGATCGCGGCCCGGGAATCCCGGAGGACCGGCTGGGCGACGTGTTCGTACCCTTCACCCGTCTCGAAACGTCGCGAAACCGCGGCACCGGCGGCATCGGACTCGGCCTGGCGCTCGCCCGCGCGATCGTCGAGGAAGCGCGCGGCACGCTGACGCTGGCGAACCGCGACGGCGGCGGCTTGATCGCGACGATTACGCTGCCGCGCCTCGACGCCACCGCCTGATCCCCTTGCCACGCCGCACCAACCCGGCGAAAGCACGCGCATGTCCGTAATGTCAGACCGCTGGATCCGCGACCGCGCGCTCGCCGACCGCATGATCGAACCCTTCGTGGAAGCGCAGCGCCGCGACGGCTGCATCAGCTACGGCCTGTCCTCCTACGGTTACGATGCGCGCGTGGCCGACGAGTTCAAGATCTTCACCAACGTCGACAGCGCGGTGGTGGACCCCAAGGATTTCGCCGCCAACAGCTTCGTCGATCGCAAGACGAACTGCTGCGTCATTCCGCCCAACAGCTTCGCGCTGGCACGCACGGTCGAATATTTCCGCGTCCCGCGCGACGTCCTGGTCATCTGCCTCGGCAAATCGACCTACGCGCGCTGCGGCATCATCGTGAACGTGACCCCGCTGGAACCGGGATGGGAGGGGCATGTGACGCTGGAATTCTCCAACACCACGCCGTTGCCCGCGAAGATCTATGCCAACGAGGGCGCGTGCCAGTTCCTGTTCCTTCAGGGGAACGAGCCGTGCGAGGTCAGCTATGCCGATCGCGCGGGCAAATACATGGGCCAGCAGGGCGTCACGCTACCGAAATTGTGACGAGCCCGGAACGACGTGTTGCCCAACGGACTCATGCGCCGGGACGTGCGAAGCTATTGGTTAATTTCGCTTGGGCGCGGACTCGAACGTCGGTATCACGCGCACGGGCGGCGGTCGCCGCGAGTGGGAGTATGACGAAATGGGGATGATGCGCTTCGCCAGTGCGATGGCCGGCGCCGCGGTGCTGATGGCGGCAACCCCCGCGAGCGCGCAATTCTTCATGAAGGCCAAGGACCTGCGCGGTGCGCGCGTGGTCGGCGACGAGAGTGGCATCGGACAGCCGCTGCCCGGCGCGACGCCTGCCGAGCTGCGCGCGGGCGTGGTGTGGAACATGCGCGCGGCGCTGAACGTCGCGGCGCTGCAATGCCAGTTCGAACCGGTGCTGCTGACCGTATCGAACTACAACGCGATCCTCGCCGACCATCGCGAGGAACTGGCCAATTCGTTCACGACGCTCACCAAATATTTCGAACGCACCGCCGCGACGAAGAAGGCGGGGCAGGCCGCGCTCGATACGTTCGGCACGCGCACCTATGCGGGCTTTGCCACTGTCAATGCGCAGTTCAATTTCTGCAAGGTCGCCAGCGATATCGGACGCGAGGCGATCTTCACGCCCCGTGGCCGCTTCGGCGAGGTGGCGCTGGACCGGATGCGCGAACTGCGCAACAGCCTGACCCCCTGGGGGGAGCAGCAATTCCCGCATTACTTCAACCCGACCCTCGCCACGCTGCCGCGGTTCGACAAGGATTGCTGGAAGAAGGACGCGTTCGACGAGAAGCGCTGCGGCGAACCGCTGGTCCCGGTGGTCTACGCTGCACGCTGATCTGCGCGACGAGCGGCCGGGCGATGCGGACGCGATCGGCGCGCTCGTCACCGCCGCCTTCGCGATTGCGCCGTATGCCGACGTGAACGAGGCGGCGATCGTCGCACGCCTGTGCGATGCCGGGGCGCTGACGCTTTCGATCGTGGCGATGCAGCGCGACGCGATCGTCGGGCATGTCGCGGTGTCGCCGGTGACGGTCGGCGAAGAGACGACGGGCTGGTACGGCCTCGCCCCGCTGTCGGTCGCGCCGGAACAGCAGCGTGCGGGCATCGGCGCCGCGCTCGTCCGCGCCGTGCTGGAGCGACTGGACGAGATCGGCGCGCGCGGCTCCGTCCTGATCGGCGATCCCGCGTATTACGCGCGGTTCGGTTTCGCCGCCGATCCCGCGCTGACGTGGCGGGATGCGCCCGCGGGCATCGTGCAGGGGATCGCGCTGCGCGGATCGCCGCCGCGCGGGGAAATCGCCTATCACTCCTCGTTCGGCTGACACCGTCATGGCGACGATCCTCCGCTACCCCGGCCTCGCCGCGCTGGTCATCGGCATCGTCGCCGCCTGCGGCTTCGCACCGCTCGACCTGTGGTGGCTGATGCTGCCCGCGCTTGCCGCGTGGATGGGGCTGGTCCACGCCGCCCCGACGATGCGACAGGCGCTGTGGCGCGGCTATGCCTTCGGCGTCGGGCATTTCACGATCAACGACAATTGGTTCCAGCACGCCTTCACCTTCCAGGACAAGATGCCCGCGGAACTGGGCTATGTCGCGC
>NZ_LMQP01000002.1:275308-293208 GCF_001425405.1 Sphingomonas sp. Leaf412 | reverse complement strand
ACGACGCCCCGTCTTAGACACCGCATGGATATTGCTGTTCGCCGCGGCCTGGATCGTCAGCGAATGGCTGCGCAGCTGGGTCTTCACCGGCTATGCCTGGGATCCGCTGGGCGTGGCATGGCTCGGCCTGCCGATCGACGATGTCGCGTTGCTGGGGCGCGATATCGGCACCTATGCGCTGTCGGGGCTGATGATGGTCGCCGCGGGCGCGATCCTGTTGCTGGCAACGCGTCGCCGCTGGCCGCTCGCGGTGGCGTTGATGGCGTTGCTGGCCGTGCAGGTGGTCCGCACCGGCGGCGAGACGCCAATACCAGCCGATCCGGCCAGCCCACGCCTCGTCGTCGTGCAGCCCAACGTGCCGCAGGATCAGCGTGGCGAGAGCGACCAGGCGATGATGCTCGCCCGCCTGACGCGGCTGTCCGGCCGTCCCGGTCCGGCCCCACGGCTCGTGCTGTGGCCGGAGGGCGTGATGCGCGACCTGCTGGAGACGGACTATCCGATATGGGCCTATGGCGCGACCAGCCCGTGGCTGACGCGCGCGCGGCTGGCGTCGGTGCTGGGGCCGCGCGACGTGCTGATGACGGGCGGGGACGCGCTACGCTTCGACGCGGCGGGCAATCTGGTCGCGGCGACCAATTCGGTGTTCGTCCTCGATGCGCAGCGCCGCATCCGCGCGCGCTATGACAAGGCGCATCTGGTCCCGTACGGCGAATATCTGCCGATGCCGTGGCTGTTGAAGCCGCTCGGCCTCGCGCGGCTCGTCCCGGGCGAGATGGACTATCTGCCCGGCCCCGGCCCGCGCACGATCGACGTGCCGGGGTTCGGCGCGATCGGGGTGCAGATCTGCTACGAGATCATCTTCTCTGGCAAATTGATCGATCCCGCGCACAGGCCGCGCCTTATCTTCAATCCATCGAACGATGCCTGGTTCGGCACGTGGGGTTCCCCGCAGTTCGTGCAGCAGGGGCGGATGCGCGCAATTGAGGAAGGCTTGCCGCTGGTCCATGCGACCCCAAACGGCGTCTCCGCCGTGATCGCCGCGGACGGCTCGATCGTGGCAAAGGTGGGGCACCGGCTCGCCGGCGCGATCGACGTCCCGCTTCCCCCCGCCCATCCCCCTACCCTGTTCTCGCGCCTCGGCAATTGGGCGGCCGGGATCGTCGTCGCGCTGCTGATATCAGCGGCGATTGCCTTGCGGCGGCGGGCGCGGTAGAGACGACATAAAGCTATCTTTATATCGTTATCTCACCTGCCGGAGCCTGCATGCGCCAGTCCTTCCTCTTCACGTCCGAATCGGTATCCGAAGGCCATCCCGACAAGGTCGCCGACCAGATTTCCGATTCCATCGTCGACCTTTTCCTGTCCAAGGATCCCGAAGCACGCGTCGCGTGCGAGACGCTGACGACCACGCAGCTGGTCGTGCTGGCGGGCGAAGTCCGCGGCAAGGGCGTGTACGAGAACGGCGCGTGGGCGCCCGGGATCGAGGCGGAGATCGAGGCGACCGTCCGCGCCACCGTGAAGCGCATCGGCTACGCCCAGTCGGGCTTCCACTGGAACGAATTCACGTTTCAGAACAACCTGCACGGCCAGTCCGCGCACATCGCGATGGGTGTGGACGAAAGCGGCAACAAGGACGAGGGCGCGGGCGACCAAGGCATCATGTTCGGTTACGCCACCGACGAGACGCCCGGCCTGATGCCCGCCACGCTGTATTACAGCCACAAGATCCTGGAGCGCATGGCCGCGGATCGCCACTCCGGCGCCGCCCCGTTCCTGGAGCCGGACGCCAAGAGCCAGGTGACGCTGCATTACGAGAACGAACTGCCGGTGAAGGCCACCGCGCTCGTCGTCTCGACGCAGCACGCTCCCGGCTATTGCGAGAAGGGCGACAACGCCGACGCGGCGAAATACGCCGTCCTGCGCGACTATGTCATGGGCGTGTTCCGCGACGTCCTGCCCGACGGTTTCATCGACGACGCGACGAAGGTGTACATCAACCCCACCGGCCAGTTCGAGATCGGCGGGCCTGACGGCGACGCGGGCCTGACCGGGCGCAAGATCATCGTCGACACCTATGGCGGCGCGGCGCCCCACGGCGGCGGCGCGTTCAGCGGCAAGGATCCGACGAAGGTCGACCGTTCGGCGGCCTATGTCGCACGCTATCTGGCGAAGAACGTGGTGGCCGCCGGCCTCGCCCGCCGCTGCACGATCCAGCTTTCCTACGCCATCGGCATCGCGGAACCGCTGTCGGTGTACGTCGACCTGCACGGCACCGGCACGGTCGAGGAAGCGAAGCTGGAGGCGGCGCTGCCGCAGCTCGTGCGCCTCACGCCCAAGGGCATCCGCGAACACCTGAAGCTGAACGCGCCGATCTATTCGAAGACCGCCGCCTACGGCCACTTCGGTCGCGAGCCGGAGGGCGACCTGTTCACCTGGGAAAAGACCGACCTGGTCGACCGGCTGAAAGCCGCGGTGACGTAACCTGCCGCGCCCGCATCACGGTAGCGTGCCGCGGGCGCCAGCGGTCAATGCGGCGAGTTCGGCGAACAATGCGTCGTCCGGACGCGTGAAGTTGAAGCACGTCTTCCCCTGCCGGCGCTTCCGCAATCCCGGCGACAGGTCCGCCGCCAGATCGGGCGCGTCGTACAGCGGCATCAGGTGATAGGCGACGTAGCTTTTCCGGATCGTCACCGTCCCGAACCAGCCGGATTGCCCCTTTTCGTCCATGGCGTTCGTCCGGACGATCAGGTCGCCCGGCTCGTCGCGTGTCACCGACTGGTCGGCAGCGGACGCCAGCATGATCGCGCGCAACATGGCATGGACCTGTTCGAACACGGTCATGTCAGCCCCCTCCCTAGTCGCCCAGCAACTCCCCGACGGAGCCACCGTTCGCGCGCAGTTCGGCCGCAACCCGACGCCGCGCGTCGTAATACAGCAAGACGCCCGCGGCAGGATCGATCGCGCGGATACGCGCCTCGTCCCGCGGGTCGACGCTCGTCTCCCCGGCCACGAAGTCGGCATATCCCTCCCGCTTCCACGCCGGGAGCCGCGCCGAATGCACTTCGCCGAAGCGCCGCGCGACCAGCAGATGCACGGTTTCGTGCGCGATCGTCCCCGACAAGGTGCGCGTGCCGCCGAGCGAGGCACCGTTGCTGACGCGATCCGCCGCGATATCGCTGCGATTGAACAGCAGCACGTCGGACAACGGTCGCCGCAACGCCACTGCATTGCCATAGCCCGCCGCCAGAACGCGCCACCGCCAGCCGCCGTCGGTCAGCACGACCTGCCGCGACATCGCCGGATCGTGCAGCGGACTGGCCCGCAGCAACCGGTCGGCCCGATCGATGACCGCGTGGATGCCGGGACCGATCGGCCGATCCGACAGAATGCGCGTCCGCCCGATCGTCGTCTCGTGCGGAAACGCCAGCACCGCGGGCGCGCGCAGCAGGACGATCGCCGCGAAAAGCACGACCGGCAGCACGCGGAGCCCCCATCTGCCGCCTGCAAGGAAAAAGATAGCGCGCCGCATCGCGGCATCATGCCACGCCCGACCGCCGGCGCAATCCCTCACCCGACCTCGATCACTCGCTCCCCCAGCCGCGCCGCCTCGCCCGCATCGTGCGTCACGAGAAGGATCGGCAGCTTCGCGATATCGCGTACGCGCTCGATCGCCCGCATCGCTTCCTCGCGCCGTGCCGTGTCCAGCGACGACAGGGGTTCGTCCAGCAACAGGAAGTCGGGCTCACGCAACAACGCGCGCCCGATCGCCACGCGCTTCGCCTCGCCCCCCGACAGCGACCGCGGCCAGCGATCGAGCAGGTGCGCGATGTCCAGCGTCCCCGCCAGCTCCGCCAGCCGTGCGTCGCCGTCCGCCCCGTACAACAGATTCGCGCGCACCCGCCGGTGCGGAAACAGCCGCGCCTCCTGGAAGACGTAACCGGCGCGCCGCGCCTCGGGCGGCAGATCCACGCCCGCCGACGCATCGAACAGCGTCCGCCCGCCGACCCGCACATGCCCGCGCGCGGGACGCAACAGTCCCGCGATCATGTCCAGCACACTTGTCTTTCCCGCGCCCGACGGCCCGAACAGGATGGTCACGCCGTCCCCCGCGACGAAGCGAACACCCACATCGCGCGCGCCGCGGCGCGTCCACAGGTCGACGTCAAAGGACACGGACGCCCCTCCCCGCGCGGCGTGCCAGCGCCTCCGACGCGACCAGCGCGGCCAGGCTGATCGCGACCGACACCGCCGCGAGCCGCCAGACCAACGCCTCGCCATCGGGTCGCTGCAACGCGGCGTAGATCGCCAGCGGCAGCGTCTGGGTCTCCCCCGGCACGTTCGATACGAAGGTGATCGTCGCCCCGAACTCCCCCAGGGATCGCGCGAAGCCCAGCACCGTGCCCGCCAGCACACCCGGCAGCGCCAGCGGGACCGTGACGGTGGCATAGGCGCGCCAGCGCGACGCCCCCAGCGTCCGCGCCGCCTGCTCCAGCCGCACGTCGACCGCCTCGATCGACAACCGCATCGCGCGGACCATCAGCGGCAGCGCCATGACGCCCGCCGCGATCGCCGCGCCGGTCCAGCGGAACAGGACGCTCGCCCCGAACGCCGCCTCCAGCATTCGCCCCAGCGGCCCGGCGGGGGCGAAGGCGAGCAGCAGCACCCAACCCGTCACCACCGGCGGCACGACCAACGGCAGATGGATGACCGCGTCCAGCACCACCTTCCCGGGGAAGCGCCATCGCGCCAATATCCACGCCAGCGCGAACGCAACCGGCAAGGCTGCCGCGGTGGCGACGCCCCCCACCAGCAGCGACAGGCGGATCACACCGGACAGGTCGTCCATCAGCGGCGCTCGAACCCGCGCCGCGCCAGGATCGCCTGCCCGCGCGGCGACAGCAGGAACCGGCGGAACCCTTCCGCCTCCGCGGTGGTCGCGGCGGTCAGGCGCGCGACGGGATAGACGATCGGCGCATGGCTGGCGGCGGGGAAGACGCCCGCCACGCGGATGCCGGGCGCCGCGCGGGCATCGGTGGCATAGACGACGGCATAGGGCGCAGCGCCCCGCTGGACGAGCGCCAATGCCGCACGCACATTCTCGGCCCGCACGACGCGCGGCGCGACCCCGCCCCACGCGCCCAGCCGCATCAGCGCCGCACGCCCGTACTTCCCGGCGGGCACGCTGTCCGGATCGGCCATCGCCAGCGGCCCGGCGCCGAGCAGGCGCACCAGCGCCGCCCCGCGCACTGATCCCAGCGTCCGCGACGCTGGCGCACCGACGACGACCAGTCGGTTGCGCGCCATCACCGCGCGCGTCCCCGGCACGATCAGCCCCCTGGCCGCCACCGCATCCATCCAATCCGCATCGGCGGAAACGAACAGGTCCGCGGGCGCCCCCGCGATCACCTGCCGCGCCAGTGCCGACGACGCCGCGAACGACACCACCGGTCGCGCATGCCCTTCCTTCGCCCACGCGTCGGCGGCGTCGGTCATGGCTTCCTGCAAACTGGCGGCAGCGAGGACGAGCGGCGCCTTGCGTTGCGCGGCGGCGGGGGTGGCGAGAAACAGAAGGGCGGCGAGGAGGTGGATCAGTCGGGTCACGTTCTGCCTCCATGCCGGATCGCGTCCGACGATCTCCCTGCTGTCGATACGGCAGCCCCGAGCGATCGTCACCCCGGACTCGTTTCTGCCGCACCGCCCGCGAACTTCACCGCCGCTTGTGTCCCCGCGAAGGCGGGGACCCAGTCTGGGCTCCCGCCTTCGCGGGAGCACAAGGGGGCCGGGCGGCCACGCATGGAGCGGCACCTCCCGGCCATCGCAGGGGAGGCAACCCGAACCATCGACCCGTCGCTATCCGTCGTCGCCCATCCGCAACGCCGCGATGAACGCCTCCTGCGGGATGCTGACGCTGCCGTATTCGCGCATCTTCAGCTTCCCCTTCTTCTGCTTCTCCAGCAGCTTCTTCTTCCGCGTCGCGTCGCCGCCGTAGCATTTGGCGGTCACGTCCTTGCGCATCGCGCTGATGGTCTCGCGCGCGATCACCTTGCCGCCGATCGCCGCCTGGATCGGGATCTTGAACAGGTGCCGCGGGATCAGCTCCTTCAACCGCTCGCACATGCCGCGCCCGCGCGTTTCCGCGGTGCCGCGGTGGACGATCATGCTGAGCGCGTCGACCGGCTCCTCGTTCACCAGGATCGCCATCTTCACTAGGTCGCCGTCGCGATAGCCGATCTGGTGATAGTCGAAGCTGGCATAGCCCTTCGACAGCGATTTCAGCCGGTCGTAGAAATCGAATACCACTTCGTTCAGCGGCAATTCGTACGTCGCCTGCGCGCGACCGCCGACATAGGTCAGGTTCTTCTGGATCCCGCGCCGGTCCTGGCACAGCTTCAGGATGCTGCCGAGATATTCGTCGGGGACGTAGATCGTCGCCTCGATCCACGGCTCCGCGATCATCGCGATCTTGTTCGGATCGGGCATGTCCGCGGGATTGTGCAGCTCGATATGCCCGGCGTTGTGCGCCAGTTCGATCTGATACACCACGCTGGGTGCGGTGGTGATGAGGTCGAGGTCGTATTCGCGCGTCAGCCGCTCCTGGATGATCTCCAGATGCAGCAGGCCCAGGAAGCCGCAGCGGAAGCCGAAGCCCAGCGCCGCGCTCGTCTCCATCTCGAAACTGAAGCTGGCATCGTTCAGCCGCAGCCGCGAAATGCTCTCGCGCAGTTTCTCGAAGTCGTTGGCATCGACGGGGAACAGCCCGCAGAAGACGACCGGCTGGACCTCCTTGAATCCCGGCAGCGCTTCCGTCGCGGGGCGCTTCGTATCGGTCAGCGTGTCGCCGACGCGCGCCTGCGCCACGTCCTTGATCTGCGCGGTGATGAAACCGATCTCGCCGGGGCCGAGGTCGGCAAGCTGCTCGATCTTCGGCCGGAAGCATCCGACGCGGTCGACCAGATGCGTCGTGCCCGCCTGCATGAAGCTGACCTGCTGGCCCTTCTTCAGCACGCCGTCGATGACGCGGACGAGGATGACGACGCCCAGATACGGATCGTACCACGAATCGACCAGCATCGCCTTCAACGGCGCGGTCGCATCCCCCTTCGGCGCCGGGATCCGCTCCACGATCGCGTCGAGGATCTCCTCGATCCCGATACCGGACTTGGCGCTCGCCAGCACGGCGTAGCTGGCGTCGATGCCGATGACGTCCTCGATCTCCTGCCGCACCCGCTCGGGTTCCGCGGCGGGCAGGTCGATCTTGTTGATGACGGGCAGGATCTCGTGATCGTGCTCGATCGATTGATAGACGTTGGCGAGCGTCTGCGCCTCCACCCCCTGCGCCGCATCGACCACCAGCAGCGCCCCCTCGCACGCCGCCAGGCTGCGCGACACCTCATAGGCGAAATCGACGTGGCCGGGCGTGTCCATCAGGTTCAGGACATGGCCCTTCCATTCCAGGCGCACGGTCTGCGCCTTGATGGTGATGCCGCGTTCCTTCTCGATATCCATGTTGTCGAGCACCTGCGCGCTCATCTCGCGCTCGGTCAGCCCGCCGGTACGCTGGATCAACCGGTCGGCCAGCGTCGATTTGCCGTGGTCGATATGCGCGATGATCGAGAAGTTGCGGATCGTGTCGAGCGGATTTGCCAAGGGATCGGTCCGGGAATGCGGGAGGAAGCGGTGCGCGCGCGTTAGCCCAGCACGGGCGCCAAGGCCAGCGGGGCACATGTGCCACCCGGCGCGGGCGGGACATTCGCGAAGTTCGGACCGGTAGCCACCACCACGCCGTCACCCCGGACCTGTTCCGGGGTCCATCGTGCCGCGAGAGCAGACACCGATGTACTCGCGGCGCGATGGATGCCGGGACTAGCCCGGCATGACGGAAACCTGTGTCGTGCCGGTCTCACCAACAGCGAAGTCCGATCGGCAGGCAGCAGCCGCAACCCTACCGCGCGCGGGGGCCACCGAACGGGATCGGCGGGGCGCGGCGGTCGCGGCGGGGGAGCTGCGCCTGGTACGCATGGCCGCAATGCTGCACGCAATAGGGGAAACCGGGATTCACCTTCTCGCCGCAGAAATGGAAGTCGGGCTCGCCCGGATGGCCGAGCGGCCATTTGCAGATCTTGTCGCTCAGATCGAGCAGCGAGGTCTTGTCGGCATATTCGGGCGCGGTGCGCGCGGGCACCAGCCGGCGCGGCGGGGCGGGCGTGCTCGGCGGGGCCTGCTCGCCGGGGGACTGGCGCACGAAACCGCCCGGACCGACCGAGCGCATGACCATTTCCGGCTTCGGTGCAGGCTTGGGCGCGACCGTCTCCACCGCCGCGTCGTCGTCCTCGTCCTCGTCATCCGCCTCGACCGGACCCGGTTCGACGGGTGCAGCGTGCACGGGCGCCTCGACCGCAGTGGGCGCGGGCGCAGCGGGGACGGGCGCGGGTGGCACCGGCGCAGGCGCGGGCGTCGCTTCGGGCTCGGGCGGCGGGCTGGCGACGGCGGCGGCAGCCTGCGCCTGCTTCTCGCGCTCGGCGGCGGCCTTCGCCTCCTCCTTGCTGACCACGGGCGACGGCCGCGATTGCAGGCCCAGGCGATGCGCCTTGCCGATGACGGCGTTGCGGCTGACCCCGCCCAGCGCCTCGGCGATCTGGCTGGCGGTCTGGCCGCCCTCCCACATCGTCCTGAGCGTTCCGATCCGCTCCTCGGTCCATGACATGCGTGCGTTTCCTCAAGCGTGGCCGGTGCGGGCCCCATTGCGGCTCACGTCGCCAGCGGTTACCCGCAGGCCATGAGCAGCCAGCCCCCCATCGGCGAAATCCAGTCGGCGATCAGAAACGCCCCCGGCGTCCCGGTGATCCGGAACGTCAACTGGGGCGGCCTGAAGACCCTCTATGTGAAGGAGGTGCGCCGTTTCTTCAAGGTGCAGCTTCAGACCGTGTGGGCGCCCGCGATCACGACGTTGCTCTTCCTCGTCATCTTCACCGTCGCCAACGGCGCGCGCAGCCCGGTGCGCGTGGGCGGGGAAACTGTCGCCTTCGCCGATTTCGTCGCGCCGGGCCTCATCATCATGGGGATGCTCCAGAACGCGTTCGCCAATGCCAGCTTCTCGCTGCTGGTCGGCAAGATCCAGGGCACGATCGTCGACTATCTCCAGCCCCCCCTGTCGACCGCCGAACTGCTCGCCGCGCTGACCGGCGGGGCGGTGACGCGCGCTTTTTGCGTCGGGGGCGCGGTGTGGCTGGCGATGCTGCTGTGGCCGGGCGTCCACATCGTGCCGCGGCATCCGCTGGCGGTGCTGTGGTTCGGGCTGCTGGGCGCGACCTTCCTCGCGCTCGCGGGCGTGCTGACGTCGATCTGGGCGGAGAAGTTCGACCATGCCGCCGCGGTCACGAATTTCGTCATCGCGCCGCTGACGCTTCTGTCGGGCACCTTCTATTCGGTCGACCATCTGGCGCCCGCATTCCGCGCGTTCAGCCATGCGAACCCGTTCTTCTACATCATCTCCGGCTTCCGCTACGGCTTCCTGGGCACCGCCGATTCGCCGGTATTGCTGGGCAGCGTGGTGATCCTGGTACTGGATATCGTGCTGGCGGGCCTGTGCTACGCGCTGCTGCGGAGCGGATGGAAGCTGAAGAGCTGAGGCGTGCGGGGGCGCGAATGTTGCGAATGTTGAGGCGCCGGCGCGTTTTTTCAACGTCGGACGCAGGGGTGCGGGGTCGGGATCGGGCATAAGAAAGAGCGGCCGAAAGGATGACAGGTCGGGGGCGTGTAGGACAGTCGTTCACGGCCGTCGCCGCATCAGTCCCCGGTCACGCCTCTGCCAACTTTCGTCGCTGCGGCATCACCAGTGAGGTCAGGCGCGATCATGCCGTCGGATCCGATTGGACCCGGACCGGACGAACGCCGATGTCCTGGTAGAAGCGCAGCAAATAACCGTCCGGGTCGGCGACCACGAACTGCCGGTTCCCCTGCTCCAAGTCGCCCTGTCGGTACCAGCGTTCCTCAAGCCCGATTTCGATCGACAACCCGGATCGAAGCACCCGTTCGTGAACGAAGTCGACGTCGCGAACGGCGATTTGGAAGTTGACGCCGCGTCCGAAGGGAACCTCCATGGGAGCCGTCCTGAACCGACGACCCGGCCCGTCAACTTGCTGCATCATGACGTGGGCGCCACCGATCGCCAGATAGGCAAACGCTTCCTCCACCCGCTCGATCAGCAGGTCGAACCCGAATACCGTCCGATAGATCGTCTTCGACAGTGCGATGTCGGCTACATCCAGTTCGGGCACCAGCGATGGTGGTCCGATCATGGCGGCTGGCTGACGCATGGGCGTCCCGGCGCGTCGCCACTCGTCTCGCAGCAATCCCCAGATCACGCTGTCGCGTACGCCGATGTGCGTTTCCCATTCGCCGCGCAGCAACCCCTCGCGAGCGAAGCCCAGCCGCGCCAGCAACGCGTTGGAGCCGGCATTCTCCGGATCGGTGTCCGCGAAGACCCGCCGCTGGCCTTCCGCGAACAAACGGTCGATCAGCGCCGACACCGCCTCCCCCGCGATGCCCTGCCTCCACGCCTCGCGCGCGAGCAGATAGCCCAGCTCGCTCACCCCGCCCTGCCGCTTCTCGCCCGCCGCGACGAAGCCGATCGCACGATCGGTCCCGGCACGCACGATCGACCACGCGCGCCAGCCGGACCGCGCATCGGAGGTGGTGAACTGATCGCGCAGCTCGTCCACCGTCGCAACCGGCGCGCTGGACCACCAGCGCATCGCATCGGCGTCGGACATCGTCGCGAACAGTGCCTCGGCATCGTCCGGGGTCCGCGCGCGCAGCACCAGCCGCGCGCTCGTCAACACCGGCAGCGCGCTCATCCCCCCAGCGCCTCCACCAGTGCCTGCACCTTGCGTTGGCGCCATTGCGGCGTCGGGGCGACCAGCCAGTAGCCGAAGCGGGACGGCTCCGCCGCGCCCACCATCACGATCCGTCCCGCCGCGATGTCGCGCGTCGCCAGCAGTTCGGGCACCGTCGCGCGCCCCAGCCCGGCGGCCGCGGCGTCGATCGCCAGCCCCGCGTCGCCGACGCGCACCGCACCATCGCCGTCCGGCCCGCCCGGCCAGCCGATCGCCCCCGGCGCACCGCCGCCGGGCGCCGCGACGGTCACCAGCCCCTCGCTCTCGATCGCCTCCCCCTCCAGCGCGCCGGGCCCCTCGCCCCAGCGGATCGCGAGGTCCAGGTTCGCCTCCGTAAAGTCCAGCCCGTCGTCCGCGGTCACCAGCGAAAAACGCAGTTCCGCGTCCGTCCCCGCGATCTCGGCAAGGCGCGGGAGCAGCCATTTCTCGATCACCTCGCGCGGGGCGGCGACGGCGAGCGCCTTGCTCGACTGTCCGGCCTGCATCGCGCGCACGGCGTCCTCGAACTGCATGAACCCGTCGCGCAGCGCGGTCAGCCCCGCCTCGCCCTCGTTCGTCAGTTCCAGCCCGCGGGTCGTACGGCGGAACAGGACGACGCCCAGCGTATCCTCCAGCGCGCGGATCTGCTGCCCCACCGCGGCCGGGGTCACCGCCAGTTCGTCCGCCGCGCGCGTGAACGACAGGTGCCGCGCCGCCGCATCGAGCACGCGCAGGCCGTTCAGGGGAAGGTGGGTGCGTTTCATGCGCCGCGCCCCGTCATCCCGGCGAACGCCGGGGTCTCACGCCGCGACCGCGCGCCCGATGGCACGAGACCCCGGCGTTCGCCGGGGTGACGAAAACCCATCGCCATCATCCCGCCACCGCCGGGGCGCTCAGCCCGAAGCGCGGGATCGCCACGTCGAAGCGGCGCCCGTCCGCCGCGATCATGCGGTAGCTGCCCTGCATCGCCCCGGTCGGCGTCGACAGCGGACAGCCCGACACGTAATCGTAGCTGGCGCCCGGCGCGATCATCGGCTGCTCGCCCACGACGCCCTCGCCCTCCACGCTGTGCCGCGCGCCGCGCCCGTCGGTGATGACCCAGTGGCGCGTCAGCAGCTGCACCGCGGCGTCGGACCCGTTCTCGATCCGGATATGATAGGCCCAGAACCAACGCCCGCGCCCCGGTTCGGACTGTTCGGCCAGATAGCTGGCCGACACGCGCACCGTCACGCCGTCGGTCGTCGCCGCATGCGGGAACAGCGCCCCCATCATGCCCGCGGCAGTCAAAGCCCGACCTGCCGCAACGCCTGGTCCAGGTCCTCGATCACGTCGGCGGGATCCTCCAGCCCGACGTTCAGCCGCAACAGGCCCTCGGTCACGCCCATCTCGCCGCGCGCCTCCGCCGACACGCCGTAATGCGTGGTGGAGGCGGGATGCGTCATCAAGGAGCGCGAATCGCCGATGTTGTTCGAGATGTCGACCAAGGCCAGCGCATCGAGCAGCGCATGTGCCTGCACGCGATCCTCCACCTCGAACGCGAAGATCGGGCCGCAAGCGTCCATCTGCCGCATCGCCAGGTCGTGCTGCGGGTGGCTCGGCAGACCGGGGTGCAGCATCCGCTTCACCCGCCCTTCCAGGAAACGCCCGACCGCCAGCGCATTCTCGCTCTGCCGCCGGATGCGCAGGTCGAGCGTCTCCAGCCCCTTCAGCACCACCCACGCGTTGAACGCGGACAATGTCGGGCCGGTGTTGCGCGTGAAGGGCAGCAGGGTGTTGGTGACGAAATCCTCGCTCCCGCACACCGCGCCCGCCAGGACGCGGCCCTGCCCGTCCATCATCTTCGTCGCGCTATATGCCGTGACGTCCGCGCCGAACTCCATCGGCCGCTGCAAGGCGGGGGTGGCGAAGGCATTGTCGACGACGCTGCGGATGCCGCGTTCGCGCGCGATGTCGCACACCGCCTTCAGGTCCACGACGTCCATCGTCGGGTTGGCGGGGGTTTCGAAGAAGAAGACCTTGGTTTCCGCGCGCGCCGCATCCGCGAACGCCTGCGGATCGCGCGCGTCGATCGTGGTGGTGGCGATGCCGAACTTGGGCAGCAGCGTGTCGACCAGCCAGCGGCACGAGCCGAACGCCGCGCGGCCCGCGACGACATGGTCGCCCTGCTGCAACTGGCACAGCAGCACCGCGGTCATCGCCGCCATGCCCGTTGCCATCGTCCGGCACGCCTCCGCCCCCTCCAGCAGCGCGATGCGGTGTTCCAGCATCTCGACCGTGGGGTTCTGGAGCCGGGAATAGGTCATCCCCTGCTGCTCGCCCGCGAAGCGCGCCGCGGCGTCGCCCGCGCAATCGTAGCTGTAGCCGCTGGTGAGGAACAGCGCCTCGCTCGTCTCCCCGAACTCGCTGCGCGCGGTGCCGCCGCGCACCGCGAGCGTCGCGGGGCGCCAGTCGGCGGTGATCGATCGGTCCTGTCCGGTGCGACGCTTCATGGGGCACGCTTTGCCTGCGTGGCGGGTGAGAGACAAGCCTTCCCGCTTTCGTCATGCCGGGCTTGACCCGGCATCCATTGTGCCCAGAACCAACGGCGTCGGATGCGCGGCGCGATGGACCCCGGATCAGGTCCGGGGTGACGGTTTTGGGGTGATCGATGTCGCGGATGATGAACCGGCCTAATCTCGTCGCGCTGCTGATCGCGATCGCGGCGGAGGCGATCTTCCTGATCCGCCTGTCGGTGCCTCACCTCCCGGTGTTCGACGAGATCCATTACCTGCCCGCCGCGCGCGCGATGCTGGCGCTGTCGGGCCCGGCGAATATCGAGCATCCGCCGCTGGCCAAGGAACTGATCGCGCTGGGCATCGCGATGTTCGGCGACGATCCGTTCGGCTGGCGCGTCATGTCCACGCTGGCGGGCAGCGCGACGATCGCGGGGGCGTTCGCGCTGGCGCATGTCCTGACCCGCGACGTGCGCACGGGCATCGTCGCGGCGATCCTGACGCTGCTGGGCTTCACCGTGTACGTCCAGGCGCGGATCGCGATGCTGGACACGTTCATGCTCGCGTTCCTGTTGTGGGGCATCGTCGTCCTGGGCTGGTCGATACGGCGCCCGGGCCGGGGCGCGTGGATCGCGGGCGCGATGCTCCTGGGCCTCGCCACCGCGTGCAAATGGGGCGCCGCGCCCTATGTCGCGGTCGCCGCCGCCGCCTTCGTCCGGCTGAAGCGGGAGGATGCGTCGCGCTGGCCGTCGCTGCGCATCGTCCCCGCGCTCGCGTTGCTGGCGGGCGTGTCGGTGGCGACCTATTTCGCGACGTTCCTGCCGACGTTCCTGTATGCGCAGGACGCGACGACGTGGCGCTCGCTCCTGCCGTTGCAGTGGGAGATGTACGTGCGGCAGAAGCAGGTCCTGCCCCCGCACACCTATCAGTCGCAATGGTGGACGTGGCCGCTGCTGCTGCGCCCGATCTGGTACCTTTACGAGCCCGCGGACGGGGCGCAGCGCGGCATCCTGCTGATCGGCAATCCGGTGGTGATGTGGGGCGGGCTGGTCGCGGTCGCGGCGCTCTACCGCGACTGGGTGAAGACCGGGGCGTGGCGTCTGCTCGCGCCCGCGCTGCTGTGGACGTTCGCGGTGGCGCAATTCGCGCTGATCCCGAAGTCGCTGGGATTCTATTATTATTATTATCCGGCCAGCGTGTTCCTGTGCGTCGCGATCGCGGTCGCGCTGCATCACCGGCGGGCGCGGCCGTGGGACGAGGCGGTCGTCCTCGCCGCCTTCGCCGCCGCGCTGTACTTCCTGCCCGTCCTGACCGCGCAGGCGCTGACCGATCCGGGCGCCTTCCGCCGCTGGACGTGGTTCGCCGGCTGGATCTAGCGGTAGCGGCCCCAGGTGAACCGCGACGACAGCGCATAATTCCACACCGCGCCGACCAGCACCCCCAGCAGCGCCGACGCCGCCCACGCCCCCTGCCGGACGTCGTGCAGGAACGCCGCGACGCCGACGTTCGCCACCGCCCCGACCGAACAGACCAGCGCGAACGACACCCACCCGTCCAGCAGCGCGCGGCCCCCGCGCAACCGCCGGTCGCGATAGGTCAGCGTGTTGTTGAGGAAGAAGTTGAACGTCATCGCCGCCACCGTCGCCAGCACCTGCGCCGCGACGAACGGCCAGCCCAGCAGGACGAAGGCGAGGCTGAGGACCGCCATGTGCACCCCCGTCCCCAGCGCCCCGATGGCGGAGAACATCGCGAACCGCACCGGCACGATCCGCCCGAAGCGCCGGTCGTACAGGGCGATGAGATATTCCATCGCCACGACGTGATCCAGCTTGCTCTCCCCCGCGGTGCGCGTGCGGAAGGTGTAGGGCAGTTCCACGAACCGCAGCGGGCGCGGGCCGGCGGACAGGATGTCGAGCAGGATCTTGAACCCGATCCCGCCCAGCCGCGGCACGAGCGCGCGGACGACGGCGGTGCGGATCATGAAGAAGCCGCTCATCGGATCGGTCATGCCCTTCGGCGCCGCATGTCGAGCCAGCCGCGTCGCCAGCGCCGACTTCGCCACGCGGTCGCGATCCCACGCGCCGGTGCTGCCGCCCGCGACGAAGCGCGAGCCCACCGCCACGTCCACCGCCGGATCGTCCAGCGCGGCCATCATCGCGGGCAGCAACGCCTCGTCATGCTGAAGGTCGCCGTCGATCACCGCGACCAGCGGCGCGGCGGTGGCGCACATCCCCTCGATACACGCGGTCGACAGGCCGCGGCGCCCGATCCGCTGGATCACCCGCACGCGCGGATCGCGCCGCGCCAGGTCGCGCGCGGCGTCCGCGGTCCCGTCCGGACTGTCGTCGTCGACGAAGATCGCCTCCCAGCGTCGATCGCCGAGCGCCGCGTCGAGCGCCGCAACAAGCAGGGCCACATTCGCGCGTTCGTTGAAGACCGGAACGACGACGGCGAGGTCGAGCATGTCAGCGCCGGTCGAGAGCGTTCCGACCTACCCTCACCCGTCCGCGGCTGCGCCGCTCCCTCCCTCTCCCATCGGGAGAGGGAAGAGGCGCGCAGCGCCGACAGGGTGAGGGAAGGTCGGAACGGCGCGTCGTCACAACGCCGCCAGCACCGCGTCCGCCATCTCGACGGTCGTCGCGGTGCCGCCCAGGTCGGGCGTCCGGACCCCGCCGCGCACCGCCGCTGCCACCGCCGCCTCGATCCGGTCCGCCGCCGCCGCCTCGCCCAGCGAATGGCGCAGCATCATCGCCGCGGACAGGATCGCGGCGCACGGGTTCGCCTTCCCCTGCCCGGCGATGTCGGGGGCGGAGCCGTGGATCGGTTCGTACATCCCCTTGCCGTTCGCATCGAGGCTGGCGGACGGCAGCATCCCGATCGATCCCACGCACATGCTGGCCTGATCCGACAGGATGTCGCCGAACAGATTGCCCGTCACGATCGTGTCGAACGCGCCGGGATCGCGCACCAGCTGCATCGCGGCATTGTCGACGTACATGTGGGTCAGCGTCACCGCGGGATAGTCCGCCGACACCTCGACCACGACGTCGCGCCACAATTGCGACGTTTCCAGCACGTTGGCCTTGTCGACCGAACACAGCCTGCCGCGCCGCTTCGCCGCGGTCTGGAAGCCGACATGCGCGATGCGGCGCACCTCGTCCTCGTCATACCGCATCAGGTCGTAGCCCTCGCGCCGCCCGGCGTCGGTCGTCCGCCGCCCCTTGTCGCCGAAATACACGTCGCCGTTCAACTCGCGCACGATCACCAGGTCGATCGCGCCCGCGATCTCTGGCTTCAGCGAGGACGCATCCTCCAGCCCGGGAAACCCCTTCGCCGGGCGAAGATTGGCGAACGTCGCCAACGCCTTGCGCAGGCCCAGGATCGCCTGTTCCGGCCGGTGCGACCGTTCCAGGCCGTCGAACGCCGGATCCCCCACCGCGCCGAACAGGATCGCATCCGCGCGCTGCGCCAGCGCCACCGTCGCCGCGGGCAACGGATGGCCGTGCGCGCGATAGGCCGCGCCGCCGACCGCCGCCTCCTCGAACGACAGATCCAGCCGCAGCGCGTCGAGCACCCGCCGCGCCGCGTTCGTCACCTCGGGTCCGATGCCGTCCCCGGCCAGCACTGCGATCAGTTTCGTCATGGCCGCGACGCATGCCGCGCCCGGCGCGCTCACGCAACCGCGCGTTGCAGCCGCGCCACCAGCCGTTCGCGCGCCGCCATCGTATCGCGCCGCCGGTCGACCAGCACGTCGCGCGCCAGGAAATGCCCCGTGATGGCCAGCGCGGCGATCACGTCCGGCCACCCCGCCTCCCCGCCGTGCAGCAGGAACGCGGGCAGCGGGAACAGCCGCGCCTCATACCCCGCCGCCGCCGCCGCGCCGACCGCCGCCCCGCTCTTCGGACTGACGAAGGCCAGGTCGTCGGTGTCCCCCGTCGCGACGCATGCCGACAGGTCCAGCCCGAACCCCAGTTCGGCCAGCAGCAGCAGTTCGTACCGCGCCAGCGCCGCCGCCCATCCCGCCGCGCTCGGCGCCGCCTCCACCGCGTCGATCGTCGCCGACAATGCGTCGTGCAGCCGCGGATAGGGCTGCGCCTCGGGCAATGCGGCGGCGGTCAGCGCGGTCGCCCATTCCAGCGCCGCCGCGGCCAGCGGCTCGCGATGCAGCGGCGCGCGGCTGTGCAGCAGCTCGACGGTCAGCGCCGCCAGCTGTTCCCCGGTCCGCGCGCGCCATTCGCCGCGGACCAGGTTCGCCGCCTGCAACACCGGCCGCAGCCGTCGCGCATGTCCACCGCGGACATAGCCCGGCTGCACCCCGTCCTCGCGCGTGAAGGCGCGCACGACCGCCCCATGCTCGCCATGCGCGCGGACCGACAGGACGATGGCATCGGCGATCAGGTGCATTGCATAAATCCTCTACCCCTCCCGCGAACGGGAGGGGAGCGATTATCGCCGCACCCGCGCCGCCAGCCCGCGCAACCGCGGCGACGCCGCCCAGCGCTTCGCGACCTGCATCATCGCGTCGAACCCCGCC
>NZ_LMQP01000002.1:212260-275222 GCF_001425405.1 Sphingomonas sp. Leaf412 | reverse complement strand
CCCCGCCGCTCGCCAGCGAGCGCTTGTGCTGCCCTTCCCCTTCGGTGAAATCGAAACGGGCGAAGCGATCCGCGAACAGATCGACCAGCGCCGCCTCCATCAGCACGCTGCCCGGCGACAGCGCGTGATGCGCCGGATCGTGCCCGACGTAATCGTAGCGCAGCGTGTCCCCGTCCGCCCCGCACCACAGGTACGCCACCGGCGCGTCGTGCAGGAACAATAGCCACGCCCGCGCCTCGCGACCCGTCATGAACGACGCATCCTGCGGCAGCGCCGATCCCAGCAACCGTTCCTGATACGTCGTCCGCGCCACCGCGCGCGCCAGCGGGTGGAACACGGCCAGTTCCGCCGCGGTCCGGTATCGCCGGACGTCCAGCACGTCGCCGTTCGCCGCCGCCAGCTTCTTCGCCTTCCGCTTCAACCCCGATCGCGCCTGTCCCGACAGGCCCGCGCGCCATGCCGCCTCCCCCGCCGACAGCTGCACGAAATAGCGCACGTACCGTTGCCGCACGAACGCCAGCCCCTGCCACGGGATGGCGACATGGTCGGGGAGCGAGGTGACGACATAGCCGTCGTCGGCGGCGTCCAGCGCGGGCAGCGCGGGCGCGGCGCCCGACACCGCCTGTTCCAGCGTCAGGCCCACGCGCCGCAACCGCCGCGGGATCGTCGCCAGCGTCCGCGCGCCGACCTGGAACCGTAGAACGCTCACGCCGCGCGCTCCGCCACCAGGGTCGACCACGCCTGCTCCACCTGCCGCCACCCGCGCCGGACCGCATTGCGCGCCAGCGGCCGGTCGTCGCGGTCCAGCGGCAGCACGGGCCGGTCCGCGAAATGCGTCGTCGGCAATCCGCCGCGCCGCGCCGCCAGCGTCTCGCACAGCGCCTCGAACCGGCGCACATGCATCTTGTTCGGCGCGGTCCCGGCGCGGTTCGCCAGTTCGAAGCTGTGCCCCACGATCGTCACCGTGGCATGATCGTGCGCGACCGCATGGTCCAGCGCGGCGCGCATCTCCGCCGCCGACAGCGCGCACACCTGCGCGTTGCGCCACCTCCCGCGCCGGTCCTCCACCTGCGTCACGGGCACCTCCACCACCCCGTGCCGCCGCACCGGCGCGATGCGTTCCGGGGGCAGCGCGATCGCGCTCGGCCATGGCGCGTGGTTGCCGTTGTGGCTGCTGTCGTACGCGATGCCCAGCGACGCCAGCGCGCGCAGCGTATCGTCGTTCGCGGCATAGCTTCCGCTGCGGAACGCGACGGGGCGCGGCGCGCCCGCCGCCGTCAGCAGGTCGATCGCGCGCGCCAGCATCGCGCGCTGCGCGCCCGCGTCGTGGTCGGTCAGCTCGAACCGCCCGTGCCGCGTCCGGTCGACCGCGTCCGCGCCCAGCCAGTTGGCGTGGCAATGCAATTGCACTTCCTGCCCCGCCGCCAGCACCGGCGCGACCATGCGCGCGATCCACTCGTCCCCATGGACCAGCGCGGGCATCGGATCGACGAAGAACGTCGCCTTCAACCCGTACCGCGCCAGCATCGCCAGCTGCGCCGTCAATCCCACCCCCGCGGGCTCCACCGACCGCGCATGGATCGTCGCGGCGTCGTGCCCGGCGGCATGATGGCGCCACGCGAACTCGGTATCGATGGTCAGGAACACGGCGGCCATGCGCGGCGCGATAGCGCGCCAGGGGTAAAGGGGAGGCTTACGCGGTGCCGCCTCCCGGCACGACCGCCGGCGACCGGCGCGCCTTACGCCTCCCCGCGACGACGGGGGGTACGGCGAAGCGCGGAACCTGATAGTCCGGCCGCAGCCAGCGGACATGGCCCGCCGCCTCCTCCGCCGCACGCTCGGCATTTAGCGCGACGAGCCGCGCGACGACCTGCGCCGCGGGCAGATCGCGCGGCCAGCCATAGGCATCCGCCACCGCATCATCCAGGTCGTCGTGCAGCTTCGCCACGATCCGCGCCCGCGCCCTGACCGCCGCCGACTCGTCCTGCGGCGACAGCGTGCCGTCGCGGATCGCGGCGACCAGATTGTAGAGCCCGGTCATCGTCAGCGAGGGATTTTCGCCGAGCGCCGTGCGCCGCGTGGCGTCCAGCCGTTCCGCGATACCCGCGATCGTATCGCGCTGCGCGCCGGTGGCGTCGGGAAAGGGGAACGGGTCGAAAACGAGAGATTTGGAGTACCTGTTATCGTTCCCAAAACCCAGCCATCCGCCACTGTGCAGAACCCACTCCTGATGGAACCGTCCTGACAAGACGCCAAATAATGTCGGATCATCAGCAGCGACAACGACGATCATGTTGTCCGCAAGGACCGAGCTGTTGATGAACTGAAATATCCGGTGTTTGGACGTCTCCGTCGTCGCAATGTACCTGGCGATTCCGGCGATCGCAGGGCGAAGCTCGCGTCGCGGCTCGCCGAAGATCCACCAGTGATCGCGATACGACGCGCGGTTGTTGACCGCCCTGCCGTTGGGCCTCCCCTTCTCGTCGGTCGAATTCCGTACGTTCTTCAGCAGGTGGTCGTACACCTCCGGGAAACGATCCATTACCGTCACCTCGTCCAGCCCGAACAGGTCGATCACGAACACGCCGCGCGGCCGTTGCAGCAGGTCTCGCCCGTTCCGATACTCCCGGATATGCGCGTCCAGCCCGGGCCGCGTGCCCAGTCCGAGCGATTTGGCCTGCGCGGCCGTTACCATGAAGCCGGCGCCCATCAACTGCACCCCGCGGGAACCCAATCCCTCGTTAGCGCGCAGTGGCACGACCCTCGTCACGTCGGTGCCGGTCGAAAGGTCCGCGTTGATCGCGCCATGATCGACCGCCACGTCCAGGACGGGCGCGTCGGTATCGATCGCGCGTTCCCGCACGATCGTCACCAGCCGCCCGGTCCCCGCGCCCGCATCCGCCACGGTCATCGCGATGCGTACCGCCGCAGCGTCCTTCGTCACGCGGGTCCACGGATGGTCGGGGACCGCGAGGACGAGATGAAGGCCGCCGGCCCTGTCCTCGCCGGAACGGGGGATGGGGCCGTGGGAATCGACCGATGGCGCCGGGCAGCTGTCTCCGCCCGGATCGCCCGAAGCACGACGCTCCGGTCCATCGCCGTCGTCGGTGACAGGCACGGGGACGGGGATCGACAACCAATGCTCGATGACGCGGCGACTGAAGACCTGCGTGATGCTGTTGGTCGTCACCAGCCCGAAACGGCGCAATCGCGTTCCCGGCCGGGTCAGGATATCCGCCGCCCGGTCCCACCATTGCATGACGAAGTCCGCCGACTTCGCCACGCGCGGGTTCGCCGCCCACAACGCCTCGGCATAGTTCGCGCCAAGCCGCTCGCGCAGGAACTTCGCGCCGATGAACGGCGGGTTGCCGATGATGAAGTCCGCCTCCGGCCATGCCGGCCGCCGCGGGTTCGCGGTGTCGGGATCGCCGGTCGGCAGCCGCACCAGCACCGCATCATACCCACCGTGGGTGCCGAAGTTTATATTGGTGAGCGTCGGCAGCACCGGCTCCCCGATCGCCTCCGGCGTGTTGGCGAGGCGATAGCGCAGCCAGCCGATCCACAACACCAGTTCCGCGATCACCGCCGCGCGCGGGTTGAGCTCCAGTCCCAGGAACTGGTTCGGATGCACCGTCGGCACGAATGCGGCGTCCAGCCCGGCGACGAATTGCCGAACCTCGCCCTCCAGCCGCAACAGCTGCTCCATCGCCACGTACAGGAAATTCCCGGTCCCGCACGCGGGATCCAGCACGCGCAACTCGCCCAGCCGCGCATGAAACGCACGCGCCACCGCGACCGCCCCGTCACGATCTCCGCTATCCGCCAGCACGCGGGCGCGTTCAAGCGTCGCGTCCCACTCCGGGCGCAACACGTCCATGATCGTCGCCTCGACCAGCCGGTCGACATAGGCGCGCGGCGTGTAATGCGCGCCCAGCTTCGCGCGATCCGCACTCGTCAGCACCTGCTCCAGCAGCGTGCCGAAGATCGCGGGCTCCACCTTGCGCCAATCCTTCGCGGCGGCGACGAGCAGTTCGTTCTTGAATTCGTCCGGCAGATCAAAAATTCGCGTCCCGCCGAACAGGTTGCCGTTGAAATAGCGGATGATCGCATCGCCGTAGGGCCAGTAGCGATTGACCTCCTGCGCATCGTTCATCCGCGACCACAGGTCGGACAGGCCGTTGCGCCAGAAATGCACCGATTTGCGCTGGGCTTCTTCCAGGAACGATTTGAAGCTGTCCTTCGGCAACAGCCCCACGTCCTCCGCGAACATGCAGAACAGCATCCGCATCAGGAACAGGCTGGTCGCCTCTATCCCCAGTGCGATCTCGATCGCGCCGGGGTGGCGATTGCGCTCGTCGCGTTCCAGCTGCTCGGCGACCCGGCTGAGCCGCCGCGCGATGTCGCGCGTGACCTCCGCCGCCTTCAGCCGCGGATCGACGCCCGCGGGCGCGGTCCATATCGCGCGCAGCAGGTCGGCCGCCGACAGGTCCACGCCCGGCAGCAACGTATCATCCGCCAACTGCTTCAACCCGACGCGATACTGCCGCTCGTCGGGGAACGGGGCATATCCGCGCCCGTTTCCAGCCCAGTCGAAATACAGTTCGAACGCGCGCCCGATATCCGCCACGATCAGGAACGGCGGCGCGCGATGATCGCCTGGCAACGCCAAGGCATAACGCTCCGCCTGCAACCGCGCATCCGCCATCAGGCGATCGTAGCGCGCCACCGGGCGCGCGGGCGCCTCCATGCCGATGACGTGCCCGAAAAGGTCGGTGATCGACGCCGGCGGCGGCTCGACCGGGTCCACGGGCGCGACCTCGCCCGGCTTCAACTGGCTCTGTTTCGCCTCCAGGATGAAGCAGTCGCGCTTGTACAGGTCGATGCGGCCCGTCCCCTTACGGCCTAGCGCCGCCTCCGACCGGACCGGCGCCTCGAACTCGTAATCGCCCAGCCCCGCACCTTTCGGTTGCGGCGCGGGCAGCGCCAGCGCCTGGGCGAACTCGCTCAGGAACATCTGGTAATTGGCGCGCTCGGCCCCGCCCTCGGTGCCGGTCCAGCGCGCGATCAGGTCGGCGATCGTCATGCGCGGCTTGTGCCGGGGCGCGCGGGGCGCGGCAAGATCACTTTGCGTGGTAGAAGTCGTACACCTGCTGCGCCACGCTGGCCGATACGCCAGGGGCCTGTTGCAGGTCGGCCAGGCTGGCGTTGCGCACGGCGCGGCCGGTGCCGAAATGCATCAGCAGCGCCTTCTTGCGCGCCGGGCCGATGCCCGGCACCTCGTCCAGCGGGCTTGCCCCCATCGCCTTCGCGCGCTTCGCCCGATGCGCGCCGATGGCGAAGCGATGCACCTCGTCGCGCAGCCGTTGCAGGTAGAACAGGGTCGGCGAATTGACCGGCAGCATCAACTCGCGCCCGTCCATCAGGTGGAACACCTCGCGCCCCTCGCGCCCGTGGTTAGGCCCCTTGGCGACGCCGACCAGGCACACGTCCTCGATCCCCAGCTGCTCCAGCACCGCCTTCGCCGCGTTCAATTGCCCGCGCCCGCCGTCGATCAGGACCAGGTCGGGCCACTCGCCCGAATCGCGGTCCGGGCCTTCCTCCTCCGCGCCTTCCTTCAACAGCCTGGCGAACCGGCGCGTCAGGACCTCGCGCATCATCCCGAAGTCGTCGCCCGGGACGATGCTTTTGTCCTTGATGTTGAACTTGCGATACTGCCCCTTCCGGAATCCCTCGGGTCCGGCGACGACCATCGCGCCGAGCGCGTTCGTCCCCTGGATGTGGCTGTTGTCGTACACCTCGATCCGGTCCGGCGGCTCGGGCAGGTCGAACAGGTCCGCGACCTCGCGGTTCAGTTTCGCCTGCGTCGTCGATTCGGCCAGCCTGCGCTCCAGCGCCTCCTGCGCATTGCGCCTGGCCTGATCGAGCAGCCGCCGCCGCGTGCCGCGCTGCGGCACTTCCATGCTGACCTTGCGCCCCGCCTGCCCGCTCAACGCCTCCTGCAACAGCGCAGCCTCTGGCAGCACGCGGTCGACGAACACGGTGCGGGCGGGGGGAACCTCCTCATAGAATTGCATCAGGAACTGGCTCAGCACCTCCTCCTCCGCCACGTCCGCGGTGTGCGCGGGGAAGAAGCTGCGGTGGCCCCAATTCTGCCCGCCGCGGATGAAGAACGCCTCGATCCCGATCAGCCCCTCGTGGCTGGCCAGTGCGAAGATGTCGGCGTCGCCCACGTCCTCGGCATTGATGAACTGCGTCCCCTGGATGAAGGTCAGCGCCTTCAGCCGGTCGCGGATCACCGCCGCGCGCTCGAAATCCATGTCGGCCGCCGCCGCGGTCATCTCCGCGCCCAGCTTCGCCTGCACGTCGGTCGCCTTGCCCGCCAGGAACTTCTTGGCGTCGGATACCAGCTCGGCATAATCGCCCGCGTCGATCCGCCCGACGCACGGCGCGGAGCAGCGCTTGATCTGGTACAGCAGGCACGGGCGGTCGCGGGTCTTGAAGAAACCGTCGGTGCACGATCGCAGCAGGAACAGTTTCTGCAACGCGTTGAGGGTGTTGTTGACGCTCCCCGCGCTGGCGAACGGGCCGTAGTAATCGCCCTTCGCGCGCCGCGCGCCGCGATGCTTCTGGATCCGCGGATACTCATGGTCGGACCGCAGCAGGATGAAGGGGAAGCTTTTGTCGTCGCGCAGCAGGACATTGTACGGCGGGCGGTACCGTTTGATGAGCTGCGCTTCGAGCAGCAGCGCCTCCGCCTCGTTGTTGGTCGTCACGATCGTCATCGACCGCGTCTGCGACACCATCCGCTGGAGCCGCTTGGGCAGGCGATCGACCTGCACGTAATTGCCGACGCGGTTCTTCAGCGCGCGCGCCTTGCCGACGTACAGCACGTCGCCCTTCGCATCGTTCATGCGATAGACGCCGGGCTTCAGCGGCAGCGTCTTCAGGACGTTGCGGATCGCCGCCTCGCCCGCCTTCAGGTCGGGCGCGTCGGAACCGCGGACGGTGAAGGTGGCGGCTTCCTCGTTGAAGCGCGTGGGCGGGCCGTAGCCTGACATGGGTTCCACTTAGGGAGCCGGGGACTCGCAGGCAACGCCGCCGGACGGATCGCGGACATGAAAACGCCGCCGGCCCAGGGGACCGGCGGCGTCTGTCGCAATCCTAGAAAGGATCAGGCGAAGCGGACGGCCGTCTTCACCGCGCGGCGGCGCATCGCGCCACCGACCATGCCGAAGCCGAGGATCATCAGACCCCAGGTCGCGGGCTCCGGAACGGCGGCGAAGCTGAGGTCGCCGGCGTAGGAACCCTCGTTGCCCGACGTGCCCGAGACGGTCAGGCGATAGTCGCCCGCGCTCAGGAAGGTCGACGCGAGCGTGCGGAACTCGACGATGCCCGACACGACGGGCGAGAAGTCGATGCCGGCGCCCAGGCCGGGACCGGTCAGGAACACGCGCGAGAAGTTGACGTTCGTCGCAGCGCTGACCGCGACCGACGACAGCGTGGCGCCGAAGCGGCCGGCCGTGTCGAGCGTGAAGTCGAACGTGTCGGTGAACGACGGCGTCGTGATCAGGTCGTTGCCGTACGTGCCCGAGTTACCGTCGAACGTGATGTACGTGGCGGCCGAAGCCGGAGCGGCAACCGCCAGAGCGGCGCCTGCGAATGCGAAAGCGAGTGCCTTCATACTGATATCCCTTTTACGAGCGGTGGAAGTTCGGTCAACGACGATGGTTAATTCAACTTCGTTACGGCAGCAAGTCGTTCGAACCCCGAATCCCGTTCTGGGACGAACTTTTTTGTGCGGCGCGGTATAAATACGACGCTGCGTTGGTGAAACGGTAACCAGAGGTTCCGGTTCCCTGTCGAATCAGTCCAGATTCGGTCGCAGCAGCCGGGTCGCGCGCGCCACGTCGACGCCCAGGCGATTCGCATAATCCGCGACCTGGTCCTCGCCGATCCGGGCAACGCCGAAATACTCGGCCTGCGCGTGACCGAAATAGAAGCCGCTGACCGCCGCGGTGGGCAGCATCGCGAAGCTCTCGGTCAGCTCCAGCCCCGCATTCCCCTCCGCATCCAGCAGGTCGAACAGCGTCCGCTTCAGCGAATGTTCCGGGCAGGCCGGATAGCCGGGCGCGGGGCGGATCCCGCGATACTGCTCGCGGATCAGCGCCTCGTTGGTCAGCTGCTCGCCCGCGGCATAGCCCCACAGGTCGGTGCGGACATGCGCGTGCAGCCGTTCCGCGAACGCCTCCGCCAGCCGGTCCGCCAGCGCCTTCAACAGGATGTCGTTGTAATCGTCGTGCCCCGCCTGGAACCGCGCCAGGTGCGGCTCGATCCCGTGGATGCCGACCGCGAAGCCGCCGATCCAGTCGCCTGCGGGATCGACGAAATCGGCCAGGCACATGTTCGCCCGCCCCTCGCGCTTCGCGATCTGCTGGCGAAGGAAGGGCAACCGCGTCGAATGTTCGTTGCGGCGGTCCAGGTCGGGCAGGCTGAACCCCTCGGGCACGCTGCCGCCGTCGGGGGTGCGCCGGTCGACGCTGTGGCGGTCGTACACCCACACGTCGTCGTCGTGGCGATGACATGGCCACAGCCCCGCGACGCCGCGCGCGGTCAGCCATTTCTCGCCCACGATCCGATCCAGCATCGCGCGCGCATCGGCATACAGGCTGGTCGCGCTTTCGCCGACGACCTCGTCGGTCAGGATCGCGGGATAGTTCCCCGCCAGTTCCCACGCGCGGAAGAACGGCGTCCAGTCGATATAGCTCGCCAGGTCGGCCAGGTCCCAGTCGTCGAACACATGCACGCCCGGCCGCTTCGGCGCGGGCGCCTTCAGCGCGAAATCGACCGCCATCCCGCGCGACCGGGCGACGTCGAGCGGCAGGAGTGCGTTCTGCCCCTTCCCCTCGCGCGCGTCGCGCACCGCCTGATAATCCGCCGCGGTCTTCGCCACGAAATCGTCGCGGATCGTCTCGCTGACGAGGGTCGTCGCCACACCTACCGCGCGGCTGGCGTCCAGCACGTGGACGATCGGCCCGTCATAGGCGGGCGCGATGCGCAGCGCGGTATGCACCTTCGACGTCGTCGCGCCGCCGATCAGCAGCGGCATCGTCATCCCCGCGCGCTTCATCTCCTCCGCCACGGTCACCATCTCGTCCAGGCTGGGCGTGATGAGGCCGGACAGGCCGATCATGTCGGCATCGTTCTCGTTCGCCGCCGCCAGGATCTTCGACCACGGGACCATGACGCCCAGGTCGACCACGTCGAAGCCGTTGCACTGCAACACCACGCCGACGATGTTCTTGCCGATATCGTGGACGTCGCCCTTCACGGTCGCCATCACGATCTTGCCCTTGCCCTTCGCGCCCGGCTCCTTGCTCGCCTCGATGAAGGGAAGGAGGTGCGCGACCGCCTTCTTCATCACGCGCGCGGACTTCACGACCTGCGGCAGGAACATCTTGCCGCTGCCGAACAGGTCGCCGACGACGTTCATACCGTCCATCAACGGCCCCTCGATCACCTCAATGGGCCTCGCGAACTGCTGGCGGCATTCCTCGGTATCGTCGACGACATGCGCGTCGATGCCCTTGACCAGCGCATATTCCAGCCGCTTCGTGACGGGGAGCGAACGCCATTCCGCCGCCGCCTTCTCCGCCACCGCGTCGGTGCCGCGGTATTTCTCCGCCAGCGCGACCAGCCGGTCGCCCGCCGCCGGATCGCGGTTCAGGATCACGTCCTCGCACGCATTGCGCAATTCCGGGTCGATCGCGTCATAGACGTCGAGCTGCCCGGCGTTGACGATCGCCATGTCCATGCCCGCGGGGATGGCGTGGTAGAGGAACACGCTGTGCATCGCCCGACGCACCGGCTCGTTCCCGCGGAAGCTGAACGACAGGTTCGACAGCCCGCCCGATATGTGGACGTGCGGGCAGCGCGCCTTGATCTCCCTCACCGCCTCGATGAAGTCGACGCCGTAATTGTCATGCTCCTCGATCCCCGTCGCGACTGCGAAGACGTTGGGGTCGAAGATGATATCCTCCGGCGGAAAGCCGATGCCGGTCAGCAGGTCATAGGCGCGGGCGCAGATCTCGACCTTGCGCTCCTTCGTATCCGCCTGCCCGACCTCGTCGAACGCCATGACGACGACCGCGGCGCCGTAGTTCATGCACTTGCGCGCATGGACCAGGAACGGCTCGACGCCCTCCTTCATGCTGATGGAATTGACGATCGGCTTGCCCGACACGCATTTCAGCCCCGCCTCGATCACGTCCCATTTGGAACTGTCGATCATCACCGGCACGCGCGCGATATCGGGTTCGGCGGCGATCAGTTTCAGGAACGTCGTCATGGCGTGGTGCGCGTCGAGCAGCCCCTCGTCCATGTTGACGTCGATCACCTGCGCGCCGTTCTCGACCTGCGCGCGCGCGACCTCGACCGCGCGGGTATAGTCGCCCGCCATGACGAGCTTCTTGAACGCGGCGGAGCCGGTGACGTTGGTACGCTCGCCGATATTGACGAACTGCGTGGCGAACTGGGTCATTTATACGTCATCCCGGCGCAGGCCGGGATCCAGGTTTCCGGGCGGCAGCGCGTGTAATTCTGGACCCCGGCCTGCGCCGGGGTGACGGGTCGTCGCGGCTAGGCGGCCATCGTGAACGGCTCCAGCCCCGCCAGCCGCGTCCTGACCGGCGGCACCGGTACCGCCCGGGGCGGCACGCCGCGCGCCATGTCCGCGATCGCGCGGATATGCGCGGGCGTCGATCCGCAGCATCCGCCCAGCACGTTCACCTGCCCCCCCTGCGCCCATTCGCCGACCAGCCCCGCGGTCGTCGCCGGCGCCTCGTCATACTCGCCCAGTTCGTTGGGCAGGCCCGCATTGGGATAGACCATGATAAGGGTGTCGCAGATGTCGCTCAGCACCTTCACGTGCGGGCGCAGCTGCTCCGCCCCGAACGAGCAGTTCAGCCCGATCGTCAGCGGCCTGGCATGGCGCACCGCGTGCCAGAACGCCTCCACCGTATGCCCCGACAGGTTGCGGCCCGACAGGTCGGTCAATGTCATCGACAGCATGATCGGCAGGTCGCGCCCCAGCGCCTCCCCCGCCTCGATCGCGGCCATGATCCCCGCCTTGGCGTTCAGCGTGTCGAACACCGTCTCGATCAGGATGAAGTCCGCGCCGCCCTCGACCAAAGCGTCGGTCTGCTCGCGGTACACGTCCTTCAGATAATCGAAGTCGATCTCGCGATAGCCCGGATCGTTGACGTCGGGCGACAGCGACAATGTCTTGTTCGTCGGGCCGATCGCGCCCGCGACGAAGCGCGGGCGCCCGTCGCGGCCCGCGAATTCGTCCGCCAGCCGCCGCGCCATCGCCGCGCTTTCGACGTTGATCTCGCGCACCAGCCCTTCGGCGCCGTAATCCGCCTGGCTGATGCGGTTCGCCGAAAAGGTGTTGGTTTCCGCGATATCCGCCCCCGCCTCGAAATAGGCGCGGTGGATGCTTTCGGGCACCTCGGGCTTGGTCAGCGCGAGGATGTCGTTGTTGCCCTTCTGGTCGTGGCCCAGCGTCAGCGTCCCGGCGTAATCCGCCTCGGACAGCTTCCAGTTCTGGATCTCGGTCCCGAACGCGCCGTCGGTGATGAGGATGCGCTTCGCCGCCTCGGCCAGGAATGTCTCGCGTACCGTCATCACGCCGCCTCCGCCGCGGCCCGGCCCGCGCTGCGCACCCCCAGCAGGTGGCAGATCGCGAAGCTCAGCTCGGCCTTGTTCATGGTGTAGAAGTGGAATTGCTTGACCCCGCCCGCATACAGCTTGCGGCACAATTCGGCCGCGACGGTCGCCGCGACCAGCTGGCGCGCCGCGGGCTTGTCGTCCAGCCCCTCGAACAGGCGGTCGAGCCAGCCGGGCACGTCGGTGCCGCACATCGCGGCCATGCGGCGGATGCCCGCGAAGCTGCCCACGGGCATCACGCCCGGCACGATCTCCGCATCGATCCCCGCCGCCGCCGCGGCGTCGCGATAGCGGAAGAAGGTGTCGGGCTCGAAGAAGAATTGCGTGATGGCGCGATTGGCGCCCGCGTCCAGCTTCCGCCTGAGGTTATCGAGGTCCGCCGCCAGATTGGCCGACGACGGATGGCATTCGGGATAGGCCGCGACCGAAATCTCGAACGGGTGCAGCCGCCGCAGCCCCTCCACCAGCGCCGCCGCATTCTCGTATCCGCCGGGATGCGGCGCATAATCCTGCGCGCCCGCGGGGGGATCGCCGCGCAGCGCGACGATGTGCCGCACGCCCGCCGCCCAATATTCCTCCGCCACCGCATCGATCTCGTCGCGCGTCGCCTCGACGCAGGTCAGATGCGCGGCGGCGGGCACCGTGGTTTCGCGCGCGATCCGCGCCACCGTCGCGTGCGTGCGATCGCGCGTCGACCCGCCCGCGCCGTAGGTGACCGACAGGAAACGCGGCGACAAAGGCGCCAGCGTCTCGATCGATTCCCACAATGTCGCCTCCGCCTTGTCGGTCTTGGGCGGCGAGAATTCGAAACTGACCTCCACGTCGCCGCCGACGTCGGCGTACAGCGGCGCGTCCAGGGCGCGTGCGGCCTCCGTCATCTGCCGGACCGAGAAATTCATGCCGCCTTCACCTCTCTCAGCGGCGCGCCCGTCTTGCGCGCCAGCCACAATTTCACCGTCAGCTCCCCGCCCTCCAGCGTATCGACTCGCGCGGGACGAAGCCCGGCGGCGTCGAACCACCCCTCGATCTGCGCGTCGGAGAAGCCGAGCCGGGTGTGCGCGTCGCGCGCGCGCAGTTCCTCGCGGTCGTGCGGCGCGAAATCCGCGATCAGCAACCGTCCGCCCGGCGCCAGCACGCGTCCCGCCTCCTGGATCGCGGCACCCGGTTGCTGCGCGAAGTGCAGGACGTGGTGGATGATCGCGACGTCCGCCGCATCGTCCGCCATGGGCAGCGCGTACAGGTCCGCCTGCCGCAATTCGGCATTGGCGAGCCCCCCCGCCCCGAGCTTGGCCCGCGCCAGCCGCAGCATCTCGGACGACCGGTCGATGCCCAGCGCATGGCTGGCACGGCCCGCGAACAATTCGATCATCCGCCCTGTGCCGGTGCCGATGTCGATCAGCCGCCCGATCGGTTCGCCGTCCAGCGCGCGGAGCATCGCCGCCTCGACCTGATCCTCCGCCACGTGCAGCGAGCGGATCGCGTCCCATTCGCGCGCATGCGCCTCGAACCAGCCCGCCGCCGCCGCCGCGCGGTCCGCGCGCACCGCGGCCAGCCGCGCCGCATCCGCCACCGTCTCGCGCTCCGCGCCCCAGGCGTCCAGCGCCGCCAGTACCGGGGCGACCCGCGCCGCCTCGCCCAGCGCCACGAACACCCAGCTGCCTTCCTTGCGCCGTTCGGCAAGCCCGGCATCGGTCAGGATCTTCACATGCCGGCTGACGCGCGGCTGGCTCTGTCCCAGGACCTGTGCCAGTTCGCCGACGGACAATTCCATCGCGCGCAGCAGGGCGACGATCCGCAGGCGGGACGAGTCCGCCAGCGCGCGGAAGATATCGAGGGCGATCGTCATTGCGATCAACATATAAAGATATCTTTATATGCGGTCAACGCGGCATCGGCGTCTTATCCGTCCGTCCCGTACCGGACCCTTCGCGCGCTTGCTTCGTTGCCCAGCCCGCTGGCATGTGTTCCAGTCCGTGATGGGGAGAAACCATATGAAGTTCGCGACCACCCTGGGCCTCGCCATGGCGGCGACGCTGTCGACCGCCGCATGCAGCGAGCGGGCGGAGGACGAGACGGCGCAGGCGGGCAACGTCATCGCCGCCGATACCGCGGCGACCGTGGACAACGCCTCCTCCGACGTCGAGGCCGCGACCCGCGACGCGTCGCGCGACGTCCGGACCGCAACGGAGGATGCGCTGGCGGGTGCGGAGAATTCGGCCGACCGCGCGGGCGCCGCAATCGGCGCCGCGGCGGACGACGCCGCCGACGCCACCGGCAACGCGCTGACCCGCGCGGGCAACGCGATCCGCGACCGCGATTGATGCGTCGCGGCGCGGCGATCGCCGGGCTGCTGGTCGTCGCCGCCTGTTCGGGCGGCGACGATCCCTCCACGGTCCTGTCTCCCAATGAGGACCGGCAACTGAACCGGGCGGCCGAGATGCTCGACGCGAACAGCGTCGCGCTGGAGGACGTCACCGACAATATAGGCGATCCGCGACCATGACCGACACCCGCCGACTGGGATCGTCCGACCTGCGCATCGCGCCCTTGGTACTGGGCGGCAACGTCTTCGGCTGGACCGCGGACCGGGCCACCAGTTTCGCCGTCCTCGACGCCTTCGTCGACGGCGGGGGGACGATGATCGACACCGCCGACGTCTATTCCGCCTGGGTGCCGGGACATGCCGGGGGCGAGTCCGAAAGCGTGATCGGCGAATGGCTGCGCTCGGACGCGGGGAAGCGCGATCGCGTGCTGATCGCGACGAAGGTCGGGATGCTGCCGGGCGAAGGCGGCGAGAAGCTGGCGCCCGCGCGGATTGCCGCGGCGTGCGAGGCGTCGCTGAAGCGGCTCGGCACTGATCGCATCGACCTGTATTTCGCGCACCAGGATGACGATTCGGTGCCGCAGGAGGCGGTGCTGGAGGCGTTCGCCACGCTGGTCGCGGCCGGAAAGGTGCGCGTGCTGGGCGCGTCGAACTTCCATGCCGCGCGGCTGAAATCCGCGAACGAGGCGGCGCGCGCCGCGGGGCTGCCGCGCTACGACGTGCTGCAACCCGAATATAATCTGGTCAGCCGCCACAAGTTCGAGGGCGAGTTGCAGGACCTGTGCGTGTCCGAGAACGTCGGCGTCGTGCCCTATTACGGGCTGGCATCGGGCTTCCTGACCGGCAAATACCGTTCGGCCGACGACCTGGGCAAGAGCGTCCGCGGCGGGCGGATGAAGGATCTGTTGTCCGGCACGGGCGCCGCGGTCCTGGCCGCGATGGACGCGGTCGTCGCCGACACCGGCGCGACCCACGCGCAGGTCGCGCTGGCGTGGCTGAAGGACCAGCCGGGCGTCACCGCCCCGATCGCCAGTGCGACGTCGGTGGAGCAGGTCGCGGACCTGCTGGGCGCGATGGACCTGGCGCTGTCGCCGGAGCAGCAGGCCCGGCTGACCGACGCCGGCGCCTGACCCTGCGTCAGTGGCGGAAGAACACCGCCACCGACAGGACGTGGTTCATCCGCGACGCCGCCCCCGGCAGGTCGACGATCTGGTTCAGATATCCCGCCTCGATCGTCGACCGTCCCTTCAGCCCGACCTCCACGCCGACGAACGTCCGCAGCTGGTCGAACCCCTCGCGCGCGCGCCAGTCGGGTGCGTTGAGCGCGACGAACCCCTCGATCGACGCCATCGGCGCCAGCCGGGGCGTGACCGGATATTCGTAGCGCAGCATCTCGCGCAGCCGCCATTGCATGTCGCGCCCGTCCGACCGCCAGCGCTGCTCCAGCCGGGTGCGCGACTGCAACTCGCCGGGCAGGTCGCGGAAGAACACCGTCGCCTGCTGGAACAACCGCTCCTCGTTGCGGTTCGCCGCGGGCTCGGCGACGTGCACATATCCCGCGAACAGCTGAATGTCGCGCGTCGCCTGCACGCCGATCGCGGGGCGCAGCAGCACCTGCTCGACCTCCGACACGTCGTTGCCGACGCGCGGCTGGATCTCGGCGAAGTAGATGAGCTTGCCCGATATCTTCCCCGTCGCCGTCAGGTTCAGCCAGACACTGGCATCGTGGTCGACTCGCGCGGCGGCGGGCGTCGCGACGGCGAGCGTCAGGGCGGCGGCGAAATGGGTCGCGTTCATGACGCCGCCTATGCCCGCGCGATCGCGGCTTGTCAGTCCCCGGCGAAGGCGATCGCGCTCACCCCGCGCTCGCGCTCGTTCACGACCCACGCCCGCCCCGCGGGCACCGCCGACCGCTGCGGACAGGCAGGGCGCAGGCAGCGGCGGCACCCCAGCCCGATCGGCGTCGCGGTGCCGGCCAGGTCCATGCCGCGGGCCGCCGCCAGCGCGCCCGCCATCCCCTCCTCGACCCCCAACCCGACCGCGAACTCCGCCGCGACCAGCCCGTGGCGCCGTCCCTGCGGCGCCACCGTCCGCGCCATCGTCAGGAAGCGCGCACCGTCCTCCAGCTCGACCAGCTGCACCGCAAGGCTGCCCGGCCGGTCGAACGCATGGTGCAACCGCCACAGCGGGCAGCGCGCGTCCGCCTCCACCAGCGCGGCGCCGCTCGCCCCCGCATAGCGTTTCGACGACACGCCCGCGCGATCGATCCGGATCATGAAAAAGGGCAGGCCCCGCGCACCGACCCGCGACAGCGTCGTCAACCGGTGCGCGACCTGCTCGAACCCCGCGCCGAAGCGCCGCTGGAGCAGTTCGATGTCATATCCCGTCGTCTCGCACGCGCGCAGGAAGCGGGCGTAGGGCATCATCACCGCCGCCGCGAAATACCCCGACAGGTGGCGTCGATACAGCCGCTCGCTCGTCCGGTCGGTGAAGCCCGCGCCGCGCGCCAGCGCCTCGATCTCCGCCCGCGCCTCGCCCTGCGCCAGGTGCATCGCGACCGCGAAGGTGCGGCTGGCGGGGTCGAGCAGCTCGCTCAGCTGCAACTGCCGCGCGTGCAGGTCCAGCCGCCGCAACGCGTCGGGCATCACGTCGGCGGGCAGGACGCGGATCGACAATTGATGCTTCGCGCGCAGCCGCTCCGCGATCACGCCGTACAGGTCCCCCGCCGCCAGCCGCAATTCGTCCGCCAGCGCCTCCGCCGCCGCGTCGAGGTCGGGGAAATGGTTGCGCCACCGCTCGATCTCGCGCCGCACCGCCGCGACCGGATCGTCCGTCGCAGGCGCCGCCTCGCCGCCCGCGCCCCCGCGATCGTAGGCGCGCGCGAACGCCTCCGCCCCGCCGGGCGCGGCGGCCAGCCATTCCTCCAGCTCGGTGCGGTCGACTTCCAGGTCCGCGAACAGGGGGTCGGCCAGCCGCCGCCGCATCGCCGCCGCCCCGCCCCCCGGCTCCGCCGCGGCCAGCGCGCGGGGGTCGAGGTCGAACGTCTCCGCCAGCCGCACCAGTACCGTCGCGGACACCGGCCGCTGGTTGCGTTCGACCAGGTTGAGGTAGCTGGGGCTGATCCCCAGCATCTCCGCCATCGCGGCCTGGCTCAACGCCAGCCGCCGCCGCAGCCGCCGCACGACATGCCCCGCCATCAGTTTGTCGACCGCCATGACGCGTTGTAAATCCTTTACAGCTTCACACGGGTTAACACCGTTTCATGCGACGATGCGACCCCGAAACGGTGTCGATACAGGTGTTCGTGACAATTTCCGCGGCGTAACCCCGGTCGCAAGGCAGCGATGCCGCGAACGAGGAGACCCACGATGACGACCGAACCCCAGCGCGCCCGCGCCGTGTTCTCGACCGAGGATTTCGGCCTGATGAAGGAAGCGGTCGCCAGCTACGTGAAGCAGATCGCGGACGATCCGCGCTCGTCGAAATTCTCCGCCCTGTACCACCGCCTCGGCCGCCTCGGCTGAACCAACCCGTTTCCTGGGGAGGAAAGGTGTCCGCCGGCGTCCCAAGCGCCGGCGGACATTCCCCCCGCGAAGAATCCAGAGTCCCCACCACCGTTCGGGCTGAGCGAAGTCGAAGCCGATGCGCTCGGCAGGCCCTTCGACGTCGCTCAGGGCGAACGGCGGTGGGGATTCGACAGAACCAAGGATGACCCCGTGACCTATCAGGACCAGATCGCCGGCGCCGACACGCTGATCCGCAGCTTCAACGGCACATGGGACGGCATCGACGCCGAATCGGTCGCGCGGATGCAGTTGCAGAACCGGTTCCGCACCGGGCTGGATATCGCGAAATACACCGCGGGCATCATGCGTCGCGATATGGCCGCCTATGACGCCAACCCCGCCGAGTACACGCAGTCGCTGGGTTGCTGGCACGGCTTCATCGGGCAGCAGAAGCTCATCTCGATCAAGAAGCATTTCGGCACCACCAAGGGCCGCTACCTCTACCTGTCCGGCTGGATGGTCGCCGCGCTGCGCAGCGATTTCGGACCGCTGCCCGACCAGTCGATGCACGAGAAGACGAGCGTGCCCGCGCTGATCGAGGAATTGTACACCTTCCTGAAGCAGGCCGACGCGCGCGAACTGGGGATGATGTTCCGCGACCTCGACGCCGCGCGCGAGACGGGCAACGAACTGGAGGCGCAGCGCCTGCTGAACGCGATCGACGGTTACGAAACGCACGTCGTGCCGATCATCGCGGACATCGACGCGGGCTTCGGCAATGCCGAGGCGACGTACCTTTTGGCGAAGAAGATGATCGAGGCGGGCGCCTGCGCGCTCCAGATCGAGAACCAGGTCAGCGACGAGAAGCAGTGCGGGCATCAGGACGGCAAGGTCACCGTGCCGCACGAGGACTTCCTGGCGAAGGTGCGCGCCTGCCGCTACGCTTTCCTCGAAATGGGCGTGGAAGACGGCATCATCGTCACGCGCACCGACTCGCTGGGCGCGGGCCTGACGAAGCAGATCGCGTACAGCACGGAAGCCGGCGACATCGGCGACCAGTATAACGCCTTCCTCGATTGCGAGGAGGTGACCGACCTGTCCTCGCTGCGCGGCGACGTGGTGATCGAGCGCGACGGCAAGCTGATGCGGCCCAAGCGGCTCGCGTCCAACCTGTTCCAGTTCCGCGAGGGCACCGGCGCGGACCGTTGCGTCCTCGATTGCATCACGTCGTTGCAGAACGGCGCGGACCTTTTGTGGATCGAGACCGAGAAGCCGCATATCGAGCAGATCGCGGGCATGGTCGACCGCATCCGCGAGGTGATCCCGAACGCCAAGCTGGTCTACAACAACTCGCCGTCGTTCAACTGGACGCTGAATTTCCGCCAGCAGGTGTTCGACGCCTGGGTCGAGGCGGGCAAGAATGTCGCGCCCTACGACCGCGCGCGGCTGATGAGCGTGGATTACGACGAAACCCCGCTGGCGGCGGAGGCGGACGAGCGGATCCGCACGTTCCAGAAGGACGCCGCGGCGCGGGCCGGCATCTTCCACCACCTCATCACGCTGCCGACCTATCACACCGCCGCCTTGTCCACGGACAATCTGGCGAAGGAATATTTCGGCGATGCAGGCATGCTGGGCTACGTCAAGGGCGTGCAGCGGAAGGAAATCCGCGAAGGCATCGCGTGCGTGAAGCATCAGAACATGAGCGGGTCCGACATCGGCGACGACCACAAGGAATATTTCGCGGGCGAGGCGGCGCTGAAGGCCGGCGGCACGCACAACACCATGAACCAGTTTGCGGCGTGACGCGGGACGGCCGCAGCGACGCTGCGGCCACCGCGCGGGACGCCCGGCCAGCGGCACGCAGCGCCGTCCGACGACGCGGGCTTCGCCCGCGGCGGGGCCGAACGAAGCACGGAGAGGGTGCGGGGGACGGAGACGGGACCAACCCGCCCCTTCCCCTTTTTTATCCTCCCCGGCACGGGGAGGGGGACCGCCGGCGCAGCCGGTGGTGGAGCGGGAGCGCCACGAAGCGCGACGTCTGCGGCCCGCCCCCTCCACCAGCCTGCGGCTGGTCCCCCTCCCGTGCCGGGGAGGATATTTTCCTACCCCCACATCCGCGCCAGGCTCCGCTCCAGCATCACGAACTGCCACAGCGTCCGCCCGTGCTCCTCGCGCCCCGCGCGGTGCGCCGCCGCCAGTCGCCCCAGCCGGTCGAGATCGAACCATCCCGTCCCCGCCAGCGTCCGCGATCGCGCCAGCCCCGCCGCCTGCTCCGCCAGCGGACCGCGGAACCAGTCGCCGACCGGCGTCACGAACCCCATCTTCGGCCGGTACAATATGTCCTTGGGCAGATAGCGTTCCAGCGCACGCTTCATCAGCCACTTGCCCTCGCCCCCGCGCAATCGCATCGACGACGGCAGGCGGGCGGCGAATTCGACCAGCCGATGCTCCAGCAACGGCTCGCGCGCTTCCAGCCCCACCGCCATGCTGGTCCGGTCGCCCTTCGTCAGGATGCCGCCGGGCAGCCAGATCTTCATGTCCGCATATTGCGCGCGGTCCAGCGCATCGCGCGCGGGCGCGTCGCGCATCGCCGCGACGTAGCGGTCCTCGGCACGATGCCCCTGCAACGCCGCCCGCGCGGCATCGGTGAACAGGGCCGCCCGCAATTCGGGCGACGTCACCCCCACCGACCGCGCATAGCCCTCCGCCCCATCGCGCGCGAGGTTCAGCAGCGTCGCCTTCGCGCGCAACGGCCGCGGCGCCCAGTCGGCCTTCGGATACGCCGCGCCCAGCGCGCCGAACAGCGACGCGCGCACGCTCGCGGGCACGAACCCCCGCACCCGCTCCTCCGCCGCCTGGAAGCGATAGCGGCGATATCCCGCCATCGCCTCGTCCGCGCCGTCGCCCGACAGCGCCACCGTCACGCGCTCGCGGGCCAGCGCGCAGACCTGATACGTCGCCAGCGCGCTGGCATCCGCGAACGGTTCGTCGAAGGCGTAGACGATCGTCGGGATCAGCGCGAAATCGTCGCTGCGCACCACGCGCTCGCGGTGATCGGTCGCGAACCGCGCCGCGACCGCGGCGGCATGGGCGCGCTCGTCATGCCCCGCCTCGTCGAAGCCGATCGTGCACGTCGCCACCGCCTGCCGGCTCGCCTCCGCCATCAGCGCGACGACCGCCGAACTGTCGACTCCGCCCGACAGGAACGCGCCCAGCGGTACGTCCGCCACCATCCGCGACGTCACGCCCTCGCGCAGCCGCTGGAGCAATTCCTCCTCCAGCGCCGCGACGCCGCCCCGCGCGCGATCGGCGAAGGACACGTCCCACCATTGGCGCGGATGCGGCACCGGCTTCCCGCGCTCGACCAGCAGGAAATGCCCCGCGGGCAGCTTCCTCACCCCCGCCAGCAGGCAGGCATCGTCGGGGACGTAGCCGAACGCCAGGAAATCCTCGACCGCGCGCACGTCGGGCACCCGCCGCAGCGAGGGGTGCGCGGTCAGCCCCTTCAGCTCCGACGCGAACGCCAGCGCGCCGTCCGACAGCTCGACATAATGGAGCGGCTTCACCCCGATCCGGTCGCGCGCCATGAACAACGTCTGCGTCTTCGCATCGTGGATCGCGAAGGCGAACATGCCGTTCAGCCGGTCGAGCAGCGACGGCCCCCATTGGGCATAGCCGTGCAGCAGCACCTCGGTATCGCCGTCGGTCCGGAACACCCGGCCCAGCGCCTGCAATTCAATGCGCAGGTCGCGGTAATTGTAGATTTCGCCGTTGAAGACGATCGCATGGCGCGCGTCCGCGTCGACCATCGGCTGCGGCGATCCCGCGACGTCGATGATCGACAGCCGCCGGTGCGCGAGGCCGACGCCCGGCGCGGTCCATACGCCGCTGCCGTCCGGCCCGCGATGCGCCATCGCATCCCCCATCGCCCGCACTCGCGCCGGATCCACCGGCTTCGCCACGGCGGGATGAAACAGCCCCGCGATCCCGCACATGTCAGTGACCCCTATCCAGTACGCGCGCCCTACCGCCCAATCGGGCGGCAACGAAACCCCGTCTGCGCCTAGCCTTCGACTTCGCTCAGGCCGAACGGTGGGTGAACGGCAAAACTTTTCCTTCCGCGCATTCGCCTCCGTTCGTGCTGAGCGAAGTCGAAGCACAGGCGCGCCGGCTTGTCGAAGGGCTCAGGCCGGACGTAGGGTGCGTGCGTTCAACGCCGCCGCGCCACAATCCCGTCCACCACCGCATCCACCGGCCCCATCGCGCGCCGGAACGCCGCGATCGCCGCGACCGCGCCCGGCCCTTCCGCCGACAGGTGCAGCGCCACCGCGGTCTGCGTCCCGCCGTCCAGCTTGTCGCGAACCGTCGCGATCTTCGCGCGCGTCCCGCTCGCGGTCACGATGCCGCCGACGCGATACCAGGTCGCGACGACGCGCTCGACGCTCCGCCCGCCCGGCCCCGCCGCGACGATCCGCACCGCCGCGCCGCCGTCGATCGCGGGCGGGTCCGCCACCCGCGTCCAGCGCGTCGCCTCCCCCAGGACTCCGGTGCCATAGGCGACCAGCTCGCGCCCCTCGCGCTGCCCCGCGAACGCCGCGACGCCCATGTCGACCGCGCGCCCCTGCGCATCGCGATAGCGCCCGAACAGATAATGGTCCGCCGCCGGATAGACCGGCCGCCACGCCACCGCATCGTCGACCGGCGCGCGCGTCCAGTCCGCCACCACGGGCAGGTCGATCCGCCCCGGCAGCGGCGCCGCGCGCGCCGCGATCGCCCCGCTCCACGCCGGAAACACCGCCGCCGTCGCCAGCACCAGCGCCCCCGCGACCACGACCTCCACCGTCATCCGCGGCCGCGTTGAAATCGCCGCCGGATCGAACGCGGGCGCGTCGGGCGAGCGATCGAACCACCGCCACGCCCCCGCCATCAATGCCGCCATGACGATGGCGAAGAACACCCAGCCGTAGACGATATGGTCCAGCCCCGTCGCCGCCTCGACACTGGTCAGATGCGCGGCATAGATCGTCGCGAACGCGCGCACGCCATTGGCCAGCACCGGCACGACGACGCAGGCGATCAGGAACAAGGCGCGCCGCCGCCACCCGCGGAAGGCGACGTTCGCGACCAGCGCGCCATAGGCCAGCATCGCCAGCACGAACTTCGCCCCCGAACACGCCTCCGCGACCTCGAACCAGTAACGCCCGGCGTGGATCAGCACCCCGTCCACCACCGCGGGCACGCCCGCGACGTGCAGCATCGGCAGGACCATCGCGACGGTCGCGTCCTGCAACGGCGGTTCCAGCCCGTCGCCGAACGGCACCATGAACGCGGCATAGGCCAGCGGAAACGCCAGCCCGCGCGCCACGTCCGGCCCGAGGCACGCGACGACCGCGCCCTCCAGCATCACGAGCAGCCCCAATTGCCGCGCCAGCGCCACGCTGCCCGCATCGCCCAGCAACCACAGGATGCCGCCCGCCGCGACGACCGCAAGGCCCGGCAACCAGCCGACGGGCGTCAGGGCGGCGACCTCCCGCCGCCGCGTCCACACCAGCCACGCGACGACGGGCGCGATGAACAGGCAATGCCCGAACGTCGTGCTGGTCCACCAGATATGCGTGACGTCCGCGACGTCGTCGCGGAACAGGATGAGCAGGAGGACCGCGACGACGCCCAGCGTGGCAAGGTGCCGTCGCCACACACGCGCGTCACCCCGGACCCGATCCGGGGTCCATCCCTCCGCAGGTGCTTCCCGCGGTTGCCCTCGCCGCGGCTCGAGGCCGGCATGACGGGTCGCCACACTCACGCCGCCACCCGCGCCCGGTCCAGCCCGACGATAGCATCCAGCGGCGCCAGCGCCGCGTCCCAGCCGTAGCGCGCGATCGCCCGCGCCCGCGCCGCGCGCGCCAGCACCGCGGCACCCGCCGGATCGTCCAGCACCGCGCACACCGCGTCGGCGCCGTCGTCGACCCGGATCGTCCCCGCATGGTCGATCCCCTCCGCCGCCGCCCGCGACGCGACGACCGGCCGCGCCATCGCCATCGCCTCCAGCACCTTGTTCTGCACGCCGCGCGCCAGCATCAGCGGCGCGACCACGACGTCCGACGCCGCCAGCCATCCGCGCACGTCGGGCACCTCCCCCGTCACGATCACGTCGCGCGACGCCAGCGCCCGCACCGCCGCGGTCGGCGCGCGGCCGACGATCGCGAAGCGCACGTCGCCATGTCGCGCGCGCACGACCGGCAGCACCTCGCGCACGAACCGCACCACCGCCTCGACGTTCGGGCGATAATCCATCTGCCCCGTGAACGTGACCAGCCTGCCCCCCCCGCTCTTGGGCCCCATCACCGGCACGAACGCCGCCGCGGGATCGAACCGCGCGGTATCGATGCCGTTCTCCAGCACGCCGCCGCCCGGCACCAGTGCCGCCTCCGCCGCGCTCACGAACAGCGCCGCATCGACCCGCGCCGCGACGTCGCGCTCATACGCGCCCAGCAACCGCGCCTCGCGCCGCATCAGCCACGCCAGCGGCCCCTCCGCATAGGCCGCGAACTTGGCCGAATCGGCGTCGACGAAATCCATCACCTGCCGCACGCCGGTCGGCAGATACTGCGCCATCTGCCCCGAAAAGGCATAGGCGCATCCGACCGGATGCCGCGCCATCACCCCCGCCACCGCCACATGGACGCGCGCATCGTCGAACGCGGTCAGCGACACCGGCCGCCCGCTCGCCAGCGCCTCGACCAGCGCGCGCGCCCGCGACTTGGTGCGTTTCACCACCACACACTCGCCCAGCAACGCGCGGAACGCCGGCGGCACCGCCACGTCGGCGGCGCAATCCGCGAACGCGACCAGATGCACCCGCGCCCGCGCCGCCAGATGCCGAAGCACATGGAAGCTGCGGATGCGGTCGCCGCGATCGGGCGGGAACGGCACGCGGTGCGCCAGGAACAGGATGTCGCTCACCCCAGCCCCCGGCTGATCCAGGGCCCCAGCAGATTGGCGACCGGCAGCGGCGTCCGCTGCCACGCCCGCACCATCAGCGCATATTTCGGGTTCAGCGGATTGATCGCCCGCGCTCCGCCCTCCTGCCACGACGCATAGGACAGCGGCACGCCCTCGAACCCCCAATTCTTCTTGAACGCCGCCGCCCCGGTACCCGCCTTCGACCGGCCGAAATCGAACCGCGTGCATCCCCGCGCCCGCGCATGCGCCATCAGCGCGAGATACATCCGGTCGTTCGCGCGCAACCCCCGCGCCGCCCGCGTCCCGCCGCCCCAATAGGGGTAGACCGTGCCGCGCCAGTACAGGCTCAGCACGCTCGCCACCGCGCGCCCGCGATGCCGCACCGTCAGCACGTCTGCGTCGATCGTCTGCAATACCGCGCGGAACAGCGCGCGCGGGAACACCGGCGTGCCCAGGTTGCGCACCGATTCGGCGTACACCCGGTAATGCGCGTCGGCGTCCCCGATATCGATCGTCAGGTCGGTCGCCAGCGCCTTGCGCACCTCCGCCCGCTGCTTGCGCGGGATCGCCAGCAGGTCGGCCGCCTCGTCCGCCGCCAGATCGCGCGCGAAACCCAGGTAGGTGGACGTGTCGACGTCCCAATCGCCCGGCGCCGCGCCGCCGCGCAGTTCCACCGACGGGCAGCCGCGTTCCCGCGCCAGTGCCCGCGCGCCCGATGCCAGTTCCTCCACCGCATCGCCCAGGATCCCGCCGTCGACCGCAAACCCGCATGACACCAGCGCCTGCCCGAACAGCGGCGACCGCACGTGGGTCAGCGGCAGGACGCCCGCGATCCGCCCGTCGGCGCGCTCCGCGATCAGTGTCACCGCGCTTTGCCCGCACCCCCGCGCCACCGCCTCGCCCCACTCGGGCAGGTGGAAGGGGGTCGCGTCCGGATGCGCGCGCACGAACGCCGCCACGCGCGCGCGGTCCGCTGGGTCCGCGACCCGCACCCCCAGCGGCACGCGAAGCATCGGTGCGGTCATGCCGCCAGCCGCTCCACCACATGATCGACGCGGCCCCATTCGTGCCGCCGGATCAGGCCGTCCAGCTTACCCGCCATCGCGCCCAGACGCGCATAATGCCGCACCCGCGACCGCAACGGCGCGTGGCCGACGCGCGGCTGGCCGGGATCGACTTCCCACGGGTGGAAGTAAAACACACCCGGCTGCGCCGCGCGATTGACCTGACGCAACGCGAAATCGGTCAGCGCGGCGGGCAGCATGCGGAAGAACCCGCCCCCCGTCGCCATCCGCCGCCCCGCGACCTCCGCCACCGTCACCGGCAGCTCGACCAGCGCGCTGCCGTCGACCGGCCGCCACGCGTAGCGCGGACTGTCGCGCCAGCCGTAATGGTCATGCCGCAACGGCGCGACGCTGCTGGAATAGGCATAGCCCTCGTCCGCCAGCACGCGATGCGCCCAGGGTGTCCCCGCATCGATCGAGAAGCTCGGCGCGCGATAGCCGGTGACCGCGACCCCGCCCGCCTGCTCCAGCGCCGCCTTCGCGCGCGACAGGTCGGCGCGGAAATTATCCGCATCCATCGTGAAGACGCGCTGGTGGTCCCAGCCGTGGCTGGCCAGTTCGTGCCCTTCGTCGACGATCCGCCGGATCAGCCGCGGCTGCCGTGCCGCGACCCAGCCCAGCGTGAAGAACGTCGCGGTCACCCCCGCCGCGGCGAACAGGTCCAGCACGCGCGCGGTGTTGTCCGCGACGCGCGATTCGAGGTCGTCCCAGTCCGCGCGGTCGATCGTCGCCTCGAATGCGCCGACCTGGAACCATTCCTCCACATCGACCGACAGGGCGTTGATAACGGGTGCGATGTTGCCGCTCACGCGACGCCCCGCAACGCCTCCGGCGCCGCATCCTTCTCGACCCAGTCCATCAACAGCGTCAGTACGCGGCGCAGCGCCTCGTCCTGCTCGGTTATCCGCGATTCCAGCGCGGCGACGCGCGCTTCCATCGCCGACATGTCGCGAAGCCCCGCGCCCTCGGGGAAGGGGTCCGCCGTGGTCGTCACCGTCGGCTCCTCCAACGGCATCCACGCATCGGCCACCGCCCGCGCGCCGACCTCCTCATCATGCCGGGCCTGTCCCGGCGTCGACCGCGCCACGTCCTCGACGGGGTGAAGATCGGCGGCATGGCGGACCCCGGAATCAGTCCGGGGTGACGGCGCGATCGAGGGTACGTCGCGCACCCCACTCTCTTCGTCACCCCGGACCCGATCCGGGGTCCATCCCTCCGCGCCCACATCGGCCGGTTGCTCCCGCGGCGCGATGGATGCCGGATCAGGTCCGGCATGACGGGAAGGCGCCACCTCTTCCTCCACCGGCTCCACGACGACCGCCGGTACCACCGGCGCCGCCAGCTCCCCGCGCTGCTCCGCGACCACCGACGCCACCAGCGCGGCGTCCAGCACCTCCGCCTGCGTCACCGCGGCGTGGAGCAGCGCGCGCGTCATCAACTGGTTCACCCGCCGCGGCACGCCGTCGCTCGCCGCATGGATCGCGGCGAACGCGTCGTCCGCCAGCGCGGGCCGCCCCTGCCAGCCCGCCACCTGCAAACGATGCCCGACATAGGCGGCGATCTCGTCCGCGCCCATGGGATCGAGGTGGTGCACCGCGATCACGCGCTGGCGCAATTGCTCCAGCCGCTGCGACCCGTTCAGCCGCTCGCGGAATTCGGGCTGCCCCAGCAGGAAGATCTGCAACATCGCATGCCCCCCCGCCTGGAAGTTGGACAGCATCCGCAATTCCTCCAGCGCCGCGATCGGCAGCGCCTGCGCCTCGTCCACGATCAGCAGCGTCCGCCGCCCCGTGCGCGCGACGGCATGCAGCCCGCGCTCGATCCCCAGCAGCAATTCCGCCTTCGTCTTTCCCTCGTGCGCGACGTCCAGCCCGTCGGCGACGATGCGCAGCAGGTCCTCCGCCCGCACCGCGGTGGAGACGATGCGGATCGCGTTCAGACTGGCGGGGTCGATCCGCTCCATCAAATGGCCGACCAGCGTCGTCTTGCCCGCGCCGATGTCGCCGGTGATGACGATGAACCCCTCGCCCTGCGCCAGGCCGTAGCCGAGGTAGGCCATCGCCTTCTTGTGGGTGGCGGTGTCGTACCAGAAGCGCGGGTCCGGCGTCAGCTGGAACGGGCGATCGGCAAGTCCGAAGAAGCTGTCGTACATCGTTGCTTTTCCGTCAGAAGGTGTATCGTGCGCCGAGCAGCGCCTGCGCCGACCATTGGGTGTCGAACCCCTCCTGGTCGAAGCCGTAGACGCCGAGGCTGGCGAGCGTGCCGAGGCGGCCGAGCTGGAGCGAATAGGTGGCGTTGGCGCCCCCGCCGTAGACGTCGCTGCCGGCCCCCGCGAAACCGGCCAGCCCGCTCGACGACCAGTTCCCGAACAATGTCACGTCCACCGCGGACACGCGCGACAGGTCGCGGCCCCAGAACGCCTGTGCGTAGGCGCTCTGGTCCTCCACCCCGTAATAGACGACGCCGGGCGCGCCGCCCCCTGAACCATTGGGCGCGTTGAACCGACGATTGGCATAGCCGCCGCCGATGCCGAAGCGCGTCCGGCCGTAGCTGGCGCTCAGCACCGCATCGATCCCGCGCGCGCGATAGCTGGCGGTCGCGATCGACTGGAACACGTCGTTCAGGCACCCGCCCGCGCCGCTGCCGCCCGTGCCCGGCCGCGCGCCGAACACGCAGCCGGAGAATTGCTGCCCGAACGGATCGGGCCGCGCGTCGAACGCGGTCGGCATGTCGCGCAGGCCGTCGCGGACCTGCCGCCCGAACGTCTCGATCCCGTCGTAGACGATCACGCCCAGCCCGACGTTGCGGTTCGGCGTGTAGCTCAGCGAGCCGAAATACGTCTCCCCGCCGTAGCGCCAGCCCGCATTCGCCTGCAATTCCAGCCGCGGACTGGGGCGCCAGATGACTCCCGCGTCGTAGATCAGCCCGTCGGTTTCGTACGCGATCCTGACCGGGGAGGCGGGGTCGGTCACGAACCGGCCGTTGCGGTCCAGCACCGGATTGCCCGTGCCGTCGAGCAGGGGATCGCGCTGCGTCGCCTCGATCCGCTCATATCCCGCGCCCGCGCGCACCGCGACATTGCCCGAAAGCGGCAGCATGACGTCGCCGCGCCCGAACCATCCCTCGTACGTCTGGTCCAGCTGCCCCGCATCCTCGCGCTCGTACGCGCCCGACAGCGTGACGCCGACCGGCGCCACGTCGCCCGCCGCGATGCCGACCGATGCCTGCGCCAGATGGCTGGTGGAGGTGTCGAAATAATCCAGCCGCTGCCCCGGCACCGGGCCGGGCACGTCGGGCGTCTCCACCTTCGTGAAGCCGAAATAATAGCTGCCCGCGATGTTCAGCGGCCCCGACGTCGTCGTCACCGACGGCCCGGCGTAGAGGGAATAGACCTGCGCCACGTTCGCCACGTCGCCGACGAAATTGCCCGGCGCCGCGCCGCGGATGTCGCTGCGGCTGCGCGTCGCGATCGCCCCGGCTTCGAGGTTCACGCCCCGGCCGATGCCGATCGCGGCACGCGCCAGCCCCGAATGGACGTCCTGCGTCACCGCATCGTCGCCCCAGTCGAACCGCCGCTCGTAGCGATAGCTGACCTGTGCCTGGCTGCGCGCGGTATTGACGCCCGCGTCGATCCCCGCGGCCAGCGAGGTGTAGGTCAGGACATCGTCGTTGGTCAGGTCCGCGGCCACGACCTGCGCGACATCGACATAGGGCTGCACGTAACGCGCCCGCTGCGCCGTCGCAGGGGTGGCAGCGCATACGAGAGCAGCAGCCCCGATCGCCACCGTCATGCCGGACTTGATCCGGCATCCATCGCGCCGCATGCTCCGACGATCGTTATCCCCGCGGCACGATGGACCCCGGATCAAGTCCGGGGTGACGACCGCCTCCGATCGAGATCGAACCACGATCACTCCCCCTGACCGTAATAGCTGCCGAAGCGCCCGCGCCCCGGCTCGTACGACACCGAGTTCAGGACCAGCGCGATCTCGTCGCAACCGTCGAGCAATTGCACCGCCTCGCGCACGTCGGCCTCCGTCGTTCGGTCCGCGCGCACCACCAGCATCACCTGCCCCACCAGCAGCGCCAGCACCGATGCGGGCGACGCCGCCAGCGCGGGCGGCGTGTCGAACACGATCAGCCGCCGCGGATCGGCCGCCAGCAACCGGTCCAGCACCGCCTCCGTCCGCCGGCTCGCCAGCAATTCGGTATCCGAGTGGCTGCGCTTCCCCGCGGGCAGCAGCGACAAATGCGGCACGTCGGTGCGCACGACGCACGCCTCGGGATCGATCGTCGGATCGGCCAGGATGTCCAGCAGCCCGGTCGAATCGTCGAGGCCCAGCGACGCCATGACGTCGGGCTTCGCAAAATCCGCGTCGACCAGCAGGATCTCGACGTCGCGCTCCGCGGCGAGGCTGATCGCCAGGTTGATCGCGCAGAAGGTCTTGCCCTCGCCCGGCTTGCCGGATCCGACCAGGATCGTGCGCGCGCGCTGCGCCTTCCCGCCCTCGCCCACCTCCTGCGCGGTCAGCAGCAGCTGCCGCTTGATGAGGCGGAATTCCTCCGCCAGCGCCCCCACCGGGGCGCCGGGCACCAGCATGCCCTTTTCCGCCAGCATCGTGCGGTCGATCGGCGCGATGCCCGACGGCGGCGGGGTCCAGTCGTCCTCGTCGTCGACGCCGTTGGCGAGGAACTCCACGGGAATGGCGGCCAGCGTCGGCATGACGTCGTCCGCCGCGGGCGCGGGCGCCGCGATGACGGGAGAGGCCACCGGCGCGGCGGGACGGAAATAGGCGTCGAAGTCGTAGACCCGCGCCGCCGCCTCGATCAGCGTCTCGTGCTTCATGCCGCCAGCCCCCGCTGCACCATCTCCAGCCCCAGCAGCCCGACATAGGCGACCGCCAGCGCCGCCGCCCCGCCCGCGAACCATTTCAGCCGCCGGCGCCGCTCGTCCTCCTGCCGCCGCGTCAGCATCTCGCCGACCGATCCGATGACGGTCATGCCCGACACCTTCTCCAGCCGCTGTGCGGTGGGGAACGTCGCCTGCACCTGCCCCATCGCGAACGCCGCGCCGACGCCCGCCAGCAATCCTGCGATCAGCACGCCGCTCAGCAGCAGCGGCCGGTTGGGCGCGGTGGGCACGCGCGGCGCGGTGGGCGGATCGATGACGCTGAACTTCACCGCATCGGTCTGCGTCGCCGCCTGCGCGCGCAGGCTCACCTGCTCGCGCTGCGCCAGCAACTGGTCGTACTGCGCCTTCAGCACCGTGGCGTCGCGGTCGATGTCGCCCTGTTCGGCGGCGACCGCGGGATCGCCCGCCAATTTGGCGTTGAGCTGGTCCAGGTCGCCCTGCAACTGCCGCCGCCGCATCTGCAACGCGGCCACCGCGGACTGGCGGTCCGCGACCATCGCCTGCAACGACTGGTACGCCGGGTTGGCGACGCTGCCGTCCGCGCCCGCGCCCATCGGCTCGCTCCGGGCCGCGCCCTGCGCCATGGCGAGCTGCTGCTTCAGCGCGACCACGTCGGGATGCTGGTCGGTGTAGCCGCGCCCGCGCGCATCGGCGAGCTGCCCCTGGATCGCCGCCAGCCGCGCGCGCGCGGGGCCGATGCCGGGCGCGATGCCCCCGCCGCCCGCCACCATGCGCGGCACGCTCGCCATCTGCCCCTGCACCGCGCCCAGGCTGCTGGTCGCGGCGGCCAGGTCGCCGTCGACCTGGCTCATCTGCGCGCGCGCCGCGCCGATGCGGTCGCCGATCGTGCCGGTGCCGGGCAGGCTGCCGAGGTAGCGGTTCTGGAAATCCGCGCGCTTCGCCTCCGCGTCCTGCAACTTGGCGCCCAGCGTCTGCAACTGCCCGTCCAGGAAGGTCAGCGTCTGCGTCGCCTGCTGCCGGTCGTCGGACAGGTTGGTCTCGACGAAGATGTCGATCAGTTTCTGCGTGATCGCCGCGGCCAGCTTCGGGGTCGCGGCGGTGGCGGTGATCTCGAACAGATTGTTCTGCTGCGCCACGACCTTGATCGCGTTCTGCAACCCCGCGACGCGATCAGCGACGTCGCGATCGGTCGCCACGCCCTTCGCCAGGTCGGTGCCGCGCACCACCTTCTCCAGGTTCACCGCGCTGGTCAGCGTCTGGCGGACGGTGTCGATATCCTGCGCCGCGTCGCTCGCCGCGCCCGGATCCGCCCCCGCGGGCAGGACCGACCGCATCTGAACGAACACGCGCGCACGCGATTCGTACTTGCTCGGCACCTGGCTGACGACCAGCCAGCCGAGCAGGCATACGCCCCACGCCGCCGCCAGCCCCAGCCAGCGGCGCGTCCAGATGGTGTGCAGAGCGATCCGCACTTCCTCGAACAGGCCGGTCACGTCAGAACATGCTTTCCGGGATGATGACGACGTCGCCGGGCTCCAGCTTGACGTTGGCCGAGGCATCGCCGTTCTTCAGCAGCCGCCCGATCTTCAGCGCATATTCGGTCTGCTTCCCCGTCGCGCGGTCGTACCGGATCAGCCGCGCCTTGTTCCCCGCGGCATATTCGCCCAGCCCCCCGACCGCGATCATGGCGTCCAGCAGCGTCATGTTGGCGCGGTACGGCAGGCTGGCGGGCTTCTGCGTCGCGCCGACGATGCGGACCTGCTGGCTGTACGTGCCGGAAAAGCTGTCGACGATGACCGAGACGATCGGGTCCTTGATATATTCGCCCAGCGCCAGTTTCATGTCGGCGGCCAGCATCGCTGGGGTCTTCCCCACCGCGGGCATGTCGGCGATCAGCGGCGTGGTGATCCGGCCGTCGGGGCGGACCTGCACCTTCGACGACAGTTCGGGATTGCGCCAGACGAAGATTTGCAGCGAATCGAGCGGGCCGATGACATATTCCTCGCCCGGCTGCTCCTTGGTCGCGACGAAGGTCGCCGCGGGCAGCTCCGGCCGCCCCCCGGCCCCGCCGCCGCATCCCGACAGCATCCCCGACAGCATCGTTGCCGCGACCAACGATACGACACCCACGCGCATGTCAAACCTCCACCGCGCCCGACGGCGCTTTGGCGAAGGCTATGGCCGGACAGAGGTGAAGATAGCGTTTAGCTTAGCGCCACACCGACCGTCGACAGGGCCGGCCCGCGAAGCGGAGGAGATTCACGCGACGACACCAAGACGCGAAGAGAATTGATCCCGCGGAGGTGCGACGTTCGTCCCCCTCTGCGTCCTCCGCGCCTCTGCGCGAACGATCCCTTCCCTCCTTCGCGTCTTCGCGTCTTCGCGTGAACGAAATCTAGGCCACCACCTCCCCGGCCGGAGCATGCCCCAGGAATCCCCCCGGACTGGCCGTCGCGCCATAGGCCCCCGCCAGGAACACCGCGATCACATCCCCCACGTCCGCCCGCGGCAACGCCACGCGGTCGCCCAGCCGGTCCAGCGGCGTGCACAGGCACCCGACGACCGACACGACGTCGTCCGCGAGCGCGCCGATCCGATCCGCCACCGCCAGCGGATAGTTGCGGCGCACCACCGTCCCGAAATTCCCGCTCGCCGCCAGTTGATGGTGCAGCCCGCCATCGACTACCAGGAACGTCTCCCCCCGGCTTTCCTTCCGATCGACCACGCGGGTCAGATACACGCCCGCCTCCGCCACCAGCCACCGCCCCAGTTCGATCGCATGGCGCGTCCGCAGCGGCGATTCCGCGATTCCCGCCGCCAGCGCGGCACCAATCCGTTCCACGTCCACCGGGGTATCGCCCGAAAAATACGGGACGCCGAACCCGCCGCCCAGGTTCACCAGCGGCGGCATCGCCCCCGCCTCCTCCGTCAATCGCGCCGCCAGCGCCAGCGTCGCCGCCTGCGTCTCGACGATCGCCGCGGTATCCAGCGCCTGCGATCCGGCGAAGATGTGCAGCCCGCGCCAGTCCGCACCCGCCGCCACGATGCGCCGGATCAGCGCCGCCGCGCGCTCCGCATCGACGCCGAAGGGCGACGCGCGTCCGCCCATCTTCATGCCCGATCCGCGCAGTTCGATGTCGGGGTTCACGCGCACCGCCAGCCGCGGCGTGATGCCCAGGGCGTCGCCGATCGCCAGCGCGCGTGTCGCCTCGCCCTCGCTCTCGACGTTCAGGGTCGCCCCCGCCGTGATCGCCGCCGTCAACTCGTCGTCGCGCTTTCCCGGCCCGGCGAAGCTGATCGCCCCCGCGGGCTTCACGCGCAACGCCGTGGCGAGTTCCCCCGCCGACGCGACGTCCAGTCCATCCATCAGCGGCGAGACGGCCGCAAGGAACGCCGGTAACGGGTTGGCCTTCATGGCATAATGCAGGTCGATACCGGGCATCGCCGCGCGAAACCGCGCGACCCGCGCCGCGACGATCGACGGATCGTACACGAACACGGGCGAACCATGGTCCGCGACCCACTCGTCCGCGGAACGGCCGCCGATCGTCAACGATCCTGCCTGCGACGCGAACTCGGGCGGCAACGGGCCCATCGGCTTCATGCCCGAACCTCCCGCGCGATGGCAGCACGATCCAGCTTGCCATTGGCATTGCGCGGTAATTCCGCGCGCCATTCGATCCGGGACGGCTGCATGAACGTCGGCAGGTCGCGCTTCAGCCGCTCGCGCAGGGCGGGCTCGCGTGCCGCGTCGCCGCGCAGGACGACGACGATCGCCTGTCCCAGCCGCGCGTCGGCCACCCCCACCGCCACCGCCTCAACGACCTCGCCCCCCGCGGTGACCGCCTCCTCGATCTCCTGCGGGCTCAATCGGTTACCGGCGGTCTTTATCATCTCGTCGTCACGTCCCACGAAACGCAGCAGCCCGACGTCGTCCGCCACCACATTGTCCCCCGACCACACTGCGATGCCGCCGTATCGGGAGAAGGCGGGCGCCGGGCGGAACCGCGCCGCGGTCCGCGCCGCGTCCTGCCAATATCCTTGCGCCACCAGCGGCCCGGCGTGGACCAGCTCCCCCGCCTCGCCCGGCCTTGCCGCGCCCCCGTCGGGCCGCACGACCATCACTTCCGCGAACGGGATCGCGCGCCCGATCGAATCCGGGTGCGCGTCGACCAGCGCCGGGTCGAGGTACGTCGACCGGAACGCCTCGGTCAGGCCGTACATCGCGAACAGCCGCGCCGCGGGGAAGCGCGCGCGCAACGCCCGCACCATCGCGGGCGTCAGCGCCCCGCCCGAATTGGTCAGCCGCCGCAGCGATCCCGCCGCCGCGTCGGGCCACGCCGTCTCCAGCAATTGCGTCCACAGCGGCGGCACCCCGGCCAGCGTCGTCGCCCCGACCCGCTCCACCGCCTTCACCACATCGCGCGCGGTCAGGTAATCCAGCGGCGCCACCGCCGCCCCCGCGACCCACGTCGACAGCAGCTGGCTCTGGCCATAGTCGAACGCCAGTGGCAACACGCCCAGCACGCGATCTTCCGCCGTGATTCCAAGGTAGTGCGCGACAGATATCGCACCCAGCCACAGGTTGGCGTGGCTCAGCATCACGCCCTTCGGCCGCCCGGTCGATCCCGACGTGTACAGGATCGCCGCCAACGCCGCCGGATCGGCCGCGGATCGCGGCATCGCGTCGCCACTGCCCGCCTCGGTCGTCACCATCGGCGCATCGCCCGGTTCCAACGTCGCCGCGCGCGCCGCCTGCGTCAGCAGCATCCGCGCCCCGCTGTCGGCCAGGATATGCGCCACCTGCGCGCGCTTCAGCACCGGATTGACCGGCACGTGGACCAGTCCCGCACGCGCCGCCGCCAGCGGCATCAGACACGCGACCCGCGTCTTGGGCAACCACGTCGCCACGCGGTCGCCGGGCGCGAACCGCTGCGCCGCCAGCCATCCCGCCAGCCGCGCGACCGCCGCCTCCGCCTCGGCGACCGTCATCGTCCCCGCGCGATCGATCAGCGCGACCGCGTCGGGGCGTCCGCGCAGCACGTGGTCGATCGGCCGGGGGACGGGATCGGGCAGGAGGTCGGGCGCGGCCATGAAGCTTCCATGCCCCACCCCGTTGCGGATTTCATCCCCCGCGCTTATCGGGGCATCTTCGCGGTCGCAGCATTGGGAGAGAGCGGTTGATCCCGGACGGTACGAGCCAGGTGGAAGACACCGTGCGCGCGGTCCTGCGCGACGTGCTCGCGCTGTCGGAGGATCGCGTCGCCGCGTTCCACGCCACGACCGAATTGTTCGGCGCATTGCCCGAACTGGATTCGATGGCGGTCGCGGGGGTGCTGACCGAGCTGGAGGACCGGCTGGGCATCGTCATCGACGACGACGAGGTGGATGGCGAGATGCTGGAAACCTTCGGCGCGCTGACCCGCTTCGCCGCGGGCAAGGCGCTGATCTGACGGCGCGGACCGCCCGCTACTTCTGGACCGGCGGGGAGGAGGCGATGCTTCGCTTCGGCCCCGGCACCGGCCCCACGATCCTCGCCGCGCCCGCCTTGTTCGAGGAAGCGAACCGTACGCGCCGGTTGCTGGTCGACACGCTCCGTCGCCTCGGCGCGCGCGGGATCGCATCGGCGCTGCCCGACCTGCCGGGTCAGAACGACAGCCTCGTCGCTACCGCCGACGCCCGCCTGCCCGACTGGCGCGCCGCATTTTCCGCCGCCGCGGCGTCGCTGCCCGGCCCCGTCCATGTCGTCGCGATCCGCGGCGGCGCGCTGGTCGATGGTCATGCGTCGGTCGTATCGCGCTGGCACCTGTCGCCCGTCCCCGGCGCCGCCGTCACGCGCGACCTGCGCCGCGTCCGCGCCCTCGCAGGTGGCGAGGATTATGCCGGGAACGTCGTGGACGACGCCATGATGGCGCAGCTCGACGCCGCCGTGCCCGCCACGACCGCCCCGGTGCGCACCGTCCGGCTCGACGGCGATCCGCGTGCCGCCGACCTGCACGTCGCCGCCCCGCCCCCGTGGCGCACGAGCGAGCCGCTGGACCATCCCGCGCTCGCCGCGACGCTGGCCGACGACATCGCCGCCTGGATCGCCGCATGCGACGGGTGATCGCCTTCCCCTGCGCGGGCGAGACGTTGCTGGGCACGCTGGACGAGGGGCGGGGCGATACCGGCCTGCTGATCGTATCAGGGGGCAATGAAATACGCGCGGGCGCGCATCGCGGCATGGCGCTGCTCGCCGCGCGGCTGGCGGCGGACAATATCCCCGTCCTGCGCTACGATCGTCGCGGCGTGGGCGATTCGCCCGGCGCGAACGTGGGCCAGCCGGAGGCACGCGCCGACCTCGCCGCCGCGCTCGCCGCCTTCCGCGCGGAGGCGGGCGTCGCGCGGGTCGTCGGCTTCGGCAATTGCGACGCCGCCACCCTGCTGGCGATCGAGGGACGCGCGCTGGGCATCGACGCGGTCGTGCTGGCGAACCCGTGGACCGGGGACGAGCGCGACGCCTTGCCCCCCGCCGCCGCGATCCGCGCGGGCTATGCCGCGAAGCTGCGCCGTCCCGACGAATGGCGCCGGTTGCTGTCGGGGGGCGTGGACCTGGCGAAGTTCGCCCGCGGGCTGGCGAAGCTGGCCCGGGGCGCGCCGCCCCCGCCGCTGGCGCCGCGGGTCGTGCGCGCGATCGACGCATGGGGAGACGCCGCCACGGTCGTCCTGGCGGCGCACGACGCGACCGCCATCGCCTTCGCCGCCGCGCGCGGGCCGGGCGGCGCGGCGACGATCGTCCCCACCGCCTCGCACAGTTTCGCCCGCGCGAACGACGCCGCCGCGCTGGAGGCCGCGATCCGCCGGGTCGTCCGTCGCTAGGACCCGCCTACCAGCCGCCGCCATCGGCCAGATACGCCTGCTCCACCGCGGTCGTCTCCCGCCCCAGCGCGGCGTTGCGCGACAGGAAGCGGCCGAAGCGGTCGATCACCGCCGCATGGTCCCGCGCGAAGGCGAGGTTTTCCGCGATCCCCAGTTTCTCGAACATCGCCACGCTCCGCGCCTGCGACGCGGGATCCTCGCCATGCATCAACGGCATGTACAGGAACACGCGCTCCTCCGCGGTCATGGCGGCATCCCATCCCTTCGCGATCGCCCGGTCGGTCAGGTCGCGCGCGATGCCGTCCGACGCGAACGCGCGCGGATCGTCGCGGAACAGGTTGCGCGAGAATTGGTCGAGCAGCACGATCGCGGCCAGCAATGTCCGCGGATCGTCGCGCCACGCCTGCGCCGCCGTATCGTGGACGACCCGCCGCACTGCCCCGAACCGCGTCGCGATCTCCCGATCCAGCGCGGGATCCTTCGCGAACCTCTTTTCCTTCGGCAGCCCGAACCAGAAGTCGAGCACCTCCCCCGCCGCGGAGTCGACTTCGCCTGCCGTCATCCCTAGATCGCGCGCCATGCTGTCCCCTTCCGGCCCGACCCTAATCACGCTGGGCTGCCGCCTCAACATCGCCGAAAGCGAGACGATCCGCGCCCTGGCCCATGGCCGCGACGTGGCGGTCGTCAACGGTTGCGGCGTCACGAACCGTGCGGTGAAGGACACGCGCGCCGCGATCCGCCGCCTGCGCCGCCAGCGGCCGGGCGCGGAGCTGGTCGTCACCGGCTGCGCGTCGGACATGGATCGCGCCGCCTTCGCCGCGATGCCGGAGGTCGATCGCATCGTACCCAACGCGGCGAAGCAGCTGCCCGAAAGCTGGCGCGGCGCCGACGGGCGCGCGCCGAACATGGCGCCGCCGCGCGCGCACACCCGCGGCTTCGTCGCGGTGCAGACCGGGTGCGACCACGCCTGCACCTTCTGCGCCATCCCCGCCGGACGGGGCGCGAGCCGCTCCGACGCGATTCCCGACATCGTCCCGCGCGTCGCCGCGCTGGTGGCGGCCGGGCAGCGCGAGATCGTGCTGAGCGGCGTCGACCTCACCAGCTACGCGGATCGCGGACAGCCGCTGGCCGCGCTGGTCGAGGCGTTGCTGGTGCAGGTCCCGGCGCTCGCACGCCTGCGCCTGTCGTCGCTCGATCCGGCGGAGGTCGACGACCGGCTGTTCGCGCTGCTGACGCAGGAAGCGCGCGTCACGCCCCATGTCCATCTGTCGGCGCAGGCGGGGGACGACCTGATCCTGAAGCGGATGCGCCGGCGCCATTCGCGGCGCGACATGGTGCGCCTGGTCGACCGGCTGAAGACCGCACGCGCCGACATCGCGATCGGCGCGGACCTGATCGCGGGCTTCCCGACCGAAAGCGACGCCGCCTTCGCGAACACCCTGGCGCTGGTCGCCGACTGCGCCATCGTCCACGCCCACGTCTTCCCCTACAGCCCGCGCGACGGCACCCCCGCCGCCCGGATGCCGCAGGTCGCGCCCGACGTCGCCCGTCGCCGCGCCGCGACCCTGCGCGACGCCGCCGCCGCGCACCGGGCGACATGGCTGAAGGGCCTGATCGGCACGACCCAGCCGGTCGTGATCGAAAAGCCCGGCGACCGCGGCCACGCGCCGAACTTCGCGGAGGTGCGGTTGGCCGCTCACGACCAAACCACCTCCGTTCGGGCCGAGCGAACTCGAAGCCCGAGCGCCGCGCATGACCTTCGACGACGCTCCGGGCGGGTGGAAATCGGCGACATCGTCCCCGTCGCCGTCACCGCCGCCACCGACACCCACCTGACCGGACATATCGCATGAGCAACAGCTGGCACGACAAGCTGCTGGGCGGCCTGCGCCGCACCTCCGACCGCCTCGTCGGCAACCTGGCGGGGCTCGGCGGCGCGCGGCTGAACGACGATACGCTGGACGAGATCGAGGAGGCGCTGATCGCCAGCGACCTCGGCCCCGCCACCGCGGGCAAGGTCCGCCAGCGCCTGTCGGAGGGCACGTTCGAACGCGACATGGAGGAACTGGGCATCCGCCTGGTCGTGGCGGAGGAAGTGGAGAAGGTGTTGGCTGAGGTCGCGCGCCCGATCGCGATCGACGCCTTCCCCCGGCCGCAGGTGATCCTGGTCATCGGCGTCAACGGATCGGGCAAGACCACGACCATCGCGAAGCTGGCCCACCTGTTCCTGGAACAGGATTACGCCGTCATGCTGGCCGCGGGCGACACGTTCCGCGCCGCCGCGATCGGGCAACTTCGGACGTGGGCGGAGCGGATCGGCGTGCCGATCGTGACCGGACCGGAGGGCGGCGACGCCGCGGGCATCGTGTGGGACGCGGTGAAGAAGGCGACGGAAATCGGCACTGACGTCCTGATCGTCGACACCGCGGGCCGCTTGCAGAACAAGCGCGAGCTGATGGACGAACTGGCGAAGATCCGCCGCGTGCTGGGGCGTATCAATCCCGCCTCCCCGCACGACGTCCTGCTGGTCCTGGACGCCACCACGGGCCAGAATGCGCTGAGCCAGATCGAGGTGTTCAAGGAGGTCGCGGGCGTCACCGGCCTCGTCATGACGAAGCTGGACGGGACGGCGCGCGGCGGCGTGCTGGTCGCCGCCGCGGAACGCTACGGCCTGCCGATCCATGCGATCGGGATCGGGGAGCAGATGGGCGACCTCCGCCCCTTCGACGCGCGCGAGGTCAGCCGGATCATCGCGGGCGTGGATACGGAGCGGAAGTGAACCGTCGCACCCGTCATGCCGGACTTGATCCGGCATCCATCGCGCCGCAAGAGCATCGGGCGTTATGTACGCGGCACGATGGACCCCGGATCAAGTCCGGGGTGACGACCTCGTTCGAACCCGGAGCATCATGACCACCCGATCCCCCAACGAAGGCCGCATCCGCGCCGCGATCGACTACGGCCCGCTCGCGCTGTTCTTCCTCGCCAACTTCCTGCTGCCGGCGGAGGTCGCGCGGCGGATCGTGGACGCCTTCACCGGCACGCTGTCGGGGATGGGGCGGCTGGAGGCGTTGCTGATGGCGCGCGTCATCGTCGCGACCGCGGTGTTCGCGCTGGCCAGCGCGGTGGCGCTGGTGGTGGCGAAGGTGAAGCTGGGCCGCATCCCGCCGATGCTGCTGATATCGGGCGGGCTGGTCGTCGTGTTCGGCGGCCTGACGATGTATTTCCGCGATCCGCGCTTCATCCAGATGAAGCCGACGATCGTGTACGTCCTCCTCGCCGCCACCCTCGCCTTCGGACTGGCGACCGGCCGCCCGCTGCTGGAACAGCTGCTCGGCACGGTCTACCCCGGCCTGTCGCAGGCGGGCTGGCGCCGGATGACGATCAACTGGGCGATCTTCTTCGCCGTCATGGCGATACTGAACGAGGCGGTGTGGCGCGGCGCGGGCGCGCTGTTCGGCGAAGGGCGGGGGTGGGACCTGTGGACGATCTACAAATTGTGGATCGTGATGCCCGCCACCTTCCTGTTCGCGATCGCCAACGTGCCCATGCTGATGCGTCACGGCCTGAAACTGGGCGACGAACCCGCGCCGGTGCCGCCGGAGGGTTAGGCCGGCTGCCCGTTGCCCCCGGTCGATCCGAATATCTGCCCGGTGGAATAGCTGAGCGAGGGATCCGCCGCCGCGACGTAGAGCCCCGCGATCTCCGCCGGCTGGCCCGGCCGCCCCAGCGGGCTGCTCTGCCCGAACGTCTTCTGTTTCTCGGGCGTCGCCCCGCCGCTGACCTGCAACGGGGTCCAGAACGGCCCCGGCGCGACCGCGTTGACGCGGATGCCCCGCGACGCCAGCTGCTTGGCCATCGCCTTCGTGAAATTCAGCACCGCGGCGCGGGTCAGCGCATAATCGACGATATCGGGCGAGGGATCGCCCGCCTGTTCGGAGGAGGTGTTCACGATCACCGCCCCCGGCGCCATGATCGCCACCGCCGCCTTGGTCAGCCAGAAGGGGGCGTAGACGTTGGTCTTCATCGTCGCGTCGAAATCGGCGCTGCTGATGTCCGCGATACCCGCGCGCGTCTGCTGCCGCGCGGCATTGTTGACCAGGATGTCGAGCCCGCCGAGCTCGCTCGCCGCACGCGCGACCAGCCGCTTGCAGAACGCCTCGTCCCTCAGGTCGCCGGGGATCGACACGCCCTTGCGCCCCTCCGCCCGGATCAGCGCCAGGACCTCGCGCGCGTCGGCCTCCTCCTCGGGCAGGTGGTTGATCGCGACGTCGGCGCCCTCGCGCGCATAGGCGATCGCCGCCGCGCGCCCGATCCCGCTGTCGCCCCCGGTGATGAGCGCGCGCTTCCCCGCCAGCCGGCCCGCGCCCTTGTAGCTGGTTTCGCCGTGATCCGGCCGCGGCTGCATCTTCGACGCCAGGCCGGGCCACGGCTGGCGCTGCATCGGAAACGGCGGTTTGGGATAGGCCGCGGCGGCGGGTGCGGTCGGCGCGCCGGGGGCCTTGGCCTCCTGCGCGACGGCGGGAGCGGCGGCGGTGGCGGCCATGCCGGCGACGATCGTGCGGCGGGTGGGCGTGGTGCGGGTCGGGGCGTTTTCGGTAATGCCACGCCGAACCGACGATGGCGCGCGGGGTTCCGGATTCGTTGGAATCAAAGGCACTTGTCCCCCGTCACCCCGGACTTGTTCCGGGGTCCACCGTGCCGTGTACTGAACGGCTTCCGCTCGCGCGGACCGGTGGATGCCGGGACAAGCCCGGCATGACGGAAAGGATCAGGTGAGGGTCAGGCCGCGTCGAACCGCTTGCCCGCCTCGTCCCAGTTCACGACGTCCCACCACGCCTTCAGATAGCCCGGACGGTCGTTCATGTACGTCAGGTAATAGGCGTGCTCCCACACGTCGTTGCCCAGGATCGGCGTCCCCGGCTCCTTGGCGTCGTCCATCAGGGGATTGTCCTGGTTCGGCGTCGACGTCACCTTCAGCGCGCCCGACGAATCCTTGATGACCCAGGCCCAGCCCGAACCGAACTGGCCCGCGCCCTTGCCGTTGAAATCCTCCTTCAGCTTGTCCAGCCCGCCATAGGCGTCGATCGCCGCGGCCAGCTTGCCCGACGGCTGCGTCGATCCCTTCGGCGCCATGATCTTCCAGAAGAAATCGTGGTTCCAGAACCCGCCGCCGTTGTTGCGGACCAGCGGGGGCAGCGACGAGATCATGCCGAGGATCTCCTCGATCGTCTTGCCCTCCAGCTTCGGATCGGCGGCGACGCCCTCGTTCAGCTTGGCGGTGTAGGCGGCATGATGCTTGTCGTGGTGGAACGTCATCGTCTCCTTCGAGATGACAGGCTCCAGCGCGTCATAACCATAGGGCAGCGGGGGAAGTTCGAACGCCATCTTGTCCTCCTGAAAAGTCGCGGGGGTAACGCAGCCCGGCCCTAATCGCTCCCTGTTCGTTACGCTACCGTCCCGATCAGGTCGTGGCGGCGCAGCGCGTGGCGCAGCTGGTCGTAGGACAGGCCCAGCACCTCCGCGGTCGCGCGCTGGTTGAAACGGTTCTCCGCCAGCGACCGCGCGAGCAATTCACGCTCGAACCGCGCGACCCGCGCCTTGAAATCGCTCGGCCCCTCCTCGCACGCCACGACGGGGGTGTCCTCCTGCTCCTCCGCCGGCGGCGCGGCCGCGGATGTCGGTCGCGACGGCGCCGGTGTGCCCGAGCCGGGCCGGAAGGGCGACTGGAACGGGTCGAACTCGATCGCGTCGATCGCCCCGCCCCGTTCCCAGCGATAGACCGCGCGTTCGACCACGTTGCGCAATTCGCGCACGTTGCCGGGCCATCTGTATTCCAGCATCGCGTCCGCCGCGGCGGGACCGAAGCCGGGCCAGCCGTCCCACCCCAGCTCCGCCGCCATGCGCCGCCCGAAATGGTCCGCCAGCACCGGAATGTCGCTGCGCCGCGCGCGCAGGGGGGGCAGCGTCACGACCTCGAACGACAGGCGATCGAGCAGGTCGGCCCGGAATTCATGGGCTTCGACCTTGTCGGGCAGATGCTCGTTGGTCGCCGCGACGATCCGGACGTCGACGTTGATCGGGCGCGACGATCCGATCCGCGCGACCTCGCCATATTCGACCGCGCGTAACAGGCGCTCCTGCGCGCCCATCGACAGCGTGCCCAGTTCGTCCAGGAACAAGGTGCCGCCGTGCGCCTCCTCGAACCGCCCGGTCCGCGCCTTGGTCGCGCCGGTGAAGGCCCCCGCCTCGTGCCCGAACAATTCCGCCTCGATCAGCGTCTCGGGCAGCGCGGCGCAATTCATGACGACCAGCGGCTGGTCCCAGCGCGGCGACAGGCGGTGCAGGCGCTCCGCGACCAGCTCCTTGCCGGTGCCGCGCTCCCCGATCACCAGCACCGGCCGATCCAGCGCGGCGGCGCGGCTGGCGCGTTCCAGCGCGTCGAGGAAGGCGCCCGATTGGCCGATCACCTGGGTCTTGCGCTGCATCGCCAACAACTGGCGCATTCCGCCAACGGCTGGCAAGCGTTTATTGTTGTAATCGACAGCCCTCGTTCAGAAAGTCGCGGTTTTCCGCCATTTCCGAAACTGGCACGGCCCATGCAAAGTATCCGGCAACACCGCATCGACGGTGACCACAGGATCAACGGAGACACATCATGACCGCCACCTTCACCAGCAAGCTCGCCGCCGTCGCCCTCACCCTGCTCGCCAGCGCCACGCTGCTGATCGGCACGGTCGGCCCGGCCACCTCGCTGGCGCACACCGCTCCTGCCGCGCGCATCGCGTAGCGGCCGGGTCGCGGCGCGGGAACGACCCCCTCCCGCCCCGCGACATTAAACGATAGGAAGGGCCCGCACTTGGAGAGTTTCACGCAGATGGGCATTTTCTCCCGCACCCGCGACATCGTCGCCGCCAACATGGCCGAACTGCTCGACAAGGCGGACGACCCGGCGAAGATGGTCCGCATCATCATCATGGAAATGGAGGAGACGCTGGTCGAAGTCCGCGCCTCCGCCGCCCGCACGATCGCGGACCAGAAGGAGATGCGGCGCCACATCGGCAAGCTGACCGACCTGGAAGCCAGCTGGACCGAGAAGGCCGAACTGGCGCTGAGCAAGGATCGCGAGGATCTGGCCAAGCAGGCACTGGTCGAGCGCGGCAAGGCGGCCGAGATGGCGGCCCAGCTGCGCGAGGAGGCCGCCGTGCTGGAAGAGGCGCTGCGCGGGTCGGAAGAGGATATCGCGAAGTTGCAGAGCAAGCTGCGCGAGGCGCGGGCGAAGCAGAACGCGATCGCCACCCGGCTGGAAAGCGCCAACAACAAGGCCCGCCTGCGCGAGATGTGGAACGGACCCAAGACGCACGACGCCTTCAGCCGCTTCGAGCTGCTGGAACGCCGCGCGGACGAGGCGGAGGGCCGCGCCGAGGCGATGGGCCTGACCCCGAAATCGCTGGAGGACGAGTTCAACGAACTGCGCTCCTCCGACAAGATCGACGCGGAGCTGGAAGCGCTTCGCGCCCGCATGAAGAAGGATCGCTAGGATGGAAGATGTTCTGGTCCCGATATTCGTCTGCGGCATCCTCTTCATCGCGCTGCCGTGGCTGGTGTTCCACTACGTCACGAAGTGGAAGACGGCGCCGAAGATGACGAACGAGGACGAACGGTTGCTGGACGAGATGTACAACCTCGCCCGCCGGCTGGAGGATCGCGTCAATACGGTCGAGCGGATCGTGGCCGCCGACAATCCCGATTTTCGCCCGGGCATCGCCGACTATCGGTCGCAGCCCGACTATCGTCTCGAAGCGGGCATCGAGCGTCCGCTGATCGACAGGAGGAACTGATGGCCGGCAGCCGTACGAAGTTCTATCTCGACAAGCAGGATGCCAAGTGGAAGGGCGTCTGCGCCGGGATCGCGGACTATACCGGGATCGAGGTGATGTGGGTGCGGATCGCGATGATCCTGCTCACCCTCGCCGGGGGCTTCCCCTGGACGCTGGTCGCCTACTGGCTGATCGCCTGGATGGCGGAGGCCAAGCCGGTCGACCTGTACCAGGACCGCGCCGACCAGAAGTTCTGGCAGGGCGTGCGGTCGAACCCGACACGCTCGACCGCGGAGGTGCGCAGCAAGTTCCGCGAACTCGACCGCCGCCTCGCCGACATCGAACTCCACTACACCAGCCGCAACACCGCGCTGGCGAACGAGATCGACAGCCTGCGCTGACACGCACGCCGATCGCCCCAACCCCCGTTCGTGCCGAGCGAGGTCGAAGCACATGCACGGCGCAGCCTTCGACCGCGCTCGGGCCGAACGGCGGGGGGCGGACAGGAATAAGGGAATAACACAATGCACGGTCCCTGGTTCGTCATCTCCCTCGTCGCGATCTGCACCGCGGCCTGGGTCATCAACAACTTCATCCGCGCCCGCCACGGTTACTCGATCAGCGACGACTGGGGTCGCAACATCGACAAGGCGGATCCCGACGCGCAGCGCCACGTCCGCCTGCTGGAATCGCAGAACGAGAAGCTGACCGGGCAGGTCAGCCGACTGGAGGAGCGGATCGCGGTCCTCGAACGCATCGCCACCGACCCCGCGACGCGAACCGCGCGCGAGATCGACGCGCTGCGCGACCGCTGACGCCGACAGGCAGAGGGAGGAACGACATGAACCCCGCGGACATCATCGTGCCCAACCTGCCGTGGATCATCGGCGGCGGCATGACCCTGGGCTTCGCCGGCATCGGCGGATGGATCTTCACCACCTGGCTCCGGGTCAAGAACGGCTACCCGCTGGAAAACAGCTGGGGGAAGGCGGTCTACCCGCAGAAGACCGACGCCACGTCGCAGCGGATCACCCTGCTGACGCAGGAGAACGGCGAACTGCGCGCCGAACTGGGCGCGGTGAAGGATCGCCTCGCGAACGTGGAGCGGATCGTCACCGACAGCTCGCACCGCCTGAGCCACGAGATCGAGGCCCTGCGCGGGCCGGTGAACTGAAGGAGCGCCACGATGGAAAAGTCGACCTTTATCCTGTTGTTCTTCATCGTCGTGATCGGCCTGCCGACCCTGCTGGGCGTGGGCGGCGACATGTTCAAGCGCTGGCTGAAGCACAAGGAACGGATGGCGGAGGCGCTGAATGCGCAAACCGCGGAGAAGGCGGCGCAATATGCCGCGCACACCGAACGGCTGGAACAGCGCGTCCGCGTGCTCGAACGGATCGCGACCGATCGCGGCGTCGCCCTGGCGGACGAGATCGAAACGCTGCGCGACCTGCCCGCCCCCCACCGCGAACGGCCGCTGAACTGACCGCCCGCGCGACGGGACAAACCCTTTAGGAACGGAGAAGACAGGTGCCCTGGTCGATTGCATTCATGGTCGTCGCGATCGTGCTCATCACCACGCTGGGCCGCGTCGCGAAGGAGCGGCACCGCGCGATCGCGCGGCAGGGGCATGCCCCCTCGCCCTGGTCCGATGGCGCAGGTCCGGTGCAGAACGACGAGGTGAAGGCCCTGCGCGAACGCGTCCAGGTGCTCGAACGTCTCGTCACCGACAACCACAGCAGCCACGATCTGGACCGCCAGATCGAACAGCTGCGCGACCGCTGACCCGCGGTCGGCCCGGGAAGGGAGAAGGCAAATGATGTCCGATCCGAACGTCTACCTCACCACCGCCGTCGCGGCGCTCGCGGGCCTCGCGATGCTGGTCTTCGCCGCCCTAAACGGCTGGCGCGGCTGGCTTCAGCTGAAGCAGCAGCAGTTGCGGCTGGAAGGCGACCTGCATCATCATTCGGTCGCCCCGTCCGGCCCGAGCGCCAGCGCGCGCATCGAGATCGCGGACCTGAAGGAACGCATCCGCAAGCTGGAGGCGATCGCCAGCGGCGTCGACCTGTAATATCCTCCCCGCTCCGCGCGGAGGGGGACCATCCGAAGGATGGTGGAGGGGGCGTGCCACAGGCGACGCGTTCGTGGACGCCCCCCCACCCCCTCCCCGGCACGGGGAGGATATGATAGCGACCCGCCGCATGAACGACCTGACCACCATCCACGACGAATACGACTTCCTCGAAGGCGACGATCGCTATCGCCTGCTCGTCGATCTGGGTCGCGGCCTCGAACCGATGCCCGACGCGCTGAAGACCGATGCGACATTGGTCCGCGGATGCTCGGCGGCGGTGTGGGTCTATCCGACGTTGCGCGACGACGGGCGGCTGCATTTCCTGGCCGACAGCAATGCGCACATCACGAAGGGCATCATCGCGCTCGTCCTGCTGACGGTGCAGGACCGCACCGCAGCCGAGATCATGGCCACCGACATCGAGGGCGCGCTGGCCCCCTTCGCGCTGGGCGCACAGCTCAGCTCCAACCGGACGCAGGGCATCCCGAACATGATCGCCCTGATCCGCGAAACCGCCGCCCGCTACGTGTAAGCGTAGCTCGTCATGGCGAGCGAAGCGACGCGATCCAGGGTGTCAGGCGCGGCACCGGATTGCTTCGCCACGCTCGCAATGACGTGTCACGGCGGCCCCTGCCTCCACACGGGCGAGGGACGCTTTGCAGAAGCAACCATCACCCGCGCAACGTCGCCGCCAGCGCCGCGACGTCCGCCCCCGCGCGCACCAGCCGCCATTCCCCCGGCACACGCGTATCGACGACCACCACCGCGCCGCGCGGGCAGATGCCGAGGCATTTCGTCTCGACCACGCCCGTCGCCGCCTTGCGTCCCTTGCCCAGCCCCGGCTGCCCGCGCAATTCCTTCGCCAGCGCGCGCTTCCCCTTCGCGCCGAAGCCGCCGCCGACCTTCTTCGAGCATTTGCCGCACACCAGTATCGCGCCGTCCCAGCGCGCCGACACCCGTTCCTTCACGGGACCCTCACAGCGGCTTCCACGTACGCGCCTCCTCCGCGGTGCGCAGCACGTCCCACGCCGCCTGGACCGCCAGGAAGCGCGCCGCCGCCTCCGCGTCGCCGGGCCGGACATCGGGGTGATTGGCCTTCGCCAGCCGCCGCCACGCCAGCTTCGCGTCGTCGATCGTGGCGTCCGTCTCCAGTTCCAGCACGTCCAGCGCGCGCATCTCGTCGCGGCTGCGCGTGCCGTCGCCCGGCCCGGCCCAGCTGTTGGTCCGCGATTCGGTGAAATCGCCCGCGTTGCGTCGCTCGGTCGCCTCGCGCTCCGCCGCTTCCTCCGCGCTCAGCCCCTCGAAATAATTCCAGCCGCGATTGTATTCGGCCGCATGCGCCTGGCAGAAATACCAGCGGTCGGGCGAGTTGGGCGACTTGGGCGCGGGGCAATCGCCCGGCTCGGTACAGCCGTGGCGGTCGCACAGCCGCACGCGCACCGCCTCCCGCTCCGCGCCATAGGCGCGCCAGCGGGGAAAGCCCCAGTCGTTGGTTCGGGTGGGTCGACGCGACATCTTGCGCCCGCACATAGGGAGGCGGGGGGACGATGCAAACTCCCCTCCCCCACGTGGGGAGGGGAGAGGCGCCGGAGGGCCTGTAAGCCGGGTTCTGTCCACCGGCCGAAACCGGATGGGCGACCATTCCTCTAGGCGCGCCGTTGCCGACGCGCTCAAGCGACCAACCCGGACGACGGGTGGAAACACACCCATGTGCCGTCCCTATTCGGTCTTGCTCCCGGTGGGGTTTGCCGTGCCGCGACTGTCGCCAGCCGCGCGGTGCGCTCTTGCCGCACCCTTTCACCGTGGCGTCACCGAAGTGGTCGCCGTCTGCTCTCTGTGGCACTTTCCCTGACCCGGGCCGAAGCCCGGACCGGCGGGCGTTACCCGCCACCGTCGTTTCGTGGAGCCCGGACTTTCCTCGGCGCGACGAATCGCGACGCGGCCGCCCGGCCCTCCGGCGCGACCGTCCTAGTCGTCCCCCTGCGGCCTTGGCAACAGCAGCGCGAGCAGGATCATCCGGCATTCCGCATCCATCTCGCCGTCGATCAGCTCGGGGCGGAAGCGGCGCTGGAACGCCATGATCGCGGCCATCCGGTCGGTCACGTCGTAACCGAACCGTTCGAGCGCGAGGCAGAAGGCCGCCTCCCCCCATTCGGGGTCCATCAAATTCTTCGTCGGTCGCGGCAGCGCGAGCCGCAGGCGGGCGAGGCGGTGCCACGGGAACAGCTCGCCCGGATCGCGCTTGCGCGTCGGCGCGACGTCCGAATGGCCGACGACGTTCCCGCGCGTGATCTCGTACCGGTCCTTCAGGTGCGCGACGAGGCGGACGACCGCGTCGACCTGCGCCTCCGGGAATGGGCGATAGCCGAATTCGTGGCCGGGATTGACGATCTCGATCCCGATCGAGGCGGCATTGACGTCGTCGCATTCGCGCCAGTGCGATTTGCCGGCATGCCACGCGCGATGCTCGTCCGCGACGAGGCGGTAGAGCGTCCCGTCCTCGTCCACCACGTAATGCGCGGAAACTTCGGCGGCGGGGTCGCGCAGCCGGTCCAGCGCCTCCCGCGCGGTGCGCATCCCGGTATAATGCAGCACGATCATGGTGATCGGCCCGGTGCGCGCGTTGAAATTCGGGGACGGCAGCTCGATTGGCGTCATGCCGCTTTTCGTCCCTCGCCCGCTTTCCCCCCGCCCGCTTTCCCTTCGCTCGCCTGCGCCGTCCTCACCGTCACGATTCCCACCCCCAGCATCGCCACCGCCCCGCCCAGCAGCATCGGCCAGGTCGGCGGCATGTCGTACCAATAGGCGGCGGTGAACACGGATACCACCGGCGCCGCCAGCGTCAGCGGCGTGACCGTCGACACCGGGTGCCGCTGCAACAGCCACACCATCGCCCCCTGCCCCAGCACGGTCGATCCGACCGCGGAAAAGGCGATCGGCGCCAGCACCGCGATCGGCAGGTCGGGCACCGCGGCGAGCGCGCCCGGCTCCGCCAGCAGCGACGCCGCCGCCATCACGATCGTGCCCATCAATCCGACCCATGCGTAGATGGTCAGCACCTTTACGCCCTTCAGGTTGCGCTGGATCAGCGAGCAGATCGCCCAGACGAAGCTGGCCGCCGCGGTCAGCAGCAGGCCCATGCCCTGCTTCGCCGCCGCGGGGTCGAACACCAGCAGCCCGACGCCGACGAACGACAGCGCGATGCCCGCGATCCGCGGCCAGTGGATCTTCTCGCGCAGCACCAGCACCGCCAGCAGCATGGAAAACGGTACGCCCAGCTGTCCCGCGATCGCCAGCGCGCCGACATTGTCCGACACCGCCAGGCTGAGGTTGATGAAGATGTAGAACACGCCGCCCGTCAACGTGCCGAGCAGCAGCAGCGCGCGCATCTTCCCCGGCACGACGCGCAACGCCGCGCCGCACACGATCAGGACCATCGCCTGGCGCAACAGCCCGGCGGTCAGCGGCGGCATCAGCTCGACCGACGCCTTCACCGCGATGATGTTGAACCCCCACAACAGGTTCATGGCCAGGACGACCAGAAGGTCGCGGGCGCCGAACGGCGCGGGATGCGGGCGGGCAGGCACGCCGCGACCGTTGGCGGCGTCGGCGCTAGGTGTAAACCCGTGGCGGACCGGCGGCGTCGCGATCCATGCGTTCGTACAGGCCCCGCGCCCGCGCGCTGGGCCGCAGCAGCGCGGACTGTCCGATCACCGTCTCGCCCGCGCCCAGCAGCAGCAGGCCGTCGGGCCGCAACGCCTTCGCCAGCCGCGCCAGCACCTGCTCGCGCGCGCCGGGCGACAGGTAGAACAGGACGTTGCGGCACAGGATCAGGTCGAATCCCCCCGCCGGTGCCGGATCGGCGACCAGGTTCTGGCGGCGGAAGCTTATCATGCCCGTCAGTTCGGGCGCGGCGATCCACTTGCCGTCCTCGTCCCCGAACCAGCGCATCATGCGCCGGATCGGCAGGCCGCGCTGGATCTCGAAATGCGAATAGGCGCCCGACCGCGCACGCGCGATCGCGCCCGCGGATACGTCGGTGGCCAGTATTTCCGGCATGGTGCCGCCCGCCTCCGCGAACAGCATCGCCAGCGACAGCGGCTCCTGTCCCGTCGCGCATGCGGCGCACCATATCCTTTGCCGCGCGCCCGGCACCGCGGCGCCGCGCACCGCCTCCACCGCGGATTCGATCACGCCGGCGTCGCGGAAGAACGATGTTTCCTGATTCAGCAGCGCGTCGACCACCCGCTCCTCCAGTCCGGCGTCGCCGCCCTTTTCCAGCCGCGCGGCCAGCGCGTCGGCATGGTCGAGGTCCAGCGCCGCCAGCAGCGGGCGGATCGCGGTGTCGATCCGCCATTCGCGATCGGCCGCGAGCCGCTGGCCGGTCCGCTGTTCCAGCAGTCGCGCCAGGATGGTGGCGGCACGACCGCGCCGCGCGGGGGACGGGATGCGGGCCGGGGCGTTCATGCGGCACGTCCGATCGAGGCGGCGTAGACGCCGATTTCCGCGGGCGACAGGACCGCATTGGCAAGGCCCGCGCCCGCGATCGCGCCGGGCATGCCCCACACGACCGAACTGTCGGCGTCCTGCACCACCACCGTGCCGCCCGCGTCGCGGATGGCGCGCGCACCTTCCAGCCCGTCGCGCCCCATCCCGCTCAGCACGATGGCCAGGACGCGCGGGCCGTACACCGTGGCGAGGCTGGCGAACATCGGGTCGACGGACGGCAGGTTGCCCGTCGGCGCGGGTTCGCGCGACAGCCGCGCCGCGGCCCCGCCGCCCAGCGACACCGCCACCAGATGCGCGTCGCCCGGCGCGACCAGCACATGGCCGTCGCGGATGCGGACGCGGTCCTGCGCCACGTCGCACGGGCGCCGTGCCGACAGCGCGACCTGCGCCGCGAAGAAGGGGGAGAAGGCGGTGGGCAGATGCTGCGTCACCAGGATCGGGCGCGTCATCTCCACCGGCACCGCGGCGAACAGCGTGGCCAGCGCGTGGATGCCCCCGGTCGACGCACCGATCGCTATGACATCGAACGCGCCGGCGGGGGCGCGCGGCCGCGGGGCCTGCGCCCGCGTCGCGGCATCGCCGCCGGTCAGGAGGTCGAGCCGGCCGACCAGCAGATCGCCGAACCTGGAGGCGAAGGCGTTCGCCACCGGCTTCACCAGCGTGTCCGCCGCGCCCAGCGCCAATGCCCGCATCGTCACCGCCGCCCCTTCGGCCGCGGACCCGGATACCACCAGGATGCGCGCGCCCCGCCCGGCGGAAAGCAGCGCGGGCAACGCCTCGATCCCGCTGGTCCCGGGAAGCTCCAGGTCGAGCAGGACGACGTCGACCCGTTCGGCCCGCAGGAAGGCGAGCGCCGCGTCGGCCGAACCGACCGCACCCGCGACGACATAGCGCCCGCTGCCCGACACGAACCGCGACAGAGCGGCGCGCGCCACCGCCGAATCGTCGACGATCAGGATGCGCGGCGGCGCATCGGTGGGGGCATGCGACGGACGCATCGCGGGTTCAGGCGACCCCGACGATCTGGAGCTTGCTTTGCAGCGTCTCGCGATCGAACGGCTTCATGACATATTCGTCGGCGCCCGCCTCGATCGCGGTGCGGATGTGCGCCATGCCGTTCTCGGTCGTGCAGAAGACGACCTTGGGCCGCTGCGCCATCGGCTCGGTGCCCAGCGCGCGCAGGAATTCGATCCCGCTCATGACGGGCATGTTCCAGTCCAGCAGGATGACGTCGGGCAGGGACGCGCGGCATTGCATCAACGCGTCGCGCCCGTCGACCGCCTCCGCCACCGTGAAATCCAGCGTCTCCAGGATGTGGCGGGCGACCTTGCGGATCACCTTCGAATCGTCGACTATGAGGCAGGTCTTCATACGCATCACCCGTTGTTCTGTCCGCCGCGACATGGATCGGCAGGCGTAAGTTTGACGTTAACATGGCCGTCGACCGCGGCGATCAGCCGGTCGATGTCGAGCGCGAGGAGCGTTTCCCCCTCCCCTTCCGCGACGCCGCACACGACCTGCGATACCGCGCTCATGCCCGGCGGGACGGGCTCGATCTCGAACCGTGCCACATCCTCCAGCGTGTCGACCGCGATCGCGTACAGGTGGCCGTCGACCGCGGTCACGACGGCGCGCCCGGTGGCGGTGGCGGCGGCGGCGGCGGGCAGGCCCAGCAGGCGGCGCGCGTCGATGACGGTCGCCACCCGGCTGCGCATCGCCGCCAGGCCCAGCACCGCGGGCGACACGCCCGGCACGGGGACCAGCGTGTCGACGTCGACGACCGAATCGACGCGGGTCGCCTCGATCAGCAGCCCGCACCCGCCCAGGTGCGCGACCAGGTTCAGCGTCCCGTTCATGCCCGCACCTCCCGCAATGCGGCGACCAGCGCGACGCGATCGTAGCGATACACGCCCTCGCCGCGCCTCCGGCCCAGCCGGATGACCGGCCCCGCCGGCGGGTCCGCGTCCTCCGCCATCGCCAGCGCGACGCGCGGCGTCTCGCCGGGCGCCAGGACGCGCGCGACGCGATATCCCGCCGCCTCGATCGTGGGGCGAAGGAACGCCTCCATCCACGGTCCGTCGCCGCCGTGCAGCAGGCACAGCGGCCGGTCCGCCGCCGCCGCGCCTTCGGCGGGATTGAACAGGAGGAAGGGGTCGAGCAGTTCGACCGGCCGGCCGTCGATCACGACGATGCCGACCGCCGCGCCCGATGCGGCGGGGGCCGGGTCGTCGGGCAGCGGCACGATCTCGATCGCGCGCCGCACCGGATAGGCCAGTTCGCGCCCGTCCAGCGTCAGGCGCAGCACCGTCTTCACCGTGTCGGGGTCGCGCACGCCCCCCCACAAGGGCACGGAACGCGCCCCGCACGTCAGCCACATGCTGCCCGCCGCGACGTTCACCGTGCCCGCCACGACCCGCTCGATGCGATCGATCGCATCGGCCGGGATCAGCCGCCGGACGCCGTCCATGTCGTCGAACATCAGCGCCCGCAGCGGCTCCACCACCGCCGCCGGTTCTACCGCGACGACCGTATCCTCGAACGACAGGCCCGCGCGATCGGCGATGCCCGCGACGTCCAGCAACAGGACGGGGACGCCGTCGTCGGGCAGCATCTGCCCGGCGAAGATGCCCGCGCGCATCACGGCGGGCGCGGCGGGCTTCACCACCAGTTCCTGCGTATCGGTCACGTCGTCGAGCGCGAGCGCGTAGCGCCCCGCGCGGACCGACACGACCGCAAGCAGCCGCAGCGTCGCCGCATCGGGCTGGCCCAGCAGGCGCGGCAACTGCACCAGCGGCAATCGTTGCCCGCGCACCACGACCATCGCGGTCGCGCCGAAACGGTCGACGCGCACCTGCGCCTGGTCGATCGCGACGATCTCCTCCACCGCCTGGCGCGACAGCGCGAACCGGCTGCCCGCCGCGCTGACCATCACCGCATTCAGGATCGCCAGCGTCAGCGGCACCTCCAGCGCGACGACCAGCCCCTGGCCCGGCCGGTTCACCAGCTGGATGCGGCCGCCGACCTGTTCGACATTGGCCTTCACCACGTCCATGCCGACGCCACGTCCCGATACCGCGGTCACGTCGTCGCGCGACGACAGGCCGGGTTCGAACACCAGCGCCGCGCGATCGGCGTCGGACAATTGCGCCAGCGCGCGCGCGCGCGACGGGTCCTCGCGCGTCAGCTTGGCAACCAGCCGGTCGGTATCGATGCCCGCGCCGTCGTCCGCGATCTCGATGACGATCAGGTTCCCCGCCTGCCGCGCCGATACCTTCAGCGCGCCCGCAGCGGGCTTTCCCGCGGCGAGGCGCGCCGACGTCGCCTCGATCCCGTGGTCGATCGCGTTGCGGACCAGATGGACCAGCGGATCGCGCAGCAGCTCGATCATCTCGCGGTCCAGCTCCACGTCCGCGCCCTCGATCGACAGCGCCACCTGCTTGTCGACCGACGCGGCCACGTCGCGCACCAGCCGCGGCAAGGGCGCGAACAGCGCCTCGATCCGCTGCATCCGCGTCCGCGTGACGGTGTCGCGCAGGCTGTCGACCGTCATCGTCAACCGTTCCAGCAGCGATTCCAGCCGCGGATCGCCCGTGTCGCGCATCCCGCGCGCCAGCTGGTTGCGCGCCAGCACCATGTCGGACACGCCGCTCATCATATGGTCCAGCAGGTCGACCGACAGGCGCACGGTACGCTTGGCGGCGCGCGGGACGTGCGGCACCGCCGCCTCGGCCTGCGCGTCGGGGACCGCGGCGTGATCGGGCACGGGCAGGCCGTCCAGCGCGGCGACCAGGATGTCCTCGCCGCTGTCGTCCAGCGCGGCGCCCGCGTCGATCGCCTCGACCACCTCGCCGATCCGGTCGATGATGGCCAGGATCGCGGTGACCAGCGCGGCGTCGGGCACGCGCGTGCCGTCGCGCACCGCGGACAAGGCGTCCTCCGCCGCATGGCTCAGGCGCGTCAGCCGCGGCAGGTCGAGGAAGCCGCAACTGCCCTTGATCGTGTGGACGAAGCGGAAGATCGCATCCAGCCGCGCGCGATCGCCCGGCGCCGCCTCCCATCCGATGATCTCGCCCGATATCGCCTCCAGCGTCTCGCGCGTCTCGGCGATGAATTCCTGCAACAGATCGTCCATGCGCCGCGCATCGCACGGCGATGGTTAAGAGGGGATTTAGGTCGAGTGGTTGCCTGGCCCTCTCCCCGCAGGAGAAAGGGAGTTGTTTCCGTCACCGCGTCGGCAGCGTCGCCCCGAACAGCAGCGCGCCGTCGACCGGCGCGCTGACGACGACCGATCCGCCCGCCTCGCTGGCCAGCGCATGGACCAGGAACGCCGCCGCCGCGCGCGGCGTCACCGCGTCGCCCGCGGCCCCGTCGACCAACGTGTCGCGCAATTCGGGGTCCAGGATCGTGCGCGGCCCTTCGGCCTGGATCACGATCTCGGTCGCCTCCCCCGTCTCCTCCGCGCCGATCGTCACCGCCCCGCCGCGCGGCAGCGCGTCGCCCGCGATCAGCGCCAGGTTCAGCAGCACCTTCACCGCCGCCTTCGGCAGCTCGTTCTCCGCCACCTGCCAATGCAGGTCGAGCCGCTTGTTGTCGCCCAGCAATCCTTCCAGCGCCACCCGCGCCTCACGCGTGTCGACCCGCTCCCCGAACCCGCCCGCGGCGCCGAACGCCAGGCGGAAGAACTTCAGCTTGTTCGCCGACACCCGCGCGCTTTCGTGCAGCAGCTGCATGCACCGCGCGCGCATCTCGGGATCGGTTTCGTCCGCGAGCAGCTCCAGCCCGTTGTTCAGCGCGCCGACGGGCGACAGCAGGTCGTGGCACAGCCGCGAACATAGCAGGCTGGCGAAATCCACCGGGCTGATCGTCATGAAATCCCCTCGGGCCGATACCCTTGACGCCGCACCTAATGGCCGCTCGCGACTCGCGGCGCAACCGGCGTCATGACGTCGATCGCGACGAAGCGGCCATGCAGCGCGCCGTCCGCCGTCGCGCGCCACGCGGTCAGCGCGTCGCCCGCGACGACGATCCACACCGACCCGTCGGGCACCGCGTCGGCGGCGTCGCGCGGCGACGGCGTGGCGTCGCCCGACGGGTGCGAATGATAATGCCCGATCACGCGCGGCCCGCCGCCCCGCGCCGCGCGATGTGCGGCGATCAAAGCCGCCGGATCGATCTCGAACCGGCGCGCCGGATCGGCGGCGACGTTCGCGCAGGCCCTCACCTCCATGACGCGGTCGCCCCGTCCCAGCAGCAGGCCGCACACCTCGTCCGCGCTTTCCGACGCGTGACGAAGCACGGCTTCGCGCTGGGCGAGCGAAAGTTCGATTGAAAGCGCGGCGGTCATCCCCATCTCGCTTACGCAATGGACCGGGGGGTTTCCATCATACAGGCGCAGATCGCGCCCGCCGCCGACGGATGGCGGCTCGACCGCGCGCTCGCGGACGCGGTCCCGACGCTGTCGCGCGAGCGGCTGAAGGCGCTGATCTCCTCCGGACAGGTCACGCGCGACGGTACGCTGGTCCGCGATCCCGCGAAGCGCGCCGCCGCGGGCGACGCCTTCGCGGTCGTCATCCCCGATCCCACGCCCGCGCACAACGTGGCGCAGGACATCCCGCTGGTCGTGGCGTTCGAGGACGAGCATCTGATCGTTATCGACAAGCCCGCGGGCCTCGTCGTCCACCCCGCCTGCGGCAATCCCGACGGCACGTTGGTCAACGCGCTGCTGCATCACTGCGGCGGATCGCTGTCGGGCATCGGCGGCGTCGCGCGGCCCGGCATCGTCCATCGCATCGACAAGGACACGTCCGGCCTGATGGTGGCGGCGAAGACCGATCGCGCGCACGAAGGGCTGGCGAAACAGTTCGCCGCGCATTCGATCGACCGCCGCTATCGCGCGATCGTCGCGGGCCATCCGGTCCCGCCCGCGGGCACGGTCGACGCCCCGCTGGCGCGCAGCCCGCAGAACCGGAAGAAGGTCGCGATCGTATCGGGCGGCAAGCGCGCGGTGACCCATTTCCGCACGGTGCAGCGTCTGAAGGGCGCCGCGCTGGTCGAATGCCGGCTGGAAACCGGGCGCACGCACCAGGTGCGCGTCCACATGACCTCGATCGGCCACGGCTTGCTCGGCGACCCGGTGTACGGTAGAACAAAGCAGGCTCACAAGGAGCTGCTGGAACGCCTGTCGTTCCACCGGCAGGCGCTGCATGCGGCGCTGCTGGGGTTCGTCCATCCGGTGACGGGCATCGCCGTGTCGTTCGAGAGCGCGATGCCGGCCGACATGCAGGAACTGTTCAGTCAGCTCGACGTATAGAACGGGTATATGTGTTGCGCCGCAGCAGGGCACGCATTCCCGACAGGGAAAGGGAGTTTTCGATCATGGCAGGCCGCAGCAACGTACCCGCGACGATCCCCGCGCTGGGCGGTGAACAGAGCCTCAATCGCTATCTGTCCGAGATCAAGAAATTCCCGATCCTGGCGCCCGAGCAGGAATACATGCTCGCCAAGCGATTCCAGGAACATGGCGACACCGACGCGGCGGCGCAGCTGGTGACGAGCCACCTGCGCCTCGTGGCGAAGATCGCGATGGGCTATCGCGGCTACGGCCTGCCCGTCAGCGAGCTGATTTCCGAGGGCAACATCGGTCTGATGCAGGGCGTGAAGAAGTTCGAGCCCGACCGCGGCTTCCGCCTCGCCACCTATGCGATGTGGTGGATCCGCGCGTCGATCCAGGAATTCATCCTGCGCTCGTGGAGCCTCGTGAAGATGGGCACCACCGCGGCGCAGAAGAAACTGTTCTTCAACCTGCGCCGGATGAAGGCGCGGCTCGACGCGTTCGAGGACGGCGACCTCAGCCCCGAGAACGTGACGAAGATCGCGACCGACCTCGGCGTCAACGAATCCGACGTCGTCAGCATGAACCGCCGCATGGCGATGGGCGGCGACACGTCGCTGAACGTGTCGATGCGCGAGGACGGCGAGGGCCAGTGGCAGGACTGGTTGCAGGACGACGCCCCGTTGCAGGACAAGGTGGTGGCCGACCAGCAGGAGGCGGACGTGCGCCACGGCATGCTGGTCGACGCGATGGACGACCTGAACGATCGCGAGAAGCACATCCTGACCGAACGCCGCCTGACCGACGATCCCAAGACGCTGGAGGAATTGTCGCAGGTGTACGGCGTGTCGCGCGAACGCGTGCGCCAGATCGAGGTGCGCGCGTTCGAGAAGCTGCAACGCGCGATGATGCGGCTGGCGGGCGACAGGCGGCTGCTGACGGCATAGTGTGTGCTCCCGCGAAGGCGGGAGCCCGGACCGGGTCCCCGCCTTCGCGGGGACACACCCCCTTCCCCCTCCGTCCGCGTTTCGTTTGACCGTGCGCGACAATCCGCGCCGCCCGCCTGACGGCGTAGTTCCCGGCTTGTCCCAGGATCCAGAGTCGCGGGCGCCGCCGCGTGTAATTCGCGATGCCCGGACAGGCCCGGCATGACGGAAACGGGCCGAGCGTCGGGGCTTCCCTCCCCACCCCCCTTTCGCCTAGCGATACGCGATGATCCACGCCGTCCGCTTCCTGTCGAAGATCGTCCTGTGGTTCGTCGTCGTCAGCGTGGTCTGGGTCGGCCTCTATCGCTTCGTCCCCCCGCCCATCACCTTCACGATGGTCGGCGACCTTCTGGGCGGCCATTCGATCACGAAGGACTGGACGCCGCTGTCGCGGATCGATCCCGACATGCCGCGCGCGGCGATCGCGGGAGAGGATTCGCGCTTCTGCTCGCACAACGGCTTCGATCTGGGCGCGATCGCCAACGCCGCATACCGGAACGCGAAGGGCGGCCGGATTCGCGGCGGCTCCACGATCAGCCAGCAGACGGCGAAGAACGCCTTTCTGTTCCAGGGCGGCGGCTATGTCCGCAAAGTGTTCGAGGCGTGGTTCACCTTCCTGATCGAGACGCTGTGGGGGAAGAAGCGGATCATGGAAGTGTATCTGAACGTCGCGGAGACGGGCATCGGCACCTATGGGGTCGAGGCCGGGGCGCAGCGCTATTTCGGCCATTCCGCCGCGACGCTGTCACCGACGGAGGCGGGCCGGATCGCCGCGGTCCTGCCGCTGCCCAAGAAGCGCGAGGCGGTGGCCCCCCGCGGCTTCGTCCGCCGCCACGGCAACACCATCGCCCGCCACGTCGGCGTCATCCGCCGCGCCGGGCTGGACTCCTGCCTGAAATGACGGATCCCGACATCCGTTCGTGCTGAGCGTCGTCGAAGCACACAGGCAGCGCTTGGCCTTCGACGTCGCTCAGGCCGAACGGAGGCGGTGAACGGTCCTCACCCCCGCGCCTTCGCCTCAGCACGAAAACGGTGGAGCAGCGGTTCGGTATAGCCGCTCGGCTGGTCCACGCCGTCGAACACCAGCGCGCGCGCCGCCTGCCACGCCAGTCCGTCGGGCGTCAGCTTCCGGTACGCCGGGTCGCCCGCATTCTGCGCGTCCACCTTCGCCGCCATCCGCGCCAGCGCCGCATCCGCCTCCTCCGGCGTGGCGACGCCGTGGAGCAGCCAGTTGGCCATGTGCTGCGACGATATCCGCAACGTCGCGCGATCCTCCATCAGGCCGACGTCGTGGATGTCCGGCACCTTCGAACAGCCCACGCCCTGGTCGATCCAGCGCACGACATAGCCCAGAATCCCCTGCGCATTGTTGTCCAGTTCCTCGCGCACCTCGTCGGGCGACCAGTTGCGCCCGGTCGCGACCGGCACGGCCAGCAGCGCGTCGAGCGACGCCACCGGCTCGGCCGCGCGCGCCTTCTGCCGCTCGGCGACGGAGACGCGGTGGTAATGCGTCGCGTGCAGCGTCGCCGCGGTGGGGGACGGGACCCAGGCGGTCGTCGCGCCGCTCGTCGGGTGCGCCGCCTTCTGCTCCAGCATGTCCGCCATCATGTCCGGCGCGGCCCACATGCCCTTCCCGATCTGCGCCCGGCCGGACAGGCCGCAGGCGAGGCCGATCTGCACGTTGCGATCCTCATACGCCCTGATCCAGCCGGACGCCTTCATCTCGCCCTTCCGGATCATCGGTCCGGCCTGCATCGCGGTGTGCATCTCGTCCCCGGTGCGGTCGAGGAAGCCGGTGTTGATGAACACCACGCGGTCCTTCACCGCGTGGATGCACGCGGCCAGGTTGGCGGACGTGCGCCGCTCCTCGTCCATCACGCCCACCTTGATCGTATGGCGGGACAGGCCCAGCAGGTCCTCGACCGCGTCGAACAGGCGGTTGGTGAACGCCGCCTCGTCCGGCCCGTGCATCTTGGGCTTCACGATATAGATGCTGCCGGTGCGGCTGTTCAGGCCCCCCTTCCCGTCAAGAACGTCGTGCATTGCGATCAGGCTGGTCAGGATCGCGTCGAGAATCCCTTCCGGCGCCTCGCTTCCGTCGGGCAGCAGCACCGCGGGCGTCGTCATCAAATGCCCGACGTTGCGCACGAACAGCAGGCTGCGCCCCGGCAGCGTCAGGGTCGATCCGTCGGGCGCGGTATAGCGGCGATCGGGGTTCAACGCGCGCGTGACGCTGCGTCCGCCCTTCTCGAACGTATCGGTCAGGTCGCCCTTCATCAGCCCCAGCCAGTTGGCATAGGCCGCGACCTTGTCGTCCGCATCGACCGCCGCGACCGAATCCTCCAGGTCACAGATGGTCGTGATCGCGCTTTCCAGGATCACGTCCGCGATCCCCGCGGGATCGTCGCGCCCGATCGGGTGATCGCGATCGATCACCACCTCGATATGCAGGCCGTTGTGGCGATACAGCAGGCCCTTGTCGGACCGCCCGACGAACAGCGCGGGATCGGCGGGCACCGGCTCCCCGGCCAGGTCCGCCCACGATCCCTCCGCCAGCGGGACGGCATCGTCCAGGAACGCCTTGGCCCAGGCGATCACCTTGGCGCCGCGCGCGATGTCGTATCCCGGCGCCCGTTCCCCCGGAATCGCATCGGTGCCGTACAGCGCGTCGTACAGGCTGCCCCAGCGCGCATTCGCCGCATTCAGCAGGAAGCGCGCGTTCAGGATCGGCACGACCAGCTGCGGCCCCGCGATCCGCGCCACTTCCGCGTCGACGTTCGGCGGCGCGATCGTGAAGGGCGCGGGTTCGTCGACCAGATAGCCGATGTCGCGCAGGAACGCCGCATCCACCGCGCCGCCCGCACGATAGCGCGCGTCGATCCGCGCCTGAAGCGAGTCGCGCCGCGCCAGCAGGGCGCGATTGTCGGGGGTGAAGCGGGCGAAGATGGCCGCGACGCCCTGCCAGAAGAGGGCGGCCTCGATCCCCGTGCCCGGCAACGCGCGCGCTTCGATGAAATCCGTCAGGACGGGGGCGATGGTCAGGTCGGCACGGTCGGTCATGGTGGTTCCTATCCCTTGACCGTCACCCCGGACGCGATCCGGGGCGACGACCGTTGCAGGGATATCGCGGCTGGCGACCAATCACCAGCCGACAAGATCGAACGACAGTCGATCGTCCCGCGATCGGATCATTGCGGCAACGGCGCCTTCACCCATGTCCGCGGCTTGCGCGTGCACACGCGCGCGCCGACCAGAGCGCACGGCTGCCCCGTCACGCCCAGCGCGCGCGTCTTGCCGTCGGGGCCGGTGTCGTCGTCATCGTCGATGCGGTAACGCGTGTCCTTGCGCGACGGCGCGGGCGCCTCGGCCGACAGGCGCGATCGCGCATCGGCGACCAAGGTCGCGTCGCTGACCTGCAACAGGAACGCCAGAAGGATCACGACGCGTCGACCCGCGCGACGCCCAGCCGCGGGATCTCGATCGCGGGGCAGCGGTCCATGACGACCTTCAGCCCCGCCGCCTCCGCGCGCGCCGCCGCCGCCTCGTTCACCACGCCCAATTGCATCCACACCGCCTTCGCCCCGATCGCGATCGCCGCATCGACCGCCTCCCCCGCCGCGTCGGACCGGCGGAAGATGTCGACCATGTCGATCGGATCGCCCAGCTGCGCCAGCTCGCGGAAGACGAACTCGCCATGCAGATGCTCGCCCGTGATCTGCGGATTGACCGGGATCACGCGATAGCCGTGGTCCTGCAATTCCTTCATCACGCCGTACGACGGGCGGTCGGGCCGGTCGGACGCCCCCACCAGCGCGATCGTGCGCGTTTCCTCCAGCAGCGACTTGATCTCGGCATCGTCGGTCAGCGGCATGGAATGTCTCCTCGGCTGTTGAACGCCCGTTCGACCTTAGCGATCCTCCCCGAGCAAGCT
>NZ_LMQP01000002.1:356-212193 GCF_001425405.1 Sphingomonas sp. Leaf412 | reverse complement strand
CGGAGCGCTGCCAAAGCCCCTCCACCATCCTGCGGATGGTCCCCCTCCCCGTACCGGGGAGGATCTAGAGCGCGCCCAACCACGCCCCCACCTGCACCGCGATCGGCGCGAACACCCGGTCGTCGTCCTGCGCGGCCGGCGGTTCTCCCGCATCCGACGCGGTACGGATCGCGATATCCAGCGGCACGCGCCCCAGGAACGGGATCCCCGCCGCCGCCGCCGCCGCCGCCGCCCCCCCGCGCCCGAACGGGTCCGACACCTCGCCGCAATGCGGGCAGATGTAGCCCGCCATATTCTCGACCAGCCCGATGATCGGCACCCCCGCCTTCTCGAACAGGTCGATCGCCCTCCGCGCGTCGATCAGCGCCAGGTCCTGCGGCGTCGACACGATCACCGCGCCCGCGGGGCGATGCTTCTGGATCATGGTCAGCTGCACGTCCCCCGTCCCCGGCGGCAGGTCGACGACCAAAGTATCGGTGGCGCCCCAGTCGGCGTCGATCAATTGCCCCAGCGCACCCGCGGTCATCGGCCCGCGCCACGCGATCGCCTTCCCCGGCTCGATCAGCTGCCCCATCGACAGCAGGGGCACGCCGAAGCGGGTGGCGACGGGCAGCAGTACCTTGTCGCGCGCCTGCGGCCGCGTCCCCTCCGCGCCCAGCAGCGTCGGCTGCGACGGGCCGTAGATGTCGGCGTCGACCATCCCCGTCCGCCGCCCCAGCCGCGCCAGCGCGATGGCCAGGTTCGCGGCCAGCGTGGACTTGCCCACGCCCCCCTTCCCGCTGGCGATCGCGATCAGGCGGCGCTGCGTGCGTTCGGCTGTGACGACCACGCGCACCTCGAACCCGGGCGCGCCCGCGGCCATCCGCACCGCGGCCTCCATCGCGTCGCGCTGCGTCGGGTCCAGCCCGCTGGCGTCCAGCACGACGCCGATCCGCTGCCCTTCCACCCGCACCGTCGCGCGCGTGCCCGCCACCGCCGCGACCGCGGCCTTCACCTGTTGTTCGATCATGTGTCGGGGCGATACGCGTGCGACCGCGCCTTGCCACTGTTTTTCGCGCGCGGCGTTCCTATAAGGACAGTCATGAGCATCCTCCCGCGTTGGCCCCGCTTCACGTTGCGCCGCCCGACCCTTCTCGCCGCCGACAACAATGGTCCGCCCAGCCCGTGGGGCGAGGGCGGCGGCGGCGACGACGGAAAGGGGGGCGCGGGCCCGCGCAATCCGTGGGCGCAGCCGCCCGGCGGGCGCAAGGCCGGCGGCGGACGGCCGACCGCGCTGGACGAATTCCTGAAGAAGGCGCGCATCCCCGGTGGCGGCGGGGGCGACGGCGGCGGCGGCGGCGGGCGCCCGCAACTGCCGATGGGCGCCAATGCGCGCACCCTGTGGCTGCTGGGCGTCGGCGTCATCGCCGCGATCTGGCTGGTGTTCACCTCGATCCACCAGATCGGGCCGCAGCAGCGCGGCGTCGTCACCTTCTTCGGCCGCTATTCGGGGATGCTGGAACCCGGCATCCGCCTCACCCTCCCCGCCCCCTTCGTCAGCGTGACGAAGGTGGACGTGGAACAGGTGCGTACCGACGAATTCCCGCGCGAGGGCGGGGAGAACGTCCTGACCGGCGACCAGAACATCATCGACCTGGCCTATACCGTCCGCTGGCGCATCACGAACCCGCGCGATTACGTGTTCGAGATCAAGGACCCGCAGGAAACCGTCCGCGCCACCGCGGAAAGCGCGATGCGCGCGGTGCTGGCGACGACGACGCTCAACGAGGCGATCGGCGCGGGCCGCACCACGATCGAGGCGAAGGTCACGACCGCGATGCAGGAGATCCTCGACAGCTACGAGGCGGGCGTGCGCGTGCAGGGCGTGTCGATCAAGCAGGCCGCCGCCCCCGCCAGCCTGATCGACGACTTCAACGCCGTCACCGCGGCGCAGCAGCAGGCGGTGGGCGACCTCAACAACGCCCGCTCCTACGCGCAGCAGGTGATCGCGCGCGCGCAGGGCGAGGCCGCGTCCTTCGACAAGGTCTACGCCCAGTACCGCCTGGCGCCGGAGGTCACGCGCCGCCGCATGTATTACGAGACGATGGAGGCCGTGCTGGCCAAGACGGACAAGACGATCGTGGAGGTTCCCGGCGTGGCGCCGCTCCTGCCGCTGGACCGCGCGCGCAAGCTGACCGAGCCGGAAACCACGGCCCAGCCCGCCGCGACGCAGGGGGGTGCCCGCTGATGCCGCGCTGGATGCAGAATCCCATCGCCGCCGGCTTCGCCGCACTGCTGGTCGTCATCGTCGCCGCGGCGACCTTCGCGATCGTGCCCGAAACCATGCAGGCCGTCGTGCTGCGGCTCAACAACCCGATCCGCATCGTCAACCAGTGGACGCCGGGACAGGTCGTGGGCAACACCGGCGCGGGCGTGATCGCGCGCGTGCCCTTCGTCGACAAGATCGTGTGGATCGACAAGCGCGTGCTCGACGCCGATCTCGACAACACGCTGGTCCTGTCGACCGACCAGCTGCGGCTGAACGTCGACGCCTTCGCGCGCTTCCGCATCGTCGATCCGTTGAAGGCGATCACCTCCACCGGCAGCACGTCCAGCACCGAGGAGCGCGTCGCGGACCAGCTCCGCCCGCTGCTCGGCACCGCGTTGCGCAACGAACTGGGCAAGGTGCAGTTCGCCAGCCTGCTGTCGCCCGAACGCGGGCGCGTCATGGACGCGATCCAGGCGTCGTTGCAGCGCGACGCGCGGCAATACGGGGCGGAGATCATCGACGTGCGGATCAAGCATGCCGACCTTCCCGAGGGCAGCCCGCTGGAAAGCGCGCTGTCGCGGATGCGCACCGCGCGCCAGCAGGAGGCGAACACGATCCGCGCGCAGGGGCAGAAGGCGGCGCAGATCGTGCGGGCGGAGGCCGACGCCTCCTCCGCGCAGATCTACGCGCAGGCGTTCAGCAAGGACGCCGACTTCTACGATTTCTACCGCGCGATGCAGTCGTACCGCTACACCTTCGGCGCCGACGGCAACGCCGCGCCCGCGGGATCGACGAACATCATCATGAGCCGCGACAACGCCTACCTGCGCGAGTTCGAGGGCCGCGGGCGGCCGTGACCACGCCCGGTCGCACCGCCGTCACCCCCTCAAGTCGGGTAATGCGGGGCGACCGGCGCGGCTGACGGATCGTTCACATTCAATCGCCGTTCATCGTGGGAAAGCCACAGCACGTGGCACCTCCACAGCTTTGACCGGGTGACCAAGAGGACATGAAGACCGTGCGATACGCCTATGCCCTGACCGGCGCGATCCTCCTCGGCGGCACCGCCGCCTCGCTGACCATGCAGAACCCCGCGACCGCGCAGGTGGCGCAGAATGAACCCGGCGCGATCCAGGCGCAGGCGCCCAAGGCGGGCGCGCCGATGAGCTTCGCCGACATGGTCGCCAAGCTGCAACCCGCGGTCGTCAACATCTCCACGACTCAGCGCGTGACGGTGCAGCAGCAGGCTAACCCGTTCGCGGGCACGCCGTTCGGCGAATTGTTCGGCGGCATGGGCGGCGGCGGACAGGGCGGCGCGCCCGTGACGCGCGAGGGGCAGTCTCTGGGATCGGGCTTCCTGATCTCCGCCGACGGCTATGTCGTCACCAACAACCACGTCATCGCGCCGGCGGCGCGCGGCGCGACGGTCGAATCGATCACCGTCACCTTGCAGGACCGCAAGGAATACAAGGCGAAGCTGATCGGCCGCGATCCGACGTCGGACCTGGCGGTTCTGAAGATCACGTCGCCGACCGCGCTGCCGTTCGTGAAGCTGGGCGATTCGACCCGTGCGCGCGTCGGCGACTGGATCGTCGCGATCGGGCAGCCGTTCGGCCTGGGCGGCACGGTCACCGCGGGCATCGTGTCGGCGGTCCACCGGTCGACCGGCAACGGCCCGTTCGACAGCTTCATCCAGACCGATGCCGCGATCAACCAGGGCAATTCGGGCGGCCCGATGTTCAACCTGAACGGCGACGTGATCGGCATCAACAGCCAGATCTATTCGCAGTCGGGCGGCAACATCGGCATCGGTTTCGCGATCCCCGCGACGGAGGCGAAGCCGATCATCGACACCCTCATCAAGGGCCAGTCGGTGCAGCGCGGCTATCTCGGCGTCGGCATCCAGCCGGTGAGCGACGACATCGCCGCCGCGCTGGGCCTGCCCAAGAACCAGGGCGAGATCATCGGCCGCGTCGAGCCCGCGGGCCCGGGTGCGAAGGCGGGCCTGCGCGCGGGCGACGTCGTCACCGCGATCAACGGCAAGAAGGTGTCGCCGGACCAGACCCTGTCGTATCTCGTCGCCAATGCGGCGCCGGGATCGGCGATCAAGCTGGACGTGATCCGCGACGGCCGTCCCCAGACGCTGACCGCGACGGTCGCGACCCGTCCGGCGGAAGACCAGATCGCCGCGCTCGGCGGCGGCGGCGACGACGACGGCCTGCCCGACGACAACGGCACGGGCGAGGTCGCCCCGACCGCGTCGCTGGGCGTCACGGTCCAGCCGCTGACGCCGCAGATCGCGCGTTCGGTCGGGGTCGATTCGACCGTGCAGGGCGTCGTGGTCGTCGCGACCGATCCGTCCAGCGACGCGGGCCAGAAGCTGCGTCGCGGCGACGTGATCTCCGCGGTGAATTCGCAGCCGGTCCGCACCGCCGCCGACGTGGCGCGCGTCGTGGCCGCGGCGAAGACCGCGGGCCGCCCCGCCGTCCTGCTCAACGTCACGCGCCAGCGGACCGCCGGCGTCTTCATCCCGGTCAAGATCAAGTAACGCGGGCTACCCGAGTAACAGAAAAGGCCCGTCGCGCTGAAAAGCGCGGCGGGCCTTGTCTCATTTCGTCATTGCGAGCGCAGCGAAGCAATCCAGAGTCCCGCGCGAAACACTGGATTACTCCGCTACGAGCACGATGACGGGCGACGAAATCAACTCACGCTGCGGAACGTGTAATCGTAATTCCGCGTCACGCCGTTCACGACCACGCCCGCGATCGCCACCGAATAGCGCACGTTGTTCTGCAACCCCGCGACCTTCCATTGCAGGTTGTTGGGCAGGCCGTAGCCGACATTGTCGAACGACACGCCGCTGATCGCCAGCGCAGTGCCCGACGGATCGCGCACCGTGATCGTGGCATTGGCGAAGCTGACGTTCGCGTTCGCGCCGCGCCCGGCGGTGCTGGCGACGGCGGAGAATGACAGCAAAGCGCGCGGATCGAACCAGCGCGCGGGATAATCGCCCTGCGGATAGGCGACATACGCGGGCACGGTCCCCGGCGCGGGCACGCCGCCTGCGAACCCGAACACCTTCAGCGACGCGGCGTCGGTCCGGCGCCCGTCGCTCAAAACCTGCGCCACCCGGCCGTAGGAAATCTTGCCCAGGAACGGATCGAGCATCCAGCGGCGGTGACCGACATTGTCGGCCAGCAAATTGTTCACCTCCGTCATCCAGCCCGCGATGAAATCGTCCTCGCTCGACCATGTCAGGAAGGCGGAAACGGTGCCCCCGTACAGGTTGCTGCTGCTCGATCCGTTGTACCCGGTCTGCGTCCAGCATTTCCACGTGTTGGGCGGCGTGTGATCGAGCGCGCCGTTGGCGGCCATCATCAGCGACGATTCCATCGTCTGGGCATCGTCGGCGTCGTTGTACGTGACGGGCGCCAGCCCGTGCAGCGCGCGCAGCGCGTTCATCCGCAGCAGCACGTCGTCCTTCACCGCCTGGCGCAGCACGCCGGTCGAGCATCCCGGCACGTCGGGCGCGGTCACGTACAGCGCGGCGGCGCCCGCGGCCCAGCTGGCCGGGCGCGCGGGCGCGGGCGGTACCGCGACGGTGGCGGTCGGCGTCGGGCTGGGCGTCGGCGTGGGCGACGGCGAAGGGGCGGGAGTCGGCGTCGGTGTCGGCGCGACCGCGATCGGCGTGCTTGCCCCGCCCCCGTCGCCACCCTCGCCGCCGCATCCGGTCAGCAGCAGCGGCAGCACCAGCGTGGCATGGATCAGGCGCTGCCCGGTGATACGCATCGACATCCCGTAAAAATCCCCGTCCCGTCGATTCTCCCCCTAGGTCGATCAACTTAACATCGCGCTACGCCTTCCCATCCCCGCCCAACTGCGCCACGATCGTGCCAAAGCGACCGGAATCGCGGCGCCGACGGGGAGAATGGGGATGCGGAAGGGCCAGGTGTCGCTGATCGCGGCGATGATGTTGTCGGCATGCAGCGGCGGCACCGAAACCGGCGCGCCCGACCGCGCCGCGCCGACCGGCGTGGGAAAGGTCGACGCCGCGCTGCTGACCACCGGCGGCGACGGCCGCGACTGGGCGATGACCGGCTTCGACTATAGCGAGGACCGCTTTTCCCCCCTGACGCAGGTGAATGCGGGCAACGTGGCGAAGCTCGGCCTCGCCTGGTTCGCCGACATGCCCGACGCACGCGGGCAGGAGGCGACGCCGGTGGTGGTCGACGGAAAGTTGTTCGTGACCGGCCCGTGGTCGAAGGTGTTCGCCTACGACGCCGCCACCGGCGCGAAGCTGTGGGAATTCGATCCCGGCGTGTCGAAGGACAAGGGCGTGCAGGCGTGCTGCGACGTCGTCAATCGCGGCGTCGCGGCGTGGAAGGGCCGGCTGTACGTCGGCACGATCGACGGCCGCCTGATCGCGCTCGACGCCGAAACCGGCAAGCCCGACTGGTCGGTGCAGACCACCGACAACAGCAAGCCCTACACCATCACCGGCGTGCCGCGGGTCATCAAGGACATGGTCGTCATCGGCAACGGCGGCGCGGAATTCGGCGTGCGCGGCTATGTCACCGCCTACGACGCCGCGACCGGCGCGAAGAAATGGCGCTTCTACACCGTCCCCAATCCCACCGGCGCGAAGGACGGGGAGGTCAGCGACCCCGCGATGGCGAAGGTGTCGCCCACCTGGTCGAAGAACGGCCAGTGGAAGCAGTCGGGCGGCGGCGGCACCGTCTGGGATTCGATCGTCTACGACGCCGATCTCGACCAATTGTACCTGGGCGTCGGCAACGGCTCCCCATGGAACCACGGCCTGCGCAGCGAGGGGCAGGGCGACAATCTGTTCCTGTCCTCGATCGTCGCGCTGAAACCGTCGACCGGCGAATATGTGTGGCATTATCAGGAGACGCCGGGCGAGACGTGGGACTTCACCGCCACGCAACCGATCGCGCTCGCGACGCTGACGATCGGCGGGCAGCCGCGCAAGGTGCTGATGCAGGCGCCGAAGAACGGCTTCTTCTACGTCGTCGACCGCACCAACGGAAAGCTCATCAACGCGGGCCAGTTCATCCCCGGCGTCAACTGGGCGAGCGGTTACGACATGAAGACCGGTCGCCCGATCGAGAATCCCGCCGCGCGCTTCTACAAGACCGGCAAGCCGTTCCTCGCGATGCCCAGCGCGATCGCGGCGCACAACTGGCAGCCGATGGCCTTCTCGCGCCAGACCGGCCTCGCCTATATCCCCGCGCAGTCGGTCGGCTCGGCGTATCTGAATCCGTCGTCGCCATTGGACGGGCCCAAGCCGATCGGCTTCAACGTGGGGCAGGACCTGGGCAACGCCATGTACCCGCGCGACGCCGCGGTGGTGAAGGCCGCGACCGCGGGCGCGACGGGCGCGCTTGTGGCGTGGGACCCGGTGGCGAACAAGGCGCGCTGGACCGTGCCCTATCCGACGCCGTGGAACGGCGGCACGATGGCGACCGCGGGCAACCTGGTGTTCCAGGGTACCGCGCTGGGCGAATTCCGCGCCTATGACGCGGGCAGCGGCAAGCAATTGTTCTCCTACCCCGTCGGCACCGGCGTGATGGCGGGGGCGTCGACCTACATGGTCGGCGACACGCAATATGTCGCGATCCTCGCGGGCCGCGGCGGCGCGCTGCCGCTGTCGATCGGCTACGCCATCGGCAAGGCGCGCGACGTCCCCAACAAGCCGCGCCTGCTGGTGTTCAAGCTGGGCGGCGCGACGAAGCTGCCCGCGGTCGCGACCACGACCGCCGCGCCGCCCCCGCCGCCCCCGCCGTCCACCGCCACGCCGCAGCAGGTCGCGCAGGGACAGGCATTGTACGGCCGCTTCTGCCAGGTGTGCCACGGCGCCAGCGCGGGCGGCGGCGGCGTCCTGCCCGACCTTCAGCATTCGCCGACGCTGGCGGATGCCGACACGTGGAAGTCGATCCTGATCGACGGCGCGCTGAAGGATCAGGGCATGGTCAGCTTCGCGAAGGTCATGACCCCCGAACAGGCGCAGCTGGTACGGCTGTACGTGATCGACGAGGCGAACTGGGCGCGCAAGAATCTGGCGAGGAAGTGACCCGGACGAGGCGCGCGCGTCGCCGCTCCCTGCCCGACAATGCGGCATCGCGCAGGACGCTGCCCGATTCCTAAGCAGGGGTTAACGCGCGCGCCGGGCCGCCGCCGCGGCTTGCCCTCGTGGCGTCCGAATGGCACGGTCGCTGCAAGGCGTCGATCGGGGCGACCGGACAACGGGTGGGGCATTGCGCGCGTGAAGAAGATCGAGGCGATCATCAAACCGTTCAAGCTGGACGAGGTGAAGGAGGCGCTGCACGAAATCGGCGTGTCCGGCATCACCGTCACGGAGGCGAAGGGTTTCGGCCGGCAGAAGGGCCACACCGAATTGTACCGCGGCGCCGAATATGTCGTCGACTTCCTGCCGAAGGTGAAGCTGGAGGTGGTGGTCGAGGACGGCCTGGCCGACCGCGTGGTGGAGGCGATCGCCGCCGCCGCGCAGACCGGCCGTATCGGCGACGGCAAGATTTTCGTCATCCCCGTCGAAACCGCGCTCCGCATCCGCACGGGCGAGCGCGGCGACGACGCGATCTAGTCACGCGTCACCCCGGCGCACGCCGGGGCCTTCCAGTTACGGCGAGACCCCGGCGTTCGCCGGGGTGACGCAAATTGCGAGAGAGAGAAAGCATCATGGCGAACACGGCCTCGGACGTCCTGAAGAAGATCAAGGAAGAGGAGATCGAGTGGGTCGACCTGCGCTTCACCGATCCCAAGGGGAAGTGGCAGCACCTGACCATGGTCGCGTCCGTGATGGGCGAGGATGAGTGGACCGACGGCCTGATGTTCGACGGCAGCTCGATCGAGGGCTGGAAGGCGATCAACGAGTCGGACATGATCCTGATGCCCGATCTCGACGCGGTCTACACCGACCCCTTCTCCGCCACGCCGATGCTGATCGTGTTCTGCGACATCGTCGAACCGTCGACCGGCGAAGGCTACAGCCGCGACCCGCGCACCACCGCGAAGCGCGCGGAGGCGTATGTGAAGTCGACCGGCATCGGCGACACCGTGTACGTCGGGCCGGAAGCCGAATTCTTCATGTTCGACAGCGTGCAGTTCGACACCAACTACGCCGAATCCTATTTCAAGATCGACGACATCGAACTGCCGACGAACACCGGCCGCGATTACGAGGGCGGGAACCTGGCGCACCGTCCGCGTGCGAAGGGCGGCTATTTCCCCGTCGCGCCCGTCGACAGCGCGGTCGACATCCGTGGCGAGATGGTCACGACGATGCTCGAAATGGGCCTGCCCTGCGACAAGCATCACCACGAGGTCGCCGCCGCGCAACACGAACTGGGCCTGACCTTCGGCACGCTGACGCAGACCGCGGACCGGATGCAGATCTACAAGTACGTCGTGCACCAGGTCGCGCACGCCTATGGCAAGACCGCGACCTTCATGCCCAAGCCGATCAAGGAAGATAACGGCAGCGGGATGCACACGCACTTCTCGATCTGGGAAGGCAAGAGCCCGCTGTTCGCGGGCAACGGCTATGCCGGCCTGTCCGACACGTGCCTGTATTTCATCGGCGGCATCATCAAGCATGCCAAGGCGATCAACGCCTTCACCAACCCCACGACCAACAGCTACAAGCGGCTGGTCCCGGGATACGAGGCGCCGGTGCTGCTCGCCTATTCGGCGCGCAACCGCTCCGCATCCTGCCGTATCCCCTACGGCACGGGTCCGAAGTCGAAGCGTGTCGAGGTGCGTTTCCCCGATGCGATGGCGAACCCGTACCTCGCCTATGCCGCGCTGCTGATGGCGGGTCTGGACGGTATCCAGAACAAGATCCATCCGGGCGAGGCGATGGACAAGAACCTGTACGACCTGCCGCCGGCCGAACTGGCCGAAGTCCCGACCGTCTGCGCATCGCTGCGCGAGGCACTCGACAGCCTGCTGGCCGACCACGACTTCCTGCTGAAGGGCGACGTGTTCACGAAGGATCAGATCGAGGCGTATGTCGAACTGAAGTGGGGCGAGGTCGCGCGCTGGGAAATGACCCCGTCGCCGGTCGAATACGACATGTACTACAGCGCCTGAACGGCACGCGGGCAGCGCAAGCTGCCCGCGACACCGCGAAGGCCGGCCAGCCGCGCCCCGCGCGGTCTGACGACGCGGCTTTACCGCGTCGGTCGTCGGAACGTGGTCGAAGACGTGCGCTACCGCTCATGGCGTCTCACGGCACATGCGTCGCGCATACCCTTCGAGACGAGGCTTCGACGTCGCTCAGCCTCTCCTTAGGGCGAACGGAGGTAATTGAGGACGTCACGTCGCGATATAGGGCGGTGACGAGAACCTTGCCCCCCCGTTCGTGCTGAGGAGGCCCTGAGCGAAGCCGAAGGGCCGTCTCGAAGTACGAGTGCGCGCGCCCTCAGCCCCGCCTCCGCCCGACCCCTAGCGGGGAGCACAAGCCCCCCCACCCCTCACATATAGTTCATCGGATCCGGCGTCGGCGCATCGCACGCGCGCCGGTTGCCGCGGTCGCAGGCGTCGACCTGCGCGCGCCAGTCGGCCATCGCCTGCGCATAGGCGCCCTCCTGCCGCGCATAGGCGCGCACGTCGCGGCGATGCTGGCGCAGCATCACGCGATACGCCGCCACGTCGGCGGCATAGCGCGCCTCGTTCGCGGCATTGCCCGCCACCGTGGGCGCCGACACCGTCCGCGACTGCGCCAGCGCGATGTCGTTCGCTTCCTGCACCTCGGGCCGCTCGGCATCGTTGATCGCGCGCGTGCGCGGCTGGTCCTTGTCGTAGCCGCGGTCGTAGGGCAGCGGCGTGCGCGGCGCGTTCGGGTCGGCGGACTGCTGCGCCGCCAGCGGCGACGCCACGATCATCACGGCCATGGCCGCAAGCATGTTACGCATGGGAAACTCCATCACTGAAGCCTCCACAATCCCCCGGGCGCGTGCGGGGTTCCGGCACGGTCCGGCCGCGCCACCCCCATGCCCCCCCCCCATGCCCCCCATGCCCCCCTATGTCCTACGCCGGCCGCTCCTGATACGAAGGGGCATGCAGAACCAGCCCCGCCCGAAAACGCGCCAGCGCCTCAACATTCGCAACATTCGCGGCCTCACCGCCGCCGCGCTGGTGCTGATCGCCGCCCCCGCCGCCGCCGCGCCGACCGACGCGCGCATGAAGGCGACGATCGCCGCGGAGCAGGAACGCAACGTCGCGCTGCTGGAACGCGCGGTGAACCAGAATTCGGGCACGCTGAACCTGGACGGCGTGCGCAAGGTCGGCAACATCTTCCGTCCCGAATTCGAGGCGCTGGGCTTCACCGTCCGCTGGATCGATCAATCCGCGACCGCACGCGCCGGACATCTCGTCGCCACGCACAAGGGCAACGGCCGCGGCAAGCGCATCCTGCTGATCGGCCATCTCGACACGGTGTTCGAACCATCCTCGCCGTTCCAGAAATTCGTCCGCGACGGCGATATTGCGACCGGTCCGGGGACCAGCGACATGAAGGGCGGCAACGTCGTCATCGTCGCCGCGCTGCGCGCGATGCAGGCGGCGGGCACGCTGAAGAACGCGGATATCCAGGTCCACCTGGTCGGCGACGAGGAACGGACCGGCGCCCCGCTGGCGGTCGCGCGCCGCGACCTGATCGAGGCGGGGAAATGGGCCGACGTCGCGCTGGAATATGAAGGGCTCGCGCGGCAGGACGGACGCGACATGGCGACCGTCGCGCGCCGCGGATCGAGCAGCTGGGAGCTGAAGACCAGCGGCAGCACGGGCCATTCCGGCGGCATCTTCGGCACCGAACGCGGCTATGGCGCGATCTACGAACTGGCGCGCATCGTCGACGCGTTCCGCCGCGACCTGCCCGAGCCGAACCTGACCTACAGCGTCGGCGTCATGGCGGGCGGCACCCCCGCCGCGATCGACGCCGCCGGGCTGAACGTCACCGCCAGCGGGAAGACCAACGTCATGCCCGCTGCTGCGATCGCGCGCGGCGACCTGCGTACGCTGACCCCCGAGCAGGAGACGCGGGTGCGCGCGCAGATGCAGGCGATCGTGGCGCAGCACCTGCCGAAGACCGATGCGACGCTGCAATTCTTCGACAGCTACCCGCCGATGGCGCCATCCGCGGGCAATCGCGCGCTGCTGGCGACGCTGAACGCGGTAAACCGCGACCTCGGCCTGCCCGAAATGGGCGAATACGATCCGGCGAAGCGCGGCGCGGCCGATTCGGGCTTCGTCGCCGCCTATGCCGATACATTGGGCGGCATGGGCGTCGATGGCGGCGGCGCGCATGCGGTGGGGGAGACGGTCGATCTCGCCAGCATCCAGCGTCAGGCGCTGCGCAGCGCCGCGCTCATCACCCGCCTGTCCACGGAACCGCGCGCGCGGTGATGCGCTCCGGGTTCTCGCAGGAGAAACCCCATGACGCTGACCGCCATCGCCCTGAATTGTACGCTGAAATCGGATCCGACGCAGAAATCCTCGACGGATGCGATGCTCACGGTCGTGGGCGACGCGCTCGCGAAGGCGGGCGTGACCATGTCCGATCCGGTCCGCGTCGCCGCGCTGAACATCCTGCCCGGCGTGACCAGCGACGAGGGGCCGGGCGACGATTGGCCCGACCTGCGCCGCCGCATCCTCGACCACGATATCCTGGTCCTGGCCGGACCGATCTGGATGGGGCAGCTGGGTTCGGTCGCGAAACGCGTGCTGGAACGGATGGACGCCTTCCTGTCCGAAACCGACGACGCGGGCCGGATGCCCAGCTACGGCAAGGTCGCGGTGACCGCGATCGTGGGGAACGAGGACGGCGCCCACGTGTCGTCGGCACAGACGTTCCAGTGCCTTAACGACGTCGGCTTCACGATTCCCCCCGTCGGCGCGATATATTGGGTGGGCGAGGCGTACGGATCGGTCGATTTCAAGGATCTGGACGAAACGCCGGAGAAAGTGGCGAAGACCGCGGGGATGCTGGCGACCAACGCCGCGCATCTGGCGCGGCTGCTGAAGGACGCGCCCATCCCCGGCGCGGACGACTGACGCCCCTTGCGACGGCGGCGCGGGCGTGGAAGGTCGATGCGATGACCGGAAAGGCCCAGCCCCTCCCCCGCGGCGGCAGCACGCGCAACGAACTGAAGCGCGCGGCGCGCCGCCTGTTCGCCGAACGCGGCATCGCGGCGGTGGGGATGCGCGAGGTGGTGGAAGCCGCAGGCCAGCGCAACGCCGCCGCGGTCCATTATTATTTCGGCAGCAAGGACGATCTGCTGCGCGAATTGCTGATCGACGGCGCGGACCTGATCGACGCGCGGCGGCGCGCGATGTTCGACGCGGCGGAGGCGGACGGCCCGCCGTCGCTGCGCGACGTGGTGCGCGCCAACGTCCTGCCCTGCCTGGACCTCGGCGGGGACACCGGGGAGGCGGAAACGTACTTCCGCTTCATCGTGAACGTCCAGAACGAACGCCGCGCGCTGTTCCACGACGCGGTGTCGGATCATTCGCCCGGTTATGCCCGCTATCGCGCGCATGTGCAGCGGCTGCTGGCCCCCCTGTCCGCCGCCACGATCAACCAGCGCCTGCTGTTCGCCGCGCTGTCGCTCCAGACGCTGCTGGCCGCGCGCGAGGCGGCGATGGACCGCAGCGACACCGGCGACCACCATTTCTGGAGCCGGCCGGAGGCGCTGGCCGGGATGCTCGACGCGGTGGAGGCGATCCTGACCAGTCCGACGGCCGGATAACCACATCCTCCGGTCGGCCAGAGCGCAGTCGAAGGCCAGGCGCTGGCGCATGTGCGTCGCCGGCGCTCATTACGAACGCTGGGTCGGGTGCCCGTCATCTCCCCACACCCGCCGCGCCACCGGCGCCAGCCACGATGTCATCCCCGGCCGCAGCAGCAGCCAGTCGCGCAGCACCGGCCCCTCCGCCGCACCGATGACGCGCTTGTACCCGCTGTCGCCCGCGCCCCAGTCGACCGTCGTCACCCCGCGCTCGATCGCGCGGACGAGGTTGCGGTAATACAGCAGCTTCCCCGGCGAATGCTTGGCGAAGACGGGGTCGTAGCTGTTGGCGACGGCATATTTCAGCGCGCCTGCGTCGAGGTCGAAGGAGAAGGCCGCGGGCACCCCGTCGACGCGTAGCAGCGCGGCGTTGAACATGCCCGCAATGACCGGATCGCGCGCCGCCGCGCGGAAGAACGCGCCATGGCCGCGCGCGGTGAACTTCGCATCCGCCCCGTCGGTACGGTCCGCCAGCCAGCTGCGCGTCTCCACCGCCGCCATCGCGTCGAAGGCGGCGTCCCAGCCGCCGGGATCCACGAACGACCAGTCGAGCGCGCCGTGCGCGGCCAGATGCTTTTCGTGGAAGCGGTTCTTGCGCAGCGTCGATCCGCGCGGCCATTGCCCCTCCGCGCGCAACGCCGCCATGTCGAGGACGAAGGTGCTCGCCACCGCGCGGCTCGCCACGCCCCAGCCCCGTGCGCGTGCCGCCTGCGTCAGCGCCGCGACCCCCGCATCGCCGTCGGGCACCGGCCCGATCCGCAACGCCCGCGTCGTGCCCGCCAGCGTCGCGAGCGTCGCGGCCATCGCCGCCTCGCCCAGCATCGCGGGAACCGCCGGCACGCTGCGGAACGGCCAGTAGCAGCCCGCGACCGCCGCGATGCCCAGCCCGCGCGGCCCCGCGCGCACGATCGGCAATGCCAGCACCGGCGCGCCATCGACGCGCGCCACGATGGTACGCGCCGCGCCGCCATAGGCCGCGGTCGCCGCGGCGAACCAGCCGCGCCGAAGGAAGCGATGCGACGCCGGCCCCGCATCCGCGATCGTATCGATCGCCTCGGGCAGGCCGTCGTGGAGGATCGCGTCGACCGGCGCGGCGGCGGCGGTGCCGGGGTCGAGGCGCAGCGGGCGGGTCATCAACCGCGCTCTACGCCCCGCGGGGTTACCAGAGCGTTCGTGCGCCCGCCCCCCCCTGCCCCGGCGCCCCTGCCCCGTCACCCTTGCGCTCTCTTCGCACCCGCCGCATTGGAGGCGGCATGGCCTATTCCCCCGCCATCTCCACCATCGCCGACGCGATCCAGGCGTCGCTCAGCCCAGTGTTCATGCTCGCGGGCATCGGCGCGCTTCTGAACGTCCTGGCCGGTCGGCTGTCGCGCGTGATCGACCGGGCACGCGTGCTGGAACGCATCCACCAGGAGACGACGGGCGCGGATCACGATCGCGCGGTGGGCGAACTGCGCGTCCTGGCGCGGCGCATGTCGATCACCAACGCCGCGCTGCTGATGGCGGTATCCAGCGCGGTCATGACCTGCCTCGTCGTCGCGATGCTGTTCGTCGCGGTGCTGCTGAAATTCCACATCGGTCAGTATGTCGCGGCGGGCTTCATCCTGGCGATGGCGCTGCTGATCGCCAGCCTCGGCGCCTTCATGCTGGAGGTGCGGGTGTCGACGACCGCGATCCGGATTCGCGACGAATTGCTGCGGTGACGGCTCCCGCGGCGATGCGGCGCGTTGGGGGCGTCTCGTTCACCGGAGAGGTCGGGCCGTGGCGCTGCTATTGAAGATCGTCGGCGGCGTCGTCCTGCTCGTGATCGTCGCGGTCGGACTGGCGATCGCGATCGTCCCGCGCTTCCTCGACCGCATCTATTACATCGGTCCCGACAGCGACCATTTCGACGGCGCGCGCTTCTTCAATCCCGATGGCGACGACACCGCGGCCCCCCCCGCCGGGGGCAGCCGCGGCGGCTTCCTGTGGCGGCAGCTAAGCGGCAGCGACGGGCGCCCGTCATGGCCCGATGCGGTGCCGGTGGCCGCCGGGAAACCTGCCGAGCGGATCGACGGCGACCGGATGGTGGCGACGTGGATCGGCCATGCGACCGTCCTGATCCAGACGCAGGGGCTGAACATCCTGACCGACCCCGTCTACGCCGATCGCGCCGGACCGTTCGGTTTCGGGCCGAGGCGCGTGGCCGCACCCGGGATCGCACTTGCCGACCTGCCCCGGATCGACCTCGTCCTGGTCAGCCACAACCATTACGACCATCTGGACAAGGATACGCTGAAGCGCCTGTGGGAACGCGACAGGCCGCTCATCGTCACCAGCTTCGGCAACGACAGCGTCATCGCGCAGACCGGGGCGCAGGCGACCGCGCTCGACTGGGGCCAGAGCGCGCAGGTTCGCCCCGGCATATCGGTCGCGGTCACGCGCAACCACCATTGGGGCAGCCGCTGGTTCACCGACCGCAACCGCGCCCTGTGGTCCAGCTTCGTGATCCGCCTGCCGTCGGGCGGCAACGTCTTCTTCGCGGGCGACACCGGCTTCGGCGACGGCAATTGGCCCGCGGAGGCGGCGGCGCTGGGGCCGGTACGGCTGGCGCTGATCCCGATCGGCGCCTTCCGCTTCGCGCCGGGACAGATGTCGTCGGGCAGCCACATCGGCCCGGCGGAGGCGGCGCTGGTGCACCAGCGGCTCGGCGCGACGCGCTCGATCCCGATCCACTGGGGCACGTTCCGGCTGAGCTACGAAGGCTATGACACGCCGCCGCGGATGCTGGCGGAGGCGATGAAGGTGACCGGCGGCACCGGCTTCACCCCGGTCGCGATCGGTGCGGCGACCGACGTTGCGCCCGCGGGCGCGGTTGGAGCAACCCCGCCGATGGACCGCGCCGACATGATGCGCCGCATGGACACCCCCGCGGTGAAGGCGCTGCGCTAAAAGAATGTGCTCCCGCGAAGGGCACTCATCAAAGTAATACTTTGATGGGACCCAAGGCGGGAGCCCAGACTGGGTCCCCGCCTTCGCGGGGACACAGCCCTCACCGCGTCGGGTCGATCAGATATTTCTCCCCCGTCGCCTTCTTCTCGTACGCGCGCAGCACCTCGGGCTCCAGCGCCTCGGCGAGCCCGATCGTGCGGGTGTAGTTGCTCGCGAAGGTCGTCTTCAATTCGTCCACGACCCGCTGCCGCATCCGACCGACGACCTCCTGTCCCGCCTTCTGCATGAACGGCGTCAGCAGGAACCCGCCCACGCTCCACTGGAACCCGAACGCCAGCCGGTTCATCACCGTCGGACCGAGGTCCAGCGCGCCGTAGATGTACAGCTGCTTGAAGCTGTTCGATCCGTAGCGGCTGTATTCGGTCATGTTGCGCACCGCGGCCTGTTCCATCGACTGCACGATGTCGCTGCCCAGCGATCCGCCGCCGATCGCGTCGAACGCCAGCGTCGCCTTCGTCTCGGCGATGGCGTCGACCAGTTGCGCGCGGAAATCCGCATCCTTGCTGTTCAGGACGTACGTCGCGCCGATGCCGCGCAGGATCGCCGCCTGCTCCTCGCTGCGCACGATGTTCACCAGCGGCACGCCGTCCGCGGTGCAGATCTTCTGCAACATCTGCCCCAGGTTCGATGCCGCCGCGGTGTGGACGATCGCGCTGTGCCCCTCCATCCGCATCGTTTCGACGAAGGCCAGCGCGGTCAGCGGATTGACGAACATCGACGCGCCGTCCGCCGCGGTCGCGCCCTCGGGCAGCGGTACGACGTCGCGCGTCTTCAGCTTGCGGTACTGGGTATACATGCCCCCGCCCAGCATGCCGACCAGCTTGCCCTCCAGCGCGGCGGCGTTCGCCCCCGCCGCCACGACGGTGCCCGCGCCCTCGTTGCCCACCGGCAGCGACTGACCCAGCCGCGCCTTCACGCCGCCCAGCCGCCCCTGCGGGATGCCGAACGCCACGCCGCCGTCGATCGCCTCCAGCGAGCCGATGTCCGCGGGGCCGAGCAGCAACCCCAGGTCGGACGGATTGATCGGCGCCGCCTCCACCCGCACGATCACCTCGTCGTCGCCCGGCGCGTCGAGCGTCACATCCTCCAGCGTCAGCGTCAGGCGCCCATCCTCGGTGGCGGTGGAGCGCAGTTCCTTGCCGGTGTAGGCCATACCTCATCCTCGATATCGGGTTGTACGTGTGCCTGCGCTATAGTGCCGACGCCCCCGGCGCAACGTCGTCGCGACGTGGCGTATCGGCGCCGATCGGTCCCGGGCGACCGTGTCGGCGGCCACCACGGTCCGCCAGACCCGGATTTCGAGAATGGCCCGCGACCGCCGATACGCCACGCGCGGGCCCGCCCGGCCTTGAGCCGTGGCCGATCGTGTCGCAAGACCGGCGGGTCGTCGCGTGCGCGGCGCGATGGATGCCGGGATCGACCCGGCACGATGAAGGGATATCATGACCCACTCCCCGCCCCGCCCGCTCGCCGGCCTGCGCGTCCTCGAACTCGCGCGCATCCTCGCCGGGCCGTGGTGCGGGCAATTGCTGGCGGATCTCGGCGCCGACGTCATCAAGGTGGAGCGACCCGGCGCGGGCGACGACACGCGCCATTGGGGGCCGCCCTTCATGATCGGCGCGGATGGCGAAAACCTGTCCGCCGCTTATTATCACGCCTGCAATCGCGGGAAGCGAAGCGTCGCGCTCGACATCGCGACGCCGGAGGGGCAGGCGCGCGTGAAGGAACTGGCCGCCACCGCCGACGTGGTGATCGAGAATTACAAGGTCGGCGGCCTCGCCAGATACGGCCTCGACGCCGCCTCCCTTCGCGCCATGAACCCGCGGCTGATCGTCTGCTCGATCACCGGCTTCGGCCAGACCGGGCCGTATGCGCGCCGCGCGGGCTACGATTTCATCATCCAGGGGATGGGCGGCATCATGTCGCTGACCGGCGAGCCCGACGGCGCGCCGCAGAAGAGCGGGGTGGCGATCGCGGATTTGTTCACGGGCGTCTATTCCGCGGTCGCGATCCTCGCCGCCGTGTCCGCGCGCGCGTCCGGCGGGACCGGCACGCATATCGACATGGCATTGCTCGATACGCAGGTCGGCGTGCTGGCGAACCAGGCGCTGAACTGGATGGCGAGCGGGGACGTCCCGCACCGGATGGGCAACGGCCACGCGAACCTCGCCCCGTATCAGAGCTTCCCGACCGCGGACGGGGACCTGATCGTCGCGGTCGGCAACGACGGCCAGTTCGCGAAGGCGTGCGCGGTGCTGGGTATACCCGCACTGGCGCAGGACGAACGCTTCGCCACCAATCCCGCGCGCGTGGGCAACCGCGCGGCACTGCTGCCGCTGGTGGTGGCGGAGACGGTCAAATGGTCGAGCGCGGACCTGCTTGCCGCACTTGAGACGGCCGGCGTCCCCGTCGGCCCGGTGAATCGCGTCGATCAGGTCTTCGCCGACCCGCAGGTCGTGGCGCGCGGAATGCGCCTGCTGGTGGACGGCCTGCCGGGGCTGGCCGCGCCGGTCATGTACGACGGCGACCGCGTCATGGCAGCGACCGCAAGCCCGAAACTAGGGGCACATCCCGACGCGGACTGGACCTGACTATTGTGTTCCCGCGAAGGCGGGAACCCAGTCTGAGCCTCCGCCTTCGCGGAGGCACAATTGTTAGGCGATTACCGCCGATGGCCGGCGATCAAATAACCGGCGGCACCCGCCCGGCCTTGCGGTCGCGCCGCCGATCCAGCGCCTTCTTCGCCACATAGCCACCGCCCAGCAGCATGCCCAGCGGCCCCATCCGCGTCGCGACCCGGGTCAGCGCCATGCCGACCAGCGCGCCCTTGGCCCCGCCGCCGCCGTCGCGACGACCCACTTCGCGCCCGACGAGCGCACCGATGATGGACTTTATCATGCCGACACCTTCTCCGAAATCGTATCGCCCAGCTTCTCCAGGCCCTTCAACACACCCCAACCGATGGCGTAGGTAACCGCGATCGGGATTGCGACTTTCAGGACGTTCGCGGTGATCGCGCCGTAGATCGCGCCGTCGACCGAACTGTCGTCGCCCGACATCGAATCGATCGCCCCGCCGATCAGCGCGCCAATGGTCGTTGCACCCATGAAACATCCTTTCGTTCGGGGGCTGAAACCCCGAACGGCGCGTCAGTTCCCCAGCATCGCATCCGCGCGCACGACGCGATCGAACGTCGCCTCGTCAACCAGCCCCAGCGCCACGCCCGCCGCCTTCAGCGTCAGGCCGTTCTCATGCGCATACTTGGCGATCTTCGCCGCGGCATCGTACCCGATCTCGGGCGCCAGCGCGGTGACCAGCATCAGCGACCGGTCGACCAGTTCCGCGATCCGCCCCTCGTTGGCGACCAGCCCCTCGACGCATCGCTCGGCGAACCCCGCGCACCCCGTCGCCAGCAGGTCGATCGACCGCAGCACCGCCGCGCCGATCATCGGCTTGAACACGTTCAGCTCCAGATGCCCCTGCATCCCCCCGATCGTGATCGCGGCGTGGTTCCCCATCACCTGGCCTGCGACCATCGTCAGCATCTCGCACTGCGTCGGGTTCACCTTGCCCGGCATGATCGAGCTGCCCGGCTCGTTCGCGGGCAGGTCCAGCTCGCCGATACCGCAGCGCGGGCCCGAGCCGAGCAGGCGGATGTCGTTCGCGACTTTCGTACACGCCACCGCCAGCGTGTTGAGCGTCCCCGACAGATGGACCAGCGGATCGTTCGACGCCAGCGCCTCGAACATGTTCTCCGCCGGGCTGAAATCGACGCCCGTGATGCCGCGCAGTTCGGCGCAGAAATCGCGCGCGAATCCCTTCGGCGCGTTCAGCCCCGTGCCCACCGCGGTGCCGCCCTGCGCCAGCCGGTCGGTGCCCTGTTCCACCGCGGGCTCGATGCGGCGCAGGCAACGGTTCAGCTGATGCGCATAGCCCGAGAATTCCTGCCCCAGCGTCAGCGGCGTCGCATCCTGAAGGTGCGTGCGCCCGATCTTCACGATCCCGCCCCACGCCGTCGATTTCGCCGCCAGCGCGTCATGCAACCGCTCCACCGCGGGCAGCAATCGCCGCCGTACCGCCAGCGAGCAGGCGATGTGCAGCGCGGTCGGGAAGCTGTCATTGCTCGACTGCCCGCGATTGACGTCGTCGTTGGGATGGACCGGCGTCTTGCCGCCGCGTGTGCCGGTCAGCAATTCGTTGGCGCGGCCCGCGATCACCTCGTTCACGTTCATGTTGGACTGCGTGCCGCTGCCGGTCTGCCAGATGACGAGCGGGAACTGGTCGTCCAGCTTTCCCTCCACGACCTCCTTCGCCGCCGCCTCGATCGCCCCGGCCTTTTCCGCGTCCAGCCCGTGGCGCCGGTTCACCCGCGCCGCCGCCTGCTTCACCAGCGCCAGCGCATGGACGATCTCGATCGGCATCCGCTCGCGCGCACCGAACGGGAAATTGGCGATGCTCCGTTGCGTCTGCGCGCCCCAATAGGCGTCGGCGGGAACCTCGATCGCGCCGGTCGAGTCGGTTTCGGTACGGGTGGTCATGGCACGATCAACAACAGGCGCCGGGCGTCGTTCCCGCCATTCCCCGCGTCGTCGCTATCGCCGCCGCGCCCGCATCCCCGCATGATGCTGGACCCGCACCAGCAACCGGTCGATGTCGGCGCGGTCCACGTCCAGCGTCTCGCCCAGATCCTCCAGCGCGCGGTCGACATCCTCGGGATGCGCCAGCGGCAGCGCAAGCGGACGATGCGGATAATTGTGCCCCGACACGCGATGGAACAGCACGCCCACCGCCGCCAGGATCACCGCGTTCAGGGCCACCGGCACGATCGCGAACGTCCATCCCGCCGCGGCGACCTCCGCCCCGCCGACCACCGCCAGCAATGCCGCAGCCCCGCCCGGCGGATGCAGCGAACGCGTCAAGGACATCAGCAGGATCGCGAGCGCGACGGCCATCCCCGCCGCCACCGCGGGCACCGGCACGAGCGCCGCGACCGCAACGCCGACCAGCGCCGACAGCGTGTTGCCCGCGATGACGGGCCAGGGTTGTGCCAGGGGACTGGCGGGCACGGCGAAGATCAGCACCGCCGACGCGCCCATCGGCGCGACGATCAGCACCGCGGCGTCCATGCCGACGCCGATCGCGCTTACCCAGGCGGTCAGGGCGATACCGATCAGCGCCCCGGTGCAGGCGACCAACCGGTCGCGCAGCGTCGCGCCCGCGAGGATGAAAGAAAAAATCGCGATCGGCCTGCCCGATTACTTCTTCCGCTTGAAATCCACCGCGACGACGTTCGATCCGTCCTCGACCGGCACCGCCGCCGGGCCGTCGTTCTCCGCCGGGTCGTGCCCGCCGGGGCCGTCCTCCGGCCCCTCCTGCGCCTGGAACCGCAGTTCGAAGTTCACCGTCGGATCGTGGAAGCCGGTGATCGCGCCGTACGGGACGACCAGCTTCGACGGCACCTGGTTGAACGACAGGCCGACGGAGAATTTCGTGCCGTCCACCGTCAGGTCCCAATAACGGTTCTGGAGGACGATCGTCATCTCGTCCGGGAACCGTTCCACCAGCCGCGTCGGAATGTCGACGCCGGGGGCCTGGGTCTTGAACGTGATGTAGAAATGATGGTCGCCGGGCAGCCCGCCCGACTCGGCGACGGTGCCCAGCACCCGGCCGACGACGGCGCGCAGCGCTTCCTGCACGATCTCGTCATAGGGGATCAGGCTGTCGGGCATCTCGGTCATCGCATCATGGGTAGCGCGATGCGACGCGCGGTCAAGATTGCATGCGTCGCCGCGTGCGTTATGGGGCGACGCCATGCGCACCGCCACGCTTCGCCGCGCCACCAGCGAAACCGAGATCGATATCGCCGTCAACCTCGACGGGACCGGCATTTACGAGGTCGCGACCGGGGTCGGCTTCTTCGACCACATGCTCGAACAATTGTCGCGCCATTCGCTGATCGACATCGCGATCACGACGAAGGGCGACCTGCATATCGACCAGCATCATACGGTCGAGGATACCGCGCTGGCGCTGGGCGCCGCGGTCGCGCAGGCGCTGGGGGACAAGCGCGGCATCCGCCGCTACGGCGATGCGCTCAGCCCGATGGACGAGACGCTGACGCGCGTCGCGCTCGACATCTCGGGCCGCCCCTGGCTGGTGTGGAAGACCGAATTCTCGCAGCCGCGGCTGGGCGAGATGGATACCGAGCTGTTCCAGCACTTCTTCCACAGCTTCGCGCAGACCGCGGGAATCACGCTGCACATCGAGACGCTGTACGGCGACAACAATCACCACATCGCCGAAAGCGCGTTCAAGGGCCTGGCCCGCGCGCTTCGCACCGCGGTGGAGATCGACCCGCGGAAGGCGGATGCGATCCCCTCGACCAAGGGCAGCTTGTGAGCGGCTATCGCAGCAAGGGCGACCTGTCGCTGATCCTGCTGACCTATGTCGCGTCGCTGGAAAAGGTCGATGCGCTGATGCCCGCGCATGTCGAATGGGTAGAGGCGGCGATGCGCGAGGGCGCGTTCCTCGTCGCCGGTCGCCGGAACCCGCGCACCGGCGGCGTGATCCTCGCCCACGGTACCGCGACGGCGGTCGAGGCGATCGCCGCGACCGATCCGTTCGTGACCGGCGGCGTCGCGACGGTGGAGGTTGTCGCCTTCAACGCCAGCTTCGCGCAGCCCGCGCTCGGAAACCTGCTGGCATGACGCTGGCGCTGATCGATTATGGCGCGGGCAATTTGCACTCGGTCGAGAATGCGTTGCGCGTCGCGGGCTGCACCGATCTTGCGGTCACCGCGGACCCCGATGCGGTCGCGCGCGCGGATCGCATCGTCCTTCCCGGCGTCGGCGCGTTCGGCGCCTGCGCGTCCGCCTTGCGCGGCGTGCCGGGCATGGTCGACGCGCTGGAACGCCGCGTCCGCCACGACGGGACGCCCTTCCTGGGTATCTGTGTCGGGATGCAATTGATGGCCGACGTGGGCGAGGAACTGGGCGCCCATGCGGGCCTCGGCTGGATCGCGGGCCGCGTCCGTCGCATCGATCCCGCGGGGACGGGGGCGAAGGTACCGCATATGGGCTGGAACGACGTGACGCCCGTTGCGGATCACCCGCTGATCGTCGCTGGCGAGGCCTATTTCCTCCACAGCTTCGCCTTCGAGGGCGACGACGTGATCGCCGCCACCGACCACGCCGGCCCCGTCACCGCCGCGATCGCGCGCGACAACATGGTGGGCGTGCAATTCCATCCCGAAAAGAGCCAGCGCTACGGCCTGGCGCTGCTGGAAAGGTTCCTGACATGGCGGCCGTGACGATCCTCCCCGAGCCCGCTCGGGGAGGATAGATGACCCTCATCGTCTTTCCCGCCATCGACCTGAAGGCCGGGCAGGTCGTGCGCCTGGCCGAGGGCGACATGGACCGCGCCACGATCTACGGCGACGACCCCGCGCATCAGGCGACGTTGTTCGCCGACGCGGGGGCGCAGCATCTGCACGTCGTCGACCTCGACGGCGCCTTCGCGGGTGCCAGCGTCAACGGCGACGCGGTGCGCGGGATCGTCGCCGCCTTCCCCGGCCACGTCCAGCTCGGCGGCGGCATCCGCACCCCCGCCGCGGTGGAGGCGTGGTTCGACGCAGGCGTCGCGCGCGTCGTCATCGGCACCGCCGCGCTGGAACAGCCGCAATTCGTCCGCGACATGGCCGCCGCCTTCCCGGGCGGCATCGTCGTCGCGGTCGACGCGCGCGACGGCATGGTCGCCACGAAGGGGTGGGCCGACGTATCGACCACCAGCGTCCTCGACCTGTCGCGCCGGTTCGAGGATGCGGGCGTCGCCGCTCTGCTGTTCACCGACGTCGGCCGCGACGGCCTGCTGAAGGGCTGCAACGTGGAAGCCACGGTCGACCTCGCCCGCGCGGTCGACATCCCCGTCATCGCCAGCGGCGGCGTCGCGGGCATCGCGGACATCCACGTCCTGGCGCTCCACGCGCGGGACGGCGTGGAAGGCGTCATCACCGGCCGCGCGCTGTACGACGGCCGGCTCGACCTGGCGGCGGCGATGAGCGTGGCGGCGGCGGCCTGAACCCGTCAGGCGGCGACACGATCCCGCGCGCCGTCCCGCCCCGCTGCCCGCCTGCGCGCCGCCGCCATCCACAATCGCCCCATCTCGGCGTCGAGCCACGGGGGATCGAACGGGTCCAGCCCGGATCCGGGATAGAAGCACATCTCGCCGAACAGTGGCCGGGCCGCGGGCTGATAGAAATCGACCCGGACGAAATCGAACCCCCGCCCCATCTCCTCCGCCGCCGCGATCATCGCGTCCAGCGCGGTCGGTCGCGTCACCACGGGCGCATCGCGCACCATCGGGATCCATTTGCGGTCGTGCACGGTCCACCGATGCCTGCCGCCGCGGTCCAGATGGACCTGCACGTGCGTGACGTGCCCGCCGAAGACGTAGAATTTGTAATCCACGGGCAACGCGCCGTCGACGCCGATGAACGGTTCGATCAGGATGCCGCGTGGGATAAGCGTATACAGCCATTCGTCCAGCCACCGGCCGTAGGGCACCCCGACCCACCGCACCGCACGCCGCCCGGCCCGGCGCCATCCGGCATCGTCGTGGACGAACGCATTCTGGTTGCAGCCATGGCGCGCCTTCACGACCATCGGCCCGCGTCCGACCGGTCGGTCCGGCAGGGCGGTGCCCGACCACAGCATCGGGACGACCCAGTCGCGCCCCAGACGATCGCCGACGATTTCCTTCATCGCCGCCTTGTCCGCCATGACGGGCAGGCGCGGGTCGCGATCGTGCAACTTTCGCCACTGAACCAGTTCGGTGAAGGCGGTCGGGTCGGCCAGGTCGGGCAACCGGCCGTGCCGCCACCAATACGTCAGCCTGATGCGGGCGGCGGCGGCCGGGTCGATGTCGACGGCGCGGGCGGGAGCGACATGCATCGCGGCACAAGCCCCCACGCCGTGCGCTTGTTCCACCTGCGAATCGAACGCGTTAACCGGTGCGGCTTGCCCTTCTCCCGGCACCGCGGCATGCGCCGCCCATGGCCTTTCCCCTCACCCGACCATGACCGTCCGCGCCCGCGTGATCCCCTGTCTCGACGTCGCGAACGGGCGCGTGGTGAAGGGCGTGAACTTCGTCGACCTGATCGATGCGGGCGATCCGGTCGAGCAGGCGCGCGCCTATGACGCTGCCGGCGCGGACGAATTGTGCTTCCTCGACATCGGCGCCAGCCACGAGGGACGCGACACGATCCTGGACGTCGTGCGCCGCACCGCCGCGGTCTGCTTCATGCCGCTGACCGTCGGCGGGGGGGTGCGCAGCGCCGACGACGCACGCGCGCTGCTGCTGGCGGGGGCGGACAAGGTCGCGGTCAATTCCGCCGCGGTCGCCCGCCCCGAACTGGTCGCCGACATCGCCGAACGCTTCGGCAGCCAGTGCTGCGTCGCCAGCGTCGACGCGCGGCGCGTCGGCGACCGCTGGGAGGTGTTCACCCACGGCGGTCGCCGCGCGACGGGCATCGACGCGGTCGCGCACGCGCTGCGGCTCGCGGACCTGGGCGCGGGCGAATTGCTGGTCACCTCGATGGACCGCGACGGCACGCGTGACGGCTACGACCTCGCGCTGATCCGCGCCATCGCCGATCGCACCGGCGTGCCCGTCGTGGCGTCGGGCGGGGTCGGCAATCTCGACCACCTCGTCGCCGGGGTCGTGGAGGGTCACGCCTCCGCCGTCCTCGCCGCCTCGATCTTCCATTTCGGCGAGGCGAGCATCGCCGACGCGCATGCCGCGCTGGCGGCAGCGGGGGTGCCGGTAAGAGCCCACGCCCCCGTCCGTTCGGGCTGAGCGAAGTCGAAGCCTATGCTCGACCGTGGGCGCATAGCCTTCGACTTCGCTCAGGCCGTTCGGGCGGAGAGGCAAGCCGCGCTTTCGAAAATGTCGTCAGGCTGTAACATACCGGGCGCTAAGCGCGCGCACCGTTCAATCGAGTCCCGACCATCCGACAGACCGCCGCCCTCCCCTATCGCTCCGACAGCGCCGCGCTCGATGCGGGCGTGCGCGTCCTGCTGGTCACGTCGCGCGAAAGCGGGCGCTGGGTGGTGCCCAAGGGCAACATCGGTGGTGGACTGACGCCACATGCCGCCGCCGCGATCGAGGCGGAGGAGGAAGCGGGGGTCGCGGGCGCGGTCTGCCCGGTGCCGCTGGGCAGCTACCGCTACCGCAAGAAGCGCGGCAGCGGCGCGCAGCTGATGATCGACGTCGACGTCTTCCCGCTCGCGGTCGTCCGGGAAATGCCGACGTGGAAGGAACAGCACCAGCGCCAGCGTCGCTGGTTCTCGCTGAAGGAGGCCGCCGACGCGGTCGACGAACCCGACCTGCGCGAGCTGTTCCGCTCGTTCGCGCCGGCGGAATTCAATGCGGCGGTCCGCCGCGGCCGTCTGAGCGTGCCCGGTCTGTCCACGAAAGAGGGTTCGATGTTCGCCTGGTTCCACCGCCTGTTGCCGCGCACGGGCAATTTCTTCGGGATGTTCGAGGCGCACGCCGCCACCGTGCTGGCCGCTGCGGAGGCGACGTCGCGGCTGTTCCACGGCGGATCGCATGCCGCCGAGCATATCCGCGAGATCGCGGAGCGCGAGCATGAGGCGGACGAGATCACGCGCGACGTGCTGAAGACCGTGCGCGCGACCTTCCTGACCCCGTTCGATCGCAGCGCCATCGCCGCGCTGATCGGCGCGCTGGACGATACGGTGGACGAGATGCACGCCGCGGCCAGCGCCGCGGCGCTGTACGGCGTCAGCGATTTCCCGCCCGAGATGCGCGACATGGCCGCGATCGTGGTCGACGCCGCGCGCCTGACCGCGGAGGCGATGCCGCTGTTGCGCGACGTGGCGAAGAACGCCGCGCGACTGCACGAACTGACCGAGCGGCTGATCCGGATGGAAGGCCATGCCGACGAGATCCACGGCGCGGGCCTGCGCCGCGCGCTGGCCGACCATGGGACCAGCGATACGCTCCGCTTCGTGATCGAACGCGAATTGTACAAGCATCTCGAACGCATCACCGATGCGTTCGAGGATGTCGCCGACGAGATCGACGGCATCGTCATCGACCACGCCTGAGCGAGCGGCAGCGACCCCATGCACCAGCTCGCCTTCCCCCTGCTCGTCGGGCTGATCGTCCTCGCGCTGGCGTTCGATTATCTGAACGGCCTGCACGATGCGGCCAATTCGATCGCGACCGTCGTCGCGACGCGCCTGCTGTCGCCCGTCACCGCGGTCGTCTTCGCCGCCTTCTTCAACTTCGCCGCCTATTTCCTGACCCTGGTCTTCCCGCAACTACATGCGGTGGCGGAAACCATCGGTAAGGGCCTGATCGACAAGGACGTGGTGACCCCCGCGGTCATCTTCGGCGCGCTGGTCGGCGCGATGTTCTGGAATGTCGTGACCTGGCTGAAGGGCATCCCCTCCTCCTCCAGCCACGCGCTGATCGGCGGGCTGATCGGCTCTGGGGTCGCACATGCGGGGTTCACCGGCATCCACTGGGGCGGGCTGAACAAGACGCTGATCGCGATCGTGCTGTCGCCGACGATCGGCATGTTCCTGGCGCTGGGGGTGATGCTGCTGTCCAGCTGGGCGCTGCATCGCTTCACCGCGGTCAAGGCGGAACGCACGTTCCGCGCGATGCACCTGTTCTCCTCCGCCGCCTATTCGCTCAGCCACGGGCTGAACGACGCGCAGAAGACGATGGGGATCATCACCGTCCTGCTGTATTCCACCGGCTATCTGTCGGGCGAGTTCGAGGTGCCGCACTGGGTGGCGATCAGCTGCTATATCGCGATCGCGATGGGCACCGCGACCGGCGGGTGGAAGATCATCGAGACGATGGGATCGCGCATCACGAAGCTGTCGCAGCATCAGGGGTTCAGCGCCTCGACCGCGGGGTCGATCGTGATCTTCGGCGCCTCGCTGCTGGGCATCCCGGTGTCGACCACGCACACGATCACCGGCTCGATCATCGGTGCGGGCGTGGCCCGCCGCGCCTCCGCGGTGCGCTGGGGCGTGGCGAAGAACGTGGTGACCGCATGGATCATCACCATCCCGGCATCCGCGGCGGTCGGCGCCCTGTTCTACGGCCTGACGCGATTGTTCTGAGCCTTCTCGAAAAGCCCCTCCCCTTCACGGGAGGGGCTTGGGAAGATCCCGATTGCACCCTCCCCCGCCCGCGCTACCCTTCCGGCCATGTTCATCGGCAACTACGCCCCCGCCCTCGCCCTTGCCGGCACCCGCCGCGGCCCCGGGCTGGCGACATTGTTCGTGGCGGCGCAGTTCGTCGACATCGCCTTCTTCTCCTTCGTCCTGACCGGCACGGAGCGGATGCGCGAAACCCCCGGCCATACCGTCATGAACGCGATCGACCTGTACCACATGCCCTATACCCACAGCCTGATCGGCACGCTGGGCTTCGCGGCCCTGTGGGCGCTGCTGGTCCGGCTGCGTCGCGGCACGTGGCGAATGGCGGCGATCGGCGCGGCGGTGGTCGCGTCGCACTGGCTGCTCGATCTGCTGGTCCATGCGCCCGACCTGACGCTGGCCGGGATCGGGCGCCGCTACGGCCTTGGCCTGTGGAACCATCCCGCGATCGAAATGCCGCTGGAACTGGGCCTGGTCGCGCTCGCGATCGTCGTCTTCGCGTCGCGGACGGCGTCGCGCGGCGCGATCGGCCGCGTATCGCTCGCGACGCTGATCGCCGCGCTGCTGGCGTTCCAGCTGGTGAACTGGGCCACGCCGCAACCGGCGACCGTGGTCGATCCCGTTCCCGCCTCCCTGCCGCTGACCGCCCTGCTGGCCTATGCGGTTCTCGCCGCCCTGGCCTGGTGGGTGCAGGCGACCCGCGTCGCCCGGGCTGGACCCGCGGTATCAAGCCTGTAGAGCGAGGGCCATGAACGCGACCATCTGGCACAATCCGCGCTGCTCCACATCGCGCGCCGCGCTGGCGATGCTGACCGACGCGGGGGCGACGGTGACGGTGGTCGAGTATCTGGAGGACCCGCCGTCGCGCGACGAACTGGCGCGCGTCTACGCCCGCGCGGGCGTGGCGCCGCGCGACGCGCTGCGGCCCGGCTCGACCGCGGTCGCCGACGACGATGCCGCGCTCGACCTGATGGTGCGCGATCCCGCGACGATCCAGCGCCCCGTGGTCGAGACCGCGAAGGGCGCCGTGATCGCGCGCCCGGCCGACCGCGTGCTGGACCTGCTGTGACGCTCCCCCCGAACACGCACTGGCGCGTTGCGCGCGCCACCCGCGCCGCGGTCGTCATCGACGCCGACACCTATTTCCGCGCCGCGCGGCAGGCGATGCTGAACGCCCGGCACCAGATCCTCCTCGTCGGCTGGGATTTCGACGCGCGCATCAACCTGGCGTGGGACGACGACCATCCGGAGGCGCCGACGACGGTGGGCGACTTCATCGGCTGGCTGGTGAAGCGGACGCCGGGGTTGCAGGTCCATATCCTGCGCTGGGACAAGGGCGCGGTGAAGACGCTGTTCCGCGGTCGCACCTTGTGGACGCTGACGAAATGGCGCTTCGCCCGCCCGCGCATCCATCTGAAACTCGATTCGGTCCACCCGTTCGGCGCCTCGCAGCATCAAAAGATCGTCGTCATCGACGATTGCCTCGCCTTCTGCGGCGGGATCGACATGACCGACGAGCGCTGGGACACGCGCGAGCACCTGGACGATCAGCCGCATCGCCGCACGCCCTGGGGCCGCGCGTACAAGCCGTGGCACGACGCGACCACCGCCTTGGAGGGACCCGTCGCCGCCGCGCTGGGCGAGGTGTGCCGCGCGCGGTGGGCGATCGCGGGCGGCGCCCCGGTCGACCCGCCCCCGCCCGCGGAGGGGCGCTGCTGGCCCGCGTCGATCGAGGCGGACTTCACCGACGTCGACGTCGCGATCTCGCGCTCGCAACCCCTGCACGAGGGGCAGGAGGAGATTCGCGAGATCGAGGAACTGTATCTCGCCCTGATCGCGCGTGCGAAGCGGCGCATCTACGCCGAAAGCCAGTATTTCGCCTCCCGCCGCATCGCGGAGGCGATCGCCGCCCGACTGAAGGAGGACGACCCGCCCGAGATCGTGATCGTCAATCCCACGACCGCGCAGGGCTGGCTCGAACCGCTGGCGATGGACACCGCGCGCGCGCGACTGGTCGCCGAACTGCGCCACCGCGATCACAAGAAGCGCTTCGCCATGTACCACCCCGTCACCGCGGGGGAGGAACCGATCTACGTCCATGCCAAGGTGATGGTGGTGGACGAGGACGTGATCCGCATCGGTTCGTCCAACCTCAACAACCGGTCGTTGCGGCTCGACACCGAATGCGACGTCACGATCGCGCATGTCGGGTCGACGATCGCGGGCATTCGCGACGACCTGATCGCGGAGCATCTGGCGGTCGATCCCGCGACGGTGACGGAAGGGATCGCCGCCGACGGCCTGATCGCCACGATCGAGCGGCTGCGCGGACCGGGACGCAGCCTGATCCCCTACGAGATCGACGACCTGACGGAGATCGAGAAATGGCTGGCGGACAACGAGGTGCTGGACCCCGAGGGCCCGGCGGAGATGTTCGAACCGCTGGAGAAGCGCGGCCTGCTCCGGCGGTTGCGGCGGCGGTAACCGTCCACCACGCCCGGCGCGGACGGAACTCGGCGCGGGGGCGATGCCCCGTATGGCAACCGGCCCACACACAAGCTACAGGCGCCCCATGACCGAGATCACCGCACAGATCGTCGCCGACCACGGCCTGTCCCCCGAGGAATACGACCGCGTCCTGGCCGCGCTGGGCCGTGCGCCGAACCTCGTCGAACTCGGCATCTTCTCGGTCATGTGGTCGGAGCATTGCAGCTACAAATCCAGCCGCCTCCACCTGAAGAAGCTGCCCACCACCGGCCCGCAGGTGATCTGCGGCCCCGGCGAGAATGCGGGCGTGATCGACATCGGCGACGGGCAGGCGGCGATCTTCAAGATGGAATCGCACAACCACCCATCGTATATCGAGCCGTATCAGGGCGCGGCGACGGGCGTCGGCGGGATCCTGCGCGACGTGTTCACGATGGGCGCGCGGCCGATCGCGAATTTGAACGCGTTGCGCTTCGGCCGCCCGGATCATCCGCGGATGCGCCACCTCATCAGCGGCGTCGTCCACGGCATCGGCGGCTACGGCAATTGCGTCGGCGTGCCGACCGTGGGGGGGGAGGTCAATTTCCACCCCGCCTATGACGGCAACATCCTGGTCAACGCCATGACCGTCGGCGTCGCCGACCAGGACAGGATCTTCTATTCCGCCGCGTCGGGCGTCGGCAATCCGATCGTGTACGTCGGCAGCAAGACCGGTCGCGACGGCATCCACGGCGCGACCATGGCGTCGGCCGATTTCGGCGAGGATGCGGAGGCGAAACGCCCGACCGTGCAGGTCGGCGATCCCTTCACCGAAAAGCTGCTGATCGAGGCGTGCCTGGAACTGATGGCCAGCGACGCGATCGTCGCGATCCAGGACATGGGCGCCGCGGGCCTGACGTCGTCGTCGGTGGAGATGGCGAGCAAGGGCGGCGTCGGCATCGAACTGGTCATGGACGACGTGCCGCAGCGCGAGACGGGCATGACCCCGTACGAGATGATGCTGTCCGAATCGCAGGAACGCATGCTGATGGTCCTGAAACCGGGACGCGAGGATTTCGCGCAGGCCATTTTCGAGAAGTGGGAACTGGACTTCGCCGTCATCGGCCGCGTGACCGATACCGGTCGCATGGTGCTGACGTGGAAGGGCGACACCGTCTGCGACATTCCGCTGGGGCCCCTTGCCGACGACGCGCCGCTGTACGATCGGCCGCACGTCCCCACCCCGCCCGCGAAGGCGCTGGTCGACGTCCCCGAAAGCCGCGACATCGCCGCCGACCTGCTGGTGCTGATGGCGTCGCCCGACATCGCCAGCCGCCGCTGGATCTGGGAACAATACGACCACATGGTCGGCGCCGACACGGTCCAGCGTCCCGGCGGCGACGCAGCGGTGGTGCGCGTCCACGGCACCGACAAGGCGCTGGCGATGACCACCGACTGCACCCCGCGCTATTGCTTCGCCGACCCGGTCGAGGGCGGGAAGCAGGCGGTGGCGGAGGCGTGGCGCAACCTGTCCGCGGTCGGCGCGACGCCGCTGGCGGTCACGAACTGCCTGAACTTCGCCAACCCGCAACGGCCCGAGATCATGGGCCAGATCGTCGGCTGCCTCGACGGCATGTCGCAGGCCTGCGTCGCGCTCGACTTCCCGATCGTGAGCGGGAACGTCAGCCTCTATAACGAATCGAAGGCGACCGGCGGCGGCTCCGCGATCCTGCCGACGCCCGCGATCGGCGGCGTCGGCCTGCTGCGGGACTGGACGAAGTCGGCGACGATCGCGTTCAAGGGGTCGGGCGACGTCATCCTCGCGGTCGGCACGCGCCACGGCCATCTCGGCCAGTCGCTCTGGCTGCGCGAGGTCCACGGGCGCGAGGAAGGCCCCCCGCCGCGCGTCGACCTGGATGCGGAAAGGCGCGCGGGCGATCTCGTTCGCGGCGGCATCCTGTCGGGGCAGCTGACCGCGGTCCACGACGTGTCCGACGGCGGCGTCGGGGTCGCGCTGGCGGAGATGGCGCTGGCGGGCGGCATCGGCGCGATGGTCGACCGCAAGCAGCCGTTCGATTGCGCGGGATCGTTCTTCGCGGAGGATCAGGGCGTCTATATCGTGACGGTCGACGACGCCGCGCTGCTCGATTTCCTCGCCGCGGCGCAGGATGCGGGCGTCGATGTCGAGCCGCTGGGCCGGACCGGCGGCAAGCGCCTGATCTTCGAACGCCCGAACCGCGACGATGTCGTGACGCTCGACGCGCTGCGCACCGCGCACGAGGGGTTCTTCCCCGCGCTGATGGCGGGAGAGGTCGCGGCCTGAAGTTGTCGATCACTCACAGTCCGTCACCCCGGCCCGTCACCCCGGCGAAGGCCGGGGTCCATCGCGCCGCAAGCGCGCGCTCCGAGGATCAAAGACGGCGGACGCGGCATGATGGACCCCGGATCAAGTCCGGGGTGACGAAGGGGTGATGACGCCCGGCCCACCCGCCGCGACGCAAATCCCCCTCACCCGGTGACGAAGCACCCCTCGCCCGCCACCTTCAACCGGCCGCAGATGTCCGCCGCCGCGCCCGCGCTGCCCGCGTTGACGCGCAGGCGGAACACGGTGCGGCCGCCCACGTCCGCACGCTCGACCGACTTGCCCAGCTGCGCGACATAGCCGAAGCGGCGCGCGATCGCGCTCCACGCGGTATTTGCCGCGGCCTCGGTCGGGAAGGCGCCCAGCTGCACCAGCGACCCGCCCGACCCGGCGCCCGGCACCGGCGCGCTCGGCGCGGTCATCGGGCGCTGCGCACGAAGCGGCGCCTTGGTCGCGGGAACCTGCGCGCTCGCGGTCTTGCCCGCCTCGGTCGGCACGGGGGATGAAGCGGTGCCGCGACGCGGCGTGATCGGCGCTTCCGGCACCGCGCGCAGGTCGATCGCCGCGCTCTGGTTCACCCCCGCGCTCGCCGCGATGGCGCTGTCGCCCTCGCCCTCGACCTTCAGCCCGCCGGGGTCGTCGGGACGGACCTTGTAGTCGCCCTCCTGCGCCGCGATCAGTTCGCCCGATCCGCCGCCGCCCCGCGACTGCTGCATCCGCCAGATGCCGAAGACGATCGCCCCCAGCAGGACCAGACCCAGCACGACGAGCAGCACGATCCGCCCGGCGGTCGGACCGTCCGGCTGTTCCGGTTCGGCGGATTCGAGCCACGGCAGGCGGTCCCCGTCCGCCTCGCCGCCGCGATAGCCGTAATCGTCCGCCGCGCTCATCAGCTCATCTCCGTCACCGCCTCCACGCCCATGATGGAGAGGCCATTGCGGATAATGCGTCCGATCGCCGACGCCAAGAACAGTCGCGCCGCCGTTAACCCTGCGTCCTCCGGGACCAGGAAACGGCGATCGGGGCGATCGTTGCCCACGTTCCATGCGGCATGGAAGGCACCAGCCAAGTCATACAGATAAAACGCGATTCTATGCGGCTCACGCGCCGCGGCGGCGGTTTCCACGACGCGCGGAAACTGCGTCGCCAGCTTCGCCAGGACCAGATCCTCCGTATCAAGCCGGGACAGATCGACGCCATCGGTCGCGATCCCCGCCTCCGCCGCGCGGCGGTGCAGCGAGTGGATGCGCGCATGGGCGTACTGGACGTAGAAGACGGGATTGTCCTTCGACGCCTCGACCACCTTCGCGAAATCGAAATCCATCTGCGCATCCGACCGGCGCGTCAGCATGGTGAAGCGCACGACGTCCTTCCCCACCTCGCGCACCACGTCCGCCAGCGTCACGAAATTGCCCGACCGCTTGGACATCTTCACCGGCTCGCCGCCCCGCAGCAGGCGGACCATCTGGACCAGCTTCACGTCGAACCGCGTCTTCCCCTCCGTCAGCGCGGCGACCGCGGCCTGGATGCGCTTGACGGTGCCGGCGTGGTCCGCGCCCCAGATGTCGATCAGCTCGTCCGCGCCCGCCGCCTTCTGGAAATGGTACGCCATGTCCGCGCCGAAATAGGTCCACGATCCGTTCGACTTGCGGATCGGGCGATCCTGATCGTCGCCGAACTGCGTCGACCGAAACAGCGGCAGCTGGACCGGCTCCCAGTCGTCGGGCGTCTCCCCCTTCGGCGCTTCCAGCACACCGTCGTAGATGAGGTCGCGCGCGCGCAGCGTCGCCTCCGCCGCCTCCGGCTTCCCCGCCGCCTGCAATTCGGCCTCCGACGAAAAGACGTCGTGATGGATGCCCAGCAGCGCCAGGTCGGCGCGGATCAACGCCATCATCGCCGCGACCGTACGGGTGCGGAACACGGCGAGCCATTCGTCCTCGGGCGCGGCGGCATAGCGGTCGCCGAATTCCGCCGCCAATGCCTGTCCGACCGGGACCAGATAGTCGCCCGGATACAGGCCCTCCGGCACCTCGCCGACCGCGTCGCCCAGCGCCTCGCGATACCGGACGTGCGCCGACCGTGCGAGGACGTCGACCTGTCCGCCCGCGTCGTTGACGTAATATTCGCGCACCACGCGGTGCCCGCCCCATTCCAGCAGCGTCGACAGCGCGTCGCCCACCACCGCGCCACGGCAATGCCCCATGTGCATCGGTCCCGTGGGATTGGCGGAGACATATTCGACGTTGACCGTCCGGCCCGCGCCCGTGGTGGAGCGGCCGTATTCCGCCCCCGCCGCGACGATCCCCTCGATCTCCCGCCGCCACACGTCGTCGCGCAGCGCCAGGTTGATGAACCCCGGCCCCGCCACCGTCACGCCCGCGACCTCGTCCACCTCCCGCAACCGCGCCGCGAGCGCCTCCGCCAGCTGGCGCGGGTTCGTCCCCGCGGGCTTGGCCAGCACCATCGCGGCATTGGTCGCCAGGTCGCCATGCGTCGGATCGCGCGGCGGCTCGACCGTCACGTTCCGGCGATCGATCCCGGCGGGCAGCGTGCCCGCGTCGGTCAAGGCGTCGAGCGCGGCATCGACATAAGCGGCGAAACGGGGAAACAGCGTCATGACGCGGCGCTTAGACGAAGCCGCGCGGCGGCGCAAAACGTCCTGCGATTGCGTGGCGCGCAATCGTGAAAACGCAACCGGCAGTTGCACTTGCTGCACCGCAGCAATATCTGTCGATACGGAAGTCGGAGAGGACGGACACCATTTTCGGGGAGTCACATCCATGCGCTTTCTCACCATTCTCGCCGCCGCGTCGACCGCATTGATCTCCACCGTCGGCCTCGCCACCGATACCGCGGAGCAGCGCTTCACGCGTGACGGCCGCACCTACGTCTACACCACCGCCGCGATCGACGACGGTCGCACGCTGATCGTCGGGCGCGAGACGTCGACGAATTCGCGCTTCCGCCTGCTGGTGAAGGGCGATCGCGTCACCGGCTACAGCGACGGCCGCCCGGTCCGCTTCCGCGCCGCGCAGCCGCTCGCCGCGATCGAAGTCGCCGCCAACGACTGATGCGGTGATCGACCGCCCGGCGGCGCTCAGAAGCCGTCGGGCAGGTCGATCGGCCCCACTGCCGTGCGATAGCGGCTGACCGCATAGCGATCGGTCATGCCCGCGATGAAATCGGCGATATGCCGGCTGAGGTCGGGCTCCTCTTCCGGCAGGCGCGCGCCCCATTCCGCGGAAAGCAGCGCCGGATCGTCGCGATAGGCCGCGAACAGCCCCGCGACGACCTGCTGCGCCGCCGCCGCCGCCTCCAGCTGGCGGGGGTGGTGATACAGATTGGCGTACATGAATCGCTTCAACGCGCGTTCGTCCGCCGCCATGTCCGCCGAAAAGCCGATCAGCGCGGTTCCGGTGGCGCGCACGTCCTCCACCGTCGTCACGCCCGACGCGGCGATCCGGCGGCGCGATTCAACGATCAGGTCGTTGACCATCGCGCCGATCTGGCTGCGGATCAATTCGCCGCGCAGCGTGTCGGTCTCGCAATCGGCGAAGCGCGCACGCACGTCGCGCCACCCGCGCGCGACCATCGGCACCGCCTCGATCTGCTCCAGCGTCAGCAGGCCCGCGCGGATGCCGTCGTCGATGTCGTGGTTGTCGTACGCGATATCGTCCGCGATCGCGGCGACCTGCGCCTCCAGCCCCGGCCAGCTGTCGAGCGCCAGCGCAGCTTCCGCATCCGCCGCCGCCAGCGCCCATTGCGGCGCCGCGCACGGTCCGTTGTGTTTCGCCAGTCCCTCCAGCATCTCCCACGTCAGGTTCAGGCCCGGCCAGCGCGGATAGGGTCGCTCGATCCGCATCAGCGTGCGCAGCGTATGGCCGTTGTGGTCGAACCCGCCCGCATGGGTCATCGCCGCCTTCAGCGCGTCCTCGCCCGCATGGCCGAACGGCGGATGGCCGATATCGTGCGCCAGGCACAACGCCTCCGTCAGATCCTCGTTCAGGCCCAGCGCGCGCGCGATCGTCCGCCCGATCTGCGCGACCTCCAGGCTGTGGGTCAGGCGGACGCGGAAATGGTCGCCGTCGGGCGCCAGGAACACCTGCGTCTTGTGGCGCAGGCGGCGGAAGCTGATGGAATGGATGATGCGGTCGCGGTCGCGCTGGAACGGGTCGCGCGGGCCGCGCTGCCCGTCTCCCGGCTCGGCATGAAGCCGCCCCTTGCTGCGCGCCGGGTCGCTGGCCCACGGCGCCGGCGGCGTCACGACCTCATTTCCGGTCCAGCGGCGTCATCTTCTGCCCCGCCGTGCTGGCGAAGGTGAAGGCGGACAGGCCCTGCCGGCTCAGCGTGTTGACCATCGCGCGCGCCTCCGCCTCGGTCTTGAACGGGCCGGTGACGACGCGATTGGTGGCACGCAACGGGGTGGTGAACGCCTTGCGCCCCGCCAGTGCCGCCGACTTCTTCTGCGCGTCGGACCAGGCACGGTCGAGGTCGCGCGTATTGGCGCCGCCCGCGACCTGGACCCAATAGCGCGGCGGATCGGCCTTCGCCGCCTTCTTCTCCGCCGCCGCCTTGTCGGCCAGCAGCCTCTTCGCCGCGGCATCCTCCTTCGCCTTGCGATCCGCCAGCGCCTTGGCGCGGCGCTCGGCGGCGGTCGGCGCCTTCTTCTCCGGCCGCGGCTCGACCGCTACCGTCTCGACCGGCTTCGCCGCGCCCCGCGCGGCCGCGACGTTACGCTCGGCCTTGCGTGCCGCGCGGTCCAGCGATCCCGACGCCGCGGCGGGCCGGGCGGGACCGGGGGCCAGTTCGGATTCGGGGATGGAGATGTTGGCGACGATCCGCGCCAGGATCGCATCGGCGTCGCCGCGCACCGTCGTCGCCGGATTGGCCGGCCGCGTCGCCGGTCGCACCGCAGCAGGAACGCGCGGCGTCGCCGCCGCGATCACGGGGGAGACGGCGGAAGAGACGGTCCGGACGGGTGCGGTCGTCACCGCGGGCACGACGCCCGGAATCGGGGTCGCATCGGCGACGGTCGCCGCAGCGGACGCGGTTCCGGCGGGCGCGGTGACGGCCGCGGGCACCGGCGGCCGGATCGCGGTCGTCGAAAACGGCGCGGCGCTCGCGACCCGCGCGGTCGACGGCACCGACGACGACGGGGTCGACACCCCCGCGGTCGACGGCACCGCTGCGACGACGGTCGACGGCGCCGGGATGCTGCGGACGACCGGGTCCGGCGCCGCGATCGCCGGTCGCGTCGGGATCGCCGCGGCCGCGGTGGCCGCGGTGGCGACGGGTGCGGTCGTCGTGGGCACCGGCGTCACGCCACCCCCGCTCGCCGGGCGTCCCACCACCACGGGCGCGGCGGCGGTCACCACGGGCGCGACGCGCCCGCGATCGCGCCGCATGGTCCGGCGATCGGTCCGCGCGGCCGGCAGGGAAGTCGTCGTCGCTGCGGCCTCCTCGACCGGGCGGCGCCCCGGCTCGGGCGTCAACGCGGGGAGCGCAGGAGCCAGCTGGGCATCCGCGACGCGCGCCGGGGTGGAGGTCACCTCGCCGAAATGCACCGCGAAGGCGCGATCCGCGGCGTTCAGCGTCGGCAACCGCTGGAAGAAGGCCGCGAGCCCGCCCGCCATGCCGCCCCCCATCATGCTGCCCGCGATCTTGTTCGCGCCCGCGACGTCGCCGTTCATGGCCAGGATGAAGGCCCGCGCGCGCCACGCGCCGCGATCGCTGCGGCGAAGCAGCGCGTCGATCTCCTTCAACGCCTCGTCCCGCCGACCGGAGATACCGAGCGACAGCGCATAGCGGCGCCGCAGCTCGTCGTCGTCGCCCCGCTCCAGCGCCAGGCGATAGTCGCGCTGCGCCCGCTCCTGCTGCCCGATCAGGTCGTAGGCGAGACCGCGATCGGCGGCATAGGGCGCCATCGGCAGGCCGGTCCGCTCGGCCTGCGCGAAGTAACGCAACGCCTCGCCCGGATGCTCGCCGCTGACCAGGATGCGCGCGATCCCCGCCTTCACCCGCCCGTTGTTCGGATCGATCTGCTCCGCGCGCTTGAAGAAGGCGGCGGCGGCGGTGGCGTCGCCTACCTTTACCGACAATTCGCCTGCATCGATCAGGGCGGACAGGTCGCGCGGCGACGCGCCGACACGGCGCACCGCGGCGGCGAGCCGGTCGGCGTCGGTCGCGGCGACCGCGGAATAGCCCTGCGCCGGCACGGCAGCGGGCATGGCGACCCCTGCGAGGAGCAGCGGCACGGACAGGAAGACACGGATGGGCATGGGAACGCCCGCTAAAGACCAGCCGCGTCGAACCGCCAATGAGGCATCGACCACGCTGCGGCGAGTGGAGCCGCGGCAGCGACGAAGCGTCCCGCATCCGGTCCTGTTCGCGGCCCGACCGGCAGCGTAAGGAATCGCCGAAGGAGATCGCGATGGCGTTGCATCACCGCCTGATGGTTCACGGCGCGCGGCTGTGGTGGCGCGTCCGGCGACCGCGCACCCTGGGCGTCCGCGCGATCGTGGTCGATGCCGCGGGCAGGATCGCGCTGGTCCGGCACACCTATGTCGATCGCTGGCACCTGCCCGGCGGCGGCGTGAAGAAATGGGAGGCGACCGATGCCGCCGCGATCCGGGAGGCGCGCGAGGAAACGGGCCTGGCCGTGGCGGTGGAACGGCTGCACGGCGTCTTCCATCACCGGCAGGAGTATAAGGACGATCAGGTGGTCGTATACGTGGCCCGCGCCCGCGGCGACACCGCGACCCGCCCCGACGGCTTCGAGATCGCGGAGGTCGGCTGGTTCGACGCCGACGCCCTGCCCGACGTCACGCCCGCGACGCGGCGGCGGCTGGAGGAATATCGCCGCGGCGCGCCCGTGTTCGGCACGTGGTGACGGCGCGGGCTCGGCCCCGTTCCGAAGAACGCGACGGATGGTCGGGATGAAGGTGCGGGCTGCGGTCGATCGGCCCGCGACCCCACCCGGACGTCCGCCGTCGTGCGCGCAAGATGGAATGGTCACGACGGCAGTCACCGACGCCGGATAATGCGCGCCCGCCCCCGGCGACATCGGAGCCGGCTGCGACGCGGCGACACGTCGATCGTGCCTGTCCTACACGCCGCCGACCTGTCACTCTGCCCCGATGCGCCCGATCCGTTCCGCCTCCCTCGCCCCCGGAGTCCGCCGGGGAGCGGTGGGCGGGGGTTCCGGACGCTTGCGTGGCGTGAACTTCGTCAACTTCCGCGCCCGATGCGGCCATGCGAATCGGGCCCGGTGCGCCCGCGAAGGCGCACCGGGCCCGATCCCGCCGACCTTCGCAAAGGTTACTGGCGCGAAGGTTACTGGTTGTTCTGCCGGTTCAGGAAGCGCGGCAGGTCGCCGCCCTCGCGCGGCGGCTCGTCGTCACCGCGCGCCGCGGCGCGGGTGGCATTCTGCATCCGCTCGAACAACGTCCCGCCCAGCTTCACGCGCGGCTGCGCGACCGGCTCGGCCTCTTCGCCGCCCAGGAACCGGCGACGCGCAGGCTCGGCCGCGCGCGGCTCGGGTTCCGCGGCCGGCGTCGGCTCGGGCAGCAGCGCCTCGCTGCCCAACAGCAACTCGTCGTCCTCGGGCGCCCGGACCGGCGGGTTCGGTTCGACCAGCGGCCCCTGCGTCACGGGGGGCACGCCCGCCGCCATCGCATCCGCGGCGGCGCCGGTGGGCTCCCCCTGGACGGGCGCCGGGTCGGACGGCACCGGGACGGGGGCGAACCCCGCCGGTTCCGGCCGGCGCGGCGCGGAGAAGCTGAACGTGCGGGTCGGCTCGGGAGCGGCGGTCGCGGGTGCGGACGGCGTGGCGGAGGTGACGCCCGCCTCGATGCCCGTGGCGACCACAGACACGCGGATGCGGCCTTCCAGGTCGGGATTGAACGCGGAGCCCCAGATGATGTTGGCGTCGGGATCGACCAGGTCGCGGATGTGGTTCGCGGCCTCGTCGACCTCCAGCAGGCGCATGTCGTCGCCGCCGGTGATCGACACGATCACGCCCTTCGCGCCCTGCATCGATACGCCGTCGAGCAGCGGGTTGGCGATCGCCTTCTGCGCCGCGACCAGCGCGCGGTCGTCGCCGTCCGCCTCGCCCGTGCCCATCATCGCCTTGCCCATCTCCTGCATCACGGAACGGACGTCCGCGAAGTCCAGGTTGATGAGGCCGGGCATGACCATCAGGTCGGTGATGCCGCGGACGCCCTGTTGCAGGACCTCGTCCGCCATCTCGAACGCCTGCTTGAACGTGGTGTTGGCGTTGGCGACCAGGAACAAATTCTGGTTCGGGATCACGATCAGCGTGTCGACGAACTTCTGCAATTCCTCGATGCCCGCCTCGGCCGCCTTCGCCCGGCGGTTGCCCTCGAAACTGAACGGCTTCGTCACGACACCGACGGTCAGGATGCCCATGTCGCGCGCCGCCTTGGCGATGACGGGGGCCGCGCCCGTGCCGGTGCCGCCGCCCATGCCCGCGGCGATGAAGCACATGTGCGAGCCTTCGAGCAGGCGCGACAATTGGTCGATCGTCTCTTCCGCCGCGGCGCGGCCGATCTCCGGCCGGGCGCCCGCGCCCAGACCCTGCGTGATCTTCGTCCCCAGCTGCACCTTCTGCTCGGCCTGGCTCTGGCGCAGCGCCTGCGCGTCGGTGTTGGCGACCAGGAAGTTCACGCCCTGCACGTCGGCGCGCATCATGTTGGCGATCGCGTTGCCGCCGGCGCCACCGACGCCGATCACGGTGATCCGTGGCGTCAGGTCGTCCATCTCGGGGGGCAGGAATTCGATGCTCATCGCGGTACTACTCCGTCCATCCGCGCGCTTCCCCCGCGCAGAAGATTCATGGGGATGTGCAGCAACGGGACGGTTCGTGCCAGCGAAAACGCGACCTAACGCCCCATGCATGCGTCAATAATTGGCCCTCGCCGCCTGGATCAGGCGGGAGATGCCGCGGATGCCCTTGGTGCGCGTCACGGCCTGCTGCCGCGGGGCGATGGCGCGCAGGTCGATGGGATCGCTGGCGGCGAAGAAGGCGAGTCCCGCCAGGGTGGAGAAGCCCGGCCCCGAATGCGCCTCGGGCAATCCGGTCAGCCCGCGCGGCCGCCCGATCCGCACCGAGCGGCCCAGCGACTGCTGCGCGTAATCGGCGATCCCCTTCATCTCCGCCCCGCCGCCGGTCAGCACGACCTGCCGCGCGACGGGGCCTTCGAACTTCAGCTCCTTCAGCGCGGTCTGGATCTCGGTCGCCCAATGTTCCAGCCGCTGGCGGATGACCGCGATCAGCGCCGCCTTCGTGATCTGCAACGCCTCGCTGTCCTCGTCCTCGGTCCGTTCGCGGATCGTCACCATCTCGTGATTGTCGCGCGGCGACGCGTTGGCGGAACCGTGGAAACACTTGATCCGCTCCGCCTGCAACCGCGTCGTGCCGAACGCGCTGGCGATATCGTCGGTGATGTCCGCGCCGCCGATCGGGATCGACTTCAGCCCCACCAGCATCGATCCGGCGAACAGCGACACGTTGGTGATCCCCGCGCCGATCTCCACCAATGCCACGCCCAGGTCGCGCTCCTCGTTGCTGAGGCAGGCGAGACCCGTCGCGACCGGGGAGGCGATGATCGACTTCACCTCCAGATGCGCGGACCGCACGCACAGGTCCAGGTTGCGGACCGGCGATCCGTCCGCAGCGATAACGTGGATGTGGACGCCCAATTTGTCCGCGTGCAGCCCGATCGGCTTCTTCACGCCCGTCAGCCCGTCGAGCGTGTAGAGCGCGGGCTGCGCGTGCAGGACCATGCGGCCCGCCGGGTCGATCGCGCGGCGCGCTTCCTGAAGCAATGCGTCGATATCCGCCTGCTCGATCCGCTGCCCGCCCAGTTCGTCCTCGATGAACGCCTCGTCGCTGACCAGTCCGCCGGAGGAGAAGCCCGCCCACACGTCCTCGATGTTCAGGCCCGCGATCCGTTCCGCCTGCTCCACCGCCTCGCGCACCGCCACCTCGGTCGCGGCCATGTCGGCGATATAGCCGCGCTTCACGCCGCGGCTCTCGCGCTGGCCGGTGCCCAGCACGACCAGTTCGCCGCCGTCGCCCTTCTGCGCGATCATCGCGGAAACCTTGCTCGATCCGATGTCGAGCGCGGTGATGAGTCCGTCCGGTGCCAGCTTCGCCATTCTTGCCCCCTGTTATGCCTCACCGCCGGTCGCAGGGGCCCCACCCTGCGCCGGCGCCGTCGTCTCTTCCGCCGCCGGTTCGGCATCCGCCGCCAGCGCGCTGTCCTGCCCCGGCCGCCGCGCGACCAGCTTGCGCGGATCACGCATGTCGAAACGCAGCCACCCCTTGCCCAGCAGCGGCTTCGCCCCGTCCATTTCGGCGAACTTCACCAGCGCCTGCGCCGCATCGTCCTGCGGCAGGGCCAGCGTCTCGCCGGTGTCGAAGGTCAGGTCCCAGCGGCGGTTGCCGATCCACGACGCTGCCTTCACGCGCGGGCGCAACGCGGGCGCGGCGGCCAGCAGCGCCTGATACCCCGCCTCCTGCCGGTCCGCGCCGGGACCGATGACGAGCGGCAGGTTCGGCATGTTCGCCGCATCAACGGGCGCGAGCAGCCGCCCCTCCGCGTCGATCAGCGTCAGCGCGCCGTTTGCCTGCCACACGGCGGCGGGTTCCCGCTCCGTAATGTGGATCAGCAACCGGTCGGGCAGTCGCCGCGCGACATAGGCGTCCGCGACCCAGCCATAGGCGAGCAGCCGGTCGCGGATATGCTCCAGATCGACGCGCAGCATCGCGCGCGTCCCCTGATCCTCCAGCGCGACGGCATAGACCGTCTCGCGGTCCATCCGCTTCAGGCCGGTGATGTCGACCTGCTCGACCCGCAAGCCCATGCGCGCGGCGGACTCGGCGACGCCGACGCCGATCGCCTGCGGCACGCCCATCCAGCTGGCCACCGCCAGTGCCGCCGCCCCGCCGACGCCCAGCAGCGACCATGAGACCAGTCGCCGCAACGTCGCCTCGCTGACCGGCAGCGTCGCGACGATGCGATCGCCCAGCGACTTCCTGGCCGCCGGGCGGCGGCGGGTCGCGGGTGCGCGGCGGGCGGGCACGGTCGCGGCTCTGCTCATCGGAACGCCTCCTCCACGATCGCCTGGACCAGCGCCTCGTATGTCATGCCGGTGTGCCGCGCCTGTTCGGGCACCAGGCTGAGCGGCGTCATCCCCGGCTGCGTGTTGACCTCCAGCAGGAACAGGCCGTCGACCCCGCGCCCTTCCTCATACCGGCTGTCGTCCCAGCGGAAATCTGCGCGGCTGCACCCCTTGCACCCGAGCAGGCGATGCGCCTCGACCGCCATCGCCATGCAGGCGGCGGCGACAGCGTCCGGGATCGGCGCGGGGAACAGATGCTCGGTCATGCCGTCGGTGTATTTGGCGGTATAGTCGTAGAACCCGCTCTTCGGCCGCAGTTCGGTGACGCCCAGCGCGCGATCCCCGAGCACCGCGGTCGTCAGCTCGCGTCCGCGGATATAGGGCTCGGCCAGCAGCTCGTCGAATTCCTGCCATGGGCCGGTCACGTCGCGGCCGATGGGGTTGCCGTAATTGCCCTCCGCGGTCACGATCGCGATGCCGACCGACGACCCTTCGTTGACGGGCTTCAGCACATACGGCCGCGCGATCGGATCCGCCTCGTGGATGTCCGCCGACCTCACCACGCGCCCGCCGGGCATGGGAATGCCGTGCGGCACCAGCGCCTGCTTGGTCAGCACCTTGTCGATCGCGATCACCGACGTGGCGAGGCCCGAATGGGTGTAGCGCAACCCCATCAGGTCCATCATGCCCTGCACGCTGCCGTCCTCCCCCGGCGTGCCGTGCAACGCGTTGAAGACCAGATCGGGCTTCGCTTCGGCCAGCCGCGCGGCGATGTCGCGGTCCATGTCGATACGCGTGACGCGATGGCCGTTCGCCTCCAGCGCGTCGGCGATGCCCGCACCGGACATCAGCGACACCTCTCGCTCCGCGGACCAGCCGCCCATCAGGACGACGATGTGAAGCGGGGCGGTCATGCGGACGTTCCCACGCGCTGTATTTCCCATTCCAGGTCGACGCCCGCCTGCGCCTTCACGCGTGCACGGACGTCCTCGCCCAGCGCCTCGATATCCGCGCTGGTGGCGTGGCCGAGGTTGAGGAGGAAATTGGTGTGCTTCTCGCTCACCTGCGCATCGCCGCGGGTGAGGCCGCGACAGCCGGCGTCGTCGACCAGTTGCCATGCCTTGTGACCCGGCGGGTTCTTAAAGGTAGAGCCGCCGGTCTTGCTGCGCAGCGGTTGCGACGCCTCGCGCGCGGCGGCGATGCGGTCCATCTCCGCCTGGATCGCGGCCGGCTTTCCGGCGTGGCCGCGGAAGGTGGCGCTCACCACGACGGCTCCGTCGGGCAGCGCGGAATGGCGGTAGGTGTAGCCGAGGTCGGCGACCGGCAGCGTGCGGCGTTCGCCGCTGCGCAGGATCACGTCCGCGGACAGGAGGATGTCCGCGGTTTCCCGGCCGTAGGCTCCGCCGTTCATCCGCACGAATCCGCCGACGGTGCCGGGGATCGAGCGAAGGAACTCCACGCCCGCGATGCCGGCATCCCGCGCGGTGGAGGAGACGAGGATGCCGCTCGCCCCGCCGCCGCAGGTCAGCGTGTCGCCAGCTGCGGTGACGGTCGCGAACGGCTTGCCCAGCCGCACGACCACTCCGCGAACGCCGCCGTCGCGGACGATCAGGTTGCTGCCGAGGCCGAGCGCCATCACCGGCACCGCGGGGTCTAGATCACGCAGGAAGGCAGCGAGATCGTCGGCGTCCTTGGGCTCGAACAGCCATTGTGCGGGACCGCCGGACTTGAACCAGACAAGCGGCGCGAGGGGGGCGTTTTCGGTCAGGCGACCGCGCACCTGAATATCCTCCCCGTGCCGGGGAGGATATCGACGCCACCGCTCACGACCGCGCCTCGATCGCCGCGGCCAGCCCGGCGGCCCATTTCGTGATGTCGCCCGCGCCCAGGCAGATCACCTGATCGCCCGCGCGAATCTCCCCCGCCAGCAACGTCGCCAGCGCATCGGCGTCGGCAACGACATCCACCTGCCGGTGCCCGCGATCGCGCAGGCCCGCGACCAGCGCCTCCGCGTCGACGCCCGCGACGGGCGTCTCGCCCGCGGCGTAGACCGGCGTGACGTAGATCGCGTCGGCGTCGTTGAACGCGCCGCGGAAGTCCTCCATCAGGTTACCGAGCCGCGAATAGCGATGCGGCTGCACCACCGCGATCACCCGCCCCTGCGCGGATTCGCGGGCGGCGGCCAGGACGGCGCGGATCTCGACCGGGTGATGGCCGTAATCGTCCACGATCGTCGCACCGCGCACCTCACCGACCTTCGTGAAGCGCCGCTTCACGCCCGTGAACAGGCCGAACCCCTTCTGGATCGTCGCGTCGTCGATGCCGAGTTCCAGCGCCACGCCGATCGCGGCCAGCGCGTTCTGCACGTTGTGGCGACCGGGCATGGGCAGGTCGATACCCTCGATCGACCGCACGCTGCCGTCGCGATGGCGGATCATCGCCTCGAACCGGTTCCCGCCGGGATAGGGCGTGACGTTCACCCCCCGCACGTCCGCCGATGCCGCGAAGCCGTAGGTGACGATGCGCCGGTCGCGCACGCGCGGGATCAGCGCCTGCACCTCCGGATGGTCGAGGCACAGCAGGGCGGCGCCGTAGAAGGGCACGTTCTCGACGAACTCGACATAGGCGTCCTTCGCTTTCTCGAAGCTGCCGTAATGATCGAGATGCTCGGGATCGATGTTCGTCACGACCGCGATCGTGCCGTCGAGGCGCAGGAAGCTGCCGTCACTCTCGTCCGCCTCGACCACCATCCAGTCGCTCGCGCCCAGCCGTGCGTTCGAGCCGTAGGAATTAATGATCCCGCCGTTGATGACGGTCGGGTCGATCCCGCCGGCGTCCAGCAGCGCCGCGACCATGCTGGTCGTCGTGGTCTTCCCGTGCGTGCCCGCCACCGCGACGGTGGATTTCAACCGCATCAGCTCTGCAAGCATTTCCGCGCGGCGCACGACGGGGATGCGGTTCGCCAGCGCCGCCTCGACCTCCGGATTGCCGCGCTTCACCGCGGTGGAGGTGACGACGACCGCGACGCCGTCGACGTTCGCGGCGTCATGGCCGATCGACACGGCGATGCCGCGCGCGCGCAGGCCCTCGACGACATAGCCCTCCGCCACGTCGCTGCCCTGCACGGCATAGCCCAGGTTGTGCATGACCTCCGCGATCCCGGACATGCCGATGCCGCCGATGCCGACGAAGTGGATCGTACCGATGTCGGTCGCGACGCCTTTCATCGGATCTCTCCGATGAAAGGTGTCGCCTGTCCTGAGCTTGTCGAAGGGCCCTTCATGCGAACGCCTCCTTCGGCCGTGCCAGCCCGACCATCTGCGGCGCGCGCGGGGCGTCGAGGCTCTCGACCAGGTCGGCCAGATCGGTCGCCGCATCGGGCGAGCCGCAGGCGCGCGCACGGCCCGCGGCATTCTGTAGCGCCTCGGGGTCGAGGCCCAGTTTCTGCATCTGCTTCGCCAGTTCGGTGGGCGTGAAATCGGCCTGCGCGATCGTCCGCGCGCCGCCCGCCTGCGTGATCGCGCGGGCGTTGGCGGTCTGGTGATCGTCGGTCGCGGTCGGCAGCGGGACGAGGATCGCGGGCCGCCCGGCGGCGGTCAGCTCGGAAATGGTCGACGCCCCCGCGCGCGCGATGACCAGATGCGCCCAGCCAAGCTGCTCCGGCAGGTCGGGAAGATACGTCGCCAGGTCGGCGGCGATATCGAGGCTGGCATATTTCGCACGCGCGGCGTCGATGTCCTCGATCCGCGCCTGGTGCGTCACCTGTAACCGGCGGCGGAACGCGACCGGGAGCATCGACAGGCCCTCGGGCACCACCTTGCTCAGGATGCTCGCCCCCTGGCTGCCCCCGGTGACGAGGATGCGGAAGATGCTCTCCTCGTCCAGCAGCGGATAGGGCTTCGTGCGCAGCGCCAGCACGCTTTCGCGCACCGGATTGCCGACCATATGCGCCTTCGCGGCATAGCGCGGCTTCAGCCGCTGCGTGTCGGGATAGCTGGTCGCGATCGCATCGACGCGCCGCGCGACGAGGCGGTTGACGCGGCCCAGCACCGCATTCTGTTCATGCACCGCGGTCTTGATGCCCGCGCCGAAGGCGGCGGACAGCGCGGGAAAGGCGGGATAGCCGCCGAAGCCGATCACGGCCGCGGGCTTGAACGTGCGGTACAATTGCGTCGCCATCGCGCGCCCCTGCATCATCTGCCGCGCCGCGCGTGCCCAGCCGATCGGGCCGCCGGAAAAGCGCCCGGCGGGGATGACGTGCGTCTGCACATCCTCGAACAGGCCGGGGAAGCGCACGCCGCGCGCATCGCTGACCAGCGCCACGCGATGGCCGCGCTTCGCCAGTTCGGTCGCCAGCGCGGCGGCGGGGACCATGTGCCCGCCGGTACCCCCGGCGGCGAGGACGAAATGCTTCGGGCGCGTCAATTGGCGCTCCAGCTTTTTACATAGGGACTGCGCATCAGGAACGGATTGCGACGGGTGAACGCCAGGAGCAACCCCATCCCGATCGACAGCGCCAGCATCGACGACCCGCCGTAGCTGATGAACGGCAGCGTCATGCCCTTGGATGGCGCCAGCCCGGTGTTGACCGCCATCGATATCAGCGCCTGCGCCCCGAACTGCACCGCCAGGCCCGACGCGGCGAGCAGCTTGAACGGGTCCTGTTCGTCCAGCAGCTTCACGAACACCCGCACCACCAGCGCGAGGAAGACGATCGCCACCACCATGCACGCGATCAGCCCGAATTCCTCGCCCACGACGCTGAAGATATAATCGGTATGCGCCTCGGGCAGGCCGAACTTCACCGTGCCGCCGCCCGGTCCGGTGCCTGTCCAGCCACCCGATGTCAACGTCGCATGCGCGGCGTTGGTCTGGAAATGGTCGCTCGCCCCCTCCCCTTCCGCGCCGGGGAACAGGAAGGCGTCGATCCGCGTCCGCGCGGTGCCGTAGAAGACATAGGCCGCGACGAGGCCGACGGGCACGAGGCCGAGCAGGCCGAGGATCACGCGCGTCGGCACGCCCGCGATCGTGACCATCGCGAGCCAGATGATGGAGAAGATCATAGTCTGCCCGAAATCGGGCTGGAGCATCAGCAATATCGCGATCGCGCCGGTCAGCCCCGCGGTGATCGCGGTCGTCGGCAGGTCCTCGTCACGCGACTTAAGCGACAGCAGCCACGCGACGGTTACGACGAAGAAGGGTTTCAGGAACTCCGACGGTTGCACCTGCGCGATGCCGACGCCGATCCAGCGCCGCGCGCCGTTCACGCTGACGCCCACGACGGGCACCGCGACCAGCAGCGCGATGCACACCGCCGCGCCGATCAACGCCATGCGCCGCGCCAGCGTGACGGGCAGCATCGACACGCCGATCAGCACGGGCAGCGACGCCGCGACCCACATCACCTGCCGCCAGAAGTAATGGAGCGGGGTGAATTTCAGATGCTCGCCCGAATAGCGCACCGCGCTGGCCGGCGAACCGGCCGCGACCGCGATCAGGCCGATCGCCATCAGGAACAGCGCCAGCAGCAGCAGCACGCGGTCGATGTCCCAGAACCACGTGCCGAGCGGCGACGGATCGCCACGGCCACCGCGGTTCTTCAACTTCCCCCGGGCGATGCGTGTCGCGTCGTTCATGTCAGCGCCTCCACCGCCGCGCGGAACGCGGCCCCCCGGTGTTCGTAATCGCGAAACTGGTCGAACGAGGCCGCGGCGGGCGACAGCAGCACGACGTCGCCCGCGGAAGCGGCGGCGGCGGCCTGTGCGACCGCCGCTTCCAGCGTCCCGGCCTCGCTGACGTCGACATACGGTCGCAGCACCTCGGCGAAGCGCGGACCCGCCTCCCCGATCGTGTAGGCGCGCGCGACATGCCCGATCTGCGGCAGGCACGCGTCGAGATCGTCCCCCTTCGCCCGGCCGCCGACGATCCAGTGGATGCGCGGAAAGGCGGCGAGCGCGGGGGCGACGCTGTCCGGGTTCGTCGCCTTGCTGTCGTTCACATAGGTCACGCCGTCGACGACCGCGACGCGCTCCATCCGGTGCGGCAGGCCGGCGAAGGTTTCCAGCCCGCGATCGATCTGCACCGCCGTCAGCCCCAGCGCCTCGCACGCGGTGATCGCCGCCAGCGCGTTCTGCGCATTGTGCGGACCTTGCAACGACGGCCAGCGCGACTGGTCCAGGCACACGCCGGGCGCGATCTTCGTCAGCGCCGCGCCGCGCGACGACAGGCCGCGCGCGATCCGTGCCGAGGCCGCATCGCCGATCGCGACGATCGCCGCATGCCTCGGCGACTGCATCGCGAACAGGCGCGCCTTGGCGTCGGCATAGGCATCGAACCCATCGTACCGGTCGAGATGGTCGGGCGTGACGTTCAGCAGCACCGCGACGTCGCAATCGAGCGTCCGCGTCAGGTCGATCTGATAGCTGGACAGTTCGAGGACGTAGACGCCGCCGTCCGGCAACGGCTCCTGCGCGAGGATCGGCAGGCCGATATTCCCGCCCATCCGCGCCGGGATGCCCGCGGTGTCGAGGATGTGGTGGACCAGTGCGGTGGTGGTCGACTTGCCGTTGGTGCCCGTGATGCCGACGACGCGGTGCGGCGGCAGGTCGGCGCGCGCCTGCGCGAACAATTCGATGTCGCCGATGATCGGCACGCCCGCATCGCGCGCGCGCGCGGCGAGCGGGTGGGTGTTGACCGGCACGCCGGGGGAGACGACGAGCGCGTCGAAAGGGGTAAGGTCGAGCGTGTCGAGGTCGGCGACGACCATATCCTTCCCGGTACGGCGCAGCAGGTCGGATTGTCCCCCGGACAATCCTCGATCATGCGGGGCATGATCGACCTGCTGCGCCGTACCGGGAAGGATATGCTCACGCTTCGCCGCGTCGCTGTCCCACGCCACGACGCTCGCGCCACCGGACAGCAGCGCGCGAACGGTAGCCGCGCCCGACCGCGCCAGCCCCAGCACCGCGTAGCGCTTCCCCGCCCAGGCGCGCGAAACGATCATTTGCCTGGACCCCGGCCTTCGCCGGGGTGCGGTGATGGGGCTGCGCACGTCCGCATCACCGCAACTTCAACGTCGACAGGCCCGCCAGCGCCAGCACCAGGCTGATGATCCAGAAACGGATCACCACGGTCGGCTCGCTCCAGCCCAGCTGCTCGAAATGATGGTGGATCGGCGCCATGCGGAAGACGCGCTTGCCCGTCCGCTTGTACCAGAACACCTGGATGATGACGCTCATCGCCTCCACCACGAACAGGCCGCCGATGATGGCCAGCACGATCTCGTGATGCGCCACCACCGCGATGGTCCCCAGCGCGCCGCCGAGCGCCAGACTGCCCGTGTCGCCCATGAATACCGCGGCGGGCGGGGCGTTATACCACAGGAACGCCAGCCCCGCGCCCACCACCGCGCCGCAGAAGATCGCCAGGTCGCCCGCCCGCGGCACGTGCGGAATGCCGAGATAGTCGGCGAACTTCACGTTGCCCGCGAGGTACGCGATAATCATGAACGCGACCGAGGCGATGATGACCGGCATCGTCGCCAGCCCGTCCAGCCCGTCGGTCAGGTTCACGGCGTTACCGAAGCTGACGATCACGAACGCCGCGAACAGCGGATAGGCGTAACCCAGGTCGATGAAATAGCGGTTGGTGAACGGCAGGTACAGGTGCGCGCCATTCTCCTGCATGATGATCGCCGCCGCGACGCCCGCGATCACGAATTCCAGCAACAGCCGCACCCGCCCCGGGACGCCTGCGGTGCTCGCCTTTCTGACCTTGTCGTAATCGTCCAGGAAGCCGATCGCGCCGAACCCCAGCGTCACGCACAGGCATGCCCAGACGTACGGGTTCGACAGGTCCATCCAGAGCAGGATCGAGATCGACAGGCTGGTCAGGATCATCAACCCGCCCATCGTCGGCGTGCCGCGCTTGGCGAGGTGGGTCTGCGGCCCGTCGGCGCGGATCGGCTGCCCCTTGCCCTGCCGCACGCGCAGCCAGCCGATGAACTTCGGCCCGATCAGCAGGCCGATGACCAGCGCGGTCGCCACCGCGCCGCCCGACCGGAAGGACAGGTAGCGGATGAGGTTGAGCGCGCCGGGAAACCCCAGCTGTTCGGCGATCCAGTACAGCACTAGCCTGCGCCCCCCGCGAGCCCTGCGACAACCGCCGACAGGCCCACCCCGTTCGATCCCTTGACGAGTACCGCATCCCCCGGCGCGATCAGCCCGAGGGCATGGTCCAGCGCGGTCGCGGCATCGGGCACATGGACGAAATCGACCTTCCCCTCAAGCGCTTCAGCAAGCGGCGTCATCGCTTCGCCGACGAGGACCGCCGCTTCGACGCGCGCGGCCAGGATCGGTTCGGCCAGTTCGGCGTGCCAGCCCGGCCCGCGCTCCCCCAGTTCGCGCATCTCGCCCAGGATCGCGACGTGGCGTCCCGGTTCGCGCGCCAATACGGCCAGCGTCGCGCGCATCGATGCGGGGTTGGCATTGTAGCTTTCGTCGATCACGGTCGCGGCGCCGTTCCGGGCGCGCACGCTCCGCCGGGCGCCCCTGCCCGCCAGCCCGCCCATCTCGCCCAGCGCCAGGCCGGCGAGCCCCAGATCGCCGCCGACCGCATCCACCGCGGCCAGCACCGCCAGTGCGTTCGCGACCCAATGGTCGCCCGGCTGTGCGATCGTCAGGCTCAATTCCCGATCGCGCACGCGCGCGGTGAGGAAGGTGCCGCCCGATGGCGCCGCGATCCATTCCAGCGGATGGACGTCCGCGCCGCGATCAAGCCCGAAGGTCACGATCCGCCCCGCATGGGGCCGTGCCGCCGCGGTCAATCGCGCGCAATGCGGGCTGTCGAACGGCACGATCGCGATGCCGCCGGGTTCGAGGCCGCGGAATATCTCCCCCTTCGCATCCGCGATCGCGACCTCGTCGGGAAAGAATTCGGCATGCGCGAGCGCGATCGTGGTCACCAGCGCCACGTGCGGGCGGACGAGCGTCGTCAGGTGCAACAGCTCGCCGGGGTGGTTCATCCCCATCTCGAACACCGCATAGTCGGTCGCCGCGGGCATCCGCGCCAGGCTGAGCGGGACGCCGGTGTGGTTGTTGTAGCTCTTGACCGACCGATGCGCGGCCTTCGCCGGCGACCGGTCGAGCGCGGCGAACAGCGCCTCCTTCGTGGAGGTCTTGCCGACCGAGCCGGTGACGCCGATCACCTTCGCCGCGGTGCGCGCGCGCGACGCACGCGCCAGATCCTCCAGCGCGACGAAGGTATCGTCGACGCGTACCGCCGGATGCGCCGTCTCGCGCGATACCAGCGCCCCCGCCGCCCCTTGCGCGAACGCCTGGTCGAGGAAGCGGTGGCCGTCGGTGCTCTCGCCCGTCAGCGCGACGAACAGGTCGCCCGGCCCCACTTCCCGGCTGTCGAACGCGACGCCGGTGGCGGCGAAGTCGGTGCTGGCGGTGCCATTCGTGGCGGCGGCGATCCCGGCGGCGGTCCAGAGGGTCACGCCGCCACCTCGCGCGCGACGGCCACGTCGTCGAACGGCAGGACGAGGTCGCCGACGATCTGCCCCTGTTCGTGGCCCTTGCCCGCGATCAGCACGATGTCGCCCGCCTGCGCCATGCGGATCGCGGCAGCGATCGCGGAGCGCCGGTCGCCGATCTCCTGCGCGTCCGGCGCGCCTTTCAGCACGTCGCGACGGATCGCGGCCGGGTCCTCGCTGCGCGGATTGTCGTCGGTGACGATGACGATGTCCGCGGTCCGCGCCGCCGCCTCACCCATGGGCTCGCGCTTGCCCACGTCGCGGTCGCCGCCGGCGCCGAAGACGAGGATCAGCCGCCCCTCCACATGCGGGCGCAGAGCGGCGGTCGCGGCCTCCAGGGCATCGGGCGTATGCGCATAATCGACATAGACCGGCGCGCCCGATGCGGCGATGGCGGCGCGCTCCAGCCGGCCGCGGACGGGCTGGAGCCGCGCCAGTCCCGCGATCGTCGCGGCGACGTCGCCGCCCGTCGCGATGACGAGCCCGGCGGACACGAGCGCGTTGGCCGCCTGGTAGGCGCCGATGAGCGGCAGCGTCACCTTGTGATCCATATCGCCCGCGCGGATGACGAGGCCCTGCCCCAGCAACGTCGGATGCCGCTCGACCAGCCGCAGGTCGTCGCCGTGCTCCCCGACGGTCAGGATGCGGTTGCCGCGCTCCCGCGCCAGGTCGATGACGCGTTCGGACTGCGGATCGTCGGCCCAGACGACCGCGGTACCGTCCGCCGCCAGAACCTCGGCGAACAGGCGCAGCTTCGCGGTGAAGTACGCGGCCATGTCGCCGTGATAGTCGAGATGATCCCGGCTGAGGTTCGTGAAGGCGGCGGCGGCGACGTGCAGCCCTTCGGTGCGATATTGCGTCAGGCCGTGGCTCGACGCCTCGAACGCCAGATGCGTGACGCCTTCGCGCGCGAGGCCGCCGACGTTGGACAGGAAGGTCACGACGTCGGGCGTGGTCAGCCCGGTCGTCGTCCGGTCGTCCGCGGTGGTGACGCCCAGCGTCCCGATCGAGGCGGCATGCGCGCCCGCCATGCGCCAGAGTTGGCGCGTCATCTCGACCGTGGAGGTCTTTCCGTTCGTCCCCGTCACCGCGACGCAGGTTGCCGGAAAGGGCGCGAAATAGCGCGCGGCCAGCGCGGCGAAGGCGGCGCGCGGTTCGGGCGAGGCGATGTGGAACCCGCCCTCGACCCGCGCCTCCGGCCGCGCGACGATCGCAGCCGCACCGCTGTCGATCGCGGCGGCGATGAAATCCTCGCCATTCACGCGCGCGCCCTCGAACGCGCCGAAGATCGTGCCGGGGGCGACCTTGCGATGGTCGATCGCGAAGCCGGTGACGGGCGCGTCCGGGGCACCGGGGACGAGGGCGGAGAGCCTCATGCCGCCACCACGCTCATTCCGCGTCGGCCCCGTGCTGCTCTCCCGGCGCGCGCCAGACCAGATTCCCCAGCTGGTTCGTGTCGATATCGCGGCGATCGTCGGGCATCACGCCCAGCATCGCGCCGGTCCGCGCGATCACGCGGCTGACCACCGGCGCCGCGGTGTAGGCCGCGGTCGTCTGGAACGAGTTCGCCGCGACGCGCTTGGGCGAGTCCATCATCACCAGCACCACATAGCGCGGTGCGTCCATCGGGAAAGCCGCCGCGAACGTCGACACGTTGCGGTTGCGGTCGTAACCGCCGCCCGACGCGGCCTCGGCCGTGCCGGTCTTGCCGCCGACGCGATAGCCCGGCGCCTCCGCCTTGCGCCCGGTGCCGTCCAGCACGATCAGGCGCAGCAATTGCCGCATGCGATAGCTGGTCGCCTCGCTGATGACGCGGCGGCCCTGCGGCACATGGCCCGGCTCCACCTTCAGAAGCGTCGACGGGCGCCAGACACCGCCGTTGACCAGCGCGGCATAGGCGTTGGCGAGGTGCAGCGGCGTCACCGCGATACCGTGGCCGTACGCGGTCGTCATCGTCGTCGTGCGCGCCCAGAATTTGGGCCACAGCGGGCCGCCCTTCTCGCGCAGTTCGATGTCGGGCTTGGTATCGAAGCCCAGCTTACGGAACATCGCCTCCAGCCGCGCGCGCCCGACCAGGTCGGCGATCCGCGCGGTGGCGACGTTCGACGAATGGATCAGCGTTTCCGGGATGTTCAGCCAGCGGTTCTGCGAATGGTCGTCCTTGATCCGGAACCGCCCCACCTGCAACGGCGCGGTGGCGTCGAAGCGGCGGCTCATGTCGGTGACGACACCCGAATCGATCGCGACCGCCATCGTGATCGGCTTGAACGCGGATCCCAGCTCGTACACCGACTGCGTCACCGAATTGCGCAGCTGTTCCGTGCCCGCCATGCCGACGCGATTGGGGTTGAACAGCGGCAGCGACGCCATCGACACGATTTCGCCCGTCCGCACGTCCAGCACGATGCCCGCGCCCGCGCGCGCCTGCATCGCGGCCATCGCGCCGCCCAGCTCGCTCTCCATCGCCGCCTGCACGCGCGCGTCGATCGACAGCGCGACGGGGGTGCCCGATGTCGCGGGGTTCGTCAGCCGGTCGTCCAGCGCGCGCTCGATCCCGCTCTGCCCGTGCCCGTTGCTGATGAAGCCCAGCGCATGCGCGGCGAGCGATGATTGCGGGTACAGCCGCTGCGTTTCGCGCTCGAACACGATACCCGGCTCGCCGATCGCGTTCACCGCCTCGACCAGCGCGGGGCTGGCGCGGCGATTGAGATAGGTGAAGCTGACCGGCTTGGTGATCTGCGCGTAGAACGCCGCCTGATCGCCCTTGTCGGGCATCAGGTCGGCCAGTTTCTGCGCGATCGTGGCGGGATCGCCGATCAATTTGTCCGGATGGACGCCGATCGTCCACGCGTCGATCGTGCGCGCCAGCGGCGCGCCGTTGCGATCGACGATGTCGCCGCGCGCCGCGGTCAGCGCGCGCGCGCGATCCGCGCCCCCGCCCTCCAGCACGCCCAGCAACGCCAGCCGCCCGACGACCACCGTCACCGCTGCGGCGAACAGCAGCATCAGCACCATCAGGCGCAGGTGCTGCGTCGCCAGCAACGCTTGACGCTGGTCCTGTCCGCGCGCGCCGCGGATCGGCCGGGCGGCCAGCGTCGTCAACGCAGGCGGCCGCGTTCGCTGCGCGCGCCGCTCAGCAGGTCGCCCAGCGTGGTGTCGGACAGCAGCGACTTGTCGAGCATCGCCACCGCGCGGATGGCGCGAGGGCGCTCGTTCCCGGTCGCGGACGCGGGCTGCGCCGTCACCTTCATCGCCATCCGGACCGCGGCGACCTTCACCATCCGGGGCAGCGGCGCCGCGGCGGCGATGGCAACGGTCGACACGGCGGTCGAAGCGGCGGGCGGGGTGGCGGCGGGGGCAGAATGGACGGCAGGCGCGGCGGCGACCGATGCCGGGGTCAGGACGGGCGCGACGGGGGCGGCGGGCACGATCAGCGCGGCGGTGCGCAGCTCGGGCTGGCCGGGCATGATCGCCGTCGGACGCGGCGACAGCGCGGCAAGCGCGCCCTCGTCGGAGACGAACTGCGCCGCTACCGGCACGGTCAGCGCCAGCGTGTCGCCGTTCCAGCGCTCCAGCTGCGCCAGATTGGCGCGCACGTCGAATTCGGTCTCCAGCGCGCGGATATCACGCTCGGCGGACACGATCTGGCGGTCGATCTGCTCCAGCTTCTTGCGCTCCGCCGCCACCTGCGACGAGACGAGGTAGAAGCCGATGGCCGCGAAGGCACAGCTGCCCAGCCACCCGATCCCCTTCAACCGATACATCGCCGCCATGTTACGCCTCCTGCCAGGGTGCCGCCGCGGTACGCCGCGCGACTCGAAGTGTTGCTGAACGGGCGCGCGGATTCGCGGCGACCTCGGCCTCGCCCGCGCGGACGGCGCGGGCGGTGATCTCGAAACTGGGCGCCTGCATCGCCGCCGCGACCGGCGCGTGGCGCGATCCGGCGGGAGCGCCGCCCGAACGGTCGCGCAGGAAGCGCTTGACCATCCGGTCCTCCAGACTGTGGAACGTCACGATGGCCAGCCGCCCGCCGGGCTTCAGCACGCGCTCCGCCGCGGCGAGGCCCTGCTCCAGCTCCTCCAGCTCGCGGTTCACGTGGATGCGGACCGCCTGGAACGCGCGGGTCGCCGGATCCTTCTTCTCGTGCGGGCGATGGCCCAGCGCCCTGCGCACGACCGCGGCGAATTGCGCGGTCGTCTCCAGCGGTCGCGCGGCCACGACCGCGCGCGCGACGCGGCGCGATTTCGGTTCGTCGCCGTACTGATACAGGACGTCGGCGATCGCCGACTCCTCCGCGTTGTTCAGGAAGTCCGCGGCCGATTCGCCCTCCCGGCTCATCCGCATGTCCAGTGGGCCGTCGGACTGGAAGGAGAAGCCGCGCTCCGCCCGGTCGAGCTGCATCGAGGACACGCCGATGTCCATCGTCACGCCGTCGACCGGGGCCAGGTCGCGCGCATCGAGTTCGCGGTCAAGGCGCGAGAAATCGGACGCGACCAGCGTCAGGTTCGGCTCGGCCTCCGCCAGCGCGGCACCCTCGGCCAGCGCGTCGGGGTCGCGGTCGAACGCCACGACCGCGGCACCCGTCGCCAGGATCGCACGGGTGTAGCCGCCCGCGCCGAAGGTCGCGTCGACATGGCGCTCGCCGGGGGCGGGGGCGAGCGCGGCGACGACTTCGGCCAGCAGGACGGGGACGTGCGGGGAAACGCTCACAGCACGATCCCCTTTTCCTCGCATGCGAAGGCGCATGCCTCCTTGATGAAGGCGTCGACCTCGGCGGTCTCCATCAGGACGCGCGGGGACCAGATCATCATCCAGTCGAACGATCCGTGGAAATAGGCCGCATCGTCGATCCGCGCATATTTGCGCTCGAACGCCGGCAGGATGAAACGGCCCGACCCGTCGAAGGGTAGCGGCTCGGCGCCGCCGGCGCGGTCGAGGATGTTCCAGTCGTTACGGCCGGAGGCGGCCATCTGCGCGACGTTGATCGTCTCCAGCTTCGCCTTCCACAGCGGCACGAAGCCGGGATCGTAGGCGATCAGGCAGCGATAGGTGGGGTGCGGCGCGACGATGACGGTCCCGCCATCCTTGCCGTCCTCGCGCGGGGCGTTCTGGGCCAGGTTGGCGCGCAGGGTGTTCGGGATGGCGACGCGACCCTTCGACGGGTCGACGAGCCCCAATCCCTTTCCCTGATAGTCCACCCTGTCTGCCACGCCCACCTCGCAACCGGACACAGGATTCCGCGCCCCGCGAACGGCCATCGCCGGCCGCGGATGTGTCGGTCTTCAGACAACGCTGGTCCTGCCCCCAATGTCGTAGACAAAGGTGTATCAGGGAGATCGGGGGAAGAAAAGGGAGGATCGGGGAAAGTCGGGGATCAAGCTCGAATTTTCTTCGTCATGCCGAAAGCCTTTGGTCGCAATCGACACGAATGCCCGCCTGCGCCGGAAAACCACCGCACGACGTCACGGAACATATAAAGAACATTTGGCGATTGCGCGAGGATTTGGAGCGCTTCCCCGGATTTCCCCGACGCGCCCGGTGATGCTTCACTGCGCGGGCGTGGCCTGCGTCGCGGGCGCCGCCGCGTTGCCGGTCGCGGGGGCGACCCCCATCTCGACCAGCGGCTCGCTCCCGGCAACCGATGCCACCGGGGCATCCGCCATGTTGGCGACGACGTCCGGACGCGCGGCGCCCGCGGCGGTGACGGGCTGTTCGCGGTTCACGGTGGCCAGGATCGCGCTCGCCAGCCCGATCAGCAGGACGACGGCGGCGAGGCCGACAAGGCCGACGCGCGCGCGCTGGCGCACCTGTTCGGCATGGGATCGATCGGGCGGGAGCACTGTCATTCGTCGTACGGCTCTACCCGCTCGCCGCGCATGTGTCGATTCGCGTCAGCGGGGCGGCCGGACGAGGCCCTTCGACGCCAGCCAGGCGGGATCGTACAGCGTCGACAGATAGCGGAAGCCCGTGTCGCACAGGATCGTGGCGATACGCTTCCCCGGCCCCAATTCTCGCGCCAGTCGGACGGCGCCCGCGACGTTGATGCCCGACGACAGGCCCAGGCACAGCCCCTCTTCGGACAGAAGCCGGTCGGTCCAGTCCAGGCCTTCCTGATCGCCGATGCGGAACTGCGTGTCGATCGGCGCGCCGTCCAGGTTGGCGGTGATGCGCCCCTGCCCGATCCCTTCGGCGACCGACGATCCCTCCGCCTTCAGCTCGCCGTGCGCGTAATATTCGTACAGCGCCGCCCCGTGCGGATCGGCCAGTGCGATGGTCACCGCGTCGTCCTTCGCCTTCAGGCCCATGCCGACGCCGGCGATCGTGCCCCCGGTGCCCGCGGCGCAGACGAAGCCGTCGATGCGGCCGTCCATCTGCGACCAGATCTCTTCCGCGGTGCCGAGGATATGCGCGCGGCGATTGGCGATATTGTCGAACTGGTTCGCCCATACCGCACCCGGCGTCTCCTCCGCGATGCGACGCGATGTGTGGACGAAATGCGCGGCGGACGAATAGGGCGCGGCGGGCACCGTCACCAGCTCGGCGCCCAGTGCGCGCAACGTATCCATCTTCTCCTTCGACTGCGTGTCGGGCATGACGATGATCGTGCGATAGCCCTTGGCGTTCGCGACCAGCGCCAGGCCGATGCCGGTGTTCCCCGCCGTTCCCTCGACGATCGTCCCGCCCGCCGTCAGCGCGCCGCGCGCCTCCGCATCCTCGACGATGAACAGCGCGGCGCGATCCTTGATGCTGGCGCCGGGATTGGCGAATTCGCACTTGCCGAAGATGTCGCACCCGGTCGCGTCGCTCGGCCCCTTCAGCCGGACCAGCGGGGTATTGCCGATGAGGGCGAGCGTATCGGCGACGAGCGGGGGGGCGGATGTCATGTGGCCTAGATGCGGCGGGCGCGGCGCGGCGGCAAGCGATGCGCGCTTTGTCGAGCGCAAGTGTGGCTGTCAGGCGACGGAGGTGGAAATGGGCGTGCAGCCGAACATCAAGGATCCCGACACCGTCCGTCTGGCGCGCGCCCTGGCAGAACGCAGCGGAAATAACGTGACCGAAACGATCCGCGCCGGGCTCCAGCAGGCGTCGGAGGAACGCGACGATGCTTGAACTCGTCCCGGTCACCATCCGCGCAGGCAGACATCGCGCGGCGGGCCTATCGCCCACCCCGCCCGACTGACCGTCTACGACTGCTTCGCCTCCGCGCTGGCCAAGGACACCGGCGAGCCATTGCTGGGCAAGGGCGACGGCTTCATCCACACGCACATCACCCGCGCGATCCGACAATGTTCATGCTATGTTCGCGGACATGGTCGAGTCGCCCGCCCTGCCCCCGCGCCCGCTGCGCTGGCTGTTCCTCGACCTGAACAGCTATTTCGCCAGCGTGGAGCAACAGGTGCAGCCCGCCCTGCGCGGACGGCCCGTCATCGTCGCCCCGGTCGGCTCCGACACCACCGTCGCCATCGCCGCGTCGGTAGAGGCGAAGCGGTTCGGCATCTCCACGGGCACGCCGGTGTGGGAGGCAAGGCGCCTCTGCCGCGACCTTATCGTCACGCCCGCACGGCACGAACGCTATGTCGCGTTCCACGACGCGATCGTGGCCGAGATCGAACGGCACATCCCCGTGACGAAGGTCTGCTCGATCGACGAGGTCGCGTGCAGGCTGCTGGACAATGAAAACGACCGCGATTCCGCGGTGGCGCTCGCGAAGCGCATCAAGGCGGGCATTCGCGCGCGGGTCGGCGCCTGCCTGACCTCGTCGGTCGGGATTGCGCCCAATCGCCTGCTGGCGAAGCTGGCGTCCGACATGCAGAAGCCCGACGGGCTGGTGGTGTTCGAGGAACCCGACCTGCCGCACGCGTTGTACGGCCTTCGCCTGCGCGACATTTCGGGCATCGGCGCGAAGATGGAGCGGCGGCTGGCGCGCGACGGCGTCAACGACATCCGGCAGTTGCTGGCGAGGCGGCCGCGCGACGCGGGCGACGCGTGGGGCGGCACCAACGGCGACCGGTTGTGGTATCTCCTCCACGGCGTCGACCTGCCCGAAAAGGGGACGCAGAGCCGGACGATCGGCCACAGCCACGTCCTGAGCCCGAACAAGCGCGGCTATGCGCCGGTCAGGCTGACCGCCCGCCGGCTGGCGTTGAAGGCCGCCAGCCGGCTGCGGCGCAAGGGGTATCGCGCGCGCCTGCTGGTCCTCCACGCGCGGTTCGAGGACGACAAGTCGACGTGGCGCACGTCGGTGAAACTGCCCGCGACGCAGGACAGCTTCGTCGTCCTCGACCGGCTGGAAACGCTGTTCCCCCGGTTGGCGGCGGAGGGCCGGTCGCACCGGCTCGGCTGCCGCATGATCGGCGTGACCCTGGCGGAGATCGAGGCGGTGGCCGGTGAACAGGGGTCGCTGTTCGCGCACCTCGATCCCGACGATCCGCTGGCGCGCGAAACCCGCGGACTGGCGCTGAGCCGCGCGATGGACGCGATCAACCGGCGCTTCGGGCGCAATGCCGTGTCGGTCGGGCCGTTGAACGGCGGGCGGCTGGATCGGGTGGGAACGAAGATCGCATTCGGGCGCATCCCGGAAGCGCACGAATTCCACGAGTGACCGCCGCAATGCGACATGTCGCCTTGACGCTCGACGGAGGTTGGGCGAAGCGGACGGTCGCTATGACCAAGCTTCCCCTCCCCTTCGCCGTCACCGCGTTCCTCCTGCTCGCCGGTTGCAATTCGCAGCCCGATCAGCCGCAGGTGATCGACACCAACCCCGATCCCATGGCCTCGACCCTGGCCAATGCCGCCCCGGTCGAACTGCCCCCCGCGATCAAGGCGGACAAGACCATGCGGTGCAAGGACGGCAGCCTTGCCTACGTCACCTTCTTCCAGGGCGACAAGCAGGCCGTCATCCGCACCGAAAAGGACGGCACCCCCACGACGTTGAAGGGGGCAGAGGCCGGAAAGCCGCTGACCGCGGAGGGCGGCTGGTCGATGACCGGCAACACCGATTCGGTCGAGATCAAGGTTCCGGGCAAGGGCAACCTGTCCTGCCACGCCTGATCCCCGCCGCCGCGACCGGCGCGGTGGACATGTCTTTTCTCGCGCGTCGCGGTCCGTCCGCGGCGCGCGTTCCATTTGTGCCGCTGCCGTGACCGGAACGGCCGCGGAGCCGCTAGACCCCGCGCTGCTGCTGAGCGCCTATTCGGTCGGCGTCTTTCCGATGGCGGACGCCCGCGACGCGGACGATATCTATTGGGTCGAGCCGCGACGCCGCGCGATCCTGCCGCTCGACCGCTTCCATCTGTCGCGTTCGTTGCGCCGGACGCTCCGCGCCGATCGCTTCCGCGTCACCGCGGATCGCGCCTTCGGCGCCGTCATCGCGCTCTGCGCCGAATCCGCCGCCGATCGCCCCGACACGTGGATCAACCGTTCGATCGAACAGGCCTTCCGCCGCCTCCACGCCATGGGCCGCGCGCATTCGATCGAATGCTGGGACGACGACCGGCTGGTGGGCGGTCTCTACGGCCTGTCGATCGGTCGCGCCTTCTTCGGCGAAAGCATGGTCAGCCGCGCGACCGACGCGTCGAAGGTCGCGATCGCGTCGCTTGTGGCGCGGCTGCGCGTCGGCGGGTTCACGCTGCTGGACTGCCAGTTCATGACCGATCACCTCGCGTCGCTGGGCGCGGAGGAGATCAGCCGTGCCGATTACATGGCGTTGCTCGGCGCGGCGGTGTCCGCCTCTACCGGCGACGGCCCGGCGGAGGGACGTTCGGGCGTGGCGGCCGGCGGCGATTTCCGCGCGCTCGATGCGCTGGGGGTCCCCGATGCGGCGGGCGCGGTGCCCGGAAAGGTCGTCGCGCAACTCCTGGTCCACACGTCGTAGACGGGGTGCAGGACCACGTTGTACGCGGGCCGCTCCTTGTACAGCCAGCCCGAGAAGGTCCGTCGCCACACCTGATCCGCGCTGCGCACGTCCAGCTGGACGAAGGCGCCGGTCAGCTGCTCGTTCTCCCACGGCGCGGTACGCTCGCACGCGCGAAGGCGGATGACGACGTCGCCGACGCGGATCGCCTGGCCCGGACGCAGCGTCACGTCGCGGCTGACGCCGTTGCGCTTGTTCAGCAATCCCAGCACGGCCACGCGCTGTGCCATCGGGGTGGCGCCGGCATCGACGGGATCGCCTTCGGTCGCCTCCTCCGCGACCGCACCGTCGTCGGCAGGCGGCGGCACCGCGGTCGAAACGCGTCGCGCGCCACCGTCATTACCCAGCAGCGTGACGCCGGTCCACGCCAGCCCCGCGCCCGCCACCACGATCAGCCCGCCGATCGCGAGCGCGCGTCTCACGCTTCCGGGTCCCAGGCCTCGTAATCGCCGGTCGCGGCGGCGCGACGGCCGCCCTTCTCCAGCGCCCCCGCGGGACGATAGGCGAGCGCGGTGCCGGTCATGTTCGGTACCGCGGGCTTCTGCCACGCCCGGACGGGGGGCAGGGCGCGGTCGTCGGGAACCTGATCGTGCTGGTGATGCAGCCAGCCGAACCATTCCGCGGGCACGCGGCTGGCATCGTTGGCGCCGACGTAGATGACGTAGCGGCGCGGACGCCCCGCGGTGTCGCTGCCGCCCTGCCAATAGGTGTTGCCGACCGCATCCTCGCCGACGCGGCTCATCCCGCGCAGGCCGTAGAGGATCGTGCCCCAGCTTGCGCCGGTCCACCAGGTGAAGGGGTTGAGGTTGATGCCCATCGTGCGGACGCCCTACCCCGCGGCGGGCGCGGCTTCAACCGCTACCAGCCGACCTTATCGCCTTCCCGCAATCCCAATTCGGCCGCACGCCCCGCGCGCAGTTCCAGCACCGCCGCGACCGGTTCGCCGCTGGTGACGGGAATTTCGGAAAAGGGGATCGTGTCCGCCCCGATCGCGGCGATCGTGCGGTCCGCGCGGATGAACACGATGTCGAGCGGACTGGGCGTGTCCTTCATCCAGAAGCTCGCCTCCCGCGGCGGCCCGCCATCGGCGGGGTAGGGGAAGAACAGCATGCCCGCATCGTCCGCCAGCGGCGGGCGGAACATCAGGCCGCGCTGCTGCTGCGCCGGCGTCTTCGCCAACTCCACGCGGAAGGCATGGCGCGTTCCCCCACTCTCGATCGTCAGGGGTATGGTCGCGGACGCGGTGCTGGATGCTGCATCGGGCGCCTTGCACGCGGACGGGGCCGCCAGCAGAAGTGCCGCGAGCGCCAGCCGCCGGATCATTCGGGCACCGCCACGGTCACCGCCAGCGGCCCCTTGCGCCCCGGCACGATGCGCGCGCGCAGCGGCTGGTCGGGTACGATATCCTCGATGCCCGCGCGGCGCATCGTCTCCATATGGACGAAGATGTCGCCGTCGCGCGTCGTCGACACGAGGAAGCCGTAGCCCTTCAGGCGGTTGAACCACTTCACCGCCACATCCTCCCAGTCGCCTGCCCCGTCGGTCGCGGCGGGATCGACGCGTTCGCGGTCGCGTTCGCGCACGGTCTCGACCGCGCCGCTGGTGTCGACCGCGACGATCTGCGTCGCCTGCCAGCCGCGCGCGCCCTGCACCGCCAGCGCCTCGATCCGCGATCCTTCCGGCAATGCGCGCCGCCCGAACGACTGGAGGACGCTGAAATGGATCAGGACATCGCCGATCTCCGGACCGTCGTCGATCGGGTCGGCGACCATGAAGCCGAACCCGCGCGTCGCGTCGAACCATTTGAGCACGCCCGACAGCGCCACGGTCCCGGGGGCCGTTGCGTCAGTATCCCGGCCGGCTAAGGCATCGCGATCGCCGGCGGGTGCGGATGTTTCGTCTCGCACGTCGCGTCGTCCCCTGTCCGCGACGCATACTGAATTAACCACGGGGCACAAGCCGCCCTCATTCGATTTCGGGGACCTCCCCCGGCGCCGCGTCGATCAGGCGCCGGGCGATGGACAGGTCGTGACCCGCGCGCAGCATCTGCGCCAGCTGGCGTGCCCGCAGGCGCGCGTCGGCGGGTTCGGCCGCGAAGGCGCCGATCCGCTTGCGCCGCGCCAGTTCCAGCGCGCGCCCCCACGCCTCCTCGCGCGCGTCGTGCAGCGCCGGCCCCGCGTCGTCCGGCGTGACGCCCGCGACGCGCAGGACATCGGCCACCCGGCGCGCGCCATATCCCCGCCGACCCAGGGCGGCGCCCTTCATCACCGCATATCCGCGATCGTCGACGTAGCCGAGCGCCGCCATCCGGTCCGCCACCGCCGCCGGATCGGCCGGTCGGTCGCCCGCCCAACCCCGTTCCCGGACCTTGCGATACAGATAATCCGCCAGTTTCCCGCGCGTGGTGGCGAAACGCTCCACGTACCGCAACGCCAGCCGATCGAGCGCGACGGCATCCAGGGGCGGCGGCGGCGGCGGCGGCGGGCGGTCACGACGGGTCACGCCATGTTTGTGCCACACTGACCGTGGATTTTGTCATTCGATTTTGGATGCCTGCGCCTGCGCGCATCCGGCCGTTCGGGTTGCGGAGGTTCCGCGCGACAGGGTTTGCGATGTTGATGACGAATGAAACCGCCATGCTGCCGACCCCGACGGCCGACACGCTGCCGCGGCGGTTCAGCGACTTCGCGACGCTGGGCGAGGCGCTGGACTATGCCGCGAAGGGGAACCGCGGGCTGAACTTCCACGACGCCCGCGCGACGCTGGTGCGCGGATATTCGTTCGCCGAACTGCGCGACGACGCCGTGGCCGCGGCGCATCGCTTCGCCGCCGCCGGCGTGATTAGCGGTGATCGTGTCGCGCTGGTGGCGGAGACGGGGGCGGAATTCGCGCAACTGTTCTTCGGCGCGGTACTGGCGGGCGCGTGGCCCGTCCCGCTGCCGTTGCCGACGTCGTTCGGCGGTCGCGAATCGTACATCGACCAGTTGCGCGTCCAATTGGCCAGCTGCGATCCGAAGGTGCTCGTATACCCGCAGGAGATCGCCGCGATGGCGGGCGCCGCGGCGGACGCCGCCGGGGTGGAGGGCATCGCGTGGGAAGATTTCCTGGCGCGCCCGGCGGTCGCCGCCGCCTTGCCCGCCGCGACCGCGGACGACGTCTGCTACCTGCAATATTCCAGCGGTTCGACGCGCTTCCCGCACGGCGTGGCGATCACGCACCGCGCGCTCCTGTCCAATCTGGCGGCGCACTCGCACGGCATGCAGATCGCGGACACCGACCGCTGCGTCTCGTGGCTGCCGTGGTATCACGACATGGGGCTGGTCGGCTGCTTCCTGTCCCCGGTCGCGAACCAGGTGTCGACCGACTATATGAAGACGGAGGATTTCGCGCGGCGCCCGCTGTCGTGGCTCGATCTCATCAGCCGCAACCCGGGTACGACGCTCAGTTATTCTCCCACTTTCGGCTACGACATCTGTGCCCGCCGGATTTCGAGCCAGACGAAGGCGTCCGACCGTTTCGACCTGTCGCGCTGGCGCGTGGCGGGCAACGGGGCGGACATGATCCGTCCCGACGTCATGCAGGCGTTCGTCGACGCCTTCGCCGACGCAGGGTTCCAGGCGACGGCCTTCCTGCCCAGCTACGGCCTGGCCGAATCGACGCTGGCGGTGTCGCTGATGCCGCTGGGCGAGGGCATCCGCGTCGAACTGGTCGAGGAGACGGACCTGTCGGGCGGGCACGCCGTGGGCGACCGGCCGCAGCGGTTCCGCGCGATCGTGAATTGCGGGAAGCCCGTGCGCGACATGGAAATCCAGGTGCGCGAGGAAGACGGCACGCCCCTGCCCGACGGCGCGATCGGGAAGGTGTGGTGCCGCGGTCCCAGCGTGATGCTGGGCTATTTCCGCGACGACGCGGCGACCGCGGCCTGCATGAAGGACGGTTGGCTGGACACGGGCGACATGGGGTACATGTCGGACGGCTACATCTTCATCGTCGGCCGCGCGAAGGACATGATTATCGTCAACGGCCGCAACCACTGGCCGCAGGACATCGAATGGGCGGTCGAGCAGCTGCCCGGCTTCAAGGCGGGTGACATCGCCGCCTTCGCCATCACGACCCCCGGTGGGGAGGAGACGCCCGCGGTGCTGGTGCAATGCCGCAGCTCGGACGAGGACGAACGCGTCCGCCTGCGCGACGAGATCAGGGAACGCGTGCGTTCCGTCACCGGCATGAACTGCGTGGTGGAACTCATCCCCCCCCGAACCCTCCCGCGCACCAGCTCGGGCAAGCTGTCGCGGGCGAAGGCACGCAACCTGTATCTGTCCGGCGAGATAAAGCCCTACGACCTGGCTGCCTGACGCCACGCACGGCAAGTCGCCGTGCGGAAACGATTAATCAACCTCGGTCAGCCTATCGTGGCAGGCGTGAGCGTCTCTCCTGCCCCCAAATCGCCGCATCCCGCCCATGACCGGGCGTTGCCCCTGCGTGCACTGATCGGACTTCGCGACGGCGACGATGCGGCGATGTGGGGGCGGATCCGCGCGGCCCAGCTGCACGCCGGACGGCAGATGGTGTTGTTCCTCCTGGCCGCCAATCTGGTCAGTGCGGCCATCATCGTGACGATGTTCGGCGCGGTGATCCCGGCCTGGCAATTGTGGGGCCACGTCGGCGCGATCGCCGCGATCGCGGTGGCGGTGACCGTGCGGCGCCTGCGCACGCCCGATTCGCCCGACGGCTACGCCTCCGTCGCCGACCTGCGCCGGACCTGGCCCGAGGGGCTGGCGCTGGGCCTGGCATGGAGCGTCGCGCCGCTGATGCTGGGGCCGGACGCCGACGCCGCGACCGCCCTCGGGCTGTGGATGGTCCTGTCCGTGCTGATGACCGCGGCTGCGGTGGCGATGGCGCCGCTGGTCCTGGCGGTCGGCCTGTTCATCGGCGGGATCGCCGCCGCCGTCGCGCTGCCGCTGGCGTTCACCGGCAATTATATCGCGGCGGCGGCGGTGACGCTGTTCGCCGCTTTGCTGATCCTGATCGCGATCGGCCGCGCACGCGGCCTCGTCGACCTGCGCGGGTCGGAACTGACGCTGGCGGACCGTGACGAGACCGTGTCGATGCTGTTGCGCGAGTTCGGCGACGCCGGCGCCGACTGGCTGTGGGAAACCGATGCGGCACGGCGCATCGTGAAGGCGTCGCCGCGCTTCGCGATCGCCTGCGGCGTCGAACCGGGCGCGATCGACGGCACGCCGTTCCTCCAGGTCCTCGCGGGATCGACATGGGAAAGCGGCGACGTGTCCCCCGCCCTGCGCGACCTGTCCGAAAAGATGCGTGCGCGGCAGAGCTTCCGCGACCTGGTGCTTCCCGTCGGGATCGGGGGGAAGGAGCGGTGGTGGTCGATCGCGGCCAGCCCGCGTTTCGACGGCACGGGCCAGTTCGCGGGGTTCCGCGGCGTCGGTTCCGACGTGACCGAACAACGCCTCACCGCCGACAAGATCGCCCGGATGGCGCGGTTCGATCCGCTCACGGGGCTGCCGAACCGCCTGTCGGTGAACGAGGCGCTGACCCGGGCGCTGGAGGAGGCGACGCACTGGCAGTCCCGCTGCGCCTTCATGATGATCGACCTGGATCGCTTCAAGGTGGTGAACGACACGCTGGGCCATCCCGTGGGCGACCGGTTGCTGGGGCGGGTATCGGAGCGCCTGGCGCGGCTGACCACCGACGGCGATATCGTCGGGCGCCTCGGCGGCGACGAATTCGCGGTCGTGGTGCGCGACGCGCGCGACGGCGAACGGGTCGAGCGGCTGGCACGCGCGATCATCGACGCGCTGTCGCAACCCTATGATCTGGACGAGCATACGTTGTACATCGGCGCTTCCGTCGGCGTCGCCACGTCGCCACGCGACGGCAGCACGGCCGAGACGCTGGTGCGGTCGGCGGACCTGGCGCTGTATCGGTCCAAGGATCGCGGCGGCGGCGTCTTCCACGCCTACGAACCGCAGTTGCACGTCGCGGCGGAGGAACGCCGCGTGCTGGAGATGGCCCTGCGCAAGGCGTTGCAGAACGGCGAACTGCGGCTGCAATACCAGCCTGTCGTCGCCGCCGCCGATGGCGCCCTGCGCGGTTTCGAGGCGCTGTTGCGGTGGGAGCATCCGACGCTGGGCAACATCCCCCCCGCCAAGTTCGTGCCGATCGCGGAGGAGACGCGGCTGATCGGACCCATCGGCGAATGGGTGGTGCGCAGCGCCTGCGCGGAGGCCGCGGGCTGGTCCGGCGACCTGTCGGTCGCGGTGAACGTATCGCCCGAACAATTGCACAGCCCCCAATTCGCCGCGACCGTGGCGTCCGCACTGGCGCAGACCGGCCTGGCGGCGCATCGACTGGAACTGGAAGTGACCGAAAGCGTGTTCCTGCGCGAGGGGACCGGCGCGGTGCGGGTGCTCGAACGTATCCTCGACCTGGGCGTCAAGCTGAGCCTCGACGATTTCGGAACCGGTTATTCCAGCCTCGGCTATCTGGCGCGCACCCGCTTCTCCACGATCAAGATCGACCGCAGCTTCGTCGCCGCCGCCGCGCAAGGCGTACCGGAGCCCGTCGCGATCATCCGCGCCGTCGTCGCGCTGGCGAACAGCCTCGGCATGGCCACGACCGCGGAGGGCGTGGAGACGGAACGCGAACTGGAGACGATCCGTGGCCTCGGCTGCACCCGGATCCAGGGCTATTACTTCGGGCGTCCCCTGCCCGTCGCGGAGGCCCGCGCGCTGGTCGAACGTCGCGCCGATGCGTCGCGAGCGGCTTGACGACATAAAATTGCGCGGTAACAGGGGGCGTGTAGGAGTGTAGCTCAGCTGGTTAGAGCATCGGTCTCCAAAACCGAGGGTCGTGGGTTCGAATCCCTCCACTCCTGCCATCCGTCCGTCGCTAGAGGCTTAGCTTCAGCCCCAGCGTATAATAGCCGTCGCCGACATTCCCCTTCACGCTGACCAGCGGCAGCAGCGGGAGCGCGACGGTCGCGTAGGGCGTGGCATCCCCCTCGCCGACGCGCACGCCGCCGCCGATCGTCGCCAGCAACGGAACGGCATAGGTCGCCTCCACTTTCCCCACGACGCGCGTGTCGCCGTCCGCGACGAAGGCGCCCACGACGGGGGTGAGGCGGAAGCCCGCGGCGCCGATGCCGTAGCCGACGCCGATCTCTCCGCCCCAGCGTCCGTCGGCACGCGCGCCCGCGCCCTCGACGGATATCTGCGCGGCGGCGGGTGCTGTCGCGGCACTGGCGGCGACCGCGGCCAGGATTGGAAGGAACTTCATCATCGTCGCCTCATCTTCGATATTTTGGACACAGTTCGATCGCGATCGAAATTTTCTTCTGTCACAAATGGTGGCGCTGCGATGCGGTAATCGCTAGGGTCCGTCATCGAGCGGTTGATCTGTTGCCCTGCTGGGGAGCGTTTTTTCTGTTCGCGCGTTCGACACCGACGCCGCGTTGCGGCGCGACTACGAAAGGACAATGCATGCGTTCGTTTCTCGCCGGGGCCGCTGCCCTCACCCTGATGGCCTCGCCGGCGCTTGCTGCCAACCCGGCCGCCAGCCTCTCGGTCGCCAAGTCGCGCGCCGCGACGGCAACCTCGAAGAACAACGAGCTGGCCGGCGCCGGCATCTTCGGCGCGATCATCCTGGCCGGCATAGCCGCCATCGGCGTGATCGCGATCGTCAACGACAGCGAAGATTCGGACAGCAACTGATCCGTATCGACGCTTGACGCGATCGGGGGTCGCGCGTCCACGGGCGCGCGACCCCTTTTTCGTGGCGGCGGCCCTGTCCGCCCGCCCCTGTCCGCCCGCCCCGTCCATCGGCCCGTCTGCCCGCCCTTGCCTCCCGCCTGCGCAGTCGCTAGATGCGGACGCCATCCGACAGCACGGACGGCCCCCACGCCTCTCGGTTCCGACCGGAGGGGTGGCGGACCCATGTGCGGGACATGTTGTTGCAAGAGGCTGAGACCATCGTGGCCAAGACGTCCCCGACCGAATTCATCCGCCAGGTCCGCGCCGAGACCGCGAAGGTCGTATGGCCGACCGGGCGCGAAACGATGATGACCGGCGTGATGGTCGTCATCATGACCACGGTGCTGGCCCTGTTCTTCCTCGCGGTGGACTCGCTGTTCAACGCGATCGTGAAGGGCCTGCTGAGCCTGGCGCAGTAAGCCGATCCTGCAACGCTTGTCCGACTGAACGCGATTTTACGGGAAGATACGTCATGGCGCGCTGGTACATCATCCACGCCTATTCCGGGTTCGAGGGCAAGGTCCGCGATTCGATCATGGCCGAGGCCACCCGCATGGGGCTGGAACAGCTGGTCGAGCAGATCGAGGTTCCGACCGAGACCGTGACCGAGGCGCGCCGCGGCAAGAAGATCGCGGTCGAGCGCAAGTTCATGCCGGGCTACGTCCTGGCGAAGCTGAACATGAACGACGACGTCTACCATCTGGTGCGCAACACGCCCAAGGTGACGGGCTTCCTGGGTTCGTTCGGCAAGCCGCAGCCGATCAGCGAGGCCGAGGCGGCGCGGATGCTGAACAGCAAGGAAGAAACAGCCGCGGCGCCGAAGCAGAAGGTCAAGGTCGACTACGAGATCGGCGATGCGGTGAAGGTGCTGGAAGGCCCGTTCGCCAGCTTCAACGGCACGGTCGAGGAACTGGACTTCGACAAGTCGCGCGTGAAGGTGTCGGTATCGATCTTCGGGCGCGCGACGCCGGTCGAGCTGGAATTTGAGCAGGTCGAGCGCAGCAAGTAAGGGCGGGCGCAGCGCGGGCGGCGAGCCGCCCGCCGCGACCGGCGCGAGGAACTTGCGCCAGCTATTGCACGATGCGGCGCGCATAAGCGCCGTCGGGTGATCCGCAGCGCCAGGCAGACGACCAGCCCGTCCTTGAACGCGTGGTTTGCCCGCGTGTGCCCGATTCAATTATTATTCCGCAACCAGTTCGGGGCCAGCGCCCTGACCCGACTTCGCTGTCCGTCGTGAGGACGTTCTGCGTGGACAATCACTTGCGTCGGCAAGACTATTCACAGGCCATCACGCAACCCCATCAGACAATACCACTCAAGTGTTTTCATCCGCGCGACCACCAGCAGGCGTTAGCAGCACTTACTATATTTTCATCAAATCTGGTTGTTCGCCTGTTACAGTATAGCTGAACTTCAATTTGTATTTTGGTTCACGTCAATGGCGCATTCCTCATTAGCAACGCGCTCTACGCCATTCTCATCCTTATAAGAAATTCTCGTACAGACGGCTCCTGACAAGAAACATCCAGATACTCCTCTAATTACTTCTGTAATACATATTCTATAGGCTAGCGATCCTGAGCCGCCATATGAACAAGAATTTCCGTTAGGAACCACCCTAGTGCAGTTCCCACAAACCTGTTGCGCGTTCGATGGAGCCGCCGACATCATCTGCATTACGACGATAAAAATACCCAACAGTTTTTTCGATATAGCATCTATTCCTCCACTCGATATCCTACTTCCACAAATAGGCGATAATTACGTATCCGTCTTTCTGATTTGACATATCCGAGAATGCTACAGTCCCTCGCACATTTTCTTTTTCGCTTACATCGGATATGATACTAACTATACTTGCGTTCTGCTTATTAACTTCCTCATAGAATTTGTCTGTTGGTCCATCCTTTCTTATTATTATTTGGCATATTTCAGATTTGCATAATATTGAAGCCTTTGCTGAACCCGGCTTTGACAGTCTATTGAAGTCTATCACAATCTGATTAGCTACCGAATTTTCGAGAAGGTTATTCTCCGAACTATCATTCAGAAACCGATTGCGGAGAGCCGCAGGGGACCTCATAGTCGATTCGACCCCCTGCATTTTACTGTCTTGCGAAGATCCGTCCCATAATTTCGATAGGATCGTTTGATTATCAGGAAGATATCCGTGTCCGGCGCTGGGTTCGAAAACCCCGATAAAAGAGGCGGTTAGGTATAAAAATAATTTCATTTCTTTCCTTCTCCCTGCCGATCCCGCGTGACGAGATTAATCCTATGCTGGGTCTTTGGGTGCGTAAAGGGATTGTTCGCAGACAGCTTGGTACCTACGCGCCAACTACCATCGTCTAAGTATTTCCCACCCGCCAGCCCCCGAACAGCGCCTTGCCCGGATGCCTGCGCCGCACGCGACCGTTCGCGGTGGCCACCGGTGCTTCGTCGCCCGCCTCCCCTTCCGTATCATCCCGCGCAGGCTCCCGATCCATCGCCGCCGCCACCTGCGCCAGATCGGGGAGCACCGGGGGCGGCGGTTCGAAGCGCGTGCGCCCTCCTGCAAGCGTCGCCGCCGCCGCGATCGCATCGTCCTCGCGGAAGCGGCGTTGCTTGGCGCGCCAGACCGTGGCCACGCGTTGCTGCATCTCCTCGCTCGTCTCGTACGGCAGGCGGCGTTCGTGGTGGAGATAGCCCCATAGTTCCGCGGTGCGATGATGCAGGTGGAGCAGCTGGAGCGCCTGATCCGGGGTCATCGGCGGCATCGCGGGGGCATCGTTGTGGCGCCAGTCGTCATCGGCGTGCGCCTCCGCCAGCGTGCTGTCGAGGAGGGCGAGTTCGAGACGTTCGTAGCCCCGCTGGATCGCCAGCCGCATCTCCCGCGCGAACCCGTCATGCTCGCGGGCGCGGGCGTAGAAGGCGGCGTGGCTGAAGCCCGCGGCGCGTGCCGACAGGCGGACGTTGGCGCTGGCGGACAGTGCCGACAGGAACGCCTGTTCCGCGGCGCGGGTCAGGCGGCCGGGGCGATGCGCGCGCAATTGCACCTTGCCGGATTTCAGGCGGACGAGGCGGGGCGCCTCCCGCACCGGGGACGCGGCCGGATCGGCGAGCCGCGCCTGCGCGACCGCGAGCGCGGCGTCCCAGGCGGTGGCGAAGGCGGGGTGCGCGGCGCGCCGCTTGAGCATCTTCGCGCGGCCGATCCCGGTGGCGCGTGCGGCGGCGTGCGCATTCCCGGTGGCGCGCAGCGCGGCGAGGAAGGCGCGATTCTCCAGCGCCTGGACGCGGGTGAGCGGGCGGGGACCGGCGGGCGCGGGCATCGGGGGGAGGTCTGCGGCGGGTGGGTGATTTTCAAGGGGCTACCGTTCTTTTTTTGTTCCGCCGGGCGATGAACCGGTCGATCGCACGGTTGCTTTCGGACACACACTCGGCTACGCGCGCCACCTTCCAGCTTTACGGATGGAAACCCCGCGGGAGGGCGCATCGTGCGCCTGCTCGAACCGCTAAACTTGAAACAGAGTGAGTGAGGCTGCCTCATGGCGAAGAAGATTACCGGCTATATCAAGTTGCAGGTGCCCGCCGGCGCCGCCAATCCGTCGCCGCCGATCGGCCCCGCGCTGGGTCAGCGCGGCGTGAACATCATGGAATTCTGCAAGGCGTTCAACGCGCAGACCGGCGACATGGAGAAGGGATCGCCCCTCCCCACCGTCATCACCGTCTACGCCGACCGTTCGTTCAGCTTCGTGACGAAGACGCCGCCGGCGTCGTTCCTCATCAAGAAGGCCGTGAACCTGAAGTCGGGCTCGAAGGAGCCGGGCAAGGTGTCCGCGGGCAAGATCACGCGCACGCAGCTGAGCGAGATCGCGACCGCGAAGATGAAGGACCTGAACGCCAACGACATCGAGGCCGCGACCAAGATCATCGAAGGTTCCGCCCGCGCGATGGGCCTCGAAGTGGTGGAGGGCTGAGATCATGGCATTCACGAGCAAGAAGCAGAAGGCGATCACGATCGACCGCGAGAAGCTGCACGGCGTCGATGAGGCGATCGCGCTGGCCAAGTCGGGCGCGTCGAGCAAGTTCGACGAGACGATCGAGGTCGCGCTGAACCTGGGCGTCGATCCGCGCCATGCGGACCAGATGGTCCGCGGCGTCGTGACGCTGCCCGCAGGCACCGGCAAGACCGTGCGCGTCGGCGTGTTCGCGCGCGGCGCGAAGGCCGAGGAGGCGCTTGCGGCGGGTGCGGACGTGGTCGGTGCCGAGGACCTGATGGAGACGATCCAGGGCGGCAAGATCGATTTCGACCGCTGCATCGCGACCCCGGACATGATGGGCGTCGTCGGACGGCTGGGCAAGGTGCTGGGTCCCAAGGGCCTGATGCCGAACCCGAAGCTGGGCACGGTGACGATGAACGTCGCGGAGGCCGTGAAGGCCGCCAAGGGCGGTCAGGTCGAATATCGCGTCGAGAAGGCCGGCATCATCCATTCGGGCATCGGCAAGGCGAGCTTCGACCAGGCCGACCTGCGCCGCAACTTCGACGCGCTGGTCGATGCGGTGGTGAAGGCCAAGCCGTCGGGCGCGAAGGGCAAGTACGTGCGCAAGGTCGCGATCAGCTCGACCATGGGCGCGGGGATCAAGATCGACACCGCGGAAGTCGCGGGCGCGTAAGCGTCGCTTCTCGCGAGACGCCGACGGGGGCCGGGAGGGGAGACCTTCCCGGCCCCTTTTGCGTGCGGGTGAGATTTGCGGTCATAGCTGCGTAATCCCGGGTCTGAGCGGCGCCCATCTTCTCCAGCTCTATCGCCTATCGTGTCCCCGCGAAGGCGGGGACCCAGTCTGGACTCCCGCCTTCGCGGGAGCACGAGGAAGCTTGGCGAAGCGGTCCTGTCGGACGGGTCGGGGGCCCCGTCGCCTTGGGGTCCACGGTCACGCGGTATCGATGGTGGCGGATATGCGGCGCGGTGGATACCGGGACAGGCCCGGCATGACGGAAGGGTTTTGGCGGGGTCCCGACCCGATCCGGTTTCACCCCACCCCCGTTCGCCCTGAGCGGAGTCGAAGGGTACGCGTGGCGCATGTGCTTCGACGTCGCTCAGCACGAACGGGGGTGGGGTTTTCCTATCCCGATGTTCACGGAGGCAGGATTTGCCCCCCAATCCCTTACCCCAGCCGCGCCGACTGCGTCACCGCGGTGAATTCCGGCAGCGCCGCGTCGAAATAATGCAGCGCGGTGCCGTCGAGCGAGGCGAGGTAGAATTTGCCGTCGACCACCGCCATCACCGCACGGCCGCGGCGCCCGACCTGGTCGCCGCCGACGTAGGAATAGTCGAACTGCAACCCCGGCCGCCCCAGGAAGGTCGCCGGTGCCACGGCGTCGGCGGTGAAGACGGTCGCGCCCGCCTTGATGCGGTAGAAGCTCTCGATCATCGACACGAGGTCCTGCGGCGACATGTCGGCGCGGAAGACGGGGACCTTGCGGTCGTCCTTCTTGCGCTGCTTCGCGATCGCCTGCCCGTCCGGCAGTCCGGCGACGAAGCCCATCGAATCGAGCAGCGGCCCGTTCTCGGTCCAATTCTCCTCCCAGGCGATGTCGTAGCCGCCCTTCGGGATCCGGTTCCACGCCATGCCCGGCGTCACCGTCATGCCGCCCTTCGCGACCGATACCGGCGCGGGCGGAACCAGCGCATATTTCGCGCCGCAGCCGGACAGCGCCAGAAGGGCGGCCGCGAGCGCGGCGAGACGACGACGGTTCATGCCCCGATTCTCCTTCATTGGGCGAGAGTGAAGCGGACCATGCCCGCGTCGTTGGCGGCCGGTCGCGCCGCCAGGTAGCGCGACAGCGCGTCCTTTCCCGCGGCGCCCTGCCCCTGTTTCAGCAGCGCGTAGCCGTGCGCGCGCCACGCCTCCGCCGGTGCGTCGGTCAATGCCACGGCCTGTGCATAGGCCGCGGATGCGCGGGCCGCGTCGCCGGCCTCGTCGCGCAGGCGATACGCCTCGCCCTCGTTGTAGCGCAGCAGCCCGGTCCAGCCGTCCCCCGCCAGTGCGTTGACGAGGTACAGGCTGGCGCCCGGATCGTTCAGCCGCACCTGCTCCGCCAGCAGGTCGGCGCGGATCGGCGCCATCGCGTCGTTCCACCGCGCCTTGCAGGCGTCATAGCGTCGGCCGGTCACGACGACATCGCGCAGTTCGCGGCTCGACGCCGAAAGGTCGGCCAGCCGCAGCGCATTGGCGGGATGCGTCGACAGCGCCCCGGCGCTGCGGTCGCGATACTTCTTCCGCCGCGCCGCGGCGCTTGCCCGCCGTTCCGCGATCAGCTGCGCCCAGACCTCGCCCGCGGCCTCGGGCGGATAGCCGGCGGTGTCGATCAGCTTGACGCCATAGGCATCCGCCTCGCGCTCCTGATCGCGGCCGAACCGCAGCATCGACAAAGCCAGCGAGCCGTTGATCGAGTCCGCCAGGTCGATCCAGCTTCGGCCGTCGCCGCCGATCCCCGCGGTCACGCCCGCGCCGATCGCGGCGCCCGCCTGCACGAACGCCATGATCGCGCTCTTGGTCTTCGTATCGCGCCATTGCTGCAACGAGTGTCGCCGCAGGTAATGCCCGCATTCGTGGCCCAGGATGGCGGCGAATTGCGCCTCGTCCCGCATCCGCGCCAGCAGGCCGGTGTGGACCAGCATCATGCCGTTGGGTGCCATCGACGCGTTGAAGTCGGGATCGTGGACGACGTAGACGCGCGTCTCGCGCGCGCGGTCGCCCATCACGCGGTCGACGACGTCCTTCGCATATCGCTGGACCGCGGGCGATTTCACCAGCAGCTCGCTGCTCGACACCTCCTCCTCCAGCCGTTCGGACGCGTGCCAGATGCCGCGTTCGTCGGTGTCGGTGGGGCGAAAGCCGGGCGGCGCCAGCGCGGTCATCGATGCGGGCGCGATCCGCGCGTCCGCGGCGGCGGCGCTGCCGCCGTGGAAGGCGCAGGCGCAGGCGCCCCCGGCAACGAAGCCGCGGCGCGATACGACGGTCATCGCAGTCATCGCGTCGCGGTGGATACGGGGCGCGGGTCGCCGTCCCCCTTCGCGTCGCGGCCCGGCTTCATCCGGCCCAGCAGGTTGGCGACCATCCTGTCCGCGCCATCCTGCTCGCGGATGTCGCCGCTGCCCGACGACAGGGTGTTGAACCACACCACGCGCCCGGTCTTCAGGTCGACGAGCGACGCAAACGCCTCCTGCCGCCCGCCGCCCGGCATCAGGCAGACGCCGACCATGCAGCCCAGGAACGCCACCGCCTGCACCGCGACGCGTCCGGTGCTGGCGAAACTGTCCTGTGCGCGCACGAACAACGCATAATCGTAGCCGGTCGCCTGCCCATAGGCGACCGCATCGCGGCCGAGCGTCCAGTCGAAGCGGTCCTTCTTCGTCGGCAGTTTCAGCCCGGCATATTTATGCGTCGCGATCGACCGGCCCACCGCGGCGTGGAGCCGTTCGAGGTCCGCCACCCGCGCCGGATCAGCCCCGGCCTGCGCGCGAGTGGAGACAATCGTCACCGCGCCGCCGCGCCCGACCTGCTGGCGCTCGATCGATGCGACCAGATTGGCGCGCGCCTGCGTCGTCCATTCCTCGCGCGGTTCGAATCCGCCGCCGGTCGTGATCGATCCGACCGACACGTCGGGGCGCATCACCACCAACCGGTAGCTGCCCTCCGGCGGCACGAAGCCCGTGTCGGCCATCTGCTTCGTATGCGTACACGCCGCCAGGACCATCGCGGCCCCCGCCACGACGATCGATCGTCCCGCCCCCATCCGGCATTCCCCCCTGCGCGCCATCCCCATGGCACCCGCGCATCATGCCGAAGCATCGGTGTTTGTGAAGCCGTCGGGCAGCGCCCGATTACCCGATTTGAAACGCGGGCAGGCGGCGTCCGACGCTAATCGTGGTCCAGGACGTCCCGTACCTTCGCCGCCAGATCGTCGATGCCGAACGGCTTGGCCAGGAAGTTGGTGCCCGGATCGAGCGTTCCGTGATGGACGACGGCGTTGCGGGTATAGCCGGTGGTGTACAGCACCTTCAGCCCCGGCACCCGCGGCACGGCGGCGTCGGCCAGCTGGCGTCCGGTCATCCCGGGCATGACGATGTCGGTGAACAGCAACGTCGCCCCCTGCCCCGCGTCGATCATCGCCAGCGCCTCCTCCCCATCGCCGGCATGGACGACGGTGTAGCCCAGCTCGCGAAGCGCCTCGACGGTGAAGTTGCGCAGCCGCGCCTCGTCCTCCACGACCAGGATCACCTCGTCGGGCGACCCGCCGCGCATGTCCGCCGGGACGCGGCGGGACTGCGCCGGGGGGGCGTCGCCGAAATAGCGCGGCAGGTACAGCTTGACCGTCGTGCCGTGCCCGACCTCCGAGTAGATCTTCACATGCCCGCCCGACTGGCGGACGAACCCGAACACCTGGCTCAATCCCAGGCCGGTCCCCTTGCCCACGTCCTTGGTCGTGAAGAACGGCTCGAACGCCTTCTCGATCACCGCGGGGGTCATGCCGGTGCCGCTGTCGGTCACCGCGATCATGACATACTGCCCTGGCTGGATGCCCTCGTCCGCGGCGTACCGTTCGTCGATGTGTGTATTGCCGGTCTCGACCGTCATCCGCCCGCCGTCGGGCATCGCGTCGCGCGCGTTGACCGCCAGGTTGACGACGACATTCTCCAGCTGGTTCGGATCCGCCTTCGCGCGCCACAATCCCGCGCCGAGCACGGTTTCCAGCTGCACCCGCTCCCCCAGCGTCCGGTCCAGCAATTCGGCGATGCCGCCGATCATCGCGTTCGCATCGATCGGCTCGGGCGCCAGCGGCGACTGGCGGGAGAAGGCCAGCAACCGCTGCGTCAGCGTCGCGGCGCGCAACGCACCCTCCATCGCGGCATCGGCATATTTGCCGACGTTCATGTCGCCGCGGTCCAGGCGGCGCTGCATCAGATTCAGCCCGCCGATGATGACCGCCAGCATGTTGTTGAAGTCATGCGCGATCCCCCCGGTCAGCTGGCCCACCGCCTCCATCTTCTGCAACTGGCGCAGCTGGTTTTCCGCGAGCGTGCGGCCCACGGTCTGGTCGCGCAATTCCCCGGCCTGAAGCGCCAGTGCGTCCTCCTGCTGGCCGACGCGCTGTTCCAGCCGGATCGTCGCCTCCGTCCGGTCGACCGCCAGCATCGTCAGTTCGGCGACCTCGCGGATCAGCGCCAGATCGGTGGCGGACCACGCGCGTACCTCGCCTGCGTGCAGGAACATGCCCCCGACGAACCGCCCCCCGCGCATCAGCGGCTGGCACACCCCCGCGACGACCCCGTCCCGTGCCAGTTCATCCAGTCCCCCGCCGGGATCGTCGCGCGCGTCGGGATAGGCGAGTGTAATACCCTGTTCGCGACACGCCCGGATGCGCGCGCCGAAACGGTCGGCGGGCATGTCGCCCACGATCGGCGCCAGGCGGCCGTTGGTCCAGCACGGGCCGTGGCGCACGCGACCGTCGGGCAGGCTGCGGTAGAAGCCGACGCGATCGACGCCCAGCCGCGTTCCCAGCGCCTCCAGCGACAAGCGCAGCAGCGCCTCCGGCTCCGTCAGGCTGCGTTGCCGCGCGGTGAGGTCGACGATGAACTCGCGCTCCTCCTTCGCCGCCTGCAATGCCGCGACCGCACGCCGACGCTCGGTGATGTCGAAACTGACTCCCGGAAAGCGAAGGCAGCGCCCGTCCGCGTCGTAGACGCCGCGGCCCTGCGCGGACACCCACCGTTCCGCGCCGGCCTGGCCGAGCAGGCGATATTCGGAGGCGAAGACGGTGCCGGTCGCGATCGCGTCCTGGATCTCGCCCTCCACCCGCGGCCGGTCCGCGGGGTGGACGCCGTCGAAGAAGGCGGAAACCGGCGCGCCCGCCGCGGCATCGTCGGGGTCGAGCCCGTACAGCAACGCGAACCGGCCGTCCGCGGTCACCCGGTCCGCGACCACGTCCCAGTCCCAGACCCCGATGCTGTTCCCCGCCGACAGCGCGAGGTGAAGCCGCTCGTCCGCGGCGTGGCGCGCCTGTTCCGCCAGCACGCGCGCGGTGGTTTCCTGCGTGACGCAGAACAGGCCCGCGATGGCGCCGTCCTCGTCCCGCACGGGGGAATAGGTGAAGCTCCACCAGCTTTCCTCCGCCACGCCCCGTCGCCGCAGGTCCAGCTTCATGTCGGTGACGCCGACGCCTTCCCCGCGGCGCGTCGCATCGACAAGCGGCCCGATATCGTCCCAGATATCGCCCCACAATTGCGCGAACGGCCGTCCCATCGCGCCGTCCGCGCGCACGCCCAGGATCGGACGATAGGCGTCGTTGTAGAAGGAGTTGAGGTCCGGCCCCCACGCCAGGAACATCGGCGTCGGGCAGGCCAGCATCATCGTCACCAGCGACCGTAGCGAGGCGGGCCAGCCGTCCGGCGGCCCGACCGCCAGGCGCGACCAGTCGCACGCCAGGATTTCTCGGCCCACGGCGGTGTCGCCCAGGCTGTCGATCAGGCCGTTCGGGAAGGCGGTCATGGACGAAGCAGGGTTCCCCGGGGCATCGGCCGCCGTGGCGCCCCCATCGATCAGGATCGTCCGCGACCCGGATAAAGTCAACGCGGCAACGACTTATCCGGATCATGTTGGGTCTTGTCGCCTGCGAGCGCGGTCCGCAGGCGGCGGACGTCGCGACTGAGCGTGCCGAGATCCGGCAGATCGATGCCCGCGCGCGCCACGAGCGTCTCGCCCAGGCAGCCGCAGGCGGCGCGCAGGGCGCGGCCGCGCGGCGTCAGGCGGACGTCGACGCGACGTTCGTCCTGCGTATCGCGGCGGCGCGCGACGAACGCCGCGGCCTCCAGCCGCTTCACCAGCGGCGTGACCGTGCTGGAATCGAGCGACAAGCGCTCCGCGATCCCGCCGATCGTGCGGCCGTCCTCCTCCCACAAGGTGTGGAGGACGAGATATTGCGGATAGGTGATGCCCAGTTCGTCGAGCATCGGCTTGTACACCCGCTGGACCGCCATCGAGGCGGCGTAGAGCGCGTAGCAGAGCTGGTCGTCGAGCGGCAGCGGCGGGGACATGCGGCAGAAACTCCGTGGCGCGGCGTGCGTATCACGAAATCGTTTATCGCGACATGTTTTGCTGGACAGCCGATCGCCGCGCCGGTACGAACTATGTATCGCGACAAATGTTATCGCGATGTGCAGGAGGCCGTCATGTCCGTCGACGTCAAATATCGTACCACCGCCCACGCCGTCGGCGGTCGCGACGGCCGGGCCGCCGTCGACGACGGCTCGTTCGACGTGAAGCTGTCGACGCCGCGCGAGCTGGGCGGCGCGGGCGGGACGGGATCGAACCCGGAGCAATTGTTCGCGGCGGGCTATTCCGCGTGCTTCATCGGCGCGCTGAAGGTCGCGGGCGCGCAGCTGAAGACGAAGGTACCCGACGATACGAAGGTGACCGCCACGGTCGGTATCGGTCCGCGCAGCGCGGGCGGGTTCGGCATCACCGCGGACCTGGTCGTCGACCTGCCCGGCCTCGACCGCGCGGAGGCGGAGAAGGTCGTCGCGCTGGCGCACGAGATCTGCCCTTATTCCAATGCCACGCGCGGGAACGTGGACGTGGGGCTGACGATCGCCTGATCCGAAGCCCTTGCGCCGGATGCGCCGGCCCGCGATGCTTCCGCGAAACGAGGGAGAGAGCGGGCATGGCGCATTTCGGCGACCTTCAGACGGCGATCTACGGCGCGGGCCTGTCGGGGATCATCCCCGAATGGCCGGTCGATTTCGCGACGCTGCGTGCGCGTGCGGAGGCGGCGATGCCGACGCACGTCCTGAACTACGTCCAGGGCGGCTGCGGCGACGAACATACGCAGGACGAGAATGCGCGCGCCTTCCGCCACTGGGGCATGGTGCCGCGGATGATGGTCGACACGACCACGCGCGACCTGTCGGTGCGGGCGTTCGGGATGGACCTGCCCTCCCCGCTGTTCATGGCGCCGATCGGCGTGACGGGAATGTGCACGCAGGACGGGCACGGCGACATCGCCGCGGCGCGCGCCAGCGCGACGACCGGCGTCCCGCTGACCGCCTCCACCCTGTCGAACGACCCGCTGGAGGATGTGAAGGCGGCATGCGGCGACGTGCCCGCGATGTTCCAGCTGTACACCCCGCGTAATCGGGATGTCGCCGCCAGCCTGATGGCCCGCGCGGAGGCCGCGGGATACGCGGCGATCGTCGTCACGCTGGACACCTGGGTCACCGGCTGGCGCCCGCGCGACCTGAACGTCTCGAACTTCCCGCAGCTGCGCGGGCACGTGCTCAAGAATTACTTCGTCGACCCCGCCTTTCGCGCGCTGCTGGCGAAGCCGCCCGAGGACGATCTGCGCACCGCCATCGGCACGTGGGGCGCGACGTTCGGGAAGGTGCTGACGTGGGACGACATGGCATGGCTGCGCTCGCTGACGACGCTGCCGATCGTGCTGAAGGGCATCTGCCACCCCGACGACGCGCGGCGTGCGATCGATAGCGGCGCGGACGGCGTCTACGTCTCCAACCACGGCGGGCGGCAGGCGAACGGCGGGATCGCGGCGATCGACATGCTGCCCGCGGTCGCCGATGCGGTCGCGGGTCGCGTACCGGTGCTGTTCGACAGCGGCATCCGCTCGGGCAGCGACGTCGTGAAGGCGGTCGCGCTGGGGGCGGACATGGTCGGCGTGGGGCGGCCGTACAGCTACGGCCTGGCGATCGGCGGGGCGGAGGGTTGCGCGCATGTGCTGCGCTGCCTGCTGGCGGAGGCGGACCTGCTGATGGCAGTCGACGGCTGGCCGACGCTCGCCGCCGTGCGGGAGGCCGGGGCCAGGCGGACGGATCGATCCTAAAGCCCCTCCCCTTCAGGGGAGGGGTTTCTCAGCTGTCCCTGTTCGACCTACAGCCCCACCACGCCATTCCCGTCGACCTTCGTGATGACGATCGTCGACGACCGCGGGCGGCTCGTTCCCTGCTGGCCGGACTGGGTCGCGGGCCAGCTGGAGGTGATGTTCGACGGGCCGCCGTTCTCGCCGGGATGCTGGATATTCACGAACAGCGACTCGCCGTCGGGGGTGGAGGTGATGCCGGTGATCTCGCACTCCTTCGGCCCGACGAGGAAGCGCTTCATCCGCGCACCGGGCGCGGCGCCGATGCGGGTCGCGACACTGCTGGTCGCGCCGCCGAGGTCGTTCGCGACCGTCCGCGCGCCGCCGTCGCCGACGCGGCCGGGCAAGGCGGCGAGCATCTGGTTGTTGGTGACGTCGGTGTACGATCCGTCGTCGGTCTGCACCCACAGCAACGGGTTCACCTGGCCGCTGGGGTTCGTGGCCGCGCCGAACCACAGGCCGTCGGGCGAGGAGAAGTCGTTGTCCGCGGACAGGGACGACAGGTTGATGTTGGCCGCGGGCAGATCCTCCCCCGCGCCGAACACGTACACGTCCCAGGTGAAGGCGGTCGCCTCCGTCGTGTCGCCGTTCTCGCGCAGGCGCACGATATGGCCGTTGACGTTGCCACGGCCCGCCGACCGGCCGTCGGTCTTCGGATCGGTATAGGCGCGCGGGTTCGCCGGGTCGGCGGTGGCGGCGGTGCGCGAACTGTTGTTGGTGAGGGTGCAGTACATCTCCCCCGTGGCGGGGTTCACCGCGGTCCATTCCGGCCGGTCCATCCGCGTAGCGCCCAGCAGGTCGGCGGCGATGCGGGTGTTGATGAGCACGTCCGCCTGATCGACGAAGGCGAAATCCGCGTTGGCGGCGGTCAGCGGGCCCTGACCGAAGACCAGCGGCAGCCACCGGCCGGTGCCGTCGGCGTCGAACTTCGCGACGTACAGGGTGCCGGCGTCGAGATATTTGTCGCCGATCGCAAGGCGATCCGCCGCGGTCGCATCCGCCGCGGACCAGGCCGCGTTCGACACGAACTTGTAGATATATTCGTTCTGCGCATCGTCGCCCATGTAGAAGGCCGGTTTCACGCCCGCGACGGTGCGGCCGATCCAGCAGCCCTCGTGGTTCATGCGGCCCAGCGCGGTACGCTTTCGCGGGGTGGAGGCGGCGTTGTACGGGTCGATCTCGACCACCCAGCCGAACTGGTTGGGTTCGTTCCGGAAATCCTGCGTCGCGGCGCCCGTTCCCGCGGTCGCGTTCCAGCGCGCGAAGCGGGTGTCGCCCGCGGCGGCGGGGACGACGCTGGCCCACAGGTAATTGCCCGCCCGCCCCTCGGCGATGCCGTAGCGCGCGAGACTGCGGTTCTGCTTCGCGGTGCGGCGCGCCGCGTCGCCGGTGTCGCGGCGGAAATAGCCCGCCCAATTCTCCTCGCAGGTCAGGTACGTGTTCCACGGCATCTCGCCGTTGGCGCAATTGTTGATCGTGCCGCGACCGCGCGTGGCGTCGGGCGAGAAGACGGTCGCGAGCGCGGCATTGCCCCGCACCGGTCCGTTGAAGACCATATCCGTATTGGGCGTGATGCGACGGTTCAGCGCCGACGCCTGCGCATAGCTCCACGCCCCCGATGCGGCGCGATTGACCTCGATCACCGACACGCCGTGCGCCTCGATCTCCTTGATCGCCTCCGCCTCCGGCCGCACGCCGCCGGTGACCAGGTTCGTCGGACCGTTGGCGTGGAGATAGCTTTCGGTGATGTTCTCGTGGTTCATCACCAGCAGGCCGCGCGTGTTGCTGAGCGCCGGGGCGGCGGCGGCGGCGGCCAGGCCGAAATAGCTCATGCCGTCGTGATGGTCGCCCGCGCGGCGCGCGAAATCGGTGTCGCGGCCGTCGTTGGCATAAGCGGAGACGCCCGCCGCGATCGGATCGCCCAGGCGGTAGAGGATTGTCACCGCATAATTGGCGGGGACGGTGACGATGTCGTTCTTGTTCTTCGTCACCGCGGCGAAATCGAGCGTCGCGGGCGCGACCGTGACGGTCGAGCGCGCGCTGCTGGTGCGGCCGTTCAGCGTCGCGGAAAATTCGAACACCAGCGGCGTCGCGGCGGCGACCGCGGGGGCGACGAAGCTGACGGCGTTGCCCACGGTCGTGGTCGTGACCGCGGGGCCGCCGACCTGCGTGAAGCTGGTGGTCGCGGCATTGTCGCTGGCCTGCGGGGTCAGCGTCACGCGCTTGCCCGCCGTCGTCGACACGTCCTGTCCCGCGGTCACCACGACGGGGGCGCGGCCGGCGCCGTCCTTGTCGTCGCCGCACGCCGCCAGCAGGCTGGCGCCGAACGCCGCGGTCGTCATCGCGCTGAGCCCGCCGAACAGCGCCTGCCGCCGCGAGTAACGCTCGGAAACGATGTCGGAAAGGTGCGGGTTGGACGCGCGGTTGGTATCGATATCGCCGTCGTCGTAGGCGAGGATGGTCGTCGTCATGTGATGTCCCCCGATAGGCCGTTGCCGCGGCTTTGGCGGCGATGTGCTGCACCGCGGTTGCAATTGCGCGACGCGGGCGTGACGCGGGCGTTGCGGTTTTGTGGCAGGGGGCGCGCCCTTCCGTTCGGGCCGAGCCCTTCGACAGGCTCAGGATAAACTTCGGCGCGAAAGCGCCGAAGTCGAAGCCTGAGCGTTGCGCGTGCCCCTCGACATCGCTCGGGGCGAACGGTGATCGGCGCAGCGGTCCTTGACCATCGCGCACGATGCCGCTAACGGCCCGCCCAAGCGTCGGCCCTGCGGCCGGCGCTCCGTCCGAGACAGTGGGTGGCCTTTCGGGGCCTTAATGTCCCGCCGAGACGGGGAGCAAGGCATTCGATACCGGCCCGTTGCGACGAGTCGGTCCGCCGCCATTCCCCATCGTTGGACTTCAGCAACCGGGCACGCCCGCCTTCGGGGTGGCGTGTCCATGTACGTGGAGAATGGCATGGATCGTGACCAGAAGACCCAGGCCGTCGCCGAACTGAACCGCACCTTTTCCGAGGTCGGCGTGGTGGTCGTCACCCGCAACCTCGGCATGACCGTCGCGCAGTCCACCGACTTGCGCAACAGGATGCGGGACGCCGGCGCGACCTACAAGGTCTCGAAGAACCGGCTTGCCAGGATCGCGCTGGACGGCACCGACTACGGCTCGCTGAGCGACATGCTCACCGGTCCCGTGGCGCTGGCGACCTCCGTCGACCCCGTCGCGGCCGCCAAGGTGGCCGTGGACTTCGCCAAGACGACCGACAAGTTCGAGATCGTCGGCGGGGCGATGGGCGCGACCGCGCTCGACCTGGCAGGTGTGCAGGCACTGGCGACGTTGCCGTCGCTGGACGAGCTGCGCGCCAAGATCGTCGGCCTCATCGTGGCACCCGCCACGAAGATCGCCACGATCGCGCAGGCGCCCGCAGCACAGCTCGCGCGCGTCCTGTCGGCCTACGCCGAGAAGGAAGCCGCCTGATCCGTCAGGCCAAGCTGGTTTTATATTCGTCGAAACGATGGGGGCGCGCGTCGCCTCCGGCACAATGGAGAAGTTATCATGGCAGACCTGAACGCGCTCGTTGAGAGCCTGAGCGAGCTGACCGTCCTGGAAGCGGCCGAGCTGTCGAAGCTGCTTGAAGAGAAGTGGGGCGTTTCGGCCGCGGCAGCGGTCGCAGCGCCGGCAGCGGGCGGCGGCGCCGCCGCCCCGGCGGTCGAGGAGAAGACCGAGTTCGACGTGATCCTGACCGGCGACGGCGGGAAGAAGATCAACGTCATCAAGGAAGTCCGCGCGATCACCGGCCTGGGCCTGACCGAGGCGAAGAGCCTGGTCGAGTCGGCGCCGAAGGCCGTCAAGGAAGGCGTGAGCAAGGACGAGGCCGAGAAGGTCAAGAAGCAGCTGGAAGAAGCCGGCGCAACCGTCGAGCTGAAGTAAGCCGCACGATCGGGCGGGCCGCGACGGGATATCCTCCCGCCGCGATCCGACGGACGACGAAAGGGCGGTCCCGCGCGGGGCCGCCCTTTTTTTGTGTCCGTTGCCCCCGCGGACCGGCGCGGTCCGTTGGGACGGTGCCGATGCCCTTTCGCGCCGGCCATTTCACGGGAAGCACGACATGGCGGACGAAGCGAAGCACGGCGACGACGACACCGCCGCGACGGCGATGGAAGAGCGCGCGACGGAAGAGAAGCAGCCGGGCAACATCCTGGCCGGGGTCCAGCCGGAGAATGCGCCGGACCGGGAAGACAAGACGGAGCGGCGCGAGGACTGACGTCCGCCGCCGCGGGGTGGCGATCGCTAGAACGCCACCTCGCCGCGGTAATTCCCCGCCTCCGCGTATCGGCACACCAACACGTCCTCTTGCGCGCCCCGCGCCACCGCGCAGCCGACCTGCCGCGTCGCGCGCCACATCAGCTGGGTGTAATGGCCCACGTCGGCGACGCGGCCCGTCATGCTGTTGTCGGGGAACACGCCCGGCTTGAACCAGCGTTTCTCGCGTGCCCAGGCGTCGACCATCGCCTCGGGCGAGAAACGGCCGCGCGTGCCCGCCCACAGATTCTCCCCCATCGGATCGCGCGGATTTTCGGGCGCGTGGTGGAAGGCCCCCCGCGCGGCCAGATCGTCGGCCCAGCGGCGCGCCGAAACCGCCAGCGCGGGTTCCCAGCGCAGCGGCGGCAGCGCGCGCGTGGCGCGTTCGACGTTGTGCCGCGCCAGCAACCGCTCCTCGATCCCCGCGCTCGCGCCCGCAAGCAGCGGCGCGGCGGCGAGCGGCAACAGCATCCGGGCGAGCATAGGGACCGATCCTCCGCAATGACGGAGGATGGTGTGGCCCGCGCATCCTGTCGGCGCGGTTGTGGAGGCTGGTTAAGCGGCGGTTGACCGTGTCGGCGGCAGGATGACCACCGGATCGCCGTGCGCGACGACGGCGAACAGCTTCTCCGCGAAGGCGGGCGGTACGCCGATGCAGCCATGGGTCGCGCGGCCGCGCCGCACGTCGCTGGCATGGATCGCGACCCCGTCGCCGGTCAGCCGCAGCATGAACGGCATCGCGGCGTCGTATAGCGAGGACCGGTGGTCGCGCGCCTTCTGCATGATCGGGAACACTCCGCTGGGCGTCGGCTTGCCATCGGTGCCGTACAGGACCACCGCGGAGCCAATCTCTTCCCCGTTGCGGAAGACGGACACGATCTGCCGCGACAGGTCGACCTGCACCCACACCGGCCCCGAACCGATGCCCGCGTCGTCCCACACATAGTCGCCATAGTGCATCGTCTGCCGCACGTTCAGCAGGCTCGCGACCCGGCGGCGCGATCCGTCCGGGGCGGTCAGGACCGGCTGCCGGTCGCGCGGATAGCGGACGCGTGCCTCATCGCCCGGCGCCGGGGCGGGCGGCACCGCCTCGAACGCCGGCTCCACTCGCGAAGCGGCGAGGCGGGGACCGGCGAGGAACAATCCGGTAACCGCGACCGCAGCGGCGATCGCCGCGAGGCTACGCCACCCCATGCGCACGACGCGCGACACGACGTCGCGACGCCGCACCGATGCCGAAGAAACCGATCAGCAGCATCGCCCAGGTCGCGGGTTCGGGCACGCCGTCGCCGCCGCCCCCACCGCCACCGCCGCCTCCACCGCCGCCGCCGCCGCCGCCGCCGCCGATCAAGCCGCCACCACCGCCGGGCAGGCCCGCGATCGGCACGCCGCCGATGAGGTCGCTACCCGGGGGTGCCGCGACGAAGGGGATGATGGGCGTCGCATCGACCAGGTCGATCGGCACCGCGCCCGGCTCGCCCGCCTCGGATACCGGCGCGCGATCGCGGATGCTGGTCAGGACGCGTTCCGTCGGCTGACGCGCATCGGGAACCGACGAATCGGAATAGGCGAGTTTGCTATCCGTCAGCGCGCCACCGTCGCGCGCGCCCGGCGAGCGTGCGGCGAACAGGGCGGCGGGATCGGTCACGACCTGCGCGACCCGTCCCACGGCCGCACGCGCCGCGGACATGCCGCGGGACGAGACGAGGCCCGAATTGGCGACCGTCACCCCGATGGCCAGCGTACAGGCCGCCACCACCGGAAGCCTTCTGCGCCAGGGTTTGCGACCCGTCATGTCCCCGAATTCCCTCCAAACGCAGGCACATCTGCGTACCTTGCCTGTCCTACACGAGAAACGTCCATGGCACGAGGATGGTTGCAGTTCCGTAACGCCGCCGTCACATGCCCCCGGTCTATCCGCGCAACCGCTCCGCAAGCCAGGCGATCAGCGCCTCCACCCGTGCGGGACGCAGCGCGCTGGGCGGTGTCAGCAGATGCAGGTTCACCGGCGCGGGCGCCCATTCGTCCAGGATCGTGACCAACGTACCGCGCGCCAGTTCCGCATCGACGATGAACGCCGGAAGCCGCGCGATCCCCAGTCCCGCGAGCAGTGCCGGGACCATCGCATCGCCGCTGTTCGCGGACAGCGGGCCCTGCGCGCGGACCGCGATGTCGCTGCCGTCGGCGCCGCGGAAACGCCATGGCCCGGTGACATTGGTGTAGCCCAGCAAACGGTGATCGGACAATTGCGACGGATGCGTGGGCGTCCCCGCGGCCGCCAGATAGGCCGGCGCGGCGACCAGATGCGCCTCGATCTGGCACAATCGGCGGGCGCGCAGACTGCTGTCGGGCAGGTCGGCGATCCGCAACGCGACGTCGAACCCCTCCGCCACGATGTCGACCCGTGCGTCGGACAGGTGCAGCTCGATTTCCACCGCCGGATGCGCGACCAGGAAGCCCGCGACCAGGGGCGCGACATGCGCCACGCCGAAGCTCATCGGCGCGGCCATCCGGATGCGGCCGGCGGCGACGGTCGCGCCCGCCCGCGCGCTTTCCTCCGCGGCCAACGCCTGCGCCACGATCGCGCGCGCATGATCGGCCAGTCCCGTCCCCGCCTCGGTCAGCGCGAGCCGGCGCGACGTGCGGTGGAACAGCGACACGCCCAGCCGTCCCTCCAGCCGGGATACCGCCTTCGACACCGTCGCCTTGCTGACCCCGATCGTCTCCGCCGCGCCGCTGAACGATCGCGCGTCGGCGACCGCCGCGAAGATCGCCCATGCTTCCAGGTCGGGGAGATTCATGCCGGATTTCTATGACGCGAAACGATACGTTTCAATCGTTTCCATTTTCCACGCGCCGCGGGTCCCTATGTTGGTCGCGACAAGGAGGCCGCCATGATCGACACCGATACCCGCCCCACCACCGCCCGCCCCAGCACCGGTCGCGCCGACGCCGGCGTCGACCGGCGCGCATTCGATACGCTGGGCCATGCCGATCACGGCTGGCTCGACGCGCGTCATCATTTCTCCTTCGCCGGGTATCACGATCCCGCCCGCATGGGCTGGGGCGCGATCCGCGTGTGGAACGACGACACGATCGGCGCGAAGAGCGGCTTCCCGCCGCATCCGCATCGCGACATGGAGATCATCACCTACGTCCGCAGCGGCGCGATCACGCATCAGGATTCGCTGGGCAATACCGGTCGTACCGAGGCCGGCGACGTGCAGGTGATGAGCGCCGGATCGGGCGTTCGCCATGCCGAATACAATCTGGAGGACGCGCCCACCACGCTGTTCCAGATCTGGATCGAGCCGGCACGCGCGGGCGGCAACCCCAGCTGGGGCGCGAAGCCGTTTCCGAAGGACGACCGGTCGGGCCGGTTCGTGACGCTGGCGTCGGGCTTCCGCCCCGACATCGACGAGCAGGGCGCGCTGCCCATCCGCGCCGATGCGCGGGTCATGGGCGCCACGCTGAAGGCCGGTGAGACCGTGACGCATCAGGTCGGTGACGGTCGCCACGCCTATCTCGTCCCCGCGACCGGGGTGGTCGACATCGACGGCGTGCGTTTCGACGCCCGCGACGGTGCCGCGCTGTCCGGCGGGCGGACCGTCACGATCACCGCGATCGACGATGCCGAACTGGTCCTCGTCGACGCCGCCTGACCCTCGATCGCCCGTATCCCTCCACTGAAGGAAACTCCCATGACCAAGGTTCTCGTCCTCTATTACTCCTCCTACGGCCATATCGAGCAGATGGCCGACGCCATCGCGGAAGGCGCCCGCGCGGGCGGCGCGGAGGTGGATATCCGCCGCGTCGCCGAAACCGCGCCCGCGGACGTGGTGAAGGCCGCCGGTTTCAAGGCGGACAGCGCGCATCCCGAGATCGAGGGTCCGGACGCGCTGGCGGGTTACGACGCCATCGTCGTCGGCGCGCCCACGCGCTACGGTCGGATGCCCAGCCAGATGGCGGCGTTCTGGGACACCACCGGCGGATTGTGGATGAAGGGCGCGCTGGTCGGCAAGGTCGGCGGCGCCTTCACCTCCACCGCCAGCCAGCATGGCGGGCAGGAGACGACCCTGTTCTCGATCATCACCAACCTGCTCCACCACGGCATGACGATCGTCGGCCTGGATTACGGTTTCCAGGGGCAGATGGGCGTGGACGCGGTCAAGGGCGGCACCCCCTATGGCGCCAGCACGATCGCGGACGGCGACGGCAGCCGCCAGCCGTCGCAGGTCGAACTGGACGGCGCGCGCTATCAGGGCAAGCGGATCGCGCAGACCGCGACGAAGCTGGCGTAGCCCGGACGCCCCCGGCGCAGCGGTACCCCGGCGGGGACCCGGCCTGCGCCCGGGAAACGGGCCGTCCCGTCACCGCTTGCGCTTCGGCATCCGGCACTTGCCGCGGCGACACTCGGGCGGGGGAATCGCCCCCATGTAAACCGGCGGCGCGGACACGGCGCGCAGGATGACCGCGGTCGATACCGGATCGACCGCGGGGTTCGCGGCGAAGTCGCGGCGTGCGCGGGCGAACAGCGCGCGCGCCTGCGCCGCCCCCGGCGCCGCGGCGGTCGCCCCGACCCAGCGCCAGTGCCACGGTTCCCACTTCACGTTCTGCGCATTGCCCGCCGGGAACGACATCTCGAACCCGTATCGGGGCGCGTTGGCGGACAGCCAGCGGAACGCGGGCGTCGCCGCGATGCACGCCTCCGCATCGGGACAGCCGGAGCGGCGCGGACGGAAGGCGAAGTCGAGCGCATAGCCGGTCGCATGTTCGCTGTGCCCCGGCGGTGCGACCGACAGGGCGCGCGTATCCGACGCGGTCGCACGCTCGGCGCAGAACACGCCCTGCTGACGCGCGATCGAACGATGGCACGACAGCGCCAGGATGCGCCCGCCCACCGCGGGGTCCGCCGCCGCGGCCGCGAGCAGCCGTTGCAGATCGGGCACCACCGCATGCCGCAACGAACAGGCGGACGTCGCGAGGTCCGACGGAAGCGCCGCCAGCTCCCCCGGCGCGACGTCGCCATAGGGCAGGTGGTTCAGCGCGCGCCCGTCCGCCGCGATCGGGGTGTTCGTCGAATCGCACAATTGCGCCTGCGCCGGGGCGGCGGCCAGGAGCGCGGCGGATACGAGCGCTTTCCACCACGCCCCGCGAGTGGCAAGGACGCGCGCATGTTGCAGGAACGAATTCTCTTCCTCGATGGCGAGGCCATGGTGCTGGACAAGCCCGCGGGGCTGCCCATCGATCCGCCGCGTGACGGCGCGATCAGTCTCGACAATCATCTCGCCTCCCTGACGTTCGGCTTCCATCGCTGGCCCGTGGCGGTCCACCGGCTGGACCGCGATACCAGCGGTTGCCTGCTCCTGTCGCGTAATCCCAAGGCGCACGCACGGTTCCAGCAGGCGTTCGAGGGCGGGACGGTGGAAAAACGCTATGTCGCGATCCTGGACGGCGTGCCCGCGGGCGAAGAGGGCACGATCGACCTGCCGCTCGTGAAGGTGTCCAGCGTGGAGGCGGGCTGGCGCATGACCGGCGACGCGAGGAAGGGGAAATCGGCGCGGACGCACTGGAAACTGCTGCGCGTGCTGGAGGGCCGCGCGCTGGTGGAGTTCCGGCCCGAAACGGGGCGCACGCATCAGATCCGGGTCCACGCGCTGGAGGGGTTGGGCGCCGCGGTGGCGGGCGACCCCTTCTACGGACAGGCCCATGCCGGGGGCATGATGCTCCACGCGCAATCCCTGCTGGTCCCGCGCGGGACGAAGGAGCCGGTCAGCGCACAGGCGCCGTGGCCCGACCGCTTCACCGCGCTCGGCTTCGCCGAAGGCTGACGACGCCGGTCGATGGTCGCCATCCCCATTACCCGCGCGATCGCGATCGACAGCGACGAACTGGTCGAGACGTTCACCCGGTCCGCCGGTCCGGGCGGGCAGCACGTGAACACGACCGACAGCGCGGTCCTGCTGCGCTTCGACGTCGCCGCCTGCCCCACCCTGCCCGATGCGGTGAAGCACCGGCTGGCCCTGCTGGCGGGATCGCGGATGACGCGCGACGGCGTGCTGGTGCTGCGCAGCGAGGGGTCGCGGTCGCAACTGCTGAACCGGCAGGAGGTCAGGACGCGGCTGATCGACCTGATCCGCGAGGCGACGATCGTGCCGAAGAAGCGCCGCCCGACGAAGCCGACGCGCGCGTCGCAGGTACGCCGCGTCGACGGCAAGGTGCGCCGGTCCGCGGTAAAGGCCGGACGGGGCAAGCCGCGCGACTGACGCGCGCGGTCAGTCGTCGCCGGAGCGAAGCTGTTCCAGCCGCGCCACGACCGCATCGGCCAGGTCGCGCAGCATCGCCGCCTCCTGCGGCGACGGCGGGTCGCGCGGCCGGTCGTCCAGCACGCACAGGACGCCCAGCGCCATCCCCCTGCGATCGTACAGGATCGCGGCGGCGTAGAAGCGATGCGTCGCCAGTTCGCCGCTGACGTAGGGGTTGCCCGCGAAACGGCGGTCCTGCGACAGGTCCGGGACGCAGAACGCGGGCTGCCCCGATGCCAGCGCATGACCGCAGAAGGACATGCGGCGGCTGTAGATGCCCATCTCCACCCCGGTCGCCGCCACCAGATGCTGGTAGTCGCCCTGCACGATCGACACGAGGGACGTGCTGGCGCGCATCCGGTCCTTCGCCTCGACCGTGATCGAGCAAAGGACAGGATCCCCCGTCGCCTCCAGCGCGCCCGAGCGGGCCACCGCCCGGCAACGTTCCGCCTCGTCCGCGATGGTAGGCGGCATTTCATAGAAGGAAATGCTCATGCCCACGCCATCCGATTGAATTGGAATGACAATCGATAAACGATCGGAATCTGTCCAGCACCCATCGCCGCTATTTCTTACAAGTCGCCGTCGTGTTCTTACAAAGTGCCCGGGAAAGTCACATCGCGGGCACCATCGGCGCGTCCGTACCAGTCATCAGGCGTTCGCCGCGCGAATATGTCCCTACCAGCATTCCGGCGGCAAGCACACGCCCGCGGATCGCCTCCACGAATTCGGAACGGCCCGGCGTGGCGCCGATGTCGGGGACTTGCGACAGCGCGAACAACTGGAAGACATAGTCGTGGCTGCCGTGCCCGGTCGGCGGGTCGGGCGGCAGCCAGCCTTCGCGTAGATAGCTGTTGCGCCCGACGTCGCGGCCGTCCGGTGCCCCGTCGCCGTCCGCGCGGATCGCGCCTTCCGCGATCGTCCGCTCGTCCGCGGGCAGGTCCCACAGGATGGCGTGGACGAGCGGCTGCGGCGACGGGGCGTCGGCGTCCTCCACGATCAGCGCGAGACCCGCGGTCCCGGCGGGCACGTCGCCCCACACCAGCGGCGGCGAGACGCCCGCGCCGTCGGCGGTGAACCGTTCGGGCAGACGCGCGCCGTTCCCGAACGCGGGACTGCGCAGGTCCAGCTCCGCGTCGCCCGCGAAGCCGTCCTGCACGATCACCAGCTTCGAATGCCCCGCGCGCACATCATGCAGCAGGGCGCCGAGCCAGTGGGGAACATGTTCGAGCATCCATCGATCCCTTCACGCAACACGTGGGGTCAACCCACAACGGCGACAGGGGTTTCGCATCCCCCCTTCCCCGCGGTCGACCGCCGCCCTACCTGACGCTTCATGTACGTCTTCGACATCGCCGCCGGCACCCGCGCCGATCTGTACCGCGACCTGTCCGCCGCGCTCGATGCACTGACCGCCGACGAACCCGACGCCATCGCGAACATGGCGAACGCCGCCGCGCTGCTGTGGCAATATCTGCCCGACCTGAACTGGGCGGGTTTCTATCGCATGGTGGACGGCGAACTGGTGCTGGGGCCGTTCCAGGGGAAGGCCGCCTGCATCCGCATCCCGCTGGGCAAGGGCGTGTGCGGCACGGCGGCGGCGGAACGGCGGACGCAGCGCGTGGCCGATGTCCATGCCTTCCCCGGTCACATCGCCTGCGACGCGCAAAGCGCCGCCGAACTGGTCGTGCCGATCGTGGTCGGCGACCGGCTGATCGGGGTCCTCGACCTCGACAGCCCCGTCGTCGGCCGATTCGACGCGGAGGACGAGGCGGGGTGCGAGGCGCTGATGTCCCTGCTGGCACCCCGGCTATAGTATAACTGTCCCTGTCGTCCCGAACCGGGACTGTCGCGTTGCTTTCGCACGACCGGGTGCGAATGGTACGCAACCGGTCAAGAAAGCGCGCATCGCGCGCGGCATGACATGGACAGGGGATTTCACATGCGGACCATGATGCTGGGGGTTGCGGCGATCGCCCTGAGCGCCACCGGCCTCGCCGACGCGCAACCGCGCCAGGGCGCGGGCGCGAACGGATGGAACCGCGGGCACGCCGGGGGCGGCGCGCGCTGGGGCGGGCGGATCGGCGGACGCTGGTGGGGCGGGATGCGCGCCCCCGGCGGCTGGGGCGCCTATCGCCGGCCGGTGCGCGGCTGGACGCTGCCCAGCTACTGGATCGCGCCGACGTGGTACGTGTCCGACTGGGGCCGCTACGGCCTGCCGCAGCCGCCGCAGGGGTACAATTGGTCGCGTTACTACGACGATGCGGTGCTCGTCGATGCGCGCGGGTCGGTCTACGACAGCGTCGGCGGGGTCGGCTGGGACCGGTTCGACGCACCGGACGCCGACTACGGCTATGACGATCGGGGCTACGGCCCGGCCGCGCCGCGCCTGGCCTATCCCACGCGCGACGCCGACGACGGCGTCGGCGGTGCGGCGATCGGCGGCGTCGTCGGCGGGCTCGCGGGCGCCGCGGTCACGGGCGGCGGCCTCGGCGGGACGTTGATCGGCGCGGGCGCGGGGGCGCTGGCGGGACTGGCGATCGACCGATCGGATCGCGCCGGCCGCGTGCCGGTCGCGCCGCGGCCGCGCTACGACGCGCCTCCCCCGGCGCCGCGATACGGCGCGCCCTATCCGCCGCCGCCCGTACGCGGCGGCCCGGTGGTCCGTCACGACGCCCCCCCGGTGGTGGCGTATCAGGAGGGCAGCTACGGCGGCGATTATGCCGGCACGACCTATTCGGGCACGACCTATTACGGTGCCCCGCCGCCGCCCGCCCATCGCCCCGCCCCGATGCCCGCGCCGGGCGCCGGGTACGGCGCCTATCCGGGATACCCCGGCACGACCGTCCTGCCGAACGGCGTCGTGGTCAGCAGCACGCAGGCTTTCGCCGGCGGCGGCTACATCGCCAACGGCTATTACTGGCCGCCCGCGACGATCACCACGGTCACGGTCCATTCGGGCGGTGGGGAGATGTACGAGGAGGTGTACGAGGAAGCCGCGGTGCGGCACGCGAAGGGCCGCCGCTACACCAAGGGCTGCCGCTGCTGATCCGTCGTCGCGGGCGTCGCGTGGATATCCGCCCGCGACGGCCGCAGGGGCCGACCGTCGGCCGGGTCATCAGCTGACCCGGTCGATCGCCTCCCGGTCCAGCCCGCCGGGCACGATCATCAACGGCACGGTCAGCGTCCCCGCCTCCGCCGCGAAATGGCTGACCAGGTCGCCCGGCGCCCCGCTCGCCGCGGCGCCCAGCACCAGCGCGGCGATCTGCGGATCGGCGGCGATCATCTCGCGGATCACCTTCGCCCCGTCGCCGTCGCGCACCGTCACGGTCGGGCGCAGCCCCGATTCCTCCAGCAGCGTCCCCGCCGCCTTCGCCACCAGCCCCTCGGCATGGCGGCGCTGTTCGTCCTCGATCGTCGCCTGCACCCCGCCGAAGGCGATGAATTCCTGCGGCGGGATCAGCGCCAGCACCTCCACCCCGCCCCCGGTCTTGACCGCCCGGCGCGCGGCGAAGCGCAATGCGGCCTCGGCCTCTGGCGTGTCGTCGATGACGGTCAGGTAGATGCGCATGATGGCGTAACCCTGCCCCCCGCGACGCGTCGGCGCAAGGGCGGCGGACTTGACCCCGCAAGCCGGGCACGCGAGAGACGGCGCTCCCCAGGAACGCCCCCGAGGATCGTGATGCCGATCGAGATCAAGATGCCTGCCCTGTCGCCCACCATGGAGGAGGGGACGCTCGCCAAGTGGCTGGTGAAGGAAGGCGACACGGTGAAGTCCGGCGACATCATGGCCGAGATCGAGACCGACAAGGCGACGATGGAATTCGAGGCGGTCGACGAAGGCACGATCGGGAAGATCGTCGTGGCCGAGGGCACCGACGGCGTGAAGGTCGGCGCGGTGATCGCGACCCTGCACGGCGATGACGAGGAAGCCGGGGGCGAGGACGGCAAGACGACGCCGGAACCCGCCGCGAAGGAGAGCGAGGCGAAACCCTCCCCCGCCGATCCGAACACGGACGGTAGCGAGGCGAAGCCCGCGAAGGAGGACGTGTCCGATCATGGCAAGCCCGCCGATCCGACGAGGGAAAAGGCTCCCGCCCCCGCGCCGCGCCAGGACGGTAACCGGGATGGCGACCGCGTGAAGGCAAGCCCGCTGGCGCGCCGCATCGCCGCCGACAAGGGCGTCGACCTGTCGGCGGTGCAGGGCAGCGGCCCCAACGGTCGCGTCGTGAAGGCGGACGTCGAGGGCGCGCAGCCCGGCAAGTCGCCCGCGCCCGCCGCGACCGCGGAAGCGCCCGCCGCCGCCGCCGCCGCCGCGCCGGCCAAGCCCGCCGCGATCCCCGATATCCCGCACGAGCTGACCAAGCTCAGCAATATGCGCAAGACGATCGCGCGCCGCCTGACCGAATCGAAGCAGCAGGTGCCGCACATCTACCTGACGGTGGACGTGCGCCTCGACAAACTGCTGAAGCTGCGGACCGAGCTGAACGCCGGGCTGGAAAGCCGCGGGGTGAAGCTGTCGGTCAACGACCTGATGATAAAGGCGCTGGCGGTCGCGCTGGTGCAGGTGCCCAAGTGCAATGTCATGTTCACGCCCGACAACCTCGTCACCTTCGCACGCGCCGACATCTCGGTCGCGGTGTCGACGCCGGAAGGGCTCATCACGCCCGTCATCACCGACGCTGATACCGCGACGCTGTCCAGCATCTCGACGCGGATGAAGGACCTCGCCGCCCGCGCCCGCGACAAGAAGCTGAAGCCGGAGGAATTCACCGGCGGCACCGCCTCGATCAGCAACATGGGCATGTACGGGATCAAGCAGTTCGAGGCGGTCATCAACCCGCCGCAGGGCATGATCCTGGCGATCGGCGCGGGCGAGAAGCGGCCGTGGGTGATGGAGGAAGGCGCGCTGGGCGTCGCCAGCATCATGTCCGCCACCGGCAGCTTCGACCATCGCGCGATCGACGGCGCGGACGGCGCGCAATTGATGCAGGCGTTCCGCGAGCTGGTGGAAAATCCGCTGGCGATGCTGGCCTGAGGGACGCCCGCATGACGCGGATGACGATCGATCCGATGGCGAGCGAGATCGCCTGGGCGCTGCTGGCGCTTGGCATCACCGCTTTGGTGTTCGCGGGCGCGGCGTGGAGCTATCCGCAGGGACGCGAGACGATCTGGACCGTGGGAGCGGCGACGATGGTTGCGGTGGCGCTTCTGTCGGCGCGGGATGTGCGGCGGGTGCGACATGACTGAAGCGATTGCCACCCGCGATCCCGCGCTGCGCGTCACCGCGATGCCGGCGGACGCCAACGCCTATGGCGACATCTTCGGCGGATGGTTGATGAGCCTGATGGACTCGGCCGCCGGACTGGTCGCCGCACGGCGCGCCAAGGGGCGCGCGGTGACGATCGCGATGGACGGGATGAAGTTCCTGTCGCCGGTCCACGTCGGCGACGAGGTGAGCGTGTACGCCGAAGTGGTGAAGGTGGGCCGGACCTCGCTGACCATCGCGGTGGAGGCGCATGCCCGCGACCGCCACCGCGAAACCACCCGCAAGGTGACGGAGGCGGATTTCACGTTCGTTGCGATCGACCGCGACCGGCGCCCGCGCCCGGTCGACGCCTGATACCCCAGGAGACTGACAGTGGCTGACACCTACGACCTCATCGTCCTCGGCTCCGGCCCCGGCGGCTATGTCGCCGCGATCCGCGCTTCGCAGCTCGGGCTGAAGGTCGCCATCGTGGAGCGCGAGCGGCTGGGCGGCATCTGCCTCAACTGGGGCTGTATCCCGACCAAGGCGCTGCTGCGGACGAGCGAGATCTATCATTACATGACCCACGCCGCCGATTACGGGCTGAAGGCGGACAATATCGGCTTCGACCTGGCCAAGGTGGTGGAGCGCAGCCGGAAGGTGTCGGGACAGCTCAACGCGGGCGTCAAGGGCCTGATGAAGAAGCACAAGGTCGCGGTGCACGAGGGTGTCGGCAAGCTGCTCGGGAAGGGCAAATTGGCGGTCACGCAGGGCGACAAGACCACGGAACTGTCGGCGAAGCACATCCTGATCGCCACCGGCGCGCGGGCGCGCGACCTGCCGTTCGCGAAGGCGGACGGGAAGCGTATCTGGACGTACCGCCACGCGATGGTGCCCGAGGTCATGCCGACGAAGCTGCTGGTCATCGGATCGGGCGCGATCGGGGTGGAGTTCGCCAGCTTCTACAACGACATGGGCGCCGAGGTCACGATCGTGGAGATGCTGCCCCGCATCCTGCCGGTCGAGGACGAGGAAGTCAGCGCCTTCATGGAGAAGCGGCTGACCAAGGACGGCATCCGCATCGTCACCGGCGCGGGCGTGGAGAAGATCGAGACGTCGGCCACCGGTGTGAAGGCCGCGATCAAGGGCAAGGATGGCAAGGTCGCGACGGAGGAGTACAGCCACGTCGTCGTCGCGATCGGCATCGTCCCCAATACCGAGGAGATCGGTCTGGAGGCGCTGGGTGTCGAAACCGAACGCGGCCACGTCAAGGTCGACGGTTTCGGGCGGACGAACGTGGAGGGCATCTACGCCATCGGCGACGTCACCGGCGCGCCGTGGCTGGCGCACAAGGCGAGCCACGAGGGGATCGTGTGCGTCGAGAAGCTGGCGGGCGAAAACCCGCATCCGTTCGAGACGTGGAACATCCCCGGCTGCACCTATTCGCGCCCGCAGGTCGCCAGCGTCGGCCTGACCGAGGCGAAGGCGAAGGAAGCCGGGCACGCGTTGAAGGTCGGGAAATTCCCCTTCATCGGCAACGGCAAGGCGATCGCGCTGGGCGAGGCGGACGGCTTCATCAAGACCGTGTTCGACGCCAAGACCGGCGAATTGCTGGGCGCGCACATGGTGGGCGCGGAAGTGACCGAGCTGATCCAGGGCTATGTCGTCGCGCGCCAGCTGGAGACGACGGAGGCGGAATTGATGGAGACGGTGTTCGCGCACCCGACGCTGTCGGAGATGATGCACGAGAGCGTGCTGGGCGCGTACGGGCGCGCGGTGCATATCTGACGTTTCCCCGCGAAGACCGGGGTTCAGATGGAGCGGCCGTGGTAACGAAGCGGAACGCACCTCACGACGGGCATTCCGTCGAGAGCCCGGCCTTCGGGACCTTTTTCGAAAGCCCGTTCCGTCATGCCGGGCTTGTCCCGGCATCCATCGCGCCGCGAGAGCGGCGACCGTTGATCTGGCGGCACGATGGACCCCGGAACACGTCCGGGGTGACGGCGTGCCGGGGGCCCGCGCCCGGGCCATCGCGACCGTCCCGCCTGCGCGGGGTAAGCGATTCCGGCTAGCGCGACGCCAGCTGTATCCCCTTCGGCCGCGCCCAGGACGCGATCTGGTCGCCGGCCTGGTGGCGGACGAAGCAGACGCCGCCCTTCGCGCGATAGCTGCGGCACAGCGACACCGCGTCGGCGCGGGCGAAGCCGCCGACCGACAGGCGATAGAAATTCGCGCCGCGCAGCGCCATGTTCACGCCGCCGGGCACATGCCCCGCCAGCGTCGGGAAGCGGCGCGCGGCGCGGGTCCAGGCATCCTTTGCGACCGCGGCGTTCTGGAACGCGCCGATCTGCACGACCCACTCGCCCTTCGCCGGCGGGCGGGCCGCGACGCGGGGCGACGGCGCCTTGACCGCGCGCGGCGTGAAGCGCTGCGTCGTCATGATCTTATACGGTGCGGGCGCGGCGATCAGGCGCGGCGTGACCGGCGCGGCCATGACGGACGCCGCCACGGGCGCCTGCGCAAGCTCGACCGCGGCGGGGACCGCCACGGGGCCGCGCGCGGGCGCCTCGACCGCCGCTTCCTCGACGACCGGATCGGCCGGGCCGGGCATGAAACTCTCGATCGGCGCTTCCTTCGCGGCGACGACGGGGACGGTGCCGGCCAGCGCCAGCGCGACCGGCTGCCCCGGGTCCGCCACGGGCGTGACGCCCAGCAGCCTGGCGACCTGGTCCGATGCCGATCCGGGCCGCGCGAATTCCGCCCATTCGACGATCCGCCGGTCCGCGTCCAGCGGCGCCAGGTCCAGCCCGACGAGCGCGCGTGCCTCCTGCCACTGCCCCGCCAGCGCCATGGCGAGCGCCAGATTCTGCCGCGTCTTCGCGTCCGCGCCCGGCGTGCGCGTGGCGGCGGTCAATATCTCCACCGCCGCCGCGGGATCGCCCGCCAGCGCGATCGCCAGCCCGCGATCCGCCGGGTTCATGCCCGATGCGTGGCGGTCCAGCGTCGCGCGCGCCTCCGCCCAGCGGCCTGCCCCGACCTGGGCCAACGCCATGTTCAGCGCCACCTGCGCATTGTCGGGCTGCAACGTCAGGACGTCGTGATACGCCGTCTCCGCCGAGGCGAAGCGACCGCCCTTCAGATACGCGCTACCCAGCAACGCGCGATATCCCGCATCGCCCGGGTTCAGCGCCACCGCCGCCTCCGCCGCGAGGATGGCCTTTTCCCACTGGTGCTTCTTCAGCGCCTTGCCCGCCGTCACCGCGGCCTGCGACGCCTTCTTCTCCTGACGCGAATCGTGGCGCGAATCGGCGACCGCGGAGACGGTCCCCGCGACGAGCAGGACGGCAAGGCCGGCACCGGCGACATGCAGCTTCATGATCTATTCCCCCCGAAACGTGTCAGGCGCCCGCCGGGAGCTGCCCGCGCAGCGCCTCGACCTCGGGCATGGTGGCGATGAGCGCGTCGAGCGCCTCGACGACGAGTTGCTGGGCCGATCGACCGCGGGCGGCGGACGCCAGCCGCAGCCGCAGGTGGCGTTCGGCGTCGAGCCGCAGCGTGAACGCCGCCTTCCTCCCCGCCTGCGCGACCGTCGCGGCGACGATGTCCGGCGCGACCGGTGCGACGGCGGCGCCGTAGGCGACCTCCTCGACCGGCGCGACCTGCACGACCGGGGGCGTGGCGACCGGCTCCGGTTCCGCGGCGGGCGCGGACAGCGACGCCGGGGCGATCGCCTTGACCAGATGCGCGCGCTCCTCCAGCACCGGCGGCAACGGCAGCGGCTCGCCCATGTCGTTCCAGCCCAGGTCGTCGCCCGCGGTGGCCAGCGAGGCGAGCCCGCCCTGCCGCCGCATCGCGGGACGCGCCTGCCCCTTGCGCGCGAGCAGCGTCGAGGACAGCGACGCCAGCGGCTTTGCTCCGCCCAGCATCAGCCCACCACCCGGCGGCCGAAGCCGCCCCCTTGCGGACGCAGCGGCGGGAAGCCGGCGGGCGTCTTGGGCGGCGCGAACACGGTCCGGCGGAAATTCTTCTCCAGCCGGTCCGAGATATATTCCCACAAGGCGGTGATTTCCGCGGCGGACCGGCTCTTGGGATCGCATTCCATGACGGTGCGGCCATCGATCATCGATGCGGCGAAATCGGTCCGCTGGTGGACCGTGATCGGCGCGACCGTGCCGTGCTGCGACAGCGCGACCGCGGCGTCGGACGTGATCCGCGCCTTGGGCGTCGCCGCGTTGACGACGAAGATCAGCGGCTTTCCCGATCGTTCGCACAGGTCGACCGTGGCACCGACGGCACGCAGGTCGTGCGGGCTCGGGCGGGTGGGGATGACGATCAGCTCGGCGACCTGGATGACGCTCTGGATCGCCACGGTGATCGCGGGGGGCGTGTCCACCACCGCCAGCTTGAACCCCTGCTGCCGCAACACCTCGAGATCGGCGGCGAGCCGCGCGACCGTGGTCTGCGCGAAGGCGGGATATTCGTCCTCGCGCTCGTTCCACCAGTCCGCCAGCGAGCCTTGCGGATCGATGTCGATCAGAACGACCGGTCCGGCACCCGCCAGCTGCGCCTGCACCGCTAGGTGCCCCGACAGCGTGGTCTTGCCCGATCCGCCCTTCTGCGATGCCATAGCCAGCACACGCATGATTTCCGTCGCACTCCCCGCGTAATGTTTCAGCCGACGGGATCGCAGAGCGGAGTGGAGGAAAGGTTAATGGAGAACATTAAGTCCCGTTTCGGGATGACGGCTGGTTAATCTTTGCTCACTATGCGCGGTGTCGTGCATGATGGGACTTCCCGGCGGAGGGGTGGGGAAATGAAGCGATACCTGGCGGCAGTGGTGATGGCGGCCGTGACGGCGACGCCCGCGATGGCGGACGTCAAGGCGGGGGTCGAAGCGTGGGGGCGCGGCGAGTTCGCGCGGGCGGTGGCCGAATGGCGTGGCCCCGCGGCGAACGGCGACGCCGATGCGCAGTTCAACCTGGGCCAGGCGTACAAGCTGGGCCGCGGGGTCGCGGTCGATCAGGCCGCGGCCACGGAATGGTTCCGCAAGGCCGCGGTACAGGGCCATCCCAAGGCGGTGGAGAATTACGGCCTCGCGCTGTTCCAGGACGGCAAGAAGGCGGAGGCGCTGCCGTGGCTGGAGAAATCCGTCGCGCGTGACGAGAAACGCAGCGAACTGGTGCTGGGCACGATGCTGTTCAACGGCGATGCGGTGACGCGCGACTGGACGCGCGCCTATGCGCTGGTCACCCGCGCGTCGCAGCAGGGCCTGCCGCAGGGATCGCAGACGCTGGCGCAGATGGACCGCTACATTCCCGAGGCGCAACGGCGCGAGGGCATCGTGCTGGCGAAAAGGATCGAAGCCGACGGCCGCACCGCGACGGCGGGGGCGGGCACGCCCGTCGGCACCGTGCCGATCGCGCCCAGCAGGGTCGCGGATGCCGCCTCCCCGGCCGCCACGCGTCGCTCGCCGCGCGTCGCCGCCGCACCGAAACCGGTAACGGTGCCCAGCGCACCCGTCGCCGCGACCGTCGCCGCGAAGCCCCCGGCACCGAAATCGGTCGCGCCCAGGGCGACGGCGGCCGGACGCTGGCGCGTGCAGCTTGGCGCGTTCCGCGACGCGGCCAATGCGCGTGCCCTGTGGTCGCAGGTCGGCGACAGGGTCGGCGGCGCGCCCGCCTATGTCGGCGCGGGCGGCCTGACCAAGTTGCAGGCCACCGGCTTCGCCAGCCGCACCGATGCGCAGCGCGCCTGCGCGCGCGCGGGCGGCGGCTGCGTCGTGGTGGCGCGATAGCGGGTGAAAAAAGGGCGGCCCGGGGTGAACCCGGACCGCCCGTCGTCACTGTTCGCGACCGCGATTCAGCGCGGCTTGCGCTTGGTCGTCTTCTTCTCGGTCGTCGTGGTGGTCGTGGTCGCCGTCGCACTCCCGCCGTCCCCAGGGGCGGTGGTCGTCGTCGTCGCCTCGGTCGTGGTGGTGTTGCCCGCGACCTGCGCCGCCGCGCCCATCGCCGCCGACAATTGCGCTGCGGTCATGCCCAGCGTCACGCCCTGCGGTCCAGGACCGAAGCCCCCGACCGGGACGACGGCGTCACCCTGCGGCGTCGTGATCGTGACGTTGGTCGCATCCGCGGTCTTGATCGTGCCGAGCGACGCACCGCCCGTGCCGTACACCGTCGCGCCGGGCACGAGCTTCGACTTGAATTCCGCCGAGGCCTGCGCCTGCTGCTGCCCCGCCGCGGCATCGAGCTGCGCCTTGGTCATGGCCATGACCGGGCCCTTGGTGCCGGCGCCGAGCGAGGTCAGCGGCACCGCCGCCTTTACGGTGCCCGTGTCGATGACGGCGTTCGTGCCGTCGGTGCTCGCGATCGTGCCGACGACGCCGCCCGCGGTGTCGTAGACGGTCGCGCCCGCGGCGACGGCCGCACCCGCGGTGGCCGGGGCGGCGGGCGCCGGCGCGGGCGTGGTCTGGGCCGATGCCGCCGTGGCGGTCGAGCCGAGGAGAAGGGCGGTCAGAACGATATGCTTCATGGGCATGCTCCTGCTTTGATACGGTCGGGCAACGACGCTGCGACGCGCCGGGTTCCCGGACCGATGGTGAATTGGAACCGCCATTATCCCGCCGACCGGCTGTCGCGGGGGTGAACGCAACGGCTCGGCTCGTCGTCCGACAGGCACGGCGCGACCTTGCCGATCGTGCCGCGGACGGGCAATCATGCCCGCGGACGCCTCCGCCGCGGCGCGTCGTCACGGGGAAACACATGCGCCACATCATCGCCCTGGGCCTTGCCGCCGCGCTGCCCGCCGCCCCGGTCGCGGCGCAGGCACCGGCCGCGCCGCCGGTGGAATACAGCGTCGCACTGGCCGACGCGGCGCATCATACGGCACGCGTGACCGCGACGTGGCGCGCGCTGCCGCCCGGCCCGGTGCGGTTCCAGATGGCCCGGTCCTCGCCGGGACGCTATGCGCTGCACGAGTTCGCGAAGAACGTCTACGCGGTGTCCGCGGTCGACGGCGCGGGGCGTGCGCTGCCGGTCGTGCGCGACGATCCGTACGGGTGGTCCGTGGCGTCGCACGACGGCACCGTCAGCGTCGCCTACACCCTGTTCGGGGACCGCGGCGACGGCACCTATGCGCAGATCGACGCCACCCACGCGCACCTGAACGCCCCCGCGACGTTCCTGTGGGCGGTCGGGCAGGATGCGCGCGCCGCCCGTGTCGCGTTCGTGGGGCAGCCCGCGACGTGGCAGGTGGCCACGCAGCTGAAGCAGGAGGCCGACGGCCGCTGGTCGGCGCCGGACCTGCCCTACCTGATGGACAGTCCGATCGAGGTCGGCCCCCACCGCCGGCGCGAATGGACCCTGCCGGGCAGCGGACACCGCATCCGCATCGCGCTGCACGCACAGGTCCCGGACGGCGAGGCGGACGCCTTCGCCGATGCGGCGAAGCGGATCGTCGACGAGCAGGTCAGGATGTGGGGCGAGGCGCCGCCGTTCGACTTCGGCACCTACACGTTCCTCGCCGATTACCTGCCCTGGATGGCGGGCGACGGCATGGAACACCGCAATTCCACCGTCATCAGCGGATCGGGCAAGCCGTCGCTGTCGACGCTGGCGCACGAATTCTTCCATGCGTGGAACGTCGAACGGCTGCGCCCCGCGGAACTGGAGCCGTTCGATTTCACCCGCGCGAACCCCACCCCGTCGCTGTGGTTCGCGGAAGGCTTCACCAATTACTACGGCCCGCTGACGACGTTGCGTGCGAAGGTCGGGACGTTCGACGAATGGCTGGCGGGCACGTCGGCGAACCTGGACCAGGTGCTGAACGCACCCGCACGCGCGGTCGGCGGCCCGCGCGAGATGAGCCTGCGCGCGCCGTTCGCGGACGCGGCGGTGTCGATCGATCCCGCCGCGCCGGACATCTACCTTTCCTATTACCCCTACGGCCAGGCGATCGCGCTCGCGCTTGACCTGACGCTGCGCCAGCGGTTCCGCGGCGTGACGCTGGACGATTACATGCGCCTGTTGTGGCGCACGCACGGGCGGGCGGAAAAACCGTATACGCAAGGCGACCTGCGCCGCGCGCTGGGCACGGTGACGAAGGATCAGGCGTTCGCCGACCGTTTCTTCGCCGACACCATCGACGGCAGCGGCCTGCCCGACCTGGCGCCGCTGCTGGCGCAGGCGGGGCTGGTGCTGCGCCCGGCCCGTCCGGGTGTCGGGTGGATCGGCGGCATCGGCGTGGAACAGGCCGCGGACGGCGTCGTCCTGTCGGGCTATCCCGCGCGCGACACGCCGCTGCATCGCGCCGGGATCGAGAAGGGCGACCGCCTGATCGCGATCGACGGCATGGCCGTGGGCGACGCGGTCGCGGTCCGCGCCGCACTGGACGCGATGCGGCCGGGGACGAGCGTGCGGCTGCGCTTCCTCCAGCGCGACGCGATGCGCGACGGCATCCTGACCGCGATCGCGGATCCGGCGGTGGAACTGGTACGCGTGGAATCGACGGGCAGGCGCCCGACCGCGCGGCAACGCCGGTTCCGCGCCGCGTGGCTGGGCGCATGAACCGCCTGAGCCCGGACGAGGCCGATTCGCGCTTCATCCGCCGGATCCTGTGGATCGTCGTCATCGGCGTCGTCGCGACGATGCTGTACCTGGCGCAGCACCTGCTGATCCTGGCGTTCGGATCGATCCTGGTCGCGATCGCGATCCACGCCATCGCCGAACTGTACCGGACCCATGCGCGCCTGCCCGCGCGGCCCGCGATGGCCTGCGCCATCCTGAGCGTGCTGGGCGTGATGGGGTTCCTGGGCTGGCTGTTCGGCGTGGAATTCCGCAGCCAGGTGAACCTGCTGGTCGAACGGTTGCCCACGTTGGTGGCGCAGCTCGATGCGTGGATGTCGCGATCCCCGGTGGGGGAGAAGATCGCGGATGCGGTGCAGGCGGCGTTCGCGGGCAGCCGGGTGGCGCAGGACATCGGGGAGCTGGCGCGCGGAGTCGGCGAACTGATGCTGAACACCGTGCTGGTCCTGTTCGGCGCGATCTTCTTCGCGGTCGATCCCAAGGTGTACGAACGCGGCTTCCTGCTGCTGATCCCGCCCGCCAAGCGCGCGGCGGTAGAGGATGCGATGGGCGACGTCGGGTCGACGTTGCTGCTGTGGCTGCGCGCGCAATTGATCCAGATGACGTCGATGGGGGTGATGGTCGGCGTCGGCCTGTGGCTGGCGGGCGTCCCCTCCCCCGCCGCGCTGGGGCTGTTGACGGGGTTGAGCGAGTTCATCCCCTATGTCGGCCCGATCGCGGCGATGCTGCCCGCGCTGGGCCTCGCCGCCACGCAGGGGACGCAGCCGCTGCTGTGGGCGCTGGCGGTCTTCGCGATCGTGCGGGTCGTGCAGACCAATTTCGTCACGCCCTTCGTCACGAGTCGCGTCGTCGCGATCCCGCCCGCGCTCAGCCTGTTCGCGATCATCGGGACGGGCGCGGTGTTCGGGGTGTTCGGACTGTTCTTCTCCGGCGGCATCCTGGTCGTCGGGTTCACGCTGGTACGCAGCCTGTACCTGCGCGAAGTGCTGGGCGAGGATATTCCCCGCGCGCGCGAACGCACGTTGTTCACCGCGCGCGGCACGCTTCGTCCCCCGGAGCCGGCACCGTCGCGGCCCTCGGCGACCGACTCGCCGGAACGGCTGGATTAATCCGGAATTAACCTTTTGCGTTCAGATGGGGTTTGGTTAATTATTCAAGGCCGGGATCGCGCCAGGGGTGGCGACAGCGATGGTCGGTACAGGGGAACAACCCATGCGCGTGCTGTTGATCGAGGACGAGCCGACCACTGCCAAGGCGATCGAGCTGATGCTCGCGACCGAGGGTTTCAACGTCTACACCACCGATCTTGGCGAGGAGGGCTTGGACCTCGGCAAGCTGTACGATTACGATATCATCCTGCTCGACCTGAACCTGCCCGACATGCACGGCTACGACGTGCTGAAGCGGTTGCGCGTCGCGCGTGTCGCGACGCCGGTGCTGATCCTGTCGGGGATCAACGAAATGGACAGCAAGGTCCGATCGTTCGGTTTCGGCGCGGACGATTACGTGACCAAGCCCTTCCACCGCGAGGAACTGGTCGCGCGCATCCAGGCGGTCGTCCGCCGGTCCAAGGGCCATTCGCAATCGGTCATCCGCACGGGCAAGCTGGCGGTGAACCTGGACGCCAAGACCGTCGAGGTCGATTCGGCGCGGGTGCACCTGACCGGCAAGGAATATGCGATGCTGGAGCTGCTGTCGCTCCGCAAGGGCACGACGCTGACCAAGGAAATGTTCCTCAACCACCTGTACGGCGGGATGGACGAACCCGAACTGAAGATCATCGACGTCTTCATCTGCAAGTTGCGCAAGAAGCTGTCGATGGCGTGCGACGGCGAGAATTACATCGAGACCGTCTGGGGCCGCGGCTATGTCCTGCGCGAACCCGAAGGCGCGGTCGTGGCCGAGGTCGCCTGACCTTCCGTCCCCTCCACCCTCTCCCGGCGTGATTTCGGGAAACGGGGCCGCGGTGCCGGGGGGCGCCGCGGCCTTTTCCTTGTGCCGTGGCGGGACTCCGGGTCGCTTGCGATTCGTTCATTTTTTGGTAACCTGCACAACAAGCTAAAGAATAGCAGCGGGCCGCGAAGTTAGTCATCACTTCGGGGAGAATGATCGTGAAGCACCTGTTATTCGGCATTGCCGGTATCGCATCGCTGACCGCCGCCAATCCGTCGCTTGCCGCGACGCAGATTTTCTATTCCGACTTCGAAAGCGTCTCCGGCGGACCGGGACCTGGCACGTTCACGACGGTCGCGGCCGCGGACGGATGGACCGGATCGCCCAACATCGAGTTGCAGAACAACGTCGCGGGCGCGCCCGCGGCGACCGGCGGCGCCGTCTTCGTGGAGCTGGACACCAGCGGGAACAGCATGATGTCGCGCACGATCGTGGCGGCGGGCACGTACGACCTGTCGTTCCTGTATTCCGCCCGTCCCAACGTCGCGGCGGGTTCGAACGGGATCAGCGTGCTGCTGAACGGCGTTCTGCTGACCCCGCCGGGCAATCTCGACCTCGGCGGCGGCAGCACGACCGCATGGGCGCAATATTCCGCCCGCTTCACCGCGACGGCGGGGTCCACGCTGACCTTCGCCGCCACGGGGGCCAGCGACTCGCTGGGCGGCTATGTCGACAATATCGGGCTGTCCGCGGTGCCGGAACCGTCGACCTGGGCGCTGATGATCCTGGGCTTCGGCGCGATGGGCGGTGCGATGCGCCGGCGCCGCACGGCCGAGCCGGCGACGGCCTGACACCTTCCGGGGGGAAGCGGGGCGCGGCGATCCATGCGGTCGCCGCGCCCCTTTTTTCGCGTCGCTACCTGCGCTGCCACACGCGTTGCGCGCCGATCCACGTTTCCTGGACGATCGTCTGCCGCAACGCGGCCGGGTCCGCGGTCGCGGGATCGCGATCGACGACGATGAAGTCCGCCTTCTGCCCCGGCTGGAGGCTGCCGAACTTCTTCTCCGCGAAGCCTGCGAACGCCGCGCCGCCGGTCATCGCCCACCATGCCTGCCCGCGCGTCACGGCTTCTTCCGGGCGCCAGCCGCCCGGCGGCTGACCCTGTGCGTCCCGGCGCGTGAACGCCGCCGCCCAGGTGGCCCAGGGATCGGGGCGCTCGACCGGGAAATCGGTGCCGAACGCCAATGGGGCGCCCGCCCTTGCCAGCGACGCCCAGGCATAGGCGCCCGCAAGGCGTGCCGGCCCCAGCCGCGCCTCCGCCATCAGGCGGTCGCCGGTCTGGTGCACCGGCTGAACCGACGCGATCGTCCCGAACCTGCCGAAGCGGGGCAGGTCGGTGGGATCGACCACCTGCGCATGCTCGACGCGCCAGCGGCGATCCCCCTTGTACGTCTCGCTCAACACCTGGATCGCATCCAGCAGCGCGCGGTTGGCGCGGTCGCCGATCGCATGGACGGCCAGCTGGAACCCGTCCATCGCGGCGCGGCTCATCTGGTTCTGCAATTGCGTGTCGGTCAGCAGGGTGAGCCCGCGCTGCCCCGGCGCATCGGCATAGGGCGCCTGCAACGCCGCGCCGCGCGATCCCAGCGCGCCGTCCGCCACCAGCTTCACGCCGCCCAGCCGTAGCCGGTCGTCGTACAGCCACGGCGTCGGCCCCTTGCCGCCGATCGTGCTGGCGGTGTCGACCCCCGCGGCATAGCCCATGATCCGCACGCGCAGCGCGCCGATGTCGCCCATGCGGCGATAGCTCAGCCAGTCGTCCAAGGTCGTGCCCATGTCCGCCACCGCGGTGACCCCGTCGGCCAGCAGCAGCGACTGCGCCGCGAGGACGGCGGCGTCGCGTTCCTTGGCCAGCGGGCGCGGCACGACGCGGTCGATCAGGTCCATGGCGTTGTCGACGAAAACACCCGCGGGCGCGCCCGACGCCGCCTGTTCGATCCGTCCGCCCGCGGGCGAGGGCGTGGCGGCGGTGACGTTCGCCGCGCGGATCGCGGCGGTGCTGGCCCAGCCCGCATGTCCATCCGCGCGCGCCAGCCAGACGGGATGCCCGTCCGCCACCGCATCCAGATCGGCGGCGGTCGGGAAGCGGCCGAGGCCCCACGCCTCCTGATTCCAGCCGCGTCCGATCACCCATTTGCGGTCGGGGTACCGGCGCACGAAGTCCGCGACCTTCGCCTTCGCCTGTTCGAGCGAGGTCGTATCCGACAGGTCGAGCGACAGCGAGGCGAAGCCCAGGCCCATGACGTGGCCGTGCGCGTCGATGAAACCGGGAAGGACGGTACGCCCGCCGAGGTCGACGCGATAATCCCACAACGGCTTGCCGTCGCGCTTCTTCATCTGCCGTTTCGTGAACAGCTGCGGCGCCTCCCCCACCGGCACCAGCCGCACGACGCGGCCCTGCGCGTCGACGACGATCCCCTGGAACCGCGTGACCGTCCCGTCCGCGGCGACCGTCTGCCCGCGCAGATTGTCGATCAGGCCGTCCGCGGTCGCCGGGATGGGCGCGAGGAGAAGGGTTGCGACCAGCCGTACCGTCAAGCCCCTCCCCTTCAGGGGAGGGGTTGGAGTGGAGGAGTCGACGTCGGATGGAGTGGTGCGGCCTTCGGCCACGTCGCGAACACCCGTCACTTGCCCATCCTCCGCACCAGCGCGCTGGTATCCTGTCGCCCGCCGCCCATCGCCTGCACCTCGGCATAGAATTGGTCGACCAATGCGGTCAGCGGCAGCGTCGCGCCGACGGCGCTCGCCTCCGCCAGCGCGAGGCCCAGGTCCTTGCGCATCCAGTCGATCGCGAAGCCGAAATCGAATTCCCCTCTGGTCATCGTCGGCCAGCGGTTGACCATCTGCCAGCTCTGCGCCGCGCCGCCGGATATCGCCTCCAGCACCTTGTCCATGTCGAGGTTCGCCTTCTGCGCGAAGCGGACCGCCTCCGACAGGCCCTGAAGCACGCCCGCGATGCAGATCTGGTTCACCATCTTCGTCCGCTGCCCCGCGCCCGCCGCGCCGACGTGGACGATGCGCGCGGCATAGACCTGCATGACGGGTTGCGCCGCCGCGATCGCCGCCGGCGTGCCGCCGCACATGATCGCCAGCTTGCCCGCCTCCGCGCCCGCCTGCCCGCCCGACACCGGCGCGTCGACGACCAGCGCGCGCGCCTGCGCCAGCCGTTCGGCCAGTGCGGCGGACACGGTGGTGTGGTCGACGAACACCGCATCGTTGCGCATCGCGGCGAAGGCGCCGTCGCGGCCCAGCGTCACCTGTTCCAGATCCGCGTCGTTGCCCACGCACGCGACCACCGCATCCGCGCCGTCCGCCGCCGCCGCGGGCGTGTCGGCGACGGCCAGCCCGGTCGCCGCCGCCTTCGCACGGGTACGGTTGTAGACGGTGACGGCGTGGCCGGCGGCGGCGAGGTGGCGCGCCATGGGGGCACCCATGACGCCGGTGCCGATGAATGCGATCTTCATGGGGGTGGGATTAGAGCGTGTCGGAGACGGGCGCCAGCCACCTCACGTCTGGTCGCGCGCCCCCCCGTTCGGGCTGAGCGAAGTCGAAGCCTGTGAGCGACCGTCAGCGCATGCCCTTCGACTTCGCTCAGGGCGAACGGAGGGGGGATGTGGGGCCGCGCACGCGAACGGAAGATGGTGGGATCGGATGCCCCCCGCCTTCCCTTACCTGCATCAATCGCCTAGTCCCGCCCGCTATGGCTACGCAGGTCGCGCTCGATATCCCCTCCCCCGTCACGCTGGCGGACGTCACCGCCGCCCATGCGCGGATCGCCGCGCATATCGTGCGGACGCCGACGCTCATCAGCCGCACCCTGTCGGAAATGACCGGCGCGACGGTGTATCTGAAGTTCGAGAACCTCCAGTTCACCGCCGCCTACAAGGAGCGCGGCGCGCTCAACACGCTCATGCTCCTGACCGACGAACAGCGCGCGAAGGGCGTCATCGCGGCGTCGGCGGGCAACCATGCGCAGGGCCTCGCCTATCACGCCACGCGGCTGGGCGTGCCCTCTACCATCGTGATGCCGCGCAATACGCCGATCGTGAAGGTCGTGCAGACGCAGGGGCACGGCGCGACCGTGATCCTGGAGGGTGAGACGTTCGACGCCGCCTACGCCCACGCGCGCACGCTGGAGGCGGAACGCGGGCTGACCTTCGTCCATCCGTTCGACGACGCGCGCATCATCGCGGGCCAGGGGACGGTGGCGGTCGAGATGCTGGCGGATGTGCCCGCGATCGACACGCTGGTCGTGCCGATCGGCGGCGGCGGGCTGATTTCCGGCATGGCGACCGTGGCGCGCGCGCAGGGGCGGCCGATCGACGTCGTGGGGGTGGAGGCGGAACTGTATCCGTCGATGTACAATCGCATCAACGGCACCGACATGCCGTGCGCGGGCGACACGCTGGCCGAGGGGATCGCGGTCAAGGAACCGGGCGGCCTCACGTCGGCGATGGTCCGCGAGCTGGTCGACGATATCGTGCTGGTCAGCGAACGCAGTCTGGAGGAGGCGGTCAGCCTGTTGCTCCAGATCGAGAAGACGGTGGTCGAGGGTGCGGGCGCCGCGGGCCTCGCCGCGCTGCTGGCGCACCCCGACCGCTTCCGCGGCCGGACCGTCGGCGTCGTGCTGTGCGGCGGCAATATCGACCCGCGGCTGCTGGCCTATGTCCTGCTGCGCGACCTGGCGCGGTCCGGGCGGATGGCGCGGTTGCGCATCCGGCTTCAGGACCAGCCGGGCGCGCTGTACAACGTCGCGCGCATCTTCGACGCGGAACGGGTCAACATCCTGGAACTGTCGCACCAGCGCATCTTCACGAACCTGCCCGCGAAGGGCCTGAGCCTGGACGTCGAGTGCGAGACGCGCGACCGCGCACATCTGGAACGCCTGATCGCGGCGCTGGGGGAGGCGGCGTACGAGGTGCGCGTGGTGGAGCTGGCCTGACGCGGGCATCCGCGTCGCCACTTTCGTGGTAAACGCCCTTTTCACCACTCCCTCGCCGTTCCATAGCTGGCGCGACCGGCAATCAAGGAGTCCGCGGCGGTGACAGCGCCTTTCCGTTTCCCGCGCTTTTTCGTCACCAGCCCGTCGCCGTGTCCGTACCTGCCGGGGCGGCAGGAGCGGAAGGTGTTCACGGAATTGTCCGGCCCGCATGCGACGGAGCTGAACGACGCGCTGGGCCGGATCGGTTTCCGCCGCAGCCAGTCGGTCGCCTATCGCCCCAGCTGCGCGGGATGCGCGGCGTGCGTATCGGTCCGCGTGGTCACGCACCGTTTCGTCGCCAACGCGACGCAGCGCAAGCTGATGCGGCGGCACGCCGACCTGGACGTCGCGGCGTGCCGTCCCTGGGCCACGGACGAGCAATATCAGTTGCTGCGCGGATATCTGGCGACGCGGCACCCAAGCGGCGGCATGATCGGCATGGACGACGTCGACTATGCCGACATGGTCGAGCAGTCGCCGGTCAATTCGGTGATCGTCGAATATCGCGAACCGCACGATACGCCCGGCGCGGGTCGCCTGCTGGGCGCGTGCCTGACCGATCGGCAGGCGGACGGCCTGTCGATGATCTACAGCTTCTTCGCCACCGACGTCGCGGACCGGCCGGGGCTCGGCAATTTCATCATCCTCGACCATATCGCGCGCGCGCGGGAGGCGGGGCTGCCGTACGTCTACCTAGGCTATTGGGTGAAGGGGTCGGCGCGCATGGCGTACAAGACGAAGTTCCGCCCACTGGAAGTGCTGGGGCCGCGGGGCTGGTCGCTGCTGCCCGAGGAAAACGCCGCGCCGGTGGCGCCGGTCGAGACGTCGCTGTGGGGGAAGGTGCGGGTTTGACCCCCGTCCCGCGGGACCGGACGCCTATTCCTGCGCGCTGACGGTCACGTCCACGTCCAGATGCTCGCGCCCCTCGCCCAGCCGCGATCCGGCGACCGGCGCGGAACCGGCGGCGTCGAGCGCGACCGCGACGCGGACGTGATGCTCTTCCGGCGAGCGGCCCAGCGTGGGATCGAACGCGATCCATCCGATGCCGTCGACCCATGCATCGGCCCAGCCGTGCGGGGTGGGCCGGTGGCCCTGTTGCAGGTCGCAATAGCCCGTCACGTAGCGCGCGGGCACGCCCAGCGCGCGCGCGGCGGCGACGAACAATTGCGCCATGTCCCGCGCGGTCGCGGTTTCGCGGGCGAAGGCGTCGATCGCGGTCAGCCCGGTTTCCGGGCGTGCGCGGCTGAGGCGGAAGCGATCGCGGATCGCGGCGTTCAGGCGATGGAGCCCGGCCAGATCGCCCGGCCCCGTGGCGGCGCGCGCGAAATCGGCGATGGCGGCGTCGGCGGCGGTCGCAGGAGTCTCGCGCAAATACAGTCGCGGCGGCAGCGGTTCGAACCCGCCGCGCAGGACGCCGCTGCTGTGCGTCGTCACGACTTCGCCCGTCACCTCGATCTCGACGCGTTCCAGCGGTCCTTGCGCGTAGAGCATCGTCGTGCGGTTCCCGAAACCGTCGCGATGCTCGCGCACCCGCGCGTCGCAATCGACCGCGATGTGCCAGTCGGTCACGGTCTGGTCGTGCGTATTGGGCGGCGTCATCCGCAACAGCTGCACGACGCGGCCCTGCGGCAGCGTGAATTGATAGGTCGTGCGGTGATCGATCGAGAGGCGCATGGGTGAGGTGCTTTCTGCTTTCCCGCCGCCACCGCCGCTCGGCCTGAACGAGGTCGAAGGCGATGCACAGGTGCTTCGACTTCGCTCAGCACGAACGGAATTTGGTCACGGTCCGAACTTGAACTGGCGCCCGATGGCGACGTGGAGCTGCGCATTTTCCTCGATCACCGCCACCAGATGCTGGTGCAGGCCGCCCGCGATTACGTCGCCGGTGCGGGTGCGCGCGACACGGGCGTGGCGGTTGCGCGCCATGCGGTCGGCCTCACCCTGCGTCCCCATCGACTTCGCCAGCGCGTTCAATGCGGTGACCGTCTCTTCCGTCGAGGCGGCGATGCTGCGCGGCAGCTCGCTCCGGCTCAGCAGAAGGTCGATGACGTTCGCGGGACGAAGCCCCTCGTTATACAGCCAGCGATAGGCGGTGACCGCGGACACGGTTTGCAGGATCGTGGTCCACTGATCGCGATCGACCGTGCCGCCGACGGTTTCCCCCTCCGGCAGCAGGATATGGTATTTCACGTCCAGCAACCGCGCGGTGTCGTCGGTCCGCTCCACCGCCTGCCCCAGCCGGATGAACTGCGTCGTGGGATTGCGCAGCATGCGGTGGATCGCGCCCTCGAACCCGCGCGCCTCGTTCTTGATCGCCTCCACGATCGCCAGCGTGGCATTGGGGTCCAGCCGGCTCATGCGGCGGTCGAACACCAGCCACGCGCCGTTGACCGCGGCCCATGCCTCGCGGCTCAGCGCGGTCCGGACCGCGCGGGCATTGTCGCGCGCCAGCGACAGGCAGCGCAGGATCGAGCCGGGGTGGGACGGATCGCTGATGAGGAAACGCGCGACCTCCTCGCGCGTCAGCGCGGCGCCGGTGGCCTCGAACGCCTCCAGCGTTTCCGTTACCGCCAGCGCGGATTTCCACGCATCCTCCCCCGCCGGGCGCGGCGACAGGACGTCGAGGCGGACAGTCGCCTCGACAAGCCGGGCGATGAAATCGGCACGCTCGATGTAGCGACCGAGCCAGTACAGCGATGCGGCGGCGCGACTGAGCATCTACAGGCTGCCCGTCGTCTGGACGGTGGAGGCGCCGCCGCCGATCGTCTGCGTCATGCCGCCCAGCGACTGCGTCATGACCGCGGGCTTGTCCATCAGGACGAAGCTGTCCTTCGTCCCCCCGCCCTGCGACGAATTGACGACCAGCGACCCTTCGCGCAGCGCCACGCGGGTAAGGCCGCCGGGGACCACCTTCACCCCCTTCGATCCGGTCAGGACGAAGGGGCGGAAATCGACATGCCGCGGCGCGACGCCCCGTTCCACCAGCGTGGGCACGGTCGACAGCGCCAGCGTCGGCTGCGCGATGTAGCGATCGGGATTGGCGATCAGCGCGGCGCGGAACCGCTCGATCTCCGCCTTCGACGCGGTCGGGCCGACGAGCATGCCGTAGCCGCCCGATCCGTCGACCAGCTTCACGACCACCTCGTCCAGATGCTCCAGCACGTATTTCAGCGCCTGCGGCTCGCGACAGCGCCACGTCTCCACGTTCGGCAGCTTCGCCTCGCCGCCGGAATAGAAGCGCACGATCTCGGGCATGTAGCTGTAGATCGCCTTGTCGTCCGCGATGCCGTTGCCCGGCGCGTTCAGGATCGCGACGTTGCCCGCGGCATAGGCGGCGATCAGGCCGGGGACGCCCAGCATCGAATCGGGGCGGAAGACCAGGGGGTCGAGATAATCGTCGTCGACGCGGCGGTAGATGACGTCGACCTTCACCCGTCCCGCGATCGTCCGCATGTATACGATGTCGTCGTCGACGACGAGGTCGGCGGCCTCGACCAGCTCGATCCCCATCGAATCGGCGAGGAAGCTGTGTTCGTAATAAGCGGAATTGTAATGCCCGGGCGTCAGGACGACGCAGGTCGGGTTCTGCCCGCATCCGCGCGGCGACACCGACCGCATCGTCTCCAGCAGCATGTCGGGATACAGGTCGACCGCGGCGACGCGGAACTGCGCGAACAATTCGGGGCACAATCGCACCATCGCCTCGCGATTTTCCAGCATGTAGCTGACGCCGCTGGGCGTGCGGGCATTGTCCTCCAGCACGAAGAATTCGTCGGGGCCGGTGCGGACGAGGTCGATGCCGCAGATGTGCGCCCACACGTCGTGCGGGGGGCGGATGCCGGCGATTTCGGGGCGGAACTGCGCATTGCCGAGGATCAGGTCCTCCGGCAGCACCCCTTCCTTCAGGATGCGGCGTTCGCCGTAGATGTCGACGAGGAAGGCGTTGATCGCCTCCACCCGCTGGACCAGCCCTTCGGACAAACGCGCCCATTCGTCGGCGAGGAAGACGCGCGGAACGATGTCGAAGGGGATGATGCGCTCGCTGGCGTCGCTTTCGCCGTAGACGGCGAAGGTGATGCCCAGCTGGCGGAAGGTCGTTTCGGCCGATTCCTGGCGGCGGCGCAATTCCTCGTCGGGCGTGTCGTCCAGCCACCGGCACAGTTCCGCCAGCTCGGGCCGTCCGCCGTCGCCGCCGGCCGCCCCCATGATCTCGTCGAACGCCTGTATCCCCATCGGACCTCGTAACGCGCCTGTGCTGATTTCGCCGCATGCTGCGTCATTATGTTGCGCCGCACAAGCGGCCGATGCGTTTATCGTGCCAGGTCGGTCAGCATCCCGCGCGTCAGCACCTGCGGCAGGACCCGCGGCTGCTTCGCGCCCGGCGCGTAATACAGGTATAGCGGCACGCCGGCGCGATCGTGGCGCGCGATGAAGCGGCCCAGGACGGGATCGCCGTCGGTCCAGTCGCCGACGAGGACCGCGACCTTCGCCTTCGCGAAGGCGTCGTGGACCGCGTCGGTGTCGATCGCCGCCTTCTCGTTCACCTTGCACGACAGGCACCAGTCGGCGGTGAAATAGGCGAAGACGGGCCGCCCCTCGGCCCGCAGCGCGGCGAGGCGGGCTTCGGTGAACGGCTCCTCGCCCGCCGCCGTCGTCGCCGCCGCCGCCGCGCGCGCGGCGGGACGGATCGTGACGACCGCCGCGAACGCCAGCACCGTGGCGATCGCGGCGGGCACGACCGCGCGCCGCCCCGACGCCTGCCGCCGCCCGACGATCCACAGGCCGAGGCCGAGGAGCAGGACCGCGCCCAGCGCCAGCGTCATGCCGTCCACCCCCGCCTGCCGCCCCAATACCCATGCCAGCGCCAGCGCGGTCAGCCACATCGGCACCGCCAGGATGCGGCGGAACGTGGCCATCCACGCCCCCGGCTTCGGCAATCGCCGCCGCAGCGCGGGGACGAAGCCGATCAGCAGGAACGGCAGCGCGATGCCGAGGCCCAGCCCCGCGAACACCAGCAACGCCGCCGCCGCGGGCAGGACCAGCGCCGCGCCCAGTGCCGCGCCCATGAACGGGCCCGAGCACGGCGTCGCTACGAACGCGGCCAGCGCGCCGGTCGCGAACGCGCCCGCCACGCCGCCCCGCGCGGCGAATTGCGGGGTCGGCAGTTCGAACAGCCCGGACAGGTTCAGCGCGATGCCCGCGGTCAGCAGCAACAGCACGCCGATGACGCGCGGATCCTGCAATTGGAACGCCCAGCCCGCCGCGCTGCCGCCCGCGCGCAACGCCAGCAGGACGCCGCCAAGCGCGAGGCACACCGCCACCACGCCCGCGGTATAGGCCAATGCCTCCATCCGCGCGTGGCGCTCGCTCTCCCCCGACCGGGCGAGGCCCAGCGCCTTCAGGCTCAATATCGGGAACACGCACGGCATGACGTTCAGCAGCAGACCGCCGAGCACCGCGCCCGCAAAGGCGAGCGCCGCGGCGTTCCAGTCGCCCCCCCCCGATTCGGCACCGGACGCCGCCGCGACCTCGCCCGGCCCCGCCCTGACCGTCAGGCCCGCGCCGTTCCCGGTCGACAGCACGCCCGTTATCGTTCCCGCGGGCGCCGCCGCCTTCGTCTCGATCACCACGCGGTCGCCGTCGCGCGTCGCCACCTGCGGTGCGGCCATGTCGATCGCGCCGGCGGCGGCGGGATAGAACCATGCCTGCTCCAGGGCGGCATCCGCCGGATAGGGCACCGACAGGCGGAAACGGTCGCCCACGCGCTGCCACGTCGCGGCCGAGCCGAGCGGTTTCGGGATCGCGCGCCGCCACCGGTCGAACCGCGCGCGCGCATCGGTCGCGATGGCCCCGTCGCCGACCGTCAGCACGGTCGACAGCGCCTGCGATTCGGGCACGCACACGGCGACGGTGCAAACGAGGTAATCGACCTTCGCCGTCACCGGCAGCCGCGTGCCGCGTGCCAGCCCCGCGGGGATGGCGATGTCCGCGAACTGCACCCACGGCGCCTCGTACACATAGTTCATCAGCCCGCCGACCAGCAGCCGCTGCGGCACCGGGTAGACCAGCGGCCCCGCGGTCGCGCCGGGGGGCAGCGTCCATGTCACCTGCGTTTCGACGCCGGCATCGCCCGGGTTCTTCCAGTAACCGTGCCAGCCCGCGTCGGGGATAGAGCGGAACGCCAGCGTCACCGTCGCGCCCGCCGCCGGAACCACGCTTTCGGCGATCAATTCCATGCGCACGTGCCGCGGCCCGACCTGGGCGTAGGCCGCGCCGGCCAGTGTCATCAGGATGAAAAGCGCCGCGCGCATCGCTTGCCGGACCATGTCCGCGGTTCCATAGCGGGCGCGACCAAGCTTTGCATCAAGGTTACGGAATGAAAGCCCTCGCCGCCCTGCTCGCCACCGTCGTCGCCGTCCCCGCCGCGGCGCAGACGCAGGCGGCCGCCACCGCCCCTGCGCCGGCCCCCGCCGCCCCCCTGCCTGCGCCGAAGCTGATCGTGGCGATTTCGGTCGACCAATTGTCCGCGGACCTGTTCGCGCAATATCGCAACCGCTTCACCGACGGCATGGCCCGCCTGCTGACCGGCGCGGTGTTTCCGAGCGGGTATCAGGCGCATGCGGCGACCGAGACGTGCCCGGGCCATTCCACGATCCTGACCGGATATCGCCCCGCGAAGACGGGCATCATCGCCAACAACTGGATCGACCAGTCCGTCGCGCGTGCGGACAAGACCGTCTATTGCGCGGAGGACGAAAGCGTCGCGGGCGCGACGCACGACAGATATACCGTGTCTGACAAGCATCTGAAGGTGCCGACGCTGGGCGAGCAGATGAAGGCGGCGAACCCCGCCGCGCGCGTCGTCAGCGTGGCGGGCAAGGACCGCGCCGCCGTGATGATGGGCGGGCACACGGTCGACGAATTGTGGTGGTGGGACGGGAAGACCTATTCCAGCTACGCCGGGCGCGCGGTGCCGCCGGTGGTGCAGCGGACGCGCGACGCGGTGGCCGCGATGATCGCGCGCCCGCAGGAGCCGTTGCCGCTGCCCGGATATTGCAAGCCGCTGGATCGCGCGATCGACGTCGGCGGGCAGATACTGGGCCAGGGCCGCTTCGCGCGCGAGGCGGGCGATGCGCGCGGCTTCCGCACCAGCCCGGCGGCGGACGCCGCGGTGCTGGCGATGGCGGCGGGGCTGGTCCAGGACATGAAGCTGGGTCAGGGGCAGGCGACGGACCTGATCGCGGTCGGGCTGTCCGCGACCGATTACATCGGGCACGCCACGGGCACGCAGGGGACGGAAATGTGCTTGCAGATGGCGGAGCTGGACCGTTCGCTGGGCGGCTTCTTCAACGTGCTGGACCAGACCGGGGTGGATTATGCGGTAATGCTGACCGCGGATCACGGCGCGCACGACATGACCGAGCGGCAGATCGAACGCGCGATGCCGATGGAGGCGCATGTCGAGGCGGGCACGCTGGCGAAAGCGGTCGGCGCGGGCATCGGGCGCGACCTGAAGCTGACCGGTCCCGTCCTGCTGGGCGCGGAAGGGGACGTGTGGGTCGACCGCGCGCTGTCGCCGAAGGACAGGGCGCGCGTGCTGGCGGAGGCGGTGAAGCGCTACGACCGGATGCCGCAGGTCGCCGCCGCCTATACCGCGGCGCAGATCGCCGCTCAGCCGCGACCGACCTCGCCGCCCGAGACATGGACGCTGCTGGAGCGGGCGCGCGAAAGCTTCGATCCGGCGCGCTCGGGCGACCTCGTCGTCCTGCTGAAGCCGCGCGTGACGTCGATCGAGAAGCCGGGGCCGGGCTATGTCGAGACGCACGGCAGCCCGTGGGATTACGACCGCCGCGTGCCGATCCTGTTCTGGCGCAAGGGGATGACGGGGTTCGAACAGCCGCTGTCGGTCGAGACGATCGACATCGCGCCGACGCTGGCGGCGACGATCGGGATGCGGATGGACGGCGTGGACGGGCGGTGCCTGGACCTGGATCCGGGACCGGGCGATACGTGCGGGTGACTTCAAGCGTCTATAATTCGCTATTCGTTAGCGTCTTTGCTTGGTAATGTTGGCAATGCGCCTTGAGCCAGTTTGTCCAAAACAATAGGAGCAGATGCGCCAAGGTAAAAAGCCGTAAGAGGATTAGCTGCATCTAGCGCAACGGCTATAGCCCCACTTGAAAACGCCAGTATCATTCGAACGATAAGATACGGGATTTTCCGATATCGACTTGGGAGATCGCCCTCAGTATTTGCCATCGCACGATAGCAGGTCCCAACCTCGACAGAAAGACTGCCAAGAAAGGCCACTCAAAACAGCGACACGATACCAAAATATGGTAAATGCAAAGCTACAAGCGACGATAGGGCCTAGACGTTCTTACACTGTCGCTCAGCCGCAACATCATAACGGCACGGGAAAAATGCGCAAGAAAGCGCATTGCAGAACGTCGCCTATCAAGCACCGTCGCAACCATGACATATAGATTAGCGGAAATTAGCGCGCCGGCAACAAACGCCATCATGGCACTCAGAGCGTCGATGAGAATCTGCATATGCACAACCTCTCTCCGCCTGTTACAGCGCTGCCCCCAGCGCTTTCGTTCCAGCCGAATGGCAGTTCAGTCCGTTTTCGTCAAGACGCAGCCCCTACCCCGAGGTAGGTGCCATCGATAACGACAGGAATACTCCGTAGCGTCGATGTAGGACAGATTATTCAATCGACGAGGCAAACGTATGCGCAATCACCGCGCCTCGTAGGCCTTGATCCCCGGCCCCAGCCGGTTCGCGCCCACCGCCAGCCGGTCGCCGCTGGCATTCGCGACGAACGCCGGGCCCTTTTCCTGACCGGGCGCGAGGGTCGCGGTGTTGCCCTCCACCACCAGTCCGGCGGAGCGGTACTTGCGCGCTTCGGCGGCGACGACGATCAGGCCGGACCAGTTTTCCTTGTGCGTTCCCTGCACGAACATGTTGCCGGCGATGCGGCCGGTCGCGCCTTCGGGCAGGTCGATCATGTAATTGGTCTTCCGCCCCGCGGTATCGTCGAAGCTGTTGTCCGCGATATCGACGCGCGGCGCGCGGATCTTCACGTAATGCCCGCCGCGCCCGCGTTCGAAGCGCGAATTGGTGATCGTCACGCCGCCGCCGGTCCCGACATAGACCGAATGCGCGCAATCGGGCGTCTCGTCGCACTGGCCGAGGCCGGCGAAGGTCGACCGGTCGATGGCGATCCGCGTCCGCTGGTCGGTGGCGCCCAATATCCCTTCCTGGCTGTCGAGGAACATGGAATTGCGCACCGTCAGGTCGCCCAGTTCGATGCGGATTCCCGCACCGTTGCCGTCCTCCACGCGCATGTTGCGGAACACGATGCCGTCGACGGTGGAGCCCTGCCCGCGCAGCACGAATGCCGCCTTCCCCTCGCAAGCCGTGCCGTCGAATACGACGCTGCCCGGCTGCGCAGCCTTGAAGGTGATGCGCCCGGCCTGCTGTATCGCGCATTCGCGATACGTGCCGGGGGCGATCAGGACCGTCGCATCCTGTCCGCGGACCGACATCAGCGCATCGTCGAGATGCGCGAATCCCTGCCCCGTCTCGACCACGGTGAAGGGGGCAGCGCGGTCCGCGCCGGTCAGGCAGAGGGCGATGAGGGGAAGGTGCAGGGCACGCATTGGGCGATCCTTTCGCACTCGCCCTGCCCCACCACCGGTTAACGCGGCGACAAGCGGTTTCGGGTTGCAACCGATGCGCCGCGTCGCCATCACTTTTGTTACGTCCGAATACGGCAATCCGGGAGAGAGCGATGCGTAGCTACCTGAAGCATTATATCGACGGCGCGTGGGTCGACAGCGAGGGCGGCACCGCCCACCACGTGATCGATCCCGCCACCGAGCAGCCGACGACCGAGATCACGCTGGGCAGCGCGGCCGACGTCGACAAGGCGGTCGCCGCGGCGAAGAAGGCCTTCAAGACCTTCTCGCGCACCAGCGTGGACGAGCGGATCGCGCTGCTCGAACGCATCATCGCGGAATACAAGGCGCGCATCCCCGACCTTGCCGCCGCGACCAGCGCGGAAATGGGCGCGCCGATCAGCTTCGCCAACGCGGCGCAGGCGCCCGCGGGCCTGGGCTATTTCATGGGCACGCTGGCCGCGCTGAAGGAATTCCGCTGGTCCGAACAGGTGGGCAAGGCACGCGTGGTGCACGAGCCGCTGGGCGTCGTGGGCATGATTACGCCGTGGAACTGGCCGCTGAACCAGATCTGCGCGAAGGTCGCACCCGCGCTGGCGGCGGGCGACACGATGGTGCTGAAGCCCAGCGAGGAAGCGCCGCTGAACGCGATGATCCTGGCGGAGATCCTCGACAAGGCGGGGGTGCCCGCGGGCGTCTTCAACCTGGTCAACGGCGACGGGCCGACCGTCGGCGCGGCGATCAGCGGGCACAAGGACGTCGACATGGTCAGCTTCACCGGCTCGACCCGCGCGGGAATCGCGGTAGCGCAGGCCGCGGCGGCGACGGTCAAGCGCGTGCATCAGGAACTGGGCGGCAAGGCGCCGAACCTGGTGCTGGAGGGCGCGAAGCTGGACGAGGTGCTGCCCCCGACGCTGGCGGGCGTACTCGCCAATTCGGGGCAGAGCTGCATCGCGCCGACGCGCCTGCTGGTCCACGCCAGCCAGGTCGACGCCGCGACCGAGGTGGTGAAGAACATGTGGGAGGCGACGAAGGTCGGCGATCCGTCCGAGCAGGGCGCGCATCTGGGCCCCGTCGTGAACAAGGCGCAGTACGAGAAGATTCAGGGCCTGATCCAGTCCGCGATCGACGAGGGCGCGACCCTGGTCACCGGCGGCACCGGTCGCCCCGACGGGCGCAATTCGGGCTATTTCGTGAAGCCGACGCTCTTCACCGGCGTGACGCCCGAGATGCGCATCTATCGCGAGGAGACGTTCGGCCCGATCGCGACGATCACCGAATATAACGACGCCGAACAGGCGATCGATATGGCCAACGACACCGACTACGGCCTGTCCGCGACCATTTCGGGCGACCCGGCGGAAGCGGCGAAGGTCGCGCCGCACCTGCGCGCGGGCCTCGTCACGATTAACGCCTGGGGCCCGAACGGCCCGACGCCGTTCGGCGGCTACAAGCAGTCGGGCAACGGCCGCGAGGGCGGCAAATGGGGCCTGACCGATTTCATGGAAGTGAAGACCATCGTCGGCGAACCGGCGTAATCCGCGACCGGCGGCGCCTCGATCGGGGCGCCGCCGCTTCTACGCCAGCGGCCAGAAGAACAGGATCAGCGGCGTACCCAGCACCAGCACCAGCAACGACAACGGCGCGCCCAGACGGGCATAATCGCCGAAGCGATAGCCGCCGGGCCCCAGCACGAGCGTATTGCACTGATGCCCGATGGGGGTCAGGAAATCGCTGCCCGCCCCCACCGCAGTCGCCATCAGGAATGCCTCCGGCCGGTATCCCAGGTCGCCTGCGAACTGCGCCGCGATCGGCGCCATCACCAGCACCGTCGCGGCATTGTTCAGGAACGGCGTCACCGCCATCGCGGCGGCAAGGATCAGCGCCACCGCGCCCCACGCGGGCAACGTCGTCGCCACCTGCGCCAGCCCCGTCGCGATCACGTCCGACGCGCCGGTGGTACGCAGCGAATCCGATACCGGGATCAGCGCGCCCAGCATGACGAGGATCGGCCATTCGACATGATCGTACGCCTCCCGCGGGCTGATCGCGCCGGTCGCGATGATGAGACCCGCGGCGGCGAAGAAGGCGACGGCGACGGGAACCAGACCTAGCGCGGTGAACAGCATCGCGACCCCCAGGATCGTGATCGGCAACCAGCTCGCGCGCCGCGATCCCAGTCGTAATTCGCGCTCCGCCAGCGGCAGGCAGCCAAGGTCGCGCAGCTTCTCGGGCATCGTGTCCAGCGGTCCCTGCAACACCACCACGTCGCCCGCGCGCAGCACGGTGTTCGCCAGCCGCCGCGACAATCGCTCGCCGCGGCGCGAGATCGCGATCAGGTTCACGCCGTGCCGGCGTTGCAGGTCCAGCCGCCCCGCGGTCTGCTCCTCCAGCAGGGAACCGAGGTTCACCACCGCCTCGATCACGCCGACTTCCGCCCCCGGCGCGTCGCCGCCGCGCGCGTCGCGCTCCTCGCCCTCCAGCTTCAGCCGGTCGCCCGCGATCGCGCGTTCCAGCGCGTCGGGCTCGCCCGCCAGGATCAGCGTATCGTCCTCGCGCAGCACGATATCGGGCGACGGCGCGCTGCGCAGGCCGGCACGCAGCATCTGCGTCACCGACACCTCGCGCTCATGCCGGTCCAGGAACGCCGCGACCGTCTCCCCGTCCGCGGGCGATCCGGCGGGGATGACGACCTCGGTCACGTAGCCGGTGATGTCCAGCGCCTCCCCCATCGTCGCGGCGGCACGGCGATCGCGGGGGATCAGGCGGTAGGCGAAGCGCAGGTAGACCAGCCCGACGACGAACAGCGCGAGGCCGACCGGGGTATAATCGAACATGCCGAACGGCTCGCCCGTCATCTGCTCGCGCGCGCGGCTGACGATGATGTTGGGGGACGTGCCGACCAGCGTCATCAGGCCGCCCAGCAATGCCGCGAAGGACATCGGCATCAGGAAGACCGACGGGCTGGCGTCGTTGCGCTTCGCCATCTGGAACGATGCGGGCATCAGCATCGCCAGGGCACCGATGTTCTTGACCAGTGCGGAGGCGACGCCGACCGACCCGGTCAGCACCAGCAACTGCGACCGCACCGTGGTCACGCGCCGCGACACCCGTCGCAGCACGCGTTCGATCACGCCCGACCGCTGCACCGCGCCCGAGATGACGAGCGCGGAGCCGACGATGATGACGATGTCGTCGGAAAACCCCGTAAAGGCATCGCCCGGCGCGACGATGCCCAGCGCCAGCGCGGCCAGCAATGCGATGATCGCGACGACGTCGTAACGGAACCGGCCCCAGATGAAGAGCGCCATCATGCCCACGAGCGTGGCGATGGAAAGATATTGCGGCGCGGTCATCCCTGTCCCCTCAATGCCCCACGGCGCCACAATCTCCCCGACAATCGTCGTTGCCGGGCGGGCGCGCGCGATTTACCTGTCGACGCATCCGGACCGGAGGCAGGACGATGGGCGCGATCGAGGGCAGGACGTTCAGGAGCGGCGACGGCGTCGCGGTGCGCCTGCCCGACGCGCTGGGCTTCGCGCCGGATACGCGGGTGACGATCGAGCGGGTCGGCGACCATGTCGAGATCCGCGCCGCGCCGACCGATCCGGCGGAGGAAGGGCGCAAGCTGGCGGAGCTGGTGGCGGCTTTGCAGGCGCTGGCGCCGATGCCGGCGGCGGCCGTGGGGCGGCGCGAACCGATCGAATTTCCGGACCGGCCCGGCCTCTACAGGTGACGATCCTGATCGACACGAATATCGCGATCCACCTGCGTGATCGCAATCTGGCGGTGATCGGGGGTCTGGCAGCCCGGGGGGCCACGCCTACCCTGTCGATCATCTCGCGCATCGAACTCGACGCCGCGGTCGCAGCGCGTCCGGCCGATGCGGAACGCTTACGAGCGGGCAATCGCGAGCTGTACCGTCGCTTGTCGATCCTGCCGTTCGATATCCCGGAAGCGGAGGTGTACGCCGCCATCATCGCCCGGACCGGATTCTCGCGCCGACTGGTGCTCGACCGCCTGATCGCCGCCACCGCGATCGTCCACGGCCTGACCCTGGTCACGATCAACGGCGGCGACTTCCGCGATATCCCCGGCCTCGACCTCGAGGTCTGGCCCGCTCAATAATCGCGCGACACGCGCACGTTCGCGCTCTGCCGGCCCAGCGTGGAGATGGAGGACAGCAGCGACAGCCAGCGCGTCACCTGGAATTCCACCCGCGTGGCGGAATAGCCCTGCCCGTCGGTCACGATTTCGGCATACAGCCGCCGCGTCACATACTTGCCCGCCGCGATCGAGGTCGCCTGCCCGGTCTGCGGGTCGGCGGGCAGGATGCGCAGCCGGTCGAGCCCCGCCGCGCGACGCACCGCGTTGATCGGGTTCAGGCCGTTGCCGCCGTCCTGCAACGCCGCCACCGCGGCGGCGAGCTGCAACGCCTCGGGCGCGGACAGGTTCGTGATCGAGGTGCCGAACAGCAGCCGCGACAGCAATTCGTCCTGCGGCAAAGCGGGAACGCTGGAGAAGCTTATCTCGGGCTTCTGCGCCACGCCGGTGACGCGGATCGAGGCGTTGAGGCCGGTGGCGCCCGCATTCGCCTCGATATCCAGCGCGGGGTTGGCGGGCACCTCGCCCGCGAAACGGATGATGCCGCGCGACAGGTCGAACTCGCGCCCCGCGAATTCGTACTCGCCGCGGACCAGATCGGCGCGACCGGTGATCGCGGGGTTCGTCGGCGTCCCGCCGATCTGGACCGTCGTCGTCCATTCGCTGGTGAGGCCCAGCCCGCTGACCATCAGGCCGTTGCGCGCGCGCGCCTTCACGTCCAGCGTCCACGGCGCGGGCGCCTCGTCGTCGCCGTCGGCCCCCTCGGGCACGTTGATCTCGCGCACGTTCAGCCGCGGCACCGCGCTGGCCGCAGTCGCCTGTCCCAGCCGGTAGCGGCTGGCGTCGAGCCGCACGTCGCCCGATATGACGCCGCCGAACCCGTTCGAGCGGAAGCTGATCGGGCCCGTCACCGTCGCGCCGATATCGTCGCGATCGATCAGCAGCGCGCGGCTGGCCTGCATGTCGAGGTCGAACGACACCCCCTGCGCGCCGGCGAAGTCGAAGCTGCCCGTGCCCGTGACACGTCCGCCGCCGGCCGCCGCGGCGAAGCTGTCGATCCGCAACCGCGATCCGGCGAAGCGGCCCTGCGCCTGCACGTCGGTCAGCACGGTGCCCGTCGTCGCGGACTGGATCCGCCCGCCCGTCGCGCGCACGGTGCCGCGGATCTGCGGATTGGCGAGCGTGCCGGTGGCGTCCGCCGCGATCGCGACGGGGCCGGTCAGGTCGAACAGCTCGACGCGGGTCAGCCGCCACAACGTGTCCGCCGGGCCGCTGTAGCGCAATTGCGCGAACATCGGCGCGGCGCGCAGCCGCTGGACCAGGTCGCCGCCGCCCAAGGGCTTCAGCAGCGCCTGCGCGCGCCCGACGGTCCGCCCGCCCGACGCCATGACCGCGCGGAACCCCGCCTTGTCCGCGGTCAGGATGCCCGCCAGCCCGATGTCGATCGGTGCGGAGGTGAGGACGAGGCCGGATCGCGTCAGTCCGCGCACCGTCAGGTCGATGCGGCCGGTTGGCGGCGCGTCGCCCTCCACCGCGAACGCCACCTTCCCCGACACGCTGCCGCCCAGGCCAAGGCCCGAATAGCCGATGTCGAGCAGGCCGAGCGGCAGGTTCGCCAGCGTCGCCTCGATCGCCGTCCGCGCGGAGGTGAAGCGGCCGGATATGGTCGCGGTGCCCCCCGCAAAGGCCAGGCGGGCGGGCGCCAGCAGCCAGCCGTCCCCGTCACGGGTGATGCGGGCGGGCGATTCGAGGCGGATGGGGCGGCGGCCGACGGTTCCCTGCGCCGCGATCGTGTAGCCGTCGGGTGCGATGCCGATCGTGGAGCGGATCTGGAACCCGCCCGCGCGCGATCCCGCGATCGAGGCGCGCACCTCGCCCGTTTCGCCCGCCAGCGTCGCATCGAGCGCAAACCGTGCGAGGCTGAGCGATCCGCGTCGCAGGCCGGCGCCGCTTGCGGTCGCCTCGACCCGCGGACCGGCGGGGTCGAGCAGGACGGTGAAGCGTGTGCGCCCCTGCCGCAGGATCGTGTCGGCGCCGAGGCGTGCGCCGCGCGCCTCCAGGTTTCCGTCGATACGCTGGATCGTCCCCTGCGGCGCGAAATCCAGCGCGCCGGCGATGCCGCCGCCCGCGACGGAAAGGCGCCCGCGGAAGCCGCCCGGGACGATATCGAGCGCGCCCGACGCGCGCGTGCCGCTGACGTCCAGTCGCGCGATCTGGATGCGGGCCTGACCGCCCGGAGGCAGCAGGATCTGCCCCTCGCCGGTGAACGGCCCCAGCCGCGATCGGCCCGCTGCGGTGAAGGCGAAGCCCGCGGACGTCGGGTCGAGATGCGCCCGCACCTGTCGCAGGCCGAGCGCCGCATTGGGCCGGTCGAACGTCAGGTCGATCGTCGGCCGCGCGATGCGCCCGTCCAGCACCAGCCGGAGCGCGCCGTAGCTCGCCTGCCGTCCCCCGCCCTCGAAATGGAAGGTCCCGTCGCGGCGGCGATAGCCATTGCCGGCCAGGCGGATATCGGGCGCGGTCAGGACGAGGTCGCGGAAATGCAGGATGCCGTCGGGCGTGCGTTCCAGCGCGGCCTCCACGCGCGGCAGGCCCCCGGCAAGGCCCGCGAAGAAGGCGTTGTCGAGCCGCACGACGCGCGCGCTGCCGCGCCCGACCACGCGCGTGCCCCTGCCGCCGGGGCCGGGGACGACGCGCAGTTTGGACGTCACGTCGACGATGCCGAGGCCGGGGATGAGATAGCGGCCCAGCGCGCCGTCGACGCCGACCTCGAACCGGCCGGTGGCGAGATCGAGGACGAGGGTGATCCGCCCGGTCAGCCTGTCGGACCGGATGCGGATGCCGTCGCCGGTCAGCAGCTTCGGCGTCACGCGCAGGACGCCGTCCGCGACCAGGTTGCGCAGGATGCCGCCCGCCACGTCGCCGACCCCGGTTACGCGCGCCGCGGTGAACCGGACGGGTACCGACACCGGCGCCCGCGACCAGCGCCCCCGCCCCGCCACCCGCGCCTGCTCGAACCCGGTCTGGTCGAACGAGAAGCGTGATGCGACGATACGATAATCGAAGCGGAAGGTCGCGAACGCGCCGTCCAGGATCGCGCGCAATTCCAGGCCCGACGCGCGCATGTTCCGGAACAATGCCTCCGCCCGGATCAACCGCGCACGTACCTTCACGTTGCGCAGGGCGCTGCTCGCCAGATCGACGACGCCGTCGGCGTCGACCGCCAGCGCGCGCGACCGCAGCGACAGGCGTCCGTCGAGCCGCCGCGCGACGTACGTGCCCCTGCCGTCCACGGTCACGCCGCCCGCGGTCAGCGCCTGCACCTTCCCCTTCGTGATCGATTCCGGGTCGACGCGCCCGACCAGCGTGTAATCGCCGCCGCGATTGCCGAGCGCGAGGTCGGCGACGCGCACGCCGCCCGCGTCCATGACCGCGCGGCCGTTCCAGTTGCGCCAGTCGCCGTCGCCGCCGACGTCCAGCGCCAGCGGCCGCGCCAGCCCGGTCAGCTTCGCGAGCACGCCGTCCCTCGCCCCGCGCGCGGACACCGACAGGTCGAAGCGCCCGGCGCCGGGCACCGAATCGATGCGGGCGCGCAGCCGGTCGCTGCCCTGGACCAGCGCGAGGAGATCGACCTGCGCCCGCCCGGCCCGGATATCCGCGCGCCCCGCGATCCGGCCGTAGCGCACCCGCCCGGTCACCGCGGGCGCGACCGTCAGCCGCCGGACCGTCAGCCGCCCGATGCGGATGTCGAACCCCGGCAGCAGCGGCCCCTGCCGCCCTGTGTCGCGGGTCCTGGGCAGTTTCGCCAGCGTCGCCGCGGGAATGTCCAGCGACGTGATGTCCAGGCGGTTGGACAGCCACCGGAACGGCGACCAGTGGAGGCTCGCGCGCGGTACCGACAGCACCAGCCCGTCGGGATCGTACAGGCGGACATCGACCAGTTCGGCACGATCGTACAGCGATCCGTCGATGCGGCCGACGTGGAAGCGGAGGCCGTTGGCGGGGCGCTGCGCGTTGATGCGGTCGGCGACGATGCGGTGGCCGATGTCGGTGTCGATCACGACCGCGGTGATCGCGACCAGCGCGGCGAGCGCCGCCAGCACGACGCCGATCCACCGGACAGCCCGCATCAGAACGCCTGCCCCAGCGACACGTACACCGCGATCCGGCTGTCGCCGCGCTGCGGGTTGATCGGGGTGCCGACATCGACGCGGATCGGGCCGAAGTTGGAATAATAACGCACGCCCAGCCCCGCGCCGTACCGCATGCCCGTCAGGTCCGGCAGCCCGCCGGTGTAGATGTTGCCGCCGTCGAGGAAGGGGACGATCCCGAAATTGCCGAACAGCTTCACCCGCGCCTCCAGCGCGAATTCGGCCAGGCTGCGCCCGCCGATCGGATCGTTGTTCGGATCGCGCGGTCCGATCGACTGGAAGCCGTAGCCGCGCACCGACGCGCCGCCCCCGGCATAGAAGCGCCGCGACGGCGCGACCTGATCGCGCGGCGCGCCCAATATCGTGCCGACGCGCACGCGCCCCGCCGCCACGACCCGCGACGTGACGGGCCGGTACGCGCTGGCGTCCACCTGCAACCGCGTATAGCCGAACGCCGCGCCTTGCAGCGACAGTTCGGGGCTGGCCCGCCCCGACAGGCGGAAGCCGCGCGTCGGGTTCAGCAGGTCGTCGGAGCCGTCGTAGCCCAGGCTGGTCGGCAGCGCGCCGATCAGGAAGGTGCGCCGCCGCGGCTCGCCGGTGGCCGCGATGACGTCGCGCTCGTCCGACGCCAGCAGTTCGGCGCCCAGCGACCAGGTCCATTGCTTCTGGAAGAAGATCGTCGTCTGCTGCTCCAGGCTGGCGGACAGCGATACGGTGTTCGCCTCGAACGCGTCGCGTTCCAGGTGCGCGGCGGCGAATTGCGCGGTCAGGACGCGGTCGCGCCCCTGGAAATTATTGCGCCGGAAGACGAGCGAGGCCAGCTGCTCGCGCGTGCCCAGCACCCCGCGGACGGTCGCCGCGCCCTCCGGCGGGAACAGGTTGCGGTGGGTCCAGCTCAGCTCAACGCGCGCGCCTTCGCCCGTGCCGTATCCCGCTTCCGCCGCCACGGTGCGCGGTGGCGCGGGTTCCAGGCGGAAACGGACGTCGACCGTGTCGGGCGTGGCACCGGGCACGGGCGTCACCTCCGCCGTGGAGACGAGGCCGGTCTGGATCAGCGCGCGCCGCAGGTCGTCGACCTCGCTGGTGCGATACGGTTCGCCGGGGCGGAAGCGGGCGATGTCGGCCAGATGGTCCGCGTCGAAGATGCGGTTGCCCGGGTCCGCGATCAGCCGGCCGAAGGTGCGCGCGCCGCCCGGATCGACGGCGACGTCCAGCGTCGCGGTACGAGCGGCGCGATCGACCACGATCGCAGGTTCGCCGACGCGCGCGAACGGAAACCCCTGCTCCCCGATCGCGGTGCGCAGGGAGGTATCGGCGGCGGCGATCGTGTCGGCGTTGACCGGATCGTCCGCGACGACGGGAAACGCCTGGCGCAGCGCGTCCGCCTTCGCGCCCGCCGCCTCCACCCCCGCCACGGTCACGCCCGCAAAGCGATAGAGCGCGCCCGGCTCCGCGTTCAGGACGATGACGGGCCGCTGCGCGCTGGCCTCCACCGCGGTGGTCACGGCGGCGTCGTAGTACCCCTCCCCGCGCAACAGCGTGACGAGCAGGTCGGCATCCTCGCGCGCGCGGCGATCCAGCTGCGCCGGATTGGTGTCCTTCCCCGCCCCCTGCGCCAGCACCGACAATTCGCGGAAACGCTGGTGCAGCAGGTCGGAGCCGATGCCGTCGAGGCCGTCGATGCGCCAGTCGTAGCGGGTCTGCGTCGCCACCTCCGCCCGCGGCGCGTCGGCGCCGGGCGCGGTGGCCAGGTCGGGCCAGTCCAGCCCTAGGTCGGCCAGCGGCGCCAGCGGGGCGGCGGGATCGACCTGATCGACGGACGGAATCGGCGTCGACGCCCCGGCGGACGCGGGAACGTCCTGCGCCGCGGCGCCCCCCGCCCCCAAAGCCATTGCCGCCGCCGCGCCCGTCAGGACGCCGCGGCGCCCCGCGATCCGCCACATGGATCGAGGCTGTAGCCCGCGTTTCGCGGCGGCGACAGGGGGCAGCGCGCGTGGCGAGGGAAAGCGCGCGACGGTTGCGCCGAACCGCGGCGGATGCCATGCGCCCGCCATGGCCCCTCCCCCCGACAGACCGACCGCCGCGGGCGGATTTCCCATCGCCGCGGGTGCGTTGCTGGGCACCGTCGCCGGTTTGTTCGCCGGGCAGCCGTCGATCGGTTTCCTCGCCGGACTGGCGGTCGGCGTGGCCATCGCGATCGCGATCTGGCTGCGTGACCGGTAGGACCGCGCGATCGCGGGCGGGCGTCAGTCCGCCGCGGGCGTCAGGTGCAGATGCTCCGAATACGGCATGACCAGCCGCCCGTCGGGGGCGGCGGTATAGGTCGTCTGCGTCGGATAGGGGATCGTCAGCCCTTCCTGCGCGCAGCGTCTCAAGATCGCGATCCCCGCCTTGTGCCGGCCGTCGAACGCCGCCTGGAAATCGGGCGAGTTGCTGTCGAACTCGATCTCGAAATCCAGGCTCGACGCGCCGAACTGCATGAAGCCGCACCGGACGTAGACCAGCCCGCATTCGTCGATCGCCTCGCGCATCATGTCGGGAAAGCGCTGCAACGTGTCGACCGGGGTTTCGTAGGCGAGGCCGAGGACGAACTTCGTCCGTCGCCGCTCGCGCCGGGTGTTGTTCTGGATCTCCTTGTCCAGCAACTGCTTGTTGGAGATGATCCGCTCCTCGCCGTTCACCCCGCGCACGCGCGTCGATTTCAGGCCGATCTCCTCCACCGTCCCGCTGGTCTGGTCGTAGCTGACCGCGTCGCCGCGCCGGAACGGGCGGTCGAAGATGATCGCCAGCGCGGCGAACAGGTCGGCGAAGATGCCCTGCGCGGCAAGGCCGATGGCGATGCCGCCGACGCCCAGGCCCGCGACGAGGCCGGTGACGTTGACGCCCAGATTGTCGAGGACGACGACCAGCGCGATCGCGAACACCGCGAAGGTGACGAGGAGGCGGATCAGGCCCATCGCGCTCATCAGCGCCTCGCCCGAATAATGTTCGCTGCGCGTGCGATGCTCGATCGCGCCCAGGATGATCTCGCGCGCCCAGACCGCGGCCTGGAACACCGCGGCCACGGTGAACAGGAATTCCACCGTCGTGGCGACGCTGGCGGGCGCATCGGCGTAGCCGACCACCAGCCGTGCGGCGAGCGTGGCGATGAAGAAGGTCCCCGTCCGCTCGATCGCGCGACCGATGATCGCGGGCCAGCCCTTGCCGCTGGCGCTGCGCCGCGCCAGCCGCGGGCCGAAGCCGCGTAGCCAGACCAGCAGCAGCGCGATGCCCGCCCCCACGCCGATCGCGATCACGATCTGGAGCCAGTGGGTCGAGAACCACGTCGCGCTCGACGCGAACAGTTCCTGCGCCTGATCGCCCACCTTGTCGGGATCGATCGGCGCGACCTTCGCCGCGGCGGCGCTGTTGTTCGTCACGGCATCTTCCTCACGCACCACGATCGAGGAAGGCGATCAGCCCCCGCTCGGCGCGGGTCAGATATCGCGTGGCGCGCGGCAGCGAAAGGTCGGCGAGGAAGGCGGCCTGCTCGTTCTTGTCCTTGCCCAGCGCGATTAGGCCGGGATGGACGTAGGATTTGCGTGCGATTGCGGGCGTGTTGCCCAGCCGTTCGACCACGGGTTCCAGCATCGTCTTGAGCCCGATCGGCTTGTCCGCCTCCGCCAGCGCCTCGAACGCGCACAGGCTGGCGCCCCAGGTGCGGAAATGCTTGGCGGTGAAATCGCCGCCCATCGCGGTGCGGATATAGTCGTTGACGTCGGACGAGTTGACGCCCCGCGGTTCGCCGTCGTCGCCGACATATTGGAACAATTTCTGCCCCGGCAGGTCCTGGCATTTCTTCACGAACCGCGCGAGGCCCGCGTCGCTGATCTTCAGCCGGCGCTGCTTTCCCGACTTGGCGGTGTAGCACAACGTCATCGTGCCGCCGGAGAAGGTCGCGTGCCGATCGCGCAGCGTGGTCAGGCCGTAGCTCTTGTTGCTCTTCGCATAGGCCTCGTTCCCGATGCGCAGGTTGCATGTGTCGAGAAGGCGGACGATCGCGGCGACCGTCCGGTCCTTGTCGTGCCGGCGCTTCGACAGGTCGCCCTCGACCCGCGCGCGCAGCTTGGGCAGCGCGCGGCCGAACGGCGCGCACAGATCGTATTTCGCGCTTTCCTGCTGCGTGCGGAAATCGGCGTGGTAGCGATATTGCTTGCGCCCCTTGTCGTCGATCCCGGTCGCCTGGATGTGGCCGTTGGCGCGCGGGCAGAACCACGCCTTCCGATAGGCGGGGGGCAGGCCGACCGCGTTCAGGCGGTCAATCTCGTCGCGGTCCGTGATCCGCTTGCCGTCCGCGTCCCAATATCCCCACGCCCGGCTGTTCACGCGCTTGCGGGTGATGCCGGGTTCGCTGTCGTCGCAATAGACCAGTCGTGCCACGCAAAGGCTCCTCGTCCCGGCAAATGCGCAGGCAATCGCTTCGTTCCGGAACGCGGGGCGTGTCTGCCTTGTTCGGACACCGACCCCTTCAGGAGAATATCATGGCCGACATCACCAAGGCGCGCGTCCTCATGCTCGCCGCCGACGGATTCGAGACCGTCGAGCTGTTCGAACCGCGCAAGGCGCTGGAAGCCGCGGGCGCCACCGTCACGCTCGCCTCGATCACGAAGGCGCCGATCCAGGGGATGAAGGGCGATATCGACAAGGCGGAGACGGCGCAGCCGGACATCACGCTGGACGAGGTGGACGTCGACGATTTCGACGCGCTGGTCCTGCCCGGCGGCGTGATGAACCCCGACAAGCTGCGCGTGGAGGAGCGCGCGGTGGAGATCGTGCAGGATTTCATGGACGACGAGAAGGTCGTCGCCGCGATCTGCCACGCGCCGTGGCTGCTGGCAGAGGCGGACGTGATCGACGGGCGGCGCGTGACCGGGTTCAAGTCGATCCGCACCGACCTGGAAAACGCGGGCGCGGACGTGGAGGATTCGGAAGTGGTGGTGGACGAGAACCTCATCACCAGCCGCTGCCCCGACGACATCCCCGCGTTCAACAAGGCGATCATCGCGGCGCTGAGCGCGTGACGCGCATGGCCCCCGCTCAGGCGGGGGCCATGTCCCGGACGCGGCCACGCCGTATCGGGCGCCACGCCGCCTCCGCACGCTTGCGCGACAGGTAAGTGTCCAGCCCGATCTGACTCGCGATCAGGAAATACAGGAACGACTGGAACGCGATCCCCACGAACGCGCCGCCCAGAAGGTAGATGAGGTGCGCGTGACCGAGCGCGATCGCCAGCCGGCCGGCCCAGGCGAGGTCGCCGTCCGGATCGCGATAGCGCCGCCGCAGCACCTCCATCCGCACCAGCCCGACGACGTTGATGAGCAGCCACAGCGCGAGGCCGGGATAGCCCTGCTCCCCCAGCATCTCGAAATAGCTGCTGTGATAGGCCCGGCTCTTGTCGACGGTCAGGTCGCGCTTGACGGTCGTGCTCGCCCCGGTCCCCTCCGTCCTGACCGTGTCGTAGCGGATCCGGTTCTGGCGATACGCCTCGAACCCGCCGCCCAGCGGGTGCTCGCGCGCATAATCGATCGTCCATTGCCACACCGCCAGCCGCGTGGAGGCGCTTTCGTCCGCCTGGTAGGTCTTGATCGTCCCCATCCGGTCGCTGAACGCGCTCGGCAGGAACGGCACCGCACCCAGCCCCGCGAGCGCCAGCAGCGACACATACAGCATCCGCCGCTTCACCACGCGCAGCATCAACACGGCCAGCAGCGCGATGCACAGCAACCCCGTGCGCGCCGACGTACCGACCGGGATCAGCAGGCAGGCGAAGACCAGCGCATAACCGAACGTCCGCACGCGCCGGTCGGGCGGAAACACCGTCCCGTCCCGCACCAGCCACAGGATGATGGGGATGAGCGAGATCGCGACGGCGGAGATGATCGACCCTTCGTATAACCCCGAATTGTTCGCCACCATCAGGTTCAGCTCGCCATAGCCGCCGCCGGAGGCCAGCGTCTTGATCCCGCCGACGATGACGATCGACGCGGCGGACAGGACGACGAACAGCAGCAATGTCTCGATCCGCAACCGCGTGCGCAGCATCAGCGGCAGGAACGCGGCGACGGCCAGGTTCTTCCACACCCATTCCCACTTCTCCGCCGCCTCCACCGGAAAATCGGCGCCGACGGTGGTGGCGTAGCAATAGACCAGCAGCAGCAGGATCAACCCCTGTCGCGGGGCGACGCGCACGTCGCGCTTGTCGTCCGCCACGACCCAGCCCAGGATCATGAGCGCGACCGCGATCAGCGAGATCGGCACGCTGTTCAGCAACAGGTACGTCAGCCGCTGGGGCGACACGATGTCGATATAGACATAGGCGGCGACGAACAGGAACGGGCGCCGGAATCCGACGCCCCACATCGTCAGCAGGAACGCGACGAACGCGAGATCACGCACGCGGCTTCTTCCGCGGTTCCGCGTCGCGCGGCGACGGTTCGCGATCGAGCGACGGGCGCTTCAGCAGGATCAGTGCGGCCAGGATCATCAGCCCATGGGTCAGGCCGAGCGAGAAATTGTCGATCATGCCCCGGTTCCTTCCATGCCCCGCCTGCGTCCGCGCCGGGCGAACGGGAATGCGGTAGCGCGCGGCGATTGATACGGCGTTAAGTCCGACCGGCGCGCCCGACCGCGCCCCACGGCACGACGCAAACCCGATCTTAAACCCGTCCCCCGCATATCGCGCGGCGATGCGCATCCTCCACGTCCTCGACCATGGGCTGCCGCTGCAAAGCGGCTACACCTTCCGCACCCGCGCGATCCTGACCGCGCAGATGGCGCGCGGATGGCGGGTCGCGGCGGTCACCGGCGTCCGGCAGGACAGCGCCGCCGATGCGCGCGAGACGATCGACGGCATCGATTTCCATCGCACCGCGCGGTCGCGCATCCCCGGCCTGCCGGGGGAGATCGCCGCGCTGGCCGCGCGCGTGGGGCAGGTCGCGGACCGCTTCCGCCCCGACATCATCCACGCGCACTCGCCCGTCCTCAGCGCGCTCGGCGCGCTCTGGGCGGCGCGGCGGCGCGGCGTGCCGCTGGTGTACGAGATCCGCGCCTTCTGGGAGGATGCCGCGGTCGGCAACGGGACCGGAACACAGGGATCGGCGCGCTATCGCGCCACGCGCGCGCTGGAAACATGGGCGGCGCGGCGCGCGGATCATGTCGCGGTGATCTGCGACGGCCTGCGCGGCGACCTGATCGCGCGCGGCATCGCGGCGGAAAGGATCATGGTTTCCCCGAACGGCGTCGACCTGGGCCTGTTCGGCGCACCCGTCGCGCGCGACGCCGCGCTTGCCGGGCACCTCGGCCTGTCCGACGGCGACGAGGTCGTCGGCTTCGTCGGCAGCTTCTACGATTACGAGGGGCTGGACGACCTGATCGCGGCGATGCCCGCGCTGGTCGCGGCACGCCCCGCGGCGCACCTGCTGCTGGTCGGCGGTGGCCCCATGGAGGCGGCGCTGCGCGCGCAGGCCGCGGCATCGCCGGTGGCGCACCGCATCCGCTTCGCCGGGCGCGTGCCGCATACGCAGGTGGAGCGTTACTATGCGCTGGTCGACGTCCTCGCCTACCCGCGAAAGCGGATGCGGCTGACCGATCTGGTCACGCCGCTCAAGCCGCTGGAGGCGATGGCGCAGGGGAAACTGGTCGCGGCATCGGACGTGGGCGGGCATCGCGAACTGATCCGGGACGGCGATACCGGAACGATCTTCGCCGCGGACGACCCCGCCGCGGCGGCGCATGCGCTTGCGATGCTGCTGGCCGATCGTTCGGGGTGGGACGCCCGCCGCCTGCGCGCACGCCGGTTCGTCGCGCAAGAACGTAACTGGTCGTCAAACATTCATCGCTACGAACCTGTTTACCAAGGGCTTATCCAAGCCGTGCAGGGAAACAGGTCATGGTCGCGTCTACCCTCCCTCCAGCCCTGAAGGGCTACGTGCTTCCGATCATGGCGGTGCTTGCGGGCATCGGCGTCGCGGCGGGCATCGCCACCGCGCCGGGCGACCTGCTCGACGCCGTCGTCACGCGCAGCGGCGTGTCGGTCGCGATCCCGCAGGCGGGGCCGCCCGTCGGCGTCACGGGGCGCAGCCTGATCGCGCTGGCGATCGGCGGCTTCGTCGCCGCGCTGGGCCTCGTCGGCCGCCTTCGCCTGCCGACGCGGACCGCGCATCGCCGCGCGGACGCGCATCCCGACGCGCCCCCGTGCCGCCCCCTGCGCGCCAGCGGCGAACTGGGCGAGGCGTTGCCGATCGAACCCGACCCGCCGGTCCCGCCCGCGGTGCAGGACATGCCCGCGGACCTCGACCAGCCGCTGAGCGCGTTCGACCCGGACGCCATTCCCGCCCGGCCGAAGGAACCCGTCCGCGCCGTTCCGCCGATGACGCGCATGGCGACGATCGTGGCGCTGCCGCCCGAGGACGAGGTCAGGCCCGACCGGATCACCGCCTTCTCGCTCGCACCCGTCACCTGCGCCCCACATGCGGAACCCGCGACGATCGCGCGTGTCGACACCCGCCACGAACCGATCGGGGACCTCGTCGCCCGGCTGGAACGGGTCGCGCGCGACGCCGCGCGCTCGCGTCGCGACCGGCAACCGTCGCTGGACGATACGCTGGCCCGGTTGCGGCAGATGGCGACGGGTTAGGACACGCCTCGTTCGACGTAGGATCCAGGTCGCGCCGGTCAGGCGCGCGCCACCGTCAGCCCCTCGACCCGGAAGCGCGTCACCGCACCCGCGCGATGGCATGCCGCGACCGACAGGTCCGCCAGGACATGGCCGGGCACCTCGATCGCCGCCTCGTCCAGCCCCGCCAGCCACGCATCGAGTCGCGCGCCCGACGCGCCGCTCGCCTCCAGCCGATGGCGCCCGCCCGCGAACGTCGCGCTGTGCCACGATTCGCTCGCGTGGCGTTCGATCCGGATCGGCGCGCCTGCGCGATCCGCATCGCGCAGCAACGCGCGCTCCAGCCGCCCCGCCGCCCCGCTCATGCCCCCTGCCCGATCACCGCGGCCACCCGCGCCTGCATGTCCGGCCCCGGCCGTCGTCCGCGGCGCAGGTCGCCGACCAGCCGCGGATCGTTGACCACGCGCCGCCCGAACGTGGTTTCCGCGACCCCGGTGCGGTGCAGGTAATGTTCGATCTGGTTCAACAAGGTCACGGTCCGCCTCCGAATCATTGTTCGTGCTTTGTTCTCAAATTCCTTTCCGCTTGTCTAGGAAATTTCCTGCGCCTATTGGTGCATTATGGAGCGATCGCCACGCGAAGCCCTCGCCGCCCTGGCGACGGCGCAGGGAGCCAGCCTGTCCGCCATGTCGCGGATGCTGGGACGCAACGTCGCCTACCTGCAACAATACGTCCGTCGCGGGACGCCCCGCATATTGCCGGAACGCGATCGCGCGCTGCTCGCCGCCTATCTTGGCGTGGACGAAGCCGTGCTGGGCGGTCCGGCACCGGCGGCGGACGACGTGACGATACCGTGGCTGGCGGTCGCCGCCGCCGCGGGGTCGGGGGTGGTCGCGGCGGAGGAACGGGTCCTGCGCGGCCTGCCGCTGGCGCGCGCGACGCTGCGCGACCTGGGCGTCGCGCCACCCGACGCGTCGGTGATCGCGGTCGCGGGCGATTCGATGGCGCCGACGCTGCTCGACGGGGACCGCGTGCTGGTCGACCGCGCCGATCGCCGGATACCGGCGGCGGGCGCGGTGTTCGTCATCCGCCGGGACGAGGTGCTGTCGGTCAAGCGCCTGCTGGCCGGCGGCGGATCGATCCGCGTCGTCAGCGACAATCCGGCCTTCGCGGCGGAGGTCCTGTCCCCGCACGACGTGACCGTGATCGGTCGCGCCCGATTGCTGTGGCGCGGGCTGTGACCCACGCCCCCCGACGGGGCGGGACCGATACGGGATCAGGGGCGTTGGGAGGGGCGGAAGGAACATCCCCCATGAAATTCGCCCTGCTCTCCGCCGCCCTGCTCGCCACCGTCGCGGTGCCGATGACCACCACGTCCGCCGACGCGCAGCGCCGCGACCGCGACCGCGAATGGCGCGACAACGACCCCAACTGGAATCCGCGCGACAGCTATCGCGAGGGCCGGTATCGCGAGCGCCGTCTGGGCCGCAACGACCGCGTCTATCGCGGGCAGGACGGGCGCGCCTATTGCAAGCGTAACGACGGCACGACCGGGCTGGTCGTCGGCGGTCTGGCCGGCGGCGTGCTGGGCAACGTGGTCGGCGGCGGGACGCTGGGCACGCTGCTGGGCGCGGGCGGCGGCGCGCTGCTGGGCCGGTCGGTCGATCGCGGCAAGGTGAAGTGCCGCTGATCTGACGTTCGATTAGAAGCCCTCACCCCCGTTCGGGCTGAGCGTAGTCGAAGCCTGGGCGCCTAGCCTTCGACTTCGCTCAGGCCGAACGGGGGTGAGGTGTTTGGACAAGGCGAGATCAGATCCCGCCCTCGTCCAAACTGAGCAACGTCGCATTACCCCCCGCGCTGGTCGTATCGACCGACACCGCACGCTCCGCGCAGAAGCGGTACAGGTAATGCGGCCCGCCCGCCTTCGGCCCGGTGCCCGACAGGCCCTCGCCCCCGAACGGCTGCGACCCCACGACCGCGCCGATCATCGACCGGTTGATGTACAGGTTGCCGACCGCGGCCTCGCTTTCGACCACCTCGCCCGCGCGCGCGATACGGCTGTGCAGGCCCATCGTCAGGCCGTATCCCTTGGCGTTCACCCGCGCGATCGTCTCCGACAATTGCCCCGCCTTCCACGTCGCGACGTGCAGCAGCGGCCCGAACCATTCCTGCGACAGCGCCTCGATCCCATCAATGCGGATCAGCGTCGGCGGCACGAACAGGCCGGCCGCCGGGACATCGACGGTCTTCACCCAGCGATCCCGCACCCCGTCGCGATAGGTCATCAGCCGGTCGTAGGCGGCGCGATCGATCACCGGTCCCACATCGGTGCGCGGATCGGCCGGATCGCCGATCGCCAGCAGGTCCATCGCCCCCGTCAGCATCTCGACCAGCCCGTCCGCGATATCCTCCTGCACCAGCAGCAGCCGCAGCGCGGAGCAGCGCTGCCCCGCGGAGCGGAACGAGGAGGCGACCACGTCCGCCACGACCTGTTCGGGCAGCGCGGTGGAATCGACGATCATCGCGTTGATCCCGCCCGTTTCCGCGATCAACGGCACGATCGGGCGCGTGTCGTCCTCCAGCAGCGCGCGCGCAATCTTCCGCGCGGTGGCGGTGGAGCCGGTGAAGGCGACCCCCTGCACGCGCGCCTCGGCGGTCAGCGCGGCGCCGACCTCCGGCCCGCCGGGGACGAGGATCAGCGCATCGGCGGGCACCCCCGCCTCGTGCGCCAGCGCCACCGCGGCGCGCGCGATGTCGGGCGTCTGCGGCGCGGGTTTAGCGACGACGGTGTTGCCCGTCACCAGCGCGGCGACCGTCTGGCCGAGGAAGATCGCCAGCGGGAAGTTCCACGGCGCGATGGTCGCCCAGACGCCGCGGCCTTCCAGATGCAGCGTGTTGCGCTCCCCCGTCGGCCCCGGCAGCTCGACCGCGTTCAGCTTCGCGCGCGCTTCCGCGGCGTAATAGCGGCAGAAATCGACCGCCTCGCGCACCTCGCCCAGCGCGTCGGGGATGGTCTTGAACGCCTCCTGCACGCAAATCGCCATCAACCGCTCGCGATCGCGTTCCAGCAGGTCGGCGAGGCGATCGAGGCACGCGGCCCGCTGTGCCGCGGGCGTCGCCTGCCACGCAGGGAAGGCGGCGTGGGCGCGGGTGATGGCGGCGGACACGTCGGGCGTCGCCGACGCCGGCACCGCCGCGGGGGCTGTCACCTTCGCCGCCACATCGTCCAGCACCGCCGGATCGTTCAGGTCGATCCCTTCGGAATTGCTGCGCGACGCGCCGAACAATTCCACCGGCAGCGGGATCGACGGATGCCGCGATCCCCCCACCGCGGCGATCTTCGCCACCGGGTCCGCCAGGATCTCGTCCTCGCTCAGCCGCTCGTCCGCGAGCTGGTGGACGAACGACGAATTCGCGCCATTCTCCAGCAACCGGCGCACGAGATACGCCAGCAGGTCGCGATGCCCGCCGACCGGCGCGTACACCCGGCAATGATAGCCGTGTTCGCGCACCAGCCGTTCGTACAGGCCGTCGCCCATCCCGTGCAGCCGCTGGAATTCGAAATCGCGGCTGTTCCCCGCCCAGTCGACGATCGTCGCGACGGTCAGGGCATTGTGGCTGGCGAAGGCGGGGCGGATGTTCGTCGCCTCCAGCATGTCCTTCGCCACCGCCAGATACGACACGTCGGTCGCGGCCTTGCGCGTGAACAGCGGATAGTCGGACAGGCCCTCCACCTGCGTCCGCTTGATCTCGCTATCCCAATACGCGCCCTTCACCAGCCGCACGTTCATCACGCGCCCAAGCTGGTCCGCCCACGCGACGACGGGTCGCGCGCGCTTGCCGTACGCCTGCACCGCCATTCCGAACCCGTCCCAGTTCTTCAGCGCGGGCAGCGGAGCGACGGTGCCGATGATGTCCAGGCTCATCTCCAGCCGCTCGCTCTCCTCCGCATCCACGGTCAGCGCGATGCCGTGGCCCGCCGCCTGTATGGCCAGCGCCTCCAGCATCTCGGTCAGCGCGGGCACGCATTCGTCGCGCTTCGCCACCTCGTAACGCGGATGGAGCGCGGACAGCTTCACCGACACCGAATGGCCCGCCGCCGGATCGCGCCCCACCGCGTCGATCGCATCGACATAGGCGCGATAGTAACGCTGCGCGTCCGCGGTGGTGCGCGCCGCTTCGCCCAGCATGTCGAAACTGGCGGTGAAGCCCTTGTGCTCGGGCTTCTTCATCCGGCGCGCGGCCTCGTCGATCGTGCGGCCCATGACGAAGATTTCGCCCATCATCCGCATCGCGGCGCCGACCGCCTGCCGCACGAACGGTTCGCCCGCGCGGCTGATGAGGCGGCGCAACGGCCCCGCCTCGCCCTCCCCCACCAGCGCACGGCCGACGACGAGGCCCCACGTCGCGGTATTGACCAGCTTCGACGCCGACTGCCCGGTATGCGCGCGCCAGTCCGCATCGCCCAATTTGTCCGCGATCAGCAGGTCCGCGGTTTCCGGATCGGGCACGCGCAGGAACGCCTCCGCCAGGCTGAGCAGCGCGACGCCTTCCGATGAATTGAGCCGATATTCCTGCAAGAAGCGGTTCACCCACCCTCGCGCCTGCGCCGCGCGCAGGTCCGCCAGCAGGCCCGACGCGGTCGAGATCGTCCGCGACCGCGAATCGGAATCGCTCGCCGCGCGCGCCAGCAGGGTTTTTAGAACATCGGGTTCGCTGGCCCGATGCAGCGCACGCAGGGCGGCAAGGGTGTCGGACGTTACGGCAGCGGACATCTTCAAGCTTTCGGTTCGTTGGCTCTTGCGAGCCGGGGGGCGGCGCGCCTAGAGGGATGGCGAGCGCTGTAGCGCGTCCGAACCGGGGAGGAAAATCCGCGTGACCGCAGACGAGATGAAGGCCGCGATCGGCCAGGAAACCGTGTCCGACTGGATCGAGGTCAGCCAGGACATGATAAACAAGTTCGCCGACGCGACCGGCGACCACCAGTTCATCCACGTCGATCCGGAACGCGCGAAGGCGACGCCGTTCGGCACCACGATCGCGCACGGCTTCCTGACGCTGTCGCTGCTGCCGCTGATATCGATGAAGAACGCCGATGCGCCGCGGCTGGACGGCGTGAAGATGGGCGTCAACTACGGCGGCAACAAGGTCCGCTTCCTGGCGCCCGTGCCCTCCGGATCGAAGATCCGCGGCCGGTCGAAAGTGACCGAGTTCGAGGAAAAGCGCCCCGGCCAGTATCAATATACGACCGAGACCACGGTGGAGATCGAGGGCAGCCAGAAGCCCGCGATGATCGCCGAATGGATCACGCAGGTCTTCGTCTGAGTCCAATCGCCGTCACCCCAGCGAACGCTGGGGTCTGGTGCGGCATGAAACCCCAGCGTTCGCTGGGGTGACGTCTCTATTAGAATGAAGGATCACAGGATGCGCTCCGCCGTCATCGTCTCCACCGCCCGCACCCCGATCGGCCGCGCCTATCGCGGGGCGTTCAACAATCTGCCCTCCCCCACGCTCGCCAGCCACGCGATCAAGGCCGCGGTCGAGCGTGCCGGGATCGACGGCGCGGAGGTCGACGACGTCGTCATCGGCTCCGCGCTCCAGCAGGGGCATCAGGCGGGCAACATCGCGCGCACCTCGCTGCTGCGCGCGGGGCTGCCCACCACGGTCAGCGGCATGTCGCTGGACCGCCAGTGCGCGTCGGGCCTGATGGCGATCGCGACCGCGGCGAAGCAGATCGTCGTCGACGGGATGGACGTGACGATCGGCGGCGGCGTCGACAGCATCTCGCTCGTCCAGACGCCGCAGATGCGCGTCGCACCGGACAAGGAATTGCTGGCGATGCACCCGGACATCTACATGCCGATGCTCCAGACCGCGGAAGTCGTCGCCAAGCGCTACGGCATCAGCCGCGACGCGCAGGACGAATACGGCCTGCGCTCGCAGCAGCGCACCGCCGCCGCGCAGGCCGCGGGCAAGTTCGATGACGAGATCGTGCCCGTGACCGCGACGATGGCGATCACCGACAAGGAGACGAAGGAAGTCTCCTACCGGGAAACGACGCTGTCGAAGGACGAGGGCAATCGCGCCGACACCACGCTGGAGGGCCTGAAGTCGCTGAAGCCCGTCCTCGGCCCGGATCTGAACATCACCGCGGGCAATGCGTCGCAGCTGTCGGACGGCGCCTCGGCCAGCGTGCTGATGGAAGCCTCGCTGGCGGAGAAGCGCGGCCTGACCCCGCTGGGCCGCTATGTCGGCATGGCGGTCGCGGGCACCGCGCCGGACGAGATGGGCATCGGCCCCGTCTTCGCGATCCCCAAGCTGCTGGAGCGCAACGGGCTGACCGTGGGCGACATCGGCCTGTGGGAATTGAACGAGGCGTTCGCGGTGCAGGTCCTCTACTGCCGCGACAAGCTGGGCATCCCGGACGAATTGCTGAACGTCAACGGCGGCGCGATCTCGATCGGCCACCCCTATGGCATGAGCGGCGCGCGCATGACCGGCCACGCGCTGATCGAGGGCAAGCGCCGCGGCGCGAAGTATGTCGTCGTCACGATGTGCGTCGGCGGCGGCATGGGCGCGGCCGGATTGTTCGAGGTGCTGTGAGTTGAACGGTAACCGTCGATCCGCTATGTAATGGATCGGCGATTGTCATAGACGCCTTTCGTATGCGAGCCCCGGTTGTGTCAGCGACCGGGGCTCTTTACGTTTGGGGCTCGCGTGTCAGCACGAGCCCCGCCCGTATGCCTACTTCCGGCTGACCTCGATCACCTTCACGACCAGGGTCGCGAAGGCGAACAGAGCGCCCAGAACCAGACACAGCTCGGCTAGCGTCATAGAACGTCCTTCCGTCTGCGTCGGCGGCAGGATTGCCGCCGTCACCAGCTTGCCGCGCGTTCGCATGGTCCGCAACCAACCCCCCTTCCCCTCGTTCTCCTGCCGAACCCTTAAAGGAGAGGCACCATGGCCGAGGCGAATACCGACCCCCGCAAGCTGAAGGCGGACCTGTGGAAGAAGATGGCGGACAGCCCGTTCGTGATGGTCGGCCCCGCCGACGGATCGACGCATAGCGAGCCGCTGACCGCGCAGCTGGACGAGGATCAGGTCGACACCCTGTTCTTCTTCATCGGGAAGGACAATCGCGTCGCGGGCAAGAGCGACCTGATGCTCCAGTTCGTGTCCAAGGGGCATGATTTCTTCGCCTGCCTGTCGGGCAAGGGCCGTGTCGACAACGACCGCGCGCAGATCGACAAGCTCTGGAACAACCAGGTCGAGGCGTGGTTTCCCGGCGGCAAGGACGATCCGAACCTCGCGCTCCTGCGCGTCGACATCGACAGCGCGGAGCTGTGGGAAACCGACCTGTCGATCGGCGGGCGGCTGAAGATGCTGTTCGGCGGCACGATTCGGTCGGATGAGGCAGGCAGCTACGCCAAGGTCGATACGACCGCGGAGAGCAGCCCCGCCTGACGCTTGCGCGGCCGAAACGATCGCGCGATGATGCCCCCCATCGGCAATGATGGGGGGCATCATGCGTTGGACGACCTTCGCCGCCGCGGCGGCATTTCTGGCGGCACCTGCGACGGCGCAGGTGGGGATGAAAGAGCTTCGCGCCGAACAGGCGGCGGTTCCCGCGCCGACCCTGACCGAACGCTACGGCACCGACGACCTGCGCATGGGCGAGTTGCGATTGCCCGCCGGCAAGGGGCCGTTTCCGGTCGCGATTCTGATCCACGGCGGATGCTGGACCGCGTCGTTCGATACCTATCGGGGCACGACCCCGCTGGCGGAGGCGCTGCGGCGGCGCGGGATCGCGGTGTGGAACGTCGAATACCGCCGGGTCGGCGATCCGGGCGCCGGATGGCCGGGCACGTTCGAGGATGTGGCGGCGGCGGTCGATCACCTCCCGAAGCTGGCGAAGCGCCATCCGCTCGACCTGAAACGCGTCACGATCGTCGGCCATTCGGCGGGCGCGCACCTGGCGCTGTGGGCGGCGTCGCGCGCGAAGCTGCCCGCCCCGTTCGCGGGCAAGGCGGTCCGGCCGGTGTCGGTCGTCGCGATCGATGGACCGGGCGCGCTGGCGCCCTTCGTCGGCATCGATGCGCAGGTGTGCGGCACGCCCGTGATCGTGCCGCTGATGGGCGGCACGCCGGCCGAGAAGCCCGCCGCCTATCGCATCGCCAGCCCCGCGGATCACCTGCCGCTGGGCATGACACAATTGCTGGTGGAGGCGGAACTGGGCGGGTTCATGAAGCCGTACGAAGCCGCGGCGCGCAAGGCGGGGGACCGGATCGAGGTGCTGGAACCCGCGGGCGCCAACCATTTCGACATCATCACGCCGGGGTCGCCCAACGGCAGGGCGGTGGCGGACTGGATCGCGGCGAAGGCGTTCTAAACTCGCGCGTCCCCGCGAAGGCGGGGACACGGTCTGGGCTCCCGCCTTCGCGGGAGCACAAATGCACGCCCACTATCCGTTGGCGGCGATCCATTCCTCCAGCACCGGTGCGATGCGGTCGCGCCACTTGCTGCCGTTGAAGATGCCGTAATGGCCGACGCCCTCGGCCATGTAATAGCGCTTCTTCGCCGCCGGCAGCTTCGTCGCCAGCGTCAGTGCGGCCTTCGTCTGCCCCAGGCCGGAAATGTCGTCGCGCTCGCCCTCGATCGCCAGCAGCGCGACGTCCCGGATCGCGGACAGGTCCACCGGCCGCCCGTGGTGCGTCATCTCGCCCTTCGGCAATTTGTGGTTCTGGAACACGACGTCGATCGTCTGGAGATAGAATTCCGCGGTCATGTCGCAGACCGAGCGATATTCGTCGTAGAACGCCTTGGTCGCGTCCGCGCTCTCGCCGTCGCCCGCGACCAGATGCTTGAACATCTCCCAATGGCTCATCATGTGGCTGCCCAGGTTCATCGTCATGAACCCGCTCAACTGCAAAAAGCCCGGATAGACGCGGCGGCCGGAGCCGGCGTAGGTCATGGGCACGGTCGCGATCACGTTCTGCTCGAACCAGGCGAACGGACGGTCGGTGGCCAGCGTGTTGACCGCGGTCGGCGCCTCGCGCGTGTCGATCGGCCCGCCCATCATCGTCAGCGACTTCGGCCGGCACGGATTGGCATCCGCGCTCATCAAGGCGGCGGTCGCCAGCGCGGGCACCGACGGCTGGCACACCGCCAGCATGTGCGCGCCCGGCCCCATCTCCTCCAGGAAGGCGACGAGATAGTCGATATAATCGTCGAGGTCGAAATGACCGTCCGACAAAGGCACCTGTCGCGCGTCGCGCCAGTCGGTGATGTGGACGTCCGCCACCGGCAGCATCCGCTCCACCGTCCCACGCAGCAGCGTGGCGTAATGGCCCGACATCGGCGCGACGATCAGCAGCTTTGGCCCGCCCTCGACACCGTCGCGGACGAAGCGCTTCAGCTGGCCGAACGGCTTTTGCAGCACGATCTCCTCGTGCACCGCGACCTCGCGGCCGTCGATCGTCGTGCTGTCCAGCCCGAACGCGGGCTTGCCGCGCGTCGCCGCCGCGTGCGCGAACACCTCCAGCGCGCTGGCCATCACCGGCCCGCCGCCAAGGTAGCCGAACGGATTGGACGGGTTGTTCAGCCAGTCCGCGCTGACGCTGGCCCAGGCACCGGCGGACGCCAGCCAGGTGCGCTGCACCTCGTACACGTCGTAGAGCATGTTCTTCATGGACATCCTATGGGCCGGACGCGACCCGTGCGCAATTATCCTGTTGCAACGGCCGCCGCGCCAACATGATCCGAAAGGAAACGCGTGGTGGCGAGGTCGAGCGTTTCGGCGTCGCCCAGTGGCCGCCCCAGGTGGAACCCCTGAAGGTGGCTGGCCCCCGCGATGCCGAGCAGGTCGACCTGCGCCGCGCTTTCCACGCCCTCCGCGATGACCGCCAGCCCAAGCGCCTGCGCCAGATGCACGATCGCCTGCACCACCGCCGTCGCCTCGCGCTCGCGCATCATCGCCTCGACGAAGCTGCGGTCGATCTTCAACGCGTCGAGCGGGAATTTGCGGATGTTGTAGAGCGAGGAATAACCGGTCCCGAAATCGTCCAGCGCGATGCGGAACCCCATCTGACGCAGGCGATACAGCGTGTCCGCGGCATGATCGACATCGTCGAAGATCGCGGTTTCGGTGATCTCGATCTGCAATCGCGCGGGCGCAACGCCGGCGCGGCTGCATCGTTCGACGATATAGCCGACGAAATTGGGGCGCCGGAACTGCCGCGGGCTGAAATTGACCGACACATATTGCCCCGGCCACGTCGCGACCGCCGCAAGGCTGCGTTCCAGCACCCAGTCGCCCAGTGCATGGATCAGCGTCGTCTCCTCCGCCACGGGAATGAACGTCGCGGGGCTGATCGTCCCCCATTCCTCGGTGGTCCAGCGCAGCAGCGCCTCGAACCCCACGATCTCGCGATCCTCGCGCGCCACGATCGGCTGGAACGCCATCGCCAGCTCGCCGCGCGCGATCGCCTGCGCCAGCCCGCTCTCGATCCGGCGGCGCAACCGCAACGCGTCGTCCAGCGCCTCGTCGAACAGGCAGACGTGGTTCGGCCCCTGCGACTTGGCGTCGCCCAGCGCCAGATCGGCCCGCCGCAGCAGGTCGTCCGCATCGTCCCCCATGGCGCCGGGCACCAGACCGGCGCAGGCCGCGCCCTCCAGCACATGCCCCGCGACGTCCAGCGTCGCGCCGCACGCGCGAATCATCCGCTCGCACTCCATTGCCGCCGCGGGCGCGCCGGGCGCGTCGAACAGCAGGCCGAATTCGTCCCCGCCCAGCCGCGCCAGCATCGCGCCCGCGGGCGCCGCGTCATACAGGATGGCGTAGGCGGCGCAGACGAGCGCGTCGCCGACGCGGTGGCCCAACGTATCGTTCACCAGCCGGAAGCGGTCGAGATCGACGATCGCGACCGCGAACGGCCCCGCGCGCGTCGCGCGATCCGCGACCGCGTCGCGGAACGCGGTGCGGTTGGGCGCGCCGGTCAACGGATCGTGCGATGCCGCATGGTCCGCGCGGGCACGGCTCGCGGCCAGGTCGGCGCGAAGCACCACCAGCTCGGCAAGGAGGGTTTCGCGCGACGGCGTGTCGGCGACGGATGCTGCGGGCATGACGGTTCCCTTTCCTGCCGAAGGGTAACCGCGGAGGGTTAAGCCCGCGTAAAGGCCCCCGCCCGCGCCGCGTCCAGCGCGTTGCCGCCCAGCACGATCGCGCCCAGCGGACCCGCCCGCCCGCCGAGCGCGGCGGGGACCAGGAACGTGTCCATGTCCTCCACCTCCGGCAACGCGACATAGCCGCCCAGCGACGCCGCCGTGGCACGGCGCAGGCGCGGCAGCAGGAAATCGTTGCCGACCAATACGCCCCCGCCCAGCACGATCCGCCGCGGCACGCCCGTCAACGCCAGCGTGCCGAACAGATGGGCCAGCGCGTCCACCACCGTGTCCCACGCCGGATGATCCGCGGTCAGGTCCTCGCCCTTGGTTCCCGTGCGCGCGGCGATCGCGGGACCCGCGGCCAGCCCCTCCACGCAATCGCCGTGGAAGGGACAGATCCCGCCCCAGTCGTCGCCCCGCAGCCGCGGCGGGCGGATATGCCCCAGTTCCGCATGGCTTAATCCGTCGACCGGCTGTCCGTGCGCCACCAGCCCCGCGCCGACGCCGGTCCCGACCGTGACATAGGCGAGGTCGGACAGCCCCCGCCCCGCCCCCCAGCGCGCCTCCGCCAGCGCGGCGCCGACGACGTCGCTGTGAAACCCGGTCGGCACGCCGTAACGCGCCTCCAGCCGCCGCGCGATGTCGGTGTCGGCCCAGTGCGGCTTGGGCGTGGAGGTGATGCTGCCGTAGCGCACCGAGGCGCGATCGATCGATACCGGCCCGAAACTGGCGATCCCGATCGCGGCGAACCCGCGCCATTGATCCAGCGCGGCTTCCAGCGCGGGCAGCGTTTCGGCGGGGGTCGTGGTGGGGATGCGCACCTCTTCCAGCACGCGATCCGGTCCGCTCGCCAGGATCGCGATGCATTTCGTGCCGCCCAGTTCGACCCCGGCGACGAGCGGCGCTTCCCCCATCCTCAGCTCTCCTGTTCGACCGCGGCGTCGATCCGCCGCAGCATTTCGGTCAGTTGCGCCAGTTCCGCGCGGGAAAAGCGCGCGAAGATGCGCGCCTCCAGCTCCAGCGCCTTGGGCGCGACCTGTTCGTACAAGGCCTGCCCCGTGTCGCTGAGCGACAGATGGTGCGACCGGCGGTCGGCGGCGTTGGGACGGCGTTCCAGCAGCGCCCGGCCCGCCAGCGCGATCGCGGCGCGGCTGACCGTGACCTTGTCCATCCGCGTCCGCTCGCCGATCTCGGCCTGCGTGATGCCGGGCCGTTCCGCGATCACCGCCACCAGCCGCCATTCGGGGATGGAAAGCCCGAACAGCGCCTCATAGGTGCGCGCGATCCGCTCGCTGACGCGATTGGACGTGACCGACAACAGATACGGGACGAAGCGGTCGAGGTGGAGGCGATCGGCCATACGCCGCGGCTAACATGCGCAGGCGCGGGGTGGAATGGGCTGCGCGACGACCGGTCGGATTCAGCGCGCCGTCACCGCCGCGGACAGGCCCGGCATTCGGCTGGGCTCGCCGGATTTCCCCGACGCCCGTACGGCCGCTGCTAGGCCCGATCGACATTCGATGTGCCGGTGCAGGGTGTTCGCGCGAAGCCGCGAAGACGCAAGGAAGGTCGGGTTCACGCGGAGGCGCGGAGTACGCGGCGTGTGGCGCACCGGGCTGACGGAAGGGCCGACTACCGGCCGGCGCGACGTCGCTGCTTCGATGAAGGGGGTGGCGGTCTGCGTTACGTTTTACTCTTTCGCGTCCTCCGCGCCTTCGCGCGAACATATCACCCCGCCATTTGAATGTCGATCCGCCCTAACCTGACGCGCAGGCGCACCGCCCATGCCTCACCCCCGCCCCACCCGAACGCAGGTCGGCCCGGGCGCGTGCCGTCGCCGCGGCCTGTCACCGCACCCAGGCCGCGACCTCGCCCGCGACGGTGTTCGCCGCCTGGTTCAGCGCCGGTCCTGCCGCCGCCGCATCGATCGCCGCGACGGGCACGCGCGCCTCGAACCGGCGCTTCTCCACCGCGGTGCGTCCCGCGCGGGTCAGCGACGCGTCGTAGGTCACGACTGCCTCCCGCGTCGCGGCGTCGACGCCGAAGAAGCGCAGTTCGCCGCCCAGGTTCGCGCTGGGATCCTCGAACGACTGCGCCGGGGTCAGCACGACCATATCCGCCCGCGCCGTCAGCGTGTCGGACAGCAGGCGCGCGAACAGCCGTGCGGGCGGCTCGCTCCACTGCGCTTCCTTGACATAGGCCAGCGTCGTGTCGGTCGCGCGGACGGGGACGCGGTTGCTGGCGTTCGCCGCCGGGGTCGCGGGCACCTGCACCACGATCGACCGCGCACCGTTCGACGTCTGCGCACTGCCCGGCTGGGGCTGCGCCGTGGCGTCGAGCGTCAGCAGGGTATCGGGCGGATCGGCGCCGAAGCTGATGCACGCGGCCAGCGGGAGCAGCGCGCCGACGGGCAGCAGCCTCAGGACGGGACGGAAGCCAGGCATCACGCTCATTTCCCCTTGTAGTCCGGCAGCTTCTGCTGCCCGGCCAGCGAGCCGACGCCGCCCTGTTCCACCCGCTCGGCGATCGCCGACAACGAGGCGGAGGTGCTGCGCAGGTCGCGGACCAGCAGGTTGACCTGCGGGATCGTCTGCTTCGAGAAGGTCGTCAGGCCGGGACGCGCATCGCTGATCGCGCCGTTCAGCGTCTCGGTCGACTGCTTGATCGCGCTGATCGCCCCGTTCAGGTTCTGCATCGCCGGCTGGATGTCGCGCGTCATCACGCCGTCGGCGGTGTTGGCCAGCTGCCCGATCTGTTCGGCGGCGACGCCCGCCTGCTGGATCGCGACGCGCGTCTGCGCCAGCGTGGCGGCGATCTCCGGCCCGCGATCCGCCAGCGCGTCGGTCAGGCGGTTGGTATTGTCCAGGATGCCCGCGATCGACGCCTGGTTGCGATCGGTCAGCAGGCCGGTCAGCCGCTCGGTCAGCGTCGACAGCCGCTCCAGCAGCTGCGGCGCGGAATTCAGGATCGCGCCGATGCCGCCCGTCTTCGTCGGGATGACCGGCACGCCCAGCGGGCATTGCGCCTCCGGGTTGGTTTCGGGGCAGGCGATCGGCGGCGCACCCTTGGTCGCGCCGTCGAGGCTGACCGTGCTGGTGCCGGTGAAGCTGCCCTGGATCGTGGCGGTGGTGCCGCGCAGGATCGGCGTCTGCTCGTTCACGCTGATGCGGACGCGCACGAACTGCGGATCGGGCTGCCACAGCGAGATCGACTTCACCTGGCCCGACGGCACGCCGGAGAAGGTGACGGCCGACCCCTTCGCCAGCCCGTCGACCGCCTGGCGGAAGAAGATGTCGTATTCGCGTTCGCTGCCGCCGGCCAGACGCGCGATCCACACCGTGAAGATCGCGACCATGGCCAGCAGGATCAGCACGATGGCGCCGACGAGGACGTGGTTGGAGCGGGTTTCCATCAGTCGTTTCCTGCTGCGACGGTCGGTGCGCGACGCGTGTCGTTTTCGGCGGGCCGCGCCGCGCCCGCTTCCTTGCTGGCCACCGCGTTGCGACCGCGCGGGCCGTTGAAATATTCCTGGATCCACGGATGGTCGAGCGCCAGCAGCTCGTCGATCGTGCCGACCGCGATCACCTTCTTGTCGGCCAGCACGGCGACGCGGTCGCAGATCGCGTACAGCGTGTCGAGGTCGTGGGTGATGAGGAAGACGGTCAGCCCCAGCGTCTTCTGCAACGACCGCGTCAGGTCGTCGAACGCCGCCGCGCCGATGGGGTCGAGGCCCGCGGTCGGTTCGTCGAGGAACAGCAGTTCCGGATCGAGCGCCAGCGCACGCGCCAGCCCCGCGCGCTTCTTCATGCCCCCCGACAGTTCGGCCGGAAATTTCGGCCCGGCATCGGCGGGCAGGCCCGTCATCACCACCTTGTACGACGCGATCTCGTCCAGCAGCGCGAGGTCCAGCGCGGGGTAGAATTCGCGCAAGGGGACCTGCACGTTCTCCGCGACCGTCAGCGTGGAGAACAGCGCCCCGCCCTGGAACAGCACGCCCCAGCGCTTGCGGATCTCCACCGCCTCGGTCTCGTCGCGGCCGATCGTGGGTTCGCCGAACACCTCGATCTCGCCCTCGGACGGGGTCTGGAGACCGACGATGGAGCGCATCAGCACGGACTTGCCCGTGCCCGATCCGCCGACCACGCCCAGGATCTCCCCGCGCCGGACGTCCAGGTCCAGCCCCTCGTGGATCACCGCATCGCCGAACCGGTTGGTCAGCCCGCGGACGCGGATCAGGATGTCGTCGTCGGGCATCAGATCCAGCCGATCTGTTCGAAGAACACCGCGAAGAAGGCGTCGATGACGATCACCATGAAGATCGCCTGCACCACCGCGGACGTGGTGCGCAGGCCGACCTGTTCCGCGTCGCCCTCCACCTGCATCCCCTGATAGCAGCCCGCGATCGCGATGATCGCGCCGAACACGGGCGCCTTGATGAGGCCGACGAAAAGGTCGGTGATCGGCACGACCTCGCGGATGCGCGCGATATAGGTGACGGGCGGGATGTCGAGGCTGACCCAGCACAGGACGCCGCCGCCGATGATCGAGATGACGGAGGCGTAGAAGCCGAGCAGCGGCATCATCACGATCGCCGCGATCGTGCGCGGCAGGACCAGGGATTCCATCGGCGACACGCCGATGGTGCGCATCGCGTCGATCTCCTCGGTCAGCTTCATCGTGCCGAGCTGCGCGGCGAAGGCGGAGCCGGACCGGCCCGCGACCATGATCGCGGTCATCAGCACGCCCAGTTCGCGCAGGGTGATGCGACCGACCAGGTTGATCGTGAACCCCTCCGCCCCGAACTGGCGCAGCTGCACCGCGCCCTGCTGAGCGATGACGATGCCGATCAGGAAGCTCATCAGCCCGATGATGCCCAGCGCGTTGACGCCGACCACCTCGAACCGCTGCACCGTGGCGTTGAAGCGGAAACGGCCGGGATGGCGCACGACGTTCCAGAACGCGATCATCGTCGCGCCCATGAACCCGATCAGCCCCTTCGACGTGCGCCCGGCATGCGCGGTCGCATCGCCGATCTCGCCCAGCACGCGGCGGAACGACGACGTCGTCTGCGGTCGCATCTGCACCGGCTGGTCGGCGGCCTCGACCTGTTCCAGCAGGTGGCGCGCGTCGCCCGACAGGCCCTCGATCGCGGCCCCGTTGGTGCTGGCGAAGCGGTGGACGACCCAGGCGCCGATCGTGTCGATCCGGTCGACGCCCGACAGGTCGATCGTCGCGACCTTCCCCTCATGCGCGCTCAATCGATCGGGCAGCCCGCCGAGCCTCGCCAGCGACAGGTCGCCGGAGAACCGCAGGACGTCGCCCTCGACGCTGTAATCGGCAGCCGCGCTCATGCGGCGGTTCTTGCGGCAAACCCCATCGTCCCGCAAGCGCGCGGATCGCCCGATCGTTCCGATGCTGGAATCATTACAGCAGGACGTCCACCGCATGGATGGTCAGGCCGACCAGCCCGCCGACCAACGTACCGTTGATGCGGATGAACTGAAGGTCCTTCCCCACCGCATTTTCCAGCCGGGTCGTGATGGTGTCGGCATCCCATCCACGCACGGTTTCGGACACCAGCCGGACGATCGTGTCGCCGTAATCCGCCGCCGCCCCCACCGCGGCGCGGCGCACGAAGCGGTTGATCGTGCGCCCCAGCCGCGGATCGTCCTGCAACGTCTGGCCCAGCTGGCGCAGCGCCTCGCCGAACTTGCCCGCCAGCAACCGCTCCGGATCGCGCGCCGCGCGCAGCATCGCCGCGCGCGCCTGTTCCCACAATCCGTTGATCCAGTCCTGCATCGCCGGATTTTCGAGCAGCTCGATCTTCAGCCCCTCGACCCGCGCGCGCATCGCGGGATCGTGTTCCAGATCACGCGCAAGGTTCGCCAAGCCTTCCTCCGCCCGCGCGCGCAGCGGATGGTCGCGGTCCTCCGCCATGTCCGCGATGAGTTTGTCGAGCCCGTCGATCAGCTTGTTCGACACGGTCTCGTCCAGTCCGGTCCAGCGCAGGATCGAGCCCGCGCGGTCGTGGACCATCGCGCGGACCAGATGCTCGTTCGCCGCCAGCGCGGACCGCGCCCACAGGATCGCCTGGTCCACCACGGGCTGATGCCGCCCCTCCGCCAGCGTCGCGGCCAGCGCGCGGCCGATCATCGGCGACACCTCGGTCTCGCGTACCCGCGTCACCATCATGCCGCGGACCATCCCGCCCAGCCGTTCCTGATCCAGCGCCTGCAACACCTCCACCGCCAGCCGCGATGTGCCGCGCGCCAGCCGCCCGCCGCCTCCTGCCTTCGGATCGGCGAGCCACCGCCCCGCGACGCCCGCGACGTCGATCCGCCCCATCCGCCGTGCGACGACCGCGGGGATCAGGAAATATTCGCGCAGGAACTGGGCGAGCTGGTCGCCGATGCGATCCTTGTTGCGCGGGATGATCGCGGTGTGCGGGATCGGCAGGCCCAGCGGATGGCGGAACAGCGCGGTGACCGCGAACCAGTCGGCAAGGCCGCCGACCATCGCCGCCTCCGCGAAGGCGCGCACGAAGCCCCAGCCGGGATGGACGTGTTCCAGCGACCGCGTGGCGAGGAACACCGCCGCCATCGCCACGAGCAACCCGCCCGCGACCAGCCGCATGCGGCGCAGCGCGGCGGGCACGGGCTGTCGGGGGATGCGGGCGAACGACGTCATGCGTGACACAATCCGCGACCCGGCCGCAGGTTCACCCCGGAACGATGTGACCTCATACGGGACCGTTCGTGCCGAGGAGGCACCGAGCGACTCCGACGTGCCGTCTCAAAGCACCCACGCTGCCTGCCCTTCGCGACGAGGCTTCGAGTGCGCTCCGCCTTTCCTCGGGGCCAGCGGACGTAGGGCGGGCGGTCAGCGCAAAAGGCCCTGTCCCGCCCGTCACTCCGCGGGATCGGTGCCCGGCCCGCGGAAGCCGATCCGCCCCACCGGGCCGGGAATCGATCCCGCCGGCGCGTCATGGTCGATCGCGGGACCGGCGGCGTCGTCGCCGGGGCGATAGGTCAGCAGGCGCTTGCCCAGCCACGGCCCGATGCGCCGCTCGACGCCGATCGCCAGCGAGAAGCTGGACGGGACGATGATGAGCGTCAGCAGCGTCGACAGGATCAGGCCGCCGATCACGACGACGCCCATCGGCGCCCGCCACGCGCCGTCGCCCGACAGCGACAAGGCGGTGGGCACCATGCCCGCCACCATCGCGACGGTCGTCATCACGATCGGCTGCGCGCGCTTGTGCCCCGCGTCGATGATCGCGGCGCGGGGACTGACGCCCATCGCCATCTCCTCCAGTGCGAAGTCGATCAGCAGGATCGAATTCTTCGCCACGATGCCCAGCAGCATCAGCAACCCGATGAACACCGGCATCGACAGCGGCATGCCCGCGATCATGATCGCCAGCAGCCCGCCCAGCGGGGCGAGCAGCAGCGACCCCATGTTGACCAGCGGGGGAAGCAGCCGCCGGTACAGCAGCACCAGTACCGAGAAGACGAGGAACACGCCCGCCAGCACCGCGAAGACGAAGTTGATGAGCATCTCCATCTGCCACTTCGCCTGGCCGACGTTCAGTTCCTGTACGCCCACGGGCAGGTTCTGCATCAGCGGCAATGCCTTGATCCGCTTCATCGCCTCGCTGGTGACGAGGCCGGGGGAAAGGTCCGCGCCGACCGTCAGCTGGCGCTGCTGGTTGATCCGCGTGATCTTCGTCGGGCCGGAACCGAAGCCGATTTCCGCGACCAGGCTCAGCGGCACCGATCCGCCCGATTGCGTCGCGACGGGCAGGTTCTGGATCGTGTCCAGCTTGGTCCGCGAATCCTCCGCCAGCGCGACCCTGATCGGCACCTGCCGGTCGCTGAGCGAGAAGCGCGCGCTGTTCTGGTCGAGATCGCCCAGCGTCGCGATCCGGATCGCGCTGGACAGAGCGGCGGTGGTCACGCCCAGCTGCGCGGCAAGGTCCAGCCGCGGCTTGATGATGATCTCCGGCCGGTTCAGGTCGCCCGCCACGCGCGGCGCGACGAGGCCCGGAAGCCGCGCCATCTCCGTCACCAAACGGTCCGCGGTCTGGCGCAGGACGACGGGATCGTCGCCGCCCAGCGTGACCGAGATGTCGCGGTTGTTGTCGCCGAAACCGAATTGCGACTGGAAATTGACGCGCGCGTCGGGGATCTTCGCCAGTTCGGGTGCGATGCGGCGCTCGAAATCGGTCGACTTCTCCTTCCGGTTCTCCGCGTAGGTCGCGACGACGCGGCCGGTGCCGACAAGGGTGCGCGTGTAGAGGCTCTCGACCGCGGGCTCCCGGTCCAGCAGGGCGTAGACGCGATCGACCGCGACCTGCGTCGTCGCCATCGTCGCGCCGGGAGGCATCGTGATCGTCACGACGCTGCGCGGCTGGTCGACGGCGGGCTGGAACGTCATCGGAATCTGCGTGAACAGCACCGCGGTCAGCAGGAACGCGCCCGCGCCCATCGCCATCACCCAGACGCGGTGGTCGCGTATGTAGCCGGTGACGCGGCGGAAGCCGCCGCGCGCGCGGATCAGCGGCGCCTTCCCCTCGTCCAGCGTCCACAGCAGCACGCGCTGGTAGACGTCCATCATCCGTCCGCCGCCATGTTCCGCATGGCCGAACGCCTTCAGGAAATAGGCCGCGATCATCGGCGTTATCAATCGCGCGACCGCAAGGCTCATCAACACCGCGACGACGACGGTCAGGCCGAAATTCTTGAAGAACTGCCCCGACACGCCCGGCATCATGCCGACGGGCAGGAACACCGCGACGATCGCCATCGTGGTGGCCAGCACCGCGAGCCCGATCTCGTCCGCGGCGTCGATCGACGCCTGATACGCGCTCTTCCCCATCCGCATGTGGCGGACGATATTCTCGATCTCCACGATCGCATCGTCGACCAGCACGCCCGCGACGAGGCTCAGCGCCAGCAACGTCATGCTGTTCAGCGTGAAGCCCATCAGGTCCATGAACCAGAAGGCGGGAATCGCGGACAGCGGGATCGCGAGCGCCGATATCACCGTCGCGCGCCAGTCGCGCAGGAACAGGAACACGACGATGACCGCGAGGATCGCGCCCTCCAGCATCGCGTGGATCGCGCTCTTGTATTGCTCCAGCGCATATTTCGAGCCGTCGACGCGCAGCTTGAACTGCACCTTCGGGTTGCGCTTCTCCAGCGCCTCCAGCTTCGCCTTCGCCTCGCGGAAGACGGTGACGTCGGACGCGCCCTTCGCGCGTTTGAAATCGAAGCTCAGCGCAGGACGCCCGTCGACCGCGGCGGCGCTGCGCTGCTCGGCATACAGGTCGCGCACCGTCGCCACGTCCGCGACGCGCACCGTGCGGCCGCCGCCGATGCTGATCTGCGTCTGCCCCAGCGCATAGGCGGAGGCGGCGTTGCCCAGCACGCGCACGGACTGTTCCGCACCCGCGATCTCCGCGCGTCCGCCCGCGGCGTCCAGGTTCACCTGGCGCAGCTGCTGGTTGATCTGGCTCGCGGTCAGGCCATAGGCCGCGACCTTCGCGGGATCGAGGATGACGCGGATCTCGCGGTCGACGCCGCCGATCCGCTCGACCGATCCCATGCCCGGGACCGACAGCAATTCCTTCGCGACCGTATTGTCGATGTACCAGCTCAGCTGTTCCAGCGTCATGTCGGTCGCGACCGCGGTATAGCTGCCCAGGTCGCTGTCGTTGATCTTCACCCGCTGGACCTGCGGTTCCAGGATCCCTTCGGGCAGGTCGGCGCGGATCTGCGTCACCGCGTCGCGCGCCTCGTTCACCGCGCGGTCGACGGGGGTGCCGATGTCCAGCTGGATCATCGTGGTGGAATTGCCCTCCGACACGAACGACTGGATCTCGTCCACGCCCTCCAGGCTGCGCACCGCCGATTCGACGCGCTGCGTGACCTGCGTCTCCAGCTCGCTGGGCGCGGCGCCGGGCTGGCTGATCGACACCGTCACCGCCGGGAATTCGATGTCCGGCTCCTGGTTGATGTCCATCCGGATGAAGCTGATGATCCCCGCGACCGTCAGCATCATGAACAGGACGATCCCCGGAACGGGGTTCCGGATCGACCAGGCGGAGATGTTGCGGAAGCCCATCGTCTGCGTCCCCTAGCGGCCCGGCCGCGCGACGATCGGCTTCACCAGCTGACCGGGATTGAGGAAGGCGCCCGCCGCCAGCACGACGCGCTCGTTGCCCGTCAGGCCGCTGGCGATCGCCACCTTGTCGGCGTCGACGTCGCCAAGCTTCACGTCGCGACGCACCACCTTGTCGTTCGCATCGACGATATAGACGTAATTGCCACGCGTGTCGCTGAGCAACGCGGATTGCGGCAGTTCGGGCAAGGTCGATCCCCCCGCCACGATCGTGGCGGACGCGAAGCCGCCGGGGCGCAGCGCGGCGTCGTATTTCAGCGCGACGCGCGCGATGCCCTGCCGCGTCTGCGGGTCGATGACGGGGGACACCTGCCACACCTGCCCGTCGAACGCGCGCGTGCCGCCGACCGGCGTCACCTGCGCGCGCGCGCCGGGACGCACGCCCTGAAGGTCGGCCTCGGACAGCTGGACGCGCATCTCCATCTCGCCGCCCTTGGCCAGCCGGAACAGCATGCCGTTGCCGCTGCTGACGATCTGTCCCGGCTCCACGCCGCGCGTCAGGACCAGGCCGGCGGCGGGGGCGCGGATGTCGAGCCGGGCGTTGCGCGCGCGCTGCTCCGCCGCGGTCGCCTGCGACACGCGGACGCGCGCGGCGGCGGCGTCGCGCGTCGCGATCCGGCGCTGCACGTCGGCCTTGGAGATGAAGCCGCGGTCGACCAGGCTCTGCGCCCGTTCCAGTTCGGCCTGCGCCAGCGTCAGGTCGGATCGCGCGACGTTGATCTGCGCGCCCAGCGACGCGGCGGTCTGCGCCTGCACCGACCGGTCGATCGTCGCCAGCACCTGCCCAGCGCCGACCCACTGCCCGGGTTCGACCAGCACGCGGCTGACCATCCCGCCCTCGCCCGCGACGCCGACCGGCATCTCGCGCCGCGCGGCCAGCGATCCCGTACCGCTGACGCGGCGCTCGACCGACTGCGCGCCCGGCACGACCACGGTCACGCTCGGCGCCTGCGCGGCGCGGGGGGCGGCGGGCTTCTCGTCCGAGGCGACCGAGATGCGCCACGCGACGATCGCGACGGCCAGCGCGACGATCCCCGCGACGATGATCCACCGCCGCCGCCGCCGCGCCGCAAGCTCGGCCTCCTGCCCGTCGGCGATCAGGAGTTGCTCGCCGTCCAGTTTCCCGCCCTCGTAGTTCATTGTGCTTCCCGCCCGATGAACGGCTGTATTATGACAATAAGTCACCGGCCGCAAGCTAGCGCGGACATGCCCGATTTCGCCGACCATCTCAATCGAGCCGCGGTCGTTCAGCCCGCGTTGGCGAAAGACCGTGCTAGGGAAGGCACACCCGATTGCGAGGAGATTGCCCATGCGTCCCGTTTCCCCTCCCCTGCTGGCCCTGGCGCTCGCGGCGGCCATGCCCGCGGCCGCCTCGGCGCAGGTGCCCGTGCCGATGCAGACCGTCGTGCCGGAGGGCACGATCCTGGATGTCAGTGCGACCGGAAAGGTGGAGGCGACGCCCGATATCGCGACGATCCGGGCGGGCGTCGTCACCCAGGCGCCGACCGCCGCCGCCGCGTTGCAGGACAATGCGCGCCGGATGGCGGGCGTCGTGCGGGCGCTGCGCGGTGCGGGCATCGCGCCACGCGACCTGGCGACCGCCAACGTCTCGCTGCAACCGCAATATCGCTACGCCGACAACCAGCCCCCGGTCGTGACGGGATATCAGGCGTCGAACACCGTCACGGTCCGTTTCCGCGACATCGCGAAGGCGGGCGGCGTGCTGGACGCGCTGGTCACGGCGGGCGCGAACCAGATCGACGGCCCCGCGATGTCGCTCTCGGCGCCGGAGGCGGCGCTCGATGCCGCGCGCCGGGATGCGGTGAAGCGCGCCGGGGCGCGGGCGGAGCTTTACGCCCGGGCCGCCGGGCTGACGATCGCGCGGATCGTGTCGATCGCGGAGGCGGGGGAGAACGACGGCGGTTCCCCGCGTCCGCCGGTCATGTACGCCCGCGCGGTGGCGGCCGATTCCGCGGCCCGGACCGAAGTACTGGCGGGCGAAACGGAAGTGAGCGCCACGGTCAATGTCCGCTACCTGCTGAAATAACGGAAGCGGCCGCCCGGATCGCTCCGGGCGGCCGCCTGTCGTCAACGTCGCGAGGTGCTGTTACCGCACGCGGCCACGACGGAAGAGGTTGACGATCGCCAGCAGCACAACCGCACCCAGCAGCGAAACCAGGAACGAATAGATGGTCAGCGGCGCCGCATTGATCGATCCGCCGTTGAACAGCAGGCCGCCAAGGAACGCGCCGACGATGCCGACGATGATGTTGAGGAAGATGCCCTGCTGCGCATCGGTCCGCATGATGATGCTGGCGAGCCAGCCGATCACGCCACCGATGATGAGCCAGATAATCAAACCCATGTTCAAACTCCCCTGCAAGAACCGCCCAATACGCGGGCTGCCGGGGAGTAAGACGTTCGCGCGCCGAAGTTGTTCCGTGACCGTAACCGAGGGGCGGCCGTCCCGCGGCGGCCGGCGCCCCCGCCGTCAGAATTTCTGCTGGCGCTCGTACAGCGATTTGTAGTGCTGGATGCGCGTGACGCGCAGCCCGGGCATGCCCGATCGATCGATGGCGCGCTGCCACCCGGCGAATTCCTCCACCGTCAGGTTGTAGCGCGCGCACACCTCGTCGACGCTCAGCAGCCCGCCGTTGACCGCCGCGACCACTTCCGCCTTGCGCCGCACGACCCAGCGGGTCGTGTCGGACGGCGGCAGCGTGTCGACCGTCAACGGTTCGCCCAGCGGGCCGATGACCTTCGCGGGCCGGATTTTCTGGTTCTCGATCATTCCTACCTCGGTTCGGGGCGGGGGGCCCCCTCTCCAACAAGATGCGATGGTAATGCGCGGGCGTTGAACATCGCTTAAAGCGCCGCGGTAAACGGGGTCTTCATTCCTCGCGCGCGGCGGCGATCGCCTCCGCGGCGGCGCGGTTGAACGCGCCGGCCACGGGGGCCAGCCGCCGGTCCTGCACCGCGCCGGCGGCCAGCACCGCCTGCGCCGCCAACGCGGTCGGCGTGGCGACCTGATGCGCGCGCTGGCGCGAAAGAAGCGTGTGCGACATGTGCCTGATCGACCCCTTGTCAGTGTTCGAGCGGCAAGATTTAGCCGGTCAGGCTGAAGGTCGCGTAAAGCCCGCGGCAACGGTTGATTCACAGACCTTTACGGCGCGCCAACCATGCGGGTATTCGCGCCCCCATGGACGCGGTCGATTTTCAGCTTCCCGCCGGCGCGCGGCGCATCGTCGTCGCCATGTCGGGCGGCGTCGACAGTTCGGTCGTGGCCGCGCTGGCGGTGCGTACCGGGGTGGAGGTGATCGGCATCACGCTCCAGCTGTACGACCATGGCGAGGCGACGAAGCGCGCGGGCGCGTGCTGCGCGGGCCGCGACATCCGCGACGCGCGCGCGGTGTGCGATCGCCTCGGCATCGCGCATTACGTCCACGATCACGAGAGCAGCTTCCGCACCAACGTGGTCGACCGGTTCGCCGACGAATATCTCGCCGGGCGCACGCCGATCCCCTGCGTCGAATGCAACATGGGGCCCAAGTTCACCGACCTGCTGGCACTGGCGCGCGACCTGGGCGCCGACTGCCTCGCCACCGGCCATTACGTGCGCCGCGTGGAAGGCGTGGGCGGCCCGCAGCTGTATCGCGGCAGCGATCCGGCCCGCGACCAGAGCTATTTCCTGTTCGCCACCACCGCGGCGCAGCTCGACTATCTCCGCTTCCCGCTGGGCGACCTGCCCAAGGCGCGGGTGCGCGAGATCGCGGCGGAGATCGCGCTGCCCGTCGCGGCGAAGCCCGACAGCCAGGACATCTGCTTCGTCCCCGACGGCGATTATGCCGGGCTGGTCAAGAAACTGCGGCCGGAGGCGGAGACCCGCGGCGACATCGTCGATCTGTCGGGCGCGAAGCTGGGCGAGCATCGTGGCCTCGTCCATTTCACCGTCGGCCAGCGCCGCGGGCTGGAGATCGGCGGCACGCCGGAGCCGCTGTACGTGGTGCGACTCGACGCCGCCGACCGCCGCGTCGTGGTCGGCCCGCGCGCCGCGCTGGCGGTCGGCGCGGCGCGGCTGGAGCGGATGAACGCGCTTGGCCCGCTCGACGGCGACCTGACCGCAAAGGTGCGGTCGATGGCGAAGCCGGTACCCGCCAGGATGCTGGGCGACCGGCTGGTGTTCGACACGCCCGAATACGGCGTCGCGCCCGGACAGGCCGCGGTGTTATACGCCGGGGAACGCGTGCTGGGCGGCGGATGGATCGCGGAGACGGAGCCTGCGGTGCAGGCGGCGTGACCCAGGACGAATTGCAGCAGGCGATGGAAGCGGCCGCGACCGCGCAGGATTACGAGCGCGCCGGGCGGCTGCGCGATCGCCTGGCCATCCTGCGCCAGACCGGCACCGATCCCGGCGACGCCGCCGCCGGCCTCGAACGCCAGTCACCCGGCGCGATGGGCCTGGGGACGAGCCAATCGCGCGTGGTGCCGCCCGAAGGATGGGTGCGACCGGTCAAGCCGGATCCGATGACGCGCGGGCGGAAGCGCTGATGGCGATCTAAGAGAACGAAAAAGACCCGGCACGCCGAACGCGCCGGGCCGAGTTTCGCCTAGGGAGCATTTCCAGGCGGGAGGATGGCCGCGGCGCGGGCCGCGACGAGTCGATCAGAGCGTATTGTCGGTCGGAGTCAGCAGGTTGCCCGCCGCACCATTGTCGAGCGCGGCGTCGGTCGCCAGTGCGTTTTCGGCAAGGGGAAGCTCGTCGTTCAGCACGGTCTCGTTCAATGCGACATCGCTCGGCCCCACGTCGTTCGTGGTGCTCGATCCGCACGCGGCCAGCGACCCCGCCAGCGCCGTCCCGACCAGTCCGGCAACGATCTTCTTCATCGCAAACCCCTTCGCATCGACGGCCCGACGCCGCCTCCGCGAATCAATCTACATCGATTTAGTGGGAGTTCAAGCCCGTCGTTACGGAAGCAGGAACGTGCCCTCGATCACGGTCACGCATCCGCCGGTCAGGACGACGCGATCCGCCGCCACGCGGCACCCGACGCGCCCGCCCCGCGCGCTCGCCTGATAGGCGGAAAAGGCGTCGCGCCCCAGCCGCGCCGACCAATAGGGCGCCAGCACGGCATGCGCCGAGCCGGTCACCGGATCCTCGGGGATGTCGAAATAATGCGTGAAGACGCGGCTGACGACGTCCGCACTTTCACCCGGCGCGGTCACGATCAGGACATACGGCCCCAGTGCCGCGACCGCGCGGCCGTTCGGCGCCGCCGCGCGCACCGCCGCCTCGTCGCGCAGCACGACCAGCGCATAGCCCTTCTCGTGCCACAGCGTCGCGACCGGATCGACGCCCAGCGCCGCGACGATATCGGGCAGGTCCTTCGCCGCAGGCGCCCATGCCGGCAGCGACATGGCGTAGCCCGCGCCCTCGCGCGCGACCTGAAGCACCCCGGCCTGTCGCGTGCGGAACGTGACGTGGTCGCGAATCGTGTCGCTCGACAGCACGACATGCCCGCTCGCCAGCGTCGCATGCCCGCACAGCGCCACCTCGACCACCGGCGTGAACCAGCGCAGCTCGAAATCCGCCGCCCCGGTCGCGTCGGGGACGATGAAGGCGGTCTCGCTCAGGTTGTTCTCCTGCGCGATCGCCAGCAGCGTCGCGTCGTCCAGCCACGCCGACAGCGGCATCACCGCGGCCGGATTGCCCGCGAACGCCGCCTCCGCGAAGGCGTCGACCTGCGTGAAGGGTATCCTCACAGCCTCTTCCCGAACCAGTGCGGGGTCACGTCCGCCTCGACCAGCGGGTTGTCGGTATCGACATGCCCCTCCGGATCGAGGTGGATCAGCGTCTCGACGCGCGGGAACACGTCGCGCAGCGCATGTTCGACGCGCTCGACGATATCGTGCGCCTGCCCCACGGTCAGGTTGCGGTCCACCTCCATGTGGAATTGCGCGAAGTCGTGCGCGCCCGCGCGGCGGGTGCGGAAATCGTGGATGCCGCGGATGCCCGGCTGGCGCGCTGCCACCTCGATGAAGGCGGTACGCTGGTCCTCCGGCCATTCCTTGTCCATCAGCATGTCGATCGCCTGGCTCGACGCCTGGAACGCGCCCCAGACCAGCCATAGCGCGATCGCGATGCCGAACACGGGGTCCGCGCCCGACAGGCCGACATATTGGTCCAGCACCAGCGCCGCGATGACGGCGACGTTCAGCAGCACGTCCGACTGGTAATGGACGTTGTCCGCCAGGATCGCGACCGACCCCGTCTGCCGGATCACCGCGCGCTGATACGCCAGCAGCGCCACCGTCGCGAGGATGGCGAACAGCGAGACGCCGATACCCAGCCCCGCATCCTCGTTCACGCGCGGATCGCCGAACCGCTCGATTGCGCGCCACGCGATGCCGATCGCGGACGCGGTGATGAGCACGACCTGGAACAGCGCCGCCAGCGCCTCCGCCTTGCCATGGCCGAAGCGGTGGTCGTGGTCCGCCGGCTCCGCCGCCAGCTTCACGCCGTACAGCGTGACGAGGCTGGCGAGCAGGTCCAGCCCGGTGTCCGCCAGGCTGCCCAGCATCGCGACCGATCCGGTGTGCCACGCGGCATAGCCCTTCACGACCAGCAATGTGGTCGCCATCGCCACGCTGGCCAGCGCGGCGCGCATCGCGATGGGGATCAGACGGCGGCGTTCCTCGCGCGTCATGGGTAGAGCAATCCTTCGGTCCAGCCGCCCGCGCCGTCGGCGACGAACAGGCGCCGCTCGTGCAGCCGGTGCGCCCGGTCCTGCCACAGCTCGATCCGTTCGGCCGCGACGCGATAGCCGCCCCAGAACGGCGGGCGCGGCACGGGGCCGCCGTCGAACCGCGCCTGCATCGTCGCGAACCGGTCCTCGAACGTCGCGCGATCGGGCAGCGGCCGCGACTGGTCGGACGCCCAGGCGCCCAGTTGCGAGTCGCGGCTGCGCGAGGCGAAATAGGCGTCCGATTCGGCATCGCCGACCGGCGTGACCGCGCCCTCGATCCGCACCTGCCGGCGAAGCGACTTCCAGTGGAAGAGCAGCGCGGCATGGGCGTTGACCGCCAGGTCCGCCGCCTTGCGCCCCTCGCGGTTGGTGTAGAACACGAACCCGTCCGGACCATGCCCCTTGAGCAATACCATCCTCACCGACGGGCGTCCGGCCCCGTCCGCGGTGGCGAGCGCCATCGCGTTCGGGTCGTTGGGTTCGGATGCGCGCGCCTCGGCATACCAGGCGTCGAAAAGGGCGATGGGATCGTCGGCCATGGACGCGCCCTACGCCAAAGCGCGCGGGGTATCCATCCCGTCGTCGCGCGTCGGCGCGCGACGTTACCACTACCATACGGTCGGCGGACCGATGCACCCGGTCACCCGGATGCACACCGACGAGCGGTTGACCGATTGCCCGTTATAGCGCTATCATTCCGCTCAGGATGAATGGGCAAGGCGCCGGAACGGACGCCGCCCGCTGGGAGGGGATTATCATGAAGGCTCCGTCAACGGCTCGCTCCGCGCGCCTCCTCGTCGCGCTGCTGCTGGCCTCGTCGGCCTCCGCCGCGATGGCGCAGGGCACCACCGCCACCCCCAGCGCGACGACGACCGACGCGACCCCGCCGGGCGCGACGCAGGACGACGGCGCGCGCAACACCGCGCCGACCGCGATCGATCCCGCCGCCCCCGACGCGCAGCCCGCCGATCCCAGCGCCACCGGCGATCAGGACATCGTTGTCACCGGCTATCGCGCGTCGTTGCAGAGCCAGACCAACGCGAAGCGCAATTCGGTCGGCTTCACCGACACGATCTTCGCCGAGGATATCGGCAAGTTCCCGGACACGAACATCGCCGAATCGGTGAACCGTATCCCCGGCATCACGATCCAGCGCGAGGTGACGGGCGAGGGATCGAACGTGGCGATCCGCGGGCTGGGCACCAACTTCACCCGTGTCCTGCTGAACGGCGCGCCGGTCGCGATCGCCTCGGTCCGGTTCGATGCGCAGAGCACGAACCGCGAGGTCGACCTCGACCTGATCCCGACCGAATTGTTCACCCAGCTGACCGTCAGCAAGTCGCCCACCGCCAGCCAGGTGGAGGGCGGCGCCGCGGGCACCGTCAACCTGCGGTCGGCGCGCCCGTTCGACAATCCCAAGCCCTACGTCAGCTACGGATTGCAGGGATCGAAGGTCAGCGGCGCGGACAAATGGGGCTATCGCGGCTATGCGCTGGCCAGCGCGACGTTCGGCGATTTCGGCGTGCTGGTCGGCGGCGCGGCGGTGAAGAACCGCTTCCGCGTCGACGGGTACGAGACGATCGGCTTCACCAACCCGAATCTCAGCGCGACGCAGAACACGGCCGCGACCCGCAACAACACCGGCGGCGGCAATTTCACGATCCCGGGCACGGTTCCGGCGAACGCGGGCAACGGCCTGACGCCCGGCACCGTCATCGACCAGGCGTTCCTGCTGGCCAACAATCCCGGGGCGACGATCCAGCAGATCGACAACGGCCTGCTCCCGCGCCTGGGCCGTCCGCGGACCGAGGTGGGCGAGCGCACGCGCTACAACGGCCTCGTATCGGTCGAATGGCGGCCCAGCGACGCCTTCCACTTCTACGTCGACGGCATGTATGCCAAGCGCGACACCGAATTCACGCGCACCGCGATGAACTGGGCGGTGCGCAACGGCGCCGCGATCCCGCTGAACACCACCTATGACAAGGCGGATTGCTCGGCGGGCTGCACGGTCACGGGCGGCACCTACGCCAATTCGCAATTCTTCCTGGAATATCGCCCGTACAAGGACACGCAGGATTACTGGGGCGTCAATCCGGGCGCCGAATTCGTCCTGAACGACTGGATCAAGGGCGACCTTCAGGCGAACTACACGAAAAGCAATTTCCGCCGCGAAAGCCCGACCGTGCTGGTCATCACGCCGCCCAGTTCGGGCGTGACGGTCAATTTCGTCAACGGCGGCGGCGTGCCCGACATCACCAGCAACATCGACCTCAACAACCCCGCCAACTTCGGCTGGAATGGCGGTGGGCGCGTGAACCTGAACGGCGAGGAGCGCGAGACGGAGACGAAGGGTATCCGCGGCAGCCTGCTGTTCGGCGACGCGACGCGGTTCAGCGTCCGCGTCGGCGCGGCCTATGACGACACGCGTCGCCGCATCACGCCGTTCGACAACACCGCACCGTGGCAGAATCTGGTCTGCGGCAACGGCATCAACGTCGCCCTTCCCTCGCCCAACACCAGCGCCACGCCGTGCACCGGGCTGAACCAGCCGGGCACGCAGGTGCCGGGCGTCGCCTTCGCCCCGGGCTTCCCCGCCTTCGCCGGCTACGGCACGAACTTCACCGCGGGCGGCGCGCCGATCACCTACGCCGGATCGGCCGTCCCGACCGCCGCGGTGCCCAGCTACCTGCTGCCCGGCAGCAACGGCTACGTCACCGTCGACTGGAACAAGTTCAAGGCGGCGACCAGCTACGACACCCTGCTCGCCGGCGCGACCGAGATCGGCGCGGGCAGCAGCGGCGCCAACGGCGGCCTGATCCGCGAGAAGGTGACCGGCACCTTCATCGAAGGCAACGGCATCTTCGACGTGGGCGACGACACGCTGCGCGTGAACGGCGGCGTCCGCTACGTCTATACGCAGCAGATCGTCGGCGGCCGCGTCAGCGTCCCCGATCCGCGCAACACGACGCTCGGCATCGCGGACGGCGGGCGCTACCCGAACATCAACACCTTCCCGAACAGCGACACGAGCTACAGCAACTTCCTGCCCTCGCTCAGCGTCGCGTACGAATTCGGCGGCAAGGCGGTCGCGCGCGGCTCGATCTCGCGCACCCTGTCGCGCCCCGATCCCAACGCCTTGCTGCCGGGCGCCAGCTTCGTGCAGCCGTCGGCGGACATCGGCACGGTCGGCAACAATGCGCTGGACCCGTACATCTCCGACAACATCGACCTGGGCTTCGAATATTACACCGGCGGCGAGGGCGTCATCGCCTTCGCGGCGTTCCGCAAGTCGATCACGGGCTTCACCGTCAACGGCGTGCGCAACGTGCCCTTCGCGTTCCTGGAGCCGTTCGGCATCACGATCGACTCGCTGACGCAGGCGCAGCGCGACGCACTGACCGCGCGTGCCCTGCCCGGCCAGTCGCTGCGCGACGTGCAGATCCAGATCCAGCAGCAGGTCAATTCGGATGGCAAGCTGAAGGTGAACGGCCTGGAATTCCAGCTGACCCAGCCGCTCGACTTCATCACGCAATATATCGGCGTGCGCGGCTTCGGCTTCCAGGGCAACCTGACCTTCATCGACCAGCGCGGCGACGGTGCGGGTGCGCCCGCGACCGCATTGGGCGTGGCGCCGACGACCTACACCGCGACCGGCTATTACGAAGGCAACGGCCTGTCGGCGCGCCTGACCTACACGTTCAACGAAGGGTCGCAGGGCACGCTGCCGGGGCAGAACGGCCTCATCAACGGCGGCGGCGCGATTTTCGGCCGCGACTATGGCCAGCTCGACTTCTCGGGCAATCTCGACCTCGGCAAGATCTTCGGCAACGATTATCTGCCCACCGTGGTCGTGAACGTCATCAACATCACGAAGGAAGCGCAGGGCAGCTACTTCCAGTTTGAGAACGCCACGTTCAACGAATACAACCCCGGCCGCACGCTGCTGGTCGGTATCCGCGGGCGCTTCTGACCGGCGTTCCTTCCGCCGTTCGTGCTGAGCGACGTCGACGCATCTGCCCCAGGGCATGGCCGTCGACGTCGCTCAGGCCGAACGGGAGGTTCGGCGGAACCCCCGACCCCGCCCGCGGATTGAATCGCCTTCGCAACGAGGGGGTTATCCGATGGCGGCGCGCGCATACTGGCAGGGACAGATCCGGCTCGCACTGGTCTCGATCCCGGTCGAGATCTATTCCGCGACGAAGTCCGGCGCCGCGGTCAGCTTCCGCCAGATCCACGAGCCGTCGGGAAAGCCGATCCGGTACGAAAAGGTCGTCCCCGGCCTCGGCGCGGTCGACACCGACGAGATCATGAAGGGGTTCGAGTTCGAGAAGGGCGAATACGTCCTGCTCGACCAGGACGAGATCGACGCGGTGAAGCTGGAATCGAAGAAGACGCTGGAACTGACGCAATTCGTCGACCAGTCCGAAATCGACGTCCTGTACTACGAAAAGCCCTATTTCGTCGTCCCCGCCGACGACCTGGCGGAGGAAGCGTTCATCGTCCTGCGCGAGGCGTTGAAGCGGACGAAGAAGGTGGGCCTCGGCCAGCTCGCCATGCGCGGCCGCGAATATGTCGTCAGCCTGAAACCATGCGGGCGCGGCATGGTGCTGGAAACGCTGCGCTATGCCGACGAGGTGAACAAGGCGCAGGGCTATTTCCGCGACATCGGCGATGCGAAGCCCGAACCCGAATTGCTCGAACTGGCGGAAGCGCTGATCGAGAAGAAATCGGGCACCTTCGATCCGCAGGATTTCCACGACCGCTACGTCGATGCGCTGAAGGGCCTGATCGACCGCAAGCGCAAGTCGAAGACGGGGCGCAAGATCATCGAGGACACGGGCGACGACGACGGCCGGTCGGGATCGAACGTCGTCGACCTGATGGCCGCGCTGAAGAAATCGATGGAGGGCAAGAAGGCGGCGCCGGCGAAGAAGGAACCGGCGAAGAAGGCCCCGGCGCGAAAGCCGGCGGCGAAGAAACGTGCATAGCGCCATTGTCCGTGTCCCCGCGAAGGCGGGGACCCAGTCTGGGCTCCCGCCTCCGCGGGAGGACAAACGATGACCCGGGACCCCCTCGCCACGTACAACGCGAAGCGCGACTTCGCGAAGACCGCCGAACCGGCGGGCACGCTGGCACCGGGGAACGGTAACAGCTTCATGGTGCAGAAGCATGACGCGACGCGCCTGCACTGGGACCTCCGCCTCGAAGTCGACGGTGTCCTGAAAAGCTGGGCGGTGACGCGCGGCCCCAGCCTCGACCCGGACGAAAAACGGCTGGCGGTGCGCACCGAGGATCATCCGCTGTCCTACGCCACGTTCGAGGGGACGATCCCCAAGGGCAGCTACGGCGGCGGGACCGTCATGCTGTGGGACCGCGGGACATGGTCGCCGATCGCGGGAAAGAGCGCGAAGGACCTCGATGAGGGGCACCTCCACTTCGTCCTCGACGGCGAACGGATGAAGGGCGAATGGCTGCTCATCCGCCTGAAGCCGCGCGCGAAGGAAAAGCGCGAGAACTGGCTGCTGCGCAAGATCGAGGACGCCCATGCCGGCGGCACCGACACGCTGGTCGAAACCGCGCTGACCAGCGTGGAAACGGGCCGGACGATGCAGGAGATCGCCTTATCCTCCCCGGCACGGGGAGGGGGACCGGCGAAGCCGGTGGAGGGGGCGGGCCGCAAGCGGACCATTCGTGGCAAGCCCCCCTCCACCACGGCGCAGAAGCGCCGCGGTCCCCCTCCCCGTGCCGGGGAGGATATGCCGGACTTCCAGCCACCCCAATTATGCACCCTCGTCGACGCGGTTCCCACGGGCACCGACTGGATCCACGAGGTCAAATACGACGGCTACCGCGCGCTCGTCGCCACCGGCGGCGGGGCGGCGAAGGTCTACACCCGCAGCGGCCTCGACTGGACCGACAGGTTCGCGGGCATCGCCGACGCCGCCGCGCACCTGCCCCCCGCGCTGATCGACGGCGAGATCGTGGCGTTGAAGGACGGCCGCCCCGACTTCTCGACGCTGAAGGACGCCATCTCCACCGGCGGCGACATGACCCTGTTCGCCTTCGACCTGCTGTCGCTGGACGGCGAGGACCTGACGCCATTGCCCACCGTCGCCCGCAAGGAACGCCTCCGCGCGATCCTCCCCGCCGACGACGCGCGCATCGGGTTCGCCGATCACATCGCGGGCAGCGGGGAAGAATTGTTCGAGACGATGTGCCGCGAAGGGTATGAAGGCGTCGTCAGCAAGCGCGCCGACGCGCCCTATCGCGGGAAGCGGACCGCGAACTGGTTGAAGATCAAATGCACGCGGCGGCAGGAATTCGTCATCGTCGGCTGGCTGCCGTCGGACAAGTCGCGCGGCTTCAAGTCGCTGCTGCTGGGCGTGCACGAGAACGGCACGCTGCGCTATGCGGGAAAGGTCGGGACGGGCTTCACGCACGCATCGATGGACGAAGTGCGGACAAAGCTGGACCGGCTGGAACGCAAGACCGCCACCGTCGATGCCCCCCGCGCCGCGGTGAAGGGCGCGCGCTGGGTCACGCCCCGGCTAGTGGCGGAGATCGCCTATGCGGAGGTCACGCCCGACGGCGTGCTGCGCCATTCCAGCTTCATCGGCTTGCGCGGCGACAAGCACGCCGCCGACGTCACGGTCGAAACCCCCGCCCCCGCCCCGACCCCCGCCGCACCCGCGGCAAAGGTATCGAACCGCGACCGCGTGATCTTTCCGGAGGGAAAGATCACCAAGGGCGACCTGGCCGATTATTACGCCGCCATCGCCCCCGTCATGCTGCCATGGACCGCCGAACGCCCCGTCAGCCTGGTCCGTTGCCCGCAGGGGCGCGGCAAGCATTGCTTCTTCCAGAAGCACGACGCCGGATCGTTCGGCGACGCGGTGCACCAGGTGCCGATCCCCGAAAAGGACGGCGGGACCGAAAACTACCTGTACGTCCGCGACACCGCCGGGCTGGTCGCGTGCGTGCAGATGGGGACGATCGAGTTCCACGGCTGGGGCGCCCGCGTCGATGCGCTGGAACGGCCCGACCGGCTGGTGTTCGACCTCGACCCCGACGAGGGGCTGGATTTCGGCGATACGAAAAAGGCGGCGGAATTCCTGAAGAACCAGCTGGCCGAACTGGGCCTCGCCAGCTTCGCGATGCTATCGGGGGGCAAGGGCGTCCATGTCGTCGTGCCGCTGACGCCGCAGGCGGAATGGCCGGCGGTGAAGGATTTCGCGGACCGCTTCGCGCGCGCGCTGGCGGCGGCGGAGCCCGACCGCTTCGTCGCGACGATGAGCAAGGCGAAGCGCAAGGGCCGCATCTTCATCGACTGGCTGCGCAACCAGCGCGGCGCGACCGCGGTCATGCCCTATTCCGCACGCGCGCGGCCGGATGCGCCGGTCGCCGCGCCGGTGTCCTGGACCGAATTGCGCGACATCGACACCGCCGCGATGTGGCACGTCGGCGACGCGGCCGACCTGCTTGAACGCGCGGGCAGCCGCGCGCTGCGGGGATGGGGCAGCGCGGATCAGGTCTTGCCCGACCTGTAACCGCGGTGCCGCGCGGCTAGCCCGATCCGCCCGCACGATGCTAACCGGACACCCATGGCGCACGACCATCATCATCATCACGGGCACGGGCATGGCCACGGACACGTCCATGCCGCGCCGCCCGAACGCTGGGACCGCGCCTTCGCGATCGGGATCGGCCTGAACCTGGCCTACGTCCTGGCGGAGGCGGTGGCGGGCTTCGCCTTCGGGTCCGTCGCGCTGCTGGCGGATGCGGGGCACAACATGTCCGACGTGCTGGGCCTGGCGGTCGCATGGGGCGGCGCGGCGCTGGCACGGCGCGCGCCGTCGAAGCGCTTCACCTACGGATTGAAGGGCTCGACCATCCTCGCCGCGCTGACCAATGCGCTGCTCCTGCTGGTCGCGATCGGCGCGATCGCGCTGGAGGCGGTGCAACGGTTCGGCGCGCCGCAGCCGGTCGCGGGCCTGATGGTGTCGGTGGTCGCCGCCACCGGGGTCGCGGTCAACGGCTTCACCGCCTGGCTGTTCGCCCGCGGGCGCAAGGGCGACCTGAATATCCGCGGCGCCTATCTGCACATGGCGGCGGATGCGCTGGTCTCCGCCGGGGTCGTCGTGGCGGGCATCCTGATCTGGGCCACCGGGGCGGGCTGGATCGACCCGATCGTCAGCCTCGTCATCGCCGCGCTGATCTTCTGGCAGACATGGGGCCTGCTGCGCGAGACGGTGGAGATGGCGCTGGCCGCGGTGCCGCGCGGCATCGATTACGATGCGGTGGCGGCGGCGCTGGCCGGGCTGCCCGGCGTGGCGGAGGTCCACGACCTGCATATCTGGCCCATGTCCACGACGGAGCCCGGGCTGACCGCGCATCTGTGCATGCCCGCGGGCACGCCGGGCGACGCCTTCCTGCGCGAGGTGCAGGCGATGCTGCACGACCGGTTCGGGATCGGCCACGCCACGATCCAGGTGGAAACCGGCGCGGCCGGATGCGTGCTGGCGGACGCGGCGGTGGTGTAGGCCGCGCCGCCGTCACGCCCGCTACAACCGCGTCATCGCCATCATCCGCGCGCCGTAACGCGGCCCGGCCGTCTTCCCGCGCGGCGCCGCGGCGTCCAGCCGTGCCAGGTCGTCCGCGTCCAGCGTCACGTCCGCCGCGCCGACGCTGTCGTTCATCGTCGCGCGCCGCTTGCTGCCCGGGATCGGCACAATATCGTCGCCCTGCGCCAGCAGCCACGCCAGCGCGACCTGCGCCGCGCTCGCCCCGTACCGCGCCGCGATGTCCTTCACGACGTCGACGATCGACAGGTTCGCGGCGAAATTCTCCGCCGAATAGCGCGGATCGTTCAGCCGGTAGTCGCCCTCCGGCAGATCGGCGCGCGACGCGATCTGCCCGGTCAGGAAGCCGCGGCCCAGCGGCGAATAGGGGACGAACCCGATGCCCAGGTCGCGCGCGGCGGGCAGGATCTCGTCCTCCACATCGCGTTCCCACAGCGAATATTCGCTCTGCAACGCCGCGATGGGATGCACTGCCGCCGCCCTGCGCAGCGTCGCCGCGCCGGCTTCGGACAGGCCGAGGTGGCGGACCTTCCCTTCCCGGACCAGGTCGGCCATCGCGCCGACCGTGTCCTCGATCGGCACCGACGGGTCGACGCGATGCTGATAATACAGGTCGATCGTCTCGATCCCGAGCCGTTTCAGCGACCCTTCGCACGCGCGCCGCACGTTCGCGGGCGTCGAATCGACCCCGCTGATCCCGCCCTCGCCGATGCGGAAGCCGAACTTCGTCGCGATCACCAGTCCGTCGCGCCGCCCCGCGATCGCGCGGCCCAGCAGTTCCTCGTTCGCACGGGGGCCGTATACCTCGGCGGTGTCGAAGAAGGTCACGCCGCGGTCGATCGCGGCATGGATCGTGGCGACGCTCTCGCCCGCGTCCGCCTTGCCGTACATCCCCGCGGTCACGCCCGCCATCGGCATGCAGCCGATGCCGATGGCCGAAACGGTCAGGTCACCCAGTCGCCGTGTCTTCATCGCCGATCTCCTCGTCGCCCTGCCAACGCGCCAGCACCATCGTGGTCGCAAGGTCCATGGTGACGTTGCCCAGCGTCCGCATGATGTCCGGCAACGTCTCCACCGCCACCAGCAGGCCCAGCGGCGCGACCGGCGCGCCCAGCGTCGCCGCGATCGGGCTGATCGCGCTGATGAAGCTGACCGTGCCCGGCAGGCTGACCGATCCCAGCGAGGTCAGCGTCGCGACCACCACCGCCACCGCCATCACCGCGGGCGGGATCGCGATGCCGAACCACGTCGCGACGTAGATCGCGACCGCCAGGTTCATCGCCGGCCCCGTCGCGCGCAGGATCGCGACCGCGATGGGCAGGGTCACGCCCGCGGTCGCCACCGGCACGCCCATGTCGCGCGCGCCCTCCAGCATCGCGGGCAGCGAGCCGAGCGAGCTTTGCGTGCTGACCGCCACCGCCTGCGACGGCACGATCGCGCGCGCGAACCGCGACGCGGGCACGCGCCCGCCCAGGATCGCGATCGGATAGGCCGCGACCGTGATGACCGCGCCCACCGCGGACACGGTCAGGATATAGTGGATCAGCGCCCCGAACGCCCCCGATCCCGCGCGCGCGCCGACCACCAGCGCCAGCGCGCCGACGCCGACGGGCGCGATCCACAGGACCCAGCCGATGACGATCAGCATCACGTCGCGCACCGCGGTGAAGAACCGCACCAGCAGGTCGCGCGCCGCCGGCGCGGCGCGCATCAGGGCGAAGGCGAAGACCAGGGTGAAGACGATCAGCGACAGGAAGCTGCTCTCCGCCGCCGCCTTCACCACGTTGCTGGGGACCGTGGCGGCGATGAAGTCGCCCAGCCGCGGCGGCGTCGGCACCGGCCCGACGTCGGTCAGCGCGGCGCGCAGCGACGCCGCCGATGCCGCCGGGATCGGCGCCAGGTCCAGGAACAGCGGGGTCAGCAGCGACGCGACGACCGCGCTGGTCGCCATCATGGCGGTGTAGAGCGCGATCGACCGCCCGGCGAGCTTCCCCGCCTGGGCCGCTTCCGCGGTGGCGGCGATGCCGGTGATGAGCAGGCTGACGACCAACGGCACGATCGTCATCTGCAACGCGTTCAGCCACGCCGTGCCGATCGGCGACGCGACCGACGCGACCGGGTCGACCGCCCCCGGCGCCCACGCCGCCAGCGCGATTCCCGCCAGGAGGCCCGCGACCAAAGCGATCAGGATACGTGTTGCCTGCGACATTCTCGCCCTTTTGCCGACTCTCGACTAATGGTCGCGGAAACGAAGGCGACGGACGGCATCATGGCAAGGAAATATTTCGGCACCGACGGTATCCGCGGGCTGACCAACGCGGGCAGCATGACCGCGCAGATGGCGATGAAGGTCGGCATGGCCGCCGGTCGGCACTTCCTGCGCGGCGACCACCGCCACCGCGTCGTGATCGGCAAGGATACGCGCCTGTCGGGCTATATGCTTGAAAGCGCGTTGCAGGCGGGCTTCACCAGCGTGGGCATGGACGTGACCCTGGTCGGGCCGATGCCCACGCCCGCGGTCGCGATGCTGACGAAATCGATGCGCGCCGACATGGGCGTGATGATCTCCGCCAGCCATAATCCGTTCGCGGACAACGGCATCAAGCTGTTCGGCCCCGACGGGTTCAAGCTGTCCGACGCCGACGAGCTGGCGATCGAGGCCGCGATCGACGGCGACGTGCCGCTGGCCCCCGCGGGCGAGATCGGCCGCGCGAAGCGGATCGAGGATGCGCGCGGCCGCTACATCCACTTCGCCAAGTCCACCTTCCCCGCCGACATGACGCTGGACGGGCTGAAGGTCGTGGTCGATTGCGCCAACGGCGCGGCGTATCAGGTCGCGCCCGACGCCTTGTGGGAACTGGGCGCGGACGTGGTCGCGATCGGGGTCAAGCCCAACGGCCTCAACATCAACGACCGCATCGGATCGACGCATCCCGAGGCGATGGCGGCGGCGGTGGTCGAACATGGCGCGCACCTCGGCATCGCGCTGGACGGCGACGCCGACCGGCTGATCGTGGTCGATGAAAAGGGCCGCGTCGTCGACGGCGATCAGTTGATGGCGACGATCGCGGGCGGCTGGGCGCGGCAGGGGCGGCTGGCGGGTGGCGGGCTGGTCGCCACCGTCATGTCGAACCTCGGCCTCGAACGCCATCTGGCGGCACAGGGCATCGGCCTGATCCGCACGAAGGTGGGCGACCGCTACGTGCTGGAGGCGATGCGCGCGCGCGGCTTCAACGTCGGCGGGGAACAGTCGGGGCACATCATCCTCAGCGACTATGCGACTACCGGCGACGGCCTCGTCGCGGCGTTGCAGGTGCTGGCGGAGATCAAGCGGCAGGGCGCACCCGCCAGCGAAGTCCTGCACCGCTTCGAGCCGCTGCCCCAGCTTTTGAAGAACGTCCGCTTCGCGGGCGGGAAGCCATTGGAAGCCGAGGCGGTGAAGGCGGTGATCGCGCAGGCGGAGGCGGAACTGGCCGGCACCGGCCGCCTCGTCATCCGCCCGTCCGGCACCGAACCCGTCATCCGCGTGATGGCTGAGGGCGACGACCGGCAACAGGTCGAACGCGTGGTGGACCGCATCTGCGACGCGGTACGGTCAGCGGCCTGACCACTATCCGGACCCTCCCGTTCAAGGGAGGGGAGCAGGTCAGGGCGCTGGCCGCTCCGGCTGCGCTTCCGCCAGGATCACCGCGAACCGCCCGTCCGCATCGGTCCACTCGCGCACCGGCGTCCACCCGCCGCTGCGCAGCAGGATGCGCGCGTCGCGCGGCCCGTATTTGTGGCTGTTCTCGGTATGGATCGTCTCGCCTGCGGCGATGGCGAAATCACGCCCGTCGACCGTGAAGGACGCGTCGCGCACCGCCTTCAGATGCATCTCGATCCGCGCCCGATCGTCGTTCCACACCGCCTCGTGGCGGAAGGCGTCGAGGGGGATCGTCCCGTCCAGCTCGCGATTGATCCGCTCCAGCAGGTTCATGTTGAACCGCCCCGTCACCCCCGCCGCATCGTCATAGGCGGGCACCAGCACGCTTGCGTCCTTGATCCGGTCCATCCCGATCAGCAGCATCGCCCCCTCCCCCAGCGACACGCGCATCGCACGCAGCAGGTCGACCGCGGCACGCGGGATCAAATTGCCGATCGTCGATCCCGGGAAGAATCCCAGCTTCGGCGCATCGGCGATCGTGTGCGGCAGGGCCAGCGGGCGCGTGAAATCCGCCTCGAACGGCAGCACCAGAAGGTTCGGGAACGCCGCCGACAACGTCCGCGACGATTCGCGCAGGAAATCGCCCGAGATATCGATCGGGACATAGGCCGAGGGCGACACCGCCTCCAGCAGGATCGGCGTCTTGGTCGAGGAGCCCGATCCGAACTCCACCACCGCACGCCCCGCGCCCACCAGCGCGGGCAGGTCCGCGGACAGGTCGCGCAGCACCGCGGTCTCGGTGCGCGTCGGATAATATTCGGGCACGTCCGTGATCTGCTCGAACAATTCCGATCCGCGCCGGTCGTAGAACCATCGCGCGGGAATCGCGCGCGGGCGGCGGGTCAGTCCCGCCAGCACGTCGGCACGGAATTGCGGATCGGCGAGCGTCGCCTGTCCGTCCTCGATCTCGGGCTTCAGCATCGGATATCCTTGGCCAGCCGCACGCCGGTGAACTGCCAGCGCTGGTGGGGGTAGAAGAAATTGCGGTACGACGGGCGGACATGCCCGCGCGGCGTCGCGCAGCTGCCGCCGCGCAGCACGAACTGCCCGCTCATGAACTTGCCGTTATATTCCCCCACCGCGCCCTCGACCGCGCGGAAGCCGGGATAGGGGCGATAGGCCGAGCCGGTCCATTCCCACACGTCGCCGAAGAACGCGGGCGAATGCGCCGCGGGCCGCGGCTCGACCGCACCGCCGTCGTCCAGGAAATTGCCCGTCCCCGGATCGTGCGGGGCCGCCGCCGCCTCCCATTCGAACTCGGTCGGCAATCGCGCCCCCGCCCAGGTGGCGAAGGCATCCGCTTCGAAGAAGCTCACATGCGTCACCGGCGCCGCGGGATCGACCGGGCGTCGCCCGTCCAGCCCGAACCGCGTCCACGCGCCGTCGCGCTGTTCCCAGTACATCGGCGCCGTCACGCCCTCGCGCTGCACCCACGCCCAGCCGTCCGCCAGCCACAGCCGCGGGTCGCGATAGCCGCCGTCGGCGATGAACGCCTGCCATTCGCCGTTCGTCACCGTCCGGTCCGCCACCGCATGGGCGGGCAGCAGCGCGCGATGCCGCGGTCCCTCGCAATCGAACGCGAACCGCGCGCCCGCATGGCCGACGTCGACGACGCGCTCGCCGCTCTCGATCCACCCCATCGGCGCCGGCATCGCCACCGGCACCTTGGGCGCGGGCGACCACATCGCGGGTTCCAGCGGATTCTCGGAAAATAGGTGCAGCAGGTCGGTGACCAGCAGTTCCTGATGCTGCTCCTCGTGATGGCACCCCAGCCGCACCAGCGCCTGCGCCGCCTCGGGGAAATCGTCGAACGCCGCGGCCAGCGCCGCGTCGACCGCGGCGCGATAGCCGCGCACCTCGTCGAGCGTCGGACGCGTCACCATCCCGCGCCGTCCGCGCGCATGCCGCCGCCCTTCCGCCTCGTAATAACTGTTGAACAGGAACGGGAAGCGCGCGTCGTGCAGGCGATAGCCCGGCACGTGATCGCGCAGCACGAACGTTTCGAAAAACCACGTCGTATGCGCCAGATGCCATTTCGCCGGGCTGGCATCCTCCATCGACTGCACTGTGGCGTCGGCATCGGAAAGCGGCGCGACCAGCGCCTCGGTCAACCCGCGCACCTGCGCGAACAGGCCCGACAGCGGGCGTGGAAAGGTCTGGATCGCGGGCCGTGTCGACATGTGCTGCTTCTCCCAACCCCGCCCGCGTCGGGAGACCGGCGTCAGCGCATCGCGCCCGGCACCCACAGAACGTCGCCCCCGCCCGATTTGTTCACGTACCGGCAGGCGACGAAAAGGAAATCCGACAAGCGATTGAGGTAGATCAACGCATTCGGGTTCGCCGTCGCGCCCATCGCCGCCACCGCCCGCTCCGCCCGCCGCGCGATCGCACGCGCCAGGTGCAGGTGCGCCGCGTCCCCGCCCGGCAGGATGAAGCTGGCCAGCGGGTCGAGCGTGGCGTTCATCGCGTCGATATCCTGTTCCAGCCGGTTCACCTGCGACGCCACGATCCGCAAGGTCATGTCGCTGGGGGTGAAATCGTCGCCCGGCGTGGCGAGGTCGGCGCCCAGGTCGAACAGGTCGTTCTGCACGCGCGACAGCGAATGCAGGACGTCGCCGCCATGAAGCGACGCGATCGCGACGCCCAGCGCGCTGTTCAGTTCGTCGACGTCGCCGATCGCCGCCACGCGCGAGTCGGACTTCGACACGCGACTGCCGTCGACCAGTCCGGTCGTGCCGCCGTCGCCCGTGCGGGTGTAGATCTTGGTCAGCTTTACCACGCATCGGCTCCGGGTGACGTCCTCCGTCCGCCACGATCGACGTCGAAGGGCAGGCGCCGGGTCCGGGATCCGATCGCGCTCGGCCCGAACGGATGACGGCGCCGGAAAGGTTAGGTGCGGCCCGCCGCGAACAGGATCACGACCACGATCAGGATCGCGAGCGCCTGGAAGAAGACGCGCATCTGCATCATCTTGTTCGATTTCAACTGCGCCGCGCTCGGCCCCGCCTGTCCGTGGACCTCGGCGGAGGATTGCTGGAGGAAGCTGACCACGCCGCGCACCAGCGCGACGACGGTGGCGATCATCGCCGCGATCAGCAGGATGACGAGGAAAGTGTTCATGACGCCAATGTAGGCGCGCGGTCGCGGCCGGGCAATGGCGTCGTCGCCTCGCCGTCATTGCGAGCGCAGCGAAGCAATCCAGGGCGGCGCGCGGAACCCTGCATTGCTTCGCTACGCTCGCAATGACGACCCGGATTTCGCCCGCAACTCCGCCGCCACCGCCGCCCCGTCCACCCCCGCCGCGCGCATCGCCGCCAGCGTCGGCGCGCCGTTGCGCTTCGCCAGCCGCTCCCCGTCCGCGCCGGTCAGCAACGCATGGTGGTGCCAGCCCGGCACCGGCAGGACCAGCAGCGCCTGCAACAGGCGATGGACGTGCGTCGCCTCGAACAGATCGACCCCACGCACCACGTCGGTCACGCCCTGCGCCGCATCGTCGACCGTCACCGCCAGATGATAGCTGGCGGGCGCATCCTTGCGCGCCAGCACCACGTCACCCTGCGCCGCGGGGATAGCGGCGACGGGCACCCCATGGTCGGTCCACGCCAGCGGCCCCGCCCGCGCCACCGCCGCCGCCATGTCGATCCGCCAGCAGAAGGGCGCATCGCGCACGGGCGCGCCGCGGCACGTTCCGGGATAGACCGCCACCGCCCCGTGCGGCGCGCTCGCCGCCTCCGCGATCTCCGCGCGCGTGCAATAGCAGCGATAGAGCAGCCTCATGTCGCGCAGGCGATCGAGCGCCGCCTGATAGAGCGGCAATCGCTGCGACTGGAACACGACCGGGCCGTCCCATGTCAGCCCCAGCCACGACAGGTCGTCGCGGATCGTCGCGACATGCTCCGCCCGGCTCCGCGTCCCGTCGATATCCTCGATCCGCAGCAGGAACCGCCCGCCCCGCGCGCGCGCGAAATCGTGCGCGAGGATGGCGGAATAGGCGTGCCCCATATGGAGCCGCCCGGTCGGCGACGGCGCGAAGCGGGTGGTCGTCACCCTGCCCCCGTCATGCCGGACCTGATCCGGCATCCATCGTGCCGCATGAACATCGATCGCGGATGTGCGGCACGATGGGCCCCGGATCAAGTCCGGGGTGACGGTGGGATGTTAGGCACGCTACAGCGCTCATATGACCACCCCCCCCATCGCCGCCACCCGCCCGCATTCCTTCACGCATCACGGCGTCACGATCGAGGACCCCTGGGCCTGGCTGCGCGATCCCAATTATCCCGACGTCGATGACAAGGACGTGCTGGCGTATCTGGAGGCGGAGAACGCCTATTTCGAGGCGCAGATGGCGCCGCACCGCCCGCTGGTGGACCGCCTGTACGAGGAGATGAAGGCGCGCATCAAGGAAGACGAATCGACCGTGCCGCAGAAGGACGGCGACTGGCTGTACTGGACCGCCTACGAAACCGGCGGCGAATATCGCAAATGGTGGCGCAGGCCCGTCGCGGGGGGCGATGACCAGCTGTTCCTGGACGAGGTCGCACTGGCGGCGGGGAAGGAATATTTCCGCCTCGGCGCGGTCGCGATCAGCGAGGACGGCCGCGTCATGGCCTATTCGACCGACGACGACGGCTCCGAACGCTACACCATCCGCTTCGAGAGCCTGACCGGCGCGGAAACGCTTGACGAGATCATCCCCGGCGCCGCGGGCAAATGGGGCGACACCTCGATCGAGGGGACGATCGGCAACATCGTCTTCACCAGCGACGGGCGCGGCATCCTGTATGGCCTGACCGACGAGAACTGGCGCACGCGCACGATCAAATATCACGTGCTGGGCACGCCCAGCGCCGACGACGCGACGCTGTATTACGAGTACGATCCCGTCTTCTCGGTCGGGGTCAGCGAAACCAGCGACCGCAAGTGGATCGCGCTGGTGGCCAGCAGCCACGACACGACCGAAATCCGCCTGTATCCCGCCAACGACCCGCTCGCGGAGCCGATCATGGTCGCGCCGCGAAAGCCGGGCCGCGAATATGACGTCGACACGCACGGCGACACGTTGTTCGTCCACACCAACGACATCGATCCGATGTGGCGGCTGTGCACCGCGCCGATCGCGACGCCCGGCGAGTGGACCGAACTGATCGCCCCCTCCCCGCGCTTCTACATGACCGGGGTCGAGTGTTTCGCCGATTTCTTCATCGTGGAGGGGCGCGAGGACGGGCTCGATCAGGTCGAGATCCACGGCTATGACGGCGGCGCGCCGAAACGCCTGTCCTTTCCGGAGGCCAGCTACGCCGCGGGCACCGGCGACAATCCCGAATACGACCAGACGGTCATCCGGCTCGGCTACGAATCGATGGTCACGCCGGGCACGGTCTACGACTATGACGTCGCTTCGGGCGAGATGACGGTGCTCAAGACGCAGACCATCCCGTCGGGCTACGACGCGTCGGGATACGAGACGCAGCGGCTGGAGATCGCGGCGCGGGACGGGACGATGATCCCGGTGTCGATCGTCTATCCGAAGGATTTCCCGCGCGACGGATCGCGTCCCCTGTTCCTGTATTCCTACGGCGCCTACGGTCATGCCATCGCACCGGGCTTCTCGACCGGGCGGCTCAGCCTGCTCGATCGCGGCATGGCCTATGCCATCGCGCACATCCGCGGCGGCGACGATCTGGGCCAGCAATGGTATCACGACGGGAAGCTGGAGAAGCGGTCGAACACCTTCACCGATTTCGTCGACGTGGCGAAGGGGCTGGTGGCGCAGGGCTGGACCAGCGCCGGAAAGATCGCGATCGCGGGCCGCTCCGCGGGCGGCGAGCTGATGGGCGCGGTGGTCAATTCCGACCCGGACCTGTGGGGCGCGGTGATCGCCGACGTGCCCTTCGTCGACGTGCTCAACACCATGCTGGACGAAAGCCTGCCGCTGACGCCGGGCGAATGGCCCGAATGGGGGAACCCGATCGAGGACAAGGCCGCCTTCGACCTGATCCGCGGCTACAGCCCGTACGACAACGTCCGCGCGCAGGATTATCCGCCGATGTTCATCTCGGGCGGCCTCAACGACCCGCGCGTTACCTATTGGGAACCGGCCAAATGGGCGGCGAAGCTGCGCGCGACGAAGACCGACGACAACCTCCTGCTGCTGAAGACCAACATGGGCGCGGGGCACGGCGGCAAGTCGGGCCGGTTCGAGAGCCTGCGCGAGGGCGCGGAGGAACATGCCTTCGTCCTGTGGCAACTGGGGGTGGAGGAATGATCCTGCTGCTGCTGGCGGCGCAGGCCGCCAGTCCGGAAGCGATGGCGCTGGGCGAACGGGTCGCGGGTTCGGGAGCCTTCTCCCGCCTCGCGCCGATGGTGATTGCGGATGAGACGGAGAAGCTACTTCGCGCCACCCCCGATCTGACCCCCGCCGAACAAACGAAATTGCGCGCGCAGGCGAAGGCGACCGCCAACGCCGCGATGCTGACAGTTCGGCGCGAAATGGCGGTAGCCTACGCCAAACGACTGTCGATTGCCGACCTGCGCGCCATCGCGGCATTCAACGAATCGACTGTCGCGGCACGCTATACCGCTGCCACGCCTGCCGCCGTCGCTGCTGCGCGAAATGCGATGGACAAATTCGACCTTGCCACCGAAACGCGCGCCGCCTTCTGCAAGGACACCGGAAAGCTCTGCACAAAGTGAGCATCGAGGCGCTCGTCGCGCGCTGGGGCGCCGCCGCGGTGTTCGCGGGCGCCGCGCTGGAGGGCGAGGCGGCGGTGATCGCGGGCGGGCTGCTCGCGCATCAGGGGCTTATCGCGCTGCCGCTGGCGATGGCGGCGGGCGCGCTGGGTTCGTTCGTCGCGGATCAGGGCTGGTTCGGGTTCGGGCGGCGCTTCCGCGACCACCGCTGGGTCGTCGCGGCGCGCGAACGCCCCGCCTTCCGCCGTGCGGTCGACCTGGTGGAACGGCGGCCGATCGGCTTCATCTTCGCCTTCCGCTTCCTGTACGGCCTGCGCACCGTCAGCCCGATCGCGATCGGCACGACCGCGGTGCCGCACCGGCTGTATGCCGCGGTCAACGCCGTGTCGGCGGCGCTGTGGGGCGTGACCTTCGCCACGATCGGCTATCTGTTCGGGGAGGCGTTCGAGGAGGCGCTGGGGCGGCTGCGCCACGACGCACGATTGTGGTGGCTGATCGGCGCATTGCTGGCGGCGGGGGCGGTCTTCGCGCTGTGGCGCTGGCACCGGGACCGGCGCGCGTGACCCGCTTTGCACAGGGGTTCACCGCGTCGCCGGCGGACATCGACGAGCTGGGCCACGTCAACAATGCGGTGTGGGTCCGCTGGATCCAGGACATCGCGGTGGCGCATTGGGACGCGATCGCCCCGCCCGAACATCGCGCGACGATGGTCTGGGTCGTGACGCGCCACGTCATCGACTATCGCGGCAACCTGTCGGTCGGCGAAAGCGTGACCGGCGAGACGTGGGTGCCCGAACCGCCCCGCGGCGCGCGCTTCGACCGCCACGTCCGCTTCGTCGACGCGACCGGGCGCACATTGGTGGAAGGCGTCACGACCTGGGCGCTGATGGACCGCGCGACGGGCCGCCTGCTCCGCGTACGGCCGGAGATCGCGGCACCGTTCATGGGGGAATAACCTGCCCCCCGTTCGGCCTGAGCGAAGTCGAAGGCCACGCGCAACGCACGTACTTCGACTTCGGTCGGCACGAACGGAGGTCAATCGACCGGCACCAGCTCCATCACGTCCAGCATCGATTCGAACGCCGGCGACGGCATCGCCATCCGCCAGCGCCGTTCCCCGATCCGCTCGACCCATCCCGCCACGTCGCGCTTCGCGTCGCGGCCGTACGGCAACGGGCGATCCTCGTATCCGTACATCAGCGTGCCCAGGAACACCGCGCGCTCGCCGTCGCGCGGATGGATCGTCCCGACCTGCCGCTGCGATCCCGTCAGCTTCGCCAGCGTGACCGTTTCCCCCGCCCCCGAAGCCGTCACCGCCACGCGACAGGCGAAGAAGGGATAGGCGACATAGGGCAGCATCCACCGCTTCGCCGCACCCAGCTTCACGATGCGACAGCGATAGTCGCCCGCGGGCGGGACCGGTCGCGGCAAGGCGCGGTCGTAGTCGAACAGCGCCCCCGCCGCCGCGATCTCCGCCCCCGCCCCGCCCGCGCGCGCGCGCGCCAGCGCGCCCGCCCAGACCGTGCGCCAGTCCGCCAGCCGCGCGCGATCCGTCGGGGTCGCGACGCGCCGCCAGTCGGTCTGCGCCGCGGCGGGCGCGGCCAGCAGCGACAGCGCCGGAAGCCCCGTCATTGCCCAAAACATCACTGCGCCGTCCAGCCGCCGTCCGCGGACAGGTTCGCGCCCGTGATCGCCGCCGCCTCGTCGCGGCACAGGAACAGCGCGAACGCCGCCACCTGCTCGGGCGTCACGAACTGCTTTGTCGGCTGCGCGGCCAGCAGGACGTCGTTCATGACCTGCTCCTTCGTCATGCCCCGCGCCTTCATCGTGTCGGGGATCTGGCTCTCGACCAGCGGGGTCCAGACATAGCCGGGGGAGATGCAATTGACCGTGATCCCGTCGGTCGCGGTTTCCAGCGCCACCGACTTGGTCAGCCCGACCAGCCCGTGCTTGGCGGCGACATAGGCGGACTTGTTCGGGCTCGCGACCAGGCTGTGCGCCGAGGCGGTCGACACGATCCGCCCCCACTTCCGCTGCCGCATCAACGGCACCGCGGCGCGCATCGTGTGGAACGCGCTGGTCAGGTTGATCGCGACGATCGCATCCCACTTGTCCGCCGGAAAGTCCGCGATCGGCGACACGAACTGGATGCCGGCATTGTTCACCACGATGTCCGGCCCGCCCCATTCGGCATGGGCACGCGCGACCATCGCCGCGATCTCGTCCGGCTTCGTCATGTCCGCCGCATCGTACAGCGCGCCCGCCCCGCTCGCCGCGGCCAGCTCCGCCCGCGCGCGCTCGATCGCATCCGCCTCGCCGAAACCGTTCAGCATCACCGCCGCGCCCTCGCCCGCCAGTGCGCGCGCGATCGCCAGCCCGATGCCGCTGGTGGAGCCCGTGACGATCGCGCTCTTGCCCTTCAGGAACATGGCCACTCCTCTTGGTTCAATGCCGCCCTCATCGACGCGCGGACGCGGCGTTGCAACCCACGGGCGCGCGGCGCATTCATGCCGCAACCATAATGACCCGAACGGGGGGACAGGCCATGCGGCTCGACGACTATGACAATGACATCAACGTCGGCGAGGCGCGCGGCGGCGGCGGCGGCGGCATCGGCGGCGGGGGCGGCGGCCTCCTGCTCGGCCTGCTGCCGATGGTCGCCAGCCGCTTCGGCTGCGGCGGCGTGGTCGTCGTCCTGATCCTGCTCGCGGTCTTCGGCGGGCTGGGCAACATCGGCTCCATGTTCGGCGGCGGCGGCAGCGCCCCGACGACGCAAAGCGCGCCGAAGGGCGAAAGCGTCCAGCAGGTCTGCGACGCCAGCCCCGCACGCCGCACCACGTGCCAGGCGTTCAGCAACGCCGAAAACACGTGGCAGGCGCTGTTCGCGCGCTCGAACGCGCAGTTCCAGCCGCCGATGCTGCGCTTCTACGACGGGTCGGGCCAGTCGGGCTGCGGCGCGGCGCAGGCGGCGATGGGGCCGTTCTATTGCCCGACCGATCAGGGCATCTACCTCGACACCAGCTTTTTCGACGAGTTGCAGAACAAGTTCAAGGCGCCCGGCGACTTCGCGCAATATTACGTCGTGGCGCACGAATTCGGTCACCACATCCAGAACTTGCTCGGCACCGCGGATCAGGTCCGGCAGGCGCAGCAGCGCGGCAGCGAGGCGGAGGGCAACGCCGCCTCGGTCCGGCTGGAACTACAGGCGGATTGCTACGCCGGCGTCTGGGCGGCGCAGAACCGCCAGCGGCTCGATCCGGGCGACGTCGAGGAAGGCATGCGCGCGGCGCAGGCGATCGGCGACGACACGCTCCAGCGCCAGAGCACCGGCCGCGTGATGCCCGACAGCTTCACCCACGGTACGTCGGCCCAGCGTCAGGCCTGGCTGCGCAAGGGCATGGAAACCGGCGACCCCGCCGCATGCGACACGTTCAGCGGCGCGATCTGAATAGGGCGCCGTCATTGCGAGCGCAGCGAAGCAATCCAGGGCGTCGCGCATAACTTCAGGACCGTTCGACGTTCGGATGGCGGGGTGCGACGCTCACGCAAACACAAGAAGGAGATGGTTCGCGCAGAGGCGCGCAGGACGCGGCGGTATCGCGCGCCGGGCTGCTCGCAAGGCCGATCACCGACCGCGGCCCGACATCGTCGCTTCGATGAAGGGAGTTTTGCCCTCCGTTACACTTTACTCTCCGCGTGCTCCGCGCCTCTGCGCGAACCCATCTCTTTCTTTACTTCCCGGCATCGCGTCTTCGCGCGACCATCCTGCACCGGCACATCGAATATCGATCGGCCGGCACTGGATTGCTTCGCTACGCTCGCAATGACGAAGGACGAATCACCCCGCCTTCGCCACCGCCACCAATGCGGGCCGCAGCAGCCGGTCCTTTATCATCCAGCCCGACTGCATCTCCTGCACGATCGTGCCCGGCGTCGCGTCGCTCGGCATCTCCATCATCGCCTGATGCCGGTTGGGGTCGAGCGGCTGACCCATCGCCTCGATCCGCGTCAGCCCGTTGCGCGCGAACACGTTCGCCAGCTCGCGCCCCGTCGCCTCCAGCCCGGTGACGAGACCCTTGAACTTCTCGTCCCCGCGCAACTCCGCCGGGATCGACGCCAGCGCGCGCTCCAGATTGTCGCTGACCGACAGCACGTCGCGCGCGAATCCGGTGGCGGCATAGGCGCGCGCATCGGCGGCGTCCTTCTCCGCACGGCGGCGCACGTTCTGCGTCTCGGCACGGGCGTACAGGACGTCCTGCTGCGCGGTCGCCACCTGCTCCTCCAGCGCGGCGATGCGCGCCTGCGTGTCGTCATGCTCGGCCACTTCGGGCGCGGCCTCGGCGGTCTGCTCGCGCAGGTCCGCGCCGTCGTTCTCGTTCTCGATCATTCCATTCCTGCTCGTTGTACGCGCGCTCACCCGATCCGGCGGGCCAGCGTCGCGGCGGTAAAATCAACCATGGGCACGACGCGCGCGTAGTTCAACCGCGTCGGGCCGATCACGCCCACGACGCCGACGACCCGCCCGTCCAGGCCCCGGAACGGCCGCGCGATCACCGACGATCCCGACAGCGCGAACAGATTGTTCTCCGCGCCGATGAAGATCCGCGTCGCATCGCCCGCGCGCGCCGAATCGAGCAGCGCGGCGATCTCCTGCTTCCCCTCCAGGTCGTCCAGCAGGTCGCGCACCCGTTCCAGATCCGCGGCGTCGGCATCGTCCAGCAACCGCCCCTGCCCGCGCACGATCAGCACCGGGCGCCGCGCCCCGTCCTCGCTCCACACCACCAGCCCGCGCTCCACCAGCGCGCGCGCCGCGCCGTCCAGCGTCGCGCGCCCCGCCGCCAGCTCGCGCTCCAGCCGCTCGCGCGCCTGCGCCAGTGTCAGGCCGCCCAAAGTCGCGGTCATGAAATTCCCCGCCTCGACCAGCGCGCCGGGCTGAATCGCCTCGGGCAGGTCGACGACGCGGTTCTCGACGCCCCCGTCCGCCGCGACCAGCACCGCCAGCGCCTGCACGGGAGACAGCGGCACGAACGCGATCGAGCGCAGCACCGCCTCGCGCTTGGGCACCATCACCAGCCCCGCGCACGCCGACAGGCCGGACAGCGCCGCGGTCGTCGCCGCCAGCGCCTCCTCCACCGGCCCGCCCGCCCCCGCCTCGATCCGCGCGCGTTCCTCCGCGCTCGGCTCCAGCGCCTGCATCATCCCGTCGACGAACAGGCGCAGGCCGCGGTCGGTCGGCATCCGCCCCGCGCTGGTATGCGGCGCGGCGAGCAGCCCCATGACCTCCAGCTGCGCCAGCACGTTGCGGATCGACGCGGGCGACAGGTTCAGCCCCGCCTGCGCCAGCGTTCGCGATCCCACCGGCTGCCCGCTGGCGATATAGCCGTCGACCACGCGGCGGAAGATGTCGCGCGCGCGGTCGTTCAGGTCGGCGATCGGCGGGGAAGCGGCCATGCCTCGCATGTATGCCTCCCCCCCGGCTTACTCAACGCTTCCCGATGAAGCCCGCGATCGGCAGCAGGTCGGGCGCGGAGGCGAGAGCCGCCGCCATCGCCTCGTTCCCCTGTCCGCATCCGCGATAGAAGGACAGGTGGTGCGCCGCGCCGCTCAATTCGCTCCACCGCACGTCGACGCTCGGCATGTCGGTCGGTGCGTTGCGGCAATCGGGAGTCCCCGGCTGCACCAGCCGCTCGCCGACCGGCCGGTACGGGCCCAGCGCCGCGGCGAAGGCGCGATAGGCGTCGGGCGACGCGGTGAACGCGCGCGTCCCGCTCACCGCGGTGTGGCGCTTCCCCTCGAACACCCCGCTGCCATCGGGCTGCACCGTCACCGCATAGACCGGGCACGTCCCGAAACACGGTGCGGTCTCGTACGTGATCGCCTCGCGCTCGATCGCGACCGGCCGTCCCGCGCCGGTCGTCGTCGCGCATCCCGACAGCATCGCGCCAGCCGTCATCGCCGTCATCGCCGTCATCGCCGTCATCATCGCCGTCATCATCCGCATGGTCACTCTCCCTTTCGCCGGTCGCACAACGCCGCTATCGCCTGCGCTATCCGACCTTGAGGAGAGTTGAATGCGCCCCAGCGGCCGCGCCCCCGATCAGATGCGTGCGATCACGATCGAACCCCGCTTCACCCGCCATGCGGAGGGATCGGTGCTGATCGGTTTCGGCGATACCAAGGTTTTGGTCACCGCCAGCGTGGAGGAGCGCGTGCCGCCCTTCCTGCGCGGCAAGGGACAGGGCTGGGTCACCGCCGAATACGGCATGCTCCCCCGCGCCACCCACACCCGCGGCAATCGCGAGGCGGCGAAGGGCAAGCAATCGGGCCGGACGCAGGAGATCCAGCGGCTGATCGGGCGCTCGCTGCGCTCCGTCACCGACATGGCGCTGCTGGGCGAGCGCCAGATCGTCCTGGACTGCGACGTGATCCAGGCCGACGGCGGCACGCGCACCGCCGCGATCTCGGGCGCCTGGGTCGCGCTTCGCCTCGCGATCGACGGCCTGTTGCAGAGCGGGAAGCTGTCGGCGGATCCGATCAGGCAGAAGGTCGCGGCGGTCTCGTGCGGCATCTATCAGGGCAATCCCGTCCTCGACCTCGATTACCCGGAGGATTCGGCCGCCGACGCCGACGCCAATTTCGTCCTGCTCGAAAACGGCCATATCGCGGAGGCGCAGGCTACCGCCGAACACGCCACCTATGACGAGGAAGCGTTGCTCCGCCTGCTGCGTCTCGCGCGTATCGGCTGTGCCGAGATCTTCGCCGCACAGGGACGCGCCGTCGCATGAGCGGGGAAGGTGCGGAACCGCAGGCGATCCGGAAGCTGAAGCCCGGAAAGCTGGTCATCGCCAGCCACAATGCGGGGAAGGTGCGCGAGATCGCGGCGCTGCTGGAGGGCCGTGGCCTCGACGTCGTATCGGCGAAGGCGCTGGACCTGCCCGAACCGGAGGAAACCGGCACCACCTTCGTCATGAACGCCGAACTGAAGGCGCGCGCGGCCGCCGACCTGTCGGGCCTGCCCGCGCTGGCGGACGACAGCGGGCTGTGCGTCGACGCGCTGGGCGGCGATCCCGGCATCTTCTCCGCCCGCTGGGGCGGGGAGAACAAGGATTTCGGCGCGGCGATGCGGCTGGTCGAGGACAAGCTGCGCGAAACGCCCGACGCGCCGCGCGACGCGCATTTCGTCTGCGCGCTGGCGCTGGCATGGCCCGACGGCCACGTCGAATGGTTCGAGGGCCGCGTCGACGGCACGCTCGTCTGGCCGCCCCGCGGCGACAAGGGTCACGGCTACGACCCGGTGTTCCAGCCGATCGGCCACGACGCGACGTTCGGCGAGATGGACGAACCGGCCAAGAACGACATCAGCCACCGCGGCGACGCCTTCCGCCAGATGGTCGCGGCGGTGTTCTGAAAACATGATGTGCTCCCGCGAAGGCGGGAGCCCAGACTGGGTCCCCGCCTTCGCGGGGACACATCGCCACGCTCAATACGCCCGCTCGCCCGCGACATTTCCCGTCGGCGCGTAGCGGCAGACGACATAGTCATCCCGCGCATTGCTCGCCGCCGCGCATCCGAATGCGGTCGTCGCGCGCCAGACGATCTGCGCATAATGCGTCACGTCGCCCGCGCGCCCCGTCCGGCTGAACCCCGGCGCGGGCCGGTTCACGAAATCGCGCCGCTCCGCCAGCCACAGGCCGACGACCTCCGCATAGGAATAATCGCCGCGCGTGCCGGTGAACAGATTCTCCCCCTGCCGCGCCGCGCCCAGCGGCCGCACCGAATGCTGGAACCGTCCCGTGCGCGCCAGTTCCTGCGCGTAATCCTGCGCCGCCGCCGCCAGCGCGGGGTCCCAGCGCAGCCGCGGCACGCCCACCGCGTCGCGCGCGCGGTCGTGCCCCGCGATCATCGCCGCGCGCAGTGGCGCGGTCCCGCGCGCCGGTCGCGGGCCGACCGGCGCCCGCTCCACCACGCGCTCCTGCGCCCCCGCGGCACCGGACAGGAGGATCGACAGGACGGCGACATGGCATCGGGCGCGCATCGCTGCCATATGCCGCGCCGCCATGGACCTCGACAATCCCCCCCCGCTCGCGCTGCCCCCGCTGGCACTGTACGTCCACTGGCCGTTCTGCGTGTCGAAATGCCCGTATTGCGACTTCAACAGCCACGTCCGCGCCTCGGTGGACCAGCAGGCGTGGCGCGACGCCCTGCTCGCCGACCTGGCGCATGAGGCGGCGCTGCTCCCCGGCCGCCGGCTGGGATCGATCTTCTTCGGCGGCGGCACCCCGTCGCTGATGCCCGCCGAAACCGTCGCCGCGATCATCGCCGCCGCCATGCGCGCCTGGTCCCCGGTCGCCGATCTCGAGGTCACGCTGGAGGCCAACCCCTCCTCGGTCGAGGCGGCGCGCTTCGCCGACATCGCCGCCGCGGGCGTCAACCGCGTCTCGCTCGGGCTACAGGCGCTGGACGACGCGGCGCTCCATTTCCTCGGCCGCGCGCATGACGTGGGCGAGGGGCTGGCCGCGCTCGACACCGCGCAACGCGCCTTCGCGCGCGTCGGCTTCGACCTGATCTACGCCCGCCCCGGCCAGTCGGTCGCCGCCTGGGAAGCCGAGCTGACGCGCGCGCTGTCGTTCGGTACCGAGCATCTGTCGCTTTACCAGCTGACGATCGAGCCCGGCACGCGCTTCGCCACCGAGGTCGCGGCGGGACGCATGGCGATCCCCGACCCCGATCACGGCGCCGACCTGTTCGAAGCCACGCGCCGCCTCACCGCCGCCGCGGGCCTCCCCGCCTACGAAATCTCCAACCACGCGCGCGCGGGCGCGCAGAGCCGCCACAACCTCGCCTATTGGCGCTACACCGACTACGCCGGGATCGGCCCCGGCGCGCACGGCCGCCGCGGCGGCATGGCCACGGTGCGGCATCGCAAGCCGGAGAACTGGATCGCCGCCGTGCAGCGCAACGCGCACGGGCTGGAGCGGGAGGACGCCCTCCCGCCGGAGGAGCGCGCGACCGAGGCGCTGCTGATGGGCCTGCGCCTGTCCGAAGGGGTCGACCTCGCCCGCATCGCGCGCCTGACCGGCCTGCCGATCCCCGCCCTGATCGACGAGGCCGCGGTGGCCGCGCTGCCCGCGCTCATCGCCCGCGACGGCGATCGCCTCACGGTCAGCGAGGCGGGCATGCTCCTCCTCGACGCGATCCTGCCGAAGGTCGTCCGCGCCGAGGCGGTGGCCGCCTAGTTCCCGAACCCGCTCGGCGCCGGCGACACCGTCACGGTCTGCCCGCCGCGGATCTCCTGCACCTCCAGCGCGCGTTCCGCGACGCCGTCGCGGCCGAAGCGGAACGGCCCGTCGACGCCCGCGAAGCCGTCCCCGTCGCGCAACCGCGCCTCCGGGAACGTGCTGCCGACGCGCCAGTCGCGCGCGACGCGCACGACCAGCAGGACCGAATCATAGCCGAGGCTGGACAATCGATACGGCGCCGCCCCGAACCGCGCGCGATATTTGGCGGCATATTGGCGATACAGCGAATCGGATACGCTCGCGAACCACGCCCCCGACAAGGCGGGCCGCGCCGCGATGCCGTTTTCGGTGTTCCAGAATTCGGTCCCCAGCAATTGCACCGACGGGCTCGCCCGCCGCAGCAGCGGGGCCGCGGTCGCCGCCGCCGCGCCGCCGTCCGCGACCAGCACCGCGCCATAGGGCGCGTCCTTGGCCATCCGCGCCACCGCGCCCGTGATGTCGCTCGCGCCGCGGTCGTACGTCTGGAGCGAGACGACGCGCCCGCCCGCCTGCTCCACCGCGCGCAGGAACGCGGTCGATGCGCGCGTACCGTACAAGGCGTTGGGGACCAGGCCCCCGAACGTCGATATGCCCCGCGTCTGCGCATAGTTCACGACGCGCTCGATCGCCTGCTGCGGGGAGTAGCCGAGCAGGTACGTGCCGTTCCCCGCCACGCCCGCGTCGTTGGAATAGGCCAGCACCGGCACCTTCGCCGCGCGCGCGATCGGCGCGACCGCGCGCACGTCCTCCGCCAGCAACGGCCCCAGGATCAGCTGCGCGCCGTCCGCGATCGCGCGCCGCGCCGCCACCGCGGCGCCCATGGCGGTGTCGTACGTCGTGATCCGCACCTGCTGGTTGCGCGTGTCGAGCAGCGCCAGCTGCGTGGCATTGGCCAGGCTGCGCCCGACGCCCGCGTTCGTGCCCGTCATCGGCACCAGCAACGCGACGCGGTTGCGCGCCACGTCCTGCGGCAGGCCCTGCGCCACCGCATCGTCGTCGACGCGCGGGGTCGTGACGGCCGGTGCCGCTTCCGGCGCGGGGACCGGGGCGCGCGGCACGACCGTGGAGCACGCACCCAGCAGCAGCGCCCCCGCCAGCGTCAGCACCCGTGCCATCATGCCGCCCCCCATCGTGCTCCCGTGTTGCCGGGTCGCCTCCGCCTCTGCCATGACATCTCCCGTGAACGCTGAAAACTCTTTGCCCGCCGGCCTCTACATCGTCGCCACCCCCATCGGCAATCTCGGCGACCTGTCGGCGCGCGCCGCCGACATCCTGTCGCGCGCGGACGTGATCGCGGCGGAGGACACGCGCGTCACCGCCGGGCTGCTCCGCCACATCGGCGTGAAGCGCCCGATGACCCCCTATCACGACCACAATGCCGAACACGCCCGCCCCGCGCTGATCGCGCGCATGGGGCACGAGGTCGTGGCGCTGGTTTCCGACGCGGGCACGCCGCTGATCTCCGATCCGGGGTTCAAGCTGGTGCGCGAGGCGCGCGCCGCCGGGCATCTCGTCGTCACCGTCCCCGGCCCGTGCGCGGCGGTCGCGGCGCTGACGCTGGCGGGCCTGCCGACCGACCGCTTCCTGTTCCTGGGTTTTTTGCCCCCGAAGGAGAAGGCGCGCGCCGACGCCATCGCGGAGGTCGCCGCGATCCGCGCGACCCTGGTCCTGTACGAAAGCGGCCCGCGCCTCGGCGCCTGCCTCGCCGCGCTGGCGAAGGGGCTGGGCGACCGCGAGGCGGCGGTGACGCGCGAGATCACGAAACGGTTCGAGGAGGCGGTGACCGGCACATTGTCCGCGCTGGCGGATCGCTACGCCGATGCGGGGCCGAAGGGCGAGATCGTCGTCGTCGTCGCGCCCCCCGATCCCCCCGCCCCCGCCAGCCTGAACGACGCCGACGCGGCCCTGACGGAGGCGCTGGAGCGGCTGCCCGCGTCGAAGGCGGCGGGCGAGGTCGCCAAACGCCTCGGCCTAGACCGCCGCGACCTGTATGCGCGCGCGCTGGCGATGAAGGGGGAGTGACGCCGCCCGCGATCGCGCCTGCATCCTACCGCTGCTGATAATCGATTCGGATCCGCACCCACGCCCCGACCTGCACCTCCCCGCCGATCCGCGGCGGGCGGACGCGGAACTGCCACGCCGCCGCCAGCACCGATCGCGCGATGTTCGATCCCGGCGGCGATTCGCCGACGATCACGCAATCCTCCACGCGGTAGTCGCGCACGGTGCGACAGGCGATCAGTCCCCAGCCCGGCCCGCGCGAGGTGGACAGATAGCCGCGCAACTCCTCCGGATAGGGTTCGCGATACCACGCCGCGGCGTACAGCGGCTCGCCGTTCGGCCCGCTGCCCTCGACGCGCGCGGTATCGGGCGGACCGCCGCCGCGGTTGGGCGGCCCCGCCACCGCGCGCGCCGGGGCGTCCGCGGCCGGGCGGTACGACGGCGGCGCGGGCGCGACGGGCGTCGTCTGCTGGCGCGGCATCGGCACGACGGGCGGCGGCGGGGCGGTGGCGACCGGCACCGACACCGGCGCCGGATCGGGGACGGGCTCCGGCGTCCGCGCGATCTCCCGCTCGACCGGCGCGCGTTCTTGCGGCTCGACCGGCGCTTCCTCCGGCTCGACCGGCGCCGATTCGCGATCGGGCTCCATGCTGAAGGTCGTCGTGCGCCCGTCCTTCTCCGGTCCCTTGATGTCGGGCGACAGGGTCAGCAGCAGCAGGATCAGCAGCAGTTCGGCCAGCAACGTCGCGCCCACGCCCACCGCGCGGCGCCCCAGCCGCTCGCGGAAACGCGCGGACCCGCGACGCAGGAATTCGAACGGGGAATGGGACACGCGCGATTCTTCCGGACCTGGGGGGCGGGGCCGCCCTGCCACGACGGCGGCGCCGCGAACAGGCCGCACCGTCTTGCGCCGCACCCTCGCCGGCCGCATCGTCGCGCGATGCGATCGCCCCACCCCGCCAGCGACCGGCGCCCCGTCCGCGACCGCCGGATCGCGGAGGCCGCGGGACGCCGCGGGGAACGGATGGCGGCCTGGTGGCTGCGGCTGAAGGGCTGGACCATCCTGGACCGGCGCGTGCGGACGAAGGCGGGAGAGGTCGACCTGATCGCGCGCCGCCCCGGCCTGATCGCCTTCGTGGAGGTGAAGACCCGCCGCACCGCCGCCGACCTCGACCTCGCGATCGACGAACGCCGCCTCGCCCGCGTCGCCGCCGCGGCGGAGGCGCTGATGCCGCGCTACGCCACCGCGGGAGAGGATATCCGCGTCGACGTGATCCTGTTCGCGCCCGGTCCTGCGCGGCGTGCGGTGATCCGCCATATCGAGAATGCGTGGATCGGATGACAATCGTCCCCCGCACGCCTATCGCCGCTCGGTTCGTCCTGAGGGAACCCTGAGCGCAGCCGAAGGGTCGTATCGAAGGACAAATGTGGTTCGAGACGAGGCTCCGGCGTCGCTCGGCCCCTCCTCACCACGAACGGAGGTTTCATTGACACTCACCGTCGCGGTCCAGATGGACCCGATCGCCGGCATCAACATCGCGGGCGATTCGACCTTCGCGCTGATGCTGGCCGCGCAATCGCGTGGCCACCGCCTGTTCCACTATCAGGCGGACGACCTGAACTGGTCCGACGGCCGGCTGTGGGCGCGCGCGAATCCCGTCACCGTCCAGCGCGTCGTGGGCAACCATTTCCGCCTCGGCGATCCCGTATCGCTCGATCTGGGCGCGGAGGCGGACGTGGTGCTGATGCGGCAGGATCCGCCGTTCGACCTGGGCTATATCACCGCCACCCACCTGCTCGAACGGATCGCGGACCGCACGTTGGTCGTCAACGACCCGAAAAGCGTCCGCGACGCGCCCGAAAAGGTGTGGGTGCTCGATTTCGCGCGCTTCATGCCCCCCACGCTCGTCACGCGCAGCCTGGACGAGGCGCGCGCGTTCCTGAAGACGCACGGCGCGATCGTGGTGAAGCCGCTGCACGGCAACGGCGGAAAGGCGATCTTCCGCGTCGGCGCGGAGGGCGAGAACCTGTCCGCGCTGATGGAGGTGTTCAACCTCACGTGGCGCGAACCGCACATGATCCAGGCGTTCCTTCCCGACGTGGCGAAGGGGGACAAGCGCATCGTGCTGGTCGACGGCGAGGTCGCGGGCGCGATCAACCGCCTGCCGGGCGAGGGCGAGATCCGCAGCAACCTGGCGGTCGGCGGTTCGGCGGAGAAGACGCAGCTGACCGCGAAGGAGCGCGAGATCTGCGCCGCACTCGCGCCCGAGCTGAAGCGTCGCGGGCTGGTGTTCGTCGGCATCGACGTCATCGGCGGCGAATGGCTGACGGAAATCAACGTCACCTCCCCCACCGGCATCGTCGCGATCGAGAAGTTCGACGGCACCGATATCGCGGGCATGATCTGGGACGCGATCGAACGCCGCCACGCGAGCCGGGCCGCTTGACCGAGTTCATCCTCGATTGGATCGCCTGGGGCGGCTATTTCGGCATCGTCCTGCTGATGGCGCTCGAGAACGTGTTCCCGCCGATCCCGTCGGAGGTCATCATGGGTTTCGGCGGGATCGCGGTGGCGCGCGGACAGATGGAGATGGTGCCGCTGGTTCTTTGGGGCACCGCGGGGACGACCGCGGGCAACATGTTCTGGTACGTGATCGGCCGCCGCCTCGGCTACGAACGCTTCCGGCCGTTCGTGGAACGGCACGGCCGCTGGCTGACGCTGGAATGGGAGGACGTGGAGCGCGTCCGCCACTTCTTCCGGCGCAAGCGCGGCGGGTGGACGCTGTTCGTGTTCCGCTTCATGCCCACGTTCCGCACGCTCATCTCGCTGCCCGCGGGCATGGCGAAGATGCCGGTGTGGCAATTCGCCGCGATCACCTATGTCGGCAGCCTGATCTGGAACGGCGTGCTGGCGGGCGCGGGATACATGCTGGGATCGCGCTTCCAGCAGCTCGACCGCTTCCTCGGCCCGCTCGGCATCGCGGTGACGGTGCTGGCGCTGGCGATCTGGGGCTATCGCGTCGCGACCTGGAAACCGCGGGAACGCTGATCGGCAAACGCCACCTCCGTTCGGCCTGAGCGAAGTCGAAGGCTACGCGCATAGGCTTCGACGTCGCTCAGCCCGAACGGAAGTTGGTCAGGCCCGCGGATGGGCGTGGCGATAGACGTCCAACAGGTGCGCCGCATCGACCGCGGTATAGACCTGCGTCGAACTCAGGCTGGCGTGGCCCAGCAGCTCCTGCAACTGGCGCAGATCCGCCCCCCGGCCCAGCAGGTGGGTCGCGAAACTGTGCCGCAGCGCGTGCGGCGTCGTCCGCTCGCCCAGCCCCAGCGTCGCGCGCGCCGACCGGACCTTGACCCGCACGACCCCCGGCGACAGCGCCCCGCCCTTCGCCCCGCGGAACAGCGCCGCGTCGCGCGCGATCGACCACGGCACCGCCCCGGCATAGGCCTCCACCGCCTCCCGCACCGCGGGCAGCAGCGGCACGATCCGCACCTTGTTGCGCTTCCCCGTGACGACCAGCGTCTCGCCCAGCGGCAGCACCGCACCGGTCAGCCCCAATGCCTCCCCGATGCGCAACCCCGCGCCGTACAGCAGCAGCAGCACCGCCCAGTCGCGCGCGCCGATCCACGGCTCGCTCGCCTCGTCCGCCACCTCGCGCGCCAGTGCCACCGCCTCGCCCGGCGACACCGGGCGCGGCACGCCCTTCTTCACCCGCGGTCCCCGCGTCCGCGGCGCGGGTGCCCCGGCCCATGACAGGAACGCGCGCACCGCCGACAGCTCGCGCGCGGCGGAGGCGTTCCCCAGTCCCTCGCCGCGCCGCTGCGCCAGGAACGCGCGCAGGTCGGCCGCCTCGACCGCGCACAGCCGCGCGCGGTCGACCGGCCCGCCCCAATGCGCCTGAAGGAAGCCCAGCAGCCGTTCCGCCCCCGCGCGATAGGCGCGGACGGTATGGTCCGACCGCCGCCGGTCGCGCGCCAGATGCTGCGCGAAGTCGTGGGCGAGCGGGGCGGTCATGCCCCGTCCCCTACCACATCGCTCGCGGGCGTGCCCGGATCAGGCCGCGGATCAGGCCCCGGATCAGGCCCCGGATCAGGCGGCGCCGTGGCAATGCTTGTACTTGCGGCCAGATCCGCACGGGCACGGCGCGTTGCGGCTGACCACGCCTTCCCAGCTGGCGGGATCCTCGCCCAGTTCCATCGGCCCCGGCTGGACGATCTGCAACGGCGGCAATTGCGTCTGGACCAGGCCCAGGGTCCCGCCGTCGATGTCGTTGGAATTGTCCTCGCCCGTGAACGGGTCGAAATGCGTGGTGATGAAATCGGGCAGGTCGGGCATCGGCGGGGGCGCCTGCATCCGGAACTGCGCATGTGCGATCGTCTTGGTCACATCCTCGCGGATCGCGTCCAGCATCCGCTGGAACAGCGCGAACGCCTCCTGCTTGTATTCGTTGATCGGCGTCTTCTGCGCATAGGCGCGCAGGTGGACGACCTGGCGCAGCGCGTCGAGCGTCGCCAGATGCTCCTTCCAATGATGGTCCAGGTTCTGGAGCAGGATCGACTTCTCGACCTGGATCCAGGTGTCCGGCTCCAGCTCGGCGGACTTTTCCGCGACCGACGCGTCGGCTTCCGCCTGCACGCGCTCCGTCACCATTTCCGGATCGACCGCCTCTTCCTTCAGCCATTCGTCGATCGGCGGTTCCATGTTCAGGATTTCGGCCAGCCGCGCCTTCATCCCCTCCACGTTCCACTGCTCGGGGTAGGAGCCGGGGGGGCAGGCGTCGCCGACGATCGCGTTGACCGTTTCGGCGCGCATGTCGTCCACGACGTCGCCGACCGTATCGGCGTCCATGATGGCGGCGCGCTGTTCGTAGATGACCTTGCGCTGGTCGTTCATCACGTCGTCATATTCCACGACCTGCTTGCGCACGTCGTAGTTGCGCGCCTCGACCTTCTTCTGCGCGGTCTCGATCGCCTTCGTCAGCCACTTGCTGCCGATCGCCTCGCCGTCGCCGATGTTGTTGCGCATCATCTTGGCGAACAGCGTATCGGGGCCGAAGATGCGCAGCAGATCGTCGTCCAGCGACAAATAGAAGCGGCTCAGCCCCGGATCGCCCTGCCGCCCCGACCGGCCGCGCAGCTGGTTGTCGATGCGGCGCGATTCGTGGCGCTCGGTGCCCAGCACGAACAGGCCCCCCGCCTCCAGCACGCGCGCCTTCTCCGCCTCGATCTCCCTGCGGATGGCGTCGATCGCGGCGTCGCGCTCCGGCCCCTCGGGCATCGTCTTCAATTCGTCCTCGACCCGGAACTCCAGGTTGCCGCCCAGCTGGATGTCGGTGCCGCGCCCCGCCATGTTGGTCGCGATCGTCACCGCGCCCAGCCGCCCGGCCTGCGCCACGATATGCGCCTCCTGCTCGTGATAGCGTGCGTTCAGGACCGAATGGTCGACGCCTTCCTGGTTCAGGAATTCGCTCAGCAGCTCGGACTTCTCGATCGAGACGGTGCCGACCAGCACCGGCTGCCCGTTCTGCGCATGTTCGCGGATCTTCTTCGCGATGGCGCGGAACTTGTCCTGCGTGTCCTTGTAGAATTCGTCCTCCTCGTCGACGCGGCTCACCGGCTTGTTCGTCGGGATCGTGACGACGTTCATCTTGTAGATGTCGAAGAATTCCGCCGCCTCGGTCGCGGCGGTGCCGGTCATGCCCGACAGCTTGGGGTACATGCGGAAATAGTTCTGGAACGTGATCGAGGCCATCGTCTGGTTCTCGGGCTCGATCTGCACGCCCTCCTTCGCCTCGACCGCCTGGTGCAGGCCGTCGGACCAACGGCGACCGTCCATCATGCGCCCCGTGAATTCGTCGATGATGACGATCTTCCCGTCCTTGACGATATAGTCGGTGTCCAGCTTGAACATCACGTTCGCGCGCAGCGCCTGGTTCAGGTGGTGGACGACCTGCGTATTCTCGAAATCGTACAGGTTCTGCCCTTCCAGCAGGCCCGCCGCCTCCAGCATCCGCTCGATCTTCTCGGTCCCGTCCTCGGTCAGGACGATCGTCTTCTGCTTCTCGTCCTTCTCGTAATCCGCCTCGTCCAGCTGCTTCACGACGACGTCGACCTGCATGTACAGCTCGGACTTGTCGTCGGTCGGGCCGCTGATGATGAGCGGGGTGCGCGCCTCGTCGATCAGGACCGAATCGACCTCGTCCACGATCGCCATGGCGAAGGCGCGCTGCACCATGCTGGCGCGATCGTACTTCATGTTGTCGCGCAGGTAATCGAACCCGAACTCGTTGTTCGTGCCGTACGTGATGTCGCTGTCGTAGGCGGCCTTGCGCTGTTCGTCGGTCAGGTTCGGGATGATCGTGCCGACGGTCAGGCCCAGGAAGCGATAGACCCGCCCCATCCACTCCGCGTCGCGCGCGGCGAGATAGTCGTTGACGGTGATGACGTGGACGCCGTCGCCCGGCAGCGCGTTCAGGTACACCGCCAGCGTCGCGACCAGGGTCTTGCCCTCGCCGGTCCGCATCTCGGCGATCTCGCCGCGGTGCAGGACGATGCCGCCGACCATCTGCACGTCGAAATGCCGCATCCCCAGCACGCGCACCGACGCCTCGCGAACGGTCGCGAACGCCTCGGGCATGATCGCGTCCAGCTTCTCCCCGTTGGCCAGCCGCTCGCGGAACAGGACGGTCTGGTTCGCCAGCGTGGCGTCGTCCATCGCCTGGAGTACGGGCTCGAACGATGCGATCTTCCGCAGGACCGGATCGAGCGACTTGACGTAGCGGTCATTGGACGAACCGAAGAGCGATTTGGCGAGGCCACCGAACATGCGGGCGTATTCCTGTCTGCGAGCGCGCGCGGACGCCGCATCGCGGCCCGCGCCTGAATCTGGATGAAGGGGGGCGGCCGGCGCACCGGCCACGACGCTATTCGCGCCGGCGCGTGGCGTAGAGCGGTGCGATCGCGGCAAGCGCGAAGGCGCGCACGACGGGCGCGATGGTCTGGACCGCCGGCACCGGCAGCGCGGCGACGGGCCGCGCGGCGGGCGCGACCGCGACCCGCGGCGCCGACACCCGCGCCTGCTGCGCCACCGCCTGCGCCACCTGCGGCTGACGCACGCTCCCGCCCACGCCGGTCAGCGCGGACAGCAGGGCGGACAGGAGCAGCAGCAGGTTCATCGCATGGCCGACATAAGGTGCCGTGCCTGTGACGCCAACCGAATTAATATCGGCGTAACGTGCCACCATGGCTCGCCGCGAAGAATGGCCGCGGACGGTCTTACGATGGTATCTACGCACCCGTTGCCGGAACCGGGATGGCGGTCCCGGCCGGTGGCAGCTTCCATCGATAGCTGGACGAGAAATGCCGCAGTCGCGGGCCGTTCGCGCTGACGACGCGAAACCATCCCCGTTCGATCAACAGGCGGCACGTCGCCTGATCGAGGATCGGATGACCGCTCGACCGGTCGATACGACAGGAATCGATCCGGCCATCGCGTGCCACGTTCCACGACAGCTCGACTGTTCCTTCCAGTCGGGCGGCCTTTGCCGCTTCGGGATAGTCCTGCGGGCCGATCCAGTCGGGCAGATAGGCCGTCGGAACGGCGACCGCGATCGTCGGGGCGTTCCCATCGTCCAGCCACCAGGCCCGCACCTGTCCTCCCGCTGACCACAACGACGCCCCGTGTTCGACGATCAGCATCGCGCACGTCGCCGCCAAGACGATCAATCGCCCGTCCGTGCGCAGGGTAAGCCAGGACCGGCGCCGGGCGGGCGTCGAGTCGCCTGCCCGATCGGGCTCGTCTTTCGGCCGCTCGCCCAATTCCAGCCCCTTTGCCGCACCGGTACATCATCCTATGCGCACGCCCATGTCCACGTCCATATCCCCGCTCGCCACCCCCTTCCCCGACATGCCGCCGATCGCGGGCGTCACGATCCGCGTCGCACGCGCGCGGTACAAGGAATGGGATCGCTGCGACCTGACGCTGGCGCAGCTGGCGCCGGGCACGACGGTGGCGGGCGTGCTGACGCAATCGAAATGCCCCTCGCCGGAGGTGGAGTGGTGCCGCCGCGCGCTGGTGCTGGGGGAGGCGCGCGCGCTGGTGGTCAATGCGGGTAATTCCAACGCCTTCACCGGCGACCGCGGCCGGACCGCGGTGGAGGCGATTGCGGCGCGCACCGCGGGCGCGCTCGGCTGCCGGCCGTCGGACGTGTTCGTCGCCTCCACGGGCGTCATCGGCGTGCCGCTGCCGATCGACAAGGCGGAGGCGGGGCTGGACGCCGCCTATGCGGCGCAACCGGCGGACTGGCGCGCCGCGGCGGAGGCGATCGGGACGACCGACACCTATCCCAAGGGCGCCGTCGTCACCGCGGTGGTCGACGGCCGGACCGTGACGCTGGCGGGAATCGTGAAGGGTTCGGGCATGATCGCGCCCGACATGGCGACGATGCTGGGCTTCGTCTTCACCGATGCGACGGTGGAGGCGGGGTTCCTGCAACGCGCGCTGTCGGATGCCAATGCGCGGACCTTCTCCTGCATCACCGTCGACGGCGACACCTCCACCAGCGACACGGTGCTCGCCTTCGCCACCGGCGCGGCGGGGAACGCGCCGCTCCGCCACGAGGACGACGCGGGGGCGGATGCGTTCCGCGCCGCGATGGCGGACCTGTGCCGCCGCCTCGCGCTGCTGGTCGTGCGCGACGGCGAAGGCGCGACGAAGCTGATCGAGGTGACGGTCGAGGGCGCGGACAGCGACCGGTCCGCGCACCGCATCGCGATGTCGATCGCCAATTCCCCGCTGGTGAAGACCGCGATCGCGGGCGAGGACGCGAACTGGGGCCGCGTGGTCATGGCGGTGGGCAAGGCGGGCGAACCCGCCGAGCGCGACAGACTGTCGATCCGTTTCGGCGACACCCAGGTGGCGCAGGAGGGCGTCGCGGTCGCCGGCTATGACGAAGCGCCCGTCGCCGCCCACCTGAAGGGCCGCGAGGTGGAGATCGGCGTCGACCTGGGGCTGGGCGAGGGCAGCGCGCGCGTGTGGACCTGCGACCTGACGCACGGCTACATCTCGATCAACGCGGACTATCGCAGCTAGCGCGGATCGACGGCCGGATGCCGCGGCGGAATGGCGCAGCGACAGGGTGAACCCGCAAGCGAAACAGGTTTCGCGCATCGGGCCGCGCCGATGCGCCATGGCCTATCCCGCCACGCGGCACGTGCCGCCGACGCGGGCGGCGCGCTGGTCGAGCAGGACGCGCATCGCGCCCTTCGCAGTCCGCCCCGTCATCTCCGCGCGGCCCGCGAAGCCGCGATCGTCGTAGGTGCCCGAACGGACGACCCGCATCGGCTCCCCCTTCTTCTGCGGGCAGAGCAGCGCCTGCGAATACCGCCCGTCGGTCGTCTCCTGCCGCTCGATGCGGCACTGCGCCTTGGGATCCGGCGCCAGGACGGCCGCGATGCCCTGCCCCGGCGCCAGGCACTTGTGTTCCTTGCGCGACTTGCCCTTCGCCATCTTCAGCAGGAAGCCCGGCGCCCCGGGCACGGTCAGGTCGACGACGGTCGACGTCACGGCCCAGCGCACGGGCGGGACGGATTGCGCGGATGCGGCGACGGGAAGCGCGGCGAGACAGACGAACAGGGGGACAAGACGCATCGCGCGACGGTGGCGCGCGCGCCGGTCCGGCGCAAGCCCGGGGTGGACGTATCGGGACAGGTAAGTGGCGGAGAGGGTGTCCGTAGAAGTGCGATACCGCCAGCGATCGGGATCGTGCGCTAACGATCATAATAACTCCGTCTTACGGCTGGACATGGAGACCCAGTGCAGCTCTTCGGTTCGCCTGCATTCGCTCGCGCTCGTTGACGACCACTCCCGAAGTGGGCACAAAAGTGGGCACGGGTGACTTGCAAAGACGGTCCCCACCGAAGGATCGTCCACATGGCTCGAGCGCTCAACAAGCTGAACGTCAAACAGGCTGCCGCGCTGACGAAGCCGGGGCGCTACTCCGATGGCGGAGGGCTTTATCTGCGGGTGACCACGACTGGTTCACGCTCGTGGGTTTTTATGAGCGTGGAGAACAAGAAGCGGGCGGAGATCGGATTGGGCTCCGCAAACGCGCTGCCGCTTGCCGCAGCCCGCCGAATGGCTTCTGAGATGCGGGAAGCTGTGG
>NZ_LMQP01000002.1:0-186 GCF_001425405.1 Sphingomonas sp. Leaf412 | reverse complement strand
GATGCGGATGCGCCGGCCGCTGATCAGCGTGTCGCTGACGAAGTCGAGGCTCCACCGCTGGTTCGGCCCCTGCGGCAGCGTCATCGGCGCTCGGGTGCCCATCGCTCGCTTGCGGCCACGGCGGCGCCTGACCCGCAGGTTCTCCTCGCGATAGAGCCGCAGCAGCTTCTTGTGGTTCATGACCAG
>NZ_LMQP01000001.1:946099-973313 GCF_001425405.1 Sphingomonas sp. Leaf412 | reverse complement strand
CGTCCGTCTCCTCACGAAGGCGGACTCTAGCTCAAACTGGCAGAGTTTCAGGGGAGCACGTCAGAGGGGGAGGTCCTCGAGAGCTACGTAAGCAAGACTCGCGACAAGGCAGCTGCGCTCGCCTTCATGAAGAAGGCGCTCAAGCGCCACGGCTCACCCGAAAAGATCACCACCGACGGCCTGCGCAGCTATGGTGCCGCGATGGGCGAGCTCGGTTGCCGCGAGAAACAGGAGACAGGGCGCTGGGCCAACAACCGGGTGGAGAACAGCCACCTGCCCTTCCGACGACGAGAGCGGGCGATGAACCGGTTCAGACGGATGAGCTCGCTACAGAAGTTCGCATCCGTTCACGCCAACCTGCACAACCACTTCAGTTTGGAACGACACCTCGTCGACCGACAGACCTACAAGGAACGACGCTCTGCCGCCCTGGCAGAGTGGCAGATTATCGCGAGCTAGCCCCCCTGCCCTCAAAGCCCGACGTGCATCGTGGAGAGAGCGGTTCGCGTTAGACTGACAGCACCCTCGACAGTGATCAGATTGCCGCGGATGCAGTGCTGCTCCACGCCGCACTTACTGCCCGCTTTCCGGGTACCGAGATCCATCTGCGCGAGACCGGGCGCGTGATCGGCGTGCAGATCGTCGGTGCGACGCCTCCAGACGGAACGCTTGATCCGACTTCCTACTGGCCAGGAGATCCAGATCGCGCCTGGCGGCTTGATCATATAAGCTTCGTACCGCCGCGGCCGGTGACCGAACTTGTTCAGCCATCGGAAGGACAGACAAGGTGATCACCGACATACCGCAGCCCGCCGATATGCTTGTCGGCTACGATCGTCCGGCCATTGCGTGAACGCTTCTGCTCAAGCTGCGGCGGGGTTCGCCCACCTCGTACCCCGTGGCAACACCCAGTAATCGCTGCTGCTGACACCGTGCAGCGGTGGAAGACCTGGTTAGGATCAGGCCGGGACGCCGGGCTGCTCATCCTCGTGCCACCCCGCCCCCCGCTGCCGCCGCGCAGCGAGCCTGGTCACTAGGTCGGATCGGCGCGCCAGTTCGTCCCATGCCTTAGCAGCCCGCAAAGCGCGCTCTCTCACGCCTCCGCATCCAGCGCTTTCGGCTAATGCTTTTTGCTCTGCGGCTCGTGCCCGGTAAACTTCTGCCGGTTCCGAATTGGCGCCGCGGTCTAGCAGTTTTGGCATCGGCCTAAGCATCACGAACAACGTGCAGCTTGCGTGCCGTAGCTGCCATTGTCTCCTCGTGCATTGCTGCCAGATCAAGGTGGGCTCGTTTGATTGCAGGGTCATCTGCCGCCTCTGCCAGCGCGCGCTCCTGTTGGGCTCGCTTCATGTGAAACTCGGCATCTGGTGCCTTGCGAGAAGGGTATCCGATTCTCATCCGGCATCTCCTATCAAGGGACGCCGATTATAATTCGTCGAGCTATTACATCAACCGGACGGGCGTTGTCAGGGCTAATGCACCGGCTGATAAGCGCCCCCCCGTTAGAGCGGTCGAATGCCCCGACCGCGCAAGCCAGATAGCCCGTTCCGGTACTTCAACTCTTCGCCGGAGGTGATTCGGCTGGTGGTATTGATGTACGTGCGCTTCCCGCTGTCGTTGCGGAACGTAGAGGACCTGCTGTTCGAACGCGGCATCGGGCATTGTCAAACCAAATGCACCGGCTCTTGAAAGCAGCGGAGGTTAGCGGCTTGTTCAGCAGCTGCCTCACACCGAACGGACTGTCAGTTGCTGCGAACTCGCTTGGCTTGTTCCGAAACGGGGCAGGATCGCGTCCGCAAGTGGGCTGGTGCCGTTGCGTTGACAACACCCTTCTCCGCCATCGCACTCGCTGGCACTGTCATCTTCTGGCTTGATAAACGAGTCCTGACCGCAGGTCGTAACGCGCAAAGGCCGAGGTTCCGCATGTGAATCCAGCCTCGCGTTGGACTGGATAGCGCCAAGGCACTCCCCGGCCCGCAGACTTCATGCCGGTCGCGCTGACCTTTTGTGAAACGCGCCACACCGGCTATACGGCGGCAAAGGGATCGCCGGTCGATATGAAAGAGATGGATGATCGCGAGACGCGGCGGCTGGCCGCTCTGGCCCGTTACGCGGTGCTCGATACCCCGCGCGAGCCGTCCTTCGACGAAATCGCCGCCCTTGCCGCGACGATCTGCGATGCGCCGATAGCGGTCGTCAACCTGATCGGCGACGGCAGGCAGTTCTTCAAGGCGGAGGTCGGCCTGGGCGTCCGCGAAACCCCGCTCGACAGCTCCTTTTGCGCCTGGGCAATCCTGGAGGACGATTTCCTCCTCGTGCCCGACACGACGCAGGACGCGCGGTTCACGCACAATCCCCTGGTCGTGGGCGATCCGCACATCCGTTTCTATGCCGGTGCGCTGCTCAAGACGGCGGAGGGGTTGCCCATCGGCACCCTGTGCGTACTGGATCATCGCCCCCGCACGCTGACGGCGGTGCAGGAGGACACGCTGCGCGTCCTGGCGCGGCAGGTCATGGCGCAACTCGACCTGCACCGCACGATCGCGGAACGCGACCGGCGCTTCGAGGCGGCGGTCGCCAGCGAACAGCGCCTTCGCCTCGTCCTCGACAGCGCCCGTGACTATGCCATCGTCACGACGGACGGGGAACGCCGGATCACCAGCTGGTCCGCCGGGGCGCAGGAGGCGTTCGGCTGGCCCGAGCGCGAGGCGATCGGACGGCCGATCGACGACCTTTTCACGCCCGAGGATCGCGCGGCCGGGGTGCCTGCGCGCGAGGTGGAAAAGGCGCTGGCCGAGGGCGTCGCGCCGGACGTGCGCTGGCATCTGCGTGCCGACGGGTCGCGCGTGTTCATGAACGGTTCGACCCATCCGATCATGGCCGACGGCGCGGCCGCGGGTGGTTTCCTGAAGATCGCGCGCAACGAAACCAGCCAGCGCGAGCAGACCGACGAACTGGCCCGTACCCGCGCCGAACTCGTTGACAGCGAGGCGCGCTTCCGCAACATGGCGGACGGCGCCCCGATGATGATGTGGGTCACCGATCCGGACGGCTATTGCACCTATCTCAACCGCAGCTGGTACGAATTGACGGGCCAGCGCGAGGAGGACGCGCTCGGGTTCGGCTGGCTCGACGCGACCCACCCGGACGACCAGTCGATCGCGGAGGACGCCTTCCTGCGCGCCAATGCCGCCCACGCCCCGTTCCGGGTGGAATACCGCCTGCGCCGGGCGGACGGCACCTATCGCTGGGCGATCGACGCCGCCAGCCCGCGGTTCGGCGCCGACGGCGAATATCTGGGCTATGTCGGCTCGGTCATCGACATCGACGAGCGCCGCGAGGCGGAAGATGCATTGCGCCGCGCCATGACGCTGCTGGAAGCCGTGATGGAGGCGGTGCCCGGCGTCGTCTATGCGAAGGATCGCGCCGGCCGCATGCTCGCGGCGAACCGCGGCACGGTGGACCTGGTCGGCAAGCCGCTGGCCGGGATCATCGGACGCACCGATGCCGCCTTCCTCGACGATGCGTCGCAGGCGGCCGAGGTCATGGCCAACGACGCCCGCATCATGGCGGATAACCGTACCGAAGTGCTGGAGGAAGCGGTCAGTCGGCCCGACGGCAGCCGCGCCACGTGGCTGTCGACCAAAGCGCCGTTCCTGGATGCGCAGGGCAATGTCATCGGCCTGGTCGGGTCCTCGATCGACATCACCGAACGCAAGCAGGCCGAAGAGCGCCTGCGCGACAGCGAGGCGCGCCTGTCGCAGGAGCGCACCCGGCTCGCCACGCTGGTCGAAAGCCTGCCGGTCGGCGTCTGCTTCCTCACCCCGACGGCCGAGACGCTCCTCTCCAACCCCGCCTATCGCCGCTTCCTGCCCGACGGAACCCTGCCCTCACGCCTCCCCGACACGGATCGTCGATGGATCGGCTGGGACCCGTCCGGACGCCCCATCCCGCGCGAGGAATATCCCGGCGCCCGCGCGCTCCGCGGGGAGGCGACGCACGCTACCGACTTCGTGTGCCGGACGCCGGTTGGCGACATCTGGGTACGCGTCAGCGGCATTCCGCTGGCGGACGAGAACGGCCGCCCCGCCGGTGCCATCGTCGTCGTGGTGGACGTGACCGACGAAAAGCGCGCCCAGCAGGCCCTCGAACGGCTGAACGGTACGCTGGAGGCGCAGGTCGCCGAACGCACCGCCGACCGCGATCGCATGTGGCGCCTGTCCACGGACCTGATGCTGGTGGCGCGGTTCGATGCGACGATAACGGCGGTGAATCCTGCCTGGACGACCTTGCTGGGCTGGAGCGAGACCGACCTGATCGGCCGGTCGTTCCTCGACCTCGTACACCCCGAAGACCGCGACCGCACCGTGAGCGAGGCGGCACGGCTCGCCGATGGCTTCAGGACCCTGCGCTTCGAGAACCGCTACCGGCACAGGGACGGCACGTACCGCTTCCTGTCCTGGACCGCGGTGCCCGACGACGATTTCATCAACGCGGTCGCGCGCGACGTGGATGCGGAGCGAAAGGCGCAGCTCGACCTCGAACAGGCGCAGGAACAGCTTCGTCAGGCGCAGAAGATGGAGGCGGTCGGCCAGTTGACCGGCGGCATCGCGCACGACTTCAACAATTTGCTGACCGGGATCATCGGCTCGCTCGACATGATGCAGCGGCAGTTCGCGAAGGGCGACACGAGCAAGCTGGAACGATATGCCACGACCGCGATCACCTCGGCCAACCGCGCCGCAGCGCTGACGCACCGTCTGCTCGCCTTCTCGCGCCGCCAGCCGCTGGATCCGAAGCCGGTGAGCGCGAACCGGCTGGTGACCGGCATGGAGGAACTGTTGCGCCGGACGATCGGCGAGTCCGTGCGTTTGGAGATCGTGACCGCCGGTGGATTGTGGCAGACGCTGTGCGACCCGCACCAGCTCGAAAGCGCGATCCTGAACCTCGCCATCAATGCGCGCGATGCGATGCCGGACGGCGGCACGCTGACGATCGAGACATGCAACGCTCATCTTGACGACGCCTATGCGGCCCGCGAACGGGAGGTGCAGCCCGGCCAGTACGTTTGCATCTGCGTGACCGACACGGGCACCGGCATGACCGCGGACACGATTGCGAAAGCGTTCGAACCCTTCTTCACGACCAAGCCGATCGGTCAGGGCACCGGCCTCGGCCTGTCGATGATCTACGGCTTCGCGCGCCAGTCCGAAGGCTATGCGAAGATCTACTCGGAGGTCGGCCACGGCACGACCTTCAAGCTCTACCTGCCCCGCCACTACGACGAGAGCGAGGAGGCGGATGAGCATTCCACCCGGCTGGCAGACGAGCCTCGCGCCGAACATGGCGAAGTCGTCTTGGTCGTCGAGGACGAGACGGCGGTCCGTGCCCTTGTCGTCGATGTGCTGGAGGAACTGGGCTATCGCGCGCTGGAAGCGGTCGACGGCCCGTCGGGACTGAAGCTGCTGCAATCCGAGCTCCAGATCGACCTGCTCATCACCGACATCGGCCTTCCCGGACTGAACGGTCGCCAGCTCGCCGACGCCGCCCGCGAACGGCGGCCCGAACTGAGCGTCCTCTTCATGACCGGCTATGCCGAAAATGCGACGATCGCGAACGGCTTCCTGACCCCCGGGATGGAGATGATTACGAAGCCGTTCGCGATCGATGCGCTCGCCGGTCGCATCCGCGCGATCATCGAGGCCCGGCGCACCTGACACGTCCGGGATGACAAATTGCGGCCTTCGGCGACGATGGCCGTAACGCGATCGTGCCGGATGGATAGTCACAGATCCGCGGGCCTCGCCAGCCAGCCGCATCGCTCCACATCACGCCTCTGCTGCAATGCTGCGGAGCGCCTTCTCGAACGCTGCCGGCGGCTGGCCACCCGTGATGACATACTTCCGATTGACGATCACCGTTGGAACCGCGGACACACCTTCCGCTCGCCATAGTTGTTCGTCCGCGCGCACATTATCCGCATAGCAGCCGGACGTGATGACCTCGCGCGCGGCCGCACCGTCGAGCCCTGCTGCCTCGGCAGCCGCGACCAGCACGTCCACGTCGCCCGGATTCTGCCCATCGGTAAAATAGGCCTCGAACAATTTGTGCTTGAGCTGACGCTGCCGCCCCTCGATGCCCGCCCAGTGCAAAAGCCGGTGGGCATCGAACGTATTGTAGATACGGCTCCCCTCGCCCATCGTCATGGTGAACCCAAGCTCCGCGGCGCGCTCGCGGATCATCGTGCGGTTCGCGGCCGACTGCTCACGGGTCGATCCGTATTTCTGGCGGATGTGCTCGCCGATCTCCTGCCCCTCCGCCGGCATGTGCGGATTCAGTTCGAACGGTCGGAACCGGAGGTCGACATCGACCAGATCGCCGACATTCCGAAGCGCCTGCTCCAGCCCCCGAAGTCCGATGACGCACCATGGGCATGACACGTCGGAAACGAAGTCGATCTGCATCGGTCTGGTCATCGCGGTCCCTTTTTCCGGTGCACAGTATGTAGGGGGAAGGATGGGCCTGTCACCGTGCGCCCGGTCGAAACCGTATGGCTGCGGGACGAACATCGACATTGTCCTGCATCAATACGATCGCTCGTCGACGAGCGGACACAAGCGAAGGCCTACCTCGTTCGCGCATCGGGATTACCCCACGCGAGAGGATCATCGATGGCCGTCAAGTTTGCAGGGACGATGAACGCAATCAATCGCGGTCTGGACGAAACCAAGGCCTCGAAAGGCGCCGACATGGTGGAGGATTGGGAAGCCGCACTGGCCGACGTCGACGTACCGGGTGCCAAGGGCATCCTGCGCGATCTGGGCGCGCTTCGCAAACAGCTCGAAAAGGATGCGCCGGACGCGGATCGTATCCACGCATTGCTGCATCGGCTGGGGGCCGCGACGACCAAGATCGCTGACAAGGCGGACAAGTCGCAGGACAAGCTGAAGTTGTTGGGAGAGGCCCTGACGGAGGCGGGCGAGGATCAGCCGGACGAGGAAGAAGACACCGCCGCCGCCGCCGCCCCGAAGCGCGCCCGAAAGAAATGAGCGACGGGCCGGGGCGATCGGCCCGATCGCCCCGGTCGGAGCCGTCCCTTCGACCCGGTCATCATTTCCAGCAGTGAAAGGCTCAAAAATGGTGGAAGAAAAAATCCCCGGCCATGAGGACGATGCACCGCCGGCGACGTGGAAGAAAGGCGAAGCAATCGGCGCTGCCGGGCTTCCCGATCATGGCGACAGCATCGTGGCTCGTGCAGTCACGATCAACCGCCCGGTCGCGGAGGTGTTCGCGTACTTCCGCGACTTCGCCAACCTTCCGATGTTCATGGAGAATGTCGTGCGTGTCGACGTCCTCGATCCCCGGCGTTCGCACTGGGTGGTAAAGGCCCCCGCGGGCCGCACCGTCGAATGGGATTCTGCAGTGACGGACGAGGCGGAGGACCGGTTCATCGAATGGGCGTCCGAACCCGGCGCCGACGTCGAGAACAGCGGCCGCATCGAATTTCGCGACGCCGGCGTGCGTGGCACCGTCGTGACCGCGACGATCGTCTACGATCCGCCCGCGGGCATCGTCGGCAAGATCGTCGCCAAGATGTTCCAGCGCGAACCCGCGATCCAGGCGCGCCGCGACCTGCGGCGCTTCAAGCAATTGCTGGAAACCGGTGAGATCACCACCGCCGCCCGAACGCGGGCGGAACAGGAAGAGGAGGCCGCCTGATGCGCGCACTGGCATGGCATGGAAAGCATGACGTCCGCGTCGATACGGTCGACGATCCCGAAATCGTCAACCCGCGCGACTGTATCATCAAGGTCACGTCGACCGCGATCTGCGGTTCCGACCTGCACCTGTACGATGGCTACATTCCCACGATGCAGGCCGGCGACATCCTGGGTCACGAATTCATGGGCGAGGTCGTCGAGACGGGGCCGAAGTCAACGCTGAAGAAGGGGCAGCGCGTCGTCGTGCCGTTCACGATCGCGTGCGGCAGCTGCTACCATTGCGGCAAGCATCAATATTCCGCCTGCGACAACGGCAATCCGGCGGACAACCAGGACCTGGGGATGGAATTGTACGGGCAGCCCATGTCGGGGCTGTTCGGCTACAGCCACCTCACCGGTGGCTATGCGGGTGGACAGGCGGAATATGTCCGGGTGCCGTTCAGCGACGTCGGCCCGATCGTCATTCCGGACGGCGTCTCGGACGAAAAGGTGCTGTTCCTGTCCGACATCCTGCCCACTGGCTGGCAGGCGGCGGAGAATGCACAGATCGAGCCGGGCGATACCGTCGCGGTGTGGGGCTGCGGGCCGGTCGGCCTGTTCGCGGTCCAGTCCGCCTTCCTGATGGGGGCCGAACGCGTCATCGCGATCGATCATTTTCCGAAGCGTCTTGCGCTGGCGAAAAGGTTCGGCGCGGAAACGATCAACTTCGAGGAGAGCGCCGTCTACGAGGCGCTGATGGAGATGACCGGCGGGATCGGCCCCGATGCGGTGATCGACAGCGTCGGACTGGAAGCGCACGGCCTGTTCGTCGACAACGTCGTCGACCAGATCAAGGCGTCGACCTTCCTCGGCACCGATCGCGCGCATGCGATCCGACAGGCGATCATCGCCTGCCGCAAGGGCGGGCGCGTCTCGATGCCCGCGGTTTATGGCGGGTTCATCGACAAGTTCCCGCTCGGCGCATTCATGGAAAAGGGCCTGACGCTGAAGACGGGGCAGACCCACGTCCAGCATTACATGCCCGCGCTGCTGAACGCGATCATGGAAGGGAAGATCGATACCGAGTTCCTGATCTCCCACCGCATGGACCTCGAGGAGGCGCCCAAGGGGTACAAGATGTTCAAGGACGACCAGAACGAGGTGACGAAGGTCGTTCTCAAGCCCGGCTTCAACTGAGGATATTCGATCATGGCCAATAAATTCGCGATCATCACCGGCGCCTCGACCGGAATCGGCTTCGAACTGGCGACGCTGGCGGCGAAGGACGGTTACGACCTGCTGGTCGTGGCGAACGAGACGCTGATCCAGGCGGCGGCGAAGGACTTCGAACAGTTCGGCACCGCCGTCACGGCGGTGGAGGCGGACCTGTCCTCGACCGACGGGGTCAACGCCTTGCTCGCGGCGGCGAACGGACGGCAGGTTGACGTCCTGTGCGCCAATGCAGGCCACGGTCTCGGCCACGCCTTCCTCGATCAGTCCGTGGCGGACTGGCGGCATGTCGTGGACACCAACATCACCGGCACGATCTACCTGTTGCAGAAGGTGCTACCCGCGATGGTCGCGCGCAACGACGGCAAGGTCCTCGTGACCGGATCGGTCGCAGGGTACATTCCCGGCGCATTCCAGGCCGTGTACAACGGGACGAAGGCGTTCGTAGACAGCTTCACCGAGGCGCTACGCAACGAGATCAAGGACGCCGAAGGCGTCACGCTGACGACATTGATGCCCGGCCCGGTCGATACCGAATTCTTCGACCGCGCGGACATGCTCGACACTTCGGTCGGCGCCGACAACAACAAAAGCGATCCGGTCGACGTGGCGAAGGACGGATGGGATGCGTTGATGGGTGGGAAGACATCGATCTTCTCTGGCTGGAAGACCAAGGTGCAAGGCGTACTCGCCAATGTGACACCGGGATCGGTGCTGGCGGAACAGCATCGCAAGATGGCTGAACCGGGCAGCGCGACGGACTGACGCCGATACCGGCCGTTGGGGAGTTGTCAGGGCAAATGCACTAGGGAAATCAGCATCGCCAGTGCCATTGTGTCGCTCACCGCCCGCTCTTTCGTGATAGCCGGCGACATGGGCAGGCCGGCGTGGCGGGGCTCGGTAACGTAGGGACGCGCCCGACCACCAGCGTTGTGCCGGCAGATGTGACGATGGAAACGGCAATGTTCTGATCGGGCAAGCGGATACTCCGGGAAAAGAGACCTTGTCGCTGGCGGCCCGACCAGCCTGAGAACCTGCCCGCAGCTAGAAAGCGGACACCCGGCGAAGGCAATCGCATCGCGATCGATGCATGACAAGCCGCTTTGGGCGGCAGTCGACGGCCGTCGGCACGGCCGGCGGTGCGTGTCGGGCAGATACCTCCGTAGCCGAAACTTCCGGGCTCGAACCTAGCGATCGCGCTTGTGCCAGGTTCCCGCAGCGACACCGCCGAGGAGCGCCAGACCGAAAGCCCCTCGACCGCGCCGTAACAACGCCAGGGCGATCATGGTCAGGCCGAGCGATGACCACCCGGCGCCGGTCGCGCGCGCCGCCAGTTGCGCAGCGCCTATGCGGCGTATCACGCCCGATTTCCGCGGCCTTGTTATCGCCGGAACCGGCTCCGGCGCGGGCGTCGCGCCCTCGTCGGACGCGACATGGTCCGCGACGGCGTTGTCAGAGCAAATGCACCAGCCGGTAAGCGCGACGGGGTAGTTCAGTGAAATGTCACGCCCGCGCAAGCCAGCCAGCCCGTTCAGGTATTTTAACTCGTCGCCGGAGGTGATCCGGCTGGTGGTGCTGATGTACGTGCGCTTCCCGCTGTCGCTCCGGAACGTCGAGGACCTGCTGTTCGAGCGCGGCATCGACATCTGCCACGAGACCGTGCGCATGTGGTGGAACAGGTTTGGGCCGATGTTCGCCGGTGAGATCCGACGTCAGCGAGTGAACCGCATGCGTGGCTTTCGCCACTGGCGCTGGCACCTCGACGAGATGTACGTGAAGCTCAACGGCGAGATGGTCTACCTGTGGCGTGCCGTCGATCACGAAGGGGAGATCCTCGAAAGCTACGTTAGCAAGACCCGCGACAAAGGCGCTGCGCTGGCGTTCATAAAGAAGGCGCTCAAGCGCCATGGGTCCCCTGAGAGGATCACCACCGATGGACTGCGAAGCTACGGGGCCGCGATGGATGATATCGGCTGCCGCGAGAAGCAAGAGACCGGCCGCTGGGCCAATAACCGCGTGGAAAACAGTCACCTGCCCTTCCGACGACGAGAGCGGGCAATGCACCGTTTCAGGCGAATGAGCTCGCTACAAAAGTTCGCCTCTGTCCACGCTAACCTGCACAACCACTTCAGCCTCGAACGCCACCTCGTCGATCGACAGACCTTCAAGGAACGACGCTCTGCCGCCCTGGCAGAGTGGCAGATCGTCGCGAGCTAGCCCCCTACCCTCAAAGTCCGACGTGCATCGTGGAGAGAGCGGTTCGCATTAGACTGACAGTACCGCCACACGGTCCTGAAAAATCAGCAATAATTCAGAATGTCCGGTTTTCTCTACGCCCGATAGCTGTCCCGCTGCGACATCCGATCGTGCCACGCCGCGATTGACGGGACGTCCGTGACCGGCGCCATGCCGATCAGCGTCGCGAAATCGAGGATCGTCACCGCCGCGACATCCACGATGGAAAGCGCGTCGCCGACGAGGAACGGTCGGCCGTCCGCCATTTCGCGTTCCAGCCACGCCATCGACCGCGCCAGGATCGCGCGATTGGATTCGCCGAATGCCTGATGCTGGTCGATCAACGCCGCGGTGGCGGGATGGGCGTGGCGCCAGAACATCTTCACCGGCTCCCCGATCTGTATCTCCACCCGGCGCACCCACATGTCGATCGTCGCGACCTCCACGGGCGTGCGGCCGAACAAAGGCGGTTCGGGATGCGTGGCGTCGAGATAGCGACAGATGGCGATCGTTTCCGAAATCAGCACGCCGTCCCCGGTTTCCAGCACCGGCACCTGCCCCAGCGAGTTGCGCGCGACATGGTCCGGCGCCTTGTGATCGCGCTGACGCAGGTCGAGCATCACCTCGTCCAGCACGATCCCCTTTTCCGCGGCGACCATGCGCACGCGCCGCGGATTGGGGGCGGGCATCGGCGCGCTGTACAGCTTCATCGGCGTGGTCCTTCCTAGAAACGGAAATCGAGCGTGGCGCCGACGGTACGCACCGAATCGGGGCTGAGATATTGCAGATAGCCGCCGGGATTCAGCGTCGTCGTGGGGCTGGGGTTCTTCTGTGCCGCCCAGAACTGGTTCAGCAGGTTGATCGCGAACACGCCCACGCGCCAGCTGTTGTCGTCGGGCCCGATGCCGATATTGGCGCCGAGCAGGCCGAACGCCTTCTGGATCGTGCCGGGATCGCCGTTGGCGGCGTAATTGACGTCGGACTGTCCGCTGAAATTCACCTGCGCCGACGCGCGCATCCCGGCGCCGACCAGCTTCTGGTAATCGGCGACCAGATTGTAGCTGAACTTCGGCGCGGCGGCGAGCCGAAGGCCCGCGGCGTTGAAGAAGCCGTCGATGGAATTGGGGTTCGCGGGCGGCGCGACGCATGGGCCGCCCTGCGCGACCTTAGGCTGCCCGAAATAGCATTGCACCCCCTCGAACTCGCCGTAGCGTGCATCGACATAGGCGCCGCCGCCGCTCAGCGTCAGTTCCGGCGTGGGGCGCGCGACGATGCTGAATTCGACGCCCTTGCTGTCGAGCGATCCGGCGTTGGTGATGCGGTTGGCGTAGCTGGCGCTGGACAAATCGGCGACCTGCGCCTGGAAATCGCGCACTTCCGTCTTGAACAAGGTGGCGTTCAGCGTCAGCCGCCGGTCGAGCAGCGAGGCGCGCACGCCGATTTCGTAGTTCGTCGGAATCTCCGGCGCGACGCTCTGATCCTGCGCGGTGTTCGTGACGGTCAGGCCGCTGAACCCCGGCCCCTTGTACCCGCGCGACACGGTGGCATAGGCCATGACATCCTCCACCACGGTATATTGCGCGCCGAGGCGGAAGGAGAAATTGGTGTTGTCGATTCCCTGCCGCAGCGACAGCGTCACGCCGCCGGGGATCGGCACCGCGCCGGGGATCGTGCCGCGGCTGTAGTTCAGGTTCAGCTCGTCGTGCGTCAGCCGGCCGCCGACGATGAAGTTCAGCCGATCGCCGGCATGCACGTTCGCCTGCGCATAGCCGGCGTAGCTGCGCGAATGGACGCGGTTGGTTAGGTTGCCGTCGAAGATCGTGCCGACGGGGCGCGTCGGCACTACGCGGATGACCTGCCCGTTCGACGCGGGCACGATCCATTCCAGCCGCCCCTGCTGGTCGATGAAGCCGGTCGCGCGCTGGTCGAAGAAGAACAGGCCGGCGACGTAATCGATCGTGCCGCCGGTGGGCGACGTCAGGCGCAATTCCTGGCTCAACTGGCGCAGCGCGTTCGATCCGCCGTTGCGATCGACATAGTTCACGGTCGTATTGTCGCCGTCGTAGAAGGATTCGCGATACGACTGGCGATAGGCGCCGAGCGACGTCAGCGAATAATCGCCGATCTCGAAATTCGCCTCGATCGACGCACCGCCGCGATGCGCATAGCCGTAGGAGCGGCCCCCGATCGCGACCTCGCGGTTCCGGTCCGACGCGACGATGCCATATTGCGCCAGCGTCACCGCGGGGGCGTAGCCGGGCGCGTTCTTCGCCCACACCATCGAGCAGCAGAAGCGCCCGACCTCCGAATAGTCGCTGGAGAAGAACAGGCTGGCGGTATCGGTCGGCCGCCACATCAGCTTCACGCCGCCGCCGTAGTTCAGCTGTCCGTCGACGTCGCGCGGCTGGAACGGGCTGCGGTTGATGACGACGCCGTCGCGCTCCTTCGCGAAGCCGACGAGGCGCACAGCGAGGTCGTCGGTGACGGGAAGGTTGGCGATCAGGTTCACGACATGATGGCCGTTGGTGCCGAATTCGGTCCGGCCGATCAATTCGGTCACGCCGATCTTCGGCCGTACGGTGGTGAAGGATACCAGGCCGGCGGACGCGTTCTTGCCGAACAGCATCCCCTGCGGCCCGCGCAATATCTCCACCCGCTCGATGTCCACCAGCGTGGAGATGGTCGACGGATCGCCCAGCACGACGCCGTCGACGACGGTGGAGATGCTCTGCTCGATCCCGGCGGAAAAGCTGCTGGTGCCGATGCCGCGGATCAGGAAGCCGGAATTGCCCGCGCTGGTCGACTGCTTGTACTTCACGCTGGGGTCGATCAGCGTCAGCTGCTGCGGGCTGGTGATGTTCAGGCGTTGCAGGGCGTCGCCGCGCACCGCGGTGACCGCGATCGGCACGCGCTGGACGCTTTCGGCGCGGCGCTGCGCCGTCACGACGATGTCGTCGTCGCCGGCGGTGGCGACGGCGGGGTCGTCGGTCGCCGCCGCGGCCTGCGCCTGGTTTTCCGGCCCGACGGCCGCTTCCTGCGCCGCGAGCGCGGTGGGCAGCGCCAGCGCCGACAGCCCCGCCAACAATCGAACGATGCCGTACCTGCCCATTGAAAACCTCCCCATGCCGATCGTCACGGGGCGTGGCGGATATGCGGGGACGACGCACGGCGTCGCCGCCGCACAAGCCCCCTTGCCATCCTTCCCTATTCCGACCCATTATTGGTGCGTTGGTCACTCCGTAGATTCTAACTGGACGGATCGTCAACACCCAAAGTGCGCCGGTTGCCAAAGCGCGACCGTTATGTTTGATCGTCCGATGCCATCGGCCGCGCCCTCCCCCGATCCAGATGCGGCGGTCATGTCGCGCCGGGCGATCTACGACCTGGTCTGGTCGCAACCGATGTCGACCGCGGCGGCGGACCTGGGGCTGTCGGGCAACGGGCTGGCGAAGATCTGCGACCGGTTGCTGATCCCGTATCCGACGCGCGGATATTGGGCGAAGGTCTATGCCGGGCGCGACCAGCCGCAGACGCCGCTGCCCGACGCGCCGCCGGGAATCGCCACCGACGTCGCGATCACGCCCGCCCGCGCGCGGTCGCGCCGCCCGCGCAACCGCCTGACCCGCGGGGAACGCGAGGCGCAGATCCTGCGCGAGGCGGAACGGATCGTGCGGACGGAGGGGGTCCATGCCATGTCGCTGAAGCGGATCGCGCGCGACATCGGGATCAGCGAGGCGCAAGTTTACAATTACTATCGCTGCGGCGCGGACGTGCTGGTCGCCATGACGCGCACCGAACTGGTGGAGATGAACAAGGCGCGGCTCGCCGCCAGCCGCCACTGCACCGATCCGCAGATGCGCTACACCCTCACCACGATCGCCTACCTCCGGCAGGTGGCGACGCGCGGCGAGCTGTTGCAGCAATTGCTGGCCGTACCGGAGGTACGGCTGGCCCTGCGCGACGAGCATGAGGAGCGGCGCCACGCCAATCGCGCGGTGCTGGGCGAGGTGTTCGAGGCGGCGTACGGCGTGCCGCCGCGGGTCAGCACCCTGGTGGCGGCGATGCTGACCGCGATGTCGCTGCGCGGCGGGCGGTTGCTGGCGCGGGGGAAGATCGACCTGGACACCGCGCAACGGCTGGTCGTGCCGTTGATCGGCGCGGGCAACGATTACATGATCGCCCGCCACGGCGCCAAAGCGGCGTCATAGCAGGTCGGCGCCCAGCACCTCCCCGCGATCGTCGCCGCCGCCGGACAGGCCCGCGATCCCCGCCGCCACCGCCTCCCCGCACAATTGCCGCGCCAGCGCGCGGTTCGCCTCGCCCCGGAACGCCTTTCGCCCCGCCTCCTCCGGATAGGTCATCAACAAATGCAGGACCGCATTCGCCTCCCGCGCGGTGAGGTCCAGCGCGCTGCGCAGGCGGCGGACCAGCGGGCGAAGGAGCAGGCCCGCGCGCACCGCGACGCCGCGCCCCTCCCCCTGCGCCACGATCGGATCGGCCAGCAGCAGGTGGAGCAGCGGCCCGCGCGCGACGACGATATCGAAATAGAAAGCGGCGCACGCGCGCGCCGCGGCCGCCGGATCGGGCAGCGCCGCCGCCTGCGCCAGTGCGACGCGGTCGACCGCCTCCAGCTCCTGCTGGAGCAGGGCGGTGCCGAGTGCGGCCTGTGTCGGGAAATAATTGTAGATCAGCGCCTTGCTGACCCCCGCCAGCCGGGAAAATCGCTCGAACGACAGCGGCAGCCCACCCTGTTCCAGGATCGCAGCGGCGGCATGGCCCAGCAGGTCGGCCTGCCGCGCATCGCGGGTCGCGCGCGGGCTGCGCGACGGTGCGTCCGCCGCGCTCACCTGTCCCACCGCCATCGGGCCTCCCGCTCCATGCGCCCGGCATAGCCGTACCGGCGCCGCGCGGGAACATTCATTGCGTGGCGGCGAGACGCAACCGGTCGACCAGCGCGACATAGGGGCGATAGGCGATCAGCAGGCACAGCAGCGACAGCGTGACCATCGCGATGCTGACGATCAGGATCGAATGGTGGATCGCCGCCGGATCGTGGAACACGCGGTCGTTGAGCAACGCGATCAAGGTCGGGCCGAGGCCGAGGCCGAGCAGGTTGATGACCAGCAGCGAGATGGAGATCGCGGTGCCGCGCATCTGGTTCGGCACCATCTGTTGCAGGATCGCGGGGCTAAGCCCGTTGAGGAACGTCGGCAGGAACACCGCCGCCGCCAGCGGGAACAGCGCGGTGCGGCCGTCGGGGATGAGCGTGTAGGCGACGATGAAGGGGATCGTCAGCAGCTTCACCGCCACCGCGGCGCGCAACCGCCCCGCCGCGCCGTGCCGCCGCGTCATCACGTCGCCCAGCCATCCGCCGCACAACACCCCCGCGGTGCCGAAGGTCAGCAGCAGCAGGCCGTAGGTATGGCCGATCTCCACCGCGCTCCACCCGTGGCGCCGGATGAACATCGACGGCACCCATGCGGCGACGCCATATCCGGCCACGGCGGAGAAGCCCATGAACAGGTTGATGCCGACGAAGGCGCGCGCGTTGGTGCGCAGGTATGCGACGACGTCGCGCAGCGGCACCGCGCCGACCGTGCTGGTGCCGTCCGCCGCGATGCGGTGGTGCAGCGCGCCCGTGCGCCGCGGCTCGCGCAGCGACAGCGCCAGTCCGGCGACCAGCAGGCCGGGAAAGCCGATGATGAGGAACACCGTCTGCCACGGCCGGATCTCACCGATCAGTGGCAGCAGCAGCGGCCCGGAGCGCAGCGCGCCCGCGATGATCGTCGCGCCGATCACGAGCGCGAGGCCGCCGCCGATGAAGATGCCGATACTGTACACCGCCAACGGCAGGCCCACCTTGTGCGGCGGGAAATGGTCGCCGATCAGCGAATTTGCCGCCGGCGTCAGCACCGCCTCCCCCGCGCCGACACCCATGCGCAGCAGCAGCAGCGCCGGATAGCTGCGCACCAGCCCGCACCCCGCGGTCGCAAGGCTCCAGAAGGCGATGCCCGCCGCGACCAGCGACGTGCGCCGCCGCGAATCGACCAGCCGCCCCAGCGGCAACCCGACCAGGACGTTGCACAGGGCGAAGGCCAGCCCCTGCAACAGGCTGATCTGCGTATCGGTCAGGCCTAGGTCGCGCTTCATCGGTTCGACCAGCAGGCTCAATATCTGGCGATCGAGGAAGGAGAAGACATAGGCGACGGTCAGGACGGCGACGACGTACCAGCCATAGGCGGGCGACGGATAGGTCGCCGCCTGCCCCGCCGCCGCCCCGGCCGATGGCGGCATCGATGCACGAAGCGCTTCACCGTCATCCATCGCCACTCTCCCCAAACGTGTCGCCATCAAACAGTTATTGGTGGGATATGCAACAGGATCGCGTGGCGGTTGTCGCGACCCGCCGTCCGGCCTAAAGCGGTTGCGACGACCATGGGATGGAGCCGATGATGGAATTCGACGACGTGATGCTCGGCCGGCGCAGCATCCGCGGCTATCGCCCCGATCCCGTACCGCGTGCACTGATCGAGGAAATCCTGACGATCGCGATGCGCGCGCCGTCGTCGATGAACACGCAGCCGTGGAATTTCTACGTCGTGACCGGCGAACCGCTGGACCGGATCCGGCAGGGCAATACCGAACGGATGGTGGCGGGCGTGCCGCAATCGCGCGAGTTCCGCACCGGCGAGGCGTTCGTCGACCATCATCGCGACCGGCAGGTGGGGGTCGCCAAGCAATTGTTCGCCGCGATGGGGATCGCGCGCGACGACAAGGACAAACGGCAGGACTGGGTCATGCGCGGCTTCCGCCAGTTCGACGCGCCGGTGTGCATCATCGTCACCTACGACCGCATCCTGGACGGCAGCGACGATACGCCGTTCGATTGCGGCGCGGTCACCAACGCACTGGTCAATGCGGCATGGTCGCGCGGGCTGGGCGCGGTCATCAACAGCCAGGGGATCATGCAATCGCCGGTCGTGCGCGAACATGCCGGGATCGCGGACGACCAGGTGATCCTGAAGAGCATCGCGCTGGGCTGGCCCGAGGACGATTTTCCCGCGAATGCGGTCGTGTCGGAGCGCAAGCCGGTCGAGGAGGCGGCGGTGTTCGTCGGCTTCGACTAAAGCCGGCGACGCGCGACGCCATGCGAAGCTCGACAAAAGTAATCTACCCCGTCGCGTTCGACGGCGGCAGATCAAACGTCCCATCCGGTGACGAGCGAACGGGATCGGCAGGCCACGGATGCCCCGGATATCCGGCGCGGGCTGACGTTCCCAACCGGCCTGGTTTGACAAATCGCGAAGGGTCGGGCCACGGCCACCCCATCCTGCAATCGTGCGCTACTGGGAGAGTCTGACATGGCCGGTCTGTTCGAGCCTTTGTCTCTGGCGCATGGGCCGGCGTGGAAGAACCGCTTCATGCTTGCGCCGCTGACCAACCAGCAGAGCCATGCCGATGGCCGTCTTTCGGACGATGAACATCGCTGGCTGGTCAAGCGCGCGACGGGTGGTTTCGGGCTGACGATGACCGCGGCGGCGCACGTTCAGGCGGTGGGTCAGGGCTTTGCCGGGCAGCTCGGCATCTTCGACGATGCGCAGCTCGACGGGCTTACCCGGCTGGCAGCGGCGATCCGGGCGGAAGGATCGGTTTCGTCGGTGCAGCTGCATCACGCCGGCAACCGCTCACCGGCGGAACTGGTGGGGACGCCGGTGTGCCCGTCGGACGATCCGGAAACCGGCGCGCGCGGGCTGACGCTCGACGAGGTGCGGCGGCTGCGCGACGATTTCATCGTGGCGGCGACGCGCGCCGAGAGCGCCGGGTTCGACGGGGTCGAGGTGCACGGCGCGCACGGATATATCCTGACGCAGTTTCTCTCGGCCGATACCAACCGGCGCGACGACATCTATGGCGGCGACCTCGACAATCGCGCGCGGCTGCTCGTCGAGATCGTCGACGGCATCCGATCGGCGTGCCGCGCGGATTTCCAGATCGGCCTGCGGTTGTCGCCCGAGCGGTTCGGGCTGAAGCTTGGGGAGATCCGCGACGTTGCCGGCATCTTCCTGCGTGCGGCCGCCGTCGATTATCTCGACCTGTCCCTGTGGGACGTCACGAAGGAGGCCGTCGAGGAGGAGTATCAGGGGCGACCGCTGCTCGATTGGTTCACCGACCTGCCGCGCGGGAACGTGAAGCTGGGCGCCGCGGGCAAGATCATGAGCGGCGCGGACGCCCGCGCGGTGATCGCCGCAGGATGCGATTTTGCGGTGATCGGTCGCGGGGCGATCCTTCGGCACGATTTCCCGGCGCGGGTCCGGGCCGATCCCGACTATGTCTCGCCGCCGCTTCCGGTCACGGCGCAGCACCTGGCGGACGAGGGACTGGGGACGGCTTTCATCGGCTACATGAGCGGCTGGCCGGGGTTCGTCGCGACGGACGACGCGGACTGACGGACGGACGCTTCGGACCGTACGGCGCGGCGGCCACCGGGGCAGAACCGTCAGCCCTTCCTTGCGGTGGGGCCGCCGGTCACGCCCCTCGGGCTGCAACCTCGCTAGGGTAATCGTACGCCAACCCTATCCTTGCGGCCCTAACTCCTGGAGAAGCGTTCGTTGATGCTTTTCGCCGCGGCGAGCAGTTCGGGGACGAGCTTCTCGCGCATGTCCGTGATCGGGAAACGCATCGACGGGCAGCAAGCGTTGAGCGCCGCGATGACATGGCCGGCCCCATCGTGGATGGGAACGGACAAGGAGCGCACGCCGACCTCGAGCTCCTCGTCGACGAGCGAATAGCCCAACGCACGCGTTTCCTCGATGATCGTCCGGAGTTGCTGGATCGTCTTGACCGTATTGCCCGTGTGCTTCTCCAGCCTGACGCGCTTGAAGTAGTGACGCAGCGCCTCGTCGCTCTCTCCCGCAAGCAGCACGCGTCCCGTCGAGACGGCATAAGCGGGGAGGCGATTTCCGATGTTGATACTGACGGCGATGACGCGATCCGGCGTCGACCGCGCGAGATAGGTCACGTCGTCACCGGTCAATACCGCCGCGTAGATCGATTCCTGCGTTCGCTGCGACAAGGCGTTCATGACCGGCTGAACGATGTCGAGCATGCCGACGGAGGACAGCGCCGAATAACCGAGTTGCAGAACTTTCGGGCGAAGCGAGAAATCGCGGTCACGTTTCTCGGCGTAACCCTCTCGCACCAGCGTCAGCAAGAGCCGCCGAACCGTCGCACGCGACATGCCGGTGACTTTGGCGACGTCGCTCAACGTCATCGACGGCTTGTCGCGGGTAAAGGCGCATATCACCTCCAGCCCACGCGCCAGCGACGCGACATAATCGCGGTCGCCGTCATCCGCATCGTCCACGATTTCTTCCGGGTTGCCATCCCGTATGGAATTACGTGATTTTTCAGACATTATATTCTTCCTCGCGGGATCGCGGCTTCCCTAGCTAGACGCCCGCCGACGAAAACGGAACCACGATACACTGCAAGGCACGCACCGGTTTCGCACACACTGGCACACATCCCCTACCCCCACCAAATCTGTTCGATATGGCAACATGCGTTCGCTATGCGACCAGAATGTGATTGACAAGCGTCGCGGTTGGGACGACTTTCGTGGTGCGACACAGCAGGTAACCTGCGGTCGAAAAAGGGGAATAGACCATGCGGATGAGGTTCGCGGTCGGCGCTGCAATCGCGGCGCTGACAACAGGGGCGCCTGCGCTTCAGGCAGAGACTTTTCGGGTCACGATGTCGGCGCCGGCAACGCCCGGTTCGTCGTACGAGGGCCGGTTGATCCTGATCCTCGCCGCCGACGACAAGAGCGCGCCGCGGGATCAGGTCGACGCCAGCTACGAGGGCGCGCAGATCTTCGGCATCCCCGTCCAGGATTTCCGCGCGGGTGAGGCGCGGGTGATCGGCGACGACGTACCCGGCTATCCCGGACGCAAACTGAGTGACGTGCCCGCCGGCACCTATTCGGTGCAGGCGGTGCTCCACAAATACGACACCTTCCGGCTTGGCAACGGCAAGGTCGTGAAGCTGCCCGCCGCGCGCGGCGCGGGGCAGAACTGGCGCAAGGAGCCGGGCAACCTCATCAGCAAGCCGTTCAAGGTCACCTTCGACCCGAAGAAGCCGGGCGAGATCGGGATCGCGTTGAGCGAGGTGCTGCCGCCGGTCGAGGAGCCCAAGGACAGCGAGTTCATCCGCCACTTCAAGATCAAGTCGGATCGGCTGTCCAAGTTCTGGGGCCGCGACGTCTTCATCCGCGGTCACGTGCTGGTGCCGAAGGATTTCGACAAGCACCCCGAGGCCAAATATCCGCTCGCCATTTTCCACGGGCATTTCCCCGACGATTTCGGCGGCTTCCGCACCACGCCGCCCGACGCAGACATCAAGTGTACGCCCAACAAGCGTTTCATCAACGAAACCTGCTACGCGCGCACCGAGCAGCAGGAGGCGTATGGCTTCTACCAGAAGTGGGTCTCGCCCGATTTCCCGCGCATGCTGATCGTCGAGATCGACCATTCCAATCCGTATTACGACGACAGCTATGCGGTGAACTCGGCCAACATCGGCCCGTATGGCGATGCGATCACCTATGATTTCATCCCGGCGCTGGAAAAGAAGTTCCGCGGGTTGGGCCAGGGGTGGGCGCGCTTCCTCTACGGCGGATCGACCGGCGGATGGGAAGCGCTGGCGGCGCAGGTTTTCTATCCCGACCAGTATAACGGCGCCTTCGCCGCCTGCCCGGATCCGATCGATTTCCGGCAGACGATGGTCACCGACATCTACAAGGACAAGAACGCCTATTTCTGGACCGGCCCGTTCGGTCGCGTGGCGAAGCCGGGCAAGCGCGATTACCTGGGCCACCTGTCCCAGACGATCGAGGATGAGAACCGCTGGGAAGCGGTGCTCGGCGACAAGACGCGCTCGGGTGGCCAGTGGGACGTCTGGGAAGCGGTGTATTCGCCGATGGGCCAGGACGGATATCCGCAGCGCATCTGGGACAAGGCCACCGGCGTGATCGATCCCAAGGTCGCCACCTACTGGCGCGACAATTACGACCTGCGCCATATCCTGGAGCGAGACTGGCAGAAGCTCGCCCCCAAACTCAAGGGCAAGATCCACATCTATGTCGGCGACATGGACAATTTCTACCTCAACAACGCCGTCTACCTGATGGAGGACTTCCTCAAGAAGGCGAAGCCGGCTTACGGTGGCGAGATCCTTTACGGCGATCGCGACGAGCATTGCTGGAACGGCGATCCGACGCAGCCCAATTCCGTCGGGCGGCTGCGCTACAACTGGATGTACGTGCCCAAGATCATGCAGCGGATCGAGGCCGCCGCCCCCAAGGGCGCCGACCTGACCAGCTGGCGATACAAATAACCGATCGGCTGCGCCGGGCATGGGGATGTCCGGCGCGGACCGACAATAACAACCGACAACCATCAGGGAGTTCGACCATGTCCACCAGGGCGTCATTGCGTACATTCTTGCTAGGCACCGCCGTCGCGTTTGCCGTCGTCGCACTACCCGCACAGGCGCAGGACAGCGTCACCGACGCGGCCGATGCCGGCGCGGCCGACGGCGGCGACATCGTCGTCACGGGATCGCGCCTGCGCTCGCCCAACCTGGAGAGCGTCAGCCCCGTCACGACCGTGTCGGGCGAGGAATTCGCCATCCGCGGCACGGTGCGTACCGAGGATCTCGTGAACCAGTTGCCGCAGGTGTTCGCGGCGCAGGGCGCGGCCAATTCCAACGAGGCGACGGGCACCGCGCAGGTCGATCTTCGCGGTCTCAGCCCGTCGCGCACGCTGGTGCTCATCAACGGTCGCCGCCTGCCCTACGGTTCGCCCAAGAATATTCCGTCCGACCTGAACCAGGTGCCGACCCCGCTGATCCAGTCGGTCGAGGTGCTGACCGGCGGCGCGTCGGCCGTATACGGGTCGGATGCGATCGCGGGCGTCGTCAACTTCAAGCTGATGGACAATTTCAGCGGCATCCGTTTCACCGGCAACATCGCGGGCTTCCAGCACACCAACGACAGCGACGACCTGCGCGATCTGCTCGATCGCAACAACGCGCGCGTGCCGGGCGCGTATCTCACGCCGGACAAGTCCGTGTGGACCGGGTTCACGACCGAAGTGTCGGCGGTGGTCGGCGGCAATATCGGCGACAACCGCGGGAACGTCACCGCCTATGCGACCTATCGCAAGGTGAACCCGATCCTCCAGCGCGACTATGACTACAGCGCCTGCGCGCTCGGCGCGACGGGCACCGGCGGCAACGAATTCTCGTGCAGCGGTTCGGGCACCAATGCGCCCGCCAACCTCACCAACGCCGGCGGGATTTCGGGCCTGCCGACCTCGTTCCGCGTCACCAACGACGGGCAGTTCGTCGCCGGCTCGCAGACCTACAATTTCGCGCCGTTCAACTATTACCAGCGCCCCGACGAGCGCTACGCGCTCGGTGCGATGGCGCATTACGAGGTGAACGATAACTTCGTCCCCTACCTCGAAGCGTCGTTCATGGAGGATCGCTCGGTCGCGCAGATCGCGCCGGGCACCAACAGCGCCGGCATCACGGTCGGTGCGGGCAGCATCAGCGGCATCAATTGCGACAACCCGTTCCTCAGCGCGCAGCAGGCGAATTTCCTGTGCACCAGCCGCGGGCTGTCGACCGGCAGCAGGTACGACGCGGCCGGCAATTACGCCGGCCCGCAGTCGGTGGCGCAGGGCGTGCTGGTCGCGCGCCGCAACGTCGAGGGCGGCGCGCGCCAGGATGACATCCAGCACCAGAGCTACCGCGTCGTGGTGGGCGCGCGGGGCGAGATCGCCGGGCCGTTCCGATACGATGTGTACGGCCTGTATTCCAAGGTCAGCTATCGCAGCCGTTTCACGGGCGATGCGAACCGGCAACGGACCGCCAACGCGTTCAACGCGGTCCGCAACTCGGCCGGGCAGATCGTCTGCGCGATCAACGCCGACGCGAACCCCAACAACAACGACGCGCGCTGCTCCCCGCTCGACTATTTCGGCCCGCAGGCAAGCCAGGCGGCGACCGACTATGTCGCCGAGTTCAAGTCGATCACCGGCGATACCAACCTGGTCAACGTGGTCGCCGCGATCGACGGCAACCTGGGGGAATGGGGCTTCACCTCGCCCTTCGCCAAGAACGGCGTCGCCGTGGCGTTCGGCTATGAATTCCGCAAGAATTCGGTCGATTACCAGCCGGACGAAATCTATCAGGCCGCCGCCAGCCCGGAACTGCCGATCAACGGTGCGATCGAGGTGAAGGAATTCTTCGGCGAGCTGAACGTGCCGCTGATCGAGGACGTCCCCTTCTTCCAGAACGTGTCGTTCGAGGGGGCGTATCGCTATTCCGACTATGACAGCGGGTTCAAGACCGACACGTACAAGCTTGGCCTGAACTGGTCGCCGGTCCGCGATTTCCGCTTCCGCGGATCGTACCAGCGCGCCGTCCGCGCGCCCAACGTCATCGAGCTGTTCTCCAGTCAGCAATTGTTCGAGGTCGAACTGACCGAGAACGCCGATGGATCGTACGATCCCTGCTCGGGCGCGACGCCGATCGCCAGCCTCGTGCAATGCGCGCGCACCGGCGTGACCGCGGCGCAATACGGCAACATCGTCGACAATCCCGCGGGCCAGTTCAACTCGCTGATCGGCGGCAATCCCGGTCTCCGGCCGGAAACCGCGAAGACCCTGTCGCTCGGCGCGGTGTTCGAGCCGCGCTTCATGCCGGGCCTCACCATCTCGCTCGACTATTTCGACATCAAGGTCGAGGGGCTGGTCGGCAGCGTCAACCCGAACCTGGCGCTTCCCAACTGCCTCAACAGCGGCGACCCCTATTTCTGCGGCCTTATCCAGCGCAGCCCGGGCAGCGGATCGTTGTGGCAGGGTGAGAACGGCTTCTTCCGCCGCTTCAACGTCAATACCGGATCGTTGCAGACCAAGGGCGTGGACGTCGCCGTCGATTATCGCATGAACCTGGACGATCTCGGGATCGGCGGCGGCCGCGTGAACTTCAACCTGGTCGGCACCTATCTCGACTCGTACCGGACGGTGCCGCTGCCCGACTCGCCGACCAGCGACATCTATGAATGCAAGGGTCTCTACGCCGGCCTGTGCGGCCGTCCGCGGCCGGAATGGCGGCACAAGTTCATGACGACCTGGGCGCCGACGGAGCGCTTCGGCCTGACGGGCACTTGGCGCTACGTCTCGTCGGTGCAGATCGCCCAGACCAGCGACCAGCCGGCGTTGACCGGCAGCTTCTCGGGCGTGAACCGCGAACTCGGCTCGCGCAGTTACTTCGATCTCGCCGCCTCGTTCGAGGTGCGCAAGGACCTCACCTTCCGCGCCGGCGTGAACAACCTGTTCGACAACAACCCGCCGCTGACCACCACCGCGGCGATCGAGGACGGCGGCAATGGCAACACCTATCCGCAATTCTACGATGCGGCGGGCCGTTACCTGTTCCTGGGCGTGACTGCCGGCTTCTAGGGCCGGAACCTTGCCGGGGGCGCCGCATGCGCGCTCCCGGCCCTTTTTTTGGCAAGGGGTGGATGATGATGCGTTGGTTTGGCGGGGTCGCAGCAGCGGCCCTTTTGGCGTCCGCGGTTCCGGCGATCGCCGCTCCGGTCACCGATGCGGATCGCGCGATGGCGCGGCAGATGCTGGAGGAAGCGATCGCGACGCCGACGGCCAAGGGCCGCGGGCAGGTGCCGGTGCTGATCGAGCGGTTCGCCGTGCGGCTGCGCGCCGCCGGCTTTCGCGATGACGAGATCGTTTCCGTCCCGGTCGAGATCGACGGCGAGAAGACCGCGGGTCTCGTCGTGCGCTACGCCGGGCGTGATCCCAAAGCGAAGCCGATCGCCTTCCTCGGCCACATGGACGTGGTCGACGCGCTGAAGGAGAATTGGGCGACCGACCCCTATGTGCCGACCGAGAAGGACGGGTACATCTACGGCCGCGGCTCGACCGACAACAAGGCGGGCGTGACCGCGCTGGTCGCAAGCTTCATCCGCCTCAAGAAATCGGGTTTCGTGCCGCAGCGCGATCTCCTGCTCGCCTTCTCCGGCGACGAGGAGAGCGGGATGATGACGACACGCGCCTTGACCAGGCACCCGCTGGTCGCGCGCGCGGAATATGCGCTGAACTCGGACGCGGGATCGGGCCAGCAGGGTGCCGACGGCAAGTATCGCTTCAACATCCAGGCGGCCGAAAAGACCTATGCCAATTTCGTGATCGGCGCGCGCAATCCGGGCGGGCACAGCTCCGCGCCGGGGCCGGACAATGCGATCTACGACCTTGCCCGTGCGCTCGTGAAGCTGGAGGGGTTGCGGTTTCCGGTCGAGTTCAACGACATTACCCGCATCATGGTCGCCGACCTCGCCAAGGAAAAGGGCGGCGAGCTGGGCGACGCGCTCAACCGCCTGCTCGCCAATCCCGGCGACGCCGCCGCCCGCGCCATCGCGGAGAAATATCCGCGCGACGCCAACATCCTGTGGACCACCTGCGTCGCGACGATGCTCCAGGCCGGCAACGCGCCCAACGCATTGCCGCAGAACGCTAACGCCACGGTCAATTGCCGCATCTTCCCCGGAACCACCGTCGAAGCGGCACGTGCAAGGATCGGCGCGACGATCGCCAACCCGAAGCTGACCGTCACCGTGCTGGGCGAAGGCGTCGCCAGCCCGGTATCGCCGGTCAATCCGGCGGTGTTCGCACGGTTGCAGAAGGCGATGGACGCGACCTATCCGGGCGTCGTGCTGAAGCCCAGCATGTCGTCCGGCGGCACCGACGGGCGCGAATTCCGCGCCGCCGGCATCCCGACATATGGCGCGGGCGCGTTGGCGCTGAAGGCCGATGACGGCCGCGCGCACGGCACCGACGAGCGCGTGCCGATCGCCGCCTACCTGAAGCAGCTCGATTATTGGGACGCGCTGCTGCGCGATTTGGGGAGCCGCCCGTGATCGCGGCGGTCGCGCGCCGCGACGTGCTGCGCGGCGCGGCGACCGGCGG
>NZ_LMQP01000001.1:901084-946067 GCF_001425405.1 Sphingomonas sp. Leaf412 | reverse complement strand
CGGTGCTGCCCGCGCGCGTACTGGCGGGGCAGGCGATGCCCGCCCCGCCCGCCCCGATAACCCGCGCGGAGCGTATGACCCGCCTCGCGCGGTTGCAGGCACAGCTCGGGCGCCGCAACCAGGCGGCGCTGCTCGTCGAGGCGGGATCGAGCCTTACCTATTTCACCGGCGTCGACTGGTGGCGCAGCGAGCGTACCACCGCCGCGGTGATCCCCGCCGACGGCCCGGTGCTGATCGTCACGCCGTTCTTCGAGGAACCCTCGATCCGCGAGATGCTCGACGTGCCCGGCGAGGTCCGCGTGTGGCAGGAGGACGACAGTCCCTTCGCGCTGATCGCGGACTGGATGAAGGCACGCCGCCTCGACACCGGCATGCTGGCGGTGGAGGAAACGGCGCGTTTCTTCATCCTCGACGGCGTCCGTCACCTGCTGCCCGAGCTTCGGGTCACGTCGGGCGCGGCGGCGGTGAACGCGCTGCGCACGATCAAGAGTCCGGCGGAGGTTGCGCTGATGCAACATGCCAATGACATCATGATCGCCGCATACCGCGCCACCCACGCGCAGGTACGGGCGGGCATGACCGGCGACGACATCAACGCGATCATGACGCGCGAGATCGCCCGCCACGGCGGCCAGCGCGGATCGAGCAGCGCCCAGATCGGGCCGGGCAGCGCGTTGCCGCACGGATCGAAGGAGCGGCTGAAGCTCACGGCGGGAACCGTGGTGCTGATGGACTGCACCTGCACCGTGAACGGCTATGTCGCCGATATCTCCCGCACCTTCGTCTGGGGCGAGCCGACCGCGGAGCAGCGCCGCGTGTTCGGCCAGATGCGCCAGGGCATGGCGGTGGCGATGGACGCGGCGAAGATCGGTGCGTCCGCCGGCAGCGTGGACGATGCGGTGCGCGGCTATTACGAAACCCTCGGCTACGGCCCGCGCTACGCGCTGCCCGGCCTGTCGCACCGTACGGGACACGGCATCGGCCTCGACGTGCACGAGCCGGTGAACCTCGTCCATGGCGAGTCGACGCTGCTCGCGCCGGGCATGTGCTTCTCGAACGAGCCGGGGCTGTACCTGCCGGGCAGGTTCGGCATCCGCATCGAGGATTGCTTCTACATGACCGAGCGTGGTCCGCGTTTCTTCACGCAGCCGCCGTCGTCGCTCGACACGCCGTTCGGATAAAAGGGGAAGATCATGTCACTGCCCAACAGCCTGCGCCACGGCGTCGCGATCGCCGCCCTGCTGGTCGGCGCGCAACCGGCGGCAGCGCAGGAGGAACGGTCGATGTCCCCCGCGCTTCCCAAGATCATGACGGTGCGCGACCAGGCGAGCCTGCGCGATGCGTGGCTGGAACGCCGTTTCCAGACGGTGCTGCCGCAACTGATGCGGGAGAATGGCATCGACATGTGGGTGCTGATCGCGCGCGAGTATCTCGAGGATCCGGTCGTCTCGACGATGCTCAACGCGACCAACCTGCGCGCGCGTCGCCGCACGATCATCATCTTCTTCGATCCGGGCGACGGCAAGCCGATCGAGCGGCTCGTCGTCAGCAAGCATGGGATGGGCACGCTCTACCAACCGGTGTGGGACATGGCGACGCAGCCCGATCAGTTCGCGCGCGTCCGCGAACTGATCGCGGCGCGAAACCCGAAGAAGATCGCGCTGAACATCTCCTCGCTCACCGCCTTCGCCGACGGACTGACGCACAGCCAGTACACCGATCTCACCGCCGCGCTGACGCCGGAGATGCGCGCGCGCATCGTGCCCGGCTATCCGCTCGCGATCGGCTGGCTGGAAACGCGCACGCCCGAGGAAATGAAGGTCTATCCCGACATCGTGCGCATCGCGCACGCCATCATCGGCGAGGGCTTTTCCGCCGCGGTGGTGAAGCCCGGCGTCACGACCAACGAGGATCTCGTCTGGTGGTATCGCCAGCGCGTCGCCGACCTCGGCCTTGCCACGTGGTTCCATCCCTCGGTCGAGGTCACGCGCAGGGGCGTGCCCGGCGTGCTGCGCGAACAGGCGAGCGTGATCGAAAAGGGGGACATGCTGCGCGTCGATTTCGGCATCCAGTATCTCGGCTTCAGCACCGATACGCAGCACGTCGCCTACGTGCTGCGCGATGGCGAGAAGGACGCGCCAGCCGGGATGAAGGCGGGCCTTCTCGACAGCAACCGCGTACAGGATGCCGTGACGAGCGAGTTCCGCGTCGGCGCGACCGGGAACGAGGTGCTGAACCGCGCGCGCGCCAAGGCGATCGCCGCCGGGCTGAAGCCGACGATCTATTCGCACCCGATCGGCTACAACGGCCATGGTGCGGGTAGCTCGATCGGACTGTCGGAAGAACAGACGTTCGTGCCCACCGGCGAGTATAAACTGCGCCCGAACATCGCCTGGTCGATCGAGCTGATGGCGACCCGCGCGGTGCCGGAATGGGGCGGCCAGATCGTCGATTTCAAGAGCGAGGAGGATGCGTTCTTCGACGGGAAGAGCGTGCGCTACATCGACGGGCGGCAGACCAAGTTCCACCTGATCGGCGCGCGATAGGGGTTACGATCGGTCGAAAGCAAGCGCCGAGTGTGTCCAAGGGCTGCCTTCCATCGTGCCGCACATTCTGCCGCACGAATGGATACAGGCCCTGACAGGCTCGGCGCGAACGTCGTTTCGGGTTATCCGCGCGGGATCAGGATGAAGCGTTCCTGCCCGCCATCGAGGAACCGGAACGTCCCGTCCGCCCCGAGAAATCCGTTTTCCTCGTGCATGAAGCGCACCTTCTGCCCGCCCCATTCGGGAACGTTGTACTGCGCGTTCAGCTCGATCGACCAGGCGGTGTTCGGATCGACGCGATACTCGCCGCGATGCGGTGCCGGGGCCTGGCTTTCCCACGCACCGATCGGTGCGCCGGCGGCGTGGCCGTGGAACCCGATCGGGTGCGAATAGATCGTGCCGTCGATCTTCTCCGCCTCCACCTGCCGGCGCGCGGCGGCGAGCACCTCGTTGCCCGTGCGCCCCGGCTTCAGCGCCGTGATCGTCGCCGCCCGCACCCGGTTCATGACCGCCATGCCGTCACGCAGGCCCTTCGGCGCATCGGTCTCACCCGGTTTGAGCACATAGGCGAGCCGCTGGATATCGGTGTTGAGGCCCAGGTACGTGATGCCGAAATCGACATGCAGCATGTCACCCGGCATGATGATCGTGTCGCCGCGGTGCCCCATCTCCTGCACGCTGAACTTGCCGCCGTCCGCGCGCTGGATCGCGACGCTCGGCTGGAACCAGGTGTCGAGCCCCAGCTGGTTGATCCGGTTGCGATACCACCAGACGACATCGTCGGACGTCGTCACCCCCGGCGTGATGACGCGTTCGGAGAAGCCCTCCTCGATGATCGCGTGCGAGATGCGCGAAATCGTCGGATACGTCGCCATCTCCTCCGGAATGCGCGTTTCCAGCCAGCCGAGCGCGAGCCGCTCGGGGCTGACGATGCGCTTGGCGAAGGCGGGGCCGATCGCGCGAACGATCGCCGCGTAATGCGTGGCGCTGAGCCCATCGGCGAGCGGGAAATCCTCCGAGCGGTTGAGCGCGATCGTCGATGGATTGCGCGCGGCGATGATCCTGGCCAGTTCGGCCCATTGATCGGGCTGCGCATCGGGGTTCCACGACGGCTGGAAATCGCCGACCGGATAGCGCGCGAGGGCCAGCTTCTCGATCGGCTTGCCCGCGCCGGGATCGAAGAACACCAGGATCGTGCGACGCCGCGCGTGCAGCCACGTCGCGGGCAGCATCGTCTCGATCACGGGATCCTCGTTATACTCGCCCGCGACGATCACCCACATCTGGACCTTGTCGCGGCGCATCAGCGTCGGCAGCACGTTCTCCAGCCGCAGCCTGAGCCAGCGGTCCTCGGTTTCCGCGCGTCGTTCGAGCGGGAGGATCGCCGGCATGGCATGCGACGCGATATCGCCGCCGCCCGCGGACGGTGATGCGCTCAGCGCCATTGCCAGACCTAACGACAGCATATCGACCCTCATGTTCACATTGCGAACTTATGTTCGGTAATTTTGCTATCGATTTTTCCGGACGTTGGAAAGGGTACGGCCTGTGATCGCGCGGCTTTGGTCCCCAGGGCATAGGCGGAGCTGATGCACGGGCCCAGGAAGCCCCATCGGCGGGCGCGGGGCCATGCTCCGTTCCCGCAAACCAGCCGCCGCAAGAACGCGTCGCCGAACTGCGTTTCGGGGGCAGGATCGACCCGACGGCGGACGATATGATGATAGACCGCGAATCGGGACGAGCCGATCGCTTCCAGCATCACGTCGCGCTGGCGCTGGCGATAGCTGAGTTCGTCCGTGTCGGCGGTCTCGAACAGTAAGCCGCGCAGGTGTAGGACCTTCAGCAGCAACCCGTCACGAGTTTCAATCGTGCGATCGTCGACGTGACGGGCGTACCGAGGTGTCGCCCCTCCTGCCGATCGCCCGAATCCCGTCGCGATCCCACCGACGATCTACGATCCATATGCGGGGGTATCGGTGCCCACCGGCTGATCTGGCAAGCTCGGCCGAGCGTTAGACAGACTTGGTCGACGCCGGTCGCGCAGCGGGAATGTCCGCGGACGGACGGGCCGCCTATATTTCGCTCGCCCGCCCGTCCGCCGGAACATTGTACCGTCCGCGTTCGCTGAGTATTTGAAAAAGGGGCGAAAAGTGGCGGTTACGGCGGTGTCGGGCAGGCGCATCGTGTTGTTCCGGCGCGGACGGGGGATGAGCAGCACCACGGTTGGAGGCTCGTGACCGGGCGTCGCGACGATATATGGCGCCGCGCGAACCACCACGACCCCAGCGATATCGGAAATACACAATGGCTGGTTTTCTCGGCGATGGCGGCCACACGGGGGCCGCCGCCCGCGCGCTCGACTGGGGCCGTACCCCGCTGGGGGCGCCGACGACATGGCCGACCCCGCTGAAGACGCTGGCGGGCATCGTGCTTGGCTCCAACCAGCCGATGTTCGTCGCCTGGGGCGAGGCGCAGACGCTGTTCTACAACGATGGCTACGCCGCCATCCTGGCGGACAAGCATCCCGATGCGCTCGGCCGGCCGCTGATGGAGGTCTGGGCGGAAATCGCGGACGACCTCACCCCGATCGTCGCACAGGCCTATGCCGGCGTCCCCGTCCACATGGACGACATCACGTTGATGATGCGGCGCCGCGGTTATGTCGAGGAGACGCATTTCGCCTTTTCCTACACCCCCGTCCGCGGGGAGGCGGGGACGGTGGAGGGGTTGTTCTGCGCCTGCACCGAGATCACCGATCAGGTGCTGGCGGAACGCCGCCGCGCCGCGGACACGCAACGCCAGCGGCGGTTGTTCGAACAGGCGCCGGGGTTCATCACCATCCTGCACGGGCCGGACCACGTGTACGAATTCGCCAACGCCACCTACCGCCGGCTGTTCGGCGATCGCGCCTTCGTCGGGCGGGCGGTGCGCGATGTCTTCCCCGAACTGGCGGGCCAGGGATTCAACGAACTTCTGGACCGCGTCTACCGGACCGGGGAACGATTCGTCGCCGATCACGTGCACGTGTGGCTGGACGGGGAGAACGGGGAACGGGTCGAGCGGATCCTGGACTTCATCTACGAACCGATCACGGACGAGGCGGGCGCCGTCACCGGCATTTTCGTCGAGGGGCAGGACGCGACCGAAGCGCATCGCGCACAGGCGGAACTGCGCGAAAGCGAGGAGCGCAGCCGTCGCATCGTGGAGGGAGTGAAGGATCATTCCATCTTCACCGTCGACGTGCACAATCGCGTCGTCGACTGGACCCCCGGCGCCGAAACCGTCTTCGGCTGGCCCGCGGCGCAGATCCGGGGCCGGAACGTCGACATCCTATTCACGCCGCAGGACCGCGCCGCCGGGGTGCCGGAACAGGAACTGGTCACCGCGCGCGAAACCGGTTGCGCCAACGACGAACGGTGGCACGTCCGCCGCGATGGCAGCCTGTTCTTCGCCAACGGATCGGTCCGGCCGCTGCACGACGCTCAGGGGGCGATCACCGGTTTCATCAAGATCGCGCGGGACGAAACGCGGCGGCGCGCGGCCGAGGCGGCGTTGCGCGAGACCGAATTGCGCTATCGACTGGCGGCGAAGGCGACCAGCGACGCGATCTGGGACTGGGACCTGATCACCGGCGGCGTGGAATGGAACGACGCGGTGTGCGTGCTGTTCGGCTACGCCCGCGACGCGATCGCCCCGACCGGCGACTGGTGGATCGGCAACATCCATCCCGACGACCGCGAGCGGGTACGCGCCGACATCCATGCGATCATCGACGGCGCGAGCGACCATTGGGCGTCCGAATATCGCTTCCGTCGTGCCGACGGCACCCATGCCGACGTGTTCGATCGCGGGCATGTTTCCCGCGACGAGGACGGCGTCGCCGTCCGGATGATCGGCGCGATGCTGGACTTGACCGAGCGCAAGCGCACCGAAAGCGCGCTGCGCGAGTTGAACGAGACGCTGGAAACCCGCGTCCTGGAACGCACCGCCGATCTGGTCGCGGCGCAGGACGCGCTGCGGCAGGCGCAGAAGATGGAGGCCGTGGGACAGCTGACCGGCGGCCTGGCGCATGATTTCAACAACCTGCTGACCGGCATTTCGGGCAGCCTGGAAATGATGCAGATCCGCATCGCGCAGGGGCGGATCGCGGACGTCGAACGCTATGTCGGCGCGGCGCAGGGGGCCGCCAACCGCGCGGCCGCGCTGACCCACCGCCTGCTCGCCTTCTCGCGGCGGCAGACGCTCGCGCCCGCGCCCACCGACGTGAACGAACTGGTCAGCGGCATGGAGGACCTGATCCGCCGCACCGTCGGTCCCGCGATCGCGCTGGAGACGGTGAATGCGGCAGGGCTGTGGCCCAGCCTGATCGATCCCAGCCAGCTGGAGAACGCCATCCTGAACCTGTGCCTGAACGCACGCGACGCGATGCCGGACGGCGGGACGATCACGATCGAAACCTGCAACCGCTGGATGGACCATCGCATCGCCACGGAACGCGGGGTCGATCCCGGCCAGTACATCTCGCTATGCGTGTCCGATCAGGGCACGGGCATGTCGCCCGACGTGGTCGCGCGTGCGTTCGACCCATTCTTCACGACCAAGCCGATCGGCGAGGGCACCGGTCTGGGCCTGTCCATGATCTACGGCTTCGCCAAACAGTCGGGCGGATCGGTCGCGATCTATTCGGAAGTGGGCGAGGGCACGATGGTCTGCGTCTACCTTCCCCGCCATCACGGCGATGCGGCACGGGCCGACCCCGCGGCGCAGGATCGCGCACCACCGCACGCGGAGGCGGGGGAGACCGTGCTGGTCGTCGATGACGAACCGACCGTACGGATGCTCGTCGCGGAGGTGCTGACCGACCTTGGCTATACCGCGATCGAGGCGGGGGACGGTGCCGCGGGCCTGACGATCATCCATTCCGACGCGCGCATCGACCTTCTGGTCACCGACGTTGGCCTGCCCGGCGGGCTGAACGGCCGGCAGGTCGCGGACGCGGCGCGCCTCGCCAGGCCCGGGCTGAAGGTATTGTTCATCACCGGATATGCGGAGAACGCGGTCCTGAGCCACGGGCACCTCGACGCCGGAATGCACGTCCTGACGAAGCCGTTCGGGATGGACGTCCTGGCGACCCGGATACGGAAGCTGATCGAGGGCTGAGGACCGGGCGGCCGTTCCGCGGACGGCCGCAACCCCGGGCCGCCCGCCCCGCGGGTTTCGTGGGCGCAGGAGGATCGACAGTCGGCACCACCGTCATCCACCGGCGTCTTATCCGACCAGCTCGATGCCGACGTAGCCCCGTGCCGCCACGTCGTCGCAGATATCGCGGTACGTCGAAACGCCGCCGATGAATGGCATGAACACGCGTGGTTTGCCGGGGACATTGGCGCCGAGGTACCAGGAATTGCCCTTCATGTACAAGGTACGGGCCGCCACGGCGTTGACGCGCGCGACCCATTCATCCTCGCTTTGCCCTGCCGCGTCGGCGACGGTTTGCCCACGGTCGCGCATGGCGGTCAGCAGATCGGCGATCCATTCCACATGCTGTTCGATCGACAGCACCATGTTGCTGAGCACCGACGGACTTCCGGGGCCGGCGATGAAGAACAGGTTGGGAAAGCCGCTGGTCAGGAGGCCGAGGTACGTGCGCGGTCCTTCCGCCCACTTCCGGCGAAGCGTCAGGCCCGCGCCGTTGTCGATATCGATGCGAAGGAAGGAGCCGGTCATCGCGTCGAACCCGGTCGCCAGCACGATCGTGTCGAGTCCGGTCAGCCCATCGGTCGTGCGGATGCCGTCCGGCTCCACCCGCTCCAGCGGCGTCTTCCGCAAGTCCTTCAGCGTGACGTTCGGTCGGTTGAAGGTCGCATAATAATCGGTATCGACCGCCAGCCGTTTCGATCCGATCGGAAAGCCCGTGGGGACCAGGCTTTCCGCCACCTGCGGATCGACGACCGTCGCGCGGATCTTCTCGCGGACGAAATCGGCGAGCGTGGCATTGGCGGCCTCGTCCACGATCGCATCCGTGACGGTGGCGGCAAGGCCCGGGCCGCCGCGCTGCCACCCGCGCTCGTAATGGTCGCGGCGTTCCTCGTCGCCGAGGTCGAGAGCGGCCTTTCCGCTCGATTCCCACAGCACGCCGGGCACGGTGCGCCGCACCGCCAGGCGGTGCGCGCGATAGCCGGCCTTGCGCGCCGCGACTTCCTCCGCCGCCAGCGGCCGGTTGCGCGCCGGGACCGTGAAGGCGGGCGTGCGCTGGAACACGGTCAGGTGCGCCGCATCCTGCGCGATCAGGGGAATCGCCTGGATCGCGGACGATCCGGTGCCGATCACGCCGACGCGCCTGCCCGACAGGTCCGCCCCCTCGACGGGCCAGTCGGCGGTGTGCAGCACCTGGCCCGCGAACGTGTCCAGCCCCGCGATATCGGGCGCCTTGGCGGCGGAAAGGCTGCCCGTGGCCAGGATCAGGAAGCGCGCGTCGACGCGCTCGCCCGCATCCGTCGTCACCCGCCACCGCGCCGCGTCCGCATCCCACACCGCGCGGTCGACGCGCGTGTCGAACCGGATCAACGGGCGCAGGTCGAACCGGTCCGCGACATGACGCAGGTAGCGCAGGATCTCGGGTTGGGTCGCGAACCGTTCGGTCCAGTCCCATTCCTGTTCAAGCGCGGGGTCGAAGCCGTAGCTGTAGTCGAGGCTTTCCACGTCGCACCGCGCGCCGGGATAGCGGTTCCAGAACCACGTGCCCCCGACGTCGGCGCCGGTTTCATACCCCTGTACCACGAACCCGTCGCCGCGCAGCCTGTGGAGCATGTAGAGCCCCGCGAAACCCGCGCCGACGACGACCGCATCGACCTGCCGCACCTGTTCGTTCACGCCCCCTCCTTCGCCGGCCGGAAGGGCCGGTCCTTGTCGCTGCGCGGTTCGGCGGGCAGGCCGAGGACGCGCTCCGCGATGACGGTCCGCAATATCTCGTCCGCGCCGCCCGCGATCCGGTATCCCGGCGCCCATGTCAGGCTGTCGTGGAAGATGCCCTCCGCGGCGTCGTCGCCGCGTTCGACCACCAGCCCCATCGGTCCGCGCGCCAGCAGCACGTCGCGCGCCAGTCCCTGCATCTCGTTCGCGGCGACGAGCTTCGTGATCGCATTCTCCGGCCCCGGCTTCTCCCCGCGCGAAATGGCGGTCAGCAGGCGGCTGCGCGTCAGGCGGATACCCTCCGCCCGGATGAACCGGTCGACGAGGGTCGCGCGGACCGTGCGGTCGTCGCTGCCGAGCAGGCGGATCGCGGTCGCCACGTCGGGCCCGCCGACATCGCCGATCGAGACGCGCTCGTTCATCAGCGTCGTCATCGCGGTACCCCAGCCCGCGTCGACCGCGCCCAGCCGCTGCGTATCCGGGATGCGCACCCCGGTCAGGAACACCTCGTTGAAATTGGCGACCCCCGACATCTGCCGGATCGGGCGCACCTCGACCCCCGGTGCCGTCAGGTCGAGCCAGAACATCGTCATGCCGCGATGCTTTGGCGCGTCGGGATCGGTGCGCGTCAGCAGGATGGCATAGTCGCTGTACTGCGCGCCCGACGTCCACACCTTCTGCCCGTCGACGATCCAGTCGTCGCCGTCGCGGACCGCGCGGGTGCGGACCGCGGCCAGGTCCGACCCGGTCGAGGGCTCGGAAAAGAGCTGGCACCATATCTGCGTCCCGCGTTTGGCGGGCGGGGCGATGCGGTCGACCGTCGCCTGATCCGCGAAGCTGGCGACGGTGGGAACGCACAGGCCGAGGCCGATCTCGAAAAAGGCGAAGTGCAGCCCCGCGGCGGCTTCCTCCTGGTCGAAGATGATCTGTTGCGCGACCGTCCCTTCGGGTGCGGGATCGGTGCCGTGCCATGCCTTGGGCCAGGCGATGCCGACGTAGCCCGCGTCGGCCTTAAGCGCCTGCCAGCGCCGCGCGATGTCGAGCCATTCGGGCGTCGCATGGCGGTGGCGGCGCGTGGCGGGGACGGGAATGCGGTTCGCCGCGATCCAGCCGCGCACCTGCGCCCGGTATGCGGCCTCGTCGGGCGTATCGTCGAAGTTCATGCCGCATTCTCGAACAGGTCGCGGCCGATGATCTGCTTCATCACCTCCGCCGCGCCGCCCGCGATCCGCGTGATCCGCGCGTCGACATAGGCGCGCGCGATCGGATATTCGGTCATGTAGCCGTAGCCGCCGAAGAATTGCAGGCACTGGTCGACGACCTTGCAATGCAGGTCGGTGACCAGCAGCTTCACCTTCGCCGCGTCGACCGCGGACAGTTCGCCGTCCAGGAAGCGTTTGATGCACCAGTCGGTGAAGACGCGCGCCGCCATGGTTTCGGTCGCCAGCGTGGCAAGCGTGAATTGCGTGTTCTGGAAATCCGCGATCGTGCCGCCGAACGCCTTGCGTTCGCGCGTGTAGGCCACGGTCCACTGGATCGCCTGTTCGCACACCACCGCGCTGCGCACCGCCTGCGCCAGTCGTTCCTGCGCCAGCTTCGTCATCATCATCGAAAAGCCGCGCCCCTCCCCGCCCAGCAGGTTGCCGGCGGGGACGCGGACGGCGGCGTAGAACAGTTCCGACGTATCCTGTGCCTTCATCCCGATCTTGTCGAGGTTGCGCCCGCGCGCGAAGCCGGGGGTGTCGGTCGGCACGACGATCAGGCTGACGCCGCGTGCGCCGCCGTCGGGATCCGTCTTGCACGCGGTCACGACGATGTCGGCCAGCTGGCCGTTGGAGATGTACACCTTCTGCCCGTCGATGACGTAGTCGTCGCCTTCCCTTACCGCGCGGGTGCGGATCGTCTTCACGTCGCTCCCCGCCCCCGGCTCGGTCATGCCGAGCGCGCCGATGATCTCGCCCGTCACCATCTTCGGCAGGTAGCGCTGCTTCACCTCCTCGCTGCCCCAGGCCAGGATATAGGGCGCGCACAGGTCGGAATGGACCATGAAGCCGGGGCCGCTGATGCCGTGGCGCCACAATTCCTCGATCACGACGACATTGTAGAGCCAGTCGCCGCCGAACCCGCCATATTCCTCCGGGATGGAGGGGCAGAGCATCCCGATCTCCCCCGCCCGGCGCCAGACGTCGCGCGGGACGATGCCCGCCTTTTCCCAGGCGTCGTGGTGGGGCACCAGCTCGGATTCCACGAAGCGGCGAACGCTGGCGCGATATTGTTCGTGCTCGGGCGAGAACAGGTCCCGCGGGATCGAGAAATCGCCTGAATTGCTGCCCCGTTCGACCATTTGCATCCTCCTGCGGCGATGGTAGTGAGGTTGCGTACTTTAATCAACCGATCGGATCGTACGCGATGGATTTCGATTACAGCGCGGATCAGCGCTACCTGCGTGACGAGGCGCGGCGCTTCCTGCGCGACGCCTGCCCGCCCGCGGCGGCGCGGCGTGTCCTGGACGATCCCGCGGCGCGATGGGACGCCGCCTTGTGGGGTCGTATCACCGCGCAGGGATGGCCGGGGATAACCATCGCGGAGGAACATGGCGGACTCGGCATGGGGCCGGTCGATCTCGGCGCGATCGCGGAGGAGATCGGCGCCGCGCTGGCGCCGCTGCCGTTCGGATCGACGCTCTATCTGCTGGCGGAGGCGGTGGCGCGGTTCGGGTCGCCCGCGCAGCGCGCCGCGATCCTCCCCGGCATCGTACGGGGCGAGGTGATCGGATGCGCGGCGCCGTTCGACGACGGCGACCCGCCGCGCGTCCGCGACGGGCGGCTATCGGGCAGTTTCCGGCCCGTGATCGACGGGGGGATCGCGACGCACGCGGTCGTGGCGGCGACCGACGAGCGCGGCCCCGCGCTGTTCCTTTGCGTCCTCGCCACGCCGACGGTCACGCGCACCGCGCTGGAGGCGATCGACGGGTCGATCGACGTCGCCGCACTCGCGTTCGCGGATGCGCCGGTCGAGCGACTGGCATCGTCGGGTGCGGACAGCCGGCAGGAGCTGCTGGCACGCGCGGCGGTATCCTATGCCTTCGAACAGGTCGGCGGCGCGGACCGCTGCCTGTCCCTGACGGTCGCATATGTGAAGGAGCGCGAGGCGTTCGGCGGGCCGATCGGGCGGTTCCAGGCGGTGAAGCACAAACTGGCCGATATCTTCACCGCGAACGAAATCGCGCGCAGCCACGCCTATCACGCGGCATGGGCGGCGGAGTGCGCGCCCGCGATGCTGGTGCAGGCCGCCGCCGCGGCGCGCATCGCGGCGAGCGAGGCGTATTGGCAGGCGGCGAAGGAGATGATCCACCTGCACGGCGCGATCGGCTTCACGTGGGAGCATGACGCGCATCTGTTCTACCGCCGCGCGCACCATCTGTCGCTCAACCTGGGCGGACCGCAGGCGTGGCGGGAGCTGTTGTACGACGCGCTGGCCGCCTGATCGTCACGCGGCGGTCAGAACGTAATGACCGACCGCGCGAGCTGCCCCGTCTTCAGTTCCGCGAACGCCTCGTTCACCTGCTCCAGCGCGATGCGGCGCGACACCAGGGCGTCCAGCTTCAGCCGACCCTGCATGTACAGGTCGACCAGCCGCGGCATGTCGATCGGGAAATGGTTCGATCCCATGAACGAGCCTTGCAACCGGCGTTCCAGCAGCAGGTCCATCGCGCCGATGTCGAAACTGGTCCCGACCGGCGCCACCCCCACGACGGTGCAGGTGCCGCCGGGGCGCAGCATCCGGAACGCCTGCTCCACCGTGGGCTTCAGGCCGATCGCCTCGAAGCTGTAGTGGACGCCGCCCTTCGTCATCTCGACGACCTCGGCCACGACATCCCCGGTCGCCTCCACCACGTCGGTGGCGCCCATGTCGCGCGCCATCGCCAGCTTGGCGGGTACGCGGTCGATCGCGATGATCCGCGCCGCGCCCGCGATCAGCGCGGCGTTGACGATCATCAACCCGACGCCGCCGCAACCGATGACGGCGACGGTCGATCCGGGTTTGATGGCCGCGGTATTCACCACCGCGCCATAGCCCGTCGTCACCGCGCAGCCGATGACGCTGGCAAGGTCGAGCGGCATGTCGGGGCGGATCGCGACGCACGATTTCTCGTGCACCAGCATCTGTTCCGCGAAGCCCGCCAGCCCGCCGACCTGATGCACCTTCTTTCCCGCGGGGGTCGTCATCCGCGGCGTGCTGCCGCGCGGGCGGTCGACGCCCTTCACCTGACAGATCGACAGGTGGCCGGTGATGCAGTCCTGGCAATGGCCGCAGAAGCCGGAGACGCAGGTGACGACATGGTCGCCCACCTTCACCGTGCGGACATGTTCGCCTACCGCCTCCACCACACCCGCGGTTTCGTGCCCCAGGACCGCGGGGACGGGGGCGGGGAAGCTGCCGTCCGCCATGTGCAGGTCCGAATGGCAGACCCCGGTGGCCGCGACGCGGATCAGCACCTCGTGCGGGCCGGGCTTGTCGACCGACAGCGTATCGATCACGAGCGGCTCGCCCGATTGGTAGAGAACGGCGGCGCGCATGGTCACTCCTGCTTTTCGAGCTCGGCCAGTGCGGCGGCGCGGACCGCGCGCCGCAATATCTTGCCGGTGGCGTTCTTGGGCAATTCATCGATGACGCGCACCGAGCGCGGCGCCTTGTACGACGCGATCCGCGCGCGGGCCCAGGCGATGACGTCCGCCTCGTCCACCTCCGCGCCGGGACGCGGCACGACCACCGCGCGGACGCTTTCGCCCCAATGGTGGTCGGGCACGCCGATCACCGCGACCTCCGCCACCGCGGGGTGGCCGAACACCGCGCTTTCGACCTCCGCCGGATAGACGTTCTCGCCCCCGGTGCAGATCATGTCCTTCACGCGGTCGCAGATGTACAAATAGCCGTCGGCGTCGCGATAGCCCGCGTCGCCCGATCGCAGCCAGCCGTCCGCGTCGATCGTTTCCGCACTGGCCTCCGGATTGCGCCAGTAACCCATCATCACGCCCGATCCGCGGACCATGATCTCGCCCGTCACGCCCTCGCCCACGTCGTTGCCGTCGGCATCGACGATGCGCAGCTGCGCGTCGAACGTCGGCTTTCCCACCGACGCCAGCCGTGCCGCCTCCCTGTCGCGATGATCCGCGGGGGACAGCATGGCGCAGACGCCGTTCGCCTCCGTCATGCCGTAGGTGCCGACGAAATCGCATCGCATCCGCTCCAGCCCCTGTTTCAGCAACGGCAGCGGGATCGGCGCGGCGCCGTACAGGAACTTGCGCAGGGTCGTGAAATCGGTCGCGTGGCTTTGCGGATGGTCCAGCATCATCTGCAACGCGGTGGGTACCAATCCGGCCATGGTCACGCGATGCCGCCCGATGTCGGACAGGATCAGCGCCAGGTCGACCTCGCGATGCAGCACCACGGTCGCGCCGGTGAACAAGGGGCGCAGCAGCAGTTCCAGCCCGCCGACATGGAACAGCGGCAGGACGACGAGGCACACCTCGTCGCGGTCGATGCCGGTCCAGCGATCGGGCGTGGTGTCCAGCCCGACGTGGCGGGCGAAGTTTCGGTGCGCGATCATCGCGCCCTTCGGATGGCCGGTGGTGCCCGAGGTGTAGACGAGCATCGCCACGTCGTCCGGCGCGACCGTCACGCCGGGCGGCGTGTCCGCGCCGGGCGCGTCGTCCCAGTGCACGCCGCCGCGATCCTCGAACCCCAGCACCGGCACGTCCACCTCGGCCGGGACCAGCGCCTCCAGCCCGTGTTCGACCACCAGCAGCGCAGGCGCGCTGTCGCGGACGATCCAGCCCAGCTCGACCGGCGACAGGCGCCAGTTGAGCGGAACCAGGATCGCGCCCGCGCGCGACACCGCCATGATCGTGTCGACGTAGCCGGGGTTGTTCTTCGACAGGATGCCGACCCGGTCGCCGGGTTTCACCCCGCGCGCGATCAGGATGTTCGCCAGCACGTCGGCGCGACGGTCGAGATCGGCATAGGTGATGCGCTGATCCTCGAACACGATCGCGATCTTCGCGCGGTCGACGCCGCCGTGCGGGGCGACGATGTCGGCGATCTGGCCGACCACGATCAGCGTCCGGTGAAGCGGGGTTTGCGCTTCTCGACGAAGGCGCTGACCCCTTCCAGATGGTCGTCGGTCGCGGCGATGCGCGACAGGGCGTGCGCCTCGCCCGCGGATTGTTCGTCCCAGCCGCTCTGCATCGAATCGCGCAACAACCGCTTCGACGCGGCGAGCGCGGCGGTGGGTCCCTGCGCCAGATCGCGCGCGATCCTCGTCGCACGGTCGAGCAGTTCGTCCGCGGGCACGACCCAGTTGGCAAGACCCCAGTCGAGCGCCTTCGCCGCATCGATCCGCTCGCCCAGCAGCGTGATCTGCAACGCGCGGCGCTCGCCGACGATGCGCGGCAGGAAATAGCTGACGCCGCCGTCGACGCTGAGCCCGATGTGGCGATAGGCGAGCATCAATTGCGCATCCTCCGCCGCGATCGCCAGATCGGCGCAGCAGACGAGGCTGACGCCCATGCCTGCGGTGACGCCCTGATAGGCGACCAGCACGGGCTTGGGCATGCGGCGCAGGCGATGGAACGACAGATGCCCCGTGACGACGCGTTTCTCCATGTTCGCGGCATGGCCGAAGCGGTCCTCGGTCAGGCCGGCATGGAAACCCTTCACATCGCCGCCCGCGGTGAAGCTCTTCCCCTCCCCGCGGATCAGGACGCAGCGCACGGCGTCGTCGCGCTCCATGCGGTCGACGATGTCCGCCAGCGCGGCCGACATGTCGGCGGTGAAGGCGTTCATCGCCTCCGGCCGGTTCAGCACGATCGAGCCGACGCCGTCGTCGACCCGGCCGATCAGATGGTCGGTCATGTTCCTCTCCCGTCGCCGCGCATAGAACAACGCCAGCGTATCGTTCGCAAGCTTTCTTTTTACCCGTCCAGCAGCCGCACCGCCAGATCGGCCCAGTCGCGCGCGCTGTTCGCCCCCTCGCGGTCCCGCGCCGCGCCGGTCTGGACGCGTTTGTGGACACCCTGCGCGATCGACGCCAGCCGGAATGCGGCGAAGCCCAGGTGGAACGCCCAGTCGTCGATCGCGTCGAGGCCGGCGGCGGCGCAATAATCCGCGACGAACTCGGCCTCGCGCGGGATGCCGGTCGCGTCGTAGTCGATCGTCGCCGCGCTGCCCCAGGTCGTGAAATGCGCGTGGTGGAACAGGCAGAAGAAGGCGAGGTCCGACAGCGGGTCGCCGATCGTCGACAATTCCCAGTCCAATACCGCCACGATATGCGGCGCGGCGGGGGCGAACATCAGGTTCTCCTGCCGGTAGTCGCCATGGACGATCGTGCTGCGCCCGGTCGCCGGGATGCGCGCGGGCAGGCGATCGATCAGCCGGTCCATCGCCGGGATCACCTCCGTCGCCGCCGCGCGATACTGGCGCGTCCAGCGCGCGACCTGCCGCGTGTAGAAACCGCCCGCGCGCCCGAAGTCCGCCAGACCGACGGCGGCCGGATCGACCGCGTGGATCCGGGCCAGCACCTGCGCGAACTGACGGTACGCCGCGCGACGGTCGGGCGGGGTCATGTCGGCGAGGTGATTGTCCTTGTAGATGCGGCCCGCGACGAACGGCATGATGTAGAAGGGCGTGCCGATCACGCCCGCCTCGCCGCACCACGCCAGCATCGCGGGCACCGGCACGTCGGTCGGTCCCAGCGCGCGCATGACGCGATATTCGCGATCGACCGCATGCGCGCTGGACAGCAAGGCGCCCGGCGGCTGCTTGCGCAGGACGTAGCGCGTGGTCGTTGCGGTGTCGGTCAGCAGGAAGGTAGGATTGGACGCGCCGCCGTGGAATTGCGCGACCGTGAGCGGCCCTGCGAAGCCGTCCAGGTGCGCGCGGCAATAGCGGTCGAGCGCGGCGACATCCACCGCATGCCCTTCCCACACGTCGCCGATTCGGTCGAGCGTATCGGTCACAGCCGCCCGAGGATCGAGATCGCGGCGATCCCCTGATACGGCACGCCGCCCAGGTTGTGCGTCAGCCCCAGGTTCACGTCGCCGCGCTGCCGTTCGCCCGCGCGGCCGAGCAACTGGTTGTACGTCTCGTACGCCATGCGCAGTCCCGACGCGCCGATCGGATGGCCGAAGCATTTCAGCCCGCCGTCGATCTGGCACGGCACCTGCCCGTCGCGATCGTAGAAGCCGTCGAGCACGTCCTTCGCCGCGCCGCCCTCCGGCGAGATGCCGAGGTCCTCCATCGTCACGAATTCGGTGATCGAGAAACAGTCGTGCACCTCGATCATCGACAGGTCGCGGCGCGGATCGGCGATACCGGCCTCGGCATAGGCGCGCTTCGCAGCGTTGCGGGTGTTGCGGACATGGCTGCCGTCCCAGTCGGACATGGTCGATTCCCGCCCCGAGCTGATCGACAGCTGGATCGCCTTGATCGTGACGATATCCTTCTTCCCCAGCGCGCGCGCGATGTCGGGCGTGGTGACGATCGCCGCCGCCGCGCCGTCGGACACGCCGCAGCAGTCGAACAGCCCCAGCGGCTCCGCGATCATCGGCGCGTTCAGGATCGTGTCCATCGACACGGGTTTGCGCAGGTGCGCCTTGGGCGAATATTGCCCGTTTTGGTGACTCTTCCACGAAACGTGGCCGATCGCCTTCTTCAGGTCCTCCTTCGAAATGCCATGTTTCGCGCGGTAACCGCCGGCGAGCTGCGCGAAGCCCGCGGGCGCGGATCCCAAGGGCAGCCACAGGTCGTTGAACGTGCCCTTGTACGGGCTGGGCAACCCGCCGTAGCCGGTATCCTTCAGCTTCTCCGCCCCGATCGCCAGCGCGATGTCGCACGCGCCCGACGCCACCGCATAGGCCGCGCCGCGCAGCGTTTCGGTGCCGGTCGCGCACATATTCTCCAGCCGCGTGACCGGGATGCCGTCGAGACGGAGCGCGACCGAGGCGGGAATGGCGGAATTGCCGACGTTGACGTTGTCGAGCGCGGAGCCGTACCACGCCGCCTCGATCTCGCTGCGGTCGATGCCGGCGTCCAGCAACGCCTCGTCGAACGCCTCCGCCAGCAGATCGTGCGTGCCCGCGTCCCAGCGTTCGCCGAATTTCGAGCAGCCCATGCCGAGGATCGCGACCTTGTCGCGGATGCCGCTAGCCATTGTCGTTCTCCGTCGCGGCGGCGACCGGCGTCGCCTTCCAGAAATAGCGGTTGAAGCCGCGCAGCCTGTCACGCTCCTTGATGCGATAGACCATGCGCAGCGGCTGCCCCTCGACGATCTGTTCGGGCGTGGCGTCGACCACCTCCATCAGCAATCGCGCGCCGATGTCGAACTGCACGAACCCCACCGCCAGCGGGGGTGCGGGGTGGTAGGACAGCCAGTCCGACGTGATCGTGAAGATGCGCGCGGACTCGTCCGCCAGCGGCGCGGGCGCGAACTGCGCCGCGGGGGCGCGGCATTCGGGGTTCACGCAATAGGCCAGGACGGGGAATTGCACCGTCCCGCACGCGCCGCATTTGCCGCCGGTAAAGGTGTCGATCTGGGCGGCGACGCGATGGTGTTCGGTCAGCGCCGCCTTCCCGCTCTTTTCCCCGCGCATGCCCCAGTCGAGCCTGATGCGATCGTAGAAGCTGAGCATGCGCAGATAATCGCGCGTCACCAACGCGTCGCGGACCGCGCCCGACAGGCCCCGGCCCCGCCTCGCCTGCGCGACGAGGGCGGTCGCCTCCAGCACCAGCACGTCGACGCCCTGGCCGAAGCCGATCATCACGATCCGCTCGCCCGGCTGCGCCGCTTCGAGCACCTCGGCCAGCAGGAGGAACCCGTGCGCGACGCCGCAATAGCCGACCGCACCCTCGAACGCGCCCGCGATCCGGCCCGCGATACCGGTCTGCCTGGCGATCGTCGCGGCGATGCCGCGGATCGGCGACGGCAGGATCAGATGCGCGACATCCGCGCCGGTGAGGCCCGCCGCCGCCAGCGCCGCGCCGACCGCTTCCGGCACGATCTTCGAATAGCCCTCGTCGCGGATCCAGCGTTCTTCCCACGCATAATCGTCGGGGGCGTCGGCGGCGCGGAAGCGGTCGACGAAATGCACCGCACGCGTCGCCGATCCGAGCAACGTGGCGACGACGCCCGCGTGGCCCAGCGTCACCGCGCCCGCACCCGCGCCGGTCGACAGTTCGGCGACGCTGGCCGGCAGGGCCGCGGGCTTCTCGCTCGCGATCACCAGTGCGGGCTCCCCGCCCTCCAGCGCCTGCAACAGCGCCGTCGTCCCGGCGCGCTGCGATCCCGCGGCGTTCGACACCGCGACGTCATGGCCCAGCCCCAGCGCGGAGGCGACGATGACCGCGTTCGACAGATCGGCGTAGGGGAAGGTGGTCGACGCCAGCCGGACGCTGCGGATCGCGTCGCGATCCTGCCCGGTCAGGCAGTCGCGCGCGGCTTCCACCGCCATCGTCACGCTGTCCTCGTCCCAGGAGCAGAAGGCGCGCGTGCCCTTGCCGCCCGCGCGCAGCGACGGGCTCATCCACGCGTGCGCGTCCGCGATCGCGGCGCGTTCCAGGCGCAGGCGCGGGACATAGGCGCCGATGCCGGTGATGCCATAGGCCATCACACCGGATCCCAGCTGAACACCTGTCCCGAGCGGGTCGGGGGCAGGAAGGCGGGGGCGAAGGCGGGGATCGCGCGATCGAGCACGCCCTGGGGGGTCCAGCCGTCGGCGGTGTGCATGATCTGCACCGGCCGCGTCTTGCTGAAGAAATAGATCTCGTTGTTGCGCACGCCGAAGATCTGGCCGTTCACCTTCGCCGCGCGCGCGGCATCGCTCATCAGCGCGACCGCGAGCGGCGCGATGCGTTCGGGGACCATCGTCTTCAGTCCTTCGACGCGTTTCCGCTGTTCCGGCGTGTCGGTGGGGATCGTGCCCACCATGCGCGTCCAGGCGAAGGGGGCGATGCAGTTGGACACGACGCCCGCGCGCTCCATGTCCAGGCTGATCGCGGTCGACAGGCCGACGACGCCCATCTTCGCCGCCATGTAATTGGCCTGCCCGAGGTTGCCGATCAGCGCCGACGACGACGTCATGTGGACGAACGCGCCCGACCCCTGCGCCTTCATCTGCGGCGCGGCGGCGCGGCTGACGTAGAACGGCCCCTTCAGGTTGACGTCGACGACGAGGTCGAAGTCGTCCGGGTCCATTTTATGGAAGATCGCGTCGCGCAGGATACCCGCATTGTTCACGACGCCGTCGACGCGGCCGAAGCTGTCCATCGCGCAGGCGACGATCTTCAGCGCGCCGTCATAGGTCGCGACGGTATCGGTACTGGCGACCGCGCGACCGCCCGCGGCGGTGATCTCGCGCGCGACTTCCTCCGCGGGCGTTTCGGACGAAGCGTCGCCGGTGGGGGAGACGCCGAGGTCGTTCACCACCACCGCGGCGCCGGCGCGCGCCGCCTCCAGCGCGATGCCGCGTCCGACGCCGCGGCCGCCGCCGGTCACGATCACCACCTTGCCTTCGAGCAGTCCCGCCATTCCCATCTCCCGGCCCGCGTCCCGTTTAGGACGGTAGCGTACCATCCGCTTATGGATCATCGCGGGTCGGGGTCAAGGGCGAACGATAATAATATTGACGATAATGAAGCTTACCGGTTTGATGCGCGCGTGGAGCATGATCGCGCATTCGAAACCGGACTGGACGCCTTCGCCCGGCGCGTGCTGGGCGGGCCGATCGCGCATCTGCGGCGGCTGACCGGCGGGGCGAGCCAGCAATTGTGGTCGTTCGACGTCGGCGACCGCGGCTACGTCCTGCGGCGCGCCCCGGGGGGAGCGATGTTCGACAAGATGGGGACGATCGCGCCGGAGACGGAGGCGGCGGTGATCGGGGCCGTCGCGGCGCAGGGCGTGCCGGTGGCGCCGGTCGCCGCCGTCCTGACGCCCGACGACGGCCTCGGCCGCGGGTTCGTTTCCGTGCGGATGCCGGGCGAGGCGCTGGGCAAGCGCATCGTCGCCGACCCGCGCTTCGCGGGGATCCGCGACGGACTGGCGCACCGGTGCGGCGCGATCCTGTCGGCGATCCACGCGACCCCGCCCGCCTCCCTCCCCCCGCTCCCGGTCAGGTCGCCCGCCCGGTCGCTCGACCAGCTGGAGGGGCAGTTGCGGTCGTTCGGCGAGCCGCGCCCCGTGTTCGAGGCCGCGCTGGCATGGCTGCGCGACCGCTGTCCCCCGGCCACCGTGCCGCAGCTGGTCCATGGCGACTTTCGCAACGGCAATTTCCTGCTCGAACCCGACCGCCTCGTCGCGGTGCTCGACTGGGAAGCCTGTCACCTCGGCGACCCGGTGGACGACCTCGGCTGGCTGTGCATGCCCAGCTGGCGTTTCGGGCGGCCGGACCTGCCCGTCGGCGGGTTCGGGACGCGGGAGCGGTTGCTCGCGGGCTATGGACGCGCGGTCGATCCGGCGCGGCTGAGATTCTGGGAGGTGCGCGGCATCCTTCGCTGGGGGCTGACGTGCATGGCGATGGCGGAGGCGTTCCTGAACGGCGACCGATCGATCGAGCGCGCCGCGGTCGGACGCCGCGCGTCGGAGGCGGAACTGGACCTGCTCCACGCCATGACGGAAGGCGCATGATGCACGATCCGCCGGACGCCGCCGCTTTGCTCGACATCGTCGGCGACCTGTTGCGTACCGCGATCGTGCCGGAGCTGGACGGCGCGCTCGCGTATCAGGCGCGGATCGCGGCCAGCCTCGTCGCGATCGCCGCGCGGGAGATCCGCGCGGCGCCGGCGGACGATGCGGCGGAGGTCGCATCGCTGCGCGCGATCCTGGGCACGGACGACGACCTGCGCGCGCTGAACGTCGACCTGGCGCGTCGCCTTGCGGACCGGTCGCTGGATATCGGATCGCCGGGAGTCGCGGATTTCCTGCGCCGCACGACGCTGGCCAAGCTGGCGGTGGACCAGCCGCGTTTCCCCCGGCTGCACGAACCCTCTTGATCGTGCGGTAGCGTACGATACACTGCCTGCGATAACGGGAGGATGCGATGGGATTGTGCGACGGGCGCGTGGCGCTGGTCACGGGGGCGGGGCGCGGGGTCGGCCGCGCCTATGCCACGATGCTGGCGCGACATGGGGCCAAGGTGGTCGTCAACGACCTGGGCTCCGCCGCCAACGGCGCGGGCAGCGACACCAGCCCGGCGCAGGACGTGGTCGACGCGATCCTCTCGACCGGCGGGGAGGCGGTGGTCGACACGTCCGACGTGTCCGACTGGACGCAGGCGCAGGCGATGGTCGATGGCGCGGTCGACCGGTTCGGGCGGCTCGACATCTTGGTGAACAACGCGGGCATCCTGCGCGACCGGATGATGGTCAACATGACCGAGGACGACTGGGACCTGGTCATCAAGGTGCATCTGAAGGGCACGTTCGCGCCCAGCCATTTCGCCGCCAACCACTGGCGGCTGAAATCGAAGGCGGGCGAGGCGGTCGACGCGCGGATCATCAACACCACGTCGCATTCCGCGATCTTCGGCAATATCGGGCAGGTGAACTACGCCGCGGCCAAGGGCGGGATCGCGGCATTCACGATCGTCGCGGCGCGCGAGTTGCAGCGCATCGGCGTGACCGTCAACGCCATCGCGCCGCGCGCCAATACGCGCATGACCGAGGGCCTGAAGGAATGGACCGACGAGGAGCGCGTGAAACGCAGCCCCGACTGGGTCGCGGCGCTCGTCACCTGGCTGGCCAGCGCGGAATCGGCGCATGTCAGCGGGCGCGTGTTCGAGGCATGGGGCTATGGCTTCGGCGTGGCGGAGGGGTGGCAGCACGGCCCCGTCACCGCGGCGTCGCAGGACCCGACCGACATCGGCCCGCGCATCGACCATATCCTGCGCCACGCCCGCGGCAATGCGGGCATGGACCGCGACACCTGGATGAACCCGTAATGGAACATCGCACGGGCACGCTGGCCCTCGACCTCGTCTGCGACGGACTGGGCTTCCCGGAAGGACCGGTGTGGATGCGCGACGGATCGATCGTGCTGGTCGAGATCCGCAGCAAGCGCATCTCGCGCATCGCGCCGGATGGCACGCGCACGACGGTGGCGGAGGTGGACGGCGGCCCCAACGGCGCGGCGATCGGCCCGGACGGCGCGCTGTACGTGTGCAACAACGGCGGGATGGCGTTCGTCGACGCGCCCGATGGCGGCTCGATCCCGGTCGGTTCCGCGGCCGATTACACCGGCGGGTCGATCCAGCGCGTGGACCTGGCCACCGGGGCGGTCGCCACGCTCTACACCCACAGCGACGGGCGCGCGCTCAGCAGCCCCAACGACATCGTCTTCGACGCGCACGGCGGGATGTGGTTCACCGACATGGGGCGCACCGCGAACCACGCGCACGACGTCGGCGCGATCCATTACGCCCTGCCGGACGGCTCCGCGATCCGCACCGTTCGGGACGGGATGCACAGTCCCAACGGCATCGGCCTGTCCCCCGACCAGCGCCGCCTGTACGTCGCGGAGACGATCACCAGCCGGCTGTGGGCCCACGACGTGGTGGCACCCGGGCAGATCGGCGCGGCCGGTACGATCTGGACCCCCGGGCAGGTGATGGGTCCCCTGCCGGGTTACCAGCTGCTCGACAGCCTGGCGGTGGACGCGCAGGGCGACATCTGCGTCGCGACGCTCATCAACGGCGGCATCACGATCTTCGCCGCGGACGGCAGCGGCACGACGCACCTGCCCGTTCCCGATCTGGCGACGACCAACATCTGCTTCGGCGGCGACACGATGTGCGACGCGTGGATCACCGCGTCCAGCACCGGACGATTGTACAAGGCGCGGTGGCCGCGCCCCGGCCTGCCGATGTCCTTCACCGCCTAGCCGCGCTTGACCGCACCGCAGCATAGTGAGAATGCTTATCGTACGTATTCGAGGGGTATCTCCATGCGCCAGGCGACGCCGCGGGCCAAGTTCAGCTTCCTGATCCACGACGTGTCGCGGATGCGACGGACGTTCTTCGACCAGGCGCTGAAGCCGCTGGGCATCACGCGCGCGCAATGGTGGGCGCTGGGCAACATCTCCCGCCACGCCGACGACGGCATGATCCAGACCGAACTGGCTCATATCCTCGAAACCGGGAAGGTGTCCGTCGGCGGCCTGATCGACCGGCTGGAGGAAGCGGGCCTCGTATATCGCGCGCCCGACAAGGTCGACCGGCGGGTGAAGCGCATCTTCATCACCGACAAGGGCTTCGACATGCTGGACCATATCGCGGTCGTCGGCGAGAAGCTGGATTCGGCCCTGTTCGAGGGGATACCGGACGAGGAACTGGCCGCCGCGGCGGACGTCATCGCGCGGGCGAAGGTCAATCTTCGCGCGGCGTTGAAGGCGCCCCCGGTCGCCGCGCCGCTGCCCGACAAGCCCGTCAGCAAGCGGACCGCGAGCAAGCGCCGCGCCGCCGCGGCGGAGATGTTCGCCGCGGAGTGACCGCGCGTCAGTAGCTTTTCGGCAGGCCCAGCACGCGTTCGGCGATGAAGCTCATGATGAGCTGTTCGGTGATCGGCGCCAGTCGCGTCACCGCGACCTCCCGATACAGCCGCTCGACATGATATTCCTTGGCATAGCCGAACCCGCCGTGCGTCGCGATCGATTGCCAGCACGCGTCGTGCCCGGCGCGCGCGCCCAGGAACTTCGCGCTGTTCGCCTCCGCCCCGCACGGTAGGTCGGCATCGTACAGCTGCGCCGCCTTCATCGCCATCAGCCACGCGGATTCCAGGTACATCCAGCGTTCCGCCAGCGGATGCTGGATCCCCTGGTTCAGCCCGATCGGTCGATCGAACACGACGCGCTCCTTCGCATATAGCGTCGCGCGGCGCAGCGCGTCCTGCCCGATCCCGATCGCCTCCGCCGCGATCAGCACGCGCTCGGGATTCAGGCTGTGGAGGAGGTAGCCGAAGCCCTTCCCCTCCTCCCCGATCCGGTCCTCGTCCGGGACGAACAGGCCGTCGATGAACAGCGCATTCGAATCGACCGCCTTGCGCCCCATCTTCGGAATGCGGTGGACGTCGATCTTCGCGCGGTCGAGGTCGGTGTAGAAGATGGTGATGCCGTCGGTGGGACGCGCGCAATCCTCGAACTTCGTCGTGCGGGTCAGCAACAGGATCTTGTTCGCGACCTGCGCGGTCGAGGTCCAGACCTTCTGCCCGGATACGAGGTAGCCGCCGTCGACCTTCTGCGCGAAGGTCTTGATCTGCGTCGTGTTCAGCCCGGTGTTGGGCTCGGTCACGCCGAAACACACCTGATCCTCGCCCGCGATCAGGCGGGGGACCCAGCGGGCCTTCTGCTCGGGCGTGCCCTTCACCACCAGCGGATGCGGCCCGAACAGGTTGATATGGACCGTCGACGCCGCGGTCATGCCGCCGCCATGGCTGGCGACCTCGTGCATCATCACCGCCGCCTCGGTCACGCCGAGGCCCGACCCGCCATATTCCTCCGGCATGGTGATGCCCAGCCACCCCGCCTCCGCCATCGCGCGGTGGAAGTCGCGCGGGAACACGCCGTCGTCGTCGCGCGCCAGCCAATATTCGTCGTCGAACCGCGTGACGACCGCGCGCACGCCCTCCCGGATCGTGTCGAGATCGTCCTGCGACGGCGCGGCGCGCGCGCCGCTCATGCGGGCTTCGCCATCATCAGCGCGGCGCGCGTGGTGCGGCAGACGATCTCGTCGCGCTGGTTCAGGCCGACATGCTCGAACGTCACGATCCCCTGCCCGGCGCGCGATTTCGACGCGCGCAGTTCCTTCACGATCGTCTCGGCACGGATCGTGTCGCCCGCGAACACGGGCTTGGGAAAGGTGGTGTCCGTCATGCCGAGGTTGGCGACCGTGGTGCCGAACGTCGTATCCTGCACGCTCAGTCCGATCACCAGCCCCAGCGTAAAGATGGAGTTCATCAGCGGACGGCCGAACTCGGTCGTCGCGGCATAGGCGTGGTCGATGTGGAGGGCGGCGGGATTGTAGGTGAGCGAGGAGAACAACATGTTGTCCATGTCGGTCACGGTCCGCCGCACCTCATGCGCGAAACGTTGCCCGACCACGAATTCCTCGAACCACAGACCTGCCACCGCATCTCTCCCCGTCGCCGCCACCGGATAGCGCATCCCGCTTTCCGTAAGCAAGCATATCATTACGCTACGCACCATTGCGCCGCTGCCGCCTTCTGCATAGGGTGGCGGCGAAGGAAGAGGAATGACCCGGATCGCGGATCTGCTGCCCCAGGGGAGCCTTGTACTGGTGGAGGGCGGTGCCGCCGCCTCCGTCGCCCTGCCCGGACTGGTGCGCGATACCGACCATCTGACCTTCACCGGGATCGTCGTTCCCGGCGTCAACCGGATGCCGTGGCTGGCGAATCCGACGGCGCGGTTCGAAACGTTCTTCATGACGCCCGAGCTTGCCGAGGCGGGGGATCGCGTCGATTTCCTGCCGCTGGCCTATTCGGACATCCGGCGCCGGCTGTCGTCGCGGGCGATCGACGCCGCCCTGTTCAGCGTTGCGCCACCCGACGCGGACGGGATGTGCAGCTTCGGCCCGACGGTCGACTTCATCGCCGACCTGTGGCGCGATATCCCGGTCCGCATCGCGCACATAAATCCGCTAATGCCGCGCACGTCGGGGCATCCCGGCATCCCGCGCGACGCCTTCCACGCCGCGGTGGAGGCGCCGCAGCCGTTGACGGAGGTCGACGACGGCGCCCCCGACCCGCGGACCGCCACGATCGCCGCCAATGTCGCGGCGTTCATCGGCGACGGCGCGACGGTGCAGGTGGGGATCGGGACGCTGCCGGGCGCGGTGCTGCGCGCGCTGCGCGACCGGCGCGACCTGTCGATCCATTCCGGCCTGATCGGCGATGGGGCGATCGACCTTCTCGACAGTGGCGCGGTTCCGGGGGGGGAGCGTATCGTCACCGGCCTCGCCATCGGCACGCGCCGATTGTACGACGCGCTGCCCGGCAGCGGCATCCGCTTCGCGCCGGTCGCGCACACGCACGACTGGGCGACGATCGCGCGGCACCGCGATTTCGTGGCGGTCAATTCCGCGATGGAAGTCGACCTGTTCGGGCAGGGGTATTCGGAACGGACGGCCGGCGGCTGGAACTCGGGCACCGGGGGCGCGACCGATTTCGCTCGCGGCGCGGCGCTGGGCGGTGGCCTGCGCATCCTCGCCCTACCCGCGAGCGCGCGCGCGGCGAGCCGGATCGTCCCCGCGGGTACCGGGCGCGGCCCGGCGACGCTGTCGCGCACGGATACCGACATCGTCGTGACCGAACACGGCGCCGCCGACCTGCGCGGGTTGAGCCACGACGCCCGCGCCGCCGCCCTGATCGCGATCGCCGCGCCCGCGCACCGCGAGGATCTCGCCCGCAGCTGGCGAACAGGCTGAAGGAGAAGGACATGCCGCAGAAAGTCATCATCACCTGCGCGGTGACGGGGTCGATCCACACTCCGTCGATGTCACCGCACCTGCCCGTCACCGCGCAGGAGATCGCGGATGCGGCGCTGGGCGCGGCGGAGGCGGGCGCGGCGATCGTCCACCTGCATGCGCGCGACCCGAAGGACGGCCGCCCCGACCAGTCGCCCGAGGCGTTCGAACCGTTCCTGAAACTCATCAAGCAGCGCAGCGACGTGGTCGTGAACCTGACCACCGGCGGATCGCCGTACATGAGCGTGGAGGAGCGTATCCGCCCCGCCGCGGTGTGGAAGCCCGAGGTCGCCAGCCTGAACATGGGTAGTATGAATTTCGGGCTGTTCCCGATGCTGAAACGCTTCACGCAGTTCGAGCATGCGTGGGAGCCGGAGATGCTGGAGGGCAGTCACGACCTGGTCTTCCGCAACAGCTTCAAGGACATCCGTTACGCGCTGGAGACGCTGAACGAGACCGGCACGCGGTACGAGTTCGAATGCTACGACACCGGGATGCTCCACAACCTCCATTACTTCTGGAGCGAGGGACTGGTGAAGGCACCGTTGTTCATCCAGACGGTGTTCGGCCTGCTGGGGGGCATCGGCCCGCATCCCGAGGAGGTCCTGCACATGAAGCGCACCGCCGACCGCCTGTTCGGCGACAATTACCGCTGGTCGGTGCTGGGCGCGGGCCGCAGCCAGATGCCGATCGTCGCGATCGGTGCGGCGATGGGCGGCAACGTGCGCGTGGGACTGGAGGATTCGCTGTGGATCGGTCCGGGCCGGTTCGCGGAAAGCAACGCCGCGCAGGTGCGGCAGGCGCGCAAGATCGTCGAAGGACTGGGGCTGGAAGTCGCCACCCCGGACGAGGCGCGCGCGATCCTGGAACTGAAGGGCGGCGACGCGGTGGGATTCTGACGGCATCCGTCCTGCCGGGACTGCCCGGCAGGACGGACCACCTCAGAACCTGAAGCTGGCGCGCAGGCCGTATTCGGCGGGCATGCCGGGGTAGCGGATGACGGTGTCGATCGCGGACGTCACGCCGGCCCAGTAATATTCGTTGAAGATGTTCTTCCCGTACGCGGTCAGTTCCCAGCCCTCGTCCGACGCGACGCCGATCGTGCCGTTCACCAGCGTCCGCGCCTTGATCCGCCACAGCGGATCGCCCGCGAAATCGGCGCTGCTCTTCCCCTGCGCATTGGCGGTCGCGGAGGCGACCAGCCGCAGCGTGTCGGTGATCGGCGCGTCATAGGCCAGCGTCGCGCTGCCCTGCCATTCGGGGGTGTAGGAGAACGGCCGCCCCTTGAAGTTCGTCGGCACGCCGAGTTCGGTGAAATCGGCGAAGTCGCTCGTGATTTTGGAATTGAGATACGCGCCGGCGGCGGAGAAGGTCAGCGCGGGGACGATCCGCCATGTCACGTCGCCCTCGACGCCGTAGACCCGCGATTTGGGCACGTTGCGGATGCGCGACAGCGTGCCGAAGATCAGATCGGTGACGCGGCCGTAGATCTGCTTGTCCTGATAATCGTAATAGAAGGCGTTGACGTTGAGCTGTATCCGCCGGTCGAACAGGCCCAGCTTCGTCCCGACCTCGTAGGACGTCAGCTCCTCCTCCCGCACCGGATCCAGCTGCGTCTCCACGCTGGCGGCGAAGATCGGGAAGACGCCCGCCTTGAAGCCGCGCGCCACGGTTCCGTAGAACAGCGTCGTGTCGGTCGGCGTGACGGTCGCGGTCACGTTCCACGAAAAGTTGCTCTGGTCCTGCTGCCGCTGCACCCCCGCATTGCCGACGAACCCGCGCAGGTCGCTCTGCAACGTGTAGCACTGGCCGGGTGCGAGATTGTAGGTGCCGCCGGTGCGCGTCAGCACGGGATAGACCGTGTTCACCAGCGCGACGTTGCCGCCCAGATAGTCGCGGACGCACCCGGCGAAGCGCTGCTTGTCCTGCGTGTAGCGGCCGCCGACGGACAGCTTGAACAGGTCGCTCAATTTGTACTCGGCGTTGGCGAAGCCGGCATAGACGTTGGAATCGATCTGGCCGCGCACATCGTAATTGCCGAAGCTGCGTCGCAATTGCGCGGGGGTGTAGCGCGTCTGCGGCAGGATTTGCGCCAGGCCGCGCAGTAGCGCGATCTGTCCGTTCTGGTCGTTGTAGCCGATATCGCGCTCGGTCGCGCGATCGTCAGCGAAATAGCCGCCGATCGACCAGTTGAAGCGGTCGCTTTCGCCGATCAGGCGCAATTCCTCGCTGACCGAGCGGATGCGCCCGGTCGTGTCCTGGAAGATGCTTTCGGTCTGCACGCCCGCGGCATCGGACACGTCGCGGTGATGCAGTTCGTTGTAGCTGGTCAGCGACGCGATCCGCACGGTATCGGACAGTTCGTAGCCGACGTTCAGCGACGTGGCGGAGAATTGCGAATCGACCAGCGGCGCGGGGTGGAAGATGCCGATGTCCGCCTGCGGCTGGTTGCCGATCGAATTCCAGTCCGCCTGCGTGTTGCTGGTGGGGTTGGCGATGATGCTGGCCGCGGTGCGCGGGTTCGCGACCGGCCGCGTACCGTAGATGTAGAAGATCGCCTGCCCGGCCAGGCTGTCGCCGTGCCGGTTCCAGTAGGTGCCGGTCAGCGACGCGGTCAGCGGGCCGCCGTTGCCGAAATCGAGCGTGCCGCGGAACGATTGCTGGTACATCTGCCCCAGCCGTTCGTCGCGGGTGACGCTGCGTTGCCAGCCCTGCCCCCTGTTCTGGCTGTCGAACGCGACGCGCGCGCGGACCGAGTCGGACAGCGGGCCCGCGACGAAGCCGGAGACGTTGACGGTCCGGTAGTTGCCGACCTCGAACGTCAGGCCCGCCTTCAGCGTGTCGGTCGGCTTGCCCGTGACGTAGTTGATGAGGCCGCCGGTGGCGTTGCGCCCGTACAGCGTGCCCTGCGGCCCCTTCAGCACCTCGACCCGTTCCAGATCGAACGACACGCCCTGCGCCATATAGGGATAGGGCAGTGCGGCCTGATCGAGATAGAGCCCGATCGGCGCGGTCGACGAGGGGTTGCGCGTGTTGAAGCCGATCCCGCGCAGGGTGTAGACGGTCGCGCCGCCATAGGTGGAGGTGGCCTGGAACCCCGGGACGAGGCCGACCAGGTCCTGCGGCTCGCCGATCCCCTGCCGCACCAGCTGCTCGCTCCCCAGCGCGGTCACCGACACGCCCACGCGCGACAGCGATTCCTCGCGACGTTGCGCGGTGACGACGATGTCGTTGATCGCGGTATCCGACGCCTGCTCCTGCGTCGCCGCGTCGGCCGGCGTCGTGCCGGCGGCGGCCAGGCCCGCCGCGTCCTGCGCCTCGGCGGGCGCCGTCCACGCGAGGGCGGCGGCAAGTGCCGCGATCGAAACGGATGCGATTGTCCTGTGCGCCATTGTCACCCTCCCATCGCGCCGGTCCCCCCGGCGACGTATCGTTGAATCGTGCGGCGCCCGTCGCGCCATGTCCCGGTCAGGCCCCGACCGCGGTCCGCGCCTGCGTGATCCCGGCGAGCCGGCGATCGATGATCGCTTCCGCCTCCGCGACGATGCGGTCGATCAGGTCGCGGACCGTCGGCACGTCGTGGATCAGTCCCTGCACCATCCCGGCGGACCAGATGCCGTGTTCGGGATCGCCCGAATCGAGCCCCTCCTTGCCGCGCGTGCCCCTGACGAGGTGCGCGATCGCCTCGAACCCGTTGCCCTCCCGCTCGATGCGCAATGCCTCGCTGGCGATCGTGTTCTTCGCCACGCGCGCGGTGTTGCGGTAGCTGCGGTACAGAAGCTCGGTCGCGCGTTCGTCGTTGGCGACGATCTGCTGCTTGATCCCGTCGTGGATCGGCGCTTCCCGCGTCGCGCAGAAGCGCGTGCCCATGTTGATGCCGTCGGCCCCCAGCGCCAAAGCGGCGACGAGGCCGCGGCCGTCGCCGAAGCCGCCCGACGCCAGCATCGGGATCGTCACCTGGTCGGCGGCGGCGGGGATCAGGATCAGACCGGGTATATCGTCCTCACCCGGGTGACCCGCGCATTCGAAGCCGTCGATGCTGATCGCGTCGACGCCCTTGCGCTCGGCCGAGAGGGCATGGCGGACGCTGGTGCATTTGTGGATGATCTTCAGCCCCGCGGCCTTGAACATCGCCCATTGTTCCGCGATCGCGGGCGTACCCGCGGTCTCCACGATCCGTACGCCACCGTCGATGATCACCTGCGCATAGGCGTTGTGATCGGGCGCGTTGATCGTCGGAAACACCGTCAGGTTCACGCCGAACGGCTTGTCCGTCATGTCGCGGCAGCGTTTGATCTCGTCGGCGAGCGCCTGTGGCGTCGGCTGCGTCAGCGCGGTCAGGAAACCCAGCGCGCCGGCATTTGCGACGGCGGACACCAGCTCGGCGGTGCCGACCCACTGCATCCCGCCCTGCGCGATCGGATGTTCCACCCCGAACATTTCGGTGAACCGCGTCCTCAACATCCCGCTCCCTCCTGCCCGTTCGCTCTTGCGCCGGATCGTCTGGTGGCGTTCTATCGCGCACATTACGGGACGGATCAATATAATTCTGTTGCGTACTATCTGGCAGGTTACTAGACCGGCGCGGAGAGAGAGGAATGATGCCCGAACAATATGTTCGCACCGCCGCGATCATGTCGGACACCGGCGCGGCGATCGACTATGCCGCGCTCGACGACCGCTCGCGCCGCCTCGCCAACGTCCTCCTCGATGCGGGACTGCGCGCGGGCGATCGCGTCGCGGTGCTGATGGAGAACAACCTGGCGTGGTTCGTCGCGCAATGGGGCGTCCGGCGTGCGGGCATGTTCTTCGTCCCCGTCAACTGGCACCTGAAACCCGCGGAAATCGCGTACGTCGTCGACAACAGCGACGCGCGCGCGGTCGTGACCAGCGTGATGCTGCTGGAGCTGGCGCGCGAGGCGACGGACGGCCTGCCCGCGGTGTCGCTGCGGCTGGCGGTCGGGGCGGCGCGCGACGGATTCCGCGATTTCGACGCCGTGCTGGACGCCGCCTCCCCCGATCGCCCGGCGGTCGAGCAGGACGGCGGCGCGATGCCCTATTCGTCGGGGACGACGGGGAAGCCCAAGGGTATCCTGCGCGGCGCGACCGGCGACACGTTCGGCACGCCCAACAGCCTGGAGACGATGCTGGCCGCGACCTATGCGATCGACGGCGACGCCGTCTATCTGTCGCCCGCGCCGCTCTATCATTCCTCCCCGATCGGGTTCACCGGCACCGTGCTGGTGCAGGGCGGGACGATCGTCCACATGCCGTCCTTCGACGCGGAGGCCGCGCTGGCCGCGATCGAGCGGTATCGCGTGACGCACGTGCAGTTCGTGCCGACGCATTTCGTCCGCCTGCTGCGGCTGCCCGCCGATGTCCGTGCGCGCTACGACCTGTCCAGCCTGCGCGTCGTCGTCCACGCCGCCGCGCCGTGCGCACCCGACGTGAAGCGCGCGATGATCGAATGGCTCGGCCCGATCGTGTTCGAATATTACGCCGGAAGCGAACGCTGCGGCCTGACCGCGATCGACAGCGAAGAATGGCTGGCGCACCCCGGTTCGGTCGGACGCAGCCTGACCGGCGCGATCCACATCCTCGACATGGAAAGCGGGGCGGAACTGCCCGTCGGCGAGATCGGGACCGTCTATTTCGAGAATCCGGTGCCGTTCGATTATCACAAGGACCCGGCGAAGACCGCCGCGACCTTCAGCCCGCAGGGATGGGGGACGCACGGCGACGTCGGCTCGGTCGATGCGGAGGGTTACCTGTACCTCGCCGACCGGCGCGCCGACCTGATCCTGTCGGGCGGGGTCAACATCTATCCGCAGGAGATAGAGAATGCGCTGGCGCTCCACCCCGCGGTGATCGACGCCGCCGTGATCGGCGTGCCCGACGACGAGTTCGGGCAGGAGGTGAAGGCGGTGGTCCAGCTCGATCCCGCCGTCCCCGCCCCCACGCCCGACGCATTGCGCGATCATTGTCGCACACATCTGGCAGGGTTCAAGGTTCCGCGCTCGATCGACCTGGTCGATGCGCTCCCCCGCCTCCCCAACGGCAAGCTCCTGCGCCGCGAGCTGGTCGATCGTTACCGTCCGAAGGAACCCGCATGACCTATACCGCCACGATCGACGGCAAGGCCGTCGACACCGCCGCGCACCTGAGCGTCCTCAATCCCGCGACGGAGGAAATCGTGGCGCTGGCGCCCGATTGCGGCGTCGCCGAGCTGGACGCCGCGGTCGATGCCGCGCGCCGCGCCTTTCCTGCCTGGCGCGCGACGCCGATCGCGCAGCGACAGGCGATGGTGAAGGCGCTGGGCGAGGCGATCAAGGCGCACAAGGACGAGCTGATGCGCCTGCTGACCAGCGAGCAGGGCAAGCCGCATGCGGATGCCACCGGCGACGTGCTGGGCGGCGCGATGTGGTGCAAGGTGTACGGCAACATGGACCTGCCGGTGCAGGTGACCGAGGATTCGGACGACCGCCGCGTCGAGGTGCGGCGCACGCCGATCGGTGTCGTCGGCGCCCTGGCGCCGTGGAACTTCCCCGTCATCCTGGCGATGCTGAAGGCCGCGCCGGCGCTGGTGGCGGGCAATACCGTCGTTCTGAAGCCGTCGCCCTTCACCCCGCTGACGACGTTGCGGATCGGCGAGCTGGCGCGCGATATCTTTCCGGCGGGGGTGCTGAACGTCCTTTCCGGCGGCGACGCGCTCGGTCCGCTGATGACCGCGCATCCCGGCATCGACAAGATCAGTTTCACCGGATCGACCGCGACCGGGCGCAAGGTGATGGAAAGCGCGTCGGCGGGATTGAAGCGGGTCACGCTGGAACTTGGCGGCAACGATGCCGCGATCGTGCTGCCCGATGTCGATGTCGACGCGGTCGCGAAGCAGGTCTTCGCCGCCGCCTTCGGCAACAGCGGGCAGATCTGCGTCGCGGTGAAGCGCCTCTACATCCACGCCGACATCTACGACCGCTTCGCCGCGGCGCTGACCGACCTGGCACGCGCGGCCAAGGTCGGCGACGGCGCCGAACAGGGCACGCGCTTCGGCCCGATGCAGAACAGCGCGCAGTTCGCGCGCGTGAAGGACATGATCGCGGATGCGAAGGCACAAGGATACGACTTCCTGATCGGCGGGGACGCGATCGACCGGCCGGGATATTTCCTGCCGCTGACGCTGATCGACAACCCGCCCGAGGACAGCCGCATCGTGCAGGAGGAGCAGTTCGGCCCCGTCCTGCCGCTGCTGAAATGGCGCGACGCGGACGACGTCGTCGCGCGCGCCAACGCCACCGAATACGGTTTGGGCGGACAGGTGTGGGGCGGCGACGTCGACGCCGCGATCGCGCTGGGCGACCGGCTGGAGACGGGCAACGTCTTCATCAACCAGCCGCAGGCGATCCTGCCGCACGCGCCGTTCGGCGGGCACAAATCGTCGGGCATCGGCAGCGAATCCGCGCTCGACGGCCTGCTGGCCTATACCAATGCGCAGACGGTGATGGTGGGGAAACGGCCGGTGGCGGCGTAGGCGGGCGCGCCTCGGTTCGTGCCGAGGAGACATCGAGCGAAGCCGAAATGCCGTCTCGAAGCCGCGTTGCGCGTGCCCTTCGAGACCAGGCTTCGACGTCGCTCAGCCTCTCCTCAGGGCGAACGGAGGTGAGGGATCACGGAAGGAGCGGCACGATGAAGCGGATCGAGGCGACCGACGCGGCGTTCCTCGACGTCGAGCGGCCCAATACGCCGCCGCTGATCGGCGCGCTGATCGTCCTCGACCCCGCCACCGCGCCGGGATCGTTCGTGCGCCACCGCGACATCCTGTCCTATCTCGACCGTCGCCTGCACCTGGCACCTAACCTGCGCAAACGGTTGATGTTCAGCCCGCTCAAACTGGACGAGCCCGTGCTGGTCGACGACGAAAACTTCGACCTGGAATTCCACGTCCGCCACATCGGCCTGCCCCGCCCGCGCGACCGGCGGCAGCTGGGCATCCTCGCCGCGCGCCTGATGTCGCGGCCGATGGACGTGCACCGGCCGTTGTGGGAATTGTACGTGATCGAGGGGCTGGAGGACGTCGACGGCGTCCCCGCCGACGCCTTCGCGATCCTCATCAAGCTGCACCATGCCGCATTCGACGGAGCCGCGGGTGCGGCCGCGATCTGGGCGCTGATGCAGGCCGCGCCCGATGCGGAGCCCGAGCCGCCGGCGCAGCCATGGGTGCCCGAACGCGCGCCCGGCGTCGCGCAATGGGCGGTCGGCGCGATGTTCGCCAATGCGCGGCAATGGGTGGAGAATGCCGCGGCGCTGACGACGCTGGGCGAGCGCGCGGTGCGCGGCGCGCTGGCGGCGCGCGACGATCCGGCCGGGCTGACCGCGCCGCGCACGCGGTTCCAGGCGGCGGTATCGTCGCACCGCGTGCTGGACTGGGTGATCTTCCCGCTTTCCGAGTTCAAGGCGATGCGCGCGCGGCTGGGCAGGCCGAAGATGAACGACCTGGTCCTGACCATCATCGCGGGGGCGCTGCGCCGCTACCTCGAACGGCACGGCGAGAACCCCGGCCGCTCGCTGGTGGCGATGTGTCCGATCAACGTGCGCGGCGCGGGCGACGCGCTGGAAGGCGGCAACAAGGTGACCGCGATGCGCGTCGCGATCGGCACCGACATCGCCGACCCGGTCGAGCGACTGGCCGCGATCCAGCGGTCGAGCATGCAGGGCAAGGAGCAGGCGGAGCAATTGGGCGGCACCTTCTTCGCCGACCTGCTGGCCCTGACCCCCTATGCGGTGCGCGGGCGCGTGATGCGGGGCGTGACCGCGGCGGCGGAGCGGACCGACCAGCGCTTCGCGATGGCCAACCTCGTCGTCACGAACGTGCCCAACCCGCCGGGCGACTGGTATTTCGCGGGATCGAAGTTCCTCGCCTATGCCGCGTTCGGGCCGATGTCGCCGGGGCTGGGCCTGTTCCACGTCGTCACGGGCATGGACTGGGAGATGTCGATCTCCGTCACCTCCACGCGCGAGATCATGCCCGACATCGCGGATTACATCGACGACCTGCGCGCATCGTACGAGGAAGTGCGCGCGATCGACCTCATGGGAGACAGCTGATGGCCATCATTGCGGAAGAACGCGGGACCGACGTACCGGGCGACGACGACGCCATCGCGGCGCTGCACACGGCGTTCGCGCGCCAGAAGGCGGCGTTCCTCGACGACCCGTACCCGTCGCCGGCGGCACGCGTCGCGACCCTGCGCGCGCTGATCGACATGATGCTGCGTCACGAGGGCGAGGTCGTCGCGGCGATGCAGGCCGATTTCGCCAGCCACCCAGCGACGGCGGCCGCGATGGTCGAGGTCCACGGCGTCGTCGCGCGTGCCGAAACCGCGATCGCGGCGCTGCCGGAGATGATGGCCCCCTCCGCGCGCGCGGTCGATCCCGCCCTCTTCGGCACCGCCAGTGCGGAGGTCCGCTATCAGCCGAAGGGCGTGATCGGAAACATCGTCCCGTGGAATTTCCCCTTCGACCTGGCGATCGGCCCGCTGATCGACATGCTGGCGGCGGGCAATCGCGCGATCATCAAGCCGTCCGAATATACCCCGGCCTGCGCCCGCCTGATGGCGCGGATGGTCGCGGAAACCTTCGATCCGACGCTGGTGACGGTGGCGGAGGGCGGGCTGGAACTGTCGCGCGCCTTCTGCGACCTGCGCTGGGATCACCTGCTGTACACCGGCAGTCCCGATGTCGGGCGACAGGTGATGATGGCGGCGGCGCGCAACCTGGTCCCCGTGACGCTGGAGCTCGGCGGCAAATGTCCCGCCTTCCTGACGCCGGGATCGGTCACCGCCGACAGCGTCGCCGACGTGATCGGGACGAAGCTCATCAAGAACGGGCAGATGTGCATCTCGGTCGACTATGCCCTGGTGCCGCGCGCCGAGGTCGACGCCTTCGTCGCGCTCGCCGGCGACCACATCCGCCGAACCGCGCCCGATTATTCGCGCAGCGACGATTGCACCGGCATCGTCTCCGACCGCCACATGGACCGGATCGAGGCGATGATCGCGGACGCGCGCGACCATGGCGCGACGGTGATCGCGCCGGAGGACGGCGGCATCACCGACCGCGCGACGCGGCGGATGCCGCTGACATTGGTGATCGATCCCGACCCGGCCACGACGGTGATGCGCGAGGAGATTTTCGGCCCCATCCTGCCGGTCGTCCCCTACGACGATGTCGACGACGGTATCGCACGGATCAACGCGGGCGAGCGGCCGCTGGGCCTGTACGTGTTCGGGGCGGACGAGGCGATGACCGCACGCGTGGTGGATCGCACGTCGTCGGGCGGCGCGGCGATCAATTGCTGCGCGATGCAGGGCGCGTTGCCCAACATGGGCTTCGGCGGGATCGGCAACAGCGGGATGGGCCGCCACCACGGCGTGGAGGGGTTCCGCGAATTCTCCAACCCGCGCGGCGTCTTCACCCGCGGCACCGGCGACGCCATCGCGGCCTTCCATCCGCCGTATCGGGCCGCGTGAGCACGCCCGTCCGGGCCACGCCGCGGGCGTGGTTGATGACCGTGCTGGTCGGCGCCTACGCCTCCAACTTCGTCGACCGCACGATCGTCAACGTCCTGCAACAGCCGATCAAGCAGGAACTGGCGTTGCAGGACTGGCAGCTGGGCCTGCTCGGCGGGACCAGCTTCGCGATCTTCTACACCCTGCTGGGCCTGTACGTCGCGCGGCTGGCGGAGCGGCGCGACCGGGTCACGATCCTGACGCTGTGCATCCTGGCGTGGTCCGCCTTCACCGCCTTGTGCGGGCTGGTCACCAGCTTCATGCAGCTTCTGCTGCTGCGCATCGGCGTCGCGATCGGGGAGGCGGGGGCGACGCCGACGGGGCATTCGCTGATCTCGGACCATTATCCGGTCGCGCGACGTGCAGGCGCGCTCGCGGTCTTCCATTCCGGCAACACGCTGGGCAGCGTGCTGGGCGCGTTGATCGGCGGATTCGTGGGGCAGGCCTATGGCTGGCGCTGGGCCTTCGTGGTCGCGGGTGTTCCCGGCCTCGCGCTCGCCGCGATCGCGTGGTTCACGCTGCGCGATCCGCGCCGGCAGGCACCGGTGGCCGCCGCGGACGTGCCGCCCCTGACGGAGGTCGCGCGGTTGCTGTTCGGCAAGGCCGCTTTCCGCCATCTGGCGTTCGGCGCGGGGCTGATGCTGTTCGGCTCCTACGGCGTCTTCGCGTTCGTCACCGCGCATTTCATGCGGACCTTCGCGTTGCCGCTGGCCCAGGCGAGCCTGATCGGCGGGGTCGGCACCGGGCTGGTGCTGGGCATCGGCACGCTGTCGGGCGGGTTCCTGGCGCAGCGGCTGGCGGTGCGCGACCGGCGCTGGCTGGTGTGGACGACCGCCGCCGCGCTGGCGCTGGCGGCGCCGTTGTGCGCGCTCGCTTTCACCGCCACGGCGGTCGTGCCCGCGACGATCCTGTTCCTGACGATGGCGACGCTGCTCGGCGTGTTTCAGGGGCCGCTGTTCGGCGCGCTCCATTCGCTGGTCGCGCCGCGGATGCGCGCGACCGCCAGTGCGATCCTGCTGCTGGGCATCACGCTGCTCGGCCTGGGATTGGGTCCGCTGGTCATCGGGCTGCTCAGCGACATGCTGGCGGCGCGTGCGGTCGCGGGGTTCGCCGACCTGTGCCGCGCGGGCACCGCGACCGATCCGCGCTGTCTTGCCGCATCGGCGCAGGGGTTGCGACAGGCGCTGGCGGGGTGTGCGGTCGCCTTCGGATGGGCCGCGCTGCACTTCGCGCTGGCGGGGCGGACGATCCGGGCGGACATGATCGACTAGGGCGCCGGGTGTAGCCCGTCGATCGTCGCGGTACCGAGCTACCGCGGCGTCAGCAGGCAGCGGCCGTTGTTGATGACGGTGACCCCGCGATCGGGCACGCAGCACCGGAACGATGCCACCCCGCCGTCGATCCACACGTCGGTCGCGATCCGGTCGCCGGGGAAGACGGGGGAGGTGAACCGTACGTCGAACCCCGCGATGCGCGCCGGATCGTAATCCGCCGCCACCGCCATCACCGCACGACAGGCGATGCCATAGGTCGCAAGGCCGTGCAGGATCGGCGCGGGGAAGCCCGCGCGCGTCGCCAGCGCCGGATCGGCATGCAACGGGTTGCGGTCCCCCGTCAGGCGGTACAGCAGCGCCTGATCCGCGCGCGTATCGGTGACATGCACGTGGTCGGGCGCCCGATTGGGCACGTCGTGCAGCGCGGTCGTCGGCCCGGCCGGGCCGCCGAAGCCGCCGTCGCCGCGCGCGACCAACGTCATGCCGATCGTGAACAACGGCGCGTCGTCCGCCGCCAGCCGCGCCGCGGTCTCGCTGTAGATCAGCGCGCCCTTCCCCTCCCCCTTGTCGAGGATCTTCGTGATCCGCGTATCGGCGAGCAGATGCGCGGCGGTCGGCAGCGGCCGGTGGATCGTCAGCGTCTGTTCGCCGTGGAGCAGCATCGCCTTGTCGATCGGCAGCGTGCGCGCCAGCATCGACCGCGCGACCACCACCGCCAGCGTCGGCATCGCGACGAAGCCGGCGCCCTCGTACACGAACTTCAACTCGCGCGGATCCAGCGGATCGCGCCCCATGCCGATGCCCAGTGCGTAGAGCAGCGTGAGCGTATCGTCGTAGGAGAACGCCTTGTCCGTTTCCCGCAATGCCATGAAGGCGTCGTAGTCGATGCCGCTCGGGCGGCGCGTGTCGGTCATGTCAGGCTTCCTTCGCGATCCTGCGCATCCGGACCTCCTGCGCCCCATCGGTGATACGATAGCGGCGACGGTGACGATCGCTGCGCCCACACGGCGTGTGCCGCCGATCGGGCAGGTCCTGCGGCAACCGGAAATCCACGCCCGTCCCCCTTCGCGGAAAGGTGTTGTTATGTATCGTTCGCTTACGTAGCATATCCGGTGTGATGCGGTCGTCAAGTATCGTGCGCGCCAGTGAGGGGAGAGCCCGCATGAACCCATTCGATACCGTGGCCATCTCCACCTTCGGCGCGCTGGTGCGCGATCACGCCGCGGCCCGGCCCGATGCCGCCGCCTTATCCTTCGCCGACCGTCGCTGGACCTATGCCGCACTCGATCTGCACGCCAACCGCATCGCGCATGCGCTGCTGCGCGACGGGATCGTGGCGGGCGACCGGATCGCCTGGCTGGGACGGAACAGCGACGTCGTGGCGCTGCTCGCCCTCGCCTGCGCGCGGGCGGGGGCGATCTTCGTCCCGATCAACTGGCGCCTCGCGCCGCTGGAGATCGCGCATATCCTTGCCGACTGCGGCGCGCGGGCATTGGTGCTGGGGGACGGCTATCGTACCCCCGCCGGCGCGCCGCCGATCGCCACGCTCGATGCGCGAACGCTGGTCGACGGCGCCTGGCTGGACGCGCGGATGATCGCTCCCGACGTGGCGGTCGATGCGCGCGATACGGTGCTGATGATGTACACCTCGGGCACGACCGGCCTGCCCAAGGGCGTCATGCTGTCGCATCGCAGCCTGTTCGGCACCAGCACGCTGCGCCGCCGCACCGCGGTGCCGTGGGACGACTGGAGCGCGGACGACGTGACGCTGGTGCCCGTGCCGCTGGCGCATATCGGCGGGTTCGGGATGCTGGCGCGCACCCTGTTCTTCGGCGGCGAGGCGGTGGTGCAGGAAGGCTTCGATCCGGGCGACGTCCTCGACGCGATCGCGCACCGCCGCATCAGCAAGGTCGGGCTGGTGCCCACCGCGATGAAGATGGTGATCGACCATCCGCGCTCGCGCGAGGTCGACTATCGTCGCATCCGCACGATGATCTACGGCGCGGCGCCGATCACGCTCGACCTGCTGCGCGAGGCGATCGAGGTGTTCGGGTGTCGTTTCGCGCAAAGCTACGGCATGAGCGAGACGAGCGGAACCTGCGTCGCGCTGCCCCCCGACGACCACGACGTCGCGGGCAATCCGCGGATGCGGTCCGCCGGGCGCGCGCTGCCCGGAACCGAGCTGAAGATCGTCGATGCGGCCGGCGTCGCGGTCCCCGACGGGACCGACGGCGAGATCGCGATCCGCTGCATCTCGGTCATGAACGGCTATTGGAACAGGCCCGACGCGACCGCGCAGGTTCTGGACGCGGACGGATGGTATCGCACCGGGGACGCCGGATGCCTCGACGCCGACGGATATCTGTTCATCAAGGATCGCCTGAAGGACATGATCGTGTCCGGGGCGGAGAACATCTATCCGGCGGAGGTCGAGAACGCGCTCGCCGACCATCCCGACGTGGCGCAGGTCGCGGTGATCGGCGTGCCCGACGCGCATTGGGGCGAGGCCGTGAAGGCGGTGGTCGTTCCCGCCCCCGGCCGCAGCATCGACGCCCCCGCCCTGATCGCCTGGGCCAGGACGCGTATCGCGGCGTTCAAGGCGCCCCGGTCGATCGATATCGTCGCCGCCCTGCCGCACAATGCGTCGGGGAAGGTACAGAAAGCGGAGCTGCGCAAACGCTATTGGGCGGGCTCCGAACGGGGCGTGAACTGATCCGCCGACGCCGGTCGCGGCGACGCCTGCGCTCATGCCGGCCGCCGCTAAACCTCCGGCAGCCCCGCCGACACCGTATCGGGGAACACCGCCGCACGCTTTTCCATGAATGCGGCCACGCCCTCGCGCGCGTCGGCCGATCTGCCGCGCGTGGGGATCATCGCGCTTTCCATCAGGTGCGCGGCCATCGGAGCAGGCTCGGCCAGCATCCGCCACATCATCCGCCGGGTCAGCGCGACGGACACCGGCGCGGTCCCCTCCACATAGGTGCGCGCAAGCGTCCGCGCGGCCTCCATCAGGTCGCCGGGGGCATGCAGCGACCGTACCAGCCCCGCCGACAGCGCCTCGTCGGCCCCGAACACGCGGCCGGAATAGCACCAGTCGAGCGCGCGGCTGATCCCCACCACGCGCGGCAGGAACCATGACGATGCGGATTCGGGCACGATCCCGCGGCGGCTGAAGACGAAGCCGAACCGCGCATCCGTCGAGGCGATGCGGACATCCATCGGCAGTTGCATCGTCGCGCCGACACCGGCGGCGACGCCGTTCACCGCCGCCACGATCGGCTTCACGCTGTCGAAGATCCGCATCGTCAGGATCCCGCCCCAGTCGCGCGCCGGGTCCGATCCGTCATCCCCCGTCCCGAAGCCGCCGCCCGACAGGTCGGCACCGGCGCAGAACGCGCGCCCCTCCCCCGTGACGATCAGCGCCCGGACCGCATCGTCCGCATCGGTCTCGTCGAACAGCCTCGCCAAGGCCACCGCGGAAGCGCGCGTCAGCGTGTTCATCTGCGCGGGCCGGTCGAACGTGATCGTCCCGATCCCGTCCGACAGCCGATAATCGAACGCCATCTCACCCTCCGTTCGGTTACATACCGTGCGTTCCCGGATTATCATGTTCCGAAAAACCGGCAAGGTGGACATCGCCGCCACCCGTCGCCGCGGCGCGCCCCGACCCGCGCGGGCGGTCAGTCGCGCCAGTCCGAAAGGATCAGGCGCGCGATCGATTTTCGCCGGCTGAGGATCGGACGCTCTATGACGTGCCAGGAGAAGGCCGCGAACGCGCACGCCAGGACGGCGCCGACCATTGCGTGCCAGAGCCAGCCTTCCCGTGCGATCCCGACGGCGTACAGGGTCTGCTGGATCGGATAGCCGTACAGGTAGATCCCGTACGAATAATCGCCGCGATCGAAAACGGGCAATCGCGGCAAGGGCGTCAGCCCGATGAAGACGGTCAGGTACACGAGCGCGGGACAAAGGACCGCGTTCAGGATCGGCGTATCCCACCGCGCCGGGAGGAACAGGCAAGCGGCCACCAGCGCGATCGCGATCAGCGCGGCCAGCCGGGCCGAATAGGGGATCGCCTCGCGCAGGATGTAGCAGACGCACCCGGCCATGAAGAACGGAACGACGCGGAATTCCCAGCTCAGCAGCACCCGGGTCATCCGGGCGACGACCCCCCCGACCAGCCCCGATGCCCGGCCGTAGCCGCCCGATCCCGCCATCGCCGAACCGCCCGGAATATACGGGAGCGCGAGATAGACGATCAGCGGCAACAGGACGGCGCCGAGGGACACGATCACCATCGCGGCGGGGCGACGGATGACGGCGGTGACGATCGCGACGGAAATGAACGCGTAGCAGGCGAGTTCCCACGGGATCGTCCACAGGGAAGCGTTGACCATCCCGGAATGCGGGTGCCCGACGAACACCCCCGGCAGGACGTACTGGATGTTCCCCGTGATGTTCAGGAGGTAGCGCCACGTCCCGGGCGAGGCGAGATATTGCGACGGCGTCAGGCTGGTCACCAAGGCGCCCAGGATGAGCGCGGAGAACAGGACCTCCACGAACAGGGCGGGAAAGATGCGGAGCCCGCGGTGGAGCAGGAAGCTGCCGAGCGACAGCCGCTGCCCGCTGCCGGTGATGAGGAAGCCGCTGAGCGCGAAGAACATCGGCAGCAGCGATTCGATCAGCAGCCACGCCGCCCCGGTGGCGGCTTCCGGCCCGCGCACCACGTCGAAGCTGTGATAGGTCAGGATCGACAGCGCCAGCGCCACGCGCAGGGCATCGAACCCCGGCCCGACGCCCTGATGGCGGGCAAGCTGGCCCGCGAAGGTCCGCGGCGTACCGGGTACCCGGCGGGCGGGACGCGTCACCCTCCCGCCCCGCGCCTCGGGCGCGCGTCATCGCCGCACGCCCCGACCGCCGTCGCGTCCCCCGCGTGCCCTTGTCGGTGACGGAACAACGGTCGATCCTCCCATTCAAGTCGTGACGATAACAGGTTTGCGGCCGTCGGAGTGATTCCGCCACGCGGGAACGACCGCGGCGGAACGATCAGCCGCGCCGCAAGAGCAGCCGGACGACGATCCCGAGGACGGCGATCAGGCACAGGATGGTGACGGGTAACGCGATCGGCTGCATCGAAAACCCTTCCGTCGACCAACGCATGG
>NZ_LMQP01000001.1:866689-901026 GCF_001425405.1 Sphingomonas sp. Leaf412 | reverse complement strand
GGGGGGGGGGACGGCCTGCGCCGCCGTTCTGCCCGTCGCGGTCCTGCGTCAGTCGCGATCCTGCCCGAAGCGGTCGAAGGCGGGCGACGCGATCAGGAAACGGTGCGCGACCAGCTCCTCCACGTCGCCCAGCCGGATCGCGGCGGGCGAGGTGATACGGAAAGCGGGCGCCGTGGTCGTGCGGCCGTAGGCGGCATATTCGTCGCTGGTGCGATAGCCGTATCGCCCGCTCGATACCGCATCGGACACCTTCGCCGCGAACGTGTCGACGAACGGATAGTGAAACAGGACGGCGGAAAGGTCCGCGATCCGGCCGCCCGCGACGTGATGCCACTGGACGAAGGTCTTCAGTCCGGACACGTTGCGGAAGAACGATATTTTCGTCAGGCCGTTGTCGCTGCCGAACACCCGCTTGCGCACGCCGTCCCAGTGCATTTCGATCGGCGCGATGTCCGCGAACGGATAGCGTGTCCGGCGGATCGACGCCAAATCGCACAGCGGGAACATCGCGCGCACCGATTCCAGGTCGTCGATGCGGCAGTCGGCCAGCGGCCGGTCGGCGAACATGTCGAGCATCTGCGTCACGACGGCGGTATAGCCGTGGCCGTCGAGATAGCCGATCAACCCGTCCAGCCCGCGCGTGCGCGACGAGGGGAAGTCGAACTGCTCGTCGATGTCGACGAACAGGCACCAGCGGTCCTTGCCGAAGCGATCGACGAGGTAGCGCTTCAACGTATTCTCGTACGCGCGATACGGGGCGGTGGAGGTCAGGAGCGTGACGTCGCCCTCCTGCCGCAGCGCCGCCGGCGTGCCGTCGGTCGATCCGTTGTCCAGGATCACGAAATGGCGGAAGCCCAGGCCGCGATGATGTGCGAGGAACGACCGCAGCCAGGGGCGCCCGTTGCGCACGATGCACAGCACGATCGGGGTCGTGGCGGGCGCGTCGATCGTGCGCGGGCCGCTGTCGTGGCGAACCAGCAGGGGCACGATCGCGCGGCGCAGGCCGAATTGCACCGCATCCAGCTTGTCCCACCGGTCCCTGGCCCGCCGCGCGGTGGCGACGATACCCTGGTCGCGCAACTGGCGCACGCGGCGGCGCAGGTTCGGCCTCATGCGCCCGCCTCCACGGCGAATTCCGCCTCCATCGTGCGGACGAACTGCAACGCGCCCAATTTTCCCGCCTCGACGACGCGGCCGTCGGACAGGACGACGCCGCTCTGACACGCGGCCAGCGTGCTGCGTCGATGGCTGATGACGATCGCGGTGTGGAAGCTGCGATGTTCGCGCAGCAGCCGCATGATGGTCGCCTCCGACAGGCCGTCGACCGCATTGGTCGCCTCGTCCAGGATCAGCAGCGTCGGGCGGCGAAGCAATGCGCGCGCCAGCCCGATGCGCTGCCGCTGCCCGCCCGACAGGCTGAGCCCGCGCATGCCGACATGGGTGTCCAGCCCGAACGGCAGCGCGCGGACGAAATCGTCCGCGTCCGCCAGCCGCGCCGCCTCCATCACCGCGTCGTCGCTCGCGTCTTGCGTTCCGTAGGCGATATTGTCGCGGATCGTCCCGTCGATCAGGTCGATGTCCTGCCCCGCCAGCGCGATGCCGCGGCGCCACCGGTCCAGGTCGATCGCGGACAGGGGGGCGTCGCCGACGCGGATCGTGCCCGTCGTCGGATCGAGCAGGCGGCACAGCAGGTTCACGATCGTGGTCTTGCCCGCGCCGGACCGCCCGATCAGCGCGGTCGTCTCGCCCGCGCGGATGGTGAAGGACGCGCCCTGCAAGGCGGCATGGTCGCGTTCGTTGCCCGGGAAGCGATAGGTGACGTCGGCGAAAACGATATCGGCGGTGCGCAGGTCGGGCACGGGCCCACCCCCCTCGCGGTCGGCGGGCCCCGCCTGCGCCAGCAGCCATTCGACCTCGCGCGTCGCGCCCCGGATCGCGGCGAGCCCGATGCGCGACTGGTTGATCGTCATCAGATGCGGCTGCAACCGGTACAGCAGGACGAGGAACGTCGCCGCGATCGGCAGGTCGATCGCCAGCCGGGTCGACACCATCAGCACCACGACGAACAGCGTGGCGAGCGCCAGTTCGAAGATCGGCCCGACGACCAGGGTGGCGCGCTCGATATCGAACATCGCGCGGCGCACCTCCTCCGACGCATCCACGAAGCGTTCGTGCTCGCGCTTCTCCTGCGCGAAGACGAAGATCATGCGGATGGCGGTGACCATGGTCAGCATCTGCTTGCCCAGCGCGCGATTGCTGGTGCTCACCCGCTCGCTCTTGCGCCGCAGCCGCCGGCCGTAGGCGACGTAGCAGGCGCGGATGATCGTCACGCCCGCCGCGACGATCAGCGTCAGGCGCCATTCCATCAGGAACAACAACGTGCCGAAGATGACGATCGCCGCCGCCGACGTGGCCAGCGCGAAGATCAGGCGGACGCCGTCGCTGGCGCGCCACGCGTCGGTGGCGACGACGTTGACCAGATGCGCGGCATCGTTCCCGACGAAGAAGGGATAGCCCGCGCCCAGCAGCCGCGCCGACAAGGCGGCCCGGATGCGCGCCCCCACGCGCCCCTCGATCGCGGCGACCAGCGTGGCGTTCGCGATCCCCACCGCCGCCTTCAGCGACACCATCAGCAGGATTCCCGCGGCGACGAACGCCAGCCTTCGATCCGGCTCGAACGAGCGGACCAGCTCCACGATCGGCCGGACCAGCGCGGGCGCGGTGTCGGGAAGGGTCTTGGACAGGGTCAGGTAGATGAAGGGAACGAGCAGGCCGATCCCCACGCCTTCGAGCAGGCTGGCGATCACGCCCAGCACCGCCACGATCGGCACCGTCCAGACGAACGGCCGTGCGATCGGCAACAGGGGCCCGGCCGCGTTCCCCGAACCGATCGGAAACAGCAGGTGGGTCAGACGATCGCGCCACGACACTAAACGATACCCCTTCGGCCCTCGGCTATATCCACAACACGTTTACATCTCTACTTTAACGACACGGATCGGCGACGATGTCGGGGGGCGGGATGGATCGCGACGGCAGGGGGCATCGGGACGGCGTCGCGCGCGTGACCATCGCCATCGCCACGTACGACCAGGCGCATTTCCTGGCCGACGCGCTGCGCAGCGCGATGGCGCAGGATCGACCCGCGGACGAGATCATCGTCGTGGACGACGGGTCGCACGACGATCCGGCGTCGGTCGTGCGGGACTTCCCCGGCGTCGTCCTGATCCGGCAGGAGAATCAGGGGCTGGCCGCGGCGCGCAATACCGCGCTGGCCGCGGCCGCGGGGGACGCGATCCTGTTCCTCGACGCCGACGACCTGCTGCTGCCCGCCGCCCTATCCACCGCGCTGGCATGTCGCGCGCGGCATCCGGGCGCGGCGCTGGTCTACGGCGGGCACCGGCGGGTCGACGCGGCGGGCGGCGTGCTGGACGCCGCGAAGTTCACCGCGACCGGGGCGGACCCACATGCCGACCTGCTGCGCGGCAATGCCATCGGCATGCACGCCACCGTCCTGTACAATCGCGCGATGCTGGCGGCGGCGGGCGGGTTCGACCCTGCACTGAAGAAGTGCGAGGATTACGACGTCTACCTTCGGCTCAGCCGGACACATGCGATCGCGCATCACCCCGACATCGTCGCCGATTACCGTATCCACGGCACGAACATGTCCGGAGACAGCCGCGCCATGCTACGCTGGGTCGAGCGCGTCAGGCGGCGATACCGCCCCACCGGCGCGGATCGTGGGCGATGGGACACGGCATGGCGCGAGGGCGGACGGATCTGGCGCGATCATTATGCCGGGGAGATTTTGGCGCGGTCCGGAAACGGGGCCGCGATCGACAGGGGGATCGGGATCATGACGGCGACGGCGATGGCACCGCGGACGGCGGGACGGCGATGGCGCGCGACGCTGCGACGGCGGATCGCCGCCGCATTGACCCCGGAGATGAAGCACCGGTTGAAACGGATCGCGGGCCGCCCGTCGTCGCCGCCGCTGGGGCGGGTGCGGATGGGCGATCTGGACCGGACATCGCCGATCAGCCCGGATTTCGGCTTCGATCGCGGGTCCCCGGTCGATCGCCATTACATCGAACATTTCCTGGCGGGCGCCCGCGCCGACATCCGCGGCCGCGTGCTGGAGATCGGCGACGCGGCGTACAGCCGCCGGTTCGGCAGCGGCATCACGCGGCAGGACGTCCTGCACGTCGACATCGACGCCCCCGGTGCGACGATCGCGGGCGACATGTCGCAGGCGGGCATCCTGCCGCGCGACGCGTTCGACTGCATGATCGTGACGCAGACGCTGCACCTGATATACGACATGCGCGCCGCGCTGCGCCAGATGCACGACGCCCTCGCGCCGGGCGGGACGCTGTTGCTGACCGTGCCGGGGATCACCTCCATCGATCGCGGCGAATGGGGGGATACGTGGTTCTGGTCGTTGACGCGTCAGTCCGTCACGCGATTGATGGCGGAATTCTTCGACCCCGCCGACGTGGAGATCGCGGCGCACGGCAACGTCTACGCCGCCACCTGCTTCATCCAGGGCATGGCGCTGGAGGAGGTGGATCGCGCGAAGCTGGAGCATCGCGATGCGTCCTATCCGGTCGTCGTGACGGTCCGCGCGCGACGCGCCCGGCCCTGATGCCGTCCCGGCTGTCCCGCCGCCTGTCACGCCGGCTGGACCGGTGGGCGGGGCGTTTCCGGCGCGGCGGACCCGCGATCCTGATGTACCATCGCATCGCGGAGCCGCCGGTCGACCCCTGGGGACTGTCGGTGTCCGCGGCCAATTTCGGGTCGCAGATCGACGCGTTGCGGCGGCGACGGCGGCCCATGGCGATGGACGAGTTCGTCGCGCTGCTGATCGCCGGGCGCCTGCCGGGTGATGCGGTGGGGATCACGTTCGACGACGGCTATGTCGACAATCTGCACGTGGCCAAGCCGGTGCTGGAGGCGGCGGGCGTGCCCGCCACGGTGTTCGTCACGAGCGGGTGGATCGGCGCGCGCCGCCTGTTCTGGTGGGACGAACTGGCGCGGCTGATCCTGCTGTCCGCGGCGCCGATCGACACCGACCTTCCCATCGGGGACGAGCGGATCGCCCTGTCCGCCCCCGCACGGGGACCGGACGAGCCACGCCGCGGCTGGCGCGCGTGGGCGCCGCCGGGCACCGACCGCGAGCGATTGTACCACGACCTGTGGCACCGGCTGCACCGGCTGGACGCCGCCGACCGCGACGCCGCGATCGCATCGCTGCGCGACCGGCTGGGCGGCGCGCCCGCGGCGGCGGGCGACCTGCCGATGACGAGGGCGCAGCTGTCGACGCTGCCGTCCGCGTCGATCGCGGTCGGCGGCCACGCGCGGACTCACCAGCCGCTGACCAGCATGTCGATCGCCTGCCAGCGCGCGGAGATCGACGACAGCCGCCGCGTCTGCGCCGAGGCGACGGGGCGCGACATCGACGGCTTCGCCTACCCCCATGGCGACGCCGACGACGACACGCGCGCGGCCGTGCGCGCGGCGGGCTATCGCTGGGCCTGTTCGACGCACAGCGCGACGGTGCCGCGGACCGGCTACGACCTGTTCGACCTGCCGCGCGTCATGGCGGTGGACGAGGACGGCGCGGCGCTGCTCGCCCGATTGCGCGCCGCATGACCGCGGCGCCGCGCGTGTCGGTGGTCGTGCCGCTCTACAACGGCGCGCGCTTCATCGCGGAGACGATCGAGAGCGTCCTGGCGCAGACGTTCGACGATCTGGAACTGGTGATCGTCGACGACGGGTCCGGCGACGGCGGCGACGACATCGCGCGGACATGGGCGCGGGCGCATCCCGACACCGTGCGCGTCATCGCGCATCCCGGGCGCGCCAATCGCGGCGCCGCGGCGTCGCGCAACGTCGGGATCGCGGCGGCGCGCGGCGCCCTGATCGCGTTCATCGACGCCGACGACACCTGGCCGCGCGAGAAGCTGGCGCAGCAGGTCGCGTTGTTCGATGTCCATCCCGCGCTGGGCATGGTCGCGGGCGCGGCGCTGTACTGGAGCTCGTGGGAGGGGGGCGACGACCGGCTGGTACGCGCCGGGCATCGCCGGGACGTGGTGATCCCGCCGGGCGAGGCGATGCTATCCACCTATCCGCTGGGGCGCGCGCAGGCGCCGTGCCCGTCCGCGGTGATGGTCCGCCGCGAGGCGCTGGCGGCGACGGGAGGGTTCGAGGCCGCGTTCACGGGGCCGCTGCAATTGTACGAGGATCAGGCGTTCCTGACCAAATTGTACCTCGACTATCCGGTGTATTTCGACAGCCGGTGCCAGCTGAACTATCGCCAGCACGACGCGTCGTGCGTGGCGCAGACGGTAGGGGACGGGAAATACCTGCCCGTCCGGCGCTATTATCTCGTCTGGCTCACCGGCTATCTGCGCCGGCGGCGGCTGTGGTCGCCCGCGCTGTGGCGCGCGGTGGCGAAGGCGCGGTTCGGCGCGGCGCTTCCCGGGACCGCGCGGCTGCTCGGCCGCCTGCGGGGCCGGGCGCGCCGCGTGATGCAGGGGCGGTGATGGCGCCGGTGACGGTGATCGTCCCGGCCTTCGACGCCGCCGCCACGATCGGGGAGACGCTGGCGTCGGTCTGCGCGCAGACCCATGCGGCGCTTCAGGTGCTGGTCGTGGACGACGGATCGCGCGACGATACCGCCGCGATCGCACGCGCCGTCGCGGCGCGGGATCCGCGCGTGACAGTACTGCGGCGGCCGAACGGCGGCGTCGCGCGGGCGCGCAATGCGGCGCTGGCACTGGCGACGGGCGATTTCGTCGCGCCGCTCGACGCCGACGACCTGTGGCACCCGACGAAGATCGCACGGCAGCTGGCGCGCCTCGACGCGACGCCCGCGGCGGACCTGGTATATTGCTGGTCGGTCGATATCGATGCGGCGGGAATGGTGGTGGAACGGCGGCTGGACGTGCCGCGATACGAAGGCGACGTGATCGCGCCGCTGATCCGCGCCAATTTCATCGACAATTCCAGCACGCCGTTGATCCGTCGCGACGCGCTTCATCGCGCGGGCGGGTGGGACCCGACGCTGCGCGACCGCGGCGCACAGGGGTGCGAGGACTGGCTGCTGTACCTCCGGATCGCGGCGCGGGGCGCGTTTGCGCTCGAACCCGCGTTTCTGGTCGGGTATCGCCAGTCGCCCGCCGCGATGTCGCGCAACGTCGCGGCGATGCGGCGGTCGAGCGAGGTCGTGCTGGCGGAAGGACGGTGCCGCCATCCCGCCCTGCCCGATCGCCTCTTTCGCTGGGCGCGGGCGGCGTTCGGCCATTACGTCGCCGACATGCTGGCGGCGGACGGCCGCCCCGTTCGCGCTGCGACGGCGCGCGCGGGTGCGATCGCGCGCGACCCGGCATGGCTGGCCAGCCGCACCGCCCGCCGACGGCTGCGGCGCCGGCTGGCACCGGCGACGGCGGTCGATGCGCCTGCGGCGTTGTCGTTCGGCGACCTGGCGCCCGATCCCACGTTCTTCTTCGCGCCCGATCCATGGAGCGCGCATCGCGACGCCCGGCTGCATGCGATGCGCGTGCACGATCGCGGACGGCGCTGACGTGCCGCAGGTGTCCGTCATCATCCCCGCCTTCGATGCGGAAGCGACGATCGACGCGACGCTCGCGTCCGCGACGGCGCAGAGCGTGCGCGATATCGAGATCGTGGTGGTGGCCGACGGCTGCACCGACGCGACGGTGGCGCGGGTCGAGCGATGGACCCGGACCGATCCGCGCGTGCGCTTGATCGAACAGGCCAATGCCGGGGTCGCGGTGGCGCGCAACACGGGCATCGCCGCCGCGACCGGCGCGTTCGTCGCCCCGCTCGACGCCGACGACCTGTGGCATCCGCGCAAGCTGGAATGGCAGCTGGAACGGTTCGGGGATCCCGGCGTCGGGCTCGTCTACGGCTGGTATCGCCCGATCGACGAGCAGGCGCGCGTGTGCGCGACCGCGGCGACGCCCGCGATCGAGGGGCGGGTGCTGCACCGGCATCTGCACTGGAACTTCGTCGGCAACGGGTCGACGCCGCTGATCCGCCGCGCCGCGCTCGACGGCATCGCCTACGACCCCGCGCTCCGCGCGGCGCGCGCGGGCGGGTGCGAGGACTATCTGCTGCAATTGCAGGTCGCGCGGCGATGGCGGTTCGGCTGCGTGCCCGCTTATCTGACCGGATACCGGCAGCGCGCGGGCGCGATGTCGGGGGACCGGGGCACGATGATGCGGTCGCATGTCGCGGCGTTGCGGACGATCCGTCCGTCGTTGCCACCGTCCGCGCGCCGCGTGTGCGACGCCGGGATCGCGCGGTTCGCCCTGCTGTCCGCCAGCGCCGCGCTGGGCAGGCGGCAGGTCGCGCCCGCCGCCGCGGCGCTGGCGCAGGCACTGCGGCACGACGTCGCGGCGACCGGAGCGGCGCTGACGGAGCAGGTCGCCACCATCCGCCGCGCCCGTGCGTCGCGCGGTGCGGCCGCGGCCACGCCCGGCGCCCGCTTCGACGACCTTCAGGCGGGCGATCCGCCCTCGACCTGGACCCCGTCCGCGACGCTGGCGGCGCTGGCGCGGCTGGATGCGGAGGACTGAGCGTCCAGCACTTCCAGCGGGCGCAGCCGGCGCAGCCGCGCGGGCGGCAGGGGAAAGCCGATCGGCGCGAAGGGATCGGCGAGCGGGAAGGCGGCGCCGGGCGGCGCGGCGGCGGTCGCCCCGCGCGCGCGCATCAATGTCCATTGTCGCCGCACATGCGCCGCCGCCGCGCGCGGGTCGCGCGCGAACGCCACCGCCAGCGCGCGCGCGGCGGGCACGACGCGCCCGCGCCGGACGTGGTGGCGCGCCAGCTCGACGCCGAATTCCGCCAGCCGCGTCGCCGCGATCCGGCGCACCGCCACCCCCTCGCCCGCGGTCACGCGATCGAGCACCAGCATGTGCGACCGGATCATCCGCGCGACATTGCCCGCCATCGACCCCGCCACCTTCCGATACCCGGTCAGGAAGGCGGGCACGCACGCGAACGACCCGCGCCGCGCCAGCAGGAGTTGCATCAGGTAATCCTCGCAGCCCTGCGCATCCGCCGCGCGCAGCGCCGGATCGTAGCCGAACGCGCGCAACGCATCGGCGCGGACCAGCGGCGTGCTGCCGTTCGAGATGAAGTTCCAGTCCAGGTGGCGATGGAACGCGGTGCCCTCCACCACCGGCATCGCGGCCGCGCCCGACACGCGATCCGCGCCGTCGATCGGAACGAACCAATTGTACACGAGCACCGTGTCGTCGCCCGTCGCGGCGAAGCGGGCGAGTTGCAGTTCGATCTTGCGCGGGTCCCACAGGTCGTCGGCGTCGAGCGGCGCGATGAACGCGCCCCTGGCCATCGCGATGGCGCGGTTGCGGGCCGCGGCGACGCCGCCGTTGGCACCGCGGATCAGCGCGATGCGCGGGTCGCGTGCCGCCGCCGCCGCCACGATCGCGGTGCCGTCGTCGGTCGAACCGTCGTCGACGACGATGATCTCGAGTTCGGCATGTGTCTGCGCCTGCGCCGATCGAAGCGTGCGCGCGATCGTGCCCGCCGCCTCGAACATCGGGACGACGACGCTGACTAGCATCGCCGCGCGGTGTCGGGACGGATCGTCGCCATCGCGCCTTCCAGCTGCGCGCCCCACGCTTCCCAGTTCAGCCGCTGCTCGAACGCGGTGCGCGCCGCCGCCTGCATGTCGCGATAGCGCGCCGGGTCCCGCCACACCGACAGGATCGCCGCCGCATAGTCCGCCGCCCCGCCGTCCGGGGGCAGGAGCAGGCCGTTGACGCCGTCGCGGACGATCTCCCCCACCCCGCCGGTATCGGCGGCGACCGACGGCAGGGAGAAGGCGCACGCCTCGCAATAGACCAGGCCGAACGCCTCCTGCCGGCTGGGCATCAGGAAGAAGTGGCTGTCGTCGAACAGCCGTTCGAACGCCTGCGCCTGCGCGGGTTCGGACTTGCTCAGGATGCCGTGGACGGTCACGCCGGGCATCCCGCGCGCCTCGTCCGGCGTGCAGCCGACGATGTGGAATTGCGCGTCGGGGACCGCGGCGCGGACGCGCGCGAACGTCGCCAGCGCCAGCGGCCCGCCCTTGCGGACCCAGTCGAACCCGGCGAACAGGAACCGCAGGGGACCATCGGTCGTGCGCGGTGCGCGTGCCGGGGGCGCGAGGTCGAAATTCGCGCCGAGCGGCGCGATCGTGAACCGCGTCACGTCGTGGCCGTAGAAGGAGGCGGCCGATTCGGCGGCCCAGCGCGACGCCACGAGCAGGCCGTGGCTTTCGTTCACCAGCCGCTGCTGGATCGCGCCGCCCAGCCGCAGCGTGCGGGGACGGATCCTGTGGTGGCTGGGATAATAGCGCACGATGGTATCGAACATCGCATCCGTGACATGGACGACCGGATAGCGACCCAGCAGCGGCACGACCTTGTGCGGGGCGCCGATCGACACGACCACGTCGGGGCGGATGCGGTCGACCATCGGCGCCAGCCCGGCGGCGAGCACGCGCAGGACCGCAGGCTCGCGCGTCAGGTTCCAGCGGCGCTGCGTCACCACGGTCGACCGGCGCAGGAATTCGTCGACGCGCGGCGTGTCGACGACGTGGACGTCGTCGAACCGGCGCATGATCTCGCGCAGCGCGTAATAGGGGATCCCGCTCCAGGACGAGCGCCGGTACGGGCTGCCTTGCGAAACGACGGCGACCCTCATGCGCGGGCGGCGATCGCCTGGCCGGCGGCATCGTCGTCGTCGTCCACGAACACCGGCTCCGGCGGGCGCGGCGCTTCGTCCACCATCGCCAGTTGGCCGCGGAACCAGTCCATCGTGCGGCGGATGCCCTCCTCGTACGGTGTGTCCGCCCGCCACCCGGGAAGGACGGCGTTGCACAGGGTCAGATCGGGCCGCCGGTTGGTCGGGTCCTGCGGTACCGGCGGCATGAAACGGATCGTGCTGCCCGGCACCAGCCCGGCGATGAAGCGCGCGATGTCCAGCACCGGTACCTCGCGGTCGTTCCCGATGTTCAGCGGGCCGGGATAGGCGATCTCGTCACGCCAGAAATACCGGCTCAGCGCCTCGACGATGTCGTCGACGAAACCGAAGCTGCGCGACTGCATCCCGTCGCCGTAGACCGTCAGCACGCCGTCCCCCAGCGCCTGCCCGATGAAGTTCGACACCGCGCGCCCGTCGTCGATGCGGGTGCGCGGGCCGTAGACGTTGAACAGGCGGATGATCCGCGTATCGATCCCGTGGATGCGCCGCGTCTCGAACAGCAGGCTTTCGGTGCAGCGCTTGCTCTCGTCGTAGCTGGAACGCGGGCCGGTGCAGTCGACCGATCCGCGATAGCTTTCCGGCTGCGGCGAAATCAGCGGGTCGCCGTAAACCTCCGACGTGGACGCGAAGGAGAAGCGGCCGCCCGGCTTCAGCTTGCCGAGCAGGTTGATCCCGCCCTGCACGTTCGCGGTGATCGTCCGCACCGGCTCGCGCATGTACCACGGCGGCGATGCCGGGGAGGCGAAGTGGATGATCTCGTCGAACCGTTCCGCGGTCGAGAACGTCTCCACGTCGGCCACGACGAGGTGGACGCGTGGATCGGTGATATGTGCCAGGTTGGATCGCAACCCGGTCCACAGGTTGTCGACCACCACGATGCGGTCGACCCCCTGTCGCAGGAGCAGTCGATCGATCAGATGCGAGCCGAGAAAGCCACAGCCCCCCGCGACCAATACGGATGAAGCACCGTCTGCCATAATATCCCCCCGCCCACGTCGGCATGGTATGACTCAAGCGATGCTAGGGAATACTTAATTTATGGATTTGGGCCGATTTTGGCACGATATTGTAAGAATTTACGCAAAAAGTCGCGATATAACGGTCGTCGCGGATGCGGATAGCGTGAGTCCAGCCGCAGCTTTATCGGACCGGTGCCGTCGCGGCTATTTCCAGATATCGACTATCTAGCCATCACGACAATCATTCCGATCCGGCCCGACAAAAACTTGACCGACGATTCTTCCGCTTTGCCTGGTCCGGACTTCACGGATGAACCTGTATTTTCTATCCGCAAGAAAAGTTCGACGCGGCGATTCCATCGCCGGTCGTGCCCCGTCCGATGACATCGGAGGAACGACCGTTAGCGCTGTCGATGAAGGACGGACGATACGCTCGACGGCGCGTCCTGTCGCGGGCCCCCGTTCACCGGAACGGGGGCCGCACGCGTCGTCAGAAGCCGTAGCTGAGCCGGGCGTAGCCGAAGCGGCCGGGCACGTCGTACGTCGTCGGATCGTAATTGTTCAGGCTGCACGAGAAGCACGCCGGCGGATCGGCGTCGAACACGTTGTTCACGCCCAGCGTCAGGCCGACGCGCTCGCCGATCCACGTCGGGCGGAAGGTGAATTGCACGTCGCCGTAGAAACGGCTCTTCAGCCTGTTCGCGCCCTGGATCTCGACCACGTCGTCGATGTAGCGCCCGGTGAACGCCGCCGCGACCGCGCCGATATCCCAGTCCAGCGTCGCCTGTCCCTTGAAGTGCGGATAGGCCTGGTCCGGGCTGCCGCGTTCGGTGCCGGTGTAGTTGGTGGCGGTCGTCCCGGTGGTGGCGGGCACCTCCTCCTGGTACTTCAAGAGGTAGTTGCCGCTGACCGAAAGGCCGAACGTCCCCGCCCCGGTCTCGCGCGAGCGCAGGTTGAACGTCACGTCGATACCGCGGGTGGTGATCCCGTTGGTGTTGAGCAGCACGCCGTTGATCGAGGAGATGAACCCGCTGTTGGTGCGCACCACCGACGCGCAGGACAGCGCGTCCCCGGTCTGGGCGCAGCGGTTGAGCAGCACGTCGGCCGGGATCGAGGCGATCGCGCCGTCGACCTCGATGTTGTAATAATTCACCTCCAGGCTGAGCGCGCTGGCGAAGCCCTGTCGCGCCCAGGCGGGGCTGTAGACGCCGCCGAACAGCCACGTCTTCGCGGTTTCGGGCTGTAGCCCCGCATTGCCGCCGGTCAGCACGGGCAGCTGGCCGGTCGGTTCGGCATAGCTGCCGTTCGCGGGGACGCCGTTGGCGGTGCAGTTCGCGCGTACCGTCGCCGATGCCCGATACGGCGAACCGGCGATATTGCTGCACGGATCGGCCAGCGGCTGGTCGAAGCGCGATTGCGCGCCGAACAATTCGCCGATCGACGCGGCGCGATAGCTTTCGGCATATTGCCCGCGCAGCAGCAGGTCGGTGACCGGCTTCCACAATGCCCCGCCGGTCAGCGTGGTATTGCCGCCGAAGGTGGAGAAGTCGGAATGGCGGATCGCCCCGTTCAGTTCGACCAGTTGCAGGAAGGGCACGTCGCGGATGAGCGGCAGGCGCAGCTCGCCGTAAAATTCGTCGACGTTGAAGCGCCCGCGCGCCGCCTGCGCCGGAATGTCCGCGCCCAGCCCCGCCTGGATGATCGGATCGGGCGTGAAGCTGCCCTGCTGATCGCGATGTTCGTAACCGAGCGCGACACCGACCGCACCGCCCGGCAGGTCGAACAACTCGCCCGACAGGTTGAACGTGAAGTCGTTCAACCGCTGCTGGCTGCGCGAGCGTTCGTCGAACGCGACGAAGCCGAGCATCTCGGGCGTGATGGAGCCGACGCCGCCGAAGAAGTTGAACGGCACGCAGGAGCCGGTGCACTGGCTAACCGGGCCCAGCGCCTGTTGCAGCCGCGCCGCGTTCACGTTGCCGGTGAACAGCTGCTTCGCGTCATTGGTCGCGAGCACGGCGTTGGCGTCGTAATACCAGTTCCTGCCGAACACCTCGAACTTGCCGTCCAGCGTGCCGGTGACCGACATCGTGTCCACCGTCTGGCTGTACGTACGCTGCCCGTTCTCGATCAGGCGGCGGAAGATGGCGGTGTAGTTCTGGCCCGGTACCAGCGTGACGCCGAAGGGGTTGAACGGATTGGTCGCGTCGACCGAGATGGTGTCGAGCAGATTGCCGTTCCCGACGTCGGGACCGATGCCGAGCGGCAGGAAGGCGGCCTGGTTCTGCGACTGGCGCCGGTTCCACACCGCCTTGACGCGCACGTTCAGGAGGTCGGAGAATTCGGCGCGCGCATTGACGAAGCCGCCGTACCGCTCGTTCGGCGTCAGGAAATAGTTGAACGGCGCGAAGTTGAAGCGGTCGGCCGCGGTGAACGTCTTGAAATCGCCGGTCGCCAGCGTCGGATTATACACCGCGCGACGGCCGATGACCGGCGCGCGCAAGGTGATGTTCTGTCCGTTCACCAGGAAGCGGCCCAGCGCCGTGAAGCTGGAGCAGCCACCGATCGCGTCGGTGCAGCTGGTCTGCCCCGGATTGGGGAATTGCGAAATGTCGCGATCCGCGGCGCGGACGGGATCCTGCTTCGTGTAATAGCCGCCGAGATCGAGGTGGACCCGGTCGCTGCCGCCGCCCCAGCTGAGCTGGTAGTTCTGCGTCGCGCCGTCGTCTTCCTTCAGATACTGACCGTATTGCGCCGACGCGCGGAAACCGTTCTGGCCCGACCGCGTGATGATGTTCACCACGCCGCCGATCGCGTCGGAACCGTACAGCGCGGATGCCGCGGATTGCAGCACCTCGACGCGCTGGATCATCACGTCGGGGATGGAATTGAGGTCAACCGTGCCCGGAATCCCGCTGGCGCTGGCGCCGTTCACGTAGCGCAGGCCGTCGACCAGCACGAGCGTCCGCTTCGCCCCCAGGTACCGCAGGTCGATCGCGGCCGATCCCGCCCCGACGCCGCCGCCGTCCGGCGGATTGCCCAGGTTGCCGGAATTGTTGAACTTCGTGTTCAGGCCGCCCGACGATGCGGGGATACGCTGCAACACGTCCGCGATCGACGACAGGCCCGTCTTCGCGATCGCCGCCTCGTCCACCGTCACGACCGGCGACGGATTGTCGAGCGGATCGCGACGGATGCGCGATCCGGTGATGACGATATCGGTACCGGTTTCGGCCGCGACCTCCGCCGGTGTCTGCTCCGGCGCGGCCTGCGCGGCCGCGAGCGACGGCGCCATTACCATCGCGAGCGCGATGGCGCCCGCGCTCGTCATCGATACGCGCATGATGTGTTCCCCTTCGGCGCCATGCACCGTGTTTATGGGATTATGCTGATCGAACATCCCGGCGCCCGCAAGCCGATGAGAAGCGTCGCGCCGCGTTTGACCCGCGAACGTTGCGCGGATGTCACAAAAGGTTAACGCACCCGCCCGGCCGGACGGCATCGCCAGACTATGGCGTCTACGGCTGCGGAGGGCGCAGGAACGTGGGGGAGAACGGCGCCTGCGGCGACCGGTCGGGATCGCGCAGGTCGTTGCGCTGGCCCGCATCGGCGCTGAGCGGGATCTGCATCCCGTCGCTTTCCTCCAGCAGGCGGAACAGCTTCGCGCTCATCCGCGCGGCCAGCTCCTCGTGCCCCGGACGGCCGAGCAGATTGTCGCTCTCGCGCGGGTCCGCGGCGATGTCGTACAATTCGTCGATGTCCCAGATACCGTGGAAGTGCATGTATTTGTAGCGCTCCTCGCGCAGCGCGTGGACCGTCGGCGTCTGCGGGAAATTGCGCTCCCAATAATATTCGTACAGCAGTTCGCGGCGCCAGGGATGGTCCTTCCCCGTGGCCAGCGGCAGCATGTTCGCGCCCGCCATGCCCGACGGCGCGGCAAGGCCGGCGGCGGCCAGCATCGTCGGCGCGATGTCGATATTGGCGACCACCTGCTCCACCCGGCTCCCCGCGGGGAACAGCGACGGGCACCGCATCAGCATCGGGACGCGCATCGATTCCTCGTACGCGGTGCGCTTGTCGATCAGGCCGTGCTCGCCGAACATGAAGCCGTTGTCGCCCATGTACACGATCAGCGTGTCGTCCAGCTCGCCACGCTGTGCCAGCAGGTTCATGATCCGCGCCAGCCCCTCGTCGACCGCGAGCAGCGTTTCCATGTAGCGCTTGTAGTAATCGGCGATGTCGAGCGTGCCGTGATAGGCATAGTCGACGCCGTGCCAGCTGTTGCGCTGGTTCTCCACCCACATCGGTCGTCCCGGCACGCCGCGCTTCATGCCGGCGGGATAGCGGAACGTCTCCTTCGCATATCGGCCCGCGTGGCGGGGTGCGGGGATGAATTCGGAATGCACCGCCTTGTGCGCCAGGTGCAGCATCCACGGCCTGCCCGCGTCCCGCTTCCCGATCCAGTCGAGCGCGTAATCGGTCAGTTCGTCGGTGATATAGCCCTTCTGCGGCACCTTCCGCCCGTCGACGTTCAGCCCGTCGGCGGAGGGGAGGTACGTCCCCTGCCCCTTGAAACTGACCCAATGGTCGAAGCCGGGTTGCGGCCCGTCGCCCGCGTCGCCCATGTGCCACTTGCCGATGAAGGCGGTGTCGTAGCCCGCGGCCTGGAGATATTGCGGGTAGAAGACGAGGCCCGGGGGGATCGGGTGGTTGTTGTCCACCACCTTGTGCTGATGCGCGTACAGCCCGGTCAGGATCGACGCGCGGCTGGGCGAGCAGAGCGCGGTCGTGACGAACGCGTTGCGGAAGTGTGCGCCCTCGCGCGCCAGCCGGTCCAGCGTCGGCGTCTCGCCGAACGACTGCGCCTTCATGAAACCCATCGCGTCGTAGCGATGGTCGTCGGTCAGGACGAATAGGATGTTCTTCGGCTTCACCCGCGGCAGCCGCTTCAGCCGCAGCGGGCGCGGCGCCGCCCGCGCGTCACCCGCGGCCATCGTGTACAGACCGAACGCCCCGCCGCTGCCCGCCAGCAGGACGCCGCGGCGATCGATCGGGCCGGTCACTTTAGAAATCCTTTCGCAGCAGCAGGCCGCCGTAGCGGCGGTCGTCGCGCGGCACGAAGCGGACGGTGCCCGCGAAGGTCCCGTTCGTCAGGAAGCTGGCGTAGGAGGTGTCGGCGATATTCTTCACATAGGCGCGCAATTGCCACCCGTCCGCGGGGCGCAGCAACGCGACGCTGGCGTTCCAGATCGCGAAGGCGGGCTGGATCGTGCTGGGCGTCTGGCCCAGATTGTATTGCACCTCGCTGCTGAACGTCAGGTCGCTCTGCACCTCCGCGGATAGGGTGTCGCCGAGCGCGAAGCGATAGGCGCCGTTGCCGAACAAGCGGACCTTGGGCGCATAGGGCAAGGGCCGGCCGTCGATGTTGCAGCTGGTGGGCGCACCGACCGGGCAGTTGAACCGGCGGACGGTGGCGTCGGTGTAGGCGGCGGAGATGTCGACGGTGAAGCCCGTCGCGGGACGCAGCGTCACGTCCGCCTCCACCCCGCGCGAACGCACCGACCCGGCGTTGATGAGCCGCGTGACCAGCGCACCGCCGACGGTGTCGTTGAAGTTCGCCTGGTATCCGTCGAACGTGGTGGTGAAGACCGCGAGATTGTAGCGGAACGAGCGGTCCGCGGTGCTGCCCTTCACGCCGCCCTCGAACGACTTCGACGTTTCCGGGCTCAGCGGCACCTCGTCCAGCGGCGTCGTGGCGTTCAGCGAACGCATGTTGAAATAGACGTTGTACGCCGGGCCCTTGTAGCCGCGCGAATAGGTGAAATACGTCTGCGCATGGTCGCCCAGGTCGAGCTGGAGGCCGAGCCGATAGCTGTCGCCGCGGCGCGACGTGTCGCCGGCGGTGTCGTGGAACGCGCGGATGCCGGGACGATCGAGTGCCGCCGCGCCGCTGTTCGCGGGATCGTTGCTGGACGTGCGCACGTGCGAATAGGACAGTTCGTCCCAGGTCGAGCGATAGCCCGCGATGGCGCGAAGGCGGTCGGTGAAATTCACGTTCGCTTCGCCGAACAGGGCGTAATTGTCGTTGGCGATGCCGTAGTTCGCGACGCCGGTGGTCGTCGTCGTCACCCCGGCCGCCAGCGTCGATAGGACGCGGCTGTAGCGTTCGTCGGTCGTCGCATGCAGGTAATAGGCGCCCACGACATAATCGATCAGCCCGCCGGTCGGCGAGGTGAGGCGCAATTCCTGCGAGAACTGGCTGCTGTCGACCGTGCCCGCGTCCAGCCCCTGCGGAAAGTCGGTCGTCAGCACCGCGGTGCCGTCGTAATCCTGCTGCTGCCGGTTCTTCCATTCGCGATAGGCGGTGATCGAGGTGACGTTATAGTCGCCCAGCGTCAGTACGCCGGTGAGCGAGGCGCCGTAATTCTCGTCGCGCACGTTCGTGTCGATGTTCGTCGCGACCGCCCGGTTCGTCGGCGACGCCACGATCCCCTGCGCCGCCAGCGTCGCGGCGAGCGGGGCGGAGGTGCTGACCGCGTTGGTGGGGTAGGCGGTGCGCGACACCGACTGGAAGACGCTGCCCGTCACCGTCTCGCGCGTGTTGAGATAGTCGCCGATCGCGGTGAATTTCAGCGTGTCGGTCGGGGTGAAGACCAGCTTGCCACGCGCGCCGTAGCGGCGCGAGGCGTTGACGTCGTTGCCCGTCACGACATTACGCACGTTGCCGTCGAAATCGCTGTAGAGGCCCCCGATCAGCGCGGTCAGCTTCCCCGGCACGATCGCGCCCGACACGCCCGCCTTCAGCCTGTATTCCTCGTCGGTCGTCGCCCCGGCCTCGCCGAACGCGCGCGGTTCGTCGCCGGGATCGCGGGTGACGATGTTGACGACGCCCGCCGACGCGTTCTTTCCGAACAGCGTCCCCTGCGGCCCGCGCAGCACCTCGATCCGCTCCACCTCCCCCAGGTCCAGCGTCGACTGGCCGGGACGGGTCAGCACCACGCCGTCGAGCACGGTCGACACCGAGGGCTCGACGCCCGGCGAGGTCGTGATCGTGCCGATGCCGCGGATGAAGACGGTGCGGTCCTTGTTCGACGCCCCGCTGCGGAACCCGACGCTGGGGATCGAGGCGCTGATCGTCTCCAGGTTGTTCAGCTGCCGCTCCGCCAGCGATTCGCCGGTCACCGCGGTGATCGCGATCGGCACGTCCTGCAACGTCTCGTCGCGGAAGCGCGCCGTGACGGTGATGTCGCCGCCGTCCGCGGGCGTTTCGCCGGCGGGCTCCGCCGCGGGAGGGACCTGCTGCGCCCCGGCGGGCGATGCGGCGAACGCGGCGGTGCTGGCCAGCAACGCGGCAAGGCGGCGGTAATCGGTCATGTCGGTCCCCTCTTCGAACGTCCGCCGGGCTATATCCTACTGCGCCGGTCGGAAATAAAGAACGTACGGTACGTCGATCAACCTCAGGTTTGCACCAGCCGGTCGAGCCGCGGCAGCAGCAGCTGGATCCAGCCCAGCGCGGCCAGGTAGGCGACGCTGGCGAACAGCAGCAGCGGCAGATAGCCCAGCCCCGCGGTCAGCAGCAGGCCCGCGACCTTCGCGATGACGATCCCGCCGACATTGCCGCTGAACGATCCGAACGCGGTGACGCGCCCCACCTTCTCCTGCGGCACCACGTCCGCGATCAGCGCGAACAGGTTGGTCGAGAACGCCTGGTGCCCCGCCAGCGCCAGCGCCATCAAGCCCACCGCCAGCGTATAGTCCCTCGCCAGCAGCGCGACCGGGATCGGGACCACGCACAGCGCGGCGGCCAGCATCACCGTCTTGCGCGTCGCATCCACCGACCAGCCCAGCGCCAGCAGACGCGTCGACACGCCCCCGCCCAGCAGCGACCCCGCCGCCGCCCCGCCGTAGGCGATCGCCAGCGGTACGCCCAGCGCGACACCGGTCAGGCCGAACTGGCGATGGAAGAAATCGGGGAGCCAGAACAACAGCAGCCACCAGGTCGCGTCGGACAGCACCTTCGCCACCGCCACCGCCCAGGTACGGCGGTCCTTCAGGATCGGGCCGTAATCGGCGCGATCGCCCGCCGCCCGCGCCATGCCCCGCGCCTGCGCGTCGCGCGGCGCGCCGAACGACAGCCCGCGCGTCGCCAGCAGCCAGACGAGCGCCCAGCCCAGCCCCACGACCCCCGCCGCGACGAAGGTGCCGCGCCAGCCGAAGGCCAGCGCCGCCGCGGGAATCGCCAGCGGGGCGAGGATCGCGCCCAGGCTGCTGGCCGCGTTGCTGACCCCGAAACCGGTGGAGCGCCAGCGATGCGGCAGGACGACCGCGATCGTCTTCGCGCCCGTCGGCGTCCCCATCGCCTCCGTCGCGCCCAGCGTGACGCGCACCATCACGAACTGCGCCATCGTGATCGCCCAGCCGTGCAGCAAGGCCGCGACGCTCCACGCCGCGACGCCGACCGGGTTCGCCCATTTCACGCCCAGCTTGTCGGCGATCCATCCGCTGACCAGGAATCCCGCCGCCGCACCCGCCTGGAACCAGGCGGCCAGCGTGCCGTAATCGTCGTCGGTCCAGTTCAGGTCGGCCGCGATCGTCGGTTTCAGGACCGCGATGATCTGCCGGTCGACCAGGTTCAGGACGCCCGCGGTGATGACCAGCGCGAACAGCAGGCCGCGCCGGGCGTTGCCGAGGTCGGCCAAGGTCTTCACGCCCGCACGCGCTCCCGCCCGGACGTCATGCCAGCGGCCCGTGGTCCAGCCGCGGCAGGACGTGGCGCGCGAACAGGTCGGCTTCCGCCGCGTGGGGATAGCCCGACAGGATGAACGCCTCGATCCCCTCCGCGCGATAGGCCTGCAACTTGGCCAGCACCTGATCCGGATCGCCGACGATCGCCGCGCCGCAGCCCGATCGTGCGCGGCCGATCCCGGTCCACAGATTGTCCTCGACATAGCCCGCGTCGCCCGCGGTCTCGCGCAGTTCCGCCTGCCGCCGCACGCCCGCGGACTGCGCGTCGAGCGACCGCGCGCGGATCGCAGCACCCTCGGCATCGTCCAGTTTCGACAGCAGCCGGTCCGCCGCCGCGCGCGCCTCCGCCTCGGTCTCGCGCACGACGACGTGGACACGATATCCGAAACGCAGCGTGCGGCCGTGGCGCGACGCGCGGGCGCGCAGGTCCGCGATGGTCGCGCGGACCGCGTCCATCGTGTCGGGCCACATCAGGTAGACGTCGCATCCCTCCGCCGCCGCCTCCCGCGCCGCCTCCGACAGGCCGCCGAAGTACAATTGGGGACAGCCGCCCGACACCGTCGTGATGCGCGGCGGATCGACCCTCATGCGATAGAAAATGCCGTCATGGTCGAGCGGCTTTCCGTCCAGCAGCGTGCGCAGGATATGCATCGCCTCGCGCGTGCGTTCGTAGCGCGGGTCGCTGGCCAGCGTCTCGCCCGGCAGGTCGCTGGAGATGATGTTGACGGTCAGCCGCCCCCCCAGCATCCGGTCGATCGTCGCGATCTGCCGCGCCAGCTGCGCCGGCCAGCTCTCGCCGATCCGGACCGCCATCAGCAGGCGCATCCGGCGCAGCAGCGGCGCGATCCCCGCGGCGAAGGCGGTGGTGTCGATCCCCAGCGCATAGCCCGACGGCAGCAGGCAATTGTCGAACCCGCCGCTTTCGGCCTGCATCACGATGTCGCGGCAATGCTCCCAGCTCGACCGCAGCGCCGCGTCCGGCACGCCCAGGAATTCATAGTCGTCGTCGCACAGCGCCGAGAACCAGCTGACCTCGCATCCCCCCGTCACGGCAGTTTCGCCCCCATCCCCACCTCCAGCACCGCATACCATTGCGGGCGCGTCCATTCGACCGTCACCGCGCCCGCGGCGGCGGCGAGGCGGGCGGGGTTCTGCGACCCCACGATCGGGATGATCCGCGCGGGATGCGTCATGATCCACGACAGCGCCGCGGTCGGACCGTCGACGCCGTACGCCGCGCCATGTTCCGCCAGCAGCCGTGCCGCCGGATGGTCGCCGCCCGCCAGCCGCCCGCCGCCCAGCGGCGACCAGGCCAGCACCGCGACGTCGTGGCGCATCGCATGGTCGAGCGTTCCGTCGAACAGCGGATCGGGGCGCAGCGGGGAGAATTCGGGCTGCGTACTGGCGATCGGCCGGTCCAGGAATGCCTGTACCGCCTCGAACTCCGCGACCGAATGGTTCGACACGCCGACCGCGCGCACCTTGCCCGCCGCAACCATCGCGTCGAGCGCGCGCGCGACCTCCTGCGGATGGGTCAGGAAGTCGCGGCGGTGGATCTGGTACAGGTCGACCGTGTCGATCCCCATGCGGCGGAGCGAATCGTCGAGCGCCCCTTCCAGATAGGCGGTGGCGGAACTGTACGGGATGCCCGGCCGGATGCCGCCCTTCGTCGCGATCGTCATCGCGTCGCGCAGCGCCCTGTCCTCCGCCAGCGCGCGACCGAACAGCGCCTCCGCCGATCCGAACCCCGCGGGCGTGTCGCAGCCGTAGATGTCGGCGGTGTCGAACAGCGTGATCCCCGCCCCCAGCGCGGCATCGATCAGCCCGCGGGTGGCGGCGACGTCGTCGCCCGATAGCCGCCACATGCCCCAGGCGAGCGGCGAGACGGAAAGGCCGCTCTTGCCGAGCGGGCGCGGTTCGCTTGATAGGCGTAGGGTCGTCATGACGACGGCATGACACAGCGAGGCCGGTGATGGTAGACGAGATCAGATACGGCGTGATCGGGACGGGCATGATGGGCGTGGAGCACCTGCGCAACATCGCGCTGGTCCCCGGCGCGCGCGTGACCGCGCTGGTGGACCCGGTGCCCGCGTCGATCGACCGGGCGCGCGCGGTGGCGGGGCCGGACATCGCGGCGTTCGACAGCGTCGCGGCCTTCGCGCGCGACGCCGCGGTGGACGCGGTGGTCGTCGCCTCCCCCAATTTCACGCATCGATCGGTGCTGGAGCCGCTGTTCGGCATGGATGCCGCGATCCTGTGCGAAAAGCCGCTGGCGACCACGATGGAGGACGCGCGCTGGGTCGCGGCGCGCGCGGCGGACCATCCGCGGCCGTTCTGGACCGGGATGGAATATCGCTTCATGCCCGCGGCCGCCGCCTTCATCGCGCAGGTGCACGGCGGACGCGTGGGCACCCTCCGGATGCTGTCGATCCGCGAGCATCGCTTCCCCTTCCTCGAAAAGGTGGGCGACTGGAACCGCTTCGCGCGCAACACCGGGGGGACGATGGTGGAGAAATGCTGCCACTTCTTCGACCTGATGCGCGTGATCGTCGGGTCCGAGCCGGTACGGGTCCATTGCTCCGGCGCGATGGACGTGAACCACCGCGACGAGCGGTACGACGGGGCGACGCCCGACATCATCGACAACAGCTTCACCACCGTCGACTTCGCCAACGGGGTACGCGCGATGCTGGACCTGTCGATGTTCGCCGACGGGGCGGAGCATCAGGAGGAGATGTCCGCGACCGGCGACGCCGCACGGCTGGACGTGCTGATCCCGCCGGGCGAGATCGTATACAGCCCGCGCGTCGGGTTCCGCGGCGAGAAGCGCGTGGAGCGGATGCGGATCGAGGTCGATCCCACGGCATTGGCCGCGGGCAGCCACGAAGGCGCGACCTATTACCAGCACCGCGCCTTCGCCGATGCGGTCCGCGGCACCGCGCCGGTGCAGGTCACCGCCGCCGACGGCCTGCGTGCGGTCGCGATCGGCGTGGCGGCGGAGATCAGCGCGCGCGAGCATCGCGTCGTGGCGATGCGCGAACTCGGGCTGTAGCGCGGGAAGAACGGGACCCGGCGGGACGCGGACGCCGGGCCGCGCCCGTCACAACGGTAAGGCGATGTCGCCCGCGTCGCGATGTTCGGACAACAGCAGGATCAACTCCCCCTGCCGGTGGGTGCCCGTCTTGCTGAAGATCGACCGCAGGTGCACGCGCGCGGTCGCATATTTGATCCGCTCGCTGGTCGCCGCCTCCTGAAGCGACTTACCCTCCAGCAGGTGTCGGGCGAGCCGCGATTCCGCCGGGGTCAGGTCGAACAGTAGCCGCAGGATGTCGGCGTTCGCCAGCGACCGGTTGTTCGCCCCTGCCACCAGCAGCAGCATCCCGTCGGCCTCGAACAGGTCGCGCGCCGACCGGCGCAGCGGCAGGAAATGGAGCACGCACGCGGGCGACGAGGCCGTCGGCGCCACCGCGATGGACCGCGCGACCTGCCCGGGCGCGGTACGCTCCGCCAACGCCTCCCCGAACGCGCGGTCCAGCCGCAGGTCGGTGAAGCGGAGCCGCGACCGATGCTCGATCATCAGATGCCCCAGGTGATCGTCGAACGACGCGGTCGAGGCGCGCAGCGAGCCGTCGCTGGCCACGATCGCCGCCGCGGCGCCGAGCGCCTCCATCCCGCGCAGGATCGCATCGTCGCGCACCGCCGCGATCCGCGCCGTCAGGCTTACCGCGCGGCCGATATGGGGACGCAGCCGGTCGAGGCCGACCAGCGCCCGGCGCGCGGCGTCGTGCGATCCGAACCCTTCGAGCGTGACGACGAGCATGTCGTTGTCGCTGCCCTGGAAGATCGTCCCGGCGCCGGCGTCGTATCCGGCCGGGATCAACAGGTCGCGATAGACGGGCATGTCGCGCATCCGTTCGATCGAGACCGCATCCGTATCGGTCTTGAACCAGGGATCGGCCGGCTGGACGATCGGCGCGGCGCGCACGTTGTTCTCGAACCACCCCTGCGCTTCGTAGGTTTCGATGAAGTCGACGATGCCCGGCGATACCATCCGGCGCGGCGCGCGATCCTGTTCCGACGCGAATATCAATGCACCCCGGGCCCCGAACGTGGTCGCCAGGTCCTGAAGGACGGTCGGCCACAAGGATGGACGCGCCGCCGCCTCGTAAAGATTGTCGACCAGGTCGTCGCTCGTCATCCCGTTCTTCCCCCCGATCGCCCGCAGCATGGCGCTTTTCGTCATGCGCCACGGATCGATCTTGCCGTATGTTTTTGGAACAGCGACGGAAGTCAAGCGAAGGGGGATGGTTATCGTGCGTGCCGGATACCCAGACTGCGAAGCAGGTCGGCTTCCTCTATCACGCCGAGCGCGCGCGACAATGTCGAGACGAGGAAGCCGCGGTTCAGCAGGCGCGGCTCCCGTCCCGCGGACAGGACGCCTTCACGCCGGAGGAACGACAATTCGCGCGAGATCGTCTCCCGCGTCGTGCACAATCGCAGCGCGAGCTGCCCCTGACTGGGCAGGACCAGGCTGACGCCGTCCGGCGCCTCCGCCGCGAAGCGCAGGAGCTCGCAATACAAGCGATGCGCGGTTTGGAGGCAGGCCAGTTCGTGGACCCGGCGCATGCACGCCACCAGCAGTTCCTGCATCCCGTCGTACGCATCGCGCGCGCCGAACGCGGGCCGGCGCGTCCACGAGATGCGCGTCGGCCGGTCGGCGCGATAGCACAGGGAAAAGACGGGGGTGCAGAACGTCTCCAGGTCCAGCAGGACGTCACCCGGCCCCATCCGGCAAAGGCTGAGCGACGAGCCGTCGACCATCAGCATCTCCAGCGTCACCCCGCCGTAGTCCACGACGGCATTCTCCGCGACCGGCGGGTCGAACAGGTCGCCGTCCTTCATGACGACGGCGTCGCGCCGCCGCACCTCGCGGATCATGCGGACTCCGGCGGGGTGGTCGCCGTCGGCATTCGCCGGGGCCCGCGCCGTCATGGTCGGTGCCGCGATCATCGGGCACCGCGATCGTTCAGCTCAGGCATCCGTAGAACTCCCCCCCGACGGCAACCAGTTCATCGGTAGGGGGCTAAAATCAAGTCGTCATAGTTCAAATGGGGTATGCCACAGTGTTGTCGTAAATATTTTTCGTACATTATCGCAGTTCCTTACAATTTATGCCCCACTAATCATCGGCTCTCCTTCGCAACACGGCGGGTGTGACAAGAATCACGTCGCGTTATGTGATGGTTGTCACTGCACGGCGCGGCCGCAGCGCCGAAAGCCCTTTTTCACAAGTCCGTAAGCACCGCTGATTCGTACAGATTCATCGCTGCTTATCCATCACGCGGACGCAGGCGCAGGGGGAAAGCATGAAGCAGGGGAACGGTAAGGCACGGTTGTGCACCGGTACGGCGACACTGGCCGTGGTCATCGCGTTGAGCGCATCGCAGGCGCAGGCGCAATGCACGACGGCGGCGTCCACGGTGACGTGCGCGGGCACGGTGACGGCGTCGCAGGTCAACGCCGCGATCGACGCGACGGCGCCCCCATCGGTCACCATCCGTATCCAGCCCAATACCCTCGTCACGCGTGACGACCTGGCGGTGGAGCCGAACAATCCGCCGTTCAACGGCGCGATCGACATCGCCAATGCCGGCACGCTGGGCACCGACGCCGCGACCGTCGGCTTCACCTATTTCGGCACGCCCGACGCAGCGGCCAACACGCTGGCATTCAACAACAGCGGGGTCATTACCGGTCAGGTGTTCGCGTCCGGCCTGGGCGGGACGATCACGGCGGTGAATACGGGCACGCTGTCCGGTGGTCTCGCGCTCGACGGATCGGGCAATATCGGCCTGACCAGCAGCGGGCCGATCTACGTCGCGACGGGGGGCGCGGGGACGACCGCGGTCTTCCTGCAATCATATCGTCTGACCCCGACCACCACGGGCACGATCGGTGTCGATGCGACGACCACGAACGCCGCCACCGGCGGGACCGCCATCGCCACCATCACCGCGCCGGTGGGTATTCCGGCAACCGCAACGACCGCGGCGGTGCCGCAGCGTATCAGCCTGTTCGGGGTCGGCGGCGCGCAGCTGAACCTGAACGCGGCGGCGGGAGCGGTGACGGTGGGGGCGAACGCCTTCACGACCACCTTCATCCCCGGCGGCGGGAACACGACGGTCGCGGGCGGCACGACGACCACCGTCACAGGCAATACGCAGACCGCGGTCGGCGGGGCGGCAAGCCTCGTGCTGGGCGTCGACGGGCGCGCGGCATCGGTCGCCGTGACCTCGGGTCCCGGCGGGTCCAGCGCGTCGATCGCGGGCGTGGTGGGCAGCACGGCCGCGGGCGGCAGCGTGTTCGCCACCTCCAACCCCAGCAACACCACCTTCACCAACACGTCGGTGAACAGCGCGACGGGCGCATCGTCGCAATCGTCGAGCAGCTTCACGCCGGTCGGCGGCACCGCCACGGTCGATATCGCCGCGACGGGGCAGGTGTTCGGAACCGCGCAGGCCAGTTCCAACGCCGCGGCTGCGGCCGTGACGGTCGCGGGCACGGTCGGCGCCGGAACGGGCACGACGGTGACGACGACGGGCAACGTCAATGCGACGTCGCGCGGCACCGCCACCACCAGCACTTCGCTGAACAGCACGACCTTCGCCACCGGCGATTTCAGCAATACGTCGGCCGCGACCGCAGCGGCGACCGGCGCCGGTGCGCGAGTGGCCGTCGCATCGACGGGGGCGGTGTTCGGTTCGGCTACGGCACGCGGCGACACGGGCGCGACGCTGGACAATGCGGGGCGCATCCGCGACGGCGCGACCGCCGAAAGCGCACGGTCGCTGCAAACCGCATCGCAGAGCCGCAACGACCGGGTGACGACGGTGGCGGGCACCACAACGACGGTCGTGGACTCCAACTCCTTTTCCAGCACCAATGTCGCCGTCGGCGGCTCCGCCGCGCTGGTCAACCGCGCCGGGGCGGTGATCGAGGACAATGTCACGGTTCAGGCGGCGCGCAACGCGACGATCGACAACAGCGGCGCGATCTTCGGAAACGTCAGTGTCTCGGCGACCGGGGCGACGACCACCAGCGCCAACGCCTTCGCGCGGACGGTCGCCACCACGCCAGCGACCGCGGGCGGCAATCTCGTCCGCGACGAGCAGGTGTCGAGCAACAGTTCGACCACCACCCCGACCGGCGGCACCGTCACCGGCACCTATTCGGGCACGGTCGGCGCGGTCGCGGGCTCCCCGCTCGCGGGCTATCGCTCCGTCGCCCAGTCGGGTGACGCGGGAAGCGTCGCGACGATCGGCGGGACCCTGTACGCCGACGTCTTCCTGAACAGCGGCACGTCCGCCTCCACCTCGTCCGGATCGTCGTCCACCCTCACGACGACCCAGGCCGCGGTTTCGCCCGCGACCGGCGCGTCGGAGACGGTCACGGCGTCGACGAACCGCAACACGACCACGATCCAGGCCGCCGACAACGTCGCCACGATCACCGGATCCCTGCGCAACAACGGCTTCGGCACCGGCGACCTGTCGGTGACCACGCAGAGCGGCGCGGCGAGCGTGGCCGTGACCGGCGGCCTCGTCCAGGGCGGCATCTCGATCAGCGCGGGCGGCGCCAGCAACTTCGCCGGAGGCAGTGACGCGAGCAGCCGGTCGACGCGGGTGGCGGGCACGGTCCTGACGACCGCGCCGACGGTGTCGCAGGCCGCCAGCAACAGCAACTTCAGCGAATCGCGCGGCGCCAGCGGGTCGGCGACGCTGTCGCTGACGAACAACGCGACGGTCGACGGGTCGGTGAACGTGTTCGGCCGCGGTACCGGGGCCGGATCGACCGGCGCATCCGCGACGATCGCGTCGGGCAGCACCGTCGGCGGCTTCCTGAACGTCAACAACAATGTCGGCGCCGACACGCGATCCGACTTCAGCAGCGTGAGCACGCGGACCGGCTCCGCCGCCAGCACGCGGGTCGATCGCGCCAGCACCGTCAGCACCGTGCCGACCGCCTCGGGCAACAGCGAGGCGACGATGGCGGGCCGGGTCGGGGGGGCGCAGATCTTCTCGCCCTTCGGCAATGCCACCGCATCGCTGACCGGTCAGGTTACCGGGGGGAACAGCATCTCGCTGTTCACCGGCAGGACGCTCGACAATTCGGCAAGCGAAACGACCTTCGCGGGTACCGGCACCACCGGCTTCGGCTTCGTCGCGACCACCGCGACCTCGACCAGCAGCTCGACGTATCGCGGCGGGTCGGCCGCACTGACGATCAACTCGGCGCAGCCGCTCCAGGCGGCAGGCACTTCCGCGGTCGACGGATCGATCACGGTCGCGGGTCTGGCGGGGTCCGCCCTGTCGATCGCGGCTGGCTCACGCGTGGCGCAGACCAACGCCGGCAGCGTGTTCGTCGGCTTCGGCAATTCCAATACCACCACGTCGACCGCCGACACCTTCAATGCCGTGGGCACGTTGTCCGGGCGCGTGTCCACCACGACGCAGACGACCGTCGGCGGCCCCGCCGTCGTCACCAATGCGGGCATCATCGGCGCATCGACCGGATACTTCGGTGCACCGATAAGCGTCAGCGTCAGCAGCATCGGCGGCGCGAGCGCGACGAACTCCGGCACGATCTTCGGCTCGATCTTCGCCGACGCGCTGACGGTCGACCAGTCGACCACCAGCACCGGCACCGGCCTGGCCGATGCGGTGACGGCGCGGACGGTGGCGGTCACCACGCGCACGGGCACCGGCGGCGCCGCGTCGGTGACGAACAGCGGGGTCGTCAGCGGCACGACGTCGCTGCGTGGCGCCACCGGGACGCTGACCAATACGGGCGTGCTGCGCGGCGGTGTCGCGCTGGGCAAGACGCTCGACCTGGGCACGCGGACCCAGACCACGACCGCGACCAGTTCGGTGCTGACGGCGGCTGCGCCCGCCACACGGTTCGCGCAGACCTACACCGTCAACCAGAACGGCCTGCTGCTCGGCGGCGTCAACGTCACCGGCGCGACGATCGCCGATCCGTCGACCGGCGCCGCCGCCAATGCGGTGATCCGGACCAGCGACATCACCGCGAACGTCAACCTCAACAACGGGTCGATCACGACGGGCAACATCGTCGCCCAGCGCGCGATCGACGGGGTGACGCGGCTGACGAACACCACGCTGACGCTGTCCGGTGCGGGGACGCTGGGTGTCGGCACCTTCGATCTGCCGTCCGATGCGGTGGGTGAAGGGACCGGCCCGCTGCGGTACGTCAACGGCGCCAATTACGCCGCCTTCGCCGCGATCGATCCGGCGCTGGGCAATTCGGCCTCCGGAACGTTCGTCCCCAGCGTCTCGATCGCAAGCGGCAGCCGCGTGCTGGGCGTCAACCTGGTCGAGAAGACCGGCGCGGGTGCCTTCACGATCGTCGGCAACAGCTACGTGGCGCCTAGCGTCGCGTCGACGCTGGCGTCGTACACGATGGATGTCGGGACCTTCCGCGTCAGCGGGGGCGAGGCGCAGCTGGGCACGGTCGGCAACGATCCGGTGACGGGCGCCGCCACCTTCGGCATCCGCGGGAACGTGGAAGTCGCGGGCGGCACGCTGCTGCTGGGACGCCGCGTGACCGATGGCGCGACGTCGGTGGTCGAGGGAACGAACCTGCGTGTCGAGGGCAATTACACCCAGGCGGCGGCGGGCACGCTCGCGGTCGCGGTTGCCCCGGCCCTGATCCGTTCCAACGGTGTGGGCGTCGGACCGTTGCCGGCGGAGGGCCTGCTCGGTTTCGCGGGATATGGCGTCGGACTGTCGCCCTTCGTCGCCTACGACCCCACCTCGACCACCACGCTGCGCTCGACGCAGGGGGCGTTGACGGTGACGGGCAACGCGACGCTGGCGGGCAACATCACGCTGGCGACCACGCCCGGCGCGATCTACACCGCCGGTCGCGCGTTCGACCTCTTGACCGTCAACGGCACCTACAGCGCCAGCGGGCTGAACGTCGTGTCGTCCACCACCTCGCCGTTCGTGCGCTTCGTGGTGACCCCGCGCACCGTCGGCACGTCGACGGTCGTGTCGGTCGACGTGGCCCGCACGTCCTATGCCTCGGTCACGACCACCTCGAACGCGGCGGCGGCGGCGGTCGCGCTGGACGCGGCCATCCCGAACGTCGTCACCCGCCTGTCGGCCATCCGCAATCCCAATGCGGTGGCGGACGTGCAGGGATATGCGCAGTTGCAGGACCTGGCGACGGTGATCGCGGGTCTGGACACGCAATTGTCGGCCGCGGATGCGAGCACCGCGCTGACCCAGCTCGGCTCGGGCTCGTTCTACGGCTCGCTCGCCGCGATCAGCACGACCGCGGCGTTCGGCGAGGCGGCGGACACGCCGGTCGGTGACGACGCGGGCATCGGCCTCTGGCTGCGGCCGACGGGCAGCTTCGCCCGCTTCGACGGCAGCGCGCGGACCGGCGCCGGCGCGCTGCGCGCCGACAATTACGGCGGCTCGCTGGGTGTCGGGATCAGCACCGGCACCGGCGGCACCTTCGCCGTGGCGGGCGGATACGGGCGTATCGACGCCCGCGACCGTTCGCTGCCGAACCGCGCATCGGCCGATACCTACATGCTGGGGGCCTATGGGCGCCAGATGATCGGCAATTTCGACGTGTCGGCGCAGGCGGTCTTCGGCTGGTCCAACTGGGACACGACGCGCGGCCTGCCGCTCTTCTCCCGGGTCGCCAGCAGCGAGTTCGACAGCAAGGAGTTCCGCTTCGGCGCGCAGGTCGGCTACGCCTTCACCTTCGGCCAGGCCCTACTGACGCCGTTCGCGAAGATCGAGGGCCGGCGGTTCGACTTCGGCGCGTTCGAGGAGGAGGATGCCGGCGGGATCGGCCTGGCGGTGGCGCGCCGTGAACGTACGGTGGTCAGCCCCGAACTGGGCCTGCGCGTCGGCGGATCGTTCGGCGGCATCCGGCCGTTCGTCGAGGGGTCCTACGTCTTCCAGGGCGATGTCGAGGCGTTCCGCGACGTGGCGTTCCTGGGCGATCGGGCGACCACGTTCCGCGTGCAGGGCGTCGATCCGGAAGGCTTCGCCAAGCTGGGGGCAGGCGTGGTCGCGGACCTCTACGGCGCCAGCTTCTCGTTGCGGGGCAATTACCTGACTGGCGGCGGGAACAGCGCGGGACAGGTGATGGGCAGCATCGGTTTCCGTTTCTGATCCCTGACGATACCCCAAGACTGACGGGAGGGCGGAGCGATCCGCCCTCCCCTTTTTTTGTTCGGCACGGTACGGCCGCGCGACGCACCCGGCTCCGTCGGCGCCACGCGGCGCAACAATGTTGCGAATCCACGACCGGGTGAGGGATAGCGACCGCTGGCGCGTATGATGTCGGGGGCGCGACGGTTGATTTAGAACCTAAGTGATTGATAAAGCGCGCGTTTTTCGTTTGACCTGTATATACAGTTAATGCTTCAAACCGGTTCATCGCGCAACGATGGACGGGGGAAACACAATCATGAAGTTCGTGCCGGCACTGCTCGCCGCAACTTTCCTGACCGCGGCGCCGGTCGCCGCGCAGGGCGCCGATCCGACCGGTCCGCAGGACGCCGCCGCGACCGGCCAGGAAGCCGCAGGGTCGGGCGACCTGCTGGTCACGGGCAGCCGGATCCGGCGGCAGGACATCGCGGGGGTCGGTCCGGCGACGGTGGTATCGGCCGAGCAGATCGAGAACACCGGCATCGTCAATATCGAGACCCTGCTCCAGCGGCTGCCCGCCAATGCGGGGTTTGCGGGGAACCAGAGTTCCGCATATTGGACCGGCAACGGATACGGCACCGCGCAGGTCAACCTGCGCGGGCTGGGCATCAAGCGCACGCTGGTCCTGCTGAACAATCGCCGCCTGGTCGCCGGGGGCACGGGCGCGAATTCGTCGGCGGACCTGAACATGATCCCCGTCGTCGCGCTGGCGCGGACGGACGTGCTGAAGGACGGCGCCTCCGCGATCTACGGCGCGGACGCGATGGCGGGCGTCGTCAACCTCGTCACCCGCACCGATTTCAACGGCATCGGGATCGGCGGACGCAGCGGCATCACCGAGCGGGGGGACGGCGGCGACCAGGTCCTGGACCTGCTGATCGGGACGCGCGGGGACCGCGGCGGCATCCTGGCGGCGGCGACGTACCAGAAGACCGCGCCGGTGAACCTGGCGTCGCGCGCGCCATGCTCGCTGGCGGAAACGACGCGCGGCGCGCTGTCGTGCGTGAACAGCGCGTCGACGATCGGCGGGCGTGCCGTGCTGCCCAACGGACAGCAGATCAACTTCAACCAGGTGCCCGGCGGTAACGGCGACTTCTTCGAACCGTACAGCGCGGCCAGGCACAATTTCAATTCCAACCCGTTCCTGTACGCAGTCAGCCCGATCGAGCGCATCACGACCGCGGTGTTCGGGGATTACGACCTGACCGACGGCGTCGAGGCGTTCGGCGAATTCCTGTACACGCACCGCAAGTCGAACCAGATCGCGACGCCGGGAACGCTGCGCAACCTGTCGATCGCCGCGTCCAACCCCACCAACCCGACCGGGCAGAATATCGTGCTGGTGCAGCGCCGCCTGGCCGAGCCGGGACCGCGCCAGTTCTTCCAGCGCACGGACACATACCAGGGGACGCTGGGCCTTCGCGGCGCGCTGGCCAACGACTGGGCATGGGAGGTCGCGGGCGCCTACGGCCGCAACACCGCGGTCGACGGATCGACCAACATCGCCAACCTCCAGCGCGTCGGCCAGTCGCTCGACACGTCGCGATGCAGCGTCGCGCCCGGTGCCGCGATCCCCTGCGCCGACTATCTCGGCTTCGGCGACCTGACGCCGCAGGTCCTCGACTATATCCTCTTCACGTCGCGCGACACGGGCGGCAATTCGCTGCTGTCGCTCACCGCCGACCTGAACGGCAGCCTGTTCCGGCTGCCCGCGGGCGCGGTGTCGTTCGCGACCGGCGTGACCTATCGCGAGGAGAAGGGCTGGCGGAACCCCGATCCGCTGACCGTGGCCGGGATCGCCAACACGAACCAGCAGTCGCCGATCTCCGGCGCGACGAAGGCGAAGGAAGCCTATCTCGAACTGTCGGTGCCGGTGCTGGCCGACGTCCCCTTCTTCCGCTCGCTCACGCTCGACGGCGCGGTGCGCTATTCCGACTACGACCTGTTCGGCAGCGACTGGAACTACAAGTTCGCGGCCGACTGGATGGTGACGCAGGGGCTGCGGCTGCGGGGTACGTACGGCACCGGCTTTCGCGTACCCAACGTCCCCGAGCTGTTCGGCGGCGTGTCCGAGGGGAACCTGACGACGTCCGACCCGTGCAGCCGCTACGGCACCAGCACCAACGCCACGCTCGTCGCCAATTGTCGCGCATCGGGCGTGCCCGCAGGCTACGTCCAGTTGGGCACCACGATCCTGACGACGGTGGGCGGGAACCAGTTCCTGCAACCCGAAACGTCGAAAAGCTGGACCGTGGGGACCGTGGTCCAGCCGCGGGGGCTCGTACCCGGCCTGTCGCTGACCGCGGACTGGTTCGACATCGACATCGACGGCGCGATCCGCGCCATCCCGGGATCGACGAAGCTGGCGGTCTGCTACGCCAGTGCCAACCTGTCGAGCCCGTTCTGCCGCGACTTCACGCGCAGCACGCTGACCGGCGAGGTCACGCAATTGTCCGCGCAGCCGATCAACACGGGGCGGGAACGGATGAAGGGGCTGGACCTCGGCCTGATCTATGCCCGGACAGTGGGACGCATGCAGGTGCAGATCGACCTGAACGCCACCTATCTGGACGAGTATGTGGTC
>NZ_LMQP01000001.1:805602-866604 GCF_001425405.1 Sphingomonas sp. Leaf412 | reverse complement strand
ATCCGAAGTGGCGCGGCTATGGCGTCGCCACCGCGCGGCAGGACGGCGTCTCCGCCACCTGGTCGACGCAGTTCATCGGCAGCGCGCAGGATTTCAACGCCGCCCCCACCGCGATCGGCTATCGCACGCCCGACACCTTCTACCACAACGCGCAGGTCGCGTTCGAGGTGGACGAGCGCACGCGGTTCCAGATCGGCGTCGACAACCTGTTCGACACCGGGGCACCGTATATCCCCAGCTTCACCGACGGGAACACCGACACGATGACCTACGACCTGCTGCGCCGACGCTTCTACGTCGGCGTCCGCACGGCGTTCTGACCGTGGCCGCGTTCCGATGGCCGCTGACCGTCCGGCGGCTGCACAAATGGCTGGCCCTGTTCGTGGGGGTGCAGGTCGTGCTGTGGACCGCGACAGGGTTCTACATGGTGGTCGTCCATATCGACACGATCCACGGCGATCATCTGGTCCGCGCCGCGACGCCGCCCGCGCTGCAGACGCGCGACCTGATGGCACCCGCGCGCATCGCCGCGGCGGCGACGGGCGCGACGGAGGTGCGGCTCCAGCAGCGGCTGGGCCGACCCGTATGGCGGGTACAGGCGCCCGACGGCGTGTCCGCCTATGACGCGCGGACCGGCCAGCGGCTGGGCGAGTTGAACGAGGGGGACGTCCGCCGCATCGCCACGCGCCTGTATTCGGGCGACGCGCGCATCGTCCGGGCGACCCGCCTGACGACGCCGGTGCAGGAACTGGGCACGCGCAAGCCACCGTATTGGCAGGTCGAATTCGCGGGCTGGAACCGGCCCACGCTGTATATCGCGCCGCTGACGGGGGAATTGGTCGCCAAGCGGCACCTGCTGTGGCGGGTGTTCGACATCGCGTGGATGCTGCACATCATGGATTACGACACCCGCACCGACGTGAACAATCCGCTGCTGCGCGTCGCCACATGGAGCGCGTTCGCGATGGCGGTCAGCGGCGCGTGGCTGCTGATCTGGTCCTTCCCGAAGCGCCGGAAGCGGAAGGCCGCCGCATGACCCGGTTCCGCCTCTCGCCGCTGCTGTTCCGCCGCATCCACAAATGGGTCGGCCTGATCCTGGGGCTTCAGTTCGTGCTGTGGGCGCTCAGCGGGTCGATGATGGCGCTGCTCGATTCCGGAAAGGTCGGCGGCCACGACGGCCCGGCGATGCATGCGATGCCGGTGGCCACCGCGGGCCTGGTCGATCCCGCGGCGATCCTGCGCGGTCGGCCGGTGAGCGCGCTGGCGCTGCGCGACGTGGCGGGCCGTCCCGCCTACGAAGTGACCGACGCGGCGGGCACGCGCCTGATCGACGCGGTCACCGGGCGGCGGCTGGCGGTCGACGGCCCGCTGGCGGTCGCGATCGCGACGCATGGCGTGTCGACCGCGGTCGCGGGCGTGACGCTGCTGGCCCGGCCGAACCTGGAGGCGCGCGACCATGACGGGGCGATGTGGCGCGTCGACCTGCACGATGCGGAGCATTCGAGCGCCTACATCTCCGCCACCACCGGCCGCCATCTGGTCACGCGCGGGGATACGTGGCGGACGTGGGACTTCTTCTGGATGCTGCACAACATGGATTACGTGAACCGCAGCAGTTTCAACCATCCGCTGATCGTGGTCGTCGCCTTCGGCATCCTGTGGCTGTCGGGAACCGGATTCTATTTGCTGTTCAAGAGCTTCAGGAGGACCGACTTCCGCTGGATCATCCGCCGGCGCAAGGCGCGGGTCTAGCGCGTCGCGAAGCCCGCGGTCAGTTCGTAGCGGTCGGCCGGGTGGGTCAGCACCGCGTGCGAGACCAGCCGGCCCCCGCTCCACGTCCGCCGGATCATGACCAGCACCGGTTCGCCCGCCCTCATGCCCAGAAGGCCGCGGACCGTCGCGTCGGGGATGCGCGCCAGGACGCGATGCTCGACGCGCTCGATCGGGGCGACGCGGGTCAGATATTCGTTCGGCGTCACGACGTTGAAATCCTGATCGCCATAGCCGGGTGCGGCATCGGCGAGGACGACGCGCTCCTCCAGTTGCAGCGGAAATTCCGCCTCGTGGTGGACGATCACGCTGACGAAGACGGCGGTGCCGGTGGCGATCCCCAGCAATGCCGCCGCCGTCCCGTCCGCGGCCATCCCCGCGGCGCTGAGGACGCGCGGACGATAGGCGTGGCCGCGCGACCGCACCTCCTCCGCGATGTTGCGGATCTCGATCAGATGGCCGATCGGCTTCGCCTCCGCGACGAAGGTGCCCGCGCCCGGTCGGCGCACCAGCACGCCCGCGGCGGTCAGTTCGCGCAGCGCGCGGTTGGCGGTCATGCGCGAGACGCCGAACTGCGCGACGATCTCCGCTTCGGACGGCACCCGGTCGCCCGCCGACAGCCGACCCGATTTCAGCCCCTCCAGGATCGAATCCTTGATCGCGCGATAGCGGGGGGATGCCACTTCCGCGCCATGATCTGCATCGGCCATGCGGGTTGTATAGACATCCGCGCGCGCGCCGCCAGACGCACGACCCCGCGCGGTCGATCGGACGCTACCGGATCGAGAAGGCGTGGCGACCCGACACGCGGTGGCCGTCCGCGCCCGCCACCGCCCAGTCGACGCGATAGGTCCCGGCGGGCAGCGGCCGGGCGCTGCTCAGCACGACGGTCCGTCGGTCGCGCGACAGCGCGGTCGCGACGCCCGGCATCTTCATGTCGGGATGGTTCGCCATGCCCGGCATCCCCGTCATCACCAGGACCGCCGTCGACCGCTGCGGCATCAGCCGTTCGTCGAAGACCAGGCGCACCCGGCCGGTCGGCGTCGCGGTCGCCGCGGCCGCGGGGGCGGCGGACAGCAGTTTCGGGTGCGCCGCCGCGGGCGATGCGGACAGCGCGACACCCGCCAGGACGATCAGGTGGCGAAGCTTCATCGAAATCTCCTATCACTCACGTCATGGCCATACGCACCGCGCGCCGCCGCCCCTCGCCCGCCCCCGTGCGTGAGGGATCGACGGCCCGGGCGCGTAGAACGGAGCGGACGGGAAAAGCACAATGGACATGGACATCGACACCGCGCTTGGGCGCATCGGCGGACACGGGATCCACGCCGGGCCGCACCCGGGGCTCGACGGCCTGGAAGGCCGGGTACTGACCATGATCGCGGAGCGGCCCGCGCGGACGACGGCGATGCGCGCGACGGTCGCGGGGGCGGCCTTCGCCTTGCTGCTGGGCGTCGGCAGCGCCGTCTATCCCGTTCGCGAGGCGCGGGCGGTACAGATGGCGCCGTTCGGGGTCCCCAGCCCGCTGGCGCCGTCGACCCTGCTGCTGGGCGCGCGATGACCGCGCGGCGGCTGTGGCTTACCGCATTGGTCGTCTTCCTCGCCGCCGTGGCGGGGGTGTTCGTCGGACGCCACCTGTTCCCCGCCCCGACGCCGCCGACCGGGGAACTGCACGCCCTGCTGCACGACAGGATCGACCTCGATCCCGAACAGGACCGCCAGCTGCACGCGATCGAGCGGCATTTCGCGGGGCGGCGACAGGCGCTGGAGGCGGCGATGCGCGCGGAGAACGCCCGCCTCGCCCGCGCCATCGCCGCCGAGCACCGGATCGGTCCGGAGGTCACCGCGGCGATCGACGCGTCGCACCGGACGATGGGCGCGCTCCAGAAGGAGACGCTGGCGCATGTCTTCGCGATGCGCCGCCTGCTGCGGACCGACCAGGCGGCCACGTTCGACGCCGCCGTCATGAAAGCGCTGACCGAAGACACGCAGTGAGCGCGGCCCTCGCCGACCATAGCGACGGCGACCTCGCGCGCCTGAGCCGCGCCGGCGACGCCGCGGCGTTCGGGGAGATCGTCCGCCGCTACAAGCAGCCGCTGCACCGGACGGTGGCGCGGCTGACGGGCGACGAGGACGAGGCGGTCGACATCGTCCAGGACGCCTTCATCGCTGCCCATGCGTCGATCGCCCGGTTCGATACAGCGCGACCGATGCGCACGTGGCTGACGCGCATCGCGGTCAACAAGGCGCGCGACTGGCGCCGCCGCCGCATCGTCCGCCGGCTGATCTCCGCTATCCTGCCCGACGAGGCGGTCGAGGTCGCCGACGACGTGCCCCCGATCGACGAGGCGGTCGCCGACCGTGCCGAACTGGCGCGCGTGGAGGCCGCGATCCGCCGCCTGCCCGCCCCGTTGCGCGAGGTGCTGGTGCTGCGCACGATCGACGGCCTGACGCAGGCGGAGGCGGGCGAGGCGCTGGACGTCAGCGAGAAGACGGTGGAAACGCGCCTGTATCGCGCGCGGGCGAAGCTGCGCGCCGACCTGGGCCGCTGACGCGATCCCGGCGGCGCGGAGCGGCCCGATGGTGTAGCGCGAGGGATCGCGGCCCGCGCCGCGTATCATGGTCGACAGTTTTTGCCGGAAGAATGATGACAGTCTCGATCGACCGCCGCGACCTGATCCGCGGTTCCATGGCCCTTGGCGGGACCGCCGCCATGTCGGGATGGTTCCCCGCCTGGGCACGGCCCGTGTCGGCGGGCATCGTGCGCCCGCTGCCGACCGTGTCGGGCGAGGACATCCGCCTGCGCATCGCGCACCGCATGATGACGATCGACGGGAAGGAGAGTCATGCCATCGCGGTCAACGGCACCGTCCCGGCGCCGCTGATCCGCCTGCGCGAGGGGCAGAACGTGCGGCTGCACGTCGAGAATGCGCTGGACGAGGACAGTTCGATCCACTGGCACGGCCTGATCGTGCCGTTCCACATGGACGGCGTGCCCGGCGTCAGCTTCCCCGGCATCGCGCCGCGGTCCACCTTCACGTACGAATTCCCGATCGTGCAGTCGGGCACCTATTGGTACCACAGCCATTCCGGGTTGCAGGAGCAGCTGGGCCATTACGGCCCGATCGTCATCGATCCCAGGGGCACCGATCCGATCGCGTCCGATCGCGAACACGTGATCGTGCTGTCGGATCACAGCCCGATGCACCCGCACGCGATCTTCCGGAAACTGAAGCAGCAGGGCGGCTATTTCAATTTCCAGAAGCAGACGCTGTCCGGGCTGCTGGCGGGGAAGGATCAGGCGGCGGGGGAACGGCGCGCCTGGGGCGCGATGCGGATGGATCCCACCGACGTCGCCGACGTAACCGGCAGCACCTACACCTATCTGGTCAACGGCCACGGCCCGCGCGACAATTGGACCGGGTTGTTCCGCCCCGGCGAGCGCGTCCGCCTGCGCGTGGTCAACGCGTCGGCGATGACCACCTTCAACCTGCGCATTCCCGGCCTGACCATGACGGTGGTGCAGGCGGACGGCCTGCCGGTCCGCCCGGTCGGGGTGGACGAGATGCAGATCGCGGTCGCCGAAACCTACGACGTCATCGTCCAGCCGACCGACGACCGCGCCTATACGATCGTCGGCGAGAGCGTCGACCGGTCGGGGATGGCGCGCGCGACGCTGGCCCCGCGCGAAGGCATGGTCGCCGCGGTCCCGCCGCTGCGCCGCCGTCCACTGGCGGACATGAAGGACATGGGCATGGGGGCCATGGGAGGCATGGACCATGCCGCCATGGGCCATGCCGCCCCCGCCGCCCCCGCCGCCGCAGCGTGCGCGCCGGAACATGCCGCGATGGGACATTGCACCCCCGCCGACGCGTCGGCCCCCGCCGCCGCGGCGGCGGCGTCCGGCATGGATCACGGTTCGGGCGGCATGAACCATTCGATGCGCGACTTCTCGGTCGCGCCGGAGGTGAAGAAGACGCCGACCGTGCAGACGATCTCGCCGATGCCCGTCGACCGGATGGGCGAACCCGGCCAGGGGCTGGACGACGTCGGTCACCGGGTGCTGGTCTATACCGACCTGAGGGCGGTCGACCGCAATCCCGACGTGCGCGCGCCCGACCGCAGCCTGCGCATCCACCTGACCGGCAACATGGAACGCTACATGTGGGCGTTCGACGGCGAGAAGCTGAACGAGGTGAAGGCGCCGATCGCGTTCCTGAAGGACGAACGGGTGCGCGTGACGCTGGTGAACGACACGATGATGGGGCATCCCATCCATCTCCACGGCCATTTCTTCGAACTGGTGACGGGACACGGCGAATATGCGCCGCGCAAGCACACGATCCAGGTCCAGCCGGGCGGCACCGCCACGTTCGACGTCACCACCGACGCGGTCGGCGACTGGGCGTTCCACTGCCACATGCTGTACCACATGCACGGGGGGATGATGCAGGTCGTGTCGGTCCGGCCGCGCGGGGGAGACGGGGCATGAGGTCGCTGCTCCTCGCCGCCGCCGCGCTGCCCGCGCTCGCCAGCGCCCTGCCCGCGGCGGGACAGGGGATGGAGCATTCCCGGCACATGCCCGGCATGACGATGCCCGCCCCGGCCGCGACGCCCAAGACGCCGCCGCGCAAGGCCGCGCCGACGCCCCAACGGCGCAAGAGCGTGCGCAGGACCGTGCGCCCCACCCCGAAACCGGCCGCACCGCGCGCGTCGCCGATCGCCGCGGACGCGGCGGATGGCGCCTGCATGCCCGAACACGCCGCGATGGGCCATTGCACCCCCGCGGCCGCGACGACGGCGGCCCCCGCCACGCCCGCGCCCGCAACGGCGGCCGGGGCGCCCGACGACCCGACCTGCCCGCCCGAGCACGCCGCGATGGGGCATTGCGTACCCGCGGCGCGGACGGCGGCGCCGGCTGCGGCGGGCGCAGGAACGGGGGGCACAGGAACGGCGGGCATAGGGACGGGCGGCACCGCCCTGCCCGCCGGAAACGCCCCGGCCCCCGCGGCGCCCGATCCCACCTATGCGGACCGCATCTGGGGCCGCGACGCGATGGCACCGGCGCGCGCCGTCCTGCGCCACGAACATGGCGGGATGACGCTCTGGCAGGTCATGTTCAACCTGGCCGAGGTCCAGTTCCGCAAGGGCCGGGACGGATACCGGTGGGACGGCGAATTCTGGTCCGGCGGCGACGTCGACCGGCTGACGGTGAAGAGCGAGGGCGAGGGCACGTTCGGGGACGGCGCGGGGGGCGAGGTGCAAGTGCTCTACAGCCGCGCCGTCGGCCCGTATTTCAACCTGCAAGCCGGGGTCCGGCAGGATATCGCGCCCGGTCCCGACCGGACCTACGCCAGCGTCGGGTTCGAGGGGCTGGCGCCGTATTGGTTCGACGTCGAGGGCGCGGCGTTCCTGTCCGACCGGGGCGACGTGCTGGGCAGGCTGGAAGGATATTACGACCAGCGCATCACGCAGCGGCTGATCCTGCAACCGCGCGTCGAGCTGAACCTGTCGGCGCAGGACGTGCGGTCCGGCCGATTGGGGTCGGGCGTAACCGATGCGGAGGCGGGCCTGCGGCTGCGCTACGAAGTCGTGCGCGAGTTCGCGCCCTATGTCGGCGTATCGTGGGAACGCCGGTTCGGGGGCACCGCCCGCTATGCCCGGGCGGACGGCGAGGATACCGGCGGGTTCAGCCTGGTCGCGGGGGTCCGCGCCTGGTTCTGACCGCCGATCCGCGACCGGTTTACCCGTAACGGACCCGCCGGACGCCTTCGGGTCGGGTCCGGGCGGGGGAATTCGCGCGCGGGTCGCGAAAAAGCTTATGCATCCGGCCGCATCGCCGCTACCCAGCCGGGGCGTCCCCGGGACGCTGGTCCTCTTCCGCTGTCGGGAATTTGATGTGGCACCCGTGGTTCTGATCGTCGAGGACCAGCCGCTGCATGCCAAGCTCTTCCGCGACACCCTGAACGCCAGCGGGTTCAGGAGCGTGACGTCCGCCACCGGGCTCGAGGGCGGGTTGATGGCCGCGCGGATCAGGCCCGACCTGATCCTGATCGACGTCATCCTGCCCGACATGGACGGCCGGACCCTGATCGCGACCCTGTCGTCCGATCAGGGTGCCGACACCGTTCCCATCATGGCGATCTCGGCCCGCCAGGATCGCGAGATGGAGGAAAGCTGCCTGGCCGCCGGGGCCAGCAGCTTCACCGCGAAGCCGGTCGTGCTCGCCGCACTGGTGCGCGAGGCCAGACGACTGGTCGGCGTCACCGCCTAGGGCCGCGCACGCGCCCGTATCGGCGGTCGATGCCGTGCGGGTCAGCCCGCCGGCGTCGCCAGCCAGTCGAGCGCCGACGCCCGGCTGGTGAACACGAACATGTTGGACCGGTTTTCGCAGATGCGCTCCGCCTGCCGCCGGGCCAGCACGCCCTCGGTATACATCGCCACGCGGCGGTGGGTCATGGCGGGATTCTCCGCCAGCGCCTTCATCGCGGCCACGACTTCCTGCGTCTGGATCGTCGCGCCGGTGAAATCGTACAGCGTGGCGGGCGGGGCGTCACCGACCGGGAACCTCGCGATCGCATCGCGCAGTTCGATGACGAACGTCCGGAATTCGTCCATCGAACACAGCCCGTCGAGCTTCACCTCGATTATCCGTCGCGCCACGTCGCTCGTGATCTTGTGCACGCTCGCCTCCGTCCTGGCGCCCGCATAGCGACGATGAATTAAAATACGGTATTTCCGTCGGTTGCCATGACCTGTCCGCGCGCGCGCCGGCACCGCGGCCGCCACGGACGGTCAATCGCGGTTAACCGTATCTTGGGTCGTCGCCGCTAGAAGCGGGCCGACACCGATCGAGGGCCAGCGTGACGATTCCGATCTTCTACGACGCCAGCGGGCGACGGGCCCGCTGGATGCGGTTGGGCGTGGCCGGAGCGGCCCTGGCGGGGATGGCGATCCTGCTGATGCTGGTTGCCGCCCTGACCGGCGCGCGCGCGCGCCCCGCGCTGGCGCTGCCCGAGGATGCGGCGCGCCCGCGCGCGATCGCAAGCGTGCCGGTCGCGGGCGAGCGGGGTCCGTGGGTGCCCGGCGGATCGCGCGTGGGCACGGCGCGGCGCCTGCCGGTCATGGGATTCTACATGCCGTGGGACGGACCGTCGCGGCGGTCGCTGGCGCGACATGTCGCGGACGTCGACTGGCTGGTGCCGGGCGTGGCGTCCGTCGTCGGGCCGGACCACCGTTTCGCGTTCGAGCGCGACGACCATCTCCACGCCGTGCTGGCGCGCGCGCCGCGGCGTCCGGCGCTGCTGCCGATGGTGCAGAATGCGCGCGACGACGGCAGCTGGGACGGACCGGGCACCGCCGCGTTGCTGGCCCGGGCGCCCGCCCGCCGCCGCTTCGCACGGCAGCTGGAACGGATGGTGGCGGCAGAGGGCGCCGAGGGCGTCGTCCTGGACCTGGAAAGCCTGCCGGCGGGCGCGCACCGCGACTATCGCCGCTTCCTGTCCGAGCTGCGCGCCCGCTTCGCCCCGCACGACTGGCAGGTGGTGATCGCGGCGCCGGTGGCGGACGAGGCGTGGGACCTGAGGGCCTATGCCGCGGTGGCCGATCGCATCGTGCTGATGGCGTACGACGAACATTGGATGGGCGGCGAGGCCGGGCCGATCGCATCGCAGCCGTGGTTCGCCCGCGTCGTCGCACGGGCGGTCGCGGACACCGGGGCGAAGGGCATCGTGGCGCTGGGCAATTACGCCTACGACTGGGCGGGGCGCGCGACGACGCCGCTGCGCGTCGACGACGCCTGGGCACTGGCGCGCCGCGCGGGCACGGTGCCGCGGTTCGACCGCGCGAGCGGAAACTGGCATTTCGCCTATCGCGCGGACGGCCGCGACCATCAGGTGTGGCTGCTCGACGCCGTGACCGCCGCCAACCAGCGCCGCGCCGCGGCAGCCGCGGGCGCATCCGCGCTGGCGCTGTGGCGGATGGGGAGCGAGGACCCGCATTTCTGGACCGCGATCCGCGACGGCGCGGCGGGCGCGCTCAGGACGATCCCGGCGCAGGAGCAGGTGGCGGTGCTGGGACAGGGCGAGGTCATGCGCCTGGACGCGCAAGCCACGACGGGCCGCCGCGTCCTGACGGCGGATGGCGCGGGCATGATCCGCGACGCGCGGGTCGATCGCCTGCCGGGTTCCGACGTCGTGCAGCGGGTCGGCGCGCGGCGGCGACTGGTCGCGCTGACGTTCGACGACGGCCCCGACCCGGTCTGGACACCCCGGATCCTGGACGTGCTGAAGCGCGAGGGCGTGCCCGCCACCTTCTTCGTCACCGGGGCGAATGCGCTGGGCCACGGCGACCTGTTGCGGCGGATCGTCGCGGAGGGCAGCGAGATCGGCAACCATTCCACGCTCCATTCCAACCTGTCGCACCGGTCGCCGGAGGCGATCCGGCTGGAACTGGGCGCGACCGAGCGGCTGGTCGAGGCCTATACCGGGCGCGCGATGCGGCTGTTCCGCCCGCCGTTCCTGGGCGATGCCGATCCCGACCGGCGCGACGAGCTTCACGCCACCCGCGTCGGCGCCGCGATGGGGTATCTGACCGTCGGCCTGAACGTCGACCCGCACGACTGGCAGACCCCTTCCCCCGGACAGGTCGTCGCCCGGACGATCGCGCAGGTCGAGCGGGGCACCGCGATGCGACCGGCGCAGATCGTGCTGCTGCACGATGCCGGCGGCGATCGCAGCCGGACGCTGGCCGCGCTGCCCGCGATCATCCGCGGCCTGCGCGCGCGCGGCTACGACCTGGTCGGCGTCTCGCGGCTCGTCGGCCTGTCGCGGGAGCAGGTGATGCCGCGCCTGCGCGGGGCGGAAGCCAGCGAGGCGCTGGGCACGCGCGGCCTGTTCGGCACGGTGGCGTGGATGCGCGACGCGCTGACGGTCCTGTTCGTCGTGGTGATCGCGGTCGGCATCGTGCGTGCGCTGACCCTGACGGGGCTGGCGCTCGCGTCGCGCGATCGCGACCGTGCGCCCGACGCGCCGCCGCACCTGGTCCCCACCTTCGTCTCCGTCCTGATCCCCGCGTTCAACGAGGCGCGCGTGATCGAGGCGTCGGTCCGCCGCATCCTGGGCAGCGTCGGCGCCCGGCTGGAGGTGATCGTGGTGGACGACGGGTCCACCGACGGCACGCGCGACGTCGTGGCGGGCGCGTTCGGCATCGACCCGCGCGTGACGCTGCTGACGCTGCCCAACGGCGGGAAGGCGCGCGCGCTGAACGCGGCGTTGCGGGTCGCGCGCGGCGACGTGGTCGTCGCGCTGGACGCGGACACGCAGTTCGAGCCGGAAACGATCGCCCGGCTGTTGCGATGGTTCGCCGATCCCGCGATCGGCGCGGTCGCGGGCAACGCCCGGGTGGGCAATGCGGTGAACCTGGTCACGCGCTGGCAGGCGCTGGAATATGTCACGGCGCAGAATCTGGAACGTCGGGCGCTGCATGCCATGGGCGCGGTGACGGTGGTCCCCGGGGCGGTGGGGGCGTGGCGCCGGACCGCGCTGGACGCCGTCGGCGGCTATCCCGACGATACGCTGGCGGAGGACCAGGACCTGACGATCGCGATCCAGCGGGCGGGATGGCGGATCGCGTGCGACATGACCGCGATCGCGTGGACCGAAGCGCCGGAAACCGCGCGGGCACTGTTCCTGCAGCGCTACCGCTGGGCCTACGGCACGCTGCAATGCCTGTGGAAGCATCGCGGCCTCCTCGGCCGCGGCAGGCCCCGCGGCCTGGCGCTGGTCGGCCTGCCGCAGACGTTGGTCTTCCAGGTGCTGTTCGCGATCGCGGCCCCGCTGATCGACGTCGCGCTGCTGGTCACCGCGGCGCAGAGCGCCTGGCGCGTCGCCGATCGCGGCTGGGCGGCGGCGGGCGGCGACGTCGGCTGGGTCGCGGCGTGCTGGGCCGCGTTCACCGCCGTCGACCTGGCATGCGGGTGGGTCGCCTACCGGCTGGAAGGCCGACGCCTGCCGGTGCTGCGGATGCTGGGCCAGCGGTTCGGCTATCGACAATTGCTGTACCTCGTCGTCCTGCGCGCGCTGGCGGCGGCGGCGAGCGGGCCGTGGGTCGGCTGGGGCAAGCTGGAACGCAGCGGCAATGTGGAGGCGCCGTCGCCCGGCGCGGGCATCGCGACGGCGCGGTCCACCGCGGCGAACGATCGCGCGGCGTTGATCCACGCCGCCTGACGTCCGACCGGCCCCGCGGTCAGGCGCGGTGGCGGGCCGTCGTCGCTTCCGCCAGCGCGGCGGCCAGCCCGTCGCGCTGATACGGCTTGCTCAGCCGCGGAAGGTCGGGAGCGATCCCCTCCAGCTCGGCATAGCCCGACACGACGAGGACCGACGTCTGCGGACGACGCTTCGCCACCTCGCGGGCGAGTTCGGCGCCGCTCATCCCGGGCATCAGATGGTCGGTGACCAGCACGTCGAAGGGCGTGCCGCCGTCGACCAACACCAGCGCCTCCTCCGCCGATGCGGCCTCCAGGACGGTATAGCCCAGGTCCGCGAGCATGTCGGCCGTGCTGAGGCGCACCAGTTCCTCGTCGTCGACGAGCAGGGCGGTGCCCGCCGCACGGGCCGCCTCCCCCTCAGGCGCGGCGGCCGCGACGGGCGCCACCTCCGCGCTCGCGGGCAGCCACAGGTCGATGACGGTGCCCTTCCCCGGCTCGCTGGCGATCGCGAGCCCGCCGCCGAGCTGTGCGGCCAGGCCGTGGACCATCGACAGTCCCAGCCCCGTGCCCTTCCCCACGCCCTTCGTGCTGAAGAACGGCTCGATCGCGCGCGCGAGCGTGTCCTCCCCCATGCCCGACCCGTCGTCCGCGACGGTCAGGCGGATATAGTCGCCGGCCGGGACCGCCCGCCGTTGCGCGTCGTCGACCCGTTCGAACCGCGCCCCGATCGTCAGGACGCCGCCCTCCGCCATGGCGTCGCGCGCGTTCACGGCCAGGTTCAGGATGGCCAGTTCCAGCTGGTTCGCATCGGCCTTCGCCGGGGGCAGGTCGGGCGCCAGATCGATGTCCACGCGCACGCGCGGGCCGGACGTGGCCTCGATCAGGTGCGCCATGCCGACCACCAGCGCGGCGACGTCGACCGCCACCGCCTGCAACGGCTGGCGCCGCGCGAAGGCCAGCAGGCGCTGCACCAGCAACCGTGCGCGCTCGGCCGATTGCAGCGCGCCGTCGATCATGCGCCGTTCCCGATCGGTCCCCACGCCGCGGCGGTGCAGCAGGTCCAGGCTGCCCATGATCGGGGTCAGCAGGTTGTTGATGTCGTGCGCCACGCCCCCGGTCAGCTGCCCCATGCTTTCCAGCTTCTGGCTCTGCCGCAGGGCGGCCTGCGCGCGATCCAGTTCCGCCTCGGCCAGCAGCCGTTCCGAGATGTCGAGCGCCTGGTGGAAGGCGCCGACGATGCGTCCCGCTTCGTCGCGTAGCGGGGTGTAGTTGATCTCCCAACGCGGCGTGCCAAGTTCGGGCCGACCGAACGCCTCGACCACCGTGAAGCTTTCGCCCGACAGGGCGCGTGTCATCAGGGCGCGCATGACGCCGCGCTGGTCGCCCGCGAACAGGTCGGGAAACACGTCGCCGACCCGGGTGTCGAACCCGTTGACGCGGCGGAATTCGTCGTTGTGCGCCCGGTTGAACGCGATCAGGCGATAATCGGCGTCGAAGGCGCAGATCGGCGACGTCGTGGCCTCCACGATCTCGCGATAGCGGCGGACCTCCACCGCCTGCCGGCGGTCGGCGGTGACGTCGCGCCCGGTGGCGTACGTCATCTCGCCCGCCGGGGCGGCGGTCCAGGATATCCAGCGGATCGTCCCGTCCTTGTGCCGGTAGCGGTTGAGCATCGTGGGACGCCCCCCGGCCGCGGCCAGTTCGTAGGCGTCGACGGTGTCGGCATGATCGTCGGGCACGACGAATTCGTTGACGTGATGCCCGACCAGTTCGTCCTGCGCATAGCCGAGCAGCACCGTCCACGCCGGATTGACGCGCCGGAAGACGCCGTCGAAATCGATGACCAGCATCAGGTCGGGCGAGGTGTCCCACATCCGGTCGCGTTCCGCCGTCCGCTCGATCACGCGGGCCTCCAGCGTCGCGGTCAGATGCCGCAGCTCGCGTTCGGCGCGGCGGCGCTCGACGGCGAAGCGGGTCCGGTCCGCCACGTCGCGGATGAACGCCAGCTCCTCGGGCAGCCATTCGCGCGGGGCGGCGCAGTTCAGCAGGAGGATCGCGACCAGGCGGCCGTGTTCGATGATCGGCAGGTTGACGATCGCCCGCGCGCCGATGGTCGTCATCGCGCCGGCGGTCGCGGCCGTGCGCGGATCCAAATCGGCATCGACGATCACCACGGGCTCGCCCCGCTTCAGGTCGTCGACGAACGTGCCGAACCGGCGGAACCGATGCACGCCCGCGACGCTCGCCACGCCCGGGGCGGTCCAGTCGCGCTCGATCCGGGCGGTTTCCGCGATGTCGTCCACATCGGCGTAACCGGACCGGTCGACGTCCAGGATGCGCCCCAGCACCTCGGCCGCGGCGAAGGAGATGTCGGCGGGATCGTCAAGGATGCGGAAGCGATCGGCCAGCTCGACCAGCCCGGCGCCGCGGCGCAGCGACGCCTCCGTCTCGAGATGGCGTCCGATCAGTTCGGCGAACAGCTCGAACGTCGCGCGGATCGCCGGGTCGCTCGGCCGCGCCGGCGCCGGATCGAGCGCGCACAATGTGCCGAAGAACGCGCCGCGGCGCAGGATCGGCGTCGATATGTAGCTCTGGAACCCGTAACGCTGCGGCGTATGGTGGTCGCGATACACCGGGTCGAGCGCGACATGGTCGATCGCGATCGTCCGGCCGCGGGCGCCGACCTCACGGCACAGCGTCGATTCAACGTCCAGCTCGTCGCCCGGACGAAGCCCGAATGCGATCGCATCCTGTACGGCGCAGGCCAGCCACCGGTCGGCGGTGACGCGCGCCACCGCGGCGAAGCGCATGCCCGTCAATCGACAGGCGGCCTCCAGGATCTTGTCGATGGTCCCCAGGCGATTGATCGCCGCGGCATCGTCCAGCACCTGCGTAGCGATATCCCGCCCCCCTGCCCCGCGCACGCGATCGTGCCCGGGAAACAGTGAAATATCCCCATTCACAGTCACATGCCACCATCATCATGCGCCCGCGACGAAACGGCCCGCGGCGCGTATCGGCGGGTCGCGGCGACATTATGCCCCGCAAAGCGACACCGCCGTCGAAAGGGCGATGACGGATGCCGCACACCGCCTTACGGTCGCGGGCGACCGTTCCGTCTTTCCGGCGCGGTCGCCGTTCACAAGGATATCGTGTTGGTCGCGTTCGATGCCCCCCTCCCGCCGGCGCTGACCGGGATCGTCGGCCTCGACGACATCCTGAACGGCGGCCTTACCCCGCACCGCATGTACCTGGTCGAAGGCACGCCCGGCACCGGCAAGACCACGCTGGGGCTGGGTTTCCTGCTGGCGGGCGCCGCGATCGGGGAGACGGGGCTGTACATCACCCTGGCCGAGACGGAGGTGGAACTGCGCGCCGTGGCCGCCACGCACGGCTGGACGCTGGACGCGCTGAGCCTGTTCGAGATGATCCCCGCCGACGGCCTGGGCGAGGATCAGGAGCAGACCCTGCTCCACCCCAGCGAGGTCGAATTGGGCGAGACGATCCGCGCCGTGATGGCGAAGGTGGAGGAGGTGCGGCCCGCGCGCGTGGTGCTCGACAGCCTGTCGGAGCTGCGGCTGCTGGCGCAGAGCCCGATCCGCTATCGCCGCCAGATCCTGGCGCTCAAGCACTTCTTCTCCACCCGGCAATGCACGGTCCTGTTCCTGGACGACAAGAGCGGGACGGGCAGCGACCTCCAGCTGCACAGCATCGCGCACGGCGTCGTGTCGCTGGAGCAGACCCTGTCGGGGTTCGGGGCACAGCGCCGGCGGCTCCACATCGTGAAGATGCGCGGCCTTCGCTATCGCGGCGGCTATCACGATTTCGAGATCGCGCCGGGCGGCCTGCGGGTCCATCCGCGACTGGTCGCGTCGGACCACGCCACGCACGACACCGGCGATGCGGTATCGACCGGATCGGACGCGCTGGACGCGCTGCTGGGGGGCGGGCTGGTTCCCGGCACCGCGACGTTGCTGACCGGCCCGGCGGGCGTCGGCAAGACGACCGCGACGGTGCAATGCATGATGGCGGCGTTGAAGCGCGGCGAGCGGGCGGCGTATTTCCTGTTCGACGAACGCCTGCCGACGCTGCTGACGCGCAGCGCGGCGCTGGGCATGGACTTGCAGCCCTATGTCGACAGCGGCCAGCTGGAACTGCGCGCGATCGACCCGGCGGAGATGTCGCCGGGCGAGTTCGCGGGATCGATCCGCGTCGCGGTCGAGCAGCGGCAGGCCGCGTTCGTGGCGATCGACAGCCTGAACGCCTATCTCCAATCGATGCCCAACGAACAGTTCCTCGTGCTCCAGATGCACGAGATGCTGAGCTATCTGGGGCAGAAGGGCATCGTCAGCCTGCTGATCCTGGGCCTCCACGGCGTGATGGGGGACATCCGCTCCGACGTGGACCTGAGCTACCTGTCCGATACCGTCGTCCAGCTGCGCTATTTCGAGGCGCACGGGGAAGTGCGGCAGGCGATTTCCGTCATCAAGACGCGCACCGCCCGGCACGAACGCACGATCCGCGAATTCCAGATCGGCCACGACGGGTTGCAGGTCGGCGATCCGCTGCGCCAGTTCCAGGGCGTGCTGACCGGCGTGCCCACCTTCTCCGGCGAGGCCAAGACGCTGATGGCGAGCCGGATGGGCACCCCGGAGGCGCACGGCTGAGATGCCGGACCGCGTCCTCATCCTGGCACCGCGCGGCAGGGACGCGGCGATCGCCGCCGACCTGATGCATCGCAACGGCATCCGGGCGGACGTATGCGCGGACCAGGCGGCGTTGATCGCGCAACTCGATCGCGAGGCCGGGGCGGTCCTGCTGACCGAGGAGGCGCTGGCGGTCGACATGGGGGCCATGGCCGCCTGGGTCGCCAGGCAGCCCGCATGGGCCGACATCACGTTCATCGTCCTGGCGAACGGCGCCCGCACGCCGCGGACGAAGATCGCGACGCAGCGGCTGAGCGACCTGGGCAATGTCGTCCTGCTCGAACGGCCGCTGCATGCCGAAGCGATGCTGGACGCGGTGCGGTCCGCGCTGAAGGCGCGTGCGCGTCAGTACGAGGTGCGGGACGCGGCGGACACGCTCGAACGGGCGGTGGTCGATCGCACGCGCGAGCTGGAGGCGGCGCGCGACAGCCTGGAGATCGCGCTCGACGCCGCGGGCATGGGCAGCTGGGATATCGACCTGCTGACCGGTCAATCGACGCGCACCCTGCGGCACGACGAAATCTTCGGCTATTCCCGTCCCTTGCCGCAATGGACCGTCACGACGTTCCTCGATCACGTCGCCGCCGACCAGCGCGCTGGCGTGGCCGACGCCTTCGATCGTGCGATCGAAAGCGGCGTCCTGGACGTGGAATGCGGCATCGTATCGGCCGACGGCGCGGTCCGGTGGATCGTGGCGAAGGGGCGGGTCCGCTACGACGACGACGGTGTCCCCGTGCGGATGACGGGCGTCGTGTCCGACGTGACGGATCGCAAGGACGCCGACGCGCAACTGGCGCAGGCGCAGAAGATGGACGCGATCGGCCAGTTGACCGGCGGCGTCGCGCACGATTTCAACAACCTGCTGACGCCGATCGTCGGCAGCCTGGACCTGGTGCGGCGTCGTCACAAGGACGACGAGCGGACGCAGCGGATGATCGGCGGCGCGCTGCACGCGGCGGAGAAGGCGGCGACGCTGACGCAGCGGCTGCTGTCCTTCGCCCGGCGGCAGGCGTTGCAGCCGCGGGCGGTGGACGTCGGCGCGCTGATCGACGGCATCGTCGACCTGATCCGCCGGTCGCTCGGCCCGTCGATCGCGGTGGTGCTGGAAGTGCCGCGCCACATGGCGTCGGCGCGCGTCGATCCCAACCAGCTGGAACTGGCGTTGCTCAACCTGGCCATCAACGCGCGCGACGCGATGCCGGGGGGCGGCAAGCTGACGCTGACCGCCGCCGAGGTGGTGGTGGACGAGCGCAACGCGGTGGGGCTGAAGGCGGGCGGCTACGTCCGGCTGCTCGCCTCGGACACCGGGGTGGGCATGGATCGCGCGACGCTGGCGCGCGCGATCGAGCCGTTCTTCTCGACCAAGGGGATGGGGAAGGGAACCGGGCTGGGCCTGTCGATGGTGCACGGCCTGGCGGCGCAGTCGGGCGGGACGCTGCGGTTGCGGAGCGAGCCCGGCACGGGGACCGCGGTGGAGCTGTGGCTGCCCGCCACCGACGAACGCGCGGCCGTGGTCGACGATCGCCATGCCGAGCCGGTGGCCGCGCGCCATCCCGCGACGGTGCTGCTGGTCGACGACGAGGATCTCGTCCGGTCAGCCACCGCCGACATGTTGCGCGACATCGGCTATACCGTGGTGGAGATGAGCTCCGCCTCGCAGGTGCTGGCGGCGGTGCGGTCGGGATTGCAGGCCAACATCCTGGTGACGGACTATCTGATGCCCGGCATGACGGGGGGGCAGCTCATCCACGAACTGCGCGGTGCGGGGGTGCGGATGCCCGTCCTGCTCGTGACGGGCTATGCCGCGGCGGGCGCCGACGTCCCGGTCGACGTCGCGCGCATGGCCAAGCCGTTCCGGCAGGTCGACCTCGCCGCGCGCGTCGACGAACTGTTGCGGACGCCCGCGGCCGCGCGACCGGACCTTCGCTCGGTCGGCTGAGGCGACCGTTTCCGGCGCCCCTTTACGGTTGGCCGGGTTCGATCGTCAGCGACGCGTCCGATCCGTGGATGCGTGCGGTGCCGCGCCGGTTCCGCTTCGCCTCGTACAGCGCCAGGTCGGCGCGGTGGGTGAAATCCGCCTGGGTCGCGATGTCCGGCGCCAGGAACGCCGCGCCGACCGTGGCGGTGACGCCGCGCCGCTGCCCGTCGCGGTCGACGGTGTGACGCAGCGAGCGCAGGATGTTCAGGATCAGACCCTCGATCCGCGCGCAGTCGCGCGGGCGCGTCACCAGCATCGCGAACTCGTCGCCGCCCAGCCGGGCCACGAACGCCTGCGAGAAGGCGAGCCGGCGCAGGCGATCCGCCACGAGGCGAAGCACCTCGTCGCCGGCGGCATGTCCGAACGTGTCGTTCACCGCCTTGAACCCGTCCAGGTCCAGCAGCAGGAGGCAGGCCGGTTCGCCCGCATGACGCGCCGCGGCCATCGTCTGCGCCAGCCGCGTTTCGAAACAGGCACGATTGGGCAGGCCGGTCAGCGCGTCGGTATCGGCGGTCAGGCGCAACGATTGTTCGCGCGCGTGGCGATCGGTCACGTCCTGGAACACGCCGATGATCGCGGCGGGGCGCCCCTCGATCATCTGCGCCTCCCCCATCGACCGGACGCGGCGCTTCAGCCCGTCGGCGGTGTAGAAGTCGCTTTCGAAATCGAACGGATCGCCGGTGGTGGACGCGCGGGTCAGCATCGCGGCGATCTCCGCGCGCCGATCCGGCGGATAGAAGCTCAGGCCCGTGTCGACCGACGGCATCTCCCCCGGCGGCAGGCCGTGGATCGCATACACCTGGTCCGACCAGTGCAGGCTCATGTCCGTCAGGTCGAGCCGCCACGACCCGATGCCCGCCATCCGCTCCGCCTGACGCAGCTGGAGGTGCTGGCGTTCCATCATGTCCGCGTGGCGGCGCGATTCGTTCGACAGGCGAAGCGCGGTCGCGGCGCTGGACCGGGCGCCGATCAGCGAGCTGACGAGCGCCGCCAGCTGGCGCAGCACCCGCCGGTCCGCCTCCGTCAGGACGCGCGGAACCGTATCGATGATGCACAACGTGCCGATGCCGGGCAGGTCGTCCGCGAAACCCTCCGCGCGGGGACGCAGCGGGACGCCGGCGTAGAAGCGGACGTGCGGATCCTGCGTGACGAACACGTTGTCGGCGAACCGGGGATCGCGCGACGTATCCTCTACCACCATCATGTCCTCGACCATGATCGCGTGGGAGCAGAAGGCGTCGCCGCGCGTGCCGCCGGTGGCATCCAGCCCGCATCGCGCCTTGAACCACTGGCGGTGGTCGTCCAGCAGCGACACCAGCGCGATCGGCACGCCCAGCAGGCGCTGCGCAAGCAGCACGATCGTATCGAATTCGTCCTCCCGCGGCGTATCCAGGATCGAGAAGCTTTTCAGCTTCTCCACCCTTTCCGTCTCGCGGACGCGGGTCAGGAGTGCGGCGCTGTCCATCCGGCCAGCCATGCCCGAATTTGGTTAACACGCGATGGCCGCCGCCGCCCGAACGGGCCGGCCCGCGCGCGTCCGGCGGCGGGACGAGGGCCGCGACCCCAGGCGCGGCACCGCGGCAAGGCCATTGCGCGTGTGGAACGAACGCCCCGCGGCACTGTTGTCAGGATCGAAGGAAAAAGCATGGACACCAATTCGCGCCTGACGACCCTGACCAGGATCGGTTTCGCGACCCGCGGTCTGCTGTACCTCGTCATCGCCATGCTTATCCTGCGGACCGGGCGGGCGGAGGACCCGAGCGGCGCGCTCGAATATCTGGGCAACGGTGGCGGACAGCTGCTGCTGGGCATCATGGCCGCGGGCCTTATCGCCTACGGCATCTGGCGCGTCGCCGATGCCGCGTTCGACCTCGAACGCCATGGATCGGATCGCAAGGGCGCGATGGAGCGGCTCGGCGCGGGCGTCAGCGGGATCGTCCATCTCGCGCTGGCGTGGCAGGCGATCGGGCTGATGCGGGGGGTCGCGATCTCCGGCGACAGCACGCGCGAAGGGACGCGGACCGCGTTGCAGCTTCCCGGCGGCTGGGCGCTGGTGATGGCGGGCGCCGCGGTGTTCGTCGTCCTGGGCGCGGTCCAGTTGCTGAAGGCGGCGAAGGGATCCTTCCTCCGCCATCTCGATCCCGCGGTCGCGCAGCAACCCTGGGTGAAATGGAGCGGCCGCGCGGGCTATGCCGCGCGCGGGCTGGTCTTCCTGATCTGCGGCTACCTTCTGGTACAGGCCGGTATCGAGGAGCGGGCGGGCGAGGCCGGGGGCATGGCGCACGTCCTGTCGTGGCTGACCAACCCGTTCGACCTGATCGTGGGCGCGGGCCTGTCGGCCTTCGGCCTGTTCAGCCTGGTGGAGGCCCGGTATCGCCAGTTGCACGACGTGCCCGTCGATGCCGCGATCCGGCGCGCGACCAGCCTGCGGTAACCGACCCGACCGGCAAACGGCCCGACCGACGAATGCGGGCGTGAGAAAATGCCCTCGCATCGTCCCGATCGGGCACGGTTCCGCCCGGATCCATGCCGTTGCGATCATGCGGCCGCCCTGTCGGCGTGATCTTTCCGTTACTTGGCGGATACTGTCCGGTCGTCGCGCCGGACCTTGAAATACCCGCCCCTGTTGGTAGGAATCGGTCCTACGCCGAGGGGGCTCGCATGATATCGTCATCCGCGCAGGTGCGCCGCCTGTCGACGGCGCGCAGCCACGACGCGTTGTTCGTCGACCTGAACAATTTCGCCTCGTTCCCGACGCTGGCGGTCGGTATCCTCGTCGCGGCGTTGCGCAACGCGGGGCACCGCGTCGACCTGCTCGTCCCCCTCGCCTACGACGTGCCCGCCAGCGCGCGCGAAAAGCCGGACCGGTTCGTCCATCACCTGATGCGGCGCATCCACCTGTCCACCGCACCGGGCACCGCGGCGATGATCGACCGCCTGCGCAGCCTGTATTACCGGCGACAGCGCCGCCCGCACCGCATCGTGGTGCGCGAGGTCGCCCGCGCGCTGGACCGCCGACCCGACGTCCTGCTGCTGTCCGCCTATCTGCAACATCACGCCACCGTCGTCGCGCTGTGCCGGCTGGCGAAGGAGCGCGGCGTTCCCGTGCTGCTGGGCGGACCGGCGTTCAACCTGAAGCGGACCGCGGACGAATGGCGCTCAATCGACGGCCTGACCGCGATCTACGGCGGGGAGGCGGACGTCGTCATGCCCGACATCGTCGATGCGATCGTGGCGGGTGGGGACCTGCTCGCCTTTCCCGGCATCCAGCTGCCCGACGGGCGCGGCGCGGTCGGCGCGCCGCCGCTGCGACAGCTCGACCGTTCGCCCGTGCCGGACTTCTTCGACTTCCCCTGGGATCGCTATCCGGTGCGGATCATCCCGATCATGACCGGCCGGGGCTGCCAGTGGGGACGCTGCCTGTTCTGTTCCGACGTGGTGTCCGCCAACGGACGCACCTACCGCACCCGCAGCCTGGACATGGTGCTGCACGAGATGCGCGAACAGGCGCGGCGGTTCCGGACGTCCAGCTTCCTGTTCCTCGACCTGAAACTGAATTCCAACCCGCCCCTCCTGCGCGGGCTGGTCGAGCGCGTGCAGGCCGAGGTGCCGGGCGCGCAATGGATCGGGACGGTCCACGTCGACCTGCGCAAGGACAACGGCCTGACGCAGCGGGAGATCAAGGCGGCGGCGACCGCGGGCATGCGGCGCGTCAGCTTCGGCCTGGAATCGGGTAGCCAGCGGATGCTGGACCTGATGGACAAGGGTGCGTCGGTCGAGGCGAACGAAGCGTTCATCCGCCACGCGAGCGAGGCCGGCATCTCCGTCCGCTGCACGATGTTCAAGGGCTTTCCGGGCGAGACCGCGGACGATCTGGAACGGACCGCGCACTTCCTGGAACGCAACGGCGACCGCATCGACCGCGTCCGGTTCAACGACTTCTCGATCCTGGAGGACACCCCGATCTGGCACGCCGTCACGTCGGGGGACGACCGTTATCCCGACGTCCACCTGCGCGGCGCCGATGTCCGCCACGCCCGCCTCCGCTACACGCGCAGCGGGGGTGAAGGCCGCGCCTATCGCGCCGCGAAGGCGCGCGTGCTGTCGGCGGTGTACGGGATCAACCGGCGCCCGTTGCGGGACGAGGCGCGCATGTTCGACGGGTTGATGTGACCGATCGCTTCACCGCGTCCGATCCCGTGCGGCGGCGGCTGCGCCGGTTGTCGCGCGGCGAGCGGCTGGACGAGGCGATCGCGTTCCTGCGCCAGTTCGCGCGCGAGAACGATGTCGCCCCGACCGCGCTGCGCGATCGCGAACGCGCGGTCCGCGCGGCCGTCCGCCGGCACGGCCATTACGTGCATACCGCGCAGGAGCTGGCGTTCGGCGCGCGCCTCGCGTGGCGCAACCATGCGCAATGTTCGGGACGGCTGACGTGGAAATCGTTGCGCGTCGTCGACCGCCGCGACGTGCGCGATCCCGAGGCGATCCTCGCGCGGACGCTGGACGACCTTGCCGCCGCGGTGGGCGACGGCCGCATCCGCGCCTCGATCTCGATCTTCGCCCCCGCGACGGAGACGACGCTACCCGCCACGTTCGACAGCGTCCAGCTGTTCCAATACGCCGGATATGCCCGCCCCGACGGATCGGTCCTGGGCGACCGGGCCGGTATCGAGCCGACGCGCACCGCCGAACGACTGGGCTGGCGACGCCCCGACGTTCCCGGCGCGTTCGATCTCCTGCCCGTCACGATCCGGGACGAACGCGGCGCGCGCCACGCCTTCGAACTGCCCGCCGCCACCGCGCGCGAGGTGACGATCGCGCACCCGACCCTTCCGGGCCTGCGCGACTTGGGGCTGCGCTGGTACGGGGTGCCCAGCGTGACGAACATGGTGCTCAGCATCGGCGGCATCGACTATCCCTGCGCGCCGTTCAACGGCCATTACGTCGCGACCGAGATCGCGTCGCGCAACCTGACCGACGCCGGGCGGTACGACCTGCTGGAACCCGTCGCGCGCGCGCTGGGCATCGCGGTCGGCGACGGATCGCGGTCGTTGTGGCGCGATACCGCGCTGACCGAGCTGAACCGCGCCGTCCTGCACAGCTTCGACCGCGACGGCATCCGCATCGCGGACCATCACGAGGTCAGCGCGCAGCATATGGAATTCGCGCGCCAGGAACAGCGCGCGGGGCGCGCGGTGTCGGGTGAATGGTCCTGGGTCGTCCCGCCGCAGGCGAGCGCGGCGTGCCCGACCTTCCACCTCCCGATGCGGAACCTGCATGCGGTGCCCAATTTCTACCACACCCGCGCGTCCGGCGGCGGCGCGTTGCGGATCGACCGCACGTACCTGCGCGACGGCAAGTGGACGCACCGATGGGAACGGATGAAGCGCCGGGTGCGCGACTGGCGGCGCCGGCGCGACCACCTGTGGCAGCGGTGACGGCCCGCCCGTAGCGGCGATCTACCATGCGGCAGGTACATCCGCATGATGTCGGGCACGGACATTCGCTGGTAGCACAAGCGGATGGACGCCGACCATGACACCCGCCACCCGTTCCGTTCCGCGACGCAGGAGAGCGACTACATGCGCCGCCGCGCCGAGGAGCACCGCGTGCTCGCCGACCGGACCGAGGAACCCGGCGCGCGATCGATCCACCGGCGGCTGCAACAGCTGTACCAGGAACAGGCCGACCTGCTCATGATGGTAGTTCCAGACTAGGTACATACGCAAGAATACCAGGAACGCGCGTCCCGCCGATCGGTTGATGCGCCCGAACCGGCCGCGCTCTTGCGGTCCGGCCGGGCCAGTCCACCGAGGAACGACGATGAACGATGACGAATTCCGGGGCGGCGCCCGCTATGTCGGCGGCAAGGTCGAAAAAGCCGTCGGCGACGCGGTCGACAGCCGCGCGTGGCAGGTCGACGGTATCGTCGATCAGGTCGCGGGCGCCGCGCAGCACGGGTACGGCCGCGCCCGGTCGATCGTCGGCGACGCGATCGACAGCGCACCCGAACTGGCGGAAGAAGCGCGCGACCGCCTGACGGCGGCGGGCGAGCGCGCGGCGGACACCGCGCAGCGCGGCGGCCGGGCCGCGGCGCGGGCGGTCGAGGACACGCCGGTCCTGTGGGCGGTCGCCGCGGCCATCGCCGGCTACGGCCTTGCCTGGTTCGTGCACGGTCGTCGCGACTGATCCCGCCATGGCCGCCGCGACGTTCAAATCCCTGCGCGAGACCGCCGACCTGCGCCATCTGCGCCAGATCGTCGTCGGCCTGGACGAGGGCGTGATCCTGATCGATCCCGACCAGAGCCTGTTGTGGGCGAACGACGCCGCGCTGGTCATGCACGGCGTGGACGATATCGCTGCGCTCGGCGCGACGGTGGACGAATATCGCGCGCGGTTCCAGCTGCGCTATCGCAACAACCACCGCGTCGAGGCGGACGATTACCCGATCGAGCGCGTCGTCGCGGGCGATTCCTTTTCCGAGGTGGTCGTCGAGGTGACCGTGGCGGGGGAGGACAGCCCGCGCTGGGTGCACCAGGTGCGCAGCCTGGTCCTGAACGACGCCGACGACGCCGAACCCGCGTGCCTCGTCCTCATCATCCAGGACGTGTCCGCACGGTTCGAGGCGGAGGACCGGTTCGAACAATCGTTCAACGCCAACCCCGCGCCCGCGGTGATCTGCCGGTTGGGCGACCTTCGGTTCGTGAAGGTCAACCAGGGGTTCCTGGACATGACCGGGCACCGCCGCGACCAAGTCTTGTGCAGGACGGTCTACGACATCGACGTGCTGCGCGCGGCCGAGCGCCGCGACCTGGCGAAGGAGCGGCTGGGCGAGGGGCGCACGATCCCGCAGATGGAGGCCGAGCTGGAGCTGCCCGACGGCGGCACGAAGCTGGTGATCGTGGCGGGACAGCCGATCGACATGGGCGAGCAGCCCTGCATGCTGTTCACCTTCGCCGACCTGGAACCGCGGCGCAAGGCGCAGGAGGCGCTGCGTCACAGCGAGGAACGCTTCACCCGCACGTTCCAGATGGCCCCCGTCCCGATGGCGATCGGCGCGCGCGACGGCCACCTGCTGTGCGAGGTCAACGCCAGCTTCACCGCCCTGACCGGCTATGGCGCGACCGAGATCATCGGCCGTCCGCTGGGCGACGTCGAGCTGTGGGAAAGCGGCGCGGTCCGCCACGGGATCGAGGAGGCGATCGCCGGCGGTCACGACCTGCGCGGGCATGAGGCGCGGATCCGGGCGAAGGACGGCGCCGCGATCGACTGCATCGTGTCGACCGAGGCGATCCGCCTTGGCGACGACGCCTGCATCCTGTGGGCGTTCCAGGACATCACCCAGCGCAAGGCGACCGAACTGGAACTGGTCGAGGCGATCGAGGCGGTGATGAAGGACACCAGCTGGTTCAGCCGCTCGATCATGGACAAGCTGGCGCGGCTGCGCGCGCCCCAGACCGAGGTCGACGGTCCCGGCCTGGACGACCTGACCGCGCGCGAGCGCGAGGTGCTGGCGCTGATCTGTCGCGGCTACGACGACAAGACGATCGCGCGGACGCTGGACGTCGCGGGCAATACGGTCCGCAACCATGTCGCGCGCATCTACGCGAAGATCGGCGTCAACCGGCGCATCGCCGCCGTCGCCTGGGCACGCGCCCGCGGGTTCGACGGCGAGGGCGTCCGGTATCACAAGATCGAGCAGGAGACGGCAGCATGACCGCCCGACGCCCAGGCGCCGATGCGCGCGACGATTCCGGCGCGAAAGCCGCGGCCGCGACCCGCACGGCAAAGGGATCGGTTCAGGAAGCGATCGGCAAGCTGATCGGCGACGATGCGGCACGCGCGCGCGGCACCGCCGAGAAGGAAGCCGGCGCGGCCGATAGCGCCGACATCGAGAAACCCCCGCGGCGCTGACCGCGGCGACCCATCCGTTTCAGACAGGAGCAATCATGGCGACCAACGTAGTAACCGGCCTCGTGCCGGCCGAAGAGGCATATTTCGGCAAGACGCCGACCCGATTGTCGTGGGGGGCGATCTTCGCCGGCGTCGTCATCGCCGTCGCGGTGCAACTGGTGCTCGGCATCCTGGGTGCGGGCATCGGCCTGACCATGGTCGACCCGGTCGACGGCACGACCCCCGGGGCGACCGGGTTCGGGATCGGGGCGGGCCTGTACTGGCTGGTCACCACCGTGCTCGCGCTGGGCGCGGCCGGCTATGCCGCGGCGCGCGTCGCGGGGGTCCATGACCGGTTCGACGCGCTGGTCCACGGACTGGTCGTGTGGGGCGTCACGTTGATCCTGACGCTGTATCTCCTCACCTCCGCGGTCGGCGGCATCATCGGCGGCGCGTTCCGCACCGTCGGCGCGGTCGCGGGCGCGGCGGGCAGCACCGTAGCCGCCGCCGCACCGAAGGCGGCCTCGATCGCGGGCATCGACGAGGGCGACGTCCGCAGCGAGGCCGCGGCCTATCTGTCCGACGCGCCGACCGATCCGGCGCAGATGACGCCGGAGCAGGCGCAGAAGGAGATCGCGAAGCAGCTTCCCGCGTTGGCGCGCGGCGGCGACGAGGGCATGCGTGCGGAAAATCGCGTGGTCGACATCGTGGCCGCACAGCGCCGCATCCCGCGCGAGCAGGCGCAGGCGCAGGTCAGCCGCGCGAAGGCCGATGTGGTGAAGGCGAAGGACGCCGCCGTCAGCACCGCCAAATCGGCGACCGACGCCGCCGCGGGCGCCGCGGCGGGGACGTCGTTCATCCTGGTCCTCGCCCTGCTGGCGGGTGCCGGTGCGGCCGCGTTCGGCGCCTCGGCCGCGACACGTCGGCGTCTGCGCTGACATCTTCATCGAAAGGACAGGATCATGACGAACAAGATCGCACTGGCGGCCGGCCTGACCGCCCTGATGACGCTCGCCGCCTGCAACACCGTCGACGGCGCGGGCAAGGACCTGAAGTCCGCGGGCACCGCGGTGTCCGACGTGTCGGGCAAGGAAGGCAAGCGGAAGAGCGGCGACAAGTAACGATCGGTCTGCCGGTTCTCCGCCGGTCGGGGAGGGCCGGACGCCGGTCGGGTCGACGGCCATGCCGTGCGCGGGTGACGACGTGGCGTGCGCCGCGGCGTCACCCGCCCGTCGTTCGGCGCTCTTCCGGCGGCGCCCAGGCAAGCGACAGCGGGCCGCGCGCGCTGCCCGTGACGGCGGTGGCGCCCTGGTCGCCGATACCGGTCGCCACCGCCGCACGTTGCGCCGCGGTACCGCCGTCTACCACGATCGCACGCCCGGTGCGTGCGCCCGCCCACGCGGCCGTCGCCAGCGCGGTGACGTCGATCACCCCCTCCACCAGGCCGATCGACGGCAGGCCGACATCGGACGGCGGCGCGAGTGCGACGGTCCAGCCGGGCAACGCCCGGGCGGCGCGCTGCTCCAGCGCGCGATAGCCGCGCGCGTCCACCCCCGGCAGCGTGGCCGACGTGGCCGTCAGCCGACGGTCCTGCGGATCGACGCGCACCGCGGCCTCGTCGATCCCGGCTAGCAGCGCGAGGTCCGCGACGGCACGACGGCGACGGCCGTCGTCGTCCGCCTTCGCCGCGCCCGCCTGCGCGATCTGCACCGCCTCCACGCCGCCTTCGTCGGACGTGGCGCGCAGCTGATCGACGTGCAGGTCCACCGGGCGGCCGAGCCGGTCGACGAGCGCGGCGTTCAGCACGCGGTCCGCGCGCGGATCGATCCGGGGGGTCAGGACCATTGCGCGTATCCGCATCGGGCGGGCGGCGTAATCGATGTCCAGCTGCCCCAGCCGCGAGGCCCCCGCGAAATGATCGCGGATGGCGTCGCGCACCTGCCTTTGCGCGGCGGCCTCGAACGCGATCTGGCGCAGGGCGGTGCCCAGCGGGACCGACAACAGCCCCAGCCCCCCGACGAACAGCGCCACCTGCCACCCCGTATGCTGCGGCGACAGGTGACTGCCGAAACCATGGACGCGCGCGACCAGCGCCGCCGTTAGTGCGATCGTGATCGCGTTGGTCAGGAACAGCAGCGATGCGCCGGAAAATATGGTCCAGTTCATCGTCGCGATCCCGAAGCCGACGACCGCCAGCGGCGGCATCAGCGCGATCGCGATGGCGACCCCCACGACCGTGCCGCCGCGACCGCGGATCAGCGCATAGGCGCCCGCCACCGCCGACAGCAGCGCCACGAGCAGGTCGAACAGGGTCGGCCGGGTCCGTCCCGCGATCTCGCCCGTGATGGTCTGGATCGGCGAGAGCGAGACGAACACGACCGACAGCACGACCGCGATCGCGCTTCCCGCGACAAGCGCGGTCAGGGCGCGGCGGATTTCGTGAGTATCGAAGGTCGCGATGCCGAAGCCCAGGCCGATGATCGGCATCATCAGCGGCGACAGCAGCATCGCCCCGATCAGCACCGCGACCGACGGCATCAGCAGACCCAGCAGCGAGATCGCGGCGGAAACGACGATCAGGAAGGCGTATCGCCCGGTCCAGCCGGAATCGGCCGCGATCTGGCGCAGCACCGCGTCGTGATCGACGCCCCCGACCACCCACATCCTCCACCATCGTCGCAACTTGCCGCGCTGCGGCGCATGGCGCCCGTCGTCCATCCGATCGTCCATGGCCAGCACCGCTATCGCAAAGGACCCGCGATGCGAACCTGCCGGAACGGTTGCTTCTGCCGCGACGAGGGTGCATTCCCCGACATAACGAAAGTTACGGGAGCCGCGATGCCGCCGCCTGCGGCCCATCGCGCGACGCCCGATCGACGGGCCGGACGGCGATAACGCCGCGGCAGGAGAGGACCGGACACGTGCATTACGCGGAACTGAAGCAGGCGCGGGAAGAACTGACCGGACCCGGCGGCATGTTCGAGATCGTCCGGACCGACGTGCTCGGGCGCGACGTGCTGGCGTATCGCAACGCGCCGGGGTCGGTCCGCGACATGTGGCGGGCCACCGCCGCCTTCGCCGACCGCGACTATCTGGTCTACCGCGACGAACGGCTGACCTATCGGGACGCGCACCGGCAGGTGGACGCGGTCGCGGCCTGGCTGTGGGCGCGGGGCGTGCGGCCGGGTGATCGCGTCGGGATCGCGATGCGCAACTATCCCGAATGGATGCTGGCCTATTGGGCGTGCGTGTCGATCGGCGTGGCCGCGGTGGGGCTGAACGCGTGGTGGACCGCGGAGGAGATGGCATATGCGCTCGACGATGCGCGGCCCGCGTTCCTGTTCCTGGATGCCGAACGACTGGCGCGGCTGCGCGAGCGCCCGGGAATGGGCGACGGCATCGGGCTGATCGGCGTCCGCCTGTCGGGGGCGGAACCGGACGTCACCCCATGGGCCGACGTCGTCGCGCACGGCGGCGCGATGCCCGACGCGGACATCGATCCGGACGCCGACGCCTGCATCTTCTACACGTCCGGCACCACCGGCCATGCGAAGGGGGCGCAGCTGACGCACCGCGGCTGCGTCACCAACCTGTTCAACATGCTGTATTCCGGCGCCTCGACCGCGCGGGCGATGGAACTGGCCACCGGGGTCGCGCCGCCCGCCGAGCCCCCCGCCCCACCCGTCACGCTGCTGACCACCCCCCTGTTCCACGTCACCGCCAACAATTGCGGCGCGTATCTGACGACCGCGGCGGGGGGCACGCTGGTGCTGATGTACCGGTGGGACGCGGGCGAGGCGCTGCGGCTGATCGCGGATGAGCGCGTGTCCTCGATGAGCGGGGTGCCGACGATGGCGCGGGAGATCATCAATCATCCCGCCTTCGCGACCACCGACACGTCCAGCCTGCTGGCGCTGGCGGGCGGCGGGGCGCAGGTTCCGCCCGACCTGGTCCAGCGGATCGACGCGGAGGTCGGCACCGCCCGCCCCAGCACCGGCTACGGCATGACGGAGACGTGCGGCATCATCACCTCCGTCGGCGGCGATTTCTTCGTCGACCGGCCCGACAGCGCGGGCCCGGCGATGCCGGCGTACGAGACGATGTGCGTCGACGACGACGGCAATCCCGTCCCGCCGGGCGCGATCGGCGAATTGTGGGTGAAGGGCGCGGCCGTCATCAAGGGCTATATCAACCGCCCCGATGCGACCGCCGCGACGATCACCGACGGCTGGCTTCATACCGGGGATATCGCGCGGATCGACGGGGACGGCTTCATCTTCGTCGTGGATCGCAAGAAGGACATGGTGCTGCGCGGGGGAGAGAACATCTACTGCGCGGAGGTGGAGGCGACGATCTACCGCCACACCGCGATCGCGGAATGCTGCGTCTTCGGCGTGCCCGACGAGCGGCTGGGCGAGGAAGTCGGCGTCGCGGTGGTGGCGAAACCGGGCGCGACAGTGTCGATCGATGCGCTGCGCGACCATTGCGCGGCCCTGACGGCACGGCACAAGGTCCCGCGCTACGTCTGGATCCTCGACGAACCGTTGCCCCGCAACGCCAGCGGCAAGTTCCTGAAGCGCGAATTGCGCGCCCGCCTGGTTCCCTCGCCGATCACCTGACCGGCGAGGGCGCGACGCGCCGCGACGGCCGGTGGATCAGTGCAACGCCAGTTCGTTGCGCCCCACCACCATGTGGTGCACCTCGTCCGGCCCGTCGGCGAAGCGCAGGTGGCGCACGTCGGCGTACAATTCGGCCAGCGGGGTCCATTTCGAAATGCCCGTCGCGCCGTGGATCTGGATCGCCTGGTCGATGATCTGGCACGTCTTTTCCGGCACCATCGCCTTCACCATGCTGACCCAGACGCGCGCCTCGCGATTGCCGAGGACGTCCATCGCCTTCGCCGCCTTCAGCACCATCAGCCGCATCGCCTCGATCTCGATCCGCGCACGCGACACCAGTTCCAGGTTCTTGCCCAGCATGATGAGCGACCGGCCGAACGCCTCGCGCGAATTGCCGCGCTTCACCATCAGGTCGAGCGCCACTTCGGCCTTGCCGATCGTCCGCATGCAATGATGGATGCGCCCCGGCCCGAGCCGGACCTGCGAGATCTCGAACCCGCGCCCTTCGCCCAGCAGGATATTCTCCTTCGGCACGCGCACGTCGTCGAAGCGGATGTGCATGTGGCCGCGCGGCGCGTGATCGGCGCCGAACACGTGCATCGGGCCCAGGATCTTAACGCCCGGCGCATCGATGGGCACCAGGATCTGCGACTGCTGCTGCGACGAGGGTGCGTCCGGGTTCGTCTGCACCATCGTAATCATCACCTTGCACCGCGGATCGCCGGCGCCGGAGATGTAGTATTTCTCCCCGTTGATGACCCATTCGTCGCCGTCGAGCCGCGCCTGGCAGCGGACGTTCTTGGCGTCCGACGATGCGACATGCGGCTCGGTCATGGCATAGGCCGAGCGGATCTCGCCCGCGAGCAGGGGTTCGAGCCACTGCTTCTTCTGCTCCGGCGTGCCGACGCGTTCCAGCACCTCCATGTTGCCGGTGTCGGGCGCGGAGCAGTTCAGCGCCTCCGACGCCAGCGGCGACTTGCCCAGTTCGGCGGCGATATAGGCATAGTCGAGGTTCGACAGCCCCTCCCCCGTCTCGGCGCTGGGGAGGAAGAAATTCCACAGTCCCGCCGCCTTCGCCTTGTCCTTCGCGCCTTGCAGCAATTCCAGCTGCCCCGGTGCGAAGCTCCAGCGGTCGGCGCGTCCCTCGCCCAGCCGCTGATATTCGTCGTATATCGGATCGACGTGATCGTGGATGAACCGCTTGACCGCGTCGAACAACGGGCGCGCGCCTTCGGACATGCGCAGGTCGTCGAGTTCGGGGATCGTGAAGATGTTCGTCATGGCGGGACCCTGATGATGGACTGCCCGCGTGCTACCGCGCCGCGGACGATCGCGCCAATGGCGGTTCCCCATCATGGCCATGAACCATGTTCATGACCATGTCCCGCCGGTCGGCCATGAAACGATCGAGGATCAGCGCACGCAGCCAGCCGTTGCCCGGGTCCCGCTCCGCCACGGGATGCCACAATAATTGCAGCGGACGCGGGGCGATCGCGAAGGGCAGCGGCACGATGCAATTGTCCGCGACCGGCAGCAACGCATCGGCATGGGTGCCCAGCAGCGTCAGAAGCATGTCCGACTGCGCGACGATCCGCCATGCCGACCAGATGTTCTGGCACCGGACCGCCACCCGCCGCGTCCGGCCCATCGCCGCAAGCGCCTCGTCCTCCAGCCCGGGACCCGACGACCGGGGCGAGGCGAGGACATGGTCCGCGGCCAGATACGCCTCCAGGTCCAGCTGCGCCGCGATCCCCGGATGCCCGCGTCGCGCCGCGACGACCATCGTGTCGCGCTGCACGGGGATCGCGCACAGGCCGGCGGTCGCGTCACTGGCCACGTCGATGGCGAGGTCTAGGTCGCCGCGTGCCAACGCACCGGCGACGTCGCTGCGACGGAAATCGACGCTTGCCAGCGTCACGCCCGGCGCCGCGCGCATCGCGCGATCCACGATGCCCGCGAACACGCGAGCTTCGTTCGCCTGGCGCAACCCGATCCGGAACGCGCGCGTCGCGGTGGCGGGATCGAACCGCGTCGCGGCCACCAATGCCTGTTCCAGCCCCCTGAGCGCGTCGCGGACCGGATCGATGATCGACCGGGCCAGCGCGGTGGGCACGATCTCGTTCCCCGCGCGCACGAACAGTTCGTCGTCGAACACCGCACGCAACCGGGCCAGCGCATGGCTGATCGCGGATTGCGACAGGTTCAGGTGGCGCGCCGCCGCGGTCACGCCGCGATGCGTGTAGATCGCCTCGAACGTGCCGAGCAGGTTCAGGTCGATCCGGTTGATCGCCTTCATGCGCGCGGCGCGGGATTGTCGCGCCAGATGCGCGTGGCGAGCAGGGTGGCGAAGCCCAGCCACAGGGTCAGCGGCACGCCCGCGGCGGCGGCGGGGCGGTCCACCTTCGCCGCGGTCGCGACATAGGCCGCGCTCGTCGCGACCATCGCGCCCGACGCCACCGCGCTCGCGCCGAGCCGCTTCCGGCGGAAGAACAAGGCGGTCCACCCGCCGATCATCGCGCCGTTCGCCAGCCACAGGCCGACCGCGGCATCGCGCGCGGGCCCAGGGGGACGGCGCAGCAGGCGGTATCCGCCGACCGCAAGGCCGGTTTCCAGCACCGGCCAGACCGCGCCAAACACCGCGTCCGGCGGCGTGACGCCCGGCTTGTCCAGCCCGCGATACCAGCGGCGGATGCCCGGATGCGCCGGATCGGGCGCATTGCGGCGCCCCACCACGGCGCTCACGGCCAGCACCGTACCGACGATGCCGAGTGCGATCGCGGGCGACAGGCCCGCGGGCGGGGCGGCGTCCGTCGCCACGGGCGGCGCGCCGTCGTAGCGCGACAGGTCGGGCGCCGTCGATCCGCCGCCGGAGAACGTCGCGGCGATGCCGCGCACCGCGGGCAGGCTGGCGACCGACAGCGCGGCGTGGAGCACGCGGATACCCGTCGCGCTGTGCGGGTTCATCAGCCGCGGCGCGATCTTGGGCACTCCCTGCGCATCCTCCACCATCGGGCGCATCGCCCGTTCGTAGGCGGCGAACGCCGCGCGGACATCGTCCGTCCGCGCCAGCTCCCCCGCCAGGACATAGGCGCCGGTGACGGCCAGGGTCGTGCCGTAGCCCGCGATCGGCGTGGCGCACCAGGCCGCGTCGCCGGTCAGCACGACGCGGCCCATCGACCAGCGCGGCATCCGCACCTGCCGCAGGACGTCGAAATAGAAATCGTGGGTCGCCTCCATCCCGTCGAGCACGCGGCTCGCCTGCCACCCGGCATCGACGAACCGCTCGCGCAGCCACGCCTTCTGCCGCCCGACATCCCAGTCCTGCTCCCCGCCCGCCGGCCCCTGGACCGACAGCATCGCGCGCGTCGTCCCGTGGCGGTCGGGACGAAGCGATATGCTGCGCCCGCCGGTGGCATTGTACCAGCGCCACATGCGATCGTCGTCGGGAGTGCGGGGGATCGTGAAATAGGCGATCGTCAGGTCCATCCAGCGCGGCCTGTTCTCGCCCGCGAACGACCGTTCGCGCGTCGCCGATCCGACGCCCTCCGCGACGATGACCGCGTCGTAGCGTTCGACCGCGCCACCCGCGAAGGTGACGCAGGCGCCCCGGTCGTCCTCCACGACCCCGGCGACATGGTCCCCGAACCGGTACGTCGCGCGGTCGCGTGCGGGCTCGTACAACAGCCGGGCCAGGTCGCCGCGCAGGATCTCCATCTCCGCCGTAGGCCCGTCGCCCGCCGCGTCGCCCGCGGGGAAGGACGCCGCAGGCCGCCCTTCGGCATCGATCCAGACCGTACCTTCCTCGCCGGTGCCGTGGTCGAGCGCCGCCTGCTCCAGCCCCATGCGGCGCAGCACCTCGCGGCCCGGGCCGCGCACGTCGATATTCTGGCCCCCGTCGCGGAAGGCGGGCGTCCGCTCGACGACGGTCACGTCGAAACCGGCGCGGCCCAGCCACCAGGCCGCGGTGTTGCCCGCGACGCTGGCGCCGGTGATGAGGATCTTGCGGGACATCGAACGGCGCTCCTTTCCCCTTCAACGCACGAGGGACGGTAAGTCGCCTTCGTCGCGCGATCCGCGATCACCGTCGTACAGGGGCGGGCGGCAGCCGATCCGGCGGGACCGCTTCACCGGCAGTCGCGATCCGCACCGGCATGGCCGCGATGGCGGCCCCTTCGCGATCCAGCACGTCCCAGGCGGCGGCCGACGCGACGATCGGGAGGACGATCCAGGCCATTCGGCGCCAACCGCCGCCGGCGCGCCGCGGCATCGTCCGCCCGCCGTCCGGCCCCTCCACCGCATTCGCGACCGTGGTCATGCATGCATTCCCCGGCGCGAGCGCGCGGCGGCGATGCTGGTCAGCAGCGCGCGATACTGCGCCGGGGAGAAACCGGCGTCGAGAAAGGCCGCCAGTTCGTCGGCCGACACCGCCCGGCCGCGATGCCAGCTGAGCACCGCCATCCGCCGCAACGCCTCCAGCCGCGGGTCGGCGAGGTGTGGACTGTGACGGCGGCCGCCGAACACCGCGCCGAGGGCGATCGACACGGCACCCGGCCGGGACAGCGACGACAGGCGGTCGCGACGGGCCAGCGCCACCACCGACCATTCCAGCGCGCTCAACCCAGCGGGCGCCGCATCGACATCGTCATGTCGCGGCGCGCGATCATGGACGAGCAGCGGATCGATCGAGAAATCGACATAGGCCATGGATCATTCCCCTTTTTGATGCCGCGGACGGACACGATCCGACGATCGCGGCGACACGCCTTTCCGGCGTGGCGACACGTGGCGGTCGATCCGCGATGCGGACGGTTTTGGTACGGAAGGTGCCGGTCGTCCCGACACGCCACCCTGGACGCGACTTGTTCTGTACTGGCTGGTATATAAAGCGTGACGGAGGTCGTCAACGCTTTTGTACCGGTCGGTACGGATTATTTCGCGGCGACGCGGCCTATCGTGTCGGCCATACCATCAGGCTGGTTTCCACCACCCGTTCCAGATCGGCGCGCGTGGCGCCCGATCCGGCCTGCACGGCCATCCCCTGCAAGATGGTGTACAAGTAGGCGGTCAGGCCTGGCACATCGACATGATCGGGCAGGTCGCCGTCGCGCTTGGCCTGTTCGAACCGCTCGACCAGCGCGGCCTGCGACGACGCGCGTCGCTGGATCACGTCGGCCTTGATCGATTCGGCCTCCGCGCCGCACGCGGTCGCACTGATGACGCCCAGGCATCCCCTGGGGTCGCAACTGCTCATCTGCGCATCGATCGACCCGCGCATGAAATATTCCGCCACCGCCCGCGCGGTCGGCTGCTTCAGCGCCTCGCGCGTGTAGGCCAGCTTCTCGATCTCGTACAATTCCAGCGCCTTGTGGAACAGCGCTTCCTTGTTGCCGAAGGCGGCGTACAGGCTGGGCTTGGTGATGCCCATCGCGGCGGTCAGGTCCGCCATCGACGCGCCGTCATACCCCTTCGCCCAGAACACCCCGAGCGCCGCCGTCAGCGCCCGGTCGGTGCAGAATTCGCGGGGACGTCCCTTGCTGGCGACTGCGGCTTCCATAACGGCCGGTATATAATGCGGTGCGCGGTCGACGCAATCGTCCGGACCGACCGACATTCTTCGTCCCCCATCTGGACAAGGCGGGACCCGTGGCGGATGGGGCCGCGATGCACGTCACGCGATCGCTCCTCCCGGTCCTGGGCGTCGGGATCGCCACCGTCGCGGTCGCCGCGCTGGTCGTCGCGGCGCCGTCGTCCGATCGGCGGGGCGGGGACAGCACCGCGCTGGTCCGGCAACCCGTTCCCCCCGTCATGGCGTTGCCGCAGACCGCGTCGACGGTGGATTACCGCCGCCTGGAAAGCCGCATCCGCGGCCTGATGCAGGATCCGGGCATGGTGGGGCTCGCCGTCGCGACGGTGGAAGGCGGGCATGTCCGATATGCGAAGGGGTTCGGTTCCGTGGCCGCCGGCGGGACCGAGCCGGTGACGCCGGACACCGTGTTCCGCTGGGCATCGCTGTCGAAATCGGTCGCGTCGGCGCTCGTCACGCGGCTGTCCTACGACGGCAAATTCTCGCTCGACACGCCATTGTCGCGGATGGGAACGACGCTGCGCCTTCCGGGCGACAGCAGCCGCGTGACCGTCGCGGACGTCCTGTCGCACCGGCTGGGGCTGGTCCGCAACGCTTGGGACGACCGGCTGGAGGCGGGCGAGGATCCCCGGGTCATCCGCTCGCAACTGGGGACGCTGCCGCCGGCCTGTCCGCCCGCGACCTGTTACGCGTACCAGAATATCGCGTACGACGCCGCCAGCGAGATCGTGGAACGCGCGACCGGCCGCCCCTATGCGACGGTCGCCGCCGAACGCCTGTTCACCCCCCTGGGCATGAAGCGGGCGAGCGTCGGACGGTCCGGCCTTGAACGCGCGGCCAGCTGGGCGCGGCCGCATCGCAGCCGCACCGCGCCGACGGTCGTCAACGACAGCTATTACCGCGTGCCCGCCGCGGGCGGCGTCAATTCCTCCATCCGCGACCTGGCGCGCTGGATGCAGGCGCAGATGGGGGAGATGCCGCGCGTGCTGTCCCCGGCCGTGCTCGACACGATGCACCGGGCGAGGGTCCGCACGCCGCCGCACGGCCGCCGCGGCCCGATGGACCGCGCGCTGACGAACGCCGCCTACGGCCTGGGGTGGCGCAGCTTCGATTACGCGGGGCACCGTCTGGTCGGCCACCGCGGCTCGGTCGACGGCTATGGCGCGCTGATCCTGTTCGATCCCGCGCGCAGGAGCGGCATCGTGATGTTGTGGAACAGCAACCAGCACAAGGCGGCCCGCCTGCAACTGGAATTCTTCGACCTGCTGTACGGCCTTCCCCCCACCGACTGGCTGGACCTGCCCGCCGCGGCCGCGAGATAGGCGCCGGCTCAGTCCCCCGACCAGCCGTCCAGCACGGCATCCACGCGGTCCAGCCGCACCGCAGCGTCCGCGATCCGCTCGTCCAGCAGCAGGCGCCCGCCCTTCTCGCGCAGGGCGAGCGCGGGCGAGGGCGTCTCGGCGCCGGGACGCGTCGTGATCGCGATCGCCGCCGGCCCCGCGTCGATCCGCGCGATCCCGATCTCGCGCATCTTCAGCCGGATGCGCGCGATCGTCAGCAACCGCGCCGCCGCCTCGGGCAGGGTGCCGAACCGGTCCTCCAGTTCCATCTCGAACGCATCCAGGTCGCGCGCGGCGTCGATGCGGGCCAGGCGTGCATACAGCGACACGCGCATGTCCACCTCGGGGATCCACGCCTCCGGCAGGTCGCCGTCGATCCCGAGGTGCAGGACCGGCGTCCACCGTTCCACGTCCTCCCCCCGGATCGTGCGCAACGCGCCCTCCAGCAATCGCTGGTACAATTCGACCCCGATCAGCCGCATGTGCCCCGCCTGCGTATCGCCCATCAGGTCGCCCGCCCCGCGCAGGTCGAGGTCGCGTGCGCTGATCGCGAACCCCGCGCCGAGCCGGTCGAACGCCTCCAGCGTGCGCAGCCGCTTCAGCGTGCGCGGCGCGATCGCATCCTCCTCCTTCGTGAACAGCAGCACCTGCCCGCGCCGATGACCGCGCCCGACGCGACCGCGCAACTGGTGCAGCTGCGACAGGCCGAAGCGATCGGCGTTGAGGATCGCCATGGTGTTGGCGCGCGGCACGTCCAGCCCCGCCTCGATGATGTTGGTCGCCAGCAGCACGTCGCCGTCACCGCCCGCGAACCGGACCATCGCCTCGTCGATCTCGGCGGCGGGCAGCTTCCCGTGCGCCTCCAGTATCTCCAGCTCGGGGACCAGCGTGGCGAGCGTCTTGGCCAGCGGCGCCATGTCGGCGATACGCGGCACCACGACGAAGCTCTGCCCGCCGCGGCTGCGTTCGTGCAGCAGCGCCGCGCGCAGCGTTTCCGGCTGGAACGCGCTCACCGCGGTGCGGATGGGCTGGCGCCGCGCGGGCGGGGTGGCGATGATCGACATCTGCCGCAGGCCGACCATCGCGGACTGGAGCGTCCGCGGGATCGGCGTCGCCGACATCGTCAGCACATGCCCCTGCGACAGGTCCTGGAGCCGCTGCTTGTCCGCCGCGCCGAAGCGCTGCTCCTCATCGATCACGACGAGCGCGAGCCGCGCATAGGCGACATCCTTCGCCGCCACCGCACCCGTGCCGACGACGACGTGGATCGATCCGTCGGCCAGCCCGGCCTTCACGCGCTTCTTCTCCGCCGCGCTCGACAGGCGCGACAGCCCGGCGACGACCACGCCCGTGCCCGCGAATCGCGCCGCGAACCCGTCCAGGTGCTGGCGCGCGAGCACCGTCGTGGGCGCCGCCACCGCCACCTGCCGCCCCGCCAGCGCCGCGACCGCGATCGCGCGCAGCGCCACCTCGGTCTTGCCGAATCCCACGTCGCCGACGATCAGCCGGTCCATCGGGCGGCCGGAGGCGAGATCGGACCGTACCGCTTCGATCGCGGCGAGCTGGTCGGCGGTTTCGGAATACGGGAAACCCGCGGCGAAGCGTTCGTAGGCCGCGGGATCGGGATCGAGCAACGGCGCGGTCCGTTCGGCGCGTTCGGCGGCCAGCGCGGTCAGCTGCCGCGCGCTCTCGGCGATCCCGGCGTCGATCGTGCCGCGACGCTTTCGCCAGCTTGCGCCGTCGAGCGTGTCGAGCCTGACGGCATCCTCCTCCGCGCCGTAGCGCCACAGGCGGTCCGCCTCCCATATCGGCACGAGCCGGATCGCGTCGTCGGCATAGGCCAGCCGGATCGCGTCGCCGCCGTCGTCGGGCAACGCCTCCAGCCCCGCGACGGTGGCGATGCCGTGATCCTCGTGGATGACGACGTCGCCGATCCGGATCTCGGTCGCCTGTTCGAACGTCGTGGCGACGGCGGGCGGCGCAGCGCCGTCGCGGACCGCCCGGCTGCCGATCAGGTCCGCAGCCGCCACCGCGAACACGCCGTCGCGGCGAAAGCCGCGCTCGGCGGGCAGGTCCAGCGTCAGCAGCGCGCCGGGATCGGCCGCGACCACATCGGCCCAGCCCGTCGCCGCCCGGGCCGTCGTCTTCAGGACGTTGGCGACGCGCGGCGTCAGGAAGCGCAGGTCGCGCCCGCCGCCGAGGAGGACGATCCGGTCGCCCGCCGCTGCCGCCGCGCGCGCGGCCCTGGCGAAAGCGCGCAACGGCGCCGGTCCCTCGACGAACCGCGGCGGCGGATCGCCCGCCCGCTCCAGCGTCGCGACCGTGCGCGTCGCGACGGCGGCATCCCACGCCGCCGCGTCGATCACGTCGGCGCGCGCACGGCGCGATCCGCGCGCGACCGCATCCGCCACCAGCAGCAGCAACCGCCGCCGCCGCTCGTCCGCCGCCGCCCCGATCACCACGCACGCGCCGGGCAGATGGTCCAGCAGGACGGTCCGCGCACTGCCCAGTGCCGGCTCCGTCACCCGGCCCAGTTCGCGACGCGCGATCTCGTCGGTGCTGCGCTGGTCGACCGGATCGTAGCGGCGGATCGCGGCGATCCGCCCCTCGGCGATCTCGATCCGCAGCGGCAGCGCGGCGTCCGCGGGGAAGACGTCGAGCACCTGCCCGCGCATCGCGACCTCGCCGGGTTCGTCGACGCGGTCGTCCGCGACATATCCGATGTCGAGCAGGGTCCGGTACAGCACCGCCAGGTCGACCGCGTCGCCGATCGCGACCGTGGGCGGCTCGGCATCGAAGTCCGCGGGCGGCGGGTAGGCGCGCGCCAGCGCCTCCCCGGTCGTCACCAGCGCCACCGTCGCCCGGTCGGCGCGCGCCGCCAGCCGGCGCAGCGTACGCAGCGCCGACACGCGCTGGCCCACGTTCGCGGGCGACGACGGCGCGGCATCGCCCGGCAGGGCATCGCTGCCCGGGCAGATTACGACCTGCGCGCCGGGCACCGCGGCGGCGAGCGCACGACCCAGCGCGGCGGCGCGCGCCTCGTCCGCCGCGGCGACGATCACGTCGCCGTCGGCCAGCAGCGGCGCCAGCGCGGCGGCGCTTTCGGCGATGCCCAGGTGCGGCGTGATCACATCCCGATCGACCGCGACGGCGACCAGTTCTGCTTCGGATAATTGTTTCATCGCGCGCACTTACCCCCGTGAGATAAGGCCGAACGACCCTTGCGCCCGCGCGTTCCGCGCGGTTCGCGGCCGACGCGCGCCGGTCGCGCGACGCCGTATCGGTGACGGCCCGTTAACCACTCCCCGGCATCAGTCCTGCCGATGCCGATACGTCGACCCGGAACAATCATCGTCGCGCAGGCCGCCGCCGCGATGACGGCGCTGATCGCGCTGCCGATGTGGCCGCCGGCCGCAGGAAAGCTGCTGCTTGTCCCGATCACCGGCGGGAATGCGAACGACATGGCGAGGATCGCCGTCGCGGGCGGCGCCGCATTGGTCGGTGCCGGGCCGTTGCCCGGTTCGCTGGTCATCGCGGGCGATCGTGCGATGGTGATGCGCGCGACGCCGCCCTTCGCCGCGGTGGCCATCGCCGCCCCGGCCGTCGCGTGCGGGTCGCAGAACCGGGTGGAACGGACATGACGATCGATGCGGCGCGGGCCCCTTCTCGCGACATCCCCGCCCCCGACGGCGACGCAAGCCCGCTCGACCGACTGCGCCGCAACGGCGTCGTGGCCTGGGCCGTCGTCGGCTGGGTCGCGCTCGGGCTGCTGCTGATCGCCAATGCGGTGCTCGGCGCGGGCGCCGCCGCGGGCATCCTGCTGACCGGGACCATCGTCAACGCCGGCCCGACGCTGATGGCCGTCCGCGGCCGCTTCGACGCCGAGGCGAGGACGCTGTGCGGATCGATCGCCGCCGTGGTTCCGGCGATGCTGGTCTTCCTGCTGCGCGGCCATGCGTGGCAGATGGACGGCCACATGTACTTCTTCGTCGGGATGGCGGGCCTGGTGTTCCTCGCCGACTGGCGGCCGATCGCGCTGGCCACCGTGATCGCGGCGGTCCACCACCTGGCCCTCGACTGGATCGCGCCCGAATGGGTCTTCGCCGGCACGGGGGACCTGGCCCGGGTCGCCTTCCACGTGCTGGCGGTTGCGTGCCAGTTCGCGGCGCTCGCGACCGTCACGATCCTGCTGGAACGATTGTTCGGCGTGCAGCAGGACGCGCTGGCGCGATCCCGCGAGGCGGCGGTTGCGGCGGAAGCGGGACGCCGGGACGTCGAACACGCGCTGGACCTGGCACGATCGGCGGAAGCGCGCGCGGACCTGGAACGGCGCGAGCGTGCGAAGGAAACCGCCCGGCTCGCCCGCGAACGCCGCGGCGAGTTGCTGACCCTGGCCAACGCGTTCGAGGAATCGGTGACGTCGTTCGTCAAGGACATCGGCAAGGCCAGCAGCCAGCTGGAGGCGGCCGCGGTCCAGCTCGACACCGTGGCCAGCGGCGCCGATCGCGACGCGAACGACGCGTTCACCGGCACCAGCGCCGCGGCGGCGAGCATCGGGCAGGTGGCGTCGTCGATCGGTTCATTCTCGCAATCCATCGTCTCGATCGCGGATGCGGCGGACCGTCAGTCGCGGCTGACCCAGGATGCCAGCAGCGCGGCGCAGCGCAGCGTCCGGACCGTCGCGATGCTGGAGGAACATGCGGTGGAGATCGAGGGGTTCCTGGACGACATCCGGACGATCGCGGCACGCACCAACCTGCTGGCGCTGAACGCCACGATCGAGGCGGCGCGGGCGGGCGCGGCCGGGCGCGGCTTCGCCGTGGTCGCGGGCGAGGTGAAATCCCTGTCGGCCGAATCCGCCCGCGCCAGCGACCGGATCGGCACGCTGCTGGGCAACATGCGCGAAGGGGTCGCCAACACCGGCGACAAGCTCCGCAGCGTCAGCGCGGCGATCGGGGAAGTATCGGCGGCCGCGTCCGGCATCGCCCGGACGGTCGGCGAGCAGCGCATCGCCGCGGTCGAGGTCGACCGGGGCGCCAGCAGCGCGGCGGACATGGCGGGCGAGATCCGCGACCGGATCGACGATGTGGCCAAGGCCGTGGCCACGACGTCGACGCTGTCGGCCGCCGTCCGCAACGGCGCCCGCGCGCTGACCCTCAGCAGCCGCGACCTGCGATCGTCCACCGACCTGTTCGTCTCGTTCCTGCGGTCAGACGACCCCGTCGCCGCCTGACGCACAGGCGCCCGGCCGCGGCGCGAACTTGATCCCGATCGATACGATTCCCGCCGTCCGTCCGGGCCCGAACAGGTATGCCCGATCGTTACGGCATCCCAATCATCCTTTGGGAGGGAGCCGGGCACCACATGCGGATCGCGATCGTCGCGCATCTCAAACACGCGATCGGGGAACCGTTCGCCGGCGGGCTGGAGATGCATACGCATCTGCTGGCGACGTCGTTGCGCGCGCGTGGGAACGACGTGACGTTGTTCGCGTCGACGAAATCGGACGCGGCGACCGGCCTGTCCGCGATCTGCGACGAAACCACGCTGAACGCGGCCGGGGCGGCGGAAGCGACCGACATCATGTTCTTCCGCGAGCATCACGCCTATCTGCGGCTGATGTCGGAGCTGCGGCGCAGCGATTTCGACATCGTCCACAACAACTCGCTGCACTACCTCCCCGTCGCCATGGCGGATACGTTGCCGATGCCGATGGTGACGACATTGCACACGCCGCCGTTCTGCTGGCTGGAAAGCGGGATCCGCCTGTGCCGTGCCGAAACGTCGCGCTTCGTCGCGGTGTCCGAGGCGATCCACGCGATGTGGTCGCCGATCGTCGCGGTGGATCGCGTGGTGGGCAACGGCATCGACCTGGCCCGCTTTCCCTTCCGCGCGGCGCCCGACCCCGCGCCCTACCTCGTCTGGTACGGCCGGATCGTGCCCGAAAAGGGGACGCACCTGGCGATCGCGGCGGCGCGGCGGGTGGGCCTGCCGCTACGGATCGCCGGTCCGATATCCGATCCGGCCTATTTCGCGGCGGAGGTCGCGCCGCATCTGGACGACGACGTCCGGCATGTCGGGCACCTGGACCATGACGCCCTGTCGCGCCTGATCGCGGGGGCGCGCGCGTTCCTGTGCACGCCGTGCTGGGACGAGCCGTACGGACTGGTCGTGGCGGAGGCCCTGTCATGCGGCACCCCGGTGGCGGCGTTCGCGCGCGGCGCGATCCCCAACCTGCTGACCATGGACAGCGGCGTGCTGGCGGTGCCGGACGACGTGGCGTCGCTGGCCGACGCCGCGCGCCGGGCGATGTCGCTCGACCGGGCGGCATGCCGCGCCCGCGCGGTGGCGATCTGCGACGCGGATGCGATGATCGACGGATACGAGGCGCTGTATCGCGAGATGCTGCGCGACGACGCGGTCATGCCCGCGATCGGCGTCGCGCGCGCGGCGACGGGCCTGACGCTGGTCGGCACCGCATGACCGGGCGGCGGTTCTGCGTCTGCGTTCCCGCGCGGGACGAGGCGGCGCGGCTTCCGGTCCTGCTCGATGCGCTCGCGGCGCAGACGGTCCCGGGTCCGATTGCGGTCGCGCTATGCCTGAACAATTGCGCGGACGACAGCGTCGCGATCGTCGCCGACGCCGCCGCCCGCCATACTGCGCGGCTGGACATCCGGATCGACGAATGCGTCCTGGAACCCGCCGTCGCACATGCCGGCACCGCGCGGGCGCGCGCCATGGATGCGGGGCTGGGAATCGTCGACCCACGCGGCGCGCTGATATCGACGGATGCCGATTGCCGGCCGCCGCCGGGATGGATCGCCGCGAACCTTTCGGCGATGGAGGCGGGGGCGGACATCGTCGGCGGCATGATCGTGCTGGACGACGCCGACGCGGTCCCGTTCGCCATGACCGCGATGCGGGCGCGGTACGACCGTTACTGGGCGACGGTGCGCGCGATCGAGGATGCGATCGATCCCCCGCCGCACGATCCGGCGCCGCGACACGGCGACCATACCGGCGCCAGCCTGGCGATCGTGGCGTCGCTGTACCGCGCGGTCGGCGGCGTTCCGGCGCTTGCCTGCGGGGAGGACCGTGCCCTGGTGATCGCCGCCGTGGCGGCGGGCGGGCGCCTGACGCATCCGACGGCGGTCTGGACACGGGTGTCCGCGCGCGTCGACGGGCGCGCGGCCGGCGGCATGGCGACCGCGATGGCCGCGCTGGAACGCGCGATCGCGGCGGGCGAAGAGCCGCGCGTGGCCGCCTACGACCACTGGCGCGCGCGCGCGGAATGGCGCCGCGACGAACGCGCGCGCGCGGGCACGGCCGCGATGCTGGCGCGCGAACGGCGGCTGGCGCCGATGCCGCTGGACATGCCGTTGCCCGGGCCGGGCGCGTGAGCCGGGCGATCGGATATTACGTCCACCACCACGGCGCGGGCCATCGTGCGCGCGCGGCGACGATCGCGGACCATGCCGGCGGGACGATGACGCTGCTGGGTACGGGCCTGTCCGCGCATGCGAGCGGGCATCCGGTGCTCGACCTGCCGGACGATCGCCTCGACGCGGCGTTCGACGGCGCGGACCGGGCCGTGCACCGGCCCGCGGCGCTGCATTACGCACCGGTCGATCATGAAGGGGTGCGACGGCGCGTGGCCGCGATCGCGACGTGGATCGCGGCGACGACGCCCGCGCTGATGGTGATCGACGTGTCGTGCGAGGTGGCGATGCTGGCACGGCTGGCCTCGGTACCGACCCTGTACGTCCGTCTGGGCGGGCTGCGCGTGGACGAGGCGCATCGGCAGGCGTTCCATGCCGCCACCGCGATCATGGCGCCCTTCGCCGCCGCGCTCGACGACCCGGACATGCCGCCGTGGGTGCGGGAGAAGACCACCTATATCCCCGGCCTCGCCAGGCGTCCGGAACCGGGCCCGGTCGAACCCGACCTGGTGACCGTGATCGGCGGCGGGGGCGGCTCGTCCGCGGGCGGCGCGGACTGGGCCCGCGCCGCGCGCGCGATGCCGGACCGGCGCTGGTGCGTGATCGGGCCCTGTACCCCGGTAAGCGATCGGCCCGAGAACCTGCATATCCTGGGATGGGTCGACGATGCGGCGGCGTGGATCGCGCGCGCGGGGATCGTGGTGGGCAGCGCGGGGAACGGCGTGATCGGCATGGTGCTCGCCGCGCGTCGACCGTTCGTCTGCGTCCCGGAACCGCGCCCGTTCGGTGAGCAATGGTCGAACGCCCGCGGGCTGTCCGCGGCGGGGGCGGCGGTCGTGTGCGGCGATGTCGCCACGGCGGACTGGCCCACCCTGATCGCCGCCGCCGGACGGCTCGACCCGCGCGCCTCCGCGGCCCTGGACGACCCCCACGGCCCGGCACGCGCCGCGGCGTTCGTCGCCACCGTGGCGAAAGGGGCGACGGCATGACCGGTTCGCGCTCCATCCTCGACGATCCGCTGGTCGCCACCCTGGCGCTGCTGGGCGTCGGCTATGACGAGGCGACGGCCTATCCCGCGGACAGCGTCGCCGCACTTGCCCAGGCGGGCCTGCTGCGACGGTTCGCGCCGGTGGCGTCGGGGGGGGAACGGTTCGCCGATGCGACCGCGCGTCACGACGCGATGTTCGACGCGCTGCGCCGCGTGGGACGCGGCGACCTGAGCGTCGGGCGCCTGTTCGAAGGGCATGTGAACGCACTCGCGCTGTTCGACTGGTATGCCACCCCGGAACAGCAGGCATGGCTCGGCGCCGCGCTCGACGCGAACGCGATGTTCGGGGTGTGGGCGACCGAGCCGCCGCCGGGCGTCGCGTTGGTCTCGGACGGCGCGGATCGCCACCTGCGGGGGGCGAAGGGTTTCGCCAGCGGCGCGGGGGGGATCACCCATGCCGTCGTCACCGCCCGCCCGGCCGACGGCCCGCGCGTCATGATCGTGGTGGCAGCGGACGATGCGCACCGGACGGACGCAAGCGCGTGGCGCGTCCGCGGCATGCGCGCCAGCGTCAGCGGCCGCTACGACCTGACCGGCCATCGCGTCGACGACGGCGCGATCCTGGGCGCGCCGGGCGACTACGATCGCGAACCGCGCTTCACGGGCGGGGCGTGGCGCTTCACCGCGGTACAGCTGGGCGGGATGGAAGCGCTGCTGGCCGAAACGCGCGCGACCCTGTCGGATGCGGCACGGGCCGATCCGCTGGCGCGCGCGGCGTTCGGTCAGGCGATCGTCGCGACGCGCACCGCATGGCTGTGGGTGCGCGAGGCGGCGCGCCGCAACGCGCGCGAGGATGCCGACGCGGCCACGTTCGCGCGGATGACGCGCGGCGTGGTCGAACGTGCCGCGCTGGACGTGATGGAACATGCCGCGCGACTGGTCGGGACGCGCAGCGCGTTCGCCGGGCAGCGCGTGGACAAGATCATCCGCGACCTGAGCCTGTACCTGCGTCAGGCCGGGCCCGATCACGTCCGCGACACGGCGGTGCGCAGCTGGCTCGACCGGGATCGCTGGGGCGAGGACGAATGGTGGTGATCGCCCGGCCCCTGGCGACCAGCCGCTTCGCCGCCGCGCGCTGGCTGGTGCTGGCGCCGCACGCGGACGACGAGACGCTCGGCGCCGGCGCGCTCGTGGCGCAGGCGGCGGCGGTCGGGCGGCTGGCGGGGATCATCTACCTGACCGACGGCGCGGCCTCGCACGCGCACGGCGGGCCGTGGCTCGCGCGCGTACGCCGGCGCGAGGCGGCATTGGCGGGGCGACGCCTGGGCGTCGGCGTACCGCCGCTGTTCCTCCACTGGCCCGACGCGCATCCATATGGCCCGGGAAGCGCCGAATGGCGTGTGGCGGTACGGGCGCTCGCGGCTGTATTGCGTCGCCGCCGGGTGGATGCGGTCGCGGTGACGGGCGCGCAGGAACCGCATTGCGACCATGCCGCCTTCCACGCCCTTGCCGGCGCGGCGATACGCGCGGCGCGGCGGCCCGTGGCGCTGTTCGACTATCGGGTGTGGAGCGATCCGGCGCTCCCCCCTGCGCGCCGAACGTTCCGGACCGATGCGATGCCCCCCGGACGACGGCGCCACGCTCTGGCGGCGCATCGCAGCCAGACCGGCCCCGCGTTCGGGCCGGGCTTCCGCCTGGCGCGCACGGCATGGCGCATGCCCGCGGCCGATGTCCTGCATCTGCACGAGGCCCGCCATGACCGGTGACCGCAGCCTGGACGCGGCCTATTTCGACGGCATCTTCGCGAGCACCGACGATCCGTGGTCGCTCGCGCGTAGCGATTACGAGGCGGCGAAGTTCGCGCATACGATCCGCGTGCTGGACGACCGGCGCTACGCGACCGCGCTGGAGGTCGGCTGCGCGCACGGCGTGCTGACCGATCGGGTGGCGCCGCTGTGCCGCGACCTGCTGGCGATCGACATCGCCGCCGCCGCCGTCGCCGCCGCGCGCCGGCGATGCGCCGCGCACCCGCAGGTCCGTTTCCGGCGGATGGCCTTTCCCGGCGAGACGCCGCCGGGCGCCGCGTTCGACCTGGTCCTGCTGTCGGAGGTCGCCTATTACTGGAGCGACGCCGACCTGGCGACCGCGGCGTCGTGGCTGACCGGCCACGTCGCGCCGGGCGGGACCGTCCTGCTCGTCCATTATACCGGCGAAACCGACTATCCGCAGACGGGCGATGGCGCGACGGACATGTTGCGCGCGCTGTTGGGCGACGCGATATCGGTCGCGCACGCCGAACGCGCGGAGTGGTACCGGCTCGACCGATGGACGCGTCGATGACCGGCCTCGCCGTCCTGACGATCGTCCGGAACAGGGCGGCGCATCTCGACAATCTGGTCGAAGGGTTGCGGCGATCGTCGCATCGCCCCGACGAACTGGTCGTGGTCGACATGAACGATGCGCCGATGGCACCGCCGCTTGCGGAGTTTCCGGTCCGGATGGTCCGGCTGGAAACCGACGGCCTGCCGCTGGCGGTGGCGCGCAATCGCGCGGCGGCGGCGACGACCGCGGCGCACCTGCTGTTCCTGGACGTCGATTGCATTCCGCTGCACGATTGCCTGTCGTCGATGCGATCCACGCTCGTCCGCCGCGACGCGCTGATCTGCGCCGATGTGCGCTATCTGGGGCCGGACGATGCGCGCGACGGGTGGACCGAGGCCGGGCTGCTCGCCGCGGGCAGGCCGCATCCGGTTCGCACATTCCCCGTCGCGGGCGTCCGGCGCGAACGCAATCCCGGCCTGTTCTGGTCGCTCGCCTTCGCGATGCGACGCGCGCGGTTCGACGCGCTGGGCGGCTTCGACGAGCGGTTCACGGGCTATGGCGCGGAGGACACCGATTTCGGGTTCCGCGCCGATGCCGCCGGCGTGCCATTGCTGTTCGTCGGGGGCGCGATCGCGTGTCACCAGCATCACGCGGTATACGATCCGCCGTTGCAGCATTTCGCCGACATCGTCCAAAATGCGCGACGGTTCCGCGCGATATGGGGCCGGTGGCCGATGGAGGGCTGGCTGACCGCCTTCGCGGACATGGGGCTGGTCGCGATCGGGCCGGACGACCTGCGGATCGTACGCGCACCGACGCCGGACGACGTGGCCCGCGCCCGCGTGTCGTGAGCGGACGCGCGCCGCGGCGGGTCAGTGCGGCGCCAGTCCCATCTCCACGCCCGTCCGGTCGTGCAGCGCGAAGCGATCGACGATGGCGGCGCTGGCCTGGTCGTAGCCGACGACGTCGACCCGGCGACCCGCGCGCCGCAGCCTCGCCACGACCTTGTCCAGCGCCGCGACGCCGGAGATGTCCCAGAAATGCGCGGCGGTCACGTCGATGACGATGTCGCGTGCGTCCTCCTCCCCCGCGAACGCGCGGGTGAAGCGATCGACGGAGGCGAAGAAGATCTCGCCCGACACCCGGTACGTCGCGCAGGCCCCGTCCGGCGACGCCGTCCGCGTGACCGAGAACATGCGCTGCACCTTCCCGGCGAAGAAGATGCCGGACAGCAGCACCCCCGCCAGCACGCCGAGCGACAGGTCGCGCGTCGCGACCACGATGGCCACGGTCGTCAGCATCACCACCGACGACGTCGGCGGATGGCGGCGCAGATTGGGGATCGAATTCCAGCTGAACGTGCCGATCGACACCATTATCATGACCGCCACCAGCGCGGGCATCGGCACCCGGCCGACATAGGGTCCCAGCGCCACCAGCAGGAACAGCAGGAACGCACCCGCGACGAAGGTCGACAACCGGCCGCGCCCGCCGGACGAGACGTTGATGACCGACTGGCCGATCATGGCGCATCCGCCCATGCCGCCGAAGATCGCGGCGACGATGTTCGCGCCCCCCTGCCCCGCGCATTCGATCCGTTTGTCGCTGTCGGTGTCGGTCATGTCGTCGACGATCTGCGCGGTCAGCAGCGATTCCAGCAAGCCGACCGCCGCCATCGTCACCGAATACGGGAGGATGATCCACAGCGTGTCCAGCGTCAGCGGCACGTCCGGCAAGGCCGGGCGGGGCAGGCCGTCCGGCAGTCGGCCCATGTCGCCGACGGTATTGACCGACAGGCCGAAGCCGATGCCGATCGCGCTGAGGACGAGGATCGCCACCAGCGGCGACGGCACGGCGCGGGTGATGCGCGGCAGGCCGTAGATGATGGCCAGGCCGCCCGCGACCATCGCATAGGTCTGCCACCCGACGCCGATCAGCTGCGGCATCTGCGCCATGAAGATCAGGATCGCGAGCGCGTTGACGAAGCCGGTGATGACGGACCGCGACACGAACCGCATCACCAGGTCGAGGCGCAGGAGGCCCGCGATCCCCTGTATCACGCCCATCAGGATGGTGGCGGCGAACAGATGGTCGACGCCGTGGTCGCGGACGAGCGGAACGACCAGGACCGCGACCGCGGCCGTGGCGGCGGAGATCATGCCGGGGCGGCCGCCGATGAACGCGATCGTCATCGCGATCGCCACCGACGCGTACAGGCCCACGCGCGGATCGACGCCCGCGATGACGGAGAAGCCGATCGCCTCGGGAATCAGGGCCAGCGCGACAACGATGCCCGCCATGACGTCGCGACGCGCCGCGGCGACGTCGGTGAACCATTGCCGGCGATAGGAGGACGGATCGAAGGTCATCGGGATTCCACAACAGGGCACGGCGCGCCGGACGGCGCTTGCGACGAGGGGTGCGTGTTGTTGTCCGGCGGATCGGCGGCCGGAATAGCCACCCGGAATTGCACCGGGTCCTTGCGAATGCCGGGCGCATAGGCGAACCCGCCTGCCGATGGCAACCGCCGGCGGCGCCATGCGACCGGTTTTCCACCCGCACCAAAACCGCAGCCGATGATTGCAATGATACAACATAACCTGCATGGGGCCGGCAGGGTGACGCATCCGCGTGGCCGTCGAGTCCCGAGGGGTGTTTCGCTTGCTTCGTTCCATCCACGCCGTCGTCCTGGCGGCCGTCGCCCTGCCCGCCACGATGCTCGTCCCCGCGCTCGCACGCGCCGAGCCGGTCGCCCCGGGCGAGGACGGCGACGCGATCACTGTCACCGGCGTGCGCCAGCCGTATCGCGGCGATTTCGCGCTGCGCGAGATTCCGCAGGCGATCGCCACGATCGACGCGGACGTGATCCAGGAGAATGCGATCCTGCGCCTGACCGACGCGCTGGACCTGAACGCGTCGGTCACCCGGCAAAGCACGCTGGGCGGGCTGTGGGACAGTTTCGCCGTCCGCGGCTTCGCGGGCGACGAGAACCTGCCGAGCGGCTATCTGGTCAACGGTTTCAACGCCGGGCGCGGCTTCGGCGGCCAGCGCGACGTGGCGGGGATCGAGCGGATCGAAGTGCTGAAGGGTCCCGCCGCGGCGGTGCTGGGCCGCGGCGAGCCCGGCGGCTCGATCAACCTCGTCACCAAGCAGCCCCGGCTCGGCCGCACGTTCGGCACCGCGTCGCTGCAATATCGCAGCTTCGATACCGTGCGTGCGGACGCGGACGCGAACGTGGCGCTTTCCGGCGCGGTGACCACGCGCGTCATCGCCTATGCCGAGGCGGGGGGGACGTTCCGCGACACGGTGGACCAGAAGCGCTGGGGCCTGCTGCCGTCGATCGGCGTGGGGCTGGGCGATGCCACGCGGCTGACGTACGATTTCGAATGGACGCGGGTGGAGGTGCCGTTCGACCGCGGGATCGTGGTGCTCGACGGAAATTTCGACACCGTCCCGCGCTCGCGCTTCCTGGGCGAGCCGGGCGACGGCGACACGGTGGCGCGCGCCACCGGCCACCAGGTGCGGCTGCAACATGATTTCGACGATCGCTGGAGCCTGCTGGTGGGGGCGAGCCATCGCGACACGCGGCTGACCGGCGCGTCGTCCGACGCCGAGACGTTGCGGTCGCGGCAGAAGCTGTACGTCGACGGCCGCTCGCTGTCGCGTCAGCGCCGGACCCGCCGCTACACGTCGGAGCACAGCGTGTTGCGCGCGGAGATCGCGGGTTCGTTCGCGACGGGGGCGCTGCGCCATCGCGTGCTGATCGGCGGCGACCTCGACCATTTCGACACCGACCAGGTCTTCACGCGCTATCGCGGGCCGGTGGTGACGGCGGCCACGACCGACCGCGCGGGCTACGTCCTCGACCTTGCGAACCCGGTCTACGGCCGTTTCCCGCGACCCGTGACCACCGCCTTGACCGACCGGCTGGATGTGCAGCGGATGCTGGGCGGCTACATCCAGGATCAGATCGCCGTCGGCGACCGGTTGCACCTTCGCATCGGCGCGCGCTACGACGATTTCCGGTTGCGGGTCGACGACCGGCTGACGCGGGTGACCGGGCAGCGCGCGCGCGGACGGATCAGTCCGCAGGCGGGCGTCGTCTACGAATTGTCCGACGCCGTGTCGCTCTACGCCGCCTATGGCGAGGGTTATCGCGCCAATATCGGCGCCGACGCGGCGGGCACGGTGTTCGAGCCGGAGGTCAGCCGATCGACGGAGGCGGGGGTGAAGCTGGTCGCGCCCGGCGGGCGCCTGACCGGCACGCTCGCGGTCTTCGGGATGGCGAAGTCCAACGTCCTGGCGACCGACCCGCTCAACCCCGGCTTTTCCGTCGCGATCGGCCGGGCGCGCAGTCGCGGCGTCGAGGTCGACCTGACGGGGCGGCTGCCGGGCGGCGTCGACCTGCTGCTGAGCTACGCCTATACCGATGCGGAGGCGCGGTCTCGCGTGCTCGACCCCAATTTCTCCTTCGCGATCGAACCGGGCGACCCGCTGATAAACGTTCCGCGCCATAACCTGAACATGCAGGCGGCGAAGCGTTTCGCGATCGGCGCGCGACGCGCGACCCTGGGTGCGGGCGTGCAGCATGTCGGCGCGCGCAGCGGGGAGACGGGAACCGATTTCATGCTGCCGCCGCATACGATCGCGCGGCTGTTCGGCGAAGCGGACCTGACCGATGCGGTGACGCTGTACGGCGCGGTCGCGAACCTGTTCGACGCGCGGTGGTTCGCCAACAGCTACGCCCCGGTGTGGGTGCAGCCGGGGACGCCGCGGACCGCGACGATCGGCCTGCGCGCCCGTTTCTGACGCCGGTCGCGGCTCAGGCGGGCCGCGCGGCCAGCCGATCGACGAAGCGGCGCGCCCCGTCGCGGCGGTCGCCGGGCTTGGCCAGCGCGACCAGCCGGGTCCGCGCGGTCCACCCCGCCACCGCGTGCGAGCGGACCGCGGCGCCGGGCGGCGGGAACCAGCCCAGGTCGATCGCGCACAGGCCCAGCAACGCGCATTGCCGCGCCACCGATCGCGCATCCCCTTCGGGCAGCGACCGCAGGATCGCGCCCGATTGCAGCAGGACCCGCCCCGCCAGTTCGGCGACCGCGACGCCGTGGGCGCGATCGATCATGCCGACGGGCAGGTCGCGCACCGCCTCCGCCGGGATCGTCGCCTGCGCCGACAAGGGGTGCGCGACCGGGACCCACAGCCGCAGGGGACGCTCCGCGATGATCCAGCAGGTCGCCCCGCGCGCGTCCGGCCCCTCCCCCGTCGCCGCCTCCCCCGGCACATCCAGCAGGATCGCCACGTCGACGTCGCCGCGGTCCAGGTCGTCGTACAATTGCGGCGGACTGCGGCGCAGGACGCGCAGCGGGACGTCGGGAGCTTCGCGCAGGAAGCCGTCGATCACGTCGTTGCGCGCGGCGATGTCGCCGCTGTGATGCGCGGCGCCGATCCGCAGCTGGTTGGTGCGGATCTCCCGCGCCGCATTGTTCGCCCAGTCGGTTTCGGTCACCAGCCGCCGCGCGCGATCGATGAACAACCGCCCTTCGGGAGTCAGCGCGACGCTGCGGCTCGACCGGGCGAACAGCGCGAAGCCCAGCCGGCGCTCGAATTCCTTGATCTGCGCGGACAGCGCGGGCTGGCTCACGTGCAGCGTCTCGGCGGCGCGGCTGAACGATCCGGTGTCCGCGACGGCGAGGAAGGCGCGATAGGGGCGGGCATCCAGATCCACGCCGCGATCTATAAGCAGGTTGGATCGTCACGCCAAAGATCGGATATTGGACGCGCCCGCCCCCACGCCGCAGGTTCGCACCGATAACGGCGGGGCGAGGGCGGCGATGGACGTGCTGGATTTCACGGGCAGGACGGTCCTGGTCGTCGGCGGATCGAGCGGGATCGGCAACGGCATCGCGCGCAGCTTCCTGGCGCGCGGCGCGACCGTCCACGTCTGGGGCACGCGCGCGGTCGCAGCGGATTACGACGGGGAGGCGGGGTCCGATCTGTCGGGCCTGCATTACTCGTGCGTCGACGTCGCCGACGCCGATGCGATCGAACGGTGGGAGGCGCCGTTCGCGACGCTGGATGTGCTGGTGCAGTCGCAGGGAACCGTCGTCTATCGCCGCGGCGAGTTCGCGCGCGAAGGCTGGGACAAGGTCATGGCCGTCAACCTCGACAGCCTGATGCTGATCGCCACGCGCTTCCGCGCCGCGCTGGCGGCGGAGGGGGGCGGCGCGATGATCGTGGTCAGCTCCATCTCGGGCTTCCAGGCCAACATCGGCAATCCGGCATACAGCGCGTCGAAGGCAGGCGCGATCAGCCTGACGAAGGTGCTGGGCAAGGCATGGGCACGCGAAGGAATCCGCGTCAACGGCATCGCCCCCGGCCTCGTCGCGACGAAGCTGACCGCGGTGACCACCGAGAATCCGGAACGGCTCGCCGGCGCGCTGGCCGCGATCCCCGACGGGCGGCAGGGGACGCCCGCGGACATGGGCAACGCCGCGCTGTTCCTCGCCTCCCCGCTCGCCGCCTATGTCACCGGGCATACCCTGGTCGTCGACGGCGGCCTCAGCCTGTGATCGCGCATGACAGGGAAGCATGGGCGGAGTTGATCGACCTCGATCGGCTCGCGCGCTGGATGGACGCGTGCGGGCTTCACGGTGGGCCTATCGCGGATGCGCGGACGCTGGGCGGGGGGACGCAGAACATCCTGCTCCACTTCACGCGCGGCGCGCGCGCCTACGTCCTGCGCCGCCCGCCGCGCCGTCCGCGTCCCGAAAGCGACGAGGTGATGCGGCGCGAGATGCAGGTGCTGTCCGCGCTGGCGGGATCGGCCGTGCCGCATCCGGGCTTCATCGCGGGCGAGGGCGATCCCGCGGTCCTCGGCACCGCCTTCTACCTGATGGAGCCGGTCGACGGCTTCAATCCGACGCAGGGCCTGCCCGCCTATCACGCGGGCGATCCGCAGGTGCGACGACGGATGGGCGAGGCGATGGTCGATGCGATCGTTACCCTGTCGCGGATCGACCCCGATGCGGTCGGGCTGTCGACGCTGGGAAAGCTGGACGGCTGGCTGGAGCGGCAGGTGCCACGCTGGCGCGCGCAGCTCGACGGCTATGCCGCGTTCGACGGCTGGACCGGGCTGGACGCGCTGCCCGGCGTCGCGGCGATCTGCGCCTGGCTGGAGGCGAACCGGCCCGCGTCGTTCCGGCCGGGGCTGATCCATGGCGACTTCCACCTCGCCAACGTCATGTTAGCGCCCGATTCCGCCGAACTGGCGGCGGTGGTCGACTGGGAACTGGCGACGCGCGGCGATCCGATGCTCGACCTCGGCTGGCTGACCGCGACATGGCATGATCCCGACGAGGGTGCGCCGCGCGTCGCGGTGACGCCGTGGGACGGCTTCCCCACCCTGCCCGAGATCGTCGACCGCTACCTCGCCGCCACCGGGCGCAGCGCGGTGGAGGCGCGGTGGTACAGCGTACTCGCCCCGTTCAAGCTAGGCGCGATCCTGGAAGGGACGCACGCCCGCGCCTGCGCCGGCCTCGCCCCGCGTGCGATCGGCGACCAGCTTCATGCCCACACCATTTCGCTGTTCGAACGCGCGTTGCGGCGCATCGACCGGCCCCTCGTCTGAAAGGCACGTCATGGATTTCGACTATAGCGGGAAGACCCGCGACCTGATCGCGCGGCTCGACGCCTTCATGGACGCGCACGTCTATCCCGCGGAGGATGCGCGGCACGATTTCGTGATCGACCCCGCGAACCTGTGGCAGGAATGGCCCGGCCTCGCCGCCCTGAAGGACGCGGCGCGCACGGCGGGGCTGTGGAACCTGTTCCTGCCGCACGAATATGGCGCGTTCTCGCCCGGCCTGACGAACCTCGAATATGCGCCGCTGGCCGAGATCATGGGGCGGGTCCCGTGGTCGAGCGAGGTGTTCAACTGCTCCGCGCCCGACACGGGCAATATGGAAGTCCTCGCGAAATACGGCAGCCCCGCGCAACAGGCGCAATGGCTGACGCCCCTGCTGGAGGGAAAAATCCGCTCCGCCTATGTCATGACCGAGCCGCAGGTCGCCTCGTCCGACGCCACGAACCTGGAAATGTCGATCGTCGCGGATGGCGACGATTACGTCCTGAACGGGCGAAAGTGGTGGATATCGAACTTCATGCACCCCGCGACCACGCTGTTGCTGGTGATGGGCAAGACCGACTTCGACGCCCCCCGCCACGCCCAGCATTCGACGATCATCGTGCCGCGCGACACGCCCGGCATCACCGTCGTGCGGCACCAGCGCGTGTTCGGCAGCCTGAATTCCCCCGGCGGCGAGTGCGAACTGCGGTTCGACAACGTGCGCGTGCCGAAGGAGAATCTGATCCTGGGCGAGGGGCGCGGGTTCGAGATTGCGCAGGGGCGGCTGGGGCCGGGGCGCATCCACCATTGCATGCGGTCGATCGGACAGGCGCAGCGCGCGCTGGAGATCATGGCGCGGCGCGTCGATTCCCGCGTCGCCTTCGGAAAGAAGATCGCGGACCAGTCCTCGATCCGGCAGGATGTGGCGAAGGGGTTCTGCGAGGTGGAGATGGCGCGCCTGCTGACGCTGAAGGCCGCGGACCGGATGGACAAGGTGGGCAACAAGGACGCGCGCGACCTGATCGCCGCGATCAAGGTCGTCGCGCCGCGGATGGCGCAGGAGGTGTGCGACCGCGCGATCCAGGCGCATGGCGGGATGGGCGTCAGCGACGATACGCCGATCGCGGAATTCTTCACCATCAACCGCTTCGTGCGGATCGCGGACGGGCCGGACGAGGTGCACATGAGCCAGCTCGGCAAGCAGAAGATTCGCGAATATGTCGCGATGAACGAGGGAGGCCCGCGATGAAGGCGCTGCGCTATTTCGGGGCGCGGGACATCCGCTACGACACGATGGACGATCCCGTCCTGCTGGACGAGGGCGACGCGATCGTGCGGATGGACGCCTGCTCGATCTGCGGCAGCGACCTGCACATCTACCACGGCCACGGGTTCAGCGAGGATGTCGGCTTCTGCGTCGGGCACGAGGCGGTCGGCGAGGTGGTGGAGGTCGGCCGCGGCGTGCGCCAGTTGCGCGCGGGCGACCGCGTGATGATGCCCGCCGCGGTCGGATGCGGCGCGTGCCGGTCGTGCCTGTCCGGCGACGTGATCCACTGCGCCAACGGGCAGAGCGGATGCTACGGCCTGTCCGCGAAACTACAGGGCGTGCAGGCGGAGGCGTTCCGCGTCCCCGCCGCGGACATGAACGCGTGGAAGATCCCCGACGGCCTGTCGTCCGATCAGGCGCTGATGCTGACCGACGCGATGGCGACGGCGTGGTTCGGCGCGCGGCAGGCGGACGTGCGGCCGGGCGGCGGGGTCGCGGTGATCGGGCTGGGACCGATCGGGTTGATGGCGGTGGAGAGCGCGTTCGTGATGGGCGCGGGCGTCGTCTATGCGATCGATCCGGTCGCGGGACGACGCGAGATGGCGGCGGCGGCGGGCGCGATCGCGCTGCACCCCGACGTCGCGCTGGACACGATCCGGGAGGATACGCGCGGCCGCAAGCTGGAAAGCGTGGTCGAGGCGGTGGGCGGCGACGCCACCGTCGACCTCGCGCTGCGGCTGGTCGCGCCGCGCGGCACGGTGTCGGTGATCGGCGTGCAGCAATCGCGCCGCTACGCCTTCCCGCTGGAACGCGCCTTCGCGGCGGGGCTGACGTTCCGCACCGGCACCTGTTCGGTGCCGGAGGAATGGCCCGCCCTGATCCCGCTGGTGCAGGCGGGGCGGCTGCGTCCCGAACGGTACATCAGCCACCGCCTGCCGCTGAGCGCGGGGGAGGATGCGTACCGCCTGTTCGACAGCCGGGCGGAGGGCGCGTTGAAGATGGTGCTGACCGGCTAGGCGCCGGTCGCGGCCTGCGACGATTTCTCCACGCGGTCGCGCTGCGCCAGCATCAGCGTGGAGCTGGCCTTCGCCAGCACCTTGCCCGCGGCATCGCGCAACTGCCCCTCGAAGAAGCAGGTGCTGCGCCCGCGCCGCTCGACCCAGCCTTCCGCGACGACGAGGCCGGGGCGCGCGGGCGCGAAGAAGCTGACCTTCAGTTCCAGCGACATCGGCACGACGTCCGGCCCCGCCATCGCGATCGCGGCATGCGCCATCGCCGCGTCGATCCAGCCGGTGACGAAGCCGCCCTGCACCACCCCGCCCGAATGGCACATGTGCGTGCCCGCGCGATACTCGATCGACGCGCGTCCCGCCGGATCCAGCGCGACGATGCGGACGAACCCCAGCGTCTCGCCCAGTTCCCCGGTTTTCGTTTCGGTCACGCGCGTTCCTCCCGATCGTCCTGTCTTTCGCGCAGCACCAGCACGAACCGCGCGGCGACGCCAGCGCCGTCGCCCGGCGCGGGTCGCAGGAACGGGGTTACCGACCAACGCGGAACCCGCGATACAGGGTTCAGACAGGTCGCCGATGCCAGGACGGCAGGAGGAGAGAAGCCGATGTCCACCGTACCGAGCGCCGACGTGTCCGCGGACATGGCCCGCATCTTCGCCCCGCTGGCCGGTCGTCCGGTCCCCGTCCGGGACGCCGCGGCCCCCATGGCGACGGCGGCCACCGGATCGCGGCGTACCGCCCTGGTCGCAGGGGTGGCGCTCCTCGGCACCGCCGCCGCGGTCGCCGCCGGGATCACCTTGGGCACCGTACCCCCGGCCCGGACACCGGCGGCTTCGCCGTCGCGTGCCGGACCCGTGGCGGCGACGGATCCGGCGTCCGACCGGGCCGTCCTTCCGGTCGCGCGCGGCCCGGTCGCCCCGGTCGAACCCGCACCCCTGTCGTCGCCCGCCGTCGTGGCCGCCGCCGCTGCCGCGTCGCCCGTTGCCGCCGCGCCCCGGCGCCCCGACGCCCGTCCGCGCGACGCCGACCCGCGCGAGGGTCGACGGACCGGCGCGCGGGCGGTCGCGGCGGAGGCGGGAGACCGGCGGAACCGCCCGCGGGGCGAGGAATGCGCGGACGACGACTGCCTGTACGGCGACGTCCTCGCCGCCGACGCGCGCCTGCGGCGGTCCTACGATCGCGCGGCGCGCGCGGGTGCGTCGCCATCCTGGCTGGCGCAGGTCAATCGTCGGTGGTCGCGCGCGCGCCAGGGCGCCACGGACGATCCCGACGGCACCATCGCCCGGTACGACCGGCTGGCCGACGCGCTCGACGGCGAAGTGATGGACCTGTCGCGGTGATATCGATCGTCCCCGCGGGCGCATCCGTCGGCGTGCGGCGCAGCGATCTCGATCCCGTCGCGGCGCTCCGGCCGACCGACGGTCGCGTCGTCTACGCCGTCGGCCCCATCCACGGCCGCTACGACCTGTTCGCCGCGCTGTTGGAGGCGATCGTCGACGACGCCGCCGCGCAGCCGGCCGGCGCGGCCCCGCTGCTGATCCTGTGCGGCGACCATATCGATCGCGGACCCGCGTCGGACGCGGTCCTCGCCGGGCTGGTGTGGCTGTGGCGCCATGCCGCGCTCGACGTCCGCTTCCTGCGCGGCGAGCACGAGGCGGCGCTGCTGGATTTCGTTGACGATCCGCGCACGCTGCCGGCGTGGCTGGCGATCGGCGGCGCCACGACGCTGCGCGCGTATGGTATCGATCCCGACGGATCGCCGCGCGCGCACGCCGCGCTGCGCGATACGTTGCTGGACCGGATGCCCGCATCGCATCTGGCGCTGCTGCGCGCCATGCCGACGGGGACGGCGTGCGGCGGGTATCTGTTCGGCCGTCCCGCGCCGCGTGCGGAAGTGACGACGCAGGGACGGGACGATCGCGACCGCACGCCGGTCGCGGTCGACGGCCACGGCGGCGGAGCGGCGGAGCCGGAGGTGACGCGGGACCGGATCGGCATCGACACCGGCGCCTGGACCACCGGCGTCCTGACCGCGCTGCGGCTGGACGGCGCGACCGCCGTCCTCCTGCAAACGGGCGGGGCCGCGCCGCCCGATCCGGTGACCGACCGGGCGCCCGACCGCGTCGTCGCCGACACGCCGGATGACGAGGACGACGGCGGGGGCAGCGCGTCGCTGCGCGCCGCCCTGTCGAAACTGCGGCCGGGGTTCTAGCGCGGATCGACGTTCAGATGGCGGGGTGAGATGTTCGCGCGAA
>NZ_LMQP01000001.1:761382-805503 GCF_001425405.1 Sphingomonas sp. Leaf412 | reverse complement strand
AAAGTGTAACGCAGACCGCCGCTCCCTTCATCGAAGCAGCGACGTCAGGCCGGCCGGTAGTTAGCCCTTCCGTCAGCCCGGTGCGCGACACTCCGTGTGCTCCGCGCCTCCGCGTGAACCCAAACTTCTTTGCGTCTTCGCGGCTTCGCGCGAACACCCTGCACCGGTAAATCGAATGTCGATCTGGTCTAGCGCGGGCGCCCCTGCGATGGCCGGGGAGACGGGCGTCGCCTCCCCGATTGCCGGACGCGGCGTAACCCGGCATGGCGGCAGGCGGCCTTCCGTGCCCGTGATGCCCTTCGAGGAACGCCGATGATCCGACGCCTGCTGTCCGTCCTGCCGCTGCTGGGGATCGCGCATCCCGCGCTCGCGCAGGACGGCGACCTGGTCGTCGTCGGCCGCGGGCTGGCGCAGCGTCCCGGCGACCGGGCGTTCGACGTCGTCACGATCGACGCCGACCGGATCGCGGAAAGCGCCAGCAACCGGCTCGACGGCGTGCTCGCCGACGTCGCCGGCCTGCAACAGTTCCGGCGCCTCGATTCGCGGTCCGCCAATCCCACCAGCCAGGGGATTTCCCTGCGCGGGATCAGCGGCAATGCGTCCAGCCGCGCGCTGCTGCTGCTGGACGGCGTGCCGCAGGCGGATCCGTTCGGTGGCTGGGTCGCCTTTCCCGCCTATGCCACCGACCGCATCGGCCTGATCCGCGTCACCCGCGGCGGGGGCAGCGGCTATTTCGGTGCGGGCGCGCTGGCGGGAACGGTGGAGGTCGAGAGCGCGACGCCCACCGCGGCCGCACCGCTGGCGGGGCGCGTCGCCTACGGCAGCCGGGCGTCGATCGATGCGCAGGCATCCGCCGCCCTGGTCCGCGGCGCTGGGTTCGCGACCGTGTCCGCCGCCTATGCGAAGGGCGACGGCTTCGTCCCCGTCGTGGCCGACAGCCGCGGGCCGGCGGATCGCCCCTCGCCCTACGAACAGGTGTCGGGCGCGGTCCGGGCGGTCGTCGCCGTCGCGGCCGATACCGAGCTTCAGGCCAATGTCGCCGCCTTCACCGACCGGCGGGAACGCGGCACCGCCTTCTCCCGCAACCGCAGCGACGGCGCCGACGCCAGCGTTCGCGTCGTCGGGCGCGGACGATGGGGCTATTCCGCGCTCGCCTATGTCCAGGCGCGATCCTTCGCCTCCTCGATCGCGGCGGTGAACGCGGCGCGTACCGTCGCCACCCGGACGCTGGACCAGTACAACACCCCCGCCGACGGCACCGGTGCGCGGCTGGAGATCGTGCCCCCGGTGGGCGCGGGGCGCGACCTGCGCATCGGCGCGGACCTGCGCACCGCGACGGGGCGGACGCAGGAATTGTACACCTATGTCGACGCGCGGCCCACGCGCCGCCGCGTGGCGGGGGGCAGCAGCCGCAGCGTCGGCGCCTTCGTGGACGGCAGCGCGGACATCGGCGCGCTGACGCTGACGCTGGGCGGGCGCATCGATCGCTGGCGGATCGGCGACGGGTCCCTGCGGGAGACGACGATCGCGACCGGCGGGACGCTGACCGACACGCGCTTCGCCGATCGCACCGGGACCGAATGGACCGGCCGGGCGGGCGCCGCCTGGACACCGGTCGCGCCGCTGACGCTGCGCGCGGCGGGGTATCGCGGCTGGCGGTTGCCGACGCTGAACGAATTGTACCGCCCGTTCCGCGCCGGCGCGGACGCGACCGCCGCCAATGCCGCGCTGGCGCCGGAGCGGCTGGTCGGGATCGACGGCGGCGTGGTGATCGCGCCCGCGACGGGCGTGTCGATCGCGGCGACGCTGTTCTGGAACCGGCTGGACGACGCCATCGCGAACGTGACCGAGGGGCGCGGACCCGCGATCTTCCCCGGCGTCGGCTTCGTCGCGGCGGGCGGGACCTATCGCATCCGTCGCAACCTGGACGCCATCCGGTCGCGCGGGGTGGAGGTGGACGCGCGCGCGGCACTGGGCCGCGCCTATGTCCAGGGATCGTGGAGCCACGTCGATCCGCGCGTCGAGGCATCGGGGATCGCCGCGCCGCTCGACGGCCTGCGCCCCGCGCAGACGCCGACCGACATGGTGTCCGCGACGGTCGGCTGGCGCCGCGACGGCGTCGCCGCCTCCGCCACCGTGCGCCACGTCGCGCGACAGTTCGAGGACGACCAGAACACGCGCACCCTCGCGCCCGCGACCACCGCCGACGCCTATCTCGCGCTGCCGCTGGCCCGCGGGATCGCGGTGGAGGCGCGGGCGGAGAATCTGTTCGACGCGCGGGTCGAGGCGGGCATCGCGGGCACCGGCATCGTCGAGCGCGCGACGCCGCGGACGGTGTGGATCGGCGTGCGGCTGGGCGGCGGCTAGCGGCGCGTCATGCGGGCGACGCCGCGACGCGCAGCCGCGGAAAGACGTCCTCGATCGGCAGCGTGTCGGGCAGGATGTACACATACCCGCCCTTCCGGCGGAACGCGGGGCGCAGGACCTTCGCATCGAACGCGCGCGGTACGTTGATGCAGCCGAAGGTGATGCGATTGTCCTGCGCCGTCGGCGACAGCATCCGCTCGCGCCGCCGCTCCTTGCGCGCGGCATCGGCCGGGATCGCGTGGATCGCGACCGACGTCGCATAGTCGACCCACAGGATCCGCTCCTTCCCGAACGCCAGCCCGAACTTCGCCAGGAACCGGCCCGCGGGCGTCGTCTTCTCCGCCGGGCCGATCTCCGCCAGCTTCTTGCTGCCCACGCCCGGGCTCGCCTCGTCCCCCGGCGCGATGCCGATCAGGACCGGGACTTGCGCCACCGGCCGCCCCCCGGCGTCGAACAGGTGGAGGGTGGCATCGACCTTGTCGACGATGGCGTAGGGCAGGCCGTGATTGTCCCCGGACGACGCCACCCATGCCGCCACGCGCGCCGCAGCCTGCGACGGCACCGGCGCGGGCGCCTCGTCGCGGGAAACCGGGCGCGGGTCCGATCCGGCGGCGGCGGCCGGCAGGATCAGGAGCGCCCCGGCCAACATGCGCAAAACAAGGGTCATCGTCGCATCGTCACCCTAAAAGCACATCGGCCGCCCCCGGGCAGGGGGCGACCGATGGAAACACCTATCGTCGCGGATCGCGATCAGTGGCGCGGCCGCTTCGGGCGCGCTTCCTGCGCCTGCAACCGCTGCTCCACGCCGTCGACGCGTCCGTTCAGCTGGTCGACGCGCTGCCCCTGGTTCTGCAACTGGCCCGACGCGGCCTGCGCCTCCGCCAGCGCCGACTTGGCGGTGGCGTCGGTCTGCTGGAGCCGCGTTTCCAGCGAATCGACACGCTGGCTGACCGGCGCGATCTGTTCGCGGACGTAGGATTTGGTGGCGCAACCGGAAAGCACGATACCCCCCGCGAGCAGGACGGCGGCGGGGGCGAGCTTGGACGCAAACAGAGTCATCGCGGTTCTTTCGATCGTTAACCAACTGCAACAACCAAGCCGGATCGGCGGCGTTCCAACAATCCGCATTCCGTCCGGATGTGCCGCTTCTCGGCCCAGCCGAGCCGGATAAGGCCATGAGCGTCCGCGCTATTTGCCCGACTCGCGGCGGGCGTTGGCGGCGAACGGGTCCTTCGGGATGCGGTCGTCGCGCCGTGCCGCGGGCATCGCGCGCAACGCCGCGACGCAGGCGCGCAACCGCGCCACCGCCGCGCCGCTGCCGTCGAGCGGGAGCCGCTCCACGGGCACGTCCCCGCGCGCGATGGCCAGCGTGGGGGACGCCGCGAAATAGGACGGGAACGTCGCCTCGAACCCGGTGACGAACCCCTGCTTCCCGTCCGACACGATCCCGACCGCCGCCTGCCCGACATAGCCGCCGCGCGACAGCCGGAACGTCAGCTTCAGCTTTTCGCGCGGCGCGATCGACCAATTCTCGTTCAGGACCGACAGGCGGTTGGCGCCGTCGATGTCGAGCCCGAGGAGCAGCGTCGTCGCACCGGGACGGTCGTAGGTGCGCGTGACGAAACACCCCTTCGCGTCCTCGCTCGCCGCCACGGTCCAGCCGCCGACGTCGCGCGGGGCGGGCCGGTCGCGCGCGGCGAGCGGCGCTTCCGCATGGCATCCCATGGCGCCCGCGACGATCATGCCCGCACGCATCACGCGGCGGCGCATGCCGGCGGGGACCGGCGTGGTGACGGTCCGGGCCATCCTAGCCGCGCCTTGCCGTGATATATGCGTCGACCTGCTCTTGCAGGACATCGAGCGGCAGCGCCCCCTGGCCCAGCACCGCCTCGTGGAAATCGCGGATATCGAATTTCGGCCCCAGCTCGCGCTCCGCCTTCGCGCGCAGTTCCGCTATCTTCAACTGGCCGACCATGTAGCTGGTCGCCTGCCCCGGCCAGTTGAAATAGCGGTCGACCTCGCGCGCGATGTCCTTGTCGGAGACCGAGCTGTTCGCCTTGAAATAGGCGATCGACCGGTCGCGGGTCCACCGCTTCGAATGGATTCCCGTATCCAGCACCAGCCTGATCGCGCGCCACACCTGCAACGACAGCATCCCGAACCGGTCGTAGGGGGTCTTGTAGACGCCCATCTCGTTCGCCAGCCGCTCCGAATACAGGCCCCAGCCTTCCATGTACGCGCCGTATCCGCCGTACTTGCGGAACTTGGGCAGGCCGGTCAGTTCCTGCTGCCGCGCGATCTGGAAATGGTGGCCGGGGGCGCCCTCGTGCGCGGCGATCCCGGCGACCTGCACCTTCTGCGTCGCGTTCATGTCGACCAGGTTGACGTAATAGATGCCCGGTCGCGAACCGTCGGCGGAGGGCGGGTTGTAGAAGGCGGTCGACGCCGTCCCCTCGCGCCACTTCTCCACCGCGCGCACCTCCAGCGGCGCCTTGGGCAGCACGCGGAAATAGCGCGGGGCGGCGGTCATGACGGACGCGATGACGCCGCGCGCGTCGCGCAGATACTCCTCGCGACCCGCCGCGGTGTTCGGATATTTCAGCGCGGGATCGCTGCGCACCTTGTCGAAGAATTGCTCCAGCGTGCCGGTGAAGCCGACCTCGCGCTTGATCGCCTCCATCTCCTGCCGGATCGCGGCGACCTGTCGCAGGCCCGTTTCGTGGATCTGGTCGGCGGTCAGCGTCGTGGTCGTCGCATTCTTCAGCTGGTTGGCATAGAAGGCCGCGCCGTCGGGCAGGCGCCATGCGCCGTAATTGCCCGTCGACTTCGGCTCGATCTCGTCCAATGCGGCGAACAGCATGTCGTAGCCGCGCCGGAAGGGCCCGGTCAGCGCCGCGGTCGCCTCCGCGATCAGCGCCTGCTTGGTGGCGGCGGGTGCGTCGAGCGCGGTCACCTTCTTGCGAAAATCGGCCAGCAGCGTCGAATCCTCCCCCGGCCCGAACGGCGCACCGGTGACGACCGCCCGGGCGTCGGCGCGGGCGGGGGCGAAGTTCACCTTGTTGGGCACGATCCCTTCGGCGGCCTGCCGCCGCATCGTCGCGGCGACCTCGCGCATCACGCGCTCGGTTTCGCGCAGCCGGGCGATATAGGCGCGCGCGTCGGCGACGGTGTCGACCTTGTGATTGTTGATGAGCAGGACCGGGATCGCCCCCGCCGGGCTTCCATTGGTCGACACGGGGAAGCGCAGCTTGCGGAACGGCAGCGAGCGGCGGCTGCGATCGACCTCATACTCGAACAGGCGGAAGCTGACGCGCGCGCTCGTGCCCAGCTGTTCGGGCCGGAAACGCGCGCGCATGTCCGCCAGTTGCCGTTCGGCCAGCGCCTGTTCGCGCACCGCGGCGGCGTCGGTATAATCGTCCAGCCGCCCGTAATCGGTCTTCAGCCCCAGTTGAGTCTGCGATTCCGGGCTGAGCGCCAGTTGCGCGTCATAGGCGCGGTCGAGGAACGACAGCAGCGCGGCATCCTGCGTCGCTTCGCCGTCCGGCGCGCAGCGCGCGGCGACGGGCGCGCTCGCCTGGATCAACGGCACGAGCGGCAATGCCATGAGGGCAAGGACGAGACGCATGAAAAATCTCCTGTTCACACGGCCTTCTCGCCTGCCCGCGCGCGCGGCGCAATCGCCGTCGCGCGTCGGGAAGGGTCACGCCCCCGACGCGTCCGCGCCGACCGCCGCCCTTTTTCGATCTTCCGACACGACCGGCGCGGCGATCGCGTTCATCGTTGGCCGATATGGTTGACGGCCCGGTCACCGGGCCGCGGCCCCGCTCGAAACCGTGGTACGGTTGCCACACCCGCGGAATTCCTTCCGTCGGTGGGTTGCGCTCGGCAGTTTCCCTGCCGTAGTCGAACCCCAGGTATGGCGCCCGTTGAGCGCCGACCCTTGGGAGATTGAGGATGAGGAAGACGTTGCTCCTGGCCGCCACCGGAATTGCGGCCATGGCGCTTTCCACTGCCGCCGCGGCGCAGGATGCCGCCGCCCCGACCGCACCGTCGCCCGCCAGCGCGGTCGATCAGGCCGCGGTCGACGGGCAGGACGATACCGCCGACGCCGCGTCCTCCGACATCGTCGTCACCGCGCAGGGTCGCTCGCAGGTGCTGGCCGACGTGCCGGTCGCGATCTCCGCCGTCAATGCCGAGACGTTGCAGAATTCGGGCGCGAACGACATCCGCCAGCTGAACCAGGTCGCGCCGTCGCTGCTGGTCACCTCCACCGGATCGGAAGCCAACGGATCGCCCCGCATCCGCGGCATCGGCACCGTCGGCGACAACCCCGGCCTCGAAAGCTCGGTCGTCGTCCTGATCGACGGCGTCTATCGTTCGCGCGCGGGCATCGGCCTCAACGAACTGGGCGAGATCGACCGCGTCGAGGTGCTGCGCGGGCCGCAGGGCACGCTGGGCGGCCGCAATTCGTCCGCGGGCCTGCTGTCGATCATCAGCAAGAAGCCCAGCTTCACCTTCGGCGCCAATGGCGAGGTGACGTACGGCAACTACGACTTCTGGCGCCTCGCGGGCGGCGTGACCGGCCCGATCGGTGAGAACCTCGCCTTCCGCGTGGACGGCGTGTACGTGAAGCGCGACGGTTTCTACGACGACGCCGCGAACGACACGACGATCAACGACCGCGACCGCTTCTTCGGCCGTGCGCAATTGCTGTTCGAACCCACCGACGCGATCAGCTTCCGCCTGATCGGCGACTATACGAAGCGCGACGAAAGCTGCTGCGCCGCCACCTACGTCAGCCGGACGATGAACGAGGCGATCGGCAACCTCACGAACCCGGTGGGTTCGGTGAACGCGGGCGTCGCGAACGGGGCCAACGGCAACAACATCATCAACGTCCTGCGCGACCTCGGGCAGAACCTCGGCGCGTTCAACCAGAATTACAGCCGCAACGTCTCCGTCACGCCGGGCCGCACCTATGGCGGCAAGATGGAGGATTGGGGCGTGTCGGGGCAGCTCGACTGGGACTTCGGCGGCGTGAAGCTGACGTCGATCACCGCCTATCGCGACTATTACAATACCCAGGCCGGCGACGTCGACTACGGCACCGTCGACATCCTGTACAATGCGGACGACGGCAACAACCGTCGCCAGTTCCGCACCTTCACGCAGGAACTGCGGCTGAACGGGACCGCGTTCGACGACAAGCTCGACTGGCTCGTCGGCGGCTTCTACATGGACGAGAAGTTCCGCGGTAAGAGCAACCTTCGCTTCGGCAGCCAGTACGGCCGCTTCGCGACGTGCCGCCTCGTGTCCGGTGGTGGTCTCGCCGCGCTCTACTCTCCGGCAAACGCAGGCTGCGTCGCCAGCCAGGCGGCATTCGCCGGTGCCTTCGGTGCCGCCGGCGCGCCGATCCTCGCCTCGCTGCTGCGTCTCGACGGGATCAACGATCGTGGCTCGACCGTCGATCGCTACAACCAGAACGCCACGAGCTTCGCGGCATTCACGCACAACATCATCCACGTCACCGACACGTTCGACGTGACGCTGGGCCTGCGCTACACGAAGGAGAACAAGAAGTTCTCCTCGACCTTCGGCAACGACAACGTCGCCTGCGGTCAGAACCAGGCCGCGCTGACGCCGTTCCTCGCGACCCCGGCGCTTCAGGCGGTGGCAGCCGGAATCATCGGCCTGTCGTGTCAGGGCAATTCGACCGCCGAGCTCAACGGCGTGAGCATCTCCGACGAGCGTGACGAGGACCAGTTCACCGGCACCGCCATCGCCTCGTGGAAGCCGATCGACGACCTGCTCGTCTACGGCAGCTACTCGCGCGGCTACAAGGCCGGCGGCTTCAACTTCGACCGGTCGGCGCTGAAGGCACCGACTCTGCCCTTCGCCAACTTCGGCGGCGGCAACGCGCAGGCCGGCGCGCAGGCGCTGGTCGGGCAGTTGCAGTTCGATGCGGAGACGGTGAACGCCTTCGAAGTCGGCTTCAAATACGCCACCGGGCCGTTCAGCCTGTCGGCGGCGGCCTTCCGTCAGGACTTCAGCAACTTCCAGCTGAACACCTTCGACGGCACCGTGTTCATCGTCGAGAACGTTAACGGCTGCTCGTCCAGCCTGGGCGGCGGCGACCGCGACCAGAACAAGTTCGCCACGGCGCCCAATTTCAACGCCGGCGCGGTGACGTCGGGCGCCTGTCCGCGCGACGACGTCGGTTACGGCGTGCGGTCGCAGGGCGTCGAACTGGAAGCGACATTGGTCCCGATCCGCGACTTCCGCGTGACGGCCGGCATGACCTACGCCGACACCAAGTTCCGCGACCAGCTGGTGGGCCGCGCCAGCGGCGCGGCGCTGAACCAGGCACTGCGCAAGCTGCCGGGGCAGCAGCTGTCGCTTGCCGCCCCGATCACGGTGACGGGATCGATGGTGTTCACGCCGGACATCGGCAGCAGCGGCCTGTCGGCGCTGTTCTACGTCGATACGCGCATGACCGGCGACTACAACACGGGGTCGGACCTGTTCCCGCAAAAGTCGCAGGACGGGTTCGCACTGGTCAACGCGCGCATCGGCATTCGCGGGCCGAGCCAGCGCTGGGCGGTCGAGCTGTGGGCGCAGAACGTCTTCAACCAGGATTACGCGCAGGTGGCGTTCAACTCGCCGTTCCAAGAAGGCGCCGTGTCGGGCGCGTTCCAGGATCCGCAATATCCGGGCGGTCGCCAGATCTTCTCGAACTTCCTGGCCGAACCGCGCACCTACGGCGTCACGCTGCGCGGACGCTTCTGACCTGACGAGCGGGACGGCGGGCGACCGGATCATCGGTCGCCCGCCGCCTACCGCAGCAGCCGTCCCAGCAGGCTCCGGTCGCGCAGGATAGCGTGGGCGGCATTGTGGCCCGGCGCTCCCGTCACCCCGCCGCCGGGGTGCGTGCCCGATCCGCACATGTACAATCCCGCCACCGGGCCGCGGTAATCGCCATGCCCCAGGACGGGCCGCGCGGACCACAATTGGTCCAGGCTCATCCGCCCGTGGAAGATGTCGCCCCCGACCAGCCCGAACGTGCGCTCCAGGTCCAGCGGGGAATTGATCTGGCGCGCGATCACGCTGCCTTTGAAATTGGGGGCGTGGTCGGTGACGGTATCGATGATGAGGTCCGCCACCTCCTCCCGCACGTCGTCCCACGATCGCCCGTCGGGCAGCTCGGGTGCGAACTGCTGGCAGAACAGGCTGGCGATATGCCGTCCCGGCGGCGCGAGCGTGTCGTCGACCGTCGTCGGCAGCTTCATCTCCACGATCGGCCTGCGCGACCAGCCGCGCGCCTTCGCATCGGCGAACGCCGCGTCCATATAGTCCAGGCCCGGTGCGATCACGATCCCCGCGGTATGATGCTCCGCACGCTCCTTCCCCGGCAGGACGGTGAAGTCGGGCAGCTCGCTCAGCGCCACGTTCATCCGGAACGTGCCCGACCCGGTGCGGAACCCCGCCATCCGCCGGCGGAAGTCGGCGGGCTGGTCGGACGCGTCCACCATCTGGCGATACAGCAACGCCGGGCCGACGTTGGCGGCGACGATCCCCGCCGCGATCTCCTCCCCGCTTTCCAGCCGCACGCCCGCCGCCCGGCCGCCGTCCACCAGCACCTTCGCGACCGGTGCTTCCAGCGATATCTCCACGCCCGCGTCGATGCACGCCGCGGCCATCGCCTGCGTGATCGCGCCCATGCCCCCGACCGAATGGCCCCAGGCGCCGAACTTGCCGTTCACTTCCCCGAACACGTGGTGCAGCAGGACATAGGCGCTGCCCGGCGTCGACACGCCCGCGTAATTGCCCACCACCGCGTCGAAGGCGAAGGCGCTCTTGACGTGATCGTCCTCGAACCAGCCGTCGAGGAACTCGCGCGCCGATTTCGTGAACACCTCCACCAGGTCGCGTTGCGCCTCCAGCCCCATCGTCGCCAGCGGCCGACCCTGTGCCACCCCCGACAGCAACGCCCGGATACCGCCGCCGGCGTTGGGCGGCGCCTTCAACGCCAGGTCGCGCAGCACCTGCGCCACGCGCTCCAGCGCGGCGTCGTAGGCGGGATAGGCGTCGGCATCCTTCCGGCTGAAGCGTGCGAACTGCGCCTGCGTCCGCGCGCGTCCGCCGCCCAGCGTCAGGTATGTGTCGGGAAAGGGCAGGAAGTTGCTGATCGTCCGTTCGACGATGCGGAAACCGCGGTCGTGCAGCCTCATGTCCGCGATCACCTTCGGCCGCAGCAGGCTGACGGTGTAGCTGGCGGTGGAATTGCGGAAGCCGGGATGGAATTCCTCGGTCACCGCGGCGCCGCCGACGACGTGCCGCCGTTCGAGGACGCGTACCTTCAGCCCGGCACGCGCGAGGTAGAAGGCGCAGACGAGGCCGTTATGCCCGCCGCCGACGACGAGCGCGTCGTATCGTGCCGTCACCGCCCCGCCCCGCCCGGTTCAGCGCGAAAGATCGGCGAACAGCGAGCGGTAGTAGACGATCGCGGGCGCGATACTGGCGATCGGCGTCCGCTCGTTCAGGCCGTGGCTGAAATTGTCCGAATCCTTGATGAACATCGGGCTGGCGCCGTAGCTGGGGACGTTCCTGTACCGGAACCACATGCTGTCGCTCGCGCCCGCGGACATGCTGGGGAACAGCGGGACGCCGGGATAGGCCTTTCCCATCGCCCTGGTCGCGGCGGCGACGAAATCGGGGCGCAGCGGCGACGCGTCGTTGGCGACCGATCCTTCGGTCACGTCGCGGACCGTCACCGCCGGGTCGCCCGCGACGCGCGCCAGCGTCGCCATCACGTCCGCGGGCTTCACGCCCGGGAAGATGCGGCAATTGACGTTCGCGGTCGCACGTTGCGGCAAGGCGTTGGTCGCATGGCCCGCATCGAACATCGTGGCGACGCACGTCGTGCCGATCTGCCCGACATAGGCCGGATCGGCGGCGAGCGTCTCGATCGCGGTCGCATCGGTCGGATCGGCCGCGAAGGCGCGCATCGCGGCGGCGATGGACCCGGTCTTGTGCTTCGCCGCCTCGACGAAGAAGGTGCGCGTGACGGGGCTGATCTGCGGCGGAAAGCGATAGTCGCCGATCCGCACCATCGCGGCGGACAATTGGTTGATCGCATTCGCCCGGCGCGGCTCGGACGAATGGCCGCCGGGGTTGGTGACGGTCAGTTCGAAGTCGGCATAGGTCTTCTCCGCCCCCTGGAAGGTCGCGAACTCCGGCGTGCCGCCTTCGCTCAACCGCCCGCCGCCGCCGTCGATGTTGACGACCATCTCCGCGTTCTTCAGCTGCTCCGCGATCAGCGCGCTGGTCTTCATGCGCGTTTCCTCGTCGCCCGAAAATTCCAGCACGATGTCGCGCCGCGGGCGATAGCCCTCGCGCTTCATCGCGGTCAGCGTGGCGATGACGATCGCGGCGTCCAGCTTCATGTCGGTCGCGCCGCGGCCGTAGAGATAGCCCTTCTCCACCACCGCGGTGAACGGATCGCGCTGCCAGTCGGCGGGCTTCGCCTCCACCACGTCGATATGGCCGGAAATCACCAGCGGCTTGGCCGTCGCGTCGGTCCCGGGCCAGCGCGCGATCAGGTAGGCGGTGTCGTCGACCGGCGTGACCGTCACGTCGCGGTCCGCGAACCCGCCCGCGACGAGGACCGATTTCAGATACGCGGCCAGCTGCGGGGTCTGGTTGCCCGGCCCCGCGACGCTGCGGAAAGCGATCGCGCGCTTCGCGATGTCCAGCGCGCGCGCCTGCGTGTCGGCCGCCTGCGCGGCCGCCGGCCCCGCGACGGCGAGCATCGCGGTGGCGGCCAGCGCCGTGTTCAACATCTTCATCACCCGACGACCCCGTTCGTTGCCGCGCCAGCGTAGTCCGCGGCGGTTCGAACTCAAGCGGTTCCGATGGGGCCGTTCGCCGCGGGCGCGCCGAAGTCGGGCGTGCCGTCGGCGCGATAGCGGAAATGTTGCACGCGGGTGTGGCGGTTGGGATCGAACAGCGGGTCGCCGTCGATCTTCTCGTAATCGCGCGCGTGATAGACCAGCAGGTCGCGGCCGCGCTCGTCGACGGTGAAGCTGTTGTGCCCCGGACCGTAGATCGCATGCGCGGTGGAGGTGGCGAAGACCGGCACCGGCGACTTCGTCCAGGCCGCCGGGTCCATCACGTCCGCGTCGTCGCGCGCGGTCAGCATCCCCATGCAATAGCGCGCATCGGTCGCGCTGGCGGAATAGGTCATGAACAACCGCCCGTTGCGCGCCAGGATCGCCGGCGCCTCCGCGACCTTGAACCCCCGCACTTCCCACGGCAGCGTCGGCACGGTCAGGCGGGTCGGCTTCGCCGCCAGCGTCAACGGGGTCGCCAGCGGCGCGATGTAGAGGTTGGAATTCGTGTCGATCCCCGGCTCGCGCTGCGCCCAGGCGAGGTAGCGCGTGCCGCGGTGGACGAAGCTGGTGGAATCGAGGTTGAACGTATCCCACGGCGTGCGAAGCTGGCCCAGCACCGACCATTTTCCCGTCATCGGATCCGGGCCGTCGCACACGACCGCATGGGTGCGGATCCGGAACACATCCTCCCCGCCGCCGCTGGGGCCGGCGGCGAAATACATGATCCAGCGGCCGTCGATCAGGTGCAGTTCGGGCGCCCAGATGAAGCCCGACAAGGGCCCCGTCGACAGGTGCCGCCACAGCACCTTTTCCGGCGCGGTCGACAGTCCCGCGATCGTGCGCGACCGGCGCAGGACGAGGCGATCGTATTCGGGCACCGACCCGGTCATGTAATACCAGCCGTCGCCATGACGGAACACCTGTGCGTCCGCGCGCCGGCGGACCAGCGGATTGCGCGGCGCGGCGGCTCCCTTCCCGATGGCGGGCGCGGCGACGATGGCGGCGGCACCGGCCAGGAACAGGCGGCGGGACGGATCGGTCATGGCGTGATCTCCTGCGGCACGACGCGCGGCCAGCCGTCCGCCCCCCAGCGCAGCGTCGCGAGGCGCAGCACCGGCGCCCCGTTCCGCTGCCGGTCGTAGGCGTGGTAGACGATCCGGTCGGTGCCGTCGGTATCGCGATAATGGCCCGCATGGCCGGGACCGCGGAAGCGCTGCTTTTCCTGAAGGTCGGCGCGCAGCAGGATGGTGCCGCCGCCCGCCAGCATCGAACTGCCGTCGCGGCCCAGATACGGCCCCTCGACCGATTTCGCGCGCGCAATGACGGTGTAGTAGGTGCTGTTCACGCCCTTGCAGCAATAATCGTAGGACGCGATCAGCCAGTAATGGCCACCGTGCGCGAAGATGTACGGCGCCTCCACGATCGACGGCGCACCGCTGGGCACCGGGCGGCGCGCGATCGCGCGCGGCTTCTCGCCTGGGCGCAGCGGCTTCCCCGTGGCGGGGTCCAGCGCGAACAGCTTCAGCCCGGTCCAGAAACTGCCCAGCGACAGCCACTGCCGCCCCTGCGCGTCGGCGACGAAGGCGGGATCGATGGCGTTGAAATCGTCCCGCGGCGTCGACATCACCACCATCCCCTCGTCGCGCCAGCCGTAGCCGGGCGCGCCGGGGTCGAGCGTCGCGCTGGTCGCCAAGCCGATCGCGGAACGGTTGGAGCCGAAGGTCGAGACCGAATAATACAATCGGTAGCGCCCGTTCACGAAGGAGATGTCCGGCGCCCAGATGTTCGTGGCGCCCGGGATCGCCTTTGTCGCCCAGGCCGGAAGTGCGGCGAAGGGCGCGGCGCCCTTCTTCCAGGTGACGCCGTCGGACGAGACGCGATGCGCGATCACCCCCTGCGGCCCCTCGCCCAGCCCGGTCGAGAAGACGTGCCACACGCCCCGCTCGCGGATCAGCACGGGGTCGTGGACCGGGGTGACGTCGCCCCTGACGCCGTCGTCGGCAGGCGCAGGCGCGGCGGTCTGCGCCCCCGCCCCCGCCGCCAGCAGAAGCAGCGCGAGCACCGCCGCCCTCATCGCAGTTCCAGCATGACGATCGACTTCGCGGGCAACGTCACCGTCACGACTCCCGCCTCGACCCGAGCGCCCGCGAACGGTCGCGGCGCGACCGCGTCCGGCGCGTCGAAGGTGTTCAGCGCGGTCATCGTCCCCGCCGTCAGCACCTGCCCCGTCACCGTCGCCGCGGTCACGCCCGGCACCGTCGCGACGACGGTATCGGCGCGGTTGGGATCGAGGTTGGCGAGCGCGATGCGCACCACCCCGTCCTTGCCCCGCACCGCCGACGCGCTGACGCCCGGCATCGTCCACTTGTCCTTGTTGTACCACGGCGCCTTGATCTCGATCGGCAGGACCGTGGCGTCCATGTACGGCTTGTACATCATGAACACGTGATACGTCGGGGTCAGCACCATCTTCGCGCCGTCGGTCAGGATCATCGCCTGCAACACGTTCACCATCTGCGCGATCGCGGACAGCTTCACGCGGTCGGCGTGCTTGGCGAACACGTTCAGGTGGATCGCCGCGACCATCGCGTCGCGCAACGTGTTCTGCTGCCGCAGGAAGCCGGGGTTCGTGCCCGGATCGCCCGCGAACCACGTGCCCCATTCGTCCACCGCCAGGAAGATGCGCTTGGCCGGATCGTATTTGTCCATGATCGCGCTGTGCTTCGTGACCAGGTCGTCGATCCGCCACGCCTCCGACAGCGTCTCCGCCCACCCCGCCTCGTCGAACACGGTGGCGGACGCCTTGGGGGGCCAGCCGCCGGGGATGGTGTAATAATGCAGCGACAGCGCATCGATCTGGCCTGCGGCCTCGCGGATCATCGTTTCGGTCCAGCGATAATCCTCGACGTTGGCGCCCGCCGCGATCTTCAGGATGCGCGTGCCCGCCGGTGCCTTGACGAACGTGGCGTAGCGGCGGGTCAGGTCGGCGGCATATTCCGCGCGCATGTTGCCGCCGCAGCCCCACAATTCGTTGCCGACGCCGAAATAGGGCACCTTCCAGGGCGCCTTGCGCCCGTTGCGCGCGCGCTCGTCCGCCAGGCTACCCGACGGCGCGGTCATGTATTCGACCCACTCCGCCATTTCCTGCGGGGTGCCGTTCCCGACATTGCCCGCGATATAAGCTTCCGCGCCGATCTGTTCGGCCAGGTCGAAGAATTCGTGTGTGCCGACGGTGTTGGGTTCGGTCACGCCGCCCCAGTGGGTGTTGATCTTCACCGGCCGCCTGCCGCGCGGGCCGACGCCTTCGCGCCAGTGATATTCGTCCGCGAAACATCCGCCGGGCCAGCGGATGACGGGAACGCCCAGCCGCTTCAGCGCGCCGACCACGTCGGTGCGGAATCCGCGGGTGTTGGGGATGCGCGACTTCTCGCCCACCCACAGCCCTTCGTAGATGCCGTGGCCCAGATGCTCGGCGAATTGCGTGAAGATGCGCCGGTCGTAGGTCGCGCCCGGCGTATCGCCGCGCACCGTCATCTCGGTGCGGGTCGGCTCCTGTGCCGCGGCGGGGATCGCCGCGAACGACAAAGCGGCGGCGAGGAAGCGCCGCATCACAGCGGTCGCACCGCGACGGAGGCGTCGGCGGCGCGCGCCAGCGGGTTGCGCAGCGGCAGCGCGAAGGGGGCCGCCGCGATCTCGAACACGTCGCCGACCTGCGTCCGCACGCCGTCCGCGAACGACAGCGTCGCGGTGCCGAAGAAATGGACGTGGACGTCGCCCGGTCGCCGGAACTGCGCGTATTTGAAGTGATGCCGTTCCAGATTGTGCAGGCTGTGCGACATATTGGCTTCTCCCGACAGGAACGGCTTCTCCCATATGCACGCGCCGTCGCGCAGGATGCGGCTGCTCCCCTCGACATGCGCGGGCGCGTCGCCGGTCAGCAGCTCGGCCCCGATCGCGGCCTGCCGCAGCTTGGAATGCGCCAGCCACAGGTAATTGTGCCGTTCGGTCACATGGTCGCTGAATTCGTTGGCGAGGCACAGGCCGAGGCGGAACGGCGTCCCGTCGGGACCGATCAGATACACGCCCGCCAGCTCGGGCTCCTCGCCCCCGTCCTGCGCGAAGGCGGGCATGGTCAGCGGCGCGCCCGGCGCGACCATCGCGTCGCCGTCGCCCTTGTAGAACCATTCCGGCTGCTGCCCCGTCTCCCCCGGACCGGGCTTCCCGCCCGCCACGCCTTCCAGGAACATCCGCATCGAATCGGTCTGCGCCTCCGCGGCGGCGGCGTGCATCTTGTCGCGCCCCTCGGCGGAGCCCAGGTGGGTCAGGCCGGTGCCCGTCATGGCCAGATGCGCGGGATCGACATGATCGATCGGCGCCAGCAGGCGCCCCGCGTCCAGTTCCGCCGCCAGGTCGACCGCATCGCCGCGCGGCGTCGCGGCGACGACGGCCGCGATATCGCGGTCGTCGGCGATGGCCCGCATCGCGAGGTCGTAGGTCCGCTCGACCCCCGTCACGATCCACGCATCGTCGCCCTCGGCGGCGATCACCGACCGCGCGCCCGATGCGTCGCGCCGTTGCAGCAGGCGTAGCGCCATATTCCCTCCCCTCGTGCGTGGCCGATGCGGCCCGCCCTTACATTCGACCTATTTGTCTGATATATCAGCCACATTGTCGAGGGGAAATTTCGCCGATCGCCGGGCCTGTCAGCCCGTCCAGTCGAACGCGTCGACGACGGTCCGCCGCCCGAGGAGGAAGGCGTCCGCGACCAGGCGGAACGGGGCCAGATCGGCGTCGACCTCCCCCCGCGCGACCAGGTCGGCGAAGCGATCGTACAATCGCCCGTATTCGGTGCCCGCGGGCACCGCGACATCGGCGCCGTCGATCGTCAGGCGCGCGCCGCCGTCGTGCAGGATCGCGCGGCCCGCGTCGGTTTCGACCGTGATCGTCCACGTCTGCGGCCCGCGCTGGTCGAACGAGAAGTCCGCGGTGACCGCATCCGCCGCGCTGCTGGCCAGCGACAGTTCCGCCGCGATCGGCGCGGCGCGATTTGCGGGGAAATGCAGCGTCGCGGCGTGGACGGTGACGGGATCGGGCAGCAGCCGCGTCAGGATCGACAGCGCGTTGATGCCCGGATCGAACACGCCGATACCCGGTTCCCAGATCCATTCCTGCCCCGGATGCCAGACGCGTACGTCCTCCATCCATGCGATCGCGACACGGCGGATCGCGCGTCCGGCCAGCCAGCGGCGCAGCGGCTCCACCCCCGCCGCCTCGCGCGAATGCCAGGTCAGGTACAGCGCCCTGCCCGCCTCGCGCGCCATGCGGGCGAACCCTTCCGCCTCGCTGATCGTCGCGGCGGGCGGCTTTTCCACCATCACGTGCAGGCCCAGGTCCAGCGCCTCGCGTATCAGCGCGGTGCGTCCGATCGGGGGCGTGCAGATCGAGATCGCGGCCAGCTCGGGCACCGCGCGCTTCAGGTCCGCGATGCTGCCCGCCGTGGGGACGCCCAGGTCGTCGGCATGCTGCGATACCGCGCCCGCCAGGCGGATGCGCGGATCGGCGGCGATGGTCGGCAGATGCTGGTCGCGGGCGATCTTGCCCACCCCGACGAGGGCGATCGCGATGGGATCGACGGACGGGGTCACCGCGCCTCTCCCTGCTCGGCGCCCTTTTCCTCGAATCGTTCGATCAGGACCAGGACCTTCTCGATCAGCGACGCCATCCGCACGCGCGCGGTGTCGGCGTCGCGCGCGATGATCGCGTCATGCACGGCGGCATGGTCGTCGATGCTGGCGGACCGGCCCGACAGGCGGTTGGTGAAGCGGATCGACGTGCGCAATGCGGTCGCGACGACGTCCCGGAATTGCGAGAAGAACGGATTGTTCGACGCGCGCAGGATCGCGACATGGAACGCGATGTCCGCGTCCAGCGCATCGTCGTCGCCGCGATCGGCCGAACGCATCCGCTCCATCCCCGCGGTGATCGCCGCCTGTTGCGCCTCCGTCGCGCTCGCCGCCGCCAGCGCCGCCGCGGCGGGCTCCACCGCGATCCGCAATTCGCTGAACCGGCGCAGCAGGACCAGGCTGGACTTGCGTTCCAGCAGCCAGCGCAGCACGTCGGTGTCGAACAGGTTCCACGCCTCGTCCGGACGGACGAACGTGCCCTGCTTCGGGCGGGCGCCCAGCAACCCCTTCGCCCCCAGCATCTTCACCGCCTCGCGCGTCACGGAACGGCTGACGCCGTGCTGCTTCACGATATCGGCCTCGGTCGGGAAGGGCCGGTCGCGATACTCGCCGATGACGATCGCGCGGCCCAGCACCTCCTGCAAGCCGAAGGTCAGGTTGCGCCCCAGTTCGCCGCGGACGAGCGGATCGTCAGCCATCGATTCCGCCGTCCCGCATCGCGCCCCTCCCACGGCAGACCCGCCGTTTCGGGTGAACATACAGATCGTCCCGCCCTCGACAAGTGCGATCGATCATATAAACAGCCAGCGTCGCCGGGATGGACGATGGCGGGAGGAACAGCATGGGGACCCAGGCCTTCGTCGCGGTCGATTGGGGAACGACCAATCGCCGCGCGTTCCTGATCGAGGACGGCGTCGTGCGCCGGACCGCACGCGATGCGATCGGGATCCGCGCCGTGCCGGACGGCGACTTCGCCGCGGCGGCGCATCGGTTGCGCGACGCGATGGGCGGCGCGCCGATGCTGCTGGCCGGGATGGTGGGATCGAACCGCGGCTGGGTCGACGCCGGCTACGTCCCCTGCCCCGCCACGCTGGCCGGACTGGCGGCGTCCGTCGTCGCCGTCGCCGACGGTATCGGCATCGTGCCGGGCGTCAGCATCGTCGCCGGCGCGCGCGGCGACGTGATGCGGGGCGAGGAGGTGCAAGTGCTGGGCGCGGTCGCCGCCGGCCTCGCGCCCCCCGACGCGCTGCTGTGCCAGCCGGGCACGCATTGCAAATGGGCGCGGGTCGCGGGGGGCGTGCTGGTCGATTTCGCGACCGCGATGACGGGCGAATTGTTCGCGCTGCTGCGCGACCATGCGCTGATCGGCGCGGCGATGACCGGCGCGGTGGCGCCCGGCGCGGCGTTCGACGACGGCGTCGCGCGCTCGGCCGACGGCGACCTGACCACCGCATTGTTCGGCGTCCGTCCCGCCAGCCTGCTCGGCCTGCGCGACGACGCGGATGCCGCCGCCTATGTCAGCGGGCTGCTGATCGGGGCGGATTGCCGCGCGCATGTCGCGGCGGGCGCGACCGTCCACCTGCTCGCCGACCCCGCGCTGGGCGCGCTGTACGCCGCGGCGCTCGCCGCGATCGGCGCGACCGCGACGGTGATCGACAGCAACGCCGCCTTCGTCGCGGGGATCGTCCGCATCCGGGAGCTCATGCCATGACCGATTTCGCCGCCGCCTTCGCCCGCCTGCCTCTGGTCGCGATCCTGCGCGGCGTGACGCCCGACGCGGTCGTCGATGTCGGTGCCGCGCTGGTCGACGCGGGCTTCACCCTGATCGAGGTGCCGCTCAATTCGCCCGATCCGTTCGACAGCGTCGCGCGACTGGCGCAGGCGTTCGGGGATCGTGCGATGATCGGCGCGGGCACGGTATTGCGTGTCGAGGACGTGCGCCGCGTCGCGGATGCGGGCGGGCGGATGGTGATCTCGCCCAACACCGACCTGGACGTGATCGGCGCGACCGTCGCCGCGGGCATGACCGCGCTCCCCGGCTATTTCACCCCGTCGGAGGCTTTCGCCGCGCTGAAGGCGGGGGCGAGCGCGCTGAAGCTGTTCCCGGCGGAGGCGGCGAGCCCGACCGTCCTGAAGGCGCAGCGCGCGGTGCTGCCGAAGGACGCGCCCGTGCTGGTCGTCGGCGGCGTGGCGCCCGATACGATGGCGCCGTGGCGCGCGGCGGGGGCGGACGGCTTCGGCCTGGGCGGCGCGCTCTACCGGCCGGGGGCGAGCGCGGCGGACGTCGGCGTCGCCGCCCGCGCGTTCGTGGCGGCATGGCGCGGATGATCGCGATCGCGGCGGCGCTGGCGGCGGCGACGGTCGCCCCCGCACCCGGCGGGCCGCTGCTGCCGTCCGGCCCAGATCCGTGGGTGATCCACCACGGCGGCTGGTTCTATTACATGGGCACGCAGGGCGACCGGCTGTCGATCCGGCGTACGCGCGACCTCGCGCGCCTGGCGACGGCACCCGAAACGACGGTGTGGCGCCCGCCTGCGCGCGGCCCCAACAGCGGCGCGATCTGGGCGCCCGAACTCCATCGCATCGATGGCCGCTGGTTCCTGTACTATACCGCGGTCGACAAGGCGCAGGACGACGATGCGCACCGCGCGGTGTTCGTGCTGGAGAATACGGGCGACGATCCGCTGGCCGGGCGCTGGATCGACCGCGGGCGCGTGAACACCGCGCGGGCGGGGATCGACGGCACCACCTTCGTCGTGCGGGGCACGCGCTATTTCGCCTATTCGCCCTATGTCGGCGCGGACAGCGTCATCGCGATCGCGCGCATGGCGAATCCGTGGACGCTGGCGGGCGCGGAAACGATCGTCGCCCGCCCCGACCACGCATGGGAACGGCAGGGCGGGCGACAGATACTGGAAGGCCCGGCGTTCCTGCGGGGGCCGAGGGGCGACCTGTTCCTGGCCTATTCGGGCAGCGCCTGCTGGTCCGACGGTTACGCCGTCGGCCTGCTTCGCGCCGGGGCGGGCAGCGATCCGCTGGACGCCGCCAGCTGGACGAAGGCGCCCCGCCCGGTGCTGGCGACGACGCCCGCGGCGCGATTGTTCGCGCCCGGCCACAACGGCTTCTACCGCGCGGGCGGCCGGACGTGGATCGTCTTCCACGCCAATCCCGCCGCGGACATGGGCTGCACCGGCAAACGCGCGCCGCACGTGCGCGAGGTGCGCTGGACGAAGGACGGGCGGCCGGTGATCGACCTGCGATAACCTACCGTACTCCCGCGGAAGCGGGAGCCCGGAGCCGCACAGCATACCGCCCGCAACCCTGGGCTCCCGCTTTCGCGGGATTACACGGAGGTTACCGCCGCCGCCGCGCCGCCGGCGCCGACGCATCGGGCACCACGCCCTTCGGCGCCGCGGCCAGCCGCCGGATCAGGTCCGTCTCCGCCGTGCGATACGGCGTGCCGTCGTTGCGGAACACCTCGTGGAACCAGATCGTCGGCTCGGCCAGGACATAGGGCTTCTGCCAGCTGTCCCACGGCAGCCGCGTCTGCGTCTTCCCGTCGACGAAGCCCCAGTTCATCATGCCCACGTTGTAGCGCTTGGCGATCGGCAGCGAGCCGTCGAAGGTCGATCCGTTCCCGCGCGCCATATATTCGGTGCAGATGATCGGGCGGCCGTAGGGGAGCAGCTGCCTCACCCGCGCCTCGAACGTCTCGGGCCAGCTGTAGTCGTGGAAGGTGACCACATCGGAACGGTTCAGCTGTAGTTTCTCCATCGCGGTCAGCTTGCCGCCGGTCGGGGTCCAGTCGTCGTGCCACCACACGCCGCTGGTCACCGGCTGCGTCGGGTCGGCGTCCAGCGCCCAGTCGAACACCTGCGCCAGCATCGCGCGGACCAGCGGCTCCTTCCCCTCCTGCCCCTTGTACTGGTCGGCGCCGTTGTCGGGCTCGTTCCACAGGTCCCAGCCAAGGACGCGGTCATCCTTCGCGAAGGCGCCGACGACGCCCTGCACATACGCCTTGTACGCCGGGTAGCGCGACCTGTCCCGCAGGCCCGGCAACCCCGGTCCCTGCACCCATCCCGAATTGTGGACGCCCGGGATCGGCGGATGCTGCGGCCCCGGCTTCGGGTCCGGATCCCAGCAACTGTCGAACAGGACGAACAGGGGCCGGATGCCATGGGCCTTGGCGATGGTCAGGAATTCGTCGATGCGGCGCTTGAATCCTTCCGGGTCCTGCGTCCACAACTGGTCGTGCAGGAACACGCGCATCGTGTTCATGCCGATGCCCTGCGCCAGCCCCAGTTCGTAGTCGATCCGCTTCGGATCCCACGTCTCGGCCTGCCACATCTCCAGCTGGTTGATGGCGGTGGCGGGGGCGTAATTGGCGCCGACCAGCCACGGCTGGCGATCGTACCACGCCTTCGCCTGCGCCTCGGTCCAGCGTCCCCGCGCCTCGGCGGCGGGTATCAGGGCGACGGCGGCGAGCAGGCCCGCGACGACGATCCTCATCGATCCTCTCCCCCGGGTCATCGTTGCACGAACAGGCGGTAGGTCATGACGTTGCGATACGTCTGCCCGGGGTCCAGCCGCGCGGACGGGAAGTCGCGCCGGTTCGGGGCATCCGGGAACAATTGCGGCTCGACCGCGATCGAATCGCCCATGCGATAGATCTGCCCCTTCTTGCCCGTGATGGTCCCGTCGAAGAAGTTGCCGGAATAGAATTGCAGCCCCGGCTGGTTGGACCACAATTCGAACCCGCGGCCCGACACCGGATCGACCGCGCGCACCATCAGGTGTTCGTCCGGCGTCACGCGATCGGTCACGATCCAGTTGTGGTCGTACCCGCGGCCGTAACCGATCTGGGGATCGCGGGCGTCGCGCACGCTGTCGCCGATCACGCGCGGCGTGCGGAAATCGAAGACGGTGCCCGCCACCGCCCTGCGCTCGCCCGTCGGGATAAGGGTCGCGTCGACGGGGGTGTAGCGCGTCGCCGGGATGGTCAGCACATGCCCCATCGCGCCGCGCGGCGAACCGACGCCGGCGAGGTTCCAATAGGCGTGGTTGGACAGGTTCACGATCGTCGGCCGGTCCGTCGTCGCCTTGTACTCGATCGTCAGGTGGTTGCGTTCGTCCAGCGAGTAGGTCGCGTCGGTGGTGACGGTGCCGGGATATCCCATGTCGCCGTCGGGGCTGACGTACCGCAGCGTGACGGACGCGACGGGGCCGCTCTTCACCGCGGTCACCTGCCACAGCACCTTGTCGAACCCCTTCGTCCCGCCGTGCAGCGTGTTGGGACCGTCATTGACGGGGGCGTTGTAGTTCCTGCCGTCCAGCGTGTAGCGCCCCCTCGCGATGCGATTGGCGAACCGGCCGACGGTCGCGCCGAAATATTCCGGTTTCGTCAGATATCCGTCCAGCGTGTCGTATCCCGACTGCACGTCCTCCCGCTTGCCGTCCCTGTCGGGCATCGTCAGCGACTGGATCGCCGCGCCCAGCGCGATGATCGTGGTGGACACGCCGCGCCCGTTGCTCAGCGTCACCGCGGGCACCGCGCGCCCGTCGGGCATCCGGCCGAAGGTGGATTGCTTCGCGGTGGCCGCGAGCGCGGGCGATGCGATCGCAGCGGCCAGCGCGGTGGCGATCAGGAATGCGGACTTCATATTCTCTCCCCTATCTTCTTTCGTTCCCGTCCGGCCGCCCCCGTCGTGGAACCGCGCCGGACGCATTCCCTCATCCCCCGAAGCGCATCGGCGGCAGCCCGCGGCAACCGGGATCGACCTCGAACAGGCAACCGCCCGCTTCCTCGTCCACCCCGTCCGCCGCCGACGTCACGAACATCCGGTCGAGCGCCGGACCGGCGAAGGTGCAGCTGGTGACCTGGCTGGCGGGCAGCGCGATGCGGCGGTCGACGCGCCCGTCGGGGGTGAAGCGCGTGACGCACGACCCGCCCCAGCAGGCGACCCACAGGCCGCCGTCGACATCGAACGTCATCCCGTCGGGATGGCCCCACCCGTCCTCGAACACCACGAACGGGGTGCGGTCGGCAAGCGAGCCGTCGTCGCGGATCGCGTAGCGGTAGATCGTGTCCCGCGCGGTATCGGTCTGGAGCAGGAACGCGCCGTCGGGCGACACCGCCGGGCCGTTGGGGATCGTGTAGCCGTCGTCGACGCGCGTCGCGGTGCCGTCGATGTCCAGCCGGTACAGGCTGCCCGTCGGCCGGTCGCAGGTGAACGGCATCGATCCCGCCCAGATGCGCCCCGCCGCATCCGCCTTCGCATCGTTGAACCGGTTGCCGTCGCGATCGTCCTCGGGCGCCGCGATCGGTTCGATCGCCAACGGATCGAGCGACAGGTGGACGAAGCGGCGGCCGATCCCCGCGACGAATCCGGGCGCCCCCGCGCGCTCGATTACCCAGCAGACGACGTCGGGCATGTCCCATGTCGCGACCGCTGCGTCGGCCAGCGACAGGCGGTTCAGCCGCCTGCCCAGGATATCGACCCAATATACCGCATTCTCGCGCGCCGACCACATCGGCCCCTCGCCCAGCGTATCGCGCCGGTCGCGCGCGATCGTACGGACGCTTCCGCCGGACGGGGGGCGCATCAGTGGCTGTCGCGCGGCAGGCCGCGGGTCTGCGCGATGCGCTGGTATTTCACCGCGGGTTCCAGCACCGCGCCGGTATCGAACTGCCCGACCAGCCGGCGCTGGATCTCCTGCCACGGGGTCTGCGATTCGGGCGCGAACTCGTCGCCGCCTTGGGTCAGCTCGCCCCGGCGCCGCTCGATCTCGTCCGCGTCGACCAGCATGTCCGCGGTGCGCGCGGTCAGGTCGATGCGGATGCGGTCGCCCGTACGCAGCAGCGCCAGGCCCCCGCCCACCGCCGCTTCGGGCGCGGCGTTCAGGATCGACGGACTGCCGCTCGTCCCCGACTGGCGCCCGTCGCCGATGCACGGCAACGCGCCGACGCCCGCGCGGATCAGCGCGGCGGGCGGGCGCATGTTCACCACCTCCGCGCCGCCCGGATAACCGACCGGCCCGGCGCCGCGGATGACGAGGATGGTGTTGTCGTCGATCCCCAGCGCGGGGTCGTCGATGCGGTGGTGGTAGTCCTCCGGCCCGTCGAACACGACCGCGGTGCCGACGAACGCCCCCGGGCTCGCCGGATCGCTCAGGTATCGCGCGCGGAACTCGTCGGAAATGACCGACAGTTTCATGACCGCGCCGTCGAACAGGTTGCCGCTCAGCACCGACAGCCCCGCATGCGTCCTGATCGGGTCGGCCAGCGGACGGATGACCTTCGTGTCGTCGATCTGCGCGGTCGCGACATTGTCCGCCACCGTGCGCCCGTTGACCGTCAGCGCGTCGCCGTCGAGCATGCCCGCGCGATACAATTCGCCCATCACCGCGGGCACGCCGCCCGCGCGATAATAATCCTCGCCCAGATACTCGCCCGCGGGTTGCAGGTTGACCAGCAACGGCACGTCCGCGCCATGCGCCTCCCAGTCCGCCAGCGTCAGCTCGACCCCGATGTGGCGCGCGATCGCGTTCAGGTGGATCGGCGCGTTGGTCGATCCCCCGATCGCGGAATTGACGCGGATGGCGTTCAGGAACGCGCTGCGCGTCAGGATGTCGGACGGCTTGCGGTCGGCGGCCACCATCTCGACGATCCGGCGCCCGCTTTCCCACGCCATCTCCTGCCGGTCGCGATAGGGCGCGGGGATCGCCGCCGATCCGGGCAGCGACATGCCCAGCGCCTCGGCCAGGCTGTTCATCGTCGTCGCGGTACCCATGGTGTTGCAATAACCGGTCGACGGCGCGGACGACGCGACCAGCCTGATGAAGCCGGCATGGTCGATCTCGCCCGCGGCCAGCATCTCGCGCGCCTTCCACACGATCGTGCCCGATCCCGTGCGCTCGCCCTTGAACCACCCGTTCAGCATCGGACCGACCGACAGCGCGATCGCGGGGATGTTGACCGTCGCCGCCGCCATCAGCGCGGACGGCGTCGTCTTGTCGCACCCGATCGTCAGCACCACGCCGTCCAGCGGATAGCCGAACAGCACCTCCACCAGCCCGAGATACGCCAGGTTGCGGTCCAGCCCCGCGGTCGGGCGCTTGCCCGTCTCCTGCAACGGATGCGTCGGGAATTCGAGCGGGATGCCCCCCGCCTCGACGATCCCCGCCTTCACCCGCTCCGCCAGCACCAGGTGATGGCGGTTGCACGGGACCAGGTCGCTGCCCGATTGCGCGATGCCGATGATCGGCCGCCCGGACTGCAATTCCTCCAGGCTGATGCCGAAGTTGAGATACCGCTCCAGGTACAGCGCGGTCATGTCCGGGTTGTCCTGGTTGTCGAACCAGGCGCGCGACCGCAGCCGTGTCGGCTCGCTCATGCCGCGCGAGCCCCGATCGAGTCGAAACGCTTCATCAAACCCTCTCCCGCGGCATCCGGTGCCACCGCACCCTAGCGGCCGTATCATTTGTCATACAAGAGCGATCCGCATCAAATCGAATATATCCTATAAATGTGTTGATGCGCGGCGGCAGGCGGATTACGGCAGTGATCGTATCGGACGGAAATCGGACGAAAAAATCCGCCGAAGGCACTGGGGAGGAAGTATGAGGGGTAAGGCATTGTTGTGCGCGTCGGCTTCGACGCTGGCCGTGTTGCTATGGTCGCCTGCGGCCGTCGCGCAGACCGAAACCGCGCCGCCGGTCGCGCCGGCCGCCGACGATGCGGCGCCCGCGGACCCGACCGCCCCGCCCCGTCGCACGCCGCTGGGCACCGCATCCGAAACGCCCAAGCCAACGACCGCGTCGGACCAGTCGGCGAACCCCTCCGCCCCCGCGCCCTACACGCAGGAAGCACCGACCGACGGCAGCGACATCGTCGTCACCGGCCTGCGCCGCAGCCTGGAATCGGCGCAGCAGCTGAAACGCAATTCCGACGGCATCGTCGATGCGATCGTCGCGGAGGATATCGGCAAGCTGCCCGACACCTTCGCCTCCGCCGCGCTGGCACGCGTATCCGGCGTGCAGGTCACGCGCGGCGGCGGCGAGGCCGCGGGCGTGCAGGTCCGCGGCCTTCCCGACCTGTCGACGACGTACAACGGGCGCGAGATCTTCACCGCCGAAGGCCGCTTCGTCCAGATCCAGGATTTCCCCGCCGGCACCGTCGCCGCGCTGGAGGTGTACAAGAACGGCACCGCCAACCTGGTGGAGGGCGGCATCGGCGGCCAGATCAACGTGCGCGGCCGGCGCCCGTTCGACTTCGACGGGTTCGAGATCTCGGGCTCGCTCAACGGCGTCGCCTGGGAACAGTCGGGCGACACGTCGTGGAACGGCAACCTGCTGGTCAGCAATCGCTGGGATACCGGCATCGGCGAGATGGGCCTGCTGGTGAACGCCAGCTACGTCGGCATCAACTTCCTCGATTCCACGCGCGAGCAATCGCTGGTCATCGGCACCACCAATGCCGGCAACGCGCCCGGCACGACGCAGGCGATCCGCTACCCCGACGCGCAGGGCCTGTTCTACGGCTACGGCGACCGGTTCCGCCCGTCCGCCAACGCAGCGTTCCAGTGGCGCCCGACGCCCGAGCTGGAAATCTACGTCGACGGCCTGTTCCAGGGCTATCGCGGCAAGGACGAGAACCGCTTCCTGTTCTTCCCGATCTTCGGCGGCCCCGACTTCCGCCTGACCGACGTCACGGTGCGCCCGGGCACCAACATCGCGCAAAGCGCGACGGTCAGCGGCGCGAACGCCCCCGACGGCTATTACGGTTCCGCCAACGGCAAGACCGACACGTACCAGTTCGGCGGCGGCGCGGTGTGGAAGCGCGACAATCTCCAGCTGTCGGGCGACATCGCCTATACCGACAGCACCTACACCTTCGACCTCATCAACATCGACCACGCCTTCGCCAGCTCCCCGGTGCGCAACGTGGTGTTCGAGGCCGACGGCGGCGACGGCGGCCCGTCGCTGAACTTCGTGAATTTCGACGTCACCAATCCCGCCAACTACCTCAGCCGCGGCTTCTTCCAGGAATATCTGAAGGTCGCGGGCAAGGACATCCAGTCGCGGCTCGACGCGCAATACGACTTCGACGGCGGGCTGCTGCGCCGCATCCAGGTCGGCGTGCGCTACAACGATCGCGACGCCAACCGCGATCGCGGCGCGCCGTACATCTTCAACCTGCCCGCGGGCATCCCGATCACCGCCCTGCCGGTGCAGACCACCAGCACGCGGCCGGGGTTCGACTATAACAACGTCTTCCCGGTCCGCACCTTCGCCGCGATCCCGTCGGAAAGCATCCGCGACAACCTCGCCGCGCTGCGCGCCTTCTACGGCGCGCCGGAGGGGCGGCCGGCGTTCAACCCGACCGAGAATTTCACCGCCAACGAAAAGGCCTATGCCGTCTACGCGCAGCTGAAATACGGCTTCGATCTGTCCGATACGATGGCGATCGACGGCCTGGTCGGCCTGCGCGCGGTGAAGACGAAGACCAGCATCAGCGGGTTCGTGCAGCAGGATACCGGGACCGGCCTGACCTTCTCGCCGATCACCGCGCGCAACGATTACACCGATTACCTGCCCAACGTCAGCGCGCGGGTGCAGTTCAGCCCGGAAGTGCAGCTGCGCCTGGCCTACAACCAGACGCGGACGCGGCCCAATTTCTTCGACCTCAACCCCACGCTCACCGTCGGCCCGCCGCCGCAGGTGCCCGCGGAATGCCTCGCCAATCCGGCGCTGCCGCAATGCAGTCCGACCAGCAACCTGCGCAGCGTGACCGGCGGCAACCCGAACCTGACTCCGCTGACGTCGGACAATTACGATGCCAGCCTGGAATGGTATTTCTCGCGCTCGGGGTCGCTGACCGGCGCCATCTTCCGCCGCGATGCGCGGGGATTCATCTCCCGCGTGGCGATCGCGCCGGTCGACGTCGGCTACGGCCCGTCGCGGCTCGACCTGCCGGAAAATACGGGGAAGACCCGGTTCCAGGGCGCGGAGGTGGCGTTCACCAGCTTCCTTGATATCGACGGCCTGCCCGACTGGGCGAAGGGTTTCGGCATCCAGGCGAACGGGACGTACATCGATTCCAAGGGCGACCTGGCCACCGGCCTTGCCGGATCGCCCAACGTGGCGGGGCGGCAGCTGCGCTTCAACGGCGTGTCGAAATGGGCGGGCAACCTGATCGGCCTGTACGAACGGCCGTTCTTCTCCGCGCGGCTGGCGTACAATTACCGATCCGACTTCGTGAACTATTACAGCGTCGAACCCCTCGACAACGGCGCCGACGGATCGCCGCGCACGCGCGGGCTGGTGGAACAGGGGCGCGGGCAGCTCGATTTCTCGACCACGGTCACGCCGGTGCCCAACATCACGGTCGCGTTCGACATCGTGAACCTGCTGGGCAATCCGCTGCGCCGGTATCGCGAGTTCAACGACGCCGGCGACGAATATGCGCGCCAGATCATCTATCTGGAACGCACCTATTCGCTCGGCATCCGGTTCCGCTTCTGACGATCGGGGACGGGACGATGCGACACTATTTCCGCGCCGCCATCCTCTGCCTGCCGCTCCTCGCCGTCGCGCCGACATCGTCGGTCGCGACGGCCCAGGGCGGTGCCGCCCCGCTCGGGGCCGCGGACCGGCTGGTCAACGATCCGCGGGTCGACGCGCTGCGCCCCTACGGCCTGGCGCTGCCGCCCGCGGTGCGCGCCGACAAGGGCGTGCAGTTCGGGAAGGCGCTGCGCTTCAAGCTGTCGGGCCATGCCGATTTCTGGCGCATCGGCGTGACGACGCCGACGACGCGTGCGATCCGGAAGGGGGATCGCATCGTCGTCGCCTTCTGGGCGCGCGCGACGGGCACCGACATGAACCTGCCCGGCCGCATCGGCCGGGTCCAGCTGGAGGAGACGCCGGTGGTCAGGGCATTGGTCGAGAAACCGTTCGAGATCGGACCGGAGTGGAAGATGTACCAGATGTCGGGACGCGTCGACCGCGACTACGCCCCCGGGCAGCTCAACGCCGCGCTGCATGTCGATGCGGCCAAGCAGGTGCTGGATATCGGCCCGGTGTTCGTCCTCGACTACGGACAGGATGCGTCGTGAGGCGCCCCGCCCCCCTCGCCGCGCTCGCGCTGCTGCTCGTCGCGTCCGCGGCGCGCGCGGACAATCCGCAGTTCCAGGGCGCGGACCCGCACGCCTTGTATATCGGCGACGAACTGTGGGTCTTCCCCACCGGCGGCCCCGGCGGCAGCTGGGAGGCCGATCGCTTCGGCGCCTTCTCGTCGCGCGACCTGAAGACGTGGCAGCCGCGCGGCGAGCTGATCCGGCGCGACCAGATCCCATGGATCGGCGACGACGGCGCGAAGGATCATTTCCTGTGGGCGCCCGGCGTCGCGACGCGCGACGGCAAATGGTATCTGTACTATTCCGTCGGCCCGCAGAACCCGACGCCCAGCCGCATCGGCGTCGCGGTCGCGGACCGGCCGGAGGGGCCGTATCGCGACAGCGGCAAACCCCTGGTGACGGGCGATGCGGGCAACGAACCCGGCGGGTTCGAGGCGATCGACCCGATGGTATTTGCGGATGCGCGCTCGGGCCGGACGTATCTGTATGCGGGCGGCAGCGCGGGCGCGACGCTGCGCGTGTGGGAACTGGCGGACGACATGGTCACCATCCGCCGGCAGGTGGCGGTGAAGCAGCCGCCGCTTTTCACCGAGGGGGCGTTCATGCACGAACGCAACGGCACCTATTACCTGTCGTACAGCCACGGCAAGTGGAACGGCCCGGACTATTCGGTCCATTACGCCACCGCGCGCTCCCCGCTGGGCCCGTGGCGCTATCGCGGTGCGATCCTGACCAGCGACGCACGGCATCAGGGGCCGGGGCATCACAGCTTCGTGCGCGCGCCGTCGGGCGAGTGGCTGATCGTGTATCATCGCTGGGAACAGGGGCCCGCGCCCGCGCCGCTGAAGGGCGAGCGACAGGTCGCGATCGACCGCGTCGCCTATGCGCGGGACGGCCGCATCCTGCCGATCGCGATGACCGACGGCGCCATCGCGACCCCCTGACCCGCCGGCGCCTATCCGCGCGCGACGTCCTCGTCGGCCAGCAGGCGGTAGCCGATGTTCCGCGCCGTCTCGATCACGTCGCCGCCGCCGCAGGCGTTCAGCTTCGCGCGCAGCCGGCTGACGTGGGTTTCCAGGATCTTCGTCTTCGGATCGAAACGATAGTCCCACACGCGCTCCAGCAGCACCGCGCGCGGGACCGCGATGCCCGGCTGCTGCGCCAGTTCCAGGAGGAAGCGGAACTCGCGCGGTTGCAGCGTCACGGTCGTCCCGTGCCGCCGCACGACATGGCGCGCGGTATCGATGTCGATCGATCCGACGCGCAGGATCGGTCCCGGCGAACGATACGCCGCGCCGCGGACCAGCGCGCGGACGCGCGCCAGCAGTTCGGCCAGCGCGAACGGCTTGACCAGATAGTCGTTGGCGCCCGCGTCCAGCCCGTCGACCCGTTCGCCGACGCTGTCGCGTGCGGTCAGCATCATGACCGGCGTGGACGTATCGTGCGCGCGCAACCGCCGCAGCAGGTCCATGCCGTCCATGCCCGGCAGCATCCCGTCCAGCAGGATCGCGGCGACGTCGCCGCGCAGCGCACGCGCAAGGCCGTCGACGCCGTTGTCCGCGACGACGACCTCGAACCCGCCGTCGCGCAGGTAGGGCGCGACCTCGCCCGAAACGGCGGCGTCGTCCTCGATCAGGAGGACGCGGACGGGCGCAGGCGCGCCGTCGATCGTCGCGTCGGCGCCGCAGGTGACGGGTTCCGGCATGGTCTCTCCTGTTCGACCGGTCATTCCGGCGACGTCGTTATCGGGCACCAGCCGTCAACGTAGGCTGAATCGGTCGTTCATGTCCCGTTCGCCGCGCACCCCGGCGCGGTCATGCCGCGGGAAGGACGATCGTCACCTCCAGCCCCGGCGACCGGCGCGCGGCGGCCACGGTGCCGCCATGCGCCTGGACCACCGCCTTGACCAGGCTGAGGCCCAGGCCGTGCCCCGCCTCCGTCCGCGCGCCGTCCAGCCGGACGAAGCGGTCGAAGATGCGGGCGAGGTCGCGATCGTCGACACCCGGCCCTGTGTCGCGCACGGTCAGCACCACCGCACCGCCGTCGGTGCGCAGGTCGACCTGCGCATCCGATCCGCCCGCGGCGTGGCGCAGGACGTTCTCCAGCAGGTTGACGACCGCCGCCGCGATCTGTCCCCGATCCCCCATCACCACGCAGTCGTGATCCGACCGCACCCGCAGCGCGATGCCCGCATCCTCGAACACCGGGCGCATCGATCCCGTGACGTCCAGCACCAGCGCCTCCAGCTCCACCGGCTCGACGCGCGCGGCCGGCGCGCCCTCGATCTCGGCGATGCGCAGGATGGCGTTGAACATCGCCACCAGTTCGTCCAGCTGGACGATCGCGGCACGGATCGCGGCATCCGCGCCCGGTCCCCCCGCCGCGCGTTCCAGCCGCAGACGGATGCGCGTCAACGGCGTGCGCAGGTCGTGCGCCACGTCGCCCGTCACCTGCCGCAGGTTCGCCATCAGGCCCGCGATACGGTCCAGCATCACGTTCAGCGCCAGGGCGGCGGTGTCGAACTCGTCGCCATGGCGTCCCACCGGCACGCGTCGCGCCAGGTCGCCGCCGATCACCGCGGTCGCCGTCCCGACGATCGGGGACAGCCGCCGGTCGATGTAGCGCGCCAGCAGCCATCCCATCGCGGCGCAAAGGATCGCGATCGACACCAGCGACGCCAGGAACAACCACCCGATCGCCTGCTGCGCCATCAACAGCGGGCGACGGTTTCCCGCCACCATCAGGCGATCGCCGCCCGGCAGCGCGATCGTCAGCAACCGCGCCGGATCGCCGCCCTCCACCGCGTCGGGGAGGACGGCGTCGGCCCAGCCGGGCGCGGGCATCGGCCAGTCGCCGCGCCCGGCGATGCTGCGTCCGTCGCGGTCGTACAGCGCCAGGCCGATCGCCCCGGCGCCATTGTCCTGCTGGCGGCGCATGGCGGCGACGACGGCGGCGCGACCGCCGCGCCGCGCCGCCGCGACCATCGCGTCGCCGGCGGCGACGATCCGCCGATCCAGCGCCTGCGACATGCCCGCCCGGGTGGCGGCCACCAGCCCGCCGCCGACGACGAGCGTGGCCGCCAGGAACAGCGCCGCCGCCGTGACGGCGATCCGCGTCCCCGCGCTGCGCCGCAGCCCGGCCCCCCGCCCGCCGCCCGCAAGCAGCGCCTCCCGCTTCATGTCCGTCCCCCGCATCCCGCGGGGTCATAAATGCCCGTGTCGATTCAAAAGGATACAAATTCCCAACCTTTCGGCGAAGCGGAACCGGCGGAGCGGCCCCGCGTCTGCACAGGACGGAGGGGATCGAATCATCGGCGTAACGAACCACGCCCGGTCCGTCGCGGTCGCCGACGGCGCCCGCACCCTCCCGACAGTGATCGGACGCCGCGAAGTAGGCGGCATCCGCAACGCCGGCGTTCACGCCGCGGCCCGCGTGCCGTGACCGCCGGCGTATTTCGTAACCCCGCAAGGGAACAGGGAGAGTGACATGGCCGATTACAGGACGAACGACGGGGACCGCGTCGAGGTTCGCCGCAGCGGTGCAGGCCGGACGATCGCGATCATCCTGGTGGTGGTGGCGGCGATCGTCGCGATCCTGTTCGCGACCGGATTCTGGTCCGCGAACGTGAAGGAAGGCGCCCTTCCCGACGTCGACGTCAGCGCGAAGGGCGGTGCGTTGCCGAAGGTCGACCTGGATTCCAAGGAAGTCGTCGTCGGCACCAAGGACACCACGGTGGCCGTGCCGAAGGTGAAGACGGAAGAGGAATCGATCGCGGTTCCCGTCGTCGGCGTGAAGGACAACGGCGAGAAGTGAGGCATCGGGCGGCCCCCTCGCGGGGCCGCCGATGTTTTTGGCGCTTGAGTCGCGGCGCACGCGCGATCATGCGGGCGCACGGTCCTGCCCTGCGGAGCTGATCCGGATCGATTCGACGGCGCCACCGGCGCGTCGGACATTCGGGCAGGAACCGGTGGAAGGGGAAGACGCGCGATGGACGACGAAGCGGCGGGAGGGATGATCGACGACCGGCCGGCGTTTCTCGCCACGGTGCTCGACCAATCGCACGACTGCATCAAGCTGCTGAGCCTGGACGCGGTCATCCGCTACGTGAACCGGCAGGGTGCGCTGGCGATCGGCGTGGCGTCGCCGCGCGACCTGGTCGGCCGGCCCTATCTCGCGCGGTGGCCCGCGGACCTGCACCCGGCCGTGAACGATGCGCTCGACGCGGCGCGCGCGGGTGGTCTGGGCCGGTTCACCGGATGCCGCCCGCGCCCCGACGGCCTGCCGGGCTGGTGGGACGTCACCGTCAGCCCGGTCCGCGCCGCGACCGGCGACATCACCCATATCGCCACCATCGCGCGCGACAAGACCGCGGAGGTGATGGAACACGACCGGGTGCAGGCGATCAGCCTGGAGATGCGGCATCGGCTGAAGAACGCCATGACCATCGCGTCCGGCATCGTCACCCTGTCCGCCGCCGGACGCCCGGACGTCGCCGAATTCGCGCAGGAGATCGTGGCGCGTCTGGGCCATCTCGCGTCCGTCCAAAGCGCGATCCTCGATCCCGCGTCGGACGGCAGCCTGGTCCGGATCGTGCCCGCGCTGATCCAGGCGTACGGCGAACGCACCGCGCTCGATTTCGGCGCGCTGCCCGACGTCAGGCTGGGGCAGCAGGCGTTGCAGGCGCTGGCGCTGTCCTTCGGCGAACTGGCGACGAACAGCCTGAAATACGGCGCGCTGCGCCATGGCGGACGCGTGCGGATCGACGGCGTCCCGCGCGACGGCATGGTGGAGATCACGTGGCGGGAGGAAACGCGGTTCGGCGCCGCCCGGCCCGACGGCCAGGGGCTGCACCTGATCGAGCGGCTGATCCGGACCGCGGGGGGCGGTTTCCGGCGGGAGGTCGATCCGGACGGGATGCGCGCGACGATCGTCCTGCCGGTCATCTGACCGCGTCGGGGCGGATCAGAAGCAGCGGCGGACGTCGGAAGGGGTCAGCGGGCGCGAGAAGCGCAGGCCGACGCGCGACCCGATCCGCCAGCACACGACCGCCGCCTGATCCAGCTGGTCCGATCGCAGGCAGACGTTGGTCGCCGCGCCCAGATCGCCGACGCAGTCGATCATCGCACCCGCGGTGGACAGGTTCAGGATATGACACCGCTCCGACACGGCCCCCACCGTCAGGCTGGCGATGCGAAACACCTTCCGGCGATTGTCGTGTCGCTGGTCCGGGGAACCGCCCAGGGCCGGGACGGGCGCGCGCGGGGCGCTCAACCCTTCTTTCCCTTCAGCAGCTCTTCCAGCTTCTTCGCGGCCTCTTCCGCCGCCTTGCCGGATTCCTTCACCGCCTGCTCCGCGGCCTTCGCCGCCGCCTGCGAGGCTTCCTCGGCCAGCTTCTGCGCCTCGCGGGCGGCCTTCTCCTGCGCCTTGGCGGCGTCCTCCGCGGCCTTCGCAGCGGCCTGTTCGGCTTCCTTCGCCGCCTTCTCCGCCTCCTTCGCCGCCTTGTCCTGCGTGGCGCGTTCGACCGCCTTCGCCGCCTGCTCGGCCTCCTTCGCGGCCTGTTCGGCGGCATGGTCGTGCGCCGCCTTCTCCGCGTCGCGGGCGGCCTTCTCGGCGGCGGCGCGGGTGGCGTCCTCCGCCGCCTTCGCCGCCTTCGCCGCGGCCGCTTCGGCTTCCCTGGCCACGCGCTCGACCTCCTTGGCGGCATCCTTCGCCGCCTTGTCGGCGGATTCGCGCGCCGCCTTCTCGGCGTCCTTTGCCGCCGCCGCGGCCTGATCGGCGGCGGCCTTCGCCGCATCGCGCGCGGCCTTGTCGCTTTCGGCACGCGCGACCGCCTCGGCCGCACGCGTCGCCTCTTCCGCGGCGCGCGCGGCGTCGCGTGCCGCCCGGTCCGCGGCGGCGCGGCTGTCGTCGTCCTGCGCCGCCGCGACCGCACGGGCGGCGACGTCGGCGGCGATGCGTGCCGCCTCGCGCGCATCGTCCTTCTGCGCGGCACGGCGCGCGCGCTCGGCCTCGGCGGCGGCGGCGTCGGCCGCGGCACGTTCCGCCTCCGCGGCGCGCTGGGCCGATGCCGCCCCGGCGCGGTCGACCGCGGCGCCGTTGTCCGCGGCGGCACGCGCGGCGTCCGCGGCGGCGGTGGTCGCGGCGGCGGCGGCGGCGGACGATTCGGCCTGCGCCTGCGCGCGTGCCGCCGCAGTCGCGATCCGCTCCGCCTCCGCACGATCGGCCCCTTCGGCGGCGGCGGCGGCGGTGCGCGCGGCGGCGTCCGCGGCGGCGGCGGCCGCCGTCTTGGCCGCCATGCTCTGTTCCTGTCCGGTCTGCGCGTGCGCGGCGTCCTCCGCCGCCTTCGCCGCCGCCGCGGTGGCGGCCTGCGCGGCCTCGCCGCTCTGCACGCTCGCCGTCGTCGCGGCGGTCGCGGCGACGTCGCTGCGATTCGCCACCTCGGTTGCCGCCGCGGACACCGCCTGCGCGGCGACGATCGTGGTCGCGGCCTCGACCGTGCGCACGGCGGTCGCCGCCGCCTCGGTCGCGATGCGCGTCGCATTCCCGACCATCGCGACATCGCCGCCGATCGACCCGGCCACCAGCCCCCCGGTCGTCGTCGTCAGCGAGGCCGCCGGGGCATAGACCGCATCCACCAGCGCCGCCGGGGCGGGATCGGCGACGGCCGCGATCGCGACGATGGCAGGTTCGACCGGCGCGGCGGCGACCGGCACGGCCGTATCGGGCACCGGCGGCGCGATCGGGGCGGCGGGCGACTCGATCACGCGCGACCGCCCCGCATCCTCCACCGTCATGCGGTAGCGGTTGCCCGCGGACACCATCGCGATCGCCCCCGGCGTCACCAGGTCGCGCGCGCCGCCGTCCAGCGTCGCGACGTCGACCGCCCCCTCCAGCACCTGGACCGACGTGCCCGTGTCGGACACGCCGACGGAGAAGGTCGTGCCCTTCACCACGGCGGCCAGATACGGCGTCTTCACCTCGAAATGCGGCGTCATCTTCTTCTTTATCATGAACACCACGTTCCCGAATTCCTCGATCACGCGCGTGACGCCGGTCGCCTGCTGCTCCGCGGGCAGGCGGAGGCGCGAGGCGGGGGCGACCATCATGAATTCGGTGCCGCGCACCAGGACCGCGCGACCGCCGCGCCCCGTCGTCACGACGTCGCCCGCGCCGATCGCCAGCCCGCGGGTCGCGATCTTGCTGACGCCCTCGCGCGCGATCGTGACCGGCCCCGACGCCTCGCTGATGGTCCAGCCGACCGGGCCGGCGAAGGCGGCGGAGGAACAGGTGGCCGCCAGGACGGCGAGGATGGGCCGGCGCATCGTAATCTCCCACGGCCCGGCAACGGCCGTTCCGAGCGCAGAGAGGTGACGCAGGGGCGTTGCGATCGCGTTGCGCGACGTGATGAAAATCGGTTAACCGCGAAGGCGTCCTCCTAACCAAATGCAAAGCATTGGCCGACTAGGCCGGCCGCGGGATTTCACCGGGCAGGACAGGTAATGGCGCGTTCGATGGCATGGGCGGTAGTGGCCGCGATGCAGACGGGGACGGTGGCCGCGCAGGTGCCGCTGGACCGCGCCGATCCGACGGTGGTGGAACGCGCGCTGCCGCAACCCGTCGTTCCGTCGGACGACGGCGCCGTGCGCGTGACGATCGCGCCGCCCGCTGCCGCCGCGTCCGCGCCCGTCACGGGCGTGGTGCGCGCGATCACCGTCGTGGGGCAGGACCGGCTGGGCGCGGCGGTCTTCGCCGATGCCATCGCCCCCGTCATCGGCCAGCCGCTGACCCGCGACGATCTGTCGCGGCTGGCGGGCGCGGTCGCGGACGTGGCGCGACGCCGCGGCTATCCGTTCGCGACCGCCGCGGTGGAGCCGCAGTCGCTCGCCGGCGGCATCCTGCGCGTGACGCTCGACCTGGGCCGCATCGACGCGGTGCGCGTCGTCGGCGCGCGCAACGCGGCGGCGGACCGGATCCTGGGCCGCGCGCTCGCGACGGGCGCGCCGATACGGCAGGGATCGATCGAACGCGCGCTGCTGCTGGTCGGCGACCTGCCCGGCGTGCGGGTGGTATCCAATCGCTTCGTGCGGCAGGACGGGTTCGGCATCCTGCTGGTCACGATCGAGGACGACCGCGCCGCCGCCTTCGTCCAGGTCGACAATCGCGGCAGCGACGAGGTCGGGCCGGTGCGCTCCACCATCCTGGCCAGCGTGCGCGGCGTGGCGGCGGCGGGCGACGAACTCGCCACGATCGTGTCGCAGACGCCGTTGCAGCTGTCCGAATTCGCCTTCCTGCGCGCGCGCTACGCCGCGCCGGTCGACGCCGCCGGAACGGTGGCGACCCTGTCGGGTTCGGTCGCCCGGTCGCGGCCCGGCGGGGCGCTCGCGCCGCTGCGCGTCGTCGGGCGCAGCGCGGACGCCGCGGTCGGCATCCAGCATCCGCTGCTGCGGCGGCGCACGCGCAGCCTGTGGGCGGGCGCCGAGCTGCGCACGCTGGGGTCCCAGCAGGACGTGTCCGGGCAACGCCTGCGGCGCGACCGGCTGACGACGCTGGCGGCGACGCTGACGGGGAACGCGGCCGACGTCGCCGGGGGAACGCTGCGCGGCGAGATGGTCGCGACGATCGGCCTGCCGCTTGCGGGCGCGACGCGCGAAGGGTCGCCGACCGCCTCGCGCAGCGACGGCGACGCGCGGTTCGTGACATGGGCCCTCGCCGCCGACTGGACGGTGGCGCTGGGCGGACCGTTCAGCGTCGTCGTCGCGGGCGCCGGGCAACTCGCCTCGCGCCCGCTGCTGGCGGCGGCGGAGATCGGCGCGGGCGGCCCGGGCTTCGGCCGCGCCTACGACTATGCCGAACGCACCGGCGACCGCGGCGTGCTGGGCTCGGTCGAGCTGCGCGCCGATGTCGGGCGGATCGCGAACAGCGTGGTCGATCGGTCGCAGGTGTACGGCTTCGTCGACGGCGGCACGGTCGGCAATCTGCGCGACGGGATCGGGGGCGGGACGATCGCGTCGACCGGCGCGGGCGCGCGCATCGGCACCGGCCGCCTCGACTGGCTGGCGGAGATCGCGCTGCCGCTGAACGCGGACCGGTTCGACACCGGGGATCGCCGCCCGCGCATTTCCGTGCGCCTGTCGCGGGCATTCTGATGCGGGTACGCAGTTCGCGGATCATCGTCGCGGCGGTCGCGGCGCTCGGCCTCGCCGCGATGACCGGCACGGTCGGCGGTCCGGTGGAGCGCGCGATCGAGCCGCTGCGCTTCGCGATGACCGGCAAACAGGCCGGCGGCCGCACCGTCGTGGTGGAGATGGACGCCGACAGCACGGCGTCGATCGGGCGCTGGCCCTGGCCGCGGCGCCATTACGCCGCGCTGGTCGACCGCCTGCGCGCCGCGGGCGCCGCGACGATCGTGTTCGACGTCGACCTGTCCGCCCGCTCGGACCCGGCGGACGATGCGATCTTCGCCGCCGCGCTGGCCCGGTCCGGCGGCCGCGTGACGCTGCCGACGTTCGGCCAGCAGGCGAGCGCGAGCGACCGCCGCCACCTGGACGCGCTGCCGCTGCCCGCGTTCCGCGACCACGTGTCGCTGGCATCGGTCAGCATCGCGCCCGACGTCGACGGGCTGGTGCGCGACATGCCGCTGGCGACGATGACCGCCGGGGTCCCGCGACCGTCGCTGTCCGCGTTCATCGCCGCGCGGCGGGGCACGGTGGACGCGTCCTTCCCGATCGACCTGGGCATCGATCCGGCGTCGATCCCGCGGCTCGGCTTCGTCGCCGCGCGGGACGGCCGGTTCGATCCCGCCGCGGTGCGCGGGCGCGACGTCCTGGTCGGTGCGACCGCGATCGAGATGGGCGATCGCTATGCCGTCGCCTATCGCGGTGTCCTGCCCGGCGTGGTCGTGCAGGCGCTGGCGGCGGAGACGCTGATCGCGGGCGTGCCGTCGCGCGGCACCGCGGTCGTCCCGTTCCTGCTCGCGCTGCTGGCCGCGATTCCCGTCCTGCGCGCGCGCCGCGTCCGCGTCGCCGCCGCGCGCCTCGCGGTCGCGATCGCGGCGCTGCCGGCCGCGGTCGTCGCGGCGCAGCACTGGCTGCTGATCCATTTCCCGCTGGCGTTGGGCATCGTCATGCTGCTGGGGCTGGGCACCCTGGTCGCCGCGCGCGACGTGGCGCGCCGGTTCCGCGACGGCCGCCTGTGCGACGAGGCCAGCGGCCTGCCCAATCACCGCGCCTTCGCCGCGCGGGACGTCGGCACCGATGCGTCGGCGGTCGTGGCGGTGATACAGATCACCAATCTGGAGGCGCTGTCGGCGGTGCTGGGCGCGGAGGGACTGGCGCAGGCGATCGTGCGGACCGCCGACCGCCTGCGGCTGGCGAGCGCGGACGGCCGGGTCTATCGCGTCCGCAGCCATCACCTGGCGATGATGCTGCCCACCAGCCAGCCGACCGACGACACGCTGGCGGCGTTGCGGGCGGTGCTGCTGGAACCGGTGGAGGTCGCGGGGCGCAAGGTCGACGTGGCCATCGTGGTCGGCGTGGCGGATGCCGGCGACCTGGCGGGCGCGGCGCTGGCGGCGGAACAGGCCGCGCGCGACGGCACGTTCTCGCACCATGATTCGACCAATCGCGAACGGCTGGAACGGTCGGTGTCGCTGATGGGCGAGCTGGACGAGGCGCTGGCCGCGGGCGCGATCGAGGTCCATTACCAGCCCAAATTGTGCCTCGCGACGAACCGCATCACCAGTGCGGAGGCATTGGTGCGCTGGCGTCATCCGACGCGCGGGTTCATCCCGCCCGACACGTTCATCCCGCTGGCCGAGCAGGCGGACCGGATCGCACCGTTGACGCTGCATGTCCTGTCCACCGTCCTGCGCGACGTCGCGCGCTGGCGCTGCGATGGCCACGCCATGACCGCGGCGGTCAACATCTCGGCGCGCCTGCTGTCCTCCGCCTCCTTCAACGACGCGGTCGACGACCTGCTCGCCCGGTCGCCCGTCCCCGACGACGCCCTGGTGTTCGAGGTCACCGAGTCCGCCACCATGCTCGATCCCGCGGCGGCGATCGCGGCGCTGCACGATTATCGTGCGCGGGGAATCGCGGTGTCGATGGACGATTACGGCACCGGTCAGTGCACGCTCAGCTACCTTCGCCAACTGCCGCTGAGCGAGCTGAAGATCGACCGAAGCTTCGTCCAGCACGCGCATGAGCGGGAGGAGGATGCGGTGCTCGTCCGCTCCACGATCCAGCTGGCGCATTCGCTGTCGCTCAAGGTCGTGGCCGAGGGCGTGGAGGATGCCGCCAACCTGGAATTCCTCCGCGCCAGCGGCTGCGACTATGCGCAGGGCTATTTCATCCGCCGCCCGGTGCCCGTCGCCGAGTTCCTCGCCTTCGCCGCCGGTACCGCCAGTCGCCGGGCGGCGTAGGCAACGCGGTCGGCCTGCCCGCGGGCCTTGCCGGGTCAAGCGAGGGGTCGACGGCCGGATCACGCACAACCGCGCCAGGGGCATGCGTTTCCTGCGCCGCGAACGACGCGCGGACGACCGTCGCGTGGCATCGGACGGTCACGCATCGCTGTCCTACATCGCCGCAACCGGCTATGGTCCGTCCACGCTCTTTGCCATCGTGATGTCCGCTCGCATCGTCGCGCCCGATCCGGCGCCCCCATGGGGAGGGATTGCACCCCCGACGTGGTGTCAACTTCGTCAACTTCCGCGCCCCGGTCCCGCCTGCCGACCGCCACCGGCGCGGGTTTGCGTGGACGAACATTCCGACTGAATGTCGCTCCACCCTATGGTACGTCCCGGCGGCACGGGAGGAAGAAGGTTGAACGAATCCACCGGACGCATCCGCCGTATCGTGATCCTGGGCGGCGGGACCGCGGGATGGATGACCGCGGCGGCACTGTCGGCCAGTTTCGGGCGGACGCCGTCGATCACTTTGCTGGAATCGGAGGAGATCGGCACCGTCGGCGTCGGCGAGGCCACGATTCCGACGATCCACTGGTTCAACGAACTGGTCGGGCTGGACGAGGCCGACTTCCTGCGCGCGACGAAGGCGACGTTCAAGCTGGGGATCGAATTCGTCGGCTGGCGCCGCCCGGGGCATCGCTACTTCCACCCCTTCGGCCGGTATGGCGCGACCCTTCCCGGCGTCGCCTTCCACCACCGCTGGCTGAAGGCGCGCGCCGACGGGCTGGACCTGCCGCTGTCCGACCTGTCGCTCGCCACGCGGCTGGCGGCGGAGAACCGCTTCGCGAAGCCGCAGGGGGAGGCGCGGTCGATCCTGTCCACCCTGGGCTACGCCTATCATTTCGATGCCGGCCTGTACGCCCGCCACCTGCGCACCCGGGCCGAGGAGCGCGGCGTGACCCGCGTGGAGGGGAAGCTGCGCGACGTCGAACGCGGCGACGACGGCCGCGTCACCGCGCTGGTGACGGAGCGCGGCGAGCGGCTGGAGGGCGACCTGTTCGTCGATTGCTCCGGTTTCCGCGCGCTGCTGATCGGCGGGGCGATGGGATCGCGGTTCGAGGATTGGTCGCACTGGCTGCCGTGCGACCGCGCGGTCGCGGTGCCCAGCGCGCGGGTGGGGGAAACGACGCCCTATACCCGCTCCACCGTCCGCTCCGCGGGCTGGCAATGGCGCATTCCGCTCCAGCACCGCACCGGCAACGGCTACGTCTATTGCAGCCGTCATTGCTCGGACGACGAGGCCGCGGCGACGCTGCTGGCGAACCTCGACGGGGCGGCGCTGGCCGAACCGCGGCACCTGCGCTTCACCGCGGGCACGCGCCGCGCGCCGTGGGTGGGCAACGTCGTGGCGATCGGCCTGTCGTCGGGCTTCCTCGAACCGCTGGAATCGACCTCGATCCACCTGATCCAGTCGGGCATCGCGAAGCTGCTGACGCTGTTTCCCGACGCGGACATGGACCCGGCGCTGGCGGCGCGGTTCAACGCGCTGTTCTCCGCGGACATGGACGGGATCAAGGATTTCCTGATCCTCCACTATCACGCGACGCAGGGGCACGACGATCCGCTATGGCGCGAATGCCGCGCGATGCCGCTGCCCGACACGCTGCTGGCGCGCGAGGCGCAGTATCGCCGCTCGGGCCGCATCATCCTCGACGCGGACGACCTGTTCCGGGAGGCGAGCTGGCTTGCGGTCCTGAACGGTCAGGGGATCGAGGCGACGGATTACAATCCGCTGGCCGACGCGCTCGACCCCGCGACGAACATCGCGCAGGTGCGGCAGGTGGCGGACGTGATCGCCCGCGCCGCGCCGACGCTGCCCCGCCACGACGACGCGCTCGCCGCGATCCTGGGACACCCGGTGTGACCGCGCCCGACATCGTCGCGCGCATCATCGGGGAGGAGGCGCAGCCCGTCGTGGTGGTCGACGGCTTCCACCCCGATCCCGACGCCCTGCGCGCCGCCGCGATCGCGACCCCTTTCGGTCCCGCGCACCACCATTATCCGGGCATTCGCGCGGCCCTGCCCGACGATTACCTGACGCAGGTGCGCGGCGTCGTCGCCCTGATCCTGCGCGACGCGTTCGGGGTGCGCGCCGCCGTGGATGTGATCGACGCCAGCTTCTCGATCGTGACGACGCCGCCTGATCGGCTGACCGTGCCGCAGCGGTTGCCGCATGTCGACGCGGTGGCGCCGGGGCGGATCGCGTTGGTCCATTACCTGTCGCCCGGCGGCGGCGACGGCACCGCCTTCTTCCGCCACCGCGCGACCGGATACGAAACGATCGATGCCGCCCGCGCCCCCGGCTATCACGCCGCGCTGAACCGCGAGATCGCGACCGATCCGCCGCACGGCTACGTCCACGACGACACGCCGCTGTTCGCGCGCACCGCCTTGGTGGAGGCGCGCTACAACCGCGCGGTAATCTACCGCAGCGCGATGCTGCACTCGGGCGCGATCACGCGACCCGACACGCTGCCCCCCGATCCCGCGACCGGCCGCCTGACCGTCACCGCGTTCCTTTCCGCGCGATAACGTCTCCTCCGTTCGTCCTGAGGAGCTTAGGACCGATCGACATTTAATTT
>NZ_LMQP01000001.1:761102-761332 GCF_001425405.1 Sphingomonas sp. Leaf412 | reverse complement strand
TCCGGTGCACGATGTTCGCGCGAAGCCGCAAAGACGCGAAGTGAAGCAAGAGATTGGTTCGCGCGGAGGCGCGGAGGACGCAGAGAGTAAAGTGTAACGCAGACCGGCACCTATTTCATCGAAGCAGCGACGTCGGCCCGGCCGGTAATTGGCCCCCCGATCAGCCCGGTGCACGACACCTCCGCGTCCTCCGCGCCTCCGCGCGAACCAACACTTCCTTGCGGCTTCGC
>NZ_LMQP01000001.1:699655-761057 GCF_001425405.1 Sphingomonas sp. Leaf412 | reverse complement strand
GGTTCGCGTGAGCGTCTCACGCCGCAATCTGAATGTCGATCGGCCCTAGCGAAGCTAGCGACGGGGGCTGGCCCGCGGCGGCCGCACCGCCAGATATACCGTGCTCCACAATTGCGCGGCGTTCGATTCGTCCACATCCTGCTTGCCCGCGCCGAACGGCACCACGGTGTAGCGCCCGTCGCGATAGGCCCAGGACCACAATTCCGAACTCTGCGTCGCGCGCGTCGCCTGGATCGCGCGCCACAGCGCGCGCTGCGTATCGGTCAGCACCGCGCGCGTCGACGCGGGCAGGTCTCGGCGCGCGAGCTGCTTTTCCAGCCCCGCGGCGAACAGCGCCTGCTGCCACGACCACACCACCGCACCGTGATAGGCCGCGGGGGTGAAGCGCGCCTGCACCTCGCGCGGGGCGAGCGCGGGATTGGCGACCAGCAGGCCGATGTCGGTCATCAGGCCCGCCGGAAACGGCCGCGCCAGCGCACGGACATAGGTTTCCAGCGACGCCGGATCGGGCTGCGCGAAGAGCAAGGCGAAGCCCTCGTCCGAATTGACGATCGGCACCGGCCGCCCGCGCGCGTCGAGCGCGATCGCGTGATAGACCAGCGGATCGCGCCCCAGCGCCGCCAGCGCGGGCGCGGCGGGCACGCCCACCGCCTGCGCGTAGCGACGGATCGCGGGGATCGCCTCGCGCGCGGGCGTGCTGACGCGGAACAGGTCGGGCGCCTGCGCGCGCCACGTCGCCGCCATCCCCGCCGCCTTCGTCAGGGCGTCGCGGTCGGCAGGAGACAGATACGGATCGAGCAGCCCGGCGGCGAGCAGTTGTGCGCCCGCCTCCAGCGCGGCGGGAACGAACACCGCATTGACGTCATAGGCATATTTGCCGCGTCCCAGCCCCTCCTCGCTGTCGCGCCACTGGCCCGTCAGCCGGCCGTCATGGAGGCCGACGAGGTTGGCGGCGCGCGGCGCGGCGGCGAAGGGCTGCGCCTGCGCGATCACGAAGCGCAGGTTGCGCACCAGCGCCGCGCCCGCGGTTTCCGACACGCCCGGCCGCGCCTCGCCCGGGATCGCGCGATCCAGGAAGCGGCGCGCGCCCGCGCGGTCCGCATGATCGAGCAGATAGGCGGCGGCAACGGGCGCGAGCATATAGTCGTCGTCGACCATGCCGTAGTCCAACGTCGCGCCGTCACCGCTCTTCCCGTGCTGGCGATTGTCGAGCACCGCGAACTCGCCGATCCCCTCCTCATGCGCCACCTCGCCGCCCGCGTTCAGCCGCGCCAGAACCGAGGACAATCCCGCCTCGATCGCCGCGGGGCGCAATGCGGGCATCAGCAGGCGGACCGACATCAGCGTATCGCGCCCGAAATAGGTGTCGAACCGCCACGACCCCGCCAGGAACTTCTCGCGATAGCTGAGGAAAGCCAAAGCGTTGCGCGCCGCGGGATCGGTGGCGGCGCGGTCGTTCAGCAGGTCGCGCTGCGCGATGCCGTGCAGCGGTGTTTCTCCCGTCGCGGCGGTGATCGCGACGCGGATGCGCCCGCCCGCCCCGGCGACGATCGCGCGGCCGTCGATCCGCCCCTCCAGCACGCGCAGCCGGAGCAGATACCCCGGCGCGCCGTCCAGCCGCTTGCGATGCCAGGTGATCGTGTCGCCCGCGACGACCGCATCGGTGGCGACCTCCTTCGGGAACTGGCCGACCGCCTGATAGTCGCGCAAATAGCGGACGTTCGACAGCACCGCCTGCCGCACCGTCAGCCGCGGTGCGGCGATCGTCGCCGTCGCCGCAATCCCGTTCAGCCGCGTCGCATCGGGCGCGGTCACAATCGTCGGGCGCGGCGCCTCCTCCAGCCGCCACGTCGCAGGCGTCGCCAGCGGCGCGAACCACACGCCGACGCCACTGTTGCCCGCAGGAAAGGCGACCAGGATGCGCGGATCGGTGCCGTTGCGCAGCAGCAGGTGCGCCGCCACGTCGCCCTCCCGCACCAGCGCGTTGATGTTCTGCCCCTCGGTCACGCGATACGACAGGTCGGGCGCGGCGAGCGCGGGCCCGGCGATCAGCGTGGCGGCCAGGACGGCACGGACGAAACGGCGCATCTTCTTCCTCTCAAACGACAGGGGCGTCGCAGCCGACAAGCCGCGACGCCCCGTTACGATCCGATCCCGACAGGATCAGAACTTGAACGTCAGCGATCCGCCATAGGTCGGGCCGACGATGCCGCGGGCGTAGAAGAAGCCGTCCGTGATCGCCTGCGTCTGCCCCTGCCGCGGATTACCCTCGGTCAGGCCGATGACGTCGAAGATATTCTCCGCATTCAGCGCGAGCTGGATGTTGTCGCTCAGGTTCAGTGCGACGCCGACCGAGGTCACGCCGTAGCTGGGCAGCGCCACGCCGTTGCCGTTGTCGGCGAAGATTTTGCCGACGTATTTGTAGCGGCCGTACACCTCGCCCCAGCCGTCGGGCAGCGTGATCGTGGGCGTGACCGTGAACAGCGTCGCGGGCGTGCGCTCCGGCCGGTTGCCCTCGAACGCCGCGCCCTGGTCGACGCCGTTCAGTTGCAAATTCTTCAGCTTGGGATCCTGGAACACGCCCTGGAAATTGATCGCGCCCCATTCGACCGGACGCACGACGAAGTCGATCTCGACGCCGTTCGTCCGCAGGTCCGCGTTCAGGTTCGTCTGCTGCGACGGGTTCAGCGGATCGGCGAAGTTATAGTTTTGGTCGTTGAAGTTGGTCCGGAACACCGTCGCGGAGCCGGAGAAGAAGCGGCCGTATTGATAGCGCACGCCCGCCTCGTACAGCTCAATCGTGGTGATCGGGTCGACGTTGTTGGTCTGGAAACCGTTGGCGTAGCGCGCATACACCGCGAAGTCGGGTGTGATGAGGTAGTTCGCGCCGACCGTCCACGCCGCCTTCCGCTGCGTCGCGCGTCGCGTCGTGTACGTACCGTCGAAGGTGGAGCCGACCGTCGGCAGGACGCCCGCGGTTCCGGGGGGCACCAGCTGCTCGAACACCCCGTCGCGAACCTGCACGATGCGCGCGGCGGCGTTGGCGGCGCTGGCGTTGTTGCCGTCGCGTGCACGCGCATTGTCGATTTCCCAGCGGATGCCGCCGTCGACGCGCAGGTCGCCGATCGCGATCTCGTCGTTGACGTACAGCGATACCGTCGAATCCTTGCGGTCGCGGATGCCCGCGCCCCAGTCACCGTAGGAGACGAGGCCGTTGTCGGACAGCGTGCCGACGACGTTGTTGTTCGCGTCCAGCGCGACGATGTCGTAGATGTCGCTGTTCGAGCGCACGTCGTTGACGACGCTGGCGGTCGCGGACTGGTCTTGCGCCCGCTTGACGTTGTAGTACATCACGCCCGCGGTCAGCGAGTTCTTGACGCTGTCGCCCTCATATTCCCAGCGCCCGCCGACGTTCAGGCCGAAGTCCCTGCCGTCGATGAAATCGTGGTTCAGCGTCGTGCGCTGGAGGAAGCCGTTGCCGTTCAGCGCGTTCAGCTCGGCGGTCTGGTTCGACCCCAGGACCGTGCCGGTGCGCAGGTTCTTGATCCCGAAGCGCGTGGCGCCCGGGAAGACGTTGTTGCCGCCGCGCTGCAACAGGTCGTTGATCGGCGACGACGCGCCGGGCGTCAGATAGTTGACTGCACTGGTCAACCCGGCGTTGCCCGTGCCGGAACCGGGGAAGATGCCATTGAAATCGTACGAGTATTTCAGATACCGGCCGCGCGCGAACAGGTCGATCGAATCGGTGACCGGCTTTTCGATGTCGAGGCGGATCTGCGCCGTCTTCGCCTTGATGCCGTCGCGCCCGCGGAAGGGGCGGATGCCGCTTTCGTGCGCGAAGGTCGACACGGGTACCGCGATGTTGCGGAACGCATCGCCGCCGATGTTGCCGAACTGGGTGTCCAGGCCGGGGATGCCCGACGGCTCGCCGTTCTCGAACCGATAGGGCTGCGTCGCGTAGAAGGCGTTCTCCACATCGCCGCCCTTGCCCGAGAGCCGGACGTAGCCCCCGTCGTCGAACCGGTATTCCAGCGCCCCCTTCAGCCGCCAGCCGGCATAGTCGAACGGATTGTCGCGCACGCCGGGGTTGGACTGAACGTAACCGCCGACGTTGAACGCCAGCTTGTCGGTCAACGGCGCGGAATAATAGAAGTCCGCGCGCTTCATGCCGTAATCGTACGCGGTGACGCGTGCCATCGCCTCCGTGCGGGTGAAATTCGGCCGCTTGGAGATGAAGTTGATCGTCGCGCCCGCGCCGTTGACGGTCAGCACGCCCGACGAGCCGCCCTTGACGGCTTCCAGCCGGTCGATCGTCAGGTCCTGATCGAAGAAGAAGTCGGCGCCGCCGCCGCTGTAGAGGATCGGCAGGCCGTCCTCCTCGAGCTGGACGAAACGCTGCCCGCCGCCCTGAAGGCCGCGGACGGAATAATTGTTCGACACCTGCCCCGCGGTGCCCTCGACGAAGATGCCCGGCACCAGTTCGAGCATGTCCGCCGTCGATCGCGGCGCGCGCCGGTCGATGTCGGCGCGGCTCGCCAGCGTGATGTCCGCCGATGCGGTGATGAGCGGGCGGTCGCGCGACGTGGTGCCGGTGACGACGATGTCCGACAGGTCCTCTCCCGCCGTATCCGCCGCGGGCTCGCCCGGCTGCGTGGTGGTCGCGGCCGTGGGGGACGTCTGCGCCGACAGCGGCAACGGCAGCGCGGCAACTCCCGCGAGAAGCGCGACGCGCGCGCCACGACCGAACGAAACCCTCATGATTCTCTCCCCAGTCGACCGGCTGTAATCGCGACGAACTGACCATCACGACATAGTCTTGGTCGAGCGCAGCGGATATGAAATCGTTCAACGGGTTAATAGATTTGCATCAACTGTGGCCGTCGGGTCACGCATCATTTCGGGAGCGTTCCGATGTCGTTCGATGCAGGGATCATGACTGCCCGTCGTCTTGCACGCCGCGACGTCGTCGCCGCGTTACTTGCGATGGGCGTCGTGCGACCCGCCCCCGCCGCGGTACGTCGGATCGACGATCTGGTGGCGCGGATGACGATCGCGGAGAAGGCGGGGCAGCTCAGCTGCTTCAACGACGTGATCCGCCCCGTCGGCGCGGTGTTCAATCCCGTCGTCGACGCGCGCGGGGCGGACGCGATGCTGGCGGACGTGCGCGCGGGGCGCGTCGGCATGCTCTTCAACGGGTACGGCGTCGCGGGCGCGCGGCGGGCGCAGGCGGCGGCGCTGGACAGCCGGCTGGGCATCCCGCTCGTCTTCGCCGCCGACGTGATCCACGGTTGCCGGACGATCTTCCCGATCCCGCTGGCGGAGGCGGCGGCGTTCGACCCCGACCTGTCGGAACGCGCCGCGCGCGCGGTGGCGCGGGAGGCGAGCGCGGGCGGCCTGCACTGGACCTTCGCCCCCGTCGTCGACGTGGCGCGCGACCAGCGCTGGGGCCGGGTGGCGGAGGGCGCGGGGGAGGACGTGTATCTCAACTGCCTGCTCGCCGCCGCGCGCGTCCGCGGCTTTCAGGGGCTGGACCTGCGCCGCGCCGATGCGATCGCCGCCACGCCGAAGCATTTCGCGGGCTATTCGGCGGTGCGCGGGGGCATGGAATATGCCGCGGTCGACATGAGTGACGCGGAACTGCGCGAAACGTACCTGCCCCCGTTCGCCGCCGCCTTCGCCGCGGGGGCGGCGGCGACGATGGCGTCCTTCACCGATGTCGGCGGCATTCCCGCGGCGGCGAACCGGCGGCTGCTGACCGATATCCTGCGCGGGTCGATGCGCTTCGCCGGGCTGTGCGTGTCCGATTATGACGCGGACCGGGAATTGATCGCGCACGGCGTCGCCGCGGACGAGGCGGATGCAGCGCGGCTGGCGATCCTGGCGGGGGTGGACATGTCCATGCAGAGCGGGCTGTACAATCGCCACCTCCCCGCCCTGGTCGACAGCGGGCGCGTCCCGGTCGCGGCGGTCGACCGCGCGGTGCGCCGCGTGCTGGCGCTGAAGGAGGCACTGGGGCTGTTCGACGATCCGTATCGCTCGCTCGATGTCCGTGCCGAACGGCGCGAGACCCGATCGCGGCCGATCCGCGCGCTGGCGCGGGAGGTCGCGACGCGATCGATCGTGCTGCTGCGCAACGAGGGCGACCTGCTCCCGCTGGCGCGCGATCGCCGTATCGCGCTGATCGGTCCGTTCGCCACCGACCGCGCCAACCTGAACGGGCCGTGGTCGTTCGCGGGCGACGCCGCGGACGGGATCGACCTGGCCAGCGGCATCCGCGCGCACGCGCCCGCTTTGGTCGTCGACGACGGCGCGGACCCCGCCCGCGCCGCCGCGGTGGCGCGCGGGGCGGACGTCGTGCTGCTGGCGATCGGCGAAAGCGGCGACATGTCGGGCGAGGGCAACAGCCGTACCTCGATCACAGTGCCGCCTGCGCATCAGGCGCTGGCGGAGGCGATCGCGGCGACGGGCGTACCGATGGTCGTGCTGCTGCGCCATGGCCGCGCCCTGGTGCTGGAAGGCGCGGTGCGCGACGCGCGCGCGATCCTGGCGACGTGGTTCCTGGGCGAGCAGACCGGGCCCGCGGTCGCCGACATCCTGTTCGGCGTCAGGGAGCCGACGGGGCGCCTGCCCGTCAGCTTCCCGCTGGCGGACGGGCAGCAGCCGTGGTCGTACGATCGCAAGGCGACCGGCCGCCCCGCCCCCGACGACGATCCCGCAATGCCCGGCCGCAGCCGCTGGCGCGACGCACCCGACCGCGCCCTGTACGAATTCGGCGCAGGGTCGGGCTATACCCGCTTCGCGCTGTCGGACCTGCGCGTGCCGGCAACGGTCGCGCGCGGCGCGGCGGTCGTCGTGGACGTTGCGCTGCGCAACGTCGGCGCGCGCCGCGGCGCGGCACTGGTCCGCGTGGACATCCACGACGTCGTCGCCAGCCGGACGCGCCCGGCGCGCCAGATGAAGGCGTTCCGCCGTGTCGTGCTCGACGCGGGCGAGACGCGGCGCGTGACGCTGTCGATCGCGCATGACGATCTCGCGCTGGTCGCCGCCGACGGTGCGTGGCGCGTCGAACCGGGCGACATCGACCTGTGGGTCGATGCCGGGCCCGGCGCGCGCATCGCGGGCCGTTTCCGTGTGGAGGGATGATCCCCGACTTGGCCGATCGCCCCGGATGCCCGATAGGTCGCGGCATGGACGATGACGACGCGCCGCGGCTGGAGGACTGGATCGGATCGCAGCAGGTCTGCGACGATCCCCTTGCGCCCTTCCCGGCGCAGGCGCTCGGCGCGGTGCTGGGGCGGCGGGAGGTCGGCGACATGCTGCCCCTGCCGTGGCACTGGCTGTACGCGATCGTCCCCCCCGCCCCGGGCGCGACCGGCGTCGACGGCCACCCCGCGCGCGGCGGCTTCCTGCCCCCCGTCCCGCTGCCGCGACGCATGTGGGCGGGCAGCGACATCGCGATCGCGCGCCCGCTACATTTGGGCACGCCGGCGCGGCGCACGTCCACCGTGGCCGACGTGCGGCGCAAGGACGGGCGCAGCGGCCCCCTGGTGTTCGTGACGGTCGAGCATGTCTGGACGCAGGGCGACGCGATCTGCCTGACCGAGCGGCAGGACATCGTCTATCGCGACGTCGCCCCACTCGCCGGGACGCCCGTAGCGCCGCCGCCCGAACCGATCGACCCGGCCCCGGTCCGTGCGACGTCGACGCCCGATGCGGTCATGCTGTTCCGCTATTCCGCGCTCACCCACAACGCGCATCGCATCCATTACGACCTGCCCTACGCCACCGATGCGGAGGGGTATCCCGGCCTGGTCGTCCACGGACCGCTGATCGCGACGATGCTGATCGACGCCGCGACGCCGCTGGTCGACGGTCGTCGGCCGGTGCGCTTCTCCTTCCGCGCCCAACGTCCTGCCTTCGCCGGGCAGCCGCTGCGCCTGTGCGCGCGCGCCGACGGGCCGTCGCTGTCCTTGTGGAGCGTGAACGCGGACGGTCATGTCGGCGTCCGCGCCACGCTGGAGCTGGCCAGCGAATGACGCCGGATCCCGGTCACGAGGCGGACCGCTGGCTCGCCGCCCTGGCGGTCGAGGCCGATGCCGTCGCCGCGTCGCTGGCGCACGCCTGCGGGGGGCGAGCCGACGACGTGCAGATCGAGGCGTTCGACCTCGCCTGGGCCGTCGCCGAACTGCGCGCGGCGACCGCGGGGCTGACGGCGCGCCACGGGCTGGCGCACGACCTGGCCCTGCTGTTCGCGGTCGAGGCGGGACAGTCCGCGCTCGCCCGGCTGGAGGGGATCGCGCGCGCGATCGATCACGCGCCGGATGTCCTGACCGCGCTGCGCGGCGACCCGGACTGGAACCGGGTGCAGCGCGAGGCCGCGGGACCGCGCGCGCTGAAACGCATCGGCGCGGCGGTGATCGCCGCGACGGACGAGATCGACGAGCCGCCGCTCGACGACGTCACGCGCATTGCCCGCGACACCTTCGCCCGCTTCGCGCAGCACACCGTCGCGCCGCTCGCCGCCGGGATCCACCGCGACGACCTGACCGTGCCGGAGGCGATCCTGGCCCCGATGCGCGACCTCGGCGCGTTCGGGCTGTCGATCCCGGAACGATACGGCGGCGTCGCGGGCGACGAGGCGACCGCCGCGACCACGATGGTGGCGGTGACGGAGGTGCTGTCCGAAGCGTCGCTGGCGGCGGCGGGCAGCCTCATCACCCGGCCGGAGATATTGAGCCGCGCGCTCCTGGCCGGCGGGACGGAGGCGCAGAAGCGCCACTGGCTGCCCCGCATCGCGCGCGGCGCGCCGTTGTGCGCCATCGCGATCACCGAACCCGATTACGGCTCCGACGCCGCCGCGTTGCAATTGCGCGCCACGAAGGTGGAGGGCGGCTGGACGCTGGACGGCGCAAAGACGTGGTGCACCTTCGCGGGCAAGGCGGAAGTGCTGATGGTCGTCGCGCGGACGACCCCCGGGTCCGCGGCAGGGCATCGCGGGCTCAGCCTGATGATGGTCGAGAAGCCGTCCGACGACGGCCACGCCTTTGCGCACGAGCAGCCCGGCGGCGGGCGGCTGGCGGGGCGCGCGATCCCGACGATCGGCTATCGCGGGATGCATTCGTTCGACCTGTCGTTCGACGGCTGGTTCGTGCCCGACGCCTGCGTGATCGGGGAGGAGGGCGGCGTCGGGCGCGGATTCTACCTGACCATGGCGGGGATGACGGGCGGACGGATGCAGACCGCGGGCCGCGCGTCCGGCGTGATGCGCGCCGCCCTGCGCGCCGCGATCGGCCATGCCCGCGACCGCCGCGTGTTCGGCGCGCCGCTGGCATCGTGGCCGCTGACGCAGGCGAAGGTCGCGCGGCTGGCGGCGCGCGCGCTGGCCTGCCGCCGGCTGGCCTTCGCGGTCGCGGCGGGCACCGACGACGCGGCCCGGCCCGTCGACGCCAGCCTTGCGAAGCTCATCGCGTGCCGCTCCGCCGAACTGGTGACGCGCGAGGCGGTGCAGATCCACGGCGGCATGGGCTATGCGGAGGAAAGCGCGGTCAGCCGCCTGTTCGTCGACGCACGCGTCCTGTCGATCTTCGAAGGCGCGGAGGAGACGCTGGCGCTGAAGGTGATCGCGCGCGCGCTGCTGGACCGCGCGCGGTGACGGCCGCGGGAATCCTGTCCGACCTGCGCATCGTGGAGGCATCGGCCTTCGTCGCCGCGCCGCTCGGGGGCATGACGCTGGCGCAGATGGGCGCCGAGGTGATCCGCATCGACGATATCCGCGGCGCGCCCGACATCGCGCGCTGGCCCGTGACCGCGGACGGGACCAGCCTGTTCTGGGCCGGGCTGAACAAGGGCAAGCGCTCCGTCGCGCTCGACCTGCGCAGCGACGCGGGGCGGGAGATCGCGACCGCGCTGGCCACCGCGCCGGGGCCGGGCGCGGGACTGCTGCTGACCAACCTGCCGCCGCGCGGCTGGCTCGACGGCGATGCGTTGCGCGCGATCCGGCCGGACCTGATCCAGTTGGTCGTGCAGGGGGATCGCCACGGCGGCAGCGCGGTCGATTATACGATCAACCCGCGCACCGGCCTGCCCTTCCTGACCGGCACGGGCGCCGCGCCGGTCAACCACGTCCTGCCCGCGTGGGATCTGGTGACCGGGCAGATGGCGGCGCTGGGCCTGCTGGCCGCGGAGCGGCACCGCACGCGCACGGGACGCGGGCAGCAGGTCACGCTGGCGCTGGAGGACGTCGCTTTGGCGGTGATGGGCCATCTGGGCTTCATCGCGCAGGCGGAGGCGGGCGGGGAGCGGGAAGCGGCGGGAAACGACCTGTACGGCGCGTTCGGGCGCGACTTCGCCACGTCCGACGGCGGGCGGATCATGGTCGTCGGCCTGACGGGACGGCAATGGTCCGCGCTGCTCGCCGCGACCGGCCTGGCCGACGACATGGCCGCCCTGTCAGACCGCCTCGATCTCGACCTGACGCAGGAGGGGAACCGCTACCGCGCGCGCGACGCCATCGCGGACCTGATCGCGCCATGGTTCGCCATGCACACGACGGACGCCGCGGCGGCGGCGCTGGAGCGGGCACGCGCCGCCTACGGCCGCTATCGCACGGTGGCCGAGATGGTGGCCGACGACCCGGCCTGCTCGCTCGCCAACCCCCTGTTCGCGATGGTCGACCAGCCGGGGATCGGTCCCTCGCTCGCCCCCGGCCTGCCGCTGCGCTTCGGCGGCAGCGGCGACCTGCCCCCCGCCCCCGCGCCGCGCCCCGGCGCCGACACCGCCGCGGTGCTGGCCGACGTACTGGGCATGTCCGACGCCGCCTATGGCGCGCTGGCGGCGCGCGGCATCGTGCCCCGCGACGGCTGACATGGACGCGCGCACCGCGAACCGCCATGGCGGGGCGATAACAGCAGGAGCAGGATCATGACGTTTTCCCTCTACGACGCGGTCGTCCCTTCCAATCTCCAGATCCTGCGCGCGGTCGACGGGCTGGTGGACAAGGCCGCGGCCTTCTGTGCGCAGAACGGCCGCAGCGAAGCGGATCTGATCGACGCACGCCTCGCGCCCGACATGCTGCCGTTCGGCTATCAGGTGAAATCCTGCGTCGCGCATTCGGTCGGCGGGATCGAGGGCGCACGCACGGGGTCCTTCTCCCCCGACATGTCGGCATGGCCGACCGACATCGCCGGGCTCCACGCGATCCTGCGGACCGCGATCGAGACGTTGGCCGCGACCGACCGCGACAGCATCGACGCACTGGTCGACAGCGACACCCATTTCCTGTTCGGCGAGGTGCGGATGCCGTTCACGGGCGCGAACTTCCTGCTATCCTTCTCGCAACCCAATTTCTATTTCCACGCGACCACGGCCTATGCGATCCTGCGTGCGCAGGGCGTGAAGCTGGGCAAGCGCGACTTCATCGGTATCCCGCGGATCAATCGCTGAGAATCGAAAGGGGCGGCGGATGTCCGACGATTACGCCCGCGGCCGCCGCGACGGCCTGCGCATGGCGCTGGACGTGCTGGCGCTGGAGGAGGCGAAATGGGCGGCGCTGCTGGGCGAGAGCGAATCGTGGCGCACCAACGCCACGCGCACCGTCCGGCACAAGCAGTTGCAGATCGCGGGGCAGCGTATCCGCACCGTCCTCAACAGGCTGACGCCCAAGGACGCCGCCGCGATCGACGCGGAACTCGCCGCCGCGCTGGATCGCGCAGGGCTATAGAAGGCGATGGACGGCCGGTCGGAACCGGCCGTCCCCGCGGTCACGCGAAGCTGTGCTTCAGCGCGCTCATCCGGTCATGGCCTTCGCGGACCGGGCCGTAACCCGCCTCGATCGCCGCCAGCGTTTCCGGCGACAGGCCGTCTTCCTTCAGCGCGCTTTCGTACTTCGCCTTGATATGGTCCTCGCCGCGCTCGACCTCCATGATGATCGCCTTGTCGTCCTGGCCGGTCAGCGCCTGCTTCAGGTCGAGGAAGGTGCGGTGCGCCGCGGCCAGCAGACTGGAATCCTGCTCGGGCTCGCCGCCCAGCGCGCGGACCCGCGCCTGGAGGTCCATCGCCACCTTCGACCGGTCGCGTGCGAAGTCGGCGAACATGGTCGCATATTGCGTGCTCTCCGCGTCCTTCGCGGCCTCTTCATACCCCTTCATGCTGTCGAGGGTCGTCTTGATGAGGCCGTTCAGGACGGACACGTCTTTGTCGTTGCTCATGGGGCTGCTCCTGTGGGGGGACCCGCTCAACGATCGCGGCGCGATAAGGTCCCCCCGCGTCGTCAGAACTGCCCGCGAAGGCGGATGCCGTAGGTCCGCGGCGGCGCCAGATACGCGTTCTGGTCCCCGGTCTGGAGCGGGGTGTTGAACGATTGCGAGGCATAGGCCTCGTTCGTCAGGTTCTGCGCCCAGCCTTCGACGCTCAGCCCGGATTTCAGCTTCACGCCCAGGTTGGCGTTCAGCAATCCCACCGCGCGCCGCTCGGTCAGCGACGCGGTGTTGATGAGCTGCGGGCCGCTGTACTGATATTGCACTCGCGCGGTCAGGTTCATCTCGTCCGTGATCGGCTGATCCAGATTGACCGTCGCATTGCCCTGGAACTTGGGCGCGAAGCGGAAGCGCGATCCCGACAGGACGGGGTCGATGCCGCCGTCCTGCGCATAGCGCGCGCGCGGCAGCCACGTGCCGTCCAGGCCGATCGTGATCGCGTCGGTCAACTGGAACAGATTTTCGAACTCGACCCCGTAATCCTCCGCCGAATCGGCGTTGAGGACGGTGAACTGGAGGCCGACGAACTGCGCGATCTGTACGTTGGAGATGTCGTAGTAGAACAGCGCGATGTTGCTGCGCGCGCGGCGATCGAGATACTCGATCTTCGCGCCCACCTCGACCGCGTTGACGGTTTCGGGCTCGTACACCGGGCTCAGCGGCTGTTGCAGCGTCGCGCCCGGGTTGAACGCCAGCACCAGCCCGCGGACCGCGGCGGGAAGCGCGTTGAATTCCGCCGGGTTGTTCAGCAACGTGCCCGCACCGTTGGAATCGATGTTGACGCCGCCCGCCTTGAAGCCGCGATTGTACGTCGCATACAGCATCACGTCGTCGACCGGGCGATATTGCAGGCCGAACGTCCCGCTCAGCGCCTTGTCGGTCGTGCTCGCGTCATAGGCCGGGCCGGGCGACACGCCCAGCAGCTTGAAGATCGCGTTCGGCCGCGGATCGTAGAAGGCGTAGCGGAACGCGCCCTCCTTTTCCTCGATCGAATAGCGCAGGCCCGCGATGACGTTGAACTTCGTCCCGATCGCGAAGTCGACATGGCCGAACGCGGCATAGGATTTGGCGCGCCCGCCCATGATCTCGTTCGCGACGCGCCCCTGCACCGCCGCCGCCGTCCCCGCCGGCACCCCGCGCGCGGCCAGCAACGTGTTCCAGTACGGCTGCGCCTGCGCACCCCACGACAGGTCGCGCCCCATTTCCAGCTTCTCGTCCGAGAAGAACCCGCCCAGCACCACGTCGGCGTTCAGCGCCTCGATCTTGCCGTTGTAGGTCAGCTCCTGCGAGAAGAAGCGGCTGGAGAAATCCTCGTCCAGGTTCAGGATGTCCGCGCCGGAGAAATCGGCATCGGCATCGCGCTGCCCGACGGTGAACTTGCGCAGTGCGGTGACCGACCGGATCTCGCCCTCGCCCACCCCGATGTTGACCAGCGCGGTGCCGCCGTAATCCTGGATGCGCTGCCGATTGGTGGCGTTCAGCGACGCGCTGTAATCGGACAGGCGACGCGACGGCACCGCGCGGCCGTTGGCGCGCGTCAGCGCGTCGACCAGCGGTTGCGTCGGTCCGTCGACGTAATTGGCGGTCGCGTAGCAGCAATTGCCCTGCGACAGCGCATAGTCGCCGATCAGCCGGATCGAGAAGCGATCGCTCGGCTCGAACCGCAACTGCGCCTTCACCGCCTGGCTCGCGTCGTTGTTCAGCGGCCGGCCGGTCGTGGCGTCGCGGAAATAGCCGTCGCGCGTGGAGGCGAGGCCCGCGATGCGGAACGACAGCGTGTCGGTCAACGGCACGCTGACCGCGCCGCGCGTCAGGACGGTGTTGAAGTTGGAATAGCCGATGTCGACCAGACCCTCGATGCGGTCGGGGCTGGGCAGGGTCGACGTCAGCAGCAGCGCGCCCGCGGTCGTGTTCTTGCCGAACAGCGTCCCCTGCGGCCCGCGCAGGACCTGGAGGTTGTCGATGTCGAGGAAGTTCTGCAACGCCGACGCCGCGCGGCTGCGGTACACGCCGTCGATGAACACGCCGACCGAGCCTTCGAAGCTGCGGCTGTTGCCCGTCGTGCCGAGGCCGCGGATGATGACGTTGGCCGAGGACGACGCGATGTTCGTCACGCGGAAGCTGATGCTGGGGCTGATCGCCTGGATGTTCGAGATGTTCTCGACCCGCGCGGTCGCCAATGCGTCGGCATCGGCCGCGGTGATGGAGATCGGCACGTTCTGGATGTTCTCGCTGCGGCGCTGCGCCGTCACGATGATGTCGCCCAGGCCCGTGGTCGGGCTATCGTCGGTCGCCTCGGCCGTGGTGGCCGTCGTCGTGGCGGGGTCCGACGTCTGCGCGCCCGCTGCCGTCGCCAGGAACATCGGTGCCGCCGATGCCAGAATGCGCCACTTGGTCGACTTCATCGTCACCTCTCCCGATCATCCTCGCGCGGCCTCGTCGGGTCGCGTCGCTGCCCCGGCCCTAAAGCGCGCGGAGTTACGATACAAGTGTATCCTATCATCGCTCGCGGACGGCGGTTGCGCGCCGGACCGAAGCGTAGGATGACGGGGCATGGAAGGGGATGGGGGCGCCAGGGAGGACCGGCGGCGACGGCGTACGCGCGCGGCGCTGCACGGCGCGCTGGAACGGCTGATCGCGCGACTGGATTATGCCGCGATCACCGTCAGCCTTCTGGCGCGCGAGGCGGGTGTGGGACGGCCGACCTTCTATCGCCATTTCGCGAGCGTGAACGCCTTGCTGGTCGATCGCCTGAACGACGATCTGGTCGAACAGCGCGCCTTGTCCGCGCGGTTGGTCCGCGACGGCGTCGACTGGTACGATGCGAACGTCGCCACCTGCCGCTTCGCGCTGGAACGGATCGCCGCCGAACCGCGCCTGTACCGCCCGCTGCTGGACGGGTCGTCCAGCACCAATGCGGTAACCCTGTTCAAGGACCAGATCGCGACGTTGCCGACCGTCGCACCGTTCCTCGCCGCGCAGGGGGACCCTATTGCCGAGGCGCTGGGGATCGGGACGGTCGCGGGCGCGGTCAGCGGCTTCCTGCTGGCATGGATCGAATCCGGGCTGACCCCGCCGCCCGCGGAGGCGAGCGCGTTTCTCATCCGGCTGCTGCCGTTGGGGAAGGGACGGTCGCCGGGAGGGCGCAATGCACGGCGGTCGTCGTGCCCGGATACTGGCGATCCCGCCGGGCCGCCGCTAGGAAACGGATAACAAAGGAAAGAAGCCGAGCCGAATGCGTGACGACACCGACGCTGCGACATCGGGTCCGGACCTGACCTTCATCGCCGGAGGGGGACAGGCGGGCGCACTGATCCGGGCGATGGACTGGTCGGCCACGGCGCTGGGGCCGCCGCACCGCTGGCCCGAGCCGCTGCGGGCGCTGGTCGGCGTCATGTTGGCGGCGACGCAGCCGATGTTCCTCGGCTGGGGCCCCGATCACGTGCTGCTCTACAACGACGCCTACGCCCCGATGCTGGCCGATCGGCATCCCGACGCGCTGGGGCGCCCCTTCTTCCACGTCTGGCCGGAAGTGAAGGCGGAACTGACGCCCCTGTTCGACCGGGTGGCGGCGGGCGTGCCGGTCCACATGGACGATCTCACGCTGTCGCTCGAACGGCCCGGACGACCGCGGGAGGCGCATTTCGCCTTCTCGTACCTGCCGGTGCGCGGCCGCGACGGCGACGTCGCGGGCCTGTTCTGCCTGTGCGTGGAGACGACCGATCGTATCCTCGCCGAACGCGCGCAACGCGCGGCCGATGCGTCCGAGCGCAACCGGTTGTGGCTCCATTCGGAGGATATGCTGGCGCGTGCCGGCTATGACGGGATCATGTCGGCGGTGAACCCGGCGTGGACGCACGTCCTGGGCTGGCCCGAAAGCCACCTGCTCGCCACGCCCTACGCGCATTTCATGCATCCCGACGACACCGACGTGACGCTTGCGGCGATCGAGGAGATGAGCCGGACGGGCCTGCCGACCCGGTTCCAGAACCGCATCGCCACCACGAAGGGAACATGGACCCCGATCGGCTGGACCGTCTCTCCCGAACCCGACGGCGTGAACTTCATCGCCATCGGCCGCGACCTGAGCGAGGACAAGGCGCGCGAGCGCGAACTGCTCCAGACGCAGGAGGCATTGCGCCAGTCGCAGAAGCTGGAGGCGATGGGGCAGCTGACCGGCGGGGTGGCGCACGATTTCAACAATCTGCTGACGCCCATCATCGGCTCGCTCGACATGCTGCTGCGCCGCGGCCTGGGGAACGATCGCGAACGGCGGCTGATCGACGGCGCGCTGCAATCGGCGGAGCGCGCCAAGACGCTGGTCCAGCGCCTGCTGGCCTTCGCACGTCGCCAGCCGCTCCAGCCCGCGGCGGTCGCCTTGCCCGGCCTGGTCGACGGCATGGCCGGATTGATGGGAAGCACGCTGGGACCGCGCATCGCGATCCGGGTGGAAATGGCGGACGACCTGCCGCCCGCGCAGGCGGACCCGAACCAGCTGGAGATGGCGATCCTGAACCTCAGCGTGAACGCACGCGACGCGATGCCCGACGGCGGCACGCTGACGATCGCGGCCGCGCGCGACAGCATTTCGTCCGACGATGCGACGGGATTGCGCCCCGGCCATTACGTGCGCCTGTCGATCGTCGACACGGGCGTCGGCATGGACGAGGAGACGCGTGCCCGCGCGATCGAGCCGTTCTTCTCCACGAAGGGGATCGGCAAGGGCACGGGCCTGGGCCTGTCGATGGCGCACGGGCTGGCGGCGCAGCTGGGCGGCGCGCTGACGATCGACAGCGCGCCGGGGCGGGGAACGACGGTGGACCTGTGGCTGCCGGTCAGCCCGGACGCCTGCCCTTCGACCGACGCGCCCGCCCCCACCGCGATCGCCGCCAGCGCGCGCGGCGTCGCTTTGCTGGTGGATGACGAGGACCTGGTCCGCATGAGCACCGCCGACATGCTGAACGACTTGGGCTACCACGTGGTCGAGGCGGCGTCGGCGGAGGATGCGTTGCGCCTGGTCGACACGGGCGTGGAGCCCGACGTGCTGGTGACCGATCACCTGATGCCCGGCATGAACGGCGAGCAGCTGGTCCGGGCCCTGCGCGCCGCGCGCCCCGCGCTGCCCGCGCTGATCGTGTCGGGCTATGCCGATGTGGCGGGGATCGCGGGCGACCTGCCGCGCCTGGCGAAGCCGTTCCGCAACGCCGAACTCGCCGACCGGCTGGCGGAGGTTCACCCGACCGGGCGGTGATCCCCGGCCAGCGCCGCCGCGATCTTCGCCCGCGCATCGACCCGCGCCTTCAGCCGGGTGGCGAGCAGCGCGGTGCCGCTGATCTTGCGCTGGACGAACAGGGTCTCGATCGGCGGCACGTGCCACGTCGCGCGATCCGCCGCCATCGCCATCCCCTGTTCGCGCAATCCCGCGACGAAGGCCCGGTCGCCGAAGTCGAACGCGGCGGGGCGGTTCAGCTCGGCCAGGATCACGTCCAGCATCCGGTCGACCGCGTCCGCATGGCGATCCACCGCAGCCTGCCCCAGGAAGCCCGCCGCCACCGCCTCGCGCGTCACCGCCCCCTTGTCCCCCGACAGGCCCGCGGAAAGCAGCCGGCGGTATCCGTCCGCCGTTTCCCCAGGCACGGCGCGCGCCGCGCCGAAATCGAGCAATACCAGCCGCCCCTTGTCCGGGTGGGCCGGGTCGGCCTGCCAGCGGTAATTGGCGAAATTGGGATCGGTCTGCATCACGCCCCAGTCGAACAGTTCGCGCAGGACCAGGTCCACCAGCAACCCGGCGGCACGGTCGCGCACCGCCTGCGCCGCGTCGACCAGCGTCTCCACCGCCACGCCGTCGACGAACGTCATCGCCAGCACGCGGTCGGTGGTGAACTCGGGCACCAGCGCGGGCACGATCAGGTCGGGCAGGTCCGCCACCAGCGCGCCGTAGCGCGCCAGCATCGCGCCCTCGCGCCGATAGTCCGCTTCCTCGTGCAACTGCCGCTTCGCCTCGCGCAGCAGCGGGACGACGTCGATCTCCTTCGGCAGCAGCCCGGACACGCGCAGCAGCGTGGCGACATTGTCGACATCGGCGTCGATGCTGTTGCGCACGCCGGGATATTGCACCTTTACCGCCACCTCGCGCCCGTCGGGCAGACGCGCGCGATGGACCTGCCCGATGGAGGCGGCGGCGACGGGATGCGCCTGAAAATGCGCGAAGCGGCCACGCCATCCCTTTCCCCATTCCGCCGCCAGCACCGCGTCCAGCTGTTTGGGCGGCATGTGGTGCGCGCGCTCGCGCAGGCGGGCGAGGATCGCGGTCAGTTCGGGCGGCAGGAAGTCGCCCCCGTCCATCGACACCATCTGCCCCAGCTTCATCGCCGCGCCGCGCAGGTGCGACAATTGATCCGCGACGCGCGTGGCGTTGGCGGGGGTCAGCATCAGGTCGCCCATCCTGGGCCGCTCCCCCGCCGCGATCCGGCGCGCGCCCTCCGCCACCATGCCGCCCGCCAGCCCGCCCGCGAGCTTCCCGAACGACCCCAGCCGCGAAAGGCGTCCGCTGGGCACCCTGCTCGATCGCGCAGTGACGTCGTCATCCATGTTTTCAAACCCTTGGCCGCCGGGATCGTGACTGCGACGGATATGGTGCCGGGGCATGGCCGATACATCGCCCATCGCTCGACAAAGGTCCGGCCATCCGCCAGCGTGATCCGCGACACAGCCTTCGGGAGTATCCATGCGCCGCCGTCAGTTCCTCGCCTCCGCCAGCCTCGCGACCGCCGCGACCGCCCTTCCCCGCATCGCCGCCGCCGCCCCGGGCGCGCGCGACGCCGATCTGCGCGCCCTGCTCGACCGCTTCTTCTACGCGCGTCTGGACGACAATCCGGAGGGCGCGACCTCGCTCGGCCTCGACACCGGTCCGCGCGCCGCGCTGCGATCGAAGCTGGGCGACGGCAGCCGCGCGGGCGAGCGGCGGCAGTTCGCGCGCGCGAAGCAGGAGATGGCCGCGCTGAAGGCGATCCCGCGCGATGCGCTCGGCGACGCGGCGAAGCTGGATTACGACATCGTCCTGTACAGCCTCGACCGTGTCGTCGCGGGCGAACGCTACGGCTACGGTGCCAGCGCGGGGCGCTACGCCCCCTATGTCCTGACGCAATTGACCGGCGCGTATCGCGACGTGCCCGATTTCCTGGCGAACCAGCACCGCATCAGGGACGCCGCCGACGCCGACGCCTATGTCGCGCGCGTCGCCGCCTTCGCCGGCGCGATCGAGGACGAGACGGTACGCCAGCGCGAGGATGCGGCCAAGGGCGTGTTCGCGCCCGACTATATCCTCGACACCACGCTGAAGCAGCTGGACGCGGTACGCGGAAAGGCGCCGGAGGCGACCGGCCCCGCCACCGATATCGCCGCCAAGCTGAAGGCCGCGAACCTGCCCGCCGACCGCGCCGCCGCGGTCGACCGGCTGATGGCGGACAAGGTGTTCCCCGCGCTCGACCGCCAGCGCGCGCTGCTGACCGAATTGCGCGGACGCGCGACGCACGACGCGGGCGTGTGGCGGCTGCCCGATGGCGAGGCTTACTATGCCGCCGCCGCCAGCGCCGCGACGACGACCGACCTGACCGGCGACGAGATCCATCGGCTGGGCCTGGCGCAGGTGGCGGAGATCGGTGCGCGGATCGACGGCATCCTGAAGAAGCAGGGGATGGCACAGGGCACCGTCGGCGACCGGCTGGTCGCGCTGAACAAGCGTCCGGACCAGCTGTATCCGAACACCGACGCGGGGCGCGAGGCGCTGCTGGAACAATTGCGCGCGCAGGTCGCCGCGATGACGAAACGTTTGCCCGAACAGTTCGCGATCCTGCCCAAGGCGACCGTGGAGGTGCGCCGCGTGCCCGAAGCGATCCAGGCGGGCTCCCCCGGCGGCTATTACCAGGCCGCCTCGCTCGACGGGTCGCGCCCCGCGATCTATTTCATCAACCTGCGCGACACGTTCGACCGGCCGAAATTCGGTCTCGCCACGCTCAGCTATCACGAAGGCGTGCCGGGCCATCACCTCCAGGTCATGTCCGCGCTGGAAAGCCAGGACATCCCGCTGATCCGCCGCCGCGGCTTCTATTCGGGCTATTCCGAGGGGTGGGCGCTGTACTCGGAGCAGCTGGCGGACGAGATGGGGATGTACGACGGCGATCCGCTGGGCCAGGTCGGCTATCTGCAATCTTTGCTGTTCCGCGCCACGCGCCTGGTGGTCGACAGCGGCATGCATGCGAAGCGCTGGAGCCGCGAGAAGGCGACCGATTACCTGATCGCCACCACCGGCATCGCGCGCGGGCGCAGCCAGGGGGAGATCGACCGCTACACCGTCTGGCCGGGGCAGGCGTGCAGCTACAAGATCGGCCACACCAAATGGGTCGAGCTGCGCGACGCGGCGAAGAAGCGCGCGGGCGCGAAGTGGGACCCGAAGGAATTCCACCGCGTGCTGGCGATGGGGGCGATGCCGCTGACCGTGCTGGAACGCGTGGCACGCGAACGGTTGGGGTAAGCCTTCCCCGTCATCCCGGACTTGATCCGGGATCCAGAATTGCGGGCGATGTCCCTCGTAGCTCTCGACCCCGGATCAAGTCCGGGATGACGACGCCTCACCCCCGCCGCCACTCCCCCGGCGGCAGGCCGTCCAGCGTCCATTCCCCGATCCGCCAGCGCACCAGCCGCAGCGTCGGATGCCCCACCGCGGCGGTCATCCGCCGCACCTGTCGGTTGCGCCCCTCCCGGATCGTCAGCGACAGCCAGCGGTCGGGAATATTCCGCCGCACGCGGATCGGCGGATCGCGCGGCCACAGCGCGGGGTCGTCGATCCGCTCGACCACGGCGGGCTGCGTCGGCCCGTCCGCCAGCGTCACGCCGCCGCGCAGGCGCGCCAGCGCCGCGTCGTCGGGCTCGCCCTCCACCTGTACCAGATACGTCTTGGCCGTCTTGAACCGCGGGTCCGCGATCCGCGCCTGCAACCGGCCGTCGTCGGTCAGCAGCAGCAGCCCCTCGCTGTCGCGATCCAGCCGCCCCGCGGGATAGACCCCCGGCACGTCGACATGGTCGGACAATGTCGCGCGCGTGGTCGGCGATCCGCGGTCGGTGAACTGGCTCAGCACGCCATACGGCTTGTTGAACAGCAGCAACGTCACGCGCCCGCGATGCTCCGCGCCACCGCCTCCGCGGTCCTGATCCCGTCGACCGCGGCGGACAGGATACCGCCGGCATAGCCCGCGCCCTCGCCCGCGGGAAACAGGCCGACGGTGTTCAGGCTGTGCCCGTCCTCGCCCCGCGTGAAGCGGACCGGCGACGACGTGCGCGTCTCGACGCCCGTCATCACGACGTCGGGGTGATCGTAATCCCGGATCTGCCGCCCGAACACGGGCAACGCCTCGCGCATCGCCTGTACCGCGAAATCGGGCAGGCAGTGCGACAGGTCGGTCGGCGTCACGCCGGGGCGGTAGGACGGGACCACCGACCCCAGCGCGGTCGACGCGCGCCCCGCCAGGAAATCGCCGACGCGCTGCGCGGGCGCGCTGTAGTTCGATCCGCCCGCGACGAACGCCTTCTCCTCCAACCGTCGTTGCAGCGCGATGCCCGCCAGCGGGTCGCCCGGAAAGTCGCGCGCCGGGTCGATCGCCACGACGAAGCCCGAATTGGCGTTGCGTTCGTTGCGCGAATACTGGCTCATGCCGTTGGTCGCGACGCGCCCCTCCTCCGACGTCGCGGCGACGACGGTGCCGCCCGGACACATGCAGAAGCTGTAGACCGTGCGGCCGTTCGAGCAGTGATGCGAGATGTGATATTCCGCGGCGCCGAGGATCTCCTTCCCCGCCTCGTGCCCGAAGCGCGCGCGGTCGATCCACGATTGCGGATGTTCGATCCTGACCCCGATCGAGAACGGCTTGGCCTCCGCATGCACGCCCGCCTCCAGCAGCATCGCGAAGGTGTCGCGCGCACTGTGCCCCACCGCCATCACGACATGGTCCGCGGCCAGATAGCCGCCGCCGTTCAGGTGTAGCCCCCGGATACGGCGCCCGCCCCCCGCGGCATCGATGTCCAGCCCGTCGACGCGGGTGGAAAAGCGGTACTCGCCCCCCAGCTCCTCGATCGTCGCGCGCATGCTCTCCACCATCGTGACCAGGCGGAACGTGCCGATATGCGGATGCGCCTCGGTCAATATCTCCGGCGGCGCGCCCGCCTTCACGAACTCGGTCAGCACCTTGCGGTTCAGGTGCCGCGGATCCTTGATCCGGCTGTACAGCTTCCCGTCGCTGAAGGTGCCCGCACCGCCCTCCCCGAATTGCACGTTCGATTCAGGGGTCAGCACGCGGCGGCGCCACAGGCCCCACGTGTCCTTGGTCCGCTCGCGCACCACCTTCCCGCGCTCCAGCACGATCGGGCGGTATCCCGCCTGCGCCAGGATCAACGCCGCGAACAGGCCGCACGGCCCCGCGCCGATCACGACCGGACGACGTGCGTCGTCGGGCGCGGCGACCGGCGGGTGATAGCGCGTGTCGGGCGTCGGCTGCACGTCGCGGTCACGGCGGCAGCGCGCCAGCACCGTCGCCTCGTTCTTCACCGTGGCATCGACCGAATAGACCAGCGCGATGTTGCTGCGGTCGCGTGCATCATGTCCGCGGCGCACGACGGCGAAGCGCACCAGCTCGCGCGGCGTGATGCGCAACCGCTTGCAGATCGCGGCCGGCAACGCCTCGTCCGCGTGGTGGAGCGGCAGTTTCAATTCGCTGAGGCGGAGCATCCCCGCGCCCTTACAACGCGCGGCGACCGCCCGCGACCCGTTTCGGCGCGCCCGCCTATTCCATCCCGACCCGGATCGCCGCGCCCGCGACGAAGGGCGCGCCCGCGACCAGCAGCAGGCTGACCGCCGCCAGCAGCTTCAGCCCGCCCGTGGCCGTCCCGACGCCGGCGCCGCCGTCGATCGCCCCCGCGCCGAAGATCAGGAGCGGCACCGCCAGCGGCAGCATCACCAGCCCCGCGACCGCCCCCGCCCCGCGCAACCCCGCGACCAGCGCCGCGGTGGCGATCGACAAAGCGGCAAGGCCCGGTGTGCCCAGCAGCAGCCCCGCCTCGACCGCCAGCAGCCGGTCCGCGGGCAGGCCCAGCAACGCCGCGGCGACGACCGCGGCGAGCATCAGCGGCGGCGCGAAGGCGAGCCAGTGCGCCGCCATCTTCGCCGCCGCGATCCCGATGGGGGAATGGCCGCGGACGACCAGCTGGTCCAGCACGCCCGCTTCCAGGTCGGGCTGCACCAGCCGCTCCACCGGCATCAGCGCGGCGAGGAGCGCGGCGGCCCACAGGATCCCGCCCCCGACCCGCGCGAGCAGTGCGGCGTCGGGGCCGATCGCGAAGGGAAACAGGATCGCGACCAGCAGGAAGAACGCCACTGTCAACGTCGCCCCGCCGCCAGTATAGTACCGACGCAGGTCGCGCAGGATCAGCGCGGTCATGCGACGGTCCCTTGTGCTCCCGCGAAAGCGGGAGTCCAGACTGGGTCCCCGCCTTCGCGGGGACACACGTACGGCTTTACGCTCACAACGCCACCTCGACCGCATCCGGCAGCGCCAGCGGCTGGTGCGTCGCCACCACCACGACACCACCCCCAGCGCGATGCCGCGCGATCAGCGCCTCCAGCCGTACCACCGCCGCCACATCCAGCCCGGTCGCCGGCTCGTCCAGCAGCCACAGGTCCGCGCCCGACGCCACGACGCGCGCCAGCGCGGCGCGGCGGCGCTGGCCCGTGGACAACAGGCGCACGGGCACGTCCGTCAGGTCGTCCAGCCCCACATTTGCCAGCGCCTCCGCGACACGCCCGTGCGGATCGGGCGCGGGATCCTGCCGCGCCCAGAAGGCGAGCGCCTCGCCCAGCCGCCGTTCGGGATCGAGCGCGGCGTTCTCCGCCATCAGCGCGACGAACGCGGGACGCAGCAACGGCACGTTCGCCCACGCCAGCCCCCCCAGCACGCGCAACAGGCTGGACTTGCCCACGCCATTGGCCCCCGTCACCAGCACCGCGCCGCCGCGCTCCACCGCGAAGGACAGCCCCGCGACCAGCACGCGCCCGCCGCGCGCAACGGTCAGGTCGCGGACCGCCAGCGCCGCGCTCAATCGCCCACCGCCGCTTCCAGCGCGTGCATGTCGTCGTCGCTCAGGCCGAAATGATGCCCGATCTCGTGGATCGTGACATGCGCGACCAGATCGTCCAGCCGCACCCCCGTCTCGCACCATTCGGCCAGGATCGACTGGCGGTACAGATGGATGCGGTCGGGCATCGCGCCGCTGTCGAACGCGGATTTCTCCCCCACCGGACGCCCGACATAGACGCCCGACAGGTCCAGCGGATGCTCGATATCCAGCGCGGCGAGCGTCTCCGCGTCCGCCTCCTCCTCCACCAGCAGGACGACATCGCCCAGATGCGCGCGGAATGCCGCCGGCAGGCGCTCGATCGTGGCGCGGGCGTGCGCTTCGATCGCGTCGGCGGACGGGGCCGCTCCCAAGGTCTCTTGCGCGCTCATGCCAGCGGCCATACCCCTCGTGTCCCGTCGGCGGCAAGGAAGAGCGCATGGTCGAACAATTGAGCGAGGCGGAGCGCGCGGACGCGCTCGATGGCCTGCCCGAATGGGATTACGACGACAGCCGCGACGCGATCACCCGCACGATCGTCTTCACCGATTTTGCCGAAGCGTTCGGCTTCATGGCGCAGGTCGCGATCCTGGCGGAGCGGATGAACCACCATCCCGAATGGACGAACGTGTGGAACCGCGTCGACGTCCTCCTGACCACGCACGACGCGGGCGGCCTGTCGGAACGCGATATCGAACTGGCGGGCGCGATCGACGGGATCCTGGGGGGATAGCGACGAAGCAGAATGGGTTCGCGCGGAGGCGCAGAGGACGCGGAGGTGTTCGTCGCGCGGTAGCGCACCGAACCTCACGGCCTGATCGTGAAAAGATCCGGCGGCCCAGTACGCAACCCCTCTGCGTCCTCCGCGCCTCCGCGCGAAAATCATCTTCCTCGCGCTTTCGCGCCAACCCTAACGTCGCGGCGACCGCATCATCTTGCGCAGCCGCCCCGGCATCCACCGCGCCGCGAACGCCAGCCGCCGCGCGGTCTTGCCCACCAGCATATGGACGCGATCGCCATGGACCGCATCCCACGCCAGGTCCGCGACCGTCTCCACCGGCGTGAATTCCAGCCCCGCCTCCACCACGGTGTCGCGCGCCGACCGGTTGCCGCCGTCGACCGCGACCGACAGCAGGGGCGTATCGATGAATCCGGGCATCAGGCTGCGCACGCGGATGCCGTCCGCCGCCCATTCCCCGTCCAGCGCCTCCGTCAGTCCGCGCACCGCGAACTTCGTCGCGGAATAGGCCGCCAGGCCCGCCGAGCCGTAGATCGCGGAGGCCGACGCGGTGTTCAGCAGGCACGAACCGGGGGTCGCCTTCAGATACGGGTAGGCCAGCCGCGCGCCATAGGCGACGCCCCGGAAGTTCACGTCCAGCACGCGGTCCAGCGTATCGAGCGGCATGTCCCCGAACGCGCCGCCCGCCGCGATCCCGGCGTTGTTGAACAACACGTCCAGCCGCCCGTCGCCGCCCTCCACGAATTCCGCCAGCACATGCTCCCACTCACCCGCGTCGCGCACGTCCATGCGGTGGGTGCTGGTCCGGTCCGCGGGCAGCAGGGCGGCGGTCGCGGCCAGCCCCGCAGGGTCGATGTCCGCCAGCCCGACGCGCCAGCCTTCGCGCGAGAACCGCGCCGCCACCGCGCGGCCGATGCCCGATCCGCCGCCGGTTATCAGGATCGCCTTCATGCCCCGCCCTTCCGCTTGTGAACCGCGGTCCCATCCTCCATCGTCGCCTGCGATGCCAGTGACTTCCGCACCGACGCTCGCCTTCGACGCGGTCGTGAAACGCTTCGGCGACGGCACGGTCGCCGTGGACGGCGTATCCTGCACGATCGACGGCGGCTTCGTCGCGCTGGTCGGTGCGTCGGGATCGGGCAAGTCCACGTTGCTGAAGATGGCGAACCGGCTGGTCGTCCCCGATACCGGCCGCGTGACGATCGACGGCGCGGACGTGGCCGGCGGCCCGGCGTGGCGGGTGCGGCGCGGGATCGGCTACGTCTTCCAGAACGTCGGCCTGTTCCCGCACCTGACCGTGGGGGAGAATGTCGCGCTGCCGCTGCGCATCGCGGGCACGCCCGACGCGGCCAGGGCGGCGGCGATGCTGGACCTGGTCGAACTGCCCGCGGGGGTCGCGACGCGGATGCCCGCGGAGCTGTCGGGCGGGCAGCGGCAGCGCGTCGGCGTCGCGCGCGCATTGGTGACGGGCGCGCGGCTGCTGCTGATGGACGAACCGTTCGGCGCGCTCGACGCGATCACGCGCGAGACGCTGGCGCAGGCGGTGCGGCGGCTGCACGACGAATTGTCGCTGACCACCGTCATGGTCACGCACGACATGGCGGAGGCCCTGCTCCACGCGTCGCGCGTGCTGGTGATGCAGGCGGGGCGGATCGTCGCGGACGAGACGCCCGCCGCCCTGCTGGCGGGCGCGGGCGGCGATGCGGCGCAGGCGCTGGTCGCGGTGCCGCGCGATCAGGCCGCGCGGCTGGCGGGAATGGCGCGATGAGTCCCGCCGTGACGGAGGCGTTCGCCCGCGTGCCCGATCTTGCCGCGCAGCACCTGCTGCTGGCGATGTGCGCGCTGGCGCTCGCGATCGTGCTGTCGCTCCCGCTCGGCGTCGTCGCGGCGCGGCGGCCGGGGGTGGGACGCGTCGTGCTGGGCGTCGCGGGACTGGTGCAGACGATCCCCAGCCTGGCGCTGCTGGCGCTGTTCTACCCCGTCTTGCTGTGGATCGGCGGCCTGCCCGCGCTGGGCTTCCTGCCCGCGCTGCTGGCACTAACCCTGTACGCGCTGCTTCCCATCGTGCGGAACCTGGCGACCGGGCTGACCGGGCTGGACCCCGCGCTGATCGAGGCGGCGGACGGGGTCGGGATGACGGCGGCGCAGAAACTGCGGCTGGTGGAGGCGCCCCTTGTCCTGCCGCTCGTCATGGCGGGCATCCGCACCGCGGCGGTGTGGACGATCGGTGCCGCCACGCTGTCCACCACCGTGGGTCAGCCCAGCCTGGGCGACCTGATCTTCGCCGGGTTGCAGACGCAGGCGTGGACGCTGGTGATCGCCGGCTGCGTCTCCGCCGCCGCGCTCGCGCTGGCGGTGGACGCGCTGCTGGCCCTGGCGGAGCGCGGCGTGGCGCGGCGCCGTCCGTCGTGGACCTGGGCCGCGCTGGGCGTGCTCGCGGCGGCGACCGTGGCGGCGAGCGCGCCTTTGTGGTCGTCCGGCGAGAAGCGCGTCGTGATCGGCGCCAAGAACTTTTCGGAGCAATATATCCTCGCCCGGCTGATCGGCGCACGGCTGGAACGCGCCGGCTATCGCGTGGACTATCGCGACGGGCTCGGCTCCGCGGTCGCGTTCGGCGCGGTCGCGGGCGGCGACGTCGACGCCTATGTCGATTACGCGGGCACGATCTGGGCGGGCGAGATGAAGCGCACCGACGTGCCGCCCCGCGCCGCGCAGGTGGCGGCGATAGGGGACTGGGCGAAACGGGTACGCGGCGTGACCCTGCTGGGGTCGCTCGGGTTCGAGAATGCCTATGCCTTCGCGATGCGCCCCGGCGCGGGCATCGCGACGCTGGACGACCTCGCGCGCGCGGCGCCGACGCTGACCTTGGGATCGGACCTGGAATTCCTCGACCGACCCGAATGGGCCGCGGTGCGCGACGCCTACGGCCTGCGCTTCGCCGCCACGACGCCATACAGTCCCACGTTCATGTATCGCGCGCTGGAAAGCGGGCGCGCCGACGTCATCAGCGCCTTTTCCTCCGACGGCCGCATCGCGGCGGACGGACTGACCGTGCTGACCGATCCGAAGCGCGCGATCCCCGGCTACGACGCGATCCTGCTATTGTCCCCCCGCGCGGCCGGGGATGCGCGGATCGTCGCCGCGCTTCGCCCGATGATCGGACGCGTGCCGGTGGAGGCGATGCGCGAGGCGAACTATATGGTCGACCGCGATACCGACAAGCGATCCCCCGCGGTCGCGGCGGCGTGGCTGGCGGGGAAGGTGGGGCTTTAGTCTCGCCCCTGTATCCCCGCGCAGGCGGAGACACAGCGCCCAGCCAGGCGATAGCCGTTTGCCGTTGGAACCCTGGGCTCCCGCCGTCGCGGGAGCACGATGCGTTCAGAAGAAGATCTTCCGCACCGACAATCGCACCGTCCGCCCCAGCGGGTCGAGATACGCCGGCTGGAACCCGATCGGCACCGCCCCCGTCGCATCGGTCACGCGCTGCCGCTGGTTGAACAGGTTCGCCACGCTCAGCGTCACGCGGCTGCCGCGCAGCCACGGGTACTTCCGCACGAGGTCCAGCCGCTGGCCCAGGTCCGCGAACAGGCGCAGGTCGGCGGTGGCCAGGCTCCCGAAATCCAGCGTTTCGGGCGCCAGCGGGGTGCCGCCGTTCACGCGCGTCGCGCTGCGGAAATTGACCGACAGCCGCGCGCCCAGCCCATTGTTGGCATAGCCCGCCTGCCCCTCCAGCTCGTGCCGCGGCTGTCCGCCCGAACTGCCGATCGCATCGCCGTCGAGCAGGTTCAGCACCGGGCCGCCGTCCGCGATCGTGACGCGATCGGTCAGGTGCCAGGTGTGATACAGCGCGAATTGCACGCGCCCGCCGCCGCCTGCACCGCCGAACCCGCCCCGCCCGCCGCCGCCACGTCCGCCACCGCCGCGCCCGCCGAAGCGTCGACCGCCCTCCGCCGGGGCAGCCGCACCGTCCGTGGCCGGGGGCGCGCCTGCGCCCGCCGGCGGCGGGACCGCGCTGCCGTCGGGCTGCGTCGCGGGCCGCTCGCGCCGGGCTCCACCCGGCGGACGCAACCCCGCGAACGGATTGGGCCCGGTGCCCGCGCGGAACGCCTCCAGCTGTTTCTGCACCGTGGATTTCATCGCGAAGGACAGGTTGACGCCATAGCGCAGCTCGGATCGCTCGGTCCGGGCGAAGTTGATCGGTCGCGAATCGATCCGCAGCAGCGTGCCGTCGGGGGCGCGCTGGAACCGGTCGGGAAACGCCGCCTCGATCGCCGCACTGGCGGTGGGGAAGCCCGCGATCGCATCGTCGGTGCGGCTGGTGACGTAATTGGCGACGAAGCCGATGTCGCGCTGTGTCCACGGCTTGATGTCCAGCCCCAGTTTCACGACGTGGCGATCCTCGGCGCGCAGGCCCGGGTTGCCACCGGTCAGCGTCGTGACCGTGGCGGTGGTGCCCGTGACGTAATCGAACACGCGCACCCCGGGCGTCAGCACCTGCGGGTTGCCCAGCTGCGACGCGCCCGGCGCATTCTCCTCGTCCGTCACCGATACCAGTCCGCGGACGCCCACCACCGGCGACCAGTTCAGGCCGTAGCCGCGCGAAACCAGCGTGCCGAAATCGGACAGCCGCTCCACCTCCAGATTCCCGTTCAGCGACAAATTGCCCAGCGCGGACAGCGCCACGTCGCGCCGCGCGATCGGCAGGTCCAGGTTCAGGCGCGTGCTGGCGATGTCGCGCGCGATCTGCGCCGATTGCACGACGCCGAGGCGGGAGGAGCGGCTGGAGAAATCGTTGCTCGACGCGCCGATGCGGATCGAGGCGTTGGCGTCTCCCGCGGGCAGCGCGAACGCCGGTCCGCTGGCCAGCGCGTTCAGGCCGAGCGACGTGCTGCGCGACCGGCCGATATTGTCCGCCAGCCGCGGCAGGTCGATCGCGCCATAGGGATTGGCGCCCGCATCCCCGGCCGCCAGCCGCGCGTTGAACGCGCTCGGGTCCAGCCCGGTCTGCGTCACGGTATCGCTGGCGTTGCGGTCCGCATTGCCCGTGACGGTCCAGCGCCAGCGCCCGGCGTCGCCGTTCAGCGTCGTGCCCAGGTGCAGGTCCGTGCTCTCCCCGCGCTGCTCCAGCGCGCCCGGCACGTCGAACGCGCGCGCGACCGTGACCGGTGCGGCGAAGGGGGAATAGGGATTGCCCGCGGGCAGCGACAGCGAGGCGGTGGGAAGGCCGCGATCCGCCTGCGTCCGGTTATGCTCCGCGGTGGCGTTGACCGAAAAGGCGACGTTGCCGAAGACGCTGGTGGCATAGGTGCCGTTCGCCGCCGCGGTCCGCGTATCGGGCAGCAGCGTGCGGAAGCGCGCCTGGTCCGTGGTCGATGCCGCCGGGGTGAAGTCCGACAACGCGGGCGGGCGCGTCGCCGCGACCGCGGGAACGCCCGCCACATTGCCCAGCCCGGGGGCGAGCGCGGCGCCGCCCGCGCCGACGACGTTGCCGGGGACGGAAAAATCGGTCGCCTGCTGGCGCACGTCGCGCTCCGCCTCGGTCAGCTTCCCCGCCTGCGTATGTTCCAGGTGCAGGTTGACGCGATCGCCGCCGCGGATGCGCAGCAGGTCGACCTCCGCCTCCGGCTGCTGCCGCCCGCCGTCGGTGGCGACGCGGTGGTCCAGTTCCACCGTCGCGGCGCGGAAGCGGTTGCGCAGGACGAAGTTCACCACGCGCTGGTCGGCGCGATAGCCGTATTTCAGCGCGACTTCCTCCGGCAGGATGTCGACGCGCAGGATCGCCTCGGTCGGCAGGTCGCGGATCTCCTGGAATCCCGACACGCGCCGCCCGTTGACCAGCACCACCGGCGGCCCGCCCGATCCCCGCCCCGACCGCGTCTGCGGCGCCAGCTCGGTCAGCAGTTCGGCGACCGATCCCACGCCGTAGCTGCGGATGTCCGCGGGCGACAATTGCAGTTCGGGCGTGATGTCCCCCGCCACCGCGCCCGGTTGCCGCGCGCCGGTGACGACGAGGTCCGCGGCTTCCTCCTCCCCCTCGACAGGCTCCGCCGCCTCGGCCGGCGCCTGTGTCGCGGGGGCGGGCGTCGTGGTCGTCTCCTGCGCGGACGCGGGCGTGGCCGCGCTGGCGAGAAGCAGGAAACCCAAGGCACGCATGTCGTCACTCCCGTTACGAGGCGGAGCGCTACGGCCCGATTGTCGCATAATTATGCCCCGGCACATCATCGGCGCGGCCACGGGCGCAGAAAGCGCCTCCGGGGCGGCGCCTAATTCTCCCGCACCACCTTCAGGAACGCCGCACCATAGGCGTCCAGCTTCCTCTGCCCCACGCCGGTCAGTCGCCCCAGGTCGGACAAGGTCGCCGGCCGCGTCGCCGCGATGTCGCGCAGCACCGAATCGTGGAAGATGACATAGGGCGGCACCCCGGCCTCCTTCGCCAGATCGCGGCGGCAGCCACGCAGCGCCTCGAACAACGGATCGTCCGCCGGGTTCGCCTCCGCGCTTCCCTTGCGCGACCGGCGCGTGCGCGCGGGCGGCTCCAGCAGCGCGACCTCCGCCTCGCCCTTCAGGATCGCGCGCGCCGCGGGGCCGAATTCCAGCCCGCCGTGCGCGTTGGTCCGCAACGCGTCGCGCAGCAGCAGCGCCCGCCCGACCGGCTTCAGCAGGGTGCGGTCGCCCTCGCCGACGATGTTCCAAACCGACAATGCCTCATGCCCGTTCATCAGCGATCGCTCGCTCGACTTGCCGGTCAGCACTTCCTCGACATAGGTCGCGCCGAACATCTGCCCGGTGCGGAAGACCGCGGACAGATATTTGCGCGCCACCTCGGTCGCGTCCATCGCGCGCGGCGGGTTCAGGCAATTGTCGCAATTGCCGCATCGCTCGGGCGGATGCTCGCCGAAATGGCGCAGCAGGATCGCGCGGCGACACCCCGGCGTCTCGACCAAAGCGCCCAGCGCCTGCAACCGCGCGCGCTCGCCCGGCTGGCGATGCTCCTCCACCTCCCCGATCCGCTGCCGCGCGCGCGCGAAATCCTCCGCGCCCCAGAACAGGTGCGCCACCGCCGGGTCGCCGTCGCGCCCCGCGCGCCCGGTTTCCTGATAATATCCCTCGATCGACTTCGGCAGGCCTGCGTGAGCGACGAACCGCACGTCGGGCTTGTCGATCCCCATCCCGAACGCGACCGTCGCGGCGATGACCATATCCTCGCTCGCCACGAAATCCGCCTGGTTGCGGCTGCGCACCGCGGGGTCCAGCCCGGCGTGGTACGCGCGCGTCGGCCGCCCCGTCGCCGCCAGCGCGGCGGCCAGCTTCTCGGTCGCGGCGCGCGTCTGGGCGTAGACGATGCCGGGACCGGGCGTCGCGCGGACCAGGTCGATCAACTGCCGCGTGGTATTGTCCTTCGGGCTGATCGCATAGCGGATGTTGGGCCGGTCGAAGCCCGCGACGATCATCCCGTCGTCGGGGATGCCCAGCTGTTCCAGGATGTCGGCGCGCGTGTGCGCGTCCGCGGTCGCGGTCAGCGCCAGCCGGGGCACATCCGGGAACAGGTCCAGCAACGGCCGCAGCAGGCGATAGTCGGGGCGGAAATCATGCCCCCATTCGCTGACGCAATGCGCCTCGTCGATCGCGAACATCGACACCCGCCCGCGTTGCAGCAGGTCGCGGAAATCCGCCCCCGACGCCCGCTCCGGCGCGATGTACAGGAGGTCCAGGTCGCCATCCAGGAACCGGCCCCGCGTCTCCGCCCGGTTCTCGTCCACGGATGTCAGCGTCGCGGCGCGGATGCCCACCGCGGTCGCGGCGCGCAGCTGGTCGTGCATCAGCGCGATCAGGGGACTGACGACGACGCACGTCCCGTCGAGCATTACCGCGGGCAATTGATACGTCAGCGACTTGCCCGCCCCCGTCGGCATCACCGCCAGCGTCCGCCGCCGCGCCAGCACGCGGTCCACCACCTGCCGCTGCACGCCGCGGAAATCGGGGAAGCCGAAGATACGGTGGAGGTCGGGAAGGGGATCGGGGGCCATCGTCGGGCTTCCTCTAGGGGTGCGCCGCCGTTGCGGGAACCCCGCGCGTGTGCGATCGACCGCGCCCATGCCCAAGCCCACCACCGTCCGCGACAATCGAGCCGAGGCCGAATTCGAACTAGACGTCGACGGCCACCGCGCCGTCGCCGCCTACCAGCTGGAAGGCCGGACGATCGTCTTCACCCACACGCTGGTGCCGCCCGAGATCGAAGGGCGCGGCGTGGGATCGAAGCTGATCCGCGGCGCGCTGGACGCCGCGCGCGACCGCGGGCTGACGGTCGTGCCGCAATGCCCGTTCGTCCGCGACTATATCGCGCGGCACCCGGAATACCGGGACCTGCTGGCGTAGCGGGACGCCGTCGCCCCGGGCTCGTCCCGGGGTCCACGGCGCCGCGCACCCGACGCTTGCCGCTCCTGCGGCACGGTGGATGCCGGGACGGGCCCGGCACGACGTCCGCGATTACTTCGCGATCCGCGTTCCGTCCGCGTTCAGCCCCATGCCCTTCAGCATCGGCGCGATATCCGGATCCTTGCCGTAGAAGGCGCGGAACATCGGGGCGTAATCCTCGGTATCGCCCTTCGACAGGATCATGTCGCGGAAACGCTGCCCGTTGGCGCGCGTCATCCCGCCGTTGCGCTCGAACCATTCGTACGCATCGGTGTCGAGCATCTTCGTCCACTGGTACGCGTAATAGCCCGCGGCATAGCCCGACCCGAACACATGGCTGAAATAGCTCGACCGGTAGCGCGGCGGCACGTGCGCGATGTCGAGCCCGGTGGCCGCCAGCGCCTTCGCCTCGAACGCGTCCGCGTCCTGTTTGGGCTGGTCCGCGGTCAGCGCGTGCCAGCTCATGTCCATCTGCGCCGCGGCGACCGCCTCGCCCACCGAATAACCGGTGTTGAACGTCTCGGCCCGGTCGATCTTCTCGATGAACGCGGCCGGGATGACCTGCTTCGTCTGGTAATGGACGGCGTATTTCGGCAGCACCTTGGGATCCAGCGCCCAATGCTCGTTGAACTGCGACGGGAATTCCACGAAATCGCGCGCGACGTTCGTCCCCGACACCGACGGATAGGTCTGGTTCGCGAACAGGCCGTGCAGCGCATGGCCGAATTCGTGGAACATCGTCGACACGTCGTCGAACGTGATGAGCGCGGGCTGTCCAGCCGCGGGCTTCGTGAAGTTGCTGACGTTGAAGACGACGGGCTTCGTCCCGAACAGCTTCGACTGGTTCACGTAATTCGACATCCACGCGCCGCCGCGCTTGTTGTCGCGCTTCCAGAAATCGAAATAGGCAAGGCCCAGCGGCTGCCCGTTCGCCTCGAACACCTCGTACACCGTCACGTCGGGATGATAGACGGGGATGTCGGTCCGCTTCTTGAACGTGATGCCGTAAAGCTGCGTCGCGGCCTCGAAAACGCCCTTCTCCAGCACGTTCGTGATCTCGAAATACGGCTTCAGTTCATCCTGGTTCAGGTCGTAGCGCGCCTTGCGCAGCTTTTCGGAATAGAAGTCCCAGTCCCACGGCTTCAGGTCGAAATTGCCGCCCCCCTCTTGTTCCTTGGCGGCCTTGACCAGTTCCTGCAACTCGCCCGCCTCGCGCTTCTGTTCGATCGCCAGCGGGTCGGCGAGCTGGCGCATGAACCCGCTCGCGGTCTGCGGCGTCTTCGCCATGCTGTCGGCCAGCGAGAGGTCGGCGAAGGTCGGATAGCCCAGCAGCTTCGCCTTCTCCGCGCGCAGCTTCGCGATCGTCGACAGCGTGTCGCGCGTGTCGTTGGCGTCGCCCTTCACCGTGCGCGTCCAGCTGGCGTTGAACAGCGCCTCGCGCGTGGCGCGATCGGTCAGCTTCGCCAGCAGCGGCTGCTGCGTCGTGTTCTGCAACGGGATGACCCACTTGCCCGTCAGCCCGCGCGCCTTCGCCGCATCCGCCGCCGCCGCGATCTCCGCCTCGGACAGGCCCGCCAGCTTCGCCTTGTCGTCGACGACCAGCCCGCCCGCCTTCGTTGCCGCCAGCAGCTTCTGGTTGAACGCATTGGTCAGCTGCGCCAGCTCGCCGTTGATCGCGGTCATCCGCGTCTTCTGTTCGGGCGTCAGCAACGCGCCCGCGCGGACCATGTTGTCGTAGGTCTTGTTCAGCACGCGCAGCTGTTCGGGGTTCAGCCCCAGCGTATCGCGCTTGTCATGCAGCGTCTTCACGCGCTGGAACAGCTTGGGGTCGAGTGCGATGGCGTCGGAATGCGCGGCATATTTGGGCGCCAGTGCTTCTTCCGCCTTCTGCAACGTGTCGTTGGTGTTGGCTCCCGTCACCCCGTTGAACGCATTGCCCGCGCGCTCCAGCAACTGCCCCGTCCGCTCCATCGCCACGATCGTGTTGTCGAACGTCGGCGCTGCCTTGCTGTCCGCGATCGCGCGGATCTCGGCGCGCTGCGCGGCCATCCCGGCTTCGATCGCGGGCTGGTAATCGGTATCCTTGATGCGGTCGAACGCGGGCGCCTGGTAGGGCAACGTGCTCGGCTTCGCGAAGGGATTGGACGCGGGCAGCGTCTGCGCGGCTGCGGCGGTAGAGGTCATCAGCAAGGCGATCGAGAGGGCGAAGGGACGCATCGGGGCTCCTCGGGGATATGGTGTGCCATAGGGCTAGAACGGTCGAACGTCGGGGACAAGTCGTTACAGGCGATACCGATCGCGGGGTGAATGGGGGTTGAAGACCAAGTTGCCCGACGCACCGCCTCCGTTCGGGCTGAGCGAAGTCGAAGCCCATGCACGACCCTCGGCGCCTGCCCTTCGACTTCGCTCAGGACGAACGGATGTCGATGCTCGCAACCGCTCAAACCTCCGCCAGCGCCGCCGCGCGCTCCTTCGCCTGTCGCGCCCACATCCCGGCATAGGCGCCGTCCCGCGCCATCAACTCGGCATGCGTCCCGCGCTCGACGACCTCGCCCGCCTCCAGCACGACGATCTGGTCGGCATGGACGACGGTCGACAGCCGGTGCGCGATCACGATCGTGGTCCGCCCGCGCTCGATCGCCTCCAGCGTCTCCATGATCTCCGCCTCGGTCCGGCTGTCCAGGGCGCTCGTCGCCTCGTCCAGGATCAGGATCGGCGGGTTCTTCAGCAACGTGCGCGCGATCGCCACGCGCTGCTTCTCGCCCCCCGACAGCTTGAGCCCGCGTTCGCCCACGCGCGTCTGGTATCCCTCCGGCTGTCGCTCGATGAACGGCGCGATCGCCGCCCCGCGCGCGGCCTCGCGGATCGCGGGCAGGTCCGATTCCTCGCGGCCGTACCCGATGTTGTACCCGATCGTGTCGTTGAACAGCACCGTGTCCTGCGGCACGATCCCGATCGCGGCGCGCAGGGAATCCTGCGTCACCTGCGCGATATCCTGCCCGTCGATCGTGATGCGCCCCGAATCGAGGTCGTAGAAACGGTACATCAACCGGGCCAGCGTCGACTTCCCCGCCCCCGACGATCCGACGACCGCCAGGGTCGTCCCCGCGGGTACGTCCAGGTCCACGCCCTTCAGGATCGGCATCCCGGTGTCGTAACCGAAGCGCACGTCCTCGAACCGCACATGCCCGCGCGGCACCGACAACGGCGCGGCGTGGGGGACGTCGACGATCTCCGGCGGGGTGTCGACCAGGTCGAACATCGATCCCATGTCGATCACCCCCTGCCGGATCGTGCGGTACACCATGCCCAGCAGGTCGAGCGGCCGGAACAATTGCGCCAGCAACGTCGATACCAGCACCACGTTGCCCGCGGTGAACCGCCCCTGCGACCAGCCCCAGGCGACATAGGCCATGCCGGCGCCCATCATCAGGTTCGTGATCGCCGCCTGCCCGACGTTCAGCCACGCCAGGCTGTTCTCGCTCACCACCGCGGCATCGGCATAGGACCGCACCGCCTTGTCGTAGCGCCGCGCCTCGCGCTCCTCCGCGCCGAAATATTTCACCGTCTCGAAATTCAGCAGCGAATCGACCGCATGCGCCACCGCCCCGGTGTCCAGGTCGTTCATCCGCTCGCGCAGCGCCGCGCGCCAGTCGGTGACGACGCGCGTGAACCAGATGTACGCCGCCACCATCGCCAGCGTGCCCGCCACCAGCGGCCAGCCGAACTTGACCCAGAAGATGCCGAGGACCAGCGTCAGTTCCAGCACCGTCGGCGCGATGTTGAACAGCAGGAAATACAGCATCGTATCGATGCTCTTCGTCCCCCGCTCGATCACCTTCGTCACCGCGCCGGTGCGCCGTTCCAGGTGGAAGCGCAGCGACAGGCGATGCAGGTGCCGGAACACCCGCGTCGCCAGCCGCCGCGTCGCCTCCTGCCCCACGCGCTCGAACACCGTGTTGCGCAGATTGTCGAACAAGGTCGCCCCGAACCGCGCGGCGGCATAGCCGATGACGAACAGGACGATCAGGTGCAGCGGCGTCGTGGGCACCGCCATCCCGTCCACCGCCGCCTGCAACGCGAACGGCGCGCCGTACACCTGCACCAGCTTCGAACAGACGACCAATGCCATCGCCCCGGCGACCCGCGCGCGCATCCCCGGCGCGTCGCTGGGCCACAGGTCCGGCAGGAAGCGCCGGAGCGTGGGCAGGAGCGGACGATCGGCGGTGCGGGGGGTGTCGGGGGATGGGGGCATGGATGCGGCTCAAGTCGGGCCGCGGACGGGTCGCGTCAATAGCGGCGCGACATTCCCCGCCGGCAATGGAAGGCGCGGCCGCCCCACGCGATAGAACGCTCAGGCCGTCGCGGCGGGCGCGACGGGCGGCGCGTGATGCCGATTGGATCGGCTTGCAGGAAACAGCCCAGCGTCGGCGAGTACATCCGCGCATTGTGGCTGAACACCAGGTTCGACTGCGTCACCTGGTCCAGACGTCCCGCCGCATCGTAATATAGGTACGTCCCGTTCGCCCCAGACAGCTGGTTCTTGCCGTTGTACAGATAGCTCGCTCCGCCGGCCGCCGTCAGGTTGCCGCGCCCGTCGTACGTCGGCACCACCGCACCCGACGCCGTATACCGGTTCAGCCCGTTCACCGCAGACGCACGGTCCGCGTTCACCGCGCCGGCCCAGCCATAGGCGTCGTTCGACAGCGTCCGGCTCGCGATCTGGCCCGCGGGGTTGTAGTCGAAGGCCGCCGCGTTCGGCTGCCCTCCCCCGTTCAGGGTCAGCGCCGTCAGCCGTGACGCACCGTCATAGCCGTAGCCGGTGCTCGTCCCGTTCCCCAGCGTCCGCGACACCCGCCGCCCCAGATCCTCATCCCCGTACGACGCCAGCAGCGGACCGCCGTTCTCCCGCACCGCGGTCATCGCACCCGCCAGGTCGTATTCGTAGGTGACGAAGAACCCGTCGCCCCACGCACGGCCATCGGCCGGCTACGCCCGCAACCCTCGCCCGCCCCCCGTGCCGCCCGTTCCAGAACCGACCTGCCGTACCCGTCCGCCCCGTCCGCATCCCGCGACGAGCCGAAGCCGCCGCCCGGTTCCGGCGGCGGCTAGACTATCGCTCGTGGAAGGACCGCGTCGTCGCCTCGGTCAGCGGTTCGAGGAAATATTGCAGGGCGGTGCGGGGACGCAGTTTCACGGTCACTTGCACGGGAACGCCCGGACGGATCCCGGTATCGGCGCCGCGCACCCGGCGCAGCCGCGCGACCTCGCTTTCGGGCACGACCAGTTCGGCGGTGAAGAACGACGCCCCCGTCGCCGGATCGCGCACGCTGTCCGCCGATACCGTGCGGATCGTGCCCAGCAGCATCGGCAGGTCGCGTTCGTGCAGCGACAGGAACTTCACCTCCGCCACCCGCCCGGCATAGACGCCGTCGATATCCTCGGGCTGGAACCGCGCGCTGACGACCAGCGGCGCGGCGTCGGGGACGATCTCCAGTATCTCCTGCCCGGGCTGGACGACCGCGCCGGGGGAGAACAGGCGCAGGTTGACCACCCGCCCGCCGACGGGCGCGCGGACCAGCGTCCGTTCCATCTGGTCGCGGGCCGCCGCCAGTCGCGGCAGCGCCTCGTTCAGCCGGAACTGCGTATCGCGCAACAAGGCGGCGGCATCGTCGATCGACTTGCGCGCCACCTCCGCCGCCTGCTGCCGCGTGCCCGCGATCTGCTCCCCCAGCGCCGCGGTACGCGCGACGTAATCCGCGTTGCTGCCGCGAAGCTCGGCGATCGAGCGTTCCAGCGCGCGGACGCTGTTGCGCGATACGACCCCCTGGTCGGCGAGGCGGCGGGTGCTCTCCAGCTGCGCCTGGAGCGATGCACGCTGCGTGGAGGTGGCATCGACCTGCGCGTCGAAACCGCGACGCTGCTCGGCGATCTGGCCGCGCTGACTGCCCAGAACCCCCTGGGTCGCGGCCAGCAGGGAACGGTGCGCGCGCGCCTGCGCCAGCTGCAATCGCTTCGCCTTCTCGATCAGCACGCGATCGGCGGCGTCCGCGGTGGCGAACTCCGCGGGCCAGCGGATCGGCCCGCCCTCCAGCTCCGCCTGTAGCCGCGCCCGCTGCGCCTGAAGGTCGATCACCGTGCTCGCCAGCGCGCGCTCGCCGGCCACCGCCTCGGCCGCCGAGAGGCGCACCAGCACCTGGCCCGCGCGGACGCGCTCGCCGTCGCGCACCAGCAGCGCCTCGACATTGCCGCCGTTCCGGTTCTGCACGACCTGGCGATTGCCCGCGACGACGACCTGCCCCTCCCCGAACGCCGCGGCGTCGAGGCGGCTGAGCGCGGCCCAGCCCAGCAGGACGACGAAGAAGAGGATGGCGGTCGCGCCGCCCAGGATCGACGCGCGGCGCGGGGAATCCTGCAACCGCGCGGCGGCGGGGGGCAGGTCGTGCGGGGCCGGCGCGAACGCCTCGACCATCGCGGCGCTCATGCCCCCGCTCCCTGGCCGCCGGTCGCGGCGACCGCGCCGGACGATCGGGCGGGCGGCTTCATCTCCGCCGGATCGATCGGCGTGACCGTGCCGTCGCGCACCAGCAGCATCCGGTCGGCCACCTGGAGGAGGCTGGGACGATGCGTCGACACGACGATCGCGACGCCCTGCGCGCGCAGGGTGGCCATGGTCTTCATCAGCGCGGCCTCGCCGTTGACGTCGAGATGCGCATTGGGCTCGTCGAGCAGCAGCAGCGACGGGTTGCCGAACAAGGCCCGCGACAGCGATACCAGCTGGCGTTGCCCGGCGGACAGGCCGCCCGCCTCGCGGATCGTCAGCATCGTGTCATATCCTTGTGCGAAACGCTGGATCGTCTCGTGCGCGCCCGCCCGCATCGCGGCGTCCACGACCATCGCGTCGAGGTCGGCCGGCGCGTCGCCGCCGCGCGCGGCCGCGAAGCGCGAGATGTTGGCCGATACCGTCGCGGGAAACAGCGTCGGGGTCTGCGGCGTGTAGCCGACGCTGGCGCCCAGCGCCTCCCGGTCCCAGTCGGCCAGGCTGGTGCCGTCGATGCGCACCTCGCCGCGATCGGGCGCGATCGCTCCGGCGATGACGCGCAGCAGCGTCGACTTGCCCGCCCCGCTCGGCCCGATCAGCGCGACGATCTCTCCCGGCGAGACCGAGAAGCCGACATCGTCCAGCAGCAACCGCTCGCTGCCCGGCGCGCGGACGCTGACGCCCGCGACGGTCACCGCCCCGCGCGATCGCGGCAGCGCGGTGCGCGGCGCGGTGTCGTCGGGCAGGCGCAGGAATGCCGACAGTCCGGCATAGGCCGCCCGGGCCGACAGGACGTTCTTCCACGATCCCAGGATCTGCTCGACCGGCGCCAGGGCGCGTCCGACCAGCAGCGAGGCGGCGAAGATCGCCCCCATCGATATCGACTGGTTGATCGCCAGCCACGCGCCCAGCGCGAGCGCGAGCGACTGGAACAACTGCCGCAGGAACTTGGTGACGGCCAGGAACGCCCCCGACGTCTCCGCCAGCTGCCCCTGCCGCGCGACCAGATCGGCGCGGTCGTTCAGTTGCAACCGCACGATCGTGTCGCGCATGCCCAGCACGCGCCCGACCTCCGCCGCCTGCACCGCATAATCCTGCATCCGCCCCTGCACCGCCGACCGCATCTGCGTCTCGGCCGCGGCGCGCTTCGTCATCTGTTCGCTGAGCAGCGCGACCGCGGCCAGCAACACCGAGGCGAACAGCGCGAACGCGCCGAGCCACGGGTGCAGGAGGAAACAGACCGCGATGTAGATCGGCGCCCACGGCGCATCGAACAGCGCCAGGATCGCGGGGCCCGTCAGCACGCCGCGCAGCACGTCGAAATTGCGGATCGCCGCCGCGCGATCCCCCGGCGACGCCGATCCCGCACCCAGGATCCGGTGCAGGATCGGCGCCGCGGCCCGCTTTTCCAGCCGGACGCTGGCGCGCAGCAGCAACCGCATCCGCGCGACGTCCAGCACCGACAACACGATCAGCGACAGCGCGAGGATCAGGATCAGGAACAGCAGCGTGGCGGCACCGCGCGTCGGCACCACGCGGTCGTAGACCTGGAGCATGAAGATCGACGGCACCAGGTACAGCAGGTTCACGAAGCCGCTGAACACCGCGGCGAGCACGAAATGCCGCCGCGCGCCGCGCAGGGCCGCGGTCACGGGATTGGGGCTGGGACGGTGCGGCATCGGCATCGGGACTTTCAGCGACGGAAGGAAGCCGGGCGGCGCACGGTCACGCGGTAGCGGGTGCGCAGCATCCCGCCGACCAGCCCGAACCCGGCGATCATCATCAGCCACGTCGCCGGCTCGGGGACCGCGGCGGCGGCATCGACGACGCGCAGCGTGTATCGCTGCCCGCCCGCGCGGCCGGCGGTGAGCGTGAACGACCCGCTCAGCATCGTCGGCGCCGCCTCGCTCCCGGTGTACAGCTGCGCGCCGAACAGGGTCGCGAGGATGCGCGGCCCGTCGGCGTCGGAGATCGTGAGCCCGCCGCCGTTCGCCGCGGAAAAGAAATCGAGATACGCCTCGCCGCCGGTCGACCGCGGAAAGTCGCCCGCGACGCGCTCGATCGCGAAGCCCTCGCCGACGACCCACTGCGTCGGCTCCGGCGTCGCGGGCATCCGCCAGCTCGCGCGATAGCCCGGCCCGCCCGTGGGCGCGAGCGAGTACAGCAGGTCCGCGGCGAGGGCGGGATGCGGAAGGGCGACCGCGACGGCGGCGGCGGCGATCAGCGGACGGACGATCGTCATGGCTTCTCCTGTGGGATGACGGGTGGCAGAATCGGGTCGGACAAGGGCAGCGCGCGGGCGAGCGGGCGATCGGTCGCGCCGCCCTGCGCCGGGGCCGGGGCCGGGGCCGGGGCGATGCGCGGGTCCGCGGGCGCGGCGGGTACCGGCGCGGCGCGCGACCGGTCGCTCGCCTGTTGCGGACGGTCCAGGACGTGCAGCAACGGTTCGAACGGCCCGAACTGCCACGCGCGATTGTGCTTCAGGTTCGCCGCGGGGTCGTATTGCGGCGCATCGGGGACCAGCGTCGCGGCCTGTAGCCGGCCCAGCAGCGCCAGCAGCGTCGCCTGCCCGGCGTACAAGCCGTAGCGGGCGTTCGCGACTATGACCTGCGCGTTCAGCAGCCGCTGCTCGGAATCGATCAGTTCGAAGTTCGACCGGAATCCTTCCGCGAATCCCCGTTTCACGCCGTCCAGCGCGGTGCGCGCCGCCACGACGGCCGCCTCGCCGCTGCCGATCTGGCGCTCCGCGGTGACGGTCTGGTTCCACGAATTGAGCAGGCCCGCGTCGACGTTGCGCCGCGCCTCCTCGACCAGATGGGCGGCGGACTGCTGCTGCGCGATCGCGGCGCGGACGCGCGATCCGACGACTCCCTGGGTCAGCAGCGGGACGGTGACGGTGATGCCGCCCGACAGGGTCCGGCCCAGGTCGCGGACCTGATATCCCAGCGGGTTGACGTAGCCGTAGCTGCCCTGCGCGCTGATCGTCGGGTGGCGCTCCGCCCGTTCGGCGGCGATGCGGTGGCGACTGCCGCGCTCCGCCAGGATCGCCTGCCACAGCAGCGGGCTCTCGCGCTCCGCCAGCGAATAGCCCAGGTCGATCGATCCGGGCACGCCGGGCAGCGGCGGGGGCGGTTCCAGCGGCCCGGGGTTGCGGCCGACCACGGCGGCGAAGCGCGAGCGGCTCTGTTCCAGGCTGGCCTGCGTCTGCGCCAGCGCGGCCTGGATGATGAGCAGTTGCGCCTCCGCCTGCGCGACGTCGGTCCGCGTCAGGTCGCCCTCGCGCTCGCGCGTGCGCGCCTGCGCCACCTGCCGCTGGTACGACGCGACCGAGCGCGACTGGATGTCGACCAGTTCCAGGTCGCGGCGGACCGCGACGTAGGAATCGACGACCTGGAACAGCGTCTGGTTCTCCGCCTCGCGCAGCCGTTCCCGCCCGGCCAGCACGTCGGCCTCCGCGGCGGATACCTGCGCGGCGGTGCGGCCGCCGCTGCTGAGCAGTTGCGCGACCGACACCGACGCGCCCATCGACCGCTGCTCGAAGCGGGAGAAGCCTTCGAGGAAGGCGCTGCGTTGCAGCCGTTCGTTGTAGCCGATCGTCGCCGTCGCGTCCGCGCTCATGCGATAGGGGGCGCCCGCCTGGATCACGCCTTCGTCCAGCGCGCGCAGTTCGGCGCGCTGCGCCTGGAGTTGCGGATTGTTGCGATAGGCGTCGACGATCGCATCGGCCAGCGTGTCCGCACGCGCCGCGGCGGGGGACAGGAGCAGGGCGAGGATGGCGGCGCGACGCGACACGGGGCTTGTCTCCGGCTCCGGCACGAACGCCGGGCATGGAAGGGAAGGAAAAAGGCCCCGGGCGGGCAGGGTGAGGCCCGCCCGGGGTAGTCGGGGGATCAGCCGTGCAGCAGGACGCCGCCGCTCATCTGCCCGGCCATGGCGTCGTACAGGTAGAAGGTGCCCTGTTCGCCCATCGGCCCGGTCAGCGTGGCGCCGCCGTCGACGGTGCCGATCGAGGAGGAGGAGTCCGCCGCGCTCATCGCCGCGATGGCATCCACCATCCCGCTCGCGGTCAGCGTCGGCTGGAAGCTTTCCTCCCGGATCACGTCGCCGCTGTCGATGTCGGTGCCCGACACGAACGCGTACCAGAAATACCCGTCCTTCTGGCCCATCGACTGGATCACCGCGCCGCCCTGCTGGCTGAGCTGCGCCGTGTCCCCGGTCCGCGTGCCGTCGAGCAGCAGCAGCGTGTTGCTGGCCACCGTCACCTTCCCGTCCGCACTCGCCCCGCGCAGCGCCGTCTGCGTGCCGATCATGTCGCCGCGCGTGAAGTCCAGCACCAGGTCCTTGCCGCTGGTCCCGCGGTTGTCGAACAGGAACCGGTCGTTGCCCGTCCCGCCGATCAGCCAGTCGTTGCCCGCGCCGCCGTTCAGCACGTCGTTGCCGCGCATCGCCACCAGGAAGTTGTCCGAACGGTTGCCGATCAGCGTGTCGTCGCCGTCACCCGTCACCGCATTCTCGATCGCGCTGCTGCGCCCGATCATGAACGCGCGCTCGCCGTCGAACGTCGTCGACTGGCCCGCGACCAGCGACAGCTTCACGTCCGCCGATACCGCCGCCGCGTTGATCCAGTCGGTCCCGTCGTCGGTATCGACCAGCGTCTGGCGACCCCGCTCGCCCGCGATCGCGGCCATCGTGAAGAACTCGTTCGTGTACGTATGCACGTCGTCGTTCGAAACCTCCGACCCGTACAGGTCCAGCTTCAGGTCGTTGATCGTCAGTTCGTTGATGTAGCTTATCAGGAAGGCGCCGAAGTCGACGTCGACGCCGCGGGTGCTGAATTCCAGCGTCCAGGTGCCCTTGCTCTCGACGCCGCGAAGCCCCGAGAAGCCGAAGGTGAATTCCTGGTCCGCGCCCCCCACGGCATCCTGGAGGACGCCGCTGACCGGCGCGAACGCCTGCGAACCGTCGGGCGCGATCAGCTTGAACTGCGACCGGAAGAGGTCCGAGAAACTGGTGCCGAGGAACACCCCGTTCTCGCTGGTCTTCAACAGGTTCTGGAACGCCACGGTCAGGTCGAGCCGCTCCAGCGCGACATCGCTGTCCACCGTGAAGCTCTTGCGGACGATGTCGCCGATCATGTCCGCCTCGAACTCCGTCTTCAACAGATCGGCGACGACGGGGCCGGTCGCGGTCAGGCCGATCGCGGCGGTCGCGACCTCGTGAACCTCGTTCGCGGACGTCTTGGCGGCCGCGAACAGGCCCCACACTTCCGCCATGCGGGCGGCGTTGTAGGCGTCGACCGCGCCGTACCCGTAATCGTTGCTGTAATGCATCCGGCCGCCGTTCCAGTTGGCGTCGGCACCCGACAGCTTGAACCGGCTTTCGTTCAACGGCACGTCGATCCGGTCGAAACTTCCCGTAAGCGCGGGCGCGACGACGCCGATCTGCACCTGCCCGGCCTCGAAGGCGATCGGCATCTTGGCGGAGGCGGCGAGGATGTTCTGCACGTCGCGCCAGCCGAGGTTCTCGTTCGCGTCGAGCATCAGCGACACGACGCCGCTGACGACCGGCGTGGCGGCCGAGGTCCCGCCGAAATTGTCGGTATAGTCGCTCGGCGCACCCGCATCGACCGACCAGTTATAGCCCGCGGTTCCCAGCAGGTCGGCCGTCACCATGCCCGTGCCGCCGAGCGGGCCGAAGTCGTTCGACGGTGCCGATACCAGCAGGTGTCCGCCGCTGTTGCTGTAATAGGATGCCGCGCCGTCGAGCTGCCGGTACGCGGCGACCGCGACGACATGGCGATCGGTCACCCCGCTGTGCGCCTGGCCCGGCGTCGCATCGTTGCCCGCCGCCATGACGTTGATCGTGCCCAGGCCGTCGCGCCCGGTGTCGGCGGTGTAGGCGAACGTCGCCGACAGGGCGCCGTTGAAGCTGTCCGGATTGGATCGCGACCCCCCCGTGCCGTAGCTTCCGGCCCCGCCCCAGCTGTGGTTGACCACATCGAACTGGTTGGCCTGCATCATGGATTGCAGGAACGCCGGGCTGTTGCTGCCGTTGGCGAAGATCGGCAGGCTCGGGTCGAAGATCGCCACGCCGGTGATCGACGCGTCGTAGGCGACACCGACGCCGCCGCGCCCGTTGCGCTCCCCGGCGATCAGGCCCGAAACCGCGGTACCGTGCGGCCCGGCCGGGATGCCGCCGTCGAACGTGACGCCATCGATGACGACGTGCTTGGACGAATCGTAATTGCCGTCGAGTTCCCAATGCACCTTCTGGACGCCGTCGTCGTACACGCCGACGCTGACGCCCTTGCCGGTGAAGTCGTTCCAGATCGTGCCGACGTCGCCCAGCTGCTTCAGGTGCCACTGGCGCATCAGCTCGGGATCGAACCCGCCCTGCGGGTTGTACAGGTCGTTGACGTTGTGCACCGTCTTGCCGGTGTTCTTGTCATGCGCCCGCCCGAGCGGAGGCAGCTTGTAGTTCGTCGCCATCGTTCATTCCCTCGATCAACACATGGTGGCATGACCCTGCCGCTTCCCGACCCGGACGGGCGGGAACGGACGCTCCGGTTCAGGTCACGATATCGGGCCCAACGCGGCGGGCCGACGGACAGGCCGCCCGGTGCGGGCGGACGATGCGGACGGGACGACACGCGCCCCGCTTCGCATCACCGGCCCTGTCCGGACGCACCGTGTCATCCTGCACATTCCTTCCCCCGGGCGCCGTCCGATGCGACGCCCCATGTCCGAAGGCGGAGGGTGACGGCGTCGCCACGTGCCGCGGCACGGTCGGCGCGTCCGGCCCCACTCCCTTCATTGACAGGAGCGAGTCAGGCCGCGGGGCCCTTAACGAAAATGCAACCTTTCTTCAGAAACGGTGTTGGTAGCCGATCCGGAACGTTCTGGGCTGAAGCGGCGTGGCGATCGCGCCGGCGCGGAACAGGGTGCCGATGGCGTAGCGCGTCGCCCGGCTGTCGAGCAGATTGTCGACCGACAGCGACCATCGCGCCGCCGCTCGGTCGATCGCGATCGTCGCCGCGGTCCGCACGTAATCGCCCTGCCGTCCCGCCACGATGGTCCCGAACGCCGCCGGCGATCGCCCTTCGTACCGGGCCCAGCCGTCGATATCGATCTGCATGTCGCGCCCGATCCGCCGCTTCCATCTCGCCCCGACGCGGCCGATGACGTTGGCGACGTCGGGCAGGCCCAGGGCCGGTGCGCCCGCGGGGCGTGCGTCCGCCCGTATGTCGTTGACCGTCACCGCCGCATCCATCGAAACGCCCGCACCCAGCGGGCCGTCGATCGCGGCGTTGAGGGAAATGATGCGCCAGTCGCCGCCCTCCCCCTGCGCGAAGTCCAGGAACCCCTCGAACACGTCCAGCTGCAACTGGCGCCAGCGGGTGCGCTGCGCCGAGACGGCGGCATGCCACCCGCTACGCGATTGCCAGCGCAACCCCGTGTCCACGACGTCGAGCCGTTCCGATCCCCGGTTCTCCGGCAGGCTCGTCACCGGGGCAACGGCGCGACCCCGGCGTCCCTGCTGGTACCGGGCATAGGCCGTCACGCCGCGCGCGGGCTGTAGCAGCAGCGACGCGGTCGGCAGTACCCAGCGTTCGCGCCGCCGCCGTCCCGTGATCGCCAGCCGGGGTGCATAGGATATCTCGCTCGAGGTCCGCGTGCCCCCCCACACCGCCCGTGCGCCGGCACCCAGCGTCAGGAACGACGCGACCCGCACCGTCCCTTCGCCGAACACCGCCGCTTCCGTCAGCGTCTCCGCAATGCCCAGCGTGGCGCTGGTCGGCCGTATCAGGCCGAAGAAGTCGAACGGGTCGGCCTCGGTCCGCGGCGCCTCCGTGTAATGATAGCGCGATGCGCTGCGTGCGCGGGTGAAGGCCAGTCCGGCGACCCAGCCCGATCCGCCGTCGGTCGATCGCGTCACGCGCGTCTCGTGGCTCAACAACCGGTGGCGACGCGTCAGGTCGGCCGTCGCGCCTTCGACAGCGGGCCAGAACCGTTCGTCGAACCGCTGGCGCGCCACGCCCGTCGCCGACACCAGGCCCACCTCGCCGAGACGACCGTTCACGACCAAATGCCCGGCGGCATATCCGCTGCGCGACGGCTCCGCGATCGGGCCGTCGTCGGTCAGGGGGGGGGCGTCGATCGTGGCGTACTGGCTGTCGCGGGTGCGGATGGCCTGCGCCACCGCGATCGCATCCACCGTCCAGTCGTCGCCCGGCCACCAGCGCGTCGTGACGCGACCGCCGTCGATCGTCGCGCGGTTGGCGTCGCGCCGCCCCGTCGCCGGCTTGTCGATGAAGCCGCCCTCGCTGCGCGCATATCCGACCGCGCGCACCGCCAACCTGTCCGTCAGCGGCAGGTTCACGACCGCGTCGGCATCCGCGCCGGTCGCGCCGTGCGTCACCGCCGACAGCCCGCCGCCGACCGTCGCCGATATGACGCCGCGGTCGGGCATCCGCTGGTTCAGGCGGATGATCCCCGCCATCGATCCCGATCCGTACAGCGTCCCCTGCGGCCCCTGCATCACCTCGACGGTGGCGATGTCGTACAATTGCAGGCCCGGATCCGACGCGCTGTACGTCAGCCGGACGTCGCCCAGGTACAACCCGGTCATCGATTGCAGCCGCCCCGAGAAGCTGGAATCGGCAAGCCCCCGGACGAACAGCTTCTCGCGCCCCGATCCGCGATAGGTGGACGAGATGATGGTGGACCGCGCCACCAGCGCCGACGTGCCCGCCTCGATCCCGATCGGCGGGGCCGCGATCACCTCCACGCTGCCGGGAAACGATGCGACGGGCGCGGCGCGCTTGCTCGCCCATACGATCATGTCGCCCGCGGGACCCGCGCTCCGCCCCGGCGGCGGATCGCGCACGACGGGCGGGCGCCCGGACGGCGCGGGGCGCGGACCGAGGCGCCAGGTGGCCGAGCCGACGCGCCGCGCCTCCGCCCCGACATGGCGCGCCAGCAGGTGCAGCGCCGCCGCCGCGGTCATGCGGCCATGGACCCGCGGCACGGCGCGCTTGGGCAGGGTGCGGTCGTCGATGGCGATGCTCACCCGTGCCTGCTGGGCCAGCCGGTCGATCGCCCCGTCCAGCGGCCCCGCGGGCAGGTCGATCGCCAGGACCTGCCCCGCCGCGGGGCTCGCCAGCGCCGCCAGCGGACATGGCAGGAGCCACGCGGCGGCCCGCGGGATCACCGGGGAAGGAACGCCCAGCCGCGCGGACTTTCGGCGACGCGGATGCCGAACAGGGCGGCCACGTCGCCCGGGCGGCCGCGCAAAGTGGCGGGCGTGATCGTGCCGCTGAACCGGCGCTCCCGGACGCTCGCGTCGACCACGATCGGCTGTCCCAGCGCGATCGACAGGTCGGCGGCGACATCGGGAAGCGGCGCGTCGTCGTAGCGCATCCGGTCGTTGCGCCATTGTCCGACCGCGGCGGGCCGGACCTGCTCGACCCGCGGCGCGCGGCCCGCGACCAGGTCCGCCGCCTGTCCCGCCGCCAGCGACAGCCGGACCGTCGCGGGATCGACGATCACCCGCCCCTCCGCGACCGCGACGCGCGTCGCGGCGCGATCGTGCGCGACCTCGAACGTCGTCCCGGCATCCACGATCCGATAGCCGCCCGCCTCCACCCGGTACGGTGCGGTCGCATCGTGCCTGACGTCGAAGACGACATGCCCCCGGTCCACCCGCGCCCAGCGCGGCCGCGCGGCGTCGAGCCGCACGCGGCTTCCGCCGGCCAGGGCGATGCGGCTGCCGTCGGCCAGCGCGATCGTCCGCGAACGTCCCGGCGCGGCCTCGACGATGCGCAGCGACGACGGACCGTCCGCCTGGCCGATCACCAGCACGCCCGCGATCCCCGCGGCCAGTGCCGCGCCCGCCGCCACGCCGATCCACCGCCGGCGGGGGACGGGCGCCGCGCGCACGGCACGGGCGGGCACACGGGCGGGCAGCGGCACGACCACGCCGGTCGCGCCGGGCGGCGTCGCGCCCGCGTCCACGACCATCGCGATCGCGCGGTCATAGGCCAGGTTGCGCGCGGCATCGCCGCCGAGCCACGCCATGAACGCGTCCCACTCCTGGAACCCGGGCTGCGCGGTGCGGATCGCCCAGCCGAGCGCGATCTCGTCGATGGTCGGTGCATCGTCCATGCTCAAGGGAGCGACTCGTCGGCGTTATCCCTCAATCCGGACAGCACCCGGCGCGCACGCCGCAGGTCGCCCTCGACCGTGCCGATGCTCACGCCCATCTCCGCCGCCACCTGCGCCTGGGTCAATCCGTCGACCCGGTGGCGGTGGAAGATCCGGAACACCCGCTCGCCCTCCCCCGCCAGCGCGGACAGCACGGTCCGGACCGTCTCGCGCGCCGCCAGGACGCGGTCGGCCGACGGCTGGTCGGACCGGTCGGGGATCGCCGGCCCGGTCGCCTCGCTCCAGGATCGATCACGCGCCATGTTCTGGTTCTCGCGATGATATTGCTTGATGACCAGCGAATTGGCCATGCTGTACATGTACGATAACGGGGCATCGATGTGGACGCCCTCGCGCGGCAGGGCCAGCCACAGTTCGTGCAGCAGGTCCTCCGCCGCACCGTCCCGGTTGCGCGCGGCGAAGAAGGCCAGCAACTTCGACCGGTGCAGCAGGAACGCGGCCTGCACCTCGCTTCGCCGCGCGGAGGCGCTGCGGTTCTTCGACGCCTATTTCCCCGGCGTGGACGTGCGCTACGAGGACGTCGTCGTGGTCCCCACCGCCGACGGCTGGGCGCAGCGCCACGTCATCCATGCCGACGGCGCGAACGGCTTCGCCATCCGCGGGTTGCGAGCGTGCATGATCGTCCGCCTGCACGGCGACCGGATCGGCCGCATCTACGAATATCTCGACAGCGCCCAGGCGGGCGGCTTCGACAATTCCCGCCTCGTCGCCCCCGCCGATTGACCGGGCCGTCCGCCCCGCACGAAAGGAACATGCGTTGAAACGTCTGGAGGGAAAGGCGATCGTCGTCACCGGTGCCGGATCCGGTATCGGGGAGGCGTGCGCCGTCGCCTACGCACGCGAAGGCGCGCGGGTCGTCGTGACGAGCAAGAGCCGCTCGTCCGAACGGGTGGCGGCCGCGATCCGTGCCGCCGGCGGGGAGGCGCAGGCGTGTTTCGGGGACCTGGCGGATGAAGCCGCGGTCGAACGGCTGATCGATGTCGCGATCGGCGCGCATGGCCGGATCGACGTGCTGCACAACAACGCCGCCGTCACCGGGGACGAGATATTGATGGACCGCGACGTCGCGTCGATGGCGACGGACATCTGGGACGTCACCATGGCGGTGAACGTGCGCGGGCCGATGCTGTGCGCGAAGCACGCGATTCCCCACATGCTGAAACAGGGCGGCGGCAACATCATCGCCACCGGATCGAGCAAGGCGTTGCAGGGCGACATCGGGCAGACCGCGTACAGCGCGTCGAAGGCGGCGCTCCACAACCTGACGTACAATATCGCCGCCCAGTACGGGAAGCAGGGCATCCGCGCGAACGTGCTGATGGTCGGCCTGATCCTGACCGACGCCACCCGGCAGAACATTCCCCCGCCGATCCTCGACCTGGTGCTGCGGCACAAGCTGACGCCCTTCATCGGCACGCCCGACGATTGCGCCGCGGCGGCGGTGTTCCTCGCCTCCGACGATTCGCGCTACACCACGGGTCAGGCGCTTCACGTCGACGGCGGGTTCGCGTCCCATTCGCCCACCCTGCCCGACATGCAGGCGCTGTTCGCGCAGATGACGGCGCCGACGGACGACGCCTGACGCCGCCCCCTTCCCGGCGCGCCCGCCGCCCCGTTCCGTCCGGAGCCGATGATTCGTTCGATCACGAACTCGTCAACCGCGACGCCGACCTGTGGGACAAGGCCAGCGCGATCGTCGACATCTCGTCCCTGGCGGCGAAGCTGGGGGGGGCACATGCTCATCACCCATCGATCGTCCAAGGCGGGCGTCCTCGCGCTCACCCGGGCGGTCGCCACCCGCCACGGGAAGGAGGGCATCCGCTGCAACGCCATCCTGCCGGGCTTCATCGAAACCCCGCGTACGACGCCATGGCCGCCCCCAACCGAACGATGTTCATGCGTCACATCATGTCGCCCCGCGGCGGCGTGCCGGACGACATCGCGCATCTGGCGACGTTCCTGGCGTCCGACCGGGCGACGTTCGTCAACGGCACCGAAATCCCGGTCGACGGCGGATACGGCTGCCACGATCCGGCCACCGCGGACGTCATGGCCATCGGACAGGGAACCGACTGACCGGCCGATCCGGGACCGGGCGATTGACCGGTCCGGTGCCCGCGATTACCCCGCCGCGGATCGCGCCGCCGTTCGAGCGCGGGGAGCCTGCATGACCGATCCCCTTCCCGCCGCGTCGGCGCACGGCCGTTTCCTGGCCTTCGGCGAAGTCATGCTGCGCCTGTCCCCGCCGGGCCGCGAGCTGCTGATGCAGTCGCCGCGGCTCGACATGTGGGTGGCGGGGGCGGAGGCGAACGTGGCGACGCAGCTGGCGCGCCTCGGCCACGACGTCGGCCTCGCCACCCGCGTTCCCGACAACGACCTGGGCCGCGGTGCGATCGCGACGCTGCGCGGCCACGGCGTCGACGTGAGCCACGTCCAGTCGGGCGGCGACCGGATGGGACTGTATTTCGTCACCAGCGGCGCGGGGCTGCGCGCGACCGAGGTGATCTACGACCGCGCCTGGTCGTCCTTCGCGGAGGCGCCGGCGGAGGGGTGGGACTGGGATGCGATCCTGGACGGCGTCGACCGCCTGCACCTGTCGGGCATCACCCCCGCGCTCGGCCCCGTCCCCGCCCGAAGCGCGGTCGCGGCGGCGGAGGCGGCCAGCGCGCGCGGGATCGCGGTGTCGTTCGACGGCAACTGGCGCGGCAAGTTGTGGGCGCGGTGGGATTCGGATCCGCGCGCCATCCTGACGCGGATCGTCGCGCATGCCGACCTGTTGTTCGGCAATTACCGCGACATCGCGCTGCTGCTGGGTCGCGACGATGTCGACGGCGGCGGGGCGGATCGCGAGTTGCACGCGGCGGAGGCCGCCTTCGCGGCCTTCCCGCGGCTGCGGACGATCGCGTCGACCACGCGAACCGTCGACCATGTCGACCTCAACCACCTGTCGGCACGGATCGACACGCGCGACGGCCATGCACGGACCGACGCGGTCGCGCTGGCGGGGATCGTCGACCGGATCGGCGGCGGCGACGCCTTCGCCGCCGGGGTGATCCACGCGCTGCGCTTCGGCGCGGACCCGGCGGGGGCGGCGCAGACCGGGCTGGCGCTCGCCGCGCTGAAGCATTCCCTGCCCGGCGACGCGTCGCTGTTCCGACAGGCGGATATCGACGCCTTCCTTGCGGGCGGGCTGGACGTCAGGCGCTGACCGCCCGTTCTTTTGCGATTGATTTGCAATAGCTCGCCCATTAGGGACCGATTCGCCGCGCGATAGCGGCGCGATCGGAGACGTTTGAATGAAGCGCAGCCTGTTCTGGGGCCTGCTGGCGGGTGCGGCATCCCCCATGGCGACCGCGGCGATGGGCGCCGAACCGGTCGCCGTCGCGGCGCCGGACGCCCCGGACAACGACATCATCGTGACGGGATCGAAGGCGGAACAGGCGGGCGACCGGCAGAGCGCTTCCCCCACCGGCCTGTCGCTGTCGCTGCGCGAGACCCCGCAATCGGTGACGATCGTCGATCGCGAGCGGATCGACGCCTTCGCGCTGACCAACGTCAACGACCTGCTGACCCAGACCGTCGGCATCAACGTCGAACGGACCGAGACCGACCGGACCGAGTTCAACGCGCGCGGCTTCGACATCACCAATTTCCAGTTCGACGGCGTCGGCCTGCCGATGGCGTTCGGGATCCAGAGCGGCGACCTCGACACCGTCCTGTTCGAACGGGTGGAGGCGGTGCGCGGCGCGAACGCCATCATGACCGGCGTCGGCAACCCGTCCGCCACGATCAACTATCTGCGCAAGCGTCCGACGACCGACGTGCGCGCCGGCGCCGCCGTCTTCGGCGGGTCGTTCGACATGTGGCGGGTGGAGGGCGACGTATCCGGCCCGGTCGACGCGTCGGGCCGCCTGCGCGTCCGCGTGATCGCCGCGCACGAGGAACGCGCCAGCCACCTCGACTACAACAGGGTGAACCGCGACGTCTTCGCCGGGCTGGTCGCCTGGGACGCGACGCCGGACCTGACCGCGACGTTCGGCTATTCGCGGCAGGACAATCGCTCCGACGGCGTCCTGTGGGGCGCGTTGCCGCTGGTGTACAGCGACGGATCGCGCATCGACTATCCGCGCTCCGCCTCCACCTCCGCGCCATGGACCTATTGGAACGTGCTGGACCAGACCGCCTTCGCCGAACTGGCGTACCGGCCGGGCGGCGACTGGTCGGTGCGCGGCGTCGCGACGTACCGGCATTCGGACGAACGCGCCAAGATCCTGTACGCCTATTCGCCCAACGGCCTGCCCGATCCCGCGACCGGGCGCGGCATCGTCGGGCTGGTCGGCCTGTATCCCTCGACGAACGAATCGCTGCTGTTCGACGGCTATGCCTCGGGCGGCGTCGACCTGTTCGGCCGGTCGCACCAGCTGGCGTTCGGCGTCTCGACCGGGCGGCTGGACAACGAACAATTCTATGCCGCGCCCGATGCCGGCGTCGATTACGGCGATATCCGGCAGCTCGCCTCGTTCCGCGCGCTCGAACCGGCCTTCGGCACCCCCAGGCGAGAGGCCGACGTGCGCGACCGCCTGACGCGCGCCTATGGCGCGATGCACGTGAACGTGACCGATCGCCTGAAGGGCGTCGTCGGCGCCACCGCGATCTGGCTGCGCACCTCGGGCCTGTCGTACGGCGCGGATCAGGCGCGTCGGAACGAGAAGGTCAGCCCCTATCTCGGCGCGCTGTACGACCTGACCCCGAACGTCACCCTGTACGCAAGCTACACCGACATCTTCAATCCGCAGAACGAGGTCGACGTCACCAACACCCGGCTGGACCCTGCGAAGGGCACCAGCATCGAGGGCGGGGTGAAGGGCGAGTGGTTCGACGGCCGCCTGTACGGCACCGCCGCCGTCTTCCGCGCGAAACAGAGCGGTCTCGCCGATTTCGCCGGACAGTTCGTCGCGGGCCAGCCGGGGCAGGCGGGCACCTCCTACTACATCGGCCGCGACACCACCTCGACCGGCTTCGAGGTGGAGGTCGCGGGCCGCGTCGCGAACCGCTGGCTGCTGTCGGGCGGGTTCACCCACCTCGATATCGAGGATGAGGCGGGCCAGGACGCGCGGACGTTCATCCCGCGCGACACGCTGAAACTCGCCGCCACCTATACCGTCCCCGAATGGCGCGACCTGCGCCTCGGCGGGCAATTCCGCTATCAGGGCGCGATCTCCACGCCCAGCGGCGTCGCGGGCCGCCCGATCGTGCAGGACGGGTTCGCCACCCTCGACCTGCTGGGCGGCGTCCGCCTGTTCGATCGCGTCCGCGCGGACCTGAACGTGCGCAACGTCACCAACGCCCGCTATCTCGGCACGCTGAAATACGGCCAGGCCTTCTACGCCGCGCCGCGCAGCGTCGTGGCGACGCTTCGGTTCGCCTACTGATGACCGCGCTGGCGCTGCTGGCCGTCGCGGGCGCGATGGGACTGATCCGGATCGGCTGGGGCGGGCGGCGCGGCCTCGCCGGCGCGGGCTGGGCGCTCGCGCTCGCCGCCGCCGCCGTGCTGACGTGGCGCGACGGCGCCTGGGGTCTGGCGCTGGCGACCGTCGCGGCGATGGGCGCGGCGCTGGCGCTGGTCCTGTACGCCGCGTGGACGTCGCCCGCCCGCGCGTACCGCGCCGCGCGCGCGGCGCCGTCGATCGCGCTGCCGCACCGCGCGTCGGGCGTGGCGCGGCGGCTGGCGGTCTTCGTCCTGGCCGTGCCCGTCGCCTTCGCCGCCGCGCAATGGCTCGCCTACGGGCTTCAGGCCGCGGCGCGCGCGGCGGGGATGGGAGCGTCGGACGCCACCGCCGCGATCCTGTTCCTGCAACCCGTCCTGTGGCTGGCGATCATGACCGTCCAGATGACGCGCGCGGGCCCGGTGCAGATGCTCGCCGCCCCCGCGCTGGCGGCGCTGGCGGGAACCGCGTTATGGGGTGTCGCATGACCGCGCCCGTCCCGCCCCCCGCGACGACTTTGGTCCAGCGCGCACTGGGCGGACATGCCGCCATCGGTCTGCTGGCCAGCGCGCTGCTGTACCTGATCGCGCTCAGCGGCACGATCATCGTCGTCCACGACCGCTGGCAACGCTGGGAACAGCCCCATGTGGCGGAATCCGCGATGCTGGCGCCCGCCGCGGCGCAGGCGGCGATGACCGCGGCGCTGGCGCGCGACGCCGCGGCGGGGAAACCGCCGACGACGCACCTCTACATCCGCCTGCCGACCGGCGATCTGCCGCGCACCGTCGTCACCACCGATCACGGCGGCTGGTACGTCGACGCTACGGGCCGGATCGTGGCGAAGGAGGACCATGCCTGGACCGAATTCCTGGTCGGCCTGCACGAATATCTCCACCTGCCCCTGTCGTGGGGCATGATCGTCGTCGGCGCGCTGGGCGTCGTGCTCGCCGCGCTGGTGACGACGGGCGTGCTGGCGCATCCGCGCATCCTGCGCGACGCCTTTCGCCTGCGCAGCCGCCACGATGCGCAACTGGCCCGCGCGGACTGGCACAACCGGCTGGGGGTGTGGACCCTGCCCTTCGCCCTCGCGGTCGCGCTGACCGGCGCGTTCATCGGGCTGGGCAGCGTCGGTTTCACCGTGCTCGCGACGGGCTATACCGGCGGCGACCTGGAACGGGCCTATCAGCCGATCTTCGGCCGCGAACCCGCGCCGGACGCCGCCGCCGCCCCGCTCCCCGACGTGGCCGCCGCGCTGGCCACGCTCGCCGCGCGCGTCCCCGGCGCGACCCCGATCTACGTCATCGTCCACGATCCGCGCACCGCGGGGCAGCACGTCCAGGTCCTGGCCGAACATCCCCGCCGCCTGATCTACGGCGAAAGCTACGCCTTCGACGCTGCGGGGCGCTGGCACGGCCCCGCCGGCCTTTCGGACGGAGCGCTGGGGCAGCAGGCGGCGGCATCGGCGTACAACCTGCATTTCGGCAATTACGCCGGACTGCCGGTCGAGCTGCTGTACATGGCGCTCGGCCTGGCCTTGTGCGTCGTCACCGCGACCGGAACGACGCTGTGGCTGGAAAAGCGCCGCCGCCGCGGGCTGGGCGGGCGACGGCTGATGGCGTGCTGGACATGGGTCGTGTGGGGCACGCCGCTGGCGATCCTCGCGGCGCTGTGGCTGCGCGCGGGCGCGGGGGCGACGGCCCCGCTGGTGGCGGCGTTCTGGACCCTGCTCGCCGCCGGCCTGGCGCTCGCGGTCACGCGGCCGGGGTGGATCGTGGAGCGACACCTGAAGGTCGCGACCGCGGCGGCGGTGCTGGTCAGCGCGATCGGGCACCTGATCCTGCTGCGCCCCGCGGATGCGGGATCGCTCGGGATCGACCTGACCGCGGCGCTGCTGGCAGGCGCGATGCTGTGGGTGTGGCGCGGCGACCTGCGGACTCGCGCACGGTCGGGCTGATCCCCCACCTCCGTTCGCCCTGAGCGAAGTCGAAGGGTATGCGCGCACGGACGGGCATAGACTTCGACGTCGCTCAGCCCGAACGGATGCCGGGGTGTTCGGACGGACGCCCTACCGCGGCAACCCCGCCACCGTCGCCGCATATTCCGCCATCGTCTCGTCCAGGATATGCGCCACCGGCTTCACGTCCCCGATGCGCCCCGCGACCTGCCCCGTCAGCGCGACGCCCGCCTCCAAGGCGCCGCCGAAATAGACCGCCTGCGTGTTCGCGAATTCGGCGAAGATGCCGTCCGGCGCCCCGTCCTTCTCGATCCGCGTCGTCCGCTCCGTCCGCAGCGCGCGCAGCGCGGGGCCGGGGCCGGCGCGGTTCAGGAACACGGTGTCGGTCGCATCCGCCGCCACGATCCGCCGCTTCCATTCGTCGTGGACCGGGCATTCCGTGCTGGCCAGCAACCGCGTGCCCATCAACACCCCCTCCGCGCCCAGCGCGAAGGCGGCCGCCATGCTGCGCCCGTCCATGATCCCGCCCGCTGCCACAACCGGCACGTCGACCGCGGCGACGACCTGAGGGACGAGCACCATCGTCGACACGTCCTTCGGGTTCTTGAACCCCCCGCCCTCGCCGCCCTCGACGATCAGGCCGTCGACCCCCGCCTCCACCGCACGCACCGCGCCCGCCAGGTTGGGCACGACGTGGAACACGGTCAGCCCCGCCTCCTTCAGCATCGCGGTATATTTCATCGGATCGCCGGCGGAGGTGGTGACGAACTTGATCCCGTTGTCGATCACGAACCGGATGATCGACGGATCGCGCACGAACGCCTGCGCGACGTTCACCCCGAACGGCTTCGTCGTAGCCACGCGCATCTTCACGATCTCGTCGCGCACCGCGTCCAGCTCGCCCGAGGACGTCTCGATGATCCCCATCCCGCCCGCGTTGCTGACCGCGCTGGACAATTGCGCCCGCGCGATCCAGCCCATCGCGGCCTGGACGATCGGTTTCTCGATGCCGAGCATGTCGGTGATGCGGGTCCTCATGCGAACAGCTCCGTCAAAAAATCGCGCATCGCCGCCCAGCTGCGGCGGTCGGCGCGGGGTTCGTAGGCGACGCCGGGAATCGCGCCGTCCCTGCGGCTTTCGTCGGTGAAGGCGTGGCCCGCATTGCCGTACGCGTGGATCTGCCAGTCGGCCTTCCCCGCGGTCAGCTCCCGCCCCAGCGCGACCAGCGCGTCGGGCGGCGCGAGCGGGTCGTCCCAGCCGTGGCACACCAGCAATTTCATCGCGATCGCCGCGACACTGGCGTAATCGGGCCGGTCGTACACGCCGTGGAAGCTGACCCCGCCCAGCACGTCCAGTCCCGCACGCGCCATGTCTAGCACGCACTTGCCCCCGAAGCAGAACCCGATCGCGGCGGTCGCCGCCGGATCGACCTCGCGCTGCGCCTTCATCGTCGACAGGCTGGCGGCCAACCGGTCGCGCAGCAGCGCCCGGTCCGCGTTCATCTCGTTCATGTAACGCGCGAAGTCCGGCCCCGGCTGCCCCCGCTTCCCCTGCCCGAACACGTCGCAGGCGAAGGCGGGATAGCCCAGCCGCGCGAGGTCCTCCGCCTTGGCGTTGTCGGCTTCCTTCTGCCCCAGCACGTTGGGCACGACCAGCACGCCCGGCCGCGCCCCCGCCACCGCATCGTCCCACGCGAACACGCCCTCGAACGCGCCGCCGGGGCCGTCATGCACGATCGTCCGTCGCCGGATCGCCATCCGCATCCTCTCCCTCATGTCGCCGTCATTGCGCGCGCAGCGAAGCAATCCAGCGTTTTTCGCGCAGCACCGGATTGCTTCGCTGCGCTCGCAATGACGATGCAGTTGCGGCTAGCATGCGGCACGCATCACGCCGCGGCAAGGAGCGACGCATGATCGAGGTACGACGCGACGATCCCGACAACCCGGCGCTCGCGGGCCTGCTGGCCGAGCATGTCGCGGAGCAGCGCGGCAACGTGCCCCCCGGCTTCGCCTTCGCGCTCGATACGAAGGGCCTGGCCGATCCCGCAATCGCCTTCTGGTCCGCGTGGGACGGGAATCGCGTCGCCGGGTTCGGCGCGCTGAAGGAACTGGACGCCGCGACCGGCGAGGTGAAATCGATGCGCAGCGACGCGGCCTATCTCGGCAGGGGCGTCGGCCATGCGTTGCTGTCGACCATCGTGGCGGAGGCACGCGCGCGCGGCTACGCCCGCCTGTATCTCGAAACCGGCACGACCCCGGCCTATGACGCCGCGCTGACGCTGTATCGCCGCGCCGGTTTCGTTGCCTGCGACGCCTTCGCGGACTATCGCCCGAGCCCGCACAACCAGTTCCTGTCGCTCGACCTTTCAAAGGAGGCCCGATGCCCACCCTCGTCCTGATCCGCCACGGCCAGTCGTCCTGGAACCTGGAAAACCGCTTCACCGGCTGGTGGGACGTCGACGTGACCGAGAAGGGCGCGGCCGAGGCGAAGGCCGCGGGCGAGCTGATGGCGGCGAAGGGACTGGACTTCGACCTGACCTTCACCTCGCTCCAGACGCGCGCGATCAAGACGCTGAATCTGGCGCTGGAGGCGATGGGCCGGTTGTGGCTGCCGACGGAAAAGCACTGGCGGCTGAACGAGCGCCATTACGGCGGCCTGACCGGGCTGGACAAGGCGGAGACCGCGGCGAAGCACGGCGACGAACAGGTCCATGTCTGGCGCCGCAGCTTCGACATCCCCCCGCCCGTGGGCGAGCCGGGCGGCGCGTACGACATGACCGGCGACCGCCGCTACGCCGGGATCGACATCCCCGCGACCGAAAGCCTGAAGGATACGATCGCGCGCGTCCTGCCCTATTGGAACGACCGCATCGCGCCCGAACTGCGCGCCGGGCAGCGCGTGCTGATCTCCGCCCACGGCAATTCGCTGCGCGCGCTGGTGAAGCATCTGTCGAACATCCCCGACGACGAGATCACGTCGCTGGAAATCCCGACCGGACAGCCGATCGTGTACGAACTGGACGACACGCTGGCGGCGACGGACCGCTATTACCTGAGCGAGCGGTAACGCCCGTCTTCTCGACGCTTGTGTCCCCGCGACGGCGGGGACCCAGTCCGGGCTCCCGCCGTCGCGGGAGCACAAGGGCGCCTGGCGATGCACCGACGGGAGGCCGAACGGCTTGTCTCGCGCATCGCCGCGCGCCACACTCCCCCCATGCGCATCCTCCTCCTCGCCGCCCTCCTCCCCCTCGCCGCCTGCGACGACGGCGGGAAGGGCGCGCGCGATGCGGAGATCGTGAAGGCGGCGCGCGCGGGCATGAACACCGTGCGCGGCATTCCGGGCGGCCGGACCGCCAGCTTCACCGCGGTCCGCCTGATCGGCGGCGACACGGTGTGCGGCATGATCGACGGCAACGATGGCGACGGCCCGCGCGCCTTCGCGACGAAGGGGCAGGACGTACTGCTCGACGACCTGCGCGATCCCGCGACGAAGGCGGCGGTGGACAAGGCATGCGTCGGCCAACCGGTCCACCGGATCATCAGCCGCAACGACAATTTCACCGACCTCGACGTCGCGCCCTAGATATCCTCCCCGGCACGGGGAGGATTCCAGGCCGGATCGACATTCG
>NZ_LMQP01000001.1:699330-699566 GCF_001425405.1 Sphingomonas sp. Leaf412 | reverse complement strand
GCTGCCGGGGCGAGATGCTCAAGCGACGCCGCGGATACGCAAGGAATTCGAGGTTCGCGCGGAGGCGCGGAGGACGCGGAGGTGTCGCGCACCGGGCTGTTCGTAAGACCGGGTACCGGCCGGCCCGACGTAGATGCTTCGTTGAAGGGAGTGCCACCATGCGTCACGCGCCACTCTCTGCGTCCTCCGCGCCTCCGCGCGAACCACCTTCTTCCTTCACGTCGCGGCTTCGCGGC
>NZ_LMQP01000001.1:694106-699290 GCF_001425405.1 Sphingomonas sp. Leaf412 | reverse complement strand
TTCGCGCGGACATCGTGCACCAGCACGTTGAATGTCGATCCGCCCTACCCCGCCGCGGGCAGCCGCAACCGGACCAGCAGCCCGCCCAGATCCTCGCTCTCCTCCAGGCTGACCGTCCCGTCGTAGATTTCCGCCACGTCGCGCACGATCGCCAACCCCAGTCCGGTGCCCGGCTTGCCCGTATCCAGCCTGACGCCGCGGTCGAAGATGCGGATGCGGTCCGCCTCCGGGATGCCCATCCCGTCGTCCTCGACCAGCACCTCGACGAATCCCGCCTGCGCCCCCACGGTCACGAACACGCTGCCGCCGCCGTATTTGGCGGCATTCTCGACCAGGTTGCCCATGATCTCGTCCAGGTCCTGCCGCTCGATATGCGCGACCAGGTCCTTCGGCCCGTCCATGTCGATGCGGACGTGCGGGTACAATCGCTGCACCGCCCGCTCGACCGATTCGACGCTCGGCCATACCGCCGCGCGGCTGTGCGCCGATCCGCGCCGGCCGACCGCGCGCGCGCGCGCCAGATGGTGGTCGACCTGCCGCCGCATCGTCCGCGCCTCGCGCACCACCGTCTCGGCCAAATCGTCCGACTGCGCGGTGGCGGCGTTCATGATGACGGTCAGCGGGGTCTTGAGCGCATGGGCCAGATTGCCCGCATGCCGCCGCGCCTCCTCCGCCTGCGTCTCGTTATGCGCGACCAGCGCGTTCAATTCCTCCACCATCGGCATGACCTCGACCGGCATGTCGCCCGCGATCCGGCTCGACCGCCCCGCCCGCATCCGCGCGATCTCCATCCGCACCCGCCGCAGCGGCAGCAGGCCGTAGAAGGTCTGGATCGCGGCCAGGATGATGAGGCCAAGGCCCAGCAGCACGAAGCTGCGGATCAAGGTCCGCCGCAGGATCGATATCTGCGCGTCCAGCGCCTCGCGGCTCGACGCGACCTGGAACCGCCAGCGCACGCGCGATCCCGGCAGCGTCACGTCGCGCTCGACGATGCGCAGCTTCTCCTCGCCGAACTGCCTGCTGTCGTAGGTGTGGACGTTGCGGTCGTCGTGCCGCGCGCCGTAGGCGAGCTGCCGGTCCCACAGCGATCGCGACGGGAACGTCTCCTTCCCCGGCGCCGACACTTGCCAGTATAGCCCCGAATACGGCTCCAGGAACCGCTGGTCCGCCGGCTCGCGGTTGAAGATCACCTCCCCCTCCGGCCCGATCTCCGCCGATACCAGCAGCGAGCGCAGGACATATTCCAACTGGTCGTCGGCGTTGCGGGTCACCGCGGCCACCAGCACGCGGTCCAGCGCGAATCCCCCGCCGGTCAGCAGCACGGAAATCCACACCGCCGCGATCAGGATCATCCGCTGCGACAGCGATCCGCGCGCGCGCGGCTGGTCGGGTAAGGGCGTGGTGTCGTCGGTCATGTAGCAGCCGTCATACCTCCGTCACCCCGGACGTGATCCGGGGTCCATCGGGCCGCGAGCGGAGCAAGGATTGCTCTCGCGGCGCAATGGATGCCGGATCAGGTCCGGCATGACGGACGGGACCCGAACGCGTTTCGCACCGGTCAGGCGTCCGGGTCTTCCAGGCTATACCCCAGCCCCCGGATCGTCGTGATGACGTCCTGGCCCAGCTTCTTGCGGATACGCGTCACGAACACCTCGATCGTGTTCGAATCGCGATCGAAATCCTGGTCGTAGATATGCTCGATCAACTCGGTCCGGCTGACCACCTTGCCCTTGTGATGCAGCAGGTAGCTGAGCAGCTTGTATTCCTGCGCGGTCAGCTTCACCGGCTCGCCCGCGCGGGTGACCTTGCCCGATCGCGTGTCGAGGCGGACGTCGCCCGCGGTCAGCTCGCTCGACGCATTGCCCGACGCGCGGCGGATCAGCGCGCGCAGCCGGGCGATCAGCTCCTCGGTCTGGAACGGCTTGGCGACGTAATCGTCCGCGCCCGCATCCAGCCCCGCGACCTTGTCCGACCAGCTGTCGCGCGCGGTCAGCACCAGCACGGGGGTCACCTTCCCCTCCTTGCGCCAGCGGTCCAGCACGGTCAGCCCGTCGACTTCGGGCAGGCCCAGGTCCAGCACGATCGCATCGTAATTCTCGGTCGAGCCGAGGAAATGCCCCTCCTCGCCGTCGGTGGCCAGGTCGATGGCATAGCCCGCGCCTTCCAGCGTGTTCTTCAGCTGCTGGCCGAGGTTCGGTTCGTCTTCGACGATCAGGACGCGCATGGTGGATCGATACTCCCCTGTATGTGACGCGCGGGCTAGCACGAAAGCGATCCGCTATGGAATCGCCACTGTCGCATAGCTGAACGGTCGAACAGGGGCCGGATCCCAACCTTCGTTCGGCCTGAGCGTAGTCGAAGGCGATGCGCCCCGCCGATGTTTCGACGACGCTCAGGCCGAACGGAGGTCGCGCAGGCGAACCGGCGCTACCGCCCGGTCTGCCCCAGGACCTTGCCCGTGCGGCCGTCGACATCGACCCAGATGACGTTGCCGTCGCGCAGGAACTTGAGCGTGTAGACTCCGCTGGGCAGCTCCAGGTCGAACCCGATATATTGCGCGCCCTTCATCGTCGGCACCACGCGGCGCTCGATCTCCTTCAGGGGCAGCAGCTTGCCGGTCCGCGTCGCCTGCCACGCGGCCACGCTGTCGCGCCCCTGCGCCGCGGCGGCCGGGGAAACGACGGCCAGCACCAGCGGCAGGCAGGGGAGGAAGGTCGGCTTCACGATCGTGCCTGTAATGGCGCAGCGTTGAATAGCTTATGAATGTCGCGCCCGCCGCGCAACCGCCCTCGCCGCCCGGTTGCAGGGGCGCGCACAACGCCGTAGCGCCGGCGGCATGGCCGCACCGATCCTCTCCTACGACAATCTCGGCCTCGTGCAGGGCTCCGGCTGGCTGTTCCGCGGCCTCGACCTGGCGATCCACGAGCGCGATCGGCTCGCGCTGATCGGCCGCAACGGCGCGGGCAAGTCCACGCTGCTGAAACTGATCGCGGGATCGGTCGAGCCCGACGAGGGCCGCCGCGCGGTCGTGCCGGGCACCAACATCGTGATGCTGGAACAGGACCCGGACCTGTCCGCCTGCGCCACGCTCGCCGACTACGTCATGGGCGGCCCGCGCCCGCCCGAACGGCACGAGGCGGATGCGATCGCGGGGCAGCTGGGCATCGACCTGTCGCGCGATGCGTCGACGGCGAGCGGGGGCGAGCGGCGTCGCGCCGCGATCGTCCGCGCGCTGTCGGTCGCGCCGGACCTGCTGCTGCTGGACGAACCCACCAACCACCTCGACATCGCCGCGATCGAATGGCTGGAGGACTGGCTCTCGCGCTATCGCGGCGCCTTCGTCGTCATCAGCCACGACCGCACGTTCCTGACGCGCCTGACGAAGCAGACGTGGTGGATGGACCGCGGGCAGTTGCGCCGGAACGAGGTCGGCTTCGGCGGCTTCGACGCCTGGACCGACGCAGTCCACGCGGAGGAGGAGCGCAATGCCGCGCGCCTCGATGCGAAGCTGAAGCTGGAGGAACACTGGCTTCAGCGCGGCGTGACCGGGCGGCGGCGGCGCAACCAGGGACGGCTGGCCAAGCTGCACGAGATGCGCGCCGCGCGCGCCGCGATGATCGGGCCGCAGGGCACCGCCGCGCTCGGCATCGCCGCCGACGACAGCAAGACGAAGATCGTGATCGACGCCGAACATGTGACGAAGGGCTACGGCGACCGCATTATCATCCGCGACCTGACCTTCCGCGTCGCACGCGGCGACCGGATCGGCATCGTCGGCCGCAACGGCGCGGGCAAGACGACGCTGCTGCGCCTGCTGACCGGCGAGATCGAGCCCGATACCGGCCGCGTGAAGCGCGCGAAGACGCTCGACAAGATCTTCATCGACCAGCAACGCCGCCTGATGGCGCCGGACAAGACCGTGCGCGACGTCCTGGCCCACGGGGGCGAGTGGATCGACGTCCTGGGATCGCGCAAGCACGTCCACGGCTACCTGAAGGAATTCCTGTTCGATCCGAACCTGATCGACGCCAACGTCGGGACATTGTCGGGCGGCGAACGCTCGCGCCTGCTGCTCGCGCGCGAGTTCGCGCGGCCGTCGAACCTCCTGGTGCTGGACGAACCGACCAACGACCTCGACCTCGAAACCCTCGACCTGTTGCAGGAGGTGATCGGCGACTACGCCGGCACCGTGCTGATCGTCAGCCACGACCGCGACTTCCTCGACCGCACCGTCACGGTGACGCTCGGCCTCGACGGGAGCGGAACGGTGGACGTCGTCGCGGGCGGGTATGAGGATTGGGAGCGTCAGCGCCGCCCGCGGACCGAGCCGAAGAAGGCGGCGGCGAAGGCCCCGCCTCCCCCGCCGCCGCCCGCCGCGCGGACGAAACTGAGCTACAAGGACCAGCGCGACTATGAGCTGCTCCCCCGGCGCATCGAGGAGATCGACGCCGCGATCGCGCGCGACGAGGCGCTGATGGCCGACCCGTCGCTCTACACCCGCGACGTCGCGACGTTCGATCGCCTCGGCAAGGGGATCGCGGCGCTGCGGGCGGAGAAGGATGCGGCCGAACTGCGCTGGCTCGACCTGGCCGAACGGGTGGAGGCATCGGCATGACGGAGAACGGACCGCTCGACGGACGATTGGTCCGCGTCGAGGACGGCGCCTGGGCGGGCTGGTCCGTCTGGAAACCCGGCGATCCGTTCGAGGATCTCGCGGGGCCATTCTACTCGCGCGAGGACGAGCGCGGGCTCGTCTGCGGCTTCCTGCCCGGCGATCGCAACCGCAACGGCTTCGGCGCGGTCCACGGCGGGGCGTTGATGACCTTCGCGGATTTCGCGCTGTTCCGCATCCCTGCGGGGATGAGCGAGGGCTTCCACGGCGTGACGATGACGTTCGGCGCGGAATTCCTGGCGCCTGCGATGCCGGGAACGGTGCTGACCGCGCGCGGCGAGGTGATGCGCGCAGGCCGCAGCATCGTGTTCGTCCGCGGCGTCATCGCGCAGGAAGAAGCGCCGGTGCTGTCGTTTTCCGGCTCGATCAAGCGCGTCCGGTAATCGGCTTTGTCCCGAACGCAAAAAACCCGCCTCAAGGGCGGGTCTTGCGATGGTTGCGGGGGCTGGATTTGAACCAGCGACCTTCAGGTTATGAGCCTGACGAGCTACCGGGCTGCTCCACCCCGCGCC
>NZ_LMQP01000001.1:691799-694064 GCF_001425405.1 Sphingomonas sp. Leaf412 | reverse complement strand
GGAGGCGCGGCGCGCCCTGGCGGGCGAAATCGTGAATGGGTTCCGGTACTTCTCTCGACCGCCGGCTACAATGCCTGGCGACGACCTACTCTTCCATCGCTTGAGCGATAGTACCATCGGCGCAATCGGGTTTCACGGCCGAGTTCGGGATGGGATCGGGTGGGACACCGACGCTATGGCCACCAGGCAATGAAGCCGGCGGACGGTCGAGAAGTGGGTCTAAAATCGATGCGTGCAACCAAGATATTCTGGCGTCGACTGGATCATCCGCCGTCACCGCAGCCCAGGGCTGACGTTGATGGTGGGACTCTCAAGCGCGAATAGGACAATTAGTATCGGTTAGCTCCATGCGTTACCGCACTTCCACATCCGATCTATCAAGGTCGTGGTCTCCGACCGTCCTATGAAATCTTATCTCGAGGGAGGCTTCCCGCTTAGATGCTTTCAGCGGTTATCCCGTCCGTACATAGCTACCCTGCTGCGCCGTTGGCACGACGACAGGTACACCAGAGGTACGTTCAACCCGGTCCTCTCGTACTAGGGTCAACTCCTCTCAAATTTCGACGCCCACGGCAGATAGGGACCAAACTGTCTCGCGACGTTCTGAACCCAGCTCACGTACCACTTTAATTGGCGAACAGCCAAACCCTTGGGACCTGCTCCAGCCCCAGGATGTGATGAGCCGACATCGAGGTGCCAAACAACCCCGTCGATATGAGCTCTTGGGGGTTATCAGCCTGTTATCCCCGGCGTACCTTTTATCCGTTGAGCGATGGCCCTTCCACGAGGGACCACCGGATCACTATGACCGACTTTCGTCTCTGCTCGACTTGTCAGTCTCGCAGTCAGGCGGGCTTATGCCATTGCACTCTAACAGCCGGTTTCCAACCGGCCTGAGCCCACCATCGCGCGCCTCCGTTACTCTTTAGGAGGCGACCGCCCCAGTCAAACTACCCGCCACAGAGGGTCCCTGATCCAGTTTCATGGATCGAGGTTAGACATCAGAAACAAACAGGGTGGTATTTCACCTATGGCTCCACATCAGCTGGCGCCGATGCTTCAAAGCCTCCCACCTATGCTACACAGTTTCTTCCTAATGCCACTCTGAAGCTGCAGTAAAGGTGCACGGGGTCTTTCCGTCTAACCGCGGGTACTCCGCATCTTCACGGAGAATTCAATTTCGCTGAGCATGTCCTGGAGACAGTGGGGAAGTCGTTACGCCATTCGTGCAGGTCGGAACTTACCCGACAAGGAATTTCGCTACCTTAGGACCGTTATAGTTACGGCCGCCGTTTACCTGGGCTTCATTTCAGAGCTTGCACCCCTCCACTTAACCTTCAGGCACCGGGCAGGCGTCAGGCCCTATACGTCGTCTTGAAGCCGACTTAGCAGAGCCCTGTGTTTTTGCTAAACAGTCGCTACCCCCTGGCCTGTGCCCCCCGACAGAGCTTGCGCTTAGCCGGGGCCTCCTTCTTCCGAAGGTACGGAGGCAATTTGCCGAGTTCCTTCAGGACACTTCTCTCAAGCGCCTTGGTATACTCTACCTGACCACCTGTGTCGGTTTCGGGTACGGTCTATACGGTGGGGCTATTTCCTGGGACAGCTTCGAAGCCAGCTCAATCCGTTAAGAGCTGACAACACACGCCATCCGTCACACACCACCAGGCCCACGAATATTAACGTGGTTCCCATCGACTACCCCCTTCGGGCTCGTCTTAGGGGCCGGCTCACCCTGCGCGGATTAGCCTTGCGCAGGAACCCTTGGTCTTTCGGCGAGAGGGCATCTCACCCTCTTTATCGCTACTCATGTCTGCATTCGCACTTCCGATACCTCCACGACCCATTACCAGATCGCTTCGACGGCTTACGGAACGCTCCGCTACCGCGTGAACTTGCGTTCACACCCTAAGCTTCGGTGCATCACTTTAGCCCCGTTACATCTTCGCCGCAGGAACCCTTGTTTAGACCAGTGAGCTGTTACGCTTTCTTTAAAGGATGGCTGCTTCTAAGCCAACCTCCTGGTTGTTTTGGGATTCCCACATGCTTTCCCACTTAGTGATGACTTGGGGACCTTAGCTGTAGGTCAGGGCTGTTTCCCTTTTGACGACGGACCTTAGCACCCGCCGTCTGTCTCCCGGATATCACTCTCAGGTATTCGGAGTTTGGTTAGTGTTGGTAGATCTCGCGACCCCCGCAACCATCCAGTGCTCTACCCCCTGAGGTGTCCATCCGAGGCACTACCTCAATAGTTTTCGCGGAGAACCA
>NZ_LMQP01000001.1:669299-686799 GCF_001425405.1 Sphingomonas sp. Leaf412 | reverse complement strand
CGTCCACCACGGGCAGATGGCGGATCCGCCGCTGCGTCATCAGCGACAGGGCGCCGAGGGCCGAATCGCCCGCGCCGACGGTCACCGCGGGCGCGGTCATGACCGCCTCGACGCGATGCGACAGAACGGCGGTATCGCCGTCGGCCAGGGCCTGGATCACGTCGCGCTCGGAAAAGACCCCCGCGACCGCGCCGTCCGCCACCACCGGCACCGCCCCGATCCGGCGCGTCGCCAGCAGCGCGACCGCCGCGGCCACCACCGTGTCCGGCGCGATCGTGAAGACGTCCGCGCCCTTGGTCCCTAGGATGGCCGCGATGGTCATCTTGCCTCTCCTGCGATGTAAGGACTGGAAAGGTGCCACGTCCGCGCGCAGATGCAAGCGATGATGGAACCGCGATGAACGGCCTCGACGATCCCGCCTACGCCCGATTCGCGTGGCGCCGCTTCCGCCGCATCCTGTACGCGATGACCGCCGTGGGCATCGTCGCGGCGGCGGTGGCGGTGTGGCTGGTCGGGCGCGCCTACGGCCCGCTCGGCTGGATCGCGATCCTGGCGACGGTGGGTGGCGTCGTGGGATCGGTCGCGATGGCGGGCGCGCTGATGGGCCTGGCCTTCATGAGTTCGGGCACCGGCCACGACGAGGCGGTGGACGCCTTCGCCCCGGACCACGACGCGCCGCCGCGCTGAACGCGCGAACGGCGCCGGCACCCGGGGGTGCCGACGCCGTCCGATCGTCCGGCGATGCGCGGGTCAACCGACCTGCGGCGCGTCCACGGCGGCGCTGCGGACGCGGCGGCGGCGCGGCTTGGGCGCCTCCTCGTCGTCCGGCACACCCGCCGACAGGCCGAGTGCGGGGGGAAGCCGGTCGGCCTCCAGCGCGATCGCGCCCTCGGGCTCGGCGTCCGTCACCGGCGCGTCCTCGCGCGGCTTGCGCGCGGCGCGGCGGCGGCGGGGCGCCTCCTCGGCCGGGGCGGCGCGCTCGGGTTCGGCGAAGTCGTTGGCGGGTTCGGCCGCCCGCTGGAAGCGCGGTTCCGGTTGCGGCGCGTCGCGCATCTGCTCGCGCTCGCGCCCCTGGTCGCGCGGCTGGTCACGCCCCTGATCGCGATTCCCGCGATCCTCGCGCCCCTGCTCCCGCGCGGTCTCGCGACCCTGCTCGCGGTTCCCGCGATCCTCGCGCCCCTGATCGCGGCCGGTATCGCGCCCCGTATCGCGATTGCCGCGATCGTCGCGCTGCGTCTCGCGCCCGCCGTCCCGGTTGCCGTCGCGCCCGCGATAGTCGCGCTGTTCGCGGTCGGCGCGCGGCGCGCGGTTGTCGTTCTCCGACCCGCGCGGCAGTTCGTCGGCGCGGATCGCATCGCCCTCGTCGCCGAAATCGCCGTCGTCGTCGAACGCGTCGAAATCGTCGCGCTGGCGGCGCTGCTGCTGCGGCTCGTCGCTGCGCCCGCGCTGGTCGGCCAGCACGCGGAAATAATGGTCGGCGAATTGCAGGTAATATTCGGTGTTGACCCGGTCGCCCTGCATCTGCGCGTCGCGCGCCATGTTGCGGTATTTCTCGTGCAGCTGCGCCGCATTGCCCCGCGCGCGGCTGTCGATCCGGTTGCCGCTGTCGCGCTGTCCCTGGCCGCCACCGCCGCCACCCTGGCGCGGGTTGCCACCACCACGGCCGCGACGGCGGCCGTTCTGCTGCCGGTTGTTGATCAAATCAGCGTTCCCGTTCCTGATACAAAGCCCGTTCGATCCGAACGGCGTCCGCTCCCGCAGCGGGTTGCACCTCTACGCCGACACGGGCGCTGGGCCAGCGTGCCGGGGTTGCCATGGCCGCCGACGGTCGGTGGCTGATGACGAAGGGAGGGCCTGCCGCCCGAACGACCGATGGTGTCGATGTTGCGGGCCCCGGCGCCATGTCTAGACGGTCGCGTCCCGTTCTCAAAGCAAAATATCGTGCGCCCGCGCACCGCTTCGGGCCGTCGCGACGAGGCAGCGGTCGTTCCCGCCCAGGTCGCGACGCAGCGTCGTGCGCAATCCCTGCGCGTCCAGCAGCGCGGCCACCCGATCCGCCTGATCGTGCCCGATCTCGATACAGGCGACCCCGCCGGGCGACAGCAGCCGCGGCAGGTCGGGGGCGATGCGGCGATAATCGTCCAGTCCCTGCGCGCCCGCGAACAGGGCCGCGCCCGGCTCGTACCGCGCCACCTCGTCCGGCAGCACCGCGTCGGCGGCGATATAGGGCGGGTTGGCGAGGATCAGGTCGAACCGCCCGTCCACTCCCCGCGCCCAGTCGCCGCGCAGGAAGCGCGCCCGATCCGCCATCGCGAGCGCCGCGGCGTTGCGCACGGCGTAGCCCAGCGCCTCGTCCGACGCATCGACCCCCAGCCCCGTCGCCCCCGGCCATTGCGCCAGCGCGGCGAGCAGCAGCGTCCCCGGCCCGGTGCCCAGATCCAGCACGCGCGCCGGCCCCGCCGTCCCCGCGAAATGATCGACCGCCGCCTCGATCAACGTCTCGCTGTCGGCGCGCGGCACCAATACGCCCGGCCCCACCACCAGGTCGATCGTCCAGAACGCGCGCGTCCCCGTCAGATACGCCACCGGCTCCTGCCGCGCGCGCCGCTCGACCAGCGCATCGAACGCGGGCGGCACGTCGTGGTCCCCCAGCGTCAGCAACAACCGCTCGCGCGTGATCCCCAGCGCATGCGCCAGCAGCAATTCCGCATCCAGCCGCGGCGTGGCCGAAAACCCGAATTGGGCGGTGGCTTCGTTCAGCGCTTCGCGGGCCGTCATGTCGGGAACATCGGTTCACGCGAAGACGCGAAGGCGCGAAGGAAGAAGGGGGTTCGCGCAGAGGCGCAGAGGCGCAGAGGCGATACGCCATCGGCACTCGTCTCGCGCAGCGAGACCCTCACTCTCCCGGCAGCCTCATGTACCGGCCGCCGAGGCAGCCGGGACCAGGCCGCCGCCACAACGTCTCCGCGTCTCCGCGCCTCCGCGCGAACAACCTTCCTTCTACCTTCGCGCCTTCGCGTCTTCGCGCGAACAACACCTTTACCCATCCAGCGTCGCCAGCCGCTCCGCCTCGTCCTGCGCGATCAGCGCGCCGATCAGCTCGTCCATGTCGCCCTGCAATATCTCGGGCAGGCGATGCAGCGTCAGGTTGATGCGGTGGTCCGTCACGCGCCCCTGCGGGAAATTGTACGTGCGGATGCGTTCGGACCGGTCGCCCGATCCCACCATCGCCTTGCGCGTGCCCGATCGCTCCGCCGCCAGCCGCTCGCGCTCCGCCTCGTACAGGCGGGTGCGCAGGACCTTCAGCGCCTTGGCCTTGTTCTTGTGCTGCGACTTCTCGTCCTGCTGGATCACGACCAGCCCGGTGGGAAGATGCGTGATCCGGACCGCGCTGTCGGTGGTGTTGACCGACTGCCCGCCCGGCCCCGACGACCGATAGACATCGATCCTCAGGTCGCGCGCCTCGTCGATCTGGACGTCGACCTCCTCCGCCTCCGGCAATACCGCCACCGTCGCCGCCGACGTATGGATACGCCCGCCGCTCTCGGTCGCGGGCACGCGCTGCACGCGGTGGACCCCGCTCTCGAACTTCAGCTTCGCGAACACGCCGGTGCCGGTGACGCTGGCGACGACTTCCTTGAACCCGCCCGCATCGCTGTCGCTGGCGGAGATCAGCTCGACCCGCCACCCCTGCCCCTCGGCATAGCGCTGGTACATCCGGAACAGGTCGCCCGCGAACAGCGCCGCCTCGTCCCCGCCCGTGCCCGCGCGCAATTCCAGCATCGCCGACCGCTGGTCCGCCGCGTCGCGCGGCAGCAAGGCGAGCGCGAGCCGCCGGTCCGCCTCGCCCAGCGCCGCGCGGTTCTCGCGCAATTCCTCCTCCGCCATGCCGCGCAGTTCCGCGTCGGCATCCTGCGTCATATAGGCGAGGCTCTCCGCCTCCTGCCGCAACCGCCGCACCTCGCCCGCCGCCTGCGCGACGGGTTCCAGCTCGGCATATTCCTTCGACACCGCGACGAAGCGCTCGCCGTCGAGGCTGCCGGTCGACATCAAAGCCGCAAGTTCATCCCGCCGCGCCTCGATCTGCGCGATCCGTTCGGGGGAGATGGTGGTCACGACGCCACCCCGTTCCCTGGCGAAGGCCGGGGCCCAGCCCGGAAAAAGGAAACGCGCGGCAGCGCGATCGGCGCTGCGCGCCGAGACTGGACCCCGGCCTTCGCCGGGGAACGGGGACAGTTCAACGCAACACCTCCTGCACCCGCGAAATGTCGCCACGAAGACGCCGAATCCGAGATTGCGTTGCCACCTCTCCATTGTCACCGGTCAGCGCAGAAAAAGTGACCGTCTCCGCCGGCTCCAGCTTCAACGCCTTGTCGTACCGCTTCTTCGGCGATCCCGTCGCCACCAGTTCCGCCGCGACGCCCCCGCGCCGCAACCGCGCCAACGCCGCGACCGCCTCGGCCAGCGCCGCATCGTCCTCGACCACCAGCACGACCTCCGGCCGCGCCGCCGCCGGCTCCTCCACCAGCATCGCCAGCCGCTCCACCCCCGCGGCCCAGCCCACGCCCGCGGTCGTCGGCCCGCCCAGCGACTCGACCAGCCCGTCATACCGCCCGCCCGCCAGCACGGTCCCCTGCGCGCCCAGCCGGTCGGTCACGAACTCGAACGCGGTATGCCGGTAATAGTCGAGCCCGCGCACCAGCCGCGGATTGCGTGTCCAGCGCACCCCCGCCGCATCCAGCCCCGCGGTCACCGCGTCGAAGAACGCGCGCGCCTCCACCGTCAGGAACGCGTCGATATCCGGCGCACTGTCCGCGACCGGCCGATCGCGCGGATCCTTGGAATCGAGGATACGCAGCGGATTCTTCTCCAGCCGCGCCAGGCTTTCCTCGCTCAACGTCCCCCGATGCGCCGCGAAATGCGCCACCAGTGCCGCGCGCCACGCCTCGCGCGTTTCCGCATCGCCCAGCGTGTTCAGCTGCAACGTCACGCCGTCCGCGATCCCCAGCTCGTGCAGCAACTGGTCCGCCAGGCACAGCAATTCCACATCCGCCGCCGGCTCGGGCGCGCCCAGTATCTCGGCGTCGATCTGGTGGAACTGGCGATACCGCCCCTTCTGCGGCCGTTCGTAGCGGAACACCGCCCCGCCGGTGACCAGCTTCAGCGGCGCATATTGCTGCCATCCTTCGGTGATGTACGCGCGCGCGATCCCCGCGGTGAATTCGGGCCGCAGCGTCAGCGAATCCCCGCCCTTGTCGGGAAAGGTGTACATCTCCTTCGACACGACATCGGTCGTCTCGCCGATGCTGCGCGCGAACACCTGCGTGTCCTCGAACATGGGCACTTCGACGCGTTCGAAGCAATACAGGCGCCGCACGCGGTCGAACGTGTCGAGCACGTGCGCGAAGCGACGCTGGTTCTCGCGGAAGATGTCCTGCGTGCCGCGCACGCGCTGGGGGGTCTGGATACGGGCCATTTCGGGCGGCTATCTAGGCGAGCGCGGGCCGACGCGCTAGCACCCCCCCCATGGCGCGCCTCGCCCCACCCCGCTTCCTGCTGTTCCTGCTGGTCTTCGTCGTCGCGCTGCCGCTCGCGATCGCATGGCACGGGTGGAGCCACGGCCCGATGCTGGCCTTCGACGCCGCCACGCTCGCCTTCCTCGCGTCGATGCCGTCGCTGTTCCGCCGCGACAGCGCGGCGCAGATGCGCGCCACCGCCAAGGCCACCGACGCCAACCGGGCGGAGATGCTGGCCTTCGCCGTCATCGCCAGCGGCGCGGTGCTGGTCGCGGTCGCGGCGGAACTGCAACGCCCCGGGCGCGGCGATACGGCACTGGTCCTCGCGACGCTCGCGCTCGCCTGGGCGTTCGCCAACGTCGTCTACGCGCTGCATTACGCCCACCTCTATTATATGGCGCGCGACGGCGTGGACACGGGCGGGCTGTCCTTCCCCGGCACCGACACGCCCGACTATGGCGACTTCCTGTATTTCGCGGTGACGCTGGGCATGACGTTCCAGACCAGCGACGTGGCGATCGAAAGCCGCGCGATGCGCCGCGTCGCGACGGGGCAGTCGGTGGCGGCGTTCGTCTTCAACCTCGGCATCCTCGCCTTCACGATCAACATCCTGGGCGGCGGCTGAGGCGCGGCTGTCCTACATCCCCGGCGCCGTGCATGATCGTCTTGCCGGACCCGTCCCGGCATCCATCGTGCCGCGAGGACGACCGTATGTGGTGTGCAAAACCCCCGACCCCAGGGAACAGGCGCGTTTCCCGACCGGCGGCCGCCGTGCGCCCGGCCGCCGAAACCGCGCTATCGCCTCAACATTCGCAACATTCGCGGTTCGGGCCGAAGCAAAAACAACGACTTGCCGACGTCGCCCCGGATGCGCCCGGCACCCGTCGGGACTGGACGCATCGCCGCCGCGCCGCCTAAGCGATCGGCATAACGACCATAACGGGACGCCTCATGATCCGCCGCATCCTCGCCGCCACGCTCCTCTGCTCCACGTCCGCGCCCCTGCCCGTTGGCGCGCAGGTCCCCGCCGGCAATTCCGCGCCGCAGCCGGTGCCCTTCGTCGACGCCATCCCCGCGCCACGCGACGTGCGCTATCCCGGCACGATCCGCCTCGACGTGGACGCCACCGACACCCAACGCGGCATCCTGCGCGTGGTGGAGACGATCCCGGTCGCGAAGGCGGAGCGCATGACGTTGCTGTTCCCCAAATGGCTTCCCGGCGCACACAGCCCGCGCGGCGAGATCGACAAGCTGGCGGGCCTCGTCATCACCGCGGGCGGCAAGCGGATCGACTGGACCCGCGATCCGGTCGACGTCACCGCCTTCCACATCCAGGTCCCCGCGGGCGCGAAGGCGGTCGAGGCGCGGTTCCAGTTCGTTTCCGCGACGAAGGCGGATCAGGGCCGCATCGTCATGACCCCCACGATGATCTCGCTGCAGCCCAATTCCGTCAGCCTGTATCCCGCGGGCCATTTCACGCGCCAGATCCCGGTGCAGATGACGGTCCGCTACCCCGACGGCTGGACCGCATCGGGCGCGCTGGCGGCGAAGGTGACCGGCGCGACCTACGCCTACGAAACGACGAACTACGAAGTGCTGGTCGATTCCCCGATCCTCGCGGGCAAGTACGGGAAGGTGTGGGACCTGACCCCGCGCGTCCGCCTCGCCGCCTATGCCGACGATCCCGCCGAACTCGCCGCCACGCCCGCGCAGGTCGACGCGCACCGCCGCCTGGTCGAACAATCGGCGAAGACCTTCGGCGCGCAGCATTACGACCGCTACACCTTCCTGCTGTCGATCACCGACCAGCTGGGCGGCATCGGGCTGGAGCATCACCGGTCGAGCGAGAACGGCGTGACGCCGGGCTATTTCACGAAATGGAACGACGGCCCCGGCCGCCGCAACCTGCTGCCGCACGAATTCGCGCACAGCTGGGACGGGAAATTCCGCCGCGGCGCCGATTCGTGGACCCCCGACTATCGCACCCCCATGCGCAATTCGCTGTTGTGGGTGTACGAGGGTCAGACGCAATTCTGGGGCTACGTCCTCCAGGCGCGGTCGGGCCTCGTGTCGAAGCAGGATACGCTCGATCAATATGCCGCGATCATGGCGCTGTACGATTCGCAACCCGCGCGGGCATGGCGCGACCTGCTCGACACCACCAACGACCCCATCATCTCGCAACGCCGCCCGAAGGGCTGGACCAGCTGGCAGCGGAGCGAGGATTATTACAACGAAGGGCTGCTGGTCTGGATGGACGTCGATTCGCTGCTGCGCGAGAAGTCGGGCGGGACGAAGTCGATCGACGATTTCGCGCGCGCCTTCTTCGGCATCCGCGACGGCGACTGGGGTGAGGTCACGTACACGCTGGACGACGTCGCGGGCACGCTGAACGCGATCCAGCCGTACGACTGGAAGGGCTATCTCGACCGCCGCCTGACCGAACATGCGAAGGGCGCGCCGATCGACGGCTTCGCGCGCAACGGCTATCGCCTGGTCTACACCGACATGGCCGCGCCGTCGTTCAAGGCGAACGAGGCGACGCGCAAGATCGCGGACCTGACCTTCTCGGGCGGCTTCGTCGTCGGCACGACGGGCGAGGTATCGGGCGTGACGTGGGATTCGCCCGCCTTCGCCGCGGGGATGACCGTCGGCGACACGATCCAGGCGGTGAACGGCGACGCCTTCACGCCCGACCGGCTGAAGACCGCGATCGCGGCGGCGAAGGGGACGAAGGAACCGGTGCAGCTGACCGTGAAGGACGGCGATCGCTTCCGCACCGTCGCCCTCGACTATCACGGGGGCCTGCGCTACCCGCGGCTGGAGAAGATCGGCACCGGGGAAGGTGGCCTCGACAGGCTGCTCGCCCCGCGCTGAGGCCGACCTGATCGACAGACAATGGAGAATCCATGCGCATCGACCTGATCCCCGTGGGGCGCGCCGCGCCCGACGACCTGAACGTCATCATCGAGGTCCCGACGGGCGGCGAGCCGGTGAAGTACGAGTTCGACAAGGCGTCGGGCGCGCTGTTCGTCGACCGCATCCTGCACACGCCGATGCGCTATCCGGCGAATTACGGGTTCGTGCCCCACACGCTGTCGCCCGACGGCGACCCGCTCGACGCGCTGGTCGTCGCGCGCTCGCCCTTCATCCCCGGCTGCGTCGTGCGCGCGCGCCCGATCGCGGTGCTGAACCTGGAGGACGAGGCCGGCGGGGACGAGAAGCTGGTGTGCGTGCCGGTCGATTCGACCTTCCCCTATTACTCCAACGTCGGCGAGCGCGGGGACATGCCGGAGATCGTGTTCGAGCAGATCGAGCACTTCTTCACCCACTACAAGGACCTGGAGAAGAAGAAGTGGGTGCGCATCGGCACCTGGGGCGACCGCGACGAGGCGCGCCGCATCGTGATGGAAGCGATCGACCGCTACGACGCGGCGAAGGCCAAGGGCGAGGAACCGCACGAGGCGGACGACACGGGGCGGGAATAAGGAACGACGTCACCCCGGGCTCGTCCCGGGGTCCACCATGCAGCACGAGCGGCGAAATTTGTCGTGCCGCGGCGGTGACGGCGGGTAGCGCCCGACATGACGAGGAACCAGGGCGGGCGCTCTACGTCCCGCACCCCCGCCCATCATCCGCGGTGCGTCACCGTCCCTGCCGGCGCCATCGCCTCCACAACCCGGTCGATCGCCCCGTGCCCAGCGTCACGCCGGCGCGCCCGTCAGCTTCAGCCCCGCGATACACGCCACCGCCCCTGCGATCAGCAACAGCCGCACCGGCGTCGCCGCCTCGCCGAACCACAGCATCCCGATCACCACGGTTCCCAACGCGCCGATCCCGGTCCACACCGCATAGGCGGTCCCCATCGGGATCGTCCGCGCCGCCATCTCCAGCAGCACCATCGACAGCGTGACCGAAACCAGGAAGCCCAGCGTCCACGGCAGGTTCCGGAACCCGTCGGCATAACGCAGGCAGGTGGTGAACCCCACCTCGAACAACCCGCCCGCGATCAGCAGCACCCACGCCATCACGCTTTCACCGCCAGCCGCCGCAACGCATCGCCGCTCAACCGCTGGATCGTCCACTCCTCCATCCCCACCGCGCCGATCGCGCGATAGAAACCGATCGCGGGCGCGTTCCAGTCCAGCACCGACCATTCGAACCGCGCGCACCCGCGATCGACCGCGATCCCCGCCAGATGCGCCAGCAACGCCTTCCCCGCCCCGCGCCCGCGCGCGTCGGGCGTGACGTACAGATCCTCCAGGTACAGCCCGCGCCTTCCCTCCCACGTCGAGAAGTTGTGGAAGAACAACGCGAACCCCACGGGCACGCCGTCCTCCGCGATCACCGCCTCCGCCGCGGGCGACGTGCCGAACAGCGCGGCGTGCAGCATCGCCTCCGTCGCGACGACCGCGTCCGGCTCCCGCTCGTACGCCGCCAGTTCGCGCACGAACCGCAGGATCGTCGCCACATCCGCCGGCGTCGCATCCCGAACGATCATGCCGCCACCTCCAATACCTTCGCCGGTCGCCGCCGCGCCGCATACAGGCACGCCGCCACGATTACCGCCGCGCCCAGCAGGGTCGTCGTCGCCACCCGCTCCCCGAACGCCAGCCACCCAAGCACCGCGGCATAGACGAACGACGTATATTCCGTCGTCGCCAGATACCCCGTCTCGCCATGCGCATAGGCCCAGGCCAGCAGGAACAGCGACGCGGTCGCCAGCGCCGCCCCGCACGCGATCTTCCAATATTCGCCCGTTGGCGGCACGACCAGCAGCCACGGCGCGGCAAGAAGCAACAGACCCGCGACGATCGCGGACTGGAAGAACGCGATCTCGCCCGGCCGCGCCGCCTGGCTCTGCACCCGCGCGACGACCAGGTTCACGGCATACAGCACGGCGGAGACGAGGATCGCGACCGCACCCAGGAACGCCTCCGGCCCCAGCGCCGCGCTGCGGTGCCCCGCCATGATGATGGCGACCCCGCCCAATGCCGCGACGGACGCGCCCACGGTCCGCGCCCCGACCCGCTCCCCCAGCGCCACGGCACCGAGCAGCAGCGCCAGCAGCGGCGCGATGTACGACAGCGCGATCGCCTGCGCCATCGGCACGCGCGCCAGGCCCCAGAAGAACAGCAACGCCATCACCGCGGTAATGGCGCCGCGCAGCAGGTGCAGCCGCGCCGCCCGCCGCGACGGCCACCCGCCCCCGCTCGCCTTCCACGCCACCCCGCCCAGCATCGCCGACAACGCGGTCCGCCACGCCAGCGCATTGTAGACGCCCAGCGCCAGCGTCAGCGACTTCATGAACGCGTCCATGATCGAGAACAGCCCGATTCCCCCCGCCGCCACCGCGAAGGCGATTGCGGGCGAGAGCGGCCGCGCCGTCATCGGATCAGGCGGACGTCGATGCCGATGTCCAGTTGCGCCCACGCATGATCCGCAGTGAGCACGGGAATGTCGAACCGCTGCGCCAGCGCCAGACAGATGCGATCGCCCAGCGATCGGCCGAGCGCGATGGTCAGCGGCCGAAGATCGGCCGCGCGCCGCGCATCGTCGCGGTCGTGATCGATATACTGGATCGGCAGGCGGCGCAGCACGAGCGTGACGTCGTCGGCGCTCAACTCGCGCTCGATCACCTTCGTCAGTATCTCCGCGAGGGTGACGGTCGATAGCAGGAAGGGGCCTTCGTCACGAACGAGGATATCGCCGCCGGGTTCGTTGAGCAGAAAGGCGAGGACGACCGACGCATCGACGACCTGCCTCATTCTCCCCAGTCCGCACGCCGCTCGCGCAGGAACTGGTCGACGGTATATCCCTTCATTCCATCGCGCAGGCGCGCAAGCGCGGCATCGGGATCGTCGCGTCGCAGAACGATCCCGCCGGACCCGCTATCGAGCGACACCGAATCACCGTCCTTCAGGCCAAGTTCGCGCCGCAGGTCCGCAGGAATCACGATCTTCCCGCCTGCGATTACCTTGGCATGATAGGTCATGATTCACCTCCGATACCAAAACAGTATCATAGGACCTATTCCGCCGCCAGTACCTGCGCCGCTTGCGCGGTCCGGTCCGCCGCCTCGATCTCCGCCGCCTTCGCCTCGACCAGCTTCACGATATGGTCGATCATTCCGGCGTCCTGCACATGGTGATCGGTCACGCCCGACAGATAGACCATGTGCTTGCCGTTGCCGCCGCCGGTGATCCCGATATCGGTCTCCCGCGCCTCGCCCGGCCCGTTGACGACGCAGCCCAGCACCGACAGGCTCATCGGCGTGCGGATATGCTGGAGCCGTTCCTCCAGCGCCTGGACCGTCCGGATCACGTCGAACCCCTGCCGCGCGCACGACGGGCAGCTGACGACGCGGACGCCGCGGTTGCGGATGCCCAGCGCCTTCAGGATCTCGAACCCGACGCGCACTTCCTCCTCGGGCTCGGCCGACAGCGACACGCGGATCGTGTCGCCGATCCCGTACCACAGCAGGCTGCCCATCCCGATCGCGCTCTTGACGGTACCGCCGACGAAGCCGCCCGCCTCGGTGATGCCCAGGTGAAGCGGGCAATCGACCTGCTCCGCCAGCTGCTGGTACGCCGCCACCGCCAGGAACAGGTCCGACGCCTTCACCGCGACCTTGAATTCGTGGAAGTCGTGGTCCTGCAACAGCTTGATGTGGTCCAATGCGCTCTCGACCAAGGCGTCCGGACACGGCTCCCCGTATTTCTCCAGCAGGTGGCGTTCCAGCGACCCGCCGTTGACGCCGATGCGGATCGCGCAGCCGTTCGATTTCGCCGCGTCGACCACTTCCTTCACGCGCGCGGCCGAACCGATGTTGCCCGGGTTGATGCGCAGGCACGCCGCACCCGCATCCGCCGCCTCCAGCGCGCGCTTGTAGTGGAAATGGATGTCCGCGACGATCGGCACGTTGGCGGCGCGCACGATCCGGCCCAGCGCGGCGGTCGATTCGACGTCGGGACAGGACACGCGGATGATGTCCACCCCCGCCTCCTCGCACCGCCGGATCTGGTCGATCGTGGCGCCGGGGTCGCTGGTGGGCGTATTGGTCATCGTCTGCACGGTGACGGGCGCACCCCCGCCGACGGGGACGTTGCCGACCATGATCTGGCGGCTCTCGCGGCGCTGGATATCGCGCCAGGGACGAATGGACATGCCGCCCCTATACCCCAGCGGCGTGACAGGGAAAAGGCGGCACCGCCGCGGTCGCGAAACCCGCGTCCCGGCACGGAATTAGCCTCCCCGCCGCGAAGCTGCTAGGCGGCGCGGCGTGCAACGTCACTACGGCCTCGACTGGCTCCGCATCGGGGCGTTCGCGATCCTGATCCTGTACCATGTCGGCATGGTGTTCGTGCCGTGGGATTTCCATGCGAAACTGCCCGGCGCGTGGTGGGCGACGGTGCCGATGATGGCGTCTAACCCGTGGCGGCTCAGCCTGTTGTTCGTCGTGTCGGGCTATGCCAGCCGCGCCTTGCTGAAACGCAATGCGGGCGCGGCGAAATTCGCGCGGCAACGCTCGCTGCGCCTTCTGGTACCGCTTGCGTTCGGGGTGGCGGTGATCGTGCCGCCGCAGGCATGGGTCGAACTGACCACCAAATACGGCTACACCTTCGGCTTCGCGCATTTCTGGCTACACGACTATTTCCGTTTCGGCACGCTCGGGCCGCTGGTGCTGCCGACGTGGAACCATCTGTGGTTCGTCGGCTATCTGTGGGTCTATTCCCTCGCGCTGGCGGTCATGGTCGGGGCGACCCCGGCCGGAGCCCGTCGCGCGATACAGCGCGGGTTCGACGCCGTCGCGCGCGGCCCCGCCCTGCTGGTCGTGCCGCTGGCGTGGATGGTGCTCGTCAGCTTCTGGCTGTTCCCCGGCGCGCGCGAGACGCACATGCTGACCGACGACTGGGTCGCGCATTTCAGCTATTTCCCCGCGTTCCTGTTCGGCTTCGCGATGGCCGCCGCGCCGCACACCCTGGCCGACCTGCGCCGCTGGTGGCCCGCCAGCGCGGTGATCGCGATCGCGTCCTATGCCGTGGTCGCGGGGATCGAGATCCGCTGGCCCGGCGGCACGATGCCCCGACCCTTCGGCCAGATATTCTCGATCGCGCGCGCGGTGGAAGGATGGACCGCGGTCGCCGCGCTGATCGGATTCGCCGACCGCCACTGGAACCGCGACCACCGCTGGCGCCCGATGCTGACCGAGGCGGTGTTCCCCTTCTACATCGTGCATCAGACCGTGATTGTCGTCGTCGCCTGGCTGCTGCTGCCCGCGGGCCTGCCGATATGGCTCGACTTCATCGTGCTGGTGGCGGCGACGGTCGCGGGTTGCCTCGCCTTCTATTTCGGCGGGCGATCGATCCTGTGGCTGCGCCCCCTGATCGGCTTGCGCCGCCACGCCTCCCGGCGCACGCACGTCGACCCCCGTCCCGCCATCGTGTGAGGCATTCATGTCCCTGATCCTCGGAGCCCTGCTGATGACCGCCGCCGCCGATACCGCCCCGCAATGGTCGCTCGTGATCCACGGCGGCGCGGGCGTCCTCGATCGCGACCGCGTGACGAAGGAACAGGACGCGGGCGCGCGCGCCGCGCTGGCGCAGGCGCTCGCCGCGGGAGAGGCGGTGCTGGCGAAGGGCGGCGCCGCGGTGGACGCGGTCGAGGCCGCGGTGAAGGTGCTGGAGGACGATCCCCATTTCAACGCGGGCCGCGGCGCGGTCTTCACCTATGAGGGGAAGAACGAACTCGACGCCGCGATCATGGACGGGCGCGACCGGTCCGCAGGTGCGGTCGCCGGCGTGACGCGCACCCGCCATCCGGTCAGCCTGGCACGCGCGGTGAAGGACGACAGCCCGCACGTGTTCCTGATCGCGGACGGCGCCGACACGTTCAGCCGCGAACAGGGGCTGGAGCAGGTCGACCCGTCGTGGTTCGCCACGCCCGAACGCCGGCGCCAGCTGGAGGAACTGAAGGCCAGGAAGGTCGGCTGGTTCGACGTCGACATGAAATACGGCACCGTCGGCGCGGTCGCGCGCGATGCGGACGGCCATGTCGCCGCCGCGACCTCCACCGGCGGCGTGACGGGCAAGCGCTGGGGTCGCGTCGGCGATGCGCCGCTGATCGGCGCGGGCACCTATGCCGACGATCGCGCCTGCGCCGTGTCGGCGACCGGATCGGGCGAATTCTTCATCCGCGCGGGCGTCGCGCACGAAATCTGCGCGCGCGTTCGCTTCAAGGGCGACACGCTGCAACAGGCGGCGGACACCGTCATGGCGGAGGTGAAGACGCTGGGCGGCAGCGGCGGCGTGATCGTGACCGGGCCGACGGGGGATGTGGCGTGGAGCTTCAACACCTCGGGCATGTACCGCGGCATCGCCACCTCGACCGGGCGGCGCCAAGTGGCGGTGTACGGCGACGAGGAGCGGGGCGGGGAACCCGGCGCGAAATAGCGCCTACACCCCCGCGGCGGCGCGCAGCGCGGCATTCATCCGCGTCTGCCACCCCGGCCCCCCCGCCTTGAACCGCGCAATGACGTCGCGGTCGAGCCGCAGCGACACCTGTTCCTTGTCGGAACCGGCGGGGCGGCCGGTCTTGCGCGTCAGTGCGGCAACGACTTCGGGCGGCAGCACCTCGTGCGCCGGACGCGCGCGCGCGAAATCCTCTTCCGTCCACTCGGGATTGTCGTCATCGAACACGACCGGCGGCAGTTGCTTAGAGGCCATAACGACGCATCTCCTTCTCGCGAGCATGCCGGAGGCTTATCGCACGCAACGCTCCGCCACGCACCGTGAACACCAGACACCGCCCCTGCCCGTCGACGCGACCGAACGCACGGACGCGCTTCGCCGTAATCGTGCCGGTCGTCCGGAACGATGACGGGGGCCGCATCGAACCCCGTGAAGTCTGCAAGCGACAAACCATGTTTGGCACGGTTCGCCGCATCCTTCACCGGGTCGAATATGACGTCCACGTTCGTTTATGTAGATGCAAAAACCCCGACGTTCAAGCCTATTGCCCGAACGTCCCCGGCCGATACAGCAGGGTCACCGCCACGCGCCGGTTGCGCGGGTCCATCGGGTCCTTCGCGATCATCGGCTCGCGATCCGCGACGCCTTCGATGCGGTTGAAGCGCGCTTCCGGGATACCACCCAGCGCCAGCCGGCGGCGCGTCGCCTCGGCCCGGCCCGACGCCAGCATCCAGTTGTTCATCGCGCGCGGGTCGCCGAAGGGCACGCTGTCGGTATGGCCGCGGATCATGATCGGGTTCGCGGTTTCGCGGATCCCCGCCGCCACCATGCCGACCAGCTTCGACGCGTCGCTTTCCAGCGCGGTCGTGCCCAGCGCGAACATCGAATAATCCGCATCGTCGATCAGGTCGATCCGCATCCCGTCGGGCGTCATCGTGAAGCGGACGTGCTTGCCCAGCTTCGCCAGCGCCTTGGTCGCGGCGATCTTGCGCATCACTTCGGCCTTGAGCTTCGCGAAGTTCTTCCGGTCCTCGTCCTGCACCGCGCGGCTGGACCGCAGCGATCCCTTGTCGCCGAACCCCTGCATCGGGCCGCCGGCGGACCCGGCCTTTATCATGATCGCCTGCTTGTTCGCCTGGCCCGCCTTGGGGCCCAGCTTGTTCTCGGACAGCACCGATTCGCCGCCCGCCGGGCCGTTGCCGCCGATGCCCAGCGACCGGTTGTCCAGCAGGGTCGGCGCGAAATAGTCCGCGATGCCCTTGCGCTGCTTCTCGTTCGTCGCGCCCAGCAGCCATAGCAGCAGGAAGAACGCCATCATCGCGGTCACGAAATCGGCATAGGCGACCTTCCACGCGCCGCCGTGGTGCCCGCCTGCGACCACCGTGATCTTCTTGACCACGATGACCTTCGGCGGCTCGTTCTTGCCATGGGGTGCAGCCTTCGCCACCTACTTGCCCCGCAGGCCGTCGAACACCTCGGCGAAGCCGGGCTGGTTCTTGTGCGCGATGCCCGCGCGTGCCGCCTCGATCACCAGCGGCTGCGGATGGCCGTGGAGCGAGGCGATGATGATCTGCTTCACCACGTCGTAGATCGCGCCGTCGGCATCGATCACCTGCTGCAACCGGTTGGCCAGCGGATTGACGATCCCGTACGCCAGCAACACGCCCATGAACGTGCCGACCAGCGCGGACCCGATCATCCCGCCCAGTACGCTCGGCGGCTTGTCGATCGACCCCATCGTCTTGACGATGCCCAGCACCGCGGCGACGATGCCCAGCGCGGGCAGCGAATCGGCCAGGCTGGTCAGGGTATGCTGCGGCCCCAGCACTTCGTGGTGATGGTTCTTGATCGAATGGTCCATGACCTCCTCGACCGCATGGACGTCCAGCGTGCCCGACGACACGACGACCAGCCGCAGCGTGTCGGCGATCAGGTTCACCAGCGTATGGTCGGCCAGCAGGCGGGGATATTCGGCGAACACGGCGGAGGACTTGGGATCCTCGACATGCGGCTCCAGCGCGATCGGCCCTTCCATGCGCAGCATCTTCATCAGCTTGCTGACGAGGAAGATGACGTCCAGATAATCCTGCTTCTTGTACTTCGGCCCCTTGAAGACCTTGCCCAGGCCGCCGCCCATGGCCTTCAGTTCCTTGCCCGAATTGCCGATGATGAGCGCGCCCGCCGCGGCGCCGCCGATGATGAGCATCTCGTGCGGGATCGCATGCATGACGGGGCCGAGCGCGCCGCCGGTGATGGCGAATCCGCCGAACACCATGGCGAGAAGGACGACGAGGCCGATGGCCGGAAACATGGGCGAATCCCGTTATTGTGTGGGCCGTGGTTAACCCGGGAGGGGTGCAGAAACGGTTACTGCGGCACACATTTGCCGGCTTGGCGGGCGATTGCCGGGTGTTTGCCGGGCGCGTCGGATGCGACATTGCGCCACCCTCACCCCACCCTCCGCCCCAACCCCGTTCGGGCTGAGCGAAGTCGAAGCCCAAGCGCAGGTGGCGC
>NZ_LMQP01000001.1:658531-669217 GCF_001425405.1 Sphingomonas sp. Leaf412 | reverse complement strand
CCCGCCGATCAGCGGATGTAATCGAACAGCGACAGCTTCGACAGCTGGCCGAAGCTCGCCTGCGTCGCCTGGAGGATCGTCATCGTCTTCTGGAGCGCGATGATCGCCTCCTGCGTGTCGGTATCCTCGATCCCCGACCGGACCTCCTCGCGCTCGATCTTCGCCTGCGCGTAGAACCCCGCCTGCAACTCCACCCGCGCACCGCGCGCGCCGACGCTGGTCTGCGCGCCGATCACCTGTTCCGCGATCGCGGCCAGGTCGCTGCGGTCGGCGTCGGCGGGTGCCGCGCCCGTTTCCATCGCGGCGATCATCGCGTTCAGCACCGCGGCGACGTCGCGCCCGCCGTCGATCTTCAGCACCTCGCCCGCATTGACGCTGGGCTCCACCTGCTGGTCGTCGCCGATCGGGATCGCGCTCTGCCTGCCCGTGGCGAAGGTCAGCGTGCCGTCGGTTTCCAGCGTCGCCGCCGCGGTCCCGTCGGTGCCGCCGAACAGCGGCAGGCCGCGCGCGTCCTTCACGTTCGTCGCCGCGACGATCGTCTCCAGCATCGTCTTCAGCTCGGTCGCCAGCGACTTGCGGTCGTTCGCGCTCATCGTGCCCGTGGCGGCGCGCAGCGCGCGCTCGGTCGCCTGCTGGATCTGCGTCGCGATCTCGCTCAGCTGCGTGTCCGCCTGCGTCAGCGTGGCCTGTGCGATCTTGATGTTGGCGCCGTAGGCGGCCTCGTCCGCGCCCGCGCGCTTGAGCACCTGCAATCGCTGGTACCCGACCGAATCGTCGGACGCGACCAGCAGCTTCTTGCCGGTCGATACCTGCGTCTGGAGCCGCTCGGCCTGCTGCGTCAGCCCCGACATCGCGCTGGTCGAGCGGTCGTAATAGCTGCGCGTGGAAACGGAAAAGGTCATCAGCGGACCTCCAGGATCGACTGGAAGATGTCGCGCGCCGCCTGGATCACGCGGCTGGACGCCTGGAACGCCTGCTGGAAGCGCAGCAGGTCGACCGCCTCGTTGTCCAGGTTCACGCCCGTCGCCGAATCGCGCGCGGCGACCGCACCGTCCAGGATCGCGCCCTGCGCCGCCGCGACGGTCGCACGGCTCTCGATCGCGGCGGCGTTGGAGGAAACGAGCGCGGTCAGCTTCGATTCGTAGCCGCCCGCGGTCCGCGTCGCCTGGAACGCGGGCAGGTTGCTGCCGTCGCGCGGGCCGCCGGTCAGGCCGGCGGCGGCGATCCCCGCGGGGGTCGTCAGTACCATCGTCATCTGCGACGGCTCGTCCGCGTCATAGGCGAACATGTCGGTGCCCGCGACGCCCGCGGTATCGTATCCGCCGGCTTGCGCCGCGTTCATGCCGTCGGCGAAGTCGCGCGCGACGTCGTCCAGCGCGTCGCGCGCATCCGCCACCTTCGCGGCCGCGTCGGCGATGCCCGCCAGCGATCCGCCGGTGGGCACGAACACGGACGGCACGAACTCGCGCGTCACGACGAAGGAGACCGCACCCTGCGCATTGCGGGCATAGCCCACCTCGCCCGCCTTCTCGCCCTCGACCAGTGCGGGGCCGCCCGCGCCGCCGACGCGCGCGGTGACGCGGCCGAACCGGTCGAACGCGGTCGAGACGTCGGCGATGCCGCTCATCTCCTCCAGCAACCGGTCGCGCTCGTCCAGCAGTCCGGCGGCGCCCGCGCTGCCCGGCACCGCGCGGCCCAGCCCCGCATTGACCTTCGCCAGTCCCTGCGAAAGCGACGTCAGCTTCGCGGTGGCGGCATCGGCGGCGGTGTCGAGATCGGCGGTGACCTGCGCCAGCGCATCGCCCGTGGCGGAAAATGCGGCCGCCGCGGCGGTCGCGATTTCCAGCATCGCGGTGCGTTGCGTGGTGGAGCCGGGATCGGCGGCCAGTTTCGTCGCCTGGTTGAAGACGTCGGTGACGCGCGTCTTCACGTCGGCAGCGCCCAGCGCACTCTGGACCCCGGTCAGCCACGTGGCGGCGGTGGTGGTGCGCGCCAGGTCGGTGCCCGCGGTGCGGACCGCCTGGGTCTTGAAGATGTCGGTCGCGCGATCGATCGTGGTGACGCGCACGCCATAGCCGTTGCGGCCGCGGATGCCCGTGGTCGCCACTTCCTGGTTCGCCGCGACGCGCCGCGAATAGCCCGCGACTCCGCTGTTGGCGATGTTCTCGGACACCGTCGTCAGCGACACCTGCGCGGCGCGCGCGCCCGAGGCGCCGATGGACAGAAGGTCGCTCATCCTTCCGGCGTAGCGCCCGCCGGGTTAAGATCGGGTTGCGACCGGCCCAGGAAATCGGTCATCGCCTTGCCGATGCCCAGCGGGGTGTGCGTCGCCATCTCCTGCACGATCTTCTGGTCCGACATGTCGCGGAACGTGTCGATCGCCTTGCTGTCGAACAACGGGTCCGACAATTTCGCCTGCCGCATCGATTTCAGCATCATCGCGGTGAAGACCGATTCGAACTGCTCGCCCGCCTTCTTCAGGCTTTCCTTCGACTGCGTACGGTCGAGGCCCGATGCGATGCCGGTCTGGCCGCCGATCTGGCCGATGGACGGGGCGGCGGTCACAGGATCACCAATTCGGCCTTGAGCGCGCCGGCTTCCTTCAGCGCCTCCAGGATCGCGACCAGGTCGGCCGGGCTTGCGCCGATCGCGTTCACCGCCTTGACCACGTCGGCCAGTTTCGGGCCGGGGGCGAGCAGGAACATCGGCTTCTTCTCTTCCTCGATATTGACGTTGGAGCGTTGCTCGACCGCGGTCTTGCCGTCGCTGAACGGCGCGGGCTGGCTGATGCGCTGGTTCTCGTCGATGCGGACCGTCAGCTTCCCGTGCGTCACCGCGGCGGCGCCGACGCGGACCGCGGAATTGATGACGACGGTGCCGGTGCGCGCGTTGACGATGACCTTCGCGGACGGCTCTGCGCTGTCGACGGCGAGGTTCTCGATCTGGCTCATCAACGTGGATCGCACGTCGGCGCCCGCGGGCGCGCGGACCGCGACCGACACCGCGTCGACCGCCTGTGCGGTGCCGAAGCCCAGCCGCTTGTTGATCGCGGCGGCGACGTTCTGCGCGGTGGTGAAATCGGCGCGTTGCAGGTTGTACGTCAGGAACGGCGTGTCGGCGAAACCCGTCGCGACCGTCCGCTCCACCGTCGCCCCTTCGGGAATGCGGCCGGTGGACGGCACGTTGACGACGATCTTCGACCCGTCCGCACCCTCCGCGCCCAGTCCGCCGACAGCCAGGTTGCCCTGCGCCATCGCATAGACCTGCCCGTCCGCGCCCAGCAGCGGCGCGAGGACCAGGCTGCCGCCGCGCAGCGACTTGGCCTTGCCCATGCTGGCGACGGTGATGTCGATCCGCTGCCCCGGCTTGGCGAAGGCGGGGAGTTCGGCGGTGATGAGCACGACCGCGGCGTTCTTCAGCCCCGGATTGGCCTGCGGCGGCAGTTGCAGGCCGAAGCGCGACGCCACCGCCTTCACCGACTGAACGGTATATTCGAGGTTATCGTCGCCCGTGCCCGGCAGGCCGACAACGACGCCGTACCCCGTCAGCTGGTTCGACCGCACCCCCTGGAACCCGCCCAGGTCCTTGATCCGGTCGGCATAGGCCGGCTGGACGAAGAACAGCAGGGTGGCGAGCGCGGCGAGCGCCCAGCCGATTTCGCGCATACGGACGGTCAGACGATCAGTCATCAGAACGGGCTCACGACCTGGAAGAAACGGGACAGCCAGCCCTGCCGGCTGGCGCGGGCGACGTCGCCCTTGCCGGTGTAGGCGATCTGCGCGTCCGCCACGCGCGTGGACGCGACGCGATTGTCGCGGTCGACGTCGGCGGTGCGCACGATGCCCTTGATCTGCACGAACTCGTCGCCGCGGTTCAGCGTGACGCGCTTCTGCCCCTGCACCAGCATCGTGCCGTTCGGGAACACCTCCTTCACCGTCACCGACACCTCGCCCGACAGCGAATTCGCCTGGTCGGCGGATCCGGTGCCGGTGAAGCCGCGCCGGCCGCTGGCGCTCGCAGCGGCGGGATCGAACAGGTTGAGCGGGCCGACCGCGGGGGGCGTGATCCCGAAGCTTCCGTTGGAATCCAGCTTCGATCCCGCCGACTTGCTCGCGGCGGTCCGCTCGACCAGCACGATGGTCAGCGGGTCGCCGACCCGGCGCGCGCGCCACCCTTCGTGCAGCGCGGCATAACCGTCCGCGACGTGGAAGATCGCGCCGTCCGCGACCGGCACCACGACGGGGGCGACCGGCGGACGGGCGGCGGTGAAATCCTCCTTCGCCTTCTTGCCGAACGGCCACGCGCTCGCGGGCGCGACCACGACGCAGGCCGTGGCGCACGCCAGCAGGATACGGGCGCGCGTCACAGGTTCTGGTTCACGTATTTGAGCATGTCGTCGGTGGCGGAGATCATCTTGCTGTTGACCTCGTACGCGCGCTGGGTTTCGATCATGTCGACCAGCTCCTCGACGACGTTGACGTTGCTGGCCTCCAGCATCCCCTGCCGCACCTGCCCGCGCCCGTCCTGCCCCGCGACGCCCAGGTTCGCGGCGCCGCTGCTGGCGGTTTCGGTCAGGTAATTGTCGCCCGCGGATTGCAGCCCCGCGGCGTTCGGGAAGCTCGCGACCTGGATCTGCCCCAATTGCGACGTCTGCCCCCCGATCGTGGCGGACACGGTGCCGTCGCCACCGATCGTGATCTGCGTCGCACCCTCCGGCACCGAAATGCCGGGCATCACCTGATACCCCTCGCTGGTCGTCAGCAAGCCCTCGGGACTGCGCGAGAAATTGCCTGCGCGGGTGTAGCCCAGCTGGCCGCCCGGCATCTGCACCTGGAAATATCCGTCGCCGTCCAGCGCCAGGTCCAATGCGCCGCCGGTCTGGTTCATCGATCCCTGCGTGTCGATCCGCGCGGTGCCCTGCACGCGCACGCCGGTGCCCAGGTTCAGCCCGGTGGCATATTTGGTTTCCGACGTGGAGTTCGCGCCCGCTGCGGTCACCACTTGGTACGACAGGGTCTCGAACGCCGCGCGATCGCGCTTGAACCCCGTGGTGTTCACGTTGGCCAGATTGTTCGAGATCACGCGCATCCGCGTGTCCTGGGCGTCGAGCCCGGTACGCGCGATATGCATGGCGGCGGTGGTCATGGCCTAATCCCTCGGTATCGTGTCGGGGTCGATTGCAGCAAGTAACGTGCCAGTTATTCGGCGCGACGTCAGGTCGGCAGGCGCATCAGCGACGCGCTCGATTCGTCCATCGTGCGCGCTTCCTTCAACAGGTTCGCCTGCACCTCGTAGCTGCGCTGGTTCTCGATCATGTCGACCAGTGCCTGCGTCATGTTGACGTTGCTGCCCTCCAGCGCCCCCGACGCGACCTTCGCGTCCAGGTCGTCGGGCAACACCCCGCCGCCGCGCACCCGCATCAGGTTGTCGAGGCCCTTGACCGTGTCGGAGCCCTTGCCCGAAACGAGCTTCAGCTTGTCGATGATCTGCGGCGTGCCGCTGGTATCGCCCTGCGGGACGATCGAGATCGAACCGTCCGCCGCGATCGTCAGGCTGCTGTACGGCGGCAGCGTGATCGGGCCGGACTGTCCCATGACGAGGAAGCCGTCGCCGGTCTGCAAGGTCCCGGATTCGCTGACCGACAGGTCGCCGCGCCGCGTATACGCCTCGCTGCCGTCGCCCGCCTGCACCGCAAGCCAGGCGTCGCGACCCTCGACCGCGACGTCCAGCGCGCGGCCGGTCTGCTGCATCGCGCCCGGCGAGCGGTCCGCGTCGCGCACCTCCTCGCTGGTCGGCTGGCGTGCGCTGATCGCAGTCGTGCCGTCGGACAGCATGATGCGATCGAACACGACGCGGTCGGCGCGGAAGCCGGTGGTGCTGGCGTTCGCCATGTTGTTGGCGATCGCGGCCTGCGACGCCATGTGCGCGCGCAGGCCCGTCGCCGCGGTATAGACCAGCTTGTCCACTCAGGCTCTCCCGCGCGCGCCGCTTACGAGCGGATGTTGAAGATGGTCTGCGAAATCTGGCTGGCGGTATCCAGCGCCTTGGCATTCGCCTGGAAGTTGCGCTGCGCCGCGATCAGGCCGACCAGTTCCTCGGTGATGTCGACGTTCGACCGTTCGACCATGCCCGACATGATCGTGCCGAAGCCCGCACCGCCCGCGGCCCCCGCCTGCGCCTCGCCCGAGATGCCGGTCGCGGTCCAGTAGCTGTTGCCCATCTGGCGCAAGCCCGCCGGATTGGAGAAGTTGACGAGCACCACCTTGCCCAGGTTCTGCACGTCGCTGTTGGAGAAAGTGGCCTTCACCATCCCGTCCTTGTCGACGGTCACGCCGGCCAGCAGGCCGACCGAGGTGCCGTTCTGCCCCTTGCCGGTGACGTTGAACGGCGCGGCGACCTGCGTCGTCTGGTTGCCGAAGTCGAGCGCGATCGTCTGCGGAATGGTTGCGCCCGACGGCGTGAACTCGTCGAAGGTGATGGTGCTGCCCGACGAGAGATCGCCGGTCGAATCGAACGTCAGTGTCTGGTGGTCGACCGTCCCGTTCGACGCGGTCAGCTGCTGGTCGCCGACGAAGGAATACACCTTCCAGTCGCTGTTGCCTGTGGCGCCGCCATTCGTCGCGCGGACGAAGTAGCTGGTCATGGTCAGCGCATTGCCGCTGGTGTCGTAGACGGTCGACGACGTCGACTGGTTGTACGATTTCGGGTCGAAGCGGTCGAACGTCGTCACCCCGGGCAGCGGCGCGTTGGACGACAGGTTGGCGGTGTATTTCACCTGCGTCGTCGGCGTCGCGACCCCGCTGTATTCGGGCAGCTTCAGCGAGATCGCGCTGTCCAGCCCCGCGGCCACGACCGCGCCCGACCCGTCGACCGGATAGACCTGCAAATGGCTGCCGTTCGAATCGACGACATAATGGTCGTCGTTAACGGTGAAGCCGCCGTTGCGGGTATAGTTGACCGCATTGATGTCGACGTTGGGCTTCACCGCGAAGAAGCCGTCGCCCGACACCGCGAGCGACAGGCCGTTGGCGGACTGTTCCATCGGCCCCTGCCCGAACTGTTGCAGGTTGCCGCGCACGACCACGCCGGATCCGATCTGCGCCGTCGGCGACAGCTGGACCGAGGTCGCCATCACGTCGGCGAATTCGGTGCGCGATTTCTTGAAGCCGTTGGTCGACACGTTCGCCAGGTTGTGGCTGATCGTGGACATGTCGGTCTGCGCGGCCTGGAGGCCCGAGAGCGAGGTATAGAAGGACATGGGTCTCTAGCTCCTGAAAAGACGGATCAACCGATCTGACGGACGTTGGCAGCAGGAATCGTGCCAAGCCCCGCGACGGTCAGCATGGTCGTGCCCGTGGCGGTCGACACCGACTGCACCGGGGCCCAGGCCAGGTTCGTGGACGGCACGGTCATGCCGTTCTTCTGCGCGGTGACGGTGACGGTGAACGGGCCGCTGCCCGCGTCGGCGCCGTCGTCGGTGGTGCCGTCCCAGTCGTAGCTGGCGGTCCCCTGCGGCTGCGCACCCAGCGACAGCGATTTCAAGGTCTGACCGTTCGCGTCCGAGATCGTGACCAGCACCTTGCTGGCGTCCCCGGCCAGTTCCACCGCGCCCGCGATCCCGCCGCCGGTGCGGCCATAAGCGGTGTTGCCCGCGGTCAGGACGGTGCGCCCGACGTAGCTGACCGCATCGGCGGTCGTGCCCGCGCCCAGTTTGTCCTGGATCGCCTTCAGCGTGGTCGACATCTCGCTGATCCCCGCCAGCGAGGAGAATTGCGCCATCTGGGCGACCATCTGCGTATTGTCGACCGGCGCGAACGGGTCCTGGTTCTTCATCTGCGCGGTCATCAGCTTCAGGAACGACGACTGGTCCAGCGTCTCCGCCGACTTCTTCGTCGTGGCGGTCACGCCGCTGGTCGTCCGGCTGATGCCCAGTTTGGACAACGTGGTGTCGAAGGAGGTTGCCATGCTCAGCGTCCCAGCTTGAGGGTGTCGATGACGAGCGACTTGGCGGTCTGCATCACCTCGACGTTGTTCTGATACGTGCGCGCGGTCTCCATCATGTCGACCAGCTCGCGGGTCTCGTCGACCGCGGCGTCGAAGACGTTGCCGTCCTTGTCCGCCAGCGGGTTGGCGGGATCGTAGCGCTTGGTCGGGGCCTCCCCCGCGGTCACGATCTGCTGCACGTCCACGGTCGACAGGCCGCTGGCGGCGTCGAAACTGGTGCGGAAGATCGGTTTCAGCGTCTTGTACGCCGCCTCCGCGGTACTGGCGGTACCGCCCACGTTGGCCAGGTTCGACGCGGTCGTGTTCATCCGCGTCAGCTGCGCCGACATGGCGCGGCCCGCGACCTGGAAGATCGACAGGGGCTGTCCGGTCATGCGTTATTCTCCCTTCAACGCGCGCGTGAGCTGGCTGATGCGACCGTTCAGGAACGACAATGTCGTCTGATACTGGATCGTGTTCTCGGCGAAGGCGGTCTGCTCGGTCGACAGTTCGACCGTGTTGCCGTCCATGCTGGGCTGCGTGGGGATGCGGTATTTCATCGCCGCATCCGCATCGCCGCCGCCTTCCGACGCGGCCAGCGCGCTCCGGAAATCCACGTCGCGCGCCTTGAACCCCGGCGTGGAGGCGTTGGCGATGTTCGACGCCAGCACCCCCATGCGCTGCGCCCGGATCTGGAGCGCGGTGGCATGTACCCCGAACAATCCCTCGGCCATGACGTGGTCCCCGTGTTTCGCGCACGACATTGTGCATCGGGATATCAGCAAGCGGCGTGCCAGTTGCGCGATTGCCGGTGGGGCAGCGGTGGCGGCAACGCGGACGGCAAATGGTTGCCGCCTGCCGGCAAGCGTTGCCGGGCAGAACAAGCAAGCCCTCTCCCCACCGGAGAGAGGGAGAAAGCGGAAGAAACTGGCACGCCCCATGCACAGTCCCCCCGCATGACGCCCGGCACCTTCATCGATCCCGCGGCGCTCGCCATCGTGCTTGGGGGCACGGTCGCGGCGACCGTGCTGCGCACGCCGGCGCGCGACCTCGTCCGCGCGCTGGCGGCGCTCCGCACGTTGGGGCGTCCGCGCTTCGCGGCGGAACCGCTGCTGCTGCAACTCGCCGCCCAGGCCCGGATCGCGGGGAAACTGGGCGTCGTGGCGCTCGACCGCAGCGTGATCGCGGATCGCGATCTCGCCGCCGCGATCACCGCCATCGTCGACGGCCGTGCCGCCGCGGACGTATCGCGCGACCTGGAACAGCGCCGGCAGGACCGTATCGCGCGCCACCGCGCCGCCGCCGACTGCTGGGCCGGCGTGGCGGAGGCCGCGCCCGCGATGGGGATGATCGGCACGCTGATCGGCCTGGTCGCGATGTTCACGCGCATGACCGATGCGAAGGCGATCGGCGCCGCGATGGCGGTCGCGCTGCTCGCCACCCTGTACGGCGCGCTCGTCGCCAACCTCGTCGCGCTGCCGATCGCCACGCGCCTGCGCAACGCCGCGCGGGCGGAGGCGGACGGCCGCGCCCGGCTCGCGCTGCCCGTCGCCGCGCTGGCGATGCGCGAGGAACCGCGCCTGCCCGTCCGCACGACCCTGGCGGCATGACCGACCCCTTCTCTCCCGCGCCCGAACGCCCGGTGTGGCTGATGACGCTGGCGGACCTCGCCTTGCTGCTGGTCGGCTTCTTCGTCCTCATGCAGGCCAATACCGTCATCCCGTCGAAGGACCTGGCGCGCGGGATCGCGGAGGGGTTCGGCGCCGCGCCCGCCCCTGCCCCGATCGCGGTCGACGCCCATCTGGTCGCGGGCTTCGCACCCGGCGCCGCCGACCTGCCCGGACTGCCCGCGCCGCTGGTCGCCTGGGCCACCGCGGCCACGCGCGACCCGCGCGTGGCGCTGACCGTGACGGGCGCCGTCGACGGCAGCGCCGCGGACACCGACCGCGCCACGCGCAGCGCCACGCTGCTCGCCGCCGACCGTGCCCGCGCCGTCCTGGCCGCGCTGGCGGCGGCGGGGGTCCCGGTCGCGCGCGCCGCGATCGCCACCGCGCCGATCCCCGCGGGCCGCCGCGTCGTCGTCACGCTCGCCTTCGCGGGCGAAGGAGAGAAGAAGCCATGATCCTCCTCGCACTCGCCGCCGCGGCGGCGTTCCAGGATACCGCCGCGCTCGACCGCGCGGTCACCGCCTTCACCGGCCGCCCGATGGGGGCGGAGGGCGGCGCGCGCGCCGCGCTCGACCCGCGGCTGCGCCTCGCCGCCTGCCCGATGGTCGCGATGTCGTGGCGGACGGAGGCGAAGGATGCGGTGGTCGTGACCTGTACCGGCCCGTCCTGGCGCCTGTTCGTCCCCGTCGTCGCCGCGCCGCGCGCTGCCGCCGTGGCGCCCGCGGCCTATGTCGCGCCGCCGAAACCCGCCGCCCCCGTCATCCGCCGCGGCGATCCGGTGACGATCGAGGCGGGCTCCGACGGCTTCTCGATCACCCGCGAAGGCATCGCCATGGGCGACGCCGCCCCCGGCGCGCGCCTGCCGGTGCAGGTGCAGGGCGCGACGAAGCCGGTCCAGGCGGTCGCGATCGACACCGGCCGCGCGACGCTGCCGGGATATTGACGATTGCCGCTGCCCTCACCCTTCCGGCGCATCGGGGCACCCATGAAAGTAACACTTTCATGGGACCCCTTCGCGCCTCCCTCCCTCTCCCAT
>NZ_LMQP01000001.1:657712-658432 GCF_001425405.1 Sphingomonas sp. Leaf412 | reverse complement strand
GGGAAGGGTGAGGGCAGCGCGTCGCATCCCCCACCGAACAGAATCCGCAAAAAAGTTCTAAAGCCGCCGCGCAGGCGGTCGTTTGTGCCGATGTACGCGAACCTCGATAGGTGCGGGCATGGTAGATTCGATACGATCAACGACTGTAACGGCGAACGACCTTCGGGTCGGCATGGTGGCGCGCACGCCGCGTGCCGCGCTGCCCGCCGCCACCGCGACGCCGGCACCGGCGCCGACGCCGACGCTGGCACGCCAGATGGCGTCCGGCGCGCCGGTGGAGGCGGACCGGGTGCGGCTCATCAGGGATGCGGTCACGCGGGGCATGTTCCCGCTGTCGCCCGCGACCGTCGCGGACCGCCTGATTGCGGCCAAGTACGAGTGGATGCAGAATGACCCGTCGTGATGCCCTGGTCCACGTCATCGACGCGCTCCATGCGGAGATCGACGCGCTGAAGGCGAACGACGTCGCCGCGCTGGAACGCGCGACGGGGACGAAGCTGACCGCGATCGACACGTTGCGGTCGTTCGGCGACGGCCCGGTGGACGACGAGGTCCGCGGACTGGCGCAGGAGGCCGACCGGCTGAACGACACCTGCCGCATCTACGTCAACCTGATGGCGGCAAATGTCCGCCGCCGCCTGCAAGTCCTGACCGGCGAGGGCGGCAACGCCTACGGCCGCGGCAGCGTGGCGTACGCGTAGAATTCTCCCTCTCCCCTCC
>NZ_LMQP01000001.1:601610-657669 GCF_001425405.1 Sphingomonas sp. Leaf412 | reverse complement strand
GAAAAGGTGCCTCGCAGAGCGGTTCCCCTCGGTGAGACATCGGCCCCTCCCCCAACCCCCTCCCCGTAGGGGAGGGGGCTACGACAAAACTTGGCACGCCCCTTGCTGATATGGGCGCATGACCGTCACCGCGATCACCGCCGCCACGCAGCGCGTCACGTCCGCGATCCAGACCGCGGCGCAGCGCACCGGCATCGATTTCGATTATCTGCTGGGACAGGCGAAGCTGGAAAGCGGCCTGAACGCGCAGGCGCGCGCGGGCACCTCGTCCGCCACCGGGCTGTACCAGTTCATCGAATCCAGCTGGCTGTCCGTCGTGAAGAAGCACGGCGCCGAACACGGCCTCGGCTGGGCCGCGGACAGCATCGGGCGCAACGCCAGTGGCCGCCTGACCGTCGCCAACGGCAATCGCGCCGCGATCCTCGCGCTGCGCAACAATCCCGAAGTCGCATCGCTCATGGCCGCCGAACATGCGGGCGACAACAAGCAGGCATTGGAAGGGGCGCTGGGCCGCGAGGCGACGGGCACCGATCTGTACATGGCGCATTTCCTGGGCCTGGGCGGCGCGCGCCAGTTCCTGGGCGCGATGCAGGGCAATCCCGATCGCAGCGCGGCGTCGCTCTTCCCCGCCGCCGCGCGCGCCAACCGCAACGTCTTCTTCGAACGCGACGGCAGCGCGCGGTCGCTGGCGCAGGTGTACGAACGCTTCGGCAACAAGCTGGGCGGCAGCGGCGCGGGCGAGACCGCGGCCGCCAACCGCGTGTCCTTCGCCGCGCAGACATTGTCGCTGGGCATGTCGGGGGCGGACGACGCCACCGTCGTCACCGGCGACGGGCAGAGCGCCGCCGACGCGCTCGGCTGGGCGCGTACGGCGCTCACCACCACCAACGAAAAGGCCGGCAGCCTGCTACGCCCCACGCCCGCGACCGCGCGGCTGGCGTACATGATGCTCGCCGGCATGGGACGCTGACGCGATGAAGATGCTCGCCTCCCTCCGTCGCTCGGCGCTGCCCGCCGCGATCATGCTGCTCGTCCTGCTGATGGTCGTGCCGATCCCGGCGGCCATGCTGGACATCTTCTTCGTCCTGAACATCATGATAAGCCTCGCGGTGCTGATGGTGGCGCTGAACGCGCAGAAGCCGCTCGACTTCTCCGCCTTCCCCAGCGTGCTGCTGTTCGCCACGCTGTTCCGTCTCGGCCTCAACGTCGCCTCCACCCGCGTCGTGCTGGTCCACGGGCATGAGGGCGAGGCCGCGGCGGGCCATGTGATCGAGGCGTTCGGCACGTTCGTGATCGGCGGCGACTATGTCGTCGGCATCTTCGTCTTCGCGATCATCGTCATCATCAACCTGATCGTGGTGACCAAGGGCGCGGGCCGCGTCAGCGAGGTGTCCGCGCGCTTCACCCTCGACGCGCTGCCCGGAAAGCAGATGGCGATCGACGCCGACCTCAACGCCGGCCTCATCACGCCCGAACAGGCGAAGGCGCGCCGGATCGAGGTGTCGACCGAGGCCGATTTCTACGGCTCAATGGACGGTTCGTCCAAGTTCGTGAAGGGCGATGCGATCGCGGGCCTGCTGATCCTGGCGGCCAACGTCGTCGGCGGCCTGATCCTCGGCCCGGTCAGCCACGGGCTGACGATCGGCGCGGCGGCGCAGGCCTATACGATGCTCGCGATCGGCGACGCGCTGGTGGCGCAGGTTCCCGCGCTGCTGCTCTCCATCGCCGCCGCCTCGATCGTCACCCGCGTGTCCAGCGAGAAGGACCTGGCGGGCCAGATCGGTGCGCAGTTCGGCTCGGCACGGACGTGGACGCCGGTCGCGGTCATCCTCGCGCTGCTGGGGCTCATGCCCGGCATGCCGCATTTCGTCATCCTGCCGATCGCGGCGGGCGCGGGCTTCGCCGCGTGGAAGCTGAAGCAGATCGCCGCCCGCCCCGTCATCGCGGAGGCCGCCCCCGTCGCGGACGAGGCCGCGGACCCGTCGACGATCGACTGGGACGACGTGACCGAGGGGATGATGGTCAACCTCGACATCGGATACGGCCTCGTGCCGCTGGTCGACGAGCGTCGCGGCGCGCCGCTGATGGCGCGGATCACCGGCGTGCGGCGGCAATTGTCGAAGGAACTGGGCTTCGTCGTGCCGCAGGTGCGCGTGCGCGACGACATCAACCTCGCCCCCTACACCTATCGCCTGATGCTGGGCGGCGTGTGCGTGGGCGAGGATCAGGTGTCGCCCGACGAGATGCTCGCGCTCGATACCGGGCAGGGCTACGGCATGTTGCAGGGCAAGACCGCGAAGGATCCCACATTCGGGCTCGACGCGACGTGGATCGCCCCCGGCGACGCCGACGCCGCGACCGGCCAGGGCTATCTGGTCGTCGATTCGGGCACCGTCATCGCCACGCACCTGAACCACGCGCTCGGCGCCAATTCCGCCGACCTGCTCGGCGCGGACGAGGTGCAAGCGCTGCTCGACGGCCTGAAGGAACGCAACCCGCAACTCGTCGCCGCCCTGTGTCCGCAACCGCTGTCGGTCACGACGCTGACGACGGTGCTGAAGTCGCTACTGGCCGAAGGGATCGCGCTGAAGGAATTCCGCCGCATCGCCGCCGCCATCGCCACCGCAGGCCAGCGCAGCCACGAGGCGCACGAGATCGTCGAGCTGATCCGCCCCGACCTCGGCCCGCTCATCATCCAGAAGCTGGCGGGCGTGCGCGAACCGCTGCGCGTCATGACGCTGGAGGGCGGTCTGGAGCAATTGCTGGGTCAGGCGATGCGCGCCGATCCCTCGCGCCACGTCATCGAACCCGAACTCGGCCGTCGCATCGTCGACGCGCTGCAATCCGCCGCGCAGCCGCTGATCGCGGAGGCCAAGCCCTTCGCGCTGGTCGTCCAGCCCGCGATCCGCGTCGCGATCCGCAAACTCGTCCGTTCCATCCTGCCGGATACCCCCGTCATGAGCTTCTTCGAAGTCCCCGAGGACAAGGCCGTCGAGGTCGTCGCCGTGATCGGCGGCGCGACGCACCAGCCCACGGCGCTCGCGGCATGACCGGCGCGCTGACCTACACCCCGCGCATGAAGGCGCGCGACGAGAACGCGCTGGTGCAGGAACACCTGCCGCTCGTCCGCCGTCTCGCGTGGCACGTCCACGGCTCGGTTTCGACCGCGATCGAGGTGGAGGACCTGATCCAGGTCGGCCTCGTCGCGCTGGTCGAGGGAGTCGCCGCGTTCGAGGATCGCGGGCAGGTGACGCTGAAGCAATATCTCGTCACCCGGTGCCGCGGCGCGATGATCGACGAACTCAGGCGCCATGCCGCGATGACGCGCGGCGCGATCCGCCGCCGCCGCGACTATGCCCGCGTGCAGGCGTCGCTGGCGAACGTCCTCGGCCGCGCGCCGACGGACGCCGAACTGGCCGCGCAGCTGGGCGTGTCGGTCGAAAAGCTGCGGCAGGAATATGAGACCGCGCAGGCGGTGAAATACGAATCGATCGACGAGGTGTACGCCGACGACCAGCCGTGGTTCGCCGATTCGACCCCCGACGCCTTCGCCCAGCTATCCGACGCGCAGACCCGCGACCGCCTGATCGCCGCGATCGCCAGCCTGCCCGAACGCGAGCAGATGGTGATCCAGCTGTACCATGTGGAGGAACTGAACCTGGAGGAGATCGGCCAGGTCCTGAACGTCGGCGCCGCGCGCGTCTGCCAGATCAAGGCCGCGGCGCACGCCCGGCTGAAGAAGGCGATGCGGGGATGATCGTCATTGCGAGCGCAGCGCGGCAATCCAGGGCGACGCATCCGGCCCTGGATTGCTTCGCTGCGCTCGCAATGACGACGTCACATCACATCACCGCCGCCGACTTCACCCGCCCCTGGAAACTCTTCCGCAATTTCTGCAACTTGGGCGGAATGATCGCCAGGCAGTACGGATTGCGCTGCCCCTCCCCGTCCCAATATTCCTGGTGGTAATCCTCCGCCGGATACCATTCGTCCGCGGTTTCGATCGTCGTCACGATCGGCGCGGACTGGTCCGCCTGCGCGCGCGCGATCGCCTGGTTCGCCTGCTCCTCCTGCATCACCGTCGTCGGGAAGATGGCGGAGCGATATTGCGTGCCGACGTCGTTGCCCTGCCGGTTCAGCTGCGTCGGATCGTGCGTGGCGAAGAAGATGTCGAGCAGGTCGCCGTAGCTCACCTGTTCGGGATCGAAGCCGACGCGAATCGCCTCCGCATGGCCGGTGTCGCCGCCGCACACCTGCTTGTACGTGGGATTGGCGATATGGCCGCCGATATAGCCGCTCTCCACGCTCTCCACGCCGATCACGTCCTTGAACACCGCCTCGGTGCACCAGAAGCATCCGCCTGCCAGCGTCGCATATTCCGTCATGAGCAAACTCCTTTGCGACCCATGTAGGAAGCCGCTACCGCCCCCGCAAAGGAAGCCGCGGCAAAGGAATGGGCATGGCGTTCGACGGTAGGGTGATGGTGACCGGCGGCGCCGGCTATATCGGCAGCCATGCGGTGCTGGCGCTGCTGGACGCCGGACACGACGTGGTGGTGGTCGACAATCTCGTCACCGGCTTCGCGCGCGCGGTCGATCCGCGCGCGACGTTCGTCGAGATGGCGGTGGAGGACCCGCGCATGGCCGACGTCCTGCGCGACCATGGCGTCGCCGCGATCATGCATTTCGCGGGCTCCGTCGTCGTCCCCGAATCGGTCGCCGATCCGCTGAAATATTATCGCAACAACACCGCCGCGACGCGCACCCTGATCGAAAGCGCGGTCGCCGCCGGGGTCGCGCACCTGATCTTCTCCAGCACCGCCGCCACCTACGGCAGCCCCGACAAGGTGCCCGTGGCGGAGGGCGACCCCACCGTCCCGATCAATCCGTACGGCATGTCGAAATTGATGAGCGAGGCGATGCTGAAGGACGTCGCCGCCGCGCATCCGCTGAACTACGCCGCGCTGCGCTATTTCAACGTCGCGGGAGCGGACCCGCAGGGGCGCAGCGGCCAGTCGACCGTCGGCGCGACCCACCTCATCAAGATCGCGGTGGAGGCGGCGCTGGGCAAGCGCGCGCACGTCGGCGTCTACGGCACCGACTTCCCGACGCGCGACGGCACCGGCGTGCGCGACTATATCCATGTCGCCGATCTCGCCGCCGCGCATGTCGCCGCGCTCGACTGGCTGGTCGCGCATCCGGGCGAGAGCGTGACGCTCAACTGCGGCTACGGCCGCGGCTTTTCGGTCATGGAGGTGCTCGACGCGGTCGACCGCATCACCAACCGTCCGCTCGATCGCCGGATGGAGCCGCGCCGCGCGGGCGACCCGGCGGAACTGATCGCGGACAATCGCGCCATCCTCGCCACGCTGGACTGGACGCCGCGCCACGCCGACCTCGACCGCATCGTCGGCGACGCGCTGGCATGGGAACGCACGCTGGGGGAGACGGGACGATGACGCGGCTGCGCTCGCTGCTGTTCGTGCCGGGCGACCGGCCGGAACGGATGGAAAAGGCGCTCGGCCTCGGCGCCGACGCGCTGATCCTCGACCTGGAGGATTCGGTCGCGCCGTCGCGCAAGCCCGATGCGCGCGCCGCGGTCCGCGCCTTCCTCGACGCGCGCCACGACGGCCCCGCCCTGTTCGTCCGCGTCAATCCGCTCGACGGCGACGAACTGGCCGCCGACGTCGCCGCGCTGACCGGCGCCGCGCTCGACGGCGTGATGCTGCCCAAGGCCGAGGGGAACGCGTCGGTCGAACGCCTTCGCGCCTTGCTCCCCGGCGCCTATCGCGTCCTGCCCGTCGCCAGCGAGACCGCGCGCGCGGTCTTCACCCTCGGCGACTATCGCGGCGACCATCTCGCCGCGCTGACCTGGGGTGCGGAGGACCTCCCCGCCGCGATCGGCGCCAGCACGTCGCGCGAGGAGGACGGCGGCTACACCGATCCGTACAAGGTCGTCCGCGCGCTGACATTGTTCGGGGCGCATGCCGCGGGCGTGCCCGCGATCGAGACCGTCTATCCCGACTTCCGCGACACCGATGGCCTCGCCGCCTATGCCGCGCGCGGTCGCCGCGACGGCTTCACCGGCATGATGGCGATCCACCCCGCACAGATCCCGACCATCAACGCCGCCTTCTCCCCCAGCGAAGCCGAACTGGCCCATGCCCGCGCGGTGGTGGCATTGTTCGCCGCCAATCCCGGTGCGGGCGCGCTGCAAATGGACGGCAGGATGGTCGACGCCCCCCACCTGAAGGCGGCCGAGCGCCTGCTGAACCAATAATATCCTCCCCGGCACGGCGCAGCAGGCTGGTGGAGGGGGAGCGCCACAGGCGGAATAGCCATCAGTTCACGCGAAGCCGCAAAGCCGCGAAGAGGAAGAAGGGGTTTCGTGCGGAGGCGCAGAGACGCGGAGAGGAAAGGAAGATTGTGCGGCCACTCGTCTCGCGCCAGCGAGACCCTCGACAGCGAGGCTGCCGAATCAAAAGGCTGCCGAAGCAGCCGAAACCTCCCCGCGAACGCGACACCTCCGCGTCTCCGCGCCTCCGCGCGAACCAGACCTTCTTCCTTCTCTTCGCGTCATCGCGTCTTCGCGCGAACAATCCTCTTTCGGCTACGAGCGGCCGCTGTCCTACATATCCCCGCTGCGCTATGGTCTCCCACGCTCTTTCCCATCGTCGCGCGCCCTCGCCACTCCCGCGCCGGACCGGCGCATCGACGGGAAGGATTTCCCCTCCGCACGTGGCGTCAACTTTGTAAACTTCCGCGGCCGGCCTTCACCCGCCGCGCGATCCACCACCACGCCAGCGCCCACCACGTCCCCGCGCACCATCCCGCCGCCACGTCGGACGGCCAGTGGACGCCCAGATACACCCGGCTGATCCCGATCGCTCCCACCAGCAGGATCGCCACCGCCAGCGTGTAGCGCCGCACGCCGCGCCCGCGCTCCACCTGCGTCACGAGGCTGGCCAGCGTCAGGTACACGATCGCGCCGTTCGTGGCATGGCCGCTGGGGAAGCTCAGCCCCGTCACCGGCACCAGATGATCCACCAGCTCCGGTCGCGGCCGCGCGATCCACAGTTTCGCCTGCCCCGCCAGCAGCCCCCCGCTCGCCGTCGCCAGCACCAGCAACGCCGCGGTCCGCCACTGCCGCTGCACCAGCAGGAACCCCGCCGCCGCGATCACCACGCCGGTCAGGATCACGCCGTCGCCCAGCGCGGTCACGTCGATCATCGCGGCGCGCAGGCCCGGCCCGCCCGCCGCGCGAAGCCACAGCATGATCGCCCGGTCCCATCCGCGCGGTGCGATATCGGTCGCGATGGACAGGAACAGCAGCAGGCCGACGACACCGCTGACGCCCGCCGCGGCCAGCAGGATTCGCGGCGGTCGCGACGGCCCGGCGGCGGCAGGCATGGTGGGTCCGCCGGGGCTCGAACCCGGGACCTCTCGATTAAAAGTCGCTTGCTCTACCAACTGAGCTACGGACCCACATGCAGGGGCAAGCGCCTACGGCGTGTCTCTTGCGCAAGCAAGTGCCGGACGCGTCGCCCGGTGACGGGATCGCGCCACGACGGCGCCAGCTCGGCCAGCAGCGCCAGCACGAAGGCGCGCGTGCGAAAGGCGACATGCGGCACGACCAGCCCCGGCGACGCCCACATGCCCCCGGACCATAGCACGATGTCCAGGTCGATCACGCGCTCGCCCCAGCGCCGCCCGCGGCGCCGCCCGAAATCGCGCTCGATATCCTTCAACCACGCCAGCATCGCCTCGGGCTCCCGATCCGTGCGTACCAACGCCACCGCATTGGCGAAGGTCCGCGTCGACGGTCCTATCGGCGCCGACGCCACGATCCGCGATGCGAGGCCGCCCAGCCGGTCGAGCGCGGCGGCGACCTCCGCCCGTGGGCCGCCGTGCCGTCCGCGACGATTCGATCCGACGGCGACGACATAGGTTGAGGTTCGCATGCCGACGCGCCTATCGCATGGCGATGCGCTTCGCACCCTCCCCCATCCCCGAAACCGAGCCGCCGCGCGATTGCCCGCGCTGCCCCCGCCTCGTCGCCTTCCGCGAGGAACTGCGCGCCGAATACCCCGACTGGTGGAACGCCCCCGTGAACGCCTTCGGCGACCGCGACGCGTGGCTCGCCATCATCGGCCTCGCGCCCGGAAAGCATGGCGCGAACCGCACCGGCCGCCCCTTCACCGGCGACCACGCCGGGGTCCTGCTGTTCGACACGCTGGCGAAGTTCGGGCTGGCGACCGGCACCTACCGGGCGACGCCGGAGGACGATCTGGCGCTGACCGGCGCGATCGTCATCAATGCGGTCAAATGCCTGCCGCCACAGAACAAGCCCACGCCGGAGGAAATCCGCACCTGCCGCCCGTTCCTGGAGGGGCAGGCCGCCGCGCTCCCCAACGCCCGCGTGTTCGTGGCACTGGGCCAGATCGCGCACCAGTCCGCGGTGAAGACGCTGGGCGGCCGCCTGCCCAAGGCGAAGTTCGGCCACCTCGCCGAACATCGCATGCCCGACGGCCGCCTCCTGCTCGATAGCTATCATTGCAGCCGCTACAACCAGAACACCGGGCGGCTGACGCCGGAGATGTTCGAGGCGGTGTTCGCCCGCGCGCTCGAACTGAAGGACCTGTCATGATCCGTCTCGCCGTCCTGCCGCCGCTGGCCGCGCTCCTCCTCGCCGCCGCCGATCCCGCGCCCCCGCTCCTGTCGCCCGCGCGGATCAAGGCCGATATCGCGGTGCTCGCGAGCGACGAATACAAGGGCCGCGGCCCCGCGCAGGCGGGCGAGGCCCCGACGCTCGCCTTACTCGAGAAACGCTTCCGCGACCTGGGCCTGACGCCGCAGCGGCAGGCGGTGCCGATGGTCCGCCTGACCCGCACCGCGGCGCGCTTCTCGCTCAACAAGGCGGTGCTGACGCCGGGGAAGGAGATCGCCGCCACGTCGGGCATCGTCGGCACGACCGATCTCGCGCCCACCGGCATCGTGTTCGTCGGCTACGGCATGACCGATCCGAAACTCGGCTACGATCCCTATGCCGGCGTCGACGTGAAGGGGAAGGTCGTCCTCGCGCTCGCCGGCGACCCGGACAGCGAAGCGGGCCACGACCTCGGCTTCGGCGGGCGCGCGCTGGCGCAGGCCGCGCGGGGCAAGGCGGCGGAGGCATGGAAGCGCGGTGCCGCGGCCTTCCTGACGCTGCACGAGGATTTCGCGGCGAGCTACCCCTGGCTCCAGCGCGCGAGCAGCGACCCCGCCCCCGCCTACCGCCTCGACGACGGCACTGATCCGCCCGCATTCGGTATCCGCGGCTCGCTGCGCGAGGATATCGGGCGCCGGCTGCTGACGGATTCGGGAATCGACCTCGACCGCGAAAAGGTCGCCGCCCGCGCGCCCGCCTGGCGCGCAAGGCCGCTGGCAGGCGCCACCTTCGCCGGCCATGTCGAAACGGTGCAGGACCGCGTCGTCAGCCACAATGTCGTCGCGGTCCTGCCCGGCACCGATCCCGCGGCGGGCAGCATCCTCTACGGCGCGCATTGGGACGCCTATGGCGACAACGCGTGGGACCCGCCCGCCGACCGCATCCGCAACGGCGCGGTCGACAATGCCACCGGCACCGCCACGCTGCTGGAGGTCGCGCGCGCCTTCGCCACCGGCCCGCGCCCGCGCCGCTCGGTCGTGTTCGGCCTGTGGACCGCGGAGGAGAAGGGCCTGCTCGGCGCCTATTGGTACGCCGCGCACCCGCTCCTGCCGCTCGCCACCACGGCGGCGCAGTTCAACCTCGATCCCCATGTCGTCTTCCCGCGTACCCGCACGCTCGAACTGATCGGCCCCGGCCGCACCCCGCTGGAGGCCGAGCTGACCCGCGTCGCCGCCGCGCAAGGACTGGCGGTCGTGCCGGAGGAGAACAGCGAGGCCGGCTGGTACTTCCGTTCCGATCACCTGCCCTTCGCGGAAAAGGGCGTCCCCGGCGTCTATTTCCGCGCCGGTCGCGACCTCGTCACCGGCGGCCGCGCGGCGGGCGAGGCCTGGCGCGCGCGCTACAATGCGCGCTGCTACCACCAGCCATGCGACGAATACGACCCGCGCTGGGACCTGACCGGCGCGGCGCAGGAAGGCAGCGTCGCGCTGGCGCTGGGCCGCGAGATCGCCGGATCGACGCGATGGCCGGGGTGGAACGCCGGCTCCCCCTACGCCACCGTGCGCGCGGCGAGCGACGCAGAACGCCGCTAGAAAGATCCTCCCCGGAACGGGGAGGGGGAGTGCGGGGTCGAACGCGCCCCGCGCGTTCGAGAGCCGTCCGGGGGACGGCTCGGCCCCGCGCTCGGCGCGCAGCGGCGTGGTGGAGGGGCTTGCGGAGCGCTGCCAAAGCCCCTCCACCATCCTTCGGATGGTCCCCCTCCCGTGCCGGGGAGGATATCAAACATCCTCGACCAGCCGCCCGTACAATTCCGGCCGCCGGTCGCGGAAGAACCCGAACGCCGCGCGATGCCGCCGCACGACGTCCAGGTCGAACGTCGCCACGATCACCCCCTCATCCTCGCGCCCCAGCTCCTGCACCACGTCCCCGCGCTCGTCGCAGATGAAGCTGGTGCCGTAGAACGTCTGTCCATGCTCCACGCCTACGCGATTAGCGGCGACGATCGGCACCACGTTCGACACCGCATGACCCACCATCGCGCGCCGCCACAATCGCGCGGTGTCCAGCGACGTATCGTGCGGCTCGCTGCCGATCGCGGTGGGGTACAACAGCACCTGCGCCCCCATCAGCATCATCGCGCGCGCGGTTTCGGGATACCATTGGTCCCAGCAGACGCCGACGCCCAATGTCGTCCGGTCCGGCCCGTCCCACACCTTGAAGCCGGTGTTCCCGGGGCGGAAATAGAATTTCTCCTCATATCCCGGCCCGTCGGGGATATGGCTCTTGCGATACACGCCGCGCACCTCGCCGTCCGGGCCGATCATCGCCAGCGAATTATAGTGATGCGGCCCGTCCAGCTCGAAGAAGCTGGTCGGGATCCACACCTGCAACGCCTCCGCCAGCGCCTGCATCGCCAGCACCGCCTTATGCTCGCGCACCGGCGCGGCATTGGCGAACAGCGCCTCTTCCTCCACGCGGCAGAAATATTCGCCCTCGAACAATTCGGGCGGCAGGATCACCCGCGCGCCGCGCCCGTGCGCCTCGCGCACCGCGTCGGAAACCTTGGCGATATTGGCGTCGATATCGGCCGAAAAGGACAATTGGAGCGCGGCGACGGTGATGCTGGTCATGCCTGCCACATAAGGCGTCGCGGCGCGTGCCGCTACCGCTCCGGCTCGCCCGTGGGGTTGCGCGGCCCCACCCCCGGTCCGATCGTCGGCGCGACGCGGGGCGCGCGGACCTTGGGGCGCAGGCCGATCGACACGCCCAGCACCAGTGCGTGGTTCATGTTCCTCATCCCCGCGGGCGTCCGCGCCAGCCGCTGGTTGAGATAGCCCAGCTCGAACACCGCCGCCTCCCCCGCGGGCACGCGCACCCCCGCGAAGGTCCACAGGTCGTCATATCCCCGTCGCGCGCCCCAGTCGGTGCGGTTCAGGTTCCAGTACAATTCGGTCGACACCACCCCGACCGGCCCGTTGTCGCGCGACGTCAGCGGGCGCGCCAGGATCAGGCTTTGCGCCACGCGCAGGTTCCAGTCCTGCCCCAGCGACCGCCGCCGCTGCTCGATCCGCGTCTGCCCGCGGATGCCCAGTTTCCCCAACGCGCCGAGGCGATAGGCGAATTGCTGGAAGAAGCGGTCCTCGTTGAATCCGCGCGGCAACCGCTCCCCGTCGATCCACGCGTACAGATAGCCCGCCGACACCACGAGCGACTCGTTGGCGCGATAGGAGATGACGGGCGGGATGATCGTGATCGGCGCGGTGACCGCATTGGCGCTGGATATCCGCGGCAGGATGTCGACCGACACGAACCAGTCGTCGTTCAGCGGCGCGACCAGCTGGATGCTGCCCCAGACCTGCCGCCCGTGGTTCGTCTGCCCCGACGCGGGCGTGGCGGCGACCAATGCGCACGACAGCGCGAAACGACCCAGGATATCGATGACGGCCCTCCCCTTTTTGCGGGAAGCAACGCGCCGCGCGCGCCGACGCCCGGCCGGCAACAATAAATTACCCGGCCGGCAGTCCCCGCCCCATGGGGTCAGGCGGGGGGATAGGCCGCCGCGAGCATGATCCGCGCCACGTCGGCGTACAACGCCTCCCATGCGGCGCGCGTCTCCGCCGGGAAACCGCCCGGCGACATCTCGTCGAACGTGTCGATCAGGACCGTGCCGACCTGCGGGTAATGGTGCGGCTTCACGCCGTATTGAACGTGCCGCCGCGCCAGGTCGGCCAATGTGGGACGCAGCGACGGCAGGTCGTCGATCGCCTCGACCAGCGCATCGATCGAGGCGCGGAACACGATCACCTGGCGCGTCATGTCGTCGGGGAACAGCGACCGCGCGAACGGGTGGCGGTCGAACAGGCGGTGATAGAACAGCGCCGCATAATCCTCCGCCATGCGCGAAAATCGCGCATGGCTGTCGGCGATCAGTTCGGCCTGCTCGGCAGACACGTTCATCCGCGCTCCCCCTGCACCCGGTATAGCATCATCGGATCGCCCGCGCATCGGCCGCGACGGCCGGGCCGCCCCGGGTACATCCGTGCGTCACGCGATCAGCAATCCGGCCAGCGCCGCGCTCATCAGGTTCGCCAGGCTGCCCGCCGCCAGCGCGCGCAGGCCCAGCCGCGCGATCATCGGCCGCTGGTTGGGCGCCAGGCTGCCCGTCACCGCCATCTGGATCGCGATCGAGCTGAAATTGGCGAAACCGCACAGCGCGAACGTCACGATCGCGACCGTCCGCGGGCTCAGCGCCGCGGCCTGCTTGCCCAGGTCGATATAGGCCACGAACTCGTTCAGCACGATCTTCTCGCCGAACAGGCCGCCCGCGATCCCCGCCTCGTTCCACGGGATGTTCAGCAGGAACATCACCGGCTGGAACACATGCCCCAGCAATCCCTGGAAACTCAGCTCGGGATGCCCGAACCACCCGCCCACGCCGCCCAGTAGGCCGTTGGCCAGCGCGACCAGCGCCACGAACGCCAACACCATCGCACCGACCGCGACCGCCAGCTTGACGCCGGTCTGCGCGCCCTGCGCCGCCGCCATGATGAGGTTCGCGGGCTTCTCCTCGTCGTGCGTCGCCTCGGGCAGCGGCTCGCCCGGCGTGCCCTCCGGCAGCAGCGCGGCGGGTCCGCGCCCGCTGACGCGCGCCTCCGCCAGGTCGATCTGCCGGTTCCCGTCGGGCAGGTCGCCCAGCGGCAGCTCGCCCTCGGGCGCCACCGTCCGGTCGGGCATGATGATCTTCGCCATCAGGATGCCGCCCGGCGCCGCCATGAAACTGGCCGCCAGCAGATATTCGATGCTGACCCCCATCGACGCATAGGCCGCCAGGATCGTCCCCGCGACGCCCGCCATCCCGCTGGTCATGACGGTGAACAATTGCGCGGGCGTCAGCGCGGCCAGGTACGGCCGGATCACCAGCGGCGATTCGCTCTGCCCGACGAAGATGTTCGCCGCCGCGCACAGGGACTCCACCTTGCTGGTGCCGATCACCTGCTCGATCGCGCCGCCGATCCAGCGCACGATCAACTGCATCACGCCCAGGTAATACAGGATCGAGACCAGGCTGGCGAAGAAGATGATGACGGGCAGCGCCGCGATCGCGAAGCTGTTGCCCCCGACCGCGGGGCTGGCGAGGTTGCCGAACAGGAATTCGGTGCCCCGCTGCGAATAGCCCAGCAACGCCGCGACTCCCGACGACGCGCCCGCCAGCGCGGCGCGCCCCGGCGTCCAGTACAGCACGATGACCGCGATCAGCGCCTGCAACGCGAACGCGCTGGCGACCACGCGCGGCCGGATCGCGCGCCGGTCCGTCGACAGAAGCAACGCCAGCAGGAGGATGACCGCGATACCGGCCAGGCCGATCAGGATACGCTGCATGGAACCCTTGCGAAATTGACGCAGGCGGTCCCCCCGCGTGCGGTCGCACCCTTACACGCTGCGACGACGGGGGAAAGTGTCGTGCGACGGTCGCGTCCCCGCGCCGGCGGGGACCCGCGGTCAGGCAGAACGACGGCCGTTGCTCCTGAACCCCTGGGCTCCCGCCCGCGCGGGAGCACGACGCGGGACATTGACCCCCACGCCCAAGCCGGTAGCGTCCCGGCGATGGAATCGCCCCCGTCGCACCGCCTGTCGCCCCCCGCCCTGTTCGCCTTCGCCATCTTCTACGGCGGCATGGTCTGCATCGCGGGCGTGCTGGGCAACAAGCAGGTCGCGCCGTGGCCGATCGACCAGATCGGCTACCCCGTCCTGGGCCGCCCGCTGGCGGTGGAGGCGGGGATCTTCGCCTTCCTGCTGCTGGTGGTCGCGTCCAGCGCGGTGGCGGAACTGTACGGGCGGACGGTCGCGAACCGGCTGGTGCGGATCGGGTTCGTGCCGCTGATCGTGTCGATGCTGCTGACCTTCGTCGTCCTCGCGGTCCCCGCCTCCCCCGAAATGCAGCCGCAGCGGCTGGCCGCGTTCGAACTGATGATGGGCGCCACGCCGCGCATCTGGCTCGGCGGCATCGTCGCCTATGGCGTGTCGCAGACGCTGAACGTCACGATCTTCGCCTGGCTGAAGGGGCGCGAGGGGGCGGGCATGCTCTGGCTGCGCGCCGGGCTCGCCAGCGTGCTCAGCCAGATCGTCGATACCCTGCTGTTCGTGACGATCGCCTTCTACGGCGAATTTCCGGTCGGCCCGCTGCTGGCGGGACAGATGCTGGCGAAGGTGGTGCTGTCCGCCGTGCTGGTACCGCCGCTGATCTACGCCTTCGTCTGGCTGGGGCGGCGGCTCGATCGCTAGGCGACCGGCCGCCGCCGCCGCCTCATTCGGCCTTCGCCGCCTCGGCCATCGCGACCGCGGTTCCGCTGACGGGGCGGATGTGGAACCACTCCTGCCGGTCGATCATGACCAGGAACCCCAGCACGCACACGCCGAAGGCCAGGGCGAACAGCGAGGACCACAGGGTTTCGTTCGATTGATTCACGGGCGAACTCCATGTTGCGACGCAGCAGGAGATATGACGCGCGTTTTTCCGGCGTCCGATCGAACCGTAAGGAAATCTTTCCGTCACCGCGCCCCGCCCTGCGCCGCGTCGACGGGGCGGTCGCGCGCCGCGGCGAGCGGCATGGCTTTGCGGTCCGCGCGCGCCGCGGCTATGCCCCGCGCCATGACCGACCCCATGCTCTCCCCCGAACTGAAGGCCGAAACGCTGGTGGAGGCGTTGCCCTACCTGCAACGCTACGCCGGGCAGACCTTCGTCGTGAAATACGGCGGCCACGCGATGGGTGATCCGGAGGCGCAGGCCGATTTCGCGGAGGACGTGGTGCTGCTGAAGGCGGTGGGCATCAATCCCGTCGTGGTCCACGGCGGCGGGCCGCAGATCGGGCGGATGCTGGCGCGCCTCGGCGTCGAATCGCGCTTCGTCGACGGGCTTCGCGTCACCGACGCCGAAACCGCGCAGATCGCCGAAATGGTCCTGGCCGGATCGATCAACAAGGAAATCGTCAGCTGGATCGGCCGCGCCGGGGGCCGCGCGGTGGGGCTGTCGGGCAAGGACGCGCGGCTGGTGCAGGCGGAGAAGGTCGGCGGCCGCGATCCCGATCCCAACCAGGGGATCGAGCGGAAGGTGGACCTGGGCTTCGTCGGCGAACCCGTCGCGGTCGACCGCCGCATCATCGACACGCTGGTCGGCGACGGCATCATCCCCGTCATCGCCCCGATCGGCATCGGCGCGGACGGCCACACCTACAACATCAACGCCGACACGATGGCGGGCGCGATCGCCGCCGCGATCGGCGCGGCGCGCTTCTTCCTGCTGACCGATGTGAAGGGCGTGCTGGACAAGGCGGGCGAGCTGCTGACCGACCTGACCCCCGACGACGTCCGGCGGTTGCGCGCCGACGGGACGATCACCGGCGGCATGATCCCGAAACTGGAGACGTGCGTCGCCGCGGTGGAGGCGGGCGTCGACGCCGCGGTCGTCCTCGACGGCCGCGTTCCCCATGCCATGCTGCTGGAAATCTTCACGAAACGCGGCGCGGGCACGCTGATCCGGCGGGAGTGAGAACCTCCCCGTTCGTGCTGAGGGCGAAGGGAAGTGGTAAAGCACGACCAAGGCTTGCCGCGCCCCCGCAGTGCCCTATATCAATGGCACACCCGACCGGAGACCGACCTTGCTCGCGCTGACCATCATCCAGATCCTGCAAGTGATCCTGAACGTCGTGTGGTGGGTGATCGTCATCCAGTTCGTGCTGTCGCTGCTGATCGTCTTCAACGTCATCAACACCGGCAGCCCGTTCGTCCGCTCGCTCCACGACGGGCTCGATAAACTGACCGACCCGCTCTACCGCCCGATCCGCCGCGTCCTGCCCAACACCGGGGGCATGGACTTCGCGCCCGCGGTCGTGCTCGTGCTCATGGCGATCCTGAACATCATCCTGAACAACGTCGGCGCCAGCATCCTGTCCGGCGGCGCGGCCTGACCTAGCGCAACCCCGCGCCGCCTAGTATGGCGCGCGCCATGACTGCCACGATCATCGATGGAAAGGCGTTCGCCGCCGGCCTGCGCGCACGGGTCGGCGATGCCGCCGCCGCCTTCACCCGCGCCGCGGGGCGAAGGCCCGGCCTGGCGGTCGTGCTGGTGGGGGAGGATGCCGCCTCCGCGGTCTACGTCCGGTCGAAGGGCAAGGCGACCGTCGCCGCAGGCATGGAAAGCTTCGAGCATCGCCTGCCCGCCGACACCGACGAAGCCGCGCTGCTGGCGCTGGTCGAGCGGCTGAACGCGGACGATGCGGTCGACGGCATCCTGGTCCAGTTGCCGCTGCCCCCGCATATCGACGAGCGCGCGGTGATCGCCCGCATCGATCCCGCGAAGGACGTCGACGGCTTCCACCCCGTCAACGCCGGCCGCCTCGCCACCGGGCTCGACGCGCTGGTCCCCTGCACGCCGCTCGGCTGCCTGATGCTGCTGAAGGACCTGCACCCCTCGCTGTCGGGGATGGAGGCGATCGTGATCGGCCGCTCGAACATCGTCGGGAAGCCCATGGGCCAGTTGCTGCTGGGCGAAAGCTGCACCGTCACCACCGCGCACAGCCGCACGCGCGACATCGCCGCGCACGTCCGCCGCGCCGATATCGTCGTCGCCGCGGTCGGCATTCCCGCGTTCGTGAAGCCGGACTGGGTGAAGCCCGGCGCGACCGTCATCGACGTCGGCATCAACCGCACCGAAACCGGCCTCGTCGGCGACGTCGACCCCGCGGTCGCGGCGGTGGCGGGCGCGATGACGCCCGTGCCCGGCGGCGTCGGCCCGATGACGATCGCGGTCCTGCTGCGCAACACCCTGGTCGCCGCCGGTCGGCGCGCGGGCGTGACGGTGGACGAGGGCGCGCTGTGATCGAGCTGTTCGTCTCCGCCTTCGTCACCTTCTTCGTCGTCATCGACCCGCCCGGTTGCGCGCCGATCTTCGCCGGTCTGACCGCGGGCGCGACCGCGGCCAACCGCCGCGCGATGGCGATCCGCGCGATCATGGTCGCGGCGGCGATCCTGCTCGTGTTCGCGCTGGTGGGCGAGGACCTGCTCCGCGGCCTGGGCATCGAACTGGCCAGTTTCCGCATCGCGGGCGGCATCATGCTGTTCCTGATCGCGCTGGAGATGGTGTTCGAGAAGCGCACCCAGCGGCGCGAGGACCGCGCGGCGAAGGTGACGGCGGAGGAGGCCGACGACGTCTCGATCTTCCCGATGGCGATGCCGATGATCGCGGGGCCGGGCTCGATCGCGACGGTCATGCTGTTGATGAGCCACACCGACGGCGTGCCGCGCACCGCGATCGTGCTGGCGGCCCTCGGCGCAAACCTGCTCCTGACCCTGCTCGCGCTGCTCGCCGCCGGGCCGCTGATGCGGCTGATGGGCGCGAAGATCGAGGCGGTCATCACCCGCCTTCTGGGCGTCCTGCTCGCCGCGCTGGCGGTGCAGTTCGTGATCGACGGGGTGCAGAGCCAGCTGGGGTAAGTCCCCAAACCCCGTTCGGCCTGAGCCCTTCGACAAGCTCAGGATAAACTTCGGCGCGATGCGCCGAAGTCGAAGGCTACGCGCCGCCCACGTCCGGCCTCACTCGATCCGGAACGCCCGGAACGGCGACCCCTTCGGCAGCGCCACCGGCACCAGCCAGTCGAACCGCTCCCCCCTGGCCAGCCGCGCGTAGAATCCCCTGGGCGATCGCGAGCGATAGTTCGTCGATTCCGCCATGTTCGGGCACACCAGCAGCAACGTCGCCCCGTGCCGCCGCATGATCGCGCGCGCGTCCGCCGGGCCGCGCTCGAACGCATGATGCACGTCAAGGATGGCGTCGCCGTTGCGGTGGTACGGCCCCGCGATCGCGTCGTGGTGCGTCAGCGTGATGAGCCGCGGGCCCAGGTCGACGAAGGTGAAGACCGTCTGCCGCGGCAGGCTGTCCAGCGGGCGCATCGACGGCAGGGTCAGGCAGCGTCCGGTCGAACGGTTGACCCGCTTCACGTAATTGCTCGGCGGATCGACGTCGAACCAGCGGACCGCCATTCCCGCGAACTGCCCCGACACGATCACGAACAGCGCGACCGCGGCACACAGCTTCGCGGGCCACCAGCGCGGCGCGGTCAGCCACGGCAACGCCGCCCAGGCCAGCGCCGCCGCCCCGGGGATCGCCAGCAATTGCGCCGCCGGCCCCGCCCGCGCCTGCCACAACAACATAGCGGCGGCGAACGCGCCGAACAGCGCGACGCACGCCCAGCCGCGCAGCTGCGGCGCATGGCGCGCGCGCCACGTCGCCACGATCGCGCCGATCAGCCCGATCGCGGGCAGCACCACGATCGGGAAGGCGGTGCGAAACGGATGCTTGTAGATCGGCTTGGCCTCGCGCACGTTGGCCAGCCAGCTATTGTACAGCTCGGGCGACACCTGCTCCGGCCGCCCCAGGCAGGTGGGGAAGGCGATCGCGAAGAACGCCGCCACCGCCGCGCCCGCGACGACCGCCAGCGCCAGCCGCACCCACGGCTTTCGCGGCGACACCAGCGCCAGCACCAGCAGCAACGCCCCCGCCAGCACGACCGTCGACAGCCACACCGGGGTCAGCGCGTCGCACCGCATCACGCGGTTGGCGTTGCTGGCGAAGGCGGCGAACCCCGCCGCGGTCCCGCCTCCCAGCGTCAGGGCATAGGCGGCCAGCCGGTCGCGCTCCACCGCGTCCGCGACCCATGCCAGCGCGATGATCGCGCCCGCCATCGCGGCATAGGGCAGCATCTCCAGCCCGATCGTCAGCGACACCGCGGTCGCGACGCCCACGATCGCCCCGCCCCGCGCGCGGTTAAGATCGCACAGCCCCGCGACGGTCAGCGCCAGCATCGCCAATTGCCAGCCGTGGTGGTCGATCCGGTCGGGCATGAACATGCCCAGCGCGACGTTGGTGGCCAGGAACAGCGCGATCGCGAGCGGCCACGCCAGCGGCGCGACCAGCCGGCGCACCGTCGCCGCCAGCCCGACCAGGACGATCGCCATCGGCAGCAGCGGCGCGATCCCCGCCGCCGCCTTCTCCGCCCCGAATTCGCCCGCGATCGGCCGCAGGATCAGGATCAGCCCCGCGATCGGCAGGTCGACCAGCCGCGACCAGTGGATGTCGAACCCCTTGGGCGGGTTCAGGCGATAGTTGGTGAGGTCGAACCAGCCCTGCCCCGACAATAGCCCGCGGACCTGCATCATCCGCATGTTGTCGTCGGTGTCGCCCAGGCTGAACCACTGGATCGCGGTCCAGCGATCGAACACGAACCACGTCGCGATGGCGAACCACGCCAGCAGGGTGAGGTCGAGCCAGTTGCGCTCGAGATGGGTGGCGATGCGCTTCAGAAGGATCCGGCGGCGATCGGAAATCACCGGCACTGGCCGCCCTCCCGGCCCAGTCTGTGTTCCCGCGAAGGCGGGAACACAGACTGGGCCTCCGCCTTCGCGGAGGCACAACGTGCGATCGCGGTCGACGTCACGGCCGTTGCCACATGTCCCGCCACGCCCTAACGCCCCTCAACCAATCGCAAACGCCCGCCCTAATGCGCGGCGCGCAAAGGGCAAGACGGTGGCGACGCTCGATCTCGACAGGCAGGCGGAAGCGCGGCGAATGCTGGGGCAGCTGGTGCGCTTCGGCATCACCGGCGGCGCGGCGACCGCGCTGTACGCGGTCGTCTACTGGCCGATCGCGACCTATGCCGATCGCTGGCACCCGCTGCACGGTGCGGCGACGTGGCCGGTGATCGCGAACCTGCTGGGCTATCTGGTCGCGATGCTGTCGGGCTACGTCATGCACAGCCGCTGGAGCTTCAAGGGCCACGGCACCCGCGACAATCTCGCGCGCACGGGCGGACGCTTCTTCGTCGTCAGCCTCATCAGCCTGGCGATGAACACCGCGTTCGTGTGGTGGCTGACCGGGCCGATGGGCGGGCCGACGTGGTGGCCACTGGTGCCGATCGTGTTCGTCACGCCGCTGGTCACCTTCGCGCTCAACCGCTTCTGGGTATTCGCTTAATTATGGACCGCCGCGTCTACGATCGCATGGCCGAGCATGATTCCACGCACTGGTGGTATCGTGCCCGCCGCGACATCCTGGCCGATTACCTCACGCGCTTCGGCGGGCTGCCCGCCGCGGCGAGGATCCTGGAGATCGGCTGCGGCACCGGGCACAATTTGCCGATGCTCGCCGCGTTCGGGGCGGTCGACGCGATCGAGATCGATCCCGCCGCCCGCGCGGTGGCCAGCGCGCGGCTGGGCCGCCCCGTGGGCGACGCCCCGCTGCCCGACCTGACCGGCGTCCCGCGCGGCCATTACGACCTGATCGCGGTGCTGGACGTGGTGGAGCATATCGCGGACGACGTCGCCGCGCTGGCCGCGATGCGCCAATGCCTGGCGCCCGGCGGCAAGATCCTGATCGCGGTGCCCGCGCACCAGTGGATGTGGAGCGCGCACGACGTCGTGAACCACCACCACCGGCGCTATTCGAAGGCCACGCTGGTACGGGCGATCCGCACCGCCGGGCTGCGCGAACGCAAATTGGGCTATTTCAACTCGCTGCTGTTCCCCCTCGCCGCCGCCGCGCGCGTCGCGGGGCGACTGACCGGCCGCGACGACAGCGACGATTCGCCCCCCGCCGCCCCGGTCAACGCGCTGTTCGAGAAGATCTTCCGCCTCGAACGCCACCTCGTCGGCCGCGTGCCGATGCCGATCGGCGTCTCGATCCTGACGCTGGCGGAGCCGGCGTAACTCCCTGCCGTCATTGCGAGGAGCGCAGCGACGCGGCAATCCAGTACCGCGCGAAACCCTGGATTGCTTCGCTACGCTCGCAATGACGGGGCGGGTCACCCCACCGGCTCGTCGCTCGCCACCAGCGCATCCGGGATCCGCGTCTCCTCCGCCTGGAACCCCAGCGTCGCGCGGCCGTGCACCGGCCCCGCGATATCCGCCACCAGGTACAGCGGCCGCCGCTTCGCCTCGATATACAGCCGCCCCAGATACTCGCCGATCATGCCCAGCACGAACATCTGGATCGACGACAGCACGACCACGACCAGCATCGTCGACGTCCACCCCTGCACCCGCTCCCCGCTGAAATATCCCCACGCGATATAGAACAGCAGCAGCAACGAACATCCCGCCAGGATCACCGACAGATGGCTGGCCCAGCGCAGCGGCGCGGTGGAGAAGCCGGTGACCGCGTCGAGCGCGAGCCGCACCATCTTGGCCAGCGGATAGTTCGTCTCGCCCGCATGGCGCTCCGCCCGGTCGTAGGCGAACGGCACCTGCCGGAACCCCACCCACGCCACCATCCCGCGGATGAAGCGCGCCTGTTCCGGCAACGCCAGCAGCGCGTCCAGCGCGCGCCGCGTCATCAACCGGAAATCCCCGGTGTCCAGCGGGATCGGCGTGTCGGTCACGCGGTCGAGGAAGCGGTAGAAGAACGCGGCGGTCGCGCGCTTGAACCACGTCTCCCCGTCGCGCTTGCGCCGCACGGCGTAGATCACGTCCGCGCCCTCCCGCGCCATCATCGCGCGCATGTCCGCCAGCAGTTCGGGCGGATCCTGAAGGTCGGCGTCGATGATGAGGATCTGCTGCCCCGAACACAGGTCCAGCCCCGCGGTCAGCGCCAGCTGGTGCCCGTGGTTGCGCGACAGGTTGATCGCGACGACGCGGGCGTCCGCCGCCGCCAGCGCCTGCATCGCGGGCCAGCTGCCGTCGCGCGACCCGTCGTTGACCAGCACGATCTCGTGATCGTCCCCCACCGCCGCGCGCGCCGCCGCCGCCACGCGGGCATGCAGCAAGGGCAGCGTCGCCTCCTCGTTGTAACAGGGGATGACGACGGAAAGCGCGGGACGGTGCATGATGGGCGTGGCTTAGGGTTCGGACCCATAGCTGGCAATGGTCGGGATCGTCCGGAAAAGCCCGCCGGCAAGGAGCCACAGCGCAGACGCGTAGCCGGGCCGATATCGGCCCGTCACGACCGTTGCCGGCTGTGGGTCCGAATCCCTACCCCGCGACCACGACCTTTACCAGCATGCCGGGGCGCAGGGCCTCGTTCGGTTCCAGGCCGTTGAGCGTCAGGAAGCGATCGCGCTGCAACGTCGGATACGCCATCTGCCGCGACAGGCTGTCCACCGTGTCGCCCGCCTTCACCGTCACGATGCGGATCCGCTTGCCGCGGATCGCGGCGGCGTCCTGCGCGGACAAGGGCGCCACGCTGGCGATCACCGGCTGCAACGCGCCCAGCCCGCTGCCGCGCGGCGTCACGACGGTGAAATAATGCGTCGCGGACGGGAAGCGGTAGGCGACGATCGTCGCATCGACCGGGCGGTTGCTCGCGGTCGCGCCGACGGTCGATGCGGCATAGGGAATGCCGTTGACCGTCCCCGTCCTGACCTCGCCCCCCGCCGCCGCACCCAGCGCGCGGAAGCGCGCGGCGATGAAGGCGGGCAGGTCGCCGGTCGCGGGCGCGGTGCGGAACTGCGCCTGCCCCCCGCTGCCCGCGATCGTCACCGCGTCCGCGCCGTTGGCGATCGTATAGCCCGCGGGCGCGGCGAAGCGGACGCGCAGGTCGGGATGCCGGAACGTCTGTCCGTCGACCGTCCCCTGCCGCGGATCGTCGTCGTAGCGCAGCCCGTCCAGTCGCCGCAGGAAGGCGGTGTCCTGCCCGCCCTGCGTGTCCGGCCGCCCGGTCTGCTGCGCCAGCCGCTCCGCGCGACGGATCCGGTCCAGGCTGTTGGGATGGCTCGACGCCCAGGTCGGCATGGCGTTGGCGTCGCGCCCCGCGACCCGCGCCTGCAACGTGCTGGCGGCGCTCAGCTGCGTCAGCATGTCGGCCGCGGCATAGGGGGAATAGCCCGCGGCGGTGATGTATTTCACCCCCAGCCCGTCGGCGGCATATTCCTGGTCGCGCCCGTATTTCAGCGTGTAGAGCCCCGCCGCCTGCTGCGCCGCGCTGCCCGCCAACTGCCCGATCGTGCCATTGCCCGCGACCGCGCCGACGATGCTGGCCAGCACGCCGCCGATCGTCGCCGTCCGGTTGCGCCCGGCGGAATGGCGCGCGGCGACATGGCCGACCTCATGCCCCATCACGCTCGCCAGCTCGGCCTCGCTGTTCATCAGCGCCAGCAATTGCCGCGTGACGTAGACATAGCCGCCGGGGATCGCGAACGCGTTCTCGACCGGCGAATTCAGCAGCGCGACGGTGAAGTCGCCCTGCGCATTGGACAGGCCCGATTGCAGCGCCACGCGCTTGCCCACCTGCTCCACATACGCCGCCTGCGGCCCCTCGTACTTGCCCCCGAACTCCGCCAGCAATTGCGGGTTCGCCTGCGCCCCCTGCGCCTTGTCCGATGCGGAGATGGACTGCGCGGATACCGGCGCGGCGATCAGGACGCTGGCAAGCAGCAGGTGGCGATACATCGGAATCCTCCCGTTTTCGGGAGGTCTAATGCGGGAAGGGCGCGGGAGGTTTCAAGCGGCACCGGTGTTCCTGCGAAAGCAGGAACCCAGAGTTACAAACGGGAAAGCCCGCGACCCTGGGTTCCTGCGTGCGCAGGAACACAATCCCTACCGCAGATCCTTGAACGCCGCGTCCTTGTCCGTCCGGATCTCCCCCGGCAGGCCCAGCACGCGCTCCGCGATGATGTTCTTCAGGATCTCGTCCGTCCCCCCCGCGATCCGCAGGCCCGGCGCGTTCAGCGTCGCGGACTGGAACAGCCCCTTCATCGGCGCCAGCGCGGGATCGACGATGATGCCGTATTGATCCAGCGCCTCGACCGCGGAATTGCCGATGTCCTGCAACTGGTTGGCGGCGATGACCTTTCCGATCGAGCTTTCCGGCCCCGGCGTCTGCCCGCGGCTCAAGGCGGTGATCGTGCGCATCCGCGTGTTGCGCAGCCCCTCCGCCTGCACCCACCAGTCGGCCAGATGCTGGCGGAAGACCGGATCGTTCAGCAATGTGCCGTCGCCCTGCGCGACCTCGCGCGCCAGCTTCATGATCTCCTTCGGCCCCGCACCCCCGCCGCCGCCGACCGCGAGGCGTTCGTTCATCAGCGTCACGAGCGCGACCTTCCAGCCGTCGTCGACCTTCCCCAGCCGCTGCGAATCGGGAATGCGCACGTCGGTGAAATACACTTCGTTAAAGTTCGAGCCCCCCGACATCTGATGGATCGGCCGGATCTCGACGCCCGGCGATTTCAGGTCGAGCCAGAACATCGTCAGGCCCTTGTGCTTGGGCACGTCGGGGTTCGTGCGGACGAGGACGATGCCGTAATCGCTGTAATGCGCGCCCGACGTCCACACCTTCTGCCCGTTCACGACCCAGTCGTCGCCGTCCCGCACCGCCTTCGTGCGGATCGCCGCCACGTCCGATCCGCCCGCAGGCTCGCTGAAAAGCTGCGACCAGATCTCCTCACCACGCAGCGCGGGGCCGACGAACCGCTGCTTCGTCGCATCGTCGGCGAAGGCCATGACGGTGGGCACGCACATGCCCAGCCCGATCGTGAAATAGCCGTACTGGACCGGGTGCTTCGCCTCTTCCTGGCCGAAGATCACCGACTGGATCGGCGTGCCGCCGCCTCCGCCCCATTCCTTCGGCCACGTGATCTGCGCATAGCCCGCCGCGGCTTTCCGCGCCTGCCAGCTGCGCGCCGCGGCCATGTCGTCGGCATGCGCCTGCGCCTTGTGCTCGGCGGCATTAGTGGCGAGCCAGTCGCGCGCCGCGGTGCGATAGGCGGCTTCCTCGGGGGTGTCGTTGAAGTCCATGGGTACGATCCTCTCACTTCCGTTCGGGCTGAGCGAAGTCGAAGCCTAAGCGCATGCCCTTCGACTTCGCTCAGGGCGAACGGAGGTTGTGCCTATGCGGCGTTTCTCGTTTCCAGCTGGCTCACCAGCCGCTCCTTCCACACCGCGGGCGCGCCCGCGACGAGGGACAGCTGCCGCGACCGGCGATAGTAAAGCTGCGGGTCCGCCTCCCAGGTGAAGCCGATCCCGCCATGCGTCTGGATATTCTCCTTCGACGCGAACCAGAACGCCTCCGACGCCGCGACGCGCGCGGTGGCGGCGGCCAGCGGCAGTTCCGCCGCCCCCGTCCCCAGCGCCCAAGCGCCGTAATAGGCGTTCGACCGCGCCACCTCGTTCTTCACGTACATGTCGGCCAGCTTGTGCTTGATCGCCTGGTATCCGCCGATCTGCCGCCCGAACGCCACACGGTCGAGCGCATAGGCCTTCGCCATCTCAAGCGCCTTGTCCGCCCCGCCCAGCTGCTCGAACGCCAGCAGCACCGCGGCGCGATCCAGCACCGCCTGCATCGCCGATGCGCCGTCGTCGCTGCCCAGCCGCTCGCCCGGGTTGTCGAACGTCACGCGCGCGGCGTTGCGCGTGGGGTCCAGCGTCTCCAGCACGTCCGCCGCCACCGGCCCCTCGACCAGGTACAGGCCGTCCTCGGCCAGCACGACGAACAGGTCCGCGATATTGCCGTCGGTGACCGGAATCTTCGTCCCCGTCACGCGCCCGCCCGTGGCCTTCGTCTTCACGCGTCCGATCGCGCCCGGCCCTTCGGACGTCGCGAACGCGCCGATGACCTCGCCCGCCGCGATCTTCGGCAGCCACTTCCGCTTCTGCGCCTCGCTGCCGAACAGCATCAGCGCCTCGGCGACGAAATACACCGTGGAGGCGAACGGGATCGGCGCGCATGCCCGCCCCAATTCCTCCGCCAGCGCGCACAGTTCGACATGGCCGAGCCCCAGCCCGCCATATGCCTCCGGAATCGCCGCGCCGAGCCAGCCCTGCTCCGCCACGCCCTTCCACAGCGCCTCGTCGTAATGCCGGGCGGCGTCATCGAGCACCCCGCGCACCACCGACGTCGGGCATTTGGCGGCAAGGAACTTGCGCGCCTCGTCCTTCAGCATCTTCTGATCGTCGGAATAATCGAAGTTCATCTTCTCTAATCCTCCCACCCTCCGTTCGCCCTGAGCGAAGTCGAAGGATATGCGTGGCGCTTAGGCTTCGACTACGCTCAGCCCGAACGGGTGCTTTGCCAATCCAGTCCCCGAATCCGATCTACCGCGGCTGCATCCGGATCGCGCCGTCCAGCCGCACGTCCTCGCCATTGAAATAGCTGTTGCGCAGCATCTCGATCGCCAGCCGCGCATATTCCTCCGGCAGGCCCAGCCGCTTCGGGAACGGCACCATCGCCGACAGGGCCGCCTTCACCTGCGGCTTCGCCCGGCCCAGCAACGGCGTGTCGAAGATGCCGGGCAGGATCGTGTTGCACCGGATGCCCTCGCCCGACAGGTCGCGCGCGACGTTCAGCGTCATGCCGACGATCCCCGCCTTCGCGGATGTGTAGGCGACCTGCCCGATCTGCCCGTCCTCCGCCGCGACGCTGGCGGTATTGACGATCGCGCCGCGGTCGCCGTCCGCGGTCGGTTCCAGCGTCATCATCCCCGCCGCGCTGCCGACGATGCAGCGGAAGCTGCCGATCAGGTTCAGCTCGATCGTCTTCGCGTAATTCTCGATCGGATACGGCTTGATGCTGCCGTCCTCCTTGCTGCGCGCGACGGTCTTGTTCGGCCCGCCGAACCCGCCGCCCGCGCAATTGACCAGGATGCGCTCCTGCCCGTTCGCCGCACGCGCGGTGGCGAAGCCCGCGTCGACCGACGCCTGGTCCATGACGTCGACCTCGACATAGGTCGCGCCGATCTCGTCCGCGACGCCGGGTCCGATGTCGGCATTCTTGTCGAACAGCGCGACCTTCACGCCCTCGGCGATCAGCGCCTTCGCGGTCGCCAGCCCCAGTCCGGATGCGCCACCGGTCACGATCGCCGCGATATCGGGTCCGAGTTTCATGCCCTCTCCTTCTTTCGACGTAACATCTGTTATGTCGAAGGGAGGGTCAAGCGTTTCTCATTCCTCCCCGGAACGGGGAGGGGGACCATGCGCAGCATGGTGGAGGGGCTTTGGCAGCGCTCCGCAAGCCCCTCCACCAGCACGCTGCGCGTGCCGGTCCCCCTCCCCGAGCAAGCTCGGGGAGGATCCGATCACACCACCACCCGAACCGGGACCGATTTCGCCGCAGGCACGTGGCTCTCGTCCGCATGATGCGCCAGCGCGATCAGCGGATTGCACTCCGGATAGTAGCCAACGACACAGCCCCGCGGCACATCATATTCCACCGCCATCAACCCCTCGACGCGCCGGTCGACATTGTCGTCCGCATCCCCCGCCAGCGCGACCTTCTGCCCCTGCGCCACGCCCAGCGCGCGCATGTCGTCGCGGTTCATCAACACCACCTGCCGCGTGCCGTTTATCCCGCGGAACCGGTCGGAATAGCCGTAGATGGTGGTATTGAACTGATCGTTCGACCGCACGGTCAGCAGGCGATACCGCGCCGCGCGGTCCGCGAAGCCCGTGGCGTTCAGCGTGTCGGGAACCAGGAACTCCGCCTTCCCCGATTCGGTATCCCACACCCGCTCCGCCGCCTTGTTCCCCTTCCAGAACCCGCCCGGCTCCTTCAGCCGTTCGTTGAAGCGCGCGAAGAAATGCGGGAACACCGCCGCGATCTCGTCGCGGATCAGCGCATAGTCGCCCACCCACGCATCCCATTCGACCGCCGGATTGGGGGGCAGCGTCGCGGTCGCGATGCCCGCCACGATCGCGGCTTCGGACAACAGGTGCGGCCCCGCGGGATCGACCTTGCCGACCGACGGATGGATGACGCTGGTCGAATCCTCGACCGTCACCGTCTGCGCCCCCGTGGCCTGATAGTCGCGCTCGATCCGGCCCAGGCACGGCAGCAGCCACGTCTCCCCCGCCGCGGGGATCAGATGGCTGCGGTTCAGCTTCGTCGCGATCTGCACCGACAGGTCGAGGTTCGCCCACCCTTCCTCCAGCAACCGCGTCTCCGGCGCCGCGCGGACGAAATTGCCGCCCAGCGACAGGAAAGCCTTCACCGTCCCGTCGATGATGCCGCCGCACGCCTCGACCGTATCCAGCCCCTTTTCGGTCGGCGAATCGATCCCGTAGCGCTCCTTCAACGCCGCCACCGGCGCCAGCTCGGTCTTTTCCGTGATGCCGACCGTCCGCTGCCCCTGCACGTTGCTGTGCCCGCGCACCGGGCACGGCCCCGCCCCCGGCCGCCCGATATTCCCCTTCATGAGCAACAGGTTCACGAGCATCCGGACATTGTCGACGCCCTTCACATGCTGGGTCAGCCCCATGCCGTAGATCGCGATCGTCGCCTTCGCCTTGGCATAGGTCGCTGCCGCCTTCTCCAGCGCGGCGCGCGTCAGCCCCGATTCGCGCTCGATCTCGTCCCACGTCGTCGCCCGCGTCTTCGCGGCGAAGGCGTCGTAATCGTGCGTATGCTCGGCGATGAACGCCGCATCGACCGCGTCATGCTCGACCAGCCATTTCGCGATCCCCATCATCGCGGCCAGGTCGCCGCCCGCGCGCACTTGGTTGTACTGCGTGGCGATCTGCGTCTCGCTGCGCGTCGCCATCTCGATCGGGTTCTGCGGATCGGTGAACCGCTCCAGCCCGCGTTCCTTCAGCGGGTTGAACACGATCAGCTCGATCCCCCGCTTCCGCGCGGAACGCAAATCGTGGAGCATCCGCGGCGAGTTCGTCGCCACGTTCTGCCCGAAATGCAAAATGCAGTCGGTGTGCTCGAAATCCTCCAGCCGCACCGTCCCCACCGGCACGCCGATCGCGGTCTTCAACCCGACCGACGTCGATTCATGGCACATGTTCGAACTGTCGGGCAGGTTCTGGTTCCCGTACATCCGCGCCATCAACTGCCACAGATACGACGTCTCCAGGCTGGCTCGCCCGGAGGCGTAGAAGACGACCTGTTTCGCATCATATCCCTTCAACCGCGACCCGATCGACGCGAACGCCTCGTCCCACGTCGCCGCGACATATTTGTCGGTCGCGCGGTCGTACCGCATCGGATGCGTCAACCGCCCCGCTTCCTCGAGGCTGTAATCGCTCCACGCGCGCAATGCGGTCAGCGTGTTCGCCCGAAAGAAATCGGGCGTCACGCGCTGGCTCGTGATCTCCCACGCGGTCGCCTTCGCGCCGTTCTCGCAGAACTCGACCGGGTGCGGCGGATGCGGCTTGGCCCAGGCGCAGCTGACGCAGGCGAAGCCGTCGTGCTTGTTCTGGCGCAGCAATTCCTTGCCGGTCTCCACCACGTTCTTCTCGCGCGGCACGATCTCCGCCACCGACTGGAGCGATCCCCAGCCGCCCGACGGGCCGGGATAGGGAGTGAAATCGGGGCGATCGTCATGCTGTGTGGCCATGCGCGTTCAAACGTCCGGATCGCTGAAAAGCACCGCATCGTCGCGCGCCAAATGCACCAGCGTCAATCCCGCCGCCCGCGCGCGCGCCAGCGCCAGGTCGGTCGCCGCCGACACCGTCACCAGCATCGGGCAATGCGCCAGCGCCGCCTTCTCCACCAGCTCGTACGAACAGCGCGACGACAGCAGGGCGAATCCGCCGTCCCACCCCAGCGCCTGCCGCGCCATCGCGCCGATCAATTTGTCGAACGCATTGTGCCGCCCGACATCCTCGCGCGCCAGCCGGACCGCGCCGTCCGCATCGCACAGCATCGCCGCATGCGCCGCCCCGGTCGCGGCGTTCAGCGGCTGATGCCCCCGCATCGCCGACAGCGCGCGGAAGATCGCGGCCGGCGCGACCCCGCTGGCGGGCACCCGCGGCAGCGCGCGATGCACCGCCTCCAGATTGTCCATCCCGCACAGGCCGCACGCACTGTCCGACGTCCGCCGCCGCGCCCGCGCGTGGACCGCCGCCGCCCGCGCCCGCGCGACCCACAATCGCGCGACCGTCCCCTGCGGCGTGGCATGCAGGTCGAGCCCTTCCATTTCTCCCACCGCATCGACGATCCGTTCCGCCAACGCGAAGCCGGTGACGAAATCCTCCAGGTCCGCGGGCGTCGCCATCATCACCGCATGCCCGATGCCGTTGACCTCGATCGCCACCGGCTGCTCCCCGACGATCGCGCGGTCGATGATCGAGGAGCCGACAGGCGTGACACGACGAAAACTGGGCATCGCCCCTTGTGCCCCGCCCCACACGCGCCGTCACCCATTGTGTCCCCGCGAAGGCGGGGACCCAGTCTGGGCCTCCGCCTTCGCGGAGGCACATTCGACGACCGATTGCGGCATAACATCAGTTATGCCACCTTCCTTCCGATAGGGAGAGAGCAATGACCGACTGGCAGACGATCCAGGTCGACCGACGCGGCGGGGTCGAGTGGGTGACCATGAACCGCCCCGATCACCTGAACGCGCTGAACGACGCGATGGTGGAGGAACTGTCCGCCTATTTCGGCGCGCTCGCCACGAACCGCGACGTCCGCATCGTCGTCCTGAAGGGCGCGGGCCGCGCCTTCTGCGCCGGGCTCGACCTGCAAGGCGGCGGACGCGAGGGCTGGGACACGATCGACCGCCTGCGCCACCAGCGGTCGATCGCGGAGATCGTGCTCAGGATGCGCTACGCCCCGCAACCGATCGTCAGCCTCGTCCACGGTCCCGCCTGCGGCGGCGGCTTCGCGATGGCATTGGCCAGCGACATCCGCATCGCCGGGCAAAGCGCACGCATGAACGCCGCCTTCGTCCGCATCGGGCTATCGGCGTGCGATATCGGGGTCAGCTACTTCCTGCCGCGACTGGTCGGCGCCAGCCTCGCCGCCGAACTGATGCTGACCGGCGATTTCATCCACGCCGACCGTGCGCTGTCGGTCGGCCTTGTCAGCCGCGTCGTTCCCGACGACCAGATGGCGGCGGCGGCCGAACCGCTGATCGACCAGATGCTGACCACCGCGCCGCTCGGCCTGCGCCTGACCAAGGAATGCCTGCGCATGAGCCTCGACGCCCCCAGCCTGGAGGCGGCGATCGCGATGGAGGACCGCAACCAGATCCTGGCGGCGACCAGCCCCGATTTCGGCGAGGGCATCGCCGCCTTCTTCGAAAAGCGACGCCCCGATTATACGAGGAAGACGGCATGAACGATCTGAACGGACGCGTCGCACTGGTCACCGGCGGCGGGCGCGGGATCGGGCGCGCGATCGCGCTGCGGCTGGCGCGCGACGGCGCCGACGTGGCGGTGAACTACCGCCGCGACGCCGACGCCGCGGCCGAGGTCGTCGCGCAGATCGAGGGCCTGGGCCGCCGCGCCCGCGCCTACGGCTGCTCGGTCGACCGGTTCGAGGATGCGGCCGCGATGGTCGACGCGATCGTCGCGGACTTTGGCGCCGTCGACATCCTCGTCAACAACGCCGGGATCGCCAGCCGCGGGCAATCGGTGGCGGACACCGACCCCGCCGAACTCGATCGCGTCATCCGCACCCACGCGCTGGCCCCGCACGTCCTGTCGAAGCTGGTCCTGCCGTCCATGCGCGCCCGTCCCCGCGGCGACATCGTCATGATCTCCTCCGTCGCCACGCTGCATCATCAGGCGAACGGCGCGCCGTACAACATGGGGAAGGCCGCGATGGAGGCGCTCGCGCTGACGCTGGCGAAGGAGGAGCGCGGCAACGGCATCCGCACCAACATCGTCGCGCCCGGCCTGACCGTCACCGACATGGGCGAGCGGCTGGCGAAGGCGACGATGGGCGTCGCCGACATCCACGACCTCGACGCGAAATCCCACTTCGGTCGCGTCTCGACGCCGGAAGATGTCGCTGCGGCGGTGGCCTATTTCGTGTCGGCCGACGCCGAATATGTGAACGGGCAGAAGATCAACCTGAACGCGGGTGGCTAGGTGTTCTCCCGCGAAAGCGGGAGTCCAGAGCTACACACGGCAACGCCCGTAACTCTGGACTCCCGCTTTCGCGGGAGAACGAGCCCTCAATCCACCCGATAATGAATAGGCTTGAACGACCCCCCGTTGCTCGCCGGCGCCGAACACGCCGTCAGCCCGATCACCAGGTCCATCTTCGCCGCGAACACGATCGAATCCCCCGCCGTGCTGACCGGCGGCAACACCGACAACCGCCCCGCGGCATCGACCGGCACGTTCATGAAGCAGTTGAACGCCACCGGGATCATGTCTTCCGTCACCCCCCATGGCGCCAGCGCCGCGGCGAGGTTCCCGAAACACCCGCGATGCGGCGGCAGGTCGGGGTAGAAATGGTGGAACGTATCGAACGAACACGGCGTCAGCAGGAAATCGTGCACCCCCACCGTATCGCCGACGATCTCCAGCATCGCGCGCGACCGGTTGGAATAGAGCACATGCCCCGTCGTCAGCCGGATCGTCTCGGCATAATCCAGCGTCCGCCCCGACGACACGACCTCGCGCACGTCGGCGCGATTGTATGCCAGCAGGTCCGCGACCTGCCGTCCCTCGGGATCGAAGACGGTCAGCGTCTGCCCGGCGGCTAGTTCGAACGCCGCCCCGCTGCGCACCGGGATGACGTGCGTCTCACTCACCCGCGGCGCCCTGATACTGGAACGGGCAGCGCCATTCGCCGTCGACCGCGCGCCCGCTGTACTGGCGCGCCTCGCTCGTCTCGCCGTGGCGCGACAGCATCGGGTTGCGCGTCCCCGCCACCGCCTCGTCGCGCACCATGATCTTCTCGCGCATCGGCTCGTACCGGCCATCGGCGCGCAGCGTCTCGAACTGGTCGTGCAGGTTGAACACCATCGTCGGCCGCGCGAACCGGCGTGCGGGACGCGAGGCGTTGGGATGCAGCCCGACGACGAAGAACGCCTCGCCCCCGAAACTCAGCGAGAAATGCGGATCGTCCGGGTCGGCGCTGACCCGCGGATCATATTCCTGCCCCCGCCACACGTCCTTGTCCGACAGCGACTGCACGCGCTTCCAGACCAGCGCCTCGAACTCCGGCTCCGACAGGTCGCGCGGCTGGTCGAACACGACCGCGAAGCTGCGGAACAAAGCGGGCGCCGCACGATAGTCGGCGGCGAGACGCATGAGCGAATCGTGGATGCGCAGATCGTCCCACGCGCTGTCGATCCGGTCGCACGCCAGGACGTTCAGCGTCCCCTTCGCCATCGCCGCCTTCGCGCCGACGCAGGGAAAGGCACGGTCGTCGACATGCGCGAACAGGAGCGATTCCAGCTCCGCCTGCGACTGATGCGTCCAGGGAAACAGGGATTTGGGGGAAGTAGACATGAGGCGGTCGATACGGACGGCCAACGATTCGGGTTCCGCCGAAACGCCCTGATCGAGGTCAAGCGGTGGCGCGAACCGCTATAGACGAACGCCTATTCGGTCCGTTCGGGCTAAGCGAAGTCGAAGCCCAAGCGCCGCGCATACCCTTCGACGACGCTCAGGGCGAACGAAGCGGAGGCTGAACAGTCGCGAACGTCGGACCAGTAGCCACACCCACCCCGTCACCCCGGCCTCGTGCCGGGGCCCATCGTGCCGCCAGACCAACGGCCGATGCTCCCGCGGCGCGGTGGGTGCCGGGACAAACCCGGCATGGCGGCACCCACTGTTACGACGGTCGCGTGATGACAGCGGTCCGACCGGCGACCGGTGGCATTCACAGGACGTTTGCGAGTCGGACTATCGCGCAGCACCCACCCCGTCACCCCGGCCTTGTGCCGGGGTCCATCGTGCCGCGAGACCAACGGCCGGTGTTCTTGCGGACCCATGGATGCCGGGACGCGCCCGGCATGACGAAGGAATTAAACTCGCATCGGCATCAGGACGTACAGCGCCGCCGCATCGTCGCCTTCGCGGATCAGCGTCGGGGCGGCGGCGTCGGCCAGGTGGATTTCCACCACGTCGGTGCCGATCTGCCCCAAGATGTCCATCAGGTACCGGCTGTTGAAACCGATCTCGAACGGTGCGGCGGCATAGTCGCCGGGGACCTCCTCCGCCGCGGTGCCGTTTTCCGGGCTGGTCACCGACAACGTGATCCGGTCGCGGTCCAGCGCCATCTTCACCGCGCGCGTCTTCTCCGTCGCGATGGTGGACACGCGGTCGACCCCCTGCATGAAGCTTTTCGGGTCGATCTTCAGGATCTTGTCGTTCCCCGTCGGGATCACGCGCGTATAGTCCGGGAACGTCCCGTCGATCAGCTTCGAGGTCAGCACCGCGGGGCCCAGGTCGAACCGGATCTTCGTCGCCGACAGCGACACGCCGACCGAACCGTCCACCTCGTCCAGCAGCTTGCGCAGCTCGGCGATGCATTTGCGCGGCACGATCACGTCGGGCATCGCATCGAGCCCCTCGGGCTTCGCCACCGTCACGCGCGCCAGGCGGTGGCCGTCGGTCGCCGCCGCCTTCAGCATCCCGTCCGCCAGGTGCAGGAAGATGCCGTTCAGGTAATAGCGCGTCTCCTCGGTCGAGATCGCGAAGCGCGTCTTGTCGATGATCTGCTTCAGCGTCTCCGCCGGCAGTTCGAACCGCGTCGGCAATTCCCCTTCCGCGATGACGGGGAAATCGTCGCGCGGCAGCGTGCCCAGGCTGAAGCGCGCGCGCCCCGCCACGATCGCCATCCGCCCGTCCGCCGCGGTCAGCGACACCTGCGCCCCCTCGGGCAGCTTGCGCGCGATGTCGAACAGGGTGTGCGCGGACACCGTCGTCGCGCCCGGCTGGTCGACCGCCGCGGCGATCGATTCGTTGATCTGGAGGTCGAGGTCCGTCGCCATCAGCTTCAGCCGCCCCTCCGCCGTCGCCTCGATCAGGACGTTGGACAGGATCGGGATCGTGTTGCGCCGCTCCACCACCGACTGGACATGGCTCAGTCCCTTCAGCAGCGTCGCGCGTTCGATGGTCGCCTTCATCTCGTCCACGTCCCCCGGCCCGCCGGCAATTCCAGGGGCAACTCGGTCGGTTTCCTAGCCAAAAGCGAAGGGCCGGAGCAAGCGCCCCGACCCTTCTTTCCTGCCGCCGGTGTGGATAATTGCACCACCCCGGCGCATTCGCCCCGATCGGTCCGGCGATCGGAAGCGCCCGATCGGTCCGGCGATCAGAAACGGAAGCCGACGCCCGCCATCAACTGGTGGCGGTCCAGGTCGATGTCGATGCCGTCCAGGTCGCCGTAGTGCGAATAGCGATACTCGCCCTTCACGAACGCGGTGGGCGAGATATTGTATTCCAGCCCCGCGCCGACGCGATAGCCGCCCAGGTCGTCCTTGTTCGTGACCGTCGACGTCACGTTGCCCGCGGTGGTCGTGTAGCGGCTTTCGATGCGCGCGTTCGTATACCCGCCCTTGGCGTAGATCATCGCCAGCGGCGAGATGGCGTAGCCGACGCGGCCGCCGACATACAGGTCGCGACCCGCGTCGAGGCGCAGGCTGTCGCCGACGACGAAGTTGTTGCGGCTGCGCGCGCGCAGCGAACTGTCGGTCGCCTCGCCTTCGACGCCGACGACCAGGCCACCGGCTTGCATGTCGTAGCCGACCAGCGCGCCGTAGGTCACGCCGTCGCGGCCGTCGGAATCGCCGTCGCCGCCGTCCTGAAGGTTGTCGTAGCCGACCAGCGCCTCGACGCGCGCGCCGGTGAAGGGGGCGATCTCCTGCGCCGCGGCGGGCAGCGCGGAAAGCATCGTGGCGGCCGCGGTGGCGGCGATGAGGGTCTTACGCATGGGATCACTCCATTGATCGTTCGCGCATGGCCGGAGACGTCCGGTGCGCGGGATGCGTCAAATAGGCGAGGGCCCCGCCGGTTGCATGAACCTCACCTAAACGCAGAAAACCGTTGCCTTTACGCAACAGGCGACGGACACGCTCGTCCCATGACCGCCTTCCCCGATCCCGTGTCGCGCGCCGGCCGCGATTTCGTCGCGCGCCACGGCGAAACCGTCTTCAACGCCGCCCGCCGGATGCAGGGCGATGCGCCGCACACCCCGCTGACCCGCGCGGGTTTCGCGCAGGCGGAGGAGATGGGGCGGGCCCTGCGCGCCGAAGTGGGCGCGCGTCCGGCGCTGACGCTCTGGGCCTCGCCCACCGGCCGCGCGCTCCAGACGCTGGCGGTGATCGTCGAGCATCTGGACCTCGACTGGCATGACGCGAGGACCGATGCCCGCCTGTCGGAAATCGACATGGGCAGCTGGGGCGGCCGCTATTATGCCGACCTGTCGGCCGAGTTCGGGGAGATCGTGCAGCCCGGCGGCCTGCTGAAACAGGCGCCGGACGGCGAGGGCTATGCCGACATCGCGATCCGCGTCGGCGGCTGGCTGGCGGATACGGCGGCGGACGCGGGCGACCGGCTGGTCGTGATGCACGGCATCTCCAGCCGCGTGCTGCGCGGCGTCGCGACGGGCGCGCCGGTCGGCGGCGTGGGCGCGCCGATCCTGCCCGGCCATCCGCAGGGGACGGTGACGATGCTCGCGGGCGGCGTGGAGCGCGTCGTCCACCTCGGCACCGGCCACGCGCCCGCGTGACGGGACCGGCGTGACGGGGTCGGCATGAGGTGGCCGGCATGAGGGCGGGGGCATGATGCTGGCGCTGGCCTTGCTGCTGGCGGGGGAGCGGGTCGCGATCGGCGCCTGGGACCGCTGGGCCGCCTTCGCCGACGATGCGCCGCGCCGCTGCTATGCGATCGCGCAGCCGCTGCTGCCCGACGGCAGCCCCGACCGGCGCGGCGCCTTCGCCGGCGTCGCCGCGGGGGCGGGCAGTGTCCGGACGTTCCACCTGCGCCTGTCGCGCCCGCGCAGTCCCGCGGCGACGCTGACGCTCGCGATCGACGACCGCCGCTTCGCGCTGGTCGGCGACGCGACCACCGCCCGCGCGCCCGATCCCGCCACCGACCGCGCGATCGTGGCCGCGATGCGTGGCGCGCGCGGCATGACGCTCTCCACGCTCGACCGCACCGGCCGCCCCCTGACCGACGCCTACGCCCTGTCCGGCGCCGCGACCGCCATCGACGCCGCGGCACTGGGGTGCTTGAAGAATTAGGGCTGATCGAAAGGCGATTTGCCGGCGGAGGGTGTTCGCGCGAAGCCGCAAGGAAGTTCGGGGTTCACGCGAAGGCGCGAAGGACGCGGAGGTGTCGCGCACCGGGCTGATCGAAGCGCCGATTACCGGCCGGGCCGACGTCGCTGCTTCGATGAAGGAAGTGCCGGTCCGCGTTACACTTTACTCCCTCGCGTCCTCGGCGCCTCCGCGCGAACATCTCACCCCGCCATCCGAATGCTGATCGGCCCTAGGACGGCGGCACATAGTCGCCCGCGAACTGCTTCAGCCCGTCGGTGATCTCGTACCAGTCCGGCTTCGACGCGACATGGATGTGCGCGCTCGGCCGGATGCCGGGATCGTCGTCCAGCGTCGACGCCGCCAGAATGTACATGCCGCCGCTGTGCAACTCCCCCAGCGCCGATCCGCAATCGCCGCAGAAGGCGCGTCGGTGGGTGAAGGGCGGCGCCGGCTCGATACGCCGGATCCGCTCGGCCCCCGCCACGATGGACAGATCGCCCGCCGCACCGATCATGACGCAGGCGAACACGCCCTCCGCCTTGCGGCAGCGGCTGCAATGGCAATAGCTCAACGACCGCGGCGCACCCGATATCTCCAGCCGGACGGCCCCGCACAGACAGCTTGCCCGAATCATCGCAATCCCCCCTCGCCCTGGAACATATCACGAACGATCGTGCTGGCAAGCGGGATGGAAAATCGGCGCCGGATCGACTATGTCGCCCTCATGCTAACAGCCTCGGCCGCCCCCATGCCCATCCCCGGGCACATCGATCCCGTGCCCGTCCCGCGCGCCAGCGCCCCGCGGGAGGATGGCCGCGTCGACCTCGTCGGCCTGTCGCGCGACGAGGTGCGCGAGGCGCTCGCCGCCGCGGGGCTGGAGCCCAAGCAGGCGAAGCTGCGCGCGAAGCAGATCTTCCACTGGATCTACAATCGCGGCGCGACCGATTTCGCGCAGATGACCGACATCGCGAAGGTCCAGCATCCGTGGCTGGCGGAACGCTTCGCGGTCGGCCGCCCCGGCGTGGTGGAGGCGCAGGTGTCGACCGACGGTACGCGCAAGTGGCTGCTGCGCTCGGGCGACGGGCACGACTACGAAATGGTGTTCATCCCCGACGCCGACCGCGGCACGTTGTGCGTGTCGAGCCAGGTCGGCTGCACGCTCAACTGCCGCTTCTGCCACACCGGCACGATGCGCCTCGTGCGCAACCTGACCGCAGGCGAAATCGTCGGGCAGGTCATGCTGGCGCGCGACGCGCTGGGCGAATGGCCGAGCCAGCCCGAGGGGCGGATGCTGACCAACATCGTCATGATGGGCATGGGCGAGCCGCTGTACAATTTCGACGCGGTGCGCGACGCGCTGAAGGTCGTCATGGACGGCGATGGCCTCGCGCTCAGCAAGCGCCGCATCACGCTGTCGACCAGTGGCGTCGTGCCGATGATGGCACGCGCGGGGGCGGAGATCGGCGTGAACCTCGCCGTCTCGCTCCACGCGGTGACGAAGGAGGTGCGCGACGAGATCGTGCCGATCAACCGCAAATACGGGATCGAGGAGCTGCTCCAGGCGTGCGCCGATTATCCCGGCGCCAACAACGCCCGCCGCATCACGTTCGAATACGTCATGCTGAAGGACAAGAACGACAGCGACGCCGACGCGCACGAACTGGTCCGCCTGCTGAAGCATTACCGCCTGCCCGCGAAGGTGAACCTGATCCCCTTCAACCCCTGGCCCGGCGCGCCCTACGAATGTTCGACGCCCGAACGCGTGCGCCGCTTCAGCGACATCGTGTTCGAGGCCGGCATCTCCGCCCCCGTCCGCACCCCGCGCGGCCGCGACATCGACGCCGCCTGCGGCCAGCTGAAGACCGCATCGGAAAGGAAAAGCCGCGCCGAACTGGACCGGCAGGCGGAGGAGAAGCTGGCCGCGCTGGGCTAATCCCCGCCCCCCGCCGCCGCCAGGATCCGCGCGATCCAGGGCGCCTTGCACTCGGTATAGGCGCCTGCGTCCATCGGATGGCGCGCCGCGCACGCCTGCTTCACGCCCGCATATTCCGCCGCCAGCGCGGGGTGCGCGCGCAGGTGGTCGCGAAACGCGATATGCCGCGCCGCCGCGTCGGCGCCTCGCGCGAACCAGTGCAGGTGGATCGTCCGCCTGCCCGTGCGCGGATCGGACAGCGTGCAATATCGTCGGCCCGTGATCCCGTATTCGCCGCGCCAATCGTATCCCGCCGCCTCGATCGTCGCCCGCCGCGCATCGATGGCGCGAAGCGAGTCCGCCATGCCGAGCAGGTCGATCACCGGCTTGGCCACGATCCCCGGGATCGCGGTCGATCCGATATGCTCGATCGCGACCGCCACCGGTCCCAGCAATGCGCGCAGCCGCTCGCCCTCCCGCGCGGCCACGCCGGCCCAGCGCGGGTCGTACGGCGCCAGCCGGACCGCACGCCCGGGATCGTCCACGCGCATCTCCCGCCTTTCCCGATTGCTGGCGTGGACGGGTACGCCCGCCGCCACGGGTCGACAAGTCGCCCGTCCGCGGCGATGGAGCGGCGGTGTCCGATCTCGCCGCGCTCGCCCCCTTCCTCATCGTCGCGCTCGCCGGCCTCGTCGGTGGGGCGATGAACGCGCTGGCGGGGGGCGGCACGTTCGCGACGCTTCCCGCCCTGCTCGCCGCCGGGCTGCCCGCGAACGTCGCCAACGCCACCAGCAACGTCGCGCTGCTGCCCGGTGCGGCGACCAGCGCCTGGGCGTTCCGCGACGAACTGGGGCCGGTCGGCGGCGTCGACGTCCGGCTGCTGGCGGGGATCACCTTCGCGGGCGGGCTGGCGGGCAGCGCGTTGCTGGTGGTCACGCCCAGCAGCACGTTCGACGTCATCATCCCGTGGCTGGTCCTGTACGCCTTCGTCGTGCTGGCGTTCGGCAAATACGCCTCCGCCTGGCTGTCGCGCCGCGTGACGATCGGCGCGCGGACGCTGGTGGTGTGCCAGGTATTGCTGGGCGTGTACGGCGGCTATTTCGGCGGCGGCGTGGGGTTGATGACGACCGCGACCTACGGCCTGCTGGCGGGCGTGTCGCCGCGCGCGATGTTCGCGCCGCGCACGCTGATGCTGGCGATCGCGAACGCCGCCGCGGCGATCGTGTTCGTGTGGGCGGGGCTGGTCGACTGGCGATATTGCGTGCCGATGCTGCTGGGCGGCATGGCGGGCGGATGGATCGGCGCGATCGTCGGCAAGCGCCTGCCGGGCGGCGCGGTGCGCGCGTGGACGCTGCTGGTGACGGGCGCGACGACGATCGTGTTCTTCTGGCGCGCCTACGGGTGAGGAAGGGGCGGGTGAGGAAGGGGCGGTTCACGCGAAGACGCGAAGACGCAAAGGGGTAGTCCCGAGCCGCCGCCGGCGGCTATGATCGGCAAGCCGCGCGCGCCGGTTTCGCTGCCGCGAGACGCCACAACGACCCCGACACCTTCGCGTCATCGCGTCTTCGCGCGAACCAACCTGTCTCGGCGTCTTCGCGCGAACCATCTGGCGACCGCGCCCCGACACGCGTAAGCCCCACGAATGCCCCGCTTCATCCACCGCCACGCGCTGCCGACGCGGATCTGGCACTGGGTCAACGCGGTCGCGGTGTTCGTCCTGATCGGCTCCGGCCTAGGCATCTCGAACGCGCATCCGCGCCTGTACTGGGGATCGTACGGCGCGAACTTCGACCCGGCGTGGTGGCAATTGCCGCGCTTTCCCGCCTGGGTGACGATCCCGGCGAACTACAACCTCGCGCTCTCGCGCCGCTGGCACCTGTTCTTCGCGCTGGTGCTCGCGTTCGGCCTGCTCGCCTACATGCTGGTCGGCCTGCTCAACCGCCATTTCCGGCGCGACCTGCGCATCCGTGCATCGGAACTCGCCCCGGCGCATCTCGCCGCCGATGCGAAGGCGCATCTGGCCCTGCGCTTCCACGATCCGGAAAGCCCCCGCGCGTACAACATCTTCCAGAAGCTCAGCTACGCGGGCATCGTGTTCGTCGCGCTCCCGCTCGTCATCCTGACGGGGCTGGCGCTGTCGCCCGCGATGGTCGCCGCCTGGCCGTGGCTGCTGGACCTGTTCGGCGGGCGGCAGTCGGCGCGGTCGATCCATTTCCTGTGCATGATCGCGATCGCCGGGTTCACGGTCGTCCACCTCGCGCTCGTCATCCTGGCGGGCGCGTGGAACGAGGTGCGCTCGATGCTTACCGGAAAGTGGAAGGTGCCGGAATGATCGGTCGGCGCGGATTGATCGCGGGGAGCGCGGGCCTCGCGCTTTCCGGCTGCGACCGCCTGATCGCGACGCCCGCGGTGCGCGACATCGTGTTCCGCGGCGAGGACATGCACCGCGCGCTGCAACGCGCGCTGACGGATCGCACCGCCCTGGTGCCCGAATTCCGCCGCGACCAGATGTCGCCCGTGTTCCGCACCAACGGCACGCGCGATCCCGGTACCCCCGCCTATGCCGCCCTGCGCGCGGGGAAGTTCGCGGACTGGCGGCTGACCGTCGACGGCCTGGTCGCGCGCCCGCTGTCGCTGTCGCTCCCCGACCTCGGCCGCTTCCCGCAACGCGCGCAGATCACGCGCCACGATTGCGTGGAGGGGTGGAGCGCGATCGGCAAGTGGCAGGGGCCGCGCCTGTCCGACGTCCTGCGCGCCGCCGGCGTGCGCGACACCGCGCGCTACGTCGTGTTCCGCTGCGCCGACCTGTACGGCGGCGCGCCCTATTACGAATCGGTCGACATGGTCGACGCGCTCCATCCGCAGACGATCCTGGCGTGGTCGATGAACGACCGTTTCCTCGACGTCGGGCACGGCGCCCCCTGCCGCCTGCGGGTCGAACGGCACCTGGGCTACAAACATGCGAAATACCTGATGCAGGTGACCGTGGTCGACAGCCTCGCGGGCATCGGCAAGGGCCGCGGCGGCTTCTGGGAGGATAATGTCGACTACGACTGGTACGCCGGGATCTGACGCGCGCTGGACCGCGCCGGGACGGGTCGGCATTCCGTTCCGGCGGTGCCGAAAAGTGCGGTTCTTCGAGCACCGAAGCGCGGCGTACTTCAGTACGTGAGCATCGGAGCGCAGGAGAATCGCGCTTTGCAGGCCCGTCGGGACGGAATGCCGACCCGTCCCCTACCCCCGCCGCTGCGCGATCCTGCCCGCGGCCCAGCCCAGCCCGACCGACAGCGCCACCGCCGCCAGCCCGTACAGGATCGCGTGCCGCTGCGCCGCCTCCGCCACGAACCGTTCGAACCCCGCCTTGCGCACGTCGATGTCGCGCACCGCCGCCGCCAGCACGCGGCCGTCGCGGATCAGGAACGTCTCCGCGGTGAACCGCCCCACCGTCACCTGCGCGGGCACCTTCACGCGCGCGCGGTACAGCACGCCGCCGGTGATCTCGACCGTCCCCGGCGCCTCGTAGAACAGGCCCGCGCGCCGCCGCTGCTCGACCAGTCCGCGCGCGAACCGGTCCTGCACGTCCGACGGCGCGTTGGAGGCGGGGGACAATTGCAGGCTGTCGAGCCCGATCTCGTAGATCGCGCGCGTCCGCGCATCGACGATGTCGCGCACCGGGCGGCTCGACGCGACGGCGTAGAAGCTGGGCGCCGAGCGATAGCGCAGCGCCTGCGCGTTGATCCAGATCCCGGCGACCTTCTCCTTCTCGCGGATCGTGATCGATTCGGTCGGCCCCTTCACTACCACCACCACGTCGGTGTCGCCGCGCGCGGGCGGCACGCGCCCGCCGGGGTAGAGGATCGCGCCGAACAGCAGCAGCTCCGCCCCGGTGAAGCTGTACGCGATCTCCACCTCGCGCTGCGACACGTCGGGGACCAGCACCGGCTTCGCCTGTCCCATCAGCACGGGCGCAAGGGCCAGCAACAGCCGCCTCACGTCAGCTCCACGGTATACAGCTCGCCCGGCCGCCACCCCAGCCCCAGCCCGATCCGGAACGCCACCGCCAGCACCATGAGCGCCAGCGCGAGGCGGAGGTATTCCGGCTTCGCCCGGCTGGCCAGCCGCGCACCGACCTGCGCGCCGACGACCGATCCGACCAGCAGCAGCGCGGCCAGCACGATGTCGACCGCCTTCGTCGTCGTCGCGTGGACCATCGTCGCCGCGGCGGTGACGAACAGGATCTGGAACAGGCTGGTGCCCACCACCACCGTCGTCGCCATGCCCAGCAGGTAGATCATCGCGGGCACCAGCACGAATCCGCCGCCCACGCCCAGCAGGATAGTCAGGATGCCCGTCGCGAAGCCCAGCAGCAGCGGCGCCAGCGGGGAGATGTACAGCCCCGATCCGTAGAAGCGCATCCGGAACGGCAGCGCGGCGACCAGCGGATGGTGCCGCCGCCGCCGCGGTTTCACCGCGCGCCGCCCGCGCGCGACCAGGATCGCGGTCACCGCCTCGCGCAGCATCGACAGCCCGATGGAACCGAGCAGCAGGACGTAGGTGACCGCGATCGCGGTATCGATCTGCCCCGAATCCTGGAGCAGCCGGAACAGCCACGCGCCGAACAGCGACCCCAGCACGCCGCCTGCGACCAGCACGCCCCCCATCCGCATGTCGACGCCCCCGCGGCGCAGGTGCGCGAACACGCCCGACACGCTGGCCCCCGTCACCTGCGTCGCGGCGCTGGCGGCGGCGACGGTGGGGGGAATGCCGTAGACGATCAGCAACGGCGTGGTCAGGAATCCGCCGCCGACCCCGAACATGCCCGACAACAGGCCCACGCCCGCGCCCAGCGCGATCATCACCAGCGCGTTCACCGACAGGTTCGCGATCGGCAAGTAGAGGTCCATACGGCCTGCGCGGGTAGCCGGTTTCGCCGGTCGCAACCACCCCAAAGCCCGCCCCCGCCTCCCCACGCCCCCCCCACGCCCGCCCGGGAGGGCCGGGCCGCATACCCGCCCCGTCACCCCGGCCCCGTGCCGGGGTCCACCGCGCCGCATACCCAACAGCGGCCGCACTCGCGCCACGGTGGATGCCGGAACCCGTCCGGCATGGCGGCGCAATGGTCCCCCGTCCCTCACGCCTTCTTCTCCCCTCCCGCCTGCGGGAGGGGTCGGGGGAGGGCGCATCCACCCGCGCACCACGCATGGCGTCCCCAACCCCGGACCGGAGACCCGGACCGCCTCCCCTCCCCGTCATGCCGGACCCGATCCGGCATCCATCGCGCCGCGCGCTCCCCGGACGTTGCGCTCGCGGCACGACGGCCCCCGGACCCGATCCGGCGTGACTCCCCCCCCTTTCGTCCCCCATGACGCGCCCGCGCCGTTGCGCTACACGCCCCCCATGTCCGCCGCGCTCGCCATCCTCCTGTCCGCGCTCGCGATGACCGCGATCGTCGGCGTGCGCTACCTGATCGCCAGCGGCGGATTCGCGCTCGCCACGCGCGCGCGGCATCCCGGGCTGTACGCGGGCCTCGATCCGCAGATCCGGCGCGAGATCGCGTGGAGCCTCGCCTCCGCCGCGATCTACGGCATCCCCGCGGGCGTCGTGGCCTGGGGGTGGAAGGAACACGGCTGGACCCGCGTGTACGCCGACGTCCACGCCATGCCGTTGTGGTACCTGCCCGTGTCGGTGCTGCTGTACCTGGTCGCGCACGACACCTGGTTCTACTGGACCCACCGCTGGATGCACCGGCCGAAGCCGTTCCGCCTCGCGCACGCCGTCCACCACGCCAGCCGCCCGCCGACCGCCTGGGCCGCGATGGCGTTCCATCCGGTCGAGGCGCTGACCGGCGCTGTTGCCATTCCGCTACTGGTCTTCCTGATTCCGATCCACGTCGCCGCGCTCGGGGTGGTCCTGACGGTCATGACGGTTATGGGGGTGACGAACCACATGGGCTGGGAGGTTTTTCCGCGGTTCATGTGGGGGGGGATAGTGGGGCGCTGGCTCATCACCGCGAGCCATCATCAACGTCACCACGAACGGTACGGATGCAATTATGGCCTCTATTTCCGCTTCTGGGACCGTATGTGCGGCACCGACGACGGCATCGGCGACTTCGCGCGGGCGCATGCCGGTGCGCGCCGCCGCGCTGGCGGCCGTGGCATGGACGCTGCTGGGGGCCAGCCCGAGTAGCGACCTCGATATCGAGCTGTCGAACCTGCGTTCGGCCAAGGGGCTGGTCCGCCTCTGCCTGACCGCGGATCCCGATAATTTCCCCAATTGCACCGACGACCGCAACGCGCTGACCCGCTCGCTGCCCGCGGGCACGCGCAGCGTTCGCCTCGCCTCGCTGTCGCCCGGCGGCTATGCCGTGGCGGTGATCCACGACGAGAACGCCAACGCGAAGCTGGATACGTTCGCGGGCATCCCCAAGGAAGGGTTCGGCTTCTCGCGCAATCCCCCCGTCCGCTTCGGCGCGCCGCGCTTCGCCGCCGCGCGCTTCCGGCTCGACGGTGGTGCACAGACGCAACAGGTCAGGATGCGTTACATCCTCTGACGATGGGGCGCGGACCCTAATCGCAGGCTGATGGTTTCGCCCCCATAATGACCAGGGGACTTTCCGTGCACGCCATCCGCCTCGCCGCGCTTCTGCTGACCGCCGCCGTGCCGACCGGCGCACTGGCGCAGGCCAACCCGATCCCCGCCGAACCCAACCCCGCGCCCGATCCCATGCTGGTCGGCGACACGCTGACCGTCGGCGTCGCGCTGGCGTACCTGCCCGATTACGAAGGGTCGGACGACTACCGCCTCGTCCCCGGGCCCGCCGCGATCGGCTCGTTCAACAACCTGTCGTTCCAGGTGCTGGGCAACCGCGCCTCGATCGACCTCATCCCCAATCGCCCCGGCCCGACCTGGGACGTGCAGGCGGGCCCGGTCGGCCTGGTCAACTTCAACCGCAACAATCGCCGCGCGATCGACGATCCGCGCGTACGCGCGCTGCCCGAACGCGACATCGCGATCGAACTGGGCGGCTATGTCGGCGTCGGGAAGACGGGCGTGGTGACCAGCCCGTACGACAAATTGTCGGTGTCGGTCAGCTACCGCCACGACGTGTCGGGCGTGCACCGCAGCGGCGTGTGGACGCCCTCGATCAACTATTTCACCCCGCTCAGCCTGAAGGCGGCGGTGGGCCTGTTCGGCTCCGCGGAACGCGCCGGCCGCGGGTTCGGGCGGGCGTATTTCGACGTCGCGCCCGGCGACGTGGTGGCCAGCGGCCTGCCCGCCTTCGCCACGCGCGGCGGGTGGAAGAACTGGACCGTCGGCGCGGCGGGCACCTATTCCATCACCGGCGACCTGCTGCACGGGTTCAAGCTGGTCGGCGGCGTGACGTACAAGCGGATGCTGAACGACTTCGCCGACAGCCCCGTGGTGTCGGTCGCCGGGTCGCGCAGCCAGTGGCTGGGCGCGGTGGGCGTCGCCTACACCTTCTGACGCGCGGGTATTTGTTAACCACGGCGCGGCCGCCACGCATCCTTTTGCCCGCATCGCCGTATTTGTCATCAACCGGCGATCGGTCCCGCCCCCGCGGGCCGCACGAGGATGCCGGATTAGGGAAAGGGCCTGCCCATGGCTGACAGCCAGGATCTCATCGAAACCTTCGATGCGCGGGCGCGTCGTCGCGAATCGCGCCGCGCGTTCTTCGTCAACGCCGTGGGCGCCGCCGCCGGCGCGACCGCCTTCGCCTATGCCTCCGCCGCACAGGCGCAGACCGCGGTCACCGACGCGGACATCCTGAACTTCGCGCTGAACCTCGAATATCTGGAAGCGAACTTCTACCTGTTCGCCGCCAACGGGTCCGGCCTGGGCGCCGCCGACATCGACGGGATCACTACCGCGGGCGCCGCGGGTGCCGCGACCGGCGGGCGGAAGGTGTCCTTCACCGACGCCGCGGTCGCGCAATATGCGAAGGAGATCGCGGCCGACGAACTGGCGCACGTCCGCTTCCTGCGCACCGCGCTGGGCGGCGCGCGCGTGGCGCAGCCCAGAATCGACCTGTCGGTCGGCCCGGACAGCGCGTTCGGCAAGGCCGCGGCCGCATCCGGCCTGCCCGCGACGTTCGATCCCTACGGCTCGGACGAGAACTTCCTGCTCGGCGCCTATATATTCGAAGACGTCGGCGTGACGGCGTACAAGGGCGCGGCCCCCCTCCTGTCCAGCACGACCTTCGTCGAGGCGGCGGCGGGCATCCTGGCGGTGGAGGCGTATCACGCCGCGATCGTGCGCACCGCGCTGTACCGGAAGGGCATCGTGACACCCGCGCTGATCGACGCGACGGAGGCGATCTCGAACGCGCGCGACGCGCTCGACGGTCGGCCGACCGAGGACCTGATCCGCGGCATCGCGCCCGACGACGATCAGGGCATCCGCGCGATCGGCACGCCGGACGGGGAAGCGTCGAACATCGTGCCGCTGAACGTCAACGGCATCGCGTACAGCCGGACGGCGGCGCAGACGCTGAACATCGTCTACCTGAACGCGGCCGCGGTCACCGGCGGCGGGTTCTTCCCGGCGGGCGTGAACGGCGCGATCAAGACGAGCGCGGCATCGACCTGACCGGGGACCTGACCGGCGTCCCGACCGGGATCCCGACCGGGGATCCGGGCAGGGGCCCCGACCCGGTGTCGCACGACGCCTCGCCACATGACCTTCCTCCCGTACAGGGAACGATACGATGATTAAGGATTCCGTCTTCGCCGCGCTCGACCATGCCACGCTGCGGCGTGCGGAGCGCCGGCGCTTCCTGAAGCTGGCGGGCGCCTCCGGCGCCGCGGTCGGCGGCCTCACCTTGCTTTCCGGCTGTTTCGGCAGCGACGACGACGACGAGGATCCCGCGCCGACGCCGACGCCCACGCCCTCGCCGACCGCGACCGGCGTGTCGACCGACGTCGGCATCCTCCAGCTGGCGCTGAACCTTGAGTATCTGGAGGCGCAATTTTATTCGATCGCGGCCTTCGGCCGCTATCTTCCCGACGCCAGCCTGACGGGGACGATCGGCACGCCCGGCGCGATCACCGGCGGTCGGAAGGTCGGCTTCACCGATCCCGTCATCGCCGCCTACGCGCGCGAGATCGCGGGCGACGAGATCGCGCACGTCAACGTCCTGCGCGCCGCGCTGGGCACGTCCGCGATCGCGCAGCCCGCGATCAACATCGACGGCGGCGCGACCGGGGCCTTCACCGCCGCGGCGCGCGCGGCCGGCCTCGTCGGCGCGAACGAGACATTCGATCCCTATGCGAACGAGGACAATTTCCTCCTCGCCGCCTTCCTGTTCGAGGACGTCGGCGTCACCGCGTACAAGGGCGCCTCGCCGCTCATCACCAGCAAGGTGTATCTGGAGGCCGCGGCGGGCATCCTGGCGGCGGAGGCCTATCACGCGGGCCTCGTCCGCACCGTCCTGTACAACCGCGGGATGACCGCGCGTTTCGCCGCGAACGCCATCTCCAACGCCCGCGACTCGCTCGACGGCAGCCGCGACCTGGACCAGGGCATCACCGCGAACACCGACGGCAGCGGCGACGCCAACCTCGTCCCCACGGACGGCAACGGCATCGCGTACAGCCGCTCGTCGGAACAGGTGCACAACATCGTCTACCTGCGCACCACCGCGGGCGTCGGCGGCGGCTTCTTCCCCGCGGGCACGAACAATTCCTTCCCCGCGCTGCGCACCAGCGGCGCGGCGAGCTAGTTCCCTCCCCCGAGGGTCGCGGGAAAGGGGCCGTGCGGGATCATACCCGCACGGTCCCTTTTTCGTTGGCGCGGCGCCCGCCCGTGCCTATGCTGGCGTCATCCCCGGGGGAGCGCCGCGCCGCGCTTGAGAGGGAGGCAGGAGCCTCCGACCCGCCGAACCTGATCCGGTTGACACCGGCGTAGGGAGTGGAAGCGGCCTTCCGACCGTCTCTCCTCCCCGTATTGGAGAGACGACATGGCCGACATAGACCCGCAGATCGCCCGCAAGCGTACCGAGATCGGCGTCACCACCGGCCCGATCCGCGGCAGCCGCAAGATCCACGTCGGCCCGCTGAAGGTCGCGATGCGCGCGATCGATCTCGACCCCGGCTGCGGCGAGCCCCCGCTCAACGTCTACGACCCCAGCGGCCCGTACACCGACGCGAACGCCGCGATCGACATCAACGCCGGCCTGCCGCAATTGCGCCGCCAGTGGATCGAGGCGCGCGGCGACGTCGAAAGCTACGCCGCCCGCGATGTCCGGCCGGAGGACAACGGCCAGCTCGGCCCCGACCGCAGCGGCGGCGTCCCCCGCTTCCCGCTCAGCGTCGCCCGCCCCCTGCGCGCGAAGCCGGGCATGAACGTCAGCCAGATGCACTACGCCCGCCGCGGCATCATCACGCCCGAGATGGAGTACGTCGCCACGCGCGAGAATCTGGGGCGGGAGATGATCCGCGGCCACGTCCGCGACGGCGAGAGTTTCGGCGCCAGCATCCCCGACTACGTCACCCCAGAATTCGTCCGCGACGAGATCGCCCGCGGCCGCGCCATCATCCCCAACAACGTCAACCACCCCGAATCCGAACCGATGGCGATCGGCCGCAACTTCCTGGTCAAGATCAACGCCAACATCGGCAACAGCGCGGTCGCCAGCAACGTCGCGGCGGAGGTCGACAAGCTGGTCTGGAGCATCCGCTGGGGCGCGGACACGGTCATGGACCTGTCGACGGGCCGCAACATCCACGACACCCGCGAATGGATCATCCGCAACTCCCCCGTCCCGATCGGCACCGTGCCGATCTATCAGGCGCTGGAGAAGGTCGGCGGCATCGCCGAGGAGCTGACGTGGGAGATCTTCCGCGACACGCTGATCGAGCAGGCCGAACAGGGCGTCGACTATTTCACGATCCACGCCGGCGTCCGCCTGCCCTACGTCCCCCTGACCGCCAAGCGCGTCACCGGCATCGTCAGCCGCGGCGGCAGCATCATGGCCAAATGGTGCCTCAGCCACCACAAGGAGTCGTTCCTGTACGAACGCTTCGACGAGATCACCGAGATCATGAAGGCGTACGACATCGCCTATTCGCTGGGCGACGGCCTGCGCCCCGGATCGATCGCGGACGCCAATGACGAGGCGCAGTTCGCCGAACTGTACACGCTGGGCGAACTGACCCACCGCGCGTGGAAGAGCGACGTGCAGGTCATGATCGAGGGCCCCGGCCACGTGCCGATGCACAAGATCAAGGAAAACATGGAAAAGCAGCTGGAGGTGTGCGGCGAGGCGCCCTTCTATACTTTGGGGCCGCTGACCACCGACATCGCGCCCGGCTACGACCATATCACCAGCGGCATCGGCGCCGCGATGATCGGCTGGTACGGCACCGCGATGCTCTGCTACGTCACCCCCAAGGAGCACCTCGGCCTCCCCGACCGCGACGACGTGAAGGTCGGCGTCGTGACCTACAAGCTCGCCGCCCACGCCGCCGACCTCGCCAAGGGCCACCCCGCCGCGAAGATGCGCGACGACGCGCTGAGCCGCGCGAGGTTCGAATTCCGCTGGCGCGACCAGTTCAACCTGGCGTTGGACCCCGACACCGCGGAATCGTACCACGACCAGACGCTCCCCGCGGAAGGCGCGAAGACCGCCCACTTCTGCTCGATGTGCGGACCCAAGTTCTGCTCGATGAAGATCACGCAGGAGGTGCGCGATTTCGCGGCGAAGCAGAATTCGGGGGTCGATGGGTTCATTGCCGCCGGTGCGAGTGGCGCGGAAACCGCTGCCGCCAGCAAGGCGGCGGCGTTGAAGGGGATGGAGGAGATGAGCGAGACGTTCCGCGCGAAGGGCGGGGAGATTTACCTGCCGGCGGAGTGAAAAATGATGGGCTGGCGATGTTTCGCCAGCCCATCAGTCACGACGTGATTTAGGCGTACTGGATCAGCGTCCAAGTCGTCGCGGTGCCGTTATACGGCGGCATACGGTTGCCGTGTGCAATCGGCGCGGTGGTCGTCCCGCCCTGCGGACGCCATATACCGGATTCCGGACAGACTTCGCCGGTTCGTGCGGTCGTACCAACTGGCTTCGGCATCATTCTGACTTTCAAACGGCCCCCGCGCAGTCACGCACGTTGACGCAATGAAGGAGAGCACTATACGTCTGCCTCGCGTAGCAACGCACGAGGTAGGTGACTGCCTCCGACCGGGAACGCCCCTCCAAGGCGATCCCGGTCATCGGGATATCTTCCGAATAAAAGCTGAGCAAGCCTTTTCATTCCCACACCAGTGATTAATTAGGATAGACACCAGTCGGCCATCAGGTCGCGCGGCTTTCAGAAGCTCGACGATTGTCAATCACGGTGTGTTGCGGCCGGTCCGCGATTTCTGAACGGGGTGGGCCGCTACAAGCGGCTCACCCCACCCGCAGCGCCTCCACGACCCCCGGAAACCGGATCAGCTTGGGATAGGTCCCCAGTTCCTCGGCCACCCCCTGTGCCACCAGCGCCGCGACATTGTTGGCCGCGCCCGCGTAGGTCACCCCCAGCGCCTCCGCGATGTTCGTGATCGAACGCACCGGCTGCTCGAACGCCAGGTCGATGATCCGCAGCATCAGCGCGGATCGCCGCGCGGTCTGGAACCGGTCGCGATAGTCGCGCTGCAAATCCTGCAACCGCTCCACCACCGCGATCGTCTCCGCCGCCGACTCCGCCACCGCTTCCAGGAAGAACGCGATCCACGCCTCCCACGCGCCGTCGCGCGACACCGCGTACATCAGGTCGATGTAGCGATCCTTGTGACGCTCCAGATACGGGCTCATGTACAGCAATGGCTGCGGCAACGTGCCGCGGTCGATCAGCATCAGCGCGATCATCATCCGCCCGACGCGCCCGTTGCCGTCGCCGAACGGGTGGATCGCCTCGAACTGATAATGCGCCAGCGCCGCGTCGATCAGCGGCGATGCGCCGTCCTGACGATTGGCGAAGGCCATCAACGCATCCATTGCATCGGGCGTGTCGGCGGGGGGAGCGGGAATGAACCGCGCCGTATCGATCCGCCCGCTGCCCCCGATCCAGTTCTGGTCGCGCTTCAACTCGCCTGCCTGCACCGTCGCGCCGCGATGGCGCGCCACGCCCGTCAGCAACCGGCGATGCGCGTCCCGGATCAGCCGCGTGGAGATCGGCAAGTCGCCCAACCCCTCGATCGCGCCTTCCAGCGCGCGGACGTAGTTCAGCACCTCTCGCGTATCGCCCCGCGTCGCCGCTTCCTGTGCCCCTGCCTCGAGCAGGAACAGGTCCGACAGCGTCGTATACGTCCCCTCCATGCTCGACGACGACACGGCCTCACGTCGCTGCAACGGCCGGATCAGGAGCAAGGGGTTCGGCACGGTCCGCCCGATACCCTTCAGTTCGCCGACCGCCTGCGTGGCGCGCGTCAGTTCGGGCAGGAAGGCCGCGATCGACAATTGCCGCGGCGGAAGCGGATCAGGCACGAAGGCGCGTCGCCCCTCGATGGTCGGAACCAGTCGTCCCGTCGCCCGCCCGCCGAAACCGTTCCTGTCCATGCAACGGATGTATAAGGTAGACGCGCGACTTTCAACGAAAACGCCATTTCGTATAAAGTGCCGCCGCTACCTTATATATCCGTTGAAACCCGCCGTACCGCCCTTCCGCCCCGCCCGGCGCCCCCGACCGCGCCGGGTATCAGCCCTTGATCGTCACCATCGCGACCGGCTTGTCCTTGGTGGAGGCGTTGGCGGCGATCGTCTTCACCTTTTCGGCCTTGGGCTTGCGCACTTCCTTGTTCGACTTCTGCTGGCTCTTCGCCATGACCGGTCCTTCGCGGGGCGGAACGCCCCGGCGCGACCATGCCACACAATGGCGCGCGACCCGGCACCGATTCAGAACAGGCCGGGCGTCTCCCGCTGCGCCGTGGTGGGGGTGCGCGCCGACAACGGCTCGCGCTCCCGCCCGAACGCCGTGCGCGCCGACGCCGCGCTCGCCCCGATGGGGGTGCAGCCCCGCCCCGCCAGGAAATCCAGCGCCGCCGCCACCGACGCCTCGCGCGGGTCGCCCAGCGGCTGCGACAGGTCGTCCCCCGCCGCGCACGTCGCCTCCATCTTCGGCGCGAGGCCGGTGTAATAATCCCCCGTCCCCGCCGCATTGGTCAGCGCGAAGGCGATCACGCGCAGCCGGTCGTCGCGGCACGCATCGTTGTCGAGCGCGATCTGCCCCACCGGCTTGCCGAACGTGTTGGCTCCGACCAGTGCGGCGTTCGCGTGGAGGTAGGGGACGAAGGCGTTAATGACGTACTCGCTCGCCGACGCGGTCGCTTCCGTCCCGATGAACGCCAGTTTCAGGGAGGGGATCGCATTCGCCTCGCGCCGGAAATAGCGCAGGCGGTCGCTCGACGCCTTGCTGGCGCGATAGCGGGTCGCCGCCTGCAATTCGCCGGTCGACCGGTTGCCGCCGAGCAGGTCGGACAGGACCTCCGCGGTGGAGAGCAGGCCGCCGCCGTTGTAGCGGAAATCGACAATCGCCTCGGTCACCCCGGCCGCCTTCAACTGGGCGAAGGCGGTGCGCAGCTGCCCGTCGGCGGTGGCGATGAAGGTGCGCAGGTTGACGTACCCCACCTTGCGCCCGCCGTCGTCGATGATGCGCCAGCCATAGCGGGCGGAGACGGGCTGGAGCGCATAGTCCGCCTTCGCGACGGTCAGGTCGCGCGTGCCCCCCGCATCCGCGATGCGCAGCACCCGCGTCGTTCCCGCGGTGGCCGGCCCCAGCGCGTCGGACACCGCCGCCTGGCCCCCGCTCGCCAGCAGGCCGTCGACGGGGCGCAGGTCGCCCGCATTGGTGCCGATCGCGATCAGCTCCGCACCGCGGTCGATCCCCGCGGTCAGCGCGGGCGCGCCCTCGAACGCCTCGGTCACGAACACGCGGCGTGCGGGCACGTCGTAGCTCAGCCGGACGCCGAACCCCGCGGTCGCGCCCGAATCGTAATAGGCGTTCTCCTCCGCGACCGACGCGATGTACGTGAAATACCGGTCCTTCCCCTGCGCCCGCGCGGTCGCGGTCAACTGGTCGACATAGGTTTCCAGTACGGACAGGTCGCTCTGCCCCGGCGCCGCGGCGGGGGGGGCGAAGGCGGTGGGCAGCGTATCGGGGAACAGATACCATTCGCTCATCCGGTCGAAGACCCAGCGCTGCCGCGCCGCCAGCGCGCATCCGCCCGTGGCGGCGGGCGTGGGCGTGGGGGAGGACGCGACCGGCGCGCCGCCGTCCCCGCCGCCGCCTTCGCCACCGCACGACGCCAGCATCGCCACCGACGCCAGCATGGCCGCCACCCGATTGGTCTTCATCACGCGCACACCCGACCCGATTGTTCCCGAAGCGTACAGCGCGCGACTACCCAAGTCATCGTTCAATCCGCAACCGTGCGCCGCGCCGACCGTTGACGCGCGGTCACGAAGGGAGAAAGCCATGCACCGTCTGTCGATCCTGATCGCCGTCCCCCTCGCGCTCGCCGCCTGCGGCCGGACCGACGGGAACGAGACGGCGACGAACATCGTCGTCCCCGACAACGGTTATACCGCGAAGATGGCGGCGCTGAACGAGGGCGAGCGCAACGGCGTGCTGTTCCGCGCCATCACCGATGCGGAACGGGCGTGCCAGGGCGTGACCCGGTCGCAGGCGATCGACCCGGTCCAGGGCCGGCCGGCCTGGGTGGCGACGTGCGAGGGCGGCGAGGAATGGCTGGTCGTGCTGGGCGAGGACGGCATCGCCACGGTCACCAACGCGCGCGAACTGGCGAAGGCGCAGGGCGCGGCGAAATAGGGCGACCCGGCGGGCAGTCCGTCGCCGCAGCGACGATGGAAGGCGGGTTTGCGGTACGAACGTCCGGGATGACGGCATTACCCGCTGTCCTACATCCCCACGATCCGGCATGACGCGACCGGTTCTTTCTCACGCATCCAGCAGCCGCACCGTCACGGCGTCCGGGCCGTCGAACAGCGCGGCCAGCGTCGCGGCGACCGTCGCGGGCGCCCCGGCCTGCGCGAAGAGCGTCAGCGAGGAGCGCAGCTTCATCGCGTCGAGCGCGCCGAACACGGTCGCGGGATCGCGGTCCGGCGGCACCGCGGCCACCGCCTCGGCATAGCGCGGCCCCAGCAGCGGATGCGCCAGATAGCGGCGCGCTTCGTGCAGGTCGCGGATGGCGTAATGGCGCGCGATCGGGCTGCGGCCTAGACCGGCGAGTTGCGGGAAGACGAACCACATCCAGTGGCTGCGCTTCCTGCCGGCGCGAAGCTCGGCGATGGCGATGTCGTAACCGTCCGCCAATGCGCGGACGAAGCGGTCGAGGTCGTCGGTCATGCCGGTCGCAACGAACCGGCGGGGCGGCGGGTGCCGCCGCGATCAGGCGATCGCGGCGACGGCGTCGACGTACAGCAGCAGCGCGGTGGTCGCGAAGCCCGCGACGGCGAGCGATAGGGTGCGGATCATGTCGTCTCTCCTGTCGGAAGCGCGGCGGATCAGGCGATCGGCGTGACGGGGACGGCGGCGGCGACCATCACCGCGGCGACGGC
>NZ_LMQP01000001.1:518618-601521 GCF_001425405.1 Sphingomonas sp. Leaf412 | reverse complement strand
CATCCGGTCGGTGCCAGGGACTTTGCATGGCGCGTGCCAGTTTATGAACGCACGGTTTATCAAGGGGTTGGCGCTTCGATCCCCGCGGCGTTGGGATTTCGCGCCACTCCGCGGTGGCGACCGGCGCCAACTTACGGCGCGATGATCGTCCGCCCGCGCCCCTCGCCCTTCGCGCGGTACAGCGCCGCATCCGCCCGCGCCATCAACGACGCACGTCCCTCGTCCACGACCCCCTGGACCACGCCGGCGGAGAAATCGATCACGCCCAGCGGCTGGTCGGTCTCGCGGACGCGGAACCGGCGCCCGGCCAGATTCTCGCGCACATGGTCGATCCGCGCCTTCGCCTCCTCGGCGCTGATCCCCTCGTACAGGACCGCGAATTCCTCGCCGCCGTACCGCGTCGCCAGGCCGCCGCATTCCTCCATCAGCGTGCGGGCGACGGTGCGCAGCACGCGGTCGCCGACGGCGTGGCCGTAATTGTCGTTGACCCGCTTGAAATGGTCGACGTCGCAGATGACCATCGCCACCGCGGCATCGGGGGCCAGGGCGTTGAACGCATGGTCGAACGCGCGGCGATTGCCCAGTTCGGTCAGCGGATCGGTCAGCGCGTTGCCGCGCGCCTCCTCCAGCGCGTGACGCAATTCGTCCGATTCGCGCCGCGCATGGTCCAGTCGCTGCTCGGCGCGGGCGACCCGCTCGATCATCGCCGCGGTCAGCTCCTCGATCTCCGCCATGCCCGCCAGCGGCCCGGCGTCGCGCATCGTGTCCGCGCTGCGTTGCAGGTCGCGGCCGAAATCGCTCGTCTCCGCGAACACGATATCGACCGTATGCGCGAATCCCTCCATCTGGCTCATCGCGCGGTCCAGCAGCGCGCGCTCCTCCTTCAGCGCATTCTCTCCGCCCGGCAGCGCCACGCCGCCCAGCTTCGCGATATCGTCCGCCGACAGCCGGACCCCGCCGTCGGTCAGCACCGCGACCTCGCGCGCGGTCACGCCGCTCGGGTTCGCGACCACCTCGTATCCGATGGTGTAGTTGCGCGGGTCGGGCGACAGCCGGTGCGCCGTCAGGAACGCCCCGACCTGCGCGAACACCGCCTGTGCCGTCGCGCCCGCATCGCGCTCGATCGTCTTGGTCGCCATTACCCGCCCCGCCCTCTGCCCGCGCACGGACCTGCCGGACGGGATGGAGGGGCACGCTATCGGCGAAGCGCTAAGATATGGTGACCGGTGCTACCGCTTCGCCATGCCCTGCACCGCGGCCAGCGTGGCGGCGACATGCGCGGCCGGGTCGTTCCCGCCGTGCGCCAGGACGATCCGCCCGTCGCGCCCGATGACGTAGCTGACGCGCGCGGTGATGTCCCGACCCTTCAGCTGCCGCCCCATCGCCACGTCATACCCCTGGATCACGCGCGGCCCCGCGCTCGCCACCGCGAACTTGCCCGCGCATTCGGTGGCGGAGAAGCGCTGGAGGTCCGCCACCGAATCGGCCGACATGCCGATGACGGTGGCGCCCGCGGCCTTGAAGGCACCGACCTTCTCGGCGAAGGCGCGCGCCTCCGCGTTGCAGCCGTCGGTGAAGGCGGCGGGGAAGAAGTACAGAACCACCGGCCCGCGCTTCAGCGCCTGCGCCAGCTTCACGTCGACGACCTTGCCCGCGACCGCGCCGCGCGTCGCGAAATCGGGTGCCTTCGCCCCGGTGGGCAGTGCCGCCTGCGCGGCGGTGGCCAGGAAGAACAGCGGAAGGGCAAGGATGGCGCGCATGGGACAGGCTCCTGAAGGACAGGCTTTCCTAGCGCTTCGCAGGGTCAGGCGATAGGCGTGTGCCATGCCGATCCGCCCATCCGATATCGACCTCGCCCACCGCCTCGCCGATGCCGCGGGCGCGGTGATCCGAACGCATTTCCGTCGCGGCGGGGCGGTGACGCTGAAGGACGACAAATCCCCCGTCACCGTCGCGGACCGGGAGGCGGAGGCGGCGATGCGGCGCCTGCTCGACGCCGAATGCCCCGGCGACGGCATATTGGGGGAGGAACATGGCGAGAAACCCGGCGTGACCGGTCGCCGCTGGGTATTGGACCCCATCGACGGGACGCGCAGCTTCACCGCGGGGCGCGCGATCTTCGGTACGCTCATCGCGCTGGTGGAAGACGGCTGGCCCGTCCTGGGCGTGATCGACCAGCCGGTGCAGCGCGAACGCTGGATCGGCGTGGCTGGGCGCGACACGCTGTTCAACGGACAGCCCGTCCGCACCCGCGCCTGCCCCGCGCTGGACGGCGCGATCGTGGCGACGACCAGCCCGCATCTGTTCGCGGAGGGCGACGTGCCGCATTTCCTGGCCCTGGTCGCCGCCGCCAGCGGGGGCAGTCCGCGGCAGGGACCCGTCTACGGCGGCGACTGCTACAATTACGGCCTGCTGGCGAGCGGCCACCTCGACATCGTGTGCGAAAGCGGCCTGATGCTCCACGACTTCGCTGCGCTGGTGCCCGTGGTGGAGGGTGCGGGCGGTCGCATGTGCGACTGGAACGGCGATCCCCTGACCGCGGATAGCGAGGGGCACGTGCTGGCGATCGGCGACCCGGCGCGCGCGGAGGAGGTGCTGGAGGCACTGCGCGCCGTACCCGACGGGCACGGCCACGCGCATTAGGCGCATGGTCCCGCCCGCCGATGACGCATCCTGCGACGGGGCCTGGACGGCAGCGCCGCCGCCACCAGCTCAGGACCCGCAGGGGCCGCACCCGCCATAAGGTCGTCGCCGCACTCCGGCGACCTACGACCGCCCCGAAACTGCAACCCTACAGCTGGTGCCCCGTGCGGTCGCGTTTTGTCGCGAGATAGCGTTCGTTGTGCGGATTGGCGGGCAAGGCGTGCGCCACGCGCTCCGCCACCGTCACGCCCGCCGCCTCCAGTCCCGCCACCTTCGCGGGATTGTTCGTCAGCAACCGGACGCGATCCTGCCCCAGCAGCGTCAGCATCCGCGCCGCCACCCCGAAATCGCGCGCGTCGATCGCGAAGCCCAACCGCGTGTTGGCGTCGACGGTGTCGTACCCCTGGTCCTGGAGGGCATAGGCGCGCAGCTTGTTCACCAGCCCGATCCCGCGCCCCTCCTGCCGCAGGTACAGCAGCAGGCCCCAGCCCGATTCGCGGATCGCGCGAATCGCGGCATCCAGCTGCGGCCCGCAATCGCATTTCAGGCTGCCCAGCACGTCGCCGGTCAGGCATTCGCTGTGCAACCGCACCAGCGGGGGGCGTCCGTCGGGCTGCCCGATCAGCAGCGCGACATGCTCGTCCGCGCTTTCGGGCGAGCGGAAGGCGACGATCTCCGCATCCTCCGCCTGCGCGACGGGCAGGCGCGCGCGCACCGCGATGGCCAGCCGCGTCGCATCCTCGTGCGCGTCGATGTCGTCGACGTCGATCGTCAGCTCGGCCTCGACCCCGCCGGTGAAGAAGGCGGGCAGCAGCCCCGCGATCCGTGCCAGTCGCAACGCCGCCGCCGCGGCGACCGGGCTGGCGACGGGGATCGTGCGGAACGGCCCCTTCAACGGGGTCGCCAGGTCCAGCTGCGGATCCGCCAGCGCGGTCGCCAGCGCCATGTCGAACCACGGCGCATGCTGGATCGCAACGGGGCGGTCCGGGTCGGCGGCGGCATGCTGGTTGGTCAGTTTCAGCGTCACGGCCCGACCGCTGGATATCAGCAGGTCGAATGCGCCGCCGGGCGCGAAATCCGCCAGCCGCCCCGCATCCGCGGTCTCGATCGCGAGCAACGTCACCGGCGCCTCCCCGGTCGCGCGGATCGCGATGCCCCAGCCGCGGCGCATCGCGTCGATCGCCCGTGCGGCCCCCCGCGCGCCGGTGAGGCGTGCGGTCACCAGTCGAACTCGGTCATGATCGGCACGTGGTCCGACGGTTTCAGCCAGCTGCGGCAATCCTCGAACACCGTGTGCGCGGTCGCGGTCTTCGCCACGTCGGCGGTCGCCCATTGATGGTCCAGCCGCCGCCCGCGATCGTTCTTCGTCCAGTCGGGGGATCGATAGCTCCACCACGTATGCAGCCGCGCCGGCGCGGGATGGAAACGGCGACCCAGGTCGACCCAGCCCCCCGCCGCCTGCATCGCGTCCAGCGCCGCGACCTCCACCGGCGTATGGCTGACCACCTTCAGCAACGCCTTGTGGCTCCACACGTCGCTGGGCAACGGCGCGATGTTGAAATCGCCGACCAGGATCGTCGGGCAGGCCAGCGTCTCCGACCAGCGCGTCATCCGCTCGACGAAGTCCAGCTTCTGTCCGAACTTCGGGTTCGCGTCGCGATCGGGCACATCGCCGCCCGCGGGAACGTAGACGTTCTCCAGCCGGATCCCGCCCGGCAGTCGCACGCCGATATGCCGCGCCTCGCGGTTCGCCTGCCAGTCGAGCCGGTCGTCCTCCACGATCGGCACGCGCGACACGATCGCGACGCCGTGGTGCATCTTCTGTCCGTGCAGCAGGATATGGTCGTACCCCAGCGCGCGAAGCGCCTCGCCCGGAAAATCCTCGTCCACCACCTTCGTTTCCTGAAGGCACAGCACGTCGGGCGCGGCCTCGCGCAGGAATTGCGCCACGATGTCGAGCCGGAAGCGGACCGAGTTGATGTTCCAGGAGGCGATCTTCACGCCGCGTGGGTTAGCGGGGCGGGCGCGCCGGGACAATGGCACCGGCGTTCGAAGAAGACCGCACCGACCGCCGTTCGCCCTGAGCGCAGTCGAAGGGTATGCGCCGCGCGTGAGCCTGGACGGCGCACAGCCGACCGGATGTGAGGGAGGGTTTTCTGCATCGGACCCCGCCGCGGGCAAAGCCCGCGTCGAACGGGCATGGCCCGCCGGCCGTGCTTGGGCGAGTCCGGTAACAGCGTCGCTGTTTCCGGCCGCCCGACGCAGAAAGGCCCCCGCTCCGGGGGCAAGGAGCGAGGGCCGACCTGACGTTCGTCACGCAGGCGGGGCGTGGGTGCTGCCGAAGGCAACAGGGGGGAAATCCTCGAACAGCCCCTCACGTCCGCAGGTCCGCTTCTAGGACCGCTACCCTGTCGCGGACATGAACGGCGCTGTTACGTGCCGTTCAGCCTGCGCGCGTCTGTCGCCGCGGGTCGGTCCACCGGAACGCGCCGTCGGCGACCGGACCGTTGAAGCGCTGGTTGGACAGGCGGATCGTCGTGCGATTGCCCTGGCTGTCCAGCGCCACCCATCCCTGTAGCATCAGGCCCGCGGGCGACCCCGCGTTCCTGGCCATCACCAGCGTGATGCGGCCGTATTCCGGATGCTTGGGATCATAGGCCTCGACCGACAGAACGCCGGGATTGCCCGACGGCACGACCTTGGCATAGCGCGAGATGTCGCGGTTCGGGTCCAGCAGCACGCCCAGCGGCGAATTGCCGATCGGCCAGCGCTGCACCTGCTTCACCGAATAATCGATGAAGGTCAGCGCCTTGCCGTCGCCCACGATCAGCAGCGGCACGCCCTTCTGATACTGGAAGCGGATCTTCCCCGGCTTCTTCAGCGTCAGCGTGCCCGTCAGCGTCCGGCCGTTGCGATCCGTTTGCGTGAAGTCCGCGACCATCGTGTTCGTCGCCGACAGGTGCCGCTGCACCTGCGCCAGGTCGGCCGCGGGCGCCTGCGCCGCGGCGGGGGCGACCAGCGTGACGGCGGCGACCGCCAGGAACGGTTTGAAGAATGTCATGCCCCACCCTGTCCGTACGGCGTTGAACGCGCCGTGAACCCGTTCACCTGCCGCCGTTCATCGGAACAGCGACATCAGCCCGACCGTGTCCTCGCCGCCGACCCAGCCTTCGTAGATCATGCGTCCGGCGACGAACACGATCACGGCCAGCCCGATATAGGCGATCCAGTGATGCCGCCCGATGATCCGCGCGATGAAGTTCGCCGCCAGCCCCATCAGCGCGACCGACAGCAGCAGGCCGACGACCAGGATGCCCGGATGCTCCCGCGCCGCGCCCGCGACCGCCAGGACGTTGTCCAGGCTCATCGACACGTCCGCCACCGCGACCGCCCAGGCGGCGCCCGCGAAGCTTTTCGCCGGTCGCAACCCCGACGTCTCGTCGCCCTGCACCTCGTCCGACCCGACGTTCTGCGATCCTTCGCGGATCTCGCGCCAGAATTTCCAGCTGACCCACAGCAACAGCAATCCGCCCGCGAAGATCAGGCCGACGACCCCCATCAGCCACGTGACGATCAGCGCGAAGAAGATGCGCAGCACCAATGCGGCGCCGATGCCGATCAGGATGACCTTCTTGCGCTGGTCCGCAGGGAGTCCGGCGGCGAGCGCGCCGACGACGATGGCGTTGTCGCCCGCCAGCACCAGGTCGATCATCAGCACCGATCCGAACGTCGCCAGCGCGCGCGGATCGGTGATGTTCGAGAAATCGGCGACGATATGCTGCCAGATATCGCCCAGCGAGCCGGGTCCCTGGATGGCGGTCGTCGCGGCGGCGAGGAGGGTTTCGATCAACATCACGCGCGCCCTAACGCGCGAAACGGGCGGGGGGAAGCGACCTTGCGTGCTTCCCGCGGTGTTCCCGGCGAAGGGCGGGGCCCAGGTGGAAAGGCCGGGCGACGGGTGGCGCCGCGGCGAAGCCGCGTCGTCGAACGGGTTCGGCTGTGCCGACCCGCCGGCCGAGCCGGCCCGAGTCCTGCGCCAGCATGGCGCAGGCCGGGCTCGGCTACTGATTCATGCTCGCGAAGAAATCCTCGTTCGTCTTTGAATCCTTCATCTTCCCCAGCAGGAATTCCATCGCATCGACGGTGCCCATCTGCATCAGGATGCGGCGCAGGACCCACATCTTGCTGAGCTTGTCCTTGTCGACCAGCAGTTCCTCCTTGCGCGTGCCCGACTTGGACACGTCGATCGCGGGGAAGATGCGCTTGTCGGACACCTTGCGGTCCAGCACGATTTCCGCGTTGCCGGTGCCCTTGAATTCCTCGAAAATGACCTCGTCCATGCGGCTGCCGGTGTCGATCAGCGAGGTCGAGATGATCGTCAGCGACCCGCCCTCCTCGATGTTGCGCGCCGCGCCGAAGAAGCGCTTCGGGCGCTGCAACGCATTGGCGTCGACACCGCCGGTCAGGACCTTGCCCGAGCTGGGCACCACGGTGTTGTAGGCGCGGCCCAGACGCGTGATGTTGTCCAGCAGGATCACGACGTCCTTCTTGTGCTCGACCAGCCGCTTGGCCTTCTCGATCACCATTTCGGCGACCGCGACGTGGCGCGTGGCGGGTTCGTCGAAGGTCGAGGAGACGACCTCGCCGATGACCGTGCGCTGCATGTCGGTCACTTCCTCGGGCCGCTCGTCGATCAGCAGCACAATCAGGAAGACCTCGGGGTGGTTCAGCGAGATCGCCTTGGCGATGTTCTGCATCATGATCGTCTTGCCGACGCGCGGCGGCGCCACGATCAGGCAGCGCTGGCCCTTGCCCAGCGGGGTCACGACGTCGAGGACGCGGCCCGTCTTGTCCTTGATCGTCGGATCCTCGATCTCCAGCTTCAGCCGCTCCTCGGGATACAGCGGGGTGAGGTTGTCGAAGTTCACGCGATGGCGGACGCGATCCGGGTCCTCGAAATTCACCTGCGTCAGCTTGGTCAGCGCGAAATAGCGCTCGCCGTCCTTCGGCCCGCGAATCTCGCCCTCGACCGTGTCGCCGGTGCGCAGCGCGTGTTTGCGGACCTGATTCGGGCTGACGTAGATGTCGTCGGGACCGGCGAGATAATTCGCCTGGGCGGAGCGCAGGAAGCCGAAGCCGTCGGGCAGGACCTCGATCGTGCCCTCGCCCATGATCTGCTCGCCGTTCTCGGCCTGCGTCCGCAGGATCGCGAACATCAGGTCCTGCTTGCGCAGCGTCGAGGCGCCCTCGACGCCCAGTTCCTCGGCCAGCTGGACGAGGTCCGCGGGGGCCTTCTTCTTGAGGTCTTTCAGGTGCATGTGGGGTATCCGGTTGCACGGGCAGACCCGCGCCTTGGGGGAGAAGCTAGGTCGGCGATCAACGCTCGAAAAACGAAGCTGGAGGAGGCGGCAGGAGGCGCGGACGCGGACCTACCGTGATCGCGACCTAGGATTCGCGGGCGCGTTCGTCAAGCGATCAGAACGGCCGCACGATCACGAACACCACCGCCAGCACCGCGGCCAGCGCGGGAATCTCGTTCAGCATCCGCAAGGTCCGGTTGGCGACCGTCGCCCGCCCCGCCGCCAGCTTCCGCGCATAGCCCACCGCCCAGCCGTGATAGCCCGACAGCAGCAGGACGACGAGCAATTTGGCATGCAGCCACCCCAGCCCCGGCGTCCCGTCGGCGAGCCCGAGGTTCAGCGCCAGCGCGATCCCCAGCACCCACACCACGACCATCGCGGGCGTCAGGATGATGCGGCGCAGCTTGTTCTCGCGATCGGTCCAGCGCGCCGCCTCCTGCGGATCGGACAGCCCCTCCTGATGATAGACCAGGTAGCGCGGCAGCATGAACAGCCCCGCCATCCAGAAGATGACGAAGATGACGTGCGCGGCCTTCACCCAGAGGTACGTGGCGCCCAGGAAACCCGTCATCATCTACCCCTCATCCGGAAAACAACCCGTTCGCCCTAAGGGCATGCACCCGACGTCGCGCATCGGCCTCGACGACGCTCAGCCCGAACGGAGGCTAGCGCTCGGTCCTCACGCGCGCCAGCAGGCGCTCGACATGCGCCACCGGCGTATGCTGCCCGATGCCGTGGCCAAGGTTGAAGACGTGCGGGCGCGCCGGAAACGCCGCCAGCACGCGATCGATCCCGCGGTCGAGCGCCTCGCCCCCGGCCAGCAGCGCGAGCGGGTCGAGATTGCCCTGCACCGGCAACCCCGGCGGCAGGATCGCATCGGCCCAGGCCGGGTCGACCGTCTCGTCCAGCCCGATCGCATCGGGCGCGACTCCCGCGGCATAGGCGGCAAGCTTTCCCCCCGCCCCCTTCGGAAAGCCGATGATCGGCGTCCCCGGATGCCGCGCGCGCACGCCGTCGACGATCGCGCGATTGGGCGCGACGACCCAGCGGTCGTATTGCGCCGGCGACAGGCTCCCTGCCCAGCTGTCGAACAATTGCACCGCCTCGACGCCCGCATCGATCTGTGCCGACAGATAATCGATCGTCATCGCGACGATGGCGTCGACGATGTGCGCGAACGCGGCGGGATCGCGATAGGCGTAGCTGCGCGTGACCTCCTGGTCGCGGCTGCCATGGCCCGCGACCATATAGGTCGCGACGGTCCACGGGCTGCCCGCGAAGCCAAGAAAGGTGGTCGCCGCGGGCAGCGCGGCGGCGACGCGCGCCACCGTCCCGTACACCGGGGTCAGCCGCTCGGGCACCGCCGCCAGCGCATCGAGCGCATGATCGACCAGCGCGGGCGCCAGCTTCGGCCCCTCGCCGACGCCGAAGGTCAGGTCCTGCCCCAGCGCCCACGGCACCATCAATATGTCGGAAAAGAGGATCGCGCCGTCGAAGCCGAAGCGGCGGATCGGCTGGATCGTCACTTCCGCCGCCGCGTCGGGATCGGTCGCGAGCGCGAGGAAGCCGCCCTTCTCCGCCCGCAGCGCGCGATATTCGGGCAGGTACCGGCCCGCCTGCCGCATGAGCCATATCGGCGGCCGTTCGCGTCGCTCGCCCCGCAGGACGGCGAGCAGCGACTTGTCAGGCGCCGGAGCGGCGATCCCATCTACCATTAAGGAATCTTTAAAGAGGTTGTTGATGTTGTAGGCGCGTTGGCAGCGGGGATTAGGCGTCCGCCCCGCAAATGCCAACAGCTTGACCGCATGCGCCCCGCGGACTCGCGCGGATTCGATTCAATCGTCCCCGTTATCCACAGGCTGTGGAGGATATCGGGCGGCGTGGACGGGTTTGTGGATGAAACCCCGTTCCGTCCACCGTCGGCGTCGCGCTTGGCGGTCCGGCGCGGTTGCGCTAGCGCCTGTCCCCATGTTGTCCACAGATCGCTCCCGCTGACCCGCGATGCACCGGTTGCACCTCCATTTGCTGTCGGATTCGACCGGCGAGACGCTGGAGAACATCGCGAAGGCGGCGCTGGCGCAATATGACGATGTGGAGACGGTCCGCCATTTCTGGCCGATGGTGCGGACGGAGGCGCATCTGGACCGCATCTGTCAGGAGATCGCGCAGAATCCCGGCCTGGTCATCTTCACGCTGGTGAATCCCACGACGCGCAACGCGCTCGAAACCCGCTGCCGCGCGCTCGGCCTCCCCACGGTCGCGCCGCTCGATCCCGTCACCGACGCGCTGTCGGAAATGCTGGGCCAGACCGCGAAGGCGCGTCCGGGGCGGCAACACGTCCTCGACGCCGCCTATTTCGCGCGGGTGGAGGCGATCCAGTTCACGATCGCGCACGACGACGGCATCGCGCACGAGGATTGGGAGGAGGCGGACATCGTCCTGGCCGGGGTCAGCCGGTCGTCGAAGACGCCGACCTCGATCTACCTCGCCAACCGCGGGTTCAAGACCGCGAACATCCCCGTCGTGATCGAAAGCCCGCCGCCCGCGCTGCTGTATCGGCTGAAGAATCCGCTGGTCGTCGGGCTGACCACGAGCGCGGACCGCCTGATCCAGGTCCGGCGCAACCGGCTGCTGTCGCTGCACCAGGCGCCCGAGACGGACTATGTCGATCAGGAGGCGGTGGTACGCGAACTCGCCTTCGCGCGCCGCCTGTTCGCGGACAATGGCTGGCCCGTCATCGACGTGACCCGCCGCTCGATCGAGGAGACCGCGGCGGCGATCATCGGTCTCGTCAACGAACGCCGCGGACAGCCCGTGATGGAGACCGAATGAGCGTGCTGGTCCTGGCCTCGCAATCCGCGTCGCGCGTCGCGATGCTGTCGGCGGCGGGCGTGCCCTTCGTCGCCGAACCCGCCCATGCGGACGAGGCGGCGCTGAAGGCCGCGATGGCGGGTGCGCGCCCGCGCGACGTGGCGGACGCGCTGGCGGAGCTGAAGGCGCTGAAGGTATCGGCGCGCCATCTGGGGCGGTTGGTGCTGGGGTCCGACAGCCTTGTGGTGCTGGACGACGGCACGATCCTGGACAAGCCGGTCAGCCGGGAGGAGGCGCGCGACCACCTCCTGCGCATGTCGGGCAAGCGCCACGACCTGGTCAGCGCGGCGGTCGTCGCCGAGAACGGGCAGGCGGTATGGCGCCACGTCGATACCGCGCGGATGTTCGTCCGCCCGCTGTCCTACGCCTTCGTGGAGGCGTATCTGGATGCCGAATGGCCCGCGATCGGGGCCTGCGTCGGATGCTACAGGATCGAGGGGCCGGGGGTGCAATTGTTCAGCCGCGTCGAGGGGAGCCAGTTCACCGTGCTGGGAATGCCGCTGCTGCCGGTATTGTCATACCTGCGCGAGCGCGAGGTGCTGCCGGCATGACCGCGCTCGTACCCCGTTCCCGCCTCAACATTCGCAACATTCGCGGCGGCGGACGGTGATGGCCCGCGCCTATGCCGAGGTGATCGGCGATCCGATTTCGCACAGCAAATCCCCGCTGATCCACGGTTTCTGGCTGTCGAAACTGGGCATCGACGCCGATTACCGCGCCACTCGCGTCTTCCCCGACGATCTGGGCGCCTGGATCGCGGGCCGGACGGCGGATCCCGACTGGCGCGGCTGCAACGTCACCATCCCGCACAAGGCGGCGGTGCTGGACCATGTCGCCGATCCCGGCGGCGTGCGCGGCTCGATCGGCGCGGCGAATACATTGTTCCGCACCGGGGACGGGGACTGCATCGTCACCAACACCGATGCCGCGGGCTTCCTCGCCCCCATCGCCGACCTCGACCTGTCCGGCGCGCCGGTGGTGGTGGTCGGCGCGGGCGGCGCGGCGCGCGCGGTCCTGTTCGCGCTGGAGAAGGTGGGCGTCGGGCGGGTCACGGTCATGAACCGGTCGCCGCTGAAGGCCGCCGGGCTGCTGACGCATTTCGGGCTGAAGGGCGATGTCGTGCCGCTGGGCGCGCCCTTGCCCCCTGCCGCGCTGCTGGTGAACGCCAGTTCGCTGGGCATGACGGGGCAGGCGCCGCTCGACCTCGACCTGTCGCCGCTCCCCGACGAGGCATTGGTCTACGACATCGTCTACGCCCCGCTGGAAACGCCGCTGCTGGCCGCGGCGCGCGCGCGCGGGCTGGACACGGTCGACGGGCTGGAGATGCTGATCGGACAGGCCGCGCTGGCGTTCGAGCTGTTCTTCGGCACGGCGCCCCCGCGCGAGCACGACGACGAACTGCGCGGGTTGCTGCTGGCATGATGAAGCTCGGCCTCACCGGCTCGATCGGCATGGGCAAGTCCACCGTCGCCGCGATGTTCCGCGACGAAGGCGTGCCCGTGTTCGACGCCGATGCGGCGGTGCACCGGTTGCAGGGACCGGGCGGAGCGGTGGTTCCTGCGATCGAGGCGCGCTTTCCCGGCACGACCGGTGCGAACGGGGTGGACCGCGTCGCCTTGTCCGCCGCGGTGCTCGGCGACGATGCCGCGATGAAGGCGCTGGAGGGGATCGTGCACCCGGCGGTAGGGCAGGCACGCGCCGATTTCCTGCGCGACCACGCCGACGCGCCGCTGGTCGTCTTCGACATTCCCCTCCTGTTCGAAACCGGGGGGGAGCGCGGGGTGGACCGCGTCGTCGTCGTGTCCGCCGCCGCCGACGTGCAGCGCGCCCGCACGCTGGCGCGCCCCGGCATGACGCCCGACCGGTTCGACGCCATCCTGGCGCGCCAGACCCCCGACGCGGAGAAGCGCGCGCGCGCCGACCACGTCATCCATACCGACGTCGCGATGGACACGACGCGCGCGCAGGTCCGCGACCTCGTCGCTTGCCTATGCCCCGACAAGCGCCGATAACCGTCGCGACATGCGCGAGATCGTCTTCGACACCGAAACCACGGGCCTCAGCTTCGCCGGCGGCGACCGTCTGGTCGAGATCGGGTGCGTCGAGATGGTCAATCGGGTCGATACCGGCCGCACCTTCCACGCCTATTTTCATCCCGAACGGTCGATGCCCGCGGAGGCACAGGCGGTCCACGGGCTGAGCGACGCATTCCTGTCGGACAAGCCGCTGTTCGCCGCGGGGGTCGCCGCCTTGCTCGACTTCATCGGCGACGCGCCGCTGGTCGCGCACAATGCGGGCTTCGACTTCTCCTTCCTGAACGGCGAATTGCAACGCTGCGGCCGCGATCCGGTCTGCCGCACGCGGATGGTCGACACGTTGCAGATCGCGCGGACCCGCCATCCCGGCGCGAAGCATTCGCTCGACGCGCTGTGTTCGCGCTACGGCATCGACCGGTCGCACCGCGTCCTCCACGGCGCCTTGCTGGACGCGCAATTGCTGGCGCAGGTGTACGTCGAACTGAACGGCGGGCGTCAGATCGGCCTGGGCCTGCTGGCGGAAACGGCGCCGGTCGCGATTGCCGCGACGACCGTCCACGCGGCGCCGACGCCGCGCCCGCCACGGGTGTTTTCGGTCCCGCCCGCGGAACTGGCGGCGCATGCGGCGTTTATGGCGCGGGTGAAGGAGCCCGTCTGGTACCAGGGGAGGCCCGGGGGGGCCGCGGCGTCCGGTTGACGCCTGTGGTCGGGCCGGCCGCTCCCGCGACCGGTACGACCAAGAGGAGAGACGAGCATGGATATCCGGATTTCAGGTCATCAGGTTGCCATCGGCGACGCGCTGAAGGTGCATGTCCAGGACCGGCTCCAGGGTATCGCCGATAAGTACTTCGCACGCACGATCTCGTCTGAGGCCACGTTCGGGAAAGGGCCGCACGACAACGGTTTCACCTGCGACATCGTCGCGCACGTCACCCGCGGCCTGATCCTGAAGGGGCGGCACGCCGCACATGACGCGCATTTGTCGTTCGAAGGCGCGGCGGAGAAGATCGAGAAGCAGCTGCGCCGCTACGTCCGCCGGCTGAAGGACCATCACGGCGCGCAGGTCGCGGCCGAGGCGGAGCAGGAGCGGAGCGGGTACGACAACGCCGGTTACACCCTGTTCGCCGAAAGCGTGGACGAGGACGAGGCGGGCGACGCGCCGCTGGTCATCGCCGAGACGCGCGTCGACGTGCCCGACGCCAGCGTGTCCGACGCCGTCATGATGCTGGACCTGCGCAACACGCAGGCGTTGCTGTTCCGCAACGCCGGGACGGGTTCGTACAACATGGTCTACCGCCGCGGCGACGGGACGATCGGCTGGGTCGAGCCGCAGCGCGAACAGGCCAGCGCCGGATAACATGAGCTCCGATCTCAGCGACCTCGTGTCGCCGGACCTCGTCGCCGTGGGCCTGTCCGCGGCGACGAGGAAGGCGTTGTTCCAGCAACTCGGCGCGCTGGCGGCGGCGGCGGCGGGGCCGGGCGTGGACGCGCGCACGATCGGCGACCTGCTGACCGCGCGCGAGAAGCTGGGGTCGACGGGGTTCGGCGGCGGCATCGCCCTGCCCCATGCGCGCGTGCCCGGGCTGACGCGGATCGTCGGCCTCGTCGCGCGGCTCGCGCATCCGATCGATTTCGGCGCGGTCGACGATCAGCCGGTCGACATCGTCGCGGTCCTGCTCTCCCCGCCCGGCGCCGGTGCCGCCCATCTCAAGGCGCTGGCCCGCGTCGCGCGGCGATTCCGCGACCGCGGCTTCATCGCCAAGTTGCGCGGTGCGGGATCACGCGACGCAATCTACGCGCTGCTGACCGCCGACGAGACGCGCGATGCCGCCTGAGGGTGCGGAAGCGCATTTCCGCGCGCTCGAATCGCTCTACGCGGTCGCGCCGATCAATCGACTGTTCGAATCGCGGCTGGAAATCCCGTCCGCGGGTGTCTCGCGCATTCATTTCGCGATCGACGAACGCCATTTTCACGCCGCGGGCGCCGCGCACGGGACGAGCTATTTCAAGATGCTCGACGACGCGGCCTTCTACGCCGCCAACAGCCTGGTCACCGACCGTTTCCTGCTGACGACGCAATTCAGCCTGCTGCTGACGCGGCCCCTGGGCCAGGGGCCGGTGACCGCGGAGGGGCGCTGGATCAGCGGGCAGCGGCGCGTGTTCGTCGCGGAAGCGCGACTGGTCGACGACGAGGGCGAGGAGGTGGCGCGCGGCACGGGCACGTTCATGCGGTCGCGCATCCCGTTGGCGACGCTGCCGGGGTATCGCACCGCGTGAGCGACCGTCTGCCCAGCCACCTTTCGGTCGGGGCGCTGGTCCGGCGCGTGAACGCCGCAGGCGGATTCGCCGCGGTGCGCGCCGCCGGGGATCCGCAGACGGGCGCGATCCTCGTGCTGCTGGACGAGCGCGAGGGCTTCGGCGGGGAGGGGCGGATGCGCGCGCTGGAGCGGATGCGCGGGCTCGACGACGCGGATGCGCTGGTGGCCGCGGGGCCTGCGGACGCGACCGATTCGGCGATGGACGATTATTGGCGCGCCCGGCGCGCGCGCGATCCCGATCTATGGGTCGTCGAACTGGCCATCGCAGGCGGCGAACGATTCGTCGCTGAAACGATCTGCGGTGGTTGACGCAGCGCAGCACGCCGGACACGGGGCCTGATCGAAATTCGCGTTGTGCTGCCGGGGTGCGATCCCGCCGGTTACGCAGTCGGGGGGATACAAGACCGGTCGGTGCCCTGAACGGGGCGGTCAGGCGATCGGATCACGTTCCAACTGCACGTTGTTGAGCTAGAATGCCGTTATTCACGCGTGCTGCCCGCTGGGTGGCCGTTTCCCTGCTGTCCGTCGGCATCGCCGCCCAGAGCACCGCGTCCCACGCCACCGAGGCGTCGGTCGTCACCAGCGTCCATCCGCTGAATCAACTCGCCATTACGGGCGAGGTTCCCGCCATCGCCGCCCCCGTGGCCATCACCCCCGCCGTCATCGTCGCCGACGACGATTCGGTGCCGTCCGTCGAGCTTCAGGCTCCGGATGCGCTGCCCGGCGACAAGATTGCCTATCCCACGCTCGCCGCCGCCGTGGCTGCGCAGACCGCGCATGCCGAGGACGAGGCCGTTCGCTGCCTGGCCGGCGCGATCTACTTTGAATCGCGCGGTGAACCGCTCGCGGGCCAGCTCGGCGTCGCGCAGGTCATCCTCAACCGCGCCGAGTCCGGTCGCTTCGCCGACAACGTCTGCGACGTCATCACGCAGCGTGGCCAGTTCGGCTTCGTCCGCGGCGGCCGCATCCCCCCCGTCCCCACCAACGCCGACTGGCGCCGCGCGGTCGCGGTGGCGAAGGTCGCGATGGCGGATGCGTGGGATGGCCCGGCGGAGCGCGCGCTGTATTTCAACACCTCGCGCCCCGGCGGCGCGAAGGTGAAGGTCGCTGCGATCGGCAACCACCTGTTCTATCGCTGATACTTCCCAGCGTTCATGAATCGTTCTATACGGGCGGCGATGCTTTCGCCGCCCGTGTCGTGTCTGGACCCTGCCAGCGAGGCGCTGTGCGCCATCGACGTCGCGCGTGGCGTCACGCGTATGCTGCTGCGCCACGAACTGACCGCCATCCCCGAGGTGCCGCTGGACGGCGGGCGCCGTGCCGACCTGATGGCGCTCGATTCGCGCGGACAGATCGTGATCGTGGAGATCAAGGTGTCGCGCGCCGACCTCTTGGGCGACGGCAAGTGGCAGGATTATCTGGCGCATTGCGACCGCTTCTACTGGGCGGTGCCGGCGGGCTTCGACGCATCGCCGATCGATGGCGCGGCCTTCCTTCCCGAGCGGACGGGCCTGATCGTCGCGGACCGTTACGACGCCGCGATCCTGCGCGAGGCGCGGACAGATCCACTGGCGGCCCCGGTGCGCAAGCGATGTACCCTCGCGTTCGCCCGCCGCGCCGCGCGGCGACTTATCGCGGTGCACGATCCGGAGGCGGTACAGCCCTTCTGAGCGCGCTCTACAGGCGCGGGCCCGATACGTTGGCCGGCGCCTTCTTCTTCGTTTCCGCCATCACCTTCGCGATCGCGCCTGCGCGCGGATCGGCGGCGACGTAGCCGCGCGCGGAGGTGCCGTTGTAATCGGTCTGGTCCGGATTCCCGCCCGCGGCGATCAGCGCGCGCACCAGCGCCAGGTCGCGCCGCTGCACCGCCCGAAGCAGCGGCGTCTCCCCCGCCTTGTTGCCCAGGTTCGCGTTCGCGCGCCGCGACGCCAGCAGGTCGACGACATCCGCATGCCCCGCCTCGACCGCCAGCATCAGCGCCGTATTGCCCTGCGAATCGCGCGCATTGATGTCCGCGCCGCGCGCGAGCAGATATTGCGTGTAGGTCATGTCACCGCGCTTCGCGACGATGTGGAGCGCGCTTTCACCCGAGTTCACGTCGCGGGTATTGATGATCGTCTGCCCCGGCTGGTCGAGAATCCCGATCACCGCATTGCCGTCGGCCTTCCGGATCGCTTCCAGGAACTTGTAGCTCTGCGACTGCTGCTGCGCGCTTGCGGGCGCGGCGGCGAGGAGGAGGGAGGCGAGGGCAAGGCGAAGGCGCATGGGCGACGGGAATCCATGGGGTTGCGGGCGGGGCTATAACGGACCAAGTCTGCCGCGGCCATGAACAACCGTCCCTTCCCGCTCGCGGCGGCGCTGCTGGCGCTGGCCGCCTGCTCCGCCCAGCCCGCCGCCTCCCCGCCGTTGCAGGGCGCGCGGATCGGGGGGCCCATCGCGCTGATCGACCAGAACGGCCGCGCGTTCGGCGACGCGCAGCTCGCCGGCAAATATCGCATCGTCTATTTCGGCTACACCTTCTGCCCCGATGTCTGCCCGGTCGACGTCCAGAACATCTCCGCCGCGATGAAAGTGCTGGAGCAGCGGGACGCGGCCCTGGCGGCGCGGATCGTGCCGGTCTTCATCACCGTCGATCCCGCGCGCGACACGCCCGCGGTGCTTCGCCAGTTCGCCGGCAATTTCCACCCCCGCCTCGTCGCGCTGACCGGCACCCCGGCGCAGACCGCGGCGATTGCGAAGGCGTTCGGCATCTATTTCGCGCGCGGGAGGGGGAATGGGAACGGCTATCTGATGGATCACGGGCGGCAGATCTATCTGATGGACCCGCAGGGCAAGCCACTGGCGCTGCTGCCCGAAACGCCCCCGGCGGCCATCGCGGACGAGATCGTGAAATGGGCGCGCTGACGCTGAAGCCGGTCAATTTCTGGGAATTGCCGCTGGCCGCGCTGGATCGCGGACAGTGGGAGGCGTTGTGCGACGGCTGCGGCAAATGTTGCCTGCACAAGCTGGAGGACGAGGATACCGGCGAACTGGTCGCGACCAACGTCGCCTGCCGGCTGCTCGACCGGCGCAGCGGGCAATGCAGCAACTACCGCCATCGCCGCGCCTTCGTCAGCGAATGCGTCCGTCTAACGTCCGGCAACGTCGACAGCATCGACTGGCTGCCCTCAACCTGCGCCTATCGCCTGCGCGCCGCGGACGAGGCGCTGCCCGACTGGCATTACCTCGTCTGCGGCGATCGCGAGGCAGTGCATCGCGCGGGGCAGTCGGTGCGTGGCTGGACCATCAGCGAGGACGATGCCGGCGAGCTGGAGTATCACGTCGTCGATCGCGAGCTGTGACCGGCGACTTCGACGTGGTGCGGCATCCGCGCGCGCGCCGGACGAAGCTGTCGTTCGATCCGCTGACCGGGCGCGCGCGGCTGACCCTGCCCCCGCGCGCCTCGCTCGACCGCGCGCTCCTCTGGGCGCGGGCGCAGGCAGCGTGGGTGGAGCGGCAGCGGGCGGCGGTTCCGGCGGCGCGGCCGTTCGTCCCCGGCGCGATCCTGCCGGTCGACGGCGCGATGCTGACGATTGATTGGCGCGAGGGGATGCCGCGAATGCCCGCGCGCGCCGACGACCGGCTGGTGCTGGGCGGGCCGGTCGAAACGGTGGCGCGGCGGGTCGAGGCGTGGCTGAAGCGGCAGGCGCTGGCGGTGCTGATCGCGGATACCGCGCATTATGCGGCGCGCGCGGGCGTGACGGTCAGCACGGTGGCGATCGGCGATCCGCGCGGACGCTGGGGTAGCTGCGCGCATGACGGCGCGATCCGCTATAGCTGGCGCCTGATCCTCGCCCCCCCGGAGGTCCGTCGCGCCACCGCCGCGCACGAGGTGGCGCACCGTGTCCACATGAACCACTCGCGCGCGTTCCACGATCTCGCGGCGCGGCTCTACGGCGCCGATCCGACGCTGCAGCGGCAATGGCTGCGCGCGCAGGGCGCGTCGCTTCACTGGTTCGGTCGCTCGCCTTCGTAGCGTGGTGCGGGCTGTCGCGGGGCGGGGCGGGGGCGCGGCGCCTCCCGGCCCGTGACGCGATCGATCCAGTCCTGGTCGAGCTGTTGCGGGTCGTCGGCGTCACGGGGGTCGCGGTCGCGCGGGTCGAGAGCGCGGTCCTCGCGCGACCGCGTGGCCAGCGGACGATCGGCTTCGGTCGGCGGCGGTTGATCCTCTACCGCGCGATCGTCGTACGGCCGCGATGGCGCGGGCTCGGTCGCATAGCCGTCGTCGTCGACGAAGGTGGAATTGTCCGGCGCCCCGAAATAGCTCTCCTCGTCGGGCTCCATCTGCCATTCGGGTAGAGTCACCTCGGTATCGAACGGCTCGATCGGCCGCTTCGCCACCGCGCGCGTCATGAATGCGGCGAAGGCGCGCGCGGGCGCGGTCCCGCCGTGCAGCCCCGCCACGGGCCGGGCGTTGTCGCGCCCCATCCACACGCCTGTGGTGAGGCCGGAGGAAAAGCCCAGGAACCAGCCGTCCTTGCTGCTGGTCGTAGTGCCGGTCTTTCCCGCGACCGGGCGGCCGATCTGCGCCGCGCGGCCGGTGCCGGTGTTGACCGCGGTCTGGAGCAGGTCGGTCATCTGCGCCGCGACATAGGGCGCGACGAGGACGCGGCTACGATCGACCTCGTGGGTGTAGATCGTCTCGCCCTCGCTGCTGACGCGGGTGATGCCGAAGGGGGTGACGGCCACGCCCTTGTTCCCGACGCTGGCGAAGGCGCGGGTCATGTCGATCAGGCGAACGTCTGATGTGCCCAGCACCATCGACGGATGGGTGTTCACGGGCGTGGTGATCCCGAACCGTCGCGCCATGTCCGCGACCGTCGCGAATCCGACCTGCTGCCCTAGCTTCGCCGCGACGGTGTTGAGCGAATAGGCGAAGGCGGTGCGCAGCGTCACCTCGCCCGAATTGCGCCGCGAATCGTTGCGCGGGCTCCACCCGTCGATCATGACGGGCTGGTCCACTTCCTTGTCCTCGGGCGTCTTCCCCGCCTCCAGCGCGGCGAGATAGACGAACAGCTTGAACGCCGAGCCAGGCTGCCGCACCGCGGTCGTCGCGCGATTGTAGTTCGATCCGACGTAGTCGGTGCCGCCCACCATCGCCCGCACCGCGCCATCGCGATCGATCGCGACCAAAGCGCCCTGCGCGCCGTTTGGCACGTTGGCCCGGATCGCGGCATCGGCGTCGCGCTGCATCGCGGGGTCGAGCGTCGTCCACACCTCCAGCGGCTTGACCGTCTCGTCGATCAACAACTCCAGCTGCGGGAGCGCCCAGTCGGTGAAATAGCGGACGCTGTTCTGGCGCGGCGAGGGCGCCAGCTTCACCGCGGAAGCGTCGGCGGCCTCCGCCTCCGCCGCGGTGATGAAGTCGTTGCGGACCATCTGTTGCAGGACGACGCCCGCGCGGCCCTTCGCCGCCTCCGCATCCGCGGTGGGGGAGTAATTGGACGGCGCCTTGACGAGACCGGCGATGACCGCGGCCTCCGACAGGCTGAGGTTGTCGGCGCCGTGGTCGAAGAACTTGCGGCTCGCGGCGTCGATGCCATAGGCGCCGCCGCCGTAATAGACCTTGTTCAGGTACAGTTCGAGCACCTGATCCTTGGTGAACTTGCGTTCCAGCGCCAGCGCGAGGATCCATTCGCGGAACTTGCGGCCGAACTTCTTCTGGTTGTTCAGGAAGACGTTGCGCGCCAGCTGCTGCGTGATCGTCGATCCGCCCTGGACCCAGCGCCCGCGTTCGTAGCGGACCATGACCGAGCGGACGATCCCGATCGGGTCGACGCCCAGATGGCTGCGGAAGCGGCGGTCCTCCACCGCGATCGTGGCGTCGCGCATCACCTTCGGGATGCGGCTGTAGCCCAGCCATTCGCCGTAGCTCGGCCCGAGCGACACCAGCACGGTGCCATCGGCGGCGTGGACGCGGATCATCTGCCCGTTGGGCGACGATTTCAGATCCTCGAAGCTCGGCAATTGCGCGCGCGCGACATAGACCGCGGTCGCCAGAGCGGCGAACCCCAGCACCGCGAGGACGAGCGCGACCTTGACCAAGATCCCGAGGCGCCGGCGCCAGGGGGACCGCGGTCTGGCGGAGCGGGAGGTGCGGGAAGGGGCACGGGCCATGGCGTCGGCCTTGGGGGATAGAGGCTTAGGCCATGGTTAACAAGTTGTGGTCAGGCGGCGTCGCGCGGACGGAAATCCAGCGAGACCGAATTCATGCAATAGCGCAGCCCCGTCGGCGGCGGTCCGTCGGGGAAGACGTGGCCCAGATGGCTGTCGCAGCGGGCGCAGCGGCTCTCGACGCGGATCATCCCGTGGCTGGCATCGCGATGATCCTCCACCGCGTCGGCCGCGATCGGCTGCGTGAAGCTGGGCCAGCCTGAGCCGGAATCGTATTTGTCCGCGCTGTCGAAGAGCGGCAGGTCGCAGGCGGCGCAATGATAGATGCCGTCCGCCTTGTTGGCATTGTAATGACCCGAAAAGGCCCGCTCCGTCCCCGCCTCGCGCAGGACGTGATATTGTTCGGGGGTCAGGCGGTCCTGCCATTCGGCGGGGGAGAGATTGAGCTTTTCCATGGGGTACGATCTCGGGCCGGGGGAAGGCGAATTCAAGCCGCGTCGATCCGCGTCGCGTCCGCGATCAGCCGGACAAACGCGGCCGGCATCAGCGGCATCAGCGGGCGGGCGATGGCGGGCCGCTCCGCCAGCGCGCGTATCGCGCCGGCGATCGCGAGCGGTCGGCGGGCGTCGCGGGCGAAGCCGCGCTGCCACGTCGGCGCGTCGACGTCCTCCAGGATCGCGTGCGCCGCCGACATGCCGCTGGCGACCGCGATCCCGACGCCCTCGCCCGCCAGCGAGGGGATGACCGCCGCCTGATCGCCGAGGCGGTAGATGCCCGGCACCGTCGATAGCGCGCGCCAGCCGTACGGGACGTTGGCGACCGCGTCGGAGGAGGCATGACGCCATTGCAGCCGCGCGCCCAGCGCCGGGTGGTCGTGCGCCAGGTGATCCAGCAGCGTCGCCGGGTCGCCGCCGTCGAGCCGCGACCGGCGCACCGCCATGCACAGGTTGGCGCTTCCATCCTCCTGCATCACCACGCCGGCGTAGCCGCGGTCGAACAGGTGCAGCTCGATCGCATCTCCCACTAGCGCCTCGAGTGCGGGCGACGGGCCGAGCCGGATGCGGATGCCGAGCGCGGGGTCGCCATCGCGCGCCGCCGGGCGGGCAAGGCCGCGCAGGTCGTGCTTGCCGGTGGCGAGCAACATGATGTCGGGGGTCAGCACGGCGCCGTCGCCGGTCCGCACGCGCCCGTCCTCGACGGCGCGGGCCGTGACGCCGCGCTCGACCCTCGCACCCGTCGTCGTCGCGGCGGCGAGCATGAGCGTATCGAGGCGATGGCGCGAAACCGCGAGCGCCGGTCGGGGCAGCATCACCTCGCGGACGCGATCGCCCGCGATCACGCGCAGCCGCGTCACCGCCCGGGGATTGAGCGCGTCGCGCGCGATGCCCAGTCGCGCCAACGCATCGAGCGTGCGCCAGCTGAGGAATCCGCCGCACAATGGGTCGCCGGTCTCGCGCGTCCGCTCCAGGAGCGTGGGTCGCCGCCCGCCGCGTGCGAGGATGATCGCCGCTGCGGTGCCCGCCGGGCCACCACCGAGGATCAACGGGTCGCGCACCCGCCCTCCACGCACAATCGGAAGGGGAAGGCGCGGAAGACGCGGGCGTCCACGCCGGCCTCCCGCAGCAGCGGCGTCCATTCGGAGGCCCGGTAGCTGCGCGCGATCGAGACGTGCCCGTCGTGGCGGACGATGCGGTGCCAGCGGAACAGCGCCGCCAGCAGCGGCCAGCCGAAATAGGCGAAGCCGTGGCGGTGCAGGTCGTTCACCAGCCAGCCGACGCGCGATTCCGTCGCCATGAAACGCAGGAAGGCGACCAGTTGATCGTGCGTCATGTGGTGCGCCACCAGGCTGGAGACGACGAAGTCCCATTCCTGCCCCGACAGCGCGGCATAGTCGCCGGTCCGCCATTCGATGGTGGAGGCGGCGGGGGTATGTGCGCGCGCCGCGGCCTCGCTGCGCGGGTTGAGGTCGACGCCGACCAGCTCGATCGCCACGCCGCGTCGCGCGCTCCATGTTTCGATGCGGCGCAGCATGTCGCCATCGCCGAAGCCCACGTCGAGCAATCGATAGGATCGTCCCGGCCGGGTGCGACGGTCCAGGAACGCGAGCGTGGGGCGTGCCGCCAGCGTCACAGCGTTGACGCGAGCGAGGTCGGCGACGACTGCGGCGTAGGTGTCGGTCGGCAAGTCGTCCGCGTCCATCAGCTCATCGGCCTCGCGTCGGATCGCGAGGCTCACGTCGCCGCGGTCCCGAAGGCGATCCCCTCCGCGGCAAGGCCGGGACCGAATGCCAGCGCCACGCCATGGGCGGGCGGGGCGTCCATCAGGCGCGCCAGGACGAACATCAGGGTCGCCGACGACATGTTGCCGTTCGCGTCCAGTACGGCGCGCGACGCGTCGAGCGCGTGGGGTTCGAGATGCAGCGCCTGCGCCACCGCGTCGAGGATCGATCGTCCGCCGGCATGGACGGCCCAGCCGTCGACCACGCGCCCGCCCGTGATCGCCGCGACCGTTGGCGGGTCCGCCAGCGCCGCCGCGATGCGGTGCGGCACCTCGCCCGACAGGTGCATCGCGAAGCCCGCGTCGGTGATATCCCAGCGGATCAGCGCCGCCGATTCGGGCAGCGTCACCGCGAACGGCTGGCCCAGAGCCACGCCGTGCGACGCTGCGCTGACGATCGCCGCGGCGGCGCCGTCGCCGAATTGGAGCATCGCCAGCAACGGCTCGATCGCCTGCGCGGGTTGCAGGTGGAGCGTCGACAGTTCGACCGTTATCACCAGCACGCGTGCCGCAGGTTCCGACCGCACGATGTGCCGCGCGGTACGCAATGCGGCGATCGCGGCGTAGCAGCCCATGAAGCCGACGAGTGTCCGCTCGACCGACCCTGGAAGCCCCAGTTCGCGCGCGATGATCTGGTCGATGCCGGGCGCGACGAAACCGGTGCAGCTGGCGACGACGAGGTGGGTGATCGCGCCCAGCGGCTCCCGCGTCGACAGGTCATGGATCGCCGCGAGCGCCAGCGCGGGTGCTTCACGCGCGTACAGGGCCATGCGCGCCGCGGTGCCCGGATGCGGTTCGGTGGCGTAGAAGCCCCCCGGTGCGACGGGGGAGCAGTCCGCGGGCAGGACGGACCAGCGGTGCGCGATGCCCGACCGCTGCGCCATGCGGTCGAATACCCGCCGTTCGCCTTCGGGCAGGCGCGCGCGTGCCCAGCCGACGAACGCGGCATGGATGTCGTGCGCGGGCACGGCGGTACCGATCGCATGGATGTGGGGAACCGGCATCGCTGCTCAACGCACCGTTGCGACAATCGGGTACGCGTCGCGCCCCGATCGCCGATCCGCCGTCGTCGGCGGGGGAGTGGTGCGGTCGAGAAGACTCGAACTTCCACGGCCTTTCGGCCACAACGACCTCAACGTTGCGCGTCTACCAGTTCCGCCACGACCGCACGTGATGTCCACCGGGCAGGCCCGGCGGCTGGCAAGGACGCGCCGGTAGCAAAGGGGTCGGTGGCTGGCAAGCAGCTTGTCTATCCCGTCGTGTCGCGATCCTCGCCGACGAAGCTGAGGTCCAGCCGTGCGGACGAGGCGGGAACGTCCACCTGTGCGGAATTGAAATCGAGCGAGGCGTTGGGCGCCAGCGACCGTTGCGGCGGGGTGATCGTCCAGCTGAACACGATCTTGTCGTTCGCGTCGCGCAGATCGGCACGGATATCGGGCACGCGTTGCCGCGCCGACGACGGGTTCGTCACCCGCCCGCTGACCGCGAACAGTTCCGATCCGTTGGTCATCGTGCGCCGTTCGATGGGATTGTCGACGATCTTCAGCGGCAGGGCGTCGGGACCGATCGACAGGCCGATCTTCTCCGCCAGCCCCGGCGCGGTCGTCCACAGGATGATGCCGACCGCCGCCAGCATCAGCAGCCCGGCGGCGATCGACGCGATCGTGCGGATGCGGTTGGTGTTGCGGGTCGGGCGGAACGGCGCGCGATGCGCGAAGGCGTCGTAGCGGCCCGCCGCCGCATCCGCCGCGGTTTCGTCGATCACGGGCGGCAGCGGCGGGGCGGGCGGCGGCGGAGCCGGGACGATCTCCTCCTCCGGCGTTTCCACGACGGGAGCGGCCGGAGCGGCCGCCGCCGGCGCAGGTTCCGGTCGCTCGGGAAGGTCGGGTGCGTCCTGGTACCAGCTGTGGCGGCAATTGGCGCAGCGCACCGTGCGCCCCGTCGTCCCGATCGCGCTGTCGGGGACCAGGTAACGGGCGCGGCATTCGGGGCATTCGAGGATCATGGACGACGCAACCACCCCGGGCAAAGGACGTATGGCGTCAAGCTAAACACCCGCGTCGCCGCCGTGGCAAGCGATCCATCGCGGGTAATGCGGTTCGCGCCGCTTGAAGCGACGGTGGCGACCGTGCGATGGCGGGCCAACCCCGGCATCGGGGCGAGGACGGACGATCGGGACGGGAACAAGCGGGCGCGTGGGCACGATCGTGCAATTCGAGAACGTCGGCCTGCGCTACGGCCAGGGCGACGAGGTGCTGGGCGACCTCAGCTTCTCGCTCACCGCGGGCGAATTCTATTTCCTCACCGGGGCAAGCGGCGCGGGAAAGACCTCGCTGCTGAAGCTGCTGTACCTGTCGCAACGGCCTAGCCGCGGCGTGATCCGCCTGTTCGGCACCGACGTCGTGACGATGCCGCGGGCGCGCATTCCCGGTTTCCGGCGGCGCATCGGCGTCGTCTACCAGGATTTCCGCCTCGTCCCCCATCTGTCGATCGCCGACAATGTCGCGTTGCCGCTGCGCATCGCGGGCGTGCACGAGGAGGAAGTGCGCGAGGCGGTGATGGAGATGCTGGCGTGGGTGGGCCTGAGCCACCGCGCCGACGCGCGTCCGCCGACGCTGTCGGGCGGGGAGCAGCAGCGGGTGGCGATCGCGCGCGCCGTGATCGGCCGCCCCGAACTGCTGGTCGCGGACGAGCCGACGGGCAACGTGGACGAGGCGATGGCCGAGCGGCTGATGCAATTGTTCGCCTCGCTCAACGGCCTCGGCACCACCGTGGTCATCGCCACGCACGACATGCAGGTGATCGCGCGCGTCCGCGCCGCGCACCTGTTGCGGATCGAGGGCGGGCGCCTGTCCGATCCCACCGGCGCGCTGCGCCACCCGCCGCGGCGCGAACCGGCATGAGCGCGGATACCGTCCGCATCCTGGACGACGCCCGCGGCGGCCGCGCGATGGCGTGGGTGCTCGCGATCATGCTGTTCCTGACCGTGCTGGCGGCCGCCGCAGGGATCGGCACCGCGCGTGCGGCGGGCGCACTGGCGGCGTCGCTGGCGGGGCGGGCGACGATCGTGGTCGCCACCCCCGATCCCGACGTCCGCGCGCGGCAGGCCGCGGCGGTGCTGACGACGGTGCGCGGCGTGCCGGGCGTGACGCGGGCGGCGGCGGTGCCGCGCGCCGAACTCGCCCGGCTGCTGGGGCCGTGGCTCGGTGAGGGGAGCGCGGATGCGGAACTGCCGATCCCCGCGCTGATCGACGTCGACCTTGCGGATGCCGATGCGGCGGCGCGGGTCACGGCCGCCGTGGCGCGGGTCGCGCCGGGCGCACGGCTGGACGGGCATGGCGGCGCGTTGGCGGGGATCGCGACGTTGCTGACGACGCTGACCGTCGTGGCGGGCGTGGTCGTGGCGATGATGCTGGCGGCGACCACCGCGGTGGTGGTGCTGTCGACCCGCGCCGGCCTCGACGCGCATCGCACCACGATCGACGTGATGCACGGGCTGGGCGCGACCGACGTGCAGGTGGCGCGACTGTTCCAGCGCCGGTTGGCACGCGACGCCATCCTGGGCGCAGCGCTGGGGGCGTTTCCCGCGCTGGCGCTGGTGGCGCTGCTGGGCGCGCAGGTCGGCGGGCTGGGCTCCGCGTTGCTGGGGCAGGTGACGCTGGGTACGCCGGGCTGGGTGGCGCTGACCGTCCTTCCCTTCGCCTTCGTCATCCTCGCCGCCTTCGTCGCGCGGCGCGCGATCGTTGCGGCACTGGCGCGCACGCTGTGATCCGGCGGTTCCTCGCGCTCGCGCTGCTGGGATGGGCGCTGGGGTTCGCTGCGTTCATGCTGACGCTGCCCGAGCCCGCGGGCGACATGCGCACCGACGCCATCGTCGTGCCGACCGGTGCGCCGGGGCGGATCGATCGCGGGCTGGCGCTGCTGGAGGAGGGGCGCGCGCGGCGGATGCTCGTGACCGGCACCGCGCCGGGGGTGACGCGCGGCGATCTGGTCCGCGTGTACGGCCACCAGCGCACGATCGCGTGCTGCGTCGACCTGGGCGGGGAGGCGGTCGATACGCGCGGGAACGGGGCGGAGACCGCGGCATGGGCGCGGGCGCGAAGATATCGCAGCATCCGGCTGGTCACGTCGGACTGGCACGCGCGGCGGGCGCGGCTGGAACTGGCGGAGGCGACGGGGGCGGGCGTTTCCATCCTGGTCGACGGCGTGCCGGGGAAGCCGTCGCTGCGGCAGGCGCTGAACGAATATCACAAGCTGCTGTTGCGGCGCATGGTGCTGCTGTGGGAACGGTGGACATGATCCAGTGGCTTCGCACCGCCTTGTTCCGCATCCTCTTCTACTCGCTGTCCGTTCCCATCGTGGCGACGGTGCCGATCGCGGCGCTGTTCGGGCAGCGCGCGGTGATCGCGCATTCGAACACATGGTCGCGGCTCCACCGCGTGCTGATGCGCTGGGTGCTGGGCATCCGGCCGCGCGTCGTGGGGCGGGTGCCCGAGGGACAATATCTGTTCGTCGGCAAGCACGAGGCGATGTACGAGACGCTGGAGCTGCAACTGATCCTGCATTCGCCCGCGATGGTGCTGAAGCGCGAGTTGATGAAGGTGCCCCTGTGGGGCTGGGCGACGACGAAATACGGCGCGCTGGTGGTGGATCGCGATGCGTCGGCGCGCGCGCTGAAGCAGATGATGCGCGAGGGCCGGGCGATGCGGGAGAGCGGGCGGTCGGTGGTGGTGTATGCGGAGGGGACGCGCGTGCCGCCGGGCGAGCGGCCGCCGCTGCGATCGGGCTTCGCGGGGCTGTACAAGGCGCTGGACCTGCCGGTCGTGCCGATCGCGGTCGACAGCGGGCGGTTGCTGCCCAAGAAGGGACCGAAGAAGGCGGGCGTCGTCACCTTCCTGATCGGCGAGACGATCCCCCCCGGCCTGCCGCGGCGCGAGGCGGAGGCGCGGGTGCATGCGGCGATCAACGCGCTGAACGTGTAGGCGGCGCATCGCCTTCGACGTCGCTTAGGCCGAACGGATGTGGTGGGCGGGCATCAATCATGCCGCCGCCCGAAGTCCGCCGCCGCGTCGTCCTGCCCCTGATCGACGATCGAGCGGCGGATCGCGCGGGTGCGGGTGAAGCGGTCGAACAGGGCGTCGCCGTCGCCGTAGCGGATCGCGCGCTGAAGCTGGCTCAGGTCCTCGCTGAAGCGGCCCAGCATCTCCAGCACCGCATCCCGGTTCGACAGGAAGACGTCGCGCCACATCGTCGGATCGGACGCGGCGATGCGGGTGAAGTCGCGGAAGCCGCCGGCGGAGAATTTGATGACCTCCGACTGCGTCACCTGTTCCAGATCGTCCGCGGTGCCGACGATCGTATAGGCGATGAGATGCGGCAGATGGCTGGTGATCGCCAGCACCAGATCGTGGTGGTCGGGGTCCATCGTCTCGACCTCGGCCCCCAGACGGCGCCAGAAATCGGCGACGCGGGTCGCGGCGACGGCGTCGCCGTCGGCCAGCGGGGTGACGATGCACCAGCGGCCGCGGAACAGGGTGGCGAAGCCTGCCCCCGGTCCGCTCTTTTCCGTGCCCGCCACCGGATGCGCGGGCACGATCGTGGCGGTGGGGAGCGCGGCGCGCAGGGCGGCGGCGACCGACGCCTTGCTGCTGCCCACGTCGCTGACGATGCAATCGGCGGGCAGGTCGGACGCGAGGTCCGACGCGACCGCGCCCATCGCGCCGACGGGGACGCACAGCACCACGAGATCCGCGTCGATCACCGCCGCGCCGGGCGTGTCCGCCACGTCGTCCATCAGGCCCAGCGCGCGGACGGTGTCGCGCACGCCCGGATCGGCGTCATGGCCCGTCAGGCGGACGGTCGGCATCGCGTCGCGCACCGCGCGCGCGAGCGAGGAGCCGATCAGGCCGAGCCCGATGATCGTGACGCGGGCGAAGGGCAGCATCAGTTGCCCGCGGCCAGATCGCGCAGTGCCGCCATGACGCCGCGCGTCTCCTCCTCGGTGCCGATCGTGATGCGCAGGCCCTGCGCCAGCCCCTGTCCGGGCAGCCAGCGGACGATATAGCCCGCGTCCATCAGGCCCTTGTAGGCCGTCTCCGCGGTCAGCGCGCCTTCGAACACCACCAGCACGAAGTTCGCCTCGCTCGGGATCGCGCGCAGGCCGGCGTTGCCGAGCTTTCCGATCTCGTCCGCGAACCACGCGCGCCAGCGGGCATTGTGGTCGCGCGTGTGCGCCACGAAGTCGCGGTCCGCCAGCGCGGCCATCGCGGCGCGCTGCCCCCCGATCGTGACGTTGAAGGGCAGGCGGATGCGGTGCATCGCCTGGACGATATCGGCATGGGCATAGCCCCAGCCGATGCGTTCGGACGCGAGGCCGTGGATCTTCGAAAAGGTGCGCGTGACCAGCACGTTGGGCGCGGTCTGCGCCAGTTCCATGCCGCCGTCGTCGTCCGCGTCGGCCAGATATTCGGCATAGGCGTGGTCGAGGACGAGCAGGATGTCGCCGCGCAGCCCCGCGTGCAGCCGCGCGATCTCCGCCGCCGGGGCGTAGGTGCCGGTGGGGTTGTTGGGATTGGCGACGAACACGATCCGCGTCCGCTCCGTGACCGCGGCGAGGATCGCGTCGACGTCGGTGGCATAGTCGCGATCGGGGGCGATGACGGGGGTCGCGCCGACGCGCCGCGCCGCGATCTCGTACACCGCGAAGCCGTAGCGGACGAAGATCACCTCGTCCCCCGGCCCGGCGAACGCGCCCGCGGCGAGGTGCAGCACCTCGTCCGAGCCGTTGCCCTGGATGACGCGCGCGGGATCGAGGTCGAACCGCGTAGCGATCGCCTCCCGCAGGTCGGTCGCGCCCGCATCGGGATAGCGTTCCAGCGTGTCCGCCGCCCCGGCATAGGCGGCGCGCGCCGCGGGGCTGGTGCCCAGCGGATTCTCGTTCGACGACAGTTTCACCGCCTTGCGGCCGTCGTCGGTGGCGGAACGGCCGGGGATGTAGGGCGCGATGGCCATGATCCACGGCTTCGGGGCGGGGGCGGTCGTCGTCATGCGCGTCCGCTTACGCGGTGGAGCGGCGGGGCGGAAGGGGCGCGAATGTTGCGAATGTTGAGGCGATCGGGGGTTACGCGACGGCGGACCCGCCGGAAGGTCGCAAAGGTCGCGGGGTCGGACCCCTCGTGCAGAGCGTGTCGCGGGGACGTGAGATCGCGGACGTTCGGATCCGCGGCGCGGTGGACCCCGGGACAGGCCCGGGGTGACGGGTGGGGGTGGCGAGGGCGGGACGATCGGGATGCCGGGTCACGCAACCACACGCACTGCGTCACCCCGGACTTGTTCCGGGGTCCATCGTGCCGCCAGATCAACGGCTTTTGCTCCTGCGGCGCGATGGATGCCGGGACGAGCCCGGCATGACGGCGTGGGGCGTTGCGAAGGTCGCGCGGATGCCGGGTTCCCGAAAGACGATCGTGACGAGGCGGGGGGCCGGGAAATGGGAGCCTTCCGGACCGGTTCGCTAGGGAGCGATGCGTGTCGTCGTCCAGCGGGTTCAGGGGCAACGCCCGACGCGGTGTCGTCCCCGATGTGGTCATTCCGCCAATATACCCGTCCGCGACCCCTGTAGGACAGCGGCGATTAATGGGACGATTGCTGGTGCGGGCGCGAGGCGCTAACGCCGCGGCCATGTCCCATGATGCGCGTTTCGGCCTTTCGCGGCACGTCGTGCTGCCCGGCCCGCTGCGGCTGGACGGCGGCGCGACCCTGTCGCCGGTGGAGATCGCGTACGAGACGTACGGGACGCTGGCATCCGATGCGTCGAACGCGATCCTCGTCTGCCATGCGCTGACCGGCGACCACCACCTTGCCAGCGCACACCCGCGGACGGGCAAGCCGGGGTGGTGGACGCGGATGGTGGGGCCGGGGCGGCCGATCGATACCGACCGATATTTCGTCGTGTGCGCCAACGTGCTGGGCAGTTGCATGGGATCGTCCGGCCCGGCCAGCATCGATCCCGCGACCGGGCGTCCGTTCGGCATGGCGTTTCCGGTCATCACGATCCGCGACATGGTGCGCGCGCAGGCGATGCTGCTCGACCACCTCGGCGTCGCGCGGCTGCATGCGGTCGTCGGGGGATCGATGGGAGGGATGCAGGCGCTGAGCTGGGCCGCGACCTTTCCGGATCGCGTCGCCGCGGCGGTCGTCATCGCCTCCACCGCGCGGCACACCGCGCAGAACATCGCGTTTCACGAGGTGGGGCGGCAGGCAGTGATGGCGGACCCCAACTGGCGCGACGGCGATTATTATCATGGCGCCGCGCCCGCCGCGGGCCTGGCGGTCGCGCGGATGGCGGCGCATATCACATATCTGTCGGAGGCCGGGCTGACCGAGAAGTTCGGGCGGCGTCTTCAGGCGCGGCCAGATAGTCCGGACGGGGCCAAGTCGTTCGGGTTCGACGCGGATTTCCAGGTCGAAAGCTACCTGCGCCATCAGGGCAGCGCCTTCACCGACCGGTTCGACGCCAACAGCTACCTGTATATCACCCGCGCGATGGATTATTTCGACCTGGCGGAGGAGCATGGCGGCCTGCTGGCGCACGCGTTCCGGGGCACGCGCACGCGCTTCGCGATGGTAAGCTTCGACACCGACTGGCTGTACCCCACCGCCGAATCGCGCGCCGTGGTACAGGCGCTCCACGCCGCGGGCGCGCCGGCGAGCTTCGTCGAGCTGTCCAGCCCGTTCGGGCACGACGCCTTCCTGCTGGACGTGCCCGAGCTGGACCGGATCGTGGCGGGGTTCCTGCGCGTATGACCGGCATCGACCTGTCCGAGGATCCCGCGCGGCTGGACGTCGCGCGCGTCCACGGCTGGCTGGCGTCGAGTTACTGGTCGCCGGGTATCGCGCGCGACACCGTCGAACGCGCCATCACGGGATCGCACTGCCTCGGCGCATATGACGGCGCGGGACAGGTGGGTTTCGCGCGTGCGATCACCGACCACGCCACATTCGCGTGGATCGCGGACGTATGGGTGGACGAAGCGGCGCGCGGACGTGGGCTGGGTCGCCGGATGGTCGGCTGGTTCGTCGATCACCCGCGGCTGGCCGGCATCCGGCGCATCGGCCTCGTCACCGCCGACGCCCATGGGGTGTACGAGGCATTGGGGTTTCACGCGCTGATGCGTCCCGATCGCTACATGGAACGCCTGTCGCCGGAGGCCGCGGCGATGCTGCGGGCGGCGCCATGACCGCCCTGCGCCCCGATCTGGCGATCATCGCCCGTCATGTGGTGGCGCATTCGCGCGTCCTGGACGTCGGATGCGGGACGGGCGACCTGATGGCGGCGTTGCAGGCGCATCGCCACGTCGACGCGCGCGGGCTGGAGATCGACGCGGGCAATGTCGCCGCCGCGATGGCACGGGGCCTGAGCGTCGTGCAGGGGGACGCCGACGTCGACCTGTCCGCCTATCCGGACGGCAGCTTCGATTACGCCATCCTGAGCCAGACGTTGCAGACCGCGCGCGCGCCGCACGTCGTGCTGGACGAATTGCTGCGGATCGGGCGGCAGGCGTTCGTCAGCTTCCCCAATTTCGCGCACTGGCGCGTGCGATTGTCGCTGTTGTGGGGCGGGCGGATGCCGGTGACGCGGCTGCTGCCCGAACGCTGGTACGACACGCCCAACATCCACCACGTGACGATCGACGATTTTCGCGCGCATGTGTTGCAATGCGGCATCACCGTGGAGGGCGCGTGGTTCCTGCGCGGCGACCGGCAGACCGGCGGGGGCGCCGCGAACCTGCTGGCGGAGCATGCGGTGTTCCTGCTGTCCCGGAACAAAGGCGGCTGATCCCGGTTAGGTCGGTCCAACCCGGAATGAACAATGGCCAAGACCGCGCTCATCGTGGAGGACGAGATCTTCGTCGCTCTGGACCTGGAACGGATCCTCCTGGATGCGGGCTATGAGGTCGTGGGCATCGCGGCGGACAGCCAGGCCGCGTTGCAGGCGGCACCCAATTGCTCCTTCGCCTTCGTCGACGTGAACCTGCGCGACGGCCCCACCGGGCCGGACATCGCGCAGCGGATGGCGCGCGACTATGGCGTGAAGGTAGTGTTCGTCACCGCCAATCCGGGGCAGATCGGGCATGTCCGCGACGCGCTAGGCTATATCCGCAAGCCGTTCAGCGAGGCCGCGATCCTGGCCGCGGCGGCGGTCGCGACCGACCATGACGGCAACAACGCCGATTTCGTCAGGATGCCGGCGACCGACTGAACGCCGCCAATGGTGCGGTGCAGGTCAGTTCCAGCCCGCCTTCGTGCCACGCGCGGTCGAGCCGCCCGCCGAGCTGGCGCACCGCGCTCAATTCCACCAGCTTCGACCCGAACCCGCCCTCGCCGACGGGCGCGGACACCGGCGGGCCGCCGCGTTCGGTCCAGCGGATCGCCACGTCCCGGTCCACGACCGCGACCGCGATGTCGACATGGCCCGCCTGCGTCGACAGCGCGCCGTACTTGCTCGCGTTCGTGGCGAGTTCGTGGAACAGCAGCGCCAGCGGCGTCGCCGCGCGATCGTCGATGGCGACGTCGGGGCCGGTGATCGAGATGCGCTCCCCCGGCACCGCCTGATACGGCGCGAACAGTTCGACCAGCAGGCCGTGCAGGCTGTCCTGTTGCGCATGCGGGCGCGAATTGGGGCTGTGCGGGCGGACGAAGTCGTGCGCGCGGCCGAGCGCGGTGATCCGCTGCCTGAGGTCGGTCGCGACCGTCGCGATCGCGGGATTGGCGCGCGCCGCGAACTGGATCAGCCCCGCGACGACGGAAAAGATGTTCTTGATCCGGTGCGACAATTCCTGGCTGATGATCTCGCGCTCCTCCATCGCCAGCCGCTGTTCGTGGATGTCGGTGCAGGTGCCGAACCAGCGCGTGATGCGCCCGTCGCGGTCGCGCATCGGCAAGGCGCGGCCCAGCACCCAGCGATAGGTGCCGTCATGGTGGCGCAGGCGATATTCGATCTCGTACGGATCGCCGCTTTCCAGGCTGCGGCGCCACAGGGCCCAGGCGCGGTCCTGGTCGTCGGCGTGGAACATGTCGTTCCACCCCTCGCCATCGGTGGTGCCCGCGGGGGCGCCGGTGAATTCGTACCAGCGCGCGTTGTAATAATCGTGGTAGCCGTCGGGGAGCGTCGACCACACCATCTGCGGCATCGTATCGGCCAGCACGCGGAATCGCTGCTCGCTGTCGATCGCGACGCGGCGGGCGTGGCGTTCCGCGGCACGATGCGCGCTGCGGTCGCGCGAATCGCGCAGGCGGGCCATGACGTTCTCGGCCAGCACGGCCAGCCCGTCGCGCTGGAGCGCGGTCAGGCCGTCGCGCGGGCTGGTGTCGATCACGCACAGCGCGCCGATGGGGATGCCGTCGTCGGTGACCAAGGGGAAGCCGGCGTAGAAGCGGATGCCGCGTTCGGTGACCAGCGGGTTGGTCGCGAAGCGCGGGTCGGCGGTCGCGTCGGGCACCAGCATCGCGCGGTCGCCCAGCATGGCGTGGGCGCAGAACGACTGCTCTCTCGGGGTGGTCTCATCCTCCAGCCCGGTGCGGGCCAGGAAGGACTGGCAATCCTCCTCCACCACGCTGACCAGCGCGATCGGCACGTCGCACAGCCGCGCCGCGAAATCGACGATGTGATTCAGCGCGTCCGACCCGCGCAACGTGCCCAAGTCGAGCGCGTCGATCGCCGCGCGGCGGCGAGCCTCGTCGACGGTGGTCGGGGTCATGACGGGAGCCGCGGCGTTCACGTCCTAGAACGGCACGTCGTCGTCGAGGTCGTCCGCATAGCCACCGCCGCCGCCGCCGCCACGCGCCGCGCCGCCGCCCGACGGGCCGCGCCCGCCGCCGCGCGATCCGCCGCCGCCGCCGCCGAAGTCCTGGTCGCCGCCCCATTCGTCGCGCGGCGCTCCACCGCCGCCGCCGCCCGCGCCGCCGCTACCCGGCGCGCCGTCCAGCATCGTCAGGACGCCGCCGAAGCCCTGCAACACGACCTCGGTCGAATATTTGTCGTTGCCCTGCTGGTCCTGCCACTTGCGGGTCTGGAGGCTACCCTCGACGTACACCTTGCTGCCCTTGCGCAGGTAGCGTTCGGCGACGTTGGCGAGCCCTTCGTTGAAGATCGCGACCGAATGCCATTCGGTCTTCTCCTTGCGCTCGCCGGTGTTCTTGTCCTTCCACGATTCGGACGTGGCGATGCGCAGGTTCACCACCTTGCCGCCGTTCTGGAAGCTGCGGCTTTCGGGGTCGCGCCCCAGGTTGCCGACGAGAATGACCTTGTTGACGCTGCCTGCCATGGGACCCTCTTAAAGACCGGCGAACACCGCCAGCCAGTATGTCAGCCCAGCCATGACATAGGCCGCGGCGAAAAGGTAGCCGAGCATGAACAGCGGCCAGCGCCAGCCGTTGGTTTCGCGCCGCGTCACCGCGATCGTGCTGATGCATTGCGGCGCGAACACGAACCACATCAGGAACGCCAGCGCGGTGGGCAGCGACCAGCGGGCGCGCAGGTTCTCCACGATCGTGCCCTCGCCCTTTTCCGGATCGTCGACGGCGTAGACCGTGCCGATCGCCGCCACCGCCACCTCGCGCGCCGCCATCGCGGGGATCAGCGCCAGCGCGATGTCGCGGTTGAAGCCGATCGGCGCGACGACGACCTCGATCCCGCCCGCGATCCGCCCCGCGATCGAATGGTCGACCTGGCTCTTGCCCGCGGGCGCCTGCGGGAAGCTGAGCAGTGCCCACAGCACGATGGTGGTCAGCGCGATGATCGTGCCCGCGCGCTTCAGGAAGATCGCGGCGCGGCTCCACAGGCCGATGGCGACGTCCTGCAACCGCGGCATCTGGTATTTCGGCATCTCCAGCATGAAGCCCGACGATTCGCCCTTCGTCACCGTCCGGCGCAGCACCAGCGCGGCGACGAACGCGCCGACGATGCCGAGCAGGTACAGGACCAGCAGGACGAGGCCCTGCAATCCCACGCCGGGCAGCACCTGCCGCGCCGGGATGAAGGCGCCGATGATGATCGTGTAGACGGGCAGCCGCGCGGAGCAGGTCATCAACGGCGCGATCAGGATCGTGGTCAGCCGGTCCTTTTCATCGTCGATCGTGCGCGTCGCCATGATGCCGGGCACCGCGCAGGCGAAGCTGGACAGCAGGGGGATGAACGCGCGGCCCGACAGGCCGACGCCCGCCATCATCCGGTCCATCAGGAAGGCGGCGCGGACCATGTAGCCCGACGCCTCCAGCACCAGGATGAAGAGGAATAGGATCAGGATCTGCGGCAGGAACACCACCACCGCGCCGACGCCCGCGATGACGCCGTCGGTGATCGCGGAGCGCAGGATCGACGCGGGCATGGCGGCGCGGATGCCGTCGTCCAGCGCGGCGATCCCCGCCTCTATCCAGCCGATCGGGGTTTCGGACCAGGTGAACACCGCCTGGAACATCACGAACAGCAAAGCGACCAGCAGGACCGGGCCGAACAGCGGATGCAGCGCGACGGTGTCGAGCGCGTGGTTCCAGCGGCGCGTCGGCGTCTCGCTGACCGTCGCCGCCGCGGCCAGCCGCCGCGCGCGGCGCTGGAGCGTCGTCAGATCCTCGTCCGCCCAATCGTCGGTCCGGCCGTGCGGGGTCGCCGGGCCGCCCGTGACGGTGCGCGTCAGCCGGTCGCGCAGATCCTCCAGCCCGCGGCGGCGCACCGCGACGGTGGGGACGACGGGCACGCCCAGTTCGCGTTCCAGCACGGCCGCGTCGAGCACCAGCCCGTCGCGCTCCGCCAGGTCGACCATGTTCAGCGCGACGACGACCGGCAGGCCAAGCGCGATCAGCTGCAACGCGAAGCGCAGGTGATTGTCGAGGTTCGACGCGTCGATCACCACCACCAGCGCGTCGGGCCGCCGCTCCCCCGCCTGCGCGCCCAGCAGGACGTCGCGGGTCACGCGCTCGTCGGGGCTGGAGGGGTCGAGGCTGTAGGCGCCGGGGAGGTCGACCAGCTCGACCGGGCGGCCGTCGTCGAGCGCGAGGCGGCCCGAATGGCGCTCCACCGTCACGCCGGGATAATTGCCCACCTTCTGCCGCGCGCCGGTCAGCGCGTTGAACAGCGCACTCTTGCCGGCGTTGGGATTGCCGACCATCGCCACCAGCGGGGGCAGTTCCATTATTCGGCGGGCGCCACGTCGGGAAACAGGGGATCGGGCAGGACGGTGATCGCGCCCGCGACCGCGCGGCGCAGCGCCACGGTCATCCGCCCGATCCGGCACGCGATCGGCCCGCCGCCCAGCCGCGCGCGGTGCAGCACCTCCACCCCCACGCCCTGATCGAAGCCCAGCTCGCGCAGCCGCCGGGCCTCCGGCGCGGCGAGCCGCGACCAGTCGATATCCGCGACGGTCGCGCGCTGGTTGCGGGGCAGGGTGTTGAGGTGGAGCGGAGGGGTCACGACGCCCTCATACGGCCATTGCGAGCGATTATCAATTAGGTGTGGGCGGCGGGGGATCGCGTTCGCTTCTTTCGGTTTTCCGGCGAATGTGGGAATCCTTAGGTCCGGCAGAACGACGTCCGCTTTCATGACCCTGGGCTGCTGCGTTCGCAGGAGCACGCAGCGGCCCGTCACACCACCGGATAGCGCAGGCGTCCGACGAAGCGCGACAGGCTGGGGCGGTGGCGGGTGCGTTTCAGGGCGCCGGCCTTCGCCTTCTCGATCCGCATGATGTCGTCGATTCGGCGCGACAGGAAGGCGCGCGTGTCGGCCTGCCCCTCGCTGTCGTCGTCGAGGAACACCGTCGTCGTCGCGGCATAGACGCCCAGCAGCATCGCGCGCTTCGTATAATGGTTGTAGTCGGTCGCGGTGTCGCCCGCCGCGCGCCACATCGCATCCGCGCTGCGCCAGCCCAGTTTCGCCCCGCGCAGCAGGTTCTGCGGCAGCGCCAGCACCGCCAGCGCGCGGCGCAGCGCCTCTCGATCCTGCGCCATCGCGTCGAGTCGCGCCTCCACCAGCGCGGTGATGCGCGCGCGGATCTTCATCGCGGACAGCATATCGGGCGGGCAGGCGCGGGCCATGTGCGCATCGACGTGGGCGAACCATGCGTCGATCATCGCCACCGCGCCGCCGTCGAACGCCAGCGCGGCCACGTCGCGGTCCACGCCCGCGCCGTCCGCCGCCATGTCGCGCGCCGCGTCGCCCCAGCCGTCGAACGCCGCATTGGCCGCGATGGCGGGCGCCAGATGGGCGCGCACCTCCGGAAGGGTCATGTCGGCGGGATCGATATCGGGGGAGGTCATCGCGTTTCTTCCGGTTCCTGCGCCGCGACCGTAGCAGGATCGGGATCGCGACGCACCAGCACCAGCGCGACCGCGACCATCGCGACGCCCGCGAGATCGGGCACGCCCAGCCGCTCGTCGAACATCAGCCACCCGGTCGCCGCCGCCACGACGGGCTGGATCAGCAGCGCCAGCCCGATGACCAGCGGCGACAATTTCCCCAGCGCGTAGATCATGCACCCCTGCCCCAGCAGCTGGCTGACGAGGGCCAGCACGATCAGCGGGGTCCAGTCGCCGGGCATGACGCGCTCCCCCAGCAGCAGCGCGAAGGCCAGGAGTGGGGCGAGCGAGGCGACCGAGGACAGCGCCAGCGCGGGCAGGGGCGCGATGCCGCGGCGCAGGTCCGCCATCAGCACGAAATAGCCGGCGTAGAGCACGCCCGCGAACAGGCACATCAGGTCGCCGACCAGATGCGCGGGATCGGCCTGATACGACCGCCCCATCAGCAGCGCGGCGCCCGCGCCCGCCAGCAGCAGCGCGATCCCCTGCCGCCGCGACGGCCAGCGCCGCGCGACGACGAAGCCGTACAGGGGGAAGATGAAGATCGCGCAATTGCCGAACAGCGTGGCGTTGGCCAGCGTGGTGCCCAGGATCCCGACATGCCAGCTGCCCAGATCGCCCGCGAAGGCGATACCCGCGACACCCAGCAGCCACCACGACCGCCGCGGCAGCGCGGGCAGCGCGCGCGGCCGCCCGGCCAGCAGCCACGCCCCCAATGCGATCGGCGGCACCGCCAGCGCCATGCGCCAGAACGCCGCCGCCACCGGCCCCACGTCCGACAGGCGCACGAACAGCGGGCCGAAGGCGAGCGCGACGTTGGCGACCACCAGCGCGACGATCGCCGATGCGGCGCTTGGCGGCGGCGAAGCTTTTCTTGGCGTTCCCGTGACGTGCATGCGCCCCGTTAGCGCCCTATGTTCGCCCCGTCACATTCGTACATGTCATTCGCAGGAGCGACGATGCCCAGCCTGTTCGATCCCATCACCATCGGTGATCTCACCGTGCCCAACCGCGTCTTCATGGCGCCGCTGACGCGCACGCGCTCGACCGATGCGCACGTGCCCACCGACATCATGATCGAATATTATCGCCAGCGCGCGGGCGCGGGCCTCATCATCTCGGAAGCCACGGGCATCAGCGCGCAGGGCCTGGGCTGGCCCAACGCGCCGGGCCTGTGGACCGCAGAGCAGGTGGAGGCGTGGAAGCCGGTGACGGCGGCGGTGCATGACGCGGGCGGGCGGATCGTCGCGCAATTGTGGCATCAGGGCCGCCTGGCGCGCCCCGACGTCAACAAGCTGCAACCGCTGTCGTCGTCGGCGACGCGGGCGCCCTATCACAAACCGGACGCGAATCCGTACGGCGAGGCGCGGGCCGCGACGCCGGACGACATCCGCCAGACGCTGGACGATTATGCGTCGGCGTCGCGCAACGCGATCGCCGCGGGCTTCGACGGGGTGCAGGTGCACGGCGCCAATGGCTATTTCATCGACCAGTTCCTGCGCGACGGCACGAACCTGCGCGACGACGACTACGGCGGCAGCCCGGAAAACCGCATCCGCCTGATGCGCGAGGTGATGGAGCGCGTGGTGGCGGAGGTCGGCGCGGGCCGCACCTCGATCCGCCTGTCGCCCAACGGCGAGACGCAAGGGGCGGACGACAGCGATCCCGAATCGGTGTTCGTCCCCGCGGCGAAGGCGCTGAACGACCTGGGCATCGCGTTCCTGGAATTGCGCGAGCAGGCGCCCGACGGGACGTTCGGCGCGAGCGACGTGCCCAAGCTCAGCCCCGCGATCCGCAAGGTCTTCACCGGGCCGCTGGTGCTGAACCAGGATTATACCGCGCAGGCGGCGCAGGCGGACCTCGATTCGGGTGTCGCGGATGCGATCGCGTGGGGCCGGCTGTTCATCGCCAACCCCGACCTGCCCGAGCGTTTCCGCACCGGCGCGGCGCTGAATACCCCCAACCCGCGGACCTTCTATTCCGCCGGGCCGGAAGGATATATCGACTATCCGGCGCTGGAGACCGCGGCGGCGTGAACGAGTGGGGGAGCGGTCGGCGCTCCCCCCTCGCCTTCGCGTACCTTTCGCCCGACTTCCTTGTGCCTCCGCGAAGGCGGAGGCCCAGACTGGGTCCCCGCCTTCGCGGGGACACTAAGGTGGTCGAACCGTTACCGTCCCGCGGCCTTCGCCTTCGCGGCGGCGCGGGCCTTCGCGGCCTCGGCGCCTTCGACCTTGCCGTCGCCGTTGGTATCGTAGCGCGAGAAGACCTGTCCCATCAGCGCGCGGCTTTCCACCTTGCTGACGCGGCCGTCCCCGTTCGTATCCCCGCGCGCCAGGAACAGCCCCGCGACGCGCTTCGCATGGACGGCGTCGAGCGTGCGACCGCCCGACAGCTTCATCCGGCGCATCCGCGCCTCGATCTCGGCCGGGGACAGGAAGCCGTCCGCATCGCTGTCGGACTGCGCGAATTCGGCGTCCAGCTTGGCATTGGCGGAGGTGCGCGTCTCCTGCGCCATGGCGGCGGGGGAGAGGAGGAGCGCGGCGAGCAGGGTGTAGCGGATCATGGCCGCGCGCCTGCCCGCGCGCGCTTTTACCGCGGCTGAACGGACGCCGCCGGACGCCCGCGCTGCTTGCGAACGGGGGGCGCGGACCGTAGACGCCGGGCCATGACAGATTCCTCCATCAACCGCCCGGCCGGCGACGCCGGCATCAACCGCGTCGTCCTCGCCTATTCGGGCGGGCTCGACACCAGCGTCATCCTGAAATGGCTCCAGCAGACCTACGGGTGCGAGGTCGTGACCTTCACCGCGGACCTGGGGCAGGGCGAGGAACTGGAGCCCGCGCGCCGGAAGGCGGAGATGGCGGGCGTGAAGCCCGAGCATATCTTCATCGACGACCTGCGCGAGGAGTTCGTGCGCGACTACGTCTTCCCGATGATGCGGTCGAACGCCCTGTACGAGGGGCTGTACCTGCTGGGCACCAGCATCGCGCGCCCGTTGATCGCCAAGCGGCAGATCGAGATCGCGCGGGCGGTGAACGCCGACGCGGTCAGCCACGGCGCGACGGGCAAGGGCAACGACCAGGTGCGGTTCGAGCTGGGCTATTACGCGCTGGCGCCCGATATCAAGGTCATCGCCCCATGGCGCGAATGGGACCTGACCAGCCGCACGCGGCTGATCGAGTTCGCCGAACAGCACCAGATTCCGGTCAGCAAGGACAAGCGCGGCGAGGCGCCCTTCTCGACCGACGCGAACATGCTGCACACCTCGTCCGAGGGCAAGGTGCTGGAGGATCCGTGGGACGAGGTCCCCGATTACGTCTATTCGCGCACCGTCAATCCCGAGGACGCGCCCGACCAGCCGGAAATCATCACGATCGATTTCGAGCGGGGCGACGGCGTGGCGGTCAACGGCGTCGGCATGTCGCCCGCGACGTTGCTGGAGACGCTGAACGAGATGGGGCGGCGGCATGGCATCGGGCGGCTAGACCTGGTCGAGAACCGCTTCGTCGGCATGAAGTCGCGCGGGATGTACGAGACACCGGGTGGCACGATCTATCACCTGGCGCATCGCGGGATCGAGCAATTGACGCTCGATCGCGGCGCGGCGCACCTGAAGGACGAACTGGCGCCGCGTTATGCCGAGCTGGTGTACAACGGCTTCTGGTTCTCGCCCGAGCGCGAGATGTTGCAGGCCGCGATCGACCACAGCCAGGAGAAGGTGTCGGGCACCGTCCGGCTGAAGCTGTACAAGGGCAATGTCGGCGTGACGGGGCGCCGGTCGCCCCATTCGCTGTACAGCGAGAAGGTGGTGACGTTCGAGGACGACCAGGGCGCGTACGACCAGCGCGACGCGGCGGGCTTCATCAAGCTGAACGCGTTGCGGCTGCGGCTGCTGGGGCGGCGGGATCGGTAATTCCGCCTTTGTGTTCCCGCGAAGGCGGGAACCCAGTCTGGACCTCCGCCGTCGCGGAGGCACAAAGGATTAATGGCGCCGGGACCCGCCTCACCCTACACTCGTTCAGCCGCCAGAAGGGCACGGCTCGTCATGGGGCGTGCAGAACCGGCGACAGGAAGCGAGCGACGCGTGGGTAATGATATCAAGGCTGTGCTGGCGCTGATGGCGGCAGGCGTCTCGGGCGGTGCGCAGGCGCAGGTCGCGCCGCCGCCGGTTGCGACGACCGTGCCGATGGCCGCGCCGACGACCGCGATTCCCGCGCCGGTCGCGCCCGCCGTGTCCGCGCCGCTGCCCACGCTGTCGCCGGCGCAGGCGACGCAGCTGGCGACGCTGATCGCGGACGACGAGGTCGCGCAGGGGCTGCGCGTCGCGCGGCGCGGCGATCTGGACGGGCAGGACCCCGTCGCGCTCGTCCGCACCGCGCTGGACCATGCGCGCGCGGTCAGGACCGGGCGGCTGATGCCGGGGGATTTCAGTACCGACTGGGCGATCCGGCCGCAGGCGTGGGACCCCCTGCCCGGCTTCGCCGACGCGGTGAAGCGCGACCGGCTGGCGGCGTGGATCAAGACGCTGCCGCCGCCCTACACCGGCTACGACACGCTGGCGGCCGGGCTGGCGCGGTATCGCGCGGTGTCCGCGGCGGGCGGATGGCCGATGGTGAGCGACAGCCCGAAGTTCGGCGATCGCGGCCCCGCGGTGGCGCGGCTGCGCGAACGGCTGGCGATCGAGGATGCCGCGCTGACGGGCACGGGCGACCGGTTCGACGCCGCGCTGCTGGATGCGGTGCGGCGGGCGCAGCGGCGCTACGGCCTGAACCCCACCGGGCAGCCGGGGCCGCAGACCACCGCCGCGCTGAACGTGCCGGTGGAGCGGCGCATCCGGCAGATGATGGCGAACATGGAACGCTGGCGCTGGCTGCCGTCGCAGCTGGACCCGCGGCGCGTGCAGGTGAACGTCGCCGCCGCGGTGCTGACGGTGTTCGACGGCGATGCGCCCGTCATGTCGATGAAGGCGGTGACGGGGCGGCCGGGGAACGAGACCCCGATGCTGATCTCCCGCATCAATTCCATCGTCCTGAACCCGCCGTGGAACGTGCCGACGTCGATCGCGACGAAGGAATTGTGGCCCAAGGAGCGCGCCAACCCCGGCTACCTGAAGCGCAACGGCTTCCGCGTCATCGACACGGGCAACGGCGGCAACCGGTTGCAGCAATCTTCGGAGAAGAGCGCGCTGGGGCGGTACAAGTTCGATTTCCCCAACGATTTCGCGGTGTACCTGCACGATACGCCGGCGCAGTCGGGCTTCTCGCGCTTCGACCGCCTCGCCAGCCATGGCTGCGTCCGGCTGGAGAAGCCCGCGGACCTCGCCAAGCTGCTGATGAAGACGACGCCGGAATGGCAGGCGCCGCAGATCGACGCGACCGTGGCGGCGGGCAAGACCGTGCGCGCGACGATGGCGGAGCCGGTGAGCGTGTACCTGCTGTACTGGACCGCGTTCGCGGGCAACAACGGGCCGGTGGCGTTCCGCGACGATCCCTATGGCTGGGACGCGCGGCTTGCGGCGACGGTCGAGCGACGCTCCGCCGCGCAGGCACTGGCTGCGCGGTAGAGGCCGGGCGGTAAAGGCCGGGCGATAAAGGCCGGGCGATAAAGGGAATTGATGATGACGAAGCCCACGATCCTGCTCCTCGCCGCCGCCGTCGCGCTGGCGGGATGTTCGCGCTCCGACCCCGAGCCCGAGGTGGCCAACACCATGACGGTCGAGGAACTGCCCGAGGCGCCGGCGACCGTGGCGGAGCCGCTGCCCGAACCGGTGGCGACGCCGGTCGAACAGAATTCGGCCGCCGAACTGCCGCCGGAGGAGCGACCGGAGCCGGATGCGCAGATGCTGGACGATGCGTCGGCGACGGGAATGACCAGCCGGGTCGAGCGCGATGCGGAGGAGGCACCCGCGAACGGGCGCTGACCGTTCGTCCGTGCCGGGGAGGCGTGACGCAGGAGGGGTATCGCGTCGTCCCGGCGAAGTCGCGCGGCGCGACTTTCGGTTGATCCGCCGACTCGCATGCGCCATGGCCCCGCTATGGTTCCCCTTTCGTTCGGCGGACACGATTTCCGGGCGTTGCCGCAGGGCGCGCTATACTGGCCCGCGCGCCGGGCGCTGCTGGTCGCGGACCTGCACCTCGAAAAGGCGAGCTGGTTCGCGAAGGGCGGGCAGATGCTGCCGCCGTACGATTCGATCGCGACCCTCGCCGACCTCACCGCGCTGGTGACCGCCACCGCGGCGCAGGAGGTGTGGTGCCTGGGCGACAGCTTTCACGACGTCGACGGGTGCGACCGGTTGCCCGCACGCGCGCGCGACCTGCTGCTGGCGCTGACCGGGGCGACGCGCTGGACGTGGATCACGGGCAACCACGACCGTGCCTATGTCGATCGCTGCGGCGGCGCGGTGGTGGAAGAGGCGTGCGTCGACGGCATCGTCCTGCGGCACGAGGCGGACCGGCGGGAGGATGCGCCCGAGATGTCGGGGCATTTCCATCCCAAGCTGCGCGTCCGCGTCCGGGGCAAGCTGGTGTCGCGGCGCTGCTTCGTGGCGACGGGGCGGAAACTGATCTTCCCCGCGTTCGGATCGCTGACCGGCGGGCTGGACGTGACGCATCCCGAAATCGTGCGCGCCGCGGGGTTGCCGGCCGAGGCATTGGTGGCGGTGGCGGACCGGTTGCTGCGATTCCCGCTGGCGGCGTGACCTATCCGTCCAGCGCGAACCGCACCGCCGCGGCGGCGTGGAGCGTGGTGGTGTCGAACAGCGGGACGGCGGCGTCCTCCGCCCCCACCAGCAAGGCGATCTCGGTACAGCCGAGCACGATCCCCGCGGCGCCGTCGTCGACCAGCCGCGCCATGACGTCGCGATAGGCGCGGCGCGAATCGTCGCTGACGATGCCGCGCACCAGTTCGTCGTAGATCACGCGGTGTACCGTCGCGCGATCGTCGGCGCCGGGGACGATTACCTCCACGCCCCATCGCACCGCCAGCCGCGCGCGGTAGAAATCCTGCTCCATCGTGAAGGCGGTGCCCAGCAACCCCGCGCGCCGCACGCCCGCGGCGACCAGCGCGGCACCCGCCGCATCCGCGATGTGGAGCAGCGGCACGTCCACCGCCGCCGCGATCCGGTCGGCCAGTGTGTGCATGGTATTGGTGCACAGCACGATCCCGTCCGCGCCGGCGGTCGCCAGCGTCCGTGCCGCGTCCGCCATCCGGTCGCCCAGCGCGTTCCAGTCGCCGGCATGCTGGAGCGCGGCGATGTCCGCGAAGTCGACCGACAGCAGCAGCAGCGGCGCGGAATGGTGCCCGCCGCGCGCATCGCGCACGCCCTCGTTGATCGCGCGATAATAGAGCGCGCTGCTTTCCCAGCTCATCCCGCCGATCAGGCCGAGGGTGCGCATCCCTAGACGGACAGACCCATCAGCAATTTGGGCAGCGCGCCCGATTCGCCGCGCGCCTCTGCCATGAAGCGTTCCTTGAGCGGGGGCAGGCGGTCGACCGCGGAGATGCCGAAGCGCCGCACCGCGCTCGCGGCCCTGCCCGGCACGCCGAACAGGCGGGTCAGCGTATCCGTCGCGGCGGCGACCATGAAAGTATCGAGGCTGCGCCAGCGTTCGTAGCGGGCCAGCAATTGCGCATCCCCCGCCTCCAGCCCCAGCCGCCGGCCCTCGACCAATACCTCTACCAATGTGGCGACATCGCGGAAGCCCAGGTTCAGCCCCTGCCCCGCGATCGGATGGATGCCGTGGCCCGCGTCGCCGACCAGCGCGAGCCGGGTGTCGACCAGCCGCGCGGCGTGATGGAAGCCGAGCGGGTAAGACGCCCGCGGGCTGGGCGCCGAAAGCGGGCCCAGGAACCCGCCCATCCGCGCCTCCGCCTCCGCCAGGAAGGCGCGGTCGCCCAGCTTCATCATCGCGGCCCCGTGCTTCGCATCGACGGTCCAGACGATCGCGCAGCGATGCCCGATGTCGTCGTCGGGCAGCGGCAGCAGCGCGAAGGGGCCGGAGGGGTAGAAGATCTCGTACGCGATATCCTCGTGGCTGCGTTCGTGGTGGAAGGCGCCGATGATCGCGGTGTGATCGTATTTCCACGTCGCGACCGCGATCCCCGCTGCCTCCCGCGTCGGGGACCGCCGCCCCTCCGCCGCGACCAGCAGGTCCGCGGTCACGGTCGTCCCGTCCGACAGCTCGGCCCGCACGCCGTCCAGGTCGCGCTCGACGCGCAGCGCGTGCGTCTTCATCCGCAGGTCGACGCCCGACGCCCGGTCGACGGCGTCGTGCAGGACGGTGCGCAACAGGCGGTTCTCGTACATCGTGCCCAGCGCGTCGTCGTCGGGCGCGGGGGTGAAATCCAGCTTTCCGGGGGCCAGCCCGTCGCTGACGCGAATCTGCCGGATCGCGCATCCCCTGCCCGCCAGCTGCGCGCCGACGCCGATCGCGTCGAGCATCCGGTGGCTGGCGCTGGCCACCGCCGACGCGCGGCCGTCGAACCCGGCGGCCAGCGTCACCGCGGGATCGGCCGGATCGACCACGATGGCGGTCAGGCCCGCGCCGTGGAGCGCCGTCGCCAGCGTGCTCCCGACCAGACCGCCGCCGAGGATGAGGACATCTGCCGCGTTGCGCATGGGCCACGCTCTACGCGCGCCCGACGCCGCTGCCAACAGCGCCGTCTTGACGGCGGAGTCCCCGCCATGGGACAATTCGCCGCCTGCGGACATGCGCGGCGCGGCCCCGCGGGGCCTTTACGGGGACGGGTGACATGGCGAGCCGGGCGGACGCGCCGATGTGGCGCGAGACGGTGAAGGCGGGCGTGAAGCGCAGCGGGACGATGGTCGTCGCCATCGTCCTGTTCGTCGGCGCGGTCGCCATGGCCCTGTCGCTGGCGAGCTATCGCCCCGGCGACGCGGCGTTCAACACCGCATCGGGCGGGGTGACGGGCAATCTCGTCGGCCCGCCGGGCGCGTGGTTTGCGGACATCGCGCTGATGCTGCTCGGCCCCGCGGTCGCGCTGCTGCTGCCCGTCGCCCCGATCGTCGCGTTGCGGCTGTGGCGCGACGAGCCCGCGGGCGAATGGGGACGGATGCTGCGGTTCGCGACCGTCGGCGTCGCGTTGATGGCGGTCGCGCTCGGCTGCGTCGCGCCCGGCGCGGTGCCCGCGCTGCCGTTCGGCTGGGGCGGGGCGGTCGGGCTCGGCGCGGTGGCGGGGTTCCGCTGGGCGATGGGCTTTGCGGACAATGCGGCGCTGACGTGGTGGGGCCTGGTCGTGCTCGGCCTGCTGACCGGGATCGCGGGCGTGGTCGTGTGGGGGCGCAGCATGGAGATCGACTTCGCGCGCTGGACCCCGCGCGCGCGGTTCCGCGCCGGGCGCGATGCGGACGATGCGGAGGAGGAGCCGCTGCTGCTCACGCGGCGCCCCGTCCCGCGCCCGCAGGCGCAGCCCGACAACCGCCCGCCCCCGGTCATCGGCGACCGCACCGTCGCCCCCTCCCCTGCGAAGACACGCCCGCAGGAGCGGCTGGACCTGCGCGACAGCTACGTCCTGCCGCCGCTGGAGCTGCTGGTCCCCTCCCCGCCGTCCAGCGGCGGGCCGATCGACAAGGCGGCGCTGGAACGCAACGCCCGGCTGCTCGAAACCGTGCTCGACGACTTCAAGGTGCAGGGCCAGATCACCGAGGTCCGCCCCGGCCCCGTCGTGACGATGTACGAACTGGACCCCGCGCCGGGGATCAAGGCCAATCGCGTCGTCGCGCTGGCGGACGATATCGCGCGCAACATGTCCGCGATCTCCGCGCGCGTCGCGACCATCCCCGGCCGCACCGTCATCGGCATCGAATTGCCGAACGTGAAGCGCGAGATGGTATCGCTGCACGAACTGGTCGGATCGCAATCGTTCGACGACAATACCGCGCAATTGCCGATCATCCTGGGCAAGAATATCGCGGGCGATCCCGTCATCGCCGACCTGGCGCCGATGCCGCACCTGCTGGTCGCGGGCACGACCGGGTCGGGCAAGTCGGTCGGCCTGAACGGCATGATCCTGTCGCTGCTCTACCGGCTGACCCCGGATCAGTGCCGCATGATCATGATCGATCCCAAGATGCTGGAACTGTCGATGTACGACGACATCCCGCACCTTTTGTCCCCCGTCGTCACCGATCCGTCGAAGGCGGTCCGCGCGCTGAAATGGGCGGTGGAGACGATGGAGGACCGCTATCGCCAGATGTCGTCGGTGGGCGTGCGCAGCCTCGCCAGCTTCAACGACAAGGTGCGGCAGGCAAAGGTCAAGGGGACGCCGCTGGGCCGTCGCGTGCAGACCGGATGGGACGAACAGGGCCGCCCGATCCACGAGGAAGAGCAGCTGGAGTACGACGTGCTGCCCCAGATCGTCGTCATCGTCGACGAGCTGGCCGACCTGATGATGACCGCGGGCAAGGAGGTGGAATTCCTGATCCAGCGGCTGGCGCAGAAGGCGCGGGCGGCAGGCATCCACCTCATCATGGCGACGCAGCGGCCGTCGGTCGACGTCATCACCGGCGTCATCAAGGCGAACCTGCCGACGCGCATCAGCTTCCATGTCACCAGCAAGATCGATTCGCGCACCATCCTGGGCGACCAGGGCGCCGAGCAGCTGCTGGGCAAGGGCGACATGCTGTACATGCCCGGCGGCAAGGGCATCGTGCGCGTCCACGGCCCCTTCGTCAGCGACGACGAGGTCCGCGCGGTCACCGATCACTGGCGCGCACAGGGGCAGCCCGATTACATCAGCAGCGTGACCGAGGAGCCCGAGGAGAGCTTTGCGCTCGAAGGCGCGCCGACGGGCGAGGATTCGGCGGAGGACCAGCAATATCGCGCCGCGATCGCGATCGTGTGCAACAGCCAGAAGGCGTCGACGTCGTGGGTCCAGCGGCAGTTGCGCATCGGCTACAATTCCGCCGCGCGCCTGATCGAACGGATGGAGAAGGACGGCATCGTCAGCCGCCCCGACCATGTCGGCCGGCGCGAGGTGCTGCGCGACCAAGACGGCAACCCGGTTTGATTACGGCATAAAAAGGGCGTATACCGAAACGGTCTCGCCGGGAACCTACCCGGAGATGGTCAGGTCCTGGCTCGGCGGAGAGGACCAGCCATGACCAAAGCCCATACCCAGGACCTGTACGGCGTCGCCATCCTGCTCGCGATCTTCCTCGCGGCGCTTTTCCTCGCGAAACTGTTCGCCGGTGCGGTGATCGGCGTCGGCGCGATGATGCTCGGCTAGGATAGCCCTGTCGCCCGCGTCGTCCCGGGCGCACCGGAACGACGCGGGCGACCGCGCTTTTCTAGGCCAGGTGCTCGCGGAAGAAAGCGGCGGTGCGTTCGTCGGCGAGGTTTGCCGCGGCATCCGAACGGCGGGCGCCGAACTGGGTCGCGAAGCCGTGATCCTCGCCCGGATAGTCGTGCAACGTCACCTTCGGATGATCGTCCAGCCCGGCATGCATCGCCGCCTGGCTGTCCTTGTCCACGAACCCGTCGTCGCCCGCGATATGCAGCATCAGCGGCTTCGCGATGGCATGCTTCTCCCCCAGCAGCCGGTCCACGCCGACGGCATAATAGCCGACCGCCGCGTCCACGTCTGTCCGCGCCGCGGTCATATAGGCCAGGCGTCCGCCCAGGCAGTAGCCGACCACGCCGACCTTTCCGCCCGATACGGCGTCGCGCGCGTGGCGGATCGTCGCCTCGATGTCGCGGATGCCCTGGTCCTGATCGAACTTGCCCATCCATTCCAGCGCGCGGTTCATCTCCGCGGGTACATCCGGATCGAGCTCGATTCCCGGCTCCAGCCGCCAGAACAGGTCGGGCGCGATGGCGAGATAGCCTGCCTGCGCCAAGGCGTCGCACTTGCTGCGGATACCGGCGTTGACGCCGAAGATCTCCTGGATGACGACGATCGCGGCCCTCGCCTCGTGCGTCGGTGTCGCGCGATAGGCGCGCATCGTGCCGCCGTCGGCCGTCGTCAGCGTTTCGATGGTCATGGTCAAACTCCCGGAAAAGGCGATGCCCGACAGGCGTTGCGGTAACGCCGTGTTACGGGGCATATATCCCTCCTGTGCTATCGCGCGCCGACGGCGTGCTCAAGGGAAGCGTGCGGCGACATGAAATGGACCATCGAAGTCGATTGCACGCCCGAGGAAGTGCGGCGCATCATGGGGCTGCCCGACCTGACCCCAATCCACGAACGCTATCTGGCGAAGATGCAGGAGGCGGTGGAGAACGGGACGGTCGGTCCGGAGATCGTCGGGCAGATGATGAAAAGCTGGGCGCCGATGGGCGACGCCGGGATGGACTTCTGGCGCAAGCTGCTGGCGGGCGGGACGCGTCCGACCGGGTGAAGGCGGCGACGTGAGCGACACGATCTACGCGCTGTCCAGCGGGCGTCCCCCCGCGGCGATCGCGATCCTTCGCATCAGCGGCCCGGCCGCCCATGCCGCGGCGGAGGCGATTGCGGGCCCCCTGCCGCCGTTCCGTACCGCGTCGCTGCGGACGTTGCGCGACGCGTCGGGGGCGGTGCTGGACCATGGGCTGGTCCTCGCCTTCCCCGGGCCCGACACGGCGACGGGAGAGGATTTGGTCGAGTTCCACGTCCATGGCGGTCGTGCCGTGGTCGCCGCAGTGGAACGCGCGTTGGGGTCGATGCCGGACTTGCGGCCCGCGCTTCCCGGCGAATTCACCCGACGCGCGTTGCAGAACGGCCGGATCGACCTGGCACAGGCGCAGGGGCTGGCCGATCTGCTGGCTGCGGATACCGAGGGCGAGCGGCGCGCGGCGCTGGCGGCGAGCGAGGGAGCGGTCGGTCGTGCGGTGACCGGATGGGCCGGGCGGATTGCGGACGTAGCCGCGCGGATCGAGGCGGCGCTGGATTATTCGGACGAGGAGGAGGTGGCCGCCGCGCCGCTTGCGCCGATCCGGCGCGACCTGTCGTCGCTCGGTCGGGACATGCGCGAGGTCGTGGCGCGGCCGACGGTCGAGCGATTGCGCGATGGGGCGCTAGTGGTGCTGGCCGGTCCACCCAACGCGGGCAAATCCTCGCTGTTCAATGCATTGCTCGGTCGCGAGGGCGCCATCGTGACGGACATTGCCGGCACCACCCGCGACGCGATCGAGGCGGTCGTGGTGCGTGATGGTCACGCCTATCGTCTGGTCGATACCGCGGGGCTTGCACCTGCCACGACCGACGCGATCGAGGCGATCGGGATCGCGCGGGCGGGGATGCTGATCGAGGCGGCGGACCTCGTGCTGTGGTTCGGCTCGCCCGCCGCCCTCCCCCTGCGCGGGCTGTTACTCAGACCGAAAAGCGACCTTGTCGGTGATGGAGAGGGCCTGCCGGTGTCGGCACGCTTGCCTCGGACCGTCGAGCGACTGTGGGATGACATCGCTTTACGGGTTGCGCCGTTGATGGTTGCCGACGACATGCGGCTGCATGAGGAACAGCGGCGCCTGGTGATGCGCGCGGTAGACGCGATCGCGGCGGCGGAGGGATCCGACGATTTGTTGATCCTGGCGGAACAGGTGCGAAGGGCATCGGGCGCGCTGGCGGCGATCTTGGGGACCGACGCGACCGAGGCGATGCTGGACGCACTGTTCGCGCGTTTCTGTGTAGGGAAGTAGATGTTTCACGTGGAACAACGCGCTGCCTTCGACGTGATTGTCGTCGGGGGCGGTCATGCGGGGACCGAGGCCGCCGCCGCGGCGGCGCGGCGCGGCGCGCGCGTCGCGCTCGTGACGCAGGATCCCGAGCAGATCGGGACGATGTCCTGCAACCCGTCGATCGGGGGCGTGGGAAAGGGTCATCTGGTGCGCGAGGTCGATGCGCTGGATGGATTGATGGCGAGGGCGTCGGATGCCGCCGCGATCCATCACCGGATGCTGAACCGCAGCAAGGGACTGGCGGTGCAGGGGCCGAGGGTTCAGGCGGATCGGCGGCGCTACCGGTCCGCGATCCGCGCGCTGCTCGCCGAATATCCGAACTTAGAGATCGTGCGCGGCGAGGTCGCCGATCTGATTGTCGACGCGCATCGGGTCGAGGGGGTGGCGCTGTCCGAAGGATCGCGGCTACCGGGCCGCGCCGTCGTGCTGGCGACGGGGACGTTTCTGGGCGGGCGTATATTCCGCGGGCTCGACCGGATGGCGGGTGGGCGCGTCGGCGAGCGGCCTGCCGCGCGGCTGGGCGAGCGGCTGCGTGCGCTCGACCTTCCGATGCATCGGTTGAAGACCGGGACGCCGCCCCGGCTGGACGGTCGCACGATCGATTGGGCGGCATTGGAAGCGCAGCCGTCCGACATGGATGCCTGGGCCATGTCGCCGATGACGAGCGGGCGACGATTGCCGCAGCTGGCCTGTGCGATCACGCGGACGACCGCGGCGACCCACGACGTCATTCGCGACGGTCTGGCTGAGTCACCCCTGTTCGGTGGCGCGATCAATGGGGCGGGTCCCCGCTACTGCCCGTCGATCGAGGACAAGGTCCACCGATTCGGCGACCGCGACGGGCATCAGGTGTTCCTGGAACCCGAGGGACTTGACGACGCGACCGTCTATCCCAACGGCATCTCCACATCGCTGTCGGCAGCGACGCAGGCGGCGATGATCGCGACGATCCCGGGGTTGGCGCAGGCCACGATCACGGTCGCCGGCTATGCGGTGGAATATGATTATGTCGATCCGCGTGCGCTGGACCATCGACTGGCGCTGCGCGCGATCGCGGGGGTCTATTGCGCGGGGCAGTTGAACGGAACGACCGGATATGAGGAAGCGGCGGCGCAGGGGCTGGTCGCCGGTGCTAACGCCGCGGCCTATGCCTGCGATCTGGCGCCCGTGTTGATCGATCGTGCGGCCGGATATATCGGCGTCCTGATCGACGATCTGGTCCTTCAAGGGATCAGCGAACCGTATCGCATGTTGACGGCGCGGGCCGAGTATCGGTTGTCGTTGCGGGCGGATAATGCGGAAACGCGATTGTCATCGCTCGGGATCGCGGCGGGGCTGCTGGGCGAGGCGCGGCGGCGGCATGTCGAGCGCCGGGACCAGCAACGCGCGTCCCTTCGGGAAGGGGCGGATGCAAACGAAACGATCGATCCGGACATCGTCCGCGAGGTGGAGGAGGATCGACGTTATGCGCCGTATCTGGTGCGGCAGGCGCAGGAGATCGACGCGATGCGGCGCGATCGGGATGTGCCTATTCCGCGTGGTACGGCGCTGGCGGGGATCCCCGGATTGTCGATCGAGATGATCGAGCGGCTGAGCGTCAGTGATCCCCACACGCTGGATCAGGCGGGACGCATCCGCGGCGTCACCCCCGCGGCGCTCGCGGCCTTGTGGTTGCACGCGAGGAAGTCGGCATGACGGAAGATGACGCGCGGGCGTGGATCGCCGCCCGGTGGGGCGATGCTGCGGTGGCAAAGCTCGAACGGTTCGCGTCGCTGGTACGCGATGAGGCGGGGCGGCAGAACCTCGTCGCGCCGTCGACGCTCGACACGATCTGGGCGCGGCATATCGTGGATTCCGCGCAACTTCTGACGCTCGCGCCGGAGCGGGGCGGGGCCTGGATCGATGTCGGGACCGGCGCCGGATTCCCCGGACTGGTCGTTGCGATGCTTCGACCATTGCCGACCGTGCTGGTGGAGCCGCGCGCGCGCCGGGCCGCCTTCCTGTCCTCTGTTGCGGAAGCGCTCGATCTTCCTTTCGTGAAAGTCGAGCCCGTGAAGGTCGAAATGTTGCGATCGCCTGTCGCGGACATCGTTTCGGCGCGGGCCGTTGCACCGACGATGACGTTGTTGCGCGGGACCAAGCATTTGCGCACGCCGTCGACCACCGTCCTGTTCCCGCGCGGTCGTGGGGGATTGGCGGAACTTGCAAACCTTCCGCGCGAGTGGCAGGCAATGTTCCACGTGGAACATAGTCTGACCGACCCTGACTCGGTCATTCTGGTCGCCAACGGAGTGACATGATGTACCGCATCGCGATCGCAAATCAGAAGGGCGGGGTCGGGAAAACGACCAGTGCCATCAATGTCGCGACGGCGCTGGCGGCGACGGGCCTACGGGTGTTGCTCGTCGATCTCGATCCTCAGGGCAATGCGTCGACCGGTCTGGGCATCACCCATGCGCAGCGGAGCCGGTCGAGCTACGATGTCCTGATCGAACGAGGCGGCCTGGCGGAGGCGGCGGTGGCCAGCAGCGTACCGCGCCTGTTCGTCGTACCGGCGACGGTTGACCTGTCGGGGGCGGAGATCGAGCTGGTCGACCTGGAGCATCGGACGCATCGGCTGCACCGGGCGATCGAGGATGCTCCCGCTTCCTGGGACGTGGTGTTGATCGATTGTCCGCCCTCCCTCGGTCTGCTGACGATCAACGCCATGGTCGCGGCGGATTCCCTGCTGGTGCCGTTGCAATGCGAATTCTTTGCGCTGGAAGGGCTGAGCCAGTTGCTGGGGACGGTCGAGCGGATCCGCGAGCGATTCAATCCGTCGCTGTCGATCCTGGGCGTGGCGTTGACGATGTACGACCGGCGCAACCGGCTGACCGATCAGGTATCGACGGATGTGCGCGCGGTGCTCGGCAAGGTGGTGTTCGACACGGTCATCCCCCGCAACGTCCGATTGTCGGAGGCGCCGAGCCACGGCCTGCCCGCCCTGATCTACGATCATCGGTGCGCAGGGTCGGAGGCCTACATATCGTTGGCGCGTGAAGTGATCGAGCGGATGCCGCGAGCGAAGGTGGCGGCATGAGCGACGCAGGCGGACGACGGCCGCGCGGCGGGCTGGGTCGCGGGCTCGGCGCGTTGCTGGGCGATGTCGCGCAGGACGAACGCGTCGCCGCGGAGGCGAGCTCGGCACCGCGCGGCGGCGTCCGGATGATCCCGATCAGCGCGATCGCGCCGCACCCTGGCCAGCCGCGACGGCATTTCGACGAGCGCGCGCTGGACGAGCTGGCCGCGTCGATCGCGGAACGCGGCGTGATCCAGCCGATCATCGTGCGCAGCCACGGCCACGATTATCAGATCGTCGCGGGGGAACGGCGGTGGCGTGCGGCACAGCGCGCGCGACTGCACGAGGTGCCCGCCGTCGTCCGCGACTATTCGGACAGCGAGACGCTCCAGATCGCGCTGGTCGAGAATATCCAGCGGCAGGACCTGAACGCGATCGAGGAAGCGGTCGCGTATCAGCGGCTACAGGACGAATTTGGACATACGCAGGAAGTCCTGGCCCGCGTTGTCCACAAATCGCGGAGCCATGTCGCCAACCTGTTGCGATTGCTGGACCTTCCTGCGGGCGTGCAGGAAAGCGTCGTCGACGGCACTTTGTCGATGGGCCATGCGCGCGCGATCCTGGGCGCGCCCGATCCCGCCACCGTCGCGGAGGAGGTGATCGCCAAGGGCCTGTCGGTGCGCCAGACGGAGGCGCTGGCCCGCCGCCGTCGGGGCGACGAGACGCGTCCCGACCGGCGGGGGCGCCCCGCCGCCGGAGGATCGACCGGCAGCGCGGATATCGCGGCGCTGGAAACCCAACTGGCCGACCTGCTCGGGCTGAAGGTGCGCATCGCCTTCCACGACGACGGCCATGGTGCGATCACGCTGGAATATAGCACGCTCGAACAACTGGACATGGTGTGCCAGCGGTTGAGCGGGGAGCGGATCTAGGCCGCGGTCGCGCCGATCGCGACGCGACCGATCGCCAGTCCGCGTGCGCCCAGGGCGGTTTCCAGCACGTCGATCCGCGCGTCGGCGGTGCCCGGTGCCATGTCCACCGTCACGTCCAGCAGGCCGTCCGCACTCCTGACCAACGTGGCGCCGGTCGCGGGCCAGGTCGCGGCGCCGAAGCGGACGCGAACCTCGCGCGGGCCGCGCCCGTTCTCGCGCGTCCACAGGTCGGCGAGCAGCTGCGCGAAGGCGGTCGGATCGACCAATGGCGACGGGGGCTGCGCGGCGACGACCACCGGCACGGCGGCATGCTGGGCAAGCCCGGCGAACCCCTGATCGGGATGGCGATCGGCGTCGCGCCGGTCGAGCGTCGCCTGTTCGTCCCCCGTTCGCGGGCCGGCCGGGGCGGTGGCATCGGGCGCGGCGCCGGTGCGTGCGGCGACGCCCGCGCCCTTCCCTGTGCCACGCGGCATCGCCGCATCCGCCCGACCCGGGAGGCCGCCGCGCGCGCGCCGGAACGCCTCGCCCATCGCGCGCACATCCTCCGCGGGCGGGGCGGCGCGGGAGATGCGGCGCGCGGACGACCGCGTCGCGGGATCGGCACTGCGACCGGTGGCGGATACGTCGCTCATCGAAACCTCCTCACATCCTCGGCATCCAGCGCCTGGCGTTCCTCGTCCACCCGCGCCGCGCCCTGCCGGATCGTGCCCAGCCGTTCGGCCAGTGCATCGTGCCGTGCCTGCGCCAGGATCATCGTGCGACGGCGTCGGTCCTCGTCGCGGCGACAATCGTCCTCGGCCCCGCGCGCCTCGCCCAGCGTCTCGATCGCCATCGACCGGTCGAAACGGGCCCGGTCGACCAGTGCCAGCAGGCGTTCGGCCTCTCCCGGATCGGCCGCCAGCCCGTCGCGCGCCGTCCGGTGCGCGGCCGCGGCGCGATCCGCCGCCTCGTCCGCCGCGATGCGCGCGCGCTCCGCCTCCATGGTTGCGGCGCGGGCGGTGGCCAGCCGCACCGCGGCGGCGCGGACCCGTACGTCGCGCAGCCGCACTAGTTGCGTCGCCTGCGCGATCTGTATCCGGGTGCTCATCCGCCGATACTCCGCAGCATCAGGAGGGCGGTGGCCATGGCGGTCGGCTGCGTCGCGTCCTGCCGCAGCATCGCGTCGATTTCCGGCCGGGCGGCGATCGCGCGGTCGGCGACGGGATCGGCGCCCGCGCGATATTCGCCGACCTGCACCAGGAATTCGATCTCCGCATGTTTGGCCATCAGCGCGCGGACCTGCGTCGCGGCGGCGCGGTGCGCGGGCGACGCGAGCCGCGGGAAGAGGCGCGACAGGCTGCCCAGCACGTCGATCGCGGGATAATGGCCCGCCGCGCCCAGCTTGCGCGACAGCAGGATGTGGCCGTCCAGGATCGAGCGGACCTCCTCCCCCACAGGATCGCCGCCGTCCTCATCCTCCAGCAGGACGGTGTAGACGCCGGTGATCGCGCCGGTCGCGTCGGTGCCCGCGCGTTCGAACAGCCGCGGCAGTTCCGCGAAGACCGACGGCGGGAAGCCGCGGCGGACCGACGGTTCGCCCGCCGCCAGACCGATCTCGCGCAGCGCGCGCGCGAACCGCGTGACGGAATCCATCAGCAGCAGGACGTTGCGCCCCTCGCTCCGGAACCCTTCCGCCACGGCGGTCGCGTGATGGGCGGCGCGTACGCGCTCCATCGCCGCGCGATCCGACGTCGCGCAGACGATGACGGAGCGGGCGAGCCCGTCCGCGCCCAGCGCATCCTCGATGAACTCGCGCACCTCGCGCCCGCGCTCCCCGATCAGCGCGATCACGATCACCTCGGCCTTCGCGAAGCGGGCCAGCATCCCGAGCAACGTCGACTTCCCGCCCCCCGCCGCGGCGAAGACGCCGACGCGTTGCCCCTCGCCCAGCGTCAGGAGGGAATCGATCGCGCGCACCCCGGTTTCCAGCGGCTTGTCGATCAACATGCGCGTCATCGGCCCGGGGGCGGGGGCGTGGAGCGGCACCGTGGGCAGGCCCGGGGGCAGCGCACCCAGTCCGTCGATCGGCCGCCCGCGTCCGTCGAGCACGCGCCCGAGCAGCGCGTCGCCGTAGGGGACGCGGTCCGCCCCGGATCGCACGATCACCTCCGCATCGGCGGACAGCCCGCGCACATCGCCCAGCGGGGTCAGGATCGTGGCATGGCCCGCGATGCCGACGACCTCCGCCATCACGCTGTCGCCGGACTGCGGGGCGATGACCTCGCACGTCTCGCCGATCCGCGCCGCGATGCCCGTCACCTTCAGCGTGGTGCCGATCAGCTCGACCAGCCGCCCGCGGCGTTCGACCGTGGTCGACCGGCCCAGCCGCGCGACCAGATCGTCGACGGACGGGGCGGGCGGGGGATCGGCGAGGCTCATGCGTCGACACCCCAGGCCTGCGCCAGCGCCGCCAATTGCGTGTCCAGCCCGGCGTGCACCTCGCCCAGCGGAGTCGCCAGGACGCAATCGGTGGGGGCGAGCGCGGCGTCGCCCTGCACCACGGCGCGCGCGGCCAGTCGGTCGCGCGTCGCCGCGAGCGCATCGGGGTGGACGCGCACCACGGGATGCGCGTCGGGCGCCACGGTGGTCGCCGCGCGTTCGGCCAGCGCGGCGACCATCGCGGGCTCGCCCAGCTCCGCCGCGATCCGGCGGACGACCTCCAGTCCCAGCCGTGCCAGGTCGGCGCGCTGCGCCGCGGTCCGGGCGGCGTCGGCGGCGGCAAGCCGGAGCAATTCGTCGCGGACCTCCGCCGCGCCGATCGCCAGCCCTTCGGCATGCCCCGCCGCCAGCCCCTCCGCGCGTGCGGCGGCGATCGCGTCGGCGGCGCCGCGTTCGGCGTCGTCGCGGATCGTGGACGCGGCGTCGAGAAGCGCGTTCGCGTCGTAGAAGGCGGGCAGGTCGGCCGCTGGCACGACGGGATCGCCGCGCAGCAGCGTGGCCTGCCGGTCGGCGTGGATCAGGACGTAGCTCATGCCGGCTCGTCGGGAAGAACGGCCAGCGCGTTGCGGATGGAGACCGCGGCGACGGCGGGCGGGCACGGCGCCTCGCCGCCGGGTGCCCAGTCCAAATAGCGATGCAATGCGGGGGGCAGCGCCGCGCGCAGGACGTCGAAGCCCAGCGCCTTCGTCGCGTCCACCGGAACGGCGGCGATTCCGCCGTCCGGGATCGATGGGGCCAGTGCGATCGCATGGTCCAATGCCCCCTCCCCCGTCAGCGCGGCCAGTTCGCGCAGCCAGCCGCCGTCGATCGACGCCGCCAGCGCGGGCGCCATCGCGATCAGCGCCGCGCGCAGGGCGAGGCGGGTCAGCTCTTCGCGCGGGGATTGCAGCCACACCGGGGCAGCGGCGATGTCGGCGAAGCCCGTGGCGGGCGGCACCGGCCGCCGGTCGCCGCCGACGCTACGGGCGCGGCGATCGCCACGTTCGCCCGCCATCGCGATCAGGTTCGCGCCGATCCGGGCTAGCGCCGCGCGCTCCGCCGCGGCGCTCACCGCTGGATCTCCTGCGGTACGATCGCGCGCCGCGACGCCGCCCGTCGCCGCAACCGCCAGCGGCGGTATCCGGGATAGCCGATCGCGCCGGCCAGCAGCAACGCGCCGCCGATCGCCGCCATCACCGCGCCGTCGTTCGAGCCGTTGCTGCTGACCGGTGCGGTGCCCACCGCCACGGGGGGCGGTTGCGCGGCGAACGTCTCGACACTGACGTTCTCGTACTTCAGCCCCTCGATCGAATTGACGACCAGCGCCTTGATCTTCCCGATCTGTCCGTTGATGTCGGCGCCGGGGCGATATTTGATGAAGACCGATGCGGAGGCGGGCGCCTTCGTCTCCGCCAGCGGCGCGTCCTCGGGCAGGGCCAGGTGAACGCGTGCCTGCACTACCCCGTCGATCTGCGTCAGCGTGCGCGACAATTCCTGGCTCAGGCCCCAGTTCAGCCGCGCGCGCTCCTCGGTGGGGGAGGAGACGAACCCCTCCTTCTTGAACACCGTGCCCAGCGTCGCGAAATCCTGTCGCGGATAGCCCTGCGCCTGCAAAATCTCCACCGCGCGGCCGAAATCGCCCTTCGCGGTGGTCAGCGTCCAGCCCGCGTCGCCGCCGTTTTCCTTGCCGGCCTCGATCCCCGATCGCTGGAGCGCGGCGATCATCTCGTTCGCCTGCGCCTCGCTCAGTTTCCCGTACAGCTCGGCGCGCCCGCACGCGGCCAGGAGGACGAGTCCGAGCCCGGCGATCGCAAGCTTCAGCCGCTTCGTCCAGTCCATGGCGTCCTCCTGCGCGCGGGTCACGATTGCTGCCGGAACAATTGCTGCACGCCGTCCGACGTGCGGTTCGCGATGTTCGAGGTCAGCTGGCAATGGAACATGAACTCGTGGCATTTCATCGTCAGGTTGACGATCTCGCCGGGAGTCATCTCCGCGCCCTTCGCCGATGCCTGGCTGGCGTAATCGGCGACGTTCTTCGCCTCCCCGTTCACCTTCTCCAGCTGGGTGAACATCGCCTTGATCGCGGGCGACAGCTGGTCGGGGCCGCCGACGGGCGACGGACCGCCCGCCGCGGTCAGCGACGATTGGAAGCTGGTGATGTCCGCGATCGAGGCGCCGGGCCCCGCCTGGATCGTATCGGGGGGCGGCATGCCCGCCCCCGCCGCGCCGGCGGAGGCCGCCGCGATGGCTTCGATCGACATGTGTCGTCCTCCTTAGCCCTTGCGCGCCATGGTTTCGAGCGCCTTGCCGACGCTGTCGATCGAGCTGGAGGAGCTTTGCGCCATGAAGCTCATCCGCATCGATTCGGCGGTCAGCTTCGTGATCTGCGACGGATTGTCGCCGCCGCCGCTGATGCCCTGCGACATCTGTTCGATCCGCGATGCCTGCCCGTCCAGGGTCTGGCCCCATGCGTCGGCCAGCGCCTCGAACCAGGTGCCCGGCGCGCCGCCCTTCTGCATGCGGCTGCCCGTCATCGGGGTGGTGGCCATCATGCCCAGGCCGCCGCTGATGCTGTTGTCGGTCATCGTTCGTCTCCTTCTTGCAAGTGTCTAGAAAGCAACGCGGGTCTGTCGCCCGCTTTTCTCGAACACCACGTCGTTCCCCTGAATGGCGATCAGGCGGTGCCCACTGGGCATCACCGCGCCGGGGAAGTAACGCGCCCCATCAACGGTCTGGATGAACGAAGGTTCGCCGCCGACGACGGTCGACACCTTCTTCGTCGCATCCTGAACGGTCCGCAACGGCACCGCTTCCACGGGGGGAAGATCGTCGCGCAATGCCAGCCGGGTCAGCGCGCGGACGTCGCCGCGGACCGCCTGGGCCAGTTTCTGTTCCTGGTCGGGCGCCAGCGGGGTGACGCGCAGTTCGACCGCGGTGCGCCCGATCGGGCGCGCCACCGCCTGGATCCCGTTCATCCGCGCCACGTCCGCGGCGGAGCGGGCCAGGTCGGCGCTGGTCAGGACCGCGACGTTGCCCGCGATGCCGGTGTCGCGCATCACCGACACCGCCTTCGCGCGCTGCCGGTCGTTGGTCACGACGCCGGTCACGTTCACCGCGCCCGTCGCCTCGTCCTCCTGCGCGGACAGGCCCGCGATCCCGCTGCCCGCCAGCGCGCGCTCGACGCGTTGCGCCGGCGTGCCGCGCAGGTGCAGCGCGTCGACGACCGGCACCGCCGCGCTCGCCAGCGCGATCACGCCGATCGCGCCCGCGGCCAGCGCGATGCGCGGGCGGGTGAGGACGCGCGTCGCCCCCTCCCCCGCACGCCCCGCGAGGGCCAGCGCATGATCGCGCGCGCTGGGCGGCGCGGCGGCGGCGGCGGGGACCGCGGCGACGAGGCCGGTCGCCTCCTCCCACCGGTCGCTGTCGCGATCGCCCCACGCCATCGCCACGCCGCCGATCGCGAAGGGGACGTAGGCGGGCACGATCGCGGTTTCGCCTGCCGGGACGGTGGAGCCGAGCAATTCCGCCTCCCCCTCCAGCACGGTCGCCTGCGCCGCGCCCTCCGCCCCGAGCGACAGGTCGATCGCGATCCCCTTCGTCGCGGGATCGCGGACGACGACGTCGTGCCAGAAGGCATGGCCGATCGACACCGCGCCGCCCGCGGGCAGCGCCTGCTCCGTCCCGGCCAGGCGGCCGTTCAGGATGCGCAGCACGGGCATGTCGATGCTCACCGCAGCGGCCTCCCCCCCGCGGGCGTCGCGGGCGCGACCGGCGTCGGCGCGACGCGCGTGGTGGACGTCACCGTCGTCGGTCCGACGCGCGACCCGAGCGAGACGAGCCGCGGAGTGATGAGGAACAGGCGTTCGGTGCGCGAGCGGTTGCGTTGCTGCACCTTGAACAGATTGCCGAGCAGCGGAATGTCGCCCAGCAGCGGGATCTTGTAGACGTCGTCCGAATCCGCATCGACCGTCATGCCGCCCAGCAGCAGGCTTTCGCCGTCCAGAACCATCGCCTGCGTCGAGACGCTGGCGCGCTCCACGATCGGGATGTTCTCGACCAGCGAATTCTGGCTGATCGAGCCGTCCTCGATATTGACGATCATGCGCACGCGCGTCTGGTCCTGATCGCGGAAGACGTGCGGATTGACGCGCAGCACGGTGCCTGCGGTGACGTTGAACAGGTCGACCTCCTCGCGGCCCGCGACGCGGACGTAGAAGGTGCGCGTGCGGTCGAACACCGCCTCCACATTGGCCAGCGTCATGATCTGCGGCCGGCTGACCACGCGCGCGACGCCCTTCGTCTCCAGCGCCTGGATCCGGCCCAGGAACTCGCGCTGGCTGCCGATGATGGTGGACAGGGTGCCGCCCGCCGCGGGCGGGGTGATCTGCGTCACGTTGCCGCGGCGCGACAGGCCGCGATTGCGCGTCAGTAGCGTGTCGTTCGCGGTGCCGTCCCCGAACAGGAAGCCCAGCCCGCCGCTTTCCAGCCGCCAGTTGATGCCCAGCCGGCGCAGCTTGTCGGTGTTGATGTCGATGATCGTCGCCTCGACCTCGACCACCTGCGGCTCGACGTCGAGGGCGCGGATCAGCGAATCGTAAGCGCCCATCCGCTCGGGCACGTCGCGCACGATCACCGCGTTCAGATACGGGTTGGGTTCGATCCGCACGACGTCCTGCGTCAGCGGGGCCATGACGTCGCCGCCGCCGCCCGCGCCACCACCGAAACCGCCGTAGCCCAGCACATCGCCGCCGTCGGTAGGGTAGAGGCCGGGCACGGGCAGGCCGGTGGACGGAACCTGCGTTCCCGAAGGGAGGATGTTGCCCAGCCCCAGGCCCTTCAGCCGCGGCTGGCTCTGCCGCACCAGCCGTGCGCCCAGCGTCGGCGTCGTGCCGCCGGTCGCCGCGCTGCCGCCGGGACGCTGGTCGAGCACGAGGTTCTGTAGGATCGTGGCGAGGCCCGGCAGGCGCAGTTCGCGGCCCCCCGCGGTGCTGACCGTATCCTCCGCCCGCGCGTATTTCAGGTAGAAGACGCGGAATTCCAGCGGCGTGACGGGCGGCGGCGCGAAGGCGGCGCCCCCGACCAGCGGGCTGCCCGACGGGATGCCCGCGTTGCGGACGCCGCCGCCGCCGTTCGCGATCTGCGACACCTGTTGCAGGAAGCGCGGCGTGCCGCTGGCGACCAGCGTTCCGTCCGTCGAGGCGCGGACGTAGTTGCGCCGGTCCGCCAGCCGCTGCGCCGCGACCTGTCGCACCACGCGCTGCGCCGTGGCGGTGCCGACGGTCAGCGTCTGCACACCGACCTCGTTCGCGCCGTAGACGTACAGGGCGGCGCCGTCGTCGTAACTGACCAGGTTGAAGGCGCGCGCGATGTCGGCGAAGATCTTGTTCACCGATCCGCGGAACACGCCGTTGACCGTCCCGGTCAGGTTCGCGCTGGGCACCACCGGCCGCCCGACCCGGCCGAACAGGTCGCGCAGGAAGGCGGTGATGGGTTGATCGCGCGGCGACAGCGTCAGTTCGCCGGCCGCGCCGCCGGGCGTGGCGGGGGACGCGGGCGCGCCCTGCAACCGGGCGACGGGGGATCGCGCCGCGGGAACGACCTGCGACGTCATCACCGCACCGGGCACCGGTTGCATCGTGCGCGGGGCGGTGTCCGCGGATGCCCATCCGCCGGGCAGCATCGCCGCGATGGTCAGCGCGACGCCGGTTCCGGTCGTCAACATCGTCAGGCCGTGCGAAATCATGCAATCCGTCCCCTCGGGATCACTCGGCCGCCATGGCCGGCTGGTTGGTCGTATCGTCGCCCTGCCCGTTCCCGGCCAGTCCCGCGGCCGGCAGGCCGATCTGGCCCACCATCTCCAGCCGGTTCGTCGACGACAGTTCGTTGAAGGCGAGCACCGGCAGGTCGAACAGGTCGGGCTCGATCAGTTTGCGCACCGCGCGCCGCGCCTCGAACGAGGTGACGAGCGCGTTGGCGCGCGTCTCCGCCGCGGTGGCGGCGATCGCGGCGACCAGGTCGCGCGCGACATCGGGCGCGATGGCCAGTCGTTCCGCCCCGTCGACGACGCGCGTCGCCTCGCGCACCATCGTCTCCAGCTCGGGGGTGACGACCAAGGCGCGGACCGCCCCGTCGGGGGCGGCGGCGTCGACCAGATAGCGTTTCAGCGCGACCCGCGTCATGTCGGCGAGGCGCGGCGTCTCGCGCTCGTTCTGCGCGGCGTCGGTCAGGCCCTCCAGCACGTCGCGCATGTTGCGCAGCGGCACTTCCTCCTCGGCGAGGCGGCGCATGACCTCCGCGATGCGCGCGGCGGGCAAGGCGCGGACGGCTTCCTTCACCACCTCGGGATAATCGTCGCCGATGCGGTTGAGGAGCGCCACCGCCTCCTGCACGCCCAGGAAGCGCGCGAGGTTGCGGCGCAACGCCGTCTCGACCGCGGCGACCAGTGCGGCGGCGTCCATGTCGTCGCGCAGGCCGTGGCCGACCGGCAGTTCGTACGCCAGCAACTGCCACGCCGCGCGCGCGTCGGGCGCCATGAAGTGGATCGCCAGTCGCGGCAACGGGACGCCGGAGCGATATTGCAGCCGTTCCAGCATCGCCTGAAGCGCCGCGGCGAGCGCATCGCCCTCCGCGCCCGATGGACGCGGGCCGGACAGTTCCAGCAGCAGCGGCACGATCGGCTTGGGCAGCGCGGGCTCCGCGATCAGCGTGGCGGGCGGCGGCGTCTCGCGCCCGCGCGACAGCGTGCGGGTCAGCGGGCCGGCGCGTTTCAGCAACATCGGGCGCAACCGCGGATGCGTCAGCGCGCCCGCCCCCATCGCGCCCGCGCCGAGGCCCAGGAATACCGCCACCGGGAAACCGGGGATCAGCGCCATCAGGAACGCGACCGCGCCGACGCCCATCAGGACGCGAGGATTGCCCGACAACTGGCGCTGCATCGTCTGGCCCAGGTTGCTGGGATCGTCCTCGTCCGTCGCGCGCGTCACCATCAGGCCCGCGGCCATCGCGCCCAGCAGCGCGGGAATCTGCGCGACCAGCCCCTCGCCGATCGTCAGGATCGAATATTTGTGCGTGGCGGCGCCGAGGTCCAGCCCCTGCTGCATCACGCCGATGGCGAGACCGCCGATCAGGTTGACGACGACGATCACGATCGAGGCGATGGCGTCGCCCTTCACGAACTTCATCGCGCCGTCGAGGCTGCCGTGCAGCTTCGATTCCAGTTCCAGCACGCGGCGGCGGCGGCGCGCCTCGTCCTTGTCGATCAGGCCGCTGCGCAGGTCGCTGTCGATCGACAATTGCTTGCCCGGCATCGAATCGAGGCTGAACCGCGCGGCGACCTCCGCCACGCGCTCCGCGCCCTTGGCGATGACGATGAACTGCACGATCGTGATGATGAGGAAGACGACGAGGCCGACGACGATGTTGCCGCCCGCCACCATCGACCCGAACGTCTGGATGATGTGGCCGCCATGTCCCTCGGTCAGGATCATGCGCGTCGTCGCGATCGACAGCGACAGCCGGAACAGCGTCGAGACGAGCAGGATCGCGGGGAAGGACGAGAAATCGAGCGGCCCGCGGACGTACAACGTCGTCAGCAGCAGCATGACGCCGAACGTGATGTTCACCGCGACCAGCAGGTCGATCAGGAACATCGGCAGCGGCAGGATCATCGCCCCGATGATCGTGACGACGAACGCCGCCAGCGCGATGTCCGCGAAGCGCGCGGCGAAGCCCAGCCGCGCGGGAGTCCCGCTGGACGCCAGATAGGTCTGGACGCTCACTGTGCAGCTCCTGGGGCAGCTCCCGCGGCCGCGCCACGGCCCGCGGCATAGCGACCCATGACGTCGCGGACATAGCCCTGCGTCTCGCGATAGCGCGGGACGCCGCGGTATTTCTGCACCGCGCCGGGCCCGGCGTTGTAGGCGGCGACGACCAGCGGCACGTTGTTGCCGAACCGGCCTTGCAGATGCTTCAGATACCTGGCCCCGGTCGCCAGCGCGAGCGGGCGGTTGCCCAGCAGCGCGGACGGATCGCGGACCCCCATGCTGCGCGCGGTGCCCGGCATCACCTGCATCACGCCCAGCGCGCCCTTGCGCGAGACGGCATTGGGATTGCCCGCGCTCTCGGTCGCGACCATCGCGGACAGCAGATGCGGATCGATGCGATATTGCCGGCCGATCGCGACTACCAGCGCGTCCGGCGCGGACGATCCGCCACGGCGGCGTACCTGGCCGACCGCGGCGGCGAGGCGGCGGCGATAGCCGGGCATGCTGACCGACACGTTCGCGGGTTCCGCCACCGCCACCGCGGTCGCGACGGGGGCGGCGGCGGGTGTGACGGCCGCGCACATCCGCGTCGCCTCGCTGAACCGCGCGCCGATGCCCGCGGCGCCGCAATCGACCGATTGCGCGGCGGCGGCAGGGGCGATCCCCGCCAGGATCGTCGCGGCGATCGCCGTGCGGCGGCGACGCGCCCGTCCAACGTCCTTCGTCGTGTCGATGTTATCCGACATCCCGATTGCTCCTCTGCACCCCGCCGGAGGGACGGGGCGTGCGGCAAATGGGGTCCTGCGGTCGGCGTGACGAAACGCCCGACCATTCAAGGATGGCGAAACACTTCATCACATACTACCCGTCATTCGTTCGCCTGGTCCTGCTATTGTCACGGCTTGTCGTGGATTGTGGCGGCATTGCGGCGCGGGATCACGATCGCGACATGATCGCAAACACCGGGAAAGACGGCGGTTCGCCACCTTCCTGGTCACATCTATCGGGCCGTTCGATGACACTTTGCCGACGCCCGCCGCCGGGGCGGTCGGTTGACTCGCATCATCGGAAACGCGACATTGTTGCTGTCGGATACGCAATAAGGGTCCTGCGATCGGACGTCTTCGCACCTTGCAGGTGCGCGGGTGACAGTGACGAGACACCCCGGCACGATGGCCGCACGCCACGGGATCCCGCGATCCCGCACGGCGTCGGCGCGCGCGGGAGTGGGACGTGGCCGGTAAGAACGACGGCGGCGACAAGACCGAGAAACCGACCCCCAAGCGGCTGGCGGACGCCCGCCGCAAGGGCGACGTCGCGAAGTCGAAGGACGTGACCGCGACAGTCACGCTGTTCGTGTGGCTGGTCGTCTTCATCTTCGGCGCCGGGTTCGCGGGCGCGCGGATCGCCGCGCTGTTCCAGGAAAGCTTTCACCTGGTCGCCGCCGGCGGATCGTTCGCGGTCGCCGCGAGCGGCCTGGGCTGGAACGCGCTGTGGGCGCTGCTCGCGATCTGCGCGGTCGCGCTGATCCCTGCCGCGGTGGCGGGCACGCTGGTCGAATTCCTCCAGGGCGGCGGGGTCTTCACGACCGAGAAGATGAAGCCGAGCCTGGAAAAGCTGAACCCGGTCGAGGGGCTGAAGAAGATGTTCAGCCTCGACAACGTCGTCGAGCTGCTGAAGACGCTGGCCAAGGCGATGCTGATCGTCTTCGTCATCTGGCTGATCCTGAAAGGGTCGCTGGGCGAGATCGTCGAGCGTACCGGGCCGCTGCTCCAGCCCGCGGCGCAGAGCGACGGCCGCGCCGCCGCCGCCTCCGTCCTGGGCTATACCGGCGCGCTGGTCCGGCAGGCGTTGCTGTGGACCTTCGCGGTGTTCGTCGTCGTCGCGGTGCTCGACCTCGCATGGCAGAAGCACAGCTTCATGAAGAAGATGCGGATGAGCATGCGCGACATCCGGCAGGAGCATAAGGACAACGAGGGCGACCCGATGATAAAGGGCAACCGCCGCCAGCTGCACGAGGAATGGGCGAACCAGAACGCGGTCGGCGCGGCGCGCGGCGCCAACGTTCTGGTGGTGAACCCCACGCATATCGCGATCGCGATCGACTACGACCCGGACGGCGCCCCCGTTCCCGTCGTCGCGGCGAAGGGCGAAGGCCCGCTGGCGCAGGCGATGCGCGAGGCGGCGGAGGAGGCGGGCGTGCCGATCGTCCGTCACGTCGCCGTCGCGCGCAAGCTGTACGAGGATGCGGTGGTCGAGGACATCGTGCCGCGCGACATGTTCGAGGCGATCGCGCAGATCATCCTGTGGGCGAAGAAGGTGCGCAGCGGCGAGGCGCCGCAGCACCACGATTTGGGCGCAGACCGACGACTGGAGACGAGCTGACATGGATTCGACGATCGGCACCGCGGTGACGGGCCTCATCGGCATGGTGATCGCACTCGCGATCGTGCTGGGGCTCGCCTACGTGTGCCTGAGGTTCCTGCGCCGGTGGCAGGATCGCGGGCTGGGCGGGCGCGAGGGCGCGCCCGATCGCCAGCTGCGCTTCGTCCGCGCGCTGGCGGTGGGGCAGCGCGAGCGGTTGATGCTGGTCGAGGCGGAGGGCGAATTGATGCTGATCGGCGTGGCGGGCGGATCGGTCACGCTGCTGCGCAACTGGGGCGACGCACGCGACGCGGGTGCGCCCGTGGCCGCGGAGCCGCGATCCTGATGCCGCCGCCGTCGTCGCCGCACCGCGAACGCCCCATGCCGCTGCGCGACCGGTTGCGCGCGCTGGACGCCGGACGGGCCGATCGACAGACGCAGCTGATCGCCGCGCTGAACGCGCGTCGCGCGGGCGACCTGTCGCTGACCGCGCGCGTCGCCTTCGCCCGCGATCAGCGCGCGGCGGGTGCGTGGATCGGGTTCGCGGCGGGGCGGCGGCAGGTGTTCGTCGCGCCGTTGCTGGTCGACGGTGAGCTGATGCGGCTGTCGGGCGGGGACGGCGTGCCCGATCCCGCGCTCGCGGCCCGCCTGCTGCCGTCGATCGAGCCGCTGCTCGCCGCGCTGGAAAGCGCGGTGGGCGACGACCTGCGCCCCGCGACGCTGGTCACCGCGGTCCCGGGCGACTTCATCCAGCTGCGGCTGGACGCGGCCTGTTCGCGCCACACGATCCGCCACCGCCTGCTGGTCGCGTTGCCCGCCGACGGCGACGTCGCCGAATCGCCGCTCCCGCCCGCCCCGCCCGCGCTGCTGTCCACATTGCGCACGCGCTGGACCGCGGCGTTTCCCGCGCCCGCCCTTTCCGCCGCGCGCATCGCCACGATCGGGCACGGCGACCTGCTGCTGCTCGGCATCGGGCCGTTGTCGGCGCGTATCACCATCTCCGGCCGCGACATGCCGTTCGTCGGCCGGATCGAACCATCGAAGGGAAGCATGACGTTGCAGGAAGACCTCGTGCCGCCGCCCGGCCCGTCGCCGCACGACGCGGACCCCGTGCCCGCCGCGGATGCACCGAAGGATTGGGAGGCGATGACGATGCCGACCCGGATCGAGATCGACGGCGGCCTGTTGTCGGCACGCGACATCGCGGGGCTGGCCGCGGGCAGCGTCCTGCCGGTGCCGCAGACGGGAGGCACGCTGCGCGTCCGGGTGATCGCGGGCGATACCCCGATCGGCGGCGGCGAGCTGGTCGCGGTGGGCGAGGGGTTCGGCGTCCTGTTCGACCGGATCGGGACGAGCGCAGGCGCGGGGGACTGATATCCATGGACCTGTCGACCTTCACGCCGGGCTCCGCGCTCGTCGTCGTCATCGCGCTCGCCATCGCGCCGTTCTTCGCGGTGATGGTGACCAGCTTCACGAAGATCGTGGTGGTGCTCAGCCTGTTGCGCAATGCGCTGGGGTTGCAGCAGGTGCCGCCCAACATCGTCCTGAACGGCCTGTCGCTGATCCTGACGCTGTACGTCATGTATCCCGTCGGGCAGCAGATGCAGGCCGCGATCGCGCAGGGGCCGACCGCGGGGATCGAGCAGTCGATGCCGATGCCCGGCGGCGCGCCCGGCGGCCCCGGCGTCCTGTCGTCCACCAACACCATGCTGAACGCGGTCGATGCGGGGAAGGAGCCGTTGCGCGGATTCCTGCTGAAGCACAGTTCCCCGACGGAGCGCGGCTTCTTCCTGAAGACCGCGCAGCGCGTCGGCGATCCCAATCGCGCGGCGGAGATGACGGAGCGCGACTTCATCGTCGTCATCCCCGCCTTCGTCGTGCGCGAGCTGAGCCTGGCGTTCCAGGTCGGCTTCCTGATCTTCCTGCCGTTCCTGGTCATCGACCTCGTCATCTCGAACATCCTGCTGGCGATGGGGATGATGATGCTGTCGCCGACGACGATCTCCCTTCCATTCAAGCTGCTGCTGTTCGTCCTGGTCGACGGCTGGGTGAAGCTCGCGCACGGGCTGGTGCTGAGTTACGTATGAACGGCGACTTCCTCAGCCTGACCAACGATGCGCTGTGGCTGGTGCTCGTCCTGTCCGCGCCGCCGATCATCGTCGCGGCGGTCGCGGGCCTGATCGTGGCGGTGATCCAGGCCGCGACGCAGGTGCAGGAGCAGACGCTGCAATATACGGTGAAGTTCTTCGCGATCGTGCTGACCCTGTTCCTGACGGCCGCGCTGCTGGGCGGGTCGCTGTACCGGTTCAGCGATCGCATCTTCACCGAATTCCCCGCGATGATCCGCAAATAGGGTGGGCGGCTGGGCGGACCAGATCCTGCTGCTGGGCGTCGCGACCGCACGGGTCGCGGCGACGTTCCTGCTGCTGCCGATGTTCTCGACCGAGACCGTGCCCGCGCTGGTGCGCAATTCCATCTTCGTCTCGCTCGGCCTCGTCAGCCTCGCGCTCCAGCCGCCGCTCGACCCGTCGCTCCTCGGCCCGGCGCAATGGGCGACGATCATGTTGAAGGAGGTGTTCGTCGGCCTCGTCATCGGGTTCTTCTTCGGCTCCGTCCTGTGGGCGCTGGAAGCGGCGGGGAACATCATCGACACGAAGGTCGGCGCGACGCTGGCGCAGGTCGTCGATCCGCTGTCGGGGCACCAGACGTCGCTGAACGGCGCGTTCCTGGGGCGGCTGGCCAGCGTGGTGTTCATCGCGGGCGGGGGATTGTCGCTGTTGCTGCGCGTGATGATGGAAAGCTACGCCATCTGGCCGATCGCAGCGCCGATGCCGGTGCTGACGGGCGGCAGCCTCGCGCTGTTCGAGGGCGAGTTCGGGCGGTTGATGGTATTGGCGACGCTGTTCGCCGCGCCGGTGCTGACCGTGCTGTTCCTGATCGACGCGGGGCTGGGCCTGATGAACCGGTTTGCGCAGCAACTGAACGTCTTCACCCTGTCGATGTCGCTGAAGGCGTTCGCGGCGACGTTCGTCCTGCTGCTCCTGCTGGGCAGCTACGTCACCGCGATCCTGCGCGACATGGCGGCGCGGCCGGGGGTGATCCGCGCGATCCTGACCGGGCTGGCGACGTGACCGACGTGGAGGACGACCGGCTGGCCGCGATCGCGGACCTGCTGCGCCGCGCCGACGCGCTTCCGGGCGGGCCTGCGCCCGTGGCGCTGGGCGAACATATGGTGGAGGCGGCGCGCGTGCCGACGCGGCATCGCGCGGCATTGCTGCGCCTGACGCCGATGGAGCTGACATGCATCCGCTTCCTGGGCTGGGGCCGGTCGAACGCGGACATCGCGACGCTGCTGCTGATTTCGGACAACACCGTGCGCGTCCATCTGTCGAACGTGGCGCGCAAGCTGGAACTGGACGGCATGCGCGAACTCGCCGCGCTGGCGGGGCTGCTGTTCTACCCCGCGGATTGAACCGCGGACGGGGCGACGGGCCGCGTCGATCGACCGCCTACGGGCCCGACAGATACGGGCGCAAAGTACCGGTATCCCGCCTGTCGACACGCGGCGACCAGCCGCACGACCCGTGCGTCGCCCTTGCCCAGACGGCTGCGCACGTTCGGATAATCCTCGCAACAGGCGCGCGCGTGGGCGCTGATGACGACGCCGTTGGGGCCGCGCGTCGTCGACGCTGCGCCGCCGCGTTCGGCATAGCCGCGCGCGGTGGCGGACTGAACCTGCGTCCGCGACAACGCGCCCAGGTCGACGGCGCCGCCCATGTCCTGCGCGATCGCGGGCGCCGAACCGGCCGTGAGAATGGCGATCGTCGTCACGAACCTACTCATGGGCCACTCTGCGTTGCGACGGCTCTCGACAGAATCGGTGCGATGGCCGGCCGCAACGTTGCGACACGTTGCGAAATGTGATGGGTCGTGAACGCCGATCAGTATCGGTAACCGGCCCGCCGGCATGCCGCGGCAAGACGGGTGACACGCGCATCTTTCGCGCCGTAGCGGCTGCGATACGAAGGGAACGCCTCGCAATAGGCGCGCGAGCGCGGCGACAGGACTTCGCGTGACTCACTCGGGGATTTCCCGCGGGCACGATCGATGTAGCCCTGATTTTGTCCGGTCAGCACCATCGTGCGGCCCATGTCCGTGACGCTCATCGCGCCGGGCATATCCTGCGCACAAACCGGAATGGCGAAGAGCGATACGATCAGGGTCGCCATCTTGGTCGTGACCGTCATCAAACGCATCCCTTCAATTTCGGTATATTCTCAGTCAGAACGAAGGTCGGACCGCACGGTTGTCGGCTCCCGATTGCCCAACGCCTGCCTTCGATGCCGCACAGGGTGCGCTCATCAACGGCCGATCGACCGGCATAGGCCGTAAAGCCGGCGCACCTTCGGATTATCGGCGCAATATTCCGCCCTGAGCCGGGCTTTGCCATTGCACGCGGCCACCTGCTGCCGTGTGGCGCCGGTTCGTGCGATCCTGCGCCCATTGTTGCGATCGATGACCTTGCGCAGCGCCATCGCTTCGATCTGCGACTGCTGGGTACGGAACTGCTGCTGGCTCATGCTGTCGTACGCCGCCATCGACGGGTCGTAATCCTGTGCGCCGGCCTGAGTTGCGCCAGTGACGACGAGGACGAGCGATATCAGCATGCGCATCGAAGCGTCTCCCGTCATCGGGCAGAGCTGCCCGGATCAGTATCGATAGCCTGCCTGTCGACAAGCGGCGGCAAGCCGCATCGCGCGCGGATCGCGTGCGCCCAAACGGTTGCGGACATTGGGATAGTCCTCGCAATAGGCGCGTGCTCGAGAACCAAGCGCCACTCCGTTCGGACCGCGCACCGCTTGCCGTGCACCGTCGCGTTCGGCATGGCCCTGCATCATGGAGGCCTGCGTCTGCGTGCGTGCCAGCTGGCCGAGGTCGATGGCGCCGCCGCCGTCCTGGGCTGCGGCAGGCAACGGAGTTACAGCGACAACAGCGATGGTCATCAGAACTTTCAGCATCGGAAGGTTCCTTTCGACTAATTTATGGTGCCATAACGTTGGAAGGGTCGGACCGTTTCCGATCCGACCCACGTATATTAGCGTTAGGGGGTGAACACCCGCTGACCGGTTTTACTGCTTCGACGCCATGCGGCCCATTGCTTCACCGACCGTCTTGATGGCGGTGCTGGTCGCGTTCATAAGCATGTTGAATTGCTGCGACACCACGCCGAATTCGGCTGTCAGACCCGGTGTATCCTTCGTGATGCGCTTGGACATGCTCGTCATCTGGTCGCCAAGCTGATCGAGCTGCGAACCAAGAACCTTGGCCATTGCCATCAGCCAGCCTTGGCCGCCCGCCGAACCGGATTTCCCACGGCTTGCCTTTGCATCCTTGAATTCGTCACTTTGACCCATCCGATCCAAGGTGTCGCGGATGAAGTCCTGCGTTGCCCGCTGCTGGTCCGCGATGTCGTGAGGCGAGGCGCCCGAGGCCAAGCCAGCCTCCTCGATCGCACCCTCGACGCCCTGCGTCAGGTTGCCGGCGAGCCCCTGGATATCACCGTGCGACCCTGCGAACGAAGCCTGCGCCACGTCGATCGCCGACTGCGGCAGGCCCAGGTTCTGACCCATCTGCTGGATCATCTGCTGGCCGACCTTGGAGAAGACCTGCGATGCCAGTTGCGCCGCGATCCCGCCTGCGGGGCCGAGCGCCGCGGTGGCGATGAGCGTGGTCGGATTGAAGGCGTTGAACGAAAGCATGGGAATTCCTCCTGATTGCCGGCCCGTCATGGGCCTTCGCCAGTGCGCCGCATCCCGACGCTGCCCATCCTTTATGGCGCGTGCCTGCGACCTTCGCGCTCAGCGTTCCGACTAGACCGCCTAGTCGTTTCGCTTAGCATGCGCGCTCCCATCGATTATGCAGGGTCGTCGGGAGCACGGTCATGAAATCGAGGATCGCGATCATCGCCGCCGTCGTCGCCCTGTCTGCACGGGCCGTCGCGGCGCAGGAATTCCAGCCCTACTCCGAATCGTTGAACGATTCGGCGCGACAGGTGCGCGAACGGGTGCTGCGCGATTCGACCGTGAACCGTCACCGCGGCGGGGCGCAGCGTCGCGCCGTCAGCCCGCGAACGCGGCAGACCTGCGCGCACCGCCGGCAGGCCGCGGCGGCATATGGCCGCGACCATCCGCAGGTCCGGCGATTGTACGCGCTGTGCGCGCGCGCGGGACTGTGACCGCCGCGTCGCTAGTCGGTTCGATTATGGTGCGGGGGTGCGGCGTCCCCCATACAGGATGCGCGCCCGATATGTCGTCGGGCCGCACCGAGGATTGATCGATGACCGCTATCGACCGCCTGTCACCCCTTGCGCCGCTGTCGCCGCTGGCCGGTGACGCGACGACGAGTGCCGGGTCCGCCGCGGCGCAGGCGATCGGCAACATCGGGCATCGCGTGCTCGGCTGGGTCGCCGCCGCGGGTGGCGAGGCGAACGGCAGTGCCGCCTGGACCGCGCGCGCCGGGGAAGCGGATGGCTTCGTGCCCGATCGTGGCGTGCTGGCGCAGCGCGGCGACGTCTACGGCCTGAACCAGATCGCGCGCGACCTGTCCGTGCGCTTCGGTGCGACGCCGACGCAGGAAGGCGACCTGCGCCGCGCGCTGGAAGGCGTGGCGCGCGGGGCGATGGTGCAGGCCGCGGGCCTGTCGGGCGCGGATGGCGAGCGGCAGGTGGCGGGGCTTTCCGCGGCGCTCGACAGCGCCGCCGCCGCGCCCGCGGGCGACGGCATCGACGGCATCGACGGCGTCGTCGCGCGGCTGGAGGCGGCGGCGGGCAGCTTCGCGCGCGGCAACGGCTGATCCGCCAAGCGCCGGGAACCACGCGCCACCCGCACGATTTGATGCCGTGATCGTTTCGTCGGGAGAATGACGCCGTGACCCGTGCCCTGCTCGCCATCACCGCCGCCGCGCTCGTCCTCGCCCCGTCCGTCGCGGCGCAGCGCCGGGTGGCGATCGTCAGTTCGGGCAACGAACAGGCCATCGCCGCCGGCAAGACGATCCTGTCCCGCCCGTTCGGCGCGCAATTGGTCGACCGGCTGTCGGTGATCGGCAGCTATCCGGCGGGTCGCGTCACCTATCACCTCGTCCGCGGCGACGCCGCCGGGCAATGCCCGTCGCGCTTCGTCGTCGTCGCCACGGGAACGGGCGCGGCACCGGAAGCGAGCGAGCCGTTCGGCACCTGCGCCGGGCAGGCGCGCGCGGCGGCGACGCGCACCGGCTTCGTCGTGACGATGCCCGCGACCGCGCAGGGCGGCCCGCCGGTGCGGTTCGGGTGGGACAGCGGGAAGATGCGCCTGCTCGACGCGATGCCCGCCGCGGTCGTCGCGGAGGCGGACGGCGCGCCGGGCTATGCCGCGCGCCAGGCCGCCACGTGCCGCACCCCGACGTCCGCCGATCCGGGGACGCAGGCGGCGGTGGTGGAGGAATTCACGCGCGACTATCCGGGCGATTTCCGCACGCAATCGACGCTGAACCGCACCGACATTCCCGCCGACGAACTGCGCGCGACCGTCACCGGGCTCGCCTGCCTCGCGCGCTGGCCGGGGGCGGAGACGGTCGTGCCCGAGGCGGCGACGCCGCTGTTCGCCAGCAAGCGACACGGCGAGGCGGCGTTCCGGACGATCCAGGTCATCGCGCGCGATCCCAATTCCGACGCGAACCTGCGCGCCGCGGTCCGCGCGTTCGGCGCCGAGATGCTGTACCGCGTCGACCGGCGCGAGCCGCTCTGACCGCCCGGTCCCGTCGCGCGGCCATCCGATGCTGAGCGGGATGGCGATCGCGGCGCGTGCCTATGTCGTCGCCCGCCTGCGCATGGCGCGGATGCGCGATCGTGCCGCGATCGACGCGCATCGCGCCCGGGCCATGGCGCGGCTGGGCCATCACCTGGCGCGCGCCATCCCCTTCTACCGCGGCATCGACCCGGCGCGTCCCGATCGCTGGCCGATCGTCGACAAGCAGGTGCTGCTGGACCATTTCGCGGCGATGAATCGCGCGGGCATCGCGCTCGATACGGTGCGCGACGTGTTGATGCGCGGCGAGAACCGGATCGGCGACCTCGCGATCGGGCACAGCACGGGGACCAGCGGGAATCGCGGCTATTTCGTCGTGGACGATGCGGAGCGCTACGTCTGGCTCGGCACGTTGCTGGCGAAGGCGCTTCCCGACGCGCTGTGGCGGCGGCACCGCGTCGCGCTGGCGCTGCCCGGCTTCTCGCGGCTCTATGCGGCGGCGGGCGGGGGCAGCCGGGTGACGCTGGGGCTGTTCGACCTGGCCGAGGGGATCGATCGCTGGGCGGAGCGCTTCGCCGCCTTCGCGCCCGACACGATCGTCGCGCCGCCCAAGGTGCTGCGCGCGCTGGCGACGCGCGGGCTGATCGTGCGCGGCACGACCGCGTTCAGCGCCGCGGAGGTGCTCGATCCCGTCGACGTGCCCGCGATCGAGGCCGCGACGGCGCGGCCGCTGCGCCAGATCTACATGGCGACGGAGGGGTTGCTCGGCGTATCGTGCGCCCACGGGACGCTGCACCTGGCCGAAGACGTCGTCGCGTTCGAATGGGAGGCCGCGGCGGGCGGACTAGTGCAGCCGGTCGTGACCGATTTCACCCGCCGCGCGCAGGCGATGGTGCGGTACCGGATGAACGACCTGCTGCGGCTGGACGACGAACGATGCGCGTGCGGATCGGCGATGCAGGCGGTCGCGGCGGTGGAGGGGCGGCGCGACGACCTGTTCCTGATCGGCGACGCGATCGTCACGCCCGACGTGCTGCGCAACGCCTTGCTCGACGCCGACCCGCGCATCGACGATTTCCGCATCGTGCAGACCGGCGCGGCGGCGATCGCGGCGGCGATCCCGCCGGGGCGCGACGCGGTGGCGGTGCAGGCGGCGCTGACCCGCGCGATCGAGCGGGTCGGGGCGGCCGCCGCGGTCGCGGTCACCCACGGCATCCCCGCCACGGACGCGACGAAGCTGCGCCGCGTCCGCCGCGACTGGCGGCCGGATCACAGCAGCATCTCCGCCTCGTAGCGGCCCGGCGGCGGGGGCGTGCCGTTGGCGAAGCCCCAGATCGCGGGGCCGAGGAAGTCGAGCGGCCCGACCGCATAGGGCCCCGCCCGCGTCGCCTGCCGCGCCAGGACGCGGCGGTCCTGCGCCAGGATGGGCAGGTGGAACGCCTTCAGCATCCAGCGTTTCAGCCACGCGGGCATTGTCCCGAGCGGCGTCGCGAAATGCGCGTAGGGGCGCGTCGTGCCGTCGCGTTCGGGCACGAACACGACCGCGATGGACAGGCGCAGGCCGCGCGGCCCCGCGAACGACACCTCCCCGATCGTCGGCGGCCACAACCGCCCGCTGCTGGTGCTGCGATGCCCCTCGAACAGGCGGGGGACGAGGCCGCTGGCGCGCGCATCCTCGACATAGGTGGCGCACGCGCCCGCGGCGTCGATCGTCACCGTCACGCGCGCGGGCCGCCGCCGGTCGGGCGCGCGCACGATCCACGGGTGGACGTGATGCGGATGCGCGGGATCCAGGTGATTCTCCAGCGCGTCCAGGACCCGCGCGTGCGATGCGCGCGGCGTCCACCAGAAGCGGTCGAGCGCGGGATCGTCGAACACGGGCGGCAGGGAGGGGAACGCGCCGTCGCCCAGCGTCGTCCACACCAGCCCGCCCGCCGTCCGCACCGGCAGCGCCTGTGCCGACACCGCCGGGACCGCGCGTGCGCCCGGCACCGCGCGGCACGCCCCGTCGGCGCCGAACGCCCAGCCGTGATAGGGGCAGACGATCGTGCCGTCGCGCACGCACCCGGCCGACAGCGGCATGCCGCGATGCGGGCATCGGTCGCGCAGCACCACCGGGCCGCCGGGCCCGGCGAACACCACCAACGGTTCGTCCAGCAGGACGCGTGCGACCGGGCGTCGCCCCGGCCGTCCCGCGACCGCGACCGGATGCCACCCCGCGGCGATGGCGGCGGGCCATGTCACCAGCCGTTGCGCCGCATCATCGGCACCGCGACGCGGGTCAGCAGTGCGGCGAAGGCGCGGATCGCGGCGGCGCGCGGGCGGGACAGGTGGCCGACGTGCATCGCCCAATATTCGATCACCCCGCGCGCACCGCGCAACCGCTTGAAATGCGCGGCCCCCGCCGATCCGTGCAGCCGCAGTCCGCGGGTCATCGCCGCCTCCATGAACATCCACGACGCGATGCGGTACAGTCCCTCCGCCTGCGGTCGATCCGTGTCGTAGCCGACGACCGGGGGCGTCGCGATGCCGCCGCGCGCCATCAGTCCGGCGACCGCCATCACGCGCGCGCCGTCGCGCGCGACGCGATAGGCGATCAGTCCGCTCGCCATCGTCGCGGCGACGAAGGCGGGGGTGAACACCGGGTTCAGCGCACTGTATTTCCCGACGTACAATCGCCGGTACAGGTCCGCGATCCGCGGCGCATCCGACGGGACCGCCGCGCCGATCGACAGCCCCGATCGCGCGACCAGCCGGCGATCGTTGCCGTACTGGTTGCGCGTCCGCCATGCGTGGCGCAGGTCGTCGACCACCCACACCTGCCGCGACGGCAGCATGACCCAGTCGTCGCGTCGCGCGGCGGCGGCGAGCGCGGGTCGGGACCAGTCGTCCACCGACCGGATCGACAGGACGTGATCGGGAAAGGCCGCCGCCAGGCGGGTGCGGATCGCGGCAAGGTCCGCGCCGTCCCAGTCCCCGTGCAGGTTCGTCGACAGCAGCCAGTTGTCGATCCCCACGATCCGGTCGATCCGCGCCGACCGCAGCATGGCGTCGACGCCGTGCAGCATACCGCGCAGCATCGTCGCACCGCGCACGCCGACGATGTCCAGTTCGGCGCGCGCGTAATCGACATAGGCCGCGCGCGGGGTGCAGACGTAGCTGTCGCCGCGCGCCCCGTCGTTCACCGTCAGCGGCAGGACGCGGTCCCCGGTGCGCACGGCGCGCCATCGCGTGGCGACATTGGCGACATGCCCGCGCACGTCCGCCATCATCGTCAGGTACGCGCGTTCCGCCGACGGGATCGCGGGCCAGTCGGCATCGGGGTCGGCAGGGTCGAACAGCCTCACCGGATCGGCTCGCCGTTCCATTCGATATCCGCGGTCGTCTGGCGCGTCGGGCTGCGGCGGCGGGTCAATCCCGTGGCGGCGAAGCGCGCCGCGTCGACGATCGCGCCCGCCACGGGCCGGCGATCGCCCGGCCGCCCGATCGCGTCGGCGCCCGCGCGCCATGCCGCCGCGAACGCGCCCGCGCGCCCCGTCGCCAGCGCCTGCGGCATTCCCAGCAACGCCATCGCGGGGGACAAATGGCGGCGCGTTCCCGGCGGCGGCGGCGGCACCGCCTCGCCGACGATCGCGCGGGCCGTCAGATCGCCCGCGAACAGGTGCACCCCGCTGACCGCGCGGGGATTGCATTCGATCGGCACGGCGCGGTCGTCGGGGGTGCGGATCAGGTCGAACGACAGATGCCCCGTCATCGCGCACGATGCGGCGATGCGCGCGGCCATGTCGATCGCGGGCGGCCAGTCCACCGCCTCGAAAGCATAGGCCGCCGACCGCCCGTGGCGCAGCGCCGGACGGTACAGCGCATGCCCGGTCAGCCGCCCGTGGTGCGCCGCGGTCCACAGGCACAATTCCTCCCCCACAACGATATCCTGCGCGACCCAGGCGTGCGTCGGCGACGGCCGCAGGCGCGCCGCCGCGCACCGCGACGGCCGCACGAGGGTCGCGGCGGCGAAGCGCGAGAATTCGGGCTTCAGCACCAGATCGTCGAGCCGCAACCCGGCCAGGGCGGTCCGGTCGACGATCCGTCGCGTCGCGGGGACGTCGACCCCCGCCGCGCGGGCGAGGTCGACGAAGGCGGCCTTGGAATGGAGCGCGCGCAGGACATCCGGCGACGGCGCGAACAGCGGCGCGGGCGGCGCGGCGGCGGCGAGGTAGAACACTTCCTCGCACGTCGGCACGATCAGCGTCGCGCGCGTCGCGTCGATCAGTCGCGCCAGCGCATCGCGGAACGCCGCGAACGCGTGGCGCGGCGGGGGCAGACGATGCAGCGGGAAGGCGGGGCGCGCCCATCGCGCCGCCGTGGCGGGCACCGAATCGGCCAGGTGCACCTCCCACCCCAGCGCGCGGAACGACCGCGCGACATCCAGCGCGACCGGCGCCCGCGCGCCCGTGACGATCACCGTCCCGGTCACGGCGCGGCGGCGCATTCCGCGCAATGCGACGGCGTCAGCCGGATGTCCGGATTGCGCGTGCGCAGCCGGTGCAGGTCGTGCAGCGTCGCCCGCCCCGCCGCCGCGTCGCCCAGCAGCGTCGCCGTGATCCACGGCGGCGGCGTGTCGGTGCGGATCGCCGCGCTCGACCATGCCGCATCGGCGACGAGGAAATGCAACCCCGCGTCCTGCGCGGTCACCAACCCCCAATGCCCCGGGCAATGCCCCGGCAGCTCCACCATCCGCAGCGACCCGTCGCCCAGCAGGTCGCGCGCCGTCGCGAACGGGGCGCAATCGGCGGGCAGCGCGATCGCCGCCGCGTCCTCGAACCAGCGGATGCGCGACAGGAGGTCGCCCGGCGCCAGCGCGCGCAACATGCCCCGCCGCACGCTCGCCAGCCGTCCGCCGTGGCACATCGCGTCCCATCCCGCGCGCGCGGCGTGGATCGTGGCGTTGGGGAAGCGATGCGTCCCCGCCATGTGATCGGCGTGGAAATGCGAGAGGATCAGGTGGCGCACCTCCCCCGGCGCCACCCCCGCGGTCGCCAGCTGCTCCGCCAGCGCCTGCCCCGGCGGCAGGACGGGCGGGGTCGCCCAGCGGTACAATCGTTCCGGAAACGGCCGGGTCGCCTGCCAGAAGGCGGGATCGTAGCCCGTGTCGAACAGGATCGCGCCTTCCTCCGGATGGCGGATCAGGAACGCGAGCGCGGGAAACGCGACCGGGGCCCAGCGTCCGCCCCGGATCGTCATCGCCTGCGGATGCCGGCAATGGCCGACGCGGAAGCGCGTCAGCGTCACGCGGCGCATCGGGCGTCCAGCGCATGGTCGATCGCATCGATCGGGGCGATCCGCGGCATCCACCCCAGCGCATCGCGTGCATGCGACAGGTCGAACGTCCGCGACCAGCCCAGCGCCATGATGCCGTAGCGCGTCACGACCGGCTCGCGCCCCGTGATCCGCCCGATCGCCTCCAGCATCGCCGCCCCGGCCAGCGCGATGGGCCGCGGCAGGGCGACGATGCGCGCGTCCGGCCGCAGCCGCGCCGCGATCCGCGCCACGATGTCGCGCACCGGCAGCGCGACGCCGCCCGACACGTTCACCTCGGTCGGGGCCGCATCGGCCGCGGCGATCAATGCGGCGGCGACGTCGCGCACGTCGGTCAATTCGACCCGCGCCGTCCCGCCCGCCGGCAGGGGCACGCGTCCGGTCCGTACCGCGCGCAGCAGGCGCGGGAGCAGGACGCGATCGTCCGGGCCGACGATCGCATGCGGGCGCACGATCGTCGCCGCGATCCCCGCGTCGCGAACCGCCGCCTCCGCCTGCCATTTGGTCGCGGCGTAATGATTGGCCCAGCGGCGCGCGGGGGAATCGCCCTCGCGGA
>NZ_LMQP01000001.1:503640-518540 GCF_001425405.1 Sphingomonas sp. Leaf412 | reverse complement strand
CCCCGCCCGCCGCGCCGCCGCCAGCAGGCGCGCGGTCGCCGCGACGTTGATCGCCGCGAACGTCGCGCGGCTTCCCCAGGGCGACGACAGCGCGGCGAGATGGAATACGGTATCGACGCCCCGGCACAAGTCGTCGGGCAGCGGACCGGTCAGGTCGAGCGCGACGATATCCTCCCCCGCCCTCGGCCGACGCCCGGTGGCGCGCACGCGCCAGCCGGCATCGTGCAGGGCGGGCACCAGCGTCCGCCCCAGCCCGCCGGTCGCCCCCGTCACCAGCGCGACGCGCGTCACCACCGCAGCACCATGCCGCCCAGCGAGATGCCCGCCGCACTGCCGATCAGCAGCACCGTCGCGCCGGGCACCAGCCGCCCCTGCCCCCGCGCGACGTGCAATGCGTGGGGCAGGCTGGATGCGACCTGGTTGCCGTTCGCGGCGAAGATATCGACCACCCGCGCGGGGTCCCCGCCCATGACCCGGGCGAGATGGTCGATCGCGGCGCGGCTCGCCTGGTGCGGCACCACGACGTCGATCTGTTGCGCGGACACCCCCGCCGCCGCCAGCAGGCGCGACAGGAAGCCGGGGAAGAGCCGTGCGGTCGCGCGGTACAGCGCCGGGCCCGCCATGCGGAAACGGCTGGCGTCCAGGAAGGCGTCGCGGTCCCCGAACGGATCGACCCGCGTGCCCCCCGCCTCCAGCGCGCACAGATCGGCATGGTCGCCGTACGTCTCGAACCGGCTCGCCAGGATACGCAGCGTCCCCGGTCCGATCGCCAGCGCCGCGCCGCCGTCGCCGAACGTCGCCGCCAGCGCCGCATCGGCCGGATCGATCGCGCGTCGCGGCAGGTCCGCCCCCGCGATCAGCACGCGTCGCCACCGCCCCGCCGCGATTCCCATCGTCGCCACGTCCAGTGCCACCAGCGCGGACAGGCAGGTGGCATTCACGTCGAACGCCGCGATCCCGGCATGTCCGATACCCAGCCGCCGCTGGACCAGCGCCGCCGTGCCCGGGATCGGTTGCTCCATCACGCTGGACGCGCCGATGACCGCGTCGACATCGCCCGCGGACCAGCCCGCCGCGTCCAAGGCGTCGCGCGCGGCGGCGGCGGCCATCGCGGAGGTGGTGTCCGCCGCCCGCGCGACCGGCCGCCCGCCCGCGCGGTGCGCTGGCGTGAAGACCCCGGTCCCGGCGAGCGCAAACGTCATCGCGCGCGATCATGCGCCGTGACGACCCGAAACCGCAACCTCCCCTCCCCGATCGCGCGACGCCGCGACCCCCGCCCGGCATCCGGCCTAGTCGTTCCGATTATGGTCGCCGCGCGCCGGTCGTGGGACAGATCGTGGCGAAACCGTTCGTGAAAGAAGACGCGCGATGCTCGATTCGGTCCGCCAGGTCGCCCCCCAGATCCCGGTGCAGCAGCCGCTTCCCCCACGGGTGTCCACCACCGGCGCGGCGCCCTATGTCGCGGGCTGGAACCCGCCCGCGCCCACCCCGGCGCCCGCCCCGGTGGCGGCGCCACCGCCCCCGGCCGAATCGGGCGGCTTCTTCGGCAGGCTGGGTTCCGCGATCACCAGCGGGGACGTCCGCGGCGTCGCCAGCACCCTGCGCGACGGCATCGGCGATGCGGCCGAGGCGGGGAAGGACGGTATCACCGGCGCGGTATCCTTCACCGGCGAGACGATCGGCCGGGGCGCCGATTTCGCGCGCAGCCACGTCACCGGCGACGATTTCGTGTCGCAGGGCCTGCGCGGCGCGATCTCTACCGTCGAATCGACGACGCGATTCTCGGTCGGCGTCACGGGCGGCGTGTTGCGCGAGGGCGTCGGGCTGGTCGGCAGCGTCGGGCAGCTGGGCGTGACGCTGGCGGAGACGCAGGTGTCGGCCGAGGCGCGGCAGGAACTGGGCGAATCGGTGGTCGGCGCGGTCGGCGCGGCGGGCGAATATGTGTCCGCGGGCATCCGCGATCCGGGGAAGGTCGGCAGCGACCTGAACGGAGCGTGGAACGCCACGACCGATTTCGCAGGTCGCACCGCGGACCGCTACGGACAGGCGCTGGCGGAGGGACGGACCGAGGAGATCGGCATGGATGTCGGCGCGGTCGCGACCTATGTCATGCCCGTCGGCGGCGGCCCCGCCCGCGCGCTCCTGGGCGCCGGTGCGCGCGCCACGACGGAGGGCGTCGTGCGCGGCGGCACCACGCTGGCGGCGCGCGAGGGCGGCGAGGCGATCGCCGCATCCGTGGCGCGCGAGGCCGCGCCCGGCGTCACGCGACAGGCCGCGAACGACGTCGGCCCCGCGTTGCGCGCGGCGAACGACATCGCGCCGCCCGTCGTCCCCAACGGCCGTCCGACGATCGTCCCGGACGTGCCGCCGTCGCCGCTGCATGCGCGCGCGCAGATGGCGGAATATGTCTATGGCCGCGGCGAGCTGCCCGTGGGCACGACCAAGGTGGCCGACGCGGCGGAGCTGCGACGGCTGAACCTGACGCCGCAGATGCTCGATCGCGGCGCCTTCCACGCGGAGGTCTACCGCAGCGGGGAGGCGGGGGCGGAGGCTTATACCATCGCCTTCCGCGGATCGGGCGGGCGCGCGGGCGACTGGGTCAGCAACGGGTTGCAGGGCGTCGGCCTGCCGTCCAATCATTATGCCCGCGCGCTGGAGATCGGGCGCGCGATATCCCGCACCGATGCGTCGATCCCGGTCGAATTCGTCGGCCATTCGCTGGGCGGCGGGCTGGCATCGCATGCCGCCAATGCCGCGGGGCGCGAGGCGACGACCTTCAACGCCGCGGGCCTCCACTTCATCTCGCAGGCGCAGGGCCGCGCGGTGGCGGCGGAGGCGGGCGTGGGCCGCGCCACGGTGGACAATTACGCGGTCCCCGGCGAATTCCTGACCACGGCGCAGCATCACCTGTCGCCGCTGGTGCCGCGCGCGTTCGGGACCACGCACGCGCTGCCCGGCATCGCGCCGGAAGGGGCGGGGTTCCTGGCGCAATACGGACCGCTGGCGCCGATCAACCGCCACATGATGGACTGGGTCCTGGCCAGCACCGCAGGACGCTGAGCCCGGCTTGACTCGGGCGCATCGCCCCCCGATGCCGCCCCTTCAGCAGCCGGGGAGCGCCGCGTGGACGGGATCGCCTATCATCTGTTCGTCGACGGCGCGGACCTGCCCGATCCGCGCGACCTGCGCACCGCGCCGGGCGTCGGCGGGTCGGGCCGCGACCTGATCGACGCATTGCTCGTCGCGGACCTTCCGCGCGTCCGCCTCCTGCTCGAACGGGACGAGGCGCTGGCCGGTCTGGTCGCGGACGGCCGCTCGCTGGCGGAGATCGCGGTCGCGACGGGCGACGCGACGCTGCTGCGCGAGGTCCTGTCGCACGGCGCGCCCGCGGACGGCACCGCCGACGACGGCGCGCCGCTGGTGCTGGCGGTGCAGGCGAACGCCCCCGACCTGGCGTGGGTATTGCTGTCCGAAGGCGGGGCCGCCGCGGCACCCGTGGGCGCACCGCTGGAGCCGGTGCGCGCCGCGATCGCGCAGGGGTCCGCGGGCGGCGTCCGCCTGCTGCTGGACCATGGCCTGGACGCCGACGTGCGCGACGAACTGGACCGCCGCCCGCTCCACGTCGCGCTCGACATGGAGCGGTTCGGGATCGCCGAGCTGCTGCTGGACCGCGGGGCGGACCCTTTCGCGGTCGATGCCGCGGGCGCCAACCTGGCCACCGCGCTCGCGACCCCGATGGTCACCGACGACGCGGAAGAGGCGGCGGCGCGCGATCGCCTGCGGGCGCGGCTGCCCGCGCTGGGCTGGCCCGACCCCGCGCCCGTGCCGCGCGACCTTCTCGCCCGCGTCGCGGACGGTCGCTGGCCGCCGCGGCGATAGGCTACATCTCGGGATCGCCCAGCGCCTCGCCCTCGGTGTCGAAGACGTCGCGCAGGCTGAGCCAGCAATAGACGAACAGCGCGACGCAGGCCGCGCCCGCGACCAGATACGGCAGGGGGTGGTGCAGTTCGTACAGGCCCACCCCGATCGACGGCCCCAGCACGAAGCTGGCGCCGTTGATGCTGGTGACCTTCCCGGCGACTGCCCCCTGCGCATGCGGCCCGACCGCGAGGCTGGACCCGGCGGTGAAGCCCGGCCGCGTGAAGCCGAAGCCCAGGCTGGCGAGCGCATAGGCGGTGGCGATGCCGTACAGCGACGTCGCCATCCCCGTCAGCGCGGTCCCCGCCGCCGCCAGCACCAGCCCGACCAGCACCAATGCGCGCGGCTTCAGGTTCAGCGTCGGGATCAGCCCCCATTGCGCCAGCAACGCCGCGCCCGCGCCCATCATCAGCACGATGCCCGTCGGCTCCAGCGCCTGCGCCGGGGGCAGGTTCATGCGGTCGATCACTAGGAAGCCGATCGCCTGGCCCGTCATCGCCTGCGCATGGCCCATCACCAGCCCCGCGATCATCCACGCGCGGATGCGCGGATCGCGATAGCCGACCTTCTCCCCGCCCTTCGGTTCGGTTGCGGCCTTCACGCTGGCGCCGCTGGACTGTCCGCCGATCGAGGGATAGGCGCTCGCCGCGCCGTGCACCCCCGCCGCGATGCCGCGATCGTCCTTCAACACGCGTTTCACGGTCACGAACACCGCCACGCCGAAGATCGCGAACACGAACGCGGGGCCGGACAGGCCCACCTCGACGTCGCCGACGTGGCCCAGGATCAAATAGGGCGCGATCGCGGGGCCCAGGATGGTGCCCAGCCCGAACGCGCTGGCCAGCAGGGTCAGCGCGCGCGTCCGCTCCTCGCGCGTGGTGTTGCCCGCGACCAGCGCCTGCACCGCGGGCGGCGCGGCGGCGCCGAAGCTGCCGTAGATCAGGCGGCCAAGGATGAAGAGCAGGAAGGCGCTGGTCCCGCCGATCCAGCCGTTGATCCCGGCGGCGAGGAACACGCCGCACAAGGTCAGGCTGACGCAGAAGCCACCCATGCCCAGCAGGATCATCACGCGCCGCCCGTGGCGATCGGACCGGTTGGCCCAGAACGGCGCGGCCAGCACCCACAGCAGCGCCGATACCGAAAAGGCCGCCGCCACCGCCGAATCCGCGACGCCCAGCGAGCGGCCGAGCGCGGGCAGGACGGATTGCAGCGCGGTATTGCCCGCCGCGATCGTCAGCATCACGAGGAACATCAGGGCGAAGCTGCGGTCGAAATTGCGCGTCACGCCGCCGCTCTCCTGTCCCGGTTTCCGCTCGTCCGTCCCGATTAGGCACTTGGGAGCCGGGCGCAAGGCCGCTATGGCAACCCCGTGGCTTCTGCGACGTTGGGCTTTATTCGGGCCGGCGGTTTGTCGGAACCCGATCGACGTCACCGGGGAGTTCCGCCTTTTCCATGCCCAGCTCGACCAACGCCCTGCGGCGGGACCGCACCAAGGCCGCCGGCGTCCCTTCGCCCTGGCAGATGTTCTTCGCCGGCTTCCTGAAGCACCCGGTCATGGTGGGGTCGATCATCCCGTCGTCGGACCGGCTGATCGCCAAGATGCTCGGCCCCGTCGACTGGGCATCGTGCAAGCTGTTCGTCGAATACGGCCCGGGCGTCGGCACCTTCTGCCGCCCGATCCTGGAGCGGATGGCGCCCGATGCGGCGTTGATCGCGATCGACACGAATGCGGACTTCATCCGCTACCTCGACCATTCGATCACCGATTCGCGCTTCTCCGCCGTCCACGGCTCGGCGGCGGACGTGGAGCGGATCGTGGCCGAGCACGGCCATGCGCATGCGGACTACGTCCTGTCCGGCCTGCCCTTCTCCACCCTGCCCCCCGGCGTCGGCCCCGCGATCGCGCAGGCGACGCACGACGTGCTGCGCCCCGACGGCGGTTTCCTGGTCTATCAGTTCAGCCCGAAGGTCCGCGATTTCATCGCGCCGCATTTCCAGCGGATCGACCACGACATGGAATGGTGGAACGTGCCGCCCGCGCAATTGTACTGGGGCTGGAAGGACTGAGGCGCGGCGCGTCCGGACCCGACAGCCAGCAGTCGATCCCGGCATAGCCCGCGAACCCCAGCGCCGCGACCGCGCGGAAGCGGCGTTCCGTCATCCCGCCCAGCGCGATCGCGACCACGGGTAGCCCGCGGGCGATCCCGGCCGCAGCGGCGCGGGACGCGGCCCGCGCGCCGGGATGCGACCGCGTGGCGAACAGCGGCGAGACGAACAGCAGGCGTGCACCCGCCGCCGCGCCGCGCATCGCCTCCGCCCGGTGGTGCGCGGGCCATGTCACCAGGCCGCGCCCGCGCCGCCCGTGCACCCCCATCTCCCCCCGCATCGCCGTCGCGCCCGCGCGGACGAGCAGCAGGTCGCGCCGTCGCGCCACGCGCAGCACGCGCGCGAACAGCGCCCGCCGATCGGCCGGGGGCGTGTCGTGGTGCCGGAACACCACGCCCCCGCCGCGCGGCAGCCGTTCCAGCGCGCGCCACAATCCCTCCCCCATCCGTTCGTCGGTCATCAGCCAGCGGGTGGGCAGGGAAAGGTGGCGGCGCGACATGACGCCCCGTATAGCGCGCGCCATGACCGCTGCCGACCGCCTGTCCACCGTGTGTGACCGTATCGCCGCCGCCGCAAAAGTCGCGCGGCGCGACTTCGGGGCGGTCACGCTGATCGCGGTGTCCAAGACGCAGGGCGCGGACGCGATCCGCCCGCTGCTCGAGCACGGGCAGCGCGACTTCGGCGAGAATCGCGTGCAGGAGGCGCAGAACAAATGGCCCGCGCTGCGCGAGACGTTCCCCGACGCGCGGCTGCACCTGATCGGGCAGCTGCAATCGAACAAGGCCGCCGACGCGGTCGCGCTGGCCGATGCGATCCACAGTGTCGATCGCCCCTCCCTCGTCGCCGCGCTGGCGCGGGCGATGGATGCGGGCGACCGGCGGCCCGCGTGCTTCGTGCAGGTCAATATCGGTGACGAGCCGCAGAAGGGCGGCTGTCCGATCGCGGACGTCGCCGCGCTGCTGACGGCGGCACGCGCGGCGGACCTGCCCGTCGCGGGGCTGATGTGCCTGCCGCCCGCCGACCTCGAACCGGCGCCGTATTTCGCGCTGCTGGCGAAGATCGCGCGCGACCACGGGCTGTCGGGGCTCAGCATGGGCATGTCCGACGATGTCGAGACCGCGGTGACGCTGGGTGCGACGCATGTGCGCGTCGGTTCCGCGCTGTTCGGTCCGCGCGCGTGAAGGTCGACGCGATCCTGTTCGATTTCGACGGCGTGTTGATCGAGAGCGAGGCGTCGGGGAACGCGCATATCGCGGAGTACCTGACGCGCAGCGGGCATCCGACGACGCGCGAGGAATCGATGGCGCATTTCATGGGTTTGTCGGGTCACGACTTCCTCGCCGCGATCGAACGCTGGATCGGGCGTCCGATCCCCGACGATTTCGCCGCGGAGCGCGAGGCGGAGAACGTCCGGTGCATGGCGGACGGGATCGATGCGGTCGCGGGGGCGGTGGCGTTCGTCCGCGCGCTGCCCGCCGACCTGCCGCGCGCGATCGTCTCGTCCAGCCGGCCGCCGTGGCTGCACCGCCACCTCGATCACATCGGCCTTGCCGATGCGTTCGGCGACCATGTCTATTCGGGCGCGGAGCATGTAGCGCGGGGGAAGCCGGCGCCGGATCTCTACCTCCACGCCGCTGCGCGGCTGGGCGTGCCGATCGAGCGGTGCGCGATCATCGAGGATTCGCCGGTCGGCGCAACGGGCGCGGTGGCGAGCGGGGGGCATGTCATCGGGCTGGTCGCGGGCGCGCATTGCGGGCCGGGCCATGCCGATCGGCTGCGCGCGCTGGGCGTCCACGCGATCGCGACCGACTTCGACGAGGTGGCGCGGCTGTTGGGTTAAGCCTTTGGTGTCAGTCCCCCCGATCACGTCCGTCCCCATCGAACCCGTTGTGCTCCCGCGAAGGCGGGAGCCCGGACCGGGTCCCCGCCTTCGCGGGGACATACGGAACCAGGCGTCGACGTCAGATACGAGGATCCGCTCGATCATCCTACGGGGCGGCGCGAGTCACGCCCCGATCCGCAGCGGATCGCGGCGTTCCACGTTGCGGGGCAGCAGCAGGCGCAGTTCGCGATTCGCGAAATCGATGTCGACGCGGCGGAACAGCTTCAGCGCGTCCATGCCCAGCAGGATGGCGGGGCGATCCTCCAGCCCGAAGGCGCGGAACGGCGCGGCGTCGGCGAAGGCGATCGGCAGGCCGCGCAACGTCGCGCTGCCGATCTGCATTTCCGGCACGCTGACGTAATCGGCCACCACCTCTCCGCCCAGCACGCTGGTGAAGACCGCGGGGGCCAGCCCCTTCGCGCGGCGGGTTATCAGGCGGCGCAGCGCGAGGTTGCCCATGCTGACGCTGGTACCGGTGTCCAGCACGACGCGGACGCGCTTCCCCATCACCTTCGCATCGGTCACGACCAGCTGGCCGAACAGGCTGCGTGCCTGGATCACGATCTCGTCCGGGGCGCGGGAACGGCGGCGGTCGCGGCGGACGGCGGGGGCGACGGTCATCGTCCGGCGATCGAAATCGATGCCGAGCGAATGGCCCTGCAACGTGTCGATCCCCAGCATCCCCGGCGCGCCCAGATGCTGCGCCTCCAGCGCGGGCGCCTCGATCCGCTCGCCCGCCAGGATGCTGACCGACAGCGACGGGATGATGACGGTGTCGACCTCCCCCGACCCCGACATCGCGGTCAGCCGGACGCGGCGCCCGGCGGGCAGGCCGAGGCGGCGGGCGAGCTGGCGCGAGATCACGCTGCGCTGCGCGCCGGTGTCGACGACGAAGGCATAGGGGCCCGCGCCCGCGATCGAGACGGGGACGGTCATGCGCTGTTCGACGTCGGTGAAGACGAGATCGTCGCCCGCGGTCCCGGCGACGGGATCCGCCACCTGCGCCGATACCGGCACGGCGATCAGGGCGAGCGCGAGGGCAAGCCATCTCTCCATCGCGCGAGGGTACGCCCGATCCGGCACTTTCCCTAACGAATTCCGGCCCAAGCGCATCAATCGGGCGCCATCGCCTCGCGCGCCAGTGCCTCCGCCTCCACCAGCAGCGCGTCGTCGGCGCTGCCCGTCGCCACCTTCTCGCGCCCGATCAGGACCAGCACCGGCACCGCCAGCGGCGAGACGCGCGGCAGGTCGACGTGGACCATCGTGTCCGCCGCGCGATCGAGCAAATTCCCCAGCCGCCCCACGTCGGTCATCCGCGCGCGCGCATCCGCCCACGCGGCCTGCAACAGGACGTGCCCCGGCTCGTATTCGCGCAGCACGTCGTAGATGAGGTCGGTGGAGAAGGTGACCTGCCGCCCCGTCTTCCGCTTCCCCGGCACCTGCCGCTCGACCAGCCCGCCGATGACCGCGACCTCGCGGAACGCGCGCTTCAGAAGGTGCGAGCGTTCGACCCATTCGACGAATTCGTTCTCAAGAATGTCGGCGGAGAACAATGACGCGGGATCGGTGATCGGTTCCAGCCCGTAGCAGGCGATGGCGTAATCGTTGGCGACGAAGCCCAGCGGCTTCAGCCCCTGCGTCTCCATCCGCTTCGTCACCAGCATGCCGAGCGACTGGTGCGCGTTCCAGCCCTCGAAACTGTAGGCCACGAGGTAATGCCGCCCCTCGCGCGGGAAGGTTTCGACGAGCAATTGCTCGGGCCGGGGCAGCGTGGAGCGGCGTTCCTGGATCTCCAGCCATTCGCGCACGTCGGGCGGGAAGCGGTGCCATTCGGACGGCGTGGCGAGGAAGCCGCGGACGCGGTTGGCGAGGTTCGTCGACAGTGGCATCCGGCTGCCGCCATAAGTGGGGATGCGCGCGGGGCGGCTGGTGGCGCGGACGATCAGGTCCTCGGTGTCGATCTTCTCCACCTCCAGGCTCATGCCTGCGAAGAAGAAGGTGTCGCCGTGCGACAGCGTCGCGGCGAAGCCCTCCTCCACCTTCCCCAGCGCGCGGCCGTTGCGGAAGCGGACCTTCAGCATCGTCGCCTCGACGATGATCCCGGCGTTCAGCCGGTGCTGCGCGATGAATTTCGGGTGGCTGACCCGCCATTTCCCGTCCGGATCCTGCGTCAGCCGCTTGAAGCGGTCGTACGCCTTCAGCGAATAGCCGCCGTCGCGGATGAAGCCGAGCACCGAATCGAACAGGTCGTCGGTCAGCGCCGAATAGGGCAGCGCCGAGCGGACCTCGTCCAGCATGTCGTCGCGGTCGAACGGCGCGGCGCAGGCGCAGGCGACGAGGTGCTGCGCCAGCACGTCGAGCGCGCCCATGCGGAAGACGTCGGCGTCCAGTTCCCCCGCCTCCACCGCGTCGAGCGCGGCGCGCGCCTCCAGATATTCGAACCGGTTGCCGGGGACGACGATCGCCTCCGACGCCTCGTCCAGCCGGTGGTTGGCGCGGCCGATCCGTTGCAGCAGCCGCGACGACCCCTTGGGCGCGCCCATCTGGATCACGCAATCGACATCGCCCCAGTCAACGCCCAGGTCGAGGCTGGCGGTGGCGACCAGCGCGCGCAGCTTCCCCGCCGCCATCGCCCCCTCGACCTTGCGCCGCGCCTCCTTTTCGAGGCTGCCGTGGTGGATGCCGATCGGCAGCTGCATGCTGTTGGCCTTCCACAGGTCCTGGAAGATCAGCTCGGCCAGGCTGCGCGTGTTGCAGAAGACGATCGAGGTGCGGTGAGTCTCGATCTCCGCCATCACCTGTTCCGCGGCATAGCGGCCCGAATGGCCCGCCCAGGGGATGCGGTCCTGCGGCAGGAGGATCGCGATATCGGGGTCCGCGCCCGGCTCCCCCGTCACCAACGTGACCGCGTCGATGTCGCCGTCGGGCGCCAGCCATGCGCGATAGCCGTCCGCATCCGCCACGGTCGCGGACAGCGCGACGCGGCGCATGGCGGGCGAGATCCGCTGCAACCGCGCCATGCACAGGTTCAGCAGGTCGCCGCGCTTTCCCGTGGCGAAGGCATGGACCTCGTCCACCACGACCGTCCTGAGCCCGGCGAACATCGTCGCGGCGTCGGGATAGCTCAGCAGCAACGACAGCGATTCGGGCGTGGTCAGCAGGATCTGCGGCGGTTTCACCCGCTGTCGCGCCTTGCGGTCCGACGGCGTGTCGCCGGTGCGCGTCTCGACGCGGATGTCGCTGCCCATCTCCTCCAGCGGGGCGAGCAGGTTGCGCTGGATATCGACCGCCAGCGCCTTCAGCGGCGAGACGTACAAGGTGTGCAGGCCCTGCGTCGGCGCCTCGATCAGCTCCGCCAGCGTCGGCAGGAACCCCGCCAGCGTCTTGCCCGCGCCGGTGGCGGCGATCAGCAGCGCATGCTCGCCGCGCCGCCCCGCCGCCAGCATGTCCAGCTGGTGCCGCCGCGGCGTCCATCCGCGCGTGGCGAACCAGTCGGTCAGGGGTTGGGGGAGATCGGTCACTCGGCCCCGATATGGGATCGGCGAGCGGACGGAGGAAGGGGAGCGGGCGAGTCGCCGGTACGGGGCGGGCGCGGAAGTTCACGAAGTTGACGCCACACCCGGAGTGGAAACGTCCCCGCACGCCGGTCCGCAAGGAACGGGCGCGGCAGGAGCGTGACGGCGGGCATGTCGCATCCTCTCATGTCCGGGCGATGTAGGACAGCGTGGGGTGCCGGGCTGGCGTCATTGCGAGCGCAGCGAAGCAATCCAGTGTCGCGCACGGAACCCTGGATTGCTTCGCTACGCTCGCAATGACGGATGGCGGGTCGAGCCTTTCCCTTCGTCGCTCCACCCCCATATCCACCAATATGGCAAAGCTAGGCGACTGGATCGAACCGCATCCGCACGGCATCTACGTCCGCCCCGCCGACGCCTGGGTCGATCCGTCGACGCCGCAGGCGCGGGCGCTCGTCACGCATGGGCATGCCGATCATGCGCGCGGGGGCCATGCGCGGGTGTGGGCGACGCCGGAGACGCTGGCGATCATGGACTGCCGCTACGGCCCGCAGGCGGGGGTGCCGGTCGCCTATGGCGAGACGATCCGGTTGGGCGAGGTGGACGTCGGTTTCGTCCCCGCGGGGCACGTGCTGGGATCGGCGCAGATCGTGCTGGAGCATCGCGGCGAGCGCGTCGTCGTGTCGGGCGACTACAAGCGCCGCGCCGACCCGACCTGCGCCCGGTTCGAGCCGGTCAAGTGCGACGTGTTCATCACCGAGGCGACGTTCGGCCTGCCCGTGTTCCGCCATCCCGATACGGGGGACGAGATCGACAAGCTTATCGCCGCGCTGCACGCCAATCCCGATCGCTGCGTCGTCGTCGGCGCCTATGCGCTGGGCAAGGCGCAGCGCGTTATCGCGGAATTGCGCGAGCGGGGGCATCATGCGCCGATCTACATTCACGGCGCGTTGCAGAAACTGTGCGACCTGTATGCCGACCATGGCGTGCGGCTGGGCGAGCTGATCCCCGCGGCGGGGGTGCCCAGGGCGGCGATGCAGGGGCATGTCGTGATGTGCCCGCCCGGCGCGCTCAACGACCGCTGGTCGCGCCGCCTGCCCGATCCGATCACCGCGATGGCGAGCGGGTGGATGCGGGTGCGCCAGCGCGCGCGGCAGAAGAACGTGGAGCTGCCGTTGATCCTGTCGGACCACGCCGACTGGGACGAGCTGACCGACACGCTGCTGGAGATCGCGCCGAAGGAGGTGTGGGTGACGCACGGGCGTGACGACGCGCTGGTCCATTGGTGCATGACCCGCCAGATCAAGGCGCGCGCGCTGGCGCTGGCGGGGTTCGAGGACGAGGACGACTAGGCCGCGACCTGCCGCGCGTCGGCGGTCAGCAGCCAGCGCATCGCCGCCGCATGATCGGTGAAGAAGGCGACGTCGTGGTCGATCCGCCGCCCCAGCGCGCGGCGCAGCTGCACGCGGGCGAGCGAGGTGGCGACGACGAAGGCGAGCCGGCGCGAGCGGAACGACGGGTCCGCGAGGACGGCGCCGAACGCGGCGACCATGTCCTGCGCCTGGATGCTGATCGCGCTGATATCGGTCAGCGACAGGTGTCGGTTGGGGCCGCAGCGCAATTGCCGCGCCGCCACCGCACGCGCGGCGAGGAAGCGGCCCAGCGTGTCGGCGTCGAAGAAGCCCGCAAGCCGCATGACGACCAGATCGCGATCGGCATCCACGACGATGTCGAATGTCCCGTTCATTCCGCGGTCCTAGCCGGAACCGCCTTCGCTTCGGTTAACGCCGCGGGCGCGCAATAATCTGGTGCGATCCGCGCGGCTTGCACGTAAGGATAGCTTACGTATCCACAGCCAAGAGATCGTCCCGATGTCGTTCCGCCTCACGGCCTGCCTGATCGCCCTCGCCGCCCCGCCCGCCGCGGCGCAGGACAGGAAGCCCGTGAAGACCAACGCCGAGATGCAGAAGGAGGCGGTCGAGGCGGGCTATGCCAACGCCCCGGTCGAAGAGCGCGAGGAAAGGACGAAGGGCGCGGTGACCGTGGCGGGCAAGAGGCTGGGCTATACCGCCACGGCGGGCACGCTGACCGTGCGCGACACGGAAGGGAAGCCGACCGCGTCGATGTTCTACACCGCCTATACGCTGGACGGGACGAAACCGGGCAAGCCGGGCGTGAAGGGGCGCCCGGTCACCTTCTTCTACAACGGCGGGCCGGGCAGCCCGACGTTCTGGCTGCACATGGGATCGTTCGCGCCGGTGCGGTTGCAGACGGGCAATCCGGAATCGATCCGCCCCGCGCCGTACGATTTCGGGCCGAACCCGTACACGTTGCTGGACAAGACCGACATGGTCTTCCTCGACGCGATCGGCGCGGGCTATTCGCGGCCGCTGGGCGACGCCAAGCCGTCGGCTTTCTACGGCACGGACGAGGATGCCGACGTCTTCGCGAAGGCGCTCATCCGCTACGCCAGCAAGTACGGCCGGTGGAACAGCCCGAAGTTCATCTTCGGCGAAAGCTACGGCACGTTGCGGTCGGGCGCGCTGGCATATCAGTTGCAGGACCGGGGCATGGCGCTGAACGGGGTGGTGCTGCTCAGTTCGATCATGAACTACGGCTATCGCCAGCCGGGGCTGGACCAGGTGTATCTGAACTATCTGCCCAGCTATGCCGCGACCGCATGGTATCACAACCGCCTGCCCAACCGCCCCGCGGACGTGGCGACGGCGGTGCAGCAGGCGCGCGACTATGCCCACGGGCCGTATATGGCGGCGCTGGCGAAGGGGCAGAACATCTCCGACGCGGAGGCCAATCAGGTCGCGACCCAGCTGTCGCAGCTGATCGGGCTGTCGCCGGATTTCATCCGCCGCGCGAACCTGCGCGTCGACCTGCCGCGGTTCCAGAAGGAATTGCTGCGCGGGTCGCGGCAGACGATCGGACGGTTCGATTCGCGCTATACCGGGGTCGACGCGGATGCGGCGGGGGAGCGGCCGGAGACGGACGCGTCGTCGGACGCGATCTCGGGCGCGTTCATCGCGACGTTCCACGATTATGTGACCCATACGCTCGGCTACAAGACCGACATGCCGTACCGCCTGTCGGCGCGCGATGCGGACGGGTGGACGTGGAACTGGAAGCATCGCTCGCCGGGTCAGGGGCAGGGCGGGCAGCAGAACAATCCCAATACCGCGGTCGACCTGGGCGCCGCGATGCGCGCGAACCCGTATCTCCAGGTGCTGTCGATGAACGGATGGTACGACATGGCGACGCCGTTCTTCGGCGCGGAGAACGACCTGGCGCACATGATGCTGGAGCCGGCGCAGCGGCCGAACCTGCGCTTCACCTATTACCCCGCGGGGCACATGACATACCTGAACCCCGAGGCGCTGGTGGCGATGAAGCGGGACCTGTCGGACTGGTACGACCGGGCGGTGGCGGTGGCGCGGTCGGGCACGCCGCCGGTGGCGCCGAGCGTGTCG
>NZ_LMQP01000001.1:501056-503581 GCF_001425405.1 Sphingomonas sp. Leaf412 | reverse complement strand
GGGGGGGGGCGGGGTCATGGTCGTCGTTCTGCGTCGCCCTGGATTCCCGCTTTCGCGGGAAAACTGGTACTGCCGGCCGCGCCCCTCCCAACCTCCGTTCGGGCTGAGCGTCGTCGAAGCCTATGCACATGCCCTTCGACTACGCTCAGGGCGAACGGAGGTAGGGCGGCTCAGCCCCGCAGCACCGCGCCCTGCTTCGCGGCGGCGGCGACGACCTTGTCGGCGATGCCCTTCAAGTCGGCCTCGGTGAAGCTCTTCTCGCCGGGCTGGAGGATCACCTCCAGCGCCACGGACTTGTGGCCCGGCTCGACCCCGGTGCCGGTGAACACGTCGAACACGCGTGCGCGCACGATCGCGGCCTTGTCCGCGCCCTTCACCGCGCGGATCAGCGTCTCGGCGGTCACGGCAGAGGGCATGACGAAGGCGAAGTCGCGGCGGACGGGCTGGAGCGCGGGCGGGGCGTAGGGGCTGCGCGCGAAGCCGTCCTTGCCGCGCCGGGCTGGGATCGCGTCTAGATACAGTTCGACCGCGGCGACGCCCGCGGGCAGGTCGAACGCCTTCGCCATGCCGGGATGCAGCGCGCCGAACGCGGCCAGCACCGCCTTCGGCCCCAGCCTAAGCGTGCCCGAGCGGCCGGGGTGGAAGGCGGCGCCCGCCTCCCCCATCACCGACAGATTGTCGACCGGCGCGCCCGCGGCGGCCAGCAGCGCCACCGCCTCCGCCTTGGCGTCATAGGCGTCGAAGCCCGTGGCCTTCCCGTCGCGCCAGCCGCGCGCGGTGCGGTCGCCCGCCAGCACGACGCCCAGCGTCACGCGCTCGCCGTCGGCCAGATAGCGGCGACCCAGTTCGAACAGCCGGACGCCGTCCGCGCCCTGGCGCAGGTTGCGCGCCGCGGCGGACAGCAGCCCGGGGAGGAGCGAGGGGCGCATGACCTTCAGCTCCTCGCTGATCGGGTTCGCGACGGTCCAGGCGGCCCCGCCGACCAGCTCGGCCTGCGCCTGCGGAATGAAGCTCCACGTCACCGCCTCGTCCAGCCCGCGCGCCGCGGCGGCGCGGCGGGCGCGGCGTTCCAGCTTCTGGAGCGGGGTCGCGGTCGGGCGCGCGACGCCGGGGGTGCGGGGCAGCGGCACCGGCGCGACCTTGTCCAGGCCTTCGATCCGGATCACTTCCTCGACCAGGTCGGCGGTGCCGTCGATATCGGGGCGCCAGGTCGGGGGGGTCACATGCCAGTCGTCGCCCACGGCGAAGCCGAGCGATTCGAGGATCGCGCGCTGGCGGTCCGCGGGGATGGCGAGGCCGCCCAGCGTCTCCGCCTTCGCCACGTCATAGGCGTAGCTGCGCGTCGCCAGCGGGGGCGTGCCGCTGCGCGTGACGCCGGTCGCGGTGCCGCCGCACGCGTCGAGGACCAGCCGCGTCGCGATCGCGAGGCCCGCGTCGAGGAAGGCGGGGTCGACGCCGCGTTCGAACCGCGTGCGCGCGTCGCTGGCGAGTTGCAGCTTCTGCCCGGTGCGCGCGATGCCCTCGGGATCGAAATACGCGCATTCGATGACGACGTCGGTGGTCGCGTCGGACACGCCCGATTCCTCGCCGCCCATGATGCCGCCGATGTCGTGCACCGCCGCGTCGTCGGCGATGACGGTCATGGCGTCGGTCAGCGCATAGGTACGGCCGTTGAGCGCCAGCACCTGCTCGCCGTCACGCGCCTTTCGCGCGACGAGGGCGCCCGACAGTTTCGCGCGGTCGTAGACGTGGAGGGGACGGCCGAGGTCGACCGAGACGTAATTGGTGATGTCGACCAGCGCGCTGATCAGCTTCTGCCCGATCGCGCGCAGCCGCTTCGCCATCCATTCGGGCGCGGCGCCGTTGCGGACGCCCGACACGCCCTGCGCGTAGAAGGCGGGGCAGCCGGCGGGATCGTCGGTGCGCACGTCGGGGCCCGCGCCCTCGCCCGTGACGGGTTCGGCCGCCAGCGGCTTCAGCGTGCCCAGCCCGAAGGCGGCGAGATCGCGCGCGATGCCGCGTACGCCCATGCAATCGGGGCGGTTCGGGGTGACCGATACGTCGATGACCGCATCGGTCAGCCCGGCGTAATCTGCGAACGCGGTGCCGACCGGCGCATCGGCGGGCAGTTCGATGATGCCGTCATGCTCGTCGCCCAGTTCCAGCTCGCGGGTCGAGCACATCATGCCGTTCGATTCGACCCCGCGGATCGCGGCGACGCGCAGGACCATGCCGTTGGCGGGGACGGTCGCGCCGGGCAGGCCGAACACGCCGACCAGCCCCGCGCGCGCATTGGGCGCGCCGCACACGACCTGCATCGGGCCGTCCCCGGCATCGACCGACAGCAATTGCAGCTTGTCCGCCTGCGGATGCGGTTCCGCCGTCAGGACGCGCGCGACGCGGAAGCCGTCCAGCTTCGCCGCGGGATTCTCGACCCCCTCCACCTCCAGCCCGACGCGGGTCAGCGCGTCGACGATCGCGTCGGCGGACGCGTCGGTGTCGAGGTGGTCGTGGAGCCAGGAGAG
>NZ_LMQP01000001.1:484406-500986 GCF_001425405.1 Sphingomonas sp. Leaf412 | reverse complement strand
CCCCAGCGTTCGCTGGGATGACGATTCACTGGACCCCGACGCCGCCCGACAGCGTCGGCACGTCCAGTGCGGAGAAGCCGTAGTGCCGGAGCCAGCGGACATCGCCTTCGAAAAACGGGCGCAGGTCGTCCATGCCGTATTTCAGCATCGCGAGCCGGTCGACGCCGACGCCGAAGGCGAACCCCTGCCATTCGTCGGGATCGAGCCCGCACGCCGCGATGACCTTCGGATGGACCATCCCGCTGCCCAGCAATTCCATCCAGCCCTCGTCCCCGCCCAGCCGGCGCTTGCCGTCGACCGTCGTCCAGCCGACGTCGACCTCCGCCGAGGGTTCGGTGAAGGGGAAATAGCTGGGGCGCAGCCGCAGGACGATGTCGTCACGCTCGAAATACGCCTTCAGGAACGTTTCCAGCGTCCATTTCAGATGGCCCATCGTGATGCCGCGATCGATCACCAGCCCCTCGATCTGGTGGAACATCGGCGTGTGCGTCGCGTCCCAGTCGGAACGATACACGCGGCCCGGCGCGATGATGCGGATCGGGGGTTCCTGCGTCATCATGGTGCGGATCTGCACCGGCGAGGTATGCGTGCGCAGGACCATCGGGGGCTCGTGATCGCCCGCAAGATAGAACGTGTCCTGCATCGCGCGCGCGGGGTGCGTCTCGGGAATGTTGAGCGCGCTGAAATTGTGCCAGTCGTCCTCGATCTCCGGCCCCGTCGCGACCGCGAAGCCCAGGTCGGCGAAGATCTCCGCCATCTCGTCCATCACCTGGCTGACCGGATGGATCGTGCCGCGGGGGGGCGCGTCGACGGGGAGGGTCATGTCCAGCGCCTCGCTGGCGAGCTGCGCGTCGAGCGCGACCTGCTCCAGATGCGCCTTGCGCGCGGTGACCGCGGCGGTGACCGCTTCGCGCAGGGCGTGGATCGCGGGGCCGTTCGCCAGCCGCTCGTCGGGCGTCATCGCCCCCAGCGTCTTGAGCAAGTGCGTCACGCGCCCCTGCTTGCCCAGCGCCTCGACGCGCACGACCTCCAGCGCGTCGAGCGAGGCGGCGGCCTCGGTCGCGGCGAGCAGGTGGGTACGCAGGTGGTCGATATCGGTCATTGTGCGCATGGTCCGGTGGTGGTCGCCGCCAGCGCTACGGCGCGGCGCGGGCGCTGACAAGTTCCGCGCGCCGGACAGCACAAAGGGCGCCATCCTTTCGGACGACGCCCTTCGTCAGAACCCGGGAAGGGTTCAGGCGGTCGCGAGGACCGACTTGCGGCGGCGCATCGAGCCACCGACCGCGCCGAAGCCCAGGATCATCAGACCCCAGGTCGCCGGCTCGGGAACGCCCGCCGCCGCAACGACGTCGAGACGCACGTTGCCCGAGTAGTCGTTGCCGTCGCCACCGGGGACCGCGACATACTGGCTCACCGAGTTGCCGAGGTTGCGGCGGTAGGAGAACTCCGCCAGCGAGTAGGTGAAGCCACCCGTCGTGTACGAGCTGCCGCCAACGAAGGTGTTGGTCAGCGGCGTGTACTGGCCCGACAGGGTGTTGCCGCTCGCGAACGACAGTACGATGTCATAGAACGGGTCCGAGTCAGCCACTTCGCCGGGACGGAAGCCGTCGCCCGCGAGCAGGAAGCCGTTGCCGCCCGGGGTCGTCTCGAAGTTGATGGCTTCGTCGTTCGGGTTCAGGAAGTCGCCCAGACCGGGGGTCTGGAGGAACAGGGTGTAGAAACCGTTGACCGTGGTGTCCCACACCGTGCCCGTCGGGCCGGTGACCACGGCGCTGGTCAGGCGGTCGGCGGCGCTGGCCGGAGACACCGAAGCAAGGGCGGCGACCGTGGCGGCCGCAAGCAAAGTACGCATACGTTAATACCCCTAGTTGCGACGAGCCACCTCGGCCCCCCGCCTTACGCAATGCCCTCCCGGACCCGGGACTTCATTACTGCCAGCTTAACAAAGAAAGGTTCCGCCTGTTCCCTCGAAAATTAGGAATTCGGTAACTTTTTCAGCAAAAACGCCATGTTAACGCGCCCATGGCGAAACTGTCCCACGATGGTACGAAAAAGGGCGCCGGTGATGCCACCCGACGCCCCGTTCCTATCGATACCGCAGACGGTCAGGCCGCGGGCAGTGCCGCCTTCGCCTGCGCGATGATCGCGCTGAATGCCGCGCCCTCGTGCATCGCGATGTCGGCAAGGACCTTCCGGTCCAGTTCGACGCCCGCCAGCTTCAGGCCGTGCATGAACTGCGAATAGGTCAGGCCCTCGGCCCGGACGCCCGCGTTGATGCGCTGGATCCACAGGCCGCGGAACATCCGCTTCTTCACCTTGCGATCGCGATAGGCGTACTGGCCGGCCTTCTCGACCGCCTGCCGCGCGACGCGGATCGTGTTCTTGCGACGACCCCGGTAGCCCTTGGCCTGTTCCAGGATGTTCTTGTGCTTGGCGCGGGTGGTTACACCCCGTTTGACGCGTGCCATCTATCCGGTTCCTCTCAGCTCAGGCCGTACGGCGCCCAGGCCTTCACCGTGGCGGTGTCGGCCTTCGACAGGACCTTGGTCCCGCGGTTCTGGCGGATGTACTTGCTGTTGTGGCTGATGAGGCGGTGGCGCTTGCCGGCGACACCGTGCTTCAGGAGGCCGGAGGCGGTGAGCTTGAAGCGCTTCTTCACGCCGCTCTTGGTCTTGAGCTTGGGCATTTTGGTCCTTTCGATTCGATCGGGACTGGAACAGCCGCGGCAGCCCTAGATGGCCGGGCCGTTCGTGCACCCCGTCGTTGTGAAGTGGGCGCCCGTAGCGCGGCGGCCCGCAGATTGCAACCGATGCGGAACCGCAACGGTCGCTCGCGCGATTGAACGCGCTTATGGACAATGCCGCGCCCGAACCCGTGATCCGGCGCCCGCTGTCGCGCCGCCGACGCCTCGTCCGCAATGTCGCGATCGGCGTCTTCGCCACGATCGCGGCGGTGTGGCTGATCCTGTTCGTCACCAAGGGGCGGTTCCTGAAATCGCCGTTCCAGAGCATTGCGGGGCGCCTGACCGGCCGCGAGGTGCGCGTCGCGGGCGATTTCCAGCTGTATTTCGCGCCGCTGAAGATCAAGTTCCTGGCCGAGGGGCTGACCGTGTCCAACCCCGCCTGGGCGACGCGGCCGTATCTGTTCCAGGCGCAGCGGATCGATTCGCGCATCGCGCCGCTATCGCTGCTGTTCGGCAAGCGGCGCTTCTACTGGCTCGACCTGACGAAGGGTGCGGTCGCGCTGGAATGGGATGCGGGGCACGAGCGCAACACCTGGACGTTCAGCCAGGACAAGGGATCGGGCAAGCCGTTCGACCTGCCGCGGATCGACCGCGCCACGGTCACGGGCACGACCGTCCGGTACCTGGACCCGCGGATGCGGTTGCTGGCGGACCTGTCGATCGACACGATCCGGTCGACCGGTGCGCGGATCGGGTCCGCGGTCGGCGTGACGGGCGACGGGCGCATCCGCGACACGCCCTTCACCCTCGTCGCGCGGCTGCTGTCCCCCGACGCCACGGTGGCGCGGGGGAAGAACGAGCTGGTCGGCACGGTGCGCGCGGCGGGGAACGTCATCGACGTGACGGGCACCCTGCCCTCGATCGCCGATATCGAGAACGTGCCGTTGCAGACGAAGGCGCGGGGGAGGAACCTGTCGTCGCTGCTGGGCATCATCGACGTCGCGATCCCCAACACGCGCGACTATCGCCTGACCGCACAGATGGTGAAGGCGGGGAACGAATATCGCTTCACCCGGCTGCGCGGCACGTTCGGCGAGAGCGACGTGGCGGGGACGCTGACCATCACCAATGCCGCGCGCATCCACCTGGACGCGCGGATGGCGACGCGGTCGCTGGACATCATCGATGCCGCGCCGTTCATCGGCTTCAACCCCGATATCGTGGAGGCGCAGGGCGCGGTCGCCGCCGCCGCCGCGACGGGCGCGGCGCCGCAGCGATTGTTCCCCGACGCCGAACTGCCGGTGGCGACGATGCGATTGTTCGACGCGGACCTGAAATGGACCGTGAAGACGGTGCGGTCGAAGAACCTGCCGATTTCCGACGTCGACCTGACGCTGGACCTCGATCGCGGGCGGCTGGCGCTGTCGCCGCTGACGATGGCGATGGCGCGCGGGAACGTGGCGTCGGACGTGGTGTTCGACACGCGCGCGCGGCCCAGCGCGGTCAGCTACGACATCCGGCTCGCGCCCACGCCGCTGGGGCGACTGCTGGCGGGATACGGCGTGGCGGAGGCGGGGACGACGGGGACGGTGCGCGGCCGCGTGCAGCTGACCGGGCGGGGCGACACGATCCACGATTCGCTCGCCACCGCGCAGGGGCGGATGGCGTTCGTCCTGCCCGCGGGCACGTTCTGGACCCGCAACGTCCAATTGTCCGAACTGGATTTCGGCACGTTCGTGCAGAAGATGTTCGAGGACAAGCTGAAGGAGCCGGTCCGCATCAATTGCGGCGTGGTCGGCTTCACCGTGCGCCGCGGCGTGGCGGCGGCGGACCCGATCCTGATCGACACGAAGCAGAACGTGATCGTCGGGCGCGGCGGGTTCAGCTTCGCGACCGAGACGATCGACCTGGCGGTCCGCGCCGATTCGAAGAAGTTCAGCCTGTTCAGCGGCCAGTCGCCGGTGGGTATCCGCGGCACCTTCGCCGCGCCGGGGCTGGACGTGATCTCCCCCCAACTGGTGACGCGCGCGGGCGCGGCGCTGGGGCTGGCGGTGGTGGCGACGCCGGTCGCGGCGCTGCTGGCGTTCGTCGATCCGGGCGACGCCAAGGCGGCGCAATGCGGTCCGATCCTGGCGGGCCGGACGGCGGCGGCGCAGCGCGACGCGGACGGCAAGCCGCGCGACGACGTGGGCGACGGCACGGCGGGGAAGATCGAGGCGCCGAAGCGGAAGAAGTTCCTGGGCATCTTCTGACGGGGAACGCCCCCACGCCCGGCGCGGTTCGTGTCCCCGCGAAGGATGATCGGGTCGCATCGTCCCCCGGACGATGCTTGAACGTGCGGGGCACGTTCAACCCGTTCATGACCCAGTCTGGGCTCCCGCCTTCGCGGGAGCACGATATTTGCCGGGCTAGACGATCGCGTGGGGCACGTACCGCGCCATGTCGCGCGTGATCGCGCCGTCGTCCTCGCGTACCGACAGCGCGACGGGTTCGTCGCCGACGATCCACGATCCCACGACCGCGTGATTGCCGTCGAACACGGGCAGCGGGGCATAGGCCTGCACGATATGCCCCTCCGCGCCGTAACCGCCCGCGGGGCCGCGCAGGCTGTCGCCGCCCGCGACCAGTTCGATGTCCCACCCCTCGCGCGAGAACAACGGCTTGCGCACATGGCGACTGTCCGTGATCGCCGCGGCCTCCGGCGTGTCGGCGAAGGCGGCGGGGAGGAGATTGGGGTGACCGCGATGGCGTTCCCACAACAACGGCAGGATGCCCTTGTTCGACAGGATCGCCTTCCACGCCGGTTCCAGGAACAGCGTCCGCGAGGATGCGATATGCGCGGCATAGGGCTCGCGCAGCATGTCCTCCCACGGATACAGTTTGAACAAGGCGGCGATCAGGACCGATTCCTCGTCCACGAACCGCCCGTCGCCGTCGACCCCGATCCGGTCGACCGCGACGAAGGCAGGGTCGAGCCCGGCCTGCCGCGCGACATCCTCCAGATAGCGGACGGTCTGGCGATCCTCGACATGGTCGGCGTCGCTGGCGAAATGGACGAGGCTGCCGGGCGTGAACAGCGCGGCGAAGCGCTCCTTCAGCGCATCATGCAGCCGGTTGTACTGGTCCGCGCCCGCGGGCAGCGTGCCGTCGGCGATGCGATCCTCCAGCCACTGCCACTGGAACAGCGCGGTTTCGTAGATGCTGGTGGGCGTGTCGGCGTTATATTCCAGCAGCTTCGCCGGACCGGTGCCGTCGTGGGCGAAATCGAACCGGCCGTACAGGGACGGCGCGGTCGCGCGCCACGACGCGGCGACGACGTCGCGCATGTCGTCGGGGATGGCGAGGCGGTGCATCAGCGCCTCGCTGCCCACGACCTCCCCGACCAGCGCCAGGCAGAATTGGTGCAGCTCGGCGCTGGGCGCCTCGATCCCCTCCTCCACCTCGTCCAGCGTGAAGGAATAATAAGCGCGTTCTTCCCAATAACGCGCGCCGTCCATGTGGTGGAAGGTGAAGCCCATGTCGCGCGCGGTGGCTTCCCAGTCCGGGCGTTCGGGGGTGGGGATGCGGCGCATCAGGTCGCGCGGCCCGTGTAGCGGATGTCCTTCGAGACGGGCCTTCGACTCCGCTTCGCTCCGCTCATTCCCTCCTCTGGACGAACGGGGGTTATTCCCACGTCCGTTCGTGCTGAGGAGGCATTGAGCGAAGTCGAAATGCCGTCTCGAAGCATGGTCGCGCATGCCCTTCGAGACCGGCCCCGGGTCAGGTCCGGCGTCAGCCTCTCCTCAGGGCGAACGGACGTCGGGGAACGCACCCCCTATTCCCGCTGGTCGGTCAGCTTCGCGGGTTCGCCCTGCGGCGGGGCGGACAGGCGGGCGAGGATGTCGTCGGCGCTGGACGATCCCGCCAGCAGGCCGGCGTCGCGCAGCTTCGCGTCGAGGTCCGCGCCGGTGCGCATGTCCTCCAGTTCCGCGGCGGCGCGGAACTTCTCGTCGCGGATCGCCTGCCGCTCCTTCATCCGCGCCAGGCTGTCGGCGGCGGAGCCCAGTTGCGACATCGCGCCGCCCTGGCTGCTGGCGACCGCGGCCTGCGCCTTCTGCACGCTTTCGTTCGCGCGCACGACGTCGACCTCGCGGCGCAGCGTCTCGATCCGCGTGTCGCTCTGCTTGATGATGCCGCGCATCCGGTCCTCGGCGCCGCGCATGTCCGCGATCTGCGGATTCTTGGTCGTCAGGTCCGCCTCGATCGTGGACAATCGCTCCGCGACCTGTCGCGCCAGATCCATGTCGCCGCGCTGGATCGCGGCGCGCGCGGACGTTTCGTAGCGCGCCTTCTGCTCCGCCAGTCCCTCGACCTCCTTCTCGATCATGCGGCGGCGCGCGGTCAGCGTCGCCAGGTCGTCGCGGGCCTTGCCCTGCGCCGTCCCCGCATCCCGGATCTGCTGGTCCAGGATCGTCAGCGCCTTCGCATCGACCACCGACTGCCCCGCCTCGTGCGCGGTGCCGCGGACCAGGGTGACGAGTTGCTTCCACATCGACATCGTTCTTGCTCCCGGATCAGGCGGCGAATTCGGCGCGCAGGTCGGACGCGGCGTCGATCGCATTCTCCGCCAGCACCGACAGCTCGATCTCCACCGCGCGCAGCGGCGATTCGATCGACAGCTCGCCGACCAGTTCGTAATAATCGCGCCCGTCGACCTCGGTGATCGCGAAATTGCTCAAGGGCACCAGCTTCTGCGCCTTCAGGATGAAGCGGTTGAAGGCATCGGCGTCGGGCTGTTCGTCGACCGGCCACAGCAAGGTCGAGACGACGATCTGCTCGCCTGCGACCGACAGGAACACCGACAGGTCGCCGTGCGCATGCATCGTCACGCGCAGCACCGCGTCGGCGGAGGGGATGCGCTCCACGCTGATGTCACTGCCGCGCTCGCCGTTGGACAAAGCGTCCGCCAGCGCGGTGACGGTCCAGGCCCTGGGTATGGTGTCGCTCACTTGGCGTCTCTCCCGCTTGACACCCCGCGCCTTAGCCCGCAGCGTTTCGCGAAGCAAAGGGTCCGAAGGGATGCGGCGATCGCCATTCGCGCTGTTCTTGCGGCGGCTCTATCTCGCGGCCAGCGACCTGCACCCCGGCGTCCTGGCCGGATTGCTGGTCGTGCACATGGCGGCCAGCTACGCCGCATTGGCGCTGGCGGGCGAGCCGGACCTGACGCCGCCGACCGCGTTCCTGTACTGGTACGCCACCACCGCCTCGACCGTGGGTTATGGCGACCTGTCGCCCAAGGGGCCGGCGGGGCGGCTGGTGACGATCCTGTTCGTCATGCCGGGCGCGATCGCGCTGTTCACCGCGGGGATCGCGCGCGTCTTTGCGGGGCTGTCGGGGCGGTGGCGGCGGCGGCGCATGGGGCTGGGGCGGTATAGCATGATGCGCGGGCACACCGTCCTGGTCGGCTTCGATGCGGAGCGCACGCCGCGGATGATCGCGGAGATCCTGGCGGATGCGCCGGGGGCGGAGATCGTGCTGGTCGCGACGCAGCCGCTGGACGGCGACGCGACGACGCACCGCTTCGTCCACGCCGGCGCGCTGACGTCCGCGGACGACCTGGCGCGCGCCGGGATCGACCGGGCGGCGCGCGTGGTGGTCTACGCGCCCAGCGATGCGGAGACGCTGGCCGCGACGCTGGCGGTGACGGCGGCCAATGCGGCGGGGCACGTCGTCTGCTTCCTGCGCGACCGCTATGCCGCACGATTGCTGTCGGTGCATTGCCCGCAGGTGGAGGTGGTCGTCACCCCCGCCGCCGAGCTGGTGGTGAAGGCGCTGAACGATCCGGGGGCCAGCCGCCTGATCGCGCAACTGGCGAGCCATACCGACGAGGGCGCGACGCTGTATGCGACGACCGCGCGCACGGTGGAGACGTTCGACGCGGCGGCGGCGCGGTTGCGCGCGGCGGGTGCGGTGCTGGTCGCGACCTGCGCGGCGGGCGGCGCATCCCCGGTGTTCGATCCCGCCGCGACGGTGGCGTCGGGCGACCGGCTGTTCTACATCGCGCGCGGACGGATATCGGCATGATCTGGAACAGGCTCTTCGGCAACGGCAGCGACGCCGCCTCCCCATCGGTGGCGGTGGTGCGCGACATCACGATCGGGCGGCAGGTCCGCGTCGACCCGCTGGCGTGGCGGCGGCTGCCCGGCGCGGCGTTCACGCTGGACCGCGACACGCTGGAGATCAGCGCGCAGGGAATCATCAAGCTGGACGAGGGCGGCTACGTCCACCGTTTCTACACCGACGACGAACTGATGTTGCAAGCGGTCAGCCAGAAGGCGGACGGATCGGACGCGGACGATTTCACCTTGTTCCGGCCGTGGACCTCGACCTACCCCGCCGGGCCGTGGGACACCGCCTTCGCCGACCGGCTGCGCAAGCCCGACTGGGAAGAGGCCGGGCTGCCGCCCTATCGCCGGTTCTGGTATCCCGGCGACGATCGCGAGCAGCCGCCGGTGCAATTGTGGGAAGCGGTGTATTGGGAGCGCGACGCCGCGCCGGTGAAGCATGTGAAGCAGGCGTGCATGTTGTATGCCCGCGATGTGGCCGAGGGCGGGGTCGTTGCCGGACAGGAGCTGCTGCTGGCGATCGCGATGCAGCCGGAGCGCGGCGACCTGACGCACGAAATCATGGTGGGATTGCCGCTGCTGCCCGCCGAATTCAGCGCCTGAGGGGATGGGAATGCAATTCGATTCGAGCGTGTTCCTGTACGGCGCGGGGCATTTCGTCGTCGCCTTCGGCCTCGCCTGCATCCTGCTGGCGGTGTTCAAGCGCGTGTACCAATGGTCGACGCCGTATGACGAGCGCGCGTTGCTGGCCGCGGGCAACACCGCAGCGGCCGCCGCATTGGGGGGCGCGATCATCGGCTTCGCGCTGCCGCTGGCATCGGCGTTGAGCGTGACCGCCGACCCGGTGGAGTTCGTCGCCTGGGGCGTCCTGGCGGGCGTGGTGCAGGTGGTCGCGTCGTTCGTGATCCGCGCCTTCGTCGTCCGCGACCTGGTGGCCCGGATCGAGGGCGGGAATGCGGCCACGGGCCTGTACGTCGGGGCGACGTCGATCGCGGTCGGCCTGCTCAACGCCGCCAGCATGACCTACTGACATGGCCGACGCCTTCCCTCCCCGCCGCAAGCGATCCGCGGCCCCGGCGCTGACCGCGGTCGGCGCGATGGCGATGTTGTCGGCATGCGAACCGCAGCCGTCGAACGAGCAAGTCTCGCAGCAGCGCTACGGCGCCCCGACCGAGGTCGCCGCCTTCGCCACCCCCGCGGAATGCAAGGCGAGCGGCGATTTCGCGGCGGTGACGTGCGACGAGGCCGCGACCGCGGCGGCGAAAGCCGACGACGGCGCCGCGCCGCGGTTCGAATCGAAGGACCTGTGCGAGGACCAGTTCGGCGACGCGACGTGCCTGCAACGCAGCGGAAGCGGGGGGCAGAGCTTCTTCGTGCCGCTGCTGACCGGGTTCATGATCGGGCGGATGCTGGACGGGCCGGGCTATCGCTACCAGCCGCTGTACCGCAACCGGCGCGACGGGACGTATTTCACCCCCGGCGGCGCGTGGCTGTTCAACGGCGGCTATGGCGGGCGGGCGCACGGATACCAGGTCGGGTCGCGCGCGGTGACCGCGCCGGTGACGACGCAGCGGATCCAGACGCGCAGCTCGGTGGTGTCGCGCGGCGGCTTCGGCGGGCGCGTGGCGGCGCGCTCCAGCGGCGGCTGGGGCGGCGGGTCGCGGTCGTTCGGGGGGTAGTCTGCGCCGACCTTCGTTCGTTCTAGAAGGGCGTGCGGCGAGCCTGTGCTTCGAGACGGCATTTCGGCTTCGCTCAATGCCTCCTCGGCACGAACGGGGACTGGTCTGACGCCCCCCGTCCGTTCGGCCTGAGCGACGTCGAAGGCCATGCGGCGGCGCGGATGCTTCGACTTCGCTCAGCAGGAACGGAGGGCGGTGCGGGGGCGGTGGGCGCTCGTTCCGGGGGGGGATTCGGGTTCACGCGGAGGCGCGGAGGCGCGGAGATGGTGCGCCGGGGGGAAGGTCGGGGGCGGCCGCGGGCCACTCGCTTCCGGCGTACCGTGGAAACGGAATTCTCGCCGAGGCGCGACGACCATCTCAGGCGCGACACCTTCGCGTCTCCGCGCCTTCGCGTGAACCATATCTGCTCGATCGAGGGCAACTGTGCTTCGAGACGGCATTTCGACTTCGCTCAATGCCTCATCAGCACGAACGGGGGCCGGTCTGATCCCCGCACCTCCGTTCGGCCTGAACGACGTCGAAGGCCATGCGGCGGCCCAGATGCTTCGACTTCGCTCAGCACGAACGGAGGGCGGTGCGGGGGCGGTGGGCGCTCGTTCGGGGGTGGTCGGGTTCACGCGGAGGCGCGGAGGCGCGGAGATGGTGCGCCGGGGGGAAGGTCGGGGACGGCCGCAGGTCCCTCGCTTCCGGCGCACCGCGGAAACCGAATTCTCGCCGAGGCGCGACGACCATCTCAGGCGCGACACCTTCGCGTCTCCGCGCCTCCGCGTGAACCATATTTCCTCGATCGAGGGCATGGCGCTTGTGCTTCGCGACGGCATTTCGACTTCGCTCAATGCCTCCTCAGCACGAACGGGCCCGCACCTCCGTTCGGCCTGAACGACGTCGAAGGCCATGCGGCGGCGCCGATGCTTCGACTTCGCTCAGCACGAACGGAGGGCGGTGCGGGGCGGCAGGGGGTAAAGTGCCGTCGTCATTGCGAGCGCAGCGAAGCAATCCAGGGTGCCGCGCGTGGCACTGGATTGCTTCGCTACGCTCGCAACGACGGCGGACAAACGACGACGGCCGGCCGTCCCATCGGACAGCCGGCCGTCGTCACATCACACAAACCCCGGGATCAGCCGTCGTAGTCGGCGCCCAGATTCTGGTTGCGCGGCGGGGCGACGGCGGTGAGGCGCAGTGCCTCCGCCGATGCCGCCAGGCTGCCGACCGCATCGGCCTCTTCCTCGTCGTCGATCTGGACGCGCTGGAGGCTGGACACCGCGGCCTCCTTCAGGTCCTTCGGACGCACGGTCTGCTCCGCGATCTCGCGCAGCGCGACGACCGGGTTCTTGTCGCGATCGCGGTCGATGGTCAGTTCCGCGCCGCCCGACACCTGACGCGCGCGCTGCGCGGCGAGCAGGACCAGGTCGAAACGGTTCGGGATCTTGTCGACGCAATCCTCGACGGTGACGCGCGCCATCGACGCACTCCTTTGGATCAGAGCTAACGGAAGAACCTGTGCCTGTACGCCCCGCGACCGCCCAAGTCAAGAAAAGCGCGCTTGCGCGGGTGCGCGGGCAGGGGCATCGGTCCGCGATGGACGAACCCGCGGACCAGCCGGCCTTTACCGTCGACGGCAACCGGCTGACGCTGCTGGATACCGGGCCGCGGCGGCTGGACGCGGTCATCGCGCTGATCGACGGCGCGCGCGCGACGTTGCGGATGATCTTCTACATCTACGCCGACGACCACGCCGGGCGCCGCGTCAACGCCGCCCTGATCGCGGCGGCGGGGCGGGGCGTGCGCGTCGCGCTGATCGTCGACGGGTTCGGCAGCGACGGGGCGGACGCCGCCTTCTTCCGCCCGCTGGAAAGCGCGGGCATCTCGGTCTGCCGTTTCTCGCCGCGGTTCGGGCGGCGCTACCTGTTGAGGAACCACCAGAAACTGGCGCTCGCCGATGCGGATACGCCCGATGCGCGGATCATCGTCGGCGGATTCAACATCGAGGACGATTATTTCGGCACGCCGGCGCAGCAGGCGTGGCGCGACCTGGGCCTGCTGGTCGAGGGATCGGCGGCGTCGCGGATGGCGGGCTATTTCGACGCGCTGGAGGCGGGCATCCACGACGGCGGCCGGATCCGGCGGCTGAACAAGGCGCTGGCGAAATGGAGCGAGCGGCACGGGCGGCTGCGCTGGGCGATCGGCGGGCCGACGCGGCGGCTGTCGCCGTGGGCGAAGGCGATCAAGCGCGACATGCGCCATGCGCGCCGGATCGACCTGATCGCGGCCTATTTCATGCCCAGTCCGATGCTGCTGCGGCGGATCGAGCGGGCGGGGCGCGGGCGCGGGCGGCACGAACGCGCCGCCGTGCGCGTCGTCACCGCGGCGAAATCCGACAACAATGCCACGATCGCGGCGGCGCGCTTCACCTACGCGGGCCTCCTGCGGCGCGGCATCCGGCTGTTCGAATATCAGCCGACGAAGCTGCACACCAAATTGTACGTCGTCGACGACGCGACGTGGATCGGCAGCGCCAATTTCGACATGCGCAGCCTGTTCGTGAACCTGGAGCTGATGCTGCGGATCGAGGACCGGGCCTTCGCCGACCATGTCCGCGGCTATATCGATGCCGAGATCGCGCAATCGACCGAGGTGACGCGCGAGGGGTATCGCGAGGCCACGGGCTGGTGGCAGCGCGGCAAGCAGTTTGCCGCCTATCTGATGATGGCGGTGGCGGACCCGATGGTGTCGCGGGGCTTGAACTGGGGGATCGACGAATAGCCGCCGCGGGCGCGATCGATCCGCGCGCGTCGCGTCAGAAGCGGAACGCGGTGCCCACGTATACCGCCTGGCTGTCGCGGCGGTCGTCGTCGAGGCGGGTCAGGCGCTCGCGCTCGCTCTTCAGCCGCATGCCCGCGGTCAGATCGAGGTTGCGGGTCAGCGAGTAGCTGCCGCCGACGTCCAGCGCGTAGCTTTCGGGTTCGGCCATCGCGCGCGGCGTGCCCGCCAGCGCGCGATCGGCGGAGGCGGCGACGCGGCCGGTGAACTTCGTGCCCGAATAGCTGAGCGCCACGTCCGCGGCCTCGCGGCTGCCGGGCAGGCCCGCCAGGTCGACCTTCGCGATGTCGCCGCTGACCGCGAACCGCTTCCAGCCCACGGCGACGCCCAGATTGTACGCGATCGGCGCGACGCCGACGGTCGGGGCCATCGCGGCGGTGCGCGTGGACGGATCGTTGTTGGTCCGCGCGCGCACCGCGACGGTGACGGAGCGGCCGGTGCGGACCTCCGACGGGGTGAAGCGGAAGCTGCCGGTGCCCAGGCCGCCGCGCGCCAGCAGGGCGGCCAGTTTCGGATCCGCGGCGGAGGGGGTGAACGATCCGGCGACGCGCGACAGGGGCGCGCGCTTGGCCATGCGCTGCCCCGAATCGGGGGCGCCGATCGCGGGCACGGCCATCATCGCGGCGGCGGCAAGGCCCCCGGCGATCACGCAGCCCATGATGGTGCGACCCACGGTCACGACTCACATCCCCTCAAACCCGGTCATGTGTGACCGGTCCCATAGCGGCCCTAACACGATTCGGTTGCGAGTCCATTGCCGCGACGACGCTTTTGGGCGCCGGTGTTGCGCCATGTCCACAGCCTGCGGCGGCGCTTGCGGCATACCGGCCGGGATTGTAGGGCCGGGAGGCTTTTCGATCGAGGATTTCCGCCCCCATGCCCCGACTGCTGCCCCGCCGCCTGTCCCTCGCGGTCGCCGTCAGCGCCGCGCTCGCCCTTGCCGCCTGCGGTGGCGGCGGCAACCGGCCCAAGGGCGATCTGGCCGCGTCGCGGGTAACGACGATCGGCGTCAACAGCTATCTGTGGCGCGCGAGCCTCGACACGGTCAGCTTCATGCCGCTGCTCCAGACCGATTCCAACGGCGGCGTCATCGTCACCGACTGGTACGTCAACCCGCAGGTGCCGGGCGAGCGGATGAAGGTGACGGTGTCGATCCTGGACCAGGACCTGCGCGCCGACGCGGTGCGCGTCGCGGCATTGCGCGAGATCAACCGCGGCGGGCAGTGGGTGTCCGCGCCGGTGGAGGCGGCGACGACGCAGAAGCTGGAGGATATCATCCTGACCCGTGCGCGCGACCTGCGCCGCGGCGCCGTGACCGGTTGAGCGACCGGCCCGGATGACGACCCGCTTCAACGCGCTGAAGGCGGACGAGCACTGGCAGAAGGTCTGGGACGACCGCGCCACCTTCGCCGCGGACGACCATAGCGCGAAGCCCAAGACGTACGTGCTGGAGATGTTCCCCTATCCGTCGGGGAAGATCCACATGGGGCACGTGCGCAACTATACGATGGGCGACGTCCTGGCGCGCTATCGCCGGATGCGCGGGTTCGAGGTGCTGCACCCGATGGGGTGGGACGCGTTCGGCATGCCCGCGGAAAACGCCGCGATGGAAAAGGGCGTGCATCCGGGCGGATGGACGAAGCAGAATATCGCGACGATGAAGGCGCAGCTGAAGCGGCTGGGCTTCGCGCTGGACTGGACGCGCGAACTGGCGACGTGCGAGCCCGGTTATTACGGGCACGAACAGGCGCTGTTCCTGGAATTCTACAAGGCCGGCCTCGTCTATCGCAAGGAAAGCGCGGTCAACTGGGACCCGGTCGACATGACCGTGCTGGCCAACGAACAGGTGATCGACGGCCGCGGCTGGCGATCGGGCGCGCCGGTGGAGAAGCGCAAGCTGAACCAGTGGTTCCTGCGCATCACGCAATTCGCGGACGAGCTGGTCGAAGGGCTGGGCGACCTGTCCGGCTGGCCCGACAAGGTCCGGTTGATGCAGGAGAACTGGATCGGGAAGAGCCAGGGCCTGACGTTCCGGTTCGCGCTCGACCGGGGGGGCGAGGTCGAGGTCTTCACCACCCGGCCCGATACCATCTTCGGCGCCAGCTTCGTCGCCGTCGCCGCGGATCACCCCATCGCGCAGGCGCTGATGGACGATCCCGCGGTCGCGGCGTTCGTCGCGCGGTGCAAGCAGGGCGGGACCACCGCGGCGGAGATCGAGACGCAGGAGAAGCTGGGCTACGACACCGGCCTGCGCGCGGCGCATCCGTTCGGGGCGGGCGAGTTGCCCGTCTATATCGCGAACTTCGTCCTGATGGATTACGGCACCGGCGCGGTGTTCGGCGTGCCCGCGCACGACCAGCGCGATTTCGATTTCGCGACGAAGTACAAGCTGCCGATCCGGCGCGTCGTGTCCGACGGCGACAGGGACGCGCCCGATTTCGACGGGGACGCGGCGTATACCGGGCCGGGGACGCTGGTGAATTCCCACTTCCTGGACGGCATGGACGTCGAGGATGCGAAGCGCGCGGTGATCCAGCGGGCGGAGGCGGACGGATGGGGCCGCGGATCGACCGTCTATCGCCTGCGCGACTGGGGCGTCAGCCGGCAGCGCTACTGGGGCACGCCGATCCCGATCGTCCATTGCGCCGCCTGCGGCGAAGTGCCGGTGCCCGCGGACCAATTGCCCGTCGTGCTGCCGGAGGACGTGTCGTTCGACGTGCCGGGCAATCCGCTGGACCGTCATCCGACGTGGAAGCACGTCGCCTGCCCGTCGTGTGGCGGCGCCGCGCTGCGCGATACCGACACGCTGGATACGTTCGCGGATTCCAGCTGGTATTTCATCCGCTTCGCCAGCCAGCCGAAGGACCGGCCGTTCGATCGCGCGGTGGCGGAATCGTGGCTGCCGGTCGGGCAATATATCGGCGGGGTCGAACATGCGATCCTGCACCTTCTGTACGCCCGCTTCTGGACCCGCGCGTTGCGGCACGTCGGCATGCTGGACGTCGCGGAACCGTTCACCGGCCTGTTCACGCAGGGGATGGTGACGCACGAGACGTACAAGGCGGCGGACGGCCGGTGGCTGTCGCCCGAGGATATTGACGTTGGCGAGGGTACTCGGTTCGAACGCGCTACGAACCTCCCTGTGACGGTCGGCCGCATCGAGAAGATGTCGAAGTCGAAGAAGAACACCGTCGATCCGACCGAGATCGTCGATCAATACGGCGCGGATGCGGTGCGGTGGTTCATGCTGTCCGATTCGCCGCCCGAGCGCGACCTGGAATGGTCGGAGAACGG
>NZ_LMQP01000001.1:484220-484285 GCF_001425405.1 Sphingomonas sp. Leaf412 | reverse complement strand
GATCGAGGGCGCGTGGCGCTTCGTGCAGCGGCTGTGGCGGCTGGTCGACGATCCTCCCCGAGCAA
>NZ_LMQP01000001.1:482093-484134 GCF_001425405.1 Sphingomonas sp. Leaf412 | reverse complement strand
GCTCGGGGAGGAACGGACGCGGCGCTGGACCGCAAGGTGCACCGCACGATCGCGGGGATCGCGACCGACCTGGAGGCACTGTCGTTCAACAAGGCGGTGGCCAAGCTGTACGAGCTGACCAGCGCGGTGGAGAAGGCGCCGCCATCCGCATCGCGCGACGCCGCGGTGGAGGCGATGATCCGGCTGGTATCGCCGATGGCGCCGCATCTGGCGGAGGAGGCGTGGGCGGCGCGCGGGCACGACGGGCTGGTCGCCGACGCGGCCTGGCCCGAGGTCGATCCCGCGCTGCTGGTCGAGGATGAGGTGACCGTGGCGGTGCAGGTCAACGGCAAGCTGCGCGATACGCTGGTGCTGGCGAAGGGCCTGCCGAAGGACGCGATCGAGGCCGCGGCGCTGGCGTCGGAGAAGGTGCAGAAGCAGCTCGACGGCGCGACCCCGAAGAAGGTGATCGTCGTTCCCGATCGCCTCGTGAACATCGTCGCATGACGCGGCTCGCGATTCTCGTGCCGTTGCTGCTGACCGCGTGCGGGCTCCAGCCGGTCTATTCCGGCGGGCGGCAGGGCGCGGTGGCGCAGGCGCTGGCGGGGATCGACATCGCGCCGATCGAGGGACGCGCGGGGTGGCTGGTCACCAACGCGCTGCGCGATCGCATCGGCGCGCTGGGAAGCGGACCGGCGCGCTACCGGCTGGATATCCGGCTGGACGACCAGATCGCGGGCCTCGGCAGCCGCAGCGACGATTCGGTCGCGCGCGAACGGCGGACGCTGCGCGCGCGCTACCAGCTGGTGGAGGCGCAGGGCGGCGCGGTGGTGCTGGACGCGACCGCGGGGTCCGACGCCGGGATCGACGTGGTCGGATCCGAATATGCCACGATCGCGGCGGAGAATACCGCGCTGGAGCGGCTGGCCGAGACGATCGCGGACCAGATCGTCGCGCGCGTCGCGGTCCATGCGCGGCGCGAGGCGAAGGCGGCGGGCACGCGATGAAGGCGACCGAGGCGCGGCTGAAGGCTGCGCTCGATCGCCCGCCCGCGGATATCAGGCTGTACCTGCTCCACGGTCCCGACGAATCCACGGCGCTGGCGCTGGCCGCGCGGCTGGCGGCGGCGATGGGGGCGGAGGCGGAGCGCGTCGACCTGGAACCCGGCGTCCTGCGCGGCGATCCCGCGCGGCTGGCGGACGAGGCGGCGTCGATGTCGCTGTTCGGCGGCGCGCGATCGATCCGCGTGACGGGCGCGGGGGAGGACGTGTTCCCGGCGGTCGAGGCGCTGCTGGCGGCGGACCGCGCGGGCAATCCCGCGGTGGTGGTCGCGCCCGGCGTCAAGGCGTCGGGGAAGCTGGTGAAGGCGGCGATCGAATCGGACCGCGCGCTGGCCTTCGCCTGCTACCAGCCGGACGACCGCAACCTGGCGGGAGTGGCGACCGACCTGGCCCGCGAGGCGGGGCTGCGCATCGCACCCGCGGTGGCGCAGCGGATCGTGCGCGCGGCGGAAGGGAATCGCGCGGTGATGGCGCGCGAGGTCGAGAAGCTGGCGCTGTACATGGACGCCGCGCCCGACCGCCCGGCGGAGGCGGACGAGGAGGCGCTGTCCGCGATCGGCGCGGTGCTGGCGGAGGGTGAGGCGGGCGAGATCGTGACCGCGGTGGTCGGGGGCGACGCGGCGGCGGTGTCGCTGGCGCTGCGCCGGATGCAGGGGCCCGACGCCTCGCCGATCCCGGTGCTGCGTGCGCTGGAGCGGCGGCTGGTGCAGCTGGCGGACATGCGCGCGGGGGTGGATGCGGGCGAGGGCGTCGAACAGGTGATGAAGCGCGCGCGCGTGTTCTGGAAGGAGGAGGGCGCGACGTCCGCGGCGCTGCGGCGCTGGGATGCGCGGTCGCTGCGCGCCGCGCTGGCGCGGGTGGCGGCGGCGCAACGCGACACGATCGCGGCGGGGTCGGCGGGCGGGGCGCTGGCGGGGCAGATGCTGTTGGCGCTGGCGGAGGCGCGGGGGCGGGGGAGGTAACTCTTCTTCTCCCCTCCCCTTCAGGGGAGGGGCTGGGGG
>NZ_LMQP01000001.1:453895-482057 GCF_001425405.1 Sphingomonas sp. Leaf412 | reverse complement strand
GGGGGGGGGGGGGGGGGGGCCAGGTGTCTCACCGAGACTGTCGCCCGTGACTCCCCCACCCCAACCCCTCCCCTGAAGGGGAGGGGCTTTTGAGATCAGTGCGCCCCCTTCGCCCCTCGCGGCGTAAGCTGGCCGGGCGAGATGAAGCCGATCGGCTGGATCGCGTTCGCATCCTGCTTCAGGCGCGCGGCCATCTGTTCGTATTCGTGTTCCACCTCCGGCGTCACGCTGGCGCGGCTTTCGGTCAGCGCGGCGTCGAAATGCGCCTGCGTCACCTCGCGCGCGTCGAGGCCGGAGCGCAGCGCGATCAGGCCCGCGCGGCGGACAACGTCCTCCAGATCCGCGCCGGTGAAGCGGTCGGTGCGCGCCGCCACCGTGTCGAGGTCGACGTCCGCGGCCAGCGGCATCTTCTGCGTCTGGATCGACAGGATGCGGCGGCGTCCCTTTTGCGACGGCAGGCCGACGTAGATCAATTCGTCGAACCGCCCCGGACGCAGCAGCGCGGGCTCGACCAGGTTCGGGCGGTTGGTCGCGCCGATGACGACGACCGACTGCAATTCCTCCAGCCCGTCCATCTCCGCCAGGATCGTGTTCACCACCCGCTCGGTCACCTGCGGCTCCCCCGCGCCGCTGCCGCGTGCGGGCACCAGCGAATCGAGTTCGTCGATGAAGATGACGCAGGGCGCGACCTGTCGTGCGCGCTGGAACAGGCGGGCGATCTGCTGCTCGCTCTCGCCATACCATTTGCTCAGCAGGTCGCTCGACTTCGTCGCGATGAAGTTCGCCTGCGCCTCGCGCGCGACCGCCTTCGCCAGCAGCGTCTTGCCGGTGCCGGGCGGGCCGTACAGCAGGAAGCCCTTGGCCGGGCGGATGCCGAGGCGGCGGAAGGCGTCGGGGTCCTTCAGCGGGAGCTCGACGCCTTCCTTCAGCCGCATCTGCGCATCGTCCAGCCCGCCGACGTCGGCCCATGTCGTCGTCGGCGCCTGCACCATCACCTCGCGCATCGCGCTCGGCTGCACGCGCTTGATCGCCTCCAGGAAATCCTCGCGCGTCACCGCCAGCGTATCGAGCACCTCGGGCGGGATCGTGCGATCCTCCAGGTTCAGGCGCGGCATGATCCGCCGCACCGCCTCGATCGCCGCCTCGCGCGTCAGCGCGCCGAGGTCCGCGCCGACGAAGCCGAACGTCGTGCGCGCCAGCTCGTCCAGGTCGACGCGGTCGCCAAGCGGCATGCCGCGGGTGTGGATGCCCAGGATCTCGCGCCGCCCGCGTTCGTCGGGCACGCCGACGATGATCTCGCGGTCGAAGCGGCCGGGGCGGCGCAGCGCCTCGTCCAGCGCCTCCGGCCGATTGGTCGCGGCGATGACGACGAGGTTCGCCCGCGCCTCCAACCCGTCCATCAACGTCAGCAATTGCGCGACGAGGCGCTTCTCCGCCTCGCCCGACACCTGCCCGCGCTTGGGCGCGATCGAATCGATCTCGTCGATGAAGACGATCGACGGCGCGGCCTTCGACGCCTCCTCGAACACCTGCCGCAGTCGTTGCTCCGACTCGCCATAGGCCGAGCCCATGATCTCCGGCCCGTTGATGAGGAAGAATTGCGCGTCCGATTCGTTCGCGACCGCGCGCGCCAGCCGCGTCTTGCCGGTGCCGGGCGGGCCGTGGAGCAGCACGCCCTTGGGCGGATCGACGCCCAGCCGCTGGAACAGTTCGGGGTAGCGCAGCGGTAGTTCGACCATCTCGCGCAGCTGGTCGATCGTCGCGGCCATGCCGCCGACGTCGTCATAGGTCACGTCGGCGCGGCGCGCGGCGTCCGGCTCCGCATATTCGGGGCGCAGCTCCACCTCGGTCGATTCGTCGATATGGACGATGCCCTTGGGACTGGCGGACACCACCGACAGGCGGATTTCCTGCAACGCATAGGCGGGGGCGTTGACGTAGCGTTCCATGCCCGGCGGCATGTTCTGCACCCGCTGATGCCCCGCGGTGGCGACGATGTCGCCTTGGCAGAAGGGGCGGCCGAAGAAGGTGCGTTTCAGCGCGTTGGCCGATCCCTGCAAGCGCAGATTCTGCTGCGCAGGCGCGAACACGACACGCGCGGCGGGCTTCGATTCGGCGCGACGGACCTCGACGAAGTCGCCCGAGCCGACCCCGGCATTGGCGCGTTGCAGGCCGTCGACGCGGATGATCTCCAGCCCTTCGTCCTCGGCATAGGGGCCGACGGCGCGCGCGGGCGTCGTCTTCTTCCCGACGATCTCCACCACGTCGCCTTCGGACAGGCCGAGCCGCGCCATGATGCTGCGCGGCAGGTGCGCGATGCCGCGGCCGCTGTCCTCCGGCCGCGCGTTCGCGACCTGGAGCCGCGTCGCCTGCTCCGCCGATACTGGGTCTTCACCGTCCGCCATCGTTCCTCCGGGTCCTGTACGACCGAGCGCAGAAAGTGGGGAGCAGGTTCCCGATTGCTACCCGGCACGGGGGCGGGGGCGGGTGGGGACAAGAAAAAAGGGCCGGTCCCACGAAGGGCCGGCCCATGAAAGTTTTTAGGAGAGGATGCCTGAAAGGCACCCCCTTGTTTGCGGCGATGCGGCTTGTTGTGCAAGTGCGAAGTAGCGCGAGCGCGATTGCAATAAATGCAATTTGGTAGCGCTCTCAACGTTGCAAATCCGTACGTCATCGGCATGATGCGACGCACAATGGGCCGGGATCGATCATGCGCCGTCTGCCGCCACTGACCGCGATCGAGGCGTTCGTCGCGGTCGCGCGGCTGGGCTCGATCAAGGCCGCGGCGCAGGAGCTTGCGCTGTCCCCGCCCGCGCTGAGCCGTCGGATCCAGACGCTGGAGCGTTTCCTGGCGCGCCCGCTGTTCGACCGGCGGCATCAGGCGATGGCGCTGAACGCGGATGGCGAGCGGTTGCTGGCCGCGATCGCGCCCGCGATCGACAGCCTGAGCGATGCGGTGGAGACCATGACGTCGGACGGCGAGGTGCTGCGCCTGCGGCTCGGCGTCCTGCCGCTGTTCGCGTCGCAGCGGCTGTTCCCGCGGCTGGCGGAGTTGCGCGCGCGGCATCCCGAACTGCACCTGGACATCGACACCGCGGGCAATGCCATCGCGCGGCTGGGCGAGGGGCTGGACGCGGTGATCGTGCTGGCGCGCGAGATCGATCCGCTGCTCCATGCCGAGCGGCTGGACCGCAACATCGTCTATCCCATCGGCGCGCGCCGGTTGATCGAGGGGGCGGACCCTCTTCTGCGGCCCGAGCAGCTGGCGCAGCATACCGTGCTGGTCCATCGCGACATGATCGACACGTTCGTGGCGTGGCGCCATGCCGCCGGGCTGTCGGACATCGACCCGCTGGCGATCGACCATTTCGATTCGGGCGCGCTGATGCTGGAGGCCGCGGCGCAGGGGCTGGGCATCGCGTTCATGCACGAGAGCCACTTCGTCGACGCCAACGACCCGCGGCTGGTGAAGCTGTTCGATATCGAGGTGACCAGCCCGTACAGCTACTGGTTCGCGTGCCGCCCGCGCGCGTTGCAGACCAAGCCGGTGCGGATGTTCCGCGACTGGCTGATCGCGACGCTGCGGGAGGAATAGGCAGGCGAGGCAATCCCCCTCCCGCAAGCGGGAGGGGAGAGCGGATCAGGCCGACCGCATCTTCACGATCTTGCCCGGCTCGCGCGGCGGCTCGCCCTTGGGCAGCGCGTCGATCAGGTCCATGCCGTCGGTCACCTCGCCCCACACGGTATATTGGTTGTCGAGGAAGCGCGCGTCGTCGAACACGATGAAGAATTGCGAATTCGCGCTGTTCGGATCGGCGGTGCGCGCCATCGAGCAGATGCCGCGGACGTGCGGCTCCTTGCTGAATTCCTGCTTCAGGTTCGGCTTCGTCGACCCGCCGGTGCCGTTGTGGTTCCCGCCGTCGCCGCCCTGCGCCATGAAGCCGGGGATGACACGGTGGAAGGGAACGCCGTCGTAGAAGCCCTCGTCCGACAGTTCGACCAGCCGGGCGACATGCGCGGGCGCCAGGTCGGGGCGCAGGCGGATCGTGACGTCGCCGCCGTCGAGGGTCATGATGAGGGTATCGGCCATCGGTGGTTCCTTTTGAAGCTGGGGCGCAGATAGGGAGCCGCCGCGCCGCTGGCAAATGCCGCGGGCGGGGGATAGAGCGCACAAAGCACGCCGGCGCAGGAAGGGCGGACATGACCGACACCGAACTCGCCCCCGCCCCCCATGGCGTCGACGACGATATCGTCCCCGCCGACAGCCAGCTCGACCGCGACGACCGGCTGAAGCCCGCCTTCGTGCAGGCGGTGCTGGCCGCGGTGGAGGCGGGGGAGACGGAGGCGGCGCACGACCTGGTCGCGCCGCTGCACCCCGCGGACATCGCCGACCTGTTCGAACTGACGCCCGAGGACCGGCGCAAGGACCTGGCCGCCGCGCTGGCCGACCTGCTCGACGCGGACGTGTTCGCGGAGATGAACGATTACGTCCGCGAGGACCTGATCGACGCGCTCGACGCGCGCCAGGTCGCGGACATCGCCAGCGAGCTGGACACCGACGACGCGGTCGCGATCATCGAGGACCTGGACGCCGACGACCAGCGCGAGGTGCTGCGCGCGATGGAGCCGGACGATCGCGCCGCGATCGAGGAGGCGCTGTCCTATCCGGAGGAATCCGCCGGTCGCCTGATGCAGCGCGACCTGGTTGCGGTGCCGGAGCATTGGTCGGTCGGCGACGTGCTGGATTACCTGCGCGGCGACGAGGAACTGGCGACCGATTTCTGGGAAATTTTCGTCGTCGATCCCGCGCACCGTCCGGTCGGCACCTGCGCGCTGTCGTGGATCCTGCGCACCCCGCGCCGGATCGCGGTGGCCGACGTCATGAAGCGCGAACAGACGCTGATCCCGGTCGACATGGATCAGGAGGAAGTCGCGCTGCGCTTCCAGAAATATGCGCTGATCTCCGCCGCGGTCACCGACGCCGCCGGGCGGCTGGTGGGGATGATTACCGTCGACGACATCGTCCACATCATCCAGGAGGAAGCGGGCGAGGATACGCTGCTGCTGTCCGGCGCGGGCGACGGCGACATCAACGAACCCGTGGTCGAAAGCTACAAGGCGCGCGTCCGCTGGCTGATCGCGAACCTGTTCACCGCGCTGGTCGCCTCGTCGATCATCGCCGCGTTCGAGGGGACGATCCAGCGGATGGTGGCGCTGGCGACGCTGATGCCGATCGTCGCGGGCGTCGGCGGGAATGCGGGGACGCAGACGCTGGCGGTCACGGTCCGCGCGATGGCGATGAACCAGTTGACGCAATCGAACACCGCGCGCGCGATCCTGCGCGAGATGCGCGTCGCGCTGCTGAACGGCGCGACGATCGCGGCGATCATCGGCGTGGGCGTGACGCTGGTGTTCGGCAACGTGCAGCTGGGGATGGTCATCGCGGCGGCGATGATGACGAACATCGTCGTCGCGGGACTGGCGGGCGTGGCGGTGCCGATCGCGCTGGAACGGATGCGCGCGGACCCGGCGGTGGCGTCGTCGATCTTCGTCACGATGACGACCGATTCGATGGGGTTCCTGGCGTTCCTGGGCCTTGCGACCGCGGCGGGGCTGGCGGGCTGACCTTGAGCGGGCGGGCCTGCGCGCCCACATGGCGCGGTCCATGGCGCTTCACCTGACCAAAGTGGCGTTCGGCGCGGCCAGCGTCGAGGCGCTGACCGAGCGGCTGGCGGCGCGCGCGGCGGCGGGGCCGGTGTTCCTGACGACGCGCTACCTGCCCAAGCGGCATGACGAGGTGGCGGGGCAGGGATCGCTGTTCTGGATCATCAAGCACCAGCTGGTGGCGCGGTCACCGATCCTGTCGTTCGGGGAGGCGGAGGGCGGGCGCGTGGCGATCCATATCGATCCCGTCGTCCGGCTGGTGCAGGCGCGGGCGCGAAGGGCGCATCAGGGGTGGCGCTATCTGGAGGACGCCGATGCGCCGGGCGATCTGGGCGGCGGCGATGCGGATGGCGTCGCGGCACTGCCGGCGGAGCTGGTGGGGCGGCTGGCGGAACTGGCGTTGATCTGAAGATATGTGCTCCCGCGAAGGCGGGAGCCCAGTCTGGGTCCCCGCCTTCGCGGGGACACAAGGTCAGAGGTGGCGCGCCGCCTCGATCAGCAGCACCGGCACGCCGTCGCGGATCGGGTAGGCGAGGCCCGCCTCGTCCGACACCAGTTCCCGCGCCGCCTCGTCCAGCCGCAGCGGCGTCCGCGTCGCGGGGCAGACCAGTCGTTCCAGCAGCCATGGGTCGATCACTGGCCCGATACTCACTGGAGCGTCACCCGCTCCTCGCCGTCGTGTCGGCCGAAGAATTGCATCAGCTGCACGATCAGGTCGGCGCGCGCGGCGATGTCGGGCGCCTCCAGCAGCGCCTGTTTCGCGGCGACGTCGAACGGCGCGATCTGCGCGATGCCGTTGACCAGGCTGGTATCGTCCAGCCGCCCGACCGCGTCCCAGTCGACCGCATAGCCCTGCGCCTCGGCGAAGCGGCGCGATTCCATCTCCAGCGAGGCGCGCGCGCCCAGCGCCAGCGTCTCGTCCGCCGCGACGGGCAGCAACGTCGCCTCGACCTGCCGGAACGGCGTCGTCACCTCCAGCTCGCGCAGCACGCGGAACAGCGACACCCCTTCGAGGATGATGTTGTAACGCCCGTCGTCCAGCGCCTCGACCTCCGCGATGCGGCCGACGCAGCCCATGTCGAACAATGTATCGCCGGCATCCCCGCGCGGCTGGATCATCGCGATGCGGCGATCGCGCGCCAATGCGTCCGACACCATGGCGCGATAGCGCGGTTCGAAGATGTGGAGCGGCAGGTGGAGCCCCGGGAACAGCAGCGCGCCGGGGAGCGGGAAGACCGACAGCCGCGTGGCGCTGGTCGTATCCGCGCTCATCCGAACAGGATCGCGGACAGGCGGCGGCGCTGCGCGGACACCCACGGATCCTCCAGCCCGACGACCTCGAACAGCTTCAGCAGCTGCTGGCGCGCGCGACCGTCCTCCCAGTCGCGGTCGGCGGCGACGATCGACAGGAAGCCGTCGGCGGCGGCATCGCGGTCGCCCGCGCCCATGCGCGCATTGGCCAGGTCGTAGCGCGCCGAGAGGTCGTCGGGGTTCGCCGCCACCGCCGCCTCCAGCGGGGCGAGGTCGTCGACCGGGGGCGCGGATCTGGCGAGGTCCAGCGCGGCGCGCGCGCGCTCCACGTCGGGCAGCGTCGCGGCCCCTTCGGGCAGCGCGGCGATCGCGGCTTCGGCCTCGTCCGTCCGCCCGGCGGCGACCAGCGTGCGGATGCGGCCCGACAGGATCGCGTGATGATCGGGCGCCATCTCCGCCAGCTGGTCCCAGATCGACAGCGCGCGTTCCGCGTCGCCCTCCGCCAGCACCTGCTCCGCCATCGCGATCAGCGGTTCCAGCTCCGCATCCTGCGCCTGCGCCTCGCCCGTCACGGGCAATTGGCGCAGCAACTGGTCCAGCATCGTGCGCAGCGCCGATTCGGTCCGTGCGCTGGTCAGGTCGGCGACCAGCTGCCCCTGGAACATCGCATACACCGTCGGGATCGAGCGGATCTGGAATTGGGCGGCGATGAACTGGTTCTTGTCGGTGTCGATCTTCGCCAGCACGACGCCCTTGTCGGCGTAATCGGCCGCAACCTTCTCCAGCAGGGGAGTCAGCGCCTTGCACGGGCCGCACCATTCGGCCCAGAAATCGATGATGACGAGGTTGGTCATCGACGGTTCGACGACCTCGGCGCGGAAGCTCTGGACCGCTTCCTTCTCCGCCGGTGACATTCCTAACGTGGCCAAGGGCTGCTCCTTCGTGGGACCGCCCTTATGTGGGAACGGGGCGGGGGATACAAACCCCCGCCCCGCGCCGTTCGATCAGAAGGCGGCGGTCAGCGACACCAGCACCTTGGCGTCGGCGATCGAATCGCCGTTGCGCGTGTTGGAGAAGGCGGGTTGCAGGTATGCGGCGTCCCGGTCGCTGATGTCGGTATCGACATAGGCGACGCCGAAGGTCAGCGGCGTACCCGGGATCGCATAGTCCACCCCGACCAGCCAGTCGACGAGCTCGCCCGTGGGCGCGACGCTGGTGGAGAACGGCCCCAGGCCCTTGTTGCCCTTCGAATAGCCGACGTGCGCCTTCGCGGTGAGGCCCGTGTCCGGGATCCCGCTGCTCACGTCGCCCCAGACGTACAGGTTGTCGCCCTTGTCGCCGGGATTGTCGTACACGCCCGCGGCCGCCGACGCGCCGTTGTCGTACCATTGCCCCAGCGCCTTCTGCGACGGGGCGTAGGCGACGCCGGCGGTCAGGTTCACCGGGCCGGCGGTACCGGACAGCTTGGCATAGGGTTCGAAGAAGTTCGTGTCGGGGAAGCCCGCGGGATACCAGTAATAGGTGCCGCCGATGTCGAGCGTGCCGCCGCCGACGGGGAATTTCACGCCCGCGACGATATCGGTTTCGAGATTGGCGCCGCCGAACGTGCCCCAGCCGGCGAGGTTGGATCCCCAGAAGCCGACATAGACCCCGCTTTCGTGCGTGACGGTCACGCCACCCTGGACCGCGACCGTCTCGTCCGATTGCGAGACGCCGCGGAAGCGATAGTCGTTCACGATGCCGACGCTGCCGGAAACCGTGAAGGCCTTGGGCGGGTCGGTTTCCTGCGCCGTGGCGGGGACGGCGGCCATGGCGCCGAACAGAGCGGTCGAGAGAGTGAGAAACAACTTCATTGGGAACCTCCTGGTTGGCAGAGGCTCCTCCTGCTGTGATCCGCGCCGCTCTCCCCCGCTACGAAAACGGGAGGGCGACCACTGGCCACCCTCCCGAGGTATTCGTGCTGCGTTGCAGCGATGTTTCCTTATTGCGTCAAAATGTTTCCACCCGACTCAGTGGTCGTTGAGTGTGGCGATACGGCCACGCCCGCCGGTCAGTTCGGTGTCGTTCCCCGCCGCGCGACGGCGCTGGAACCAGTCGCGCAGCATCTCCGCGCTGGTGTGGTCCACCGCGTCGAGTCGCGAGGCGTCGATGCGCACCGGCGTGCCCGCGGGCACGCGGTCCAGCGTCTCCACCAGCTTGGGCAGCGACACGAACGTCGCCGCGCCGTCCAGCGCAATGTCGTGCGCGCCGTCGTCCCCGGTCGCTTCCACGACGCGCAGGCGCAGGCGGCGCAGGTGCGGCACCAGTTCCAGCGTGGTCAGCGCGATGCCGACCAGCACGCCGGTCAGCAGGTCCGTCGCCACGACCATGATGAGCGTGGTGGCCCAGATCGTGACCGGCATCACGCCATAGTCGCGATACAGGTGGCGCGCGTGGCGCACGCTGACCAGCCGCCAGCCGGTGACGACCAGGATCGCCCCCAGGGCCGCCATCGGGATCTGCCGCAGGATGAAGGGCAGCAGCGCGACGAACCCGAGGATCCAGGCGCCGTGCATGATGGCGGAGGCGCGCGTGATCGCGCCCGCCTGCACGTTGGCGGAGGAGCGGACGATCACGCCGGTCATCGGCAGCGATCCGGCCCAGCCGCACAGCAGGTTGCCGATGCCCTGGGCGCGCAGTTCCTTATTGTAGTCGGTGCGCACGCCGTCGTGCATCTTGTCCACCGCGGCCGCCGACAGCAACGTTTCCGCCGAGGCGATGAACGCGATGGCGAAGGCCGATGCGATGATCGACGGGTTCATCAGGAACGACAGGGCGGTGCCGTCCGGCGGAGTGACCGCGGACAGGATGTTGGTGGGCACGACGACGCGCGCGACGTCCAGCGCGAACACGATCGCCACCGCGGTGCCCGCAAGCACGCCGACGAGCGCGCCGGGGACCAGCCGCAACGCCGCCGGGCGGAATTTCTCCCACCCCAGCATCGCCGCGATCGTCGCCAGCGCGACCGCGAAGGCGCGTTCCGCGGACTGGATGTCCATCGACAGGCCCAGCAGGCGCGCGGGCATCGCGGCGAGATTCTCCGGCCCGCTGGACAGGGGGCGTTCGTCGAACAGGACGTGGAACTGTCCGATCACGATCAGCACGCCGATGCCCGCGAGCATCCCGTGGACCACCGCCGGGCTGATCGCCTTGAACCAGCCGCCCAGGCGGAAGATGCCCGCCGCGACCTGGATCGCGCCGGCGAGGATCAGGATCGGGCCGAGCGCGGACAGGCCGTGGTCGCGCACCAGTTCGAACACGATGACCGCCAGGCCCGCGGCGGGGCCGCTGACCTGTAGCGGCGATCCGGCCAGCGCGCCGACGACGATGCCGCCGATGATGCCGGTGATGAGTCCCTTTTCGGGGGGCACGCCCGAGGCGATCGCGATCCCCATGCACAACGGCATGGCGACGAGGAACACGACGATGGACGCGGTGAAGTCGCGTCCGAAGAATTCGAGCCGGGGGATCGATACCCCCGGCTTCGCGATCGCCGAATGTTCCATTATTCGGCTGCCTCCGACAGGAAGTCGGCGGCCAGGCGCCGCGCCGCGGGATGCGCGACCGGCATCGGCGTTTCCTCCCGGATCGGCACGAAGCGGCCGGTTTCGCCGTCGAGGCCGAGGATCACGCCCTCGTGGATGTCCACGAACCAGCCGTGGAGCGAGATTTCGCCGCGGACGAGCCCGGCCGCGACCGACGGATGGGTGCGCAGGTGCGCCAGCTGGGCGCTGACGTTCTCGAGGCTGATCGCGCGGACGCGCGAGCGGTCGTCCATCTCGGGGTAGCTCTGGTCCACCACCTGCCGCGCGGCGGCGCCGTGGCGCAGCCAGGCGACGACGTTGGGCATCGATTCCAGCTTCGCCGGATCGCCCGCCAGCCCCTTCATCGCGCCGCAGTCGGAATGGCCGCAGACGATGATGTCGGTGATGCCCAGCGCCATGACGGCATATTCCACCGTCGAGGTCACGCCGCCGTTCGCGGTCGAATAGGGCGGCACGATGTTGCCCGCGTTGCGGCAGACGAACAGGTCCCCCGGCTCCGCCTGCATGATATGTTCGGGCACGACGCGCGAATCGGAGCATCCGATCATCAGCGCCTTGGGGAACTGCCCGTCGGTCGCCAGCTTGTTGTACAGGGCGCGTCCCGCCGGGAAGACCTGCTTCTCGAAACTGACGACGCGGCCAATGACATCGTTCACGGCGGAATTCTCCTGTCTGCAATCGGACAGGGTATGTACGGTCCGCCCTTTGCCGCCACGCGGCGGCTTTGTGTTATTTCGTTGCCGCAACGGCGGTGAGCAGGATTTCCGCGCACAGTCCGCCCCCCGGCCGGTTCGACAGCGTCAGGGTGCCGCCCTCCATCGTCACCGCCTCGCGCACGATCGGCAGGCCCAGGCCGAAGCCCACGGTGTCGCGCCCGCGCGCGGGGTCGAGCCGGACGAACGGTTCCAGCACGATGCCCAGCTTCTCCTCCGGAATGCCGGGGCCGTCGTCCTCCACCCGGATGGCGAGGCGTCCGTCGCCGGGGTCGAGCGTGATCCGCACGCGATCGCCGTAATGCAGCGCGTTGTCGACCAGGTTGCCGACCGCGCGTTTCAACGCCAGACGGCGGACGGTCCATTCGCAATGGTCGGGCCCGATATAGTCGGCGTCGCGCCCGCGATCCTGCGCATCGTCCGCCAGCGTGGCGCACATCACCGCCAGATCGACGCGCGACGGGCGTTCCGGATCCGCCTCCCCGCCCAGGAACGCGAGCAGGGACGCGATCATCGCCTCCATCTCCGCCACGTCGCCGCCGATCGCCGCGCGCGTTTCCGCGTCGGCCAGCGATTCGGTGCGCAGGTGCAGCCGCGCCAGCGGGGTGCGCAGGTCGTGGCCCACCGCCGCCAGCGCCTGCGTCCGTCCCGCGATGAGCGAGGAGATGCGCTCCTGCATCGCGTTGAAGGCGACGATGACGCGGCGCACCTCGCCCGGCCCGTCCGGGTCCAGCGGCACCGCGTCGCCGTGCCCGACGCGCTCCGCCGCCGCCGCCAGCCGCCGCAGCGGCAGCAGCAGCTGGCGCAGCACCACCGCCCCCAGGACCATCAGCGCGATCGCGGGCACCATGGCCAGCGCCACGCGCTCGAACGCCAGGTTGATGTCCGCGACGGGTTCCAGCGTGCGGAAGTACAGCCAGCTGCCGTCGTCCAGCATCAGGCCGCCCGACACCGCGGAACTGCGCCCCGGCGACACCAGCCGCAGCCTGAGGTCCGTCTTCGCCAGCGACGGTTCCCACGCCACCACCTGGCTCCTCATCGCGTCGAGCATGGGGGCGAGCGGCGGCGGCGGCGGCATCGCCTCCCGCCACTGGACGAGGTAGCGGTCGGTGCTCAGCTCCGCGGCCATTCCCGGTCGCTGCGCGATCGGGCGTTCGGCGACCAGCCGGCGGCTGATGACCAGATGTTCGGCCAGCCGGTTCGCCTCGTCGTCCTGCACCGCGTAGCGGCTGGCGCGTTCGTACAGGAGCGTGCTGGCGCCGAATTCGATGATGATGGTCAGCAGCAGGATCGCGAGCACCTGCCCCAGCAGCCCGATCGCGGGGCGCCGCCAGGGTCGGGGAAACAATCGCTTCAATGCCGCTCCACCGGCGCGTTCAGCATGTAGCCGACGCCGCGCACCGTCACGATCGGCGCGGCATTGCCCGCCACGCCCAGCTTGCGTCGCAACCGGCTGACCAGCACGTCGATCGAGCGGTCCGAACTGTCGCCCAGCCGGGTGCGCGACAGTTCGATCAGCCGTTCGCGCGCGATCACGCGCTGCGCATGGTCGGCCAGGACGGTCAGCAGGTCGAATTCCGCCCCCGTCAGGTCGACGATCCCGCCGGTGGGGGACGACAGTTCGCGGCGCGGCAGGTTGATCGTCCAGCCGTCGAACGTCATCATCCCCTGGTCGCCCGCGCCCGTCGTCCGGTCCAGCGGCGGGCGGCGCAGCACGGCGCGGACGCGCGCGACCAGTTCGCGGGTGCCGAACGGCTTGGCGATGTAATCGTCCGCGCCCAGTTCCAGCCCGACGACGCGGTCGGTCTCGCTCGCACGCGCGCTCATGAAGATGATCGGCACGTCGCTGCGCTGGCGCAGCGCGCGGCACAGGTCGATCCCGCTGGTGCCCGGCAGCATGATGTCGAGCAGGACGAGGTCGACCGGCCCCGAATCGAACGCGAGCCACATTTCCGGGGCGGCGGACGCGGGGCGGACGAGGAAGCCGTTCTCCTGCAACGCCCGCGCGGTCAGCATCCGGAGCGAGGGATCGTCCTCGACGAGCAGGATGGTGGGGGCGGTCATGCGGGCGGGGTTAGGCAAGCGCGACGGCGCGGTCAACGCGCCCCCGCGCGGCAGCAAAATGACACATTCGGCGCGATCCGGCCGCGCCCGCGCCGCGGCTCCGGCGGCGGGCGACCGGCCCCTTTCGCGACGGGCGCCGAATACGGCTTGCGGCCCTATCGCACCGATGCTAGTGGCGCCGCCTCCACCCGCCCGGACCGTCCGGGCCATGGCGCCAGAGCGGGCGTAGCTCAGGGGTAGAGCACAACCTTGCCAAGGTTGGGGTCGAGGGTTCGAATCCCTTCGCCCGCTCCAGCGTGCCGCCGACAGGCGGCCGTTCGACCAATCGTCGATTCGACCGCAGGAAGCGGGATGCGCCGGTGGGCGATCGCTGCGACGATGCAGGGATGACGAACCGACCTTCACACGACACCGCGGCCGATCCGCGCTGGGCCAGGATCGTGGCGCGCGATCCGGCCGCCGACGGCCATTTCTGGTATTCGGTCGCCACGACGGGCGTCTACTGCCGCCCGTCCTGCCCGTCGCGGGCGGCGCGGCCGGAGAATGTCGCGATCCACGATACGCCGGAGGAGGCGCGGGCCGCGGGATTCCGGGCGTGTCGCCGCTGCAATCCCGACGGATCGTCGCGCGCCGCGGAGAATGCCGCGCTGGTCGAGGCGGCGTGCCGGACGATCGAGGCGGCGGAGGCGCGCGTGCCGCTGGCGGACTTGGCGTCGGCGGCGGGGCTGAGCGCGGCGCATTTCCACCGGTTGTTCAAGGCGCAGACCGGGGTGACGCCGCACGCCTATGCCGCTGCGCACCGTGCGGCGCGGGTGCAGGCGGCGCTGTCCGCCGGCGCGAACGTCACCGCCGCGCTGTTCGAGGCGGGGTTCGGGTCCAGCGCGCGCTTCTACGACGCCGCGCCCGCGATGCTGGGGATGGCGCCGTCGCGCTACCGTGCCGGGGGCGGGGCGGAGGAATTGCGCTTCGCGGTCGGCGCGACCTCGCTGGGCGCGTTGCTGGTGGCGTCGAGCGCGGCGGGGGTCGCGGCGATCCTTCTGGGCGACGATGCCGACGCGCTGGTGCGCGAGCTTCAGGACCGTTTCCCGGACGCGCGGCTGATCGGCGGGGACGGGGCGTACGAACGGATCGTCGCGCAGGTCGCGGGACTGGTGGAGGCGCCGGGGATGGGCATCGACCTGCCGCTGGACATCCGCGGGACCGCGTTCCAGCGCCGGGTGTGGGAGGCGTTGCGCCGCATCCCGGCGGGCAGGACCGTCGGCTATGCCGAGATCGCGGCGCGGATCGGCGCGCCCGCGGCGGTGCGCGCGGTGGCGGGGGCGTGCGCGGCCAATGCGCATGCGGTCGCGATTCCGTGCCATCGCGTGGTACGGACCGACGGCGCGCTGTCGGGCTATCGCTGGGGCGTGGAACGGAAACGCGCGTTGTTACTGCGGGAGGCGGGATGAACGACGACGACGCGCGCTGCCGCTGGGCGACGACCGATCCGCTGCTGCGCGCCTATCACGACCGCGAGTGGGGCGTGCCGGAGCGCGATCCGCGCGCCTTGTGGGAGAAGATGGTGCTGGACGGGTTCCAGGCCGGGCTGTCGTGGATCACGATCCTGCGCAAGCGCGACGCCTTCCGCGCCGCGTTCGAGGGATTCGTGCCGGAACGGATCGCCGGCTGGGGCGAGGCGGACGTGGAACGGCTGATGCGCGATGCCGGGATCGTGCGGTCGCGCGCGAAGATCGCGGCCACGATCCGCAATGCGCAGGCGTATCTGGCGATCCCCGATTTCGCCGCGTTCGTCTGGGGCTTCGTCGACGGGGAGCCGTGGCGCGGGACCGGGTCGATGGTGCGGTCGCCGCCGGGCGATGCGGTGTCCGCGGCGTTGAAGGCGCGCGGGTTCACGTTCGTCGGGCCGGTCATCGTGCACGCCTGGTTGCAGGCGACGGGCGTGATCGACGATCACGAGCCGCAGTGTTTTCGACGGAGCCACGACCATGACGGATAGGAAAGGCGCGATCCGCGTCGGCATCGGCGGCTGGACCTACGAACCGTGGCGCGGCGGCGCCTTCTATCCGCCGAAATGGCCGATCCGGCGCGAGCTGGAATATGCCAGCCGCCACGTCACCGCGATCGAGGTCAACGGCACCTTCTACAGCGGGTTCAAGCCCGCGACCTTCGCGGGCTGGCGCGACACCGCCCCCGACGGCTTCGTCTTCGCGCTGAAGGCGTCGCGCTATTGCGTGACGCGCAAGGTGCTGGCGGAGGCGGGGGAATCGATCGCGCGCTTCGTCGGGCAGGGGATCGTGGAGCTGGGCGAGAAGCTGGGGCCGATATTGTGGCAGTTCGCGGGCACGCGCAGGTTCGACGCCGACGATTTCGGCGCGTTCCTGAAGCTGCTGCCGTCCGCGCACGAGGGCGTGGCGTTGCGCCACGCGGTGCATGTGCGGCACGAGACGTTCGCGACGCCCGCTTTCGTCGCGCTGTGCCGCGCGGCGGGGGTGGCGATCGTCTATGCCCGGTCGGACGATTATCCCGCGATCGCGGACGTGTCGGGCGATTTCGCCTATGTCCGGCTGGAGGATGCGCAGGAGGCGGAGCCGCTGGGCTATGCCGCCGCCGGGCTGGACGGGTTCGCGGCCATGGCGCGCGACCTGGCCGCCGGACGCACGCCGGACGGGCTGCCCCGGGTCGCGGACCCCGCGCGGGTGGTGCCGCGCGACACGTTCGTGTTCCTGATAAACGGCGCGAAGGTGCGCGCCCCCGCGGCGGCGATGGCGCTGCTCGAGCGGACAGGCACGGTTTGACGGCGCGGGATACGATCCATATACGGACCGTATAGCGATGGGGCGGTTCATGGGTATCGTGAAGATCGACGACGACCTGCACGAGGAAGCGCGGCGCGCGAGCGGCGTCATGTGCCGGTCGATCAACGCGCAGGCGGAATATTGGATGACGATCGGGATGCTGGCGGAGGCGAACCCGACGATGGCGTTCAACGACATCGTCGCGATGCAGCTGGCGCAGGCGCAGGCGGCGCCGCGCGACCGCGCCGCCTGAGATGGTCAAGACCGCGGCGGAATTGGAATCGATGCGCGCGGCGGGCGCGTTGCTGGCGTCGGTGTTCGAGATGCTGGACGCGCGCGACCTGTCGGGCCTGTCGACGCTGGAGATCGACGGGATCGTCGATCGCTTCATCACCGACGACCTGCACGCGCGCCCCGCGAGCAAGGGGCAATACGGCTTCGCGCACGTGCTCAACAGCTCGATCAACCACGTCGTCTGCCACGGCGTGCCCGACGCGCGCGCCGTCATCCGCGACGGCGACATCGTGAACCTCGACATCACGCTGGAGAAGCATGGCTTCATCGCGGATTCGAGCAAGACGTACATGGTCGGCGACGTGCCCCCGCACGCGCGGCGGCTGGTACGCGTGGCGCAGGAGGCGATGTGGAAGGGGATCGGCGCGGTGCGCCCCGGCGCGCACGTCGGCGACATCGGCCACGCGATCGAGCGACATGCGAAGAAGCACGGCTACGCCGTGGTCCGCGACTTCTGCGGCCACGGCATCGGGCGCGAGATGCACGAGGAGCCGCAGGTGCTGAACTTCGGCCGGCCGGGGACGGGCGCGCTCCTGCGCGAGGGGATGACCTTCACGGTGGAGCCGATGCTGAACCAGGGCAGCCGGAAGGTGTCGACCGCGGACGACGGGTGGACCGTGATGACGGCGGACGGGAAACTGTCCGCGCAGTTCGAGCATACGGTGGCGGTGACGCGGACGGGGGTGGAGGTGCTGACGCTGCGGAAGGGGGAGCGGCGGGGGTAGGTCGGCCGCTTACGCGCAACGTCCTCGTGTCCCCGCGGAGGCGGGGACCGGGACTGGGCTCCCGCCTTCGCGGGAGCACAATGGGGGCTGGGCGACCGCGTGCTTTCATCCCTCCTCCGGCGTTCGTCGGGGAAGGGCGTCGGGAGGCTGGCGTGCCGCGGGTCCGACGCCGCTTGCTCCAGCGGCGCGGTGGATGCCGGGACGAGCCCGGCATGACGGACCGCCTACCGATACGCCCCCGCGGGCTGCGCGACCGCGCCGGTGATCGCCGCGGCCTCCAGCGTGTCGAGCGCGCGGTGGGCGTCGACGTAGCGCTGCGCGGCGGCGGTCCAGTTCTGCGCCTGCGCCGCGCCGGGCAGGCGCGCGATCTCGCCCAGTGCTGCCTCCACATTGCCTGCGTCCAGCATCCGGCGCGCGCGCGCGACCCGGTCGGCGGGGAGGGGGGAGGGCGTGCCCGCGCGGTGGATGACGACCAGGTTGCGCAGCTCGCTGCCGATCCCCGCCCACCAGTCGCTGTCGCCCGCCAGCAGGGTCGGCTGCGCGGCGTCGAGGCCGATGCGCAGGTCCTCGATCGTCACCGGTGCGCGCGCGGCCTGGATGATCGTGTTCGTCTCGCGCGGGATCGTCGCGCCGAAGCGCTGGCGCACCTGCTCCTCCAGATAGCCGAGCCCGACGCCGCGATCGAGCGCGCGGCGCGCGGCGAAGGCGACCAGGATCCCCTCCGCCCGCGCGGCGCGGGCGGCGGCGGCGGCGGAGTCGGCGTTGATCGTCGCGGCGCGCGCCTCCAGCGCCGAAAGCTGCGCGCCCAGCGCGGCCTCCCGCGTCGCCAGCGTCACCGTGTCGATCGCGGGCGTGGGGGCGGGCGCGGGCGTGGCCTGTGCGGGGGCGGCGGCGACCGGCCGCTGCTGTTCCGCCGGGGTCATGCCCGACAGCCAGCCGGGGGTGTTGCGGATCGCGAAGACCATCAGCCCCAGGCCGACCAGGAAGGCGATCGTCGCGATCACCACCACGGGGCCGATCCGTTGACGCGGGCGGGGCCGCTCGTCGTAGCCTGCGTCACTCATGCGTCCAGCTTATCCTCGCGCGCGCGTCACGGGTCAATCGCCAGCGATGCGGCGACCGCCGCCAGCGCGGCGTCGTCTGGGTGCGGCGCGACCGCGATCCGCGCCCAGCCCGTGCCCGCGGCGCGCGCGACCGCATCGCTGAGCGCGGCGATCCTGATCCGGTCGCGCGGCAGTCCCTGCGACAGCGCGGCGAAGCGCGCGGCGGCGCGCGGGGAATGGAGCAGGACGACGCCGTCGACCGCGGCGGCGAGCGCGCCGTCCGGGAGCGCGAGCGGATCGGCGGCATAGACCGTCACCGCGGTCACGCCGCGCATGGCGACGCGCTCGCGCCCCGCCAGGTGAAGCAGCCGCGGCCACGCCGCCGCCGCCGCGATCGCTCCCGCGGCGTCCGACATGCCGGTCGCCACCACCGCGAAGCCCGCGTCGCCTGCCGCCCGCGCGGTGGCGGCGCCGACCGCGACGACGGGAAGATCGCGCACCGCATCGAGCGCGTCGCCGCCGTGGCGCAGCGCGTTGGCGCTGGTCAGCAGCAGCGCGTCGAACGTGCCCGCGGGACGCGACCAGGCGACGGGGGCGATGCGGAACAGCGGCACCGCGGTGGCGCGGATGCCCGCGGCGGCGAGTCGCGCCAGCGTCGCGGCGGCGCCCGGTTCGGGGCGCAGCACCAGCGCCGCGCGGGGGATCACCGCGCGAACAGCGCGCGCACCGTCGCGGGCGCGCGCGCGAGCAGGTCCTGCGCCAGCGCGGCGCCGAGCGCGTCGGGATCGGCGCCCGTCATCTGCCCCTCCACGCATTCGCGCCCGTCCGCGGACAGCAATTGCGCGGACAGCAGCAACGCGCCGTCGCGGCGGAAGGCGAGCGCGGCGATGGGGGAATGGCAGTCGCCGCCGAGGCCCGCGAGCAGGGCGCGTTCGGCGCGGACCGCGATGCCGGTTTCCGCATCGTCGATCGCCCCCGCCAGCGCGCGGGCGGGACCGTCGCGCAGCGTCTCCAGTCCCACCGCGCCCTGCGCCGGGGCGGGGAGCATGGTTTCGAGCGGGACCGGCGCCCCGGTATCGTGGCGGCCGAGCCGGTCGAGCCCGGCGGCGGCGAGCAATGTCGCGTCGACGTCCCCCGCCGCCAGCTTCCCCAGCCGCGTGTCCACGTTGCCGCGGAACAGGGTGGTGCGCACGTCGGGGCGCAGGCGGCCGAGCTGCGCCGCGCGGCGCGGGCTGCTGGTGCCCACGACCGCGTTCCGCGGGAGCGCGGCGACGCTGTCCGCACCGATCAGCCGGTCGCGCACGTCCGCCCGCGGCAGCATCGCGGCGATGGCGATGGCGGCGGGGCGGATCGTCTCCACGTCCTTCATCGAATGGACGCAGGCGTCGACCTCGCCCGCCAGCAGCGCGCGATCCAGCTCCTTCGTCCACAGCGCCTTGCCCCCGATCTCCGCCAGCGCGCGATCCTGCACGCGGTCGCCGGTGGTGCGGATGACGACGATCTCCACGTCCGCCCATCCGTGCGCGCGCATCAACGCGTCGCGCGCCAGACCCGCCTGGGTGAGCGCGAGCGGGGAACCACGGGTGCCGAGCCGGAACATGCGCGCCGCCTTGGCGGGTTGCGGAGGGAGCCGCAACCTCGGTGTCGTCGGAGGACATCCCTCACATCCGTCACCCCGGACTTGATCCGGGGTCCATCGTGCCGCGAGGCCAACGCTTCCCGCTCTCGCGGCACGATGGATGCCGGATCAGGTCCGGCATGACGGATGTCGCGACGGGTGGTGGCCTCTCGACGCCCGGCCCCCATCGGCCCTACATGGCGGCCATGCTGATCCTGGGCCTCGAATCCTCCTGCGACGAGACCGCCGCCGCGCTCGTGACCGGGGACCGCCGCGTGCTGGCGCACCGGCTGGCGGGGCAGGAGGCGGCGCACCGCCCCTATGGCGGGGTGGTGCCCGAGATCGCGGCGCGCGCGCATGTCGAGGCGCTGGAGCCGCTGATCGCCGCCGCCTTCGCCGACGCGGGATGTACGATCCACGACGTCGATGCCGTCGCGGCGACCGCGGGGCCGGGGCTGATCGGGGGCGTCATGGTCGGCCTCGTCACCGGCAAGGCGCTGGCGCACGCCGCGGGCAAGCCGTTCGTGGCGGTCAACCATCTGGAGGGTCACGCGCTCAGCCCGCGGCTGTCCGATCCCGACCTCGACTTCCCGTACCTGCTGCTGCTGGTGTCCGGCGGGCATTGCCAGTTGCTGCTGGTCGAGGGGGTCGCGCGCTACCGCCGGCTGGCGACGACGATCGACGATGCGGTGGGCGAGGCGTTCGACAAGAGCGCGAAGATCCTGGGCCTGGGCTTCCCCGGCGGACCGGCGGTGGAGCAGGCGGCGCTGGCGGGCGATGCGACCGCAGTGCCGCTGCCGCGCCCGCTGAAGGGATCGGCGGAGCCGCATTTCTCCTTCGCGGGGCTGAAGGCGGCGGTGATGCGCGCCGCGCCGCATCATGCCGCGGCGGACGTGGCGGCGTCGTTCCAGGCGGCGGTGGTCGATTGCCTGATCGACCGGACCGCGCGCGCATTGCGGCACAGCCACGGCGCCACCGCCCTGGTCGTGGCGGGCGGGGTCGCGGCGAACCTGGCGGTGCGCGAGGCGTTGCGGGAACTGGCGACGCGGCACGGGCTGCGCTTCGTCGCGCCGCCGCTGTGGCTGTGTACCGACAATGCCGCGATGATCGGATGGGCGGGGGCGGAACGCTTCGCCGCCGGGATGACCGACGGGCTGGACGCGCCGGCGCGCGCGCGCTGGCCGCTCGATCCGGATGCCGAGGCGGTGCGCGGCGCGGGGGTGAAGGCATGAGGATCCCGGAATGCGCATAGGCGTGATCGGCGGCGGGGCGTGGGGCACCGCACTGGCGCAGGTCGCCGCGCGCGACGGCGCGGCCGTCCTGCTGTGGGCGCTGGAAGAGGAAGTGGTCGCGGGGATCAACGCCGACCACGAGAATCGCCTGTTCCTGTCCGGCGTCCCGCTGTCGCCGTCGATCCGCGCGACGGGGGACCTCGGCGATCTGGCGCCGTGCGACGCGCTGCTGGTCGTCGCCCCGGCGCAGCATGTCGGGCGTGTGCTGGCGACTGCCCCGGTGGGGGCGACGCCGCTGGTGCTGTGCGCGAAGGGGATCGAGGCGGGATCGGGGCGGCTGGTGGGCGAGGTGGCGCGCGCCGCGTGCCCCGACGCGCCGATCGCGGTCCTGTCCGGCCCCACCTTCGCGCACGAGGTGGCGACCGGACTGCCGACCGCGGTGACGCTGGCGTGCGAGGATGCGGCGCTGCGCGAGGCGCTGGCGGCGCGGCTCGCGGGGCCGGCGTTCCGGCCCTACGGCTCCGCCGACGTGATCGGCGCGGAGATCGGCGGCGCGGTCAAGAACGTGCTGGCGATCGCGTGCGGCGTGGTCGACGGCGCGGGGCTGGGCCAGAATGCGCGCGCCGCGCTGATCGCGCGCGGGTTCGCGGAGATGACGCGGTTCGGCCTGGCGAAGGGCGCCCGGGTCGAGACGCTGGCGGGATTGTCGGGGCTGGGCGACCTGGTCCTGACCTGCTCCTCGACGCAGTCGCGCAACTTCTCGCTCGGCGCGGGCATCGGGCGCGGGGAGGATGCCGCGGCGCTGCTGGCGAACCGGCGGACCGTGGCGGAAGGCGCCTTCACCGCCCCCGCGCTGCGCGACGTGGCGCGGGCCGACGGCGTGGACATGCCGATCGTGGAGGCGGTGTGCCGCTTGCTGGACGGGGCGGACGTGGCCGCAGTGATCGGCGACCTGCTGGCGCGACCGCTGCGGGGCGAGGGGTAGGGGGCGTTGCCGTCTGTTTCGTCTTCCTGCGAAAGGCGGGAACCCAGGGTAACGGACGGCATCGCCGCTCTGGGTTCCTGCTTTCGCAGGAACACCGGCAAGGGCCACCCGCACCTTTCCACCCTCCGTTCGCCCTGAGCGAAGTCGAAGGGTCTGCGCCGTGGGTCGTGCATAGGCTTCGACTGCGCTCAGCCCGAACGGATGTTGAGTGGTCCGCTTCGCCCGCCCCTAAAAATCGATCGCCACGCCCTTCTTCTCCCAATCCCCGAACCGTACCGGATCGCGGCCGAGCGGGTCCTCCGCGGGCCGCACCATCGGTTCGGGGGCGGGGACGGGGGTGTTGGGCGTCAGGTACGCGGGCGGTTTGACGTGGTCGGGGCGCTTGCCCATGGGATTGCTCCTGCGTGGCATCCCGACGTAAGCGCGCGCATGGTCAATCACAACCCGGGCCGCCAGCCGCCCGAACCGCTGGGCACCGCCGCGCGCCGTGCCGCGCTGCGCCTGCTCGATGCCGTGCTGCGGCGGGGGGAGCCGCTGGAATCCGCCCTGGCGCTCGCCACGCGCGCGTTGCCGGGCGGGCCGGACCGCGGGCTGGCGCATGCCATCGCGGCGGAAACGCTGCGGCGGCTGCCCGATCTGGATGCGCTGATCGACGGCGCGACGCGGATGCGGCTGGCCGACGACGCCAAGGCGCGGTTCGTGCTGCGGATCGCACTGGTCCAGGTGCTGGCGCTGCGCACCCCGCCGCATGCCGCGATCGCCACGGTCCTGCCGCTGGTCGACGGCGGGCCGAAACGGCTGGTCCACGGCGTGTTCGGATCGCTGATGCGCGGCAACGCCGCCCTGCCCGACGTGCCGACCCTGCCCGCGGCGGTCGCCGCGCGATGGGGCGCGGCCTGGGGGGCGGACGCGGTCGCGGGCGCGGCGCGCGCCATCGCGGTGCCGCCGCCGCTGGACCTGACGCTGCGCGACGCGGGCGAGACGGACGCCTGGGCGGCGCGGCTGGGGGGTGTCAGCCTGGCGCCCGGTCATGTCCGCGTGACCGATGCGGGGCCGATCGCGGCGCTGCCCGGATTCGACGACGGCGCCTGGTGGGTGCAGGACCTCGCCGCCTCCATCCCCGCGCGCCTGCTGGCCGGGGCGGGCGCCGACGTGCTGGACCTGTGCGCCGCGCCCGGGGGCAAGTCGCTCCAGCTCGCCGCCGCGGGGCACAGGGTCACCGCGGTCGACGCGTCCGAAAGTCGCGCGGCGCGACTTTTCGAGAATCGCGACCGCATCGGCGTCGCGTTCGACGTGGTGATCGGCGACGTGCTCGACTGGGCGCCCGACGCGCCCGCCGACGGCGTGCTGGTCGACGCGCCGTGCAGCGCCACGGGCATCTTCCGCCGCCATCCGGACGTCCTGTACCGCGCGCACGACGGCGTCGTCGCGGACATGGCGGCGCTTCAGACGGCGATCCTGGCGCGCGCGGCGGACTGGGTCCGGCCGGGCGGGACGCTGGTCTACGCCACCTGCTCGCTGGAACGCGCGGAGGGGGAGGAGCAGGCGGCGCGCTTCCTGTCGGCGCGCGCGGATTTCGCGGTCGCGCCGGTGCAGGCGGCGGAGCTGCCCGCGGGCATCGCGCCGACCGCGGCGGGGTTCGTGCGGACGGTGCCCGGGACGCTGGCGGACGCGGGCGGATGCGACGGATTCTTCGTCGCGCGATTCGTCCGCGCTTCCGGCTAGATCGGGTCGACGGTCGCGCGTCCGGTCGCAACGTCGCCCCCCCCGCGCCGTCACCGCCTGTCGCCCGGTGGATGCCGGGACGGATCCGGCATGACGGGGAAAGGGTATCGGGCGCGCGACCGACATTTGCGGTCGAGGCCGCCCGTTTCGGTTTGGACCCCGAACGAAACCCGCGCTATCGATCGCGGACATGAAACCCGTCCGCATCGCGCCGTCCATCCTCTCCGCCGATTTCGCGAAGCTGGGGGAGGAGGTCCGCGCGATCGACGCCGCCGGGGCGGACTGGATCCACGTCGACGTCATGGACGGGCATTTCGTGCCCAACATCAGCTTCGGTCCCGCGGTGATGAAGGCGGTGCGCCCGTATACGGACAAGCCGTTCGACGTTCACCTGATGATCGCGCCGGTCGACCGCTATCTCGACGCCTTCGCCGACGCCGGGGCGGATTGCATCACCGTGCATGTCGAGGCGGGGCCGCACATCCACCGCTCGATCCAGCATATCAAGGGGCTGGGGCTGCGCGCGGGCGTGGTGCTGAACCCCGGTACGCCGGCGAAGATGCTGGATTACCTGATCGACACGGTCGACCTGGTGCTGGTGATGAGCGTCAATCCCGGCTTCGGCGGGCAGCATTTCATTCCGTCCCAACTGAAGAAGATCGCCGCGATCCGGAAGATGATCGACGCCAGCGGGCGCGACATCGACCTGGAGGTGGACGGCGGGATCGACGTGGAGACCGCGAAGCTGGCGATCGCGGCGGGGGCGGACGCGCTGGTCGCGGGAACCGCCACCTTCCGCGGCGGGCCGGACGCCTATGCCGCCAACATCCGGGCATTGCGCGGCGAATGAGCGACGGGCCGGCCGGGGGCGACGGCATCGAAAGCGGCCGGCGGCTGGTCCGTGCCGATCCCGCGGCGGCGCAATCGCTCAGCCAGAAGCTGGCGCACTATCTCGAACGGCTGACGTGGCGCACCCCGCTGCACGACATGCGGCTGAAGGGGCGGCATCCCCTGCGGCTGCTGGCGGTGCCGGTCGATCCGATGCCCGGCGACGCGGACGCCGGGCTGGCGCTGCTCGACGGGCGGCTGGTCGCGGGGGGCGAGGCGCATGACGCGGCGACGGTCGACCTGTCGTCCGCGAAGCCGGGGGCGGCGTTCCTCGATTACCTGCACGGCTTCGTCTGGCTGCGCGACCTGGCCGCGACGCGCGACCGCGACCGCGCGGTGCCGGTGGCGGAGGCGCTGACCGCGCGCTGGCTGGACGCGCATGCGGACAAGGTGCGCGATCCCGTCTGGCGGCCGGAGGTGGCGGGGCGGCGGCTGGCGATGTGGGCGGCCTATGCCCCGCTGATCCTGTCGTCCGGCGACATCGTCTTCCGGTCGAAGGTGCTGAACGCGATCGCGCGGACCGCGCGGCATCTGGATCGCGCGGCGGACAAGGCGGGGCCGGGGCCGGAGCGGCTGGCGGCGTGGTGCGGCGTCGTCACCGCGGGGCTGCTGCTGCCCGGCGGCGACGCGCGCGTGGCGTTCGGCGAGGCGGGGCTGGCGCGCGCGCTGGCCGCGGCGGTGGGGGAGGACGGCGGGATCGCGAGCCGTTCCCCGGTGGCGCTGGCGGAGGGGATCGCGGTCCTGGCGCTGCTGCGCGCGGCGTACGAGGCGCGGCGGCGCGACCTGCCCGAGGACGTCGCCGCGACGCTGACGCGCATGGGCGCCGCGCTGGCGGGCGTGACGATGAGCAACGGCGCGCTGTCCAGCTGGCAGGGCGGCGCGGCGACGGGTGCGGCGCAGGTGGCCGACGTCTTCGCCGCCGCCGGGCTGCACCCCCGCCCGCTGCGGCAGGCGAAGGGATGGGGGTATCAGCGGCTGACCGGCGGGCGCGCGGTGGTGGTGGTCGATGCCGCGCCGCCGCCGCTGGCGACCGCGGCGGACGGCGGCTGCGCCTCCACGCTGGCGTTCGAATATAGCGAGGGGCCGGACCGATTGATCGTCAATTGCGGCGGCGCGCGCGCGGCGGCGGCGAAGGTCGCGCCCGCGACGGCACGCGGCCTGCGCTCCACCGCGGCGCATTCGACCCTGGTCGTGGCGGATTCCAATTCCACCGCGCTCCACCCCGACGGATCGCTGGGCAAGGGCGTGGGCAGCGTCGACGTGGCGCGGCAGGAATCGGACGTGGCGAGCCGGATCGACGCCGGCCACGACGGCTATGCGCGCCGGTTCGGCTTCCTGCACCGGCGGCAGCTGATCCTGACCGCGGACGGGCGCGAATTGCGCGGCGAGGATGCGCTGCTCCCCGCGGGCCGCGCGCGCCGGGCGGAACGCGCGACGCCCTTCGCTTTGCGCTTCCACCTCGGCCCGGGGGTGGAGGCGGCGCGCACCGCGGACGGGCAGGCCGCGATCCTGCGCACGCCGTCGGGCGCGATCTGGCAATTCCGCACCCGCGCGGAGACGCTGGAGGTGGAGGAAAGCGTGTGGGTCGACGCCGCCGGACGGTTCGTGCCGACGCAGCAGATCGTCGTCGGCGGATCGGCGGCGGCGGGCGGCGCGAGCGTGGCATGGGCGTTGCGACGGGCGCGGTAGGAAGGTTGGTTCTCGCGAAGACGCGAAGACGCAAAGGAGGCTCGCTTGTGGCCTTCGTTTCGCTTCAGCGAGACCTTCAACTGGATGGCCGCCGGTGGCGGCCGGGACTTGGCCACAGGCGAACCCTCTCCGCGTCTCCGCGCCTCCGCGTGAACCTCACCACGGTTGCCCTTCCCCGCCCCCCCGACTAGTGCCCGCGCGCATGACCAGCATCCCGATCCGCCGCGCGCTCCTGTCCGTTTCCGACAAGACGGGGCTCGTCGATCTCGCCCGTTCGCTTGCCGACAAGGGCGTCGAACTCGTCTCCACCGGGGGCACCGCGAAGGCGTTGCGCGACGCCGGGCTGACGGTGAAGGACGTGTCGGAGCTGACCGGTTTCCCCGAAATGATGGACGGGCGCGTCAAGACGCTGCACCCGAAGGTCCATGGCGGGTTGCTGGCGGTGCGCGACGATGCCGCGCATGCCGCGTCGATGGCGGAACATGACATCGGTGCGATCGATCTGGTCGTCGTCAACCTCTATCCCTTCGTCCAGACCGTCGCGAAGGGCGCGGGGCGCGACGAGGTGGTCGAGAATATCGACATCGGCGGGCCCAGCATGGTCCGCTCCGCGGCGAAGAACCACGCCTATGTCGCGATCGTGACCGATCCGGCGGACTATCCGCTGGTCGCGAGCGGGGAGACGACGATGGCGACGCGCAAGCGGCTGGCGGCGAAGGCGTTCGCGACGACGGCGGAATATGACGGCGCGATCGCGAGCTGGTTCGCGTTCGCCGATCAGGGCGAGCGTTTCCCCGAAACCCTGCCGATGACGCTGAAGCGCGCCGGGCCCGAATTGCGCTACGGCGAAAATCCGCATCAGGCCGCGGCCTTCTACGCCGCCACGGGTCCCGCCGCGCGCGGCATCGGGCAGGCGCGGCAGGTGCAGGGCAAGGCGCTGTCCTACAACAACTACAACGACGCCGACGCCGCGCTGGAGCTGATCGCCGAATTCCGCGACGCCGCGCCGACGTGCGTCATCGTCAAGCATGCCAATCCGTGCGGCGTCGCCACCGCGGACACGCTGGAGGCCGCCTATGCCGAGGCGTTCGCGTGCGACACGGTCAGCGCGTTCGGCGGCATCATCGCGGTCAACCGCCCGCTGGACGGCACCACCGCGAAGGCGATCACGGGCATCTTCACCGAGGTCGTCGTCGCCCCCGACGCGGACGAGGAGGCGATCGCGCTGTTCGCCGCGCGCAAGAATTTGCGCCTGCTGCTGACCGGCGAATTGCCCGACGCCGGGCGTGCGGGCCTGTCGGCGAAGTCGATCGCGGGCGGATGGCTGGTGCAGTCGCGCGACGCGGGCGCGATCACCGCCGCCGAACTGAAGGTGGTGACGCAGCGGCAGCCGACCGAACAGGAGCTGGCCGACTGCCTGTTCGCTTGGACCGTGGCGAAGCACGTGAAGTCGAACGCGATCGTCTATGCCAAGGACGGCGCGGTCGCGGGCGTCGGCGCGGGGCAGATGAACCGCCTGGAAAGCGCGCGCATCGCGGCGTGGAAGGCGAAGGACGCGGCCGACAAGGCGGGCTGGGCCCAGCCGCGCACGATCGGGTCGGCGGTGGCGTCGGACGCCTTCTTCCCCTTCGCCGACGGCCTGCTGGCAGCGGTGGAGGCAGGCGCGACCGCGGTGATCCAGCCCGGCGGATCGATCCGCGACGACGAGGTCATCGCCGCGGCGGATGCGGCGGGCCTCGCGATGGTGTTCACCGGGATGCGGCATTTCCGGCATTGATCGATCCTCCCCGAGCTTGCTCGGGGAGGGGGAGTGCGAGGTCGAACGCGCCCCGCGCGTTCGAGAGCCGTCCGGGGGACGGCTCGACCTCGCGCTCGGCGCGCAGCGCCGTGGT
>NZ_LMQP01000001.1:439202-453844 GCF_001425405.1 Sphingomonas sp. Leaf412 | reverse complement strand
CGGAGCGCTGCCAAAGCCCCTCCACCATCCTGCGGATGGTCCCCCTCCCCGTACCGGGGAGGAATTTAACGAATAAACGACCCCTCGTTCGGCAGCGTCGCCTCTTCCGCCTTCGGCATCTTCCCGAACAAGGCGCGGTCGTCGGGGCCGAAGGCGTAGCGCCACATCACCCACAGATACGCCGCCGCGGTCGCGGGCACCCCGATCGCGAGCTGCGCCGCGCGCCAGCCGGGGGGCAGCAACGTGAACGCGCCCCCCACCGCGCCCGCCGCCAGCGTCGCCCACAGCAACGGCCAGCGCATCGGCGACACCGGCGCGTTCAATAACCGCTTCAGCAGCCCCGCCTTCACCACCGACGTCAGCAGCAGCACCAGCATCAGCGCCACCGGCGCGCCCGCGGCCTGTTCGGTGATGCCGTAGCCCGCGTCGCGGATCGCGAGGATGAAGGCGAAGGACAAGGCGACCTGCACCGCCAGCATCGTCGCGGAAATCAGCAGATTGCGGTGCCGCGCCATGTACACCAGCGCGGATTCGCATACTGCCCCGGTCGACGCGAAGACCTCCGCGAACAGCAGGAACACCATCGCCGCCGCGCCCGCGGTGAATTGCGGGCCGATCGCGGCCATCACCGCCTTGCGCGGGATCGCCGCCATCAGCGCCAGCATCAATTGCGCCGCGATGATCCAGAACGCGACCTGCCGCACCTGCCGCGCGATCGCGGCATAGTCGCGCTTCGCCAGGCTCTTGGTCACGACGGGACCCAGGATGGGGTCGAAGCTGGTCTTCAACCGCTGCGGCAGCGAGGCGACCTGCTGCGCCATGTAATAGATGCCGACGACATTGGGCGCGAACATCAGGCCCAGGATCAGCCGGTCGACGTTGCGACTGCCCCATTCCAGCGCGTCCGCGCCCGCCAGCGGCATGTTGGCGCGCGCCAGCTGGAACAGGTCGCGCAGGTGCGGCGACCAGCCCGGCGGCAGGCCGTAGCTGCGCACCAGAGGCACGATGCTGGCGATCAGCGCCGCGACCATCGACGCGACATAGGACAGGACCAGCCCGTCCTTGATCGTGAAGAAGGAGAACAGGAACGCCGCGATCGACAGCGTCCACGGCTCCACGATCGCACGCGCGGTCACCGCCGCCTTCACGTCGTGGCGGTAGGCCAGCGCGGCGAGGCTGACGTCCGACAGCGCGGGCGCGAGGATGATGAGCGGGAACAGCCGGTCCAGCCCGCCGATCGCGGAATTGGGGTACATCAGCTGCGGAAAGGCGAACAGCAGGGCGCTCGCGGCGAGGCTGGCGAGGAAGGCGACCGCCAGCGCGTCGAACACGACGGCGGCGTGCGGCCGGTCCGTGGCCGACAGCGCCTGCGCCAGCCCGCGCTTCAGGCCCAGGGTCGCGACCAGCGCGGCGAGTTCGACGACCACCACCGCGATCGCGAACCGCCCGACCAGCGCCGCGCCGTAATAATGGCCCGCGATGAACAGGAACGGGATCCGCGCGCCCAGTTTCAGGACGAACCCCGCGACGTTGGTCCGCCCGCCCTTCGCGAGCGCGGCCATGTCCTCGGTGGGGGCGGGGGTGGGGGTGGTCATGCGCCCTCACTCTTCCCATCGCTCCGTGATGGGCCCCGTCCCTCTCCCGCCGGAAGGGTGAGGGCGGTTTGCGCAATTCCGTCTCCCCGGCGAAGGCCGGGGTCCAGTTGCGGAACTCTGGACACCGAAGGGCTGCGCTCCGTTACATCTGCCTTCCCAGCTGGACCCCGGCCTACGCCGGGGAGACGGTTTAAGGTGAATAGCACACGCATCTAGTGCGCCGCCCCCCAGCTCTTCCCCACCCCGATCTCCACCGCCAGCGGCACGCTCAACCGCTGCACCGGCTCCGCCGCGGTCGCCATGACCCGCTCGATCACCGGCCGGGCGCGCTCGACCTCGCCCTCGGGCAGTTCGAACACCAGTTCGTCGTGGACCTGCAACAGCATCCGCGTGCCCGTCAGTCCCGCCTCCGCCAGCGCCGGCTCCATCCGCGCCATCGCGCGCTTGATGATGTCCGCGCTCGTCCCCTGGATCGGCGCGTTGATCGCGGCGCGCTCGGCGCCCTGGCGTTCGTGCTGCACCTTCGACCTGATGCGCGGGAAGTGCGTCTTCCGGCCGAACAGCGTTTGCGTATAGCCGTTCTCGCGCACGAACTGCGTCGTGGCGTGGATATAGTCGCGGATGCCGGGGAAGCGGTCGAAATAACGGTCGATCATCCCCTGCGCCTCGTCCGCCGACACGTCGAGGCGACCGGCCAGTCCCCATCGGCTGATGCCGTACAGGATCGCGAAGTTGATCGTCTTGGCGCGCCCGCGCGTGTCGCGGTCGACGGTGCCGAACAATTCCTGCGCGGTCATGCTGTGGATGTCGTCGCCGCGCGCGAACGCCTCGCGCAATTGCGGCACGTCCGCCATGTGCGCGGCCAGGCGCAGCTCGATCTGGCTATAGTCCGCCGCGAGGATGAGGTTCCCCGGCTCGGCGACGAAGGCGTCGCGGATCTGGCGCCCGGTTTCGGTGCGGATCGGGATGTTCTGCAAATTGGGGTCGGTCGAGGACAGCCGCCCGGTCTGCGCGCCGGTCAGCGAGTAACTGGTGTGGACGCGGCCCGTTTCGGGGTGGATCTGTTCCTGCAACGTATCGGTATAGGTGTTCTTCAGCTTCGTCAGCTGGCGCCAGTCGAGCACGCGCGCCGCCATCTCCGCGCCCGGCGAGTCCCTGTCCGCCGCCAGCCGCTCCAGCTCGGTCACGTCGGTGGAATAGACGCCCGACTTGCCCTTGCGCCCGCCCTTCAGGCCCATGCGCTCGAACAATACGTCGCCCAATTGCTTGGGACTGCCGATCGTGAACGGCCCGCCCGCCAGCGCGTGGACGGTGGTTTCCAGCTCCGCGATCTGCGTCGTGAACCCCGCGGACAGTTTCGCCAGCACCTCGCGATCGACCTTGATCCCGTGGCGCTCCATCCGCGCGACCACGGCGGGGAGCGCGCGGTCGACCATCTCGTACACGCGCGTGCTCCCCTCGACCGGCAGCCGCGCCCGGAACCGCCGCCACAGCCGCAGCGTCACGTCCGCATCCTCCGCGGCGTAGCGCGTGGCGGCCTTCAGATCGACCTCGTGGAAGCCGATCGCCTTCTTCCCCGTGCCGGTCACGTCCTTGTACGCGATGCACGAATGGCTGAGATGCGTGGCGGCGAGTTCGTCCATGCCGTGGCCGTGGAGGCCGGCGTCGAGCGCGAAGCTGAGCACGATCGTGTCGTCGTACGGCGCGACGTCGATGCCGAGCCGCGACAGCACGATCATGTCGTACTTGAGATTATGCCCGATCTTCAGGACGCTCGGGTCCTCCAACAGCGGCTTGAGCTTCGCCAGCGCCACGTCGCGGTCGAGCTGCACCGGCACTTCCGCGAACATGTCGCTGCCGCCATGCGCGAGGGGGATGTAGCAGGCGAGGTTGGGGTGGAGCGCCATGCTGACGCCGACCAGTTTGGCGAGCATCGGGTCCTTCGCGCTGGTTTCGGTATCGATCGCGACCCAGCCCTGATGCCGCGCGATCGTGATCCAGCGGTCGAGCGCGTCCGCGTCTACCACGGTTTCATACCCGTCATGGTCGCACGGCGGATCGTCCTCCGCCGCGATCGTAGCGGCGGGGGCGGGCTGGGGCGCGTCGGCGACTTGGCCGAGGCGGGACATGAGCGTCTTGAACCCGTGATGTTCCAGGAACGCGCGCAACGGCGCCTCCGGCAGGCCCTTCAGTTCCAGGTCCTCCAGCGGCTCGGGCAGCGCGGAATCGCATTTCAGCGTCACCAACACCTTGCTCAACCGCGCGGCGTCGGCCTGCGCGATCAGATTGTCGCGCAATTTCCCCGGCTTCATCGCCGGCGCGGCGGCCAGGACGGCCTCCAGGTCGCCATGTTCGAGGATCAGCTTCGACGCGGTCTTCGGCCCCACGCCCGTGACGCCCGGCACGTTGTCGACGCTGTCGCCCATCAGCGCGAGGACATCACCCAGCCGCGCCGGCCCCACGCCGAACTTCTCTACCACGTAATCGGGGCCGAGCGTCCGGTTGTTCATCGTGTCGAGCATGTCGACCGACGGATCGTCCATCAGCTGCATCAGGTCCTTGTCGGAACTGACGATCGTGACGCGCCACCCCTGCGCCAGCGCCGCTTTCGTATAGCAGGCGATGATGTCGTCCGCCTCCAGCCCCTCCTCCTCGATGCACGGCAGGCTGAACGCCCGCGTCGCGTCGCGGATCATCGGGAATTGGGGGACCAGGTCCTCGGGCGGGGGAGGGCGATGCGCCTTGTACTGGTCGTACAGATCGTTGCGGAACGTCTTCGACGATTTGTCGAGGATGACCGCCATGTGCGTCGGCCCATCGGCGCCCCCCTCGCCCTCTTTGTGCAGCTGGTCCGCCAGCTTCCACAGCATCGACGTGTACCCGTACACCGCGCCCACCGGCTCGCCATGCTTGTTGGTCAGCGGCGGCAGGCGGTGATAGGCGCGGAAGATGTAGCCGGAGCCGTCGACGAGATAGAGGTGGGGCATCGTGCGCGGAATAGCAGGGCGGGGGCGGATTGGCACCCGTCGAACGCGCCGGTCGGGCCGAGCCGTGTGCGGGCGGTTTTCAGGCGGCTTGCGTTGAAGCCGGGACTTGAACGATCGCTACATATCGTAGCGATCGATAAGGGTTGCCTTGCCCGAGAGCCAACTGACTTCGACCATTTTCGTCCGGATGGTTCCAAGGGGTCTTGCGCTGAAAAAACCCAGCAACGCGCCTTCCACATTACATTCGACCCGGACAAGAACATCGCCCGGCAGGCCTTTGATCCAGGAGTTTATCTTTCCTATTTCAGACGCTGTCCCTTTTTCATTTCCAAATTCAATGCCGGTAACGATAGTCCCGTTTTCGCCAGATCTCCAAGCCATGTTCATGCGATAGCCCGCGCACCGTGCATCGACGGTATGGCTGACATCGGTCGCGATCATGAATTCGGGGGCTTCAACCGGCGGCGGCGGTACGGCGAATTTCGGTCGATCCTGCGCACGGGCCATCGTCGACAACGAAAGGATAATCAGCGCCGAGAAAGATGCATGAATGTTCGCCATCAAGGCCTTCATCACTCGATCCATTCTTGATAGCGGATTAAAAACTGGCGATAAATGGAAAGATCAAACGTAATTACATATTGTAACGTCGAATAAGCGCGGCCTTATTGGAAAGCCAGCTAATCTTGACCTGTTTCGCCCCGTGGCTTCCAGCACTTTGCGCATCGATGAAGGCTAGTACGGCGCCATCAAAACCACATTCGACCCTGACAAGAGCGTCTCCGGGCAAGCCCGTAAGCCATGAGTTGATCTTGATAAGTTCGTTTCTCGCCCCCGAAGCGCCGGCGAACCTTATACTCGTGACGCGCAAGCCGCTTTCGTCGTACTTCCAGCGAACCGTCATCCGGTGCGCCGCGCATCTTGCTTCCAATGTATGATCGACATAGGTCGCTACCATGAATTCGGGAGCCTCGACCGGTGGCGGAGGGGTGACGAATTTGGTACGATCCTGTGCGAAGCAGGATGCGGAAAATGTGCACGCTACCCATAAAACCAGTATCGTGTACGTCGAGCGCATCAACCTATTCCCTACCGATTAGTACGCAGCGTGGACTATCGTAGTCCTGGGACGTTATTGCCCACACTGTCTGATCGCTCCCGCCGACAAGAATATTGCATTCCTCGAACGCATGACATCGAAAAGTATGTCGCGAGTCGGACGGTGGGTCGAAATTGGATCGAGCGCCCCACCTGTCATCAGTAGTTGCGGATGGCGATGGATAATGGCGACCGCCGCTAAAGTCGATCTGCCTCCACAGCAAGCTCGATGATGCTGCCGTGCTTGGTCCTCGCTCGGCGATCGTGGAATGCGGCTTGCCTTGGCCATCCCGCCAGACCGCTGCGAGAGCGCTGGCTAGATTTGTCGCATCAGGCCTCCGGGCAGTGAACCGAATAGCGGCGGATCGCCTGCCGCCACCCTCAATCCGTCCCTTCGCTCTCCGGCAGCGTGATCGGGCGCAGCGGGATCGCGCCGGTCAGGGCGGAGGCGACGTTCTGGATCAGGAACTGGCGCGTGCGCATCGGGGCGGTCGTGTCGCCGATCATCACCGCGATGCCGTAGCGGCGGCCGTCGGGGGCGGTGACGAGGCCGACGTCGTTGAACCCGGCGTTGCGCCCGCCCAGATCCTGTCCGGTCCCGGTCTTGTGCGCCAGTTCCCACCCCGCCGGGGTCGCGGCCTTCAGCCGGGCGCGGCCGGTGCGCGACGCGCCCATCGTTTCCAGCAGCAGCCGGGTCGACGTCTCGCTCAGCAACTCCCCGCGCGCCAGCCGCGCCAGCGCGTCCGCGATCGCCAGCGGCGCGGCGCCGTCGGGCGGATTGTCGACATAGCGCCGGAACGCCGCCGCCCGCGTCGCGGGGTCGAGCCGCGCGCGCGCCGCCTCGAACCCGCGGCCCAGCGCCATCGACTGGTTCCACGTCATGCCCGCGGTCCCGGCCTGCAACAATCGCTCGCCCGGGCCGAAACGGATCGCGCCCAGGCGCTTCTCGGCGATGAACGCGCGCACCGCGGACGGCCCGCCGACGAAGGTCAGCAGCCGGTCGTTGGCGGTATTGTCGCTTTGCGTCAGCGCGCGCGTCATCAGCGCGCCGACCGTGGTGCGATAGCCGTCGCCGCGGACCAGCGACGCGATCGGCTGATGGAACAGGGTCAGGTCGTCGCGCGTGACGACGACGGGATCGTCGAGCCGCAGCCGCCCGGCGTCGCGCTGCGCCAGCACCGTCATCGCGACCCACAATTTGCTGACGCTCTGCTGCGGCAGGCTGAGCGTCCCGCCGCTCGACACGCTCCACCCCTCGTCCACCGCGACGATCGCGGCGCCGGCCTTGCCGGGGAACTGGCGCAGCAGTTGGTCGACGCGATATTGCAGGCCCGCGGGCGCCTCGCTGCGCGGGCGCGTGACGGGCTGGACGGCGGGGACGGGGATCGACACGAACGAGGCCGCGGCGTCGCGCCACTGCTGCTGGTTCTGGCTCTTGGCCGGGGGGATCAGCGCGACGCTGCCCCCGCCCGATCCGCAGCCCGCGATCAGCAGCGCGGCGCCGATGAGCGCCAGCCTGCGCGCGTGTCCCTGTGCCAGCCGCTCGATCATGTCGCTCGTCGCATCGCCCCCGTGTCGGTCCGAGGGAGACGGCCATGGCGGCGGAAAGGCAATCCCGCGGATGGGGGGCGTGCGACGATCATCCCTTCGTATACGACGAGATGTTTGAACGCCGGGTTTATGGGACAAACCGTTGATTCCCGGCGAGTCGCGTGGTCGTGGACGAGGAAGGGGTTCGCGCGAGGACGCGAAGACGCGAAGGGGAAGGCAGTGTGATTCGCGCGGAGGCGCGGAGGACGCGGAGGGGTCGCGTCCGGGGTGGCGTCGACTTTCCCGATCGAGGCGTGATCGTCGCAGCGCGCTGCCGCGCGCGGGACACCTCCGCGCCCCCACGCCTGCGATCTGCCCAACCGTCATTGCGAGCGCAGCGACGCAATCCAGGGTTCCACGCGCCCCGCGGGATTGCGTCGCTGCGCTCGCAACGTCGGAAGGCTAGGGCACCAATACCGTGTCGACCGCGTCCGGCAGCGTCTCGGGATAGTCGAGCACGTAGTGCAGCCCGCGGCTTTCGTGGCGGTGCAGCGCGGAGCGGACGATCAGGTCCGCGACCTGCAACAGGTTGCGCAGTTCGACCAGGTCGGGGGTGACGCGGAAATGGCCGTAATAATCCTCGACCTCGGATGTCAGCAGGTCAATGCGGTGCTTCGCGCGCTCCAGTCGCTTCGTGGTGCGCACGATGCCGACGTAATTCCACATGAAGCGGCGGATCTCGGTCCAGTTCTGCTTGATGACGACTTCCTCGTCCGAATCGGCGACGCGGCTTTCGTCCCAGGCGCGGATCGCGGGCACGGGGGGCAGCGCGTCCCAGTTCGCGGCGATATGCGCCGCCGCCGCCTCCCCGAACACGAAACATTCGAGGAGGGAGTTGCTCGCCAGCCGGTTCGCGCCGTGCAGCCCGCTTTCGGTACATTCGCCCGCCGCATACAGGCCCGGCAGGTCGGTGCGCCCGTCGCGGTCCACCACCACGCCGCCGCAGGTATAATGCTGCGCGGGCACGACCGGGATGGGCTGCGTCGTCATGTCGATGCCGAGGCCCAGCAGCTTTTCGTGGATGTTCGGGAAATGCCCGCGGACGAAATCGGCGGGGATGTGGCTGATGTCCAGGTGGACGTAATCGAGGCCGTAGCGCTTGATCTCCGCATCGATCGCGCGCGCCACCACGTCGCGCGGGGCCAGTTCCAGCCGCTCCGCATCGTAATCGGGCATGAAGCGGCGCCCGGTCTGCGGGTTTATCAGCCGCCCGCCCTCGCCCCTTACCGCCTCGGTTATCAGGAAGTTCTTGACGTCCAGGTTGTACAGGCACGTCGGGTGGAACTGCATCATTTCCATGTTGCTGACGCGTGCGCCCGCGCGCCACGCCATCGCGATCCCGTCCCCGGTGGCGCCGCGCGGCGCGGTGCTGAACAGGTACGTGCGCCCCGCGCCGCCCGTCGCCAGGATCGTCGCGCGCGCGGTGTGGACCGCCACCGTGCCCGCGCGGCGGTCGATGGCATAGACGCCCCATACGTTGCCCGCGCCCGAATAGCGTTGCTCGTGTCGGCTGGTGGCCAGGTCGATCGCGACCTGGTCGGGCAGGAGCGTGATGTTGGGATGCGCTTCGGCGGCGCGTTGCAGCGCTTCCTGCACCGCCCACCCGGTGGCGTCGGCGACATGGACGATGCGGCGGTGCGAATGCCCGCCCTCGCGCGTCAGGTGCAGCGCGCCCGCCTCCTCGGCGAAGGGGACGCCCAGTTCCTGCAACCGCGCGATCGCCGCGGGCGCGCCCTCCACCACGAATTCCACGATCGCGCGGTCGTTCAGCCCCGCGCCCGCGACCATCGTGTCCTGCACATGGTTCTCGAACGTGTCGCCGGGTTCGAGGACCGCGGCGATCCCCCCCTGCGCCCAGGCGGTGGAGCCTTCGTCCAGCGCCCCCTTCGCCAGCACCGTCACGCGGAAGCGGTCGGCCAGGTTGAGCGCGGCGGTGAGCCCGGCGGCGCCGGATCCGACGATGAGGACGTCGCTGGTCGTGGTCATGCCGCCCTCCTGACACGAAATGGTGGCGATGCGACAGTCCGTTGCGCGACGAAGGAACCGTGCGCGCGGATCGGCATTGGCAAGGCATGGAGAAGGATGGACAAAACGATCGCCGGCGGCAGCGCGCGGAACGGTTGCGGCGGGAGGCCGCCAATTGCCTGGGCATCGCGGTCGGCACGCGCGACCAGGGCACGGCCGCGGTGATGATCGACGAGGCGGAGCGGCTGATGGGCGGCGCGAGGGCGCTGGAGACGGCGTAGTGCCGCGCGCCCGCGGCCTCAGCGCGCGGCGGCGTTCGCGCGCGTCAGGCTGAGGAACACGTCCTCCAGGTCGGCTTCCTTGGTCGACACGTCGACGATCCCGTACCCGTCCGCCTGCACCGCGCCCAGCACCTCGCCCGCGTTCACGCGGTCCTTGGCGTAGGTGATCTCCAGCGTGCGGGCGCCCTTCAGCACGATCTTCCCGAAACAGGCATTGTCGGGCAGCGTCGCGACGTCGCGGTCGACCGTCACCGCCACGACCTTCTCCTGCGCCTTGCCGACCAGTTGCGCGGTGGGCTCGTTCGCGATCACGCGGCCGCGATCGATGATCGCGATGCGGTCGCACAATTCCTCCGCCTCCTCCAGGTAATGCGTGGTCAGCACCACCGTCACGCCCGCGTCGTTCAGCGACCGGACGTAGCGCCACAATTGCTGCCGCAGCTCGATGTCGACGCCCGCGGTCGGCTCGTCCAGCACCAGCACGGGGGGCGCGTGGACCATCGCCTTGGCCACCATCAACCGCCGCTTCATGCCGCCCGACAGGGTGCGGGCATAGGCGTTGGCCTTGTCCTCCAGGTGCACGGCGCGCAGCAATTCCATCGACCGCCGCTGCGCCTTGGGCACGCCGTACAGTCCCGCCTGGATCTCCAGCGTCTCGATGGGCGTGAAGAACGGGTCGAACAGGATCTCCTGATTGACGATCCCGATCGACGCCTTGGCGTTGCGCGGGTGCGCGTCGATGTCGAAGCCCCAGATCGACGCCGTCCCGCCGGTCTTGTTTACCAGCCCGGCCAGGATGTTGATGAGCGTCGACTTGCCCGCGCCGTTGGGGCCGAGCAGGCCGAAGATCGAGCCCTGCGGCACGTCGAAGCTGACCGAGTCGAGCGCCTGCTTCGCCGGGCCGCCCTTGATCCCGGCATAGGTCTTCGACAGGTCGCGGATCGAGATGGCGGCGGTGCTGGTCATGCGCATGGCGATAGGCGCAGGGCGGCGCGACGCCAAGACACGTCTGGGGGTCGTCTTTCGGATTCGCGCGACGCCGCAAAAATTAAGTAAGGCGTTGGTTTCACGCGGAGGCGCAGAGGACGCAGAAGTGTTGCGACTGTTCGCGCCGACATCCTTCATGCCCAGGCGTTGAAGATCGGAAGCGCCGCCGCGCGCGCAACACCTCGGCGTCCTCTGCGCCTCGGCGTGCACAAATACCTTCTTGGCACAGCGAGCGACGGGATATCGATCCCGTCTAGCGCCGTACGAGCGTGCGGCGGTTGCGCGACAGCCACGTCGTCGCCGCATCGTCGCTGAAGTCGACTTCCTTCAGCGTCGTCATGCGTTCGCCGTCGCGAACCGTCGTCTCGCGGATGCGGGCGGGCCGATCGTCGTCGGTGCCGTCGCGCTCCTCCACCAGGGTCCAGTGCGTCGCATCCCGCGCCGCGGCGAGGCGAAGGCGGGCGGTCGACGGCGGCTCCACCGTCTTGCCCGCGCGCACGGCGACCGACGTCTCCGTCCCGGCGGCGGGATCGTACAGCGCGACGCCGGTGATGTGGACCGTGCCGACGCGCGGGCCGTCGTCGAACGCGGATTTGCGGATCAGCGTCCGGCCGTCGCCGATCGCCTCGATGACGGTGACGACGGGGATGCCGAACCATCGGTCCGCCCGATAGTCGCGATATTCCAGCTTCCCCGCCCAGGTGCCGGCCATGCCGGTGCGCGCCGCCGCCACGGTCACGGGCGCGTCGGGCGCCGCGGCGGCGAGCAGGAGCGGCACGGGCAGCAGGCGAAACATGGTCATGATCGATCCCCAAACTCGGGCGCGATGAAGCGCGCAATTGAAGCGCGACGCAACGCTTGCTAACCGACCGTCATGATCGCCCCGCCCGAAACCGCCCGCGTCTCCGCCCCCCGCGTCGCCTGCGACGGCGCGACCGACATCCCCGGGGGCGCCGCGCTCGGCCATCCGCGCGTGTGGTTGCAGATCGACGACACCGGCTATGTCGACTGCGGTTACTGCGATCGCCGCTTCATCCTGATCGGCGGCCCGGCCGATGGCGCGGACCAGGCGACGTTGCGCGACCATGGGGACGGCGCCGGGCGGTGACGGGACGGCGGTCGTCTCCCACCGACTGGGCGGCACTGATTATCACCTCCGGTCTGGCCGCGATCATTTCGGGGGTACTGAGCTACGTCGGCGTGGCGGCGAAGCAGGGGCGCGAGCGCGAAAGCCAGCGTTGTCAGATCGCTGCGCAATTCTTGCAGGACGAGACGGTTTCACCCTATATTGACATCGCTACCCGCCGGACCCTGTCCGTCGTCAGCGCAAGAACGCTCAGGCGTTGTCTGGAGGCCCGATGACATTGACGATCGTCCTGATGGTCTACGGGTTCTTCGCCCTGTCGTACGGATTCTATCTCAAAGGGGTCGAGGCGGGACGGCGCGCGATCGAAGGCGAACGTGACGTTTGACGGAAGCGTTCCTATAATCGCGTCATGACCATCACCGATCCCCGCAGCTTCCTCTACCGCGACTCGCTGGATCCCGACACGGCGCAGCGGCTCGCCGCGCAGACCCTGGCGAAGGCAGACGACGGCGAGTTGTACCTGCAATATCGCCGCGCGGAGGCGTTCGGCTTCGACGACGGGCGGCTGAAGACCGCGTCCTACGACACCAACGCCGGGTTCGGCCTGCGCGCGGTGTCGGGCGAGATGACCGCCTTCGCGCATGCCAACGAACTGTCGGAGGCGGCGATCCGGCGGGCGGGCGAGACGATGGCGCTGATCGATCCGTCCGCCGCGCCGAAATCGGCGGCGCCCGCGGGCACGAACGCGCGGCTCTATACCGACGCCGATCCGCTCGACCTCGTCCCCTTCGCGGACAAGGTGAATTTGTGCCAGACGATCGACGCTGCCGCGCGCGCGCGCGATCCGCGCGTGGCGCAGGTGTCGGTGGGCCTGTCGGGCACGTGGAGCGTGGTGGAGATCGTTCGCCCCGACGGCTTCGTCGCCACCGACGTGCGCCCGCTGGTGCGGCTGAACGTCAGCATCGTGGCGGAGAAGGACGGGCGGCGCGAGACGGGCAGCTTCGGGATCGGCGGGCGCTACCTGTACGATCGCGTGATGGAGCCCGCGACGTGGAACCGCGCGATCGACGAGGCACTGGCGCAGGCGCTGGTGAATCTCGATTCGGTCGCGGCGCCCGCGGGGGAGATGACGGTGCTGCTCGGTCCGGGCTGGCCCGGCGTGCTGCTGCACGAGGCGATCGGCCATGGCCTCGAAGGGGATTTCAACCGCAAGGGCACGTCGGCCTTTTCGGGGCGCATCGGCGAGCAGGTCGCGGCGCGCGGGATCACGATCGTCGACGACGGATCCTTGCCCGACCGCCGCGGATCGCTGACCATCGACGACGAGGGCACGCCGACGCGCGAGACGATCCTGATCGAGGACGGCTTCCTGAAGGGCTATATGCAGGATCGGCTGAACGCGCGGCTGATGGGCGTCGAGGCGACGGGCAACGGCCGCCGCGAAAGCTTCGCCCACGCGCCGATGCCGCGGATGACGAACACCTTCATGAAGGGCGGGAAGGACGATCCCGCCGAGCTGCTGAGCCGCGTGAAGAAGGGCATCTTCGCCAAGTCGTTCGGCGGCGGGCAGGTCGACATCGTGTCGGGCAAGTTCGTGTTCAGCTGCACCGAGGCGTACCTCGTCGAGGACGGGAAGATCGGCGCGCCGATCAAAGGTGCGACGCTGATCGGCGACGGGCCGAGTGTGCTGACGAAGGTGCTGGGCGTCGGCGACGACTTCGCGCTGGACGAGGGCATCGGCATCTGCGGCAAGGGCGGGCAGAGCGTGCCGGCGGGCGTGGGCCAGCCGACGTTGCTGGTCAGCGGGCTGACGGTGGGCGGGACGGCGGCCTGAAAATCGGCCGTCACACACCCGTCAGCAGGACGTCGAACGCCGACACGATCTCCAGTCGATAAGGTGTGAGGTCGGCAACCCTGCGACGCAATTCGGTTTTCCGGATCGATGCTGCGAACTGGGTCACCAGAACGTGCGGCTCGTCGAAGATATCGAACACCGGGTTGATCCGCGGTCGCCCCTCGGGCGCCTTGCTCAACGGCATGAGCGGCGCCGTCAGCCGTGTGGCGAGATAAGCGAGCGCGTCGGATTGGCAGTCCACAAGCAATCCTCCGTCCGTGGCGCGAAACACGTCGAACTGCGCCATCAGAACAGGCGATACTTTTCCAGCGGCAGGCCATGTTCCTCGACCCACCGGTTCACGGATTCCGCCCATTCCTTGTTGTCTTCCTTCCATCGTCTGTCGCGTTCCGCCTTCGCTGCGTCCCGTATGGCGGATTCGCTGACCTGCGACAGGTTGACCCCGGCCTCCCGCGCTGCCGCAACAATGCCGGTATCGATCGACATGTTGACGGATTTTCGTTTGCCGGAAACGATCGGATCATGCTTCATGCCGGGAAACTATGCGCATCATCCATGCGCGTCAATTTCCGGAGGCCCCGCCAATGGCCGAGTTCTTCCCCGCCCTCCTGCCCGAACACCGCGCGTTCGTCGCGAAGCAGCCGGTGTACTTCGTCGCGACCGCGGCGGACGGTGCGCGGATCAACCTCAGTCCCAAGGGCATGGACAGTTTCCGCGTGCTGGACGACCGCACCGTCGCCTATCTCGACGTCGCGGGGTCGGGGAACGAGACCAATGCGCATCTCGCCGCCGACGGGCGCATCACGATCATGTTCTGCGCCTTCGACAATCCCGCGCTGATCTTCCGCATCTACGGCCGCGGGCGCGCGGTGTTGCCGCAGGATGCGGAGTGGGCGGAACTGGCGCCTCGCTTCACGCTGTTACCGGGCACGCGACAGATTTTCGTGGTCGCGATCGATCAGGTGCAGACGTCGTGCGGCTGGGGCGTGCCGTACATGGCGTATGAGCGCGAGCGCGAGACGCTGTCGAAATATCACGAGAAGCACGGCGATGCGACGCGCTTCGCCAAATATGCGGTGCGTACGAAAAGCATCGATGGCCTGCCGGTGCGCAATCCGACCGTCGCCGCCTGATGGCCCTGGTCGAACTGGGGCGCTACGACCGCAACCTGGCCAACATCCTCGTCGGCCGGCTGGA
>NZ_LMQP01000001.1:435328-439123 GCF_001425405.1 Sphingomonas sp. Leaf412 | reverse complement strand
CTGATCCCCGTGCGCGTGATGGTGGACGCGGACGATCTGTCCGCGGCACGGGCGATCGCCGCCGCGGGCTGATCCTGCCCGTTTTTCGGGCAGCCATGTCGCGCTGCACAAAAATTAACGCGCCTTAACGTCTTCCGCCGCCGCCGCGCCCTTCGTCGCGCAACTGGCACGGCCATTGCGAAGCCGTTTTCCCGGGACACAGGGAAAGGGGGCGCGATGAAACTCGTCATTGCCATCATCAAGCCGTTCAAGCTCGACGAGGTCAGGGAAGCCCTGACCGCTGTCGGCGTCGCGGGGATGACGGTCACCGAGGTCAAGGGTTTCGGGCGCCAGAAGGGCCAGACCGAAATCTACCGCGGGGCCGAATACAGCACCAACATGGTGCCCAAGATCAAGATCGAGGTCGTCTGCGCCACCGACGTGGCGGATCGCGTGGTCGAGGCGGTTCAGGCCGCGGCGAATACCGGCGCGATCGGCGACGGGAAGATCTTCGTCCTCGACGTCGGGCAGGCGGTGCGCATCCGCACCGGCGAAACCGACGACACCGCGCTTTAGATGGGGGTGGCAATGAAATTCACGACTTCGATCGCCGGCGCGTGTGCCGGCGGCCTGGGATTGCTGGCCGCGGTGCCGGCCTGGGCGCAGCAGGCGGCGGGCAACGCCGCCGATGCCGCCGCGCCGGTCGCGGCCACCGCCGCCACGGCGTTCGTGCCGACGGCGGAGATGGTCAGCAAGGGCGACGTGGCCTGGATGCTGGTCGCCTCCGCCTTCGTGCTGATGATGTCGGTGCCCGCGCTGGCGCTGTTCTACGGCGGGCTGGTCCGGACGAAGAACATGCTGTCGGTGCTGATGCAGGTGCTGACGATCGTCTGCGTCGCCGCGCTGGTATGGTTCGCCTGGGGCTATTCCATGGCCTTCACCTCCACCGGCACGCCGTTCCCCAAATTGTTCGGCGGGCTGGACAAGGCGTTCCTGGCGGACGTCAGCCCGACGACCTTCGCCGCGACCTTCTCCAACGGCGTCTATCTGCCCGAATATGTGTTCGTGATCTTCCAGATGACCTTCGCCTGCATCACGCCGGCCTTGATCGTCGGGGCGTTCGCGGAGCGGGTGAAGTTCACGCCGCTGATCCTGTTCGTGGTCGCGTGGCTCACGCTCGCCTATTTCCCGCTCGCGCACATGGTCTGGTACTGGGCCGGCCCGGACTTCCTGAACGCCGCGCCGGACGACAGCGGCCTCCTGTGGGGCTGGGGCGCGCTGGACTTCGCAGGCGGCACCGTGGTGCACATCAACGCCGGCATCGCGGGCCTCGTCGGCTGCATCGTGATCGGGCCGCGGCGCGGGTACAAGAGCGAGCCGATGCCGCCGCACAGCCTGGTCATGACCATGATCGGCGCGTCGTTGCTGTGGATCGGCTGGTTCGGGTTCAACGCCGGGTCGGGGCTCGAAGCCAACGCCTTCGGCGCGCTGGCGTTCATCAACACCTTCACCGCCACGGCGGCGGCGGGTGTGACCTGGGCCGTGATCGAGCAGGTCGTGCACAAGAAGCCGTCGCTGCTGGGTGCCGCATCGGGCGTCGTCGCAGGCCTCGTCGCGATCACCCCGGCCGCGGGCTTCGCGCATCCGGGCACCGCGATCATCCTTGGCGCGGTCGCGTCGGGCGTGTGCTTCGTGTTCGTGACCACGGTCAAGAATGCGCTGAAGTATGACGACACGCTGGACGTGTTCGGCATCCATTGCGTCGGCGGCATCGTCGGCGCGATCGGGACCGGCATCGTCGCGGACCCCGCGCTCGGCGGGCAGGGCTGGATCGACTATACCGCCCCCGTCGCGAAGGCCGGCGAATACGTCATGTCGACGCAGGTCATGACGCAGATCTGGGCGGTCGGCACCACGATCCTGTGGAGCGGGATCGTCAGCGCCGTGCTGTTCCTCGCGCTCAAGGCCACGATCGGCCTGCGTCCCACCGCCGAGGTCGAGAGCGAAGGCCTCGACATCAACGAGCATGGCGAGCGCGCCTACAATTACTGATCGAAATCGGGGGCGGGCACGTCGCCCGCCCCCCACCGACGTTCCTCCTGCGGACATCACTGGACCCGGCGCGGCGACGCTCCGGGTCCCTTTTTTTTGTTCGCGCGAAGACGCGAAGACGCGAAGACGCTGAGAAGCAGCAGAGGGATGTTCGCGCAGAGGCGCAGAGAGGCAGTGCTTGTTGGGGCGGTCCGAGCCGCTTCGGCGGCTCAGCTGTCGCGGCCGCTGGGTAACACTGTCTCGCTGACGCGAGACGATGGTCCGCGCGCGCCCTCTCTGCGCCTCCGCGCCTCTGCGCGAAAAGCCTTCTTCTTCGCGTCTTCGCGTCTTCGCGTGAACCAACTTGCCCCAGCCGCGCCGCTATGGAAGACCTGCGTCGACAAGGGGATACAGATGACCAATACCAAGCGGATGCTCGCGCTGGCAGGTGCGTTGCTGGCGACGACGACGGCCAATGCGCAACAGCGTCCAGACCAGGCGGCGTTCCGCGAGCTCTACAAGGAACTGGTCGAAACCAACACCGCGGTGTCCACCGGCAGCTGCACCGACGCGGCGGCGAAGATGGCGGTCCGGCTGAAGGCGGCGGGGTTCAAGGATTCCGAACTGACGCAATTCGCGGACCCCGCGCATCCCAAGGACGGCGGGCTGGTCGCGGTGCTGCCCGGCACCGATCCCAAGGCGAAGGCGATCCTGCTGCTCGCGCATATCGACGTCGTCGAGGCGAAGCGCGCGGACTGGACGCGCGATCCCTTCACGCTGATCGAGGAGGGCGGCTATTTCTACGGCCGCGGCACCTACGACGACAAGGCGCAGGCCGCGATCTTCACCGACATGCTCGCGCGCTTCCGCAAGGCCGGCACGAAGCTGAAGCGCACCGTCAAGCTCGCCCTGACCTGCGGCGAGGAGACGACCTGGGCGTTCAACGGCGCGGAATGGCTGGCGAAGAACAGGCCGGCGCTGATCGCCGCCGAATTCGCGCTGAACGAGGGCGGCGGCGGACGGCTGGACAAGGACGGCAAGCCCGAACTGGTCGCGTTCCAGGCGGGCGAGAAGGCGGTGCAGAATTTCCGCATCGAGGCGACGAACCCCGGCGGCCATTCGTCGCGCCCGCGCCCCGACAACGCCATCTACGACCTGGCCGACGCGCTGGAGAAGGTGCGCGGCTATCGCTTCCCCGTCCGGCTGAACGACGCGACGCGCGCGTTCCTGGGCAATGCGGCGAAGATGCGCGGCGGCGCGGCGGGGGCGGCGATGACGCGGCTGCTGGCCAATCCGCAGGACAAGGAGGCGGACGCGCTGCTGTCGCAGGATCCCGATTTCTTCACCATGCTGCGCACCACCTGTGTCGCGACATTGCTGGACGGCGGACACGCGAACAACGCGCTGCCGCAGCGCGCGGGCGCCAACATCAACTGCCGCGTGATCCCGGGCGAAAGCTACGACACGACGCAGGCCGCGCTGGTCGCCGCGATCGCGAATCCGGCGATCAAGCTCACGCGCGTACCGCCCGATCGCCCCGTCGCGCCGCCGGTGACGCTGACCGCTGCCGTCACCGGCCCGGCGGAGACGCTGGCGAAGAAGTATTTCCCCGGCGTCCGCTTCACCCCCACGATGCTGCCCGGCGGCACCGACGCGGTGTACATCGCGCCGGTCGGCATCCCCGTCTACGGCGTGCCGGGGTTGATGATCGATCCCGACGGCAACGGCATCCACGGCCTGAACGAACGCATCCGCGTCGACGTCCTGTACAAGGGACGCGATTAC
>NZ_LMQP01000001.1:429591-435262 GCF_001425405.1 Sphingomonas sp. Leaf412 | reverse complement strand
GGGGGGGGGCGCCCGTCACCCCGCGGGCAGCGCGATCTCGAACAGCGTCGGCCAGTTCTTGCCCGTGACGAACAGGCGGCGTTTCGCGGCATCCCAGGCGATGCCGTTCGCCACCGCCTCCGGATCGGTCACGCCCGCCGCCGCCACGACCGCGCGCAGGTCGATCACCGCGGTGACGCGGCCCGATGCGGGGTCGATACGCAGGACGTACGGCGTGTGCCAGACGTTGGCCAGGATCGCGCCGTCGACCACCTCCAGCTCGTTCAGCTGGGTGATCGCGCGGCCGTTCAGCGTCACCGTCAGCCGCGACCGCACGTGCATCGTCGCGGGATCGTGGAACGTCAGCGTATCGCTGCCGTCCGACCGTACGAAGCCGCGCGCATCGCTGGCCAGGCCCCAGCCCTCCCCGTCGTAGCGCAGCGTGCCCGCGGGTTTCAGCGCCGCGGTCCAGCGGTGCGCGACGCCGTCGTGCCACGTCAGGCTGGTCAGCACGCCCTTCCACGCCGCCAGCCCCTCGCCGAACTGGCGCGCGGGGATGCGCGCGCGCGCGACGATGCGGCCCGTGGGAAGGTCGACGCGGCGGACGTCGGATTTCCCCTCCAGCCCGACGCTCTCGTACAGCGCGCCGTCGTGCCAGATCAGCCCTTCGGTGAAGGCGGTGCGATCGTGCGGGAAGCGCGCGACGATGCGCGCGACGATCACCGGCGCGCGCGCCGCGGGCGCCGCCTGCGGCACCGCGGGGGCGGGGAGCGTCAGGAGGGGGAGGAGGAGGGCGAGGCGAAGGGTCATCGACGACAATCCTGGCAGGCGGCCGTCATGCCGGGCTCGTCCCGGCATCCGTCGTGCCGAATGAATGGATGCCGCCGACTGTGCGGCACCATGGACCGCGGAACAAGTCCGGGGTGACGACGCGGCGTGTAGGCAAGGCGCGGTCGCGGGAACCGGCCGGTAACGGGTCGCCGACAACCATCCCGGAAGCATCCGTCATGCCGGGCGCATCCCGGCATCCACCGTGCCGCGAGAGCGGCGGCCGTCGGATGTGCGGGACGGTGATCCCGGAACACGTCCGGGGTGACGACGCGGCGTATAGGCAAGGCGCGGTCGCGGAAAACCAGCCGGTCACGGGTCGCCGACAACCACTCCGGGATCACCCGTCATGCCGGGCGCGTCCCGGCATCCACCGTGCCGCGGGAGCGGCGACCGTCGGATGCGCGGGACGGTGGACCCCGGAGCAAGTCCGGGGTGACGGGCAAGGCGTTCCCGGCGCGCAAGGCACGCCGCAGTAACGGTAACGGGTCGCCGACAACCATCCCGGATCATCCGTCATGCCGCACCCGATCCGGCATCCATGGCGTCGCGGGACCGGCAGGCGGTGTCCGCGCGGCCCGATCGACCCCGGATCGGGTCCGGGCCGACGAGCGTCCCCGCGACTTCCATACAAAAGAAAACGGCCCGCCCGGCATGGAGCCGGGCGGGCCGCTATCGACGTACCGGAAGGAGGGGTCAGTCCCCGCCCGACAGGTTCACCGCCGCATACTTGCCGCGACGATCGACCTCGATTTCGAACTTCAGGCGATCGCCCTCGTTCAGCGTCGGCATGCCGGCGCGTTCCACTGCGGAGATGTGGACGAACGCGTCGGGCTGTCCGTCGTCGCGCTGGATGAAGCCGAAGCCCTTCATCGCGTTGAAGAACTTGACCGTACCCGTGGCCTGCTCGCCGGTCAGCTGACGCTGCGGTGCGCCACCGGCGCCGCCGCGATCGCCGCCGCCGAAGCCGCCCGCGCCGCCGCGCGGCGCGCCACGATCACCGCCGCCGAAGCCGCCGTCGCGCGGGGGCGCGCGATCGGTGACGGGCAGGGGCTCGCCCTCGATCTTCAGGTCGGTGGCCGAAATGCGGCCGCCGCGATCGACGAGGGTGAAGCCGAGCGGCTGACCGTCGGCCAGGCCGCTGAGGCCCGCCTGCTCGACCGCGGAGATGTGCACGAACACGTCTTCGCCGCCGTCGTCGCGCACGACGAAGCCGAAGCCCTTCTGCGCGTTGAAGAATTTCACGACGCCGGTGCCTTCGCCGACGACCTGCGGGGGCATGCGGTTACCGCCGCCGCCACCACCGCCGAAGCCGCCACCACCGCCGCCGCCGCGGAAGCCACCGCCGCCGCCGCCGCCGCCGAAGCCGCCACCGCCGCCGCCACGGAACCCGCCGCCGCCGCTGCCGCCGCCGAAGCCGCCGCCGAAGCTGCTACCGCCGCCGAAACCGCCCTGGTCGAAGCCGCCGCCGCCGCCGAACTCGTCACCGCCGCCGAAGCTGTCGCGCTTGTCGCGCCCACGCCCGCCGCGATTGCCGCGGCCGCCCTTGTCGTAACCCATACCCTGTTCGTCTTCCCGGTCCGCCCGAACGTCATCTGCCGGAACCCGCGCGCAGGACGGCGAACGCGGTTTCCGGAAGCGCGATCGCACGCGCCTCGACGCGACCATAACCCATCGCCGACGGCACCGCGACTCGTTTTCTCCATCGAATCGCTGCTTTCTCCGCAAGCGGTTGCGATTCGGTCGTACCCGCGCCACAGCCCGTCGCATGGACATCGCCACGCTCGTCGCCGATCCCACCGTGTGGGTCGCCCTCGTCACGCTGATCGTGATGGAGGTGGTGCTGGGGATCGACAACCTCATCTTCATCTCGATCCTGTCGAACAAGCTGCCCGAGGAACAGCGGCAGAAGGCGCGGCGGATCGGCATCGGCCTCGCGCTCGTGATGCGGCTGATCCTGCTGACCGCGATCGCGTGGATCGTCGGGCTGACCGCGCCGGTGTTCGACCTGGGGCTGACCGGCCCGCTCGACCGCCACGGCGCGCCGACGTTCGAGACCGCCTTCTCGTGGCGCGACCTGATCCTGATCGGGGGCGGGCTGTTCCTGGTGTACAAGGCGACGAAGGAGATTCACGACGCGGTCGACCTGAAGCATGGCGCGGGGCACGAGCAGGGAGGCGGCGCGGTCGTGGCGGGGGGCATCACCTTCGGCGCGGCGATCGTGCAGATCCTGGCGCTGGACGTCGTCTTCTCGATCGATTCGATCCTGACCGCGGTGGGGATGACCGAGCATGTCGAGGTGATGTACGTCGCGGTCGTCGTCGCGGTGATCGCGATGCTGGTCGCGGCCGATCCGCTGGCCAATTTCGTGAACCGCAACCCGTCGGTCGTGATGCTGGCGCTGGGCTTCCTGCTGATGATCGGCATGGTCCTGATCGCGGAAGGCTTCGGCGCGCACGTGCCGAAGGGATATATCTACACCGCCATGGCCTTCTCCGCCGGGGTCGAGGCGCTGAACCTGTGGGCGCGGCGCGCGAAGGCGAAGGCGGGCGGTTGAGCGCGGCCTGGCCAAAATATGCGCTGGCGGAGGTCGAGCGGCGCTGGCTGGTAGCGCCCGATCGGTTGCCGCCGCTCGGGGAAGCGATCCGGATCGAGGATCGGTATATCGACGGTACCAGGCTGCGGCTTCGCACGGTGCAGGCAGCCTACGGCGATCGGAGGTGGAAACTGACGCGCAAATACGGCGGCATCCCACCGCTAGAGCCGATCACAACGATCTACCTGACCGAAGCGGAGTATATGCTTTTCGCCACCTTGCCTGCGGCGACGCTCGTGAAAGACCGCTTCCATGTCGTGGCGGGTGAACACCGGTTTGCCGTCGACCGATTCGCGGGGCGGCTTGCCGGATTGTGGCTAGCAGAGGTCGAGGCGGCATCCGTCGAGGCTGTGTCGCGGATCGTTCCACCCGATTGGACGACGCGCGAAGTGACGGACGACGTGGCCTACACCGGGGCGGCGTTAGCGCGCGGCGGCCATTGAGCGTTCCCCCGCACCCGGCTAGGGTGGGGCGATGACCGTCCATTTCCATGAGGAAGACCTGCCCGCGGGCGTCTTCGCCCCCGGCGCCGCGATCGCGGTCGATACCGAGACGATGGGGCTGGTGACGCCGCGCGACCGGTTGTGCGTGGTGCAGCTGTCCGACGGCGGCGGGGACGAGCATCTCGTCCGCTTCTCCCCGGGCAGCGATTATGCCGCGCCCGAGCTGCGCGCCGTCCTGGCCGATCGCACGCGCACGAAGTTGTATCATTTCGCGCGCTTCGACCTCGCCGCGATCCGCCATTACCTGGGCGTCGTCGCCGCGCCGGTCTATTGTACGAAGGTCGCCTCGCGGCTGGTGCGGACCTACACCGACCGCCACGGGTTGAAGGAACTGGTCCGCGAACTGGTGGGGCAGGATATCTCGAAGCAGCAGCAATCGTCCGACTGGGGCGGACCCGACCTGTCCGACGCGCAGCGCGACTATGCCGCGTCGGACGTGCGCTTCCTGCACCGCATGCGCGACGAGCTGGACCGGCGACTGGCGCGCGAGGGGCGGACCGCGCTGGCGCAGGCGTGTTTCGACTTCCTGCCCGCGCGCGCGGAGCTCGACCTGGCGGGCTGGCCCGAGGTGGATATCTTCGCGCATGTCTGACCTGGCGGTCCGCGTCCGGTCGCAGCGGCAGACCTGGGCCCTGCCCGGCGGCGCGCACGACCGCGTCATCCGGGCCGCCAACAACCTGCTGCCCGTGGCGATCGGCGTGCTGGCCGCGTTCCTGGTCATGGCGCCGCTGACGATGGGGGGCGATTCGTCCTTCGTCCTGGACAAGAACAAGGTCGACGTCGCCAGCGAGCGATTGAAGGTGCAGGCGGCGCAATATCGCGGCACCGACGACAAGGGGCAGGCGTTCCGGCTGAACGCGGGCTCCGCCTTGCAGAAGAGTTCCGCCGAACCGATCGTGCGATTGCGCGAACTGGCCGCGCAGCTGGAACTGGCGGACGGCCCCGCCCGCCTGACCGCGCCGGGCGGACGCTACGACATGGATAGCGAGCAGGTGAACGTGGACGGGCCGATCGCGCTGCGGGCGCCCGACAATTACACGCTGGATACCAGCGACGCGACCGTCGACCTGAAGACCAACCGGCTGCAATCGAACGGCGACGTGCGCGGCACCGTGCGGCAGGGGACGTTCCGCGCCGACCGGCTGGATGCGGACCTCGATTCGCGGACGGTGACGTTGCGCGGCAACGCGCGCTTGCGGATCGACCCCGCAACGACGAAATAGCGCGCGACATGTTGCGCTTCCTCCTTCCGCTCGCCCTGCTGTCGCTTCCCGCGCTCGCGCAGGGACAGACGCGCCACGACACGAATGCGCCGATCGATTTCGGCGCGGACCAGATCCAGTTGCAGGATCGCGCCAATCGCGCGGTGCTGACCGGCAACGTTTCGGTGAAGCAGGCGGAGATGACGCTGAACGCCGCGCGGATGACCGTCGCCTACACGGGCGAGGTCGTGGGCGGGAACCCGCAGGTGTCGCGGCTCGACGCGTCGGGCGGCGTGACGGTCCGCCGGCCGCAGCAGACCGCGCAGAGCCAGTATGCGGTGTACGACCTGGGCCGCCGCGTCATCACGATGGCGGGCGCGGTGAAGCTGACGCAGGGGGGCGGCAACACCGTCAACGGCGGGCGGTTGACCATCGACCTGGACACCGGCCGCGCGACGATCGACGGCGCGGCGGCGCGCGGCGGCCCCGCGCTGCCCGGCGGCGTGGTGCAGAATCCGCGCGGGCGCGTGACGGGGACGTTCTCGGTCCCGGACCGGAAGTAA
>NZ_LMQP01000001.1:420610-429494 GCF_001425405.1 Sphingomonas sp. Leaf412 | reverse complement strand
GAACAGCGCCCCGCGCTGTTCAGTCCATGCCGGGGGCATGGACGACCCGACACTCCTCTCCCGCTGGGAGAGGGAGGGAGGCGCGAAGGGGTCCCATGAAAGTATTACTTTCATGGGTGCCCCGAAGCGCCGGAAGGGTGAGGTCAGCGCGATTGGCACGCAACGGCTGGTTTGAGGCGTTTTTCATTGCCGCCCCGTCGCACCGGGGCTTCCCTCCTGCGCCCCCGTCATGCATGAATCCTGCCAACCGCCCGGCCTTAACGCGCCGGTAACCGTATCTTGCGAAGGCGACCGCGACATGCAGGACATTCTGGAACAGGGGGAGGCGATCCACGAGGCGCCGTCGTCGGACGGGCTTCAGGTCGTGTCGATCGCCAAATCCTACGACAAGCGCATTGTCCTGACCGACGTGTCGGTATCGGTCGGGCGCGGCGAGGTGATCGGCCTGCTCGGCCCCAACGGCGCGGGCAAGACGACGTGCTTCTATTCCGTCATGGGATTGGTGAAGCCCGACGCGGGCCGCATCATGCTGGACGGCGACGACATCACCGGCCTGCCGATGTACCGCCGCGCGATCCTGGGGCTGGGGTACCTGCCGCAGGAAACGTCGATCTTCCGCGGCCTGACGATCGAGAAGAACATCCTGACCGTGCTGGAACTGTCCGAGCCGGACAAGACGGCGCGCGCCGCAAAGCTGGAGAAACTGCTCGACGAATTCGGGCTGACCCGGCTGCGCGATGCGCCCGCGATGGCATTGTCGGGGGGCGAGCGGCGCCGCGCCGAGATCGCGCGCGCGCTGGCGGCGGATCCGTCGATCATGCTGCTGGACGAACCGTTCGCGGGCATCGATCCCATTTCGATCGCGGACATCCGCGACCTGGTCTGCCAGCTGAAGGACCGCGGCATCGGCGTCCTCATCACCGACCACAACGTGCGCGAGACGCTGGAAATCGTCGACCGCGCGTACATCATCTACGACGGCAAGGTGCTGTTCACCGGCAGCCCGCAGGAACTGGTCGCGAACGACGACGTCCGCCGCCTGTACCTCGGCGAGAATTTCGCGCTCTAGGCCGTGAAAGCTTCCGCTTTCACGACCGTCATCCCGGCGAAAGCCGGGATCTCAGGCCAACGGCGCACGCTTGCGGATGGAGACCCCAGCGTGCGCCGGGGTGACGGGAAGTGAGCCTCGCCCCGCGCCTCGACCTGCGGCAGTCGCAGTCGCTGGTGATGACCCCGCAGCTCCAGCAGGCGATCAAGCTGCTGGCGCTGTCCAACCTCGAGATCGAGGCGGTCATCGCGGAGGAGGTCGAGAAGAATCCGCTGCTCGAATCGTCCAGCCCCGCCGACGACGCGCCGATCGCCGCGCCCGACGCGGTGGAGGCGGCGCGCGACGAACCCGCGGGGGCGGACGAGCTGGTCGTTGCGGGCGAGGCCGCGGGCGAATCGCTCGACGTCGACATCGCCACCGAACGCTTCGACGACGGCCCGTCCGATTTCGCCGGTCCCGCGTCGTCCGCCTCGGGCGAGGCGATCGATTTCGACGGTTTTGCCGACACGCACGACAGCCTGGCCGACCTGCTGCTGGCGCAGGCGGGCGCGCAACTGGCCGACGCCGATTTGTTCATCGCGCAGCACCTGATCGACCAGATCGACGAGGCCGGATACCTTCGCGCCGACCTGCTGGACGTGTCGATGCGGCTCGGCGTGCCGCTGGCGCGCGTGGAGGCGGTGCTGGCGGTGATCCACACGTTCGAGCCGACCGGCGTCGGCGCGCGCGACCTGGCCGAATGCCTGGCGTTGCAGGCGAAGGAGGCGGACCGCTACGATCCGTGCATGGCGCGGCTGATCGACAACCTCGACCTCGTCGCGCGCGGCGACCTCGCGCGGCTGAAGCGGCTGTGCGACGTCGACGACGAGGACATGGCGGACATGATCCGCGAATTGCGCGATTACGATCCCAAGCCCGGCTGCCGCTACGGCGGGGAGGCCAGCATCGCGGTCGTCCCCGACCTGTACGTGACGAAGTCCGGAAAGGGCTGGGCGATCGAGATCAACGGGGCGACCCTGCCCCGCGTGCTGGTCAACCGCCGCTATTACAACGAACTCAGTCACGGCCCGCAGGACAAGGCGTCGAAGGCGTGGCTGACCGATCGGCTGGCCAGCGCCAACTGGCTGGTCAAGGCGCTGGACCAGCGGCAGCGCACGATCATCCGCGTCGCGACCGAGATCGTGAAGCAGCAGGAGGCGTTCTTCCTCCACGGCGTCGCGCACCTGCGTCCGCTGACGCTGTCCAAGGTCGCCGACGCGATCGAGATGCACGAATCCACCGTCAGCCGCGTCACGAGCAACAAATACCTCAGCTGCGCGCGCGGGCTGTTCGAGCTGAAATATTTCTTCACCTCCGCGATCCAGTCCGCCGACGGGGGCGATGCGGTATCGGCGGAGGCGGTGAAGAGCGCGATCCGCGCGCTGATCGCGAACGAGGGCGCGAGCATCCTGTCCGACGATACGTTGGTGGAGCTGCTGAACGCGAAGGGCTTCGGCATCGCGCGGCGCACGGTGGCCAAATATCGCGAGGCGATCGGGCTGGGCAGCTCGGTCCAGCGCCGCCGCGCGCGCGCGCTGGCGGGGGGATAGGGCCGGCGCCGTCATTGCGAGCGCAGCGAAGCAATCCAGTGTGGCGCGCGGAACCCTGGATTGCTTCGCTACGCTCGCAATGACGATTTGGAGACGGGCCATCCTCTTCTAATAGGGCCGCATGATAACGATCCGCTCCGCCGCGCTCACCGCCACGATCGACCCGCACGGCGCGGAGCTGACGTCGCTGACCGACGCAACCGGCCGCGCGTTGATGACCGACGCCGATCCGCGCTGGTGGGGCGGCCATGCGCCGATCCTGTTTCCCGTCGTCGGCAAGCCGTCGGGCGAGACGATCCGCGTCGAAGGCCGCGACTATCCCATGAAGCAGCACGGCTTCGCCCGCCGCCGCGACTTCGCGGTGACGCAGGCGAGCGAGGATCACGCGGTCTTCACGCTAATGGACGATGCGGCGACGCGCGCCGCCTATCCCTTCGCCTTCCGCCTGACGCTGACGTTCCGCGTGACGGATGCGACGCTGTCGATCGTGGCGGAGGTCCATAATCCCGACGTCACGCGCGCGCTCCCCGCCAGTTTCGGCTTCCACCCGGCGTTCGCCTGGCCGCTGCCGTACGGCGAACCGCGGGCGGCGCATCGCGTGACGTTCGCCGCCGACGAATCGCCCGACCTGCGGGCGCTGGCCGGCGACGGGACGATCCTGGACACGCCCCGCGCCTCGCCGCTCGACGGGCGGGTACTGCGGCTGGCGGACGACCTGTTCGCCGACGACGCCTTGATCTGGGCACCCATCCGCTCGCAATCCGTCCGCTACGGCGCGGAGGCGGGGCCGCAGCTGGAGATCGCCTTCCCCGACACGCCGATGCTGGGCATCTGGACCGAGCCGGGCGCGCATTTCGTCTGTGTCGAGCCATGGCACGGCATCGCCGACCCGCATGGCTACACCGGCGAGTTCCGCGAGAAGCCGGGGGTGTTCGAGGTCCCGCCGGGAGGCGTGAAGCGGATCGAAATGAGCGTGACGCTAGGGTGAAGGAGTGTTCCTGCGGACGCAGGAACCCAGGGTAACGCACGGTGTCGCCTGTGGTTCTGGGTTCCTGCCTGCGCAGGAACACGTCACGTCATCACCCCTCCAGCATCAGCTTCGCCGTCGCCTTCGCGCTTCCCACCACGCCCGGGATGCCCGCGCCCGGATGCGTGCCCGCGCCGACGAAATACAGGTTCGGGATCGCATCGTCGCGGTTGTGGACGCGGAACCACGCGCTCTGCGTCAGGATCGGTTCGAGGCTGAAGGCGCTGCCCAGATGCGCGTTCAGGTCGTGCGCGAAATCGGTCGGCGCGTAGCTGAACTTCGTCACGATCCGGTCGTGGATGTCGGGGATCAGCCGCCGCCCGATCTCGTCCAGGATGCGCTTTTCCAGGATCGGCTTCACCGTCTCCCAATCGCCCGGGAATTTGCCCATGTGCGGCACCGGGGCGAGCGCGTAGAAGGTCGAGCAGCCCTCGGGCGCGAGGCTTGGATCGGTGACGGTCGGATGGTGCAGGTAGAGCGAGAAATCCTCGCTCAGCACGCCGTGTTCGTAGATGTCGTCCAGCAGGCCCTTATAGCGCGGGCCGAACAGGATCATGTGGTGCGGGATTCCCGGCCACGTGCCCTTGATCCCGAAATGCACGACGAACAGCGACGGGGAATAGCGCTTGCGCTCCAGCTTCGTCGCGGTCCGCTTCGCGCTGCGCGAATCGGACAGCAATTCCTTGTAGACGTGCATGATGTCCGCGTTCGCCGCGACCATGTCCGTTTCGCCACGCCATCCACTCGCCGTCTCCACCGCGGTGACGCGGTCGCCCAGCGTCTCGATCCGCGTGACGGCGTCGCCCAGACGCAGCGTCCCGCCGATCCGCTCGAACAGCGCGACCATCCCGGCGACCAGCCGGTTGGTGCCCCCGCGCGCGAACCACACGCCGCCGTCGCGCTCCAGCTTGTGGATCAGGGCGTAGATCGCGCTGGTCGTCATCGGGTTGCCGCCCACCAGCAACGTATGGAACGACAATGCCTCGCGCAGCTTCTCGCTCTTCACGAAGCTGGACACCATCGAATAGACCGACCGCCACGCCTGATACTTCGCCAGCGCGGGCGCCGCCTTTATCATGCTGCCGAAATCGAGGAAGGCGACATGGCCCAGCTTTTCATAGCCCTCGTGGAACACGCCGGCCGAATATTCGAGGAACTTGGCATAGCCCGCATTGTCCGCGGGATTCAGCTTCGCGATCTCGTCGTGCATCACCGCATCGTCGTTCGAATAATCGAACGTCGTGCCGTCGGGCCAGTGCAGGCGGTAGAAGGGCATGACCGGATCGAGCTGCACGTCGTCCGCCATCCGCTGCCCCGCGGCGGTCCACAATTCCTCCAGGCAGGCGGGATCGGTGATGACCGTGGGCCCGGCGTCGAAGGTGAAGCCGTCGCGTTCCCAGTAATAGGCGCGCCCGCCCGGCTTGTCGCGCGACTCCAGCAGCGTCACCTGCTTGCCCGCGGCCTGCAACCGGATCGCCAGCGCCAGCCCGCCGAAGCCCGCGCCGATCACGATCGCCTTTTCACCGGCGCCGGTCACTTGACGCCCCGCAGGGCGCGAATCGCGCGCAGCACGGGCACCGGCGGTTTACCCGACAGAATGCGCCATTTGTCCTTCCGCGTGGATTGCGCGGCGTAGAAGCGCGCGACCAGGTCGGCGGGCAGGCGGTAGAAACGCTCCAGCACGCGATAGCGCTGGTCGGGAACGGCGGCCTTGAACAGCATCGCGTCGAGCATCCGGTAAAAGCGACGGTCCGCCCAGGCGGTCCGCGCGTGATGGAGGGTGAGATCGTGCAACGTCTCGCCCGACAGGTCGGGCGCATCCGCGATCCGGATCGCGAGCCGGACGGCGTCGGGCAGCGAATAGCCGGTGGTGGGGTGGAACAGGCCCGCGCGCGAGCCCGCCTTGGCGACCTTCGCGCCGGACGACCGCCAATAGGCCTCGAAATCGCCGCCGTACACGACGGGCAGGACGCCGCGCTCCTCGCGCAGGTCGTTGGCACCGGTCACGATCGTCCACCCGCGCGCCTCGGCATACATGTCGATCCGGCGCGACACCGCGCCCGCGTTCAGCGCGGGACCGTCGCTGTAATAGGTGTCCTCCACGAACACGCGCGTCGGCGACAGGGGCAGGCAGTAGACGAAGCGATAGCCGTCGTGCTGCGCCACCGTGGCGTCCATCACGATCGGGCGGTCGAGGCCGTGCCCGCCCTCGATTTCCAGTTCGCGCCCGATGAACTTCTGCCACCCGGCCGCCAGCGTGGAGGCGTCGCCGATACCGCGCGCGTCGACGACGCCCGACGCCTCCACCCGCTCGCCGTCGCTCAGGACGACCGCGGTCGCGCTGCACGCCGCCACGCGCCGCCCGGTCAGGATCGCGTCGGCGGGCAGCGCGGCGCGCACGACCGCGTCCAGCCGCTCCGACGTGACCGAATAATAGGGTTGCGCGATCGTGCGCGCATGCGTGGGGAAGGCGATGTCGTAGGCGGGCCAGGCGTGGCAGACGAGCCGGTCGAGCAGCCAGCGGTTCTCCTGCGCCACGTCGGCGCCGAAGAAGGACCATAAATGGTTGCCGCCCAGCGTCTCCCCGCCCTCCACGATCAGCAGGCGCAGGTCGGGCCGCCGCTCCGCCAGCGCCAGCGCGATCAGCGACCCCGCCAGCCCGCCGCCGACGATCGCAAGGTCGCAAGTGTGGGTGGCGGGCATGGACCCCGGCTAGACGATGCGCGCGCGCGGCGGAAGGGGGCATCCCCGCGACGGACGGTCGGTCGGCGCTAGAAATCGGTCCCGATCGACAGCGCCGGTCCCGACCCGGGCCGCGCGTCGCCCGCGATCCGGTGCCGCCAGTCGAGCGACACGCGCAGGCGCCGTCGCGCCACCGGCAGGGCGAGCCCCAGCGACGGCCCCGCGTCCAGCCGCGCCGCCCCCCGCTGCGCCGCGCCCCACGCGCCGATGCCCAGGTCGAGCGCGGGCGTCACCGCTCCGGCGGCGCGCATCGCGCCGTCGGCATATCCCTCGATCCGGTCGCGCACGATCGCGCCCGCCTGCGCATAGCCGTCCAGCGTCAGGCCGAGCGGCAGCCGCGCCGCCGCCACGCCGCCGACGATGCCCGCGCCCGTGCCGCCGCGCGCGCCCGCGATCCCGATCCGTCGTTCCGCGATCAGACGGATCGGCAGCCGGGTCGGTCGCCACTCGATGCCGATCGCCGCATCCTGCTGGCGCGTCCCGATCGCGGCGGCGATCCGCCCCGCCAGCGCCAGCCGGCCCGCATCGTCCAGCGCATAGGCGAGGCGCAGTCCCGCCTGGCTGCCGCCCAGTTGCGGCGTGGCCACGCCTCCCGCGCCGCCGGCATCGCGCAGGATCGCCCAGCCGCTTCCCGACCAGCGCGATCGGCCGGGTGGTCGCGGGTCGGCGGTGCCGTATCGGACGATCCCGGCCAGGGCCAGGATATGCCCGGTCGCCGCCGCGCCGTCGTCTGGCGTGATGACGGGCGGGGGAGCGGGCGCCGCAAGTGGCGCCGGGGCGGCTGCGGCGGGCGGTATCGGTGCGGGCCGCATCGCCGTGGCGACCGGGCGCGAGGCGACGGCGAACGACCGGCCTGGCGCGGCCACGGGCCGCAGCGGTCGCGCGACCGCCACGCGCGTGCCCGTAACCGGCGCCGCGGCGGGCGGGCGCGGGGCCGCCACGTCGGCGGGCCACAGCCACGCGACGCGAAGACCGACCCACCCGCACAGCACGAGCGCCAGCGCGCGCAGCGGACGCCCCCGGCGGTCACGCATCGTGCGGCAGCACCGCGGGGAAACGATGCGCGGTCTTGTCCCATCTGGGCGCGCCGCCCGCCAGCATCGCGACGTACCTGACCAGGGCGCGCCGCGCCGCCAGCATCGCGACGATATTGCCCACCACCGCGCGCGGCGCCGCCCTCGCTCCCTCGCGCGCGCCGTAGATCGCCGCGGTGGCGCCGCACCGCATCGCCAGCCGCCAGCCCAGCAGCAGCGCATCGATCGTCAGCAGCCATCGCACCGCCCCGCCCGGCACCGGCATCTCGCCTCCCAGCAGCGCGTGCAGTCCCCACGACAGCGCCCCGCCCGCCAGCGCGGCATAGGCCAACGTCAGCGCCAGCACCGCCAGCGGCGCGCGCCGGTCGCGCAGCCGCATCCAATATTCCGCGGGTCGCCGGGCGCCCCAGCCGGTGCGATCCCACCCCGCCAGCGCGATGCCGATCATCCAGCGCGCCTTCTGGACCACAGCGTCCCGGATCCGGTCGGGGAAATAGGCACGCGTCGCGATCAGGCCGTCGGGGCCGCGCACCCGCACGAAGCAGGCGGGCAGGCCCAGCGCGGCGACGCGCAGCCCCAGTTCGTAATCCTCGGTCAGGCTGCCCGGATCGAACGGCGCGTCGTCCCCGCCCGCCAGCCGTTCCAGCGCGTCGCGCCTGATCGCGCAGCCGACGCCCGCCAGCGGCATCGCGGCGCCCAGCGCGTCGCGCACCACCATCGCGCGGCCGTGGCTTTCCGCGAATTCGTCGGCATAGCTTCCCGCGACCAATGTCGCGCCGCGGTCCAGCAATGGCACGACCGGCAATTGGACCAGCGCGAAGCGGTCGAGCATCGCGGCGAAGACGATCGCCTCATGCGGGTCGACCACGTCCTCCGCATCGTGCAGCACGATCGCATCCGTGACCGCCCCGTCGCGCGCGTCGGCGCGGCGCAGCGCGCGCCACAACGTGTTCAGGCAATCCGCCTTCGTCGTCGGCCCGTCGCGCCCGCCGATCGCCAGCCGCACCCGCGCATCGCGCTGCGCCACCGCCGCCACCGCGTCGATCGTCGCGCGATCGTTGGGATAGCATCCGACCCAGATGCGATAGTCGTCGTGGACGTAGCGCGACAGCGCGGCGTCCAGCATCGCGCCGATGACGTGCGCCTCGTCCCACGCGGGCACGAACAGCGCGATCCGCCGCGGCGGCGCGGGCGGCAGGTCGGCCAGCCGCAGGGGCGGGCGCCGCAACCGCATCCACGCGATATCGACCGCCAGGTCGTCCAGCCCGCCGATCAGGAACAGGACGCCCGCGAACAGCAGCATCTCCGCCAGGGCGGCGTCGAGCAGCAGCAGCGCGATCCCTGGTCCGGTGATGTCCCCCATGCCGTCGCGCCCCCCGGTCGCGCGATCCTGCGGTGGGTGTGGCGCGAATGCAACGGTCGGGCGGAAGAATATCCGGGCACG
>NZ_LMQP01000001.1:411006-420530 GCF_001425405.1 Sphingomonas sp. Leaf412 | reverse complement strand
CCCCAAGCCGGTACCGGCCGCGCCGTGGCGTTTGCACGGCGCGGCCGAACCGGGACGGGGGCGGGACGGGAAGAGGGGGCGGACGCCGTGGCGCCCGCCCCCATTTTCCTGCCTACCAGAAGAAGTTGCGGATCACGTCCAGCACGACGCCGCGGCGCCAGTCGACCAGCAGCACGTCGTCGTAATGACGCACCCAGCGGGTGTTGCCGTACGCGTTGGGCAGGCGATATTCCGCCGGGCGCACGATGGCGTAGCGGCCGCCGTAATAGGCCGGCTGGATCCGCGCACCGACGCGGAACGCCTGGTAGCGGAACGGCGCGCGCCAGTTGCCGCGGGCGTATTGCGCGCGATGGTCATAGCGCCAGCCGCGCCAGTCGTTGCGGCCCGCGTTCCCGCGGCGGTCGTTCTGCCAGTCGCGGCGGTCGTCGCGATATTCGCGCCGCGCATCGCGCAGGTCCTCGCGCTGGTCGCGGATCTCGCGGCGGTCGCCGTTGCGATAGGCGCGGTCCAGGTCGCGGCGCTCCTCGCGGATGTCCTGCCGGTCGCGGCGCACCTCGCCCCAGGATTGGGCGGTGGCCATGGTCGGCAGCGCGGTCGCGCCGACCAGCATGGCGAGGATCAACTTACGCATCACTCGGGTCCTTTCGTCGCATGGCGGCGGATGCGCCGTCATCGTGGGACCGGTAATGGCGCGGCGCGGGTGAATGCGCCGGGAATGGGTTCGTCAGCGAAACGAAAGGTGGGGCATGTCCCGCGCGCGTCGCACGGGACCGACCGGGGTGCGCGTCACGGCCGGTCGCGTCCGCCGCCCTGCGCCCCGCCCATGCCCGGCGCGCCGACCGCGCCGATGTTGCCGAACAGTTCGGCGAAGAAGCCGCGTTCGCGACCCAGCGTCGGGGTGACCTTCTTGTACGGCTTCACCGCCGCGATCTGCTCCACGCCCGACCGGCGGATCGCGGTGACGTTGCCCGCCTGGTCGAAACTGATGCGGATGGTCAGCTGCTCTTTGGGCTTGGGCGGGTTGAACGCCAGGTTCCGGCTGTCGCGCGAGATGTAATACCAGTCGCCCTGATTGAACTGGCTGGCGAAGCTGGGCGACCCCAGCGTCGCCATCACCGACTGGCGGTTGTCGACGCCCGGCTGGATCGCGTTGGCGAGATCGGCATCGACGATATAGCCCTGGTGCGAGCGCAGCGGGGTGCATCCGCCCGACAGGGCGGCGGCGACGACGGCCGCGGGGATCGAAAGGGCGAGAAGGGGGCGCATGGATACTCCGCGTGACGCGAGCCGACGCCCGTCCGCATGGACAGCGGCGCTCGCGCGCACCAATATGGGGGGAGCGCCGCCGACACAAGCGGCGCGTCCCCTCGCCGTTTCCGGAGCCCGCTTGACCATCCTCGCCCGCCTCTTCCCGCGTTTCCTCCCCGGCCTGCTCCGGCGTCCCGACCCGACCGAGGCGCTGCCGCTGTACGACGCCGTCGTCGCCATCGCGCGGCGGCCGCACTGGTATCTGGACGGGCAGGTGTCCGACACGCTCGACGGGCGGTTCGACATGGTCGCGGCGGTGCTGTGCATGGTCCTGCTGCGGCTGGAACAGGGGGAGGACGGGACCGAGGCGACGATGCGCCTGACCGAGCGGTTCGTGGACGACATGGATGCGCAGGTGCGGCAGATCGGCTTTGGCGACATGGTCGTGGGCAAGCATGTCGGGCGGATGATGGGGATGCTGGGCGGACGGCTGGGCAGCTATCGCACCGCGCTTGTCGACGGCGACGCCGCGTTCGACGACGCGCTGGTCCGCAACCTGTACCGCGGCGAATCGCCCGATGCGGGCGCGGTGGCACACACGCGCGAGGGGTTGAAGGATCTGCGCGCGGCGCTGGCGGGCGTACCGGTCGCGGACCTGATGCAGGGGCAATTGCCGTGACGCCCGAATTCTCGCGCATCGAACGGCTCGACGCGATCGGGGGCGAGGAGCGCCGGGTCGCGATCGCCGCCGACGCGACCGAGCGCGCCGCGCTGGCGGCCCGTTTCGGCCTGGTGTCGGTCGACCGGCTGGAAGGCGTGCTGACCGTAGTGCGCGAGGGCCATGGCATCGCGGTGCGCGGGCGCGTGACCGCGGACGTGGTGCAGGCGTGCGTCGCCACGGGCGAGCCGGTGCCCGCGGCGGTGGACGAACCGGTCGCGCTGCTGTTCGTCGCATCGAACGCGGTGGGGGAGGAGGAGATCGAACTGGCCGCCGACGCGCTCGACACGGTGGAGATCGAGGGCGGCGGCATCGACCTGGGCGAGGCCGCGGCGGAGACGATGGCGCTCGCGCTCGATCCCTTCCCGCGCAGTCCCGTCGCGGCGGCGGTGCTGAAGGAGGCGGGGGTCAAGAGCGAGGACGAGGTCGCGACCGGTCCGTTCGCCGGCCTGAAACAGGCGCTGGAGAGGGAGTAGGTGTGAGGCGACGTCGGGAAATGCGTCGCTCCACCAAAACCGTCACCCCGGACTTGATCCGGGGTCCATCGTGCCGCGCAAGCAATGCCAGCGGCTCCTGCGGAGCCATGGATGCCGGATCAAGTCCGGCATGACGGAAAGGATGCGACCGGGATCGTCTCGCCCCCGCGCTACACCGCCAGTTTCGGGAACCCCGCGCGGAAGGCCGCGACCTTCGGCTTGTCCCAGCGCACGATATACGGATGCGACGGGTTCTTGCGGAAGAAATCCTGGTGATACGCCTCCGCCGGGAAGAACGCACCGCCCTCCACCGTCGTGACCAGTCGCGCGGGATAGGCCCGCGCCGCGTTCAGCTGCGCGATATAGGCGGTCGCGACGGCGCGCTGCTGCGGCGATTGCGGGAAGATGGCGGAGCGATAGCTGGGGCCGGTGTCCGGGCCCTGCCGGTTCAGCTGCGTCGGATCGTGCGCGACCGAGAAGTAGACGCGCAGCAGCGTGGCATAGCTGACCACGCGCGGGTCGTAGGTGATGCGGATCGCCTCCGCATGGCGCGTCCGTTCGGTGCTGACCGCGTCGTAGGTCGCGGTCGCGCGCGTGCCGCCGGCATAGCCCGCGGTCACGGCGCGCACGCCCTTCAAATTCTCGAACACCGCCTCCATCCCCCAGAAGCAGCCGCCCGCCAGGACGGCGACCTGCTGGCCGGCGGCGGCGGGGACGTCGGTCCGGGAAGCGGGGATGGGGACCGCGCGTTCGGCGACCGCCTGGCCGCAGCCGGCCAGCAGGAAGGGGGCGAGGAGGAGGGGGATGCGGGTCATGCGACCGATATGGTGCCGCGCCGCCGCCGTCGAAAGGGGGGTCAGCGACCGGCGTCGGTCGGGGCGTGGATCGCGGCGGGGGTGGTCGCGGCGGGAGTCGCGTCGCTCTGTGCCGCCAGCGCGCCCATGCCGACCGCGCCGATCATGAATCCACCCGCGAACTGCCACAGGAAGCTGGATTTCAGGAGCCGGGTCATCGCGTCATGTCCTTTGCGGTCGGGCGAGCTACGTCGCGCGACGGGGGTCGGATGCGCCGGCGGAACCGGCGGCGTGGAAGGGGGAATTAACGGGGTCGGGCTGAACCGCGGCTGGGTCGCCCGTTCATCTGCCGCCCAGATAGGGCGCGGCGCGCGGCGACGAAATGGCGAAGCGGGAACAGGATCGTTTCCGTTTCGACACACCCCGTTCGTGCTGAGCGAAGTCGAAGCACCTGCGCCGGGGCATAGCCTTCGACTTCGCTCAGGCCGAACGGCGGGGGGCGGCGGGACGTGTTACCGCAATGCGGCGCACGCCTCCTGGATGCGGCGGCACGCCTCGGTCAGCTGCGCCTCGCTGGTGGCGTAGCTGATCCGCATCGCGGGCGAGACGCCGAACGCCACGCCCTGCACCGCCGCGACGCGCGCATCGTCCAGCAGGTAGCCGACGAAATCGCTGTCGGTCGCGATCGTCACGCCCTTCGGCGTCGTCTTCCCGATCACGCCCGCGACGTCGGGATAGACGTAGAACGCGCCCTCCGGCGTCGGGCAGGTGATCCCGTCGGCCGCGTTCAGCATCCCGACCACCAGGTCGCGGCGCACCTGGAACGCGGCGGCGCGCTCCTTCAGGAACGACTGGTCGCCGTTCAACGCCGCCGCCGCCGCCGCCTGCGCGATCGAACACGGATTGCTGGTCGACTGCGACTGCAACTTCGCCATCGCCTTGATGAGCCACGGCGCCCCCGCGGCGAAGCCGATGCGCCACCCGGTCATGGCATAGGCCTTCGAACAGCCGTTCACCGTCAGCGTCCGCTCGTACAATTCGGGGCACACTTCCGCGATCGTGGCGAAGCGGAACCCGTCGTAGACGATGTGTTCGTACATATCGTCCGCGAACACCCACACGTGCGGATGCCGCGCCAGCACGTCGCCCAGCGCCTTCAGCTCCGCGACGCTATAGGCCGCGCCGGTGGGGTTGGACGGCGAATTCAGGATCACCCACTTCGTGCGCGGCGTGATCGCGCCTTCCAGCATGTCGGGGGTCAGCTTGTACCCCTGCGCCGCGCCCGCCGCGACGATGACGGGGGTCGCGCCCGCGAACTGCACCACGTCGGGATAGCTGACCCAATAGGGCGCGGGCACGATCACCTCGTCGCCCGCGTCCAGCGTCGCGACCAGCGCGTTGAACAAGGTGTGCTTGCCGCCGACGTTCACGCTCACCTGTTGCGGCGTGTAGGTCAGCGCGTTGTCGCGCGCGAACTTGGCGACGATCGCGTCCTTCAGCTCCGCGGTGCCGTCGACGTTCGTGTATTTGGTCTTCCCGTCGCGGATCGCCTGGATCGCGGCGTCCTTGACGAAGTCGGGCGTGTCGAAATCGGGCTCGCCCGCGCCCAGCCCGATCACGTCGACGCCCGCCTTCTTCAGTTCCAGGACGCGGCTGGTGATCGCGAGCGTGGGGGAAGGGCTGATGCGGTCGAGCGCGGCGGAGGGATGCACGGGCGGGGTCCTCGTCAGGAAATTGCGCGGCGCCTATGGACGGCGCACGCTTGTTACGCAACCGCCAGCTTGGCCGGCATCAGGCCGCGCAGCGCATTGCCCAGGAAGAAGCCGTCGCGCAGGTCGTCGACGGTCACCGACCCCTCCACCGCGCGTCCCGTGTCGAGCAACTCGCCGCGCAGGACGCCCGGCAGCAGGCCCAGGTCCGCGGGCGGGGTGACCAGCAATCCGTCGCGCGCGACGAACAAATTGGTGAAGCTGCCCTCGGTCACCTGTCCGTCGGCGCGCACGAACACCGCCTCGTCCGCCTGTCCCCGCGCCGCGTCGTAGAAGCCGCGGTCGCTGGTCTTGTGCCGCAGCCGCAGGTCGTGCGGCGGGACGGGCAGGGGCGCCACGACGACCGCCAGCGGCGCGTCGCGCCGGGCGGGCAGCGGCGCGACCTCGATCGCGATCGTGCCCGACCGCGCCAGCATCACCCGGACCTTCGCCGGCCCGCGCAGGCGGAAGGTCGCGGCCTGCAATTCGTTGCGCGCGCCATGGCGGTCGAACGCGAAGCCCAGCGCCGTCGCGCTCGCCTTCATCCGCGCCATGTGGCGGTCGAGCAGCAGCATCCCCTCCATCGGGTCGAACGCCATCGTCTCGATCAGGTCGAGCGGCCGTTGCGCATGCGTCACGAATCCGCCCTTCGCCAATGCCTCGTCCCATTCCGCCGCCGCGGTCGAATCCGCCACGATCCCGCCGCCCAGCCCCATCGTCGCGGTGTCGTCGCGGATCAGCAGCGTGCGGATCGCGACGTTGAACATCGCATCGCCCTCGCGATCGATCCGCCCGATCGAACCCGTATACGGCCCGCGCGCATCCGCCTCGATCCCCTGCAACGCCGCGATCGCGCGCAGCTTCGGCGCGCCGGTGATCGACCCGCACGGGAACAGCGCGCCCAGCACGTCCACCGCGTCGCGCCCCGGTGCCCGCGTCGCGGTGACGGTGGAGGTCATCTGGTGGACGGTGGGATAGCTTTCGACCGCGAACAGGTCGGGCACCGCGACGCTGCCCGCCACCGCGACGCGGGACAGGTCGTTGCGCATCAGGTCGACGACCATCAGGTTCTCGGCGCGCTGCTTCTCGTCCTCCGCCAGCCCCCGCGCCACCGCCGCATCCGCCGCCGCATCGGGCAGGCGGCGCGCGGTGCCCTTCATCGGCCGGCACGTCAGCGTGTCGCCCGCGACCGAAAAGAACAATTCGGGCGACAGCGACAGCAGCAAATCGTCCCCCGTCGCCACCACCGCGCCCCATCCCGCGCGCGTCGCGGCGCGCAAGGACGCGTACAGCGCCAGCGGATCGCCCGCGATCCTCACGCGCGCGCGGAACGTCAGGTTCGCCTGGTACAAATCCCCCGCCGCGATCAGCGCCTGCACGCGCGCGAACATGTCGTCATAGTCGGCGCGCGTCACCAGCGGCTCGGGCGCCCCCGCCCATCCGCCCGCGGCGTCGGGGAGCAGCGCGGGGACGTCGACCGTCTCCCACCCGTCGAACACGCCCAACCACGCCAGCGGCGTCACGCGCCCCGGCAGCATCGCACGCGGTTCGAACGCCCCCGCCGCCTCGTAACTCAGGAACCCCGCCACGTCGCGCCCGCACCCGCGCACGTCGGCGAGCACATCGCGCACCTCATCGGGCGTCCACGCGACCAGCACCCGCTCGGGCCGCGCATACAGCCGCGCCCCCGCGCCGCCGTCGCGGGCATCGTCGAGCAGGACGAAGGGGGGATCGGGCAGCATCGGTTCCGCATGCCCGCCGCGTCGCGGCGGGGCAAGCGCGTTGCCAGTGGCGGGGACGCCGATTAGGGTTCGCTTGACCGCCCTGACCCTGCCCTGCTCCCCATCGCATCGGGAGAGGGAGGGAGCGACGAAGTCGCGGAAGGGTGAGGGCGACGGTCGAAGGGGAAGATACGCATGCATCACAGGCTCGTCACGCTGACCGCGCTCGCACTCGCGACCCCCGTCGCTGCGCAGGAAGCCACCGTGCCCGTCCCCGCCGCGATCACCGCGGACGGCGTCCCCGCGATCCCCGCCGCGCTGGCGGACCGGGTGCGCCCCTATCTGGAGGCGCGCTCGGCGGGCGTGGTGGACTGGAACCCCGTCGACCGTTCGCTCCTCGTCACCACGCGCTTCGCCAACGTCGCGCAATTGCACACCGTGGCGCAGCCGCTGGCGATGCGGCGGCAGGTGACGTTCGAGGCGGATCGCGTATCGGGCGGCAGCTATTCGAAATCGGGCGACGTGCTGGTCGTGCAGAAGGACGTCGGCGGCGGCGAATTCTACCAATTGTACACGCTGAAGGACGGCCGCCTGACGCTGCTGACCGATGGGAAGAGCCGCAATTCGCTGGGCGCATGGAGCAAGGACGGGAAGCTGATCGGCTATTCCTCCACCCGCCGCAACGGTGCCGACACCGACCTCTACGTCATGGACCCGCGCGATCCGAAAACCGACCGGATGGTGGCGCAGGTGCAGGGCGGCGGCTGGCAGATCGCGGACTTCGCGCCCGACGGCACGCACGCCGTGGTCGCCAAGTCCGAATCGATCCAGAAGTCGACGCTGTACGACCTCGACCTTGCGACCGGGAAGCTGACCGCGATCACCGATCCGAAGGCGGCGGTGGCATGGGGCGGCGCGCAATACGCCCCCGACGGGACGTTGTGGGTGACCAGCGACAAGGGCTCCGATTTCCAGCGGCTTGGCACGCTCGATCCGAAGAACGGGCGCTTCACCCCCATCGCGAACGAGAAGAGGTGGGACGTCGACGGCTTCGACATCTCCGACGACGGCCGCTTCCTGGTGTACGACCTGAACGAGGCCGGGTTCACGCGCGTGAAGGTGATGGACCTCGCGACGAAAGCGGTGCGGACGGTCGACGGCTTGCCGAAGGGCGTCGCGGGCGGCATCGCCATCGCGCCCTGGGGCACGATCGCGGTGACGGTCAGCGGCGCGACGACGCCGGGCGACGCCTTCGCGATCGATCCCGAAACGCTGGCGGTGACGCGCTGGACCGACAGCGAGACCGGCGGCCTCGACGCCGCCGTCAACCGCGTGCCCGAACTGGTGACGGTGAAGAGCTTCGACGGGACCGAGGTGTCGGGCTTCCTCTACCGCCCCGATCCCGCGAAATTCCCCGGCAGGCGCCCGCTGCTGATCGACATCCACGGCGGGCCGGAGGGGCAGGAGGTCGCCGGTTTCCAGGGCGCAGACAATTATTACGTCAACGAACTGGGCATCGCGATGTTCTTCCCCAACGTCCGCGGGTCGAGCGGCTATGGGAAGAAATTCGTCGGCCTCGACAACGGCCCGTTCAAGCGCGAGGATTCGGTCAGGGACATCGGCGCCTTCCTCGACCGCCTGTTCGCCGATCCCGCGATCGACGCCGCGAAGGTCGGCGTGCAGGGCGGCAGCTACGGCGGCTACATGTGCTACGCCGCCGCGATCCGCTACGGTACGCGGCTGAAGGGCGCGCAGTGCATCGTCGCGATCTCCAACTTCGTCACCTTCCTTGAAAACACGCAAAGCTATCGTCGCGACCTGCGCCGCGTCGAATATGGCGACGAGCGTGACGCGAAGCAGAAGGCGAAGCTGATCGCGATCTCGCCCATGACGCATGTGGCGGACCTGAAGATCCCGCTGATGGTCGTCACCGGCGCCAACGACCCGCGCGTGCCCAAGTCGGAAGCGGACCAGATGGTCGCCGCCGTCCGCGCCAACGGGCGGCAGGCGTGGCACGTCGTCGCCGCGGACGAAGGCCACGGCTTCGCGAAGAAGGCGAACCGCGACTATGCCTTCCTCGCCGCGCTGACCTTCTGGGAAACCAACCTGCTGGGCCCGACGGGGCGGGGGGCCGCGAAGTGAGCGCGCAGCCTCCCCTGCGCGCCGCGATCGTCCCCGTCACGCCGATCGAGCAGAATTGCACCCTGATCTGGTGCACCGCGACGATGAAGGGTGCGATCGTCGATCCCGGCGGCGACCTGGCGAAGATCCAGGCGGCGGTGACGCAGGCGGGCTTCACGGTCGAGAAGGTCCTGCTGACCCACGGCCACATCGACCACGCGGGGGAGGCGAAGCCGTGCGCGGAGGCCTATGGCGTCGACATCGAGGGCCCGCACGAGGACGACCGCTTCTGGCTCGCGCGGCTGGAGGAGGACGGAAAGAACTGGGGCATCCGCGGGGTGCCGTTCGAGCCCGATCGCTGGCTGGTCGATGGCGATACCGTCACGGTCGGAGACCTGACGCTCGACGTCTACCACACCCCCGGCCACACCGCGGGCCACGTGATCTTCCACCACGCGCCGTCGAACTTCGCGCAGGTCGGCGACGTCTTGTTCCAGGGATCGGTCGGGCGCACCGACCTGCCGATGGGCAATCACAAGCAACTGATCGAATCGATCGTGACGAAGCTGTGGCCGCTGGGCGACGCCACGACCTTCATCCCCGGCCACGGGAAGCCCAGCACCTTCGCGCACGAACGCCAGTGGAACATGTTCGTCAGCGATTCGGCACTGTCGGCGTAACCGCGGCCGCCTGTCGCT
>NZ_LMQP01000001.1:402951-410934 GCF_001425405.1 Sphingomonas sp. Leaf412 | reverse complement strand
GGGGGGCCGATGTCTCACCGAGGGCAGCGCCTGTGGCGGCCCCTCACCCAAACCCTCTCCCCGCCGGGGAGAGGGCTCAAGCCCTGTCCTACATCGCCGTCCTTAGCGTAGAAGGACCGCCCCTACCCGCCGCTCTTTCTCACCCCCGCCCCATCGCGCGAATCGCGCCGCCGCCCGTCGTCGCGCCATCCGCGCAATAACGCGCGATCGATTCAACATTCGCAACATTCGCGAATCGCCGCCGAAGCGAAAACAACGACTTAGCCGCGCGGCGCCTCGACCGGCACCGACTCGGGCGTCGCGGGATGCATCGCCTGATACGCGATCGCCACCGCCCAGCCCGCCAGCAGCGCCAGCACGACCCACGTCACCAGGATGCCGCCGGCACGGAACGGATTGGGGACCGGCCGCATCATGCCCAGCGGATGCGCGATCCGCGCCACGACGAAGGCGGCGCCCGCGATCCACAGCCACGTCGGCGATCCGCCGGCCAGCTCGATGCCCGCGATCAGGATCAGGACGAACGGCGCATATTCGGTGAAATTGGCGTGCGCCCGCATCCCCGCCAGCATCACCGGATCGCCGCCGTCGCCGACCGATATCCCCTTCAACCGACCGCCCACCAGCCGCAGCGCAAGCCACAGGTTGATGACGGCACAGGCCGCCGCGATCGTCAGCGTCACCGGAAGCAGCATGGTCGTTCCCCCAAAAAGCACGTGGCCGAAGCGTGGCAGTCGGCGCGTCGGCTTGCAACGGCCTGCGAAATCGCTATAGGCGCGGACACTTCGCGATGCGTGCCGATTGCCCGGCTGCTCTGCCGCGGCCGGCTTCACCGTCGGTCGCGTGGGCGTCGGGTCGGTCCATCGCTACCAGAAACGTGAAAGACAAGGTGCCGCAATGGCCGTTCCCAAGCGAAAGACCAGCCCTTCCCGTCGCGGCATGCGCCGGTCGCATGATGCATTGTCGGTCGAGGCGTTCCAGGAATGCCCGAACTGCGGCGAACTGAAGCGTCCGCACAACCTGTGCAGCGCCTGCGGCCACTATAATGGTCGCGAGGTCGTCTCCGTCGACGCCTGACCGTCGGGGTCGTTGAGGAGCGAGAACGCATCATGAGCGACAGTCCCCGGATCGCCGTCGACGCGATGGGCGGTGATGAGGGGCTGGCGGTCATGCTGGCCGGGGTGGCGCGTGCGCGCCGCCAGCACGCCGAGAAGGGCGGGGACATGAGCTTCCTGCTGGTCGGCGACGAATCCGCGATTCGCGCGGGCCTGTCCGCGCATCCGAACCTCGAACGCCATTCCGACATCGTCCACGCCCCCGACGTGATCGCGGGCGACGAGAAGCCGAGCCAGGCGCTGCGCCGCGCGAAGACGACGTCGATGGGCGTCGCGATCGACTGCGTGAAGAAGGGCCTGGCCGGCGCCGCGGTGTCGTCGGGCAACACCGGCGCGTTGATGGCGATGGCGAAGCTGTCGCTGCGCACGATGCCGGGAATCGACCGTCCCGCGCTCGCCGCGCTGCTGCCGACGCTGGGCGACAACGACGTGGTGGTGCTGGACCTGGGCGCCAACACCGATTGCGACGCGCGCAACCTGGTGCAGTTCGCGGTGATGGGCGCGGCCTATGCCCGCACCACGCTCGACCTCGCCTCCCCCCGCGTCGCGCTGCTGAACATCGGCAGCGAGGATCAGAAGGGCACCGGGGAGATCCGCGACGCCGCCACCGCGCTGCGCACCGCGGCGCACGTGAACATGACCTTCACCGGCTTCGTCGAGGGCGACCGCCTGTCGCGCGGCGATCACGACGTGATCGTGTGCGACGGCTTTTCCGGCAACATCGCGCTGAAGACCGCGGAGGGGACGGCGCGGTTCGTCGCCGACCTGCTGAAGCGCGCGTTCCGCAGTTCGGTCCGGTCGAAGCTGGGCTTCCTGATCTCGCGCCCCGCGACCGAATTGCTGCGTGACCACCTCGACCCGAACAATCACAACGGCGCGGTCTTTCTCGGCCTCAACGGCCTCGTGCTGAAAAGCCACGGCAGCGCCAACGAGCGCGGGGTCGCCACCGCGATCGGCAATGCGGCGAAGATGGTGCGCGCCGACCTGGCGCGCCGCATCGCCGAGGATCTCGGCAATTTCGACGCGAAGGTCGCGGCATGATCCGTTCCGTCCTGATCGGCACGGGCTCCGCGCTGCCCGCACGGCGCGTCTCCAACGCCGAACTGGCGGAGCGGGTCGACACGACCGACGAATGGATCGTCGAGCGCACCGGCATCCGCTTCCGTCACATCGCCGCGCCGGAGGAGACGACCGCGACCCTCGCCGCCGACGCCTGCCGCGCCGCGCTGGACGCCGCGGGAATCGCCGCGACGGACATCGGCCTGATCGTGCTGGCGACCGCGACCCCCGACCAGACCTTCCCCGCCACCGCGACGAAGGTGCAGGCGATGCTGGGCATCGACGATTGCGTCGCGTTCGACGTCGCGGCGGTATGCTCCGGCTTCCTCTACGCGGTGCAGGTCGCGGACAGCATGCTGCGCACCGGCGCCTATGCCCGCGCGCTGGTGATCGGCGCGGAAACGTTCAGCCGCATCCTGGACTGGGAGGATCGCACGACCTGCGTCCTGTTCGGCGACGGCGCGGGCGCGATCGTGCTGGAAGCGCAGGAAAGCGACGAGAAGACCGGACGCGGCATCCTGGCCTCGAAGCTGCACGCCGACGGCCGCCACAACGGCCTGCTGTACGTCGACGGCGGGCCGTCCACCACGGGCACGGTCGGAAAGCTGCGGATGAAGGGACGCGAGGTCTTCCGCCACGCGGTCGTCAACCTGGCGAGCGTGATGGAGGAGGCGCTGAAGGGCATCGACCTCACTCCCGCCGACGTCGACTGGGTCGTGCCGCACCAGGCGAACGCCCGCATCCTGGACGCCACCGCGCGCAAGCTGTCGCTGCCGCCCGAGCGCGTCGTCGTGACCGTCGACCGCCATGCGAACACCTCCGCCGCATCGGTCCCGCTCGCGCTCGACACCGCGGTCAGGGACGGACGGATCCAGCCGGGACAGATCGTGGTGCTGGAGGCGATGGGCGGCGGCTTCACCTGGGGCGCCGCGGTGGTGCGCTACTGATTCGACAACATTCGCCGTCGTGGCTAGCCTTGCCGTCGCGACCGCCAGATTCATCGGGGAACAAGGGACCGACATGACCGAAGCCAGCACGTTGACCCGCGCGGACCTCGCCGAATCGCTTCACAAGAACATCGGCCTGTCGCGCGCCGAATCCTCGCGTCTGGTGGAGCAGGTCCTGCATGAGATGTGCACGGCGCTCGCCGGCGGCGAGAATGTGAAGATCTCCGGCTTCGGCACCTTCGTCCTGCGCGACAAGGGCGAGCGCGTCGGCCGCAATCCCAAGACCGGGGTCGAGGTGCCGATCGCGCCGCGCCGCGTGCTGACCTTCCGCGCCAGCCAGATGATGCGCGACCGCATCGTCGGCGCCGGTTGACGCGGATGGCGTCGGACGAGAAATCCGCCGGCGCCTTCCGCACCATCGGCGAGGTCGCGGCGGCGACCGGCGTCGCGCCGCATGTCCTGCGCTATTGGGAAGCCCGCTTCCCGCAGCTACGCCCGGTCACGCGCGCGGGCAACCGGCGGTATTACCGTCCCGCGGACGTGGCATTGGTCGCCCGCATCGCGACGCTGCTGAACGTGCAGGGCTACACGCTGGCCGGCGCGCAGAAGCTGCTGGCGGGGGAGCGCGGCGGGGCCCCGGCACCGAAGCCCGCCCCCGACGACCTGCGCGCGATCCGCGACGCCCTGGCGCGTGCGATCGCCAACGACTGACCGTCAGCGCGGCGACAGCCCGTGCGTGAGGAGCCGGGCGACGACGTCGGCGATGTCGTCCACCGACCGGTCGTCCGCCCAGACGCCGAATCGCAGGCCCAGGAACACGTTCATCCCCATGATCGCCCAGGCATGGACCTCGTCCACCTCGTCCACCTCGGCGGCCACGTCGCCCCGCGCCGCGGCGGCGCGCAACCGCACCTCGATCCGTTCCGCGGTGGAGGCGTAATGGCGCCGGAAGCTGTCCGGATCGACGAACTCCGCCTCGTCGATGATGCGATAGATTTCCTTGTGCGCACGCACGAAGTCCAGAAACGAGGCGAGCCCCGCCCGCTCCGCCGCGACCTGCCCGTCGGCGGCGCGGATCGCGGGCGCGACGTGAACGCGGACCCGTTCCGACAGGTCGGCGACCAGGGCGCGGAACACCGCGTCCTTCGAATCGAAATAGGTGTAGAAGCTGCCGAGCGCGACGCCCGCGCGCCGCGTGATGCCGCTGATGGAGGCGTCGTGGAAGCCGCGCTCCCCGAACTCGGCCACCGCCGCGTCCAGGATCGCGCGCTGCGTCCGCCGCCCGCGCTCGGTACGCGGCGCCTTCCGATCCCCCTCGATCGAATCCTCTCCGGTCATGTCAGCCTTTTCTCTTGTCGACCAAGTTGAAACTCGGTTCAGGTTTCATTATAGGCGCGGCTCAGGAAGGGCAACCGGGCGTAACCGGGGCCGTCAAGGGGAGGATCGAAATGGCGCGGATCACACGCACGTGGCTGAATCTAGGCGCGAGCGTCGCGGCGCTGGCGGCGGCACCGGCCCATGCGCAGGACGGCACCGTCGCCGACGCGCAGGCGACGACCGCGGCGGAGCAGGCGGCGGAGGAAACCGGCGACGTCGTCGTCACCGCGCGCCGGCGCGAGGAGACGCTGATCGACGTACCGATCGCGATGTCGGTGGTGTCGGGCGACGCATTGACGAAGATGGGGGCGGTCGACATCACCGCGCTTCAGGACAAGACGCCGAACCTGACGTTGCAGATCGCGCGCGGCTCCAACTCCACCCTCATCGCGTTCAGCCGCGGCGTCGGGCAGCAGGATCCGCTGTGGGGGTTCGAGCCGGGGATCGGCCTGTACATCGACGACGTGTACGTCGCGCGGCCGCAGGGCGCAGTGCTCGACATCTTCGACGTGCAGCGGGTCGAGGTGCTGCGCGGGCCGCAGGGCACGCTGTACGGCCGCAACACGATCGGCGGCGCGATCAAGTACGTGACCAAGCGGTTGGGCAACGAGTTCGCCGGACAGGCGCGCGCCAGTTATGGCTCCTATGACCAGGTCGACCTGATCGGGCAGGTGACGGTGCCGGTCACCGATACGCTGTCGGTCGGCGCGGCGATCGCGAAATACTGGCGCGACGGCTATGGCCGCAACCTGACGACGGGCGCGGATCAGTATGACAAGGACGTGCTGGCGGCGCGCGTGTCCGCCGAATGGTCGCCGACGACCGACGTGTTCGTCCGCGTCGCGGGCGACCGGACGCTCGACCGCTCGAACCCGCGCCACGGCACGCGGTTGCAGGGCAACGGCACCGACCCGCGCTACGCACCGACCCGCAGCGTCTACGACACGCGCGCGGGCATCGGCGACGACAACCGCGTGCTGGCGCAGGGCGTATCGGTGACGGGGGAGTTCGGCCTGTCGGACATGCTGACCTTCAAGTCGATCAGCGCCTATCGCGAAGGATCGACCAACACGGTCATCGACTTCGACAATACCGCCTTGCCGACGCTGGACGTTCCCGCGGAATATGACGACTGGCAATTCACGCAGGAAGTGCAGCTGCTGGTCGAGGCGGACCGGTTGCAGGGCGTCGTGGGGCTCTACTACCTCGATGCCAACGCCTCCGGCGCGTTCGATACCGTGCTGGGCCTGCTGAATACCACGACGCTGACCTCCGGTGAGGTGCGGACGAAGAGCTATGCCGCGTTCGGCGACCTCAGCTTCGACGTGACCGAGCGGCTGAAGCTGTCGGGCGGGCTGCGCTACACCAGGGACGACAAGCGCGGGACGGTGTTCCGCCGCAACTATACCGGCATCCGCAGCCCGCAGTTCGGCAATGCCGGCGCGGTGCCGGGCCTGATCCGCACGGATTACACCAACGACCGCACGTTCGACGCCTTCACCCCGCGCGTCTCGATCAGCTACGAACCGGTCACCGACGTGAACGTCTATGCCTCCTGGGGGCAGGGGTTCAAATCGGGCGGGTTCGACATGCGCGGCGACGCGGTGTTCACGCCGACGACGGTCAACGGCTACGAGCCAGAGCGCATCTCCAGCTACGAATTAGGCATGAAGGGGGCCTTCCTGGATCGGACGCTGTTCGTGAACCTGGCGGGTTATTATTCGCGCTACAGCGATCAGCAGGTGACGGTGCAGGTGCCCAACGTCGCGGGCGGGATCGCCAGCTTCGTCGACAATGCGGGCAAGGCCGACATCTACGGCCTGGAGCTGGAGACGCGGATCGTGCCGACGCGCAATTTCTCCGCGCAGGCGTCGTTCGGATACACCAATGCGGACTACAAGCAGTTCCTGACCTTCATCGGCGGCGGCACGACCCCGGTCGACGTCGCGGACCAGCGCGTGTTCCAGAACACGCCGCAGTTCACGGTCAACGCCAGCTTCACCGCCTCGACCGATTTTGCGGGCGGTACCCTGTCGGTCACCCCCGACGTGGCGTTGCGCAGCGACTACAGCCTGTTCGAGATCCCGACGCCCGCGCTGGATCAGGACGGCTACGTACTGGCGAACGCATCGGCCAACTGGCTGTCGGGTGACGGCAAGTATCGCGTCGGCGTCGCGCTGCGCAACCTGACCGACGCGCGCTATCGCGTCGGCGGGTATAATTTCCCCGGCGCGTTGTTCGGCAATTCCATCATCGGGTACTACGGCCCGCCGCGCACCGCGACGGCGACGATGGAGGTGCGGTTCTGAGCCATTCCAAGATCGCGACGCCCGGCAGCAGGCCGGGCGTCGTGCTGGCGATGTTGTTGCTGGTCTATACCTTCAACTTCCTCGACCGGCAGATCCTGTCGATCCTGGCGCAGCCGGTGAAGGCCGACCTCGGCCTGACCGATTCGCAACTGGGCATGCTGGGCGGCTTGGCCTTCGCGATCCTGTATTCGACGCTGGCGATTCCGCTCGCGATGCTGGCCGACCGGACCAGCCGGACGTGGGTCATCACGATCAGCCTGGGCGTGTGGAGCGCGTTCACCGCCTTGTGCGGGACGGCGACCGGTTTCGCGCAGATGTTCGCGTTCCGGCTGGGCGTCGGGGTCGGCGAAGCGGGCGGTGTGGCGCCGTCCTATGCGGTGATCGCGGATACGTTTCCGCCAGAGCGGCGGGCGCGGGCGCTGTCGATCTATTCGCTCGGCATCCCGCTGGGCGCCGCCACTGGCGTGTTGCTGGGCGGCTATATCGCCGCGGCGGTGGAATGGCGCGCGGCGTTCGTCGTCGTGGGGCTTGCGGGCCTTGCCATCGCACCGCTGTTCCGCTGGCTGGTGAGGGATCCGCCGCGTTCGGCGCCGGTGGCGGGCGAGCCGGTGGGGCGGGTGTTCGCGATCCTGGCGGCCAAGCCTGCCTTCTGGCTGCTGGCGTTCGGTGCGGCGGCGGGGTCGATGTGCGGCTATGGCGTCGCCTTCTGGCTGCCCAGCCTGATGCAGCGCAGTTTCGGCCTGTCGCTGACGCAGACGGGGCAGTTCATCGGAGCGCTGCTGTTGACGGGCGGGGTCGCAGGGATCCTGCTGGGGGGCGTTCTGGGCGACCGGCTGGGAGCAAGAGACCGGCGCTGGTATGCGCTGCTGCCTGCGATCGCCTATGTGCTGGGGACGCCGTTGTTCGTCGCGGGCGTCATGTCGAAGAGCGCAGGCGCGGCGTTCGCGCTGTTCGTGGTGCCGCAGGCGTTGGTCTATGTCTGGCTCGGGCCGGTGCTGACCGCTGTCCAGCATCTGGTGCCGGGACGGATGCGCGCGACGGCGTCGGCGTCGTTCCTGCTTATCAATAATTTGATCGGGCTGGGGCTGGGGAGCTGGGTGATCGGGCGGTTTTCCGATGCCCTGACCCCGGCCTATGGCGCGGAGGCGTTGCGGCATGCGGTGGCGGGGGCGTTGC
>NZ_LMQP01000001.1:401324-402864 GCF_001425405.1 Sphingomonas sp. Leaf412 | reverse complement strand
GGAGTGATCCTGATTCGTCATTGCGAAGCAATCCAGCGTGGCGCGCGGGACCCTGGATTGCTTCGCTCCGCTCGCAATGACGGGAATCACCGTTCCCGCGTGGCGGCGAATTTCACCTTCGGGTAGCGGTCGGCGTTGTAGTTCACGTCCCACGCGCTCTTCGCCAGGAACACCGGGTTGCCGTCGCGGTCCTTTGCCATCGCGGATCGGTTCACGTCCATGAACGCCTTCAGGTCCGCCGGGTCAGCCGCGGATACCCAGCGCGCGGTGTCGAAGGGGGCCATTTCCAGCCCCGCGGCGACCTTGTATTCCGCGTCCAGGCGCGAGATCAGCACCTCCAGCTGCAATTGCCCAACGACGCCGATGATCCAGTTGCTGCCGATTTCCGGGTAGAAGACCTGCGTCACGCCTTCCTCCGCCATGTCGTCCAGCGCCTTGCGCAACTGCTTCGTCTTGGTCGGGTCCTTCAGCTGCACCCGGCGCAGGATTTCGGGCGCGAAATTGGGCAGGCCGGTGAAGCGGATCGCGGCGCGTTCGGACAGGGTGTCGCCGACGCGCAGCGTGCCGTGGTTGGGGATGCCGATGATGTCGCCGGGAAACGCCTCGTCCGCGATCTCCCGGTCCTGCGCGAAGAACAGGATCGGGGAATGGACCGCGATCGGCTTGCCATGGCCCGTCGGGGTCAGCTTCATGCCGCGCTTGAACGTGCCCGAGCATAGCCGCATGAACGCGATGCGATCGCGGTGCTGCGGGTCCATGTTCGCCTGCACCTTGAAGACGAAGCCGGTGACCTCGCTTTCGTCCGGGCTGACCGGCGCGGGCTCGGCGGGCTGGGGGCGCGGCGGGGGCGCATGTTCGGCCAAGGCGGCGATCAGTTCGGCGGGGCCGAAATCCTTCAGCGCGGAGCCGAAATACACCGGGGTCAGATCGCCGTTGCGATACGCCTCACCATCGAAGGGGGCGTAGCCGGCCTCCGCCAGTTCCACTTCCTCCGCGAACCGGTCCGACAGCGCGGCGTCGTCGGTCGTGCCCTGGAAGGTGCGGCTGTCTCCGGTCGGGCGGCTGATGCGGCGGGTGGCGAGGTCCATGATACCCTCGAATTCGCCGCCCATGCCGATCGGCCAGTTCATCGGCGTGACGTCGAGCGCCAGCATGTCCGCGATCTCGTCCAGCAACTCGAACGGCGGCCGGCCTTCGCGGTCCACCTTGTTGACGAAGGTGATGATGGGCACGCTGCGCAGGCGGCAGACCTCGAACAATTTGCGCGTCTGCGGCTCGATGCCCTTCGCGGCGTCGATGACCATGACCGCGCTGTCGACCGCGGTGAGGGTGCGGTAGGTGTCCTCGCTGAAATCCTCGTGCCCCGGCGTGTCGAGCAGGTTGAAGGTGATGCCCCCGCGCTCGAACGTCATCACGCTGGAGGTGACGGAAATTCCGCGCTGCTGCTCGATCTTCATCCAGTCCGACCGCGCGCGCCGCGTTGCCCCACGCGCCTTCACCTCGCCGGCGAGGTGGATCGCGCCGCCGACGTAGAGGAGCT
>NZ_LMQP01000001.1:401182-401249 GCF_001425405.1 Sphingomonas sp. Leaf412 | reverse complement strand
TTTCCGTCAGCGTGGTCTTGCCCGCGTCGGGGTGGGAGATGATCGCGAAGGTGCGGCGGGGGGAGGT
>NZ_LMQP01000001.1:393966-401049 GCF_001425405.1 Sphingomonas sp. Leaf412 | reverse complement strand
CATTGGTTTTCCAGCAGAAACGGCGTGAAAAGTCACGAAAGGTCACAGGGTCGGTGGGTCGCGCGGGGCGCGAATGTTGCGAATGTTGAGGCGCGGAGCATGTTTTCGCGTGGGGTCGATGGGTAGGCGCAGGGTAGCCACGGGGGTGGATGGTCGCGCGCGTCTAGCAGGGTGGGGAGATGTAGGACAGGGCGGGTGGCTTCCAATCTCGGGTATCACCATCGGTGCTTGGTACGAGCCAGCGCTTGAGAAGGCGCTTCCCCCAACGCGACGTTGCTGACGGAATGGATGCGCGCATGAACAATGATCGCTTTTGCAGCCGCCTTATGAGGTGAGCGGACCTCGCCAAGTCCGTAGGCTGCCACCATCTGCGCCCATAATTACCGACAGGGTATCCTTATACAATGTTGTGGCCAGGTCGTTAAGAAATCGGCACCTCAGAAGATCGTTGTCCAATCGCATGTTAATATTGTTTGGTCCTTATTAACAGCGGTGGTCCATGAGAATGGACTGGGAAGCAAGATTTTTGCGCCAGTCCCGATTTAATGGTCGTAGATAGTCCCAGGGGCTGATCGTGCTCGCGATATCACGCGTTCTTGTGCGTTTGGCACTCATTGCGTCCGGTGCGGCCGCCGTCGCCTCATGCACATTGCAGAGCAGGTGGGCGGACCTTCGTGTCGACGCCTACGGTTCGTATGGCGGACGCCTCGTCAGCGGGAGTACGTTGTGGCACGTGCGGACCAAGCAGACCTTCCCGCCCGGCGCGAACATCGAAGCGCACGGCTTTGCACTTGCCATCCCGCTCGGCAACGACCGCTACGTCTATGGCTTAATGCGGGCTCTGGATACCGACAGCGACTTCTTGGACGAGTGGACCCACTTCATCACAGGTCTGGACGGGTTTGCCCGCGACGAAGAGACGCGACAGCACGCCGGTCCGGCAGGAGAAGGCAATTTCAGCGAGGCGCACAACCGTCATATCAAGCGGCTCGCCGGCCGGGAAATCCCCTTCTGCCTTCCGCCGGATCGTTCGCGGCCGGTCCAGCACCGCTGCATCGTCTTCGTCTACGTCGGCAATCCCGATGATCCGAAGTCGGTGATGCTGGTAAGGCCGGGGCAGGTTGCTGATCTGGGCGGTAAACGCTTCGTCCTGGAACGAGTGACGGCCACCTACCAGGAACCCGGGCAATCATCACGATCGACGGAAGCCATGCTTCCAAGGTTCGTTCGGGATGAGCACGTGCCCTGTTGTGGGATGCTTCCACCGCATTTGTATCTTGAATCTGATAGGCCTCTACGAAGAGGTGATTTTGATACTTCTTTGATAGGACGTGGTCCGGCAAAACCACGCGATCATTAGTGTTGAGAGGATGTGGGACACCTGTCCGGCCTCTGTGGGCTTAGGCGCAAGCCATATCTGTTTGAATACACCAACAGAGCAGGCGGGTTGCTGGCCTCTTTAGCAAGCCGTGGTGCAGAACGGGTGGCGGATACTTGCTTATCCCGCCTCACCCCGCCCCTTGAATCCCTGCGCCACGACGAACCATTCCACCGATCCCTTGCGGCTGGCGGGGGGTTTCGCGTGCTTCACGGTCGTGAAGTTGCGCTTCATCTCCGCCACGAGGCCGGAATCCGCGCCGCCCGCGAACACCTTCGAGACGAAGGTCCCGCCGGGCACCAACACGTCGATCGCGAAGGCCAGCGCCGCCTCGACCAGGGCCATCGTGCGCAGCGCGTCGGTCTGCGGATGGCCGACGGTGTTGGCGGCCATGTCCGACAGGACAAGGTCGGGCGCCCCGCCCAGGTCGGCGATCAGGCGGGCGGGGGCGGCGTCGTCCATGAAATCCATGTGCAGGATCGTCGCGCCGTCGATGGGATCGACGGGCAGCAGGTCGATGCCGACGATCGCGGCACCGGGCACGCGGCGGCGCACGACCTGCGTCCAGCCGCCCGGCGCGATGCCGAGGTCGACGACGCGTTTCGCGCCCTTCAGCAGCGCAAAGCGTTCGTCCAGTTCCAGCAGCTTGTAGGCGGCGCGGCTGCGATATCCCTCCGCGCGCGCCTTGTGCACATAGGGGTCGTTGAGCTGGCGTTCGAGCCAGCGGGTCGATTGCGCGGTCCGTTTCCGGGCGGTCCGAACGCGCTGGTGGTTGGGATTCCTCACGATCCGGTCTCCATCAGGCGGCGCAGGATGCCCTCGCGGATGCCGCGGTCGGCGACGCCGAGGCGCTCGGCGGGCCACAGGTCGAGGATGCCTTCGAGGATGGCGCAGCCCGCGACGACCAGATCGGCACGCTCGCGCCCGATGCAGGGAAGCGCGGCGCGCTGCGCCAGCGTCTTGCCCGCCAGATCGCGGCTGATCGCGCGCATCGCGGCGGCGGGCGCGATCAGGCCGTCGACCTGCGCGCGGTCGTAGCGTTCGAGGCCGAGATGGACGCTGGCCAGCGTGGTGACCGTCCCCGACGTCCCCAGCAGCCGCGGCGGCGTGACCGCGAACGAGGGCGGGCGGGGGAGACGCGCGGCGAAGGGGGCGAAGCTTTCGGTCACCAGCGCGCGCATCCGCGCATAGGTGGCCACGCGGGTCGAATCGTCGCGGTTCGCGCCGACGCTTTCGGTCAGCGACACCACGCCCCACGGCGCGCTGTGCCAGTCGCGGACGGTCGGCACCGGTCCGGCGGTGTCGATCAGGACAAGCTCGGTCGATCCGCCGCCGATGTCGAACACCAGTGCGGGCCCGTCGCCCGGTTCCAGCAGGACGTGGCAGCCCAGGACGGCGAGTCGGGCTTCCTCCTCCGCGGAGATGATGTCGAGGTGGACCCCCGTCTCGCGCAGCACGCGGGCGATGAACTGCGTCCCGTTGTCGGCGCGGCGGCATGCTTCGGTCGCGACCGAGCGGGCGAGCGTGACGTTGCGGCGGCGCAGCTTGTCGGCGCACACGCGCAGCGCGGCGATGGTCCGCTCGATCGCGGCATCGGACAGGCGCCCGGTCGCGGCCAGCCCCTCGCCCAGCCGCACGATGCGCGAAAAGGCGTCGACCACCGCGAATCCGTCGCCCTGCGGCCGCGCGATCAGCAGGCGGCAGTTGTTGGTGCCGAGGTCGAGCGCGGCGTAATGCCGCGGGCGCGACGTCGCGCCGGTGTCGTTATGCGCCGTTCGGGCGGGAGCAGGGTCCCGCCGACGCGGCAATTCGGCGGGAAACTCCCCCATTGCCGTCACTTTCCGTTTCTGCCGCGGCGATGGAGCGGCTCCACGCCCGGTGCTTGGGCTACAGCGCTACACCGGTCGGCGTTTCCCCGCAACCGGCGGGGGCGCCGGGCGTTGACATGGGAGCGACGCGCTTTTAATGGCGCTCGCCTGATTGCCCGATCCTCTAATGGTAAGAGAGCGGACTCTGACTCCGTCAATCAAGGTTCGAGTCCTTGTCGGGCATCCATTTCCTGCCGGTCAGCGCGCCTCCGCCAGCAGCGCCTTCGCCTTCGTGCCGGTCCAGTCCAGTTCCCCGGTGACGCGCCAAAGCTCCCGACCGTTCGACCCGTACAGGATCGTCGTCGGCAGGTTCGCCTGGTAGGCGAGGCTCAGGCCCAGTTTCGGATCGAACAGCGGGCGGATCGCGGCGAAGGGTTTGGTCGCCAGGAACGCCTTCGCCTTGCCTGCGTCCATGTCCTGGCTGACCGCGACGACGGACAGGCGCCCGGCGGTGGCGCGGGCGGCCGCGTCGAGCGTGGGGAGTTCCTTCACGCACGGGGCGCACCATGTCGCCCACAGGTTTACCAGCAGCGGCGTGCCCGTCGCCGCGCGCAGGGTCGTGCGATCGCCCGCCGCGTCCGAAATCGCGACGTCGGGCGCGCGTTCGCCCTTATGGCTGCGGTCGACCGCGCCCGCGCGGGGAGCCGGGGGACCGGCGGGGGCCTCGTCCGGCGACGCCTCGTCGGGTGAGGGGTTGGCCGCCTGCGCGGCTTGCTCGTTGGCGGGCGAGCCCTTATCGCAACCCGCGATCGCCAGAGCAGGCGCCAGGAGACCGACGATCGCCGACCGGGCCGAAAGCGATGGGAACACGAACCTCTCCAACATGATGTGGGGAGGGCGTTTCGCTGCCGGTCCCGCTGCGGTGATGCGCGAGATTAACGCATCCATCCCGTTCGACAAGCGGATGTGGCGGCAGGACGTCGCGGGCAGCCGCGCGCATGTCGCGATGCTGGGCGCGCAGGGGATCGTTTCCGCCGCCGATGCCGCCGCGATCGGCGCCGGGCTGGACCAGGTGGCGGCGGGCTATGCCGCGGACGGCGTGCCCGACGACCTGGATATGGAGGACATCCATATGCTGACCGAGGCGCGATTGTCGGACGCGATCGGTGCGGCGGCGGGGCGGTTGCACACCGCGCGCAGCCGCAACGACCAGGTGGCGACGGACTTCCGCCTGTGGGTGCGCGATGCGACCGATCAGGTGCTGGCGGCGCTGGCCGCGCTGGACGACGCGCTGCTGGCGCGGGCGCAGGAGCATGCGGACAGCGTGATGCCGGGCTTCACCCACCTGCAATCCGCGCAGCCGGTGACGCTGGGCCATCATTTGATGGCGTATCACGAGATGGTGGCGCGCGACCTGAGCCGCTTCCGCGACAATCGCGTGCGCGCGAATCTGTGTCCGCTGGGGGCCGCCGCGCTGGCGGGGACGGGGTTCCCGATCGATCGCGCCGCGACCGCCGAGGCGCTGGGGTTCGACGGGCCGACGCGCAACAGCCTGGATTCGGTCAGCGACCGCGACTTCGCGCTCGATTACCTGATGGCCGCCGCGCAATGTTCGCTGCACCTCAGCCGCCTGGCGGAGGAATTCGTGCTGTGGGCGTCGCAGCCGTTCGGGTTCGTGTCGCTGTCCGACCAATGGTCGACCGGCAGCAGCATCATGCCGCAGAAGCGCAACCCCGACGCGGCGGAACTGGTGCGCGGCCATGCCGGACGGATCACCGGGTGCCTCGTCAGCCTGATGGTGACGATGAAGGGCCTGCCGCTCGCCTATTCCAAGGACATGCAGGACGACAAGCCGCCGGTGTTCGAATGCCACGACCTGCTGGCGCTGTCGCTCGCGGCGATGACGGGGATGGTCGAGAGCGCGACGTTCCGGACCGACCGGATGCGTGCGCTGGCGGAAAGCGGGTTCGCGACCGCGACCGACCTTGCCGACTGGCTGGTGCGCGAGGGCGACGTGCCGTTCCGCGAGGCGCATCACATCACCGGGCGCGCGGTGGCGACGGCGGAGTCGCTGGGCGTCACGCTGGACAAGGTGCCGCTGGACGCGTTGCAGGCGATCGATGCGCGGATCGACGCGCGCGTGTACGACGTGCTGTCGGTCGACGCCTCCGTCGCCAGCCGCCGCAGCTTCGGGGGCACCGCGCCCGACAACGTGCGCGCCGCGATCCGCGCCGCGCGGGAGGACCGGGCATGAAATGGATGGTGCTGCCGGCCGTGGCGCTGGCCGGATGCGGATCGACCAAGGCGGTCGAGGCGCCCGCGGGAAAGCCGCTGCCCGCGGTCGCCTACGGCACGACCGCGCCGCCGACGACCGAGCGGTTGCTGACCCCCAGCGTGCAGGCGCGCCCCGGCCGCGGCGATTCGCTGCTGCGCCGGTCGGAGGAGCGGCAGAGCGACGAATTCGACCTTCCGCCGCATTGAGGGAGGGCATCGTTCCCGAACCCGCCGTCATGTCGGGCTTGTCCCGGCATCCATGGCATCGCAAGGGCGTGAGCCGTTGATCCCGCGGCTAGATGGACCCCGGAACAGGTCCGGGGTGACGGCCTGTTCCTCGACCACCGACCTGCGTTTCGCAACCGCCCCGTATCGGCCGGGATGATAGACTGAGTTTGGACCCCCGCATGGACGACTTTCATTACCGCGACGGCGAATTGTGGTGCGAGGGCGTGCCGCTGCGGCGCATCGCCGCGGACGTGGGCACCCCCGTCTACGTCTATTCCGCCGCCGCCTTTCGCCGCCACGCGCGTGAGTTCGCCGCGGCGCTGAAGCCCGCGGGTGCGGCCGGAAACGGGGTCCACGTCGCCTATGCGATCAAGGCCAACCCCAACCTCGCGGTGCTGAAGCTGCTGGCGGCGGAGGGCTATGGCGCGGACGTGGTGTCGGGCGGGGAGATGGCGCGCGCGCTGGCGGCGGGGATCCCCGCGGACGGCATCGTCTTTTCGGGCGTGGGGAAGACGCGCGCCGAGCTGGTCCGCGGGCTGGAGGCCGGGATCGGGCAGTTCAACCTGGAACTGGAGGAGGAGGGCGTCGTCCTCGCCGCGCTGGCGAAGGAACGCGGGCTGACGGCGCGTGCGGTGCTGCGCGTCAATCCGGACGTGGACGCGGGCACGCATGCCAAGATCTCGACCGGCAAGAGCGAGAACAAGTTCGGCGTGCCGATCGACCAGGCGCCCGCGATGTACGCGCGGCTGGCGGCGCTGGACGGCCTCGACCTGCGCGGGGTGGCGATCCACATCGGCAGCCAGTTGTTCGACCTCGCCCCGCTGGAGGCGGCCTACCGCCGCGTGAAGGCGCTGGTCGACCAGTTGCGCGGCGTAGGGCATCGCGTGACGCACATCGACCTCGGCGGCGGGCTGGGCGTGCGGTACAAGGCCGGGGACGTGCCGACGCCGCCCGCCGATTACGGCGCGATGGTCGCGCGCGTGACGGCAGGGTGGGACGCGACGTTGATGTTCGAGCCCGGGCGCGTGATCGCGGGCAATGCGGGCGTGCTGCTGACCACGGTGGTGTGGGTGAAGCCGGGGGTGACCAATCCCTATGTCATCGTCGACGCGGCGATGAACGACCTGGCGCGGCCCGCGCTGTACGATGCGTGGCACGATTTCGACGCGGTGGCGCCGACGGGCGCGCGGATGACGGCCAATATCGCCGGACCGGTATGCGAGACGGGCGATACGTTCGCGATGGGGCGCGAGGTGGATCTGGTGCGGGGTGGCGATCTCGCCGTATTCCGCACCGCGGGCGCCTATGGCGCGACGATGGCGTCGACGTACAACAGCCGTGCGCTGGTGCCCGAGGTGCTGGTGGACGGGGATCGCTTCGCGGTGGTGGCGGACC
>NZ_LMQP01000001.1:393593-393930 GCF_001425405.1 Sphingomonas sp. Leaf412 | reverse complement strand
GGATCGCGGCGGAGACGATCCTGGCGGCGGAGCGGGTGCCGGAATGGCTGTGATTGTGTCGCGGGAAGAGGGAGTTCTCGCGAAGACGCGAAGACGCGAAGAAAGGGGTTCACGCGGAGGCGCGGAGGCGCGGAGAAGAAGGAAGGTTTTTGCGCGCAGAGGCCCAGAGGGACGCAGAGGACGCGCTCGTAGGTATAGTCTCGCGTCAGCGAAACCTTCAATCTGCGTGGCGACAGGAGGATCGCTGGCCGCTGACGCGGCCGGGTCGCCACGGGTGGTGTACCTCCGCGCCTCCGCGCCTCCGCGTGAACCACCCCGCCTTCGCGTCTTCGCGTCT
>NZ_LMQP01000001.1:325651-393550 GCF_001425405.1 Sphingomonas sp. Leaf412 | reverse complement strand
TCGCGAGAACTTCCCGCATGACGCTGCACAGCCTGCCGATCTTCGTGCGCTTGCAGGGCCGTGCGGTCATCCTCGTCGGGGAGGGCGAGCCGGCCGAGGCGAAGCGGCGGTTGCTGGAGCGGGCGGGGGCGGTGGTGGTCGGGGAGGATGCCGATGCCGCGCTTGCGATCGTGGTGGAGGACGAGGACGCGGTGGCGCGGTTGAAGGGGCGGGGGGTGCTGGTGAACGCGGTGGACCGGCCCGACCTGTGCGATTTCACGTTGCCCGCGATCGTCGACCGCGCGCCGGTGCTGGTCGCGATCGGGACCGGGGGCGTGTCCGCCGGGCTGGCGGCGGCGCTGCGCCAGCGGCTGGAGGCGTTGCTGCCCGCGGGGCTGGGGCGGGTCGCGGACGCGCTGGACGCCGCGCGCGCCGATCTGCGCGCGCGCTATCCCGACGCGGGCGAGCGGCGGCGCGCGATCGCGGGGGCGCTGGGCCCCGGCGGCGCGCTGGACCTGCTGGCGGCGCACGACGCACCCGATGCGGCGAGGCTGGACGCGGGCGTCGCGGGCGCGGTGGTGCGCATCGTTTTGCGCTCGCGCGATCCCGACGACCTGACGCTGCGCGAGGCGCGATGGCTGGCAAGCGCGGATCTCGTCACGCATCGCGCCGACGTGCCCGCCGCGATCCTGGATCGCGCGCGCGCCGATGCCGCGCGCATGGCGACCGACGCGCCGCCCGCGACGTCCGACGCCGGCCTGACGGTGGACGTTTCGGGGGAGGGGGCATGAGCGGGTTCGGCTGGCGCATCGATGCGCGCGGCGCGCGCGCGGTGCCTGTGGCGGAGGCGTTGGCGTGCGAGGCCGATTTCGTGTGGGTCCACCTCAACACCACGGCCGAACATGCGCAGGCGTGGCTGCGCGATGCGGCGAAGCTGGAGCCGTTCCTGATCGATGCGCTGACCGCGGCGGAGACGCGCCCACGGTGCGAGAAGATGACCGCGGGCGCGTTCCTGAACCTGCGCGGGCGGACCGACGAGGAACTGGATTCGTCCGACGTCCTCGCCTCGATCCGCATCTGGGCGACGCGGGGGCGCGTGATATCGGTGACGCGCAAGCATCTGGTGGCGATGGACGCGGTGGTGCAGGAGGTCCGCGATTTCGACGTGAAGGACCCCGGCGACCTGATCGCCGCCTTCGCCGCCGCGATCACCGAGGATCTGGACCCGGTGGTCGCGGACCTGGGCGATACGCTGGACGATTGCGAGCAGAAGCTGGACATGCACCGCGTGTTCGAACTGCGTCGGCAGGTGACGCGGGTGCGCAGCGAGGCGATCAACTATCGCCGCTTCCTGTCGCCGCAACGGATCGCACTGGAGCGGCTGGCGTCGCTGCCGGGCGACTGGCTGGGCGACGACGACCGCGCCCACCTGTCCGCCGCCGCCGACCGCGCCGCGCGCATGGCGGAGGAGGTGGAGGCGATCCGCGAGCGTGCCAGCCTGGTGCACGAGGAACTGACCGACCTGCGCGCGGAACAGCTGGACCAGCGCAGCCTGCTGATCGCGATCGCGGCGATGGTGTTCCTGCCGCTGACGTTCCTGACCGGCCTGTACGGCATGAACGTGGAGGGGCTGTGGTTCGCGAAGGAGCCGTGGGCGTTCGATGCCATCGTCGGGCTGTGCGCGGTGATCGCCATCGGAACGGTGGGGTTCTTCATGGCACGGCACTGGTGGCGCGGCTGACCTCTCGACAAGCGCCGGGGCCGCGGTAGGAGGAATCATGCTCGACATCCGCCGTATCGACGACACCGTCGCCGTCGCCCCGCAGATCGCCCCCGAGGACATCGCCGCCATCGCCGCGGCGGGCTTCGTCGGGATCGTCAACAACCGCCCCGACGGCGAGGAGCCGGGCCAGCCGACCGGCGACGCGATCCGCGCGGCGGCGGCGGCGGCGGGGCTGCGCTATACCGCGATTCCGGTGACGCAGGCGGGCTTCTCGCATCCGCAGGTCGACGCCATGGCGGCGGCGCTGGCGGATGCGGGCGGGCCGGTGCTGGCGTATTGCCGGTCGGGCACGCGGTCGTGCAACCTGTGGGCGCTGGCGGCGGCGAAGGCGGGGGGCGATGCCGACACGCTGGGCGCGCAGGCGGCGGGGGCGGGATACGATCTGACCAACCTGCGTCCGGTGATGGACGCACTGGCGCGCGGGGCGTGACGATGTGGCTGATCGCGGCGGCGGCGGCCGTGGTGGTCGGGACGACGGCACTGCTCGTCGTCGTCCTGCGCCTGCGGCAGCGGCGCGCGATGCTGCGTACGCCCGAGGAAGCGGCGGAGGCGGCGACCGCGGCAATTCCGGGCTTTGCGGTCCATGACGCGGTGATCGGGGACGACGGGCGCGCCGCACTGGTGCTGGGCACCGACGGGCGCGTGGTGGTGGTGACCGCGGGCGGGCGCGCGGGCGCCGTGCCCTGGGCCGCGCTGCGCCAGACGTTCGACGGCGTCGTGGTGGAAACCGGCACGCGGCGGCTGGGGCAGGGGCGACTGGGCGAGGTGATGCTGAAGGGCGTCCACGCGCTGGACGTCCGGCGGCTGGGGATGCCGCTGCCCAATGGATGACATCGTTATTCGATAATCCATTTGCCGTTTATCGATAATAATGGCAGTCCCCTGCGCGAAGGGACGATGCCATGCCGACTCGCGACCGATTCATTGCCACCTGCCTGACGCTGGTCCGCGTGCTGATCGGCCTGAACATCGTCGGCGCGATCCTCGCGATCGCGCTGTTCGTCGCGACGGTCGTATTCGCCGGACCGCTGGAATCGCAGCTTGCGGCGAAATATGCCGGGCGGATCGCGGCGGCCGACGGGGTCGCGTTCGTCCGGTTCCTGGCGTTGCTGGTGCTACCTTGCGCATGGGCGATCCATCGCCTGTTCGCGGCGCTCGCCGCGATCCTGCGCACCGTGCAGGGGGGCGATCCGTTCATCGCGGACAATGCCGCGCGATTGCGCACGATCGGCTGGTCGCTGCTCGCGATCCAGCTGCTCGACCTCGTGCTGGGCGCGGCGACGTGGTGGGCGACCGCACGCGGGCTGGACATGGCCGGGTGGCAGCCCGGGCTGACGGGGTGGCTGGGCGTGCTGATCGCCTTCGTACTGGCGCGTGTGTTCACGATCGGGGCGCGGCTGCGCGAGGACGTGGAAGGGACGGTCTGATGCCCGTCCGCATCCATCTGGACGAGCAACTGCACCGGCGGCGCATGACGCTGACCGAATTAAGCGAGGCGGTGGGCATCACGCTGGCGAACCTGTCGGTGCTGAAGACCGGCAAGGCGAAGGCGATCCGCTTCTCCACGCTGGAGGCGTTGTGCCGCGCGCTGGAGTGCCAGCCGGGGGACATCATGACATGGGTAGAAGGGGAGGAAGAGGCATGACCGTGGCCGACATTTATGTGCGCGCGGGGCGCTACGTCGCGCGTTGCCCGTGGCTGTTCCTGGCCGTCGTGGCGGCCGAGATGGTGCAGCATGCGATCGAATATCGCGCGGGCTTCTACGACGGCATCGCCGCGATGAAGGCGGCGGAGGGCGACGTCCTGCGCATGGCGATGGGGCATGTGAAGGTCCTGCTGCTGTTCGCCACGACCTATTGGGCGCTGCGCTTCCTTGCCGCGGGCGACGATCCGGCGGCGCCGACGCGGCGCGACCCGCGGGCGATGGCGCTGTACGTGCCGGTGATGCTGTGGGGCGTGTTCTGGCTGCTGGTGGTGCAGGACGGGCCGATCCTGGCGCGTGCGATGAACGTGCCCGCGCGGCCGCTGGGCATCGGCCTGCTGGTCGTGATCCTGGCGTCGACCGCGTTCGAGGTGACGCTGTCGGCGTGGAAGGTGTCCGCGGCGACGGGAGACGGCGGCGTCGGTTTCCGCCGTTCCATCCGCATGACGCGCGGTCACTATGCGTGGTCGCTGGGGATGACCATCGCGGCGATGCTGCCCGCGATGGTGCTGCATTACGCGCTGGCGTTCGCGGCGCTGGGACGCGGGCCGATGGCGACGTGGACGGTCCTGCTCGGGGATTCGCTGCTGGTCGGATATATGGCGCCGGTGATGGCCGCGGCGGTCTTCGCGGTGGCGCAGCGGGTCGGCGGCGAGGCCCGATCGGCGGACGCGCATTTGACGCGGGCGGGGGCACGTACCTAGGGGCGTGCATGCGCTTCTTTTCCGACAATGCCGCCCCGGTCCATCCCGCCGTGCTGGAGGCGATCGCCACCGCGGACGAACTGGACACCGCCTATGACGGCGATCGCTGGTCGAAGCGGCTGGACGAACGGTTCTCGGCATTGTTCGAAACCGAGGTGCGCGCCCTGTGGGTGCCCAGCGGGACCGCGGCGAACTGCCTGGCGCTCGCCGCGATGTGCCCGCCGCACGGGGCGGTCGTGTGCCACAAGGACGCGCATATCCAGAACGACGAATGCGGGGCGCCGGAATTCTACACCCACGGCGCCAAACTGCTGCTGGCGGAGGGTGACGGGGCGAAGGTGACGCCCGAGACGGTCGAGGCGGTGCTGTCGCTGGCGCGCTACGACGTGCACCAGCAACGGCCGCACGCGATCTCGATCACCAATGCCACCGAATACGGGCGCGTCTACACGCCTGCGGAGGTCGCGGCGATCGGCGCGGTGGCGAAGGAGCGGAAGCTGGGCTTCCACATGGACGGCGCGCGCTTTGCCAATGCGGTCGTCGCGACCGGCGCCTCGCCCGCGGACCTGACGTGGCGGGGGGGTGTCGACGCGCTGTCGTTCGGCTTCGTCAAGAACGGGGGGATGAACGCGGAGGCGCTGGTGTTCTTCCGTCCCGAACTGGCGGACGACACGCTGTTCCGGCGCAAGCGCGCGGGGCATCTGCTGTCCAAGGGGCGCTATCTGGCGGCGCAATTGCTGGCGATGCTGGAGCGGGAAATCTGGCTGGATTGCGCGCGGGCGAGCAATGCGGGCGCGGCGTTGCTGGCGAAGGCGGCGGGCGCGCGCCTGATCCATCCGGCGGAGGCGAACGAGGTGTTCCTGCGCGTCACGCCCGACGAGGCGGCGGCGTTGCGCGCGAAGGGATTCGATTTCTACGACTGGGGCCCGGGCGAGGCGCGACTGGTGGTGTCGTGGAACCAGCGGACGGCCGATATCCGCCCGCTGGCCGACGCCATCGCGGCGTTGTGAGGGTGCGGCCAGTCCGCGTCACGCCGGACCTGATCGGTGGTGCCGCGTCACCCTTTGTGTCCCCGCGAAGGCGGGGACCCAGTCTGGACTCCCGCCTTCGCGGGAGAACAATGCCGGGCAGGATTGGCCTGTGAGTTCCGATCCCGCCGTCGCCGGCCCGCGGGTGTGGCTGCCGTTCCTTATCGTCGTGCTGATCTGGGGATCGACCTGGATCGTGATCCGCGACCAGCTGGGCGGCGCGGGGGGTGTGCCGCCGAGCTGGTCGGTCAGCTATCGCTTTCTCGTCGCGGGGCTGGGGCTGGCCGCGGTGGCCGCGATCCGGCGCGAGCGGGTGGCGTTGACGCGCGATTTCTGGATGTTCGCGGGCGCGCTGGCGCTGTTGCAGTTCGTGCTGAACTTCAACTTCGTCTACCGGGCGGAGGGGCATATCACCTCCGGCCTGGTCGCGGTCGTCTTCGCCTTGCTGATCGTGCCCAATGCGGTGTTCGCGCGGGTGTTCGTCGGGCAGCGCGTGACCGGGCGGTTCGTGACGGGATCGGCGGTGGCGGTGGCGGGGGTGGCGTTGCTGTTCGTGCACGAGGCGCGCGTCGATCCGGGCGGGCCGGGGGCGACGCTGACCGGGATCGCCTTGACGGGCTGGGCGATCCTGTCCGCCTCGCTCGCCAACGTCATGCAGGCGACGCAGGCGGCGAAGCGGCATGCGATGATCCCGACGCTGGCGATCGCGATGCTGCTGGGTTCCGCGCTGGATGCCGCCTTCGCGTTCGCGACCGTGGGGCCGCCGGTGATCGATCCGCGGCCAGCGTATCTGGCGGGCGTATTGTACCTGGGGCTGGTGGGATCGAGCCTGGCCTTCACGCTGTATTTCCGCATCATCCGCGCGGTCGGGCCGGCGAAGGCGGCGTATAACGGGGTGATGGTGCCCGTGGTGGCGATGGCGCTGTCGACGGTGTTCGAGGGCTATCGCTGGTCCACGCTGGCCGCGGCGGGCGCCGTACTGGCGATGGCGGGGCTGGTCATCGCGCTGGGTGCGCGGCGCGTGGCGCGGTAGGTCACCACCCTCCGTTCGGGCTGAGCGCAGTCGAAGCCCATGCCCGACCGTGGGCGCATACCCTTCGACTTCGCTCAGGGCGAACGGAAGTGGTGCAGGGCGCGCAACCCCGCGCGATAATCGGGATACGTCGGGCACCAGCCCAGCACGCGCTTCGCCTTGCCGTTGGCGACGCGGCGGTTTTCGGCGTGGAAGCCGCGCGCCATCGGGCTGAGCGATTCCACCGGCACGAACGGCGGCGGAGGCAGGCCCAGGAGGCGCGCGGCGAAGGCGACGACGTCGTCCTGCGGCGCCGGTTCGTCGTCGGCAAGGTTGTAGGCGCCCGCGGGCGCGGCGAAGGCGGCGACGACGCCTGTCGCGATATCGTCGACATGGACGCGGCTGAACACCTGTCCGGGGATCCCGGTGCGATGCGCCTCGCCCGCGGCGACGCGATCCAGCGCGGAGCGGCCGGGGCCGTAGATGCCGGGCAGGCGGAAGACGCGCGCGCCGAGCGCCAGCCACGCCGCGTCCGCCGCATTGCGGTTCGCGCGGCGGCCGCGGTCGGCGGGAGCGCTTTCGTCGACCCACGCGCCGCCCGCATCGCCGTAGACGCCGGTGGACGAGAGGTAGCCGAGCCACTTGCCGCCCAACGCCGCGCCGTAGCGTCGCAGCACGGGGTCGCCGTCCGCATCGGGGGGCACGCTGCTCAACACGTGCGTCGCTGCCGCCAGCGCGCCGTCCGCCGCGTCGAACGGGATCGTGCCGTCGCGGCCGTCGCGCGTGGTGCCGACCACGGCCATCCCGGCGTGCGCGGCGACGGCCCGCGCGGTGTAGCCGAGGCCGAGGATCAGCAGCATGTCAGTCGAACGTCATCACCGGGCGTTCGATCCGCGCGTCGGGGACGTGGTCCTTCTTCCACTGCATCGACATGCGCACGCGCGTGGCGCCGGAGGGGTGGTCGAAGAACAGCGCCTCTTCCACCGGACCGGGTTCGATCTTGCGATATTCGCTCAGCCGCATCGCGACCTTCGCGAAGCCGTCGGGCTCGCGCGCGGCGTCGAGGCCGAAGGCGTCGGCCTCGCTCTCGCTCGTGCGGACGAGCGTGTTGAGCGCGGGCGCGAGGACGACGGTGGCCGCGGATGCCAGCGCCAGGAACAGCGGCGCGGCGGCGGTGTCGGCGACGTCGCGGACGCCCCAGTTCGGGTATCGCGCGATCAGGCGCGGCGCGATGCGGCTGACGGCGAAGAAGACCAGCAGCGCCAGGACCCCCAATCCCAGGATCGAGCGCGCGATATGGCCGAGGACGTAATGTCCCATCTCATGCCCCATCACCGCCACGACCTCGTCCGGGCCGGTGCGGTTGAGAAGATTGTCGTTCAGCGTGATGCGGATCGTGGGGCCGAGCCCCGATACGTTGGCGGAGATGCGCTTGGTCTGGCGCGAGGCGTCGGCGACGTAGATATGCTCCGCCGGGATATCGTTGGCACGCGCGACCGCGACGATGCGGTCGCGCAGCGGGCCGGCGGGCATTTCGGTATAGGTGTTGAACAGGGGCGCGATGAAGACGGGCGCGATCGCGACGCCCAGCGCGGCGAATGCGATCGTGACCGCCGCCCCGATCGCCCACCAGGTGCGGCGGAAGCGGCGGATGATCGCGAAGATGCCGACGAAGAACCAGAAATTGACGAACAGCGCGATGGCGAGACCCTTCGCCTGATCCACGGCCCAGGCGCCGAACGTCTGGCTCATCAGGCCGTATTGCGATTCGCGCACGAACCCTTCCCACACGGTCCACGGCAGGAACAGCACGGCCGTGACCAGCGTGAAGGCCAGCGCGTACAGCCCGCGCCGGAGCCAGCGCCGCGATGTCCAGCGCTCCGCCCAGTCGCGTATCCGCGCGGAGCCGCCGGAGGCGAGCAACGCGCCGTACACGATGATCGCGACGACCGCGTTCCACAGGATCAGCCAGTATCCGCCCTCGAAATAGGCATCCGATTTCGCGCGCGCGGGGCCGGTCAGGAGGTCGAGATAGGCGCGCGTGGCGGTGTCGACGTCGAACCCCTTCGCGGCCGCGACGGCGGGCAGCAGAAGCGCCGCGACGCAGGCGGCGGCGATCATGCGCGTCATTCGGTCGGCTCCCCCGGTTTCCCCGGGGAGACGATAGGAGAAACCGATCCCCACTTCCACCGCCCACCCCGGCATTCGCAAGGGTGGTGGGAGGCGGGCTATTTCGCCATCGGGCCGCCGTACAACGTCCCGAAATAATCGCCCTTGTTCCACACCGGGCGCCGGTCGGCATCGGCGATCTCGCGCGCGATGCGATAGTTGACGTCGACGAAGCGGACGCCCTGGTCCCACAGGATCGGCTGCGTCACCTCGTCGCAGGGCCGGTGGTAGCAGGTCTTCAGGAAATCCTGGAACGCCTTGCCCCCCGCGCCCTTCTGACCCGGCCACAGGAAGACCGAGGGGATGCCGCGTTCGACGAAGCGATAATGGTCGGAGCGGACGAAGAACGCCTGGTCCGGGTCCTTGTCCGGCGTCAGGTCCACCCCCGCGGATCGCACCGCGCGCCGCACGATCGGGCCGAGCGTGGAGCGTTCGGCGCCGAACACGGTCATGTCCTCGAACCGGTACAGCAGGACGGGCATGTCCAGGTTCACGTCCGCGACGATGCGATCGAGCGCGACCGTGGGATGCGCGGCGAAATAGTCCGCGCCGATCAGGCCCTTCTCCTCCGCGGTGACGGCCAGGAACAGGATGCTGCGTCGCGGCGGCTTTCCCGATGCGGCGAAGCGCTTCGCCTCCTCGATCAGGCTGGCGATGCCGATGGCGTTGTCGAGCGCACCGTTGTTGATGCGGTCGCCCTCCCCGGACGGATCGACGCCGATATGGTCGAGATGCGCGGACAGGACGACGACCTCCTCCTTCAGCGCGGGATCGGTGCCGGGAAGCAGGCCGACGACGTTGCTGCTGGTCGCGGCGGCGAAGGCGGTGGCGGTGGCCACCGACAGGCGGCCCGCCGCCGCGACGCCGCGGAATGCAGGCTTCGGCTCCCGCGCCGCGGCGGCGATGCCCGCCCAGTCCGCGCCGAACAGTTTCGCCGCGCCGTCCGCCGACAGCATCGCGACCATCGGTACGCCCCGCGCGGCCGGGCCGCCGCCCGTGCCGTCGGGTGCGGCCCAGGTCATCGCGGGGCGGTCCCACCGCTTCGCCAGCGCGGCGAACCCCGGCCCGCGTCCGCCCGCCAGGTCGATCCCGACCGCGCCGACCGCGCCGCGCCGCTGCGCCTCGCGCAATCGCGCGTCGCGGGTGAAGCTGGCCTGCACCTCCCCGTTGCCCAGGTCGGGCGCGCCGCCGGCGAAGGCGACGATCTTTCCGCGTACGTCGACGCCCGCATAATCGTCGTGGCCGAACTGCGGCGCCGACACGCCGTGGCCGACGAACACCACCGGCGCGTCGAGCGTCGTCGTCGCGGCGCGGGCGTCGGCGAGCGGCACGTAATCGGTGCCGAACTTCAACGCCTTCGCGCGCCCGCGTGCGGGTTTCCAGCGCAGCTTTCCCTTGTCCGCCGCGCGATAGGTGACCAGCGGCACGCGCTGGAGATAGGCGCCCGCGTCACCCGCGGGGCGCAGGCCCGCGGCGTAGAATTGCGCCGCGACATATTGCGCCGCGACGTCGTAATCGTGCGTCCCCGCCTCGCGCCCGCGCAACGCGTCGGATGCCAGGAACAGGACATGCGCGCGCATCGCCGCCTGATCGGGCGGGAGCGGGGCGAACGGATCGACCGCGGCGGGTTTCGATACGGGCGCGGGCGCGGGCGCGGGCGGGGGAGGGGGCGGGGCGGATTGCGCCGCCGCGACGACCGGGACCGCGGCGAGAAGGGCGAAACGGAGGAAAGATCGCATCGCTCGCGCCTAGCATCGGACGACGACGGGTGGAACCGGCGCGCGCAGGCCGTATATCCCCATTATGACCGACGCCCTTTCCGCCCCCATCGCCGTTCCCGCCGTCACTCGCCGGGAAGAATATCGCGCGCCCGAATGGACGGTGCCGGAGACCGCGCTCGACTTCGTGCTCGACCCGTCGGCGACGCGCGTCACCGCGCGATTGTCCGTCCGCCGCAACGGCGCGCACGACGCGCCGCTCGTGCTGGACGGTGCGGGGCAGCGGCCCTTGTCGGTGACGGTCGACGGCGTCGCGGCGGACGATTGGCGGATCGAGGGCGAGACGCTGGTCGTGCCCCTTCCGGGCGACGACCATGTGGTCGAGACGGTCGTGGAGATCGCGCCCGACCGCAACACGCAGCTGATGGGGCTGTACGCGTCGGGCGGCAATCTGTGCACGCAGTGCGAGGCGGAAGGGTTCCGGCGGATCACCTATTTCCCCGACCGCCCCGACGTCCTGTCGACCTATCGCGTGCGGATGCGGGCGGACAAGGCGCGGTTCCCCGTCTTGCTTGCGAACGGCGATCCGGTCGCGCAGGGCGACGGCGACGACGGCACGCACTGGGCGGAATGGCACGATCCCTTTCCCAAGCCGTCGTACCTGTTCGCGCTGGTCGCGGGCGACCTGGCCTGCAACGCCTCCACCTTCACCACGCGGTCGGGGCGCACGGTGGCGCTGGGCATCTACGTCCGCGCCAACGACCTGCCGCGCACCGACCATGCGATGCATGCGCTGAAGCTGTCCATGGCGTGGGACGAGAAGGTGTACGGCCGCGAATACGACCTGGACGTGTTCAACATCGTCGCGGTCGACGATTTCAATTTCGGCGCGATGGAGAACAAGGGGCTGAACATCTTCAACAGTCGCTACATCCTCGCCGATCCCGACACCGCGACCGATTACGATTACGACGCCATCGCGGCGGTGGTGGCGCACGAATATTTCCACAACTGGTCGGGCAATCGCGTGACGTGCCGCGACTGGTTCCAGCTGTCGTTGAAGGAAGGCTTCACCGTCTATCGCGACCAGCAGTTCAGCGCCGACCAGGGGTCGGCCGCGGTGAAGCGGATCGAGGACGTCCGGTCCTTGCGCGCCGCGCAATTCCCGGAGGACGCCGGGCCGCTGGCGCATCCGGTGCGGCCCGAAAGCTATATCGAGATCGGCAATTTCTACACCGCCACGATCTACAACAAGGGCGCGGAGCTGATCCGCATGCTGTCCACGATCCTGGGCCCCGACGCCTTCCGCGCGGGCAGCGACCTGTATTTCGCCCGGTTCGACGGGACCGCCGCGACGTGCGAGGATTTCGTCGCCTGCATGGAGGAGGCCGGCGGCGTCGACCTGACGCAGTTCCGCCGCTGGTACGCGCAGGCGGGCACGCCGCGCGTTTCCGCCACGCTGGACCATCAGGCGGGCAGTGCGCGCGCGACGCTGAACCTGGGGCAGAAGGTGCCCGACACCCCGGGCCAGACGGGCAAGGCGCCGCAGGTCCTGCCGCTGAAGGTCCGGTTGTTCGGGGCGGAGACGGGCAGGCCGCTGTCGGACGAGCAACTGGTGCTGCTGACCGAACCCAGCATGCGCGTGACGTTCGAGACCGTGACGGAGCGGCCGGTCGTCTCGCTCAACCGCGGGTTCAGCGCGCCCGTGGTGATCGAAAGCGACCGCAGCGCCGCGGACCTCGCCTTCCTGGCGCGGCACGACGACGATCCGTTCGCGCGCTACGAAGCGATGCAGCAACTGATGCTCGATACCCTGGTCGCCGCCGCGGTGGAGGGCGCAGCGGATCACGAGGGCGTGATCGCGGCGGTGGCGGATACGCTGGACGATCCGGGGCTGGACCCCGCCTTCGTCGCGGAGGCGGTGCTGCTGCCGTCGGAGGCGTTCGTCGGCGACCAATTGTCCGTCGTGGATCCCGATGCGGTGTTCCGCGCGCGCGAATCGCTGCGCCGCGACCTGGGTCGCCGGCTGGAGGACCGCTGGCGCCTGTCCCTGACGGCAGAGGCGGGCGCACCGTACGCCTACACCCCGCAGGCGAAGGGGGCGCGGCGATTGCGCAACGTCGCGCTCGGTTACGTCGCGGCGTCGCAGGCGGTGGATGCGGCGGCGCTGGCCTATGCGCAGTTCGCGGGCGCGGACAACATGACCGACCGGCAGGGAGCGCTGACCGCGCTGGTCGGCGGCACGTCGGACGAGCGCGAGACCGCGCTGGACGTGTTCTACAATCGCTACGCGGGCAACGGCCTCGTGCTCGACAAGTGGTTCCAGACGCAGGCGCTGTCGTCGCGCGACGATACCGCGGCGCTGGTGGCGCAGCTGGCGCGGCATCCCGATTTCAGTCTGGCGAACCCCAATCGCGCGCGCGCGCTGGTCGGGGCATTCGGGGTGAACCAGCGCGCGTTCCACGTGGCGGGCGGCGCGGGCTATCGCTGGCTGGTGGACCAGTTGCTGGCGCTGGACGCGCTCAACCCGCAGACCGCGGCGAAGCTGCTGCCCCCGCTCGGCCGCTGGCGCCGCTTCACCCCGGATCGCGCCGCGCTGATGCGCGCGGAGCTGGAACGGATCGTGGCGCGGCCGGGGATTTCGAAGGATTTGTTCGAGCAGGCGTCGAAGAGCCTGGAGGGATAGGGGCCGGCCTCGCCGTGGAAGTATCGCGATCCGTCCGTCGTCGTCCGACGGGCTCCCCGGCTCTCGTCGCGGAGGCATCAGGACGAAACGGTGATAAAGGGGTGTGGTGCCCAGGGGCGGAGTCGAACCACCGACACGACGATTTTCAGTCGTCTGCTCTACCACTGAGCTACCCGGGCGCACCGCGCGAACGCGATGGAGCGGCGTCCTTAGTCGGCGTTTTCGGGCCTGTCCAGCGCTTCCGTGTCGATCGACGGGCCGGGCAGGCGATAGCCCTCGCCGAGCCAGGCGAGCAGGTCGCGGTCGCGGCAGCGCGGGCTGCAAAAGGGGGCGTGGGGGGCGGCGACGGGGCCGTCGCAGATCGGGCAGCTGGCGGTCATGAGTCGAACATAGGCATCCGGCCCGTGCGTTGCACGAGGGCGTCGCACCAGTCCGGCGTCCCCTCGATCCGCGCGCGGACGGCGGGGGAAAGGCGGTGGCGGTTGGGCGCGCCGGCGGGGACGCGCGCGATCATGCGCAGCGCGGCACGCGCCATGGCGGCGACGGTGTCCGCGCGCAGCAGTTCGGGCAGCGACGCGCGCGGGCGCGGGCGGACGATCTGCAAGAAGCCGAAGCCGTTGACCGCGGTCCGCTCGAACGGTGCGGCCAGCGCGGCGTCGAGCGCGGCGGCGACCGCCTGTCGCGGCGCCTTTCCCGCCAGCGTCGGGAAATCGATGCCGATCGAGCCGCCGATCCCGTGGCGGCGGATCGCGTGCGCCACCGCGGTGGCGGCGCGGACCGACAGCGTTTCCAGGTCCCCGTCGCCGTCGACATCGAACAAGGTCATCGCGGGCGTCGGGGTCATCCGCAACGCGCCGCCGGGAAAGGCGATCTCGCCCGTCGTCGCCTCCTCCAGCACCTCGGACCAGCCCGCGCGTTCGAGCGAATCGGGCTCGTGCGCGGCGGGGAAGCGGACCGGATGGCCGGTCGCGGCGATGCGCGCGAGGAGGTCGGGCCCGGGGCACGGCACGCCATCGCACGGGCGCGCCTTCGCGCGCTTGGCGCGGCCGGGCTCCGGGATCGCTTCCCGCGTCACCACCACGGTCAGCCGTGCGCCGAGCGTCAGGCCGGGCGGGGGCCGATCGAGCGCGGCTTCGCTGCCGTCGTCGAGCGTGGCGATGGTCCGATCGGTCAGCCGCGCCATGGCGACTGTGCCGACGCGCAGGGTGCCGGGAAGCTCGATCCGCGCCGCGACGATGCGATCGTCCCGTACCAGCGCGGCGCGCGCCTCACCGATGCCGTCCTCGTACAGCCAGTGGATCACAGCACGCCGGCGGTCGCCAGCAAGGCGCGCGTCTCGAACAGCGGCAGGCCGATGACGCCCGAATGGCTGCCCGCTAGGAAGCGCACCCACGCCTCCGCCCGCCCCTGGATCGCGTAGCCGCCCGCCTTGCCCAGCCCTTCGCCGCAGGCGACATAGGCGTCGATGTCGCGCGCGGTCAGCGGCCTGAAGGCGACGATCGTGTCGGCGAGGCGGGTGCGGACGATGCCGTCGGGGGCGACGACGCACACCGCCGACAATGCATGGTGGCGGCGGCCCGACAGCGACGCCAGCAGGTCGCGCTGCGTCGCCTCGTCGTCCGCGGGGGGCAGGATGCGCCGCCCGAGCGCGATGGTGGTGTCGCCCGCGATCACCGCCTCGCCGTCGCGGCGCGCGACCGCCGCGGCCTTTTCCCGCGCCAGCCGCAGCGCATAGGCGCGCGGCAGTTCGCGCGGGTGCGGCGTCTCGTCGATGTCGGGGCTGTCGATCCGCGCGGGCACGACGCCGATCCGCGCGAGCAGATCGAGGCGGCGGGGCGAGGAGGAAGCGAGGACGAGCGGAACGGCCGCTCGATCCATTACGACGGTCCGGGGCCGCCGCGGCCGGGCATGAAGCGATAGGTGATGCGACCCTTGGTCAGGTCGTAGGGGGTCAGTTCGACCAGAACCTCGTCGCCCACGAGCACGCGGATGCGGTTCTTGCGCATCTTGCCCGCGGTGTGGCCGAGGATTTCGTGATCGTTCTCGAGCCGGACGCGGAACATGGCGTTGGGCAGCAGCTCGACCACCTGGCCGCGCATCTCGAGGAGTTCTTCTTTCGCCAAACGGGTTCTCTTTCGGGTTGGATGGCGCGCCCTTAGCCGAAGGGCGGGGAAAAGTGAAGCTGGCGCTATTCCTCCGCGCGGCCCGCGACCATCGTCGCGATGGCAAGGTCGCCCGACACGTTCAGCGTCGTGCGGCACATGTCGAGGAAGCGGTCGACGCCCAGCACGATGCCGATCGCGGCGGGGGGAACGCCCACCATGCCCAGGATCAGCGCGATGACGGGAAGCGAACCGGCGGGCACGCCCGCGGTGCCGATGCCGCCCAGGATGCAGACGCCCATGACCGTCGCCTGCTGCCACAAGCTGAGGTCGACGCCGAAGAATTGCGCGAGGAACAGGACGGTCACGCCTTCGAACATCGCGGTCCCGTTCTGGTTCGCGGTCGCGCCGATCGTGAGGACGAAGCGCGCGACCTGGCGCGGCAGTTTCAGCGTCCGTTCGGCGACGTCCAGCGACGTCGGCAACGTGGCGTTGGAGGACGACGTGGAGAAGGCCATGACCATCGCGGGCTGGATCGCGCGGAAGAAGGCGAGCGGGTTGCGTCCCGTCGCGAGCCAGATCGACGCGGAATAGACCACGACCAGCTGGAACAGCAGCGCCGCCAGCACGGTGCCGACGAAGGCGCTCAACCGCACCAGCAGGTCGACGCCGAACAGGGCGGTGAGGTTGAACATGAAACATGCGACCGCGATCGGGGCCAGCCGGATGACGAGGCCGATCAGCCGCAGGACGATATCCAGCAGCCCCTCGATCGCGCGCTCGAACGCCGCGGTCCGCTCGTTCCTGACCAGCACCAGCCCGACGCCGATTGCCAGCGCGAAGACCATGAAGGCCAGGATGTCGCCGTCCGCCGCGGCGCGGACCGGGTTGTCGGGGACGATCGCCAGGACCGCCGCCACCCCGCCCGGCTGCGCCGGCCGCTCGCGCAGGATCGCGCCCGCGCCGTCGCCCGCCTGCGCCAGCATCTGCCGCGCCAGCGCGGGGTCGATGCCGCCGCCGGGTTGCAGCAGGTTCACCAGCACGATCGCGACGACCACCGATATGGTCGACAGCACCAGCGTGTAGCCGAGCGTCCGCAAGCCGATGCGGCGCAATTGCGCCAGATCCTTCATCTCCGCCACGCCGGTCACCAGCGCGGCGAACAGCAGCGGGATGACCAGCATGAACAGGAGCCGCAGGAACAATTGCCCGAACGGGCCGGTGACGTAGGTGGTGACCGCGGTGACCCAAGCGGCGTCGCCCGCGGTCAGATTCACCACCAGCCCGCCGACCAATCCCAGCGCGAAGCCCGCCAGCATCCGGTAGGCCAGCGGGAAGCGGGAGGTGTCGGTCGTTTCGCTCACCACAAGCAAGCGTCGGGGTGGCGCGGTTGTTCCTCCGCCTCGTCACCGGAAGGACCGAAGGGACGGTTCCGGCGCCGCGACCCGCCCGCCTACAGCAGCGCGCCCTGCCGCCCCGTATCCTCGCGCGCGGCGCGGCGGAAGGCGGCGCCCGGGTCGACGTAGGGGATGTCGGGGCGCTTCCCGCGGAACAGCTCCGCCAGCGTGACGATCTGGAGCCGGGGGTAGCTCCTGCCCGTCGCGGGGGCATGGAAGCGGCCGACCGCGGCGGCCTCCTTCATCATCGCGGCGGTCGGCAGCGCCTTCGTCACGAATACCCCGATCGGCGCCTTCTCCCGCTCCATCGCGGAATGCAGGTCGCGGATCATCTGCACCCCGACGTTCTCGCCGCCCTTCACCGATACCAGCGCCCGCTCGGTCCGTTTCCCGTCGGGCTTGAAATAGATGATGCCGTCGATGCCGCCGTCGGCGCCCTTCTTTCGCCCGCCGTAGGGCATGGCGTCGACCATCGACACCGCCCACCACTGGAACTGGTATTTGTCGCGCCGCGCCAGATCCTCCGCGCTGGCGAGGTCCTTGGGCGTCCCCTCCACGGTGAAGGCGACGCCGGGAAAGGCGGCCTGCATCCGCTTCTCGATCAGGCTGATGGCGAGATGGGTGACGTCGATCCCGATCCATCGTCGTCCCAGCTTCTGCGCCGCATGGACCGCGGTGCCGCAGCCGCAGAAGGGGTCGAGCACCACGTCGCCCTCGTCGGAGGAGGCGGCGACGATCCGTTCGAGCAGGCCGACCGGCTTCTGCGTCGGATAGCCCAGCCGCTCGCTGTCGCCCTGCGCGGTCAGCCACCGCACGTCCTCGTCGATCGCCAAGGGGGAATCGTGCAGCGTCCCGCGACTGTGCGGCTGGTACGACCAGATGTCCTGGAGCAGCAGGCCCGGGCTGCGGTCGAGATACTGGCGATAGGTCGGCAGGCCGCCGCTGTCGGGCGGGGGGAAGTCGATCACGCCCGCATCGGCCAGCGCGTCCAGCTTCACATGCTGCGGCAGGTCGGGATCGATCCCCAGCGCGGCGACCAGATCCCCGGGCACCGCCCAATGGCGTTTCGCCGCGGTGGGATCGAAACCGCGCCACGGCCGTCCCGAATCACCCTGCCGTACCCCGGCGCCGTGGATCGCGTTGGTCCAGTAGCGCCCGCGTGCGTCGGACTTGCGGAAATAGGCGTCGACATGGCCCCTGGAATAGGGGCGGAACACGGGGCGGTGGCGATAGGCGGGGCCGCGGCGGACGAAGTGGATCACGTCGTGGATAGGGCCGAAGCGGCGGGCGTTGTTGTGCGCACCGGTGCGGCGCCAGACGATCTCGTTCAAATAGTTCTCCGGTCCGAACACGCCGTCCAGCAGCAGCTTCAGGTAATGCGACGCGGTGGGATCGCAGTGCAGATACAGGCTGCCGGTGGGTTTCAGCACGCGGTGCAGTTCGATCAGGCGGACCGCCATCATGGCCAGATACGCCATCATGTCGTTGTCGCCCAGGAAGGCGCGCATCGCGTTGAGCAGGTCGAACGCCTTCGTATTCCCGCTGCGCGCCACGTCGTCGAAGGCGCGTTCCGCCGTGTCGTTCCAGTGCCAGCTGTCCTCGAACGCCGCGATCTGCGCATCCGATTGCGCGCCGGTGGGGGAGCGGAAGAGGATGTTGTAGGTGGCGTTGGAATTGAACGGCGGGTCGAGATAGACGAGGTCGACGCTGGCGTCGCCGATGTCGCGGCGCAGGACGTCGAGATTGTCGCCGTAGTGCAGGTGGTTGGCGGGGCGGTTCGGATTGCTGGGCATGCGCGCGATTGGATCGCGGCGTCACGGCGGCGTCGCGCGCAGTCCGCTCCGTTCCGGCATCATCGCGGGGCGGGGGAGACGGCCGATGCTCCGTTATGGACGCATCGGCCGCCGATGGGTCACGCCGCGGCGGGGGCGATGCGCCGACGACGCATCCTCGCGCCGACCGCGCCCAGCCCGACGATCATCAGCGCCCATGTCGCGGGCTCGGGCACGCCCGCGGCGAGGCGGATGTCGTCGAATTGCAGGAAGCCGCTGGTGCCCGCGCCGGGACGCCAGGCGACCGACGTCAGCGGCTGCGCGGGGAAGGACAGGTCGTTGATCGTCAGCCGCTGGCCCGGCGTGTTCGCCAGCGTCCGCGCCTCGGTCGCGATGGTGCCGTCGGCGAAGGTGTAGGTGAAAGTGACGCCGAGCGTGGGCGCGCCGAAGCCGCTGAAATTGCCGTAATTGCCCGCCATTTCCATGCCGAGCAGGCGGAAGGCGCCGCCGTCCGCGCGCGACAGCGTGGTGACCGCACCGCCCAGGAAGTTGGTCAGCGCGGCGCCGGTGCGGTCGAGACTGGTCAGCGCGGTGCCGGTGGTGACGAAACACGTGCCCGCGGGCGAGGAGCAGCGATCGGCGGCGACGCGATAACCCTCTTCCGCCCAGGCGCCGTAGACGTAGCCGGTACGACCGTTGCGCCCGCGCGCGGCGTCGAAATCGAGTGTCGTGATCGCGGCGGCGGGAACCGCGGAAAGAAGCGCGGCGGTGGCGATGAACGTGAGCTTGAACATGGAGGCGACCCTTTTTCCCTTCTGGAACAAGGCGGTCGCTACGCGCGTCGCGCGGCAGTTCGGTTACCGGAAGGTTACGTCCCCGCGTCGGCGGACGTTCCGGCCGACGCGGGGACGCGATCCGGGCCGGTGCGAACGGCCCCGGGATCGCGTCGTCCGCCCGGTGCGGCGGGGATCACCCCCCGCCGTTCGCCGCCAGCGCCGCCAGCAGCAGCAGCGCGACGATGTTCGTGATCTTTATCATCGGGTTCACCGCCGGACCCGCGGTGTCCTTGTACGGATCGCCCACGGTGTCGCCGGTCACCGCGGCCTTGTGCGCCTCGCTGCCCTTGCCGCCGTGGTTGCCGTCCTCGATATATTTCTTGGCATTGTCCCACGCGCCGCCGCCGCTGGTCATCGACAATGCGACGAACAGGCCCGACACGATGACGCCCAGCAGCATCGCGCCCAGCGCGGCGAAGCCCGATGCCTGACCGTCGACCGCGGTGACGATGAAATACAATGCGATCGGGGACACGACCGGCAGCAGCGAGGGGATGATCATCTCCTTGATCGCGGCGCGGGTGACGAGGTCGACGGTGCGGGCGTAGTTCGGGCGGCTGGTCCCTTCCATGATGCCCGGATTGTCGCGGAACTGCCCGCGCACCTCTTCCACCACCGCGCCCGCCGCGCGGCCGACCGCGGTCATGCCGAACGCGCCGAACAGGTACGGCAGCAGCGCGCCGAGCAGCAGCCCGACGATGACGTATGGGTTGGACAGGCTGAAATCGACGGTCAGGTCGGGGAAGTATGTCTGCAAGTCGGTGGTGTACGCGCCGAACAGCACCAGTGCGGCAAGGCCCGCCGAGGCGATGGCATAGCCTTTCGTCACCGCCTTGGTCGTGTTGCCCACGGCGTCGAGCGCGTCGGTGCGATGGCGCACGTCGTCGGGCAGGCCCGCCATTTCGGCGATCCCGCCCGCATTGTCGGTGACGGGGCCGTAGGCGTCGAGCGCGACGACCATGCCGGCCAGCGCCAGCATCGCGGTCGCGGCGAAGGCGATGCCGATCACGCCCGCCAGTTTGTACGTCGCGACGACCGCGATCACGATCACCAGCGTGGGCAGCGCGGTCGCCTCAAGGCTGATGGCGAGGCCCTGGATGACGTTGGTGCCGTGGCCGGTTTCGCTCGCCTTCGCGATCGACTTCACCGGGCGATAGTTGGTGCCGGTGTAATATTCGGTGATCCACACGATCAGGCCGGTGACCGCGAGGCCGATGAGCATGCACCAGAACAGGTCCATGCCGGTGAAGGCGGTGGCCGCCGGAACGCCCGCGACCGCGCTGTCCAGCGGCGTGGTGCTGAGCGCGTCGGGCGCCGCATTGGCGCCCGCGTCGAGGAAGCCCGCGCCGCCGATGACCGCGTTCATGTCGCCCAGCGTATATTGCGTGGCGAGGTAGATGGCGGGGATCGACAGCAGCGCGGAGGTCCAGAACCCCTTGTACAGCGCGCCCATGATGCTGCCCTTGCCGAGCCGGACCATGTACGTGCCGATGATGGAGGTGATGATGCACACGCCGCCGACGATCAGCGGCAGGCTCATCAGCCGCAGCAGTTCCGCCGCGCTCGCCTGGATCAGCAGCGCGATCGAGATCATCGTGACGCCCAGCGTCACGACATAGGTTTCGAACAGATCGGCGGCCATGCCCGCGCAGTCGCCGACGTTGTCGCCGACGTTGTCCGCGATGACCGCGGGGTTGCGGGGGTCGTCCTCCGGGATGCCGGCCTCCACCTTGCCGACCAGGTCGGCGCCGACGTCCGCGGCCTTCGTGAAGATGCCGCCGCCGAGACGCGCGAAGATGGAGATGAGCGAGGCGCCGAAGGCGAGCGCGGTCAGCGCCTCCACGATCTCGCGGTCGTTGGGCGCGCGGCCCTCGACCGAGACGAGATACCAGAAGAAGCCCGCGATCGCGAGCAGGCCGAGGCCCGCGACCAGCATGCCCGTGACCGCGCCCGATCGGAACGCGGTGGTCAGGCCGCCCTGCAACGAGGTGCGCGCCGCCTCCGCCGTGCGCACGTTCGCGCGGACGGAGATGTTCATGCCGACATAGCCCGCCACGCCCGACAGGACCGCGCCGATGACGAAGGCGATGGTGGAGAGAACGCCGAGGGTGAGCAGGAGGACGAGGGCGACGACGACGCCGACGATCGCGATGGTGGTATATTGCCGGCCGAGGTACGCCTTCGCGCCCTCCTGGATGGCGCTGGCGATATCCTGCATCCGTTCGTTGCCGGCGGGTTGCCGCAGCACCTGCTGACTGGTGACGATGCCATAGAGTACGGCGATCAGGCCGCAGACCATGGCGATATAGACCGTCGTCATTATCGCGTCTCTCCCCTTGTGACGCCCCGCCGGCCTTTGGCCGGTCCTGGCATCGGAACGGTCAGGCTATGCAAGCGCGCGGGTCAGCGCAAGCCGTGCTGGAACCCGAGCGATGCGGGGAGGGGAACGGGGGCGCCGTCGTGGGTGAGGGCCAGGCCCGCGCCGGGAGCGAAGGTGCCGACGCGGGTGGCGGCGACCGCGGGGTGCGCGTCGGTGGCGAAGAGCAGTTCGTAATCGTCGCCCGCGGTGGCGGCGGCGAGGCGGGTCGCAAGCCCGTCGCCCGCCTGCGCGACCAGTTCGAGGGACAGCGGCACGCGGGCCAGGTCGATCGTCGCGCTCAGCCCGCTCGCCGCCGCCATCCGCGCGGCATCGATCAGCAGGCCGTCGCTGACGTCCATCATCGCGTGGACATGAGCGGCGAGCGCGCGCCCCTCCACAAGCCGGGGTGTCGGGCGGCGATAGCGGGCGAGCAGCGTGGCGGGGCCGGGGCAGCCGCGCGCGATCGCCAGCCCCGCGCCCGCGTCGCCGATCGTGCCCGTCACCCACAGCCCGTCGCCCGGGCGCGCGCCGGATCGCGGCGGAGCGGGGGCGTCGCGGCCGATCGCGGTGCACGTCAGGACACGCGCCGCGCCGGGCGGAAGGCTCACCGTATCGCCGCCGAGGATGGGGCAATCGAACGCGGCGAGCACCCCGGCCAGCCCGTCGAGAAACGCGCCATCCCAGGCCGGATCGGTCAGCGGCAGGTTGAGCAGCACGCCTTCGACCAGCGCACCCTTGGCGGCAAGATCGGACAGGTTGGTCGCGACCAGCTTCCATGCCACGTCCTGCGGCGGGTCGGTGGGGAGGAAGTGAATGCCCTCCACCATCGTATCGGTGGTGAGGATATAGGGGCCGAGCGTGGCGGTGTCGTCGCCCAGGCCGTGCGCGCCGGGGTGGAGCGGAAGGGTGCGCAGGCGGGCGAGGAACGCGGCTTCGGTCATGCGCGGGCAGGGTTAGCGCCGGGAACGCCCCCTGTCTCGCCCGCCCCGTGTCTCGCCCGCCCCGTGTCTCGCCCGCCCCTGTCTCGCCCGTCCCGTGTCACCCCGTCGCGGCGCGGACGCAGTTCCGGCCGCCGCGCTTGGCGGCGTACAGCGCCAGGTCGGCGGCGCCGATCAGGTCGGCGGGGGCCATGCCGGGGCGCCACGGCGCGATGCCGCAGCTGAGCGAGGTCAGGACCGCGACGTTGCCGTCGTGGTGGACCGGACGGCGGGCGACCGTGTCGGCGATGCGTTCGCAGGCGCGCTGCGCGTCGGGATGGTCGGAGGCGAAGAGGATGACGAATTCGTCCCCGCCCAGCCGCGCGACCACGTCGTCGCCGCGCACGCCCGCGGCCAGCCGGCGCGCGATCTCGACCAGGACGGCATCGCCGACCTGATGCCCGTTGGCGTCGTTGACCGCCTTGAACCGGTCGACGTCGATCATCGCCAGCGTCGCCGGACCGTGGCCGCGGCCAGCCGTGCGGCCAGGCGCTTGTCGAACCCGCCGCGGTTGAGCAGGCCGGTCAGCCCGTCGGTATCGGCGGCGTGGCGCAACGCGGCCTCCGCCTGCGTGCGGGCGGTGACGTCGCGGACGGTGGCGACGACCGAGGTCGCATGGCCGTCGTCGATCACCGCCTTGAACGCGGCCTCCAGCGTCACGCCCGGACGGTGCGGCAGCACCAGTTCGGCGGTGCGGACCGCGCCCGACGACAGTGCGGCGGCGAACGCCTCCACCGCGGCGGGTTCCACCCGCGCGCCGGGGCGCGACAGCGACGAGCCGACCATCCGTCGCGCGCCGATCCCCAAAAGGTCGTTGATCGGGCCGTGCGCCGACAGGCACACGCCCGCGGGATCGAACCGCAGCAGCACGTCGGTCGAATGCGCCATCAGCAGCCGCAGCGTCTCTTCGCGTTCGTGCAGCCGCAGCAGCGCGTCGTGGCGCGCGCCGACCACTGCGGCGACGGGCAGCGCCGTCAGCGTCAGCGCGGCCAGATAGAATTGGAACGCGTAGGTCTGCACCAGGACATCGCCCGACAAGGTCGCGAACGGCCCCGAATCGAGCAGCGTCGCCAGCGCGCCGACCAGCGCGATGACCAGCACGCCCGCCTGCACCCCCAGCCGCCCGACGCGGAACGCCGAGACGATCAGCGGGATGAAGGTGGCGAACAGGATCGGCAGCGGGGGGCCGGTGAAGACGAACAGCGCCACCGCGGCGGTCAGCGCGACCAAGGCGGCGCGTTCCGCACGGCCCGCCCAGCTGCGCGAGCGGAAGCAGCGCTGGTACTCGCCCGACACCATGTCGGCCAGGAACGGCGTCAGGATCAGCAGGCCCAGCGCGCTGCTGGCGAACCAGCGCAGCGCCGAGGGAGCGAGCGGTGTGCCGAAATTGATCGCGCCCGCGATCGCCCCCAGCGTCCCGCCCATCGCGGGCGCGGCCAGGCCGGCCCAGAGAATGAAGCGCGTCAGGCTGGCGCCGTCGGCCAGCAGCCCGCCCTCCCACCGGTGGCGGCGCAGCATGTGCGCGGCGAACAGCACCTGCGCCATGTTGATCGCGCCGTACAGCACCAGCCACGGACCCCAGCCCCGGGTGGCGATGTTCGCGGCCAGATTGGCCAGCCATCCCGCCCACAGGATCGCCGGCCATGTCGCGCGCGGACGCGTCAGCAGCAGCGCCAGCACGACCGCATCGGCGGGCCAGACGGTCGCGTGGCTGCGACCGTCGCTGGTCAGCACGATCGTGGCGGTCGCCAGCGCGAAATAGCCGAGCGCCGCGCCCAGTGGCGCGGTCCAGGCGTTCGCATGCTCCCTCCACCGGCTCGTCATCGCGCAACCGTAGACGAAAGAAGGTAAATCACCCGCAAACGAACCGGCGCGCCGCGCATCACGCGTCGCGCTTTTCCCCATCGAGCCTGGCCCCGTCGAGCAAGGCGGCGCGGCGCGCCTCCACCGCGGCATCGGCCGCTCGTTGCGCCTTCGTGCGGCCGTGGAGCGCGCGATTCGCCGCGGCTTTCGACGCCTTGTCGTCGCGCGCCTTCGCCTTTCGAAGGCGGTTGAGATTCACGACGTCGCCCATCGTCAGCCGTGCACGTCCTTCGCGATGGCATCGAGCAGACCGTTGACGAAGCCCGATTCGCGGCGTTCGTAGAAGGCGTGGGCGACGTCGACATATTCGCTGATCGCCGCCGCGGCGGGCACGTCCGCGCGCGCGATCAGCTCGTACGTGCCCGCACGCAGGATCGCCTTCATCGGCCGGTCGAGCCGGTCGAGTGCCCAGCCCTTCGCCAGCTTCGCCGCGATCAGCGCGTCGATCTCCGCCGCGCGGGCATGGGCGCCGGTCACGATGTCGTCGAAGAACTGGATGTCGGCCTCCGCATATTCGACGTCCTCGATCGTCGCGCCGATGCGGTGGTTGTGGAATTCGTGGAGCAGCGCGGGGATCGCGGTCCCCTCCATGTCGTGCTGGTACAACGCCTGGACGGCGGCGAGCCGCGCGGCGGCGCGGGCGCGCGAGCGGGCGGGAGAGCGGGGTGCGGAACGGGCCATAGCCGCCGCCCTGTAGGCGCAAGGGGCGGGGTCGTCACCCCTGCGTGGTGGTTCGGGGTGGCTTCCTCCCCCCGTGCGGGGAGAGGAACTGGGTAGACGCCCTACCGGTTCGTCCGCAGCCGCAGCGCCACGGAGCGCGCGTGCGCGGGCAGGCCCTCCGCCTCCGCCAGTGCGATCGTGGCGGGGCCGAGTTCGGCGAGCGCGGTCTCGTCCAGTTGCAGGAAGCTGGTCCGCTTCATGAAGTCCGTCACGCCCAGGCCGCTGGCGAAGCGCGCGCGCCGGCCGGTGGGCAGGACGTGGTTTGGACCGGCGACGTAATCCCCGATCGCCTCGGGCGTGTGCCGTCCCAGGAAGGCGGAGCCGGCGTGGCGGAGCCGGTCGAACAGCGACTGCGCGCGATCCGCGTCGCAGGCGAACTGCACGTGTTCGGGGGCCAGGCGGTCGACCAGCGGGATCGCGTCCTCCAGCGTCGGCACGATCACGATCGCGCCATTGTCCGCCCAGGCGACGCGCGCGACTTCGCGCGTCGGCAGGTCGACGAGCTGGCGGTCCACCGCGGCGGCGACGCGGTCGGCGAAGGCGGCGTCGTCGGTCAGCAGGATCGATTGCGTCGTGGGATCGTGCTCGGCCTGGCTCAGCAGGTCGGCGGCGGTCCATTCGGGATCGTTCGCGCCGTCCGCGACGACGACGATCTCGCTCGGCCCCGCGACCATGTCGATGCCGACGACGCCGTACACCTGCCGCTTCGCCTCCGCGACCCAGGCGTTGCCGGGGCCGGTGACGACGTCGACGCGCGCGATTCGTTTGGTGCCGTAGGCGAGCGCGGCGATCGCCTGCGCGCCGCCGATGCGCCACACCTCGTCCGCGCGCGCCACATGCGCGGCGGCCAGGACGAGGGGGTTGATCTGTCCGTCGGGCGTCGGCGTGACCACGACCAGCCGCTCCACCCCCGCGACGCGCGCGGGGATGGCGTTCATCAGCAACGTCGACGGATAGGCCGCACGTCCGCCGGGGACGTAGATCCCGGCCGCATCGACCGCGCGCCAGCGCGCGCCCAGCCGCACGCCGGCGGCGTCGGTATAGGCGGTATCCACCGGCCGCTGTCGTTCATGATAGGCGCGGATGCGCGATGCGGCGAGGTCGAGCGCGGTGCGCAGGCCGGGTTCCAGCGCCTCGAAGGCGGCGGCGCAGGCCGCGGCGTCGACGCGCCAGCCGGTGTCGTCGAGGTCGTGGCGGTCCAGCTTCGTCGTGAAGGCGCGCACCGCGGCATCGCCCTCGTCCCGCACGCTGCGGATGATCGTCGACACGTCGCGCGCGACGTCAGTCGCGGTCTCGCGGCGGTCGTCGACCAGCGTGGCGAACCGCGTCTCGAAGTCCGGGTCGGAGGCGTCGAGCTTCATCATTCGTCGGTCCCAATACATCATTTGTGTCCCCGCGAAGGCGGGGACCCAGACTGGGCTCCCGCCTTCGCGGGAGCACATCGGACTATGCAACCGCCCCGCGAAACGCCTCGACCAGCGGGAAGACATGCGCGCGGGTCTTCATCGCGGCGCGGTTCACAACGAGGCGCGCGGACACGTCCATGATCCGTTCCACCTCCACCAGCCCGTTCTCCTTCAGCGTGCGGCCCGACGACACCAGGTCGACGATCCGCGCGGCGAGGCCGAGCGTGGGGGCCAACTCCATCGCGCCGTTCAGCTTGATGCATTCCGCCTGCACCCCGCGGCGCGCGAAATGCTCCGCCGTCACGTGCGGATATTTGGTCGCGACGCGCACGTGGCTCCAGCCGCGGGGATCGTCCTGCGCCGCCATGTCGACCGGCTCGGCGACCGACAGGCGGCAATGGCCGATGCCCAGGTCCACGGGCGCGTACAGTTCGGGATAGGCGAATTCGGCTAGCACGTCCGACCCGACGATCCCGAGTTGCGCGGCGCCGTGCGCGACGAACGTGGCGACGTCGAAGGCGCGGACGCGGATCAGCTCGATCGCGGCATCCTGCGTGGCGAAGCGCAAGGCGCGGCTGTCCTCGTCGCCGAACGCCGCCTCCGGCACGATGCCGGCGCGGGCGAGGAGCGGGAGCGCCTCTTTCAGGATGCGGCCCTTGGGCACCGCGATGACGATCGTATCGGCCATGTCGCCGCGGGCTTTACGAGGCGGGGGGTGGGCGCGCAATGATCCGTGGCAGGGAGGCGCACATGGCGGACGAATCGACCAATCGCGCGGCGTTCGCGGTGCAGGCGGGCTATTGCGACGCCATGGCCGCGCCCGTCACCGCCGCGATCGCGCGCGCTCTGGGGACCGGCATCACGCGGGCGAGCGCGACCGGGCGGCGCGTGCTGGACTGGCCGGGGGAGCCGGTGGCGGATGCCCTGGTCCTGCGGCTGATCGGCGGGTTGCACGCGCTGCACCGCGCGGGCGGGGATGCGGACCTGGCGCGGATGTTCGGGGGCGATCCGGGGGATGTCGATGCGGTGCTGGTGCGGCACGACGCCGCGCTGCTGCCGTGGCTGGACGGGCCGCCGCAGACGAACGAGGCTGCGCGGTCGGCCGGATTGATGACGGGCCTGCTCCACGTCGTCGCGCGGACGGCGCAGCCCGTGGCGGTGCTGGAGATCGGGTCCAGCGCGGGGTTGAACCTGCTGATCGGGCGGATGCGCTTCGACCTGGGCGGGGTGAAAACCGGGCCGGTCGGGTCGCCGCTGGTCATCCGGCCCGACTGGAAGGGGCCGCCGCCGCCCGCCGCATCGGTGACGGTCGCGTCGGCGCGGGGGGTTGATATCGCGCCGGTCGACGTGCGCGACGCGGCGCAGGCGGCGCGGCTGGCGGGATATGTGTGGGTCGATGCGGCGGAGCGGCTCGACCGGCTGGAGACGGGGATCGCGATGATCCGCGCCGATCCCGTCGCGCTCGATGCGGGCGATGCGGCGGACTGGGTCGAGGCGCGGCTGGCGGAACCGCAGGCGGACGGGGTGACGCGCGTGCTGATGCATTCGGTCGTGTGGCAATATCTGCCGCCCGCGACGCAGGCGCGCATCCGCGAGGCGATGGCGGCGGCGGGGGCACGCGCCACGGCCGCGCGGCCGCTGGCGTGGGTGATGATGGAGCCCAATCGCGACCTGCACCGGCACGAGGTCCGCGTGCGGCTGTGGCCGGGGGATCGTCCGATGGAACTGGTCGCGCTGACCCATGCGCACGGGGCGTGGGTGGAGGGGCTGGCCCCGCCGTACGAGACGCGGGATTATGTGATGCGGCAGCCGTCCTACTGACCGAAGCGCCGCCCGATCGCGGCGCGACCGGCGTTCCGCGGTTGCACGCCCGGCATGCGTGGGGCACAGCCGGTACGAAGGGGCGCAACCCATGGGCGGCATCATCATCCGCAACCTGTCGGACCAGCTGGTCGATCTGGTCCGCGATCGCATCCTGGCAGGGACGGTGGCGGGCGATCGCGCGATCCGGCAGGATGCGCTGGCGGCCGAGCTTGGCGTCAGCAAGATCCCGCTGCGCGAGGCGCTGACCCGGCTGGAGCAGGAAGGGCTGGTCCGGTCGGAGGCCAATCGCGGCTATTTCGTGCGCGACCTGTCCGCCGCGGAGGCGGAAGAAGTCTATGCCTTGCGGCTGAAGCTGGAGCCCGAGATGGTCGGCCTGGCGGCGACGCGCGCGGACGAGGCGGAGCGGCGCCACGCGATCGAAACGCTGGGGCAGCTGGACGAGGTGACCGACGCGCACGGCGACGGGGTGGGCGCGTTCAACCGCGCCTTCCATCTGGCGCTGATCCGTCCGGCGCGGCAACCGATCACGGCGACGGTGCTGGAACGGTTGCACGTGATGGGCGAGCGGTACGTCCGCAAGCATCTGGAGCCGCTGGGCCGCGACCGGCGCGCCAACGACGAACATGCCGAACTGCTCCACAGCTGGCTGGCGCGCGACGTGGCGCATGTCGCGTTGCTGATGCGCGCGCATGTGGCGAAGACGATGGCCGACCTGCGGCGGCAGCTGGCGCAGGAATGACATGACGAAGGGGCGGGCATGACGATCGCGACGGCGCTGGCGATGCTGCTGGCGGGGGCGGCACAGGCCGCGCCGGTGCGTGCCCCCGCCGCGGCGCAGGCGGGCACGTCCGCCGACGCGCGCTTCCGCGGGCTGGCGGACGCGGAATATGCGTGGCGCAAGACCCTGCGCGGCGCGGACGAGGATGCGCCCGTGCGGGAGCGATCCGGCCTGCCCGACGTCGGCCCCCGGGCGCAGGCGGCGAAGCTGGCGCGCTGGACCGCCACGATCGCCGCGCTGGACGCGATCGATCCGCGCGCCCTGTCGCCCTCGGCGCGCGAGGATTACGTGGTCTATCGCACGCAGGTGGAGGCGCTGCTGGCCGAGCAGCGCTTCCGCGACTACGAAAAGCCGCTGAACGCGGACACCAGCTTCTGGATGGGCATCGCGGGCATGGCGCGCGAGACGTATCGCGACGAGCCCGCGCTGCGCCGCTATTTGTCGCGACTGGCGCAATTGCCGCGCTATTACGACCAGCAGATCGTGAACATGCGCGCCGGGCTGGCGCGCGGGTTCACGCCGCCGAAGGTGACGCTGCAAGGGCGCGACGCGGGCGTGGCGGAGATCGTGGCCGCGGGGGCGGGCAACACATCCCCCTTCTACGCGCCCTTCGTCGACCTGCCCGCGACCATCCCCGCGGCCCGGCAGGCGGCGTTGCGCGACGAGGCGCGGCGCGTGATCGCGTCCGCCGCGGTCCCCGCGCATGCGACGTTGCTGGCGTTCCTGCGCGACACCTACATCCCCGGCGCGCGCGCGACGCTGGCGGCGCGCGACCTGCCCGACGGGCGCGCCTATTACGATTCGAAGGTCCGCGAATACGTCACCCGCGACATGACCGCGGAGCAGGTGCATGCGCTGGGCCTGCGCGAGGTCGCTGCGATCCAGGCGCGGATGCGCACGGTGATGGCACAGGTGAAGTGGAAGGGCGACCTGCCGTCGTTCCTGACGCATCTGCGCACCGATCCGCGCTTCTACGCCACCTCGCCGCAGGACCTGCTGAACCGCGCGGCGTGGATCGCCAAGACGTTCGACGGGAAGGCGGCGGACTGGTTCGGGCGGCTGCCGCGCGGGCGGTTCGCCATCCGGCCGGTGCCCGCGGACATCGCGCCCTTCTACACCAGCGGGCGCGGCGGGCCGGGGGTGTATCTGGTCAACACCTACAATCTGCCCGCGCGCGGCCTGTATTCGCTGCCCGCGCTGACGCTGCACGAAAGCGCGCCGGGCCATTCGTGGCAGATGTCGTTCGCCGCGGAGCTGGAGGGCCTGCCCGATTATCGTCGCGACACGTACATCTCGGCGTACGGGGAAGGATGGGCGCTGTATTGCGAGGCGCTGGGCGAGGACATGGGCATGTACGAGACGCCGTACGAGGTGTTCGGGATGCTCAGCTACCAGATGTGGCGCGCCGCGCGGCTGGTGATCGACACCGGCATCCATGCGAAGGGATGGTCGCGCGACCGGGCGCAGGCCTATCTGCGCGACAATACGGCGCTGTCCGACCACGAGGTGACGACCGAGGTCGATCGCTACATCGGCTGGCCGGGGCAGGCGCTGAGCTATTACATGGGCGAGCTGGCGTTCCTGTCCGCGCGCGACCGGGCGAAAAAGGCGCTGGGCGGGAAGTTCGACATCCGCGCCTTCCACGATGCGATGCTGAGCCTGGGATCGGTGCCGTTGCCGCTGGTCGATGCGCGCGCGGACCGCTTCATTGCCGAAGGTGGCAAGGGGCCGTACCCCCTGCCTTAGGAAGGGACGGCTGCATCATCGGGATGCGCCGCGGCCCTGCGCCTTCTTCCGCCGCCCGCGACCGCCGCGGGCGGGTGGTCGAGCGAATGTCGATGCGGGTAGCGGGGCGACTGGACCCGGCGATCCGGCCGTTATATCATCGGACAAATCCGACGCGTCGGCAGGGATCGCCGCGTCTCGACAGGAAGGATGATCGATGGCGCTACCCAGTCAGCCGGCACCGCATGCCGCAGCCCCCTTGCCGGGTGGAGGCTATGGCCGGGCGCTGGGCCTGCTGGCCAGCCTGTTCTTCATGTGGGGCTTCATCACCGTCATCAACAACACGCTGCTGCCCCACCTGCGCAGCGTGTTCGACCTGAACTATACGCAGACGACGCTGATCGAAAGCGTGTGGTTCATCGCCTATTTCTTCGCGTCGATCCCCTCGGCGAAGCTGATCGAGCGGATCGGGTATCAGAAATCGCTGGTCATCGGCCTGCTCGTCATGGCGGCGGGCGCGGCGGGGATGACGCTGGCGGCGAGCATCCCGTCCTACGGGGTGACGTTGGTGATGCTGTTCGTGATCGCCAGCGGCATCACGCTGTTGCAGGTCGCGGCCAACCCCTATGTCGCGGTCATCGGTCCGCCCGCCACCGCCTCGTCGCGGCTGAACCTGGTGCAGGCGATGAATTCGGCGGGCACGATGCTGGCGCCGCTGTTCGGCGCGTATCTGATCCTCGGCCGCTCCAAGGGCGGCACCGCGCAGGGCGACGTCGTGCTGACGCAGGCGGAGCGGCTGGCGGATGCGCAGTCGGTGATCCTGCCGTACGTCCTCGTCGCGATCGTGCTGGTCGTCCTGGCCTTCGTGATCGCGCGCTTTCCGCTTCCGGCCATGGGGACGGCGACCAGCCGCGTGGCGAAAGCGGATCGCAAGAACCATTCGCTGTGGAAGCATCGCAACCTGGTGTTCGGCATCCCCGCGATCTTCATCTACCTGATCGCGGAGATCGGGGTCGCGAACCTGTTCGTGAATTTCGTCAGCCAGCCCGACATCGCCAGCCTGACGCACGAGCAGGCGGGGCGGTACCTGACGTTCCTGTGGGGCGGGATGATGGTCGGCCGCTTCGCGGGGTCCGCGATCATGCAGAAGATCCCGGCGGAAACGGTCCTGGCGGCATTTTCGGTCGGCGCGTTCGTCGTCATGCTGGTGGCGGTCTTCACCACCGGGCCGGTGGCGATGTGGGCCTTGATCTCGGTCGGGCTGTTCCACTCGATCATGTTCCCCACGATCTTCACGCTGGGCATCCGCGGCCTGGGCCCGCTGACCGAGGAGGGGTCGGGGCTGCTCATCATGGCGATCGCGGGCGGTGCGCTGGTGGTCGTGCAGGGCTGGCTGGCGGATCGCTACGGATTGCAGACGTCCTTCCTGCTGACCGCGGTGTGCGAATTGTACATCCTGTTCTACGCGCTGTGGGGGGCGAAGCCGACCAACGCGCTGCCCGACCCGGAACCGGTCGCGGCGGCCTGATCCCGGCGCGCGACGGGTGGTCGCAAACGCCCCCTGTTGCGCTCATGGGACCGCTACCATATTCGATCCACAGGATCAGGAGCCGATGATGACCGACACCAGCACTCTCGCACGCGACGCGCTGCGATCGATCGATGCCGCCTCCGGGGAGCCCGTGGGCGAACCGCTTCCCACGCACACCGCCGCCGACGTCGCCGCGGTATGTGCCGCGGCGGAGGCCGCGTTCGACGCCTATCGCGCGACCGACGCGGAAAGCCGGGCCGCGTTTCTGGAGCGGATCGGGGCGGAAATCGTCGCGCTGGGCGATCCCCTGATCGAGGCGGGGTGCCGCGAGAGCGGCCTGCCGCGCGCGCGGATCGAGGGCGAGCGCGGGCGCACCGTGGGACAGCTGAAACTGTTCGCCACCGTCCTGCGCCGCGGCGACTGGATGGGCCTGCGCATCGATCCCGCGATGCCCGATCGCGCGCCGCTGCCGCGTCCCGACCTGCGGCTGCGCATGGTGCCGCTCGGCCCCGTGGCGGTGTTCGGTGCGTCGAACTTCCCGCTCGCCTTCTCCACCGCGGGCGGCGACACCGCCTCGGCGCTGGCGGCGGGCTGCCCCGTGGTCGTGAAGCAGCATCCCGCGCATCCGCAGACCGCCGCCCTGGTGGCGCAGGCGATCCGCGCGGCGGTGAAGGCGTGCGATCTGCCCGCGGGCGTGTTCGGCGAACTGACGGGCGCGAGCAACGACCTGGGCGGCGCGCTGGTGCGCGATCCGCGCATCGCCGCGGTCGGGTTCACGGGATCGCGCGGTGGCGGGCTGGCGCTGGTGAAGATCGCGCAGGAGCGCGACGTGCCGATCCCGGTCTATGCCGAGATGTCGAGCATCAACCCCGTCGTCCTGTGCCCCGCCGCGCTGGCGGCGCGCGGCGCGGCGCTGGGCACCGCCTTCGTCGGATCGCTGACGATGGGTGCGGGGCAGTTCTGCACCAACCCCGGTCTGGTACTGGCGATCGAGGGCGAGGGGCTGGACGCGTTCACCGACGCCGCCGCGACCGCGCTGGCGGAGGCGGGGGCGCAGGTGATGCTGACGCAGGGCATCCACGCCGCCTATGAAAAGGGCGTCGACGCGCTGGCGGGCCGGGCCGAGACGATCGCGCGCGGCAAGATCGGGGAGGGAGTCGCCCGCGGGCAGGCGGCGTTCTTCTCCACCACGGCGCAGGCGTTCCTGGCCGATGCGGCGCTGGGGCATGAGGTGTTCGGCGCGTCGTCGCTGCTGGTCCGCTGCCGCGACGAGGCCGAGCTGACCGCGGTGCTCGCGGCGGCGGAGGGGCAGCTGACCGCGACGCTGCACATGGACGACGGCGACACCGAGCTTGCCGCGCGGCTCGTGCCGGTGCTGGAGAGGAAGGCGGGGCGCATCCTCGCCAACGGCTGGCCCACCGGCGTCGAGGTCGCGGACGCGATGGTCCATGGCGGGCCGTTCCCCGCGACGTCGGACGCGCGGACGACCTCGGTCGGCAGCCTCGCGATCGACCGCTTCCTGCGCCCGGTATCGTACCAGAACCTGCCGCAGGCGCTGCTGCCCGCGGTGCTGCGCGACGGCGGACAGGACGCCGCGCCGGTTCTGCGCAACGGCGCCTGGGCGTAAGGCCGATGTCGCGGCGGGGGCGTGTGTCCCCCGCCGCGGCGATCGGATCGGGGGCCTAGCCGAGCGGGACCATCCGCACCGGCAGGCCGTCCTTGGGACGCGGGATCGGGAAGATCGCCCAGTCGCGTCCGGCGTCATCGTCCAGTTCGATGCGGTAATGGCGCAGGACATGCGCCATCAGCATCTTAATCTGCATCGTCGCGAAGTGCAGCCCGATGCACATATGCGCGCCGCCGCCGAACGGCACCCAGGCGAAACGGTGCCGCCCCTTCGCATTCTCCGGCGCGAACCGCATCGGATCGAACCGTTCGGAATCGGGCCAATGCTCCGCCATGTGGTGCGTGTAGCTGACGTTGACGCCGACGAACGTGCCCGCGGGAATGTCGTACCCGCCGAAGGAGAAGTCGCGCATCGCGCGGCGCGGGATCGACGGCACCGGCGGCATGATCCGTAACGATTCCTTGAAGGCGTATTCGGTCAGGACCAGTTTATCGAGGTCCCCGTGCCCGACATGGTCGTCGTTGCGGCCCAGCGACAGTACCTCCTCGCGCAGCCGTTCCTGCCATTCCCTGTTGCGGCCCAGCATCATCACCATGCTGGTCGCCGACGACGTGATCGTGTCGTGCGCGGCCATCATCAGGAAGTTCATGTGGTCGACGATCGCCTGGTCCGACAGCGGCTCCCCCGCCTCGTCGGTGGCGCGGCAAAATTGCGAGAAGAAATCCTGGCCGTCGCCGGTGCGGCGCGCGGGGATCTCGCGGCTGAACCAGTCGACCAGATACGCGCGCGCCTCCACGCCCTTGCGCATCATGGTGCCGGGCAGGGGCGAGCGCACGACCGACACCGAGGCGCGGACTTCGTCCACGAACGCCTGGTTGATCTTCGCCGCCTCCGGCCCCAGCGGCACGCCCAAGAAGCTGGCGGCGGCGAGATCGAGGCTGAGCGCCTTTATCGCATCGTAGAATTTGATCGGCTGGCCCGACCAGTCGCGGATCGCGGCGGCGATGCCGCGGTCCAGTTCGGCGGCGTAATGGCGCATCGGTTCGGGCTTGAACGCGACCGACAGCGCCTTTCGATCCTGCCGGTGCTTCTCGAAATCCATCAGCATCAGGCCGCGGGGAAAGACGAGGTTCAACACCGGTCCCCAGCCCTGCTCGCTGGAGAAATTCCGGTCCTTGTCGAACAGGACCAGTTCGTTCGCGTCCGGCCCCAGCAGAACGACCGAGTCGCCGCCGAAGCTGTTGCTGCGATAGACCGGGCCGTGCCGGGCGACCATCTTGCGCTGGAACGCCAGCGGGTCCTTCAGGATCTCCAGCGTGTTGCCGACGAAGGGCCAGCCGCGCTGCCCCGGAATGTGGCTCAGGGTCCTGCGGGGATTGAGCGGGAGCCAGTGCGGATTGGCTTCGATCGTGTGCGCATGCGGCATCGGCGGCTCCCGTGGCTTACTGACACGGGTATAAGTAAGCGCGGCGGGATTGACCAGTGGTTACGGGTCGGGTGGCATCGGGAGCGATTTACCGGGCGCACGCACCCCTCCCCGTTCGGGCTGAGCGACGTCGAAGCCCATGTTCGACCCTTGGGCGCGCGCCCTTCGACTTCGCTCAGGGCGAACGGAGGGTTCGTGGTGAGGAGGGGATGAGCGTAGCCGACGTCCCGTCCCGAAGCACGGGCACGGTCCTTCGAGACGCCGCTTCGCGGCTCCTCAGGACGAACGGCTGGTTCGCGTCACCCCAGTCGCGTGCGCAGGTCCAACATCGCCAGTGCCGCCTTCGCCGCGCCGCCGCCCTTGTCGAGCTGCGCGGGATCGGCGCGCGCGATCGCTTGCGCCTCGTCCTCGGTCGTCAGGATGCCGTTGCCGATCGCGATGCCGTCCATCGTCAGCGCCATGATGCCGCGCGCGCTTTCGTTCGCGACGATCTCGAAATGGTACGTCTCGCCGCGGATCACGACGCCCAGCGCCACGAACGCGTCGTAGCGGCCGCCCTCGACCGCCAGCGCGATCGCGCCGGGCACTTCCAGCGCGCCGGGGACGGTGACGACGTCGACCTCATGCCCCGCCAGCGCCGCCTTCGCGCCCGCGACCAGCATGTCGTTCAGATGGTCGTAGAAGCGCGCTTCGACGATGAGGACGCGGGCCATGGGTTACTCCTGAAATCGACTGGCCTCACCCTTCCGGCGCTTCGCGCCTCCCTCCATCTCCCGACGGGAGAGGGAAGGGGCCCGCCGCCGAAGGCGGTGGGAAGGGTGAGGTCAGATATTACTTGCGGCTCAATCCACCGCGCGCTCGCCGACGATCGACAGGCCGTAGCCGTCGAGGCCGACGAGCGTGTGATGGGTGTTCGTCAGCAGGATCATGTCGTGGACGCCGAGTTCGGCCAGGATCATCGCGCCGACGCCATAGTCGCGCAATTCCTCCATCTCGATCTCCACCTTCTCCCCCGCCTTGCGCTTCACCGCGGTGGTGAAGGCGTCGGCGCGCTGGCGATTGATGACGACGACGACGCCCGCCCCGTCGTCCGCGATGATCTCCATCGAGCGCGACAGCATGCGGCTGCGCTCCGAATCCTCGCCGAAGATGTCCGCGAAGGGGGACAGAGCGTGCATCCGCACCAGCGTGGGCTTCGTCGGGTCGACGCGCCCCTTGACCAGGGCGACCTGTTCCGTGCCCGTCGCCTTGTTGCGATAGGCGCGGACGGTCCAGTCGCCGCCCCAGCGGCTCTTGAACGGCGCCTCGCTGACCAGCTGCACCAGATGGTCGTGGCGACGGCGATAGGCGATGAGGTCGCGGATCGTGCCGATCTTCAGGCTGTGGAGCTGCGCGAACGACACCAGATCGTCGAGCCGCGCCATCGTCCCGTCCTCGTTCATGATCTCGCAGATCACGCCCGAGGGGTTGAGGCCGGCGAGCCGCGATACGTCCACCGCCGCCTCGGTATGGCCCGCGCGCACCAGCACGCCGCCGTCGCGCGCCACCAATGGGAAGACGTGGCCCGGCGTCACGATGTCGGCGCGGCCCTTCGTCGCGTCGACCGCCACGGCCACGGTGCGCGCACGATCCGCGGCGGAGATGCCGGTCGTGACGCCCTCGCGCGCCTCGATCGAGACGGTGAAGGCGGTTTCGTGCCGGGTGCCGTTGTTGCGGCTCATCAGTTCGAGGCCGAGCGTCTCGACCCGGTCCTTCGTCATGGCGAGGCAGATCAGCCCGCGGCCGTGACGCGCCATGAAATTGATCTTCTCCGGCGTCGCCATCTGCGCCGGGATGACCAGGTCGCCCTCGTTCTCGCGATCCTCGTCGTCGACCAGGATGAACATGCGCCCGTTGCGCGCCTCGTCGATGATCTCCTCCGGGCTGGACAGATAGCCGTGCCGCAGGCGCGAGAGTTCGGCGGGTTTATTGGCGGCCACGATAATGCTCCATCCGTTGGAGGTAGCGGGCGAGCACGTCGATCTCGACGTGCACGGCCTGTCCGGTGGTCAGGTCGCCCAGCGTCGTGACGGCCTGCGTATGCGGGATGAGGTTGATCGCGAAGACGCTGGCGTCCGATGCGTCGTCGACCTCGTTGACGGTCAGCGATACGCCGTCGATCGTCACCGACCCCTTGGGCGCGAGGAAGGGGGCAAGATCGGTCGGCACGCGGAAGGCGATGCGCTTCGAATCGCCGTCGGCGCGGATATCGACGACCTCGGCGACACCGTCGACATGGCCGGTGACGATATGCCCGCCCAGTTCGTCGCCCAGCTTCATCGCGCGTTCCAGGTTCAGGCGACGACCCTGGCGCCACAGCCCCGGCGCGGTGCGGCGAATCGTCTCGCCCGACACGTCGACCGCGAACCAGCCCGCGCCCCCCGCGTCCACGCCCTTGTCGACGACGGTCAGGCAGACGCCCGAGCAGGCGATCGACGCGCCGAGGTCGATCCCGGCGGTGTCGTAGCCGGTGGAGACGACGACACGCGTGTCCCCGCGCGCCTCGACACGCGCGACCGTTCCCACGTCGCTGACGATCCCGGTAAACATCAGCCGCGCTCGTACACCTCCACCCGGTCCACGCCAAGCATGCGTGAATCGAGCAGCGTCCAGCGTCCATGCGCGCCCGACAGATCGGCCAGGCCGATATCCGGCAGGGCGCGCCCACCCCCGACGAACACGGGCGCGCGATACAATAGCAGCCGGTCAACGAGGTCCGCGGCGAGGAAGGCGGCGGCGGTCCGCGCGCCGCCCTCGATCAGCAGGTGGTCGCCGGGCAGGGCGGCGATGGATTGGGGGGACATGATCCACAACTGCCCGCCCTCATCCTTGCGCGCCGCTTCGCGTCGCCCCTTCCCTTTCCCGTCGGGAGAGGGAAGGGGCCCGCCCGCCGACAGAATGACCCGCACCGGCGACCGCCCCTCCAGCCCCGGCAACCGCACGTCGAGGCGCGGCGAGTCCGCATCCCATGTGCCGCGCCCGACCAGGATAAGCTCGTGCCGGCTGCGTTCGAGGTGCGCATGGGCGCGTGCTTCCGGGCCGGTGATCCATGTCGAGCGCCCGTCCGCCATGGCCACCGCGCCGTCGAGCGACAGCGCCAGTTTCAGCGTGACGTGCGGGCGGTCGAATCGTCGCCGGATCAGGAAGCCGGCCATGCTGCGCGCCGCCTCCGCCGCGCGCGTGCCGACGTCGGTCGCGATTCCCGCGGCGGCGAGCCGTGCCAGGCCCGCGCCGTCGGTGCGCGGATCGGGATCGCGCAGCGCCGCGACGACGCGCGCGACGCCCGCGGCGACGAGCAGGTCCGCGCAGGCGGGGCCCCGCGCGCTGTCGTGGGCGCAGGGTTCCAGCGTGACATAGGCGATCGCCCCCCGCGCCGCGTCCCCGGCCTGCGCCAGCGCCATCGCCTCGGCATGCGGACGCCCGCCCGGCTGCGTCCAGCCGCGCCCGACGACGCGGCCATCGCGCACGATCACGCAGCCGACATTGGGATTGGGCGCGGTCCGCCCCCTCGCGCGGTCGCCGAGCGCCAGCGCGGCGCCCATCCAGCGCGCGTCATCCGGTGCGTCGTGGTTCAGAGGCCCATGCTCGACAATTGATCGTCGAGCTTCTTGAACTGCGCCCGTACCGCGTCCTGCTGCTTCTTCAGCTGGGCCTCGTCCCGGTCGCGCTGGACCTGGTCGATCTTCTGCTGCGCCACGATCTCGGCATCGGTGCGATCCAGCTTCCACTGCTTCACGTACGTGATCTGGGGGCGATAGACCTTCTCGAAATGCGAATCCTTGACGAAGGCGAAGATCAGGAAAGCGGTGATCGCGATCGCGGCGGCGAGGAACCACAATTCCTGCGGGCCCCGGCCGACGACATGGTCGCGCAGGTCGCGCCAGGCGCGAAAGGGTGACATGCGGGCGAAGAAACCGGTCATGGACATTACATAGGCGCTTGGGCGCGCGCATTCGAGTCCAGTCGCGTCAGCGCGCGGTCGCGCCCGATCAGCGGCAGCAACGCCGCCATGTCCGGCCCGTGATCGCGCCCCGTCAGTGCGCGGCGCAGCGGCAGGAACAGCGCCTTGCCCTTTCGCCCCGTCTGCGCCTTCAGCGTTTCGGTCAGCGCGTGCCAGGGATCGGCCGACCAGTCGATCGCGCGCGCCGCGGCGGCGGCCTGCGCAACATAGTCGGCTTCCTCGCCCGTCGCTGCGACATCGCCGTCGATCACCGCCCACCAGTCCGCCGCTTCCGCGACGGTCGACAGGTTCGGCCGCACCGCCTCCCACGCCGCGGCGTCCATGCCCGCGGGCAGTCGCCCCGCCACCGCCTCGAACGGCAGCTGGTGGACGATCCGCGCATTGACCTGCGCCAGCTCGCGCTCGTCGAACCGCGCCGGGGCGCGGCCGAAGCGCGCCAGGTCGAACGCGGCGACCAGCGGGGCCGGATCGGCGGTCGGCACGACCGGGTCGCTGGTGCCCAGCCGGGCCAGCAGCGACACGATCGCGGCGGGCTCGACGCCGGCGTCGCGCATGTCATGCACCCCCAGCGAGCCCAGCCGCTTCGACAGTTTTCCCTCCGCCCCGGTCAGCAATGCGGCATGCGCGAAGCGCGGCGGCGCGGCGTCCAGCGCGGCGAACATCTGCGTCTGCACCGCCGTATTGGCGACATGGTCCTCGCCGCGCACGACGTCGGTCACGCCCATGTCGACGTCGTCGATGACGCTGGGCAGCAGGTACAGCCACGATCCGTCGGCACGACGGATGACGGGGTCGCCGATCGTGCGCGGATCGAACGACTGGGCGCCGCGGATCGCATCGTCCCACGTGATCGGCGCATCATGGTCGAGCCGGAAGCGCCAGTGCGGCGCCACCCCCTCGGCGGCGAAACGGGCATGATCCGCATCGGTCAGCGCCAGCGCCGCGCGGTCGTAGATCGGCGGCAGCCCGCGGCCCAGCAGCACCTTGCGCCTGAGATCCAGCTCGCCCTGCGTCTCATACGCGGGATAGATGCGGCCCGCGGTGCGCAGGGCGTCGAACACGGCCTCGTACCGGTCGAACCGCGCCGACTGCCGCTCCTCGCCATCCGGATGCAGCCCCAGCCAGGCGAGGTCGGCGCGGATCGCCTCGACATATCGCTCCTCGCTGCGCGCCGCGTCGGTATCGTCGATCCGCAACAGGAAGCGCCCGCCGTCGCGCCGCGCGAGCATCCAGTTGTGCAGCGCCGCGCGCACGTTGCCGACGTGGAGCAGGCCGGTCGGAGAGGGGGCGAAACGGGTGACGGTCATGCCGCTGCTTAAGCCTCGGGTCTTCCGCTCGCCACCCTTTGCGTTCTAAGGCGGCCCGCGAAAGGGTCCCGTCCATGAAATTGATGACCGGCAATTCCAACCTGCCGCTGGCCAAGGCGATCTCCGACTATCTGGAGACGCCGCTGACCGAGGCGCTGGTGCGGCGGTTCGCGGACGAGGAGATCTTCGTCGAGATCATGGAGAACGTGCGCGGGGAGGACGTCTTCATCCTCCAGTCGACCAGCTACCCGGTCAACGACAACCTGATGGAATTGCTGATCTGCATCGACGCGCTGAAGCGTGCGTCGGCGAAGCGGATCACCGCGGTCGTGCCGTATTTCGGCTATGCGCGGCAGGACCGGAAGCCCGGCCCGCGCACCCCCATCTCGGCCAAGCTGGTCGCGGACCTCATCACCACCGCGGGCGCGCACCGCGTCCTGTCGGTCGACCTGCATGCCGGGCAGATCCAGGGATTCTTCGACATCCCGACCGACAATCTGTTCGCCGCGCCCGTCATGTCGCACGACATCCGCGCGCGATTCGGGACGCAGAACCTGACCGTCGTCTCCCCCGACGTCGGCGGCGTGGTGCGCGCGCGCGCGCTGTCGAAGCGGCTCGACAACGCCCCCCTCGCGATCGTCGACAAAAGGCGCGAGCGTGCGGGCGAATCGGAGGTGATGAACATCATCGGCGAGGTCGAGGGGCGGTTCTGCATCCTGATCGACGATATCGTCGATTCGGCCGGCACCCTGTGCAACGCCGCGGCGGCGCTGCGCGAGGCGGGGGCGCAGGACGTGGTCGCCTATGTCAGCCACGGCGTCCTGTCGGGCGGCGCGATCGCGCGGGTCGAAGGATCGGTGCTGACCGAGCTGGTCGTGACCGATTCGATCGGCAACCAGGACATGGTCCGCGATTCGGGCAAGCTGCGCCACCTGACCATCGCCCCGCTGCTGGCGGAGGCGATCCGGCGGATCGCGGACGAATCGAGCGTGTCCAGCCTGTTCGACTGATTCCGTTCGCCACAGCCGTTGGGCCTGAGCGACGTCGACGGCTACGGCAGGTCAGTGGCCGCACGCCGCGGCCAAGCCGCGTCGTCGAACGGGTTCGGCGTCGCCGACTCGCCGGCCGGGCCGCCGGTTCGCTGCGCGACCGGCGCGAGCGTGGTCGCGCCTACCGGCGGCTCAGCGCCACGATATGGTCGAACACCGCGGGGTGCAGCGGCTTGGCGAAGGCGCAGCCGTAGCGGGTCTTGTCGCGCCAGGCGACGACCGCCTCCAGCGCGGCGAGGCCCGGCATCGTCAGCCACACGGTCGTCCCGGGCCACAAGGTGAAGCCGGTATTGGCGCGAAAGCCGGTCACCGACAGGTCGACGACCTCGATTTCGAACCGCGTCGTGCCGCGGTCGCGCAGCTGCGCGCGCATCGTGACCGCCTTGCGCAGCGCGCGGCGGCTTTCATCCTCCTCGGACGGGATCGGGAACGGGACCGCGTTTTCCATGGGTCCCGTCTTGCGCCGCGAAGGTTAATCTTCCGCAAACATCGGTTTGCGTGGCGCGCGCACGCCGCTGCGCCCGCGACGCTTCAGTTCGGCCTTCAAAACTTCCGGCTTCGGCGCGACGAGGAAGCCGAAGCTGACCGTCCCCGCCTTCGTCTCGACCGCGTGATGGAGGCGATGCGCCTGGACGATCCGCTTCATGTAGCGCGATTTCGGCAGGTAGCGCGTCCGGACGCGTTCGTGGACGATCACGTCGTGGAAGCCGAAATAGATCGCGCCGTAGGCCGCGATGCCCGCCCCGATCCACGCGAAGCCGGGCCACCAGCCCAGCTGCACCCCGCCCAGCAGCAGCACGATCGACGGCACCGCGAAGATCACGCCGTACAGGTCGTTCAGCTCGAACCGCCCGGTGCGCGCGCGGTGGTGGCTTTCGTGCAGGAACCAGCCCGGCCCATGCATCACCCAGCGGTGCATGACATAGGCGAATCCCTCCATGAACGCGACGGTGGCGAGGAACAGCGCGGATCCGGCAAGCCATGACATGCCCGCCATATAGCCATCGTGCCCCCCGCCCGCTACGTCGCACCGCATCATGACCGACGACATTCGCACCGCCGCTCTCGAATCCAAGGCCTGGCCGTACGAGGAGGCGCGCAAGCTGCTGAAGCGCTGGCCCGACGGAAAGCCGGGCGGGGCGCCGATGCTGTTCGAAACCGGCTACGGCCCGTCGGGCCTGCCGCATATCGGCACGTTCCAGGAAGTGCTGCGCACCACGATGGTGCGGCGCGCGTACGAGGAGATGACCGGGAGGCCGACGCGGCTGATCGCGTTCAGCGACGACATGGACGGGCTGCGCAAGGTGCCCGACAACGTGCCGGAGAAGGAGATGCTGACCGCGCATCTGGGCAAGCCGTTGTCGCGCATCCCCGATCCGTTCGGGAAGTTCGACAGTTTCGCGGCGCACAACAACGCCATGCTGCGCGCCTTCCTCGACCGGTTCGGCTTCGATTACGAATTCGCGTCCTCGACCGATTATTATGCGTCGGGCCGGTTCGACGACAAGCTGCGCGACGTGCTGCGCCAGTATGACGCGATCATGGCGGTGATGCTGCCGACGCTGCGCAGCGAGCGGCAGGCGACCTACTCGCCGGTCCTGCCGATCAGCGCGAAGAGCGGCATCGTTCTTCAGGTGCCGGTCGCGGTCGTCGATGCCGACGCGGGCATCGTCCGCTTCGTCGATACCAGCGTGGCGGGGGGCGAGACGGTCGAACAGTCGATCCTGGGCGGGCGGGCGAAGCTGCAATGGAAGCCCGACTGGGGCCTGCGCTGGGCCGCGCTGGGCGTCGATTACGAGATGTACGGCAAGGACCTGATCGATTCGGCGATCCTGAGCGGCAAGATCGCGCAGATCCTGGGCGGGCGACGGCCGGAGGGTTTGATCGCCGAGCTGTTCCTCGACGCCAATGGCGAGAAGATCAGCAAGTCCAAGGGCAACGGCCTCAGCATCGAGGAATGGCTGACCTACGGCCCCGACGAAAGCCTGGCCTTCTACATCTATCGCGAGCCGAAGAAGGCGAAGTCGCTCCACCTCGGCCTGATCCCGCGGGCGGTGGACGATTACTGGCAGTTCCGCGGCAATTATGCGGGGCAGGCGGACAAGGAGCGGCTGGGCAATCCGGTCCACCACGTCCATTCCGGCCCCCCGCCCGAGGGCGCGTTGCCGGTGACGTTCGGGCTGCTGCTGAACCTCGTCGGCGTGATGGGGGAGGCGTCGAAGGAGCAGGTGTGGGGATATCTGGGCAATTACGTCGCGGATGCCACGGCGGCGCGGCACCCCGACCTCGATCGCCTGATCGATCACGCGCTGGCGTACCATCGCGATTTCGTCGCGCCGACGCTGAACCGCCGCGCGCCGGACGCGACCGAGCGCGCCGCGCTGGAGCGGCTGGACGCGGCGCTCGCCACGCTGGACGCCGACGCGAGCGCGGAGGACATCCAGAACCACGTGTACGAGATCGGCAAGACCGGCGGCTTCGCCGAGCTGCGCGACTGGTTCAGGGCGCTGTACGAGACGTTGCTGGGCACCAGCCAGGGGCCGCGGATGGGCAGTTTCATCAAGCTGTACGGCGTGGAGAATTCCCGCCGGCTGATCGCGGAGGCGCTAGCGCGGTGAGCGAGCAGCATTCGTGTCCCCGCGAAGGCGGGGACCCAGGCGGGGCCTCCGCCTTCGCGGCGGCACAAGGGTAGTGGTACGGATGCCTTCCCCCCGCCCGCGCCTCCACGTGCTGCGCGCCTTCCTTCGCAACGAGGCGGCGGGCGGGGTCGTGCTGATCGCGGCGACGGTATTGGCCTTGCTGGCGGCGAACCTGCCCGTCACCGCGGCGCTGTACGACCATGCGATCCATGCCCGGACCGGGCCGGTCCTGTCGCCCGCACTGGGGCCGATGACGGTGCACCTGTGGATCAACGACGCGGCGATGGCGCTGTTCTTCCTGGTCGTGGGGCTGGAGATCAAGCGCGAGATCGTCGACGGGCGGCTGTCGAGCGCGGACCGGCGGCGGTTGCCGTTCATCGCCGCGGCGGCGGGGATGGCGGTGCCCGCGCTGGCCTATCTGGCGGTCGCGGGCGACGATCCGGGGTTGCAGCGCGGGTGGGCGATCCCGGCGGCGACCGACATCGCCTTCGCCATCGGTGTCCTCGCGCTGCTGGGGCGGCGGGTGCCGTCCGCGCTGAAGCTGCTGCTGGCCACGATCGCGATCGTCGACGACATGGGGGCGGTGGCGATCATCGCGGTCGCCTATACCGAGGCGATCGACGTCGCCGCGCTGGCGGGGGCGGGCGCCGCGCTGGTCGTCCTGTACGTCCTGAACCGTCGCGGGGTGATGGCGCTGTGGCCGTACCTGGCCGTCGGCGCGGCCTTGTGGCTGCTCGTCCTGCGATCGGGCATCCATGCCACGATCGCGGGCGTGCTGCTGGCGGCGCTGATCCCGATCCGCGTCTCCCCCGCCGCGCCCGACGATGCGACCTCCCCGCTGCATCGGCTGGAACATGCGCTGCACCCCTGGTCCGCCTTCGCCATCGTCCCCCTGTTCGCCTTCGCCAATGCGGGGGTCGCGCTGGCGGGCGTGACGTGGTCGGTCCTGCGCGAACCGCTCGTACTGGGCGTTGCGATCGGGCTGGCCGTCGGCAAGCCGGTGGGGATATTCGGCGCGATCGCGCTGGCGGAACGGCTGGGCATCGCGGCGCGGCCGCACGGCGTGACGTGGCGGCAGGTGCTGGGCCTGTCGCTGGTCGCGGGCATCGGCTTCACGATGAGCCTGTTCATCGGCGGCCTGGCGTTTCCGGGAGACGCGCCGTTGATCGAACAGGTGAAGCTGGGCGTGCTGACGGGATCGGTCGTGTCCGCGCTGGCCGGGGTCATGGTGCTGCTGGGCGCGGGGCGGGCGCGATGAAGCGCTTCCACGCCCCGGCGCAGGCGACCCACGCGCCGCAGCGCGAATTGCACAACGGCGGCTTCGCCCCCTATGCCGAGGTGCCCGCGCGGATCGATGCGATCCTGTCCGCGATCGGCGGCGCGGACCTGCCCGCGGACCGCGGGATCGATCCGATCGCGGCGGTGCACGATCCGGCGTATCTGGCCTTCCTTCGCGACGCGCCCGCCCTGTGGCGCGACGCGGGGCGGCCGGGGGATGCGATCCCCTACGCCTTTCCGATCCGCGGGCGGCGCCCGCTGACGCTGTCGCGGATCGACGCGTTGCTGGGCGCGCACGCCTTCGACGCGACGACGCCGATCACCGCGCAGGCGTGGACCGCCAGCTACTGGAGCGCGCAGTCGGCGCTGGCGGCGACGCAGGCGGTCCTGGACGGCGACCGCGCCGCCTTCGCCCTGTGCCGGCCGCCGGGGCACCATGCGGGGCGCGATTATTGCGGCGGATATTGCCACCTGAACGCCGCCGCCATCGCGGCGCAGGCGGCGCGCGACGCGGGGGTGGCGCGGGTCGCGATCCTCGACATCGACTATCACCACGGCAACGGGACGCAGGACATCTTCTGGCGGCGCGGCGACGTGTTCTACGCCAGCGTCCATGCCGATCCGGCGACCGATTATCCCTTCTACTGGGGCCATGCGGACGAGCGCGGGGAAGGGGCGGGCGCGGGCGCGACGCTGAACCGTCCGTTGCCGCAGGGGACCGCGATCGACCCCTTCCGCCGGGCGCAGAACGACCTGCTGACGGCGATCGCGGCGTTCGGCGCGGACATGCTGATCGTCAGCTTCGGCGCGGACACGTGGGAGGGCGATCCGATCAGCCATTTCGCGCTGACGACCGCGGATTATGCGGTGCTGGCGCGCGATATCGCGGCGCTGGGGCTGCCCACCGTCGTGGCGATGGAGGGCGGCTATGCGGTCGCGGCGCTGGGCGCGAACGTGGCGTCGTTCCTGTCGGGGTTCTGACGGTCCGTCGCGTCCCACGCAGGCGGGAACCCGGAGCCGGGCAGAACAACGAACGATGGCGCGCGTAACCCTGGGCTCCCGCCTGCGCGGGAGCACGAGGGGCCGCGACTATCGTATCGTCGTCGGGACCACCGCGGGCGGCTCGTCCTTCATCGCGCGCGCGACCGCCTCGACGCGTTCCATCACGCGCAGGACGTTGCCCTGCGACAGGCCGGCGAGGTCCGCGTCGCTCCAGCCGCGGCGCGCCAGTTCGGCGAAGATGGCGGGATAGCCCTCGACGCCCTTCAATCCTACCGGGCCGGTGCCGCTGATCCCGTCGAAATCGCCGCCGAGGCCCACCGATGCGCGACCCGCGACCTTCGCCACATGCTCGATATGGTCGGCCACGTCCGCCACGGTCACCGCGGGTTCGGGGTGAGTCCGCTGCCATGCCAGCAGCGGGGCGGGGGCGCGATCGTCGTAGACGTCGTTGTCCACGCCCGCGCCCTTCGCGAAGGCGCCGCGCTCGCGATCCCACGCGCGCCATTTGGCGGAGACGAAGGCGGGGTAGAAATTGACCATCACCACGCCGCCCGTCGCGCCGATGCGGCGCAGCAGGTCGTCGGGGATGTTGCGCGGCGCGTCCGCGATCGCGCGCGCGCCGGAATGACTGGCGATGACGGGCGCCTTCGACACGTCCAGCGCCTGCGCCATCGTGGTGTCCGCGACGTGGCTGACGTCCACGATCATGCCCAGGCGGTTCATTTCCGCCACCACCTGCCGCCCGAACGGCGACAGCCCGCCCGCGCGGACGGTGCCGGTGGAACTGTCGGCCCATTCCAGCGACTGCGAATGCGTCAGCGTCATATAGGCGACGCCCAGCGCGCGATACTGGCGCAGGACGGCGAGATTCGCGTCGATCTGGTGCCCGCCCTCCACCCCGATCAGCGAGGCGATGCGCCCCGCCTTCATCGCGGCGCGCACGTCGGCGGCGGTGCCGGCCAGGCGGAAGGCGTCGGGATGCGCCGCGACCATGCGGCGAACGAGGTCGATCTGCTCCACCGTCATCTCCACCGCGCGCGGCCCCTGCGCGGTGGCGGGGATCCACACCGACCAGAATTGCGCGCCGACATGGCCCTTCCTCAGGCGCGCGATATCGGTCTGCAACGGCCAGGCGGCGCGGGTGGTGTCGCCCGCGATCGCATCGGTCAGCGAGCCGTAGCGCTCGCGCAATTCCCACGGCAGGTCGTTGTGCCCGTCGATCACCGGCGCACGATCGAGCAGGCGCTCGATCCGGGGCGGCACGGGGGCGGGGGCGGCGGCGGGCGCGGCCTGGGCGATGGCGAGGGCGATCAGGATCATGACGGACATAGTGCGCAGTTGTCGCGGCGTCGCAAGCCGATACGGGCGATCGCCGCCCGTCGCCGCCCGCGAAAGGTCACGAAAGGTCGCATGGTCGCCGGGGGCGTGCGCGCGGCGGCGCGGCGGGTGGGAGCGGGACGATCGGCCATGATCGCGGGAGGATGACAGGTCAGGGGCGTGTAGGACAGCGGGGTCGTGATCCCGGTTTCGAGGAGCCTCTCGCGAGTCTCGATGCCATCGCCGCTCTCGCGCCGTCACCCCGGACTTGTTCCGGGGTCCACCGTGCCGAGTTATCAACGGCTTATGGTTATGGGGCACGGTGGATGCCGGGACAGGCCCGGCATGACGGAGAGGGCCTTCGCAGCGATCCCCGGTCACATCCGGGGCCGTCAGCCCTGATCCTTCCCCGACGCCTTCAGCGGATAGTCCTCCGGCGATACCTCGCCCTGGTTCCTCACCGCCTGGTCGTCCTCCACCTTCGGCGGCGTGCCGTTCGCGTCGGCGCCGCCGGCGGGCTTGTTCGGCTGTTCCTCGGGCATCGTCATTCTCCTCCACCGCCCAACGATCCGGGGAGGCGCGAGGTTCAGCCGTCCTTGCGCCGTTCGATCAGCCACGGGCGCGGGCGGCCGGTCGGCTTGCCGACGCCGTCCAGCCGCACCGCGCGGTTCACGCGCACCGGCTTCAGCATCAGCGTGCCGTTCATCTGCTGACCCGTCGGTTCGGCCAGGATGCGGCGGACGGTGTCCTGCCCGCCGACGACGCGGCCGAAGGCGGCATAGCCCGGATTGGCGGGGGTCCAGTCCATCGACGGGATCGGGCCGACGGTGATGAACCAATTGCCGTTGGCGGACCCCGGCGGCCCCTTGCGCGCCATGGATATGGTCATGTCGAGGTGCTTCATCCCCGTCCGCTTCGTCGATTCGTGCGGGATCATGTCCAGGAAGCGGCGTGCGTCGGTGCGGATGCCCGACTGGATGAAGCCGAAGCGGGGCGAGCGCTTGTTGCGCGCGGTGCGATAGAAACTGACGCCGTCGAAGCGCCCGTCGTCGACGTAGCGCAGGAAGTTGGCGGTCGTGACCGGCGCCCGGCGCGCGTTGAGCGCCAGCACCATGTTCCCGTCCGCCGTCTCCAGCCGGACGCGCACCCAGCCCGGGGTCGCGCGATCCGCGCGTTGCGCCGCCGCAGGGACGGCGAGGAGGGCGAGGAGGGCGAGGAGCAGGAACAGGATACGCATTCCCGCGCGCTACCGGTCGTCGCGGTCCGCGGCAAGTTGCCCCGCCGGGCACGCATGATAGGCTGCGGCATGAAAACGCTGTTGCTTATTCCCGCGCTCCTGCCCGCCGTCGCCGCGGCGCAGGCCCCCCCGGTCGCCGCCACCGGACAGGGGCGCGTCCGCGGCACCGTCTCCGCGGGCGTGGAGGCGTTCCGCGGCATCCCCTTCGCCGCGCCGCCGGTGGGGGCGAACCGCTGGCGCGCGCCGCAGCCCGCGGCGGCATGGACGGGCGTGCGCGACGCCACGCGGTTCGGCGCGGATTGCATGCAGAAACCGTTCCCCAGCGATGCCGCGCCGCTGGGCACGACGCCGGCGGAAGACTGCCTGTTCGTCAACGTCTGGCGCCCCGCGGGGGTGAAGGCGGGGGCGAGGCTGCCGGTGGTGGTGTGGATCTACGGCGGCGGGTTCGTGAACGGGGGCGCCTCGCCCGCGGTGTACGACGGCGCGGCGTTCGCGACGGCGGGGACGGTGTTCGTGTCGTTCAACTATCGGCTGGGTCGCTTCGGGTTCTTCGCGCACCCCGCCTTGGCGGCGGAGGGGCGGGTCGCGAACTGGGGGTTGCTGGACCAGCAGGCGGCGCTGCGCTGGGTCCGGCGCAACATCGCCGCGTTCGGGGGCGATGCCGCGAACGTGACGGTGATGGGGGAATCGGCGGGCGGGCGATCGGTGCTGGCGCTGCTGGGCGCGCCTGCCGCCCGCGGGCTGTTCGCGCGCGCGGTCGTGATGTCGGGCGGCGGGCGGACGCTGCTCGACAGTCCGGCGGATGCGGCGGCGGCGGCGGCGGTCGCCTTCGCGCGCGGGGCGGGGGTGGACGGGACGGACGCCGCAGCGCTCGCCCGGCTGCGCGCGCTGCCCGCGGACGCGGTGGTCGACGACCTGAACCTCGCCACGCTGGGCGGATCGGCCGCGACGTTCGCGGGCGCGGCGGTCGACGGCGTGACGGTGACGGGCACGGCGGAGGCGATGCTGGGCGCGGGGACGCAGGCGCGGGTGCCGGTGATGGTCGGGGCGACGAGCAACGACATCGGCTGGACCGCCGCGCCGACGAAGGACGCGCTGTTCGCCGGGTTCGGCGCGGATGCCGCGGCGGCGCGGGCGGCGTACGATCCCGCGGGGACGGTGCCGCTGCCCGCCCTGTCGGCGGCGACGGGGGCGGATCGCACGATGGTGGAGCCCGCGCGCTTCGTCGCCGCGCGCGTGGCGGCGGGGGGGCAGCCGGCGTATCACTATCGCTTCGGCTATGTCGCCGCGTCGATGCGCGACGAATGGCCCGGCGCCCCCCATGCCACCGACATCCCCTATTTCCTCGACACCGTGGCGACGAAATACGGCGCCGCGCTGACCCCCGCCGATGCGGCGATGGCGCGCGCGGTGAACGCCTATGTCGTGGCGTTCGCGAAGACGGGGGTGCCCGCGGTGGCGGGGTTGCCGGCGTGGGGGCGGTTCGCGGGGAAGGGGCCGCTGATGGACTTTACTGCGTCCGGCGTGCCGGTCGCGGGGCCGGACCCGTGGCGGGCGCGGCTCGACCTGACCGAGCGGGCGGCGGGCAAGTGAGCGCGCGGATCGGCCTGCCGTTCGTCGCGCTGGCGGTCCTCGCCGCCCCCGCCGCGGCGACCCCGGCGCAGGAGCGTGCCGCGATCCTGGCGACCGTGGCGCGGATGGAGGCGGCGTGGAACCGCGGCGACTTTCGCGGCTACATGGCCGGGTTCGCCGACCCGGACGTCATCTTCGCCTCCGGCGGGGTGGTGCAGGACGGGTGGCAGGGGACGCTGGACCATTATGTGCGCGATTACGGCGCGTCGGCGGCGGCGCGCGGGACCCTGCATTTCCACGACATGGCGGTCGATATCCTGGCGCCCGATGCGGCGATGCTGGTCGGGCGCTATCGCCTGATCCGCGGCGCGCGCGTGACCGAAGGGATCAACACGCGGCTGTGGCGCAAGCGGGCGGGGCGGTGGGTGGTGACGGTCAACCACGTGTCCGCCCGCGACGTCGCTACTGCGTCCGCGCCAGCAGTTTCGTCAGGTCGTCCGTCCAGTTGACCGCCCACGTATGCGTCCCGTGGCCGCGCGTGTCCGCGGTTTCGGGGATCATCCGGAACGTGGCGTCGTGCATCCGCTTCACCGCGCGCGCGGGATAGTCCAGCCCGCGCGGATTGATGAAGTCGTCCGCCGAATTGACCCAGGCGACGGGCGCCGTGATCGCCTCCAGCCGCGGCCACGGATCGTAGGTGCGCGACGAATCGAGCGCCCGGATCAGGTCGTTGGCGTCCAGCCCCGCGATCGACGCGGCGACCCGCTGGCGCGCATAGCCCTCCGCCGCGTCGCGGGTCGGGAATTGCGCCTGCAACCACAAGGGCGCGCCGCCGGCGACGAACAGCAGCGACGCGGCGGCGCGCAGGCCCTGCACCGGCTGCGTTGTGTAGCGCCCGCCCGCCCACGCCGGATCGGCCCGGATCGCGTCGATCGCCAGTTGCCGCCACATGCGGTTCAGCCCCGCGATCTCCACCGGCTCGCACGCCAGCGGCATCAGCGCGCGCGCGAAATCGGGATAGGTCTCGCCCCACACGAACGCGTGCATGCACCCCATCGACGTGCCCATGACGAGGCGCATCTTCGCGATGCCGAGGCCGTCGGTCAGCAGCGCGTGCTGCGCCGCGACCATGTCGTCGTAGGTGTAGCGCGGGAAGGCGGGGCCGAGGCCGTCGGACGGCTTCGACGAGGCGCCGTGGCCGATATTGTCGGGCAGGATGATGAAATAGCGGCGGATGTCGAGCGGCTGGCCCGGGCCGTAGAGGCGGTCGGCGAATTGCGGGCTGAGGAACTGCTTTCCCGTGCCGCCGGTGCCGTGGAGGACCATCACCGCATTGTCGATCCTGCCCGCCTTGTCCCGATGCGGCGAGCCGAGCGTGGTGTAGTGGATCTTCAGCGCGGGCAGTTTCTCGCCCGAGCGGAACGCGAAATTGCGGATCGTGAAGTCCGCTTCCTTCGTCGGCCAGCGCGACGTGGGCGGCGTGGGCGTGCTGGCGTTGGCGGGCGGGGTGGCCTGACCCGTGGCGGGGGCCTGGGCGAGAAGGGCGATGAGGGGGAGGATCATGGGGCGCGAGACTACACGGGTGAGGGCGGGATGCCAGTGGCGTCCCTCACACGCCGAGCCATTCCAGGCCGCCGGGTAGATCGGCCGCCGCATAGTCGACCTGCAATACACGTCGCCGGCGCGGACGCGCCGCGGCGGCGGACGCGTGAAGGATCGGCGTTGCATAGGCCCAGACGTCGCCGCGGGTGGCCAGACAGGTGGCGGTCCCGCACTGCATGACGGCATCGGCGATCTTCGGTTCCGCGATCAACCCCAGTCGATGCGATCCCGGCGCGATCAGCAGCGGCGAATTGTCGTCGTCGACATCGTCGAGATGGATGCGCAGCGTCGCCATTCCGGCTATGATGTCGAACGGTGGGGCGACGTGCAGGATGCCCTGCTTGACCGTCCACGGACCGAAGCCGGGGGTTTCCAGCCGTGCACGAACAGCGATCGTGCGATCCTGATGCCAGCCCAGCGACCAGTTGACGGTCGCGGATTTGTCGAACAGCACTGCGCGTACCGGGCGCGCCGCCGGGCCGATGTGATGCGTCGCGACGGACGCGATCGGGCCGTCCGTCAGCAGTGCGGATAACTCCGCGACCCCGGTGAGCCGCACACCGGCCCGGTCCGACTCCGCGACTGTCGCATGGATATCCGCGAGGAGGGAAAGTGAGACGCCGGGATGGAATGCCGCGCCGTCGGCACCAAACCGCAGGGCCGACGCGGGAGTTAATCCCGCGTCGTCGAACGCCGCCGTAGCGGCGCCGGCCGGCCGTGGCTGTGTGCCGTCGCTTCGCTCCGGCACCGGGTTGGAGCTACGCTCCATTCCTCACAGCTTCTGCGTCAGCTCCGGCACCAGCTTGAACAGGTCGCCGACCAGGCCGATGTCCGCGACCTGGAAGATCGGGGCGTCCTCGTCCTTGTTGATCGCGATGATGGTCTTGCTGTCCTTCATTCCCGCCAGGTGCTGGATCGCGCCGGAGATGCCGACCGCGATATAGACCTCGGGGGCGACGATCTTGCCGGTCTGGCCGACCTGATAGTCGTTGGGGACGTAGCCCGCGTCGACCGCGGCGCGGCTGGCGCCGACGCCCGCGCCGAGCTTGTCGGCCAGCGGCTCGATCAGCTCGACGAACTTCTCGCCCGAACCCAGCGCGCGGCCGCCCGACACGATGATCTTCGCGCTGGTCAGCTCGGGGCGTGTCATCTCCGCGATCTCCTGCCCCTCGAACGTCGACAGGCCCTTGTCGCCGGTGGAGGCGACCGCCTCGATCGTGCCCGAGCCGCCCTCGGTCGCGGCCTTGTCGAACGCGGTGCCGCGGATGGTGATTACCTTCTTCGCATCCGACGACTGGACCGTCGCGATCGCGTTGCCGGCGTAGATCGGGCGCGTGAACGTGTCCTCGCCCTCCACCGACAGGATCTCGCTGATCTGCATCACGTCCAGCATCGCCGCGACGCGCGGCGCGATCGATTTCGCGGTCGTCGTCGCGGGCGCGACGAAGGCGTCGTGGTGGCCCATCAGTTCCACGATCAGCGGCGCGACATTCTCCGCCAGCGCATGCGCGTAGGCGGCGTCGTCGGCGACGTGGACCTTGCCCACGCCCGCGATCTTCGCCGCCGCCTGCGCGACCGCGTCGACGCCCTGCCCGACGACCAGCAGATGGACCTCGCCGAGTTTCGATGCCGCGGTGACCGCGGAAAGCGTGGCGTCCTTGACGGCCGAACCGTCGTGCTCGACCCAAACGAGAGTCTTCATCTGTCTATCCTCTCAATCCCGCGATTCGTTCGCCCTGAGCGACGTCGAAGGGCTCGTCCGAACGGCGGTGCGTGGGCTTCGCCTGCGCTCAGCCCGAACGGGGGTGGGGCGGATGCCCCGTGCTACTTCGCGATGCCCATGGCCTTCAGCTTGCCGACCAGCTCGTCGACGTCCGCGACCTTCACGCCCGCGGTGCGCTTGGCCGGTTCGACGACCTTCAGCGTCTTCAGGCGCGGCGTCACGTCGACGCCGTAGTCGGCGGGCGTCTTCTGCGCGAGCGGCTTCGACTTCGCCTTCATGATGTTGGGCAGCGAGGCGTAGCGCGGCTCGTTCAGGCGCAGGTCGGTGGTGACGATCGCGGGCAGCTTGAAGCTGTCCGTCTCCAGACCGCCGTCGACCTCGCGCGTCACCTTCACGGTGTCGGCGGACAGTTCGACCTTCGACGCGAAGGTTGCCTGGCCCCAGCCGAGCAGCCCCGCGAGCATCTGCCCGGTTTGATTATTGTCGTCGTCGATCGCCTGCTTGCCGAGGATCACCAGGTGCGGCTGTTCCTCCTCGACGATCTTGGCGAGCAGCTTGGCGACGCCCAGCGGCTCCACCTTCTCCTCCGACGTCACCAGGATGGCGCGGTCGGCGCCCATCGCCAGCGCGGTGCGCAGCGTCTCCTGCGCCTTCGCCTCGCCGATCGAGACGACGACGATCTCGGTCACGCCCTTGTCCTTCAGGCGGATCGCCTCCTCGACCGCGATCTCGTCGAAAGGGTTCATCGACATCTTGACGTTGGCCAGGTCGACGCCCGACCCGTCCGCCTTCACGCGGGGCTTCACGTTATAGTCAAGCACGCGCTTGACCGGCACGATTACCTTCATTGCTCTCTCCAAAAGACCTGTGCGCGCTTTTCCCGGGGAGGAAGATCAGCTCGCCAGTTCGAGCCGTCGTTCGATCCGGTCGAGCCGGTCGCTGATATTGTCGATCGTCAGTTGCTGGGCCGCGTCCGCCGCCGAGAAATGGGCGAGATGCTGGATGATCGACGCCTGGCCGCCCTCAAGGTTGGCCACGCGCCCCTTCACTTCGCGCAGGTCGCGCTCGATCCGGTCGAGCGTTCCCTGGAAGCGCTTGAGATGCTCCGGCATCAGCTTCTCGACGTTGTCGCTCATGCCCTTGTCCTACGCCGCCTTCTGCACCTCGGCCACGATCTTCTTCGCCGCGTCGCCCAGGTCGTTGGCGGGGACGATGGCGAGGCCCGAGGTGGAGAGGATTTCCTTGCCCTTCTCCACGTTCGTGCCTTCGAGACGAACCACCAGCGGCACCGAAAGGTTCACTTCCTTCGCCGCGGCGACGATGCCCTCCGCGATGATGTCGCACTTCATGATGCCGCCGAAGATGTTGACCAGGATGCCCTTCACCGCGGGATCGGCGAGGATGATCTTGAACGCCGCGGTCACCTTCTCCTTGCTCGCGCCGCCGCCGACGTCGAGGAAGTTGGCGGGGAACATGCCGTTCAGCTTGATGATGTCCATCGTCGCCATGGCGAGGCCCGCGCCGTTGACCATGCAGCCGATGTCGCCGTCCAGCTTGATATAGGCCAGGTCGTACTTGCTGGCCTCCAGCTCCGCGGGATCCTCCTCGGTCTCGTCGCGCAGCTCCATCAGGTCCTTGTGGCGGAACAGGGCGTTGCCGTCGAAGCCGACCTTGGCGTCGAGTACCAGCAGCTTGCCGTCGTCCGTCACCGCCAGCGGGTTGATCTCGATCTGCTCCGCATCGGTGCCCAGGAACGCGTCGTACAGCTTCGCCGCGACGTTCGCCGCCTGCTTGGCCAGGTCGCCGGTCAGCCCCAGCGCGGCGGCGACCGCGCGGCCGTGGTGCGGCATCAGGCCGGTGGCGGGATCGATGTCGATCGACACGATCTTCTCCGGCGTGTCGTGCGCGACGGTTTCGATGTCCATCCCGCCCTCGGTCGAGACGACCATGGAAATGCGGCTGGTGGCGCGGTTGACGAGGAGTGCGAGGTAGAATTCCTTCGCGATGTCGACGCCGTCGGTCACGTACAGGCGATTGACCTGCTTGCCCGCGTCGCCGGTCTGGATCGTCACCAATGTGTTGCCCAGCATGTCGGCGGCGGCGGCGCGGACCTCGTCCTCGCTCCTGGCCAGCCGGACGCCGCCCTTGGCGTCGGGACCCAGTTCCTTGAACTTGCCCTTGCCGCGCCCGCCGGCGTGGATCTGCGCCTTCACCACGTACAGCGGCCCGGGCAGCTTCTTCGACGCCGCGACGGCTTCCTCGACGCTCAGCGCGGCGAAGCCGGCCGGAACGGGTACACCGAACTTGGCCAGCAATTCCTTGGCCTGATATTCGTGGATGTTCATGGGGGCGCTACCTCAGGATAACGGGAGTTATCCGGGCCTAAAGCACATGGGGGAGGGCGAATCCACCCCCACGGCGCGATGCGGCGGAAGCGGGCGGGGACGGGCGATGATCGAACAACTGGCCATATCGGGATATCGCTCGCTCAGGGACATCGCGCTGCCGCTCGGCCGGCTGACGATCGTCACCGGGGCGAACGGGACGGGAAAGTCGAGCATCTACCGCGCGCTGCGCCTGCTGGGCGACGTGGCGCAGGGGCGGCTGGTCAACTCGCTGGCGCGCGAGGGCGGGCTGCCGTCGACGCTGTGGGCGGGGCCGGAACGGATCAGCCGGGAAATGCGCGCGGGCGACGTGCCGATCCAGGGAATTGTTCGGTCCGGCCCGGTCAGCCTGCGGCTGGGATTCGCGGGTGCTGACCTGGGCTATGCCATCGACCTCGGCCTGCCCAGCGGCGGCGGCGCCTTCGCGCTCGATCCGGAAATAAAGGTGGAGGCGATGTGGTCGGGCGGTGCCCTGGGCCGCGCCAACCTGTTCGCGGAGCGGCGCGACCGCATGGTGCGGGTGCGCAGCGCGGCAACGGGCGAATGGAAAACCGGGCTGACCGACCTGCTCCCGTTCGACAGCATGGTGACGCATTCGGCCGATCGCGAGGACGGCCTGGAACTGCTGCTGATGCGCGAGCGGATGCGCGGGTGGCGGTTCTACGACAACCTCCGGACCGACGCGGGTGCGCCGGCGCGGCGGCCGCAGGTGCTGACCTATACCCCCGCGCTCGCGGACGACGGCGCCGATCTGGCCGCGGCGATCGCGACGATCGACGCGATCGGGGAGGCCGATGCGTTCCACGACGCGATCGCGGACGCCTTCCCCGATTCGTCGATCGCGCCGGGCGACGACGGCAGCGTCGCGATGCGGCAGCGGGGATTGCTGCGCCCGCTGCGCGCGGGCGAGCTGTCCGACGGTACGTTGCGGTACATCCTGCTGTGCGCCGCGTTGCTCGCGCCGAGCCGGCCCGAACTGCTGATCCTGAACGAACCGGAATCCAGCCTGCACCCGTCGCTGATCGATCCGCTGGCGCGATTGCTGGCGACAGCGGCGCGGAGGTGCCAGATCGTCGTGGTGTCGCATAGCGAGGCGCTGGTCGACGCGCTGGCGTCGGATCGCGATGCGCGCCGTTTCCGGCTGGACAAGGATTGCGGCGAGACCGTCGTGCGCGGCGACGTCGATCCGCCGTATCGCTGGACATGGCCGACGCGCTGACGCCGCGCCACTTACCTGTTGCCAATCCGTTCCCGCTCGCGCACCTCCCGGCGGTGCCGCCGTTCCCCCATCCCGCGCTCCACGCCAGCCATTCGGGCATCTGGATCGCCCGCGACGGGGAGACGCGCGCGGTGTCGCGGGGGGAGGCGATCCGGATCGCGGCGGACACGCCCGTCGTGCTGATGAACGCGCCGCTGATCGGACAGCGGCTGGGCTATGCCGACATTTTCGGGCTGGACGTGCTGGAACTGTTCGCCTTCCTGCATCCCGCGCGCTTCATGGTGCCGACCGCGAAGGGGCTGGCGGAGGCAGCGGGATTGCCGGTGCCGGACGCGGAATCGGCGGTCGCTGGGTTCCTGCTGGCGGCGACGCAGCGATTGCTCGCCACCGTCGATGCCGACTGGCCGGAGCGCGAGGGGGCGTGGACCGCGGCGCAATCCTTGCTGCGACTGCGCTGGCCGTGGGCGCCGCAGGTGGCGCAGCGGATCGCGAAGCCGAAGGAGAATGAGCGCTGGCTGTTCTCGCGCCTGCCCGAATGGCAGGAGGGCGCGCCGCGCCCCGCGCCGCGCACGGTCACGCTGGCGGTGGAGGCGATCGGCGAGCGGCTCGACCGGCTGACGGGTGCGGGGGCGGAGGCGCGCGGGGGGCAGCGCGCCTATGCCGCCGCGGCGGCCACCGCGTTCCAGCCGCGAATGATGCGCGACGCGCCGAACCTGATGCTGGCGGAGGCGGGGACGGGCATCGGGAAGACATTGGGCTATCTCGCGCCCGCCAGCCTGTGGGCGGAACAGGCGGGCGGCGCGGTGTGGGTGTCGACCTATACCAAGGCGCTGCAACGCCAGTTGGGGCACGAGACGCGGCGGCTCCACCCCGATCCCGCGGTCCGCAAGGCGAAGGTCGTCACGCGCAAGGGGCGGGAGAACTACCTGTGCCTGCTGAACCTGGAGGATGCGTTGCAGGGCGGGTTCGCGGGGCGCGCGGCGGTGCTGGCGCAGCTGGTCGCGCGCTGGGCGGCGTATAGCGCGGACGGCGACATGGTGGGGGGCGACCTGCCCGGATGGCTGACCACCCTGTTCCGCCGTAACGGCTCCACCGCGCTGACCGACCGGCGCGGGGAGTGCGTCTACGCCGGCTGCCCGCATTATCGCAAATGCTTCATCGAACATGCCGCGCGCGCGTCCGCCGAGGCGGATCTGGTCATCGCCAACCACGCGCTCGTCATGGTCAACGCCGCGCGCGGGCGCGAGACGTCGACGCGGCCGACGCGGTACGTCTTCGACGAGGGGCATCACCTGTTCGATGCCGCCGACGCGATGTTCGGCACTGCGCTGACCGGACAGGAGACGATCGAGCTGCGCCGCTGGATCGTCGGTCCCGAAAGCGGGTCGCGCGGGCGGCGGCGCGGGTTGCAGGCGCGCCTGTCCGACCTGGCCAGTTACGACGAGCAGGGCGGCCTCGCGGTGCAGGAGATCGTGGCGGCGGCGCAGGCGCTGGCGAGCGACGGCTGGCTCGCGCGGCTGGGCGAGGGGGCGCCGTTCGGCGCGGTCGAGCATCTGCTGGCGGCGGTGCGCGGCCTGGTCTTCGCGCGCGCGGAATCGGGGGCGGATGCGGGCTACGGGCTGGAGACCGAGCTGGCCGAGCCGTCGCCCGAGCTGATCGAGGCGGCGGCGGCGTGCGCGCAGGCGCTGGACGCGCTGCTGCGGCCGATGGTCGCGCTGGGGCGGCGGATGGAGGCGGTGCTGGCCGACGCGCCCGACTGGCTCGACGCGCCCGCGCGGGCGCGGGTGGAGGGCGCGATCGCCTCGCTCGGCTGGCGGGCGGAGACGGTGGCGGCGTGGCTGTCGCTGCTGGCGCGGATCGGCGGGCCGGCGGACCCCGCGCATGTCGACTGGCTGGCGGTCGACCGGATCGAGGGGCGGGAGATCGACGCGGGGCTCCACCGCCGCTGGCTCGACCCGACGAAGCCGTTCGCGGAGATCGTGCTGAAGCCCGCGCACGGCGCGCTCGTTACGTCGGCGACGCTGACTGCGGGCGGCGACTGGACGACGGCGGAGGCGCGCGTCGGCGCGCCGCACCTGCCGCGTGGGGCGGGGCATTTCGCGGTCGACAGCCCGTTCGATTACGCTGCGCACGCCGAGGTCATCGTCGTCACCGACGTGAAGCGCGGGGACGTCGCCAGCCTCGCCAACGCCTATGCCCGGCTGGTCGAGGCGGCGGGCGGCGGCGTGCTGGGACTGTTCACCGCGATCCGGCGGCTGCGCGGCGTCCATGCGCGCGTCGCGGACCGGCTGGCGCGCGCGGGCCTGCCGCTGCATGCGCAGCATGTCGATCCGGTCGATACCGGGACCCTCGTCGATATCTTCCGCGACGATGCGCATGCCAGCCTGTTCGGCACCGACGCGCTGCGCGACGGGGTGGACGTGCCGGGCGATTCGCTGCGGCTGGTGGTGATGGAGGGGGTGCCGTGGCCCAAGCCCACCGTGCTGCACGCCGCGCGGCGGCTGGCGGGGGGCGGCAGCGCGTACGACGATCGGATCGTGCGCGCGCGGCTGGCGCAGGCGTTCGGGCGGCTGGTGCGGCGCAACGGCGACGGCGGGGCGTTCGTGCTGCTGTCCGCCGCGATGCCCTCGCGCCTGCTCGACGCCTTCCCGCCGGGGGTGCCCGTGGTGCGCGTGCCGCTGGAGGAAGCGGTGGCGCGGGTCGCGGCGCGGCGGGGGGAACGGGTCGCGGGTCCGACGGCGACCGCGTCGGTCGCGCAGCCGTGACGGCGGCTGGTGGGAATGGACAGGCGGCGCGTACCCCGCGCCCCGCCGCACGGATCCTGCTGGTCGACGCCGCCGGACGCGTGCTCCTGTTCCGCTTCACCCCCGACGATCGTCCGCCGCTGTGGTGCACGCCCGGCGGCGCGGTCGATCCGGGGGAGAGTTACGAGGCGGCGGCGCGGCGCGAATTGTGGGAGGAGACGGGGCTGGACGTCGATTGCGGGCCGCAGGTCGCGCGGCGCGTGGTCGATTTCCTGACCTTCGAGCGGGTGGAGGTGACCGCGGACGAACGCTGGTTCCGGGTCGACGTGGCGGCGCACGACGTGGTCGCCGGGGCGCTGACCGAGCAGGAACGCCGCATCATGGCGGGCGCGCGCTGGTTCGATCGCGCCGAACTGGCGGACTGGCCCGAAACGATCTACCCCGCCGATCTTCCCGACATGCTGGCGGAGACCGACCGGTGCAACGCGACGACCTGATCCTGCAAACGCTCGCCCCCGTCACCCACGACCTGGGCGGGTTCAAGGTCCACCGCACGCTGCCGCATCGCGACCGCACGATGGTGGGGCCGTTCCTGTTCTTCGACCAGATGGGGCCTGCGCACCTGCCCCCCGGCGACGGCGTCGACGTGCGCCCGCACCCCCATATCGGGCTGTCGACCGTGACCTGGCTGTTCGAGGGGGCGTTCCGGCACCGCGATTCGCTGGGCACCGATCAGCGGATCACGCCCGGCGCGGTGAACCTGATGACCGCGGGTACGGGCATCGTCCATTCGGAACGGTCGCCCGACGATGCGCGCCCCGCCGGCCCCAGCCTGTCGGGGATCCAGACCTGGCTCGCCCTGCCCGACGGGAAGGAGGACGTGGCGCCCGCGTTCCAGCATGTCGCGGCCCCCGACATGCCGGTGGTCGAGACGCCCGGCGCGCGCGCGACCGTGGTGATGGGCACGTTGTGGGGCGCGACGTCCCCGGTGACGGCGTGGGCGGACACGATCTATGCCGACATCCTGCTGGAGGCGGGGGGCGCCGCGCCGATCGACGCCAGTACGGACGAGCGCGCGATATACCTGGCCGCCGGGGACGCGTCGCTCGACGGCCTGACGCTGGAACCGCAGCGATTGTACGTCCTGCGTCCCGGCACGCGCGCGACGCTGCGTTCCGCGGCGGGCGGGCGCGTCATGCTGGCGGGCGGCGCGGCGTTCGCGACGCCGCGGCACGTGTGGTGGAATTTCGTCCATTCGGACCGCGAGGCGATCCGCGAGGCACGTCGCGCGTGGAAGGCGGGCGAGTTCGCCACCGTGCCCGGCGACGATGCGGAGCGCATCGACCTGCCCGAGGCGCCCAAGACCGTCAGCTATCCATAGGCACGCACAGGTCCGCTCGTCGCGGGTGCCGACAGGCTTCCCTTAAGGAAAATGCCGTAGGTTCCCCTGCTCGACCAGTACGGGACCGCGCCATGAACGACCTTTCGCCGCACGCCTTCCAGCCCGCCCCCGCACCCGTCGACAGCGCGGGCGAGGCGATCGGCTATGTGGCCGAGATCGCGGGATCGCGCAGCGAGGTGGTGTTCGACCTGGCGGCGCTGAACGCGCTGACGGACAACGTCGATCCGGTCCTGGCCACCGCCGGGCAGGTCGGCGGGCAGATGAAGGTGCGCGTCGGCCAGTCGTGGCTGCTCGCCAGCATCCGCTCGCTGGGCCTGGCCCCGGGGCAGATGGACCGCGTCGCCGCCACGGTCGATTTCCTGGGCGAGGGCGACGAGGAGCGGTTGACGGGCAAATTGTACAATTTCCGCCGCGGCGTGACCCGCTATCCGATGCCGGGGGCGGAGGTCTTCGCAGTGACGGGCGCGGACCTGAAGCAGGTCTATGCCGCGTCGGACAAACCCAATATCGAGGTCGGCCTCGTCTATCCGACGAAGGACGTGCGCGGATCGCTGTTCGTCGATGCGATGCTGGGCCGGCACTTCGCGCTGCTGGGTTCGACCGGCACGGGCAAGTCGACGTCCGCCGCGCTGATCCTGCATCGCATCTGCCAGCTGGCGCCGCAGGGCCATATCGTGATGATCGATCCGCACGGCGAATATAGCGCGGCGTTCCGGACCAACGGCGCGCTGTACGACGTGTCGAACCTGAACATGCCGTACTGGCTGATGAACCTGGAGGAGCATTGCGAGGTCCTGCTGACCTCCACCGGGTCGGACCGGCAGATCGACGCCGACATCCTGGCCAAGTGCCTGCTGGCCGCGCGGGCGAAGAACCGCGTCGCGCAGGACATCCCGAAACTGACCGTCGACGCGCCGATCCCCTACATGCTCAGCGACCTGTCGCAGCTGATCCAGCAGGAGATGGGGAAGATGGACCGCGCGGGCGACACCGCGCCGTACCTGCGGTTGAAGAACAAGATCGACGAGATCAAGGCGGACCCGCGCTTCGGCTTCATGTTCTCCGGCATGCTGGTCGCCGATACGATGGCCAATTTCATCGGCCGCGTCTTCCGCCTTCCGGGCGACGGGAAGCCGATCAGCATCATCGACGTGTCGGGCGTGCCGAGCGAGATCACCAGCGTGGTCGTCGCGATGCTGAGCCGGATGGTGTTCGACTTCGCGATCTGGTCGCGCAACGAGCCGCAGCGGCCCGTCCTCCTGGTGTGCGAGGAGGCGCACCGCTACATCCCGCGCGACGACGCCGGATCGTCGGTCGCGCGCATCCTGGGGCGGATCGCGAAGGAGGGGCGCAAGTACGGCGTGTCGCTGGGCCTCATCACGCAGCGGCCGTCGGACCTGGCCGAAGGCGTGCTGTCGCAATGCGGCACGATCATCTCGATGCGCCTGAACAACGATCGCGACCAGGCGTTCGTGCGCGCCGCGATGCCCGAGGGCGCGCGCGGCTTCCTCGATTCGATCCCCGCGTTGCGCAACCGCGAATGCATCATCTGCGGCGAGGGCGTCGCGATCCCGATCCGCGTCGCGTTCGACGCGCTGGACGACGACAAGCGCCCGGCGTCCGACGATCCGGTCTTCTCGACCCTGTGGAAGCAATCGGGCGACGAGGAGAATATCATCGCGCGCACGATCCAGCGCTGGCGGGCGCAGGGGCGGTAAGTCGGTCTTAGCCCCTCCCTTTCAAGGGAGGGGTTGGGGTGGGTTCGGGCCTGACGATACGGCGCGGTCAGACATGGTCTGTCCGTATCACCCGGACGCCACCCACCCCCGACCCCTCCCTTGAAGGGAGGGGAGGCGACTACCTCGCCGGCGTGCTCAGCAACCGCGCGATCTTCGCGCGCATCGCGCGCAGCGTGTCGCCCGACAGGGTCTGGATGCTGGCGAGCGAGATCGAGCGCGGGTTGACCGGGCGGCCGTTCTTCCACACTTCCCAATGCAGGTGCGGGCCGGTGGAGATGCCGGTGGAGCCGACGTATCCGATCACCTGCCCCCGCCGCACGCGCTGCCCCGCGCGGACCGCGAAGCGGCTCATGTGGCCGTAGCCGCTGGCCAGCCCGCCGGGATGCGCCAGCTTGATGAAATTGCCGTAGCCGCCCGATCGCCCGGCGAAGGCGACGACGCCGTCGACCGCGGCGAGGATCGGCGCGCCGTGCGGAGCGCCGATGTCCATGCCCTTGTGCATCCGCATGAAGCCGAGCAGCGGGTGCAAACGCATCCCGAACGTGGACGTGACGCGTCCCGCGACGGGCATCCCCATCGTGCCGCGCGTCTCGTACCGCCCGTTGGCGTCCCAGAAGGAGCCGCCGTCCCCGTCGGGGTTCCGGCCGTCCCAGCGGACGAGTTGCAGGCGCCTGCCGCCCTGGTCCAGCCCGGCGAACTGCAACGCGCCCGTCTCCACCTCGCCGGTCGCGGCGCGGCGCTGGTCCGCGACCAGGTCGAACGTGTCGGACGCGGCGACGTCCGCGATCGGGATGCGGGTCGCCAGCGCCCTGATATACGCCTCCACCAGCCGCGCGGGCACGCCCGCGGCGCGGGCGGAGCGATACAGGCTGGGCCCGACCACGCCGCGCACGCGCAGCGGTGTACGGTCGATCGCGATCGGGCGGCGGTCGAGCGACAGCGCGTCGCCGGTGCGCGTGACCGCGAGTTCAAGGTCGAAGGCGGCGCGGAAGGCGAGATGGTCCAGCGGGCGCGGCTGCAATTTCGTCGGGCGGCGGCCGAGCGTCAGCGACAGGACGGTGCCGGGTTTCAGCGAATCGACGCGCACCGCGCCGGACACGAGGTTTGCGACCGTCGCGGCCTCGTTCCGGCCGATCCCGGCGCGCTGCAACGCCTGCGGCAGCGTGTCGCCGTCGGCGAGCGCGGCGGTCAGCTCGATCGTCGGACGCTCGGGCGTTTCCTTGAGCTGGCGCACCAGCGAGCCCGCGGCCATGCGGCGGCCGGTGGTGGCGCCATAGGCGAGCGGGGCGATCCCCTGCGTCCGCGTCTCCTCGAACGCCGCGCCGCCGATCGCGGGGGCGGCATAGCCGAGGATCGGGCGCCAGCCGGGCGAGAGCATCCAGGCCGCGCCGCACAGGGCGGTGCAGGTGGCCAGGCCGCGCCACCAGTCGCGCGTACCGATCCGCTGCCCGAGATCGGGGACCCAGTCGGTCTGCAACGCGGCGACGCGCAGGCGTTCGGTCCACGGCCGTTCCGCGATAGGCACCAGTGCGCGGCCGAAGCTGCGCCCACCCGCGGCCCCGGCAAGTTCCAGGCCCTGTTGTTCGCGCAGGAACACGTGTCGGCGACGCCCCCAAAATCTGTCGCCGAATACCCCCCGGCGCCGGGTCGGAGCACTGTGGGGGGCAGATGCTAAAGTCAAATTAACCGAGGGGCCGGCGGAGTCGTGCTGCGGCGAACGGTTGGCGCGGTGCGATGGGCCGCGACCGATCGTCGTGTCCTTCCCGAAACGCATTGCATTGCCCCGCGCCCGGCCCGATGTTCCGTCCATCATGGGCGCACACGACACTCGGGTCACGGCAGTGCTGGGCCCGACCAACACGGGCAAGACCCATCTCGCGATCGAGCGGATGTGCGCGCATTCCAGCGGGATGATCGGCTTCCCGCTCCGCCTGCTGGCGCGCGAGGTGTACGATCGGGTGGTCGCGATCAAGGGGCGGGACAGCGTCGCGCTGGTGACGGGCGAGGAACGCATCGTGCCCAAGGACGCGCGCTGGTTCCTGTGCACCGCCGAATCCATGCCGATGCAGCGCGACCTGGCCTTCGTCGCGGTGGACGAGGCGCAGCTGGGCGCGGATCGCGAGCGCGGGCACGTCTTCACCGACCGGCTGCTCCACGCCCGCGGGCGCGAGGAGACGATGATCCTGGGTTCGGACACGTTGCGCCCCGTCCTGCGCGCGCTGGTGCCCGAGGCGGAGATCGTGCAGCGGCCGCGGTTCTCGACGCTTTCCTATGCGGGTGCGAAGAAGCTGTCGCGGCTGCCGCGGCGGTCCGCGATCGTCGCCTTCTCCGCCGAGGAAGTGTATGCCACCGCGGAAATGCTGCGGCGGTTGCGCGGCGGGGCGGCGGTGGTGATGGGGGCGCTGTCCCCGCGCACGCGCAACGCGCAGGTCGCGATGTTCCAGGCGGGCGAGGTCGACTACCTGGTCGCCACCGACGCGATCGGCATGGGCCTGAACCTGGACGTCGGGCATGTCGCCTTCGCGGGCCTGACCAAGTTCGACGGGCAGCGCCGCCGCCGCCTGACCGTGGCGGAGATGGCGCAGATCGCGGGGCGCGCGGGGCGGCACCAGCGCGACGGGACGTTCGGCGCACTCGCGGAGGAAGGCCCCGACGCGTTCGAGCCGGAGGAGGTGCAGCGGATCGAGGGGCATCGCTTCCCCCCGCTGGAGACGTTGTTCTGGCGCGACGGCGCGCCCGACCTGTCGACGCTGGACGCGCTGGTCGCGTCCTTGTCGCGCAAGCCCGATCACGAGCGGCTGCGCGCGGCGCCCGAGGCGCTGGACCTGAAGGTGCTGCGCCGGCTGGCGGAGGAGCCGGGCGTGGCGGACCGCGCGCGGGGGCAGGTCGACCGGTTGTGGGCGGCGTGCGGCATCCCCGATTTCGAGAAGTCGGGCGTGGACCCGCACGCGCGCTTCGTCGGGCGCGTGTTCGGGCACCTGTCGGCGGGATACCTGCCGCAGCAATGGTTCGCGGACGAGGTCGCGCGGCTGGACCGCGTCGACGGCGATGTGGAGACGATCGCGGGGCGGATCTCCGGCATCCGCAAATGGGCCTATATCGCGCAGCGCCCCGACTGGCTGGCCGATCCCGCGCACTGGGCGGCGCGGACGCAGGCGGTGGAGGAGCGCCTGTCCGACGCGCTGCACGCCAGCCTGACGCAGCGGTTCGTGGACAAGCGCACCAGCGCGCTGATGCGGTCGATCGGCGCGGGCGTCGGCGACCTGCCGGTGACGATCGAGGCGGACGGCGAGGTCGCAATTGCGGGGCACACGATCGGTCGGCTCGACGGCTTCCGCTTCACCGTTGCGCCCGATGCGCGCGGCGCGGACAAGCGGCGGTTGCTGGCGGCGGCGGAGAACCGGCTGGCGGCGGAGCGGCGGCGGCGGGCGGAGGCGTTGGTCGCGGCGGCGGACGATGCCTTCGCGCTGGGCGAGGACGGCGCGGTGCTGGCGGGGGCGGTGACGGTCGCGCGGCTGGCGCGCGGGGCGTCGCTGGCGCGACCGGCTGTCGTGCTGGACGCCGATCTCGACTGCCTCGACGCGCGGATGCGGGAGGCGGTGACGGTGCGCGTGCGGCGCTGGGTCGCGGACGCGATCGCGCGCACGCTGCCGTCGCTGGCCGCGATGGCCGGGGCGACGCGTGCGGCGGAGGCGGGACCGGCGTTGCGCAGCATCGCGGGCGCGGTGGAGGCGGGGGCGGGCTTTGCCGCACGCCTGCCGCTGGCGGCGGCGCTTTTGGACCTGCCCGCGCCCGCGCGCGCATGGTTGCGCAAGCGCGGCGTGACGATCGGCGCGCTGGACCTGTTCGATCCCCGCCTGCTGAAACCCGGCGCGCACGGCTGGCGGCGGGCGCTGCTGGCGGCGCAGGGGGTCGTGGCGCCCGCACCGCCCGCCAGCGCGACGACGCTGCCGCGCGGCACGCCCGGCGCGACCGCCGCGATGGGATTCCGCCCGCTGGCGGCGCAGGCGGTGCGGATCGACCTGGTCGAGCGGATCGCGCGCGGGGCGCATGACGCGCGCGGCACGGACGGCAAGGGGGGCCGCGCGGCGTTCGTGCCCGATCCCGCGCTGGCGGTGTCGATGGGGCTGGAGCCGGAGACGATCGCGCGGTTGATGGCCGAACTGGGCTTCCGCCCCGCGGGCGACGGCTATGTCTGGCGCGGGCGGGCGCGGCCGCGATCCGCGCCGGTGGTGGCGACGGGGGCGTTCGCGGGGCTGGCGGGGTTGATGGGCGGCGGATGAGGCTGGACGTGTTCCTGTGGCATGCGCGGCTGGCCAAGACGCGCGTGCTGGCGCAGGCGATGGCGGTCGACGGCCATTTGCGCATCGACGGGCGCGCGGTCGACCGCTCGCATCATCCGGTGCGCGTCGGCAACGTCCTGACCTTCATGACCGCGGGGCGCGTGCGCGTGCTGCGGATCGAGGCGCTGCCGACGCGGCGCGGGCCGCCGGCGGAGGCGCGGGAATGCTATCAGGAATTGATTGCTGGTTGAGAATCCGTTTGCGCGCCTCACGGGCAT
>NZ_LMQP01000001.1:103800-325581 GCF_001425405.1 Sphingomonas sp. Leaf412 | reverse complement strand
CCGCCTCCCATTCAATATACTGACATGGGAGGCGGGGCGGGGGAGAGGGCCGGCCAGGCGACATGCCCGAGAGGGCATCAGACAAACGCGAACGTGTCGCATCAGGCCGCGGATTATTGACGCCTCCCCGCGGCAGGCATAGCAGCCGTTGCAACGGACAAAGAGGGTAGAACAGGCCATGACCTACGTCGTCACCGACGCGTGCATCCGCTGCAAGTACATGGACTGCGTGGAAGTGTGTCCGGTCGACTGCTTCTACGAAGGCGACAACATGCTCGTCATCAATCCCAGCGAGTGCATCGACTGCGGCGTGTGCGAGCCGGAATGCCCCGCGGAGGCGATCCTGCCCGATACCGAGAACGGGCTGGAGCAGTGGCTGGAGCTGAACACCACCTTCTCCGCGCAATGGCCCAACGTGACGCGCAAGGGGGACCAGACCCCCGCCGACGCGGACGAGCACAAGGGCGAGGAAGGGAAGTACGACAAGTATTTCTCGCCGGAGCCGGGCGCGGGCGACTGATCCGCGCATGCTGACCCGCCGCGCGCTGCTGGCCGGGGCGGCGGCGCTGCCGCTGGCGCGTGCGGGCGCGGCGAAGGGGCTGGCCACGGTCCCGCCCCCGACGAGGGAAGCGATGGTGCCGGTGCCGGGCGGGCGCGTGTACGTGCGCGTCGACGGCGACCTGTCGGGCCCGCGACCGCCCGTCATCCTGGCGCACGGCGGGCCGGGCGGCACGCATGCGGGGCTGGTGGAGGCGATCGCGCTGGCCGATCAGCGCGCCGTCATCCTGTACGACCAGCTCGACACCGGGCGGTCGGAACGGCCGAACGATCCGAGACTGTGGACCGTGGCGCGCTTCACCGACGAGCTGGAGGCGATCCGCCGCGCGCTGAACGTCCCGCGATGGCACATGGGCGGATTCAGCTGGGGCGGGACGCTGGCGCTGGAATATGGCGCGCGGCGGCCCGCGGCGCTGGCGGGACTTGTTCTGGGCAGTCCGCTGATCTCGACGACGCGCTGGATCGCGGACAGCGATGCGTGGCGCGCCTTGCTGCCCGCGGACGTGCAGGCGACGCTGACCGCGTGCGAGCGTCCCCTGCCGCCCGCGAAGCCCGCGTGCACCGCGGCGGAGGACGCCTTCTACGCCCGCCACATGGTCCGCACGCGGCGCAACCCCGCGGTCGCGGCCTATGCCGCCGCCGCGGGGGTGACGGGCAACGACCGGATGTATGCGGCCATGTGGGGGCCGACCGAATTCACCGCGACCGGCACGCTGAAGGACTATGACGGGACGCCGCTGCTCGCGCGGCTGGACGGGCGGCGGGCGTTGTTCGTGGCGGGGCAGTATGACGAGGCGCGCCCGGCCACCGTCGCCGCCTTCGCCCAAAGGGTGCCCGATGCGGAACTGGCGGTGGTGCCCGGCGCGGGCCACGCGCTGTTCGCCGATCGCCCGGACGAGACGATCGCGATCCTGCGCGCGTTCCTGGCGCGGCACGACTGAGGCGCCGCGGACGGCGCAGGCCGCGCTGGCATTTTTTCCAATAACGTGGTACGTCGTATACGACCCTGCATGATCGATCCTCGATCGCGCGCGGGCCGGAGACGTCTAGAACCCTTTCCCGCCAGCATCGATGCGCACCGCCTGCGCACCGGCGCCGCTACGGCGGGGCATTCAGAACGAAAGGCCACCCATGGCTGCCAAGGCTCTGCATTTCGATGTCGGTGATTATGTCGTTTACCCGAAGCACGGGGTCGGCCGTGTCATCGAGTTGCAGAAACAGGAGATCGCGGGGATGCAGCTGGAGCTGTACGTCCTGCGGTTCGAGAAGGAGCGCATGACGTTGCGCGTCCCCACGAACAAGGCCGAGAGCGTCGGCATGCGCAAGCTGTCCAGCGACAAGACGATGCGCGAGGCGATGGAGACGCTGAAGGGCAAGCCCCGCGTCAAGCGCACGATGTGGTCGCGCCGCGCGCAGGAATATGAGGCGAAGATCAACTCGGGCGACCTGGCGTCGATCGCCGAGGTGGTCCGCGACCTGTTCCGCGCCGACGACCAGCCCGAACAGAGCTATTCCGAGCGCCAGATCTTCGAAGGCGCGTGCAGCCGCCTGGCGCGCGAGCTGGCCGCGATGGAGCAGATCGACGAGCCGGCCGCGAGCGAGAAGATCCTGGAGATCCTGCGCGCCGCCGCCGCGATCTACAACAAGGACAAGGTGCCCGCCTGATCGGCGTTTACATCCGTAATCGAAAGCGCTAGGAGGCGCATCGTCCGGTTCGCAGGAGAACGACGATGCGCCTCTTTTCATTGATGTTGCTGCCTTTGACCGCGCTGCTCGCCGCCGCGCCCGCCGCCGGTGCGCGCGACCGCGACCGCGGCCCGGGCATCGCGGGGGAGCGGCAGGGCGATACGACGGTCTATCGCGTCGCCGGTTTCGACAGACTGGCGGTCGGCGGACCGGCGTCGTCGGACGTGCGCGTCGGTCCCGCATGGTCGCTGCGCATCGACGGCCCGCCCGAGGCGGTCGCGCGGTTGCGCGTCGTGGTGGAACGCGGGCGACTGGAGATCGGGCCACGCGCGAACGACGCGCGCGCCGATCGCGCCGAGGTCGACGCCGACAGGCGCGTCCGCATCGCGGTGACGATGCCGCGGCTGTCCGACGTGGCGCTGGGCGGATCCGGGCGGATGACGGTCGACCGCGTGACGGGGGACCGCTTCGCCGCCGCGCTGGGCGGCAGCGGCGCACTGTCGATCGGACGGCTGGCGGTGGGCGACGCCACCGTGTCGATCGGCGGTTCGGGGCAGGTGTCGACCGCGGGCGAGGTCCGGACGCTGACCCTGAACCTGGGCGGGTCGGGCGACCTGATCGCGCCGGACCTGCGCGCCGGGTCCGCCACCGTTTCCGCCGCGGGATCGGGCAGCGTACGCGCGCAGGTGGACGGCGAGGCGCGCGTGAGCCTGGTCGGCAGCGCGTCGGTCGACCTGGGCCCGCGCGCGCGATGCCGCACCACGCGCATGGGCAGCGGGACGGTGCGCTGCGGCGGTTGATCCGGTCGGGCGAGCCGTGTATTATCGTGGCAACACACACGATGGAGGATGCCCGATGCGCAAGTTCCTGATCGCGGCGCTGCTGCCGCTCGCCGCGTGCGGCAACGATGCCGACGACCGTGCCGGAATCCAGGGAACGGGGACCGGCGACGCGCGCAGCTATGCCGTCGCCGGGTTCAGCCGCGTCGCGGCGGCGGGCAGCGACGACGTGGACGTGCGGGTCGGCCCCGCCTTCTCGGTCCGGGCGGAGGGCGATTCGGACGTGCTCGACCGGCTGAAGATCGAGCGGGACGGCGACGCGCTGAAGATCGGGCGGCGCAGCGGCAATTTCTTCTCCTCCGGCGAGGCGAAGGTGTTCGTGACCATGCCCGCGCTGTCGGGCGCCAGCCTGGCGGGATCGGGCGACATGGCGATCGACCGCGCGCAGGGCGACGGGCTGAAGGCGTCGCTGGCCGGATCGGGCAATATCCGCTTCGCGCAGGTGGCGGTCGGCAAGGCCGAATTCTCGATCGCGGGATCGGGCGACATCGAGGCCGCGGGCACCGCGAAGGCGCTGGAGGTGTCGATCGCGGGATCGGGCGACGTGAAGGCGAAGGACCTGACCGCCAGCCAGGCCGACATCCGCATCGCCGGATCGGGCAGCGTGCGCGCGACCGTCAACGGCCCGGCGAAGGTGCGCGCCGCCGGATCGGGCGACGTCGACCTGGGCGCGGGCGCGCGGTGCGACACGAAGGACCTGGGATCGGGCGAGGTGACGTGCGGCGGCTGATGCTGCCGGTCGCGTTGCTCGCCGCGCCCCCGGCGGCGGCGGACAAGGTATGGCCGGTAAGCTCGTTCGAGCGGCTGCGCGTCGAGGGGCCGGTGGCGGTGTCGGTCGCGGTCGGCAGCCCGTCGGCGCGCACGGCGACGACGGATCGCGCGATCCTCGCCCGGCTGACCGTGACGCGCGAGGGCGATACGCTGCTGGTCCGGCTGAAGGGCGCGGCGCCGACCGGACTGGGCGTGGCGAGCGACGATGCGCCGCTCGCGCGGGTTTCCCTGTCGACGCCGCGCCTGTCCGCGCTGCGGGTGCAGGGGACGGCGCCCGTATCGGTCGCGCGCCTGTCGGGCACGCGCGTCGACGTGGCGGCGACCGGCGGCGGCACCGTCACGGTCGCGGCGATCGACGCGTCCGTGCTGGGCGTGACGATGGTGGGCGGCGGCGCGCTGGCGCTGGCGGGGCGCGCGGCGACGGCGCGGCTGACGCTGAACGGCGATGGCGCGATCGACGCGGGCGCGCTGGCGGCGGATGCGGCCGCGATATCACTGGTCGGCAAGGGCGCGGTGCGCGCGGCGGCACGCCACAGTGCGCAAGTGGTGGCGAGCGGCGGCGGGCGCGTGACCGTCACGGGCAACGCACGCTGCACGGTGCGCGCCACCGGCGGGACGGTGGTCGACTGCGGCCGTTGAGTTGGTCGCGCGGCGGTGTCGGGCCCGCCGCGATGTCCCGTCCGCCATCGGCGGCTAGTGTTCGGGGTTTCGCCGGTGCGAGACGGTGCCTCGACCGGATCAACGCCGAGCGAAGACTCAGTCCTCGTCCGGCCCCAGCGTCGGATCGAGATCGCGCGGGCGGACGAAGCGGGTCAGCGCCGCCTGCCCCGCGCGCACGTCGGCCCAGCGTGTCACCGCGAAGGTCAGTTCGGCCAGCGTGGCGGTCGGATATTTCTCCTCCACGCTGTCGCGCAGGTCGCCGCCCGCATCGGGGACGAGGTCGAGCACCAGTTCCTCCAGCCCCGGATTGTGCCCGACCAGCAGCAGGACGCCGTGCGCGTCGTCGGTCTCGCGCACCATGTCCAGCAGCATCGCGCTGCTGGCCAGGTACGCGCGCTTGTCCCACGCGGGGGCCAGCGTGCGGCCGTAGCCCGATTCGATCTCCCCGATCGTCTCCGTCACGCGTACCGCGGGACTGGCGACGACATGGTCGAACGACAGGCCCAGGACGCGCATCTGCCGCCCCATCGCGGCAGCGGCGCGACGGCCCTTGGCATTGAGCGGACGGTCGAAATCGCGCGCGACGGGATCGTCCCAGCCCGATTTGGCATGGCGCAGCAGCGTCAGCGTCTTCACGGGGCGCACGTCTCCGGGGCGAATGGCGGGATCATTGGTTAGGCGAGCAGGCGGGGCCGGGCAAGCGTCGCGTCAGGCCGGGGGGCGGGCGACGATCGCGAGCGCGTGGATGCGATCGACCAGCAGGTCGGCGAGCGCGCGATTGACCATGCGCTGGCGTTCGACGCGCGAGACGCCGGCGAACGCGGCGCTTTCGATCACCACGCGGAAATGGCTTTCGCCCGTGCCGTCGTCGCCCATGTGACCGCGGTGCGCCGCGCTTTCGTTCTGCACCTCCAGCAGGGTCGGGGCGAGCGCGGCGGTGAGACGATCGGTGATGGCCTGTTCGACGGGGCCGGTGGCGGTATCGGTCATGGCCCCCATATAGGCCGCTTTTTGCGGAAAGGGTGACGAAAGCCTTGTCGAAGGAACGACCGAGCCCGCGCTTCCACGGCCGCGTCGAGGGGACGGGACGGGAATGCGCGCATCCGGGATGCGCGGCGGCGGGCGAATTCCGCGCGCCGCCATTGGAGGGACCGGGCGACGGCAACCGCCCGCCCGCGTTCCGCTGGTTCTGCCTGGAGCATGTGCGCGCGTTCAACGCGGGCTACAATTATTTCGACGGGATGACCGCGGAGGAGATCCGCGTGGCGCAGAGCCCGATCGCGGGATGGGAGCGCGAGACGCGCGCGTTCGCGCAAGGGGGCGATCCCGGGCCGCGCTGGCGCGACTTCGCCGACCCGCTGGACGCCATCGGCGCGCGCTTCCGCCGCGAGACGACCGCGCCGCGCCCGGACGGGAAGCCGTTGACGGGGGAGGATCGCCGCAACCTGGACACGCTCGGGCTGGGGCCGGACGTCGACCGGATGGCGCTGCGGCGGCGCTATTCCGAACTGGTGCGCAAATATCATCCCGACCGCAACGGCGGCGACCGCAGCCACGAGGCGCGGCTGACGACGGTGATCGCGGCGTACCAGAGCCTGCGGCGCGCGAAGGCGTTCGCCTGATCCTTCGGCTCAGCCGCGGCGGCGCGGGCGCCGCCACCACATCGCGACCCCCGTCGTCGCCAGCAGCAGCGGGACCAGGCCGCCCGCGGACAGCAGCAGTCGCCACGCGGTCCCCATGTCGGTCCCGTCGTGCAACCGCCGGACCCAGCGCGCCAGCGTCGGCCCGCGATCGACGACCGGCGCGACCGTCCCGCTGTCGTCGGCGACGGTGACGACGCGCATCGGTTGCGTCGCATAGGCGAGCGTCCAGTCGGCCCGCGTCGCGGTCGGCCAGACGATCGTGCGCAGCGGCGCCGTCCGTTCCACCCCGGCGCCCAGCGCGGCCGCCGCCGCCACCGACAGCGCGGGGCGGGCGAGCGGGCGCGACGGGGGCGGAAGGCGGGTGGCGGCGGCGCGCGGCGCCTCCCCGGTCAGCAGCGCGAACGCCGCGGGAAAGGCGATCCAGGTGCCGGTCAGCGCGATCCCCAGCAGCGGTAGCGCGCCCCACAGGCCGACGACATGGTGCACCGCGGCGGCGCGCCCCGCCCGATGCCGCCGCGCGCGGGCGGGGCGCCACAGCCACAGGCCCGACAGCGCCAGGACGATCGTCGCCACGCCGACCCACCCGACGATCGCGCGGCCGATGCCGGGGATCATCAGCCCGCCGTGAAGCCGATGCAGGACGCGCACGGCACCGCCGTCGTCGCCGCCGCGGACCGCCAGCAGGCGCGCGGTCGGCGGATCGAGGTACAGGCGCCGGCCGTCCTCGGCAGTGACGGTGACGGGTGCGTCCACGGCGTCGGGCAGGACGATGTTGCCGATGCGCACGTCGCCCAGCCGCGCGCGCGCGGTCGCGACATAGCGGTCGAGCGGCAGCATCGTCGCGCCGCCGACCGCATAGCGATCCGGCGACAGCAGGCGGTCGAGCGGGGCGCGCCAGACCAGCGCGCTGCCGCTGGCCGCGATCGCGACGACGGCCAGCGCGATGCCGAGGCCGAGCCAGCGGTGGAGGAGGGCCCAGGCGCGGCGGGTCATGTCGGATGTATCCCCCTGGTGCAGCCGTGGTCGCGACGACGAGCGGTCAGGCGTCGGCCCAGCGGCGCAGGAGGTTGTGGTACACGCCGGTCAGCCGCACGACCGCCGGATCGCCCTGCCCCTGCGCCACGGCCACTTCCTGCACCCCGCGGTCCAGGTCGAACAGGATGCGGCGCGCGCCGTCGTCGCGGACCATCGACTGGACCCAGAAGAAACAGGCGACGCGCGTGCCGCGCGTGACGGGCTCGACGCGATGCAGGCTGGAGGCGGGATAGAGGACCATGTGGCCCGCGGGCAGCTTCACGCGGCTTTCCCCGAACTGATCCTCGATCACCAGGTCGCCGCCGTCATAGTCGTCCGGCGGCGACAGGAACAGGGTGGCGGACAGGTCGCTGCGGATGCGAAAGTCGGTGCCGCGCCGCGTGCGCACCGCATTGTCGACGTGCATCCCGAACGCCTGTCCGCCCGCATAGCGATTGAACAGGGGCGGGAAGACCTTCAGCGGCAGCGCGGCGGCGACGAACAGCGGCGTCGCGCCCAGCGCGTCCAGCACCAGCCCGCCCGCCTCCCGCGCGGCGGGCGTATCCTCCGCCAATTGCTCGTTGCGCTTGGCCAGGGCGGACTGCGCGCCCGAGGTGACGTTGCCGTCGACCCACTCGCCCGCGTCGACGATCGATCGCAGCCGCGCCACGCCGGCGGCATCCAGAACGTCGGGTATCGCGATCAGCATGGCGGCTCCATCGGTCGCCTCCCCCGCGGCAGGCGGGGGAGGCGTACCGCGATCACAGGCTGTAGAACAGGCTCAGCACCGCCTGCCGCCGCTCGCCCGGATTGGCCCAGCCGCCGGTGACGACGCCCGCGGTGGGAGCGGTCGCGCTGATATTGTTGCGCACGGTGGTGACGTAGCGTTCGTCGGTGAAGTTCTGGACGTTCAGCTGCATCGTCAGCCGGTCCGCGATGGTATAGGCCAGATAGGCGCGGTGGATGAGGTAATCGTCCACCTGGAACTGGCGCAGGTTCGCCGCGACCGGATTGTTGCCGACGAACGCGCCCTGGTAGGTCAGGCCGTAGCCGACCTCCAGCCCGAACGGCAGCTTGTACGTCGTGAACAGGCTACCCGAATGTTCGGGCGTCTGGATCAGCCGCGCACCCGCCTGCGGATCGGCGACGCCCGCCGCGCGATCGCGGTCGGAGATCGATTGCAGGACCTTGCCGTCCAGGTACGTGTAGTTGGCGAACATCGTCCAGGCGGGCGTGATGTTGCCCGAAATGCCCAGCGCGACCCCGTCGACGCGGCTGCGTCCGTCCAGCACCTGCAACCCCGCGGGCAGCGCCGGGTCGTTCGACGGCACGCGATAGTTCGTGCGTTCGTTGCGGAACACCGCGGCGGTCAGTTCCAGCCGCCGACCGAACAGCCCCGCCTTCACCCCCGCCTCGTAATTGCGCGCGGTTTCGGGCGCGACCGCGCACGGATCCGCCGCGGTCGCCGTCGTCGGCACGCCGCAGCCCAGCCGGACCGTGGCCGACGACGGCGTGCGCGCATTGCCGACGCCGGCGTAGAGGCTGACGTCCTTTACCGGATGGAACACGCCGCCGACGCGCCAGGAAAACAATCGTTCGTCGCTGACCTGCGCGCGTTGTTGCAGCGCGGTCAGCGCGGCCGTGCCGGGGGGCACGACCTGCAACGGCAGGTTGCGGAACGTCGCGCGCTGCCGTTCCCAGCGGACGCCGCCGTTGACCTCGAACAGCGGCCCCAGTTCCAGCGTGTCGAAGGCGTAGAGTGCGACGTTCGTGGTTTCGCTGCGCGATTGCGCGGTCGTCGTGTAGTTGACCGGGCCGGTGTACCGCGTGTCGGGATTCGCGATATCGATCAGCGGCAGCGGCGTCACCGCCGACCCGTCGGCGTTGCGCAGCAGCGATCCGGTGGTGATGTCGTAATCCTCCACCGCGAAGGATACGCCGACGTTCGCGGTATTGCGGATGCCCCCCTTGCGGCCGTGTTCCAGCCGCAGGTCGGTCTGGTTGAACAGCAACTGGTTCTCCTGATCGCGCACGAGGCCGCGCGGCCCGGACGGGCGGTAGAAACCCGCGGGTACCGTGGCGGGGCAGGGCGCGCCGACGGTGCCCGTCGCGGTGTCCGTGATCGGCTGGCGGCCGGTGGACGCCAGGCAGAACGTCCCCTGCGGCGCGCTGGTCACGCTGTCCTGGCGCACGCGCTGCCACCGCGTCAGGTTGCGGACCGACACGGCGTCGTCGATCGCGTGGCGGAACGTCGCGGTCAGGCGATCGACGTCGGTATCCTGCCGGTCGAGGTTGGCGATGCCGTAATAGGCCGACCGGTCGAAATCGGGCGCGACGCCCCCGGTGACGCCGTTGTCGAAATACGGGACGCCGAACAGCGGCGTGTTGCGATCCTCCTGATGGACATAGGCCAAGGTCAGGCTGGTCGGGCCGTCGATGCCGATCGTGATCGCGGGCGCGACGCCCCAGCGTTCGTACTTCTCGACATCGCGGCCGGGGACGTCGTTGCGGTGATAGACGCCGTTCAGCCGTACCGCGACCAGATCGGACACGCGCACGTTGCTGTCGATCGCGCCGCGATAGTAATCGTCGGTCCCGACGGAGCCCTGCGCGATCGTCAGCGTCTCGGGCGTCGGCACCTTGCTGACCAGGTTGATCGTGCCGCCGACGCTGCCCGATCCGTTGAAGACCGAATTGGCGCCGTTGTAGACCTCGATCTGTTGCAGGTTGAACGGGTCGGTGCGGCTGTACTGCGCGCTGTCGCGCACGCCGTCGATGGTGATGTCGTTATTGGCCGAATAGCCGCGCAGGTTGATGCTGTCGCCGTACCCGCCGCCGCCCTCGCCCGCGCCGAAGGTGATCCCGGGAATGGTCTGGAGCGCGTCGCGCAGCGTTTGCAGGTTCTGCTTGCGCAGCACCTGGTCGCTGATGACGGTCACGGTCTGCGGCGTGTCGAGCAGCGCGGACGTGGCCTTCGGGCTTTCCAGCGCGGGTGCCGGATCCTGCCGCTTGCCGTTCACGATCACGGCGTCGCGTTCGGCGACGCGGTCCTGCGGGTCGGTCGGCGCCGCGGTTTCCGGCGCGGCATAGGCGGGCGCGCTGGCGATGAACCCGACGCAGGACAGCGCCAGGAAGCCCGACAGGGTGGACGACATTCGATTGGTTCCCCTTGGTGACGGGGGCTTCGCTATTGAGAGTCGTTCGCACTGTCAAACGTTATTGCGACATGTTCGCATCGTCGTCGCACATTTGTGCCAGCAGCCAGGACCGCAGCGCGCTGGCCAGGTTGGGGGGATCCTCCGCCACGATCCGCACCGCATCGATCCGCGCGACCAGCGCCGACAGCGGCAGGGCGCGCGCGTCCGCCTGCGCTTCCAGCACGCGCCAGAATATCGGCTCCAGACTGATCGAGGTCTGATGCCCCGCGATCGTGATCGACCGCTTGACCGGTCCGACGAAGCCGCCGGGGGGCGGGGCGATGGTCAGAGCAACGCTCCGGCTTCGGCGCGATCCCACTCCCCGCGCGCCTTCCCGACCGGCCCCACGATACCGATCGGCATCTCCAGCAACATGAAGTCCGGGAGGCGCAGGGGTTTGACGGACCGCAGTGAATCGGGATCGTCCCGATAGTGTTCGCGAAGCTGCATCAGCAGGCGCCCCAGCACGTTCCGTCCCTCCAGCGTCCCGTCTTCCTGCGGCACGGCGCCCCAGAACGGATCGCGCCGCGAATCCTCGACGATCGCGCGGGTGCCCGTTTCCTCCAGCAGGGCGCCGAATCGCCGCCAGTTCCATGCCAGTTTCGCCCGCAGGCACCATTTCATGATCGGTACGCGCGCGTCGTCCCAGTCGCCACGCGATCGCGAGCGGAAGGGCTTCGCGCGCATTTTTGCGGTCATCGGGCTGCCCTGCGCGAGGATCATCTCCTGCACATCCGGAAGATGCGGGAAGCGACATGCCTGATACAGCGCCTCCACCGTCGCTACCCGCCGGTCGCCGATCATGACGGGATAACCCGGCGCCATGTTCGACAGGCCGCCGAACGTCTCGCCCGTGCGTCGGAACGCGACGACGTCCTCGCGACGATAACGGCGGGCCTGGGTGTCTGTCATCGCCTTCCGGTGATCTTGGCGTTCGTCTTGCGTTCGAACAATGGATACCACGGATCGCCCGCCCATAGAACGAGCGGCGTGCCGTTGGCGATATTCCGATAGGTGACGAACATCGTGCCGAACCCGAGCGTCGCCAGCGTTACCGCACCCAGCGGGCGCATCGCGGGCCTCTCGCGCAGCAGGCGGCACCGGTCCAGTACGTCGATGCCGTCCTTCAGAAATTCCTGTTCGATCAGGTCGCGTGCGGCGGGTGAGGAGAACAGCTTGAGGGCGCCCAGCTGGTCGCCCGTACGCAGCACGGGAGGATAGCGAAGCGTCGCGGCATAGGCCTGCGCCTCGGTCGGCACGCTCTTGGGCCGCAGGACGTCCGACGAATTCGTGTACGTCTTGCGATCCTCGATCTCCCGCTGATGCCACCAGTCGAGCTTCACGTCCTTTCCTGCCGCGCTGGCCGCTTTCCTGATCCGGCCATCGGCGTTGTAGCGCCCGTACAGGTGCGTCGCGATGACGACGACCGCGATCCTGGCATTGGCGGGGGCCGCGGTTTCGATCCAGCGCATCACGTCGGTGGCGACGCGATTGCCGGAGAAGACGCCGTCGTCGAGATACACGTGCGTGTGCGGCTGCGCACCGCAATCCGCGGTCGTGAAACCGAACGCGTCCTGCAATATCTCGTCGAACAGCGCGAGCATGTCCCGCTGGCTGTTTCCGGCCTGCTGTATCCGCAGGAAGGCGACGCCGCGCCAGAACGTCGCCGGATCGTCACCGGCGAAGCGCTTGCTTGCTGCGACGGACGACAGGAAGCGGCGCATCGCAGGGCGGTCGACATAGGTGCGCGCGAGGACGTGCGTCGTCTCGGCCAACAGCGGCGCGCGCACGGCAGCCGGAAACTGTGCTATCCATCGCAGCACGTGGGCGGCGTCGGGCCGGTCGATCTCGCCTTCACGATAGTCGGCGATGATACCTGCGAGCCTTTCGGCATCGGTCTGCAACGTCACGTCTTTTCCTCACGATCGAACCGGGGCGGTCCGTCATAAGGTGCTCGGCGTGAAGCGGCGGGGGATCGCCTCCGTTCCGGAGGCAATCATTCCGCGTCGAACAGCGCCGCCAGTTGTTCGATCATCGTGCCGCCCAGTTGCTCCGCATCCATGATCGTCACCGCGCGGGCATAATAGCGCGTCACGTCGTGGCCGATGCCGATCGCGCAAAGTTCGACGGGGGAGCGTTTCTCGATCCAGTCGATCACCTGGCGCAGGTGGCGTTCGAGGTAGGAGCCGGAATTCACGCTCAGGGTCGAATCGTCGACCGGGGCGCCGTCGCTGATGACCATCAGGATGCGGCGTTCCTCCGGCCGCGCCATCATGCGCGAATGCGCCCACAACAGCGCCTCGCCGTCGATATTCTCCTTCAGCAACCCCTCGCGCATCATCAGGCCCAGGTTCGGGCGCGCGCGGCGCCAGGGTTCGTCGGCCTTTTTATAGACGATGTGGCGAATGTCGTTGAGGCGGCCGGGCTGGGGCGGGCGGCCCGCGGCGAGCCAGCCCTCGCGGCTCTGTCCCCCCTTCCACGCGCGCGTCGTGAAGCCCAGGATCTCGGTCTTCACACCGCAGCGTTCCAGCGTGCGCGCGAGGATGTCCGCGCTGATCGCCGCGATGGAGATGGGACGGCCGCGCATCGAGCCGGAATTGTCGATCAGCAGCGTGACGATCGTGTCGCGGAAATCGGTTTCGCGCTCCACCTTGTAGCTGAGCGAGCTACCGGGCGAGACGATGACGCGCGCCAGCCGCGCGGCGTCGAGCAGCCCTTCCTCCTGGTCGAAGTCCCACGACCGGTTCTGCTGCGCCATCAGGCGGCGTTGCAGCCGGTTCGCCAGTTTCGACACCGCGGATTGCAGGTGGACGAGTTGCTGATCGAGATAGCCGCGCAGCCGCGCCAGTTCGTCGGCGTCGCACAGATCGGTGGCGGCGACGACCTCGTCGTATCCGGTGGTCCAGATGCGATAGTCGAACTGCGCGTTCAGGTCGGTCGGCGGGCGGTTGGGGCGGACGGGCTGCATCCCTTCCTCCCCGTCGTCGCCGGGTTCGCCGTCGATATCGTCGAACTCGTCGCTCTCGACCTCCTGCCCCTCGCCCTCCTGATCGTCGGCGTCGCGCTGTTCGCCGCGCGCCTCGACCTGCGCCTCGCCCTCGCCGCCCTCGCTCTCGCCGTCCTCGTTCTCGCCCTCGTCGCCGGATTCCTCGCCGTCGCTTTCCTCGCCCTCGTCCTCGGACTCCTCGGGCATCTGTTCGCCCTCGACCAGGTCGAGGTCCTCCAGCAGCTTGCGCGTCAGGCCCTGGAACGCGCGCTGGTCGTCGATCGCGAGCGCGAGCGACGCGAGGTCGGCGCGCGATTCGACCCAGTCGCGGACCATCGCCACGCCGCCTTGCGCGGCGGCGGGCGGGGCGACGCCGGTCAGCGCCTCGCGCACCAGCAGCGACAGGGCGGTCGACAGCGGCACCTCGTCCCGCGTGCGGGCGCGATTGATCGGGTCGCTGCGCAGCCGCACGTCCAGCGCGGTCGACAGATTGTCCGCGATCCCGGCGTAGCCGCGGCTGCCCAGCGCCTCGACCCGCGCGAATTCGACCGCGTCGAACACCGCGCGCGCGGTCGCGTCCGCGGGCGCGGCGCGCGCGTGGAGCGCGATATCGTGATGCTTCAGCCGCAACGCGAACTGATCCGCGAACCCCCGCGCCTCCGCCACCTGGTCCGCGGGCAGCGCGCGCGCGGGCATCGGCACTTTCAGGTGCTTGCCCGATTGCGCGGGCGCGTCCGCGGTAAACGCCAGTTCCAGCTCCGGCTCGTCCGCCACGACGCGGGCGGTGCCGCCGAGGACGGCCTTGAAGCGGTCGAGGGGAGTTTCTGTGGCCATGGAAAAGCTGTGGTCCGTCGTTCGGGACAGGTCAACGACCCGCCGCCGCCAATCGTTTCGCCCCGGGGCCGCCACGCGCGAAGCAGGCGGGAAGCGGGCGGGAGGGCGCGGGCACGACGGCGCGAACGGTTAACGTACCAGTTCGAGACTCGGGCGAAGTTGTTGTAAGTAACAGCCGTTGCCGGGGGTGAATCGACGCAATAATGAACGCCTTGTTAACGGGGTGGCGGACGTCGATCGAGTCGACAGCAGCCAACGTCCGTCGACTTCGGCGACGCAGCATGCGTCGGTCACATCGCAACAAGGTCGCGGACGCGACCTTGCACTAGGGGGTAAGACTATCATGAAGCACGTTATTCTCGCAGGGCTCGTCGCCGCAAGCATCGCGGCGCCGTCGGTCGCATCGGCGCAGGCCGTGATCGACAACGGCACCATCCGCCTCGGCGTTTCGGCCGAAGGCCAGCTGAACAACGGCGGCTTCGGCGTGTTCGACATCCGCAACAACGTCGACGGCACGCGCGCGGGCTGCGCCTGCGAAGGCTGGGGCGTCGCGAATGCGGGCACGGGCGTGCAGGGTTATGCGAACAACGCGTCGGGCATCTCGAACCTGACCCTCGACAGCTTCACCAGCACGGGCTCGACCGCGGTGTCGAACACCTCGCTGACCTCGGGCGGGCTGAGCATCACGCATTCCTTCTCGCCCAGCATCGCCGCCGACCTGTACCAGGTCGACGTGACGATCACGAACACGTCCGGCGCCGCGATGACCGGCAACCTGCTGTATCGCCGCCTGATGGACTGGGACATCGAGCCGACCGCGTTCAACGAATATGTCACGATCCAGGGATCGAACGGCGCCGCCAACGTGCTGGGCGTCAACCGGAACGGCTTCGCGGACAACAACGGCCCGCTGACCTTCTCGGGCGCGTACACCGGTGACTTCGTCGACGCGGGCCCGACCGATCACGGCGCGCTGTTCGACTTCACCTTCTCGCCGCTGGCGGCCGGTGCGTCGCAGAAGTTCTCGATCTTCTACGGCGCCTCGCTGAACGAGGCCAGTGCGCTGAGCGCGCTGGGCCGCGTCGGGGCGGAAGTCTATTCGTTCGGGCAGAGCGCGCGCGACATCAACGGTGGCACCCCGGGCTTTTCCACCTTCATCTTCGGCTTCGCCGGCGTCGGCGGCACCGCGCTGCCGGGCGTGCCGGAGCCGGCGACCTGGGCGCTGATGATCCTGGGCATGGGCGCCGTCGGTGGCGCGATGCGCCGCCGCACCGCCGTGAAGGCGCGGATCGCCTTCGCCTGATCGGCGACGCGATCGCGGACGACAGGGGGCGGTCCTTCGGGGCCGCCCTTTTTCGTGCGCCGCGTCCCGCGGGGAAACGAAAAGGGGGCGACCGTTTCCGGCCGCCCCCTTCGTCGCGTCGGTGGTGCGGGGCCGGCGGACCTACGCCTTCCCCACCACGCTTTCGGGCAGGTCCTTGCCGAACACGCGCTGGTAATATTCCGCCACCAGGGCGCGTTCCGCCTCGTCGCACTTGTTCAGGAACGACAGGCGGAAGGCGAAGCCGACGTCCTTGAAGATCAGCGCGTTCTGCGCCCAGGTGATGACGGTCCGCGGGCTCATCACGGTCGAGATGTCGCCGTTGACGAAGCCCTTTCGCGTCAGGTCGGCGACGCGGACCATGTTCTCCACCACCTTCTTCCCGTCGGGCTTGTCATACTCGCCCGACTTGGCGAGCACGATCCGCGCCTCGGTCGCGGCGGGGAGGTAGTTGAGCGTGACGACCACGTTCCACCGGTCCATCTGCCCCTGGTTGATCTGCTGCGTCCCGTGATACAGGCCGCTGGTATCGCCCAGGCCCACGGTGTTCGCGGTCGCGAACAGGCGGAAATGCGGGTTGGGGCGGATGACGCGGTTCTGGTCGAGCAGCGTCAGCTTCCCCTCCGTCTCCAGCACGCGCTGGATCACGAACATCACGTCGGGGCGGCCGGCGTCATATTCGTCGAAGACGAGCGCGGTCGGGGTCTGCAACGCCCAGGGCAGCAGGCCCTCGCGGAACTCCGTCACCTGCTGCCCGTCTCGCAGCACGATCGCGTCGCGGCCAACGAGGTCGATGCGGCTGATGTGCGCGTCCAGGTTGATGCGGATGCACGGCCATTTCAGCCGCGCCGCGACCTGTTCGATATGCGTCGACTTGCCGGTGCCGTGATAGCCCTGCACCATCACGCGGCGGTTGTGCGCGAAGCCCGCCAGCACCGCCAGCGTGGTGTCGGGATCGAACACATAGGCGGGATCGAGATCGGGCACGCGCTCGTCCGCCTCGCTGAAGGCGGGGCATTCCATGTCCGAATCGATCCCGAACAGGTCGCGCACGCTCACCATCTTGTCGGGCGCGTCCAGGATCGTCGTGTCCCGGCTGTCGGGCTGGGTGTTCGGGATATCGGTCATTCGTTAAGCCGTTCGCTTGAAGTGGTCTTATCCAGTGCGAACGGAACGCGCCCGCGTCAACCACAACGCGCAGGTCACGCGATCTTCTCCGGCAGGCGAAACAGATCGACGAAGCGCCGCGCCAGCGTCCGGTCGCCGTCGACCGCCATCCCCTCCGCGGCATCGAACGGCACCTTGCCGTAGATCGTCATCCGCAGCGCCAGCGTGTCGCCGGTGAAGGTCGCGTCGGCGCCCGCATCCTCGCCGCGGCGGATCGACAGGCCGTCCGCATCGACGCGCGCGACGAAGGCGTCGGCGGGAAAGCGGAAGGCGATCGTCATGTCCTGCGCCACCGCCCGGTCGCGATCGACCAACGCTTCCAGCGACATCATCGCGGAGGCGGGCGACATGAACGCCATCCGGTCGTGCCGCGGCGAACGGGCCGCCCAATGGCCGAGCTGGCGGATCAGCGGACCGGCGTCGCGGCCCCAGTCGGTCAGGTCGTAGACCTGCACGTTGGCGGGGGAGGGCAAGTGCCGCTTCGTCGCGATGCCCGATTCGATCAGTCCCTCCAGCCGCTGCGTCAGCACGTTCGCGCTGATACCCGGCAGTCCCGCGCGCACCTCCCCGAACCGGCGCGGGCCGAACATCAGCTCGCGCACGATCAGCATCGACCAGCGCTCCCCCATCAATTCCATCGCCAGCGCGGTGCCGCAGGCATCATCGTACCAGCGCTGCCGATCGTCGGTTATCTTTTCTAACCTCATGGTTGTTTTTGATAACCATCGGGGGCAGAAAATGCAACGGGGCGATTCGCCGACGAGGAGAGGGACGATGCCGCAGACGATCTTCATCAACCTGCCGGTGGCCGACGTGGCGAGGGCGACCGCCTTCTACGCGGCGATCGGCTTCGTGAAGAACGACATGTTCTCCAACGCGCAGGCGAGCGCGATGGCATTGTCCGACACGATCCACGTCATGCTGCTCGACCACGCCTTCTACGCCACCTTCACCTCGAAGCGGATCATCGACGCGCGCACCGAATCGGGGGCGATGTTCGCGATCTCGCGCGACGGCCGGGCCGCGGTCGATGCGATCACCGCGGCGGCGGTCGCGGCGGGCGGACGCGAACTGCATGACGCGGAGGATCTGGGGTTCATGTACAGCCGCGCGTTCGAGGATCCCGACGGTCACGGCTGGGGACCGATGTTCATGGACATGGCGGCCGCGGCGGCGGCGCATGCGGCGGAGCCGGTGGCGTGAACGCGCGGCATCGTTCGACGATGCCGGGCATCGTCGCCTTCGTCGGCACCACGCTGGCGATCCTGGGGCAGGCCGCTTTGGCCGGCGCCGCCCCCTTCGCGTGACGGGAGCGAATCCATGAAGCCGATCATCACCGCGTTCGACTGGGTCCCCCCGTTCGCGCAGGGGCAGGTCCGCGACCTGCGCGTCCGCTGGGCGCTGGAGGAAGTGGGGCAGGACTATGACGTCCTGTACCTCAGCCAGGGCGAGCAGAAGCAGGGGCCGCACCGCGGGCGGCAGCCGTTCGGGCAGGTGCCGACCTACGAGGTGGGCGGGCTGACCCTGTTCGAATCGGGCGCGATCGTTCTGCACATCGCGGATTCGCACGACGGCCTGTGGCCCGAAACGCGCGACGGCCGTGCGCGCGCGATCGAATGGATGTTCGCTGCGCTCAACACGCTGGAGCCGCCGATCATGGACCTGTCGATCGTCACGATCTTCGAACGCGGCGAGCCATGGTCCGAACCCCGCCGCCCCGCGGTGGAGGCGCGCGTGCACGAGCGGCTGGCCGAACTTTCGGAGCGGCTGGGCACCAGGGAATGGCTCGACGGCGAGGTCTTCACCGCGGGCGACCTGCTGACATCGTCGGTGTTGCGGATCGTCGCGGGCGACGGGATGCTCGATCCCTATCCCAATCTCGTCGCCTATGTCGCGCGCGGCGAGGCGCGGCCCGCGTTCGCGCGCGCGCTGGCGGATCACATGGCGGGGTTCACCGGCACGGCACCGCCGGGGTTCCAGGCGTGGCTGGACGCGCAATCGCAGGATGCAGGAGAACGGGCATGACCTATGTCGAAGGCTTCATCACGCCGGTGCCGACGGCCGGCAGGGACGCGTATCTGAAACATGCCGCGAAGGCGGTGCCGCTGTTCGCGGAATTCGGCGCGCGCCGGTTCGTCGAGGCGTGGGGCGACGACGTGCCCGCGGGCACGCGCACCGATTTCGCGCGCGCGGTGCAGGCGACGGACGCGGAGACGGTGCTGTTCTCCTGGCTGGAATATCCCGACAAGGCGACGCGCGATGCCGCCACCGCGCGGATGATGAGCGATCCCCGGATGGAAGAGATGGGCGACATGCCGTTCGACGGCAGCCGCATGGTCTATTCCGGGTTCGAGGCGATCCTGGATGACGGCAAGACGGGCGGCGCGACCTATGTCGACGGCTTCGTCGCGCCCGTCCTGCCCGCGCGGCGCGACGATTATCTCGCCATGGCGCGAGCGGCGTCGGTGGTGTTCCGCGACCATGGCGCGATGCGCGTCGTGGAGACGTGGGGCGACGACCTGATGCGCGGGCAGAAGACCGATTTCCATCGCGCGGTGCAGACCGAGGGCGAGGAGACGGTCGTCTTCTCCTGGATCGAATGGCCCGACAAGGCGACGCGCGACGCCGGAATGGCGGCGGTGATGGCGGACCCGCGGATGCAGACGCCGCCGTCCGACATGCCGTTCGACGGCAAGCGGCTGATCTACGGCGGCTTCGCCGTCATCCTCGACGCATAGGGACAGGAGACAAGACATGGCCGATCCCGACGGCATGCCGATCTGGTTCGAACTCAATACCGCCGATGTCGACGCGGCGCGATCGTTCTACGCCGCGGTCGCGGGCTGGGACATCGCCGCGCCGCCGATGGCGGAGCATCACGATTATTTCGTCGCGCAGGCCGCGGACGGCGGCGGCGTGGCGGGGATCGTCAGCCCCCCGCTCTGCGTCCCCGGCTTTCCCGGCTGGCTGGTCTATTTCGCGACCGCGGACGTCGACGCGACGGCGGCGCGGGTGACGGGATCGGGCGGCGGGATCGTCCTCGGGCCGATGGATATCCCGCATGTCGGCCGCTTCGCGCTGGCGCACGATCCGCAGGGCGTGACCTTCGCGGTGATGGCCCGTACCGACCCGACGCCGTCGCAGGCGTTCGGTCAGCGAGCGGGCAACGTGGGCCATGGCGTGTGGATCGAACTGTCGACCCCCGATCCCGACGGGGCCTTCGCCTTCTACGGCGCGCTGTTCGGGTGGGAGAGAGCGGGGGCGATGCCGATGGGCGAGCTGGGCGATTATGCCTTCATCGGGAAGGGCGCGGATTTCCGCCCCGGCGCCATCATGTCCAGCACCGCGACGGGCGCGCCCGCGCGATGGAACTGGTACGTGCTGGTCCCCGACATCGATGCCGCGATCGCGACCGCGACCGCCGGCGGCGGCGCATTGATGCAGGGGCCGGACCAGATCCCCGGCGGCGATTATTCCGCCAATATCACCGATGTGGCGGGCCACCAGATCGGCATCGTCGGCCCGCGGAAGGAGGCGTGAGATGGGTGCGTTGAAGACCTGCCTGTGGTTCGACCACGGCGAAGCGCGGCGTGCGGCGGAATTCTATGCCGCGACCTTTCCGGACAGCCACGTCGACGGCGCCTATGCCGCGCCGTCGCCGTTCCCGGGCGGGGAGGAGGGCGCGGAGCTGGTGGTGGAATTCACCGTGCTCGGCCGCGCGTTCATGGGGCTGAACGGCGGGCCGGATTTCGTGCCCAACGAGGCGGTGTCGTTCATGGTCGAAACGCAGGACCAGGCGGAAACCGACCGATACTGGGATGCGATCGTCGGCAACGGCGGGGCGGAGAGCGCGTGCGGCTGGTGCAGGGATCGATGGGGCTTTTCGTGGCAGATCACGCCGCGGCGGCTGAACGAACTGATGATGCAGCCCGATCGCGCGCTGGCGCGGCGCGCGTTCGCAGCGATGATGACGATGCGCAGGATCGATATCGCAACGCTGGAGGAGGCGGTCGCATGAGCCACGAACTGAGCATCGAACGCGTCATCGACGCCCCCGTCGCGGCGGTCTGGCGCGCGTGGACGGAACACACCGAGGAATGGTTCTGCCCGCGGCCGTGGACGGTCGAGGTCGGCGCGCAGGAATTGCGCGCGGGCGGCCGCTCCGAAATGGTGATGCGCGGACCGGACGGGGAGGAGAATGCGCTGGCGGGCGTGTACCTGGAGGTCGTGCCCGAACGCCTGATCGTCTCCACCGACGCGGTGACGGCGGACTGGCAGCCCGCGGAACCGTTCATGGTCCGGATCGACCGGTTCGAGGATCTGGGCGACGGCCGCACCCGCTACACAGCGATCGCGCGCCACTGGACCGCGGCGGCGATGGAGAGCCACGCGGCGATGGGGTTCGAGGCGGGGTGGAACGCGGCGACGGACCAGCTGGTCGAGGTGGCGATGCGGCTGGCGGGAGAATAGCCGCGCGCCGTTCGGGCTGGGCGCGTCGCTCGGGGCGAACGCAGGTTGCTGGCTGGCATCCCGCCGCGCCACGCCGTAAGGCACGCCGCGTGACCGCTTCCCGTCCCGCCGCATGATCGCCGAACTCGGCCTTGCCGCTTTGTGGCTGGCCGCCGCGCTGGCCGCGTTGCAGCTGGCGCTGGCGTTCGTCGCGCAGCGGCGCGGGGAGGCGGTGGCCGCCGCCCGCGCGGTCGCGATCGTGCAGGGCGCGATGGCGGGCGTCGCGATGCTCGCGCTGATCGCGTGCTTCTGGAACAGCGACATGTCGGTCGCGCTGGTCGCGGCCAACAGCCATTCGATGAAGCCCGCGATCTACAAGCTGGCGGGCGCGTGGGGAAACCACGAGGGGTCGATGCTGCTGTGGGTCACGATCCTGGGCCTCGCGGGCGCAGGCGTGGCGCGGTTCGAGCGGCGCCTGCCCGATGCGACATTGGTCGCGACGCTGGGCGCGCAGGCGGGGATCGCGCTGGGCTTCTACGCCTTCTTGCTGTTCGCCTCGAACCCGTTCGCGCGGCTGAACCCCGCGCCGCCCGACGGCGCGGGGCTGAACCCGTTGTTGCAGGACCCCGGCCTCGCCTTCCATCCCCCGACGCTGTACGCGGGCTATGTCGGGCTGTCGGTCGCCTTCTCCTTCGCGGTCGGCGCATTGGTCACGCGCGATGTCGGGCCGGCGTTCGCGCGCGCGATGCGGCCGTGGGTGCTGGCGGCGTGGGTGTTCCTGACGCTGGGCATCACCGCGGGCAGCTACTGGGCCTATTACGAATTGGGCTGGGGCGGCTGGTGGTTCTGGGACCCGGTCGAGAATGCCAGCCTGATGCCGTGGCTCGCCGCGACCGCCCTGCTCCATTCGGTCAGCGTGCTGGCGACGCGCGACGGGTTGCGCGCGTGGACGATCATGCTGGCGGTCGTGGCGTTCAGCATGTCGATGCTGGGCACGTTCCTGGTCCGCTCCGGCATCCTGACCAGCGTCCACGCCTTCGCGGTCGATCCGTCGCGCGGCAGCTTCATCCTCGCGCTGCTGGTCCTGTACATCGGCGCGGCGCTGACGTTGTTCGCGGTCCGGATCGGCAGCGTGCGGCAGGGGGCGCCGTTCGACCCGCTGAGCCGCGAGGGCGCGCTGGTCACCAACAACCTGTTGCTGACCGTCATCCTGGGCATCGTGCTGATCGGCACCTTCTATCCCATCGTCGCGGGCGCGTTCGACGTCCAATTGTCGGTCGGGCCGCCGTTCTTCGATTCCACCGCGGGGCCGGTGGCGCTGCTGCTGGTCGCGATCATGGCGGTCGGGCCGTTGATGCGCTGGCGGCGCGAGGAGGCGGATGCGGTCCTGACGCGGATGACGTGGCCGATCGCGGCGACGCTGGCCGCAGGGGCGGGCGTGTTCGTGCTGGCGGGACCGATCAACCCGCTGCCGCTCGCCGGGATCGCGCTTGCGGCGGGGTTGGCGGTGGCCAGCGTCGCGCCGCTCGCACGCCGCAACCTGGCGCGGACGCCGCTGTTCGTGTGGGGCATGGTCGTCGCGCATCTGGGCATCGCGGTCAGCCTGGCCGGGATGGCGGTATCGACCGCCTTCACGCGCGAGACGATGGTGGCGGTCGGCACGGGCCAGCCCGCGCGCGTCGCGGGGTTCGGCGTGACGCTGGACGGCGTGCGGCCGGTCATCGGCGACAATTGGACCGCGCTGGAGGCACGGCTGTCGGTGACGCCCGACGGCGACGCGCCCTTCGTGCTGCGCCCGCAGGTCCGCTATTTCAACAACCCGGTCACCGCCACCAACGAAAGCGCGATCGCGACCTTGCCATCGGGGCAATTGTACACCGTTCTGGGCGCGCTGGGCGACGACGGGCGGTGGCAGGTGCGATTGTGGTGGAAGCCGTGGGTGACGCTGATCTGGCTGGGCGGCGCGATGATCGCGGTCGGCGGGCTCCTGTCGCTGCTGGGCCATGCGGCGCGCGCGCGGCGTCAGCGGGGGCGGAGGCTGGAGGCGTGAGGCGCTGGCTGTTGTGGGTGCCGCTGTGCGCGTTCGGCGTGCTGATCGCGGTGATCGCCTGGGGCCTGTACCGGCCCGCCGACCGGACGGTCCATTCCCGCATGGTGGGCAAGCCGCTGCCCGAATTCACGCTGCCCGCGATCGCGCCGGGCAAGCCGGGCCTGTCGAGCGCCGATTTCCGCAAGGGCAGCCCGCGCCTGCTGAACGTGTTCGCCAGCTGGTGCGTGCCGTGCATCGCGGAGGCGCCGCAGCTGATGACGCTGAAGGCGGCGGGCGTGCCGATCGATGCGGTGGCGATCAAGGATACGCCCGCGGCGGTATCGCGCTTCCTGATGCGCAACGGCGATCCCTATGCCGCGATCGGCGACGACCGCCACAGCCGGCTGCAACTCGCGATCGGTTCGTCGGGCGTGCCCGAGACGTTCGTGATCGACGGCAAGGGCACGATCGTCAGCCAGCATGTCGGCGACATCCGCGCCGACGATATCCCCGACCTGTTGCAGGCCCTGGCGAAGGCGAAGTGATCGTCGCGCTGCTCCTGGCCGCCGCCACGCCCGACGCCGGGCTGGCGCATACGCAGTTGCGCGATCCGGTGAAGGAGGCGGCAGCGCGGGGGTTGATGGAGAGCATCCGCTGCCTCGTCTGCCAGGGGCAGTCGATCGCCGATTCGGACGCCGACATGGCGGGCGAGATGCGTGCGCTGGTGCGGTCGCGAATCGCCGCGGGAGAGACGCCGCGCCAGGTGCGCGACTGGTTGATCGCGCGATATGGCGATTATGTCAGCTACGATCCGCCGCTGGGCTGGGCGACGCTGCCGCTGTGGATCGCGCCGATCGCGCTGCTGGCGCTGGGCGTGGTGCTGGCGCGGGGGAGTTTCCGGCGGCGGCGATAGTCCCCGCGCGCCGATCGTGGCGAGGGGAGGGTTTCGTCTCGAAACTTTTCACTTGGCCCGGACCGAAAGCCGACATACCCTCCGCCCCAGAACAAAAGTTATGGCGAGGATCACGACATGGCCGACCGGCTGCGTTTCGGGGCGTTCATCGCGCCTTTCCACCCGCTGGATGAAAATCCGACCCAGGCGATCGAGCGCGATCTCGACCTGGTCGTCCATATGGACAAGCTGGGGTTCGACGAGGCGTGGATCGGCGAGCATCATTCCGCGGGCTACGAGCTGATCGCCAGTCCCGAACTGTTCATCGCCACGGTGGCGGAGCGGACGAAGCATATCCGGCTGGGCACCGGCGTGTCGTCGTTGCCCTATCACCACCCCCTGATGCTGGCGGATCGCATCAACCAGCTGGACCACATCACGCGCGGGCGCGTGATGTTCGGGGTCGGGCCGGGCGCGCTGCCGTCCGACGCCTTCATGATGGGCATCCCGGTGGCGAAGCAGCGCGACCGGATGGACGAGGCGCTGGACGTGCTGGTCCCGCTGCTGCGCGGGGAGACGGTGACGAAGAAGACCGACTGGTTCGAACTGAACGAGGCGCGGTTGCAGATGACGCCGTACACGCGCCCGTCGGTGCAGATCGCGGTCGCCAGCCAGGTGTCGCCCACCGGCGCGTCGGCGGCGGGGCGGCACGGCGTCGGCGTGCTGTCGATCGGCGCGACGCAGGCGGGCGGGTTCAACGCGCTGGCCACCAATTGGGCGATCGCGGAGGATGCGGCGCGCGACGCGGGGCATGCGATGGACCGCGACCAGTGGCGGCTGGTCGGCCCGGTCCATATCGCGCGCACGACCGAGGAGGCGCGCGCGCAGGTAAGGTTCGGCATCGAGGAATGGCTGTATTATTTCCGCGAGGTCGCGGCGCTGCCGCTGGCGCCGCAGGACGGCAGCGATCCCGTCGATTCGCTGGTCAATTCGGGCATGGCCATCGTCGGCACGCCCGACGACGCGGTGCGCCAGATCGCACGGTTGCAGGAGCAGTCGGGCGGGTTCGGCGCGTTCCTGACGCTCGATACCAACTGGGCCGACTGGGCGGACAAGAAAGCGTCCTACGAACTGATCGCGCGCCACGTGATGCCGCATTTCCAGGGAAGCAACACCAACCGCGACGCCAGCCTGCGCTGGGCCGCGGACAATCGCCCGCGCTTCATCGGGGAGGCGCAGAAGGCGGTCGGCGCGCGCGTCGCGCAACATGTGGCGGACAAGGGCAGCGACAATATCCGGCCCGAAATCCTGGCGGCGATGGGCCTCGACAAGAAGCCGGAGGCGGCGGAGTGACGCTGACCCTCTGGGACCACCCGTTTTCGCCCTATGCGCAGAAAGTGAAGATCGCGCTGCGCGAGAAGGAGCTGGCGTTCGACACGGTCGTGCCCGGCGGCATCGGCACGGGCGGGGCGCGGGGGGATTTCCTGGCCGCCAATCCGCGCGCCGAGGTGCCCGCGCTGATTGACGGCGACGTGGCGGTGTTCGATTCGACCGTCATCCTGGAATATCTGGAGGACGCCTATCCCGACCGTCCGATGCTGCCCGCCGCGCCCGCGGACCGGGCGCGGGTGCGGATGGTCGAGGATGTGGTCGACACGCAGCTGGAGGCGATCAACTGGGGCCTGACCGAGGTCCGTGCCTTCGGCCGCGGCCGGGACGGGGCGGCGGACGCGTTGCTGGCGTCGGCGGAGCGGCAGCTGGCGGGGATGTTCGCGTGGCTGGAGCGGCAATTGGGCGCGGCCGACTGGTTCACCGGCGACCGCTTCGGCTGGGGCGACGCCGCAGTCGCGCCGTACCTGAACGGATCGGTCGGGCATGGCCATGCGCCCGGCGGGCGGCTGGCGGACTGGCTGGCGCGCGCCAACGCCCGCGCCTCCGTCGCCGACACGCTGGCGGAGGCCAGGGCGGCGAGGACCGCGGGGGGCGGGATGGGCGATGTCGCGAAGGCGGTGGAGCAGGGCCTGTTCAAGCGTGAGTATCGCGACCACCGGCTGGAATGGATGATCCGGTCGGGCGGGATCGACGTCGTGACCGAGGGGATGGCGCGCGACAACATCCGCTTCACCCCGGACATGCGATGACGAGCGGGGCGCTGATGCGCGCCGTCGTCCGCCGCGGTCCCGCGCTGGTCGTCGACGATCTGGCGACGCCGGAGCCGGCGGCGGGGCAGGTGCTGGTCCGCACCCTGTGCTGCGGCATCTGCGGCTCCGACCTCCACGCCGTCCATGCGATGGAGACGATGGTCGCGCTGTCAGCGCGCACGGGCGAGCCGGGGCTGATCGATCCGGCGCGCGACATCGTGTTCGGCCATGAATATTGTGCGGCGGTGCTGGATCACGGACCCGGCACCGACCGGCGGCTGAAGACGGGCACGCGCGTCGTCGGGATGCCCGTCGTGCCGACGCCGCGCGGGTTCGAGACCGTGGGTTATTCCAACCTGTTCCCCGGCGGGTTCGCGCAGCAAATGGTGCTGACCGAGGCGATGTTGCTGCCGGTGCCCAACGGCCTGTCCGACGTCGCGGCGGCGATGACCGAGCCGTTCGCGGTCGGCGAACATGCGGTCGCCGAGTCGGACGCGGGCGCGGACACCGTCAACCTGGTCGTCGGTTGCGGCCCCGTCGGCCTCGCGGTCATCGCGGCGCTGAAGGCGCGCGGGCTGGGGCCGGTGATCGCCAGCGACTACAGCCCCGCGCGCCGGCGGCTGGCCGAACAATTCGGCGCGGACGAGGTGGTCGACCCCGCCGCCGACGATCCGCATGCGCGCTGGGCCGCGTTGGGCGTGCCGCATAGCCGTACCGAACGATCGCTGCTGGCGATGACGGGCGGCACGGGGAAGCGTGCGGTCGTGTTCGAATGCGTCGGCGTGCCCGGCGTCATTCAGTCGCTGATCGAGCGCGTGCCGGTGGGGACCCAGATCCTCGTCGTCGGCGTGTGCATGCAGACTGACTCGATCGAACCGTTCCTGTGCATCAACAAGTCGATCGCGCTGAAATTCGTCCTGGCCTACACCCCCGACGAATTCGCCGCCACGCTGCGGCACATCGCGGACGGGACGATCGACGTCGCGCCCGCGGTGACGGGGGAGGTGGGGCTGGACGGCGTGGCCGACGCCTTCGCCGCGCTCGGCGAACCGGACCGGCATTGTAAGATCGTCGTGCGGCCCGGCACGTGAATTCATGAGCAGTTCCCCCGTTCGTGCTGAGCGCAGTCGAAGCACATGCCCTTCGACTGCGCTCAGGGCGAACGGGGGTTGAGGAGAACCAGGATGCATCTTGTCAGCGACAACATCGTCGAGGGCCGCGCGGGCCCGACCTATCCCCCCGTCCGCCCGACGTTGCCCGACGTCGACCTGACCGACATCTACCGCTTCACGAAGGGGCAGCCGTGGGATGATTTCCGCCGCATGCGCGAGACCGCGCCGGTGATGTGGCATCCCATGCCACGCGACGGCGTCGGGTTCTGGGCGCTGACCAGCCATGAGGCGGTCAAGCGCGTCAACGGCGATCCCGAGGGATTCTCGTCCGAAAAGGGCGGCATCCTGATGGCGCTGGGTGCGGAGGAGACGCGGCATCCGACGTTGTTCTCCGCGTCGACCAACAGCATGATAAACCTCGACGGGCGCCCGCATCGCGAGCTTCGCAAGGAGCACATGCCCTATTTCACCGCCACGTACATGAAGGGCCTGCGCGACCGCGTGTCGGCGGAGGTGACGCGGTTGCTCGACGGGATGGCGCCCACCGGCAAATGCGATTTCGTCGAGAAGTTCGCGCAGCGGCTGCCGATCTTCACGTTGTGCGAGATGCTGGGCGTGCCGGTCGCGGACCGCGAACGCTTCATGCAATGGATCCATTTCCTGGAAATGGCGCAGCAGATCGCGGTCGAGCAGATGGACCAGCTCGCCGGACTGTCCGAACCGACGCCGCAGATCGCGGCGTTCATCGACATGTTCAACGCCAACGTGGCGGAGATGTTCGAATATGGCCGCGCGATGCTGGCGAAGCGCCGCGCCGACCCGCAGGCGGACCTGATGAGCGCGATCGCGAATGCGCAGGTCGAGGGCGGCAAGCTGCCCGACGAATATCTGGACGGCGCGTGGCTGCTGATCGTGTTCGCGGGCAACGACACGACGCGCAACTCGCTGTCCGGCGCGATGAAGCTGTTCACCGAAAACCCGGAGCAGAAGGCGCTGTTGCAGGCGGACGGCGGCTTGCTGACCAATGCGGTGCACGAGATCACGCGGATGGTGTCGCCGGTCATCTACATGCGGCGCACCGCGACGCGCGACGTGGACGTATGCGGACAGACGATCGCCGAGGGGGAGAAGGCGATCATGTATTACGGCGCCGCCAATCGCGACCCGGCGATGTTCCCCGATCCCGACCGGTTCGACATCCGCCGCGCCAATGCGGAGAAGAACATCGCCTTCGGCCACGGGCCGCACATCTGCATCGGGCGGATGACGGCGCAATTGCAGCTGGAGGAAGCGTATCGCCAGATCTTCGCGCGCTTCCCCGACATCCGCTGGACCGGCGAGATCGACATCGCGCCGAACAACTTCGTCCATGCGGTGAAGCGGCTGGAGGTGGAATTCACGCCGGAGGCGACGGCGAGGGCGGCCTGATATCCTCCCCGTGCCGGGGAGGATAAGCCCATCTTGCCACCGCCCCGCGTACAAGTTGCTGGCGACCGCGGGCGTGCGCCGCCACATAGCGACGCGATGACCGACGTTCCGAACCGCGCGACCCTGCTCGACGCCCTCGTCTCGCTCGCAGAGGCGGGGGGCGATGTCGTGATGCGGCATTTCGTCGCGGGCTGCACCACCAGTTTCAAGGCGGACGACAGTCCCGTCACCGCGGCGGACCGCGATGCGGAGGGCGTGATCCTCGCGGGGCTGGCGCGCGTCGCGCCCGGTATCCCGGTCATCGCGGAGGAGGAATGCGCCGCCGGGCGGATGCCCGCGGTCGACGCGACCTTTTTCCTCGTCGACCCGCTGGACGGGACGAAGGAGTTCGTGCGGCGCGGCGACGATTTCACGGTCAACATCGCGCTGGTGGAGGCGGGGGTGCCGACGATGGGCGTCGTCTACGCGCCCGCGCGCCACACCCTGTACTGGGGCGATACGACGACGGGCGCCTGGGCAGCGACCCGTATCGCGGACGGACAGCGATCGGACGCCCGCGCGATCCATGTCCGCATCGCCGATTCGGCGGTCGTCGCGGTCGCGTCGCGCAGCCATGCGATGCCCGGGCTGGACGACTGGTTCGCCGCCGCGGGCATCGACGATCGCGTGTCGGTGGGGTCCAGCCTGAAGTTCGCGCTGGTCGCGGCGGGGGAGGCGGACGTGTATCCGCGCACCGGGCCGACGATGGAATGGGACACCGCCGCGGGCGACGCGGTCCTGCGCGCGGCGGGCGGACGGACGCTCGACCTCGACGGTGCGACGTTCCAGTACGGCAAGGCGGGTTTCCGCAACGAGGGCTTCGTCGCGACGGGCAGCTACGACCCCGCACCGCTGCGGCCGTTCCTGCCATGACGCATCTCGATCGCCTGGAGGCGGAGGGTATCCATATCCTGCGCGAGGTCGTCGCGGTCGCGGAGCGGCCGGTGATGCTGTATTCGGTGGGCAAGGATTCCGCCGTGATGCTGCATCTGGCGAAGAAGGCGTTCTTCCCGGCGCCGCCGCCCTTCCCGCTGCTGCATGTCGACACGACGTGGAAATTCCGCGCGATGTACGACCTGCGCGATCAGGCGGCGCGCGATGCGGGCATGGAATTGCTGGTCCACCAGAATCCCGATGCGAAGGCGCGCGGGATTAACCCGTTCGATCACGGCAGCCTGCACACCGACCTGTGGAAGACCGAAGGGCTGAAGCAGGCGCTCGACCAATACGGCTTCGACGCCGCGTTCGGCGGCGCGCGGCGCGACGAGGAGAAGGCGCGCGCGAAGGAGCGCATCTTCTCCTTCCGCACCGCCACCCACCGCTGGGATCCCAAGGCGCAGCGGCCGGAATTGTGGCACCTGTACAATGCGCGCCACGCGAAGGGGGAGAGCATGCGCGTCTTTCCCTTGAGCAACTGGACCGAGCTGGACGTGTGGCAATATATCGCGCGCGAGGGGATCGAGATCGTGCCGCTGTATTTCGCGGCGCCGCGCCCGACGGTGGAGCGCGACGGGTTGATCCTGATGGTCGACGACGACCGTTTCCCGCTGGCGCCCGGCGAGGTGCCGGTGGATCGTTCGATCCGCTTCCGCACATTGGGTTGCTACCCACTGACCGGCGCGGTGGAGAGCGAGGCCGCGACGCTGGACGATGTTATCCGCGAGATGCTGCTGACGACGACGAGCGAGCGGCAGGGGCGGGCGATCGACAAGGAGGCGGGCGCCAGCATGGAGCTGAAGAAGCAGGCGGGGTACTTCTGATGGCGAGCGGGCATATCCTCCCCGTGCCGGGGAGGATAGGATGAGTTACACCCCCGACGACCTGATCCGCACCGACATCCGCGCGTATCTGGCCAGCCATGAATCGAAATCGCTGCTCCGCTTCATCACCTGCGGATCGGTGGACGACGGCAAGTCGACGCTGATCGGCCGGCTGCTGTACGATTCGAAGCAGATATTCGAGGATCAGCTGTCGGCGCTGGAGGCGGACAGCAAGCGCGTCGGCACGCAGGGGCAGAACATCGATTTCGCGCTGCTGGTCGACGGTCTGGCCGCGGAGCGCGAGCAGGGGATCACGATCGACGTCGCCTATCGCTTCTTCGCGACCGAGCGGCGCAAGTTCATCGTCGCCGACACGCCGGGGCATGAGCAGTACACGCGCAACATGGTCACCGGCGCGTCGACCGCGGACCTGGCCGTGATCCTGGTCGACGCGCGCAAGGGCGTGCTGACGCAGACACGGCGGCACAGCTATCTCGCGCATCTGCTGGGCGTGCGGAACATCGTGCTGGCGATCAATAAAATGGATCTGGTCGGTTACGACCGGGGCGTGTTCGACCGCATCCGCCTGGCCTATCGCGCCTTCGCGAGCGAGATCGGGATCACCGATTTCCGCGCGATCCCCGTGTCGGGGCTGGGCGGCGACAATATCGCGACCGCCAGCACCAACATGGCGTGGTACGACGGCCCGACGCTGATCGAGCATCTCGACACCGTGCCCGTCGATGCGGATCGCGAGGCGCGCGGTGCCTTCCGCCTGCCGGTGCAATGGGTCAATCGTCCCGACCTCGACTTCCGCGGCTTCGCGGGCACGATCGCGGGCGGCGGCGTGAAGCCGGGCGATGCGGTGCGGATCGTGCCGTCGGGGCGCACCACCACCGTCGCGCGGATCGTAACGCTCGACGGCGATCGCGATGCGGCGGTGGCGGGCGAGTCGGTGACGCTGACATTGTCGGACGAGGTCGATTGTTCGCGCGGCGACGTGATCGCCGCGGCGGGCGACCCGCCGGAGGCGGCGGACCAGTTCGAGGCGACGATCGTGTGGATGGCGGACGAGGCGATGCTGCCCGGCCGCGCCTATGTCTTCCAGCTCGCGACGCAAAACGCGTCGGCGACGCTGCGGACGCCGAAATACCAGGTCAACGTCAACACGCTGGAACAGACCGCGGCGCGCACGCTGGAGCTGAACGCGATCGGGGTCGCGACGCTGTCGCTCGACCGGCCGGTGGTGTTCGAGCCGTACGACAAGAGCCGGGAACTGGGCGGCTTCATCCTGATCGACAAGGCGACCAACGCCACCGTCGCGGCGGGCATGATCCGGTTCGCGCTGCGCCGCGCCGCCAACGTGCATCGCCAGCATCTGGACGTGACGCGCGAGCGGCGCGCGGACCTGAAGAACCAGAAGCCCGCGGTATTGTGGTTCACCGGCCTGTCGGGGGCGGGCAAGTCGACGATCGCGAACCTGGTCGAGACGAAGCTGGCGCGGATGAACCGGCACACGTTCCTGCTGGACGGCGACAACGTCCGCCACGGGCTGAACCGCGACCTGGGCTTCACCGATGCCGACCGCGTGGAGAACATCCGCCGTGTCGGCGAGGTCGCGCGGTTGATGACCGACGCGGGGCTGATCGTGCTGACCGCCTTCATCAGCCCCTTCCGGGCGGAGCGCGACCTGGTGCGGCAGATGCTGAGCCCCGGGGAGTTCGTGGAGATCCACGTCGATTCGACGCTCGCCGCGGCTGAGGCGCGCGACGTGAAGGGCCTGTATGCGAAGGCGCGCGCCGGGAAGCTGGCGAACTTCACCGGCATCGACAGCCCGTACGAGGCGCCCGAGGCGCCCGACCTGCACGTCGATACCGCAGTGGAAAGCGCGGAGGCGGCGGCGGACCGGATCGTGGCGTGGTTGCTGGACCGGGAGGCGGCCTGACCACACCTCCGTTCGCCCGGAGCGAAGTCGAAGGGTATGCGCCGACGGTGGTGCATAGGCTTCGACTGCGCTCAGCCCGAACGGAAGGCTGAGGTGGACCTACGCCAACCCCGCCGCCAGCACGGCGCGCGTGCCGCGGTGGGCGGGGTCGTATTCCACCACGCTGTCCAGGCTCTGCGCCATCGCGCGGATCAGGCGGGTGCCGACGCCGGTGCCCTGCGGTGCGGCGTCGACGATGCCGATGCCGTCGTCCTCCACCGACAGGCGGAAGCGCGCGTCGCCGTCGCGGGTCAGCACGATGCGGACCTCCCCCGCGCCCGCGGGATAGGCGTATTTGCACGCGTTGCTGACCAGTTCGGTCACGATCACGCCCAGCGACACCGCGCGGTCGGTCGGCAGGCGCAGCGGCTCCGCGGCGAGATGCAGGTCCCGCGGGCGATCCGCGCTGGACCAGGTGGCGGACAGTTCGGCGATCAGCGCGGCGAGATATTCCTGCATGTCGACGCTCTCGACATCGTCGCCGGTGTACAGGCGGCGGTGGACCTGCGCGATCGCGGTGATCCGCGCCTGCGTGTCCTCCAGCGCCGCGCGCGCCGCCTCGTCCGTCAGGCCGCTCGCCTGCATTCGCACCATCGCGGACACGATCTGGAGCGAATTGGCCACGCGGTGGTTCACCTCCGCCAGCAACGCCTCCAGCCGCGCATTGCTGGCGCGCAGGTCGGCCTCGGCCCGGGTTTTCTCGCGCGCGGTTTCGCTGCGCCGGATGACCTGCGCGAAGGTGGCGTCGAGGAGGTCGAAGAAATCGTCACCGACCGATTTCACGACATAGTCCGCCGCGCCCGCGCGCAGGGCGGCGACCGCGACACGGCTTTCCTCCGACCCGGTGACGTAGACGACCGGCGGCGCGTCGGGCAGCGCGTTCAGCCGCGCCAGCGTCTCCAGCCCGTCGATCCCGGGCATGTAATGATCCACCGCGACCAGGTCGAACGGCTCCGCCGCGGCGGCGGCGACGCCCGCCACGCCGTCCGCCGCCGTCGTCACGCGATGGCCGCGCCGCTCCAGCGCGCGCGCGACCAGCCGGCGGATGCCGGCGTCGTCGTCGATGTACAGGACATGGGCCAAACGATCAGCGGCCCTCGTCCAGATCGGGGACCTGGATGACCGACAGGAACAGCCCGAGTTGCCGGATCGCCTGCGCGAAGTTTTCGTAGTTCACCGGTTTCGTGATGTAGACGTTGGCGCCCAGGTCGTAGCAGCGCTGGATCTCGCGGCTGTCGTCGGTGGTGGTCAGCACGACGACGGGCGTGCGCTTCACCGGGCCGTCCGACCCCTTGATCCGCGCCAGGATGTCGGTGCCGCTCATGTCGGGAAGGTTCAGGTCCAGCAAGACCAGCGCGGGCCCGTTCAGCGCGGGGCCGCCGGTATCGTTGAAGATATAGTCGAGCGCGCTCGTCCCGTCGGTGAAATGCCTGATCTCGTTCATGATGCCCGCGCGGCGGATGTTCTTCTCGATCAACCGGGCGTGACCTTCGTCGTCCTCGATCATCACGATTCCGACGGATTGGGGTGCGTTCATTCCCGGTTTTCCTGCGCGTCGAGGGTAAGGGGTAGATTGAGGCGGAAAGTGGTGCCCTGTCCGGGCGTGGATGTCACGTCGATCGTTCCGCCCAGGCGGAACGCCAGCGCGCGGACGGTGGCCAGGCCGATCCCCTCGCCCGCCACGTCCTGCGTCCCCGAACGGCGGAACAGGTCGAAGACGCGATCGTGATCGCGCGCGTCGATGCCGCGGCCGTTGTCCGCCACTTCCAGGATCGCGCGCGCGCCCGCGCGATGCCCGCGCACGACGATCCGGCCGGGAACGCCGCGGCGCAGGTATTTCACCGCATTCTCGATCAGGTTCGACAGGATCTGGTCGATCGAGAAGCGGTCGGTCACCATGACGGGCAGCGTCCCGTCGATCGCCAGGACGGCGTCCGCCGAATCCAGCCGGTGCGCCAGCGTGTCGCCGATGCCCGCGACCATCTGCGCCAGGTCGATCGGTTCGGGGGTCAGCACGCGGCGGCCATGGCGGGACAATTGCAGGATCGCGGTGATGAGCCGGTCCATCTTCTGCGTCGACGACCGGATGAAGCCGATCGCCTCGGGCAGATCCTCCCGCGCGGCCAGGCGGTCGTCCTGCGTCACCAGATCGGGCGCGTGCTCCTCCGCACGCTCGACCAGGCCGCGCAGCGTGCCCGCCGCCCCTTCCAGTTCGGCGGTGAAGCCCATGACGTTCACCAACGGGGAGCGCAGGTCGTGGCTGACGATATAGGCGAACCGCTGGATCTCGTCGTTCGCGCGGGTCAGGTCCGACGTGCGCTCCGCCACGATCCCCTCCAGCCCTTCGTTCATCTGCGACAGCGCGTCGCGCGAGCGGGCGAGATCGCGCGTGTAGGCCAGGATCGTCGCGAGGGAGACGAGCGCGACCCCGACCAGCAGCAGGCCGGCGAGCGCCACGACGGCGTAGAACAACCGCTCGCTGGCCCGAAGCGCCGCGTCGCGCTGCGCCAGCAGGCGCCGCTCCTCCGCCAGCATCCGGTCGAACCCGGCGCGGATCGTGCGCAACCGCGCCGATTCGTCGTCGCGGCGGAAGGCGGCGAGCCCGGCGGCGGCGTCGCCGTTCGCGACCATCGCCACGGTATCCTCGCGCCGTGCCGCCAGCGCCGCGACCGCGCGCCCGATCGCCGCGCCCTGCGCCTGTTGCCGCGGATTGTCGCCGGTCAGCGCCCGCAACCGCGCCAGCGCGGCGGGAAGCTGCGCCGCCGCCTCGCGATAGGAGCGCAGGAAGCCGCGGTCCTCGGGCATCAGCAGGAAGCCGCGCCGCGTCGTCTCCGCCTGCTCGATCAGGCGGCGCGAATCGAGGATGGCGTTCTCCACCTGATAGGTGTGCGCGACCATGCGCGCATGGCGCTCGTTCTCGCTCATCACCCAGGTCGCGGCACCCCCCGCCCCGATCAGCGCGACGAAGCCCAGGATCATGAAGAGGGCGAGGCGACGCCCGATCGATCCTTCCCGGACGACGACGAAGGGAAGCGGGCGGCGGACCATCGCGACGGGCGGTAGCGTGACTGGCACGTCGGCGCCAGTGACGACCTACAGCAGCAGTTCCTGCGCGGTGGCGCGGCCGACATGGCCGCCGCCGCGGCGGCGCGCCATTTCGGTTTCCGCGGTGAAGCGGATGTCGGGGTCGCGATCGGTCATGAACTTCACGAGGCTTTCCTCCTCGATCTCGCGCCAGTCCTTGCCGCGGTCGGGGCCGTAGCGGACGCGGGGGAGCAGGCCGGGCTGGCTGGTCCATTCGACCAGTTGCGCGACCGACGCCTCGTTCAGCTGGTCGCGCAGATGGTGCGCGGTGACATAGGCGTCGGGGAAGGCGCGATGCGCGGGCAGGCCGCGGTCGTGGTCCAGCCCGTCGGGCTTGCGCCAGTAGCGCAGCACCTGGTTCGAGAAGGACGGGCTGTCGGGCCACAGCCGCAGCGCGCATTTCCACGTGCAGATCCAGTCCGCGCCATGCGTCATCGCGGGCGTGCAGAACTGCTCCTCGAACGCGGAGCGATGCGCGGCCAGCGCGACGCGGCGGGGGTAGGGATCGAGGACCTGTCGCGCGACGTCGTGCCACCACGGCGCGTCGGCCACGTCCTCGTCGCGGATGTGGTGGATCGCCTGCGTGATCGGGGGCATCGAGCGGCCGGGATTGACCAGCCGGTTGCCGCCCTCGCCATATAATTCCCAGCGGCCGTCGGGGCCGAGCGCCACGTCCTGCCAGCCGACCTCGCACACCCCGTGCGCGGGCGGGGCGGAGCCGGTCGTTTCGAGGTCGATGACGCGGACGATCTGGGGCAGGGGACGACGCACGACCGCTACATGGACCTTCAGGCCCGCGAATACCACCACACGCCGTCGCGGTCCTCGCGCCGGGCGCGGCCGGTCGCCTCCAGATGGCGCAGGTGCGCCAATGCCTCGCCGGTCGCCATGCCGATGACGTCGGGGCCGATCGGGCGACGGAACAATTGCGGGAAACAGTCGGCGGCGCGGCGCGGGGTTTCGATATGCGCCGCCAGCGTGTCGAGCCGGTCGCGATGCTCGGTCGCCAGCGCGTCGAGCCGGGCGTGCAGCCCGTGGAAGGGATCGCCGTGGCCGGGCAGGACCAGCAGGTCGTCGGGCAGGAGGCGGAAGCGCGCGATCGAATCGAGCCATTCGCCCAGCGGGTCCGCGCCCGGTTCGTTGACGTGGAGCGACACGTTGCTGCTGATCCGCGGCAAAACCTGGTCCCCCGCGATCAGGATGCGGCGCTCGCGGTCGAGCAGGCACGCATGTTCGGGGCTGTGCCCGCTGCCGACGACCACTTCCCAGTCCGATCCGCCGATCGACAGCGTCTCGCCGTCGCGGATGCGCGTGAAGCCCAGCGGCAGGCGCGCGATCATCTTTCCGAAGCGCGCGAAGCCGCCCTTCTCCGCGCTCGCGATCTGTTCCGGGCTCCACCCGCAGGCGCGCCAGAAGGCGATCTGTTCCGGGGGCACCTCGTCGCGGCTGTCCGACGACAGCATCCGCGCCATCAGCCATTCGGTGCGCGTCATCAGGATCGGCGCGTCGTCGAACCGCCGCGCCAGCCAGCCCGCCAGCCCGATATGGTCGGGGTGCATGTGCGTGCACAGGATGCGCGTGATCCGCTGCCCCGCGAGCGGGCCGTCGAGGATCGCGTTCCACGCCTCGGTCGACCGCGGCGAGGCGGTGCCGGTGTCGATCGCGAGCAGGCCGTCGCCATCATCCAGGATCAGGCCGTTGACGTGCTTCAGCGGTCCCGACATCGGCACGCGCCACCAGCGGATGCCGGGCGCGACGGTCAGCAGCTCGCCGGGTTGCGGCGCGCGATCGCCGAACGGGAAGGTGAGGCCCGCCGAACTGGTCGGCGTCAGGCTCTCGTCGCCGATCAGCGCGCGCTGGTAATGGGTCGCCATGCGCGCGACGCTATCAGGCGGGGACGGGGAAGTGAAGCGAGCGGCTTAACTTGGCCCCGCGGTCGTCCCGAGCGCCGCCGTTCTCCCGCGAAGGCGGGAGTCCAGGGTTGCGCACGCTACGCGCCGTTGTCCTGCGTGACCCTGGGTCCCCGCCTGCGCGGGGACACGCCGGTTTATGACGTGCCGCGCAGGCGTCGCCCACATTCTCAGCGGCGGAAGGGGTCGACGATGCCGCCGGGCAGCAGGTTCGGGGCCTCGTCGCCCGCATGTTCGGCATCGCGCGCGGCCTGCTCGCGCTCGGCGCGCAGCGACGCGATCAATGCCTCGCGGTCGCCGTCGAGGCGCGTGTCGGTCGGGTTCGCCTCGATCCCCGCCGCCTTCGCCGCCTTCGCCACCGCGGCGTCCAGCTCGCGCTGCGTCGTCAGGCCGAGCGTCACCGGATCCTTCGGCGTGATGTTCGCGATGTTCCAGTGGCTGCGGTCGCGGATCGCGGCGATGGTCGTGCGGGTGGTGCCGATCAGGAGCGAGATCTGCCCGTCGGTGATCTCCGGATGGTTGCGGATGATCCAGGAAATGCCGTCGGGCTTGTCCTGCCGCTTGCTGACCGGCGTGTAGCGCGGGCCCTTCGTGCGGCGGACCTGCTCGGGACCCTTGGTCATCTTCATGCGGTAATCGGGGTCGGCCTGCGCCTTGTCGATCTCATCCTGCGTCACCTCGTGCGCGCGGACGGGATCGCGGCCGGTCAGCTTCGTCGCGGCGGTATCGTCCGCGATCGCCTGTACCTCCAGGATGTGGAGGCCGCAGAACTCCGCGATCTGCTCGAACGACAGCGCGGTCTGATCGACCATCCAGGAGGCGGTGGCGTGGGGCATGAGCGGCTGGGCCATGCGGATACTCCGTCAAACGTAAAAGGGCCGCCCCTTCACGGAGCGGCCTCAACCCGACGGACTTAGTGCGCCGGACGCCGCAGGGCAAGCGGTCAGGCGGCGCGCGTCGCGATCGGCCGCGGCACGGGCAGCGGGGCCAGTGCGGCGAGGAACTGCCGCGTGGCGCGGTCCCAGTCGAACCGCGCGCCGATCCGCGCCACGTCCGCGCGATCCAGCGCCATCGCGCCCGCCACCGCATCGCGCAGGTCGGCCCGCATCACGCCGCCGCCGCCCGCCAGCACGTCGACCGGGCCGGTGACGGGATAGGCCGCGACCGGCGTGCCGCACGCCATCGCCTCCGCCATCACCAGCCCGAACGTGTCGGTCAGGCTGGGGAACACCAGCGCGTCGGCGGCGCGATAGCAGGCGGCGAGGTCCTCGCCGCGCCGCTGCCCGAGGAAGAGCGCCGACGGGTATCGCGCCGCCAGCACGTCGCGCGCGGGGCCGTCGCCGACCACCACCTTCGTCCCGGGCACGTCCAGCGACAGGAACGCCACGACGTTCTTCTCCACCGCCACGCGCCCGACGTACAGCAGGACCGGGCCGGGCAGCGCGACCAGGCCCGCGTCGCGGATGCCGGCGGGATGGAACAGCGCCCGATCGACGCCGCGGCCCCAGCGGCGCACCTGCGCGATGCCGCGCGCGCGCAGCGTCGCCTCCACCGCGGGGGTGGCCACCAGGACCGCGGCGGCGGGGCGGTGGAACCAGCGGATGTAACGCCAGACGAAATCCGGGCTGACGCGGGTGCGCGCGGCGACATAGTCGGGGAATTGCGTGTGATAGGCGGTGGTGAACGGCAGGCCGTGGGCGAGGCACCAGCGTCGGGCCGCGAGGCACAGCGGCCCTTCGGTCGACAGATGGATCGCGTCGGGCGCGAACGCCGCCAGCCGCTGCCCCACCCCGCGCGGCGCGAGGGCGAGGCGGATTTCGGGATAGGTGGGGCAGGGCACGCTGGGGAACAGGTCGGGCGAGACGACCATCACCCGGTGTCCCATCGCGACGAGAGCGGCGCGGGTGGCGAGGAGGGTGCGGACCACGCCGTTGACCTGCGGCGTCCACGCATCGGTGACGATGGCGATCTTCACGTGCCGGTCCTCAGGCCGCGATCGCCACGGGCGGGGCGGTGCGCGCCGCGATCTCGTCCGCCCAGTGCAGGATCTCCATCCGTCCGTCGTGATGCTCGACCAGCGCGGTGCAGCTTTCGACCCAGTCGCCGTCGTTATAGTAAGCGATGCCGCCGATGCCGCGCATCTCCGCGCTGTGGATGTGGCCGCATACCACGCCGTCCACCCCGCGGATGCCCGCGGCGGCGGCGACGATCTCCTCGAACCGGCTGATGAAGGCGACCGCGTTCTTCACCTTCGCCTTGGCATGCTTGCTGAGCGACCAATAGGGCAGGCCCAGGCGGCGGCGCACCGTGCTGACGCGGCGGTTGAGCGCCAGCAGCACGGTGTAGGCGAGGTCGCCGACATGCGCGAGCCAGCGGTGCGACAGCGTGATCGCGTCGAATTCGTCGCCGTGCAGGACCAGCAGGCGGCGTCCGTCCGCGGTTTCGTGGATCGCCTTGCGCCGGATCTGGATGCCCCCGACGTCCAGGCCCGCGAACTGGCGGAACATCTCGTCGTGGTTGCCGGGGATGTAGACCATCCGCGTGCCGCGCCGCGCGCGCTTCATCAATCGCCAGACGACGTCGTTGTGCGCGGCGGGCCAGAAGAACCGCTTCTTCAGCCGCCAGCCATCGACGATGTCGCCGACTAAATACATCGTGTCGCTGTCGACATGGTCGAGGAAGTCGATCAGCATCTCCGCATCGCAGCCGCGCGTGCCCAGGTGGACGTCGCTGATCCAGATCGTGCGGTAGCGCCGCCGTTCCACGACCGCTTCGGGACGGGCGCGGCGGCGGGGCGGGGCGAGGCGGGTGACGGTGGCGGTCGTCATTGGCGGGCCTTTCGCGAGGGCGGCGATCCTGCCGACCGTCCCTGCCCGCGCGATGTTACGCCGCCGTCACGGCGCGGTGACGGTTTCGCGTCGTCGCGGATCCGACCTGTCGCATGGTTGCAACATCCGGCTGCTTAAGGGCGGCGGGGACGCCGCGCCGTGTTGACTCGCCACGTCGGGCGGCGAACAGGGCGCGCGACAGGGAGATCGATCATCATGCGCATCCGTTCGTACATCGCCACCGGCATCGCCGCCGCGCTGCTCACCGCCTCGACCGCCGCCGTCGCGGCGCCCGCCAACCGCGCCGCGTCGCTGTCGGTCGCGCGCGCCGCGACGCCCGCGACGAAGGCGAGCCGCATCGGCGCGGAAGTGCCGACGACCACGCTCATCAGCATCGGCATCCTGGGCGCGCTGACCGCGCTGGTCCTGGTGCTGACCAGCAGCGACGACGACGACAGCGACAGCAACTGATCGCGCGTCCTTTCGTGGCGTAAAGGCGGGCCGCGGCGGAAGCGTCGCGGCCTGTTTGCGTTAAAGCGGCATGGTTCGCGCATGAGGCGTTGCTATCTCGCCGGTAAGGCGCGCAATAATGCCGCAACGTCATCCGGGAGCCATTCGCATGTTGGATACCGTCATTGCGGCCCTTCTTCTCGCGGCTCAATCGTCGACCCCCCCGCCGCCGGGTACGCCCTACCCCCCGGTGCCGCCAATTCCACCCGGCCGTGGCGAGATCGTGCTCTTTCGCGCAGCCGATCCTGGAATTGGCAGATCGACCTGTCCTGTTTCCTATGGTGACACGCGGCTTGTCGATCTCCAGGCGGGAAGGTGGGCCAGATGGGCAGTGTCGCCGGGTCGCTATCTGCTGGTGAGCGGCAAGACCCGACTTTCGGTGAGAGTCGATCTCGGGGCTTCCCGCTACGTCAGATGCGAGGTGGCGAAGGCAGGTCGCCGTAAGGTGACTGCGCTCATCGCCGTAAGTCGGAATAAGTATGAGCAGCGATCGTTCACTTTGCGGTCTCAGCAGATGTTGAACGATATCGAAACCATGCCGCATGCCAAGTAGACACCGTGTCCGATAGATCTTGCGACTGTCCTACATGCGCTTGATCCCTTTATGTTCTCATCGCCTCGAGTCGGGGCGATAACCGGAGAACATAGATGGCGGACGACGATATCATCGTGGTGGGCAAGCTGCGGCCAACCAATCCGGGGGTGTTTGTTTCGTACGGGCGCGGCCTTTACGGCTATAAGTCCACTGAGCGGAACATCGGCAAGACGGGCACTCCCGAACGCGTGGAAGAGGGCGACATCATCGTGGTCGGACGCGCCAGTGATCCGGCCAACGCCACGCGACTAAAAGCCGCGATGGACAATGTGGCGAAGACGGTGGCTATCCTGACCCCCATCATCCGGGCGCTCAGCGCCACGAAGGAATATACGCTCAATTCGGGTGAGAAAGTGACTGGGGCCGAAATCAAGCGATTGTGGGGCCTCATCAGATTCTTCGTGACCGATCAGCCATTCGGCCAGAACCGTGACGGTTCAGTTCAGTTAATCGACGGCAAGCTGGTCGACTCTCTTTATTTCGCGGCGTTTGAAGGGGCAGATTCGTATGCTGACCCAAACTACCAGAACAACGCCGGCATGAACTTCATCATCATGCACGAGGTGATGCATATGACCAGTGCGTCGCAAACCCACTATGATGACGCCTATACGACGTTCCGGGAAACGGTTCCGCAGCCGAACGAGACTAAGTGGTTCGCGAACACCGGCGGCTGGTTCGGGCGTACCGAGCGTTTCACCAACACGCTTGCCAAGGTATTCGGCGATCAGCAGGGGTTCACCCCCGTCACCAGCCCGACCTTCGGATATATTCCGGGCAACTGATCCGGCGGACCGAGGGGAACGACGACCGGACGGCCATGCGCCGTCCGGTCAGCCCATCGTCAGCACGATCTTCCCCACGTGATCCCCCGCCTCCATGCGGCGGTGCGCCTCCGCCGCCTCCGCCAGCGGAAACGTTCGGTCGATCGCTGGCTTCAGGCGGCCGGCCTCGACATGCGGCCACACCGTGCGTGCGATCTCGTCGGTCACCAGCGCCTTGAACCCCGCATCGCGGGCGCGCAGCGTGGAGCCGGTCAGCGTCAGGCGGCGGCGCATCACGTCGAAAATCGGGATCGTGGCGCTCGCGCCGCCTTGCACCGCGATCGACACGTGCCGCCCGTCTTCGGCCAGGCATTGCAGGTTGCGCGGGACATAGTCGCCGCCGACCATGTCCAGCACCACGGCGCAGCCCGCCCCGCCGGTGATGTCCTTCACCCGCGCGACGAAATCCTCCGTCCGGTAGTTGATCGCGTGATGCGCGCCGAGCGCCGTCGCCGCCGCGACCTTCTCGTCCGAGCCCGCGGTGACGACGATCGTCAGGCCGAACAGCTTGGCGAGCGCGATCGCCATCGTCCCGATCCCGCTGGTGCCGCCATGGACCAGGACGGTGTCCCCCTCCGTCGCGTAGCCGCGTTCGAACAGATTGGTCCACACGGTGTACAGCGTCTCGGGCAGTGCCGCGGCCTCGACCGCGGACAAGGCCTCGGGCACGGGCAGGCACTGGTCGGCGGGCACGACCGCATATTCGGCATAGCCGCCGCCGCCCACGAGCGCGCACACGGTCTGTCCCAGCAGCGCAGGTTCCGCCCCGTCGCCCAGCGCGATCACCTCGCCCGCCAGTTCCAGGCCCAGCGTCTTCGGCGCACCGGGCGGGGGCGGGTACATGCCGCGGCGCTGGAGCACGTCGGGGCGGTTGACCCCCGCGGCGGCGACGCGGACCAGCACCTCGCCCATGCCGGGCACGGGCACCGGGATCCCGCGGGGCACCAGCACCTCCGGCCCGCCGGGCGCCTCGGGATCGATCGCCAGCATCGTGTTCGGCAGGTCGGTCATTCGTGTCATCGCCCCTTCGCCGCAAATCGTCCTGCGGTCGCTCCCCGCGCTTATTGACTTCGGCCCGGCGGGGGTCAACGCTGTGTCGCGTGGACCTGGACGACATTCTCGGCCCCGGATCGGGCGATCCCCTGCCTGCGTTGCTGGCGGAGGATCTCGATCGCCTGTCGGTCGCGGAACTGGAGGCGCGGGTCGCGGCGCTGGAACGCGAGATCGCGCGGTGCCGACGAAAGATCGAAGGCGCCGTTAACCATCGCGCAAGCGCCGACCGGCTATTCAAGTCGTGACCGCCGGCGCACCGGACCGGCGAGACGATCGCCCCCGGTGCCGCATCCCGGCGCTTGATGCGGAGCGCATGACTTCCGACATAGTTGGAAAGGCGCCGCGCATGCCTCGCGGCCCGATCGGAGTATCATAATGCCTTCTTTCGCGAGCGCCCTCGAAGCCACGCTCCACAAGGCGCTGGAGGCCGCGTCCTCGCGCCGCCACGAATATGCGACGCTGGAACACCTGCTGCTGGCTTTGGTCGACGACGAACATGCCGGGCAGGTGATGGCGGCGTGCGGCGTCGACGTCGGCGACCTGAAATCGACCGTCGCCACCTATCTCGACACCGAACTGGGCGCATTGAAGGTGGAAGGGACGACCGATCCCCAGCCGACCAGCGGGTTCCAGCGCGTGGTGCAGCGCGCGATCCTGCACGTGCAGTCGTCGGGCCGCGACGAGGTGACGGGCGCCAACGTGCTGGTCGCGTTGTTCAGCGAGCGCGAGAGCTACGCCGTCTATTTCCTGCAACAGCAGGACATGAGCCGCCTCGACGCGGTCAGCTTCATCTCGCACGGCGTCGGCAAGGGCAACGCCACCCCCGAGGCGACCAGCGTGAAGGGCGCCGCCGAGGAAGAGAAGAAGGACAAGCCGACGGACGGGAAAAAGGGCGAGAGCGCGCTGAAGCAATTCACCGTCGACCTGAACGAGAAGGCGAAGATCGGGAAGGTCGATCCGCTGATCGGGCGGATGGCGGAGGTCGACCGGACGGTGCAGATCCTGTGCCGGCGCAGCAAGAACAACCCGCTGTACGTCGGCGATCCCGGCGTGGGGAAGACCGCGATCGCGGAAGGGCTGGCGCGCAAGATCGTCGAGGGCGACGTGCCCGACGTGCTGAAGCCCGCGGTCATCTACTCGCTGGACATGGGCGCGCTGCTGGCGGGCACGCGCTATCGCGGCGATTTCGAGGAGCGGCTGAAGGCGGTCGTCAACGAACTGGAAAAGCTGCCCGACGCGGTATTGTTCATCGATGAAATCCACACCGTCATCGGCGCGGGCGCGACCAGCGGCGGGGCGATGGATGCGTCCAATCTGCTGAAGCCCGCGCTGTCGGGCGGCACGATCCGCTGTATCGGGTCGACGACGTACAAGGAATTCCGCAATCATTTCGAAAAGGACCGCGCCCTCCTGCGCCGGTTCCAGAAGATCGACGTGAACGAGCCGACGATCGAGGACACGATCAAGATCCTGGCGGGCCTGCGCAGCGCGTTCGAGGACCATCACAAGGTCAAGTACACGCCCGACGCGATCAAGAGCGCGGTGGAGCTGTCGGCGCGCTACATCAACGACCGCAAGCTGCCCGACAAGGCGATCGACGTGATCGACGAAGTTGGCGCGATGCAGATGCTGGTGCCGCCATCGAAGCGGAAGAAGACGATCACCGCGAAGGAGATCGAGCAGGTCATCGCCACGATGGCGCGGATCCCGCCGAAATCGGTCAGCACCGACGACAAGAAGGTGCTGGAGCATCTGGAGACCGACCTGAAGCGCGTGGTGTTCGGGCAGAACAAGGCGATCGAGAACCTTGCGTCCGCGATCAAGCTGTCGCGCGCGGGCCTGCGCGATCCGGAAAAGCCGATCGGCAACTATCTGTTCACCGGCCCGACCGGCGTCGGCAAGACCGAGGTGGCCAAGCAATTGTCCGCGATCATGGGCATCCCGCTCCAGCGGTTCGACATGTCCGAATATATGGAGCGGCATTCGGTCAGCCGGCTGATCGGCGCGCCTCCGGGCTATGTCGGGTTCGACCAGGGCGGCCTGCTGACCGATGCGGTCGACCAGAATCCGCATTGCGTGCTGCTGCTGGACGAGATCGAGAAGGCGCATCCCGACCTGTTCAACATCCTGTTGCAGGTGATGGACAACGGCCGCCTGACCGACCAGCACGGAAAGTCGGTGGATTTCCGCAACGTCATCCTCATCATGACGACCAATGCGGGCGCGAGCGACATGGCGCGCGAGACTTTGGGCTTCGGCAACCTGACGCGCGAGGGCGAGGACGAGCAGGCGGTGCAGAAGATGTTCACGCCGGAATTCCGCAACCGGCTGGATGCGATCGTGCCGTTCGGTTACCTGCCGCCCGAGGTCGTCGCGCGGGTGGTGGACAAGTTCATCCTCCAGCTCGAACTCCAGCTCGCCGACCGCGACGTCCACATCAAGCTGGACGACGAATCGAAGAAGTGGCTGACCGACAAGGGCTATGACAAGATGTACGGCGCGCGCCCGATGGGCCGCCTGATCCAGGAGAAGATCAAGCAGCCGCTGGCCGAGGAGCTGTTGTTCGGGAAGCTGGTCCATGGCGGCGAGGTGACCGTGAAGCTGAAGGACAACGCCCTGTCCTTCACGATCGAGGGATCGGCGCCGAAGAAGCCGGGGAAGAAGAAGGGTGGGCGCGCCGCGACGGTGAAGGCGTAGCCGTCCGTATCGCGATGTAATTACCCGTAAAGGCGTCGTCCGCGGCAGGCGGGCGGCGCCTTTACCATATCTTCGCTTCCCCGCCGCTACCCCGGTCGCATGGGGATCGCCCGCTTCCTGAACGGCCTTCTGCTCCTGCTCGCGCTGCTTGCGGCGCGGCCGGCGGCGGCGCAGAACGCCGATATCGGCGTGCCGGTCGCGATCTGCGTCGCGCGCGCGACGGACGGGGACAATGTCGCGGCGATGCTGACGGCGCGCGGTCGGTACGATTGCACCACGCCGCAGCACCGGATGGGGCCGGGCGATTACTGGGTACGGGCGACCGGGCTGCCGACGGAGGCGGGACGGTCGCCGCGCACGATCCGCAGCGCGAGCCTGTGGCAGGAGCGCGCGACCCTGTACGTCGCCTATGCCGACGGCGCGATGACGGCCCGGACGATGGACGACCGCGACGCGACGGCGGCGTTGCAGATCGGTGCGGTGCTGGAACTGCCCGTCCCCGTGCGCGGGGTGCGTGCCACCGCGCTGCTGTGGCGGATCGAGGGTGCCGCGAACACGCGCGGGATCGTCGCGCAGCCGCGACTGGCGACCCCGGACGACAGCGTCAGGTCGAACCTGCTGCTGGGCACGCTGTACGCGGGGTTCGCGGGATTGTGCCTGGCGTTGTTCGTCTACAACCTGGCGCTGTGGGCGGTGCTGCGGCACCGTTTCCAACTGGCGTATTGCGCGATGCTGGCCGCGCTGGTCGGCTATGCCGCGTCGTCGTCGGGGGTGCTGGGCTGGTGGACCGGCATGGCCAACACCGATCGCATCCGCGTGAACTACCTGCTGCTGGCGCTCGCCGGCGTGCTGGCGGTCGCGTTCGCGCGGCGATTCTTCGAGGATCGCGTCTTCGCCGGCGTGCTGGGCCGCGCCGCGCGGATCGTCAGCGGCACGTTGCTGGCCAGTGCGGTCGCGTTCGCGTCGCTGGCACCGTGGCACGCACTCGCGCTCGACCAGATCTACGGCGCCGCGTTCCTGGCGCTGACGATCTTCGCGGTGGCCGTGCTGTGGCGCGCATGGCGGATGCGCAGCAATCAATTGTGGCTGTTCGGGATCGCATGGGCCGCGCCGATCGCGCTGGCGGCGATGCGCGTGGCGGCGCAATTCCACCTCGTGCGCTTCAGCTTCCTGCTGGACAATTCCACGCTGGCCTCGATGACGGTGGAGGCGTTGCTGTCGGGGATCGCGATCAGCTACCGCATCCGCCTGCTGATGGGCGAGCGCGATGCGGCGATCGCGGGGGAGGCGGCGGCGCGTGCGCTGGCCGATACCGATCCGCTGACCGGGCTGCTCAACCGGCGCGCCTTCCTGCGCGAGGCGATCGGCGAGCCGGAACGGCGGCGGCTCGTGCTGGCGGACATCGACCATTTCAAGCGCGTCAACGACACGCTGGGACACGACCGGGGCGACGAGGTCCTGCGACGCTTCGCCCGCGCGCTGGAACAGGCGGCGCCGGCGGACGCGTTGGTGGCGCGGATCGGGGGGGAGGAATTCGCGATCCTGGCCCGCGACGACCACGCCGGACTGGCCGACAGCGTGCTGACCGCGGTGCGTGCGGCGCGGATGCCCTACGACCTGACGGTCACGGCGTCGCTGGGCAGCGAGGCGGGATCGATCGTAACGGAGGCGGACTGGAGCCGGCTGTACCGGCGCGCCGACCAGGCGCTGCTCGCCGCCAAACAGGCGGGGCGCGACCGCGTGCGCCATGCGCCCCCGGGCCTTGCCGCCTGAGCGCCGCCTGAGCGCCGCGTGGGCGATTGTATCGATCGCGCGACATGGTTTATGCAGCGTCCCATGGACCAGCAGCCGAATTACCGCCGCCGCCGCATCGCCGCCGTGATCGCCGCGTTCGCGCTGCTCGTCGTGGCGAACCACGATCGGCCGACCTTCGGAACGCTGTCGATCGGGTTCGATACCGACCGGGGCCCGCAGGTCGAGGCGCAGCTCGCCCCGCCGCTGGACGCGATGGCCGCGGCGGCGGTCTATGCGGCGGACCGCCTGATCCACTGACCGCGGCGGCGTTGACGGCGGCGACGCCGTGCTTACAGCCGTGTCAATGACCGATCCCGACTGGCTCCACGGCTACCGCCACCCCGTGCCGTGGGAAACGGCCTTCCCACCCGAATCGATGGTCGCGCTGTTCGACGATTCGGTCGCGCGGTTCGGCGCGCGGGCGCTGATCGACTTCATGGCGCGGCGATATTCCTATGCCGAGGTCGCGGACGGCGCGCGGCGCGTCGCGACCGGGCTGGCGGCGATGGGATATGGGAAGGGCGACCGGATCGGGCTGTTCCTGCCCAACGTGCCGCATTACCTGGCCGCCTATCACGGCGCGCTGCGGCTGGGCGCGACGGTCGTGAATTTCTCCCCGCTCTATTCGGTCGACGAACTGGTGCACCAGGTAGAGGATTCGGGCACGCGCGTCCTGTTCACGCTGTCCGCCACCGCGCTGCTGCCGAACGCGCTGGCGGTACTGGCGAAGAGTTCGCTGGAGCGCGTGATCGTCGGCTCGGTCGCGGGCGCATTGCCCGCGGGCAAGTCGCTGTTCTATCGCCTGTTCAAGGGCAGGGAGGTCGCGGCGCGGCCCGACGACGCGCGCGTCACCGCCTTTTCCGCCTTGATCGCGAACGACGGCGCGCTGCCCGCCGCGATCATCGATCCCGCGCGCGACGTGGCGCTGATCCAATATACCGGGGGCACGACGGGTACGCCGAAGGGCGCGGTACTGACGCACGCCAACGTCGCGGCCAATGCGCGGCAGGTGGCGTCGCTGGACCCGCATCCCGACCTGCCCGACCGCATCCTGGGCGCGTTGCCGCTGTTCCACGTCTTCGCCAACACCTGCGTCATGAATCGCACGATCGCGACCGGGGGGGAGATCGTGATGCTGCCGCGGTTCGAGGCGGGGGCGGCGCTGGCCGCGCTGCACCGGACGAAGGCGACCGCCCTTCCCGGCGTGCCGACGATGTACCAGGCGCTGCTGGACCATCCCGGGATGGCGAAGACCGACTTTTCGGGCCTGCGCATCTGCATTTCCGGCGGCGCGGCGCTGAACGCCGACCTGAAGGCGCGGTGGGAAGAGGCGACGCACGCGACGCTGGTCGAAGGCTATGGCCTGTCGGAAAGCACGGGCGTGCTGACCGTCAATCCGTACGAGGGGGTGCAGAAGCCGGGAACGATCGGCCAGCCGCTGCCCGGCACGCGATTGCGGCTGGTGGACAAGGAGGACCCGACGAAACCGGCGCCCGCGGGCGGCCCCGGTGAGATCGTGGCGAAGGGGCCGCAGGTCATGGCGGGATATTGGAACCGGCCCGACGCGGATGCGGACACGTTCGCGGACGGATGGCTGCGGACCGGGGACGTCGGCACGATCGACGCGGACGGCTTCGTCGCGATCGTCGACCGGCTGAAGGACATGATCGCCGTCGGCGGGTTCAAGGTCTTTCCCAGCCGGATCGAGACCGTGCTGCACCGGCATCCCGCGGTGCGCGAGGCGCTGGTGATCGGTGTGCCCGATGCCTATTCGGGCGAACGCGTGCGCGCGTACGTGACGCTGGAGCCTGAGGCGGTGCCGGTGACGGGCGACGCGCTGCGCGACTGGGTCAACCCGCAGGTCGGCAAGCACGAACGCGTCGATGCGGTGACCGTACGCGACGCGATGCCCAAGACGATGATCGGGAAGCTGAGCCGCAAGGACCTGATCGCGGAGGTGCGGGTGCTGGAGGGCTGGTAACGCCCGACCCGCCTATCGCGACAGGATCAAGGCCGCGCCGATCAGGATCGCCCCCACCGCCGCCGCACGCCGCCGCGTCACGCGTTCGCCGAGGAAGACGACGCCGATCAGCAGCGCGGTGACCATGCCCGTCTCGCGCAGCGCGGCCAGCGGAGCGGTGGGGCCGAGCGAGAAGGCGTAGAGCGCCATGCCGTAGGTGACGATCGATAGCGCGCCCGCCACCGCGGCGGGGCGCCATTGCGCGCGCATGTCCGCGAATACCCGCCCGCGGGTCATCGTCGCGAACTGCGCCACGACAACAACCCCCATGACGACGAAGCACCAGACGATATAGCTTGCCACCGACGGGGCCGCCCGCACGCCCTGCGCGTCGATGACGGTATAGGCGGCGGTGCAGCGCCCGGTCAGCACCGCCCAGCCGAGCGCGGCGCGGTCCAGGTGGCGCCCGATCGCGAGGCCCACCATCCCGCCGCCCAGAAGCGCGATGCCCGCGATCTGCGCCGTGGTCGCGCGTTCGCCCAGCCACGCCAGCGTCACCAGCGCGGTCAGCAGCGGTGCGACGCCGCGCAGGACGGGATAGGCGGCGGAGAAGTCGGCGCGCTCGTATGCCTTCACCAGCGCGATCAGGTACAGGCCGTGGATCGCCGCGCTGGCCGCGAGCCAGCCGACGGCGCCGGTCGGCCACGGCACCAGCACGGTCGCGGGCAGCAGCAGCAGCGCGCTGGTCCCGTCGGTCGCGGCGCGGGCCGCCATCTTGCTGCGCCCGCTCTTGACGATGCCGTTGACGATGGCGTGGATCGATCCCGACGCGATCATCAGGCCGGCGGCGAGGGTCCAGTCGCTCATCCCCGCCGCATTATACGGCGTGCGGAACGCCCACCAGCGCGGCGCTGGCGGGGCGGGTAGGCGGCATCGTTCCGGCGGCGCCGCCCAGTCGACGCCTCATGTCATCAACGCCCGCAGCGCCGCTAGGGTGTCCGCCTCCACCGCGGGCTTGTCGGTCCGGATCCGCACGATCCGGGGGAAGCGCATCGCGAGGCCGGATTTGTGGCGTTTCGATTCGTGGATCGAATCGAACGCGATCTCCAGCACCAGCGCCTTTTCCACCTCGCGCACCGGACCGAAGCGGTTCAGCGTGTTCTGGCGTACGAATTTGTCGAGCTGCGCGATCTCCTGATCGCTGATCCCCTGATACGCCTTGCCGACGGGGAGCAGTTCGCCCCCCTCTTCCGGCGCGTCGGTCCAGCAGCCGAAGGTATAGTCGCTGTACCAGCTTGACCGCCGGCCGCTGCCGCGCTGCGCGTACATCATCACGCAATCGGCGGTCAGCGGGTCGCGCTTCCATTTGTACCACAGCCCAGTGCGGCGCCCGGCGACATAGGGGCTGTCGCGGCGTTTCAGCATCATCCCCTCGATCGCGGCGTCGCGGGCGCCGGCGCGGATCCCCTCCAGCGCGGTGAAGTCGGGTGCCTCGACCAAGGCGCTGACGTCGAAGCGATCGGGGTCGAGGCGCGGGGCGAACGCCTCCAGCCGGGCGCGGCGGTCGCTCCAGGGCAGGGCGCGCAGATCATCCGTGCCGTCGAACAATATGTCGTACAGGCGGACGAAGGCGGGGGCTTCGGCCAGCATCTTCGCCGACACGACCTTGCGCCCCAGCCGTTGCTGGAGCGCGTTGAAGCTGGCGGCTTCTCCGCCCTGCACATCGCCCTTCACCATCAGTTCGCCGTCGAGCACGCCGGGGGTCGAGAAGGCGGCGGCGACGTCGGGGAAGGCGCGGGTGACGTCGTCGCCGGTGCGGCTGTAGAGGCGGGTCTCGCCAATTCCTTCGGCGTTCACGACGTGGACGATCTGGACGCGGATGCCGTCCCATTTCCATTCCGCGACGTAATCGGCGAGGTCGACGCGCAGGTCGTCCAGCGGATGCGCCAGCATGAAGGGGCGGAAGACGGGGACGTCGGCGGGCGTGGGCTGCTCCCCCGTCCCCTCCGCCCAGGCGAAGAGGGTGGGATAGGGCGCGTCGAGGCCGTGCCACACCTCCTCCACCGCGTCGACATCGAGGCCGAAGGCGTCGGCCAGTGCCTGTTTCGCCAGCCGCGCCGACACGCCGACGCGCAACGCGCCGGTCGCCATCTTGAGCAGCGCGAACCGCTCCTCCGCGTCCGAGGCGTCGAGCATTCCCGCCAGCACCGCGGGGGCGTCGGCGCGGGACAGGTGCATCAGCCGGTCCACCACGGCCGCGACGGTCAGCGGCGGGGTCGTCACCGGCACTTCGGGCTCGGGCCAGAGCAGCGACACCGTTTCCGCGGTGTCGCCGACGTAATCGCGGCTCATGCGGAAGAGCACGGGGTCGGTCCGCTCCTCGATCAGCGTGCGGATCAGCGCGGGCTTGATCGCGGGCAGGTCCAGGTCGCCGGTCAGCGCCGCCATCGCCCAGCCGCGATCGGGATCGGGTGTGGCGCGGAGGTAATCGCCGATCAGCTTCAGCTTCGCATTGCGCGACCGCGTGTAGATGAGGGCATCGAGGAGCGCGGCGAAGGCGTGCATGACGGGCGAACGCGCGAGGGCGGGTGGGGGTGCCGTGTCTCCGATCCCCGGCGCCTTGTGTTCCCGCGCAGGCGGGAACCCAGGGTTGTGGAAGGACAACGGCGCACGGTTCGCGCGGCTCTGGGCTCCCGCTTTCGCGGGAGCCCAATTATTGCCGCGGCCGTCAGCCCCTACAGCGCCGCGCCGACCTCCACGATCGCGTCGACCTCCACCGCGGCGCCGAGCGGCAGCGCAGCGACGCCGACTGCGGCGCGGGCGTGCTTGCCCGCGTCGCCGAACAGCGCGACCATCAGGTCCGACGCGCCGTTCGCCACCTTCGGCTGGTCGGTGAAGTCGGCGGTGGAATTCACGAACACGCCCAGCTTCACGACGCGCACCACGCGGCCGAGATTGCCCAGATGCGCCTTGATCTGCGCCACGACCATCAGCGCGCACAGCTTCGCCGCTTCCTGCCCGTCCTCAAGGCTGGTGCCGTCGCCGAGGCGGCCGGTGACGACCTTTCCGTCGCGGAACGGCAGCTGTCCGGACACGTGGAGCAGGCCGCCGGCCTCCACCACGGGGACGTAGGAGGCGACGGGGGCCGCGGCCTGCGGGAGGGCGAGGCCGAGGTCGGCGAGCGTGCGGTCGATGCGGTCGGTCATGCGGGCCTCCTGCTGGCGCGCGGCGCGGGGGTCAAGGGCACGGCCGGGCGCGAATGTTGCGAATGTTGAGTCGATACGCACCTATTGCGGTCGGTCCGTCTGTCTTGCGCGCGGTGCGGGGCGGAATCGATTCGCGCGACGGCGAAGAAGGTCGGGTTCGCGCGGAGGCGCGGAGGCGCTGCGGTTGCGGGAATGATATCGTACCGATCCCGGTGTCGCGTTGTGGGCAACGGCGCGACGGGCGGGACGCCTCCGCGTCCTCTGCGCCTCTGCGCGCATCAACCACTCTTCGCGTCTTTGCGTCTTCGCGCGAACCTTGTCGTGACACTGACGGCACGCGCGGAAGTTCACAAAGTTCACGCCACACCCGCGTCGCAGATTCCTCGGCGGCGTCCGCCGTGAAGGTTGCGTGGCGACGGGCGGTTCGATGGGGGCGTTGATTCTCGCGAAGGCGCGAAGGCGCGAAGGAAGAAGATCGGTTCGCGCGGAGGCGCGGAGGCGCGGAGGGGGTGCGCTTGCGGGGGGCGTCGCATTCCCGAGCCGGTCGTGGTCGTTCGGGCCATGTCGCGACAGGCGGGACGCCTTCGCGTCTTCGCGCGAATCATGGTGCGGTGCCTCCGGGCACGGGCGGGACGTGCGGAAGTTGACGAAGTTCACGCCACGTCGGTGGTGCGGACTCCCCGCCGACCTAGTCCGTGACGAATATGCGGCGACGGGGCGGGTCGGGGCGGGGGCGGGCATGGGGCGATTGTACGCTCCGCGCGCGATGTAGGACAGCGCGGCGCCTCGGTCGGGGGGAGGGGGGCGTCGTGGTGCCTTGATTTTCGACGGCGCGAAGGTCCGATGAAGATCGGGTTTGCGTAGAGGCGCAGAAGGGTGCGCGCGTGCGGGAACCGGTCCGTTCCCGATCCCGCCGTGGTGGTTCGCCACGGCGCCGCAGGCGTGATGCCTTTGAACCTCCGCGTCCCGGCGCGAACCGATCATCCTTCGCGTCTTCGCGTGGACCCCGTCACCGCGCCGGCGTCAGGCGGCGGCGCGGCCCGCCTCGAAGCGCGTCGCGATCCAGTCCGCCGCATCGGCCCAGTCGTCGATCCGCGCATGGGCGGCGGGCGAGGTCGGGACGCCGGGGGACAGTTGCGGCTCGCTGACCATGTGCAGCCGCCATACGCCCGGCGCATGCTCCGCCACCGATTGATGATGATGCGGCAGGTCGTCGACGAACACCGTCACCGACGGCGCGAACTCCGCCACCAGCCGCGCCACCGGCGCGCCCTTTCCGCCCTGGTTGCATTCGACGCGATGGTCGATCCCGAAGGCGGCGAGCTGGTCGATGCGGTGGGTGCGGCAATGATCCTCCAGGTTGGTCAGGATCACGATGTCCGCGACCTCCGCCAGCCGCGCGAGCGCTTCCTTCGCGCCGGGCACCAGCGTCTGCCGCGCCATTTCCGCGGGGAAGAAGCCGCCGAGGAAGCCGAACATCTCCTCGCGGGACAGCGGCGCGCCGTCGCCGCGACGCTTCATCGATTGTGCCAGTTCCCACGTGCCGATGGTGAAATCGACCTCGTGCGCCTCGCCCAGCCAGTCGGCGAAATGGCGCACCATGTGCAGCAGCACCTCGTCGCAGTCGGAGATGAGCAGCGGGCGGGTCATGACGATCCTTCCAGCGCGGCGCGGGCGCGGACGAGGGTTTCCGGGGACGTTTCCAGCGCGGCGGCGCAGGCGAGCAGATCGGGCTCGTGCGATTCCAGGAACGCCAGCACCGCGGCCAGGACCGTGCGGTCGCCCAGCCCGTCGCGCAGCGCGTCGGCGTCGAGCCCGGTCAGCGCGAGCAGGCGCCCCGCCCGGTCGTCGTCGCCGATGATCCAGGCGACCGCCCGTAAGCCCGTGGTTTCGGCGGCTTCTTCGTTTGTGCTGGCGGTTCGCATGGCGTATTCATCTTCGCACGGCAACGGGAGCACAGGCGGGTGGCAAAAAGGGTGCTCGTTGTCGAGGACAACGAACTGAACCTGAAGCTTTTCTGCGACCTGCTCCGCGCGCACGACTTTTCCGCCGAGCCGGTCCGGGACGGGCGCGAGGCGGTGGCGCGCGCGCGGGCGTTGCAACCCGACCTGATCGTGATGGACATCCAGATGCCGCACGTCACCGGCTACGAACTGATCCTGGAGATCAAGGCGGACGAGAGCCTGCGCCGGATCCCGATCATGGCTGTGACCGCCTATGCCGGCCGCGAGGACGAGGACCGCATCCGCGCCGCGGGGGCGGACGCCTATGTGTCCAAGCCGATCAGCCTGGCGCGATTCATCCAAGCGGTGGGGGCGCTGGTATAGGGTTGGGGCTGTCCGTTCGTGGCGGACGGGAGCGAGCCAACGGGCCGCCCTCACCCTTCCCACCGCCTTCGGCGGCGGGCCCCTTCCCTCTCCCGTTGGGAGAGGGAGGGAGCGGCGAAGCCGCGGAAGGGTGAGGGCAGGGCGTCGGATCGAAACGGCAAAAGCCGCGAGGCGTTGCCGCCCGCGGCTCTCGATCCCGGCCTTCGCCGGGATGACCCGACGGTCGCTACGCGCCCTTGAATCCTGGATCCCGGCCTTCGCTGGGATGATCCAACGGTCGCTACGCGCCCTTGAATTCTGGATCCCGGCCTTCGCCGGGATGATCCAACGGTCGCTACGCGACTCGTTGGATCACTTGATCTTCGCTTCCTTGAACTCGACGTGCTTGCGCACGACGGGATCGTACTTGCTGAAGCTCAGCTTCTCGGTCTTCGTCCGCGGGTTCTTCTTCGTGACGTAGAAGAAGCCGGTGTCCGCGGAGCTGACGAGCTTGATCTTTACCGTGGTCGGCTTTGCCATGACCAATTCCTGACAGGTGAAAACGAAAGGGCGACGAGGGTTTCCCCGCCGCCACACAGGGCCGGGCGCATGGCGTACGCGTCGCCGCGAGTCAAGCTTTACCCCGCCTTTACCCGCCGCGGCGCAGGGTCACGGCAGGAGGATGCGCCATGATCGGTACGACGGAGGTGAAGGCGGACCTGGTGCGGCGGATCGGCGCGATCGAGTGGCGCGGGGGCCCGCGCGGCGTCGCGGTGGAGGTCGATCGCATCCGCGCGATCGCGTCGGCGCACCGGATGCTGCCCGCGGTGAAGGTCGCGCACATGCTGGAAGGCGCGCTGGCGCGGGGCGAGCATGGCGCGCTGGTCCACGGCTGGCTGGCGATGTTGCAGGAGGCGGTGGCGTGCGAACGGCAGGACGAGGCCGCGTCCGCCGCCTTCGCCGCGGCCTGTTCGGTGCGGTTCGCCGCCTGACATCATGGACGCGCTGATGGCCGCGCTGGTGCTCGGCGCGATCACGCAGGCGTCGGACCGGACGCCGTGGCTCGCCGCGATCCTGGCCGATCGGCTGGGGCGGGCGACGACGATCGTGGCGCTGGTCCTCGCGCTCGCGGCCAATTACGCGATCGGGGTGGTCGCGGGGCTGACGGTCGCCGCGTTCCTGACGCCGGAGGCGAAACTGCTGCTGCTGGCGCTTGCGCTGGTATTGGCGGGGCTGGGTACCGGATGGCGCGTCGCGCGGCCCGAGACGCTGGCGCGGTGGCGGTTGCCGGGGCCGGTCACCGCGTTCCTGGGCCTGTTCATCATGGCGTTCGGCGACCGGATGCAGTTCGTCGTCGCCGCGCTGGCGGCGCGGACGGACCTGCCATGGGCGGCGGCGGTGGGAGCGACGCTGGGCGCGGCGCTGGTCGGCGCGGCGGCGGCCACGATGGGGGAGCGTGCGTGGCTGGCGCTGCCGCTGCGTGGAGTCCGGATCGGCGCGGGAATCGTGCTGACGCTGGCGGGCGTCGTCATGGGCCTGTCGGCGGTACGGCTGATCTGATCCGGCGCGGCCGGAGCGGGAGCGATGGGGCGGGAGCGATTCCGTGCGGGGATCGTTATGCGGCCGTTATCATTCGACGGAGCCGAACCCGTGGCCGACATCAATCCCGCGCTGAAGACCCCGACCGATCTCGCCCGCAACGACACGCGCAGCGTCGCCGACGCGCTGAACGCTTCGCTGGCGGACTGTTTCGCGCTGTACCTGAAGACGAAGAATTTCCACTGGCACGTGTCCGGGCCGCATTTCCGCGACTATCACCTGTTGATGGACGACCAGGCGGCGCAGATCCTGGGCGTGACCGATGCCATCGCGGAGCGGGTGCGCAAGACCGGCAACACCACGCTGCGCTCGATCGGCGACATCACGCGGCGCCAGTCGATCGTCGACAACGACCGCGACTTCGTCTCGCCCGAGGACATGCTGTCCGAACTGCGCGACGACAACCTGAAGCTGGTGGAGCGGTTCCGCGAGGTGAAGGACGCCGCGGACGAGGCGAAGGACAATGCCACCAGCGGCATCGTCGACGAATGGACCGACCAGGCGGAGGAACGCGCGTGGTTCCTGTTCGAGGCCAGCCGCAAGGGCTGACGCATGGGCGCGCGCATCCTACATAAGGCGCGATGACACCACTCACCGCGCGTATCGCCGATGGCGTCGCCAGCATCCCCGCCGCCGACTGGGACGCCTGCGCCGGGGCGGGCAACCCGTTCGTCGGGCACGCCTTCCTGTCGGCGCTGGAGGCGTCGGGGGGCGTCGGGGGGCGGAGCGGGTGGCAGCCGGTGCCCGTCGTGGTCGACGGCGCGGACGGCAGGCCCGCGGCGGTCGCCCCCGCCTATGCCAAGTCGCACAGCCAGGGCGAATATGTGTTCGACCACGGCTGGGCCGATGCGTGGGAGCGGGCGGGGGGTGCCTATTATCCCAAGTTGCAGATCGCGGCGCCCTTCACCCCCGTTCCCGGCCCGCGGCTGCTGCTGCGCGATCCCGCCGCCGCGCCGTCGCTGCTCGCCGCGCTGGAAGCGGTGGTGGAGCGGCACGGCCTGTCGAGCGCGCATGCGACCTTCGTGGAGGAGGCGCAGCTGCCCGCGTTCGAGGCGGCGGGGTGGCTGGTGCGCGAGGGGACGCAGTTCCACTGGGCCAATCGCGGCTATGCCGGGTTCGAGGATTTCCTGGCCGACCTGTCGAGCCGCAAGCGCAAGGCGATCCGCAAGGAGCGCGCCGCGGCGGTCGAGGGCCTGACGATCCGGCACCTGGCGGGGGCTGAGATCGGCGCGCGCGAATGGGCGGCGTTCTGGGCATTCTATCAGGATACCGGGGCGCGCAAATGGGGGCAGCCGTACCTGACGCGCGCGTTCTTCCCGATGCTGGGCGAGGCGCTGGGGGATCGCGTGCTGCTGATCCTTGCCGAGCGCGACGGGCGGCCGGTGGCGGGCGCGCTGAACCTGATCGGGGGCGACGCGCTGTACGGGCGCTACTGGGGCTGTACCGAGGAGGTGCCGTTCCTGCATTTCGAGCTGTGCTATTACCAGGCGATCGACGCCGCGATCGCGCGCGGTCTGGCGCGGGTGGAGGCGGGGGCGCAGGGGGAGCACAAATTGGCGCGCGGCTATGCCCCGGTGCCGACATGGTCGGCGCATTTCATCCCCGACCCCAATTTCCGCCGCGCGGTGGCGGGGTTCCTCCAGCGCGAGCGCGAGGCGGTGGAGCAGGATCAGGCGGTGCTGGCGCAGATGACGCCGTTCAGGAGGGTCAGTTCGTGATGACGCCCGCGCGGATCAGTGCCTCGCGGCGGCGGCGGATGAATTCGACGATATAGGCGGGGATGCCCAGTTCCTCGTCGGTCGCCTCCACCGGCGGGATCGAGCGGTCGACGCGGTACAGGACGGAGTTGCTGTCGGGAGACCGCCACACCGGCTTCAGGTCGGGGATGAAGCGCTCCTGGTACGTCGGCGGGCGGATCAGCCACACATAGTCGAACGCCGCGCGCGGGAAGCGGGCCAGCGCGTAATCGACGGGCCGCCACCATTCGCCGCGGCACCGCTGCGCCGTCACCAATTGCGTCGGATCGTGCGAGAAGCCGCCCGCGGCCGCATAGCGCGTGGTCATCAGCTGCCCGCCCGCCATCGACCATTGATCGTCGGTGTAGGCCAGCCGCCGTTCCAGCGCGAGCGCGGGCAGATGTTCCAGCCGCGACATGCGCCAGTCGTTGCGGCAATTGTGCCCGACGAAGCTGATGAGCCGCGCGCCGACGGGGACGTGGTCCAGCGCCGCCAGTTCCTGCCGGTAATCGTCGGCGAAGCGCGCGTAGCTGACGGTCTGCGCGCCGATGCGCACGAGGAAGAAGGCCAGGCCCAGCATCGCCCATATCGCGGCGTGGCGGATCGTCGCCCCCGGCTGCGGCCGGATCGCGATGATCGCGAACGCCAGCAGGTAGGGCGCCAGCCGCATGTCGGCATAGGCCGAGCCGAACACGATGCGCGGCAACAGGATGTAGACCGCCAGGATGAACAGCGCGGACAGGCCCAGGTGGCGCGAATAGCCGAGCCGGGGATCGCGCACCGCCTTGAACAGGACGAGGTACAGGACCGCCATTCCGGCGACGTCGAACCACAGCCAGCGGTCCCGCAGGCTCATCAACAGCCACGCGATCTTCGTCCGCCAGTAGAAGAAGTCCGCGGTCTGCCCGGTCACGTCGGCGCCCGAGCGCCACGCGACCATCAGCACCATGGGCAGGGCCAGCGGGACGCAGCCCAGGCCGGCGCGTACCCAGCTTTCGATCCAGTGCCCGCTCGCCTTCGTACCGCGCAGGTCGTGCTGGCGGATCATCTCGCTCGAAAAGGCCAGGACGCCCAGCACGCCCCAGCCGAACGTGTGGCACACCCACAGCAGGCACGACAGCGGCACGAACAGGGCGGCGCGCAGCGCCAGCCGCCCGCGCCGCGCCAGGTTCAGCCACAGCGCGAACAGGCACAGCGCCAAGGCCATCGACAGCGCGAAGTTCACGAACCCGAACTGGAACGGATAGCCGTAGGCGAGCGGGAGCGCGAACAGGGCGGTGGGGGGGATGCGGCCGTGCACCTCCCGCGCGATCAGCAGCAGGCCCGCGACGGTCAGCGCGGGGATCGCCATCACGATCAGCTTAACCGCGGGTTCCAGCCCGATCAGCGGCGCCAGCGGCTCGATCAGCAGGTCGACGCCGAGGTTGCCGATCAGCGACCAGTCGAAATCATACCATTCCGCCAGCCACGGATGCGCGCCGCGATCCAGCTGGACGCGGTAGCGCCCCATGTGGCCGGGCAAATCGACGATCGGCGCGATGTCGGGCAGCAGGAGGGGCACGCACGCCAGCAGCGTCGCCGCGATCACGAACCAGCGCGTCTGCCACCAATGGAGCGGCGCGGTATCCGGCTCGCGTCGTGCCTGCATGGCCACGCCCTACGGCGGGGGAGGCCCTTCCCGCAAGGGGATGACGCGCGCCGCGCGATCGGGAACGATGCGCCACGCCAGGACGGGGCCGGGCATCGGCACCTGGCGCAGCCACGCGATCCGCTCCCCGCGTTCGAGCCGCGACCACAGGCCGTCGGGCGCGGCCTGGCGGTACAGATCGGTTTCGTTCAGTCCCGGACAGGCGACGACGTGGCTGGCCCCCGTCGCGGCGATCGCGACCTTCGCCGCGTCGGGCGCAGCGGTGAACCCCTCCATCACGCGTGCCATCGCGGCGGCATTGCGGTGATAGCCGCCCGCGATCGCATGAAGCGGGGTGGTGGCGACGATGTCGGGGGAGATGTCGATCGGCGCGAAGACGGTCGTCGCGCCGAGCCGCGCCAGTACGCGCGCATCGGTGAAGTCGGCGCACGGGCGGCGATGCCAGTCGTTGACGCGCGCGGCGCGGCCTTCCGGCGAATCGACCGTGTTGGCGAGCGTCAGGAGGATCGCGCCCGCCTGCCCCGGCGAGGCGGCGAGCAGGGCGCCGGCGGTCGCCAGCGTCCGGGGGACCGCGCGCGGCACCGCGCGGGCGCGCGCCAGCAGGCGCTGGAGCAGGACCGCCGCGCCCGGAACGGCGAGCGCATTGGCGGTCGCGCCCGCGCGATTGACCAGCAACGCCAGCAGCGTGGCGGCGAGCAGGAGCGTGAGCAGGATCGCCCAGCGCGTCCGGCGGGCGCCGCGCCGCTCGCGCAGCGCGCCGATCGTCCCGACCAGCCCCGCCAGCGGCAGTCCGATCGTCATCACCGCCCAGGCGGGCATCTGTTCCCACAACGGGCGGCCCTCGCGCACGCACAGATACCATAATCGATACACGATCGTCGGCAGGGTCGCGAACGGCCCCGACAGGCAATCGGGCGCGAGCGCGACGAGCCCGGCGGCGCTCGCCCCGCCGACCAGAGCCAGCGAGGCCAGCCGCAGGGCGACGGTGCGGTACGCGACAGCGGTGGCCGCCGCGACGCCGATGCCCGCGATCGCCAGCGCGGCGAGCCAGGCGGGCGCGACCGCGTCGCAGGCGGGCGTCGCCCAGCCGGGACCGCGGGTCGCGAGGTGGAGCAGCGCCGCCGCCCCGGCCAGCGTCGCCCCCAGGGCGGCGAGGAAGCCGCCGCGCCGCGGATCGAGCGCCCAGGCGAGCGCGGCGACACCCGCGATCGCGGCGGCGATCGGCAATCCTTCCAGCGACACGGTCAGCAGCGTCGCGAGCGCGAGGCCCGCCAGCGCGCCGCGCCGCGGCGTGGGCCGCCCCAGCAGCGCCAGCACCGCGACGAGCGCCAGCACGATCTGCCACCCGTGGTGGTCGATCCGCATCGGCCGCGCCTGATAGATGATCGGCACCGACAGCGGGACAAACAGGACCGCCAGGCGCGCGGGCGCCGCGCCCGCGACGCGGCGCGTGATCGCGGCGGCGAGCGCCATGATCGCGAGCAGGGTGACGAGCGGCACCACCGTCATCGCGATGCGCGTCGAGGCGTCCCGCCCGACCAACGGATCGAACGCCAGCACGACGCCCGCGACGGGCAGGTCGACCAGCCGCGACCAGTGCATCGCGAAGCGTCCGCCGTCGAGCCGGTGCTGCCCCACGTCCCACCAGCTTTGCCCCGCCAGCCAGTCGCGCACCTGCATCAGGCGCATCGCGTCGTCGGGATCGGGGAAACGCAGCGCCGCGATGGCGCCGGCGCTCGTGGCGAGCAGGACGAGGGCGGCGAGGAACCAGCCGGCGAGGATCGTCGGGGCCAGGGAGCGGGGCGTGCGGGTGACGGAGCCCGGCCCCTCCCCTTCGGGGGAGGGGTTTGGGTGGGGTCTTTCCACGGCGTCGGCGATCCGCCTCAGGCGGCCTTCAGCCGCGACGGCACCTGGCGCACGCTGGCGAGCGCGGCCTGTTCGCCCTCGTTGCCGCTTTCGTGATATTCGGCGTCCTCGTTCACCGCCCACACGTCGTACACGCGCGCGCCGGCCTGGATGTTGCGGACCGTCAGCATCGCGGTCATCATCGCGTGGTCCTGGTTGTTGTAGCGGTGCATCCCGTTGCGCCCGACGCAGTGGAGCGTGGGCCAGCGCGCCTCGATCTCGCGCCGGACCATGTCGACGTTGGCGGCGTAATCCTCGTCGTACACCGGATAGGCCTTCTCCTGCCGCACCACGGTGCCGCCGACGACATGGTCGGGGGAGCACAGGCCCAGCGCGGCCATCTCCTTCGTCGCCAGCGCGACGAGGTCGTCGTCCGCGGCGGACCACAGGCCGTCGCCTTCGAAGCAGAAATATTCCAGGCCGACGCACGCGATGTCGGGATCGGGCACCATTTCGGGCGACCAGCTGCGGAAGTTCTGGATCCGCCCCACCTTCACCTTGTCGTCGTGGATGTAGATCCAATTGTCGGGGAACAGGTCGGGCGAGCGGACCATCAATGCGACGGTCAGGAAATCGCGATACTTCAGCTCCGCCGCCTGCGGCAGCGCGGCGGGAAGCGGGTGGAGCCGCGTCGCCAGCTCGCGCAACGGCGCCGAGGAGATGACGTGCGCGGCGTTCAGCGTCGCCTCGCCCGCGGACACGGTCCAGCGCTGCGTCGCGTCGTTGAACGACAATTGCTTCAGCGCCTGCCCCATCAGCACGCGTCCGCCGCGTTCCACGATACGGTCGCGCGCGGCGTCCCACATCATGCCCGGACCGAGGCGCGGGTATCGGAAGCTTTCCAGCAGCGTTTTGGTCTGCATCCCGTCGTTGGGGCGTTTGTTCAGGCCGAGCGAGCGCTTCAGCCCGTCGGTGACCGCGCCCCACAGGCTGAGCCCCTTGATCCGCTGCGCCGCCCAGTCCGCGCTCATCTGGTCGCAGGGCATGCCCCACACCTTTTCCGTGTAGGTCTTGAAGAAGATCGAATACAGTTTCCTTCCGAAGGCGTTGACGGTCCAGTCCTCGAAGCTCTTCACGTCGCGGTTCGGGAACAGCTTCGCCTTCGCGAAGCTCGTCATGCACAAGGTCGAGCGCCAGACGCCCAGGTTCCCCAGCGCCTCGAACGCGCGCAGCGGGTAGCTGTAGAACTTGCCCTGGTAATAGATGCGGCTCATCCGCGGGCGTTCGATGAAATCGTCGGGAAGGAGCTCGTTCCAGAGGTCGACGACCTCCTTCGAGCGCGAGAAGAAGCGGTGCCCGCCGATGTCGAAGCGGAAGCCCTCGTGGCTGGCGGTGCGGCTGATCCCGCCGACGTGGTGCGGGTCCTTTTCCACCAGCGCGACCGAATAGCCCGCCTTCGCCAACAGATAGCCCGCGGTCAGGCCCGCCGGGCCCGCACCGATGATCGCCACGTCCACCGCATCGCCCGTCTGGGCCATCCTTCATCCCCCACAAATCAGGTGACCGGGAAATGACGCAGGATGGTTGAGGACGCGTTAACGAGCGCAGTCGAAGCACGTGCGCGTGGCCTTCGACTTCGCTCAGGCCGAACGGAGGGGAGGGGCGGGGCGGAGGGTGGGGGGAGCGGATCGTGCGATTTGCAGGAACGGCGGTGGCATCGTTCGAGCCCGCCGTTCTATACCCGCCCGCGATGCGTGCCTTCCTGCTGTTCCTTCTCGCCGCCCTCGTCCTCCACGCCGCCCCGGCGCGGGCGCAGGGGACGTTCGACCTGCCCGGCCCCGCGCTGACCATCACGGTCGCGCGCGGCGACGCCGCGCTGCCGATCGCGCAGGTGCCCGCGCTGGCGGCGGGGGACCGGCTGAGCGTGGCGGCGGACCTGCCCGCGGACCAGTCCGCGCGCTACCTGCTGGTCGTCGCGTTCCTGCGCGGCGCGACCAATCCGCCGCCCAAGACCTGGTTCGCGGTGGCGGAGACGTGGAAGCCGAAGAAGGCGCGGCTGACCATCGTGGTGCCCGCGGGCGCGGAACAGGCGATCGCGTTCCTCGCGCCCGATACCGGCGGCGGGCGGAGCGCGGTGATCGACGCGGTGCGGGGGAAGCCCGGCGCGTTCGTCCGCGCGGCGCAGGACCTGTACCAGGCGTCGCTGGACCGCGCGCGGCTGGAGGCGTTCGTGGCGGGCGTGGCGCGGGTGGAGGAGGCGACGCCGGAGCGACTGGCCGCGGTGTCGCCGAAACTGGCGGGCGCGCTGGCGATCCGGTTGAACGCCGAATGCCTGGCGCGGCCGCGCGCGTTGCAGGCGGCGTGCCTGACGCAGAATCGCGACGGGCTGGTGCTCCAGACCGGGCGCACGAGCACGCTGGCCGATGCGCTGACCGGCACGCCGACCGAGGTCGCCTATTCCATTGCCGCCACGCGCGAGGGCGGGGCGGGATATTACAGCCCGTACATCGGGCTGGCGCGCGACGTGGCGCGACTGTTCGGCGCGTTCCGGACCGCCAATTACCAGTATATCCCCGCGCTGGGCGTGGGGGCGGGCGACCGGCTGACGCTGCAACTGAACACCGCGCCATCGTTCCAGAACCCGAAATCGGTGCTGGTCGTGCCGCTGCCCCCGATCGGCGGGGAGCGCGGCCCGGCGATGCGTGCGAAGGCGGACCTGGCGTGCCTGACGCGCCCGGACATCGTCCTTCCGGTCGAGGATGCGCCGTTGCTGTTCGCGACCGATTATGCGCGCGACCTGCGCCTGCATGTCGTCACCGCCGACGGCAGGACGGTGGACGTGCCGGTGACGGCGGATGCGGAGCGCGGCGGCCTGATCCTGGCGGGCAGCCCCGCGGCGGCGATCGGCACCGCCGCGATCAGGGAGGCGGTGCTGACCGGCGCCTGGGGCTTCGACCGGTTCACCGGACCCGCGTTCGCGGTGCAGAACGGCGCCGCCGGCGCCTGGACCGCGCGCCCGGATACGACCGTCATCGTCGGGCGGGACCATCCGCTGACGCTGACCGGCGGCGCGTCGTCGTGCGTCGACCGCCTGGGCCTGCGCGATGCGGTGGGGGGCGTGAAGCCGGTGGCGTTCAAGGTCGCGGGCAGCGACGAGATCGTGGCGACCTTGCCGCTGGCCAAGGCGCGCGCGGGCGACATGGCGCTGGTGGTGACGCCGTTCGGCGGCGCGCCTGCGACCCTGCCGCTGGTGGCGCGGACCGAGGCGAGCCGGCTGGACGGGTTCACGCTGCACACGGGCGAGACCGCGGGCGAATTGACGGGCGCGCGGCTGGACCAGGTGACCGAGCTGACCGTCGCGGGGCTGACGTTCCTTCCCGGTGCGCTGACGCGACGCGACGATGCCGACCGGCTGACGATGACGATGACGGCGCGAGAGACGAAGCCGGGGGAGGCAACCGCGGCGCCGGAACCGGGCGCGGACCTGACCGGGCGGGTGCGGCTGCGCGACGGGCGCGGCGCCGCCGTCGCGGTCACGATCGCGCCGCCGCGGCCGAAGGTGGCATTGGTAAGCCGCAACGTCGACGCGCCCGCCGCGCCGGGGCGGCTGGCGCTGACCCTGCCGCAGGGCGTGGTGCCGATGGGGGGACGGATCGTGTTCTCGCTGCGCGCGGCCAACGCGCGGCTCGACGCCGCGGATCGGGTGGAGATCGCCGCGGTCGACGGCAGCGGGGCGGCGACGCTGACCGTCGCGGCGGGAACGTTGCAGATCGTGGGCGACGACATCGCGGTCGCGACGCTGGCGCCGAAGGACGCGCTGGGCGCGGGCGCGACGGGCGCGGTGCAGGCGCGGCTGGTGATCGACGGCGTGGCGGGCGAGTGGCTGCCGATCGCGCAGGTCGTGCGGCTGCCCGAGCTTGATGCGCTGTCGTGCGTGCGCAGGGCGACGTGCACCCTGTCGGGGCAGAAGATGTTCCTGATCGCCGCGGTCGCGCCCGCGGCGGACTTCGCGCACGCCAAGGCGGTGCCCGCGGGCTTCGTCGACGACAGGCTGGAGGTGCCGCATCCGGCGGGCGACGCCCTGTTCCTGAAGCTGCACGACGCACCCGATGCGGTGATCCGGGTGGCGACGGGGAAGAGGTGAGGTGAAGCCGGGGCGGGGCGCGCGCGCCTTTGTGTTCCCGCGAAGGCGGGAACCCAGCCTGGACTCCCGCCTTCGCGGGAGAACGGGGGAGGCGAACGAAGGGTCGTCCACGCCACTGCTTGTCCCGGCCCGCGCCATCGCCTAGCGGCGGGGCATGAAGCGTCTTGCGGTCTATTGCGGCTCCGCCACTCCCGCCGATCCGGCCTATCTCGACCTGGCGCGCGATGTCGGCGCGGGCCTGGCGCGGCGGGGGATCGGGGTCGTGTACGGCGGGGGGCGGCTGGGCCTGATGGGGGCGATCGCGGACAGCGCGCTGGCGGCGGGGGGCGAGGTGATCGGCGTCATCCCGCAGGCCCTGGTCGACGCGGAGGTCGCGCATCGCGGGCTGACCGAATTGCACGTCGTGCCGGGGATGCACGAGCGCAAGAAGGCGTTCACCGACCTTGCCGACGGTTTCGTCACGATCCCGGGCGGCACCGGCACGATGGACGAATTGTGGGAGGCGCTGAGCTGGGCGCAGCTGGGCTATCATGCCGATCCGGTGGGGTTGCTCAACGCGTTCGGTTATTACGACGACCTCGTCGCGTTCTGGCGCAAGATGGCGGCCGTGGGCTTCCTGCGCGCGCAGCATGTCGACCTGCTGATCGTCGGGGAGACGCTGGACGTCCTGCTCGACCGCATGGCGGCGCACGTGCCGACGCAGCCGATCGTGCGGATGAAGGCGGACGACCTTTGATTCCGTTTCACGCGGAGGCGCGGAGACGCGGAGAAGAAGGTTTTTTGCGCGCAGAGGCGCGGAGGCGCAGAGAAGGCCCGTTCGTGGAGGCCGTCTCGCGAGAGCGAGACCCTCATTCGTCGTTGCAACGTGAGCGATACTGGCCGCTGACGCGGCCGGGGAGTCGCAGACGCGGCATCTCTGCGCCTCTGCGCCTCTGCGCGAACCCCCTTCTTCTCCGCGTCTCCGCGCCTCCGCGTGAACCCCGATGACGCGCGCGGAACTCGTCACCGCCGCCAGAGAGTCGATCGCGAAAGGCTCCAAAAGCTTCGCCGCCGCGTCGCAGCTGTTCGCGCCCGCCACGCGTGAGCGGGCGTGGTTGCTGTATGCGTGGTGCCGCAGGTGCGACGACATGGTCGACGGGCAGGACCACGGCCATGGAATGCGCCGCGTCGACGATCCGATGGCGCGGGTGGACGAGGCGCGGGCGATGACCGCGATGGCGCTGGCGGGGAAGCCGACGGGCGATCCGGCGTTCGATGCGCTGGGCGTCGTCGCGGCGGAAACCGCGCTGCCGCACCGGTTCGCGTTCGACCTGATCGACGGGTTCCGGCTGGACGCGGAGGAATGGCAGCCGCGCGGCGAGGACGATCTGTACCGCTATTGCTATCATGTCGCGGGCGCGGTGGGGTGCATGATGGCGGTCGTGATGGGCGTGCCCGCGGACGACGACGCGATACTGGACCGCGCGTGCGACCTGGGGCTGGCGTTCCAGCTGGCCAATATCGCGCGCGACGTGGAGGAGGACGACCGCGTCGGGCGCTGCTACCTGCCGCAGGAATGGCTGGCGGAGATGGACGTGCCGCCGGGGCAGCACATGAAGCCGCCGTTCCGCGACCGGCTGGTCGTGCTGTCGCGCCGCCTGGCGACGCGCGCGGCGTTGCACGAGGACAGCGCGCGCGTGGGGGCGAAGCGGCTGGACCGGCGGTCCGCCTGGGCGGTGCTGGCGGCGGCGGGGATCTACGGCGACATCGCGCGCGAGGTGGCGCGGCGCGGGCCGGCGGCGTGGGACCATCGCGTGTCGACGGGCAAGGCGGCGAAGCTGGCGTGGATCGCGAAGGCGGGCGTGCAGGCGGCGCGGCGCGGCGCGATCCCCGACATGCCGCGCGATCCGGCGTTGTGGACGCGGCCGCGGGATCGTTAGGGGTCAGGGTGGGGCGCTTTCGATAGCGCGCTACCCCGCCACCACCCCTGCCGTCGCGTCAGGCGGCGCGGCGGGCGAGGGCGGCGGCGGCTTCCGCCATCAGCGTATCGACGATGGCGGCGCAGGGTTCCTCCTTCGTCACCATGCCGACCGACTGGCCCGCCATGACGCTGCCGTGCTCGATATCGCCGTCGATCACCGCGCGGCGCAGCGCGCCGGCCCAGTAATGTTCGATCTGCAACTGCGCCTCGCCCATCGCGACGCGGCTTTCGTCCAGCGCCTGCGCGACCTCGCGCTGCTTGGCCGCGAACAATTCGCCCGCCGCGTTCTTCAGCGCGCGGACCGGGATGACGGGCAGGCGCGGGTCGATCTGCACGCTGGCGACCGCGTCGCGCGCGCTGGCGCGGATGAACGCCTTCTTGAAATTGGCGTGCGCGATCGATTCGGTGGCGCACACGAAGCGCGTGCCCAGCTGCACCCCCGCCGCGCCCATCTCCAGATAGCCCGCGATCGCCTCCCCGCGTCCGATCCCGCCCGCGACGAACACGGGCACCTGCTCGGCGATCTCGGGCAGCATTTCCTGCGCCAGCACGCTGGTGGAGACGGGGCCGATATGCCCGCCCGCCTCCATCCCCTCGATCACCAGTGCGTCGACGCCCGAGCGGATCAGCTTCTTCGCCAGCGCCAGCGTCGGCGCGAAGCAGATGACCTTCGCACCCGCCTCACGGATCGCCTCCAGCGACCCCTTGGGCGGCAGGCCGCCCGCCAGCACGACATGGCCGACGCCGTGGCGCGCGCACACGTCGATCAGCTCGGTCAGGTCGGGATGCATGGTGATGAGGTTGACGCCGAACGGCTTGTCGGTCCGCGCGGTCGTCGCGCCGATCTCCGCATCCAGCAGCGACGGCGTCATCGCGCCGCACGCGATCACGCCGAACCCGCCCGCGTCGCTGATCGCGGCGACCAGGTGACGCTCGCTCACCCACGACATCGCGCCGCCGAGGATCGCGACCTCGGACCCCAGGAACGCGGCGCCGCGTTGCATGAGCTTGGACAGGCGGGCGGTGCCGGCATCGTTCGTTTCGGTCATGGCGCGTGTCGTAGGGAGGCGGGATGAGACAGGCAACCGGGGAGCTTGTCGTCGCGACGCGACGGCAGGGGCTGCACGAGATCACGCGCGACGTGGCGGACTGGCTGGATGCGCAGGGGATCGCGACCGGGGTGCTGACGTTGTTCTGCCGCCACACCAGCGCGTCGCTGACCGTGAACGAGAATGCCGCGCCCGCGGTGCGCCGCGACCTGGAACGCTGGATCGCGCGCGTGGCGCCGGAAAGCCGCGACTACGAGCATGACGACGAGGGGCCGGACGACATGCCCGCGCACCTGCGCACCGCGATGACCGACGTGTCGCTGTCGATCCCCATCGTCGCGGGCGCGATGGCGCTGGGGACGTGGCAGGGGGTGTACCTGTTCGAACACCGCACCGCGCCCCATCGGCGGCGGGTGGTGATGCATGTGATGGGGGAGTGACGCAGAGGGATAGCAGCGGTCTACGACAGCCAGCCGATCATCATTCCGCCAGTTGCTGCCTGACAAGCTCGGTTAGGTAATCGCGCAATTCGCTGACATCGAAATGTCCCGCGGCCCAAGCCTGATCGGCTGCCTTGAGGGCCGCGTAATAGGCCGGTCGGTTCTCGCGTATGCGTTCCGGCACCGTTTTTACGCCCGGCAGTAAATCTCCATATCGCAGGCAAAGGAGGTAATAGCATGCTGCGCGTGCCGTCCGGCCGTTCCCTTCCACGAAGGGATGGATCCAGTTCATCCGCCACAGGACGAATGCAGGAAGCGTCACCGGATCGCCGACCGTCGACCAGTTCTCGTGCACGACCGAGATGCACCGGTCCATAAGGTCGGCGACCCGATCGAAATGCGGGGGTATATGGTCGCCGACGTAGATCGGCTCTTCGCGGTAACGGCCCCCGAATTGGGCGATGTTCGAAACCGCTGCGGCGTTCAGCGCCCACAGGGTATAGTTGTCGAAGGCCTCGACGCCCTTGCTCAGCCCGATCTCGACGCAATTCGACAGGAGGTCGTACTGCCGCAACAGGTTCTGTTCCTGGACCCTGTCGAACAGCGGCTTATCGTCCTCCTCTCGAACCATGATCGATCCCTAATCGCGGATGCGGACGCTCCGCGATGCCGCCAGAACGCTGTCCTTCGTGATGGCGTCGCGCATCGCGTTGCCAAACGCATAGCTTACCCGCTGCTCGCGCAATTCGGCCTCAGTCGCTGGGCGCTGCTTCCGAGCGTCGAACAGGTCGAGGATCGACGTATCCACGTCCCCGACACCCAGGAATTGCTTTCTTGCCGTCATCATCGTCACCCCGTCGTCGCGCAATGATAGTGAGTCACACATCGCCCGAAGCCGTGCAAACCAATTGCGGTACATCGAAGCGGATAACAGTCGCGCTACGCCACCTCCTCCGCATCCAGCCCGTAGGCCGTGTGCAGCACGCGGACGGCCAGTTCGGTTTCGTCCTCGTGGATCAGCACTGATACCTTGATCTCGCTGGTCGAGATCGCCTGGATGTTGATCCCGCGGGCGCCCAGGGTCGTGAACATGGTCGAGGCCACGCCCGCGTGGCTGCGCATGCCGACGCCGACGACGCTGATCTTCGCCACGCGCACGTCGTGGATGAGGTCGCCGAAGCCGATCGCGGCGCGGCCCTGGTTCAGCGCCTCGATCGAGCGGGCGAGGTCGGCGGCGGGGACGGTGAAGGTCACGTCGGTGGAGGCCGATCCGTGCGCGATGTTCTGGATAATCATGTCGACGTTGATGTTCGCCGCCGCCAGCGGCTCGAAGATCGCGGCGACGGAGCCGGGGCGGTCGGGGACCGCGGTCAGCGTGATCTTCGCCTCGTTCTTGTCGTGCGCGATGCCGGTGATGTGCTGGCGTTCCACGTCGTTCCTCTCCTGAATCTCGTCCTCGCCCACGATCATCGTGCCGGGCAGGGTATCCGCCATCGGCGCGTCGGGGCCGGTGAAGGACGACAGGACCTGCACGCGCACGCCCATCTTCATCGCCAGCCCGACGGAGCGGGTCTGCAACACCTTCGCCCCGACCGACGCCAGTTCCAGCATCTCCTCGTACGTCACCTTCGCCAGCTTGCGCGCGCGCGGCACGATGCGCGGGTCGGTGGTGTAGACGCCGTCGACGTCGGTGTAGATGTCGCAGCGGTCCGCCTTCATCGCCGCGGCGACCGCGACCGCCGACGTATCCGATCCGCCGCGGCCAAGGGTAGTGACGCGGCCCCCCTGTCCATCCTTGGCGTCGCTGACCCCCTGGAAACCCGGAATGACCGCGACGACCCCCTCGGCCAGGCTGGCGTCGAGCGCGGCGGTCTCGACCGTGCCGATCCGCGCCTTGGCATGGGCGTCGTCGCTGTGGATCGGCAATTGCCAGCCCAGCCACGACCGCGCGGGCACGCCCGCGGCCTGCAACGCGATCGCCAGCAGCCCGCTGGTGATCTGCTCCCCCGCGGCGACGACGACGTCATATTCCTTCGGGTCGTACAATGGCGACGCCTCGCGACAGAAGCCGACGAGCCGGTCGGTTTCCCCCGCCATCGCGGACACGACGACCGCGACCTGGTTTCCCGCCTCCACCTCGCGCTTCACGCGGGCGGCGACGCTGCGGATGCGTTCGATGCCCGCCATCGACGTGCCGCCGAACTTCATCACGATGCGCGCCACGGGATCGGCCTTTCACGGCTTGGGGGGAAACGGGCGTCCTGATAGGGTCGCCCCATGACGCACGCAACCGTAACGACCGATACCGTCTCCCCCACGCCCGCCGCTTCCGTCCTGCCGCACGAGGCCGCGCATTTCGGGAAGCTGGCGGCGGCATGGTGGGACCCGACGGGATCGTCGGCGATGCTCCATCGGCTGAACCCCGTAAGGCTGGCCTATATCCGCGCGGCGGTGGACCGACAGTGGGACCTGGACGACGCGGGCTTCGCCCCGCTGGCCGGGAAAGGCGCGCTGGACATGGGGTGCGGCGCGGGATTGCTGGCGGAGCCGCTGGCGCGGCTGGGCGCGACGGTGACCGCGGTGGACGCGGCGGCGGAGAGCGTCGCGGTGGCGCGGGCGCATGCCGCGCGGCGCGGGCTGTCGATCGACTATCGCGCCGGCGGCGTGGAGGCGATCGCGGGAGAGGCGTTCGACCTCGTCTGTTCAATGGAGGTGGTGGAACATGTCGCGGACCCGGGGGCGTTCGTCCGCGCGCTGGCGACCGCGGTCGCGCCGGGCGGGCTGCTGGTGATGTCGACGCCCAACCGGACCTGGCTGTCGCGCGTCGCACTGGTCGAGGGGGCGGAGCGGGTCGGCGCGATCCCCGCGGGGACGCATGACTGGGACCGGTTCCTGACGCCGGACGAACTGTCCGCGATGCTGGTCGATGCCGGGATGCGGGTCGTCGACGTCACGGGGCTGACGTTGGGGACGACGGGGTTCGCGCTGGGCGCGTCGACCGCGCTGGATTATTTCGTGACGGCGGTGCGGGCGTAATCCTTGTGGTCCCGCTACGGCCTATCCCGCGCGGCGATCGTCGCGCGCCGCCATGCGGACGCTGCTGCCGCGGCACGCGGCGCTGATGACGGGATAGGACAAATCGGTGCTGCGGCCGAGCGCGGCGGGCATCGCGGCCTGGCATTGCCGGATCGTGGCGTAGCGGGCGGGTTCGACCCGCGCCTCCGCGCATTGTCCGGATCCGTCGCCGCAGCCCATGATCGCCAGCACGAAAAAGACCGGTTCCATCACCGTCTCCCTTCATCGAACAAAACCGACAGGTGCCTGGCAATGTTCCGTCTTTTCCGATTGGGACGGTGTCCCGCCGGTGCTATAGGTAACTAACACGCGAAGAGGGGCCATTCCGATATGACGAGCATCCTGACCACCGCCGCCGCACTGGCGCTGACCGCCGCGACCGGGGTCGCCGCGGCGCAGGACGTGCCGCTGATCGAGCGCACGAAGCTGTTCGGCAATCCCACGCGCACCGGCGGGCAGCTGTCGCCCGACGGCAAGTGGGTCAGCTTCATCGCGCCGCGCGACGGCGTCATGAACGTGTGGGTGGCGCCGGTCGGCGACCCCGCCGCCGCGAAGCCGCTGACCGCGGAGAAGCAGCGCCCGATCCGGCAGACCTTCTGGGCGCCGGATTCGCGGCAGGTCCTGTTCGTGCAGGACAAGGGCGGGGACGAGAATTTCCTGCTGTACGGCGTCGATATCGCAACCGCGCAGCAAAAGTCGCTGACCCCGTTCGAGAAGACGCGCGCGATGCCGATCGGGACCAGCCACACGATCAAGGACCGGATGCTGGTGGGCGTGAACAATCGCGACCCGCGCTGGCACGACGTGTACGACCTGAACCTGACCACGGGGCAGTTGACGAAGGTGTTCCAGAACGACGGTTATGCCGGGTTCGTCGCGGACGACCAGTTGAAGGTGCGCATCGCGGAAAAGACGCGCGCCGACGGGGGCACCGATTATTTCCGCGTGAACGGCACCACGGTCGAGGCCACGCCGTTCGCGACCGTGACGTACGAGGATGCGGGCAATACCACGCCGCTGGGCTTCACCAACGACGGCAGGACGCTGTACTGGGCCGATGCGCGCGGGCGCGACACCGCCGCGCTGGTGGCGCAGGACGTCGCGAGCGGCAAGACGACGGTCGTCGGGCAGGATGCGAAGGCGGACATCACCGGCGGCCTGTTCAACCCCGCGACCGGGCAGGTCGAAGCCTATGGCGTCTATTACCTGCGCAACGAATACAAGCCGGTGGGCACTGCGGTCGCGGCGGACCTCGATTTCCTGAAGGCGCAGGGCAAGGGCCAGTTCTACGTCGGGTCGCGCACCGATGCGGACGACAAGTGGCTGGTGACCTATGACGGCGTGACCAGCCCGTCGGCGACATACCTGTACGATCGCACGGCGAAGAAGCTGACCGAGCTGTACGTCACCCGCCCCGAGCTGGTCGGCGCGCCGCTGGTCGCGATGCACCCGGTCGAGATCGCGACGCGCGACGGTTTGACGATGCCGAGCTACCTGACGCTGCCCAAGGGCGCGGACGCGAACGGCGACGGGAAGGCGGACAAGCCGGTGCCGATGATCCTGTGGGTGCACGGCGGGCCGTGGGCGCGCGACGGGTACGGCTACAACAGCTACCACCAGTGGTTCGCCAACCGCGGCTATGCCGTCCTCAGCGTCAATTATCGCGGATCGACCGGGTTCGGGAAGAAGTTCGTCTCCGCCGCCGACCTGCAATGGGGGCGCAAGATGCACGACGACCTGCTCGATGCGGTCGACTGGGCGGTGAAGCAGGGCGTGACGCGCAAGGACACGGTCGCGATCGGCGGAGGCAGCTACGGCGGCTACGCCACGCTGGCAGGGCTGACGATGACGCCCGACGCGTTCGCGTGCGGCGTCGACATCGTCGGGCCGTCGAACCTCAACACGCTGCTGGCGACGATCCCGCCCTATTGGGAGGCGGGCAAGCAGCAGATGTACCGGCGCATGGGCGATCCCACCACCGACGCGGGCAAGGCGTTGCTGAAGGAGCGCAGCCCGCTGACCTACGCCACCGCGATTCGGAAGCCGCTGCTGATCGGGCAGGGCGCGAACGATCCGCGCGTAAACGTGGCGGAAAGCGACCAGATCGTCGCCGCGATGGAGGCGAAGGACATTCCCGTGACGTACGTGGTGTTCCCCGACGAAGGCCACGGCTTCGCCCGGCCGGTCAACAACATCGCGTTCAACGCGGTGGCGGAGAATTTCCTGGCGGGATGCCTGGGCGGGCGCGCCGAGCCGATCGGGACCGCGTTGCAGGGATCGACCGCGCAGGTGCGCAAGGGCGCGACGCATGTGAAGGGCCTGGACGCGACGGCCGCACCGGCGGCGGCGAGGTAACCGGTCCGCCGCCTGCGGATCGTCCGCGGGCGGCGGGATCTATCGTCGAAAAATGGTGCTGCCGGTGAGGATTGAACTCACGACCTCAGCCTTACCAAGGATGCGCTCTACCACTGAGCTACGGCAGCACTCGTCCGCGGACGGAAGGGGGCTAAGAGACGAGGCGGGGCGGATTGTCAAGGCGCCTTGCCGCGGGTAGCGCCGGGGGATGGCGACGGGCGAGGACGCGAAGGACCAGCGGGCGGCGCGGCTGGCGAAGGCGCTGCGGGAGAACCTGCGGCGGCGCAAGGCGCAGGCGCGGGGCGAGGAGGCCCCGGCGCCCGACGTCCCGGCACCGGACCGGACCCCCTAGCCCAGCGGCGCGCACCGGCCGTCGAGCCACGCGGCGTCGTCGGCGGGCAGCAGCGGGCGCAGCGCCGCCGCCACGCGCGCGTGATAGGCGTCGACCCACGCCCGTTCCGCGTCGTTCAGCAATTCCGGCTCGATCAGGTCGCGGTCGATCGGCGCCAGCGTCAGCGTCTCGAACGCCAGCATCGTCGCTTCGCCGCCGGGCAGGTCGCGTTCGACGACCAGCAGCAGGTTCTCGATCCGGATGCCGTATTCGCCCGCCTTGTAATAGCCCGGTTCGTTGGAAAGGATCATGCCCGCGCGCAGCGGCTCCTGCGGGCCGCCGCCGGGATAGCCGGGCTTGGCGATGCGCGCGGGCCCTTCGTGGACCGACAGATAGGCGCCGACGCCGTGGCCGGTGCCGTGCGCGAAATCGAGCCCGGCCTGCCACAGCGGCAGGCGGGCGAGCGCGTCCAGCTGCTGCCCGGTGGTGCCGTGCGGGAAGGCGGCGGTCGCGAGCGCGATATGGCCCCTCAACACGCGGGTGAAGCGGTCGCGCATCTCCGCCGTCGGCGCGCCGATGGGCACGACGCGGGTGACGTCGGTCGTCCCGTCCTCGTACTGGCCGCCCGAATCGATCAGGTACAGGTGGCCCGGTTCGATCGCCAGGTCGCTGTCCGGGGTCGCGTGATAATGCGGGATCGCGCCGTGCGCGCCGGTGGCGGAGATGGCGTCGAACGACAGGTCGCGCAGCATGCCCGTCTCGCCACGGAAGGATTCCAGTCGCGCCGCGGCGGACATCTCGGTCTGGCCGCCCTTCGGCGCCTCGGCCGCGATCCAGCGCAGGAAGCGGGTCAGCGCGGCGCCGTCGCGCAGCGAGGCGGCGCGGTGACCGTCCACCTCCGCGGCGTTCTTCGTCGCCTTCGCCACGATCGTCGGGTCGCGCAGCGCCAGCGTGGTGCCGCCGCCCGCCTCCACCGCGTCGAAGATCGCGGCCACCGCCATCGCGGGATCGATCGCGACGCGCCGGCCCGCGAAGCCGCCCAGCGCGCGCGCGAAGTCGGCGCGGTCGCGGACGCGCACGGCATTGCCCAAATGCTGCGCGACGGCGTCGTCCACCTTGCCCGGCGCGACGAACAGGTCCGCGGTACCGTCGGCATGGACGACGGCGTAGGACAGCGCCACGGGCGTGCGCGCGACGTCGCTGCCGCGCACGTTCAGGAGCCAGGCGATCGAATCGAGCGCGGGGATCACGACGGCGTCGGCGCCGATCCCCGCGAGCCAGTCCGCCACGTCGCCACGCTTGGCCGCCGACGTGCGCCCGGCGGCGGCGTCGGCCTGGACGCGTAACATCGCATCGGACGGGGCGGGACGGTCGGGCCAGATCGCGTCGACCGGATTGGCGTCCACGGCCACCAGTTCGCCCCCGACGGCGGCCATCGCGCGGCGCGCCTCCTCCACCCAGGCGCGGGTGTGCAGCCACGGGTCGTAGCCGATCCGCGCGCCGCCCGGCGCATGCGTGCCCAGCCACGCGGCGACGCTGGTGTCGGGAACCGCGACATACTGCCAGTCGTCGGCCGACACCTGTTCGCGGACCTGCAAGGTGTAGCGGCCGTCGGTGAAGATCGCCGCCGCCTCGGGCAGCACCGCGGCGGTTCCGGCCGAGCCCTGGAACCCCGTCAGCCACGCCAGCCGTTGTGCATAGGCGCCGACATATTCGCTCATATGCTCGTCGGTCAAAGGCACGACGAAGCCGTCCAGCCGGTTGCGGGTCAATTGGTCGCGCAAGGCGGCGAGGCGGGCGTGATGGGTCGACATGGCGGTCCTGATCGGTCGGCCGTCCGTCCCGAGAGGCCGGGCGAGGCCGCAATCCGTCTCGAAAGGTGCGCGCACCCGCAGGTCGAGACGGCATTCCGGCGTCGCTCGATGCCGTCCCGGCACGAGCGGGGGGAGGGCGAACGGCGGATTACTGCCAGAACTGCGCCGCGGGCGCAAAGGGTGAGGCGCGGGAGGACTTGACCACGCGATTCCCCGTCTGTCATCATGGCGTCACGCCCGCGCGCCACGGCGGCGGGGAAGGCAACAGGGGGCGCGCGCGTGTTCCATCCCGACCTGATCCGGCATCCGGAAAGCTGTCCGACGCTGGTGCTGAATGCCGACTACACGCCGCTGAGCTATTATCCGCTGTCGATCTGGCCGTGGCAGACCGCGGTGAAGGCGGTGTTCCTCGACCGCGTGGACATCGTCGCGCATTACGAGCGCGAGGTGCACAGCCCGACGCACACGATCAAGCTGCCCTCCGTCATCGCGCTGAAACAGTTCGTCCGCCCGTCGCAATTCCCCGCCTTCACGCGCTTCAACCTGTTCCTGCGCGACCGGTTCGCGTGCCAATATTGCGGCCATCCGCGCGACCTGACCTTCGATCACGTCGTGCCGCGGGCGCAGGGGGGGCGCACGACGTGGGAGAACGTCGTCACCGCCTGTGCGCCGTGCAACCTGAAGAAGGGTGGGCGCACGCCCCGGCAGGCGCGGATGCCGCTGCTCGTCGAGCCGATCCGGCCGACCAGCTGGCACCTTCAGGAACACGGCCGCCGGTTCCCGCCCAATTACCTGCACGAAACGTGGCACGATTGGCTCTATTGGGACGTTGAGCTGGAAGCGTAGAAGGGGAATCGTTCGTGGCGAAGACGGGTGGAACGGCGATCGTCGCCGCGTTGTTGGTCGCCGCATGCGGTCCCTCGCCCGAGGAGAAGGCGGAGACGAACGCCGCGATCCAGAATTTCACCCCGCCCTTCGTGATGTCGCGGCTCGACTTCGGCGGGGTGGTCGAGCGCCGCTTCCGCCGGCTGGACCGCAACGAGGACGACCGGATCGACCGCAGCGAGATCAGCCCGCGGCTGGCCCCGCGCTTCGCGAAGATCGACACGAACGGCGACGGCGGCATCTCGAACGAGGAATGGAGCGCGTGGATGATCGCGCGGTTCGACAAGCAGGACGAGAACAGGGACGGCACCGTCACGAGCCAGGAGCGGGAGAAGGCCCGCGCGCAGCAGGAGATCGACCTGCCGACGCCCGCGGAGGAGCCCGCGACGAACGGGACGGGGGTAAGGAAGTAGGCGTAGCCAATCGGTCGAAGGCTTACCTGCACCTCCTTGTGTCCCCGCGAAGGCGGGGACACAGTCTTGGCTCCCGCCGTCGCGGGAGAACAATTGCTCAACGGTTCGAAACGCTGACCTACATCACGGCAGCGTGCCATGTCATGTCCCCGCCACCACCTCCCACCCGCGCAGTAAACCGCTGCATTGCCCTCACCCTCGTCCAACTTACCGTCCCTCGGTTGACCTCGCCCCTGCCGCAGCGCAGCATGACGGCATGAGCAATCTCCCCTCGGTCGCCAACAATCCCGATGTCCGCTACCTCGGCCGCGTGCTCGGGGACGTGATCCGCGCTTATGGCGGGGAACGGTTGTACGAGCGGACCGAGGCGATCCGGTCCGCCTCGGTCGAGCGGCATCGCGGCAACGATGCCTCGCCGGACGCCGAGCTGGGGCAGATGGATCTGGACGAGACGCTGGATTTCGTTCGCGGCTTCATGCTGTTCTCGATGCTCGCCAACCTGGCCGAGGACCGGCAGGGCATCGCGGCGGAGGAGGGCGCGGACCTGGCCGCCGCGCTGGCGCGGCTGGAGGGGGAGGGGGTTTCGCGCGATGCGGTGCTGGCGCTGCTCGACCACGCCCTGATCGCGCCGGTGCTGACCGCGCACCCGACCGAGGTGCGGCGCAAGTCGATGATCGACCATCGCAACCGGATCGCGCAATTGATGGCGCTGCGCGATACGGGCGCGACGACGACGCCCGACGGCGACCTGGTGGACGAGGCGATCGTGCGGCAGGTCGCGCTGCTGTGGCAGACGCGCGTGCTGCGGCGCGAGCGATTGTACGTGGTGGACGAGGTGGAGACCGCGCTCAGCTATCTGCGCGACGTGTTCCTGCCGGTCATCCCCGCGCTCTATCAACGCTGGGACCGGGCGCTGGGGCAGCGCACGCCGCCGTTCCTGCGCCCGGGCAGCTGGATCGGCGGCGACCGCGACGGCAATCCCTTCGTCACCGCCGATAGCCTGCGCACCGCCCTGGCGAAGGCGGCGCAGGCGGCGCTGGGATTCTACCTCGACCAGTTGCACGCGATGGGGGCGGAACTATCGATCTCCGCCGATCATGCGCATGTCGACGATGCGGTGACCGCGCTGGCGGCGGCGAGCGGCGATACCGCGGAAAGCCGCAGCGACGAGCCGTATCGTCGTGCGCTGTCGGGCATCTACGCGCGGACGGCGGCGACCTATGCGACGCTGACGGGTCATGCCGCGCCGCGTCCCGGCGCGCTGACGGGGGAGCCCTATCCCGATCCCGCCGCGTTGCGCGCGGACCTCGTCACGCTGGCGCGGCCGTTGTCGCAGGAGGGGCATGGCCTGCTGGGTTCCGGCGGGGCGATCGGGCGGTTGATCCGCGCGGTCGAGGTGTTCGGCTTCCACCTCGCCACGCTCGACCTGCGGCAGAACAGCGCGGTGCACGAACGCATCGTGGCGGAGATGCTGAAGGTGGCGGGCGTCGCGGACGATTACGCCGCATTGGACGAGGGGCAGCGCGTGATGCTGTTGCGGCAGGAACTGGCGACGCCGCGCCCGCTTACCAGCCGCTTCGCCGATTATTCGGACGAGACCCGCGGCGAACTGGCCATCGTGGCAGCGGCGGCGGATGCGCATGCCACCTACGGCCCCGGATGCATCCGGCAGTATATCGTCAGCATGTGCCAGTCGGTCAGCGACCTGCTGGAGGTGCAGTTGCTGCTGAAGGAAGTCGGGCTGTACCGGCCGGGCGACACGCCGACGGCGGCGGTGATGGCGGTCCCGCTGTTCGAGACGATCGGCGATCTGGAGGCCGCGCCGGGGATCATGACCGAATGGTTCGCGATCCCCGAGATCCGCGCGATCGCGCGGGCGCGCGGGCATCAGGAAGTGATGATCGGCTATTCCGATTCGAACAAGGACGGCGGCTACCTGACCTCGACATGGCAATTGTCGAAGGCGTCGACCGCGCTGAAGCCGGTGTTCGACGCCGCGGGCGTGGGGATGCAATTGTTCCACGGGCGCGGCGGCGCGGTGGGGCGCGGGGGCGGGTCCGCCTTCGCCGCGATCCGTGCGCAGCCGCGGGGCACCGTGCAGGGCCGCATCCGCATCACCGAACAGGGCGAGGTGATCGCGGGCAAATACGGCACGCGGGAAAGCGCGACCACGAACCTGGAGGCGATGGCGTCGGCGACCCTGCTCGCCTCGCTGGAACCGGAGCAACGCTCCAACGGCGAGAGCGCGGCGTTCGAGGGCGCGATGGACCGTCTGTCCGCGGATGCCTTCGCCGCGTATCGCGACCTCGTCTACGGCCCGGCGGATGGGGGCGACGGCGGCTTCCGCACCTTCTTCCGCGAGATGACGCCGATCGCGGAGATCAGCGGACTGAAGATCGGCAGCCGCCCCGCCAGCCGCAAGAAATCCGACGCGATCGAGGATCTGCGCGCCATCCCCTGGGTGTTCAGCTGGGCGCAGGCGCGCGTGATGCTGCCGGGCTGGTACGGCGTGGGTCAGGCGATGGCGGCGTTCGGGGACAAGGGCCTGTTGCGCGAGATGGCGCAGGGGTGGCCGTTGTTCGCCGCTACGCTCGCCAATATGGAGATGGTGCTGGCGAAATCCGACATGGGGATCGCCGCGCGCTATGCCGGGCTGGTCCGGGACGACGGGCTGCGCACGCGTTTCTTCGGTCGCATCCGCGACGGCTGGCGCCAGACGCACGACGCGCTGCTGGACGCGACGGGACAGGCGCACCTGCTGGAGAAGCACCCCGCGCTCGACGCGTCGATCCGGTTGCGGCTGCCCTATATCGAGCCGCTGAACCTGTTGCAGATCGAACTGATGAAGCGCCATCGCGCGGGCGAGGACGATGCGCGGGTGGGCGAGGGGATCCTGCTGTCGATCAACGCGATCGCGACCGCGCTGCGCAATTCAGGCTGATATCACCGCGGCCGTTTCGCGCCGCCCAGCGCGGACAACACGCCGCGCATCGTGCGGACCTCCTGCTCCGACCAGGCGGGCTTCGTCAGCAGCGTGCGCAGCGTCCGCCGGATCGTGGGGATGCGGTCGGGCGGGTGGAAGAAATTGGCGTCGACCAGCAGGGCGTCGAGCTGCCCGATCATCCCCTCCAGATCCTCCTGCCGCGCGGGCGGGTCCATCGCGACCTCGGGCGGGGAGGCCAGCGCCTCCCCCTTCGACCATTCATAGGCGACGAGGATCACCGCCTGCGCCAGGTTCAGGCTGCCGAACTCCGGGTTGATCGGCACCGTCACGATCGTGCGCGCGAGCGCGACGTCGTCGGTTTCCAGCCCCGACCGTTCGGGGCCGAAGAGGATCGCGGACCGCGCCGTGGCGCCGCGGATCGCCGTCGCCGCGGCCTCGGGCGTGACGACGGGCTTGGTCACCCCGCGCTTGCGCACCGTGGTGGCGTAGACATGCGCGCAGTCGGCGACCGCGTCGGCGACGCTTTCGAACACCTGCGCGTTCTGGAGCACGATATCGGCGCCCGAGGCGGCGGGGCCAGCGGCGGGATTGGGCCAGCCGTCGCGCGGGGCGACGAGGCGCATCTCGGTCAGGCCGAAGTTCAGCATGGCGCGCGCGGCCTTGCCGATGTTCTCGCCCAGTTGGGGGCGGACGAGGACGATGACGGGGGGTGGGGCTGGCGTCGTGCTTGTGCTTCGAGACGGGGCTTCGGCTGCGCTCAGCCCCTCCTCAGCACGAACGGTGGTGTTCCGTTCGTCCTGAGGAGCCGCTGAGCCTGTCGAAGCGGCGTCTCGAAGGGTCGCCCGCCTTGCCAGTTCGCGGATCCGTTCCCAATCCCCCGCGATCAGCGCTTCCTTCTTCCGCCGCCCCCAGCCCTTGATCTGCCGCTCCGCTGCCAGGGCTTCGTCCCGCGAGGGGAATTCCTGCGACCAGACATGCTCGATGGGCAATCGTGTCTGCGTATAGTCCGGAAGCAGCCCGCTCGCGTGCGCGGCGATGCGCGCGTCGAGATCGTCGGTGTGGCCCGTGTAATAGCTGCCATCAGCGCAGCGCAGGATATAGGCGAAGAAACTCACGACGAACCTAGTTCGGGCTGAGCGAAGTCGAAGCCTGTGCGCTGCGCATGCCCTTCGACTTCGCTCAGGACGAACGGAGGTTGAAGAGCGGCCGATGAGAGCAGGATAGCCAATCTCACCCGCGCCCGGCCTCTTCCACCGAGCCGGCGAATTCCTCGAAATCGCGGGCCTCGCCGAATTCGCGATAGACGCTGGCGAAGCGGATGTAGGCGACCGAATCGAGGCCCTTCAGCCCCTCCATCACCATCTCGCCGATCCGCTTCGACGGCACGTCGGCCTCGCCCGCGGTTTCCAGCTGGCGCTGGATTCCGCTGACCAGCTTTTCCAGCGCCACCGCATCGACGGGACGCTTACGCGCGGCGATCGTGATCGAGCGGAGCAGCTTCTCGCGCTCGAACGGTTCGCGGCGTCCCTCGCTCTTCACGACGGTGAGGTCGCGCAGCTGGATCCGTTCGAACGTCGTGAAGCGGGCGGCACAACCCTCGCACTGGCGACGGCGCCGGATCGCGGCGCCGTCGTCGGTGGGTCGGCTGTCCTTTACCTGGCTCGCCTCATGGCCGCAGAACGGACACCGCATCAGCCGTTCTTGGTGCCCTTGTGATAGGCATAGGCCGCGCCCGCGATCGCGCCGAAGATCGGGCCGACGATCGGCACCGGGATCGCGACGACCGCGCCCAGCGCGCTCCACTTGGCCATGCTCTTGCCCAGCCCCGGCTGCTGCTTCACGTTGGTCTGCACCTCGGCGATCTTGTCGTCGAACTTGGCCATGTCGGCTCCTTTACTGATAGATCGGGAAGCGCGCGCACAGGGCGCGCACGCGGGTCCGAACGTCCGCCTCGACCGCAGGGTCCCCGCTCTCGCCCTTTTTCGCCAGGCCGTCGAGGACGTCGGCGACCATGTTGCCGATCTCGCGGAATTCCGCCGTGCCGAACCCGCGCGTCGTGCCCGCGGGCGAACCGACGCGGATGCCGCTGGTCTTCACCGGGGGCAGGGGATCGTTGGGGATGCCGTTCTTGTTGCAGGTGATGCCCGCGCGCTCCAGCGCCTCGTCCGCGTCCTTGCCCGTGACGCCCAGCGGCGTGAGGTCGACCAGCGCGAGATGCGTGTCGGTGCCGCCGGACACCAGGTCCGCGCCGCGCTCCTTCAGCGTCGCGGCCAGCACCTTGGCATTGTCCACCACGGCGCGGCTGTAGTTCCTGAATTCGGGGCGCAGCGCCTCGCCGAACGCCACCGCCTTGGCGGCGATCACGTGCATCAGCGGCCCGCCCTGGAGCCCGGGGAAGACCGCGGAATTGATCTTCTTCGCGATGCCCTCGTCATCGGTCATGACCATGCCGCCGCGCGGGCCGCGCAGCGTCTTGTGCGTCGTGGTCGTCACGACGTGCGCGTGGCCGAAGGGCGTCGGGTGGACGCCGCCCGCGACCAGCCCGGCGAAATGCGCCATGTCGACCATGAAATAGGCGCCGACCTTGTCCGCGATGGCGCGGAAGGCGGCGAAGTCGATCTGGCGCGGATAGGCGCTGCCGCCCGCGATCAGCAGCTTCGGCTTCTTCTCCATCGCCAGCCGCTCGACCGCGTCATAGTCGATCAGGTGCGTGTCGGGGGTGACGCCGTACTGGACCGCGTCGAACCACTTCCCGCTCATCGCCGCGCGCGCGCCATGGGTCAGGTGGCCGCCGGCGTCGAGGCTGAGCCCCATGATCGTCTCGCCCGGCTTCACCAGCGCGAGCATGACCGCGCCGTTCGCCTGCGCGCCCGAATGCGGCTGCACGTTGACGAAGCCGCAGCCGAACAATTGCTTCGCGCGGTCGATCGCCAGTTGCTCGACCTCGTCGGACGGGTGGCAGCCTTGATAATAGCGCTTGCCCGGATAGCCCTCGGCATATTTGTTCGTGAAGACCGATCCCTGCGCCTCCAGCACCGCCCGCGACACGATGTTCTCGCTCGCGATCAGTTCGATCTGCGTCTGTTCGCGGTCCAGCTCGTGCGCGATGCCCGCGGCGATGGCGGGGTCGGCGTCGGCCAGGGTGCGGGTGAAGAAGCCGTCCGGCTGCACGTCGGACAGGAGTTGCGGATTGGTGCTCATGCCGGGTCCTTCAGCTTGTCGACACGGGCGGCATGGCGACCGCCCAGGAAATCGGTGGACAGGAATGCCGCAACGCAGGCGTGCGCCATCTCGGGGCCGATCAGGCGCGCGCCCATCGCGATGGCGTTGGCGTCGTTGTGGCTGCGCGCCAGTCGCGCGGACAGCGGTTCGGCCACCAGCGCGCAGCGCACCGCGGGATTGCGGTTGGCCGCGATCATGATGCCGATGCCCGACCCGCACAGCGCGATGCCGCGATCGGCCGACCCGTCGGCCAGCGCACGGCCCAGCGCGGCGCCGTAATCGGGATAGTCGACGCTGGCGTCGTCGTGGGTGCCCAGGTCGAGCACCGCATACCCATCCTCGCGCAGCCGGTCGGCCAGGTCGCGCTTGAGCGAAACGGCGGCGTGATCGGACGCGATGGCGATGCGCGGAAGCGGTGTCACGGCGGGGGTCCTGTATGGGATCGGGGACGTGCGCGCCTTACGCGCCGTGCCGCGCGAACGCCACCCGGAACGTCGCCCCGCGTGCGATCGTTACGCACGCATGATGAACCGTCTCGCTCCCGTCGCGCTCGTGATCGCGCTCTCCGCCTGCTCCTCGCCCGCGCCGGTCGGCAACGATGCCGCGATGACGGGGACGGGCGACTATACCGGCGTCCGCAACCAGGACGCACCCGCACCCGCATCCGCGCCGGAACCCGCGGCCACCGCGAAGACGGAGGCCGACTATATCGGCAAGTGGACAGGCGTGGAGGGCATGTTCCTGACCGTGACGAAGCGCGACGGCGGCGGCGTGACGATGGACATGCAGTGGGACCTGGACAATCGCGGCACCTTCCCCGGTTCGGTGACCGCGGAGGGCCTGCGGTTCATGCGCGACGGGAAGGACGAGATCGCGGTTCCCGGGGACGGCGACGCCACCGGCCTGAAGTGGCTGGCGGGGAAGAAGGATTGCCTGATCGTGAAGCCCGCCGAGGGTTATTGCCGCGATTGATCCGATATCGCGCGATGGATCGCCAGCGTCCGTCGCGCCTCCTCCAGGTGCAGTCGTTCGACCATCTGCCCTTCGACCCGGATCGCGCCCTTCGCCGCGGCATCGGGATGGTTGAACGAGGCGACGACTGCGGCGGCCCAGCGCACCGCGTCCGCGTCGGGCGCGAACACGCGATTGGCGGGCGCGATCTGCGACGGGTGGATCAGCGTCTTTCCATCGAAGCCCAGCGTCAGACCCTGGCGGCATTCCGCCGCGACCGCCTCCTCGTCGTCCAGCACGTTGCTGACCCCGTCGAACGCCACCAGCCCCGCGGCGCGCGCGGCGACGACGATCTGGACCAGCACGGGGATCAGCGGCGCGCGGTCGACGCCGGGGCGGCAGCGGATTTCCTTGGCCAGATCATTGGTGCCCGCGACTAGCGCGGCCAGGCCGGTGTCCCTCGCCGCGCCGACGATCGCGGCGAGGTCCAGGATCGCGCGCGGGGTTTCGATCATCGCCCACAGGGCGGGGCCGTCGCCGAGCACGGCGCGGGCGTGGCGCAGCGTCGCGGCCGAATCGACCTTGGGCAGCAGCACCGCATCCACGCCGCTGCCCTTCAGCGCGCGCAGGTCGTCGTCGGCGCCCTGCGCCCCCATAGCATTGGCGCGGACGACCAGTTCGCGATGCCCGAACCCGCCCGCGCGGACCGCCGCCACTGCCGCATCGCGCGCCTCCCCCTTGCGATCGGGCGCGACCGCGTCCTCCAGGTCCAGGATGACGACGTCGGCGGCGAGCGTGCGCGCCTTCTCGATCGCCCGCGCGTTCGACGCGGGAAGGAACAGCGCGGAGCGGCGGGGGCGGTGGGTCATGGGCGGCCTCCTACACATCCGTTCGCCCTGCGCGAAGTCGAAGGGCATGCGCACAGGCTTCGACTTCGCTCAGCCCGAACGGAGGGTGGTGAAGGGTGTGAAAGTCGTCACGCCACCGCGCGGCGCCACACCATGTCCTCGCCCGCGACCTCGACCACGCCCGCCGTCCCGACCGGCTCGATCGCGCCGTCGGTCAGGAAGGCGATAAGGTCGGCGTCGTCGCCCGCGACCTTCGCCAGCGTCCGCTCCCCGGCCGGGGTCCGCGCGACGACCACGCCCTTCGTCGGGGACCCGTCGCGGGCGTAGAAGAGAGTGTAGCTTTCGATCGTCGCGGGACCGGCATAATCCTTCACCAGCGGGGGGACCGGCCCGCGCGCCGCGTCGGCATCGGCCTGCACGTCGAAATCGTGCGCCTCGCCCGCGCCGGGCAGGGGATGCGTCGACAGGACGATGGCGTGGTTGTGGGTCGCAAAGCCGCCGTTGGCGAACAGCAACCCCGTCTCGCCCTCCCCGCCGCGCAGCGAATCCACCATCTCCGCCACCGCATGGCTCATGTAGTTGCCGATCGGTCCGCCCCCGAAGGTCAGCCCGCCGAACACCGTCGCGGGCTTTTCCACCGGCCAGCCGATCACCCGCCGCGCCATCTTGGGCACGCAGGGGAAGCAGGAATAGAGTTCGGCCAGGTCGAGGTCCGCGCCCGTCAGGTCGTTCCATTCCAGCGTGCGGCGCAGGCACGTCTCCATGCTGGGCGACGCATCGTAGCGGTCGCGGGCGAGGAAATCGTCGCTCTCGTGCGCCGCCGCGCCGCGCCCGACGTACACGATCCGCTCCTCCGGCACGCCGCGCCGGCGCGCCTCCGCCAGGCTGGTGACCAGGAACCCTGCGCCCTGGTTGACGCTGGAATTGGCGACCATCAGCTTCGTGTAGGGGAAGGCGATGGGACGGTTGTCCGCGGTGGGTTCGACCACCTGCGCGACCGTGCGCGGGGCGTGGATCCAGGCGGCGGGGGTCTGCGCGGCGATGTCGCTGAAGCGCGACCATATCTCGCCCGATTCGCGCTGTCCCTCCGCCAGCGTCTGGCCGTAGGCGGCGCGGCCCGCATTCTCGTACAGGGGATAGACGTCGACCGGGGCGGACAGGCCGTAGCGCTGGCGATAGCCGGGCGCCGCGCCCTTCTGGAGGTTGCGGATCGGGTTCTGCGCCGCGACGTCGGTCTTCGCCCGCGCCGCCGCACGCTGGCTGGCGGTGCGCAGCGCCTCCGCGCCCACGACCGCGCACACCGTCGCCTGCCCGCGCGCGATGCGGTTCGCGGCCTCGTTCAGCAGCAGGATCGGGCTGTCGCCGTTGGGGCCGACCGATTCGTAGGCGAGCGACGGCGTCGCGCCGATCGCGGCGGCGACCTTCTCCGCCAGCGGATTGTGCTGGCGGAAGCTGATCTGCTGCACGACCGCGACGGTGTCGACCGCGGACAGCCAGCCGCCGCCCGCATCGGCATCCGCCGCCTCCAGCGCGGCGCGCATCAGGTCGAGCGGCTCCATGCCCTGCATCGGGTCGGCGGGGCGGTCGTTGACCTGCCCCACCCCGACGATGACCGCGATGCGCGCGGGATCGGCGCTCATTTCGCCTGCCACACCGGCGCGCGCTTCTCCGCGAACGCCTTCGGCCCCTCGCGCGAATCGGCGCTGGTGAAGACGATGCGCGATTCGGCGCGGTTCTGCGCCCAGGCGCCGTCCTCGCGCGCGACCTTCCCGTCCGCGATCCCCTGCGCCATCCGCTTCGACGCCTGCACCGACAAGGGCGCGTTGACCGCGATCCGTTCGGCCAGCGCGACCGCCGCGTCGACGACCCCGCCCGCGGGCGCCAGCGCGTTGACGAGGCCGAGTTCCAGCGCGCGCTGCGCGGTGATCGGGTCGCCGGTCAGGATCATCTCCATCGCGATCTTCTTCGGCAATTGCTCCGGCAGGCGGAACACGCCCCCGGCGGCGGCGAACAGCCCGCGCTTGGGTTCGGGCAGGCCGAAGTGCGCGGTCTCCACCGCGACGGCCAGGTCGCAGGCCAGCGTGATCTCCAGCCCGCCGCCCAGCGCGTGGCCGTTGACCGCGGCGATGACGGGCTTGGAGATGGCGTGGCTGACGATGCCGGCGAATCCCCACGCCTGCTTCGTCGCGTCGTCGGGCGCCAGGCTCTCGCCCCGAGACAGCGCGACCAGGTCGGCGCCGGCGCAGAAGGACTTGTCGCCCGCCCCGGTGACGACGACCGCGCGCACCTCCGGATCGGTGTCCGCCGCGGCCAGCGCGTCGCCGACGCCCTCGTGGACGTGGCGGTTGACCGCGTTGCGCGCCTCCGGCCGGTTGATCGTCACGATCATCACATGCCCGCGCCGCTCCACGGTCACGGCGTCGTTGCCGAGTTGCGTCATTCCATTCTCCTCACACGGTTTCGATGATGCGGTCCGCCAGCAGGCGGTCGACCTGCGCATCGGTCAGTTCCAGCCAGTCCGCGACGACCGCGGCGGAATCCTCGCCCAGCCGCGGGGCGGGGCGCTGGTCGGGCAGGGGCAGGCGGCTGCGCGCGGGCGCGCCCTCCACCGCGAAACGGACGTCGATCAACGGGTGCGCCGCCTCGCGGAAGGTGCCCAGCGCGACATGCTGCGGCGCGGCGGGCAGTTCGACGACGCGCAGCATCTCGCCCGCAGGCACGCCCGCCGCCTGGAGGATCGCGGCGGCCTGCCCCGCCGGGCGCGCGGCGGTCCAGCGGGCCAGCGCGTCGTCGATCCGGGCGCGTTCGGCATCGCGGCCCTGCGCGTCCGCCAGCAGCGGGTCGACCAGCCATTCCTCATGCCCCGTCGCCTCGGCCAGCGCGCGCCAGTCCGCCGCGTCGCGCGCGGTCACGACCACCCATTCGTCGTCCCCTGCCGCCGGATACAGGCCCGACGGCGTGGCCATCGGCGGGGTGTCGACGCGGTGGCCCGCCGCGGCGGCACCCAGCGCGGCGATATCGGTCGCCATATGGCCCAGCATCACCTCCGCCTGGCTGACGCTCGCGCTGCCGCCCAGCCCGGTCCGCATCCGGCGGATCAGGAGCGCCAGGACGCCCACGATCCCCACGCGCGCGGCGACGTGGTCGGGATAGACGGTGACGCCGTCGGAAAAGCTGTCGGGCTCGCCCGGATAGGTCCAGCGCTTCGCCAGCCCCGCCGACGCGCGCACCAGCGGGCCATAGCCCAGCCGCCGGCTCCATGGGCCGGTGGGGCCGAAGGCGGCGCTGTCGACCGTCACCAGTCGCGGGTTCAGTTCACGCAGCCGTTCGGGCGTGAAGCCGAGCCCGGCGAGCGTCCCCGGCTTGAAATTCGAACACAGCACGTCCGCGCGTTCCACCAATCGCGCGAACAGCGCCTTTCCGGCGTCCGATTTCAGGTCGATCGACAGGCCGCGCTTGTTGCGATGGCCCGCGGCGAAGGTGATCGACACGGGCGCATCGTCGCGCGACTGGCGCTGGCCGTCCGGGAAGGCGCCGTTCTCCACCTTCACCACATCCGCGCCCAGATCGGCCAGGAACCGCCCCGTCTCCGCCCCGACGACGATCACGCCCATGTCGAGCACCTTCAGGCCCGCGAGCGGCAGGTCCGCCGCGGGCGGTGCGTGCCAGTCGGGGATCGGGCCGTCGAAGCGCGCATCGGACAGGTCGGGCGCCGGGCCGCGGATGCCCGCGCGCGCGCCGTCGATCTCGATCGTGCCGTTGGGGAAGGGGGCGGATACGCCCGGGGCCACCGCCATCTTCGCCACCGCGCCGCGCGCCACCATCTGCGGCGTCGCCACCGCCTCGCCCAGGTCCAGCAGGGCGGCGGCGGGGACGCCGTGCGCCTCCGCCTCGCGCTCGATCTGCGCGCGCGTCCTGTCCGCGAAGAAGCGCGCCATGGCGGGGATGAGCGTCGTGGAGCGGAAGCGCGTCTGCAACTTCTCCCATTCCGGCCCGGCGAATTCGTCCGGTCGACCCATCCATTCGAACATGCCGCGCCACTGCCGCGGCGCCAGGACGCACAGCCGGACGTGCCCGTCGGCGCAGGCGAAGATGGGGTAGCGGAAACGTTCGTCGACGCGGCCGCGCGACATCTTCCACAACGGCACGCCCGATTGCGCGCTGCCCGCGACGCCGAAGCCGGGGTCGAGCGCGGCCATCCCCGCCTCCAGCAGCGACACGTCGACATGGTCGCCGCGTCCGTCGCGCAACCGCTGGATAAAGGACGCCAGCGCCAGCGCGGCGATCTGCACCCCCGCGGTCCGGATCGTCAGCTCGCCCGGCGGCAGCAGCGGCGCGCGGTCGGGCAGGCCGGATCGCGACAGGCCGCCGGTCACCGCATGGAGCACGCCGTCGGTCGCCTGCCACCGCGCCCACGGGCCCGACTGGCCGAAGCTGCTGATCGACATCACCACCAGCGCGGGATGCCGCGCGGCGATTCCCGCCGGATCGAGCCGCGCCTGCGCCGCGCTGCCCGGTGCGCTGTCCTCGATCAGGATATGCGCGTCGGCCAGCAGCGCGTCGAACGCGGGGTCGTCGTCCGCCGGCGCCACCGCGCGCTTGCCCAGATTGTCGGCGACGAAGGACAAAGCGACGCCCGCCACCGTCGGGCCGTGATCCCGGTCCGCGCCCCCGCCCGGCGCCTCGACCCGGATCACGTCGGCGCCCAGTTCGGCCAGCAGCCGCGCCGCCGTGGCGATGCCGCCCGACGTCCGGTCGACGACGCGCACGCCGGTCAGGGGAAGGTCGATCATGCCGGCCATGTCAGCTCCCGCCGCTCGGCGCTTTCGCGATAGAAAGCGAGGATGGCGGCATCGTCGCCCGCCAGCCCCGCATGATGCGCGATCAGGTCGCGCGACAGGTCCGCCCAAGTGGCGTCGAGCGCGGCCAGCGACAGGTCGTCGGCCTGCACGGGCCGCCCCAGCAGCGTGCGCATCGCGGCGATATCCGCGACTCGCCACGCCGCCGCCGTCTCCGCCTCCTGCGCGGACATCAGCGCCAGCACGCCCGCGACGGTCAGCATCGCGCCGCCGTAGGCGTCGTGCGCACCGATCGCGGCGCCCGTGCCCGCCGCCACCTGTCCGGCGCCGACCAGGATATCGCCCAGCGAGCTCATGCCCATGCCTCCAGTGCGCGCGCGATGATCGCATCCTGCCGTCGCGCGACGTACCAGCCCGACAGGCCCAGCACGGGATCGATCCGCCCGCCGTCGACGAATTCCCGGAATGACGACGTCCAGATCGCGCGGCCCTTCACCGAATTGAACAGCGACCACCAGCGCAAGGCGAGCGGATCGACGGTCATCCCGCTCGCCGCCTCCCAATGGCCGATCGCGCGATCGCGCGTCGTCATGCCCGCCACGGTGCCGGGCGCATGGTGGTTCCAGATCGGGTCGAGCGCCCAGCCCAGGTCCTCCAGCGGATCGCCGATATGCGCCATCTCCCAATCCAGCATCGCCAGCATCCCGCCCGCGCCGTCGTGCATGACGTTGCCGGTGCGGTAATCGCCGTGGACGATGCCGATCCGCCGGGCGGGCGGGGGCGGTTCGGCGCGCAGGCGGCGGATCGCGGCGCGCACGACGGGCATCGGCTCGATCTCGTCCTCGTCCAGCACGCCTTCCCAATAGTCGAGCTGCCCGGTCCATGCCGCGTCCGCCGCCGGCGTGGGCAGATGCTGCGCCAGCGGCGACGCGGTCGCATCGTGCGCCGCCAGCCGCCCCAGCGCGGTGAAGAACGCCGTGCCCAGCGCCTCGCCATGCGGGCCGTAGGCGTCGGCGGCGAAGGGCGAGGCAACCTCGCCGCCGTCGATCCGCTCCATGACGATGAAGGGGCGTTCCAGTTCGGCGCCGTCGCGTTCCAGCGCGATCGCGCGCGGGACGGGCAGGACTCCCCACGCGCTTTGATAGGCGCGGAATTCGGTTTCGCTTTCGGTATCGATCAGGCTGCCGCCCGGATCGCGGCGCAGGATCAGCCCGCGCGTCTCACCCTCGACCTCGGCATCGAACCGCCACGTCTCGCGGCTCGCCCCGCCGGGGATGCGCGCGAGGCCCGTGATCGCGACGGGCGCGTCCCACAGGCGGGAGAGATACGCCTCGACCTGGGGGGCGTGGAGCGGGGTGCCGGTCATGCCGGGTCGACCAGCCCGGTGAAGCCGGACGGCGCGTGCGGTCCGATCGCCAGCTGCTCCAGCACGCCGCGCCCGCGTCGCACCGACCCGTCGGGCGACGTCATCGTCACGTCCACCAGCGCCTGCACGTGCAGGTGATGCGGCAGCATCGCGGGCAGGTCCGCGACGACGAAATCCTCGCGCTCCACCGTCACCGCCTCGCCGTGATGACGGCCGTGGCTCCACGTCGGATGGCCGTAGCCCAGCCCCAGCATCATGAAGTTCGCGCCGATGTCGAAGGCGACATGCGTTTCGCCATCGGCATCCGTCAGCAGCAGCGACGCGTCCTGCGCGTGACGCGTACCGGGCGTCCAGTGGATCGTCGCCTCCGCGTCGTCCCAATGCCGTTCGTCATCCGCGCCCCCGCTCTCCGGCCGCCACGCGGCGCGGCGGTTCCAGAAGCGGCCGTGCGCGTCGTCGTTGGTATGGAAATACAGGTCGCCGCCCTCCATGACGCACGGGCTCCACAGCCAGAAGAATTGCGGGTCGATCGGCGGGCTGGCGGGCTGTTCGTCGCGCGCGCCGATCGGGCGGACGCCCCATGAGCGGTCGCGCGTGCCGACCCAGCCGGCGACGTCGGTGCGCGTTCCGTCGACCTCGATCCAGCCCTCGTACCGCCCGTTCTGCGTCAGGCGCGTCACGTCCATCAATACGCGCGGGCCGTTGCGGCGGGTGAAGCGTGGCTCCTCCAGCGGGAAGGCGCGACCGGTGAAGGTCAGGTCAGCACGGATGCCCTCCTCCGGCGCGTCGACCGTCACGCGCAGCGACTTCAGCGGTTCGACCACCGTCACCGCGATGCCGCCGACCTGCGTGTCCATCCGTTCCATGTTCAGCCCGCGGCCGGCGTGCAGGTTCACCTGCCGGCCGTCCTTCAGCCAGCAGAAGCTGGCGTCGATCACGTTCAGGTGCGGGTAGACGCCCATCGCCACCGCGAAGAAGCCGTCGTCGCCCGCGACGGAATAGCCGTTGAAGAAATAGCGGTCGTAGAAATTGCGGTCGGTGCCCGCATAGGCGACCGGTTCGGCCGTCTGGTGGATCGGATAATCGTCGCCCTTGGTCAGCACCATCGCGCTCTCCTGTCGCGCTCTCGCGGCGCCCGTGGGGAGGGGGGTGGACCAGCCGTGCCGCCGCTGTCAACGGCTGGATAACAAAAGTTACGCAGCCTGTCGCCGTGCCGCCGGTGCCCCCCGCGCCCCGCGCACCAGCCGTCCCGGCAGCGCGCCGGTAGGCTCGCCGTCGCGATAGGTGATCGCGCCCGCGCAGACCGTGGCGACATAGCCGCCGGCGCGCTGCATCAACCGCCGCCCGCCCGCGGGCAGGTCGTGCGCGATCGTCGGCGCGTGCAGCGTCAGCCGTGCATGATCGATGACGTTCAGGTCGGCGCGATAGCCGATCGCGATCCGGCCGCGATCGTGCAGCCCGACCAGCGCGGCGGTGGCGGCGCATTGCCGCTGGATCACGAACGGCACCGACAGTTTCGCCCCGCGCGTGCGGTCGCGCGTCCAGTGCGTCAGCAGCGAGGTGGGGAAGCTGCCGTCGCAGATCATGCCGACATGCGCGCCGCCGTCCGACAGGCCGGGAACGGTGTCGCGGTGCGTCAGCATCTCGTACGATGCCTCCAGCGAGCCGTAGCCGTAGCTGAGGAACGGCAGGTACAGGATGCCCGCGCCGTCGTTTGCGAGCAGATGGTCGAGCGCGACTTCCGGCGGCGTCCGTCCCTCGCGCGCCGCGATCGCGGCCAGGGTGCGGTCGGCGGCGGGCTCGTAATCCGGGCTGGTCGCGCCGAGCGGATACATGCCCGCCCAGTTCGACAGGCTGGCCGACGCGAAGGGGCCGCGCGGCGAGGGCGTTTCGGCCAGCAGCGCGGCGCGGAAACCGGGCGTCCGCATCGCCGCGACGCGTTCGGCCAGCGGCAGGTCCGCGACCGCGCGATAGGTGTCGTGCGCGCTGAACGGGTTGAGCGTCAGGTCGAGGCCGAACAACACGCCCACCGCGCGCGGCGACACCTGCGCCGCCATCGGCAGGCCCGCGTCGACCGCGTCGGTCAGCGCGTCGAGCAGCAGGCGGAAGCTGTCGGGGGCGGCGTGGTTCTGCGCCAGGCTGAACGACAGCGGCCGTCCGCTCGCCTCCACGATGCGGCGGAACATCGCGAATTCGGCGAGCGGATCGGGATGGAAGTCGCTGACGACCTGCAACACCCCCGCGTTCGCCTCCGCCAGCGCCATCGCGATGCCGGTCAGCTCGTCCTCCCCCGCGGTCAGCGTCGGCGTGGGCTCGCCCGCCTTCGTGCGGTGGTTCAGCGTCCGGCTGGTGGAGAAACCGAGCGCGCCCGCCTCCACCGCGCCCTTCGCCAGCCGCGCCATGGCGGCGATGTCGTCCCCCGTCGCCGGTTCGCGCGCCACGCCGCGTTCGCGCATGACATGGACCCGCAGCGCCGCGTGCGGGACCTGCGTGGCGACGTCGAGATCGAAGCGCCGCCGTTCCAGGCTGTCGAGATATTGCGGGAAGCTTTCCCAGTCCCACGGCAGGCCCGCGGTCAGGACGGGATAGGGCAGATCCTCCACCCCCTCCATCAGGTATACCAGCCGGTCGCGGTCCTCCGGCCGGCAGGGGGCGAAGCCGACGCCGCAATTGCCCTGCACGACCGTGGTGACGCCGTGCCACGAGGACGGCTGCATCCGTTCGTCCCACGTCGCCTGCCCGTCGTAATGCGTGTGGACGTCGACGAAGCCGGGGGTGACGAGCAGGCCGCGCGCGTCGATCTCCTCCGCGCCGCGGCCCGCGACGCGGCCGATCTCCACGATCACGCCGTGCGCGATGGCGACGTCGGCCGCGAACGGTTCACCGCCCGACCCGTCGACGATCGTCCCGCCGCGGATCACCAGATCGTATGCAGCCTGCGCCATTGCGTCTCTCCCGTGGCGCGGGAAGGTGCGCGGCGCGCACTCCTAAGTCAATCGTTTCAGGCGCTTTGTGCCAGCGGTGCGAAGCGCGCGACCTGCCGCCCGACGAGGCGCAACTGATCCAGTACCGCAGGATCGCTGGCGCCGCCGTCGGCGTCGAACCGGGTCAGCTGGGTATTGATCGCGGCGGCGAAGGGGGTCGGCCACCCGCGCAGCGCGTGGACGATCGAGCGCAGCGCCGCGATCGTCGATCCGGTCGCCTGCCAGCCATAGGCGGTGGCGATCAGCCCGACGGGCACGTCCGCCAGATACGGGCGCGCGTCCTTCGCCGTCTCCTCCAGCAGGTCCAGCGCGTTCTTCACCACGCCCGAGATGCTGCCGTGATAGCCGGGCGAGGCGATGATGACGGCGGAGGCGGAGCGGACGCAGGTGACGAACGCGCGCTCCTCCGCGGTCCGCGTCGTGGCGCGCGGATCGTACAGCGGGAGCATCGCCATGTCTGCGCCGCCGAACATGCGCGTGCGGAATCCCTGCGCCGCCGCCGCATCCAGCGCGATGCGCAACGCGCGCTCGGTCGACGAAACGCCGCCGATCGTGCCCCCGATGCCCACCACCAGCGGCGGCGCGTCTTTCGCTCGTTCTTCCATCGCGCTACGCTGTGGCACGTCGCCGCCGCTTGCGGCAACTGTCGTATTCCCGTAAAACACCGTCTGCGCCATGAACCCACCTTATGATTCCGGCCGCGTGCGGTACAACCACGGACCGGGCCAGCCCGCCGGCCAGCCCCCTGCGCCGCCGTCCGGCCCCCTGCCGTCGTTCGATCCGTGGACCGGCGCCGCGCCGGAGCCGCCGCGGTTCGATGCGCCGCCCGGCGGGGGGGAGCCCCCGCGCCGTCCGCGCAATATCGGCAAGTGGATCGTCCGCGGGTTGGCCGCGCTGCTGGTCCTGTTCTTCGCGCTGGTGGCGTGGCTGGCGATCACCGCGCCGCTGTCGCAATCGCTGAAGCCGCCGACGCCGCCGTCGATCACGCTGACCGACAATGCGGGCAAGCCGATCGCGCGGCGCGGCGCGGTCATCGGCGCGCCGGTCGACGCCGCCACGCTGCCGCCGCACGTGCGCGAGGCGTTCCTGGCGATCGAGGACCGGCGCTTCTATTCGCACTGGGGCATCGACCCGCGCGGCATCGCGCGCGCGGCATGGGCCAACGTCGGGTCGGGCGGGGTGCGGCAGGGCGGGTCGACGATCACGCAGCAGCTGGCGAAGAACGCCTTCCTCGATTCGGACCGCACCGCGGCGCGCAAGATCCGCGAGGTCATGATCGCGTTCTGGCTGGAGGCGTGGCTGACCAAGGACGAGATCCTGTCGCGCTACCTGTCCAACGTGTATTTCGGCGACAACGTCTACGGCATCCGCGCGGCGGCGAAGCATTATTTCGGGCGCACGCCCGAGCGGATGAACGTCGGGCAGGCGGCGATGCTGGCGGGCCTCGTCAAGGCGCCGTCGCGGCTGGCGCCGACCGGCAACCTGAAGGGTGCGCGCGCGCGGCAGGCGGTGGTCGTGGCCGCGATGGTCGATGCGGGTTTCCTGACGAAGCGCGAGGCGGATGCGGTGCAGCCGCAGCGGGTCCTGCCCGCGGTGGCCAAGACGGTGCCGTCGGGCACCTATTTCGCGGACTGGGTCCTGCCCGAGGCGCGCGACCAGGCCGGGGAGATCCAGGACGAGGCGACGGTCCGCACCACGCTGGACGCCGAATTGCAGGCGACGGCGGAGCGGATCGTGCGGCAGGCGGGGCTGCGCAAGGCGCAGGCCGCGATCGTCGCGATGAAGACCAACGGCGAGGTCGTCGCGATGGTCGGCGGGCGCGACTACAAGGCGTCGCCCTTCAACCGCGCGGTGCAGGCGAAGCGCCAGCCGGGCTCCACCTTCAAGCTGTTCGTCTACCTCGCCGCGATGCGCGCGGGCATGAACCCCGCCTCCACCGTCGACGATACGCCGGTCGAGATCGCGGGGTGGAAGCCGAAGAACGACGACGGCCGCTACCTGGGCGAGATCAGCCTCGCCCGCGCTTTCGCGCGGTCGTCGAACGTGGCCGCCGCGCGGCTGACGCAGCAGGTGGGCGTACGCAACGTCGTGCGGGCCGCCCGCGACCTGGGCATCACGACGCCGATCGCGAACGAGGCGACGATCGGGCTGGGCACGTCGGAGGTGTCGCTGCTGGAACTGACCGGCGCCTATGCCGCGATCGCCAACGGCAGCTATCCGGTCAAGCCGCGCGGCCTGACCGCGCAGCAGAAGGGCAATGCCTGGTTCCAGTCGCTGACCGGCGGGCAGACGCGGATGTCGGAAGAGGTGCGCACGAACATGCTGTCGCTGCTCAATTCCTCCATCCGGGGCACGGGGCGGGAGGCGAACCTGCCGATGATGGCCTATGGCAAGACGGGCACGTCGCAATCGGGTCGCGACGCGTGGTTCATCGGCTTCGCGGGCGAGCTGGTCGTCGGCGTCTGGGTCGGCAACGACGACAACAGTCCGAACCCTGGCCTGCACGGCGGCGGCATCCCCGCGCAGATGTGGCGCCAGTTCATGGCCAGCGCGCTCGACATCCGCGATCCCGAGCCGGAACCCGCGTTGATCGAGGAAGGCGGCGATCAGGACGCGGGCAACGCCACGCTGGAATTCGGCCTGCCCGACGGCGTGCTGGACCGCGCGGGCGTACCCGTCGATCGCATCAACGAGCAGCTGGAAGGGCTGGGCGTCGATGCGCGGATGAACCCCGACGGGTCGGTCGAGGTGGGCCCGTCGCGTCGAGCGCCACCGCGCGACCGCCGCGACGAACGCCGTCCCGAGGAGGAGCCGCCCGGGCCGGACGAATTCTGACCCGGCGCCGCGCCGGCCGCCGGGCGCGTGGGGATCAGCCCGATATCGTCTTCAGGTTCATGAACTCGTGCAGCCCGAACGCGCCCAGTTCGCGGCCGTGGCCCGATCGCTTGATGCCGCCGAACGGCGCCTCCGGCGAGGAGGCCAGCATGGAATTGACCGCGGTCATCCCGGCCTCGATCTCGCGTTCGAAGCGCGCGCGCTCCGCCGCGTCCTGCGTCCAGACCGAGGAGCCGAGGCCGAACGGCACGTCGTTCGCCAGCCGGATCGCGGCATCGATGTCGTCGACGCAGAAAACCATCGCGACCGGGCCGAACACCTCCTCCTGCGCGACCGGATCGTCGACCGGTACGTCCACCAGCACGCCGGGCGTCATCCACGCGCCGGGGCGATCCGGTTTCTCCGCGCCGAGCAACAGCCGTCCGCCCGCCTGCTGCACCTGCGCCACCTGCGCCAGCACGGCATCGCGCTGCTCCACGCTGGACAGCGGGCCCATGTCGGTGTCGGCGTGCATCGGGTCGCCGACCGTCACCGCCCGCATCGCCGCGGCGAACCGGTCGAGGAAGGCGTCGTAGACGTCGGTGTGGACGATCATCCGCTTCGCGCAGATGCACGACTGGCCCGCATTCTGGACCCGCGCCTTCGCCGCGGTCGTTGCGGCCCGGTCGAGGTCGGCGGAGGGCATGACGACGAACGGGTCGGACCCGCCGAGTTCGAGCACGACCTTCTTCAGGTGGCGTCCCGCCGCCTCCGCGACCTTAACGCCCGCGCCCTCGCTGCCGGTCAGCGTCACCGCGACGATGCGCGGGTCCGCGATCAGCGCGTCGACGCGCGACGACGGGATCGCGAGGCTCTGGAACACGCCCGCGGGCAGGCCCGCGGCGGTCGCGACCTCCTCGATCGCGGCGGCGCACCCCTGCGTCAGCGAGGCGTGCTTCAGCAGGCCGACGTTCCCGGCCAGCAGGGTGGGCGCCATGAAGCGGACGACCTGCCAGTACGGGAAGTTCCACGGCATCACCGCCAGCACGGGGCCGAGCGGGAGGAAGATCGTGCGCGCCGATCCGCCCGCGACCGGATGATCGACCGGTTCCAGCATGGCGGGACCGTTCTGCGCATAATGGCGGAAGCCCGCGGCGCATTTCTCCACCTCCGCGATCGCGCTGGCCAGCGTCTTGCCCATCTCGCGCACCGCGATCTCGGCCAGCCGGCGCTTGTCCGCCTCGAACGCGTCGCCGATCCGCTCCAGCAGCGCAGCCCGCGCCGCGAGCGGCACGTCGCGCCATGTCGCGAAGGCGGCGTGCGCGCGGGCGACGCGCTCCTCGATCTCGTCGGTCGTCAATGGGGCGAAGGTGGCGCCGGGCGTGCCGGTCGCGGGGTCGATACTCTGGAACATGGGCGACGCAACGCACCGGGGCGAGGCGATATCCGTGGCGGCGGCCTCCTTGACCGCGCGACGCGACGTGCCGCATAGCCCGTCGCCAGATGGATCATTCTCCCCCCGCACCGATCGAAAGCCTGTCGTTCGAGGCCGCGCTCAAGGAGCTCGAGCAGATCGTCGGGCGGCTGGAATCCGGCGACACCCCGCTCGACGACGCCATCGCGCTGTACGAACGCGGCAGCGCGCTGCGCGGCCATTGCGCGCAACGGCTGGACGCGGCGCAGGCGCGGATCGAATCGATCCGCCTGGGCAGCGACGGCGCGCCCGCGGGCACGAAGCCGTTCGACCCCGCGCCCACCGACGACAGATGAAGGACGCGCTGCTCCGTGATGCGCTTGCCGAGGTGCAGGCGGAGGTGGATCGTCGCTTCGACGCGCTGCTGCCCGTGCCCGACGATGCGCGCGCGCGTCTGTACGAGGCGATGCGCCACGCCGCGATCGGCGGGGGCAAGCGGTTGCGCCCGCTGCTGGTGCACGCCACCGCGCGCCTGTTCGACGTCTCGCGCGAGGCCGCGGGGCGGGTCGCGGTCGCGCTGGAGGCGATCCATGTCTATTCGCTGATCCACGACGATCTGCCCGCGATGGACGACGACGACCTGCGCCATGGCAAGGCGACGGTCCACACCGCCTATGACGAGGCGACCGCGATCCTGGCGGGCGATTGCCTGCACGCGCTGGCGTTCGAGGTGCTGGCCGATCCCGCGACGCATCCCGATCCGTTCGTGCGCGCCGAACTGGTCATGGACCTGGCGCGTGCATCCGGCCCTACGGGCATGGCGGGGGGGCAGGCGATGGACCTGGCCGCCGACGCCGCCCAGAAGGCGGGCGGCGCGTTCGACCTGGGCACCGTCACGCGGTTGCAGCAGATGAAGACCGGCGCGCTGATCGCCGCGGCGGTGGAGGCGGGCGCGATCCTGGGCCGCGTGGCGGACGAGGGGCGCGTCCACCTGCGCGGCTATGCCCACGACCTGGGCCTCGCGTTCCAGATCGTCGACGACCTGATGGACGTCGAGGGCGACGAGGCGCTGGCGGGCAAGAAACTGCGCAAGGACGGCGAGCAGGGGAAGGAGACGTTCGTCTCCCTGCTGGGCATCGATCGTGCGCGCGCGCAATCGCACCTGCTGGTCGCGCAGGCGATCGAGCATCTGCGCTCCTACGGCCACGAGGCCGACCTGCTGCGCGCCATCGCGCGATATGTGATCGAGAGGGATCGGTGACCATATGAACCGCATCGGCGTCTATCCCGGCACGTTCGACCCCATCACCCTGGGCCACATGGACATCATCCGCCGCGGCGCGAAGCTGGTCGACCAGCTCGTCGTCGGGGTGACGACGAACCCCAGCAAGTCGCCGATGTTCACGGTCGAGGAGCGCGTCGCGATCGTGGAGCGCGAGGTCGCGGGACTGGCGGGCGACATCCGCGTCGTGACGTTCGATTCGCTGCTGATGGACTTTGCGGAGCGCGAAGGCGCGACCATGATCGTGCGCGGGCTGCGCGCGGTCGCGGATTTCGAATACGAATATCAGATGGCGGGGATGAACCAGCAGCTGAATTCGCGCATCGAGACCGTGTTCCTGATGGCGGACGTGGGGTTGCAGCCGATCGCGTCGAAGCTGGTGAAGGAGATCGCGATCTACGGCGGGGAGATCGGGAAGTTCGTGACCCCGGCCGTCCGCGGCGAGGTGATGGCGCGGGTCGACGTCATCGGGCGGCGGGGCAGCTGAGCGCCATTCACGTTGGCGCAAGCGGCGATCTGGTCTAGAGCCGCGGCGCCCCATCCGATCCATCCGAAAGTCGCCATGCGTCCGTTCGCCTATATCGCCGCGTCGATCGCGCTGCTGCTCGCCGGTCCCGCCACCGCCCAGCCCCCCGGACAGGTGCCCGCGCCCCCGGCGCAGCCGTCCGTCGCCGCACAGGCACCGGCGGCAACCGCGGCTCCGGCCACGCCGGTTCCCGCGGTGTCCGCGGTGCCGACGCCTGCGTTCGACGATCCGGCGAACACCTGGCTGCTCGATCTGTCGACCGGCGGGCGGGTACGCATCTGGCTGCGGCCCGACGTCGCGCCGCAGACGGTGGAACGGATCAAGACGCTGACGCGCAGCCGCTTCTACGATGGCCTCGTCTTCCACCGCGTCATCGACGGCTTCATGGCGCAGGGCGGCGATCCGAAGGGCGACGGCACCGGTGGGTCGACGCTGCCGGACCTGAAGGCGGAGTTCAACACGCTGCCGCACGTTCGCGGCGCGGTCGCGGCGGCGCGCGCGCAGTCGGAGGACAGCGCGAACAGCCAGTTCTACATCGTCATGCAGCCGCGGTTGCAGCTGGACCGCAAATATACCGTGTTCGGCCGCGTCGTGGACGGGATGCAGTTCGTCGACGCGATCGAGCGCGGCGAACCGCCCGCGAACCCGACGCGCATCGTCCACGCCTATATCGCCGGCGACAATCCGCCCGCGTTCGTTCCGGCGGCGCTTCCCGCGCTGGCGGTCCCGACGCTGCCCGGCACGACGCCCGCCGCGTCGGCGAAGCCGCCGGCCAAGACCCCGCCCCGCCGCCGCTGAGGCCCGCGCCGTGGACGTCGACCTGTTCGACTTCGCGCTGCCGCCGGAGCGGATCGCGCTCCGCCCCGCGCAGCCGCGCGATGCGGCGCGGATGCTGGTCGTGGACGGCGACGGCATGGCGGACCGGCACGTGTCCGACCTGCCCGCGGCGTTGCGCGCGGGCGACATGCTGGTGTTCAACGACACGCGCGTGATCCCGGCGCAGCTGGACGGGCGGCGCGGCGACGCGCGCATCGGCGTGACGCTGCACAAGCGCGAGGGGCCGCGCCGCTGGCGCGCGTTCGTCCGCAACGCCCGGCGACTGCGCGACGGGGACGTCGTCGATTTCGGCCATGACGTCGCCGCGACGGTGGGCGACCGCGGCGCGGACGGCAGCGTGGCGTTCGACTTCCTGGGCGAGGAGCCGGTCGAACTGCTGCTGCAACGCGCGGGGCGGATGCCGCTGCCCCCCTATATCGCGGGCCGGCGCACGCCCGATGCGCGCGACGCCGACGATTACCAGACGATCTTCGCCAGCGAACCCGGCGCGGTGGCGGCACCGACGGCGGCGCTGCACTTCACCCCCGCGTTGATGGCGGCGCTACAGGCGGCGGGGGTGGGGCACGAGACGCTGACGCTCCATGTCGGGGCGGGCACGTTCCTGCCGGTGAAGGCGACGGATACGCGCGACCATGCGATGCACGCCGAATGGGGGAGGCTCGACGCCGCCACCGCCGATCGCCTGAACGCGGTGCGCGCACGGGGCGGCCGCGTGATCGCGGTCGGCACCACCAGCCTGCGCCTGATCGAGAGCGCCTGCGGGGAGGACGGCACGATCGCTCCGTTCGAGGGCGACACCGCGATCTTCATCACCCCCGGTTACCGCTTCCGCGGCATCGACGGCCTGGTGACGAACTTCCACCTGCCGCGGTCGACATTGTTCATGCTGGTATCGGCGCTGATGGGGCTCGATCGGATGCAGGCGGCGTACGCCCATGCCGTTGAGGAGGGCTACCGCTTCTATTCCTACGGAGATGCGTCGCTGCTTTTGCCGTGAAGGTGCTTTGGCTACTGCCCGGCAAGGGTATCGCGTGCGGAAGGATCGTATTCCAACCGGCACGGGTCGGCGAACGGTTCGCTTGAGCGCGGGCATTCAGCCATTTTAAGATGGGTAGCGGTAACGCCGATCGGGCCGTCGCGTTCCATTCGCATCGCGCGATTCCTTCGGTTCGACGCTCGTCCGCGCTGCCTCGTCGGATCGCGCTTGCCCTGTCCGCTTTCAGCGCCTTGGCGTCCGGGCAACGGGCCGGGGCGGTGACCAGCCTCCCGGACCCGCAAGAGGGCGGTCGCTGGTCTGGGAAACTATCGTGATATTGTTGACGCTTGCGCTCGCCACCGCGACTCCGGTGACGCTGCCCGCCGTGCTTGCCCAGGCGAATGACGGCGACACCATCCGGCTGGCGGCGGGGACCTATCGCGACGTCGTCATCGATCGCACCTTTGCGCGCGGGATCACGATCGATGCGGAAAAGGCGACGGTGCGCGGGTTGCGGATCGCGGGCGGCGGCATCCTCTGGCAATCGGGGATGGTGATGGCGCCGGACGGCCGCGACGGCTTCGCCTATCTGGGATACGGGGCGCTCGTGACGGGGACGAACGTCACCTTCACCGGCGTGACCTTCACCAACGCCAAGAAGGCGGTGGTGCTGGATCGTGCCAGCGGGATCACGATCATGGACAGCGTCTTCATCCGGCTGGGCGAGGACGGCGTGATCGCATCGCGCACCAGTCGGCTGGTCGTGCAGGGCAACCGGTTCACGCAGACGATCGGGAAGCCCACCACGTGCCTGACGCGCCGGGGCATCGTCTACGGCCTGGCGCGGCGCGATTGCATCGCGCGTTTCGGCCTGTGGGTCGACGGCTATCATGCCGATGCGGTGCAGATGCGCAACGCGGTGGTCGACGCCACGATCGCGAACAACGTCATCGACGGCAATACGCAAGGGGTGACGCAGATGGACACGGTCGGCGACGCGCCGTTGCGGCGCATCACGGTCGAGGACAATCATGTCGCGGCCAACGCGCACCAGATCACGCTGGGGAAGTGCGTGGATTGCGTCATCCGCGACAATACGGTCCGGCGCTGGCGGTGGAACGGCTATCGCGCGGTGATCCGCCGCGGCAGGGCGCGGCGCTGCGGGAACCAGGTCCAGGACGAGGCGAGCGACGGACGCTGCTGACCCGCGCCGGTCGGGGAGGGCCGACGATCCGGCGACGTCAGTCGGCGCGCGGCGCCACGACGACGCGGTTCTTCCCCGCGCGCTTCGCCGCGTACAGCGCCGTGTCCGCCAGCCGCAGGGCGTCGCGCGCATCGCCGACCACCGCCGCCACCCCGGCGGACAACGCCAGGCGTCCGATCGTGCGCCCGGTCTGCTGGTTGGCGAGCGAGCGGGACACCAGCCGCTCGCGCGCGCCGTCGACCAGTGCGACGGCCTGATCGACGTCGTAGCCCTCGAACAGGCAGACGAATTCCTCCCCGCCGTAGCGCGCGACCACCGCATGATCGCCCAGTTCGGAGCGCAGGAGGCGCGCGACGAATTTCAGCACGCGATCGCCGGTGCCGTGGCCGTGCTGGTCGTTGACGTTCTTGAAATCGTCGATGTCGCACAGCGCCACGACCGCAGGCCGGTCGCGCGGCACGGCGTTCAGCCGCATCTCGAAATGGCGGCGGTTCGGCAATCCGGTCAGATGGTCCCGGTCGGCGTCGCGTTGGGCGCGGCGCAGGTTGGTGCGCAGGCGTTCGGCCTCCTCGCGCGCGACCTCCAGCTGTTCCTCCATCGTCCGGGTGGCCTCCACCACGCCGTTGGTCAGGCGGATGAGGCGATCGAGCGCCCCCATCGGGTCGGCGGCAAAGCCCGTGACCTCCGCGCTCAACGCCGCGCGATATTCGATGCCGGACGATTGCGACGCGGCGATGATGCGGACGCATTCGGCCAGGTCGCGCGCCATCCGTTCCGCCATCTCCCCGACCAATTCGGGGCTGAGGCCGCGGTCGGCGGGGGTCGCCAGCCGGGCCAGCATCGCGTCGGTCAGATGGCCGTGTTCGCGCAACAGGCCCGCGACCTGCGCCGAGACGACGGGATCGCCCGCCAGATGCGCCCGCGCGATCGCGTAGTTCGCCTCCCCCAGGTCGAGGTGATGGCGCATCAGGAAGTCGCCGATATCGTCATATTGCGCCCGCAACGCGCGGACGCGATGATCCACCGCGCCGGTCGGCGCGTCGCCGCCGTGCGGCATCCGGCGCAGGAGCGAGGCGACCAGCGGATTGCGCAGCGCGCTCATGCCGCGCGCTCCGCGGCCGACGGCGCGATCACGCCGCGGCCGTCGACCGCGCGTCCCGCGTGCAGGTCCGCCACGATACCGGGCCAGGAATCGCCGAACCAGCCCTCCGCATGCTCGGCCCGGATGATCGGGTCGCCGCCTTCCCCGTTGTGCGTCGCCACGTCGCGGGCGGGCAGGAAGGACGACGTCATCACGTCGTAGAATATCCGCACGGGCGGGGCGGTGGGCCGGTCGTCGTCGGCGTGCAGGACGATGCCCAGCCGGTTGGAATGGAGCCGGACGAGCCCGTCGATCGGGAAGATGCCGATCCCCGCGACGAAGGCGGCGAGGATGCGGGGATCGAAATGCCCCTCCCACGACAGCATCTTTTGCAGCGCCATCGCGGGCGACCATGGTTGCTTGTACGGCCGGCAGGAGGTGATCGCGTCGTACACGTCGCAGATCGCGCCCATGCGCGCATGGATGCTCAGCTGATCGCCGGTCAGTCCGTCGGGATAGCCGCGCCCGTCCATCCGCTCGTGATGATGCAGGCAGACGTCGAGCGCGATCGCGCTGATGTCCGCGCTGTCGCTCAGCAGGCGGTAGCCCGCCGACGGATGATCCTCGATGATCCGGCGTTCGGCGTCGTCCAGCCTGCCCGGCTTCTCGAGCACCTCGATCGGGGTCGCCATCTTGCCGATGTCGTGCAGGAGTCCCGCGACCCCGGCCTGCTGCACCTCATATTCGGGAAGTCCCAGTTGCCGCGCGAGGTTTATCATCAGCGCGCAGACCGCGACCGAGTGGAGATAGGTATATTCGTTCTTGTTCTTCAGCCGCGTGACGTTGAGGATCGCGGACCGGTCGCGTTCGATCGAGGCGGCGATCTCGTCCACCAGCGGCACGACCGCCGTCATCTGCACCGCATGGCCCAGGCGCGCCTCGCCGAACATGCGTTCGACCGCCGCGCGCGACCGGGCGACGGTTTCGCGCGCGCGTTCCATCTCGTCCATGCGGCGGCGGCGCGGCCGGCCCGCGGCGCGGCGCTCGACCACCAGCGGCGCTGCGGCCGGTGCGGCGGCGGCGGCGGCGGGTCCGGCCTCGGGCGCGGGCGCGAGGCCGATCCCGCGTGCGTCGTCGATCGTGACCATCGCGATCCCCGACTGGCGCAGCCGTTCCAGGTCGGCCGGCTCGCGCAGCAGAAAGCGCGAGCGCCAGAAGGGATTGTTGAACCACGAACAGTCGACCGAGGAGATGTACATCCCCAGCCGAACGTCCGTGACCGCGATCCGATGAAGCATGCATTCCCCCCAATTCGTACGACCAATGTCGCACGCAAGGCGCTAAACAACGTTTAAGGGGCGTTGTTTGGGCCTCATAATGGGTAGGAAGGAATCGACATTTGAAGGTTTTCCCGGCGGCGATCGAACGGCTTTCCGAACGTCGGAACGGCCGGGCATGATCGCGCTATCCTTTCCCGGCATTCCCGCGCACTGGCGCCTGTCGATCGCGTCGCATGGACACGAATCGCAACCCGTGGTGGTGATCGACGGGTTCGTGCGCGAGCCGGAGGATTGGGTGGAGGACGCGGCCCTGCTGTCCTTCCGCGCCATGGGCGAACATTATCCGGGCGTGCGGGCGATGGTGCCGCGCGCGACATTGGCGCCGTTGCTCGACGCGCTGGCGCCGGTCGCGCGGGGGGTGTTCGGGTTGACCGCGCTGGCGGTCGTGGACGCCTTCTATTCGATCGTCACGACCCCGCCCGCCGCGCTCGCCCCGATCCAGCGGATGCCGCACGTGGACGAGGTATCGCCGACGCGACTGGCGTTGCTGCACTATCTGTCGCGCGACGATCGCGGCGGCACCGCGTTCTTCCGCCATCGCGCCACCGGCTACGAAACGATTGATGCGGCGCGGCTGGACCCGTATCGCGTCGCCCTGGCCGCCGATGTCGCGACGCACGGCCTGCCCGCGCCGGGCTTCATCGACGGCGACACGACATTGTTCGAGGAGGTCGCGCGGCATCGCGGGGTGTTCAACCGGGCGATCCTGTACCGGTCGAACAGCTTGCATTGCGCGGCGATCCCGCCCGACACCGTCTTCACCGCCGATCCGATGGCCGGACGGCTGACGGTGAACACCTTCCTGGAGGGGGCGGCATGTGGCGCGCCCGCAACAGTGTGAACGGACGTGTCTGAATACGTATGTGGCATTCTGGTGGCAGGTCCGGCGCGGGCCTAAGCGACACCCGGAAGCCGATCCGACCCGCCAGCGGTCTGTCGGCGCAGGGGAGGATACGCCATGGACGCCACGCATCACATCCATTTCGCCGGTACGCGCTCGCGCCTGGCGACGCAGGCCAGCGTGCTCGCGCTGGTGCTGGCGGCGACGCCCGCCTGGGCGCAGGAGACGCCGGACCCGAACGCGCCGTCCGCGAACCCCACGGGCAAGATCACGGTCACCCAGCCCGTTCCCGCCGCCGATCCCACGCCTGACGCGCAGGCGAACCCCGATGCCACCGCGACGCCCGCGGAAGAGGAAGGGGAGATCGTCGTCACGGGTATCCGCGCCAGCCTGGCGCGCTCGGCCGAGATCAAGCGCAATTCCACGCTGATCGTCGATTCGGTCAGCGCGGAGGACATCGGCAAGCTGCCCGACGTGTCGATCGCCGATTCGCTGGCGCGCCTGCCGGGCGTGACCGCGCAGCGCGTCGAGGGCCGCGACCAGAACCTGTCGATCCGTGGCCTGGGCCCCGATTTCTCCACCACGTTGTTCAACGGGCGCGAGCAGGTGACCGTGGGCGACAACCGCGGCGTCGAATACGACCAGTATCCGTCCGAATTCTTCCGCAACGTCAACGTCTACAAGTCGCCCGACGCGTCGCTGATTGCGGCCGGCATCTCGGGTACCGTCGACCTGCGCAGCATGCGCCCGCTGGAACAGCGCGACCGGTCGATCGTCGTGTCCGCGCGCGGCCAGTATAACGGCATCGGCAAGCGCAATCCGGACGGCGAGCGCCTGGGCTATCGCGTGTCCGGCGCGTTCGTGGACAAGTTCGCGGACGACACGTTCGGCGTCGCGATCGGCTTCGCCGCAACGGAGGCGCCGACGAATTACGACAAGTACGAGGCATGGGGCTATCCCGGGTCGGGCACGACCGCCGACCCGTACAATCTGGGCGGTGCCAAGCCGTACGTGCAGTCGAACCTGCTGAAGCGCTACGGCGGCGTCGCCACGCTGGAATGGCAGCCGAGCGATCGCTTCCATTCGACCTTCGACGCGCTGTACACGCACTTCAACGAAGTGCAGCGGCTGCGCGGGATCGAATTCCCGCTGGGCTTCAACGTCCCCGCCACCAATGTCGTGGCGCGCGACGGCTTCGTCCAGTCGGCGACGTTCAACCCGCTCTACACCGTGCAGCGCAACGATTATCAGGAGCGCGAGGCGGACCTGTTCTCGTTCGGGTGGAACAACGATTTCCTGATCGGCGACACGACGCATTTCAACGTCGACGCATCGTGGAGCCGGGCGGAGCGCACGGACTTCCTGCTCGAAACCTATTCGGGCACCGGTTATAACGGTGCGGGCGTCCGCGACACGATCAACATCACGCGGCAGGACAACGGCACGTACAAGATCGTGCCGACGCTGAACTACGCCGACACCGGCATCATCCGCATCACCGATCCGGGCGGCTGGGGCTTCAACGGGACGTCGGCGGTCGTGCAGGCGGGCTTCGTCAACCAGCCCAAGTTCACCGACGACCTGAAGTCGCTGCGCGCCAGCCTCCAGGGCGAGTTCGGCGACCTGGGCGTCATCAAGGGCTGGGAAGTCGGCGGCAATTACTCGCAGCGCGAGAAGGCGTCGACCTACACCTCCAACTTCCTGTGCCCGAAGGGCGGCGGCACGAACTGCACCGTCGCCAGCGGCACGCCGACGTCGATCGCGGTGCCTGCGGACGCGGTGCTGAAGGAGAATGCCTCGCTCGGCTTCCTGGGCGTGCCGCAGATGCTGACGGTCGATCCGCTGAAGATCTTCGGGCTGCTGAACCCGGTGTTCGACAACCGGCCCGAATCGCTGGCGAAGGCGTATTCGGTGACCGAGAAGGTGTGGACCGGCTATGCTAAGCTGGTGATCGACGGCGAGGCGGGCGGCAAGAACCTGAAGGGGTCGCTGGGCGTGCAGGTGGTTCACACGGACCAGTCGTCCGACGGCCGCATCGCGGGCCTGGTCGCCGGGGCGGTGACGCTGGCCGACGTGACGGGCGGCGTGAAATACACCAACTTCCTGCCCAGCGCGACGATGTCGGTCGAGCTGCTGCCGTCGACGTTCGTGAAGCTGGGCGCGTCGCGCACGATGGTGCGCCCGCGGATCGACCAGGAGCGGATCTCGCAGAACGTCAGCATCAACCCGGCGAACGTCGGCCGCGGCAGCGCGCCGCAGGACAGCCCGTTCAGCTCGAACGGCGGCAATTTCGCGCTGCTGCCGTACAAGTCGACGAACATCGACCTGTCGCTGGAGAAGTATTTCCCGGCGGGCGGCTATGTCGCGCTGACCGGTTACTTCAAGAGCATCAGCGATTACGTCGACGAGAATAACAACGTCCTTTACGACTTCTCCTCGCTGCTCAGTTCGCTGACCCCCGCGCAGCAGGCGACCGTGCGGGCACAGAATGCGCAGTTCGGCCTGTTCAGGAACCCGGCCAATTCGGGCGACGGCGAGCTGATCGGGGCGGAGGCGACCGCGTCGCTGCCGTTCCGCACGATCACCACCGCGCTGGACGGGTTCGGCGTCTTCGCCAGCGGCAGCTATACGTACAGCGCGATCCGGCTGGACAGCAATCCGGGGCAGAACATCACGCTGCCCGGCCTGTCGGACTGGGTGCTGAACGGCACCGCCTATTTCGAGAAGTCGGGGTTCCAGGCGCGCGCGACCTATCGCTATCGGTCGAAGTTCCTGGCCGAGGTGCGCGGCCTGTCGGCTACGCCGGAGCTGAACACCGCGCGGGGCGAGGGCATCCTGGACGCGCAGATCGGCTACGAATTCCAGTCGGGGCCGTTGCAGGGCCTGGCGATCCTGGCGCAGGCCAAGAACCTGACGGATCAGGAATTCGTCCAGTACACCAACGGCGACGAGCGGCAGGTGCGGCGGTACCAGCGGTACGGCACCGACTATTACCTGGGCCTGACGTACCGGTTCTGATGTCCGGGGTGGGGGAGCGGAGAGTCACGTCTCTCCCCGTCCCCACCCTGCCTCCGTTCGCCCTGAGCGACGTCGAAGGGTATGCGCGGGGGTCGGTTCGGGGATAGGCTTCGACTACGCTCAGCCCGAACGGAGGGGATGAAGGGATCATGCAGGACCTGTCCGCCCCCCGCACGATCGTGATCGCCGGCGGCGGTAGCGCAGGGTGGATGACCGCGGCGGCGTGCGCGCACTTGTTGCCCGCGCATCTGTATCGCGTCGCGCTGATCGAGTCGGATGCGATCGGCACGGTCGGCGTCGGCGAGGCGACGATCCCGCAGATCCGCAACTTCAACCAGGCGCTGGGGCTGGACGAGGATGCGTTCCTGCGCGCGACGGGTGGCACGTTCAAGCTGGGGATCGAGTTCGTCGGCTGGGGCGCGCCGGGCGAACGCTACCTGCACGCCTTCGGCGACGTCGGTCGCGACAGCGCGCTGCACGCCTTCCACCACCTTTGGCTGCGCGCGCGGGCGGGCGGGGACGTACGGCCGCTCGGCGACTATGCGCTGAACGACCTCGCCGCGCGCGCCGCGCGGATGCAGCGCGGCGCGGCGCGGACGGCGCGAATATTGCCCGAGATGCCGTACGCCTTCCATTTCGATGCCGCCTTGTATGCACGGATGCTGCGGCGCTTCGTCGAGGCGCGCGGGGTGATGCGGCACGAGGGGCGGATCGTGCGGGTCGAGCGCGCGGGCGAGAGCGGCGACGTGACCGCGCTGCTGCTGGAGGGCGAGCGGCGGATCGCGGGCGACCTGTTCGTCGATGCGACCGGGTTCCGCAGCCTGCTGCTGGGCGAGACGCTGGGCGTGGGGTTCGAGGAATGGACGCGCTGGCTGCCGTGCGACCGTGCGCTGGCGGTGCCGTCGGCGCGGACCGGACCGCTGCTGCCCTATACCCGCGCGACCGCGCACGATGCGGGCTGGCAATGGCGCATTCCGTTGCAGCATCGCACCGGCAACGGCGTCGTCTATTCCAGCGCGCACTGGTCGGACGACGCGGCCGCGGATCACCTGCTGGCGAACCTCGACGGCGCGGCGGAGGCGGACCCGCGGCCGATCCGCTTCACCACCGGAAAGCGGGCGCGGATGTGGGCGCACAACGTCGTCGCCTTGGGGCTGGCGGCCGGGTTCATGGAGCCGCTGGAATCGACCAGCCTGCATCTGGTCCAGAGCACGATCGCGCGGCTGCTGAAGCTGCTGCCCGGCGCGGCGGCGGGGGATGCGGTGCGCGACGCGTTCAATGCGCAGGCGGACGAGGAGTGGACGCGCATCCGCGACTTCCTGATCCTGCATTATCACGCGAACGCGCGCGACGGCGATTTCTGGCGCGCGTGTCGCGACGCGGCGTTGCCCGATACGTTGGCGGCGAAGCTGGCCTTGTGGCGCGAGGAGGCGGGCGTCGTGCGCGCGGGCGAGGAATTGTTCACCGATGTCGCGTGGATACAGGTGCTGATCGGGCAGGGCGTGATCCCAAGGCGCTGGCACCCGCTGGCGGATGCGCCGTCGCAGGCGGAGATGGCGGAATATCTGGACCTGATCCACCAATTGTCGGCGCGGGAAGTGGCGCAGATGCCGGACCATGCGGCGTTCGTGGCGGCGCATTGCGCGGCGCGGGCGGGGGCGCGGTAGGCGTCATTGCGTCGCTTGGCGCGCAATGACGGACCTTCGTTCGTGCTGAGCGTCGTCGAAGCACATGCGCGGCGCGCGGCCTTCGACTGCGCTCAGGCCGAACGGGGACGGTTTGCGTTAGCGCCTAGCTCGACGCCCTGACGACCAGCCTTGCCGGCAGCATCGCATTCTCGCCCGTCTCCCCCGCGATGCGGCGGACCAGCGCGTCGACCAGCGCGGCGCCCGCGCGGCTATAGTCCTGCGACACGGTCGTCAGCGGGGGGCGCGTCGAGCTGGCCGCGGGAATGTCGTCGAAGCCGACGACCGACACGTCGCCGGGGATGCCCAGCCCCGCCTCCCCCAGCGCGCGCATCGCGCCCAGTGCGATGAGATCGGAGGCGGCGAAGATCGCGTCGAAGCCGGCGCCGCGCGCGATCAGCGCGCGGGTGGCGTCGTAGCCGCCCTGTTCGATCGACAGCGAATCGACGTGCAGCGCGGGATCGGCGTCGATCCCGGCTTCCGCCAGTGCCTCGCCCAGCCCGCGGTAGCGGTCGCGGAATTCGGGATAGTGGTTCGACGCGTCGCCGACGAAGGCGATCCGGCGGCGGCCGCGTTCGATCAGGTGGCGACCGACGTCGCGCCCGCCCGCGAGGTTGTCGCAGCCGATGACATGGCCCAGGCCATGCGGCTCCACCGATCCCCAGCGGACGAAATGCGTGTCCTGCCGCACCAGATCGGTCAGCCGCGAACGATAGGTCTCCCAATCGCCGTAGCCGAGCAGGATCAGCCCGTCGGCCTTGCGCGCATCCTCGTAATCCTTGTGCCAGTCGGCGGACAATTGCTGGAACGAGGTCAGCAGGTCGTAGCCCTTCTGCGCGCACCGCATCAGGATCGAGCCGAGCATCGACAGGAAGAAGGGGTTGATGAACGATCCGTCGGGCAGCGGATCCTCGAAGAACAGCAATGCCAGCGTCTTCGCCTGCCCGCCACGCAGCGAGGACGCGTTGCGATCGACCTTGTAGTTCAGTTGCCGCGCGATCGCCTCGATGCGCAGGCGCGTCGCCTCGCTGACCGTGCGGTCGCCGCGCAGCGCCCGGCTGACGGTCGGCTGCGAGACGCCCGCCAGCGCGGCGATGTCGAAGGAGGTGGGCTTGTCGATCGCCGCCATGGCGACCGGCGTATACCCGTTGCGCGCGCGGGGGAAGCGATGGCGTGAATACGTATGCTGCGCGCTTGGCACGCCCGCGCTGCGCGCGCATCACGGCGGCGACCGGCGGACACGGCCGGAATGGGAGGGCCTGCGTGAAAAGCTGGATCGCCGCGATGATGCTGGCCGCCGTGACGCCGGCCGCCGCGCAGGATTATCGCGCGCGCACCCCCGACAGCGAGGTGATCTACTTCGCGCTGCCCGACCGGTTCGACAATGCCGATCCCGCGAACGACCGCGGGGGGCTGCGCGGCGGCCCGATGGCGACCGGGTTCGATCCGGCGCACAAGGGCTTCTATCACGGCGGCGACCTCAAGGGCCTGATCCGTCGGCTGGACTATATCCAGGCGCTGGGCGCGACCGCGATCTGGGTCGGGCCGATCTTCCGCAACAAGCCGGTGCAGGGCGCGAAGGGGCAGGAGAGCGCGGGGTATCACGGCTACTGGATCACCGACTTCGAGCATGTCGATCCGCATTACGGGACCGATGCGGACTTCCGGGCGCTGGTGGATGCGGCGCATGCGAAGGGCATGAAGGTCTATATGGACATCATCGCCAACCATACCGCGGACGTCATCCGTTATCGAGAGTGCGACGATTGCACGTACCGGTCGCGCGCGGACTATCCGTACCGGCGGCGCGGGGGCGTGACGGGCAAGGCGATCAATGACGGGTTCGCGGGCGATCAGGTGATGACCGCGGACAATTTCGCGCGGCTGACCGATCCGACCTACGCGTACACGCCGTATCTGCCCAAGGGGGAGGCGAAGGCGAAGTCGCCGGCGTGGCTGAACGACGTGACGCTGTACCACAATCGCGGCAACACCACGTTCGCGAACGAGAATTCGACGATGGGCGATTTCGTCGGGCTGGACGACCTGATGACCGAGAATCCGCGCGTCGTGGCGGGGATGATCGACATCTACGGCGGCTGGATCGACCGGTTCGGGGTCGACGGCTTCCGCGTCGACACCGCCCGGCATGTCAATCCGGAATTCTGGCAGGCATTCGTGCCCGCGATGCGCGCGCGGGCGGCGGCGAAGGGGATCCCGAACTTCCACATCTTCGGCGAGGTGGGGTTGACGACGCTGGAGCCGGGGCCGCTCGCGGTGCACACGCGGGTCGACGGCTTTCCGGCGGTGCTGGACTTCTCGTTCCGTCAGGCGGTGATCGAGGCCGTGGCGGGCACGCGCGGAACCGATGCGTTCGAGACGCTGCTGCGCGGCGACGCGTTATATGCGGGCGGGGAGGACGCGGCGCGCGGCCTGCCGACGTTCACGGGCAACCACGACAACGGCCGCTTCGCCTATTACGTGCGCAAGGCGTTTCCGCAGGCGGGCGACGACGAGGTGATGCGCCGCGTGATGCTGTCGAACGCGATGCTGCTGACGCTGCGCGGCGTGCCGACGATCTATTCGGGCGATGAGCAGGGGTTCGCGGGCGACGGCATCGATCAGGATGCGCGCGAGGACATGTTCCCCAGCCGTGTCGCCAGCTACAACGACAACCGCCTGCTCGGCAGCACATCGACCACGGCCGTCGCAAACTTCGACACCGCTCACCCGCTGTTCAGGCAGATCGCCGGACTGGCGAAGGTGCGGCGCGCGACGCCGGCGTTGATGCACGGCCGGTCGGTGCTGCGTGCGCGGGAGGACACGCCGGGGTTGCTGGCGGTGTCGCGCATCCTGGACGGGCGCGAGGTGCTGGTGGCATTCAACACCTCGACGCAGCCGCTCGACCGGCTGGTGGAGATCGGTGGCGCGGGGACCGTGGCGACGCTGGCCGGGACCGGCTGTGCGACCGGGACGGCGGCGCCGGGCAGCCTGCGGGTGCAATTGCCCGCGCTGGGCTATGCCGTGTGTGCGATTGGGACGGACGAATGAACGGAACGGACGTGTCGTGGTGGAAGGGCGCTGCGATCTACCAGATCTATCCGCGCAGCTTCGCGGATTCGAACGGCGACGGGATTGGCGACCTGCCGGGGATCACCGCGCACCTCGATTATGTCGCGGCGCTGGGCGTCGATGCGATCTGGATCAGCCCGTTCTTCACCTCGCCGATGGCCGACTTCGGGTATGACGTGGCGGATTATCGCGACGTCGATCCGATCTTCGGCACGCTCGCCGATTTCGACGCATTGGCGGCGAAGGCGCATGCGCTGGGGCTGAAGGTGCTGGTCGACCAGGTTTGGGCGCACACGTCGGACCGGCATCCGTGGTTCGAGGAGAGCCGCCGCGACCGCACCAATCTGCGCGCGGACTGGTACGTCTGGGCGAATCCGAAACCGGACGGCAGCCCGCCCAACAATTGGCAGTCGGTGTTCGGCGGCCCCGCGTGGACGTGGGACGGGCGGCGCGGGCAATATTACCTGCACAATTTCCTGAAGGAGCAGCCGCAGGTCAACGGGCATCACCCGGCGGTGCAGCAGGCGTTCCTGGACATCGCGCGCTTCTGGCTGGAACGCGGCGTCGACGGGTTCCGGCTCGACGCACTGAATTTCATGATGTTCGATCCCGCCTTCACCGACAATCCGCCCGCGCCCGCGGACGGGAAGGTGCGGACGCGGCCGTTCGATTTCCAGCTGCACAAGTACAACCAGTCCGACCTCGCCATCCCCGCCTTCATCGAGCGCGTCCGCGCATTGTTCGACGAATATGACGCGCGCTTCACCGTGGCCGAGGTCGGCGGGGCGGAGAGCGACCGCGAGATGAAGCTGTACACCGCGGGGAACACGCGGTTGAACAGCGCCTATGGCTTCGACTTCCTGTACGCCGATGCGCTGACGCCCGCGGTGGTGCGCGACGCGGTGGAGAAATGGCCCGATGCGCCCGGCATCGGCTGGCCCAGCTGGGCGTTCGAGAACCACGATGCGCCGCGTGCGGTATCGCGCTGGACCACGCCCAATCATGCGGCGGCGTTCGCGCGGATGAAGATGCTGCTGCTGGGGTGCCTGCGGGGATCGCCCATCCTTTATTACGGCGAGGAACTGGGGCTGACGCAGGTCGACGTGCCGTTCGAGGCGTTGCAGGATCCCGAGGCGATCGCGAACTGGCCGTTGACGCTGAGCCGCGATGGCGCGCGGACGCCGATGCCGTGGAAGAGCGGCGCGCCCGCGGTGGGATTCTCGACCGCGACGCCGTGGCTGCCCGTGGGGGCGGATCACGATGCGCTGGCGGTCGACCGGCAGGAGGCCGATCCGGCGTCGATGCTCCACTGGACGCGTGCCGTGCTGGCGTTGCGGCGTGAGCACCGCGCGTTACGGCAGGGCGACCTGACCGTCGTCACCGCCGACGACGCGGTGCTGGCGTTCGAGCGGCGCCTGCATAACGAGGTGCTGACCTGCGCCTTCAACCTGTCCGACGCGCCGGTGGCATGGGATGCCGCCGACGTATTGATCCAGACCGGCCATGCCGACGGGCGGCTCGCGCCGTTCGGCGCCCTGGTCGCGCGAAAGGAATCGTGATGAAGATAGTTGCCGCCCTGCTCGCCACCAGCCTGCTGGTCTCCGCGGCCCATGCGCAGACCGCGACGGTCGCGCAGGCGCCCGCGGAGGCGCGGATCGTCGCGCGCGGGACATCGCCGGACAAATCGATCGCGGTTGCGGTGTCGATCGATCCCGACGGGCGCGCGTCCTATTCGGTCACGCGTCGGGGCAAGCAGATCCTGGGCGAGAGCCGGCTGGGCTTCCTGTTCACCGACGCGCCGAAGATGGATCGCGGCATGAAGCTGCTCGGCACCACGGCCGACAGCAGCGACACCAGCTGGACGCAGCCGTTCGGCGAGTGGAAGACGATCCGCGACAGGCATAACGACCTGACCGTGAAGCTGGTCGAGGCGAACCGGCTGAAGCGGCGGCTGGAGGTGACGTTCCGCATCTTCGACGACGGCGTCGGCTTCCGCTACACCTTCCCCCGCCAAGACAACCTGGGCACCGTCAACATCGCGGAGGAGCTGACCAGCTTCGCCTTCGCGCAACCCGCGCAGGCGTGGTGGAAGCCGGCGTACGAGTGGAACCGCGAGGAATATCTGTACGCCAACACCCCGCTGTCGGGGGTAGGCACCGCGCAGACCGTCATGACGCTGAAGCTGGCGGACGGCACGCATGTCGCGCTGCACGAGGCGGCGCTGGTCGATTACTCGGCGATGAATTTGGCGCAGGTCGACGGCCATACGTTGAAGGCGGTGCTGACCCCCGGCGCGGGCGCGCCGAAGGTGACGCGCGATGCGCCCTTTTCGACGCCGTGGCGGACGATCGCGATCGCGGACGATGCCCCCGGCCTGTACATGAACCACATCACGCTGAACCTGAACGAGCCGAACAAGCTGGGCGACGTCAGCTGGCTGAAGCCCGCCAAGTTCGTCGGCGTGTGGTGGAACATGATAAAGGGCGAATGGTCGTGGGCGCGCGGGCCGAAGCATGGCGCGACGACCGCGAACGTGAAGCGCTACATCGACTTCGCGTCGGCGCAGGGCATCCCCGGCGTGCTGGTCGAGGGATGGAACGTCGGCTGGGACGGCGACTGGTTCGGTGACGGCACCGCGATGCAGTTCGACCGGCCGACCGAGGATTTCGACGCCGCCGAGCTGCAACGCTACGCGAAGGCGAAGGGCGTCTACCTGATCGGGCATAACGAGACCGGCGGATCGGTCAGCCATTACGATGCGCAGCTCGACCGCGCGTTCAAATATGCGCAGGACCACGGCATTCCGGCGGTCAAGACCGGCTACGTCACCGACGCGGGCGAGATCGAGCGCGTCGATGCGGACGGGACGAAGAAGCGCGAGTGGCACGAGGGGCAGTGGATGGTGAACCACCATTTGCGCGTCGTGCAGACCGCGGCGAAATATCGCGTCGGCATCGACAGCCACGAACCGGTGAAGGACACCGGCCTGCGCCGCACCTATCCCAACTGGCTGAGCCGCGAGGGTGGCCGTGGCATGGAGTACAATAGCTGGCCGGGGAAGAACCCGCCCGAGCATGAAGCGAACATGTTCTTCACCCAGTGGCTGGGCGGTCCGATGGACTTCACGCCCGGCGTGCTGAGCCTGACCGGATCGGAGGGGTCGGCGATCCTGTCGACCGAGGCGAAGCAGCTGGCGCTGTACGTCGTGATCTATTCCCCGGTGCAGATGGCGGCGGATACGCCGGAAAACTACGCCAAGCACATGAACGCGTTCCAGTTCATCAAGGACGTGCCGGTCGACTGGCAGGATACGCGCGTGCTGAACGGGGCGGTCGGCGATTACGTGACCGTGGCGCGCAAGGATCGCGCGTCGGACGACTGGTATCTGGGCAGCATCACCGACGAACAGGCGCGGACGATGACGGTGCCGCTGTCGTTCCTGGACAAGGGACGCCGCTACGTCGCGCAGATCTATCGCGACGGGCCGAACGCGGATTACCGGACCGAGCAGCGGCACTCGATCGCGATCGAGACGCGCAATGTCACGTCCGCGGACACGCTCACGCTGGCGCTCGCGCCCGGCGGCGGGCAGGCGGTGCGGTTCGTGGCGCAGGGCGGATCGGCGCGCAAGGCGCGCCGCAGGTGACCGACGCGCCGCCGCTCCGCATCGTCGTGCTGGGCGGCGGCACCGCGGGGTGGACGGCGGCGTGCCTGATCGCGAAGGCGTGGCCGCGCGCTCGCGTGACGGTGGTCGAAAGTCCCGCGGTCGGGATCGTCGGCGTCGGCGAGGGATCGACGCCGCAGATGCGCGACCTGTTCCGCGGGCTGGGGATCGCGGAAGGCGACTGGATGCCCGCGGCGGATGCGACGTACAAGGCGGGGATCCGCTTCGACGGCTGGGGCGGGGAGGGAAGCTACTTCCATCCCTTCCCCAGCGCGATCGACCGGCATACGCAGGCGCAATTCCACCACAATACGCTGGCGCGGCGGCGCGGCGCGGACGTGGACGCGCATCCCGACCGCTTCTTCCTGACCGCACGGATCGCGGCCGACGCCCGCGCGCCGGTGACGCCCGCGACCTTCCCGTTCGACATCGGCTACGGCTATCATTTCGACGCGCACAAGGTAGGTCAGGTGCTGCGCGACCATGCGGTCGGGCTGGGCGTCGTCCATCTGTCGCGACATGTCGCGTCGATCGCGCTGGCGGACGACGGGGATGTCGCGGCGCTGGTGCTGGACGATGGGGAGCGGGTCGCGGGCGACCTGTTCATGGATGCGAGCGGGTTTCGGTCGCTGATCGCGCAGCAGGCGCTGGGTGTGCGATTCCGGCCGTTTGCGGAGAATCTGTTCTGCGATTCGGCGGTGACGATCCCGACGCCTCGCCCTCACCCTTCCGCGGCTTCGCCGCTCCCTCCCTCTCCCACCGGGAGAGGGAAGTTGGAGGTACACACCACCGCCACCGCATTGTCGAACGGATGGGCGTGGCGCATCCCGCTGACGTCGCGGACGGGGAACGGCTACGTCTATTCTTCCGCCCACATTTCGCCCGATGCGGCAGAAACCGAGCTGCGCCGACACCTGAATGTTGTCGACGACGTGCCGGCGCGGCATCTGTCGATGAAGGTCGGGCGGGTCGAGACGACATGGACCCGCAACTGCGTCGCGATCGGGCTGGCGCAGGGATTCATCGAGCCGCTGGAGGCGACCGCGCTTCACCTGACGCAGGTGGCGGTGGAGGGGTTCGTCGAAAGCTACGCCGCGGGCGGCTTCACGCCCGCGCATCGCGACGCCTTCAACGCCCGGATCGCGCGGCGGTACGAAGGCGTGCGCGACTATATCGTCGCGCATTACCGGCTGAACCGGCGCGGCGACACGGACTTCTGGCGCGACAACGCCGCCAACGAGCGGCTGTCCGACGATCTGAAGGCGATCATGACCGCGTGGTTCACCGGTGGGGACGTGGCGGTGTTGCTGGGGCAGCGCGATCTGGCGCGTTATTATTCGCCGATGTCGTGGGAAGTGCTGTTCGCGGGCTATGGCACGTTCCCGGACCCGGGCCGGCTGCGCGCGACGGCGGATGCGGTGGACCTGCCGGGGATCGACCGGTTGCTGGACGGGTGCGTGCTGAACCTTCCGGATCATGCGGACGCCTTGTCCGCCCTCCGTTCGCCCTGAGCGACGTCGAAGGGCGCGCGCCCGCTGTCGGGAATAGGCTTCGACTTCGCTCAGCCCGAACGGGGGGTGGGGATCGGACAAGGGGAGGGGAGCAACAATGACCACCGCAACGGAACGCCGCCCGAAACTCGGCTTCGCCGGGCTGTGGAACCTGTCGTTCGGATTCTTCGGCATCCAGATCGGCTTCGCGTTGCAGAACGCGAACATGAGCCGGATCTTCCAGTCGCTGGGGACCAGCCTGGACGACCTGCCCGCCCTGTGGGTCGCGGCGCCGTTGACGGGGCTGCTGGTGCAGCCGGTGATCGGGCACCTGTCGGACCGGACGTGGCTGGGGCGGCTGGGGCGGCGGCGACCGTATTTCCTGGCGGGCGCGATCCTGGCCGCGATCGCGCTGATCGCGATGCCGGAGGCGCCGGGCCTGCTCGCCGCAGCGCTGCTGCTGTGGATGCTCGATGCCGCGCTGAACGTATCGATGGAGCCGTTCCGCGCCTTCGTCGGCGACATGCTGGACAAGGACCAGCATGCCGCGGGCTACGGCGTGCAGACCGCGTTCATCGGCGCGGGCGCGGTCGTCGGATCGATCTTCCCCTGGGCGCTGGAACATCTGGGGGTCAGCAACGTCGCGCCCGCGGGCGGCATTCCGGACTCGGTGCGCTACGCCTTCTGGTTCGGCGGGATCGCGCTGTTCGCCAGCGTGCTGTGGACCGTCATGACGACGCAGGAATATTCGCCGGACCAGATGGCGCGCTTCCACGGCGCGGACGACGAGGAGGACGGCCATACGGTGCGCGTCCTGGCCGCGCGGGGCTTCGGCGGGGCGCTCGCGTGGATCGCGGCGGGCGGCGTGGTGACGCTGGCGGTGGCGGCGGCGGGGCTGGAAAAGGAGGTCTACCTGCTGGGCGCGCTGCTGGCGGGCTACGGTATCGCGGGCATGGTGGCGATCGCGATGGCGCGGACGGGGCGTCCGGCCAGCCTGCTGGGCCATATCGTCGGCGATTTCGCGGGCATGCCGCCGATCATGAAGCGGCTGGCGGTGGTGCAGTTCTTCAGCTGGTCCGCGCTGTTCATCATGTGGATCAACACCACGCCGATCGTGACGCGCGACTTCTTCGCCGCGCCCGATCCCGCCAGCGCGGCGTATCAGCAGGGCGCCAATTGGGTCGACGTCCTGTTCGCGACCTACAACGGCGTCGCGGCGGTGTCCGCACTGGTGCTGCTGCCGTTCCTGGCGCGGCGGATCGGCAAGGTGCGGACGCATGTCGCAGGGCTGCTGTGCGGCGCGGCGGGCTATGCCAGCTTCTTCGTCGTGCGCGATCCGATGTGGCTGCTGGCGAGCGAGGTGGGGATCGGCATCGCGTGGTCGACGATCCTGGCCATGCCCTACGCCATCCTGGCCTCCACGCTGCCGCCGCGAAAGCTGGGCGTCTACATGGGCCTGTTCAACGTGTTCGTGGTCGTGCCGCAATTGCTGGTCGCGACCGTCATGGGATCGATCATGAAGCGCTTCTTCCCCGACGAGCCGATCTGGACGATGGCCTTCGCCGCGGCGACCCTGCTGCTCGCCGCGGCGGCGATGCTGCGGGTGCGCGAGGAGGCGTGACGCCCGCCCTGCCGACGCAAGGAACCCCGCCGGCTTTCGCCGACGGGGTCCGAACCTCCGCCCAATACTCCGGGCGAAGCGTGCGCCGCGCCGTCGCCCTTCTCGGGGGGGCGGCGACGGCGCGGGCGCACTAGCCTTACGACAGGAGCTTCAGCACGCCCTGCTGCGACTGGTTGGCCTGCGCCAGCATCGCGGTGGACGCCTGGCTGAGGATCTGCGCCTTCGCCAGCGCGGTCGATTCGGCGGAGAAGTCCGCGTCCTCGATGCGGCTGCGCGCTTCCGACAGGTTCGACGTGGTGGTGGTCAGGTTGTTGACCGTCACCTCCAGACGGTTCTGGATCGCGCCCAGGTCGCCGCGCTTCGCCGACACGCCGTCCAGCGCCTTGTCGATCACCGACAGCGCCCGGCTCGCGCCCGCCGCCGTGGAGATGTCGAGCGCCGCGCCCTCGGAACCGGTGCCGCCCTGGCTGTTGAAGCCGATCGTGGCCGCGCCCGCACCCTCGACGCGAACCGGCCCGCCGGTGGTCGTGGTGAGCGTGATGACGCCCGCAGTGCTCGTCGCGGTCACGCCGGTTTCGGCGGTCTTCAGGTTGATCGCGGCTGCGTAGGACGTGCCGTTGCCGGCAGCGGCCGTGCCACCCGTCGCCGCGCCGATCTCGACGCCGTTGATCTTCAGCGTACCCGCGGTCAGCGCGGTGTTGTCCGTGGCGGACACGGCAACGCCGGTGAAGCTGGCGCCGTCCGACCCGTTCAGGCCGAGCTGCGACAGGTCGGTCGCGGTCGTGCTGGCGATCTTCAGCGCCGATCCGTCGGCGTTGGTCAGCGCGACATAGCCCTTGATGTCGGTGTTCGTGCCGAACGCGCCGCCGGCGGTCGAGATGTTGCTGCCGTCGTCGTTGGACAGCGTGATCTTGCCGTCCGATTCCAGCTTCGCGGTGACGCCGTAGGTCGCCTTGTTGTTGTTGATCGTCTCGACCAGCGTGGCAGCGTCGGTGGCACCGGCGATCGCCTTGCCGTTGATCGTGCCGTTGGCGATGACGCCGGTGACGGCAGCGCTGGTCGACAGGCTGTTCGAGGCCGTGGCGACGACGCCCAGCGCCGGATTGTTGTTGACCGCGGTCGCGAAATCCTTCGCGGTGCTGATCGTCGTACCGGCCGAGAACACCTGCTTGCCGTTCAGCTGCAAGTTCGTCGAGATGGCGGTGGATCCACCGGCGCGACCGGACACGGCCTGCGCCCCGTCGAGGCCGAGCGACTGCGTCGACACGCGGTTGAGGTTGATCGCGACGGTGTCGCCGGAATTGCTGCCGGTCTGAAGCGTCAGGCCCTTCACCGAACCGTCGAGCAGGTTCAGCCCGTTGAAGTTGGTGGTGCGCGAGATATCGTTGATCTGGCTCAGCAGCTGGCTGGTTTCCGCCTGAAGCGCCTTGCGCTCCGACGTGCCCAGCGTGCCGTTGGCCGACTGCGTGGCCAGTTCCTTCATGCGCTGAAGCATGTTGGTGACTTCGCCCAGCGCGCCTTCGGCGGTCTGCGTCATCGAGATGCCGTCGCCGGCGTTGCGGATCGCGACGGCCATCGACTTGACCTGGCTGGTCATGCGGCTCGAAATCGCGAGGCCGGCGGCGTCGTCCTTGGCCGAGTTGATGCGCTTGCCGGTCGACAGGCGCTCCATGGCCTGGCTCAGCGACATCGACGCCGACGACGAGGCATTCGCCGAGCGCAGCGCCGAAATGTTGGTTCCGATAACCGTCATTTCAAAGGTCTCCAAAAGTAAGACGATCCCTGCTGCCCCCCCGAGCGAAGGGCCGAGCCGTCGACCAGCAAAACGGCCGGGTGCGGCGCGGCTTTAGCGAAGTTTTTTCGCACGGCCGTCGCTGCCGGGGTGCCTCGCGGGTGCCCACGTGCGCCCGCGTGGGGGCGGTCGCGCGCCCGGAAAAATGTTGCCGGTCGGACGGCAATTATACGGCGTGTTAACCATTGCTGCCGCATGCCCGTGTCCAGCAAACAGCGGGGATTACTCATGCGTTCGATCGTGCCGTCGTCAGTCGTGGAGCGGGAGCACCTGACGCTCGTGTCCTCGCTGCGCGCGCAGGGCTTCGCGGTGGAGCGTGCGGGCACCCGTCCGACGCCCGGCGCGGTGCACCTGGTGGCGGAAGGCGAGGCGATGACGGTGCCGTCGCGCAGCGTCGTGGTGGGCAGCGCGGGCCGCACGATCGTGCCGCACCGCGACGGCGCCCCGGCGCGAATCGCCTATGGCCATGGCGATGCGGCGGTCGGCAATGCCTTCGCCCGCGCGCTGGTCGGCGGGCCGGAACTGCCGACCGCGGCCGATCCCGAGACGCTGGCGCTGTTCGCGCTGGCGGAGCGCGTGGCGCAGGCGGACATCACCGTCCTCATCAACGGGCCCACCGGCACGGGCAAGGAAGTGCTGGCACGCACGATCCACCTGAACAGCCCGCGCAGGGACGGCCCGTTCATCGCGCTGAACTGCGCCGCGCTGCCCGAATCGATGCTGGAGGCGATGCTGTTCGGGCATCAGAAGGGTTCCTTCACCGGCGCGTCCGCGGCAGGCGAGGGGTTCTTCCGCGCGGCGCACGGCGGCACGATCCTGCTGGACGAGATCGCGGAGATGCCGGTCGGCCTCCAGGCAAAGCTGCTGCGCGTGTTGCAGGAGCGCGAGGTCGTGCCGATCGGCGCGACGCAGCCGGTGGCGGTCGACGTGCGCGTCATCGCCTGCGCCAACCGCGACCTCCAGGCCGAAGTGGCGGCGGGGCGGTTCCGCGCCGATCTGTACTACCGCCTGTCCGTCTTCCCGTTGACGACGAAGCCGCTGGCGGAGCGGGCGCAGGACATCCCGGCGCTGGCCGCGACGATGATCCTGCGCCACGCGGGCACGCGCGCCGTCGTGCCATGGCCGTCCGATGCCGCGATCGCAGAACTGGTCGCGCACGACTGGCCCGGCAACGTCCGCGAGCTGGAGAACGTGATCCAGCGCGCCTTGCTGTTCTGCGGCGGCGACACGATCGAGGCGAGCCATATCGTGTTCGATCGCCCCTCCGCCCCCCGGCTGATCGCGATCGAGGGCGAGACGCTGGGGCAGGTGGTGCAGCTTTCGGAATTCGCGGCGATCCGCGACACGCTGGCGGCCTGCGGCGGCAGCCGGATCGAAACCGCGAAGCGGCTGGGCATTTCGGAGCGCACGCTGCGCTACCGCCTCGCCCGTGCGCGTGAGTGCGGCGACGACCTCGTCCGGAGTGCCACGGCATGAGCATCGCAGGTGTGGGCGGCGTCGACCGCGTGATGGCGCTGCGGCAGCAGATCCTGGAGCGCAACGCCGCGCTGGGCCGGGCCAATGCGGTGGCGAGTACCCCGGCGCCGGTCGCATCGTCGCCCGGCGGCAGCTTCGCCGACACGATGCAGACCGCGCTGGAGAAGGTGAACGCCGGCCAGCAGAAGGCCAGCGCGTTATCCGAATCGTACGAGCGGGGCGAGACCGTCGACATCGCGAAGGTGATGCTGGCGCGGCAGGAAGCCTCCGTCGGTTTCGAGGCGACCTTGCAGGTCCGCAACAAGATCCTGTCCGCCTACAAGGACATCATGAGCATGCCGGTCTGACATGAGCAACGCTCTTGCCCCCACGAACCCCGTTCCCGCGCCGCTGGTGCCGGAGCGTTTCGCCAATCCGCTGCGCCAGGTGCAGTCCGTGTTCGCGCAGCCCGCGGTCCGGCGTGCCGGGCCGATGGCGTTGATGGTCGGCCTGATCGGCGCCGCGGCGCTGGCGTGGTCCGCGCTGTCCGCGCCGCCGCAGAAGACGCTGTTCTCGGGCCTGGCCGATGCCGACAAGGCGGCGGTGACGCAGGCGTTGAGCGCGGGCAACATCGACAGCCATATCGACGACGGCAGCGGTGCATTGACCGTGGCGGAGGAGGATTATTCGCGCGCGCGGTTGTTGCTGGCGGGGCAGGGCCTGCCCAAGGCGGCGCCGGGCGGTTACGCGATCCTCGACCAGCTTCCGATGGGCGTGTCGCGCGCGGTGGAAGGCGAGCGGCTGCGGCAGGCGCGGGAGACGGAAATCGCGCGGTCGATCCAGGAGATCGACGCGGTCGCGGAAGCGCGCGTCCACCTCGCCACGCCCGAGGCCAGCGTGTTCCTGCGCGACAATGCGCAGCCGTCCGCGTCGGTGGTGCTGAAGCTGCAATCGGGCCGCGCGCTGAGCGAGGCGCAGGTATCCTCGATCGTGAACCTCGTCGCCAGCAGCGTGCCGGGGATGAAGCCCGACGCGGTGACCGTCGTCGACCAGCTCGGCGGCCTGCTGAGCAAGGACGGCAACGGCGGCGACGGCTCCGAAGCGCGGATCCGGTTCCAGCGGCAGGTGGAGGACAAATATCGCCAGCAGCTGGTGCAATTGCTGACCCCGCTGGTCGGCGCGGGCAATTTCACCGCGGAGGTGCAGGCCGAGGTCAATCTGGACGAGACCAGCGCGACGCGCGAAAGCTACGATAAGGACGGTCGCCTGCGCGCCGAGACGGGCAACTGGACCGGCAACCAGGCGACGGCGCAGACGCCGGGGGGCATTCCCGGCGCGCTGAGCAACACGCCGCCGCCCGCCAGCCAGCTGTCCACGCCGCAGCCCGCGACGGGCAATCCCGGCGTGCCGACCCCCGGCGGCCCCGCGCCCGACGCGAACAAGCAGTCGGACCAGTTCAGCCGCGCCTACGACCTGGGCAAGGAAGTGTCGGTCACGCGCGCGGCGCCGGGCGGGGTCAAGCGCCTGTCGGTCGCGGTCCTGCTGCGCGATCCCGAGAAGGGGCGTCGCACCGCGATGGAGATCGGCCAGATCAACGAACTGGTGAAGAGCGCGGTCGGCTTCGACCAGGCGCGCAACGACAACGTCACCGTTATCAGCCGCAAGTTCGCGGAGGCGGGTACCGCCGCCGCCGACGGCCCGGCGTGGTACGACAATGCCTGGCTGCCGATCGTGGCGCGCAACCTGACCGCGATCGTCATCGCGCTGCTGGTGCTGATGCTGGGCGTCCGGCCGCTGGCCAAGGCGTTGATGAAGAAGCGCGACGACGCCCCCGCGGCGGGCGCGCTGCCGATGGGCGCCGCGGCCGAGACGGCGGCGGGACCGGCGGGCATTTCCGTCGCCAACCCCGTCGCGCTGGACCAGATCGCACAGGGCGCCAGTTTCGACGATCGCGTCGGCGCGGTGCGCGGCTTCACGCGCGACAATCCCGCGCGCGCCGCGCTGGCGGTCCGTGACATGATCTCCGCGGACGCCAAGTCGTGACCGCACCGGCGCCCGCGCGGCAGTTCACCGGTGTCGAACGCGCCGCGGTGCTGATGATGCTGGTCGGCGAGGAGGAGGCCGCGGCGATCCTGCAAAAGCTGGACCCCGAGGAAGTGCGCAAGCTGGGCACCGCGATGTTCGCGGTCGCGGACGTCAGCGAGGACGAGGTGGGCGGCGTACTCGACGATTTCGTCGGGAGGGCGCGCGAGCGGACGGGCATCACCTTCGATCCCCGGCCGCATGTGGAATCGGTCATGAACCGGGCGCTCGGGCCGGAGAAGGCCGAGAGCGTGCTGGCGCGCATCACCCCGACCGAGGCGGTGTGCGAGATCGACCTGCTCGACTGGCTGGAGGCGCCGGAGATCGCGCAGATGCTGGACAAGGAGCATCCGCAGATCGCCGCGGTCCTGATCGCGAACCTGGATCCCGCGATCGGCAGCCAGGTGCTGGAACTGCTGCCCGACGCGGCGCAGCCCGACATCCTGCATCGTATCGCGAAGCTGGGGCCGATCACGCCGGAGGCGGTGGAGACGCTGCGCCAGATGATCCAGCGTCGCAGCGCATCGGCGCAGCCGAGCGCGGCGGGGCTGCAATTGGGCGGTACGCGCGAGGCGGCGAAGCTGTTGCAGGGAGCGCGCAAGGCGGTCGAGCTGCGCGTGATGCCCAAGCTGTTCAAGATGGACAAGGACGTGGCCAAGGCGATCGAGGAGGCGATGTTCGTGTTCGAGAACCTGCTGGAACTGGACGACAAGAACCTGTCGACCTTCATCCGCAACGTCGACGGCGACATCCTGACCCGCGCGCTGAAGGGCTGCGACGAGGCCGCGCGCAACCGTATCCTGGGAAGCATGTCGGCGCGCGCCGCCGACGGCATCCGCGACGACATGGAGGCCCGCGGGCCGATGAAGATGAGCGAAGTGCTGGATGCGCAGAAGGCGATGATCCAGATCGCGCGCAACCTGGCGAAGGACGGCACGATCCAGATGGGGGCGGGCGAGGACGATTATGTCTGATCCGGCGAAGGACATGGGCGACGGCTTCGTCGTCGGCTTCCCGTCGCGGCGCGACGCCGCCGCCGGGGCGGCGATGGAGACGCGTCGCGTGGCCCCGACGGGCGGCTTCACCCCCGCCGAACTGATCGCGCGGATCGAGGAGGCGTTCGGCGGCGGCGGACTTGGCAATGCGGGGGTGCAGCCGCGCCACTTCTCGCCCGCGAACCGCGACGCCAGCCCCACCGCGGGGTGGGACCCGATGGATGCGGGCCAGCCCGCGTCGGGATTCGTCGATCCGGTCGAGGCGGCGCGCACCGCGGGTTACGACGAGGGCTATGCGGCGGCGCTTGCCGCGCAGCAGGAAAGCGACGCGCGCGACGCGGGGCTGACGGCGGATGTCGGCGCGGCATTGTCGGGTGGTGGCGCGATCGATCGCGCGTTGCTGGCGGAGCAGCTGCGCCGCACCGTGCTGGCGCTGGTCACGCGGATCGTCGGCGATACGGGGGTGTCGGGCGAATTGCTCGCGGGCCGGATAAAGGCGGCGACCGACTGCCTGGCCGATGCGAACGAATCCGCGATGCTGCGCGTCCATCCCGACGACGTGGCGCTGCTCGACGGTCGGCTGCCGTCCGCGGTGTTCGCGGTCGGCGACGTCGCGGTCGCGCGGGGCAGTTTCGTGATGGAAAGCGCCTCCACCGTCGTGGAGGACGGTCCCGCGATGTGGCTCGACCAGCTCGAATCCGCGATCGACCGGGCGGCGCTTCCCGCATGTTGAACACGTTCGCGGGCGACTATCTCGACACGCTGGGATCGATCGACTTCGTCGCGCGGCCGAAGGTTTCGGGGCGGCTCGCCTCGTACGACGGCCTGCTGATGGAGGCGGTCGGCCTGACCCTGCCGGTCGGTACCGTGTGCCGCGTCGGCGCGGACGGCGACGGCCAGCTGGAGGCGGAGGTCATCGGCTTCCGCAACGGCCGCACGCTGATGATGAACCTGGGCGGGCCCGCCGCGCTGCTGCCGCAGGCGCCGGTGCGCCCCGTGGGCCCCCCGGGCGAGGCGGAGGTCGGGGCGGCGATGCTGGGCCGCGTGGTCGACGGCGCGGGGCTGCCCATCGACGGGCTGGGCCCGATCCGGGGCGCCGGGCGGTGGCCGCTTGCCGGAAGGATGCAGTCGCCGCTGGACCGCGGGCGCGTGCTGGCGCCGATGGACGTCGGCGTGCGCGCGATCAACGGCCTGCTGACCGTGGGGCAGGGGCAGCGCGTCGGCATCATGGCGGGATCGGGCGTCGGCAAGTCGGTGCTGCTGGGGATGATGGTGAAGGCCGCGGCGGCGGACGTGATCGTCATCGGCCTGATCGGCGAGCGCAGTCGCGAAGTGTCCGACTTCCTGGAAACCAAGGTGGCGGGCGAGGCGCGGGCGCGGTCGGTGGTCGTGGCCGTGCCCGCCAACCACTCCCCGGTGCTGCGCATCCGCGGGGCGCTGCGCGCGACCGCGATCGCGGAAGCGTTTCGGGCGGAGGGGAAGAAGGTCCTGCTGATCCTCGATTCCCTGACCCGCGTGGCACATGCGGGGCGGGAGATCGGGCTGGCGCTGGGCGAGCCCGCGTCGGCGCGCGGCTATCCGCCGTCGGCGATCGCGATGCTGCCCAACTTGATCGAGCGCGCGGGCACCGACGTGCATACGGGCGGATCGATCACCGCCATCTACACCGTGCTGGCGGACGGCGACGACGGCAACGACCCGGTGGTCGATTCGGCGCGATCGATCCTGGACGGGCATATCGTGCTGAGCCGCGCGCTGGCGGAGCAGGCGGTCTATCCCGCGATCGACATCAGCAAGTCGGTCAGCCGCGTGATGAACGACATCGTCGGATCGGCGCACCAGCAGGCGGCGCGCGCATTGCGCCGCCATCTGGCGACGTACGAGGAGAATCGCGATCTCGTCCTCATGGGCGCCTATCGCAGCGGCAGCGACGCGGGCATCGACGCGGCCATCGCCTATCATCCCGCGATCCTGGAATTCATCCGGCAGGACACGCACCACAGCGTCGGGCTGGACGATGCGGCGAACGAACTGATCGGCGTGTTCGGTGACTGACGCCAAGAGGCTGGCGCGCATCCATCGCGTCCGCACGCTCCAGCTGGGGCTGGCGCAGGCGGACGAGGCGCGCGCGCGCGAGGGGCTGGCGAGCGAAACCGCGCTGGCGGAGCGGATCGGGCGGCTCGCCGCCGCGGTCGCGCCGTCGTCGGACATGGCGGCGGCGACGGCGTTCGCCGCGGCGGCGCATTATCGCGATCGCCTGCATCGTTCGGCGGAGGCCGCGGTCAATCGCGTGCGGGTCGCGCAGGATGCCGCCGACCGGACGGTCGCGGCGCGCCAGTCCGCGCATCGCGACCAGAGCGCGGTCGAGAAGCTGATGGCGCGCGCCACCGCGGCGGGGATCGCGACGGAAATCCGCGCGATGCAGGACGCGCCGACGTTCCGGAAAGTTCGGCACGATCCTTGCTGAACCTTCGTCGGTATCCAACCGGCGAGGCGAAAAAAGACCCGTGACATCGATTGCCGCCTGGTCGCTTTCCAGCGCATTGACCCTGCCCGGTCCACCGACCGCGACGATCGCGGACGGCGGCGTGGCGGGTCCGACGTCCTTTCCGACCCTGTTCGCCACCACGCCGGTCGATCCGCGGCAGGCGATTGCCGTCCCCGGCAAGCCGTTGCCGCAGGTCGTTCCGGCTGGCGAAGCGGCGCTGGCGTGGCTGGCGGCGACCATGCCGGCGCCGATCGCCGGTGCGGCGGTCGCGACCCCGGGGGCCGGCTTGACGCAGGCGGCGGCCGCACTGCCGCCATTGTCGCCGCTGCCGGAACCCGTCGCGGCATCGCCCATCGCGCAATTGCCCGAAGCGCCCGCCGACGACCGGGTGGCGTCGCTTCCGTCCGATCCCGTCGTGCCGCCCGCCGTGCCCGACGCCACATCGCCGGTGGCCATTCCCCCGACCGGTGACGATGGTCCGACGGCGGTGCGGCGTGCGGCGCGCGACGAATTGCGCGCCGCGATGCAGGCGGCGTCCCTGCCCGCGGCGACAAAGCAGACGAGCGCCCCCGCCGCCGGGGACGCGCGACCGCCGGCGCGCGCCCGCTCCGCCGAGCCCGTCGATACGCCCGCAGCGCCAGCGCCCATGGCCGCGGTCGCGATCCCGCCGGTCGTCGTTCTTCCCTCGCCCGTCGATACGGCGACGGCGGTCCCGGTCATCGCGACGACGACGGGTCCGAGCGCGTCCGAGCCCGAGCCCGTGATCGCCCGCGCACCCGCCGCACCCGGCGATTCCGGCCATGTCGCCAGGCGCGCGGCACCCGCGGCATCCTTTCCCGCCGCGCCCGCGGCCGCGTCGCTGCCGGCCGCTGCGTCACCCACCCCTTCGGTCGTGCCTGTATCGGCGCCGGCACCGTCCGGCACGATGCGGGCGGAGGCGCCCGCCGCCGGGGCCGTCCCCATCGTGGCACTCGCAGCGACGGTGTCTCCCATACCTGCCGCCGTCGACGCCTCGCCACTCGTGACACCGCCGGTCGATATCCGCGGCCCGGCGGCAGCGCAGGCCGTCGACGCGCCCGCGCCCCGCCGCGGCGGCAGGGGAAGCCCGCCGGCAGACGCGACACGGTCGGCCGTCGTTCCCCCTCCCGCCATCCCGGCACCGACGGTCCCCGGCGCTTCCGGCCCCGCGGTGCCCGTGCCGCTCGGCCCCGTCGCGCCGATGACCGCTCCGCCGTCGTCGCCCGCGCCCGAAAGCAAGACGGCGACGACGTCCAAGCCCGAGCCGTCGAGCGCCGCGGCGATGCCGGGCGCCGTGGCGGCGGACGTGCCGCCACGGGGGGCCGCCCCCGCGCCGCGCATCGATACTGCCGCGCGCACGTTCGCCGACGCCATCCACCGCGCGGTGACGACCGAGGCACCTGCCTTGCCGGGACCGGCCGCGGCCGCCGTCGTGCCGGTCGTGACCGATCCGTCGTCCGCGCAGCAGGCCCAGACCGCGCCGCTCGACCTGCGCCAGGCGCAATGGCCCGCGCGGATGATCGAGCGGATCGAGGCGTTTCGTGACGCCGCCGATGCGAACTGGGGCGCGGCCGAGTGGGTGGCGGGCAAGGACATGTCGATCCGTCTCGTCCCCGACGCGCTGGGCGCGATCGACGTCTCGCTGACGCGCGACGGCGACGGCGTGCAGGTGCAATTGACCGCCGAACAGCCGCAGACGCGGCAGTTGCTGGCCGATGCCGCACCGAAGCTGGCCGAACTGGCCGAGGCGCGCGGCGTCCGCCTGCATCAGGGCACCGCCGATGCCGGCGGCGGGAACGCCGCGGGCAACGGCGCCGCCGGCAGCCGGCAACAGCAGCCACAGCAGCAACCGTCCGCGCCGCCGTCGGCGCGGCGCGGTGCCACCCGATCCACCGACACCGGCGACGAGCGCGTCGCCTGACCCATGCCCTGGAGGACTGACCGATGAGCGACACCCCCGACGCCGCCCCTGCGAAGAAGAAGGGCAAGATGAAGAAGATCCTGGTCGCCGTCATCGGCGTCGGCGTGCTCGTCGGCGGCGGTGTCGGCGCCGGCCTGTACGCGGCCGGTTCCGGCATGATCGGCGGCGGCGCGCATGCCGGTCCGGCGGAGGACCCGAACAAGCCCAAGCTGGTGCCCAAGGCGGAACAGAAGCACGCCGGCGAGGGCGGCGAAGGCGAGGGTGGCGGCGACCATGGCGGCGGCGAAGGCGAGGAGGCCGCGGAAGGCGAGGCAAAGGGCGCGCCGACCCCCGCGGGATCGGGCGGGGAGAAATATGCGTCCAACTATTACGCGATGGAACGCGACTTCACGTCCAACCTCCAGGATTCCGCGCATATCGTCCAGGTCGGGGTCGCGGTGTCGACGCCGTACGACGACAAGGTCATCACGAACCTGAAGACCAACGACATCGCGGTGCGATCCGCGATCCTGATGGCGCTGGGCGACACGACCGAGGACCAGGTGTTCTCGTCCGAGGGCAAGAAGCAGCTCCAGAAACGGCTCGTCGCATCGATCAACCAGGTTCTGAAGGAAAAGGAGGGATTCGGCGGGATCGGTAACGTCTACTTTACCAATTTCGTCGTTCAGTGACCGGGCATGGTTAACACGCCCGAAACCACCGAATCAGCCCAGGAGGCTGGCGCCGCGTCGCCGGACCGGCGCGATCGCGCGCGTGCGGCGGCGGTGGGCGCGGCGGTGCTGGGCGCGCCCAAGCTGCATCCGTTCGGCGACCTGCACGCGTTGCAGCACCTGTCCGCACGGGCGGCGCGGGGCGTACGCGCGGCGTTCGAGGGATTGTTGCGCACCGAGTGCCGCGCCTGGGCGGAGCCGCTGGAGGTCGTCCGCGTGGGCGATTACCGCGCCGGCCGCGCGGAACAGCTTACCGCCTGGATCCCGCTGGGCATGGACGGGCGCGCGGTGCTGTGCGTCGTCGACGGTCCGCTGCTGCTGACGCTGCTCGACCTGTTCTTCGGCGGCACGGGCGATGCGCCCGCGACGATGCCGCGTGAATTCTCACCCGCGGCGGAGGCGTTGGCCGACCGTTTCGGGGCGGGCATCGCCCAGGCGCTGGAAACCGCGTGGGAGCCGCTGGCCCGCATGTCGTTCACGGTCGGCCGCTGCGAATCCAATGCCGCGCACGTCGCGGGCGTGGAGGTCGAGGACGTGGTGATCGTCACCCGTTTCGGCGTCGTGCGCGGCGATGCGAAACCGGTGTTCGTCGATATCCTGTATCCCGTCGCCGCGCTGAAGCCGCATGCGGTGGAACTGACCGGCCCCGTCGTCGCCAGGCCCGCAGAGCCCGATCAGGCATGGCGTACCGGGTTGACGCGCGCGGCGATGGCCGTGCGCTTGCCGGTACGTTCGGTCCTGGCGGAGCCGATGGTCAGCCTTCACCGCCTGATGGGGCTGAAGGCGGGCGACATCATCCCGATCGATTTCGCCGACGACGTACCCGTCATGGTCGGCACGTCCCTGCTGGGCACCGGCACGGTCGGTACCTCCAACGGCAAGGCCGCGATCCGCCTTTCCCATCTCGAAGGACTTCTTCCATGAACGACATGACCGGCGGCTTTCCCGTCGACGCGGCCGTGGCGGCGAACCTGCGCCTGTTGCAGGACGTCGACGTCAGGCTGACCGTCGAGATCGGGTCGACGACGCTGTCGCTGCGCGAATTGCTGGCGCTGGGCGAGGCGAGCGTGATCGAGCTGGACCGCAACGCGGGCGAGCTGCTGGACGTGTTCGTCAACGGCACGCTGATCGGGCGTGGCGAGGTCGTGACCGTGGGCGAGCGCTTCGGCGTGAAGATGACCGAGTTGATCGCCCCCGAGAAGCGCGGCTGACCCCCCGGAGTCCGATGGCATGATGTGGTCCTATATCCTGAAGCTCATCGTCCTGCTGCCGCTGGTCTGCGGCCTGATGATCGGGTGCCTGTACCTGTGGCGGCGGCTGGAAAGCCGGATGCCGGGGCGCCAGCAGGCGCGCATGATCGCGGTGAAGGAAACGATGATGATCTCGCCGGGCCTGCGGCTGGCGGTGGTCGATTTCGAGGGGAGCCGGTTGCTGGTGTCCGTCGGGCGCGGCGGCGTGCAGCTGGTGGACAAGAGCAAAGCGGTGGACGTGCTGTGATGAACGTGACGCGTACCGGTCGGGGTTCGCCGCTGATCCGGCAGAGCCGTGCCTCCGTGACGGCGGACGCCCAGTCCGGGTCTGCGCCGTCGCGGGGACGCAAGTGGCTGTTCGCGGCGCTGGCGATCGTGATCGGCTTCATCGTCGCGATGCCGGCGTTCGCGCAGGCCGCACCGGCGGCGCCCGCGGTCGGCGATGCGGTCGATCGCGCGCTGGGGCAGCTGTCGAACGGTTCGGCCGGCGGCACGAGCGGCGGCGGGTCGCTGTCGCTGTCGTTGCAGGTCCTCATCATCATGGGCCTGCTGACGATCCTGCCGGGCATCCTGTTGATGATGACCAGCTTCACGCGGATCATCATCGTCCTGTCGATCCTGCGCCAGGCGCTGGGCCTGCAACAGACGCCGCCGAACCAGGTGCTGGTGGGGCTCAGCCTGTTCCTCAGCTTCTTCATCATGGCGCCCGTCGTGACGCAGATCAACACGACCGCGATCCAGCCCTATGCCGCCGGGCAGCTGAACGGCACGCAGCTGATCCAGACCGCGGGCGCGCCGCTGCACGCGTTCATGGTGAAGCAGACGCGCGTGAAGGACCTGACGATGTTCGCGCAGATGGCGAAGTCCGGCCCGTATCGCAGCACTAACGACGTGCCCTTCTCGGTCCTGCTGCCCGCCTTCGTCACCAGCGAGCTGAAGACCGCGTTCCAGATCGGGTTCCTCGTATTCCTACCCTTCATCGTTATCGATCTGGTCGTCGCGACCGTCCTGATGGCGCTGGGCATGATGATGATGTCGCCGACGATCATCTCGCTGCCGTTCAAGCTGCTGCTGTTCGTGCTGGTCGACGGGTGGGCGCTGACGATGGGCAGCCTCGCCAACAGTTTCGCGACCTGATCCCCGGACCGGAAAGAAGCAGATGCAACCGCTCGTCGATGCCGATTATTTCCTGACGATCGCGAACCAGACCATGTGGGTGCTGGCGCTCGCCGCCGCGCCGATCCTGATCCCGGCGCTGCTGTCGGGGCTGATCCTGGGCATGGTGCAGGCCGCGACGTCGATCCAGGAACAGACGCTGAGCTTCGTACCGAAGCTGATCGTGGTCGCGGTGTCGATCATGGTGTTCGGCGCGATGATCCTCGGCCTGTTGAGCGATTTCACGAACGAGATCTTTTCCCGCATCCCGGATCTGGTGCGCTAGCGGTGATACGTTTCCACCCCGTTACCCCGGCGCAGGCCGGGGTCCAGGGCCAAGCAGAACCGGTGTCCGCATCCAGGACTCTGGACCCCGGTCTACGCCGGGGTGACGCTTGTGTGAGCGCGGTGGCGCCGCGGCGAAGCCGCGTCGTCGAACGGGCGCGGCGCGCCCGCCGGCCGGGCTTCGCCGCGTGGCGCGCGGCGCGCGCGCTCTCGCCGCGTGCGCCATGCTAGGCTTCGGCCTTGCGATCGAGCCGCAGCTGTGGGCGCTGCTGTTCGTGATGGTGCGCGTGGGTGCGGCGTTCGTGTTCGCGCCCGTGTTCGGCAACGTGTCGGTGCCGCTGCCGGTGCGCGTCGCGCTGTCGGGCGCGATCGGGGTGATGGTGCTGGGCGCCAATCCCGTCACGCCGCCGGCGCAGATCTTCTCGCTCGTCACCTTCGTCGCGGTCGCGGCGGAATTGCTCGTCGGCCTCGCGCTCGGCTTCGTCTTGCAGATCGCGTTCGCCGCGCCGTTGATCGCGGGCGAGATCATCGGCGGATCGATGGGCATCGGCTTCGCCAACATGATCGATCCGAATTCCGGGCGGTCCAGCCCTGCGATCGGGCAGTTCCTGTCGATCCTGCTGACGCTGCTGTTCCTGTCGATGGACGGCCACCTGATGCTGGTCGACATGATCCTGCGCAGCTACACCGCGTTGCCGCCGGGTGCGGCGTGGATGACGACGGGGCAGTTGCGCGACATCGCGCTGTTCGGCGGCTATGCCTTCATGGCGGGACTGCTGCTGGCGCTGCCGGTCGGGTTCCTTTTGCTGTGCCTCAATCTCGTGCTCGGGATGCTGTCGCGGTCCGCGCCCGCGCTGAACCTGTTCGCGGTCGGCCTGCCCGCCAGCCTCGCCGCGGGCGTCGTCGCGCTCGCCATCGCGTTTCCGGCGATGGGTGATTTCATGCTGGTGATCGTGCGCGAGGGGCTCGACGCCACACAGGCGCTGGTGCTGGGCTGATGTCGGGCGAAAAGACCGAAGCACCAACCCAGAAGCGCAGGGACGATTCGCGCAAGAAGGGCGACATCCTCAAGAGCCGCGACCTGGCGACCGCTCTGGTCGTGCTGGCGGGCATATCGTGGATGATGTTCTTCGGTCCCAAGCTGGTGCGCGCCTGCCGTGAGGTGATGCGCGCCAGCTTCACCTTCGGGCGCGGCGAGGTGGAGGATTTCCGCCCCATGGCGCCGCTGCTGGAGGCGGGGTGGAAGCTGCTGCCGTCGCTGGGCACCCTGTTCGCGATCACCGTCGTCGCCGCGATCGTGAGCCAGGGCGCGCTGGGCAGCCTGACGTTCAACGGCGGGTTGCTGGCGCCCAAGGGCAACCGGCTGAACCCCGCGTCGGGGCTGAAGCGCATCTTCGGCATGAACGGGTGGATGGAACTGGGCAAGTCGTTGCTGAAGGTGCTGCTGCTCGGCTCGATCGGTGCGTACATGCTGTGGAAGACCGCGAACTTCAGCTTCGGCCTCGCCTCCACCGACATCGACCGGGCCATCGGGTCGCTGGGATCGACGTTGATGACGGTGTTGCTGGTGATGTCGCTGGGCCTCGTCGCCATCGCGATGTTCGACGTGCCGACGCAGATCATGCAGCTGCTGCGCAAGCTGCGCATGAGCAAGCAGGAGGTGCGCGACGAGCATAAGGAGAGCGAGGGCAATCCGGAGATGAAGGGGCATCTGCGCGCACGGCAGCGCGAGATGCTGTCAGGGGGCATGCGTAAGGCGATGGCGGAGGCGGACGTGGTGCTGACCAACCCGACGCATTTCGCGGTCGCGCTGCGCTACGATCGCGGGCGCGACCAGGTGCCGGTCGTCGTCGCCAAGGGGCGGGGCGCCACCGCGCTGGCGATCCGCGAGGTTGCGGCGGAGATGAAGGTGCAGGTGCTGGAATATCCGGCGCTGGCCCGTGCGGTCTATTACACCAGTCGCGAGGGGCAGGAGGTGCGCGACGACCTGTACCTGGCCATCGCGTCGGTCCTCGCCTTCGTGTTCGGGATCAACGCGGCACAGGGCGGCGTCGCGCAACCCGCGATCGAGGTGCCGCCGACCGCGCGGTTCGACGAAAACGGCAACCAGCAGGCGTAAAGGTGCGGCCCCGGCGGTCGTTTAGGAAGGGCGTATGGCAATCACCACGAGCACCACCGCGACGACCGCGACGACGACACCGGCGGCGACCACCGCCGGCGTGACGAAGTCGGCCGCGTCCTCGCTGCTCAAGTCGCTGGGCACTGGGTCCGATCTCGACATCGGAACCCTGGTCCCCTCGCTGGTCGAGGCGCAGTTCGCGGGTCGCCGCATGGCGCTGACCAAGCGGCAGGATGCGCTGACCGCGCAGATTTCCGGCGTCGCGACGCTGAAGAACACGATCACCGAATTCGCCAAGGCGCTGGACACGCTGGTCCGCGGCGGCACGCTGACGTCGCAGCCGGTCAGTTCGGCGCCGTCGACGCTGACCGCGAGCGCGCTGCCCGGCGCGGCACTGGCGGGGAGGACCGCCAGCCTGCGGGTCGACCGGCTGGCGGCGGCGCAGACCGCGGTGACCGTCACGCCGTTCGACAGCGCGACCGCGACGATCGGGACGGGCACGCTGACGATCACGACCGGGGGCAAGGCGGTCGCGATCGCGATCGGTGCGGACAAGGGCACGCCCGCGGGCATCGCGGCGGCGATCAACGCCAGCAAGGAGGCGGGGGTGACCGCCTCCGTCGTCACGGACGGCAGCGGGAAGGCGTATCTGTCGCTGCGCGGCGCGACCGGGGCGGCGCAGGCGTTCACGGTCACCAGCACGAGCGAGACGGGCGACCTGTCCGTCGTCGACGTCGGGGCGGGCGCCACCAATTCCACGATCACGCAGGCGGCCCGCAATGCGCAGCTGACCGTCGACGGCATCGCGATCGAACGCGCCTCCAACGAGGTCGCCGACGTCGTGGAGGGCATGAAGCTGACCCTGGTCGCCGAATCCGCGACCGCGGTGACGCTGACCAGCACGACGCCGACGGCGGCGCTGACCGGCGCGGTGAAGGATTTCGTCGCGACCTACAACGAAGTGCTGGCGATCCTGAAGGAGCAGACCGACCCGGTGACCGGGCCGCTGCGTGCCGATCCGGCGGCGCGGCAGATGGGCAACATGCTGCGCGGGCTGGCGTCCACGGTGCTGCTGCCCGGCGCGGCCGCGGGATCGCCGTCCACGCTGGCGTCGATCGGGGTGCGGACGACCCGGCAGGGGACGCTGGAGGTGGACGAGGCCGCGTTGACGACCGCGATGACCCGCTCGCCCGAAGCGGTGGAGGCGATGTTCGCGGTCACGACGGTCGCGGGCACGGGCCTCCAGTCCGCGATGGAATCGATGAAGTTCAACGCCAACAGCTTCGTCTACGGCCTGGGTGCGGCGGGGCAGCGCTATGCCGGCGCGAAATCGACGCTGGCCCAGCAGGCCACGCTGCTGGAGGCGCAGACGGAGAAACTGACCACGCGGATGACCGCGCAATTCTCCGCCATGAACACGCGCGTATCGGCGTACAAGGCGACGCAGAGCTACCTGCAACAGCAGGTCGACATGTGGACGAAGTCGGGCTGATGGCCTACGCCTCGGCCCTGCTGCGCGATCCGGCGCGCACCTATCGCGAGATCGACCTGGCCGGCCGCACCGCGACCGCGGACGGCCCGGCGCTGGTGCAGTTGCTGTACGACGAATTGTTGCAGGCGCTGCGTGCCGCCGCCTGGGCGGCGGAGCGTCGCCAGTTCAAGACGCGCAGCGACCGCGTCACCCGCGCCACCGCGATCCTGTTCGCGCTGGAGGCCAATCTGGACCATGACAAGGGCGGCGACGTCAGCGTCGCGCTCCAGCGCTTCTACGCCGGGTGCCGGCGGCAGGTGGTGGATGCCGCGATCGGCGAGGACGGCATGCCGTTCCGTCGCGTGGCCGACGAGCTGGACGAGATCGCGCAGGCCTGGCGACAGGTGCGGGCGGCCTGATTCGCGCGCGCGGCCTGTCGAGGACACCCGGCGGAAGTTCACAAAGTTGACGACACCGTGGGGGTGCGGATCCTTCCCCGCGATACGCCGGAGCCGGCGCGGGCGGGGGAGGGGCGGGACGATGCGAAAGAGCGTGGGTGCGGTATAGCGCGGCGGGGGGTGTGTAGGACAGGGGGGCAAGATCGGTCGCGAGCACGCGGGGGTAGCGTGTTCGCAATCTTCGCCAGTGGGAACATGACGGTCGCCGGCATGGCGACCCCCGTCATGCCGGGCCGCAGGAGCCGGGGCGGTCGTTTTTGCGGCACGGTGGACCCCGGAACACGTCCGGGGTGACGGGCTACAATTTCGTCGCCCGCTCCCGTTCTTCCTTCAGGTCGATGCCCAGCCGCTTGACGCGATAGTAGAAGGTTTCGCGCGGGATCCCCAGCAATGCGATCGTGCGGGCGACGTCGCCGCGCGCGGTGGCGATCGCCTCGCGGATCGCGCTGCGCTCGAACGCCTCGATGCGGCGCGGCAGCGTCTCGTCCGGGGACGCGTCGTCCGCGGGATCGAGGCCCAGGACCATCCGTTCCGCCGCCAGTTCCAGCTCGCGCACGTTGCCGGGCCAGTCGCGGCGCGCGGCGCGGTGCGCGGCCTCCGCCACGGCGGGCGCGGGGCGGCGGTGGCGGGTGGCGGCGGCGTCGACCGCGCGCGCGAAGAGCAGCGGTATGTCCGCGCGCCGTTCCGCCAGCGGGGGCATCCGCAGCGGCACACCCGCGATACGGTGGTACAGGTCGGGCAGGACGCGGTCGCGCGCGCCATCGCCGATCGCGGCGACGAGCCGCACGTCGACGGGATCGGGATCGGGCCGGTCCCACGCCACCGTGCGACGCTCCGCGAATTGCGCGAGGCGGTGTTGGAGGTCGGCGGTGGCGCGGTCGAGATTGTCGAGGAACAGCGTCCCCCGGTTCGCCTGCGCGATCGGGCCGGTGCGCGCGAACAGTTCGCGCTCCACGACCGCGGCGGGCAGGATCGCGCAGTCGAGCGACTGGAACCGGTGCCGCCCGCGCTTGCCCGCGCGATGGACGAGGCGCGCGAACAATTCCTTGCCGGTGCCGGTCTCGCCCTCGATCACCAGGTCCAGCGCGGCGTCGGACAGCATCGGGATCATCGCGCGCAGGCGGCGGATGTCGGGCGTCTCGCCCAGCAGCGTCTCCTCTGGTCCTGCGGCGGCGGCGCGCAGGCGGCGGTTCTCCAGCGCCAGCGCGCGGGCGGTCGCGGCGCGGCGGACCGCGGCGACGAGGTCCGCGCCGTCGAACGGCTTGGTCAGGAAATCCCACGCCCCCGCCTTCAGCGCGTCGACCGCCATCGCGACGTCGCCGTGCCCGGTCATCAGGATGACGGGCAGGTCGGGGTCGCGCGCCGACAGATGCCGGAACAGTTCGATCCCCGACATGCCGGGCATCCGCACGTCGCTGACCACCGGACCGGGGAAATCCTCCCCGACCGCGGCCAGCGCGGCGTTCCCGTCGGGAAAGGCGTGGACGGTGAAGCCCGCGAGGTCGAGCAGCTGCGCGGTGGCGGCGCGCAGGTCGTCGTCGTCGTCGACCAGCGTGACCTCGGCGGGGTCCGGGGTCATGCAGCACGCACCGTCAGGACGAAGGTGGCGCCCGCCCCGCCGTCCGCGAGCCGCAGCGCGCCGCCCATGTCGACCATGATGTCGTGCGCGATCGCTAGTCCGAGGCCGAGGCCGTCCTGCCGGCTGGTGGCGAAGGGGGTGAAGAGGCGCGGGGCGATGTCCGCGGCGATGCCCGGGCCGTTGTCGGCGATGACGACCGCGACCATGGCGCCGTCGCGCGCGACGGTGATCGCGATGCGCGGATCGGCGGTGTCGCGCAGCGCCTCGATCGCGTTCTGGAGCAGGTTGACGACCACCTGTTCCAGCCGGACGCGGCCGCACAGGACCGTGCGCGCGGGATCGGGCGCGGGGCGGTCGAGCGTCAGGCCGCGCAACTGTTCCTTCAGGATCAGCAGCGCGCCGTCGATCACCTCGTCCAGCGGCACCGCGCGCAGCTCGCCCGCGCGGCGGCGGCTGAAGCCGCGCAGTTCGGCGGTGACGGTGCCGATGCGGTCGGCGAGGCGGCGGATCGCGTCGAGGTTCGCACGGACGGTGGCGTGGTCGCCGCGGTCGAGCAGCGCAAGGCCGTTGTCGGCATAGGTGCGGATCGCGGCGACGGGCTGCGCGGTTTCGTGCGCGACGCTGGCGGTGATCTGGCCCAGCGTGGCGAGGCGGTTGGCCTGGCGCAGCCCCTCGCGCAGGGTCGCGGCGCGCGCCTCGCTGGCTGTGCGTTCCTCGATCTCGCGCGTCAGGTCCGCGGTGCGCGCGGCGACCGCCTCCTCCAGCTGCGCGGTGCGGCGGCGGGTCAGCAGCGCGCGCTGGCGCAGGCCCCAGGCGAGCGCGGCGACCGCGATCACCGCCAGCGCGGCGCCGATGCCCCAGCCGCGCGCCGCCGCCGCGGTCGCGCGGGCGGCGTCGCCGCGCAGCGTCAGCGTCCAGCCGTCCTGCGCCGCGGCGATGCTGCGCTCCACCTCGTTGCGGGCGGGGGCGGGGAGCGGGCGGAGCGCACCGGGGCGCAGGCTGGCGTCGGTGCGCAGCCGCGCGACCGTGGCGGGCGACAGCGGGCGCGTGGTGGCGAAGCGCCAGTCGGGGCGGCTGGCGACGACGACCATGCCCGCGGCGTCTCGGACGTAGGTGGTGCCGCCCGCCCGTCGCCACGCGCGCTCGATCCGGTCGAACTCCAGCTTCACGACCACGACCCCGCCGCCGTCGGTGCGGCGCGCGAGGTAGAGGCCGGGGCGGCCGCTGACGGTGCCGAGCGCGAATTGCGATGCCTCCCCGCGGGCGCGGGCGACGCGGTAATAGCGGCGGAAGCGATAGTCGCGGCCGACGAAGCTTTGCGGGCCCGCGAAGTTGCTGGCCGCGACCGCGCGCCCGGCGGGGCCGACGAGGTAGATGACCGCGGCGCCGGTGGTGCGCGCGAGCGCGCCCAGCTTGCGGTCCAGCACCGCGCGTGCGCCGGGGCGTCCGTCCAATGTGGCCAGGACGTCGCGGTCGGCGGACAGCGCGAGGGGGAGCAGGCGGAAGCGCGCGACCTCGCTGTCCAGGAAGGCGGCGCGCAGCTGGGCGTCGGTCGCGGTCTGCGCGGCGACGGCGGCGCGGGCGTAGCGGCCCGCCACCGTCGCGGCGACGGCGGCGGCGAGCGCCGCGACGACGAGGGTCGCGGCGATCCACCATGTCCAGCCGGGAAGCCGCGGGGCGCGCATGGGGGATATCCTAGGCGGGATCGGCGGTGGAGGCATCAGGGGTGTCTCGGAAGGTAGGGGGCGTAACGGCGGTCACGGGTGGTCCGTCACCCCGGACTTGTTCCGGGGTCCATCGTGCCGCGAGGGCAACGCTGTCTGCTCTCGCGGCACGATGGATGCCGGGACAAGCCCGGCATGACGGGGAGGATTGGGTGGATGAATCGCGTTTCACGTTGTGCGGATAGTTGCACATATATGAGAAGGGCTGTGCAGAAATTTGTGCGCCTCGACTGTAGGTGTGGGTTTAACTATCGAAAACGAAACGATAATCAAAAAAGCACAGAATCCCCTCCCCCCGCCGTCCCGTGGTGCGATGATGGCATCGACCCGGAACCCCGCGCCAGAACCGACGGGGACATGGAGAGGAACCGATGGCCCATTTTCCCGACATCCCCGCCACCCCGGACGACAGCCTCCGGCAGCGGCCGTGGTATGCGCATTTGTATCTGCAAGTGCTGGTCGCGATCGTCGCGGGCGTCCTGCTCGGGCATTTCGCGCCGCAGACGGGCGAGGCGATGAAGCCGATCGGCGATGGCTTCATCAAGCTGGTGAAGATGATTATCGCGCCGGTCATCTTCCTGACGATCGTCACGGGCATCGCGGGGATGCGCGACCTGTCGTCCGTGGGGCGCGTCGCGGGGAAGGCGTTCGCCTATTTCCTGTTCTTCTCCACGCTGGCGCTGGTCGTCGGGCTGATCGTCGCCAATGTCGTGCGGCCGGGAGCGGGGCTGAACATCGATCCCGCGACGCTGGATGCGGGCAAGATCGCGGATTACGCCGCGAAGGCGCACGAGACGACGCTGACCGGGTTCCTGCTGGGCGTCATCCCCGACACGTTCCTGTCCGCGCTGACCGAGGGCAACATCCTCCAGACGCTGTTCGTCGCGATCCTGTTCGGCATCGGCCTCGCCATGATCGGCGATCGCGGCACGCGCGTGCTGTCCGCGCTGGAGGACGTGTCGATCGCGGTGTTCAAGGTCGTCGCGATCCTGATGAAGGCCGCGCCGGTCGGCGCGTTCGGGGCGATGGCGTTCACGATCGGGAAGTACGGCGTCGGCACGCTGGCGAACCTGGCGATGCTGGTCGGCACCTTCTACCTGACCGCATTCCTGTTCGTCACGATCGTGCTGGGCGCGGTGTCGTGGTGGGCGGGATTCTCGATCTTCAAGCTGATCGCGTATCTGAAGGGCGAGTTGCTGCTGGTGCTGGGCACGTCCTCGTCCGAGAGCGCGCTGCCGAGCCTGATCGAAAAGATGGAGCGCGCGGGCTGCCCGAAGTCGATCGTCGGGCTGGTCGTGCCGACCGGCTATTCGTTCAACCTGGACGGCACCAACATCTACATGACGCTGGCCGCATTGTTCATCGCGCAGGCGTGCAACGTCGACCTGTCGCTGGGGCAGCAATTGCTGCTGCTGGGCGTCGCGATGCTGTCGTCCAAGGGCGCGGCGGGCGTGACGGGCGCGGGGTTCATCACGCTGGCGGCGACGTTGTCGATCGTGCCGACGGTGCCGGTGGCGGGCATGGCGCTGATCCTGGGCGTCGACCGGTTCATGAGCGAGTGCCGCAGCCTGACCAATTTCATCGGCAATGCGGTCGCCACGGTGGTCGTGTCGCGCTGGGAAGGGAAGCTGGACAAGGAACAGTTCGATCTCGCGCTCGCGGGCCGGTTGCCGCGGGTCGAGGATATGGCCCCCGGCGTCGTCGCGGCGGAGTAGGAGGATGCGCCCCCATCTCCTCGCGCTGGCGGGCGCCACCGCCCTGCTCGCACCCCCCGCCCTGGCGCAGGCCGTCGCGCCGAGCGAGGCGGGCGGCACGCGCAACCCCGCCAATCCCACCGTCACTTCCTATCCGCAGGCGGCGGTCGGGGACGGGGCGACGCCGGGCGGGTACAACCTGTCGCGCTGGGCGGAGGATTGGCGCGCGATGTGCGATCCCGCGAAGCGCCGCGACCCGATCGACGCGCTGAAATGCGTGAAGCTGGACGACGACGGCGACATCTACGCCACCTTTTCCGGCGAGGCGCGGCTGCGCGTCAATCACACCACCAATCCGGGCCTGCGCGACCGGCGTGCGCAGCGGCAGGACATCCGGCGTTTCTTCGGCGCGGTGGACCTGCATGTGGGCGAGCATCTGCGGCTGTTCGGCGAGGTCGCGCATGGCGGGATCTCGGGCGTCGAGCTGGGCGTGCCCGCCGCGACGCTGAAGAACGAATTCGTGGCGCAGCAATATTTCGTCGAGGCGACCGGCGATGTCGGCGGCGTGACGATCGGCGCGCGCTACGGGCGGCAGGAGTTCACCGACGGGCCGAACCTGCTGGTGTCGCAGCGCGACAACAACACCATCCGCTACACGCTGAACGGCTGGCGCGCGTGGGCGCGGACGGGGACGATGCGGATCGACGCGTTCGACATGAAGCCGACGCAATATGGCGACCTGGGCAGCGACGACGACGTGATCGATCCGGCGCGGCGCTTTTCCGGCGCGACCCTGGGATTCGTGGTGCCCAAGACGTGGTTCGGGGGATCGAAGCTGTACGTCGACCCCTTCTTCTGGCGGCGGCGCAACAAGGTGGGCGCGTGGGGCGGGCGGATCGGGCCGGCGACGCGCTATTACCTCGGCACGCGCGTGTGGGGCGATGCCGGGCCGGTGACGGTCGACTGGTCGGTGAACCACCAATGGGGGACGTACATCGACCAGCGGATCGACGCGTGGCAGGTGTTCCTGGCGCAGACGTACCGGCTGGGGAAGGATGCCACCGCGCCGCGGGTCGGCTTCCATGTCGATTACGCCAGCGGCGGGGGCGGGTATGGCGAGGGCAAGCTGCGCAATTCGTACGCCCCGTTCGGCAACAACATCTATTACAGCTACGCCCTGTTCCTGACGCCGTCGAACCTGATCGCGGTCGCGCCCAACGTCACGGTCTCGCCCGCGAAGGCGCTGCGCGTGACCGCGGAATATCAGCTGGCGTGGCGCGACGACACGCGCGACGCGGTCTACCGCGCCAACGGCCAGCCGTTTCCGGGGACGCAGAACGTGCGCGCGGCGAAGATCGGCGACGTCGCGCGGTTGCAGGCGGTGTGGACGATCACGCCGCGCCTGTCCCTGACCGGGCGGTACGAGCATCTGTTCGCGGGACCGTCGCTGACGCGGGCGGGATATGCGGATTCGGACTTCGCCGCAGGGTGGCTGAGTTTTCGGTTCTAGGAGGTCGGTTCGCGCGCAGGCGCGAAGACGCGAAGAAGGAAGGTTGGGTTCGCGCGGAGGCGCGGAGACGCGGAGGTGGCGCGATCGAGGCGGGCGGCAGCCCTTCATGATCGGGCCGTGGGATGACGGCGCGCTGCCGCGCGCGGGACACCTTCGCGTCTTCGCGTCGTCGCGCGAACCATGTCACGGCGATGTCGCCACGGGAGTATTCGATGATCCATGCCGCCGCGCGGGCCTTGCTCGCCGATCCGCTGACCAACAAGGGCACCGCGTTCACCGAGCAGGAGCGCGACCGGTTCGGGCTGCACGGCCTCTTGCCGCCGCATATCGGGACGCTCGACAGCCAGATCGACCGGCGGCGCCGCGCGCTGGAGGCGTTGCCCGACGATTTCCACCGCTACGCCTTCCTGCGTGAGTTGCAGGACACGAACGAGGTGTTGTTCCAGGCCCTGGTGCAGAGCGACCTGCCGCGGATGCTGCCGCTGGTCTATACGCCCACCGTCGGGGAGGGGTGCCAGCGGTTCAGCGAGATCTGGCGGCGGCCGCGGGGGCTGTTCCTGTCGTGGCCCAATCGCGGGCGGATCGCGGATATCCTGTCCGATCCGGCGCTGGATCGCGTGAAGGTGATCGTGGTGTCGGACGGCGAACGTATCCTGGGACTGGGCGACCAGGGCGCGGGGGGCATGGGCATCCCGATCGGGAAGCTGGCGTTGTATACCGCGTGTGCGGGCATCCACCCGGGCGAGGTGCTGCCGATCCTGCTCGACGTCGGCACCGACAATCCCAAGCTGCGCGACGATCCGCTGTATGTCGGCTGGCGCCATGCCCGCGTGCGTGGCGACGATTACGACGCCTTCGTCGAGGATTTCGTCGCGGCGGTGGCGGCGCGGTGGCCCAATGTGCTGTTGCAGTGGGAGGATTTCGCGGGCGCCAACGCCTATCGCCTGCTGCACCGCTATCGCGACCGGTTGCTGTGCTTCAACGACGACATCCAGGGGACGGCCGCGACCGCGGTCGGCGCGCTGCTGGCAGCGGTGGCGCGGACCGGGCGCGCGCTGGCGGAACAGCGCGTCGTCATCGTCGGCGCGGGCGCGGCGGGGATGGGGATCGCGGACCTCCTGATCGACGCGATGGTCGCGGACGGGACGGCGCGCGAGGTCGCGACCCGCGCGATCTGGGCGGTCGACCGCGACGGGCTGGTGATGCGCGGAAGCGCGAGCGGGGAGGCGCAGGCGTCGCTGGCGCGCGATCCGCACGAGGTCGCGGGCTGGAGCGGGACCGGGCTGGACCAGGTCGTGGCGCAGGTGAAGCCGACGATCCTGATCGGGACGTCGGGCCAGCCGGGCGCGTTCGGCGAGAGCGTGGTGCGCGCCATGGCGGCGGGTGTCGAGCGGCCGATCATCTTCCCCTTGTCCAACCCGGTATCGCATTGCGAGGCGCATCCCGACGACCTGCTGGCGTGGACCGACGGCAAGGCGATCGTGGGCACGGGCAGCCCGTTCGGCGTGGCGGGCGTGGCGCAGGTCAACAACGTGTACATCTTCCCCGGGGTGGGGCTGGGCGCGCTGGCGAGCGGGGCGCACCGCGTCAGCGACGGCATGTTCCTGGCCGCGGCACGCGCGCTGGCGGCGGCGTGCCCGACGCAGGGCGCGGACCTGCTGCCGCCGCTGACCCGGTTGCGCGATACCGCGCGCGGCGTGGCGCAGGCGGTCGCGGCAGCGGCCGCGGCGGACGGATCGGCGCTGCACCGCAATGCGCCGCCCGCGGTGCCCGCGATGTGGGAACCGGCCTATTCCTGATCCGCGCGCGCCGGTATGGCGCGGGGCATGATCGATCATGTCGCCATCATCGGGGCGGGCTTTTCGGGGACGCTGCTGGCGGTCAACCTGCTGCGGTGCGACGGGCCGCGCGCCACGCTGATCGAGCGCGCGCCGGTGGCGGGGCAGGGCGTTGCGTACGGCACCGTGCATCGCGACCACGTACTGAACGTGCGCGCCGCGAACATGAGCGCGTTTCCCGACGAGCCGGATCATTTCCTCCGCTGGCTGGAGGCGCGCGGGGTCGCGGCGACGGGGGCGTCGTTCGTGCCGCGCGCGGTGTACGGCGAGTATCTGCGCGACCTGCTGGCGGCGGCGCGGGCGGCGGCACCGGGGCGGCTGGCGGTCGTTTCCGGCGATGCGGTCGATGTCGCGCGCGGGAGGGGCGTGCGCGTCCTGCTGGCGGACGGGGGCGCGGTGGCGGCGGATGCGGCGGTGCTGGCGGTCGGGAATTTGCCGCCGCACCTGCCGCGCGGGCTGGAGGGGGCGGCGGAATCGCTCTGCTATCGCGGCGATCCGTGGGACCCGGCGGCGACCGCGGGGCTGGGGGACGAGGACACGGTCCTGCTGCTGGGCACCGGGCTGACGATGGTCGACGTCGCGCTGGCGCTGGAGGCGCGGGGGTTCGGCGGGCGGATCGTGGCGGTGTCGCGGCGGGGCCTGGTGCCGCATCGCCACGCGTCGTCGCCGGCGAACGAGGCGCCGATCGCGGAACGACCGCGCGGCGGGCTGGCGACGCTGTTGCATAGAGGGCGCGTGCGGGCGGAGGCGATCGGGTGGCGCAATGCGGTGGACGAGCTGCGTCCGTATACGCAGGCGATGTGGGGGCAGGCGGACAGACACGCGCGGGCGCGGTTTCTGCGCCACCTGCGCCCGTGGTGGGACGTGCATCGCCACCGGCTGGCGCCCGTCGTCGCCGACCGGATCGCGCGGATGATCGCCGGCGGGCGGCTGACCGTCTTGGCGGCGAAGCCCGTCGCGGCGGCGGCGGTCGACGGCGGGCTGGCGGTGTCGCTGCGGCGGCGGGGGGGCGACGTGGTTGAGCGGATCGTGGTGCGGCGGCTGGTCAATTGCACCGGGCCGCAGGGCGACCTGTCGCGCACCGGCGAGCCGCTGCTGGCGACGCTGACCGCGCGGGGGCTGATCCGGCCCGATGCCGAGCATCTGGGGATCGACGTCGACGGCGTCGCGCGGACGGTCGCGATGGATGGGACGGTGGACGACCGGCTGTACGCGATCGGTCCGATGACGCGCGGCGCGTTCTGGGAGATCGTGGCGGTGCCCGATATCCGGCGGCAGGCATGGGACCTGGCACGGCGGCTGTCGAACGCGCATTGGGTGGGTGGCGAGGGGCTGTAGCCTGATCCGCATCAGCGCGATGCGGCGGACACAACGGGGGCTGGCTTCGTTCGTGGGGGGAACAGTGAGGTCCCCCATGACAGATTCGACGACGCGCAACCCCGGCAACGGCGGCGAGACGCACCAGCGCGCGGGCGGCGACGTGCCCGTGCTGACCACCAATCACGGCGTGCCGATCGGCGACAACCAGAACAGCCTGAAATCCGGCGCGCGCGGGCCGACGCTGCTGGAGGATTTCGTCCTTCGCGAGAAGATCTTCCATTTCGATCACGAGCGGATTCCCGAACGGATCGTCCACGCACGCGGCAGCGGCGCGCACGGCGTGTTCGAGGCGACCGACGATATCGCCGACCTGTCGAAGGCGGCGGTGTTCGCGAAGGGCGAGAAGACCGAGGTGTTCGTCCGCTTCTCCACCGTCGCGGGTGGCGCGGGATCGGTCGACACGCCGCGCGACGTGCGTGGGTTCGCGGTGAAATTCTACACCAGCGAGGGCAATTGGGACCTGGTCGGCAACAACATCCCGGTGTTCTTCATTCAGGATGCGATCAAGTTCCCCGACCTGGTCCATGCGGTGAAGATGGAGGCGGATCGCGCCTATCCGCAGGCGGGCAGCGCGCACGACACCTTCTGGGACTGGGCGTCGCTGATGCCCGAATCGACCCACATGCTGATGTGGGCGATGTCGGACCGGACGCTGCCGCGGTCGCTGCGCACGATGGAGGGGTTCGGGGTCCATACGTTCAAGCTGGTGAACGCCGAGGGCAAGGCCAGCTTCGTCAAGTTCCACTGGAAGCCGCGGCTGGGGTTGCAGTCGACGGTGTGGGACGAGACGCTGAAGTTGCAGGCGGCGGACAACGACTATCACCGCCGCGACCTGTGGGAGGCGATCGATACCGGCGCGTTTCCGCAATGGGACTTAGGGATTCAGGTGTTCGACGAGGCGTTCGCGCGCGCGCAGCCGTATGACGTGCTGGACGCGACGAAGCTGATCCCGGAGGAGGACGTGCCGGTCCGGCTGATCGGGACGCTGACGCTCAATCGCAACGTCGACAATTTCTTCGCCGAGACGGAGCAGGTCGCGTTCCTGCCGACGAACATCGTGCCGGGGATCGATTTTTCGAACGATCCGCTGCTTCAGGGGCGGCTGTTCAGCTACCTCGATACGCAGAATTCGCGGCTGGGGACGACGAACTTCCACCAGATCCCGATCAATGCGCCGCGCTGCCCGTTCGGCAACTTTCAGCGCGACGGGAAGATGCAGACGCAGGTGCCCAAGGGCCGCGCGAACTACGAGCCCAACAGCCTGGCCGAACATGGCGAGGACGGCGGGCCGCGTGAAAGCGTGGAGCGCGGCTTCGCGACGGTGAATGCCGCGACGGGCGACGACGAGCAGGGCGACAAACTGCGCATCCGCGCCGACCTGTTCGCGGATCATTATAGCCAGGCGCGACTGTTCTACCGTTCGCAGACCGAGAACGAGCAGGCGCATATCGCGTCGTCATTCGTGTTCGAACTGTCGAAGGTCGGACTGCTCGACAAGGTGCCGCCGCGGATGGTGGCGAATCTGCGCAACGTCGACGAGGATCTGGCGAAGCGGGTCGCGGACGGGCTGGGCATCGACCTGCCCGAAAAGGCGGCGGCGGCGCGTGAGCCGGTGGACATGGACGCGTCCGACGCGCTGTCGATCCAGAAGAACATGAAGGACACGCTGGAAGGGCGCGCGATCGGCATCCTGTTCGCGGACGGGACCGATGCGGGCGAGCTGGACGCGGTCGTCGCCGCGGTCGAGGCGGCGGAGGCGAAGGCCGTGCTGATCGCGCCGAAGGTCGGCGGCGCGACCTTGTCCGACGGGTCGATGCGCAAGGCGGACGGGCAATTGGCAGGCACGCCCAGTCAGTTGTTCGACGCGGTCGCGATCGTGCTGTCGGACCAGGGCACGAAGGCGTTGCTGAAGGAAGGCGCGGCGGTGCAGTTCGCGATGGACGCGTTCGGGCATCTGAAGGCGATCGGCGCGAGCGCGGCGGCCAAGCCCCTGCTGGACAAGGCGGGCGTGGAGGCGGACGCGGGCGTCACCGACCTGGACGGGTTCGTCGCGGCGGCGTCGCGGCGCTTCTACGATCGCGAGCCGGGGGTGCGCACGCTGGCGTGACGCCCTTGAAATCGGGGCAGGCGCGGCGCATCTATGCTGCACTGCAATAAACCGGCGCGCGCGAGGCAGTCGTGTCGCGCGGGGCCTGCCCCGACTGTCGCAGCCAAGGGGGCGTCATGCGCTCGATTTCCGATACCGTCGATCGCCTGCGCCGCGCAGGGATGGCGATGCCCGCCTTCGACGGCGCAGGCGGTGCCGCGGCGCCGGGCTTGACCCCCTTGGGGGAATTCGGCGCCAATCCGGGCGATTTGCTGGGGTTCGTGCATGTCCCGGCGGATCTGCCCGCGGGCGCGCCTCTGGTCGTCGTCCTGCACGGCTGTACGCAGGATGCGGCGGGGTACGACCGCGGATCGGGCTGGTCCATGCTGGCGGAGCGGCACGGCTTCGTCGTCCTGTTCGCGCAGCAGCAGCGCGGCAACAACCCCAATGCGTGCTTCAACTGGTTCGTTGCGGAGGACACGCGACGCGGCGGCGGGGAGGCGGCGTCGATCCGGGCGATGATCGCCGCGGTCGTGACGCGGCACGCGATCGATCCGGCGCGCGTGTTCGTGACCGGCCTGTCGGCGGGCGGGGCGATGGCCTCCACGATGCTGGCCACCTATCCCGACGTCTTCGCCGGCGGGGCGATCGTCGCGGGCCTGCCGCACGGCGTCGCGCACACGATGCCCGAGGCGTTCGACCGGATGCGCGGCCACGGCTACCATGCGGCGACGCTGGGCGCGAAGGTCCGTGCGGCGTCGGATCATCGCGGCCCGTGGCCGACCGTGTCGGTGTGGCACGGGACCGCGGACCGGACCGTCGACGTCGCGAACGCGGCGATGATCGTGGAGCAGTGGCGCGACGTCCACGGCCTGGGCGATCCCGACGTGAAGGGCGATACCTATCGCGCGTGGCGCGACGACGGCGGCCGGACGCTGATCGAGGAGCGGCTGATCCCCGGCATGGGGCATGGCACGCCGATCGCGACGACGGGGGCGGAGGCGTGCGGGACGCCGATGCCCTACATGCTGGATGCGGGTATCTCCTCCACCTATCGCATCGCGGCGTCCTGGGGGATCGTGCCGGCGGAGGCACCCGCGGTCGCGCCGGGTGCCGCGGCGCAGGCCGCCCCCGCGGCGACGGCCGGGGCGTTCGATCCGGCGCGGATGATCGACGATGCGCTGCGCGCCGCGGGGCTGATCCGGCCGTGAGGCTGCGCATCCGGCACGACACCGTCTATCGCTATGCGCGGCCGGTCCGGTTGCTGGACCATCGCCTGCTGGTATCGCCGCGGCAGCATCACGACATCCGGCTGCTGCATTCCGCGCTGACGATCGATCCGGCGGCCCGGATCGTGTGGCACGAGGATGCGGCGGGGAACAGCGTGGCGACCGCGCTTTTCGCCCGCGACGCGACGATATTGTCGATCCGGGCGGAGCACGAGCTGGACCATCGCGCCGAGGCGTATCCGATCTATCGCCTCGACCCCGGCGCGCATCGCTATCCCTTCGCCTACGACCCCGACGACCTCGCGCTGATCGGCCCCGCATTGGTGGACGGGGCGGTCGACCCCGTCACCGACGCGTGGGTTTCGGCATTCCGCGGGCGGGCGGGGGACGACACGCTGACCCTGTTGAAGGCGCTGAACGAGGAGATCGGCGCGGGGATCGCCTATTCGACGCGCGAGGAGGAAGGGACGCGCAGCCCCGCGGAGACGCTGACGCTGCGCAGCGGATCGTGCCGCGACCTGGCGGCGCTGTTCCTCGCCGCCGCGCGCCGGCTGGGCTTCGCCGCGCGGGCGGCGTCGGGCTATCTGTTCGATCCGGGCATGGCGGCGGGTGACGTCGGCGCGACGCATGCGTGGTGCGAGGTGTTCGTGCCGGGCGCGGGGTGGATCGCGTTCGATCCCACGCAACGGCGTATCGGCGCCGCCGGACTGGTCGCCACCGCGGTCGGTGCGACGAGCGAGGCGATCCTGCCCGTCGTCGGCAATTTCGCGGGCGAGCGCACCGATTTCGTCGGCATGACGGTGGACGTGAGCGTCACCGCGGCCTGAGTCACGTCCCGGCGGCGTGCGCTGACGACGCTACGCCGCCGCGTCGGGCAGCGAGACGAGGATCAGGCTGATATTGTCGCTGCCGTCGCGCTGGAGCGCGGCGGTCAGGAGGCGGTCGGCGGCGGTATCGAGCGGTTCGCGCGGCAGGAAGTCGCGATCGACCAATGCGCGCGACGCGCCGTCGGAACACAGGAACAGGGCGTCGCCCGCGCGGACCTCCACCGTCACGCGCGCCAGGTCGGGCGCGGGCTGCACCCCCAGCGCACGGGTGATGACGTGCCCCCGCGGATGGCGGGCGGCGTCGGCGGGGTCGAGCAGGCCCGCGTCGACCAGTTCCTGAACCACGCTGTGGTCGCGCGTCAGCTGGCGGCAGGCGCCGTCGCGCAGCAGGTAGCAGCGGCTGTCCCCCGCCCAGATGACGGTCGCGGTCGTGCCGTCCAGGTGAAGCGCGACGATCGTGGTGCCCCCCGGCGCCGGACCGGCGGCGATCCGCGCGCCTGCGTCGTGGAGCGCGGTCGCGATCGTCGCGGCGGTGATGCGTGCGTCGTCGTCGGCCAGTGCGGCCAGCGCGGCGACCGCGGTCTGCGCCGCGACGTCGCCCGCGCTATGCCCGCCCATGCCGTCGGCGATCGCCCACAGGCCGCGATCGGGGCGGTCGAGCAGGCGGTCCTCGTTCACCGTCCGGACGCGGCCGACGTGCGTGCGGGCGACCGATGCGAGTCGGAGCGGCGGGGCGGGGCGGCGCCAGCGCGCGAGCAATACGCTCACGACCTGCCGACCGGGGCGGGGCGTCCGGCGGCGTCGTAGGCGGCGACGAAGGCGTGGTCCAGCGAGCCGGGGCGCTGCTCCGTCAATTGTCGGTCGAGGTCGGCGTGACGCGCGGCGACCTCCTCCATCTGCGCCGCGGCGCGGCTTTTCAGCAAGGCGCCGCGCTTCGCCGCCGCGGTGTCGATGGCGGCGGGATCGAAGCTGTCGACCGCGGTGCGAAGGGACGCGCGCAACCCGGCGAAGCTGGCGACGAGGTGCTGCTTCACGTCGCGGAACGAGGCCTGCAACGCGGCGGGGCCGGACAGGAAGCCGGTCGATCCCGCCAGCAGCAGGTCCACCGCCAGCCGCTGCGTCGGGGCCCATTTGAAGGGATTGTTGTCCGCCCCGCTGATCGTGGTCCGGGTCAGCTGGAAGGCGGCGCGCGCGCGGTCGCGCTCCCCCATCAGGTCGCCGACGCCCAGCACCATCTGGCGATAGACCGCGCCGAGGCGGTGCATGATCTCCGCCGGATCCTCCCCCGACAGTTGCGAACCGTCGAGGCCCGCGCCCTGGCAGAACGATTCCAGCAGCGAACCGTCGCCGGGGCCGGCGGGAAGCGGGGGAGCGATCCGGTCGTCCGCCCAGTCGGCCGGCACCTCGGTCGAGGTGCCCAGCGGGGGGCGCAGGACCATCGTGCGGCCGTCGTCGACATGGACGTCGCCGTGCGGCGCGTGGGTCGCGACGATGCGGAAGCGGCCGAGGCGGAAGGCGCTGGGCACGGGCAGCGGCACCGCGATCGCATCGGGCAGGCGATCGCCCGACAGATCGTCGAAGACGCCGTTGGCGCCCAGCGCGGTCAGCGACAGCGCAGGGCCGTCGACCGCGACCTCGCAATGCGCGCGCGACAGGGCGCAGTCGGGATCGGCGATCGGCCAGTCGGCGGCGGCGTCGCGACCGATCCGCAGGATCCCGTCGCGGATCAGGCGCGCGTCGACGGGCTGGATCGCATCCGCCTCGTCGAACAATTGCAGCATGTACATGCGGGCGTCCTCAGGCGGCGTGACGTGACGGGGGGCGGGTCACGATGCGCGTTGCAGCGAGCGTGGCGGCGGTTTCCCGCGGCGCACCGTGCAATTCGGGTTCGATCGCGGCGGCGGCGCGGTTGAAGGCTTCGAACGCGGCGCCCAGTTCGTCGCGGCGATGATGCGAGATGCGCAGGGCGAAGCGCGATTCGGGCGCCTCGTCCAGGGCGCGGCGCAGGCGCGCGAGCGGCCGGGCGACCCACGATCCGCTGAGGTAGCCGACGATCAGCACCGCGGCGATCACGAGCAGCGACAGGATCGCGAGCAGGGTGCGCGACTGATCGAGCGCGGCGTCGAGCGACTGGCGCCGCAGGACCAGGTCGAGCGTGCCGAAATCGGCGCCGGCGTAGCGGATCGGCTGGACGAAGCGCAGGCCCGCGCCCTTGCCGTTGTCCGGAACCGACGACACGCGCGCGCCGCCGGTGGCGGGCACCCGGGCCTCCCCGCGCGGGACGCGATGGCGGCGGCCGACCAGCGACGCATCGTCGGCGGCGCGGACGATGCCGCCGGTGTCGGTGACGACGAGGCCGCGGATCTCGCGGTCGCGCGCGGCGGAGACGACGAACGCCTGCAACGCGGACCAGTCCTGCTGTTCGGGAGGAAGCCCGGCATTGTCGGCGGCGAGGAGCGCGGTATTCTGCGTCACGAAGCCCGCGATCGAACTGCCCGACACGACGGCCATCCGCTGCAACGTCTGCTGCTGCCGCTTCAGGATCGTCGTCACGCTGACCGCCAGCGCCAGCGCGGTGACGATCGCGAGCGACAGCGGCAGTTTCACCCGCAGCGGCAGGCCGCGGCGCGCCGGCGGGGCGTCCGCGGTCGATTGCCGTTCGCGTTCCAGCGCGCGGACGAGCAGATCGCCGTCGGCGAAGCGGGCCTCCGGCTTCTTCGCCAGCAACTTGTCGATGATGGCGCGCAGGCCGGGCGAGCAATCGCCCGCGGCGCGGTCGATCGGGTCGACCCTGTCCTGTGCGATCTGGATCGCCAGCGTCGCGAGGCCGGTGCCGGGGAAGGCGACCTTGCCCGTCACCATCTCGTACAGCACCACGCCGAAGGAGAAGAGGTCGGAGCGCGCGTCGACCGGCAGGCCCAGCGCCTGTTCGGGGCTCATGTAGCGGGGCGTCCCGATCAATTGCCCCACCTGCGTGCGGACCAGCGCCTGTTCCGCCGCCGTCCCTTCCAGGTCGGCGACGCGCGCGACGCCGAAATCGACCAGCTTGGCGGTGCGGCCGTCGGCGGACAGGAGGATGTTCGACGGCTTCACGTCGCGATGCACGACCCCCGCCCTGTGCGCATAGGCCAGCGCGGCGGCGAGCTGTTCCGCCAGCAGCAGCACGCGTTCGTGCGGCAGGCGGCCGTGCGCGGCCAGCACGGCATCGAGCGGTTGCCCTTCCACCAGCTCCATCGCGATATAGGCGATGCCGCGTTCGATCCCGACGTCGTAGATCGTGGCGATGCCGGGGTGGTTCAGCCCGCCCGCGGCCTGCGCCTCGCGCAGGAAGCGGCGGCTGAGTTCGGGATCGCGCGCGAGGTCGGGTTTGAGGACCTTGATCGCGACCGACCGGCCGATGCCGGTGTCGCGCGCATGGTAGACGTCGGCCATCGCGCCGTCGCCCAGTTTCCCCTCGATCCGGTATCGACCCAGCATTTCCATGCGCCCGAGCCTAACGGGGCAGGCGTAACCAAAGGCTTAGCGGCGGGTGCGGACCGTGGCGGCGATGCGCTGGGCACGGGACAGGTCGCGTGCGATGACGGGGTTGCCCGGATCGAGCGCGGCGGCGCGGCGAAGCTGGGCGACCGCGACGTTCACCTTTCCCTGGTTCAAAGCGGCGAGGCCCGCGGCGCGCGCCTGTCGTGCGGCGGCGGGGTTGGCGGCGGGGGCGGCCGTGGGGGCGGGCGGGCGGGGCGCAGACGGCCTTGCCGGCGCGGTCGCGGCGGGCGGGCGGGGGGACCGGGCAGGCGCGCGTGGTTCGGCGGTACGCGGCGGATCGGCGCGGCGCGGCGGGGTGCCCGGAATACGGATCGCCTGCCCCGCCGCCAGCGACGCGGGGCGATCGATGCCGTTGTAGCGCGCCAGCTGATACGCCTTCAGCCGGTTGCCCAGCAATCGTTGCGCCAGCAGCGTCATCGTCTCGCCCGGCTGCACGGTATAGCCGTAGCTGTCGGGGCCGAGCATCTCCTTCGCATCGCGGTCGATCGAATCCTTCAGCACCAGCAGCGACGGGTTCATCGGTTCGCGCTTCAGCGCCGCCTTCAGCAGCTTGCGTGCGGCGCCGACGTCGCCCTGGTCGAGCAGCGACAGGATCGTGTCGGGCGCGGCGGCGGGCGCGGAGGCGGCGGTGCCGGGGGGCGCCGGGCGATCTCCCCCCGAACAGGCGGCGAGGAGCAGCATCAGGCCCAACGGGGCGGCGGTACGACGGGTCATGCGTGGAACCTCACGGAATCGCGGGCGACGATATCGCGGCGCAGCGATGCGACGTCGTCGGCGAGCAGGATGGCGAGACGGCCGGTATCCGCGGCGAAGGACGCGAAATCGGCGGGGGCGAGCGGGCGGGAGAAATAATAGCCCTGGAAATAGCGGCAGCCGTGGCGGCGGAGCCATTCGACCTCCGCCCGCTGTTCCACCCCCTCCGCCAGCACGCGGATGCCGAGGCCGCGGCCGAGCGCGATGACGCTCTGGCAGATCGCCTGGCTTTCGCGGCGGCGGTGGACGTCGGTGACGAATTCGCGGTCGATCTTGATCTTGTCGAAGGTCAGGCGGCGCATCGTGCTGAGGCTGGAAAAGCCGGTGCCGAAATCGTCGATCGCAACCGCCACGCCCTGCGTCCGCAAGGCGCGGACCAGCCGCGCGGCCTGGCCGGTATCGTCCAGCGCGACGCTTTCGGTCAGTTCCACCTCCAGCGCGTCGGCCGGAATGCCGTGGCGCGCCAGCATCCGCGCGACGACCGCGGGCAGGTCGTCGTCGGTCATCTGCTGCCCCGACACGTTCACCGCGATCCGCAACGGGGACAGGCCGGGCTGCGCCCAGTCCGCGGTCTGGCGCAACGCGGCGTTCATCACCCACAGGCCGATGTCCCGCGCCAGCCCCGCGCTTTCCATGATCGGCACGAACTGCGCCGGCGGCACCGCGCCGCCCGCACGATCCCAGCGCAGCAGCGCTTCCGCCCCGCAGACCCGCCCCTCGCCTGCATCGATCAGCGGTTGATAGGCGAGGCGCAGTTCGGCGCGCGCCAGCGCCTGGCGCAGGTCCTGTTCCAGCAGGAAACGGTCGCGCGCCTGGATCACCTGCTGCGCCGGGGCGGCATCGCCGTCGAGGTCCACCACCGCGAAGGAGGCGATCGTGCGCGCCAGCGCCACGTCCGCCGTCTCCGCCGCGCGATCGAACGCGACGTGACGCAGCGCCACCTCCGGCAGGATCGCGCCGCTGTCGTCCGCGACCAACGTGCCCAGCGCGTACACTGCGGCCTTCAGTTCGCGCTCGGCGGCGTCGGGCGCCAATGCCGCATCGATCCAGATCGCCAGGTGGCCGCGGTCGACATGCGCGATCGTGCGCGACGGCGGCAGCATCGCGCGTACCCGGTCGGCCAGCACGCGCAGGACGCGGTCGCCGGCCTGCGGGTCGAAGGCGCACAGCCGGTCGTAGTCGCGGAACGCCAGCACGCCCAGCGTGCCGCGCGCGTCGGCCGCCATCGTCGCAAGCAAAGGTTCGCGCGTCGGCAGGCCGCTGACGGGATGCACCTCCTCCCGCGGGGGCGCGATCGGGGGGGCGTCCGGCGTCGCCGCCGCCGGGGCGGGGCGCCGCCACGACAGCGCCGCGAGCGCGGCGACGGCGGCGAGGCCGGGCCAGGCGCTGTCGACCGCGGCGCCCGCCACGCCCACGCCCAGGGCGACCAGGCCGAGCGTGCGACTCGGGCGGCACGGGGCCGGGGCTGGGAATCGGTCGCGCATTCGCGACGATTCCTATCGGCGGCGGGATATCAACCGGTTAACCCGGGGGATCGCGGTCCCTGCGATCCGGCATGACGGCGGTTACCCCACGAGCGATTTCAACGGCGTCGCCGCGTCGGCGAGCGACGCCGGGTCCGCGGCGACCCGGCCGGTCACCAGTGCCTTGCCCTGCACGTAGTCCTTTACGGCGTTGACGCAGTCGAGCGCGATCACGCGTCCGTCGCGCAGGTAGACGAGCGAGAAGCTGCGCGTCGCCGGATCGCCGCGCAGGATCGCGCGGTCGTGGCCGGTCGACAGGCCGACGGTCTGCAACTTCAGGTCGTACTGGTTGGACCAGAACCACGGGACCGCATGATAGGGATCGGTCCCGCCCAGGATCGCGCGCGCGGCGACGGTCGCCTGATCGTTGGCGTTCTGCACCGATTCCAGCCGGATCGACGCGCCGTCCGCGAAATCGTTGGCGTGGAGCGCGCAATCGCCGATCGCGAAGACATCGGGCAGCGAGGTGCGGCACTGCGCGTCGACCCTCACCCCGTTGTCGCCGTCGGCCCCCGCCGCCAGCAGGTGCTCCACCGCGGGAACGACGCCGATGCCGACGACGACCATCTGCGCCGCCAGCGTCTCGCCGTCGGCCAGGCGGACGCCGGTGGCGCGGCCGTCGGCGCCGAGGATGCAGTCGACCGTCGCGCCCAGCCGGAGGTCGACGCCGTGCGCGCGATGTTCCCCCTCGTAGAAGCGCGACAGCGGCTCGCCCGCGACGCGCGCCAGCACGCGGTCGGCGGCCTCCAATACCGTCACGTGCTTGCCCAGCTTCGTCAGGACCGCCGCGGCCTCCAGCCCGATATAGCCGCCGCCGACGACGACGACGCGGGTCGTCGCGGGCAGTTCGGCCATCAGCCGGTCGACGTCGGCGCGGGTGCGCACGGCGTGGACGCCGGTCAGGTCGTGGCCCGAACAGGTCAGCCGGCGGGGTGTGCCGCCGGTCGCCCAGATCAGAATGCCGTAATCGATCGGGGTCCCGTCGGCGAGGGTCACGCGATGCGCCGCCGCATCGACCGCCGCGACTCGCCGGCCCAGCAGCATCGTCACGTCGCGGTCGCGCCAGAAGGATTCGGGGCGGATCAGGATGCGTTCGAACGGCTTGTCCCGCGCCAGATAGTCCTTCGACAGCGGCGGGCGTTCGTAGGGCGGGTCGGGCTCGTCGCCGATCAGCGCGATCGTGCCCGCGAAACCCTGCTGCCGCAACGCGATCGCGGCCTGCGCGCCGCCGTGTCCCGCGCCGACGATGACGATATCGAAGCGTTCGGTCATTCTGGTGTCGGTCCTTCCTTCATGCGCGCGCCGTGTTCCTGCGCACGCAGGAACCCGGAGTCACGAACGGTGTCGCCTGCGGCCCTGGGTTCCTGCTTTCGCAGGAACGCGGCCACCCTCAGTCCACGTCACCGTGCCCATGGCCGACCGTGGCCTTCGCGCCCGTATCCGCGCCGCCGGTCGCGCCCTCCCACCAATAGGGCAGGCGCTTGCGCGTCCCCGTCGCCACCTCGTTCAGCGTCGCGGCGTCGTACAGGCGGCCGCCCAGCATCACCTGCGCCACCTTGTCGCTGTTGCGGATGTCGGTCGTGGGATCGGCGTTCAGGACGACGAGGTCGGCGAGCTTCCCCGCCTCCAGCGAGCCGACGTCCTTCGCATAGCCGAGCGAGGTCGCCGCCGCGATCGTGCCCGCGCGCAACGCCTCGACGGGGGTGAAGCCGCCGCGGGCGAAGCTCCACATCTCCCAATGCGCGCCCAGCCCCGGCTGCTGCCCGTGCGCGCCGATCGCGACGGGGATGCCCTTCATCGCCAGCTTCTTCGCCTCGCGCGCGGTGGCGCCGTCGACGTAATCCTCCTCCGGCGCGATCTCCCGCCGCGCGTTCTGCGCCGCGAGCAGCGCGGGCGGCGCGTGGCGCGACAGCAGGGGGTGGCGCCACACGTCGCTGTGCGCGCGCCAGTACGGGTCGCCTGCGGGGCCGCCATAGGCGACGACCAGCGTGGGGGTGTAGCCGACGCCGCTCTGCGCCCACAGGTCGACCACGTCGGCGTAGAAATGCTCCAGCGGGACATTGTGCTCGACGGTGGAATTGCCGTCCTGCACGAGGGACATGTCCAGCGTGTAGAGCGAGCCGCCCTCGGGCACGACCTCCATCCCCTCCGCCTGCGCGGCGGCGACGACCATCTGGCGCTGTTCGCGGCGCGGCTGGTTGTAGTTCTTCACGCTGCGCGCGCCCTGCGCCTTCAGCCGGCGGACGACCGCCAGCGCGTCCTCGTAGGTATCGATCTGCGCGTACACGTCCGCCGCCTTCGCGCCGTACACGATCTCGCCGGTCGAGAAGGTGCGCGGGGCCAGGATCATGCCCGCCTGCTGCATCTCCGCGGCGGGGAAGATCTCCGCGGAGCGCGACGACGGGTCGTGGACGGTGGTGGTGCCTAGCGCGAGATTGGCCATCGCGGACCAGTTCTGCTGCGGTACGACCTCGTCCTCCCCCTGCGGGCCGTGCGCGTGCGCGTCGACCAGACCGGGGATGATCGTCTTGCCGGTTACGTCCACCGTCGTCGCGCCCGCGGGCACGGCGATGCCGGCACGCGGGCCGACCGCGACGATGCGGTCGCCGCGGATCAGGATCGTGGCGTCGTCGACGATGCCGCCGTCCGCGCTCGCCATCGTCACGACGCGCGCGCCGGTGAGCGCGACGGTGCGCGTCGGCTTGTCGGCGGCGATGTCCATCGACAGCGAAATGCCGGTGCGCGGGGCGACGAATTTCGGCGCGTCCTCGCCCGCGGGGGCGGCGCGGAAGAGCGCGGCGGTTTCGGCGGTGAACAGCGTCGGGCCGGCGCTCCAGTGCACCTGCCGCCCGTCATTCGACCAGTGGATGAAGTCCGCGCCGTCCGCGCTGACGCGGGTGACGGGCAGGGGGCCGCCCTTCATGTCCGCGTCGACCGACTGGCGGCCGGGGAGGAGCGGCATCACGAACGCCTCGTAATTCTGGCGGAAGGCGACATGATCGCCCTTCGGCGAGACCTGATAGTCGTTGACCAGCTCGCCCGCGGCGTGGACGCGGCGGTCCTGTCCGTTCAGGTCGGTGCTGACCAACTGGCGCTTGTCCTTTTCGCGCGCGACGAGGAAGACGCGATCGCTGGTCGCGCCGAATTGCGGCGTCGACCCGTCCTTCGTCACCAGTACGGGGGTGCCGCCCGTGGCGGCGACGCGGTAGACGCCGGTGCCCGCCGCGCCGCGCGCCGCGGTCAGCCCGCCGCCCGCGCCCTGTTCGAACACGATCGTCTGGCCATCGGGGGAGAATTGCGGGCGGGTGTAATGGCCCGCCGCCGTGGTGACCGCCTTCGCCGTGCCGCCGGTCGCCGCGATCGTGCGGACCTGACCCAGCCCCGCGTCGGTCCAGCCGACGAACACGATCCGTTTCCCGTCACGCGACCAGGCCGGGAACAGTTCCAGTTCGTCGGTGCCGCGCGTCAGCCGCCGCGCGGTGCCGCCCGCGACCGGCTTCGTCCACAATCTGCCCAGCGTCTCGAACACCACGGTGCGGCCGTCGGGCGAGACGCTGGCCCAGCGCGGCATCTTCGTCGCGAAGCGATCGGGCGCGACCGCCACCTGCGGATGCGTCGCGGCGACGATCGTGCGGGTGTCGTCGATGCGGAACGGGATCACCGCCGCGCCCGATCCGTCCGCATTGACGCGGCGCAGCTTGCCGCCGGCCCAGAACACGATTTCCCTGTCGCCCGGCGTCCAGGCGAAATTGGGGTACACGCCGGTCACGGCCCAGGTCTCCTGCACGTCGCGGTCGAGCGGGCCGTAGACGATGCGTTCCACGCCGGTGGCGAGGTCCTTGACCCACAGCTTCGACACGTTGTTGTCGCGGCGGACGAAGGCGATGCGCTTCCCGTCGCGCGAAGGCGTCGGGCGGACCGAGCCGCCGACGCCGGAAACCGCGGTGGTCACTTCCCCGCTGTCGATGTCGTAGCGTTCGATCTCGAACAGGCTGGTGCGCGAATTCTGCGCATATTCGAAAATGGGGCCGGGGGAGACGTTGCGGGTGTAGAAGATGCTCTTCCCGTCGGCGGCGTAGATCGGCTCGCCCAGTTCCTTCTGCAATTGCTCGCTGGCGCGCTTGACCAGCTGCACCCCGCCGCCACCCGACACGTGGTACAGCCAGACCTCGCCCGTGCCGAGCGAGCGGCCGGTGGTGAAATGCTTCTTCGCCGCGATGAAGCGGCCGTCGGGGCTCCACGTCGGCTGGTTCAGCAGGCGGAAGTCCTCCTTCGTCACCTGCCTCTTGTCGCTGCCGTCGGTGTTCATGACCCAGATGTTGTCGCCGCCGCCGCGATCGGAGGTGAAGGCGATGCGGCGGCCGTCGGGGGAGAAGCGCGGCTGATGCTCGAACGTCAGCCCTTCCGCGATGCGGGTCGGCGTGCCGCCCGCGATCGGCATCGTGTAGATGTCGCCGAGCAGGTCGAAGGCGAGCGTGCGGCCGTCGGGGGAGACGTCGACGTTCATCCAGCTGCCTTCGTCCACCGCGATCCGCGCCGTCCGCGTCGTCAGGCCGCGGGGGGCGTTGACGTCCCATTTTGCGGGCTTCTTCGCCGCGGCGGGCGCGGGAGTCGCGGTCGGCGCGGGGGCGACGGGTGCGCCGGTGGGGGCGGGCATCGGGGCCGTCGCCTCGTTCTCGGGCGCCTGCGTCTTCTCCACCGGCTTTTCGACCGGGGGCGCGACCTGTGCGGACAGGTGGCCCGCGAACAGCGCGAGCGCGATGGCGGTGAGGGTACGATGCGTGACGGTCATGGAAATCCCCTTGATCGCGCGGGAACCTAGACGATCCGTCGCGCGCGTCACGCGTCAAATGCTTCGCACCCCCGTATGCGCGTGGCATGGAGGGGAATGACCACGATCCGCATCCTCGTCGACGCCGACGCCTGCCCGGTGAAGGACGAGATCTATCGCGTCGCGTGGCGGCTGGCGGTGCCGGTGACGATCGTCAGCAACCAGCATCTGCGCATTCCCGCGCATCCGCTGGTGACGCGCGTCGTCGTGGACGACGGGTTCGATGCGGCGGACGACTGGATCGCGGAACGCGCGGATACGGCGGCGGTGGTGGTGACCGCGGATATATTGCTCGCGGATCGGTGCGTGAAGGCGGGGGCGACGGTCCTGTCGCCGACGGGGAAGGCGTTTACGTCCAGCTCGATCGGCAATGCGGTGGCGGTGCGCGCGATCATGAGCGACCTGCGCGCAGGCGGCGAGCAGATCGGCGGGCCGAAGCCGTTCGCGAAGGAGGATCGGTCGCGGTTCCTGTCCGCGCTCGATGCGGCACTCGTGCGGTTGCGGCGGTGACGCCGTCATTGCGAGCGTAGCGCGGCAATCCCGTGTGGCGCGCGGCACCCTGGGTTGCTTCGCTACGCTCGCAATGACGCGGTGGTCGCCAGCAGCGCGAAGGTCGCGAGCCAGTGCGCGCCCGCGTAATCGTCGTCGAGGTGCGGCAGGCTGGCGGCGAGATGCGCCTCCGCCGCGTGCAGCGCGGGCGACGCGACCGGGTGGCCGGGGCCGAGCGCGCTGGCGATGCCGCGCCAGCACCACGCGCGGCTGAGGTTCAGGCCGTCGAGGTGCGCGATCTTTCCGTCGCTGCGGTCCGACACGGTGGCGGGGGTGAACAGCGTCGCGGGTTCGCCGCCCGCCAGGTCGGGAAGGAAGGCGTCGAACCACGTCGCGAACGCGTCGGCGGGCAGGATGCGGCTCATCAACAGCGCCTCGACCAGCGCGGGCGACAGGAAGTCATCGCCCGATGGTTCCCACGCCTGGCACGCGCGGTCGGTCGCGAACCAGTCCCGTGCGCGTTCGCCGATCAGCGCGGCGAGCGCGGGATCGTGCGTCGTCGCCCAGTCGTGCGCCAGCACCAGCGCGAAGGCGGTGTTGCCGTGCGTGCCGGCGCGGACGGCGTAGGTCAGTTTCGGCAGGTAGCCCGCGAACCGCGTGGCGAAGGCGCGGGCGAGCGGCTCCAGCGCATCCCCCCAGCCTGCATCGTGGCGTGCGGCCTCGTCATGCAGCGCGAGGAGCCAGCCCCAGCCGTAGGGCCGCTCGAACCCCCCGCTGTCGGGGCGGTCGAGATAGGCCAGTTCGCCCGCCACCAGCGCGGGGGTCAGCATCGCGTCGGCGCGGGTGTTGACCGCCGCTGCCTCGGGCATGTCGGGGGCGCGGCGCAGGAGCGTCAGCAATTGCCACCACGCGTGGACGCAGCTGTGCCAGTCGAAGCTGCCGTGGAAGATCGGGTGGAGCGCGGACGGGGTCGCGGCATCCTGCGGCCCCGACAGGACGTGGTCCAGCTTGTGCGGATATTCGCGCCCGACATGCGCCAGCGTGATGCGGGCGAAGCGCGCGGCCGTGTCGGGATCGATCATCTCACCACCCACCATAACAGCAACAGGTTGAAGCCGAGCAGCGGCACTGCGGTCGCCACCTGCGCGCGGATCACGCCGTAGCGGTCGCGCAATTCCAGCAGCGCGGCGGGCACGATGTTGAAATTCGCCGCCATCGGGGTCAGCAACGTGCCGCAGAAGCCCGCCAGCATCCCCACCGCCGCAACCGGGGCGGGGTCGCCGCCATATTGCCGGATCAGCAGCGGCACGCCCACCGCCGCGGCCATGACGGGGAAGGCGGCGAAGGCGTTGCCCATCACGATCGTGAACAGCGCCATGCCGAGGCCGTAGGCGACGACCGCGCCCGCGATGCTGCCCGCCGGGATCGCCTGTCCGACCAACCCGCCGACGACCTCCCCCACCCCCGCCAGCGCGAACACCGCGCCGAGGCTGGCGAGGAGTTGCGGCAGGACCGCGGCCCAGCCGATCTCGTCCAGCAGGCGTCGTCCGGCGCGCAGGCCCGCGAGCGGGGCGGGGCGCAGGATCAGGTGGCACAGCAGCATGGCCACCAGCACGCCCGCGGTCAGCGCGACCAACGTCGCCTGTTTGGGATCGATCAGCGTCGGCATCCGCTCTGCCGCCAGCGTGCCCAGCAAGGCGCAGGCGGGGATGACGAGCGCCAGCGCGATCAGCGGCTTTCGCAGGTCGGTCGTGCCCTCCGCCGCCGGTTCGCCGCGGCGCATCCTGCCCGACGTGGCGACGCCCACCAGCGCCAGCACCAGCAGGCCGTTGCCGAGATCGCCGATGCGGTCGCCCGCCAGGAAGGACGCGGCGATCAGCGCATGGAACGCGGCATTGGCCCAGCGCCGGTCGTGCGCGCCGAGAAGGGCGACCCCCGCGAACACCAGCCCGGCGACGGTATAGACGAAGCCGAGGCCGATCATCGGCTGCGGCCCAGCCTGCGATCGAGCAGCCAGAGCCGGAAACCGTGGATCGCGAAGGCGGCGATCGCGGTCGGGATCGCCCAGACCGACAGCTGGAACGGCGCCAGGACGATGCCGTACCCCTCCAGCACTCCCTTCATCAGCAGGATCGATCCGATCGCGATGAAGATGTCCTCGCCGAAGAACAGGCCGATATTGTCGGTCGCCGCCGCCAATGCGCGAACATGGTCGGGGTCGTCGTTCCCCTGCGCCGCCGCCGCCGCCTCCGCCATCGGGGCGACGAGGGGGCGGACGGTCTGCGCCGGTCCGGCGATGGCGGTCAGGCCGAGCGCGGCGCTGACCTGCCGGAACAGCAGGTAGCCCGCGAGCAGCCGCCCCACGGTCAGCCCGCGCAGCCCCGCGACCAGCCCGCGCGCGCGATCCTGCAACCCGAACCGTTCCAGCAGGCCGATGACGGGCAGGACCATGTAGATGGCGGTGACGTAGCGCGTGTCGTTGAACGCCTTCCCGAAGCGCGCGAGGATCGCAAGCGGGTCCAGCCCCGCGGCGAGGCCGGTGGCGAAGGCGGCGACGACGATCACGAGCAGGGGGTTGAAGCGCAGAAGGAATCCCAAAGCGATGATCGCGATGCCCGACAGGACCAGCATCAGCGGTTCGCCTTTCCGTATCCGCCGCCGCCGGGCGTTTCGATGACGAACGTGTCGCCCGCCTCCATCCGCGCCGCGGCGACCGCGCCCAGTCGCTCGATTCTCCCATCCGCGCGCTCGATGCGGTTCGCGCCGGTCGCGCCGTCCCCGCCGCCCGCCATGCCGAAGGGGGGGATGCGGCGGCGGTTGCTGAGGATGTTGGCCTTCATCGGGTGCAGGAAGCGCACCCGTCGCGTCGCGCCGTCGCCGCCCGCCCACGCGCCGCCGCCGCCGGAGCCGCGACGGATCGAGAATTCCTCCAGCAGGACGGGGAAGCGCGTTTCGAGCACCTCCGGATCGGTCAGGCGGCTGTTGGTCATGTGCGTCTGCACCGCGCTCGCGCCCGCGAAGCCATCGCCCGCGCCTGCGCCGCCGGCGATCGTCTCGTAATATTGCAGCGTGTCGTCGCCGAAGGTGAAGTTGTTCATCGTCCCCTGGCTCGCCGCCATCGCGCCCAGCGCCCCCATCAGCGCGTCGGTGACGACCTGGCTGGTCTCGACATTGCCCGCGACGACGGCGGCGGGGAAGCGCGGATTGAGCATCGATCCCTCCGGCACGATCAAGGTCACGGGGCGCAGGAAGCCGTCGTTGAGCGGCGCGTCGTCCGCCACCAAGGTCCGCAGCACGTACAGCACCGCGGCGCGCACCACCGCCAGCGGGGCGTTGGTGTTGCCGGGCCGCTGATCGCTGGTGCCGGTGAAGTCGACCGTCAGCGCGCCCGCATCGCGATCGACGCGGACCGTGACCCGCACGGTCGCGCCGTCGTCGGTGGCGTAGGCGAACGCGCCGTCCGACAGCGTCGCGATCAGGCGGCGGCAGAGCGCCGCCGCATGATCCTGCACATGCGCCATATAGGCGGTGACGACGGCCACGCCCTGTTCGGCCGCCAGCCGTTCCAGCCCCGTCGCCCCGCGCGCGCAGGCGGCGAGCTGCGCGGCGAGGTCGGCCATGTTCTGGTCGATGTTGCGCGCAGGGTGCGGGCCGCTCGCCAGCAGCGCGCGCAGGTCGGCGGCCCGCAGGATGCCGTCGGCCATGACGGTCACGTCGTCGAACACGATCCCCTCGTCCGCGATGCTGCGGCTGTCGGCGGGCATCGATCCGGGGCTGGTGCCGCCGACGTCGGCATGATGCCCGCGCGCGGCGACGAAGAAGGCGGGCCGGTCCTGCCCCGCGAACACGGGCTGGACGACCGTGATGTCGGGCAGGTGCGTGCCGCCGCGGAACGGGTCGTTGACCGCATAGGCCTCGCCGACTCGCATCGCGCGCCGACTGGCGATCAGGTGGCGGACGCAATCGCCCATCGAGCCGAGATGGACGGGGATGTGCGGCGCGTTGGCGATCAGGAAGCCATCGGCGTCGAAGATCGCGCAGGAGAAGTCGAGCCGCTCGCGAATGTTGACCGAGGCGGCGCTGCGCTGGAGCGCGGAGCCCATCTCCTCCGCCAGCCCCATGAACACGCCGGCGAAGATGGCGAGGCGGACGGGGTCGGCGGCGGCATCCGCGGTGGCGGCGGCGCGGGCAACGGTACGCGTCAGGCGCAGCGTGCCGTCGTCGAGCACCGCGGCGGTCCAGCCGGGCTCGACCACCGTGGTGGAGGTCGCATCGACGATCAGCGCGGGCCCGGCGATGCGCGTGCCCGACGCGAGGGCATCGCGGCGGGCGAGGCGCGTGGGGCGGGTTTCGCCGTCCATGAAGGCATCGACGCCGTCGTCGGTCGCCGCGGCCGTCGCCTCATGGCCCGCGGCCAGTGGGCGGGTGGGGGCGACCGCCTCCACCTGTATCCGTTCCACCACCAGCCCGTCGTCGCCGGTGAAGCCGAAGCGTTCGCGATGCGCGACGTCGAACGCGGCGGTCATCGCGGCATCGTCCGCGACCGCCACGTCGATGCCCTGATCGGTGCGGGCATAGCGAAGCAGCGCGGTGGCGATCGTCGTCGATCCGGGCAGGTCGGCCTGCGTATCGGCGGCGAGCGCGGCCAGTGCCGCGCGCCATGCGGGATCGGCCAGCGGAATGCCCAGCGTCCGCTGCCGGACGAGGCGGCGGTCCGCCAGCGCGATGCCGTAGGCCGACAGGACGCCCGCCAGCGGATGGACCAGCACCGTCTCCATCCCCAGCGCGTCGGCGACGAGGCAGGCATGCTGCCCGCCCGCGCCGCCGAAGCTCATCAGGGCATAGCCCGCGGGATCGTGGCCGCGCGCGACCGACACCGCCTTGATCGTGTTGGCCATATTGGCGACCGCGATGCTGACCAGCCCGGCGGCGGCGTCCATCGCATCGGGGCGCGTGCCGGTCGCGGCCTGTACCTCGTCCAGAAGCGCATCGAGCCTTGCGGCGGCGGCGTCGGAGTCGAGCGGCTGGTCGCCGGTTGGGCCGAAGACCGCGGGGAAGAGTTCCGGCCGGATCTTGCCGAGCAAAAGGTTGCAGTCGGTGACGGTCAGCGGCCCGCCGCGGCGGTAGCAGGCGGGGCCGGGGTCCGCGCCCGCCGATGCCGGGCCGACGGTGAAGCGTCCGCCGTCGAAGGCGCAGATCGATCCGCCGCCTGCCGCGACGGTATCGATCCGCAGCATCGGCGCGCTGACGCGCGTGCCGCCGATCACCGCTTCCTGCCGCCGTTCGAAGTCGCCGGCCCACAGCGACACGTCGGTGGAGGTGCCGCCCATGTCGAAGCCGATGACGCGGTCCGCGCCCGCCGCTTTCGCCGCCGCCGCCATGCCGACGATTCCGCCCGCGGGGCCGGACAGCAGCGCGTCCTTGCCGTGGAAGGCGTGGCCGTCGACCAGCCCGCCGGACGATTGCATGAAAAGCGCGCCGGTGCCGAGCGCCGCCTCCAGTCCCGCGACGTAGCGGCGCAGGACGGGCGACAGATAGGCGTCCGCCACGGTGGTGTCGCCGCGCGCGACCAGCCGGATCAGCGGGGCGACGCGGTGGCCGACCGATACCTGTGCGAAGCCGATGCCGGTCGCCAGATCGGCCAGCGCAGCCTCGTGCGCCGGATGTTTCCAGCCGTGCATCAGCACGATCGCGATGCTGCGCAGGCCGTCGTCATAGGCCGCGCGGAAGGCGGCGTCGGCGGCGGCGAGGTCGAGCGCGCGGACGACGTTGCCGTCGACGTCGACGCGCTCGTCCACCTCCACCACGCGCGCCGCCAGCGGGGGCGGGCGGCGGATGTCGCGCGCGAAGATGTCGGGCCGGTCCTGATAGCCGATCGTCAGCGCGTCGCCGAAGCCGCGCGTGATCGCCAGCAGGGTCGGTTCGCCGCGCCGTTCCAGCAGCGCGTTGGTCGCGATCGTGGTGCCGATGCGGACGTCGGTCGCGGGCAGGGGGCCGTCCGCGATCCCGGTCAGTCGCCGGATCGCCTCCACCGCGGCATCGTCGTAGCGGCCGGGATCGACCGACAGCAGCTTCGCGACCGCGATCGTCCCGTCGCTGCGTTCCGCCACGACATCGGTAAACGTGCCGCCGCGGTCGATCGCGATGCGGACGAGGGCGGGGGGCGTATCGGTCATGCCGTGCCTTATCGCGCCGGGGGCGGCGCTGTCTGCCCCACTTTACCCGGTCGACGCGTCCGGACGGGGAAGGAAATGCCGGCGGCGGTTCGTCAGCGCGCCCAGCCGGGGGCCGCGTCCTCCAGCGTGGCGAGGAAGGCGTCGGCGCTGGCCAGATAGGCGTCGCGCACGTCGGGCTTCATCCGGTCCCAGTTGGCGTACATCTGCACCATCCGCCGGTTGCGGCGGAACCGGCGTTCGTGGCGCGACAGGAAATGCCAGTACAAGGCGTTGAAGGGGCAGGCGTCGGGGCCGACCTTCTTCTTCACGTCGTAGCGGCACGTCCCGCAATGGTCCGACATGCGGTTGATGTACGCGCCGCCGCCGGCATAGGGCTTCGTCGCCAGTCGCCCGGCGTCGGCGTGCTGGCTCATCCCGATGACGTTGGGCAGCTCCACCCACTCATAGGCGTCGACGTAGACGACCAGGAACCAGTCCGAGACATGCCTTGGGTCGACGCCCGCCAGCATCGCGAAATTGCCCAGCACCATCAGCCGCTGGATATGGTGCGCATAGCCGTGGTCGCGCGTGTTGCGGACCGCCTCCGACAGGCACAGCATGTCGGTGTCGCCGGTCCAGTAGAGTTCGGGCAGCGCACGCGTCGCCTTCAGCGCGTTGGCCTCCGCGACCTCGGGCATTTCCAGCCAATAGTAACCGCGGACATATTCGCGCCAGCCGATGACCTGGCGGATGAAGCCCTCCGCCGCGTTCAGGGGCACGTCGCCCGCCTCGTACGCATCCGCCGCCGCCTGCGCGACCTCGATCGCGGTCAGCAGGCCGAGGTTCAACGCGGGGCTGAGCCAGCTGTGGTAGAGCCAGTCCTGCCCGGTCACCATCGCGTCCTGATAGGTGCCGAAATCGGGCAAGGCGGTGCGGACGAAATGCGCCAGCGCGCGGCGCGCCTGCGTCGCCGTGACGGGCAGCGCGAATCCCTCCAGCCGGCCGAAATGCGTGTCGAAGCGGGTGGCCACCAGCGCCATCACCTCGTCCGTCACGTCGTCGGGCGTGAAGCGCATCGGTTCGGGATAGTTCAGCCCGCGTTTCGGGGGCGCGCGGTTTTCCTTGTCCAGGTTCCACTGTCCGCCCTCCGGCTTTCCGTCCGCGGTCATCAGCAGGCCGGTCTTCCGCCGCATGTCGCGGTAGAAGAATTCCATCGTCAGCTCGTTGCGCGCCTGCGCCCAGGTCTGGAATTCGAGCGTGGAGCAGATGAAGCGATCGTCGGGCAGGATGTCGACCGGCAGGCCGGTTTCGGTCTGCCAGCCCTCCATCGCCTCCTTCACGCGCCATTCGCCCGGCTCCACGACGCGGATCGCGGTGGCGCGGTGGCGTTTCGCCGCGCGCGCGACCTCGCCGCCGAAGCTGCCGGTGTTGCCCTTCGCGTCGAGGCGGACGTAGTCGACGGTCCAGCCCTTCGCGCGCAGCTCGTCCGCGAAATGGCGCATCGCGGACAGGACCAGCGCGATCTTGCGCTGGTGATGGCGGACGTAGGTCGTCTCGTCCGCCACCTCCATCATCAGCACGACCGCATCGTCGGGCGCGACGTCGCGCAGCGAGGCGAGGCCGTGCGACAATTGGTCGCCCAGAACGGGGATGAGGATCGTCATGCGTGGGGTCAACGCACGGGCGGGGGCGCGGATGCACAAGCGGATCCGGGTCGCGCGGCGGGCGCGGAGCGGACGGCTACCGGCTCCAGCGCGCGAAGATCGCGGTCGGCAGCGCGATGCCGCGCGCTTCCTCGCGCACCGCAAGTTCGCCCGCCTCCACCGTGCCGGGCAGGTCCGCGAACGCCTGTCGCAGCATCTCCCCTATCGCCAGCGCGGACATGCGCACGGCGTAGACGGTCAGGAACAGGAAGCGCGATTCGGCGTCCAGCAGCCGGCGGCAATCCGCGATCAGCGCGGGCAGATGCTCCTCCAGCCGCCAGACCTCGCCCGTCGGGCCGCGGCCGTACTTCGGCGGATCGAGCAGGATGCCGTCGTAACGCCGCCCGCGCCGCACCTCGCGCGCGGTGAATTTCGCGGCGTCGTCGATCATCCAGCGGACCGGCGCCTCCGCCAATCCCGACAAGCGCGCGTTGGCGCGGGCCGCCTCGACCGACTTCTTGCTGGCATCCACATGCACCATCTTCGCGCCGGTGCTGGCCATCGCCAGCGTGCCGACGCCGGTATAGCCGAACAGGTTCAGGCATTCGGGCGTCGCCATGTCAGCGACGTGCGCCTGCATCCACGTCCATACGGGCGCCATGTCGGGGAAGAAGCCCAGGTGCCGGAACGGCGTCGTCTGCGCGGTGAAGCGGACGTCGTGCCACGCCAGTTCCCACCCGTCGCGGGGGATCGACCGGGCATATTGCCACTGGCCGCCGCCGTCCTCGTCGCTGCCGGGCACGAATTCGGCGTCGGCGGACCAATCGTCCTGCGCGGGCGCCCACAAGGCCTGCGCCTCCGGCCGGACGAAGCGGTAGCGGCCGTAGCGTTCCAGTTTGCGGCCGTGCCCGGAATCCAGCAGCGCATAGTCGCGCCACGGTTCGCCGACGAGGGTGACGAGCTGCATCAGGCCCTCGGCGTCGCCCGCTCGGCGATATAGGCGCCGACTGCGTCGAACGTGGCGTCGAGCGTGACGCAGCGTTCCTCGCGATCGAACAGGTCGCCGACGCGGGCGGGCAGGCCGGGGCGCTGGCCGGTCGCCCGCTCCACCGCGTCGCGGAACTTCGCGGGATGCGCGGTGGCGAGCGTCACCATCGGAACGCCCTCGACCGCCTGCCGCCGTGCGGCGGACAGCGCGATCGCGGTGTGCGGGTCGATCGTCTGGCCTGCATCGTCGCTGGCCCAGCGCATCGCCAGCGCCATGTCGTCGACGTCCACGCGCTCGGGCACGAACAGGCCGCTCGCGCCGTCGCGCTGCGCATTGGTCAGCCGCATCGCGCGGGTCGCTTCGAACCCCTGCATCTGCGCCGCCAGCGCATGGCCGTCGCGCGCGCCGAGGTCGAACAGCAGGCGTTCGAAATTGCTCGACACCTGGATATCCATCGACGGGGTCGGGGTGGCGACGACCTGCCGGCTGGAATAGTCGCCGTCGGCCAGCGCGCGCGCCAGGATGTCGTTGACGTTGGTCGCCACGACCAGCTTGGCGACCGGCAGGCCCATCCGCGCGGCGACATAGCCGGCGAAGACGTCGCCGAAATTGCCGGTCGGCACGCTGAACGCGACCGCGCGATCCGGTGCGCCGAGACGGACCGCGGCGTAGAAATAATAGACCACCTGCGCCATCAACCGCGCCCAGTTGATGGAATTGACCGCGCTCAGCCGAAAGCGGGAGGAGAAGGCGGGGTCGTTGAACATGGCCTTCACCAGCGCCTGCGCGGTGTCGAAATCGCCGCGGATCGCGATGTTGTGGACGTTGGGCGCGCCGACGGTGGTCATCTGCCGCCGCTGCACCTCGCTGACCCGGCCTTCGGGGTGCAGCATGAAGATGTCGATGCCGCTGCGGCCCGCGACCGCGTCGATCGCGGCGGAGCCGGTGTCGCCGCTGGTCGCGCCGACGATCGTCAGGTGATCGTTCGTGCCGGTCAGGAAGCGTTCGAACAGCAGCCCCAGCAATTGGAGCGCCACGTCCTTGAACGCCAGCGTGGGGCCGTGGAACAGTTCCAGCAGCCACTGGTCGTGATCGAGCTGTACCAGCGGGGTGACCGCGGCGTGGCTGAAGCGGCCGTAGGCGGCGGTGCACAGGTCGCGCAACTCGCCCTCGTCCATGACGCCCGCGACGAACGGGGCCATGACCGCGACCGCGGTGTCGACGTAGGACAGGCCCGCCAGCGCTGCGATCCGGTCGGGCGTGAGGGTCGGCCACGTCTCGGGCACGTACAGTCCCCCGTCGGAGGCGAGGCCGGCGAGCGTGACTTCCCGGAAGTCGAGCGCGGGCGCGGTCCCGCGGGTGCTGACGTAGCGCATCGCGGCTCGCTACCCGTGCGGGCGCGCCGCCGCAACCGTCCGCCGCCGCAGCGCGACCGCGTAGATGATGCCCGCCACGCCCGCGAACAGGAACCATTGCACGCCATAGGCGAGGTGGTTGTTGGGGACGAGGCCGACGTCGGGGCGCGTGTTGGCCTTCAGCCCCGCGCGCGGCGCGTCGGCGACGAGCAGCATCGCCTGCGGCGTCGCGGCACCGACCAGCCGGGCGATCAGCGGGGTGGAATCGGGCGCATGGCTGACCCAGCCGGTGACGCTTCCGCCGCCCCAGGCCACGGTCGCCAGCGGATCGCGCGTCGTGCCCAACTGCACCTTCGCCCCGTTCGCGCAGGTCGCGATGATGCGGAACCCCGCGCCCCCCGCGCCCGCGCGTGCGGTCCGGACGGGGGGCATGCAGTCGAGGAATGTGCGGCGGAACAGCAGGCGTTCGTCGGGGGCGAGTGGAAAGGCGACCGGCGGGCGCGCGGGATTGGCGGCGAGCTGCGCCAGATACGCTTCCTTTTCGGGCAGGCGCACGAGCAGCTGCCACAGGCCGAGCGCGATCATCGCCGCGATCGCGATGCCGACGACCAATGTGGCGACGACGGGAACGCGCCTCACGGCTCGATCCGCCCCTCGCGCGCGGCGTTGCGATATTCCAGCGCGAGCAGCCAGCCCTTCGCGAGGCGCAGGCTGGCCATCACGCCCGCCAGGGTCAGGGGCACCCACAACAGGACGTGGACCCACCACGGCGGGGTGAAGCTCAGCTCGACCGTGATCGCCAGCGCGACGACGATCGTGCCGATGATGAGGGTCAGGAACGCCGCGGGCCCGTCGCCGACGTTGAATTCGGAGAAGCGGAGCCCGCAGGCGGGACAGGTGTCGGCGAAGCGCGCGAAGCCAGCGAACACGGTCTTCTCCCCGCACCGCGGGCACGCGCCCTTCAGGCCGGTGTCGATCGGGCGCGGCGCCGGCAGCGCCCGATCGTCATCCATCGATTAGCCGCCGTGGACCGGCGCGCCCCAGCCGCCCCAGACGTAGACGGTGACGAACAGGAACAGCCACACCACGTCGACGAAATGCCAGTACCAGGCCGCCGCCTCGAACCCGAAATGCTGCTTCGGCGTGAAGTCGCCCCGGTACGCGCGGATCAGGCACACGATCAGGAAGATCGTGCCGACCAGGACGTGGAAGCCGTGGAAGCCCGTCGCCATGAAGAAGGCGGCGGAATAGTTGATGCCCTTGAACGGGAAGGGCGCGTGGGCGTATTCATACGCCTGGATCGAGGTGAACAGCGTGCCCAGCGCGACCGTGAGCCACAGGCCCTTCAGCACGCCGTCGCGGTCGCCGACGCCCAGCAGGCCCCAGAACCCCTTCTTCTCGCCACCGCGCTGATCGTGGATCAACGCGTGGTGCGCCCAGGTGATGGTGGTGCCCGAACACAGCAGGATCAGCGTGTTGAGCAGCGGCAGTTCGAAGGCGTTGATGACCTCCAGCCCCTTGGGCGGCCATTGCGCCGCGATCGCGGCAGCCCCCTCGGCCGCGCGTTCGACCTGACCGTCGACGATCTGCATCGCGGTCGGGAACAGGGCGAAGTCGAAGAAGGCCCAGAACCAGCCGACGAAGAACATGACCTCCGACGCGATGAACAGGATCATGCCGTAGCGGAAATGCAGCTGCACGACCGGGGTGTGGTCGCCCGCATGCGCCTCCCGGATCACCTGGTGCCACCAGCCGTAGAAGGTCATCAGCACCGCGGCGAAGCCGATCAGGAACACCCAGCCGCCGCCGGTCGCCTGATGCATGTACATGATGCCGCCCGCCGCCATGATGAAGGCGGCGACCGATCCGATCAGCGGCCAGGGGCTGGGGGGCAGGATGTGGTAATCGTGGTTCTTGGCGCCGGCCATCGTGGCTTCCCCGTTCGTGTCTTGCGCTTCGCTTAGCTTGCCGTCTTCGCGGAATCCACCGGGTAAAACGTGTAGCTGAGCGTGATGGTGTCGATGTCCCGCGTGTCGGGATCGGTCAGGATCCTGGGATCGACGAAATAGATCACCGGCATCCGTTGCGTCTCGCCGGGCTTCAGCGTCTGTTCCGTGAAGCAGAAACACTGGATCTTCGTGAAATATTTGCCCGCCACCGCGGGGGTGACGTTGTACGTGGCGGTGCCCGTGACCGCCTGCGCGCCGCGGTTCGTGGCGGTGAAGAACGCCATGTCGCGCGCGCCAATGTCGACGGTCTCGCTCTCCTGCTCGGGCTCGAACCGCCACGGCAGCTTCGCGCTGGTGTTGCTGTCGAAGGCGATGCGGATCGACTTGTGGACGCCGCCGGGCGCCGTGTTGCCGCGCCCCGTCGTGCCGTTCAGGCCCGTCACTTCGCAGAACATGCGGTAGAGCGGCACGCTGGCGAAGGCGAGGCCGGTCATGAAGCAGATGCCGAGGACCGCGAGGATCGCGGTGCGCGTGGTGCGGTTCATGTACCCATGCCCTGGTTGATCTTGGCGATGGTGATGAAGAAGATCAGCACCACGAACCCGCCCAGCAGCAGCCCCATGACGATGGCGCGCGCCTTCTGCCGCTTGCGGATGATGTCGTCGTGATCGGTCATGCCAGCCACCTGTCGGCGACCAGCGCCCCGAAAATGATGAAGAGGTAGAGGATCGAGAAGGCGAAGAGCTTCTTCTCATATCCCATCGGCTTCGATGCCTTTGCGCCGGCCGCGACCAGGGCGGCCAGAACGCCGAACGCGGCGGTCAGCACGACCGCGGTGATGCCGTAGATCGCGCCGGTCAGGCCCAGCGGCCACGGCGCGATCGCGACGATCGCCATCGGGATAGTGTACAGCCCGATCTGCCGCCGCGTGACCTTCTCCCCCGCCACGACGGGCAGCATCGGCACGCCCGCCTTCGCGTAATCCGCCTCCATGAACAGCGCGAGCGCCCAGAAATGCGGCGGGGTCCACAGGAACACCAGGCTGAACAGCAGCACCGGCAGCAGCGCGACCTGCCCCGTCGCCGCGGCCCAACCGATCAGCGGGGGGAAGGCCCCCGCCGCGCCGCCGATGACGATGTTCTGCGGTGTCCGCCGCTTCAACCACACGGTGTAGATGAGGACGTAGAAGAGGATCGACACCAGCAGGATCGCCGCCGCGGCGAGGTTTACCGCCAATCCCATCAGGATCACGGAAAAGGCGGACAGCCCCACGCCGAAATGTAGCGCCGCCTGCCGGTCCATCCGTCCCGCGGGCAGCGGGCGCCCGGCGGTACGTTTCATCACCGCGTCGATATCCGCCTCATACCATTGGTTCAGCGCGCCGGCCGCGCCCGCGCCCAGCGCGATGCACAGGATGGCGGTGAAGGCGAGGACGGGCGCGATCTGCACCGGCGCGGCCAGCATCCCGCACAGGCCGGTGAAGACGACCAATGTCATCACCCGCGGCTTCGTCAGCGCGAGGAAATCCCGCCAGTCGGCGGGGGGGAGCAGGGGCGCGGCGATCGTCATGGTCTGTTCCGGCGCCTTACGCCGTTGGCGAGGCAGGGGAAAGGGGGCGTGCGCTTATGGTCGTAGCCGCCCCAGCCAGTCGAGCAGCAGCCGCGTCACCTCCGCCGGTCGCTCCTGCTGCGTCCAGTGGCCGCAGCCGTCCAGCATATGCCCTTCCAGATTCGGCACGTGCGGCGCCATCGCCGCGACCGGATCGGGGACCGCGCCGAACAGCGTCGAGGCCGGATCCTTCGTCCCCCCGATGAACAAGGCGGGCTGCTCGATCCGCCGTCCGGCGAACGCTTGCGTCCAGGCGAAGTCGCGTTCGTGGTTGCGATAGCGGTTCAGCGGACCGCGAAGCCCCGACCCCTCGAACTGCGCCACGTAATAATCGAGGTCCGCGTCGGTCAGCCAGGCCGGGAAGGGCGCCGGGTCCTGCAATCCTTGCAGCAACGGCGCGCCATGCGGCTTTTCCGGCCATGCGCCCGCGGGGGCGTCGCCGCTGATCGCGTAGATGAACTTGCGCAGGAAATCGCGCACGTCGGGTTCCAGTTCGCCCTCCGCGACGCCGGGCTGCTGGAAATATTCCTGGTAGAAGAAGCGGCCCTTTTTCGTGAACGCCTCGCGGAAGACATCGGTGAACGGCCGCTTCGCCACCCCCATGAACGGCACCGACAATGCCGCCACCGCGCGGAAGCGATCGGGCCGGGTCAGCGCGCCGTGCCACACGATCGGCGCGCCCCAGTCGTGCCCGACCAGGATCGCAGGCTCGCCCGGCCGCAGCGCATCGGCCACGCCGACGAGATCGCCGACCAGGGATTCCATGTCGTAGGCCGCGATATCGGCGGGCTTGTCCGACCCGCCATAGCCGCGCACGTCGATCGCGCAGGCGGTGAACCCCGCCGCCGCGACCGGGCCGATCTGGTGCCGCCACGAATACCAGCTTTCCGGAAAGCCGTGGACCATCAGGACCAGCGGCCCGTCCCCCTCCACCCCGGCGCGCAGGCGCACGGCGCCCGCATCGATCATGCGCAGTTCGCTCATCCCACCCTCTCCCGATAATGATAGCCATAGTGATCGCACAGGAAGCCGAGTCCGCGATAGAGCGCGATGGCGCGGGCATTGTCGGCCGCGACCTGCAACGCCGCATATGTCGCACCCGCGCCCGCGCCCCAGTGCAGCAGGGACGCCACGCAGTGCCGCGCCCGCCCCTGCCGCCGCGCGTCGGGATGCGTCGCCACTGCCTCCAGCACCAGCACGCCGTCCGCCACCGCGGCATAGGCGACCGCACGATCGTCGATCCGCGCGAAGGCCGCGGGTATCGCGAGCCGTGCGAGCGGTGCGGCGTAATCCTCCGCCATGCCGTCGATCGCCAGCGACAGCGTGGATCGCGTCGCCAGCCATGCCGCGTCCGGGGCGGTGGTCAGGATGACGCCGGCGTCCGGTACGGGCGCTCGATCCAGTGGTCGTCCCAATGTCCGCGTCCGTCCGTCGGGCGGCGCGAACCCCGCCGCGTCGAGCGCGGCGTCGACGGCGACCAGATCCGGCACGCGGACCCGCGCGACCTGCCCGGCGTAGATCGCGGCGATCCGCGCCACCGTCGCGGTATCGAGCGTCGCGTCGGGGCCGAGCGGGCTGGCCGAATTGATCCGGCGGCGCGGGCCGCCCGATACGGCGACGGCCCACGTGTCGACCGTCTCGCATCGCACGGGCGGAAAGGCCGCGGCGCACGCCCGCTCGATCCGCCAGTCCAGGCCATCGTCCATCCGCGGACGGTGCGGGTCGGCGGCGTGCGCGTCAATCGTAGGCGTTGGGGAGCCAGCGGCGGGTGACGATCACCTCGTCGCCCTTGCGCGCGTTCGCGTAGAGGATGCGGGCGAAGGCGGTGGGGACGCCGATGCAGCCGTGCGTGACCCAATCCTCCTCCACCGGGCTGCCGTGGATCGCCACCCCGCCCCAGGTCAGCCGCAACATGTACGGCATCGGGGCATTGTCGTAGGTGCTGGAATAGTGGTCCGCATGCTTCTGCAAGATCGGGAAGCGGCCCGTGGGCGTCGGCTGCTCCGGCGGGCCGATGACGATATAGGAGCGGCCGATCTCCACGCCGCCGCGATAGACGTACAGCCGCCGTTTCGTGACGTCGACGACGATGCGCGCGGGGCCGGTCGTCTCGCCGTCGTCCTCCCACACATAGTCGCCCGGCCCCAGCGGGCGGCCGACGTCGAGGATCGTATGCACGTCGGGCACGCCCGCGGCGCGCGCCTGTGCGGACGCGGGCGACAGCAGCAGGATCAGGAACAGCGCGAATCGGGTCATGGCGCGACCTTGCGCGCCGTGCGGGCTTGCGCCAGCCGCTAAAAACGGGACGTTTCGATACGGGACGGCACCGGACGTGCGATAGAGCGTTGGGAACCGATGAAGAAATCCGGGAGTGACGGCGGCATGGACGATACGGGGAGCCTCGCGATCTCGCGCCGGGGCATGATCGCGGGCGGGGCCGCGTCGGTGGCGATCACCGCCGCCCCCGCGGTGGCCGCGGCCGCACCGGCCGCGGCGGGGGCGACGATGCCGGTGTCGATGACGGTCAACGGCACGCGCCGCTCGCTGGTCCTCGACACCCGCACGACGTTGCTGGACGCCTTGCGCGAGCATCTCCGCCTGACGGGGACGAAGAAGGGGTGCGACCATGGCCAGTGCGGCGCGTGCACCGTGCTGGTCGACGGGAAGCGGATCAATTCCTGCCTCAGCCTGGCGGTGCAGCACCAGGGCGATTCGATCACGACGATCGAGGGGCTGGGCACCCCCGGCAAGCTGCACCCGATGCAGGCCGCGTTCGTGAAGCACGACGGCTATCAATGCGGCTATTGTACGCCGGGCCAGATCTGCTCCGCGGTGGCGGTGCTGGACGAGATCAAGGCGGGCAGCCCGAGCCACGTGACCGCCGACGTCACGCGCGCCAGCCCGCTGACGACGACCGAGATGCGCGAGCGGATGAGCGGCAATATCTGCCGCTGCGGCGCCTATTCCAACATCGCCGACGCGATGGCCGACGTCGCCGGAGTCACGGCATGAAGCCCTTTACCTATCAGCGCGCGAAGACGCCCGCGGAGGCTGCCGCGGCGGTGGCGCGGACGCCGGATGCGAAGTTCATCGCGGGGGGCACCAACCTGCTCGACCTGATGAAGCTGGAGATCGAGGCGCCCGCGCACCTGATCGATGTGCAGGACCTGAAGCTGGACCGGATCGAGAAGACCGGCGACGGCGGGCTGCGCATCGGCGCGCTGGTCAGCAATACCGCGCTGGCGAGCGACATGCGCGTGCGCAGGGATTACGCCGTCCTGACGCGCGCGATCGTGGCGGGCGCGTCGGGGCAGTTGCGCAACAAGGCGACGACCGCGGGCAATCTGCTCCAACGGACTCGCTGCCCGTATTTCTACGACACCAACCAGGCGTGCAACAAGCGCAGGCCGGGGTCGGGCTGCGCCGCGATCGGCGGCTATTCGCGGCAACTGGGGGTGATCGGCACGTCGGACGCGTGCATCGCGACCTATCCCGGCGACATGGCGGTGGCGCTGCGCGCGCTGGATGCCACGGTCGAGACGGTCGATGCGGCGGGCGCGACGCGGTCGATCCCGATGGCGGACTTCCACCGCCTGTGGGGCGACACGCCGCATGTCGAGACCGCGCTTGCCCGCGGCGAACTGGTGACGGCGGTGACGCTGCCCCGGCCGGTGGAAGGCACGCACATCTATCACAAGGTGCGCGATCGCGCGTCCTACGCCTTCGCGCTGGTCAGCGTCGCGGCGGTGATCCGCAAGGACGGGACCGGGCAGCTGGCGGTCGGCGGCATCGCGCCGCGGCCGTGGCGTGTCGAGGCGGCGGACGCGGCATTGCCGCAGGGGGCGAAGGCGGTGGCCGGGCGCCTGCTAGCCGGCGCGCGCCCGACGCAGGACAATGCGTTCAAGGTGCCCCTTGTCGAACGCACGATCGCAGCCGTTCTGGCGGAGTCGAAGGCATGAAGTTCACCACGCCCGCGGGCACGAACCCGATCGACCGGATGACGATCGTCGGCAAGCCGGTCGACCGGATCGACGGCCCGGCGAAGACGACGGGGACCGCGCCCTATGCCTATGAACGCCACGATGTCGCGGCGAACCAGGCGTACGGCTATATCGTCGGCGCGGGGATCGCAAAGGGACGGATTTCGGCCATCGACCTGTCCGCCGCGCAAGCCGCGCCCGGTGTCATCGCGATCGTCACGCACCGCAATGCCGGCACGCTGACGAAGGGCGATTTCAACACCGCGCCCCTGCTGGCCGGGCCGGAGGTCGCGCATTATCACCAGGCGGTCGCGATCGTGGTCGCGGAGACGTTCGAGCAGGCGCGCCATGCCGCGGGGCTGGTCCGTGTCGACTATGCGCGCGGCAGCGGGAAGTTCGACCTCGACAAGGCGCTGGAAACCGCGCCGTTGAAGGCGGATGACAAGATGTCCCCGCCAGTCGTGCGCGTCGGCGATTTCGGCGCGGCGTTCGCGAAGGCGGCGGTGACGCTGGACCGGAAGTATACGACGCCCGACCACAGCCATGCGATGATGGAGCCCCACGCCAGTATCGCGGCGTGGGAGGGGGAGAAGCTGACGGTCTGGACCTCGAACCAGATGATCGCATGGGCCGCGGGCGACCTGGCCAAGACGCTGGGCATCGCGAAGGAGAATGTCCGGGTCGATTCGCCCTATGTCGGCGGCGGTTTCGGCGGGAAACTGTTCCTGCGCGCCGACGTGGTCCTGGCGGCGCTGGCCGCGCGCGAAGCGAAGCGGCCGGTGAAGGTGGCGCTGCAACGGCCGTTGATCGCCAACAACACCACGCACCGCCCCGCCACCGACCAGCGTATCCGCATCGGATGCGCGAAGGACGGCACGATCCTCGCGATCGCGCACGAGAGCGGATCGGGCGACCAGCCGAACGGCGGGCCGGAGAATGCGGTGGCGCAGACGCGGCTGCTTTATGCGGGGGCTAACCGGCTGACGTCGCTGCGGCTGGCGGTGCTGGATCTGCCCGAGGGCAACGCCATGCGCGCGCCGGGCGAGGCGCCGGGCCTGATGGCGCTGGAAATGGCGATGGACGAGATGGCCGAGAAGCTGGGCATGGACCCGGTCGCGTTCCGCGTCGCCAACGACACGCAGGTCGATCCGGAGAAGCCGGGACGAAGGTTCTCGCAGCGCAAGCTGGTCGAATGCCTGCGACAGGGCGCCGACAAGTTCGGCTGGGCGCGGCGCAACGCCAAGCCCGCCAGCGTGCGCGACGGGCAATGGCTGGTCGGCATGGGCGTCGCGTCGGCGTTCCGCAACAACATGAACATGACGTCGGCGGCGCGCGTGCGCCTCGCCGATGGTCGCGTGACGGTCGAGACCGACATGACCGACATCGGGACGGGCAGCTATACGATCATCGCGCAGACCGCGGCGGAGATGATGGGCGTACCGCTGGATCGCGTGTCGGTGAAGCTGGGCGATTCGTCCTTCCCCGTGTCGGCCGGATCGGGTGGTCAATGGGGCGCGAACAGCGCGACCGCGGGCGTCTACGCCGCGTGCGTGAAGCTGCGCGAGGCGGTGGCGCAGAAGCTGGGCTTCAACGCCACGGATGTGGTGTTCGAGGGCGGGAAGGTGACGTCGGCGGGGCGCAGCGTCAGCCTGTCCGACGCGGGTACGCTGAGCGTCGAGGACAAGATGGAATATGGCGACCTCGCCAAGGAGCAGCAGCAGTCGACCTTCGGCGCGCATTTCGTCGAGGCGGCGGTCCATTCGCTGACCGGCGAAATCCGCATCCGGCGGATGCTTGCGGTATGTTCGGCGGGGCGCATCCTGAACCCCAAGTCGGCGCGCAGCCAGGTGATCGGCGCGATGACGATGGGCGTCGGCGCGGCGTTGATGGAGGAACTGGCGGTCGACAGGCGCTTCGGCTTCTTCGTCAACCACGACCTGGCGGGATATGAGGTGCCCGTCCATGCCGACATCCCGCATCAGGAGGTCGTGTTCCTGGACGAGGTCGACCCGACGACATCGCCGATGAAGGCGAAGGGTGTCGGCGAGCTGGGCATCTGCGGCGTGGCGGCGGCGGTCGCGAACGCGATCTACAACGCCACCGGCGTGCGGGTGCGGGATTATCCGGTGACGCTGGAGAAGCACATGGCGAAGTTGCCGGTGGTCGCTTGAGTTTCGTCATTACGAGCGGAGCGAAGCAATCCAGCGGGTCGCGCGTGGCGGTGGATTGCTTCGCTCCGCTCGCAATGACGGAGGCGGGGCGTCAGAAGTCCTCCGCCGCCAGTGCGTACAATTGCGCGGCCGGCGCGCTGGCCGCGGCTTCCAGTCCCAGGGCCTCGGGGACGACCTGCTCCAGATAGAAGGCCGCCACCGCGCGGCGGACGTCGTCGGCGTCGTCGGTGCGGGCGAGCTTTTCCAGCAGCCAGCCGCAGGCCGCGACCGACAGCATCGTCAGGAAGGGGTAGCTCGCCGCCTGCCGCTCGTCGGTGTCGGCGGTCTGCAACCGGCGACCCACTTCCTCGCACGCGTCGACCAGCGCGATCAGGCGCGGGTGGTGCGCCTCCGACCGCATGTCCGCGATCAGCGTCGCGAAGGCGGCGCCGTTGGACAGCGACAGCTTGCGCCCCACGAGGTCCGCGGCCTGGATGCCGTTGGTGCCTTCGTAGATCGGCGTGATGCGCGCATCGCGGAAGAATTGCGCCGCGCCGGTCTCCTCGATGAAGCCCATCCCGCCGTGGACCTGGATGCCGAGCGACGCGACCTCGTTGCCGATGTCGGTCGCATGCGCCTTGGCCAGCGGGGTCATGATCTCCAGCCGGTCGCGGGCCGCGGCGTCGCCCGCGGCGGCGCGGTCGACCTGCGCGCAGGCGTAATAGACCAAGGCGCGCGCAGCCTGAGTCTGCGCCTTCATCCGCATCAGCATGCGGCGCACGTCGGGGTGGCCGACGATCGCGGCGGGCTTCCCCTCGCGCACGCCCTGCACGCGTTCGCGCGCATAGTCGGCCGCCTTCTGCGTCGCGCCCTCCGCGACCTGCACGCCCTGAAGACCCACGTTCAGCCGCGCATTGTTCATCATCGTGAACATCGCGCGGATGCCCCCGAACTCCGCGCCGATCAACTCGCCGATGCAATCGTCCGCGTCGCCGAAGGACAGGACGCAGGTGGGGGAGGCGTGGAGGCCCATCTTGTGCTCGATCGACACCACGCGCACGTCGTTGGGCGTGCCGTCCAGCCGGACCTTGGGGACGAGGAAGAGCGAGATGCCGCGCGTTCCCTCCGGCGCACCCGGCGTGCGGGCGAGGACGAGGTGGACGATATTGTCGGTCAGGTCGTGGTCGCCGAAGCTGATGTAGATCTTCGTCCCCTTCAGCAGGAACGTGCCGTCGCCGCGCGGGGTCGCGGTCGTCCGCAGGGCGCCGACGTCGCTGCCCGCCTGCGGCTCGGTCAGGTTCATCGTGCCGGTCCATTCGCCGGTCGCCAGTTTCGGCAGGTACGTCGCCTGCTGCGCGGGCGAGCCGTGGTGGGACAACGCCTCGATCGCGCCGACCGTCAGGATCGGGGCGAGCGCGAAGCCCATGTTGGCGCCGCCCAGCGTTTCCAGCACCGCGGCCTGCACGACGAAGGGCAGGCCCTGCCCGCCGTGATCCTCGCCCACGCCGATCGTGCCCCAGCCGCCGTCGACATAGGCGCGATAGGCGGCGGCATAGCCCGCGGGCATCGTCACGCCGTCGGGCGACCATGTCGGCCCGTTCGTGTCGCCGCGGCGCGCCAGCGGGGCCCATTCGCCCTCCGCCAGCCCCGCGATCCCCTCCAGCACCGCGTCGATCGTGTCGGAATCGACGCCGGTATCGGCGATATGGGCGAGGACGAAGCGCTGCTCGGCGACGGGGGCGGTATAGGTCATTTCTCTCTCCGTTCTCCTCCCGCTATAGCCGCGGTCGATGGCCGCTCAAGCACCCGAAATCCTTGGCTTCGACCAAGACGCGGTCGCGCGCGCCGCCGCCGCGATCGCGCGGGGCGGGATCGTCGCGGTGCCGACCGAGACGGTGTACGGCCTCGCCGCCGATGCGCGGGTGCCCGAGGCGGTGGCGCGCATCTATGCGGCGAAGGGGCGGCCGTCGTTCAATCCGTTGATCGTGCATGTGCTGGACGTGGCGGCGGCGGGGCGGCTGGCGGTGCTGGACGAGGATGCGCGGATGCTGGCGGCGCGTTTCTGGCCGGGGCCGCTGACTCTGGTGCTGCCGTTGCGGGGCGATGCGGGGCTGGCGGGCGCGGTGACGGCGGGGCTGGGGACGGTGGCGATCCGGGTGCCCGCGCATCGCGCGATGCGCGCGCTGCTGACGGCGAGCGGCGTGCCGCTGGCGGCGCCGTCGGCCAATGCCAGCAACCATATCAGCCCGACGCGGGCGGCGCATGTCGCCGGGAGCATGGGCAACAGGGTGCCGTTGATCCTGGACGACGGCGCGTGCGCGGCGGGGGTGGAATCGACGATCGTGGCGGGGCGGACGATCCTGCGCCCCGGTCCCGTCACGCAGGAGATGCTGGCCGCGGTCCTGCCCGTCGCGCCGGGGCGCACCGCGCATGTCAGCGCGCCGGGGCAGCTGGCGCATCATTATGCGCCGCGCAAGCCGGTGCGGCTGGACGCGGTCGAGCGGGACGGCGACGAGTGGCTGATCGGGTTCGGTGCGGTGGCGGGGGACGATAACCTGTCGGCGGCGGGCGATCCGGTGGAGGCGGCGGCGCGATTGTTCGATGCGCTCCACCGCGCGGATGCCAGTGACCGGGTGCGGATCGCGGTGGCGCCGGTGCCGGCGGGGGGGATGGGCGCGGCGATCAACGACCGGTTGCGGCGCGCGGCGGGGTGAATGGCCATGTCAGTGTGTCCCCGCGAAGGGCACCCATCAAAGTAATACTTTGATGGGACCCAAGGCGGGGACCCAGTCTGGGCTCCCGCCTTCGCGGGAGCACAGGGAGGGGCGGTGGCGACCGCCATCCTGGTGAATCGCGAATCGCGTAAGTGACTGTTTTCGCTGCGTCGGGAATCGCGAATGTTGCGAATGTTGAGGCGCTGGCGCGGTATTGTGGGCTGGACGCGGTGGTGGATCGGTTCGGCGATGGGAAAGAGCGGTCGGCGCGAAGCATATGAGGTTCGCGGCGTGTAGGACAGGCTTGTTCGTTGAACGGGCGTTCCTGTCGGTGCGATACCGTCCCCTCTCCCGGCTGGCGCTAGATGCGTTCCGCCGCGTTCACCACGTCGGTCGCGCGGAGTGCGGCGAGGAGGCGCATGAGCTGGTGGGCGTCGTGGACCTCGACGTCGATCGTGTTCGCGTGGAATTGCGTGTCGCGGGTGTCGAGGCGCAGGTTGATGATGTTCGCCTTGTGCTGCCCGATGATCGTCGCCAGCGCGCCCAGCGCGCCGGGTTCGTTCTTCACCTCGACCGAGATGCGCGCCGTCGCGCCTTCGGTCTTGTCGCCCCATTGCACGTCGATCCAGTCGGTCTCCTCGTCCGACCGCTCGGCGAGATCGGCGAGCGTCGCGCAGTCGATCGAATGCACCTCGATCCCCGCGTCGGGGCGGCGCAAGCCGACGATGCGGTCGCCGGGCACGGGGTGGCAGCAGGTGCCCAGTTCGTAGGCGACCCCCGCGGTCAGCCCCTTGATCGAGATGGCGGAGGATTGCGGCGCGGTCGCGGTTTCGGCCGCGGCCGATCCGGGCATCAGCGCCTCCATCACCTGCCCGTCGGTCAGCGTCCGGCGCGCGATCGCCTGCATCAGCGCGCCTTCGTCGGGCAGGTTCATCCGTTTCAGCGCGGCGTCGAGCGCGCCCGGCCCCAGCGTCGCGGGCAGGCGCGCGACGATATCGTCGTACAATTTGCGTCCCAGCGTCACCTGCTCGTCGCGCTCCACATGGCGCAGGTGGCGGCGGATCGCGGCCAGCGCCTTTCCGGTGATCGCGAAGTTCAGCCAGTTGGCCTGCGGCACCTGCGCGTTCGAGCGCAGCACCTGCACCTGGTCGCCGTTCTCCAGCACCGTCCGCAACGGCACGACGCGGCCGTTCACCTTCGCCCCCACCGCCTGATCGCCCAGATCGGTGTGGACCGCATAGGCGAAGTCGATCGGGGTCGCGCCCTTGGGCAGCTGGATCAGCTCCCCCTTCGGCGTGAAGGCGAAGATGCGATCCTGATACATCGCCATGCGGGTGTGTTCGAGCAGCTCCTCCGGCGTGGCGGCGGTGTCGAGGATCTCGACCAGGTCCGCGATCCAGCCGGGCTTGCTGTCGGGCTGCACCGGCGGCCGGTGGTCGCCCGCCTGCTTGTACGCCCAGTGCGCGGCGAGGCCGAATTCCGCCTCCGCATGCATTTCGGGCGTGCGGATCTGGATCTCGATGCGGCGATTCTCGGCGTGGATCACGCTGGTGTGGAGCGAGCGATAGCCGTTGCGCTTGGGGGTCGAGATGTAGTCCTTGAACCGGCCGGGCACCATCGGCCAGCGGCGGTGGACGAGGCCCAAGGCGCGGTAGCAATCCTCCTCCGTCGGCACGAGCACGCGGAACGCCATGATGTCGCTCAGCTGTTCGAAGCTGATGTGGCGTTCCTGCATCTTGCGCCAGATCGAGAAGGGATGCTTCTCGCGCCCCGACACCTCCGCCTCGATCCCGCTGCGCGCCAGCAGCAGTTTCAGGCCCGAGCCGATCTTCGCGATCCGGTCCCCGCCGCCCTCCTGCAATTGCGCCAGCCGGCGATCGATCGATTCGTACGCCTCGGGTTCGAGCTGCCGGAAGGCGAGCGTCTGCATCTCCTTCATGAATTCGTACATGCCGATCCGCTCCGCGAGCGGGGCGTAGATGTCCATCGTCTCCTTCGCGATGCGGCGGCGCTTCTCCGGCTTCGCGATGTGATGGAGCGTGCGCATGTTGTGGAGCCGGTCGGCCAGCTTCACCAGCAGGACGCGGATGTCGCCCGACATCGCCAGCAGGAACTTGCGCAGATTCTCCGCCGCGCGCTCGTTCTCGGTCTGCGCCTCGATCTTGCTCAGCTTCGTCACGCCGTCGACCAGGCGGGCGACGTTGCCGCCGAAGATGCGTTCGATCTCCTCCGACGTGGCGACGGTGTCCTCCACCGTGTCGTGCAGGATCGCGGTCGCGATCGTCTCGTCGTCCAGCCGCAATTCGGTCAGGATGCCCGCCACCTCGATCGGGTGGCTGAAATACGGATCGCCGCTGGCGCGCTTCTGCGTCCCGTGCGCGTTGACCGAGAAGACGTAGGCGCGGTTCAGCATCGCCTCGTCGGCGTTCGGGTCGTAGGCCAGGACCCGGTCGACCAGCTGGTATTGTCTCAGCACGGGATCAGCATGGGGCGGCGCATCGGTGCATTGCAACAACAATGGCCAACAAAAAACGTCCCCCGCCGCGCGGGGCGACGGGGGATCGTGACGGAAGGAGGGCCGGGCGCGCGGCGCGTCCGGGGGGAGGGGGGAATCAGTTGCTGGCGACGGCGGTCGTCGCGGCCTTGCCGTTGCACTTGCCCAGCTGCGCCGCGTCATAGGCCTTGCCGCCCGCGCTGAACGAGGACAGCGCGCCGATGTCGCGCGCGACGAGCTGGCACAGCACCAGATCGCGCTCCGGCGCGCGGGCGGCGACGAAGGCGCCGTTCTGCAACTGCCACGCGGTGGAGCGGGTGATGAGGCGATCCTTCGCCGGCTTCGCCGCCGGGGTCGCGACGTAATAGCCGGACGTCTGCGCCTGCACGCCGGCGGCGGCGAGGAGGGCGGCGGAGGTGATGACGGCGGAAACGAAGCTGCGGAACATGGAAAGCCTCCCTGGGGTCGGTTGCTGATCGCTACCTAGATATTGCGGATGCGAGTTGCAAGGGGAAACTCGCACTTGCGAGTACGGATTTGCAACCTATTATTGGGACGGGCTTTTGCGCTTGCGCCATCGGGGCGCGGCGCTACCCTTTTTGCGGACGAGGAGACGCCGTTGGGCGAGGTGCGTGAAAACCTGAAGGAATGCAGCCTGCCCGCGGCGCTGGAGTCGATGGGCGAGCGCTGGGCGTTCCTGATCCTGCGCGCGGCGTTCAACGGACTGCACCATTTCGAGGAATTCCAGCAGGAGCTGGGGATCGCGCGCAACATCCTGGCCAACCGGCTGGCGCGGTTCGTCGAGCACGGCATCATGGAGCGCGCGTCCGTGCCGGAGGACCGGCGCAAGATCGTCTACAACCTGACGCCCAAGGGGTTCGCGCTGCTGCCCACGATGATCGCGTTGCGGCAATGGGGCGAACGGTGGGAAACCGGATGCCCCGCGTTCCCAATCCTGGTCGACGTGCGCGACGGCCGTCCGATCCGGCAGGTCGCGGTGATGAGCCACGACGGCCGCGTGCTGGACAAGGGCGACCTGCACTGGGCGCTGCCGGGCGACGTCGACGCCCTGGCGCAGGCCGCCGAATAAGCGGGAACCGCGGGCGCCGCCGTTCGGTTGGCGGCGATGACCGGACGAATCGACTGGGATGCGATCCCCTGGACCAATGTGGCCGGCCACGCCGCGATCTTCGCCGCGGCGATCCTGGCCGCGCTGATCCTGCACGTCGCGATCGTGCGCATCGCGACCCATGCCGCGCGGCGGACCCCCGGCAGCGCGGACGATGCGATCGTCGCGCGGATGGCGCCGCCGCTGCGCTGGGTCCTGGTCGCGGTGGGCGTCGCGGTGGCGGGGCGGTTCCTGCACCCCGATGCGGAGCCACCGGCGTGGTTCCGCCAGATCACGGGGCTGGCGATCCCGGCGCTGATCGGGTGGATGGTGCTGGCGGGATGGCGCGCGGTGGTGGACGTGGTGACGATCCGCGCGGACATCAGCGTGGAGGACAATCTGCGCGCGCGCCGCCGCCGTACGCGCGCAGGCATCCTGGGCCGGATCGGCAGCCTGTTCATCATGTTCGTGACCCTGTGCCTGATGCTGCTGAGCGTGCCGGGCATCCGGACGCTGGGCGTCACGCTGATGGCGTCGGCGGGGATCGTCGGCCTGGTCGTGGGCGCGGCGGCGCAACCCGCGCTCAAGAACCTGATCGCGGGCATCCAGATGGCGTTCACCGAACCGATCCGGCTGGACGACGTCGTCATCGTCGACAACGAATGGGGGCGGATCGAGGAGATCCGGCTGACCTTCATCGTCATCCGGCTGTGGGACGACCGCCGCCTGGTCGTGCCGGTGGCCAAGTTCCTGGAGCAGAGCTTCCAGAACTGGACGCGCGAGACGAGCCAGTTGCTGGGCAGCGTGTTCTGGCACCTGGACCCCGCGACGGACGTGGCGCGGATGCGGGAGAAGCTGGCCGAGGTCGTGCAGGCCAATCCGCGCTGGGACCGGCGTTTCTTCAACCTTCAGGTCACCGACATGAAGGCGGACGCGATCGAGGTCCGCGCGCTGATGACCGCGAAGGATGCATCGACCGCGTTCGACCTGCGCGCCGACGTGCGCGAGGCGATGCTGGCGTGGCTGCGCGCCGAGATGCCGGAGGCGTTGCCGCGGCGGCGGGTGATGTTGGAGTAGCGGTCGCCCGTGCTCCTGCGAACGCAGGAGCCCAGAGCAGAAAGAGCCGCCGGCCGTCGTTCTGCGTAACCCTAGGTTCCCGCTTTCGCGGGAACACGAATAATCAGGCGGGTTCGCCGACGTGGACGTCCTCCAGCGCGTTCAGGAACAGGTCGCACCACCAGTGGACGTCCTCGCGCCGGACGTTGTCGATCAGCACCTCCCAGCGGCGGATGCGTTCCTCGCGCGGCATTTCCAGCGCGGTGGCCAATGCGTCGGACATCTCCTCCGCGCTGTGCGGGTTCACCAGCACCGCCCCGGTCAGCTGCGCCGCGGCGCCCGCGAAGCGCGACAGGATCAGGACGCCGGGATCGCGCGGATCCTGCGCGGCGACGAATTCCTTCGCCACCAGGTTCATGCCGTCGCGCAGCGGCGTGACCAGCGCGATGCGCGCTGCGCGATACACGCCCGCCAGCTCCGCGCGGGGAAACCCCTTGTTCACGTAGCGCAAAGGGGTCCAGTCGATGTCGGCATATTCGCCGTTGATGCGGCCCGACAGGCCGTCCAGCGTGGCGCGGATCTCCTGATACGTATCCACCTTCTCGCGGCTGGGCGGCGCGATCTGGAGCATGTACACCAGGCCGCGGCGATCGGGGTGCGAGGCGAGGAAGCGTTCGTAGCCCGCGAACCGTTCGGGCAGGCCCTTCGAATAGTCGAGCCGGTCGACGCCGACGATCAGGCTGCGCCCCGTCGCGGACATGTACATCCGGTCGCGCGCGAAGATGGCGCCCTGCGTCGCGGCGGCGGCCTCGAACTCCGCGGTCTCGATCCCGATCGGGGCGGGGATGGCGCGGATCGTGCGGTCGCCGACGGTGACATGCCCGTCGCTGCCGATCGTGCCGCCCAGTTGCGTCACGACGTAATGGCGGAAATTCTCCAGCCAGTCGGCGGTCTGGAACCCCACCACGTCGTAGGCGAACAGCGCCTCCACCAGCCGGCGGTGGCTGGGCAGCGATACCAGCAGGTCGGTCGGCGGCCAGGGGATGTGGAGGAAGAAGCCGATGCGGTTGGTGACGCCGCGGGTGCGCAGTTCCTCCCCCAGCGGGACCAGGTGGTAATCGTGGACCCAGACCACGTCCTCGTCCTCGATCAGCGGGCGGACGGTGTCGGCGAAGCGGCGGTTGACGCGGGCATAGCCGCTGTTGAAGTCGCGTTCGAACTCGGTCAGGTCGACGCGATAGTGGAACAGCGGCCACAATGTCCGGTTCGCGAAGCCGTTGTAATATTCGTCGATGTCCTGGTCTTCCAGGTCGATCACCGCGGTCGTCGTCGGCCCTTCGCGTTCGTAGGTGATGGCGCCGTCGAAGGTTTCGGTCGTCCCGCCGCTCCACCCGAACCACACGCCGCCGCGTTCGCGCAGCGCCGCCAGCAACGCCACCGCCAGCCCGCCCTGGTTGCCGCCGGCGCCCTGGTTCAACTGCTGGACGCGGTTGGAGATGACGACGAGGCGGCTCATCGCACCGCGGTCCACGGACGGCTGAGCATCACCGCGCAGTTGATGAGGCCGACGAGCGAATACGTCTGCGGATAATTGCCCCACAATTCGCCCGATGCCGGGTCGATATCCTCCGACAACAGCCCCGCGGGGGTGCGGCGCGACACCATCTCCTCGAACAGCACGCGCGCGTCGTTGGTGCGACCGGTGGCGTGCAGCGCCTCGATCAGCCAGAAGGTGCAGACGTTGAACGCGGTGTGGGGGAGGCCGAAATCATCCTCCGTCGCGTAGCGCAGCATGAAGCTTTCGCGGCGCAGGCCCTCCTCTACCGCGTACAGGGTCGAGCGGAAGCGGCGATCCTCCGGCGCCAGGAAGCGCAGGTCGAGCAGCTGGATGATGCTGGCGTCCAGATCGTCGCCGCCGAAGGTCGCGGACATGCGCTGCGTATCGGGGCGCCACGCCGCGGCCTCGATCGCGGCGCGCATCGTGGCGGCGCGGTCGTTCCAGAAGGCGGCGCGATCGGCGAGGCCCAGCACCTGCGCCGCATTGCCGAGCCGGTCGCAGGCGGCCCAGCACATCGCGGCGGAATAGGTGTGGACATGCGCCTTCGTCCGCAATTCCCACAGGCCGGCGTCGGGCTTGTCATAGGTCGCCCATGCGCGTTCGCCCACCTCCTCCAGCGAATGGAAGTCCGCCACCGTCGCCATGCGCAGCAGGCGGTGGTCGAAGAACGCCTGCACGTTGGACAGCACGATCTGGCCGTAGGCGTCGTGCTGCACCTGTTCATACGCCTGGTTGCCGACGCGCACCGGCCCCATGCCGCGATAGCCGGGCAACGTGTCCGCCTCCCGCTCCGTCAGCGTCGCTTCCCCGCCGACGCCGTACAGCGGCTGGATATGCCCGCCCTTCGACGCGTCGACGATGTTGCGCAGGTAGCCCAGATACCCTTCCAGCACGTCCAGCGCGCCGAGGCGGTTGAGCGCCTGCACCGTGTAATAGGCGTCGCGGATCCAGCAGTAGCGATAGTCCCAGTTGCGGCCCGAATCGGCATGTTCGGGTAGCGAGGTCGTCAGCGCGGCGACGATCGCGCCGGTCGGTTCGTGCTGGCACAGTTTCAGCGTGATCGCGGCGCGGATGACGACGTCCTGCCATTCCAGCGGGGTCGCGAGGCCGCGGACCCACAGGCGCCATTCCTCCGCCGTGCGTTCCAGCATCTGCGACATCGTATCGTCGAGGCGGCCCGCGAAGCTTTCGTCGGGGCCGAGGAAGAAGTGCAGCGGACGTTCGATGCGGAAATGATCCTCCAGCCGGAGGTGGTCGATCGGCGCGTCTGTGGTCAGCCGCAACGTCTGGTCGCGCATCAGGAAGCGGATGTGGTTCGACCCCTGCGTCGTGTCGGTCGGCTTCCCCCAGTCGGTCGCGACCCGCGCGACGACGCGGATCCGCGGGCTGCCCGATACCGGGCGGACGATGCGGGCGAAGGCGGTGGGGCGATAGGCGCGGCCGTCGCGCATGAAGCGGGGGCAGAAGTCCACCACCTCCACCGCGTTCCCGCCCGCATCCTCGTGCCGTGTCACCAGGATCGCGGTGTTGCGCAGGTAGTGCTGCGTCGTGCGGACGTTGCCGTCGAGTTCGATCGACCAGAAGCCGGTACCCGGATCGTCGCGGTCGAGCAGGGCGCAAAAGGCCGGGTCGCCGTCCACGCGCGGCACGCAGCCCCACACGAACCGGCCGGTATCGTCGACCAGCGCCGACACCTGGCAATTGCCGATCGGCCACAGATTCATCCCGCTCATGCGTCGCCCCCCGCGCGTTCGATCCACGCGCGCACCGCTGCCGGATCGGGCAGGCGATGGCGCGCGGCGGTGATGCGGGGCGGACCGACCAGCACGCCCGCGCCGCCCGCATCGTAGGCGGCGACGAACCCGTCCTCGTCGGTCACGTCGTCGCCGAAGAACAGCGGCCGGGTCCCGGCCATGGCGGGGGTGGCGAGGAGCGCCGTCAGCGCGGCGCCCTTGTCCCCCGGGGCGCGGACCTCGACCATCATCTTACCCCGCTGGAGCACCAGTCCGTGGCGATGGGCGACATCGCGTGCCGCATCGTCGGCCACGCCCTCCAAAGCGGGCGTATCGCGGAAATGGAGCGCGGTGCCCAACGACTTGCGTTCGAGCAGCAGGCCGTGACGGTCCGCGACGGCGGCGAGATCGGCGTGGGCCGCGGCGAGCGCGGGCGGGACGGTGGCCGCGATCGCCGCCGCGGCGGGCGCGCGCCGCTCCGCGCCATGACTGCCCGCGACCGCGACGGACCGCGCGAAGGGGCCGAGCAGGTCGTCCAGCTGCGCGATCGACCGGCCGCTGAGGATCGCGACCCGGCCGGGACGACGCGCCGAAAGGCGGGCGAGCGCGGCGAGAAGCGCGGCGGAGACGACGACCGCGTCCGGCCGCGCGGCCAGATCGATCAACGTGCCGTCAAGGTCGAAGAACAGGCTGACCGTCGCGTCGGTCGGGACGGAGGGCGCGTCGAGATCGGGTCGGTGCGGCAGCGGATCCAGCATGACGGGTCAACCGATGCGGGACGGCACCGTTCCCTGCCCGATTGCTGCGGGTGCGAAATGATTTGCGGGCGGGGGCGCCGCGCGCGTTATGCCCGTTGCAGCGCCGTCGCGCGCATGCTGCCGATCAGGGCGGGGCGATCGCGCGGCGCGGTGCCCAGGACCATCTGCGACAGGAACTGCTGGAGCGTGTCGTACCCGGGGGTATCGCCCTGCCGCACCATCGAGGCGCGGATCAGGACGCCGTCGCCGACATAGCCCGCCATCGCCGATTCGAGCCGTGCCCAGCGCTGGTCGCCCGCGGTCTGCGGCATCGCCTCGCCCAGGCGGGTCCAATAGGCCACGTCCTCGGTCCGCGATCCGGCCTGCGCCGACAGCAGGACCGCCGGAACGGTCACCCCGGTCGCGAGCGGGAGCGACACCAGCCGGCGGTCGACGATCGTGAAGCCGACGGCGGGATAGCATACCTCCGGCCGGTGGAGCTGGAGCAGGTCGCTCTGCGCCGCGCCATAGGCGGCCAGAAGCATGACGTCGTCGACCTGCGGCGCGTCCCGCCGGTACGTGCGCGCGACGCGGTCGCTGTAGAGGCGGGAGGCGAGGCTGCCCGGGGTTTCGGGCATGACGATGTCGCCGCCCTCGCCGATCGACCAGGCGGCGAAGCGGCCGGGGATGACGCCGGTCATCTCCTCGCCCTCCGGCAACAGCCGCAGCGTGCGGCGCGGGCGGAGGAATTCCGCCCCGCCCAGCGCCGCCGCGCAGCCCGCGCCGACGAACAGGTCGCGCCGGCCGATCATGCCGCCGCCCCCGCGCCGCGACGGCGGGTCACGATCGCCTGGAACATCATGTCGACGAGGAACATCAGCGCGATCGCCAGGGTGAAGAGGACCAGGCCCGTCGTGACGTGCAGGAACCCCTGCGCCGCGGCGTTGCCGAAATAATAGGTGATGAGGATCAGCGCCAGGACGCGCAGGATGTTCACGAACACCGCGATCGGCACGATCAGCGCGACCATCATCCCGGCATAGCGCCACGACGCGCGATGCATGAGGTAGATGTAGAACAGGCTGATCGCGGTCAGGCCCATGAGCGAGTTCATGCCCGCGCAGGCATCCTCCACCAGCAATTGATATTGCGCCACGGTCAGCGACACGCCCTCGCGCGAGATCGGATAGCCCAGCGGCGTCAGGATATGGACCGCGGCGAAGGACACGAAGGTCTGGAGCGGGGCGGTGATGCGGTCGATCACCCAGCCCGGCGGGGGGATGACGAAGCCGATGTAGAACAGGGGGAACAGGTTGCGCTTCCATTCCGACCATCCGGCCAGGAGGTACAGCACCACCGCGAAGACGATGTACAGGCCCGCGGCCTCCAGGCTGATGAAGTCGTAGGCGCGGCCGAACGTGTACAGCGCGAAGGCGAAGAGGAGCGGGGGGGACCCACAACAGGCGCCCGGCCCCGGCCGCGCCGTCGAAGCGCAGCTTGTTGTAGCTGAACAGCCACAGGCCGGTGGCGAGCACGATCGGGCCGTGCGCGCCCATCTCGGTCGACCAGGTCTGCTTCCCGATGTTGACGAGCGTCGGGATCGCCAGGAGCAGCAGGCCCGCGATCAACGGCCAGTGGCGGACGAGGACCCCGCGCGCGCTGCCCGGATCGGCGGTCCGCCAGCCGCGCGCGGGAAGCGCGTCAGATGTCATTGAGGTACGAACCGACCACGCGGACGCGGTCCGCGGTCAGTTCCTCGATCAGCGTGCGCATGTCGCGGACGTAGCTCTTGTTCCGCTGCGCCACGACCATCGCGTAGCGCATGACCGACGCGATGCGGCGCGCATCGGCGAAGGTGTTCGCGGGAGGCGTGTCGATGATCGTGAGGTCGTAGTCGCGGACGCAGGCGTCGATCAGCGCCTTGAACCCGGCGCCGCCCAGCAGCTCCTGCGCCTCCGGTGCGGCCTGTCCCGCGAACAGCAGCGACAGGCCGGGGATCACGTCCTCGTGGATGGCGGAACGTACCGCCAGGTCGTCGCGCGACAGGCAGTCGTACAGGCCGGGGCCGGCGGCCGCGGGCTGGAAGAACCCTTCCAGGCCCGGCGAACGCATGTTGCCGTCGATCAGCAGCGTCTTCACGCCCGTCTGCGCCAGGCCGACCGCCAGATTGGCGGCCACGTACGAACAGCCCGTGCCCTCCTCCGGGGCGCAGACCGCGAGCGAGCGGCGCCCGTCGCGCAGGTGCTGCGCGATCAGGTGGGTGCGCAGGACGCGGATCGATTCGGCGCGCACGCCCGCCGGTTCGGACAGGAGGTGCAGGTCGGTCGACAGCCGGAAGCGGGCGCCCGCGTCGGCGGACGCGCGCGTCGCGATCGCCGGTTCGGGCGAGATGGTCGCTGTATCCATGGCCTTAATATCCCCCCTCGGTCGCGGTGCGGCGGAACGGCAGCAGGCGCGCCAGGAAATTGCCGCCGCGTCCGCCCCGTGCCCCGCTCTTCGCCTTGCCCATCACGCCCAGCAGCGGGACGTCGCGGAAGCCCAGATCCTCGCTGCTGCGCACGCGACGGCCGAGCAGTTCGACGACCAGCGACGCGAGCAGGCCCAGCGCGAAGCCCAGGCCCAGCGATCCGAAGATCACGAGCGGCCATTTCGGGAATTCGGCCGAGGTCGGGACGACCGCGCTGCCCAGCAGTTCGAGGCCGGTTTCGTCCGACTGGCCCTGCTGCTGCAATTCGGCGGCGCGTGCCGACGTCTTGGCATATTGATCGCGCAGCACGCGCACGTCGGCGCTCAGCTGCTGCGCCTCCGCCACCTTGCCGCGCTGCGCCAGCACCTTCGCCTGCTGCGCCGAATACAGGTTGGTGATCGACGGCCCCGCGGCGGCGACGGCGGGCGCCGACCGCTGCGCGGACGCGACCGTGGACAGGATCGCCTGACGCTGACGCTTCATCGCGAGCAGTTCGGGATTGTTGGGGCCCAGCACCTTTTCCGCGTTCGCGATCGCGGCATTGGCCTGTTCCAGCTGCGGCGAGACCGTCGCCTGCGCGGCGGCGATCTGTGCCGCGGCGGGCGCGGGCGAGGACGAGGCGAGCGCGTTGAGACGGGTCGAATCGGTGTCGGTGTCGTTTTCCGCCAGCACGATGCCGTTGGAGCGTTCGAACGCGGTCTTGCGCGCTTCGGCCGCGGTCAGTTCGGCGCGGATGCGCGACGCCTGCTTGCGGAACCAGTCCGCATTGTTCGCCGCATCGTCGCGCTTGAAGCTGAGCGCCTGGTCGACATACGCCTGCCGGACGGTGTCCGCGATCCGCGCCGATTGTTCGGGCGAGTTGGACACGAACTGGATTTCCAGGATGTTGCTGGCATCGACCAGGCCGGTGCTGGTGTTGTCGGACACGCGCTGCGCCAGCCAGCGGCGGAAGTCGCGCGTGTCGGACGGGTCGCGCCGCGCATAGGCCGCCTGCAACGCCGGATCGGCCATCCAGCCGAGGTCGTCCACGACCCGGCCCGAGATGCGATAGTCGCGGATCAGCTCGCCCTGCGTCTTCACATAGGCGCGGCTGAAGCCGGAGGAGATCGCCTCGCCGGTGACCGGATCGGGCTTGAACATGTTCAGCATCACGCGCGAGCTGGCCTGGTAGCGCGGCGGGAAGCTGCGCGCGACGAGCACCGCCGCGACGAAGCAGCTCAGCGTCGTCGCCAGGATGATCCAGCGGCGTGCCCACAGGATGCGGAAGAATTGTGCGATGCTCATGGGGTCACCCCGTCAGTGTTGCGCGTCACGATCAGAAGAACCGCTCGCCGACCTTGATCGAATCGCCGCCCATGATCGGTTCGTCGAGGCCGATCTTGACCTCCTGACCGTTACGGAAGACCTTCACCTTCTTGTCCGAGCCGCGATCGGTCACGCCGCCGGCGCGGGCCAGTGCCTTGCGCACGGTCATTTCCCTGTCGACCTTGTACGCGCCCTGGCCGTTGATCGCGCCCGAGATGTAGAAGATCGGCGCCTCCGGCAGGAACAGCTTGTCGCCGGGCGTGACGTACGGGTCCTGATCCGGGCCGCCGCTGGCGATCGTGGCGATCGGCAGGGACAGGGTCGATCCGTCGGCGCGTCGCAGCTGGATCGCGTCCGCCGCGCTGGCCTGCGCCCCGCCCACGCGGGCGAGGATTTCCGACACGCGATAGGCGCGGTCGACGGGCACGAGGCCCGGCTGGCTGACCTGCCCCAGTACCGTGACGTAGCGGCTGGTGTAGGTCGCGACGGTGACCGCCACGACCGGATCGGTGTAGAAGCCGCCCGCCTGCAACCGCTTGCGGATATCGTCGCGCAGCTGGAGCACGGTCATGTTCGCGGCCGGGACCGAGCGCAAGTACGGCAGCTGGATCGTGCCGTCGGCCTGCACCTGCACGCGCGCGGCGAATTCGGCGCGGCCGAGCACCGACACCTCCACCACGTCGCCGGTGCCCAGCACATAGCCGTCGGCGAGCGGCGCCGGGGGCACCGCGGCGGGCGCGGCGGCGGCGGGGGTGGCGGGCGCCGTCGGGCGCGGCTGCTGCGCCACGGCGGCGGTCGACAGCAACGTCGCGGCGAGGCCGGGAAGGGTGAACATGCGGACGCGGACCATGATTGCGATAGGCTCCATCAAATCCTCACGCTGGTTCGGATGCCGGCGTAGAAGCTGTTATAGTCGAAGAACGTGCCGTTGGCTTCGCGGTCCTGATATCCGACATCGAGGGCGACGCTGAGCGGGCGACCGCTGTCTATAGCCCAGGTGGCGCTGACCTGACGCTGAACGGATTCGGTTAACGCGATGCCGAACACGCGGCCTGCGCCCGCATAGTTGCGGTCGTCCAGCACGCCGCGCACCGACAGGGAATGCGCGCGCGACAGCTGATAGGTGGCGCCGATCGAGTAATTGTTCCCGACCTGGTACAGCGCGTCGGTCCCCAGCGACGGGGACACGTCGCGCGAGAAATTGCCCGTGACCTGAAGATCCGGCGTCGGAACCGCGGTGATCGACACGTTGTACCCGACGCTGTCGAACGATTCGGTGCCGTCGTCGTCGGGCTTCAGGCTGATCCAGGACACGCCCGCCGACGCCGTGATGATCGCCCCCAGTTCGCGCTTCCCGGTCAGTTCGAAGCGGTCGGTGGTGAACCCGCTCTGCGTGAAGATGGCGGGGCGATCGGGGTAATCGGTCTGGTTGCGCAGATATTGCGCGGTGAACGACCCCAATGCGGGCGAATCATAGGCGACGCCGCCGCCGTAGCGGGTGGAATCGTAGTTCGCGATCGACCGGCGATCATTGGAATTGGTGCCGCGCGAATAGCCGAAGCTGGCCATCGGCTTCAGCCCGTAGGGCGACGTGCCGAACTTCGCCGACGCATTATAGTCCTGCGTCGTCTCGGTGTTGCGGATGCTGTCCGCGCCCGGGATCAGCAGCGGCACGATGTCGCCCGGGTCGCTTTGCCGCCGGGCGAAGTTCGCCGACAGGTCCAGCGTCACGGGACCGGCCATCAGGTTGGACACCCCGCCGAACGACAGCCGCTCGCGGTTCAGCCGCTTGTTGCGGCGGTAGAAATCGTAGCCGGCGGAGGCGTTGATCGTGAAGGTGTTGCGGCCCAGCGGGCGCGACACGATCAGGTCCAGCGACGGGGTCGCGCGCTGATCCGCGCGCGTCAGGTTGCGTTCGAGCGCGCGTTGCGCATCCGATCGCGCGACGTTGCTGTCGTGGCGCACGGCCAGCGACGCCTCCAGCTGCGTGATCGCCTCGCGCCGCGGCTGCGCCGACGCGGTGCCCGGCGTCGCGGCCACCGCCAGCGTCGCCAGCGACGCCGTCCATGCGGACGTCCTGATACCCATCATATGTTTCCGCCCGAACCCCAAAGCCCGCTCATATCCCATCCCCCGGTCCGAAGGAAGCGCCGCGGAATGCCGGAAATTCATCGCCGCCCCATGATGATACGCCGGGCGGTGCCCACGAATTGCTTGAACGCATATCCCATGCGGCCCAGCCGGAACGCGTCCTGGACCTTCAGCCCCGACACATCCGGCCGCGGGCGGAACAATGCGGCGCAGGCGGCCAGGCGGGGGGCGATCAACCGCTTCCGGTTCGCCTGCGACGGCTGCATCCGGATGATGTCGCCTATCGGCAGGGGAGCGGTGACGATGCGGCCGCCGTCGCGCGCCGCGGCCACCGCCGCCACGCCCGCGGGCGTGCGCGCCATCACCAGGCTGCGCCCCTCCTGCTCATCGAAACTGGGATAGCCCGCGTCGTCGCCGTACCACGCGTCCGCCACCGCGACGTCGGCGACGCCGCCGATCGCATCGGGGCAGATCTTGCAGCGGAACTGCACTTCCTTCGACAGGTGGCCGCCCCAGCTGTCGGCGTAGCTCATCTCGCCGTGCGTGCCGTCCGCCATGTCGGCGCGCGCGGTGCCGGGCCAGCCGTGGCCGCGATAGCGGAAGCGCGCGACGCCCGCGGGATCGAGCCCCATCGCGCGCACGATCCGGTCGGATCCCGCATGGCTGGGGATGCCGCCGCAGAAGAAGGCGATCTTCAGCGGGATCAGCGCGTCCACGCGCGGATCGCGCGTCGCCAGCTGGCGCAAGGCGGATACGTCGCACGGCTTGCCCACGAAGGCGAAGCGGCGCCCGCTCGCCAAGGCGGCGTCGATCTGCGCCAGTGGGGACGAGGCGGCATAGCGCGATCCGGCACCCGCCAGCACCTGCGCGCGCGTGGTCGACCAGTGCAGGACGTTGCGCGTCGGCCGGTCGGGATCGGCGATCAGGTGCAGCGCGGCGTCGACCGTGCCCGATTCGATCGCGGCGATCAGCAGCGCGCTGGCCACCCCGCCCGACGATCCGACGAAGCGGACCTCGGGATCGGTGGCGTGGCCGGTCTCGCAGCTGTGATACGGACCCCAATAGGGATCGACGTGCGGCGCATCGCCCCAGGGGCGGCCGGCGGCCTGCGGCCCCACCCACGGCGCCACCTTCGCCCCCGGGCAGGCGGCCGCGATCGTCGCCTCCGCCGCGGCGTCGATCGGCGCGATCTGCCGCGGACGGGTGTAGCCCGGCGCGACCGTTTCCAGTTCGATGCCCCCGCCCGACACCCCCGCGCACAGGCCGCAGCCGCTGCACAATTCGCCGGCGAGCACGCGCGCGAGGGTGGGCGAGGCCGGCGGCGCGCGCCGGCCCGCGTCGTCGCCCGGAGGGACGAGCGGCGGGACGGCGTCGCGCCGGGGGGCGGATACCTGTTCGGTGACGGTCATGGCGTCGGATGCTTCGCGGATCGACCGGCCTATTTGGCGGCGTCGGCGGGGGCGGGCGTCTTCGTCGGCTTGCCGCCCTTGGGTTCGTAGGCGGCGTTGATCTTCACGTCCTTCTGCCCGTCCTTGATGATCGTGTCGAACTGCGACCGCACCTGACCCACGGTCTGCTGCTGGCCCAGCACGGCCAGCGCGGCGCGCTGCGCCTCCTCGCCCGTCAGCGGCGCGTCCTTGTAGCCGGTGATGCGCCCGATCTGGATCCCCTGCGGCCCCGGCGTCACGAACACCTTGCCCTCGCCAAGGTCGGTGATCGACTTCAGCGCCTTGGGATCGATCTGCAACGGGTCGATCGCGCCGTTGCCGCGGCGGAACGGGATCTTGTTCGCCTCCAGCAGCGCGACGATCCCCTCCATCGTCTCGATCGGCGCCATCTGCTTCAGGATCGCGGGCGGCACCTGCGGCGCCTGGATCTGGTCGAGCAGGATCACGCGGCGCTGTGCGAACAGTTGCGGATTGTCGCGGACATAGTCGGTGGCCTGCCCGGGCCCGACCTTCGGCACGCCGCGCGCGATGCTGCCTTGCAGCATCTGGATCAGCGCCAGTTCGCGCGCCTTCTGCAACATCATCGCCCCCTCCGGCGTCTTGTCGAGGCCCTTGTCGACCGCGGCGTCGGCCAGCAGCTTGCGGTTGACGACGGCGCGCAGGGCGGCGGGCTGCTGCTGCGCGGCGAGCTGCGGGTCCGCGCCCGCCTGGCCCAGTTCCATGCGGACCTCCGACGCGGTGATCTCCTTTCCGTCCACGGTCGCGGCGACCTGGCCCTCCGGGGCGGCGTCGCCACCCTTGCCGCAGGCGGCGAGGGCGACACAGGCGAGCAATAGCGTGGCGGAACGGTTCATCGCGGATGTCCTGAAAGAGTATGGCTGATCGACGGCACGCGTCATTACAGACGTTTCACGCCTTGTGCGATAGGGACGCATTCTTGAGACTTCATGAAACCCCCCGCGATGCCCCCCGCGTCGCGCCAGCTATTGGATACACGATGCCGTCGGCGCGCAAGCCCCTGATCTGTCTGGCCGCCTCCGGCGGCGGCCACGTCCGCCAGATCCTGGACCTGAAACCGGTCTGGCAGGACTATCCGCACTATATCGTGACCGAGGACACCGCGCTCGGCCGGTCCATCGCGGCGGAGGAGGAGGTCCATTTCGTGCCGCACTTCGCGCTGGGACAGGCGCGGCTGGGGGATCGCGGCGCGATGCTGTCGGGTGCATGGCGCAGCATCGTGGCGTCGTGGCGCATCATCGCGCGGCGCCCGCCCGACCTGTTCATCACCACGGGGGCGGGATCGCAGCTGTTCGTCATGATCTTCGCGCGGATGCGGGGCGCCAAGGTGGTGCTGGTCGATTCGTTCGCCCGCTTCCGCGCGCCGTCCGCGTTCGCGAAGCTGGCGGGGCGGTTCGCGCACGTGCGCATCGCGCAATCGGCGGAAAGCGGCGCGGCGTGGCCGGGCGCGCTGGTGTTCGATCCGTTCCGCATCGAGGAGGGCGCCGCCCCCGCCAAGGCGCCGCTGCTGTTCGCCACCGTGGGCGCGACGTTGCCGTTCGACCGGCTGGTGCGGCTGGTCGAGAAGGCGCGCGACGACGGGTTGATCCCCGAGGAGATCGTGGTCCAGCACGGCGACGGCGGCCACGCGATGCCCGGCGTGCGATCGGTCGAGGGATTGCCGTTCGACGAGGTGAAGGCGCTGCTGGAGCGGGCGAGCATCGTGGTGTGCCACGGCGGCACGGGATCGCTCATCACCGCGTTGCGCGCGTGGTGCCAGGTCATCGCGGTGCCGCGCGCCTTCGCGCGCGGGGAGCATTACGACGACCACCAGTCCGAGATCGTCGACGCGTTCGAGGAGCGCGGGCTGATCCAGCGCGCCGACACCGACGCGCAATTCGCCGCCGCGCTGATCGCGGCGCGGGAACGGCCGGCGCGGTCGGCGACGACCGATCCGGCGGCGCTGGTCGATTACCTGCGCACGCTGGCGGAGGCGACGCCGGGGCGGTGATCCGATGCCCTCACGGGCATGATGCCTGGCCGGCCCTCGCCCCCGCCCCGCCTCCCACGTCAGTATCGTGAATGGGAGGCGGGGCGGGGGCGAGGGCCGGCAAAGCCCCAGCGCCGGGAGGCGCGTCAGAACGCCTTCGGGTGGACGATCACCTTCAGCGTGTTGAAGATGATCGCGACGTCGCGCCACAGGCGCCAGCCGTTGATATACTCCAGATCGGCCTGGAGCCTGTTTTCCAGGTCCGATTGTTCGTGCGTCGCGCCGCGGAAGCCGCGGATCTGCGCCAGCCCGGTGATGCCGGGCTTCAGCGTGTGGCGCAGCCAATATTTCTGCGACACCTGCCAGAACAATTTGTCGCCCGCCAGGCTGCCCAGCGCGTGCGGGCGCGGGCCGACGATGCTCATGTCGCCCTTCAGCACGTTGAACAATTGCGGCAGTTCGTCGATGCTGGTCATGCGGATGATGCGGCCGACGCGGGTGATGCGGTCGTCGTCCTTCGACGCCGAGCGGTTGCCGTCGTGATCCGTCTTCGCCACGTGCATCGAGCGGAACTTCAGGATGCGGAACCGCTTGTTGCCGCGCCCCAGGCGGACCTGCGCGAACAGGACCGGGCCGGGACTGTCCCACTTTATCGCGATCGCCACGATCAGCAGCAGCGGGCCGGCGACCAGCACCGCGGCGCCCGCGATCGCCAGGTCCATGAGGCGTTTCTTCAGCCGGTTGCCGAGCGACATCGGCCCCCGCGCCACCACGACGGTATCGGTACCGTGGAAGCGCGAGATGCCGATCGCGCCCAGCGGGCTGCCCTGATCCAGCTGGATCTCGCTGGTGACGTTGTACGCCTTCATCAGCAGCGCCCATTCGTGGCGGCGCTCCTCCGTCGCCGCGACGACGACGCGGTCGTAGGGTTCGATCAGGAGCGCCAGCCGCGACAGCATGTCGGGATCGTCGATATCGGGCGACACCCCGGCGGCGCGCGCATCGAACACGTGCCGCGCGCCGGGCGCGGGCGCCACGCCGTCGACGATCTGCAATTCGCCCATCAGCCCGCCGCGCACCGGCTGCACGAACAGGACCGAGAAGGTCATGCGCAGCAGCATGATGAAGAACAGGGTGCTGACGATCGCCACGCCGAACGCGATCCGCGACACCAGAGGCCCGGCGTATTGGAAGAAGATCAGCAGCGCGATCGCACTGGTCGCGATCAGGAAGGCGGAGGAGGCGCGGCGCAGCGATTCGGACCGCTTGAACAGCGCTTCGTGCGCATAGGCGCCGTTGCGCAGGCCGACCAGGATGTGGATCGGCAGGATCAGCCAGCCAAGCTCCACCCCGTTCGGGGCCAGCCATTCCCAGTTGCGGACCGAGCGGCCGATCGCGAAACCGGCGCGGATCGCGGCGATGTCGCAGAGCAGTAGGCCCAGGTACAGCAGCACGCGGATGCGCTGCTTGTCCCACGCCACGCGGCGTCCTTCGCGGATCTGGAGCGAGGCGCCGGCGGCCGGAGGCGCCGTTCCGCCGCCTGGGTTAACGGGAACCTGGAGCACGGGCGTCGTTCCGATGCGCGGTGGCGGACATGGCGTTGCGTTCTCCCCTCGGGTGCCCGACCCGTCGTGGGTGGACCGCCGCGTTGCTTCCGGCCCTCCCCTATAATCGCATGATTCTTTCCAACCCCTTTGCACTTCCGCGCGCGCGAAGGCCAGCGCCGCGAATGCGTCGGACCGCATCCGCGGCGCCGTTCGTCACGTATAGGCCCCCGCGGCATGGTCCCCGCCCGCGGGACGGACGCCCCCGGCCAGGTCGTGGCCGAGGACCGCTTCGCGCAGCAGCCCGCGCGCGGCGCCGCCCGGCAGCAGGCGATAATCGCCGCCGCCGGCCCCGTTCCCCGCCGCGGTGGCGGCGCGATAATCGACGAAGCCGGGGTCGTTGCGCGTGGTCGCGCTGGCGCCGATCACGCTGCGCGCGCCGGCATAGGCCTGGCTTTCCAGATGCAGGCCCGCGGAATTGGTGCGGAATTGCGTGAAGTTGCCGCGGCAGCCGACGCCGTGCTGATACGCCATGTGCCCCGTCGCCGCCGCGTCCGCGATGTCCACGTCGCCCTTCACGTTCAACTGCGACGCCAGGTCGCCGTGGTGCCACATGCGACGGTGGTTGCGGCGGGTTCCGTTGGTGTTGTTGTCGTAGAAGACGTTGTACCGCCCCGCCGATCCGTGACCGGTGACGGTGTTGTGCGCCAGGCCGCAATGGTCGGTATGGCCGTGCACCGGGCCGTCGGACGAGATGCGGATCATCGGCCCCGCCGTCGCGCGGAGGACCTCGATCAGGTTCTGCACCGCCCAGAAGCCCGTGATCGTGTCCCCGGCCGCGGCGGCGGTCACCGTCAGCGGGCTGTTCGCCGGATTGGGATTGAGGAAGCGGTTCTGGAACGCGATCGCCCCCTTCGACGGATCGCGCACCGTGCCGTTGCCGGGCCGCGTCAGCGCGCAGGCGAGCGTGACCCAGTTTTCCCATGCCGCATCCGCGAGGTCGGTGGCGACCCCGCGCAGCAGCCGTTGTTCCCCGTTGGCGCCCGCGCCCAGCGTGGTCCCCGCCATGTTCGCGATCACCGCGCCGAAGAACCAATTGTCCGACCGCGTCAGCCAGCTTCCCGACACCGCATTGTTATCGAGCGCGACATCCTCCCAATGGATGTCCAGCCGCGCCGCCGTCTCGCCTTGAAGAAATGCGCTGCCGGTCCGCTGGACGGTCAGGTCGCGGAAGCGCAGGCATCCGGTCGCGACCGGGGCGGTCAGTCCCGCCGACAGGCGCGGGGCGAAGGCCGCCGCCCCCCAGGTCACGATCGCGCTGCCGCGCGCGACGGCGGGATCGCGCTCGATCGTCAGCGCCGCGACCCGCTGCGTCCGCGCCGCCGTCGCGCCGGCCAGGACGAACGTCCCCGCACCGATCCGCACGATCGCGCCGTCGACGCCGGTGGTGGCCGCATGAGCGGCATGGACGGCGTCGATCGCGCCCTTCACGCTGGCGAAGGGCGCGGCGGCGGCGGTCGCGGCGGTCGTCGACACCACGCCGGTCGCGTCGTTTCCCGTCGTCGCGACATAGGCCAGCGGCGGCGCGGCCGCGAGGGCGGCGTTCTTCAGGAAATAGCGCGGCGAGAAATCGCGCGCCGCGCCCTGATCCGCGCTGCGCAGGACCGAGGCGGCGCCGCCGATCCACGGATACACTTCCGCATCGACGGTCACCAGGCCCGGTGCCAGCGCCGCGACGTCGAGCGTGCAGGCGAAGACCGGCAGCGGCTGCTGGTCGCCCGCGCGCGTCGACAGCGTGGTGGCGGCGACGACCTGCGACACCGTCGTCGTTCCGTCGGTCGCGAGGAAGCGGACCGCCGCCACCATCCGGCCGGCACGGGCATTGCGGTGGAAGGCCACCGCCTCCAGCTCGATCGCGTCCGCCACGACGCGGCGATGCGGCATCGCCCAGGCCGCGACGGGTTTCGGACTGGTTTCCACCGAATTGTTGGCGACGCCCGGAATCGCGTCGGTGGCGTAGACGTAATCGTCCAGCGCCACCGTGGCCGGGGTATCGTCCGCATGGGCGGGATAGGCCAGTCGCCGCCGCCGCGTGAAGACGCGCGCGTCGACGTGGACGGTCGGCCGGGCCGCGGCGTCGAAGCCCGCGCGCGCGACCGCGATCGTCTGCGGCGCGGTGTCGGGGGCGAAGACGGGCGGGGGCGCTTCGGCCCATTGCGCGGACCACCCGTCGGCATCGATCGCGGTGACGGGGGCGACGGGGGCGATGCCCGTCGGGCGCGGTCGCGGACGCAGCGCCAGTCCGAAGGCGGCGCCGCGCATCAGGCGAGCGCCACGATGTCGGCGGCGGTCGTGCCGGTGGCGCGGACGTGGCCGACGCGCAGGTCGAGGATCTGGCCCGCGGCGACGTTCTTCAGCGTGACGTCGGCGACCGAATCGATGCAGCGGACCACCAGGGTGCCGCCGGTGCCGACGTACAGCGCGCGCGGCACGACCGGAAGCGCGACGACGTCGCTGGGCGTCACGGCCACCGCATCGCGGGCGGGATCGTTCGGGGCGGTGGCGAAGGTCGCGAAATTGTCGATCGGCATCGGTCGGTCCTTTCTCCATCAGGGAAGGACGCAGCACCTATGCCGGAAGGGGGGATGTAGGACAGAACAAAATAGGAACGATGATGCGCCGTGGCGAAGGAGGGACCGACGTCGCAGCCCATCGCGCTGCGAGAGCAGAAGCCGCCGACCTCGTGGCACGATGGATCCCGGAACACGTCCGGGGTGACGGCGTGTTCGTATCGGCCCGCCCGTGCTTCGCGATCGTCCCCGCCGTCGCGGGGGCACAGGCAGGCCTAGGCGAGCAGCGCCCAGCCGCCGAGGATCGCTATCCACGGCACCAGCGTCGCGACGCCGATGATCCCTAGGCGGGCGCCGACCGGCAGTCGGTCCGGGCGGACGGGGGCGGGGGCGGCGAACGATCGCATCAATTGTTCGTGGAGCGCGCGCGCGGGGGAGGCGGACCATTCGATCGGCGAGTCGCCGACCGGCACCACCGCCGCGGCGGGAGGCAGCGTCACCGCATAAGCGGGCGATTCAGCCTGTTCGTACGATCGTGCTGCCTGGGCCATCAACTACCTCCAGCCGCCAGTATCGCGCAGGTCCGGTAAAGGACGCGTGAAGCGGCAGGGTTAACGCGGTGCCTGCAACGGCACGGGGGCGGCGACCGCGTCGAGCGCGGCGGGATCGCGGACCGGGCGGTCGCGCGTCGTGTCGCGGTTCAGCGCGCCGTCCAGCCCGGCGAGCGCGGGGGTCAGCAGCGGGATGTCGCCCTTGCCGCGCACACGCGCGAAATGCGCGTCGGCGTCGTAGCCGGCGATGCCCGGGATCAGCAGCGGCGCCTCCAGCTGCCCCATCGCCGCCAGCAAGGCGGCGCGCGCGACATATTCGTCGGCGACCGCGGCGTTGTAGCTGAGGCGGATGTTGAGCAGGTCGCGCGCGAGATCGAGCACGTCCAGCGTGGTGCGGTCGCCCGCGCGCTGCTGCAACTGCGCGCCGTCGTAGGCGCGCTGCGCCGCGTCGACCGCGGCGGCATATTGATCGAGCGAGGCGCGCGCGGAGGTCAGGACGTTCCACGCCTCGTTCACCGACTGGTGCGTGGTGCGGACCGCGTCGTCGATCAGGCGCCAGTCGGCCTGGTTCGCCTGCGCCGCCTCGTTCCGGCGGGCGTTGCGCAGGCCGGAATCGATCAGCGGCTGGGTCAGGACGGCGCGGCCGACGATCTGCGTCGTGCGCAGCCGGTCGTCATATTGCGACACGCTGCCGTAGTCGGCGGTGCCTTGCAGGTCGAGGCGCGGGCGCGATTCGGCCTTCGCGGCCTCCAGCGCGGCGCGCGATGTCTTCTCGCGCGCCTGCGCGGCGCGGATCAGGGGGGCGTTGACCTCCGCCACCGACAGCGCCTGGTCGAGCGAGGCGACCTTCACGTCGATCGCGGCGGGGGCGGCAAGGGCGCCGGGGCGGGCACCGACGTCGCGCAGGAACGCGCCCTGCGCGCTGCCGAGCTGGCCCAGCGCGTTGGTGACCTGCGCGCGGCCGAAGGCGACGCGGGTCTCGATCTGTTGCAGGTCGCTGGACGTGATGTCGCGGACGCGGAACCGCTCCGCATTGTCGCGATACTGGCGGTCGAGCAGTTCCAGGTTCTGGCGCGCGATCGTGACCGCATTGGCGTCGCGTTGCAGCCGGACATAGGCGCCGACGACGGACAGCATCACCTCCGCCTCCGTCACGCGCAGCGAGTCGCGGGCGAAGCGCGATTCGGCCAGCGCGCCCGCCGCGGCGGCGCTGTTGCGGCCGAAGGTCAGCACGGGCTGGTTCAGTATCGCGCCCGCGGTGGACGTGAAGCCCTGCGCGCCGAGCCACCGGCCCGGCAGCACCTCGGTCCGGTTGCGGTTGAAATTGTACGCGCCGCTGACGTTCAGGGTCGGGCCGAACTGCGACCGGGCGGCGGGGTAGCGATAATCGGCGGAGCGCGCGTCGGCGCGCGCGGCCAGCAGGCGCGGGTTGCCGCGATAGGCGAGCGCCAGCGCCTCGGGCAGCGAGGTCACGGCGGGGGCGGGGCCGCCGTGGGTGACGCCGAAATCGTCCTCCGCGGGGAGATAGGCCAGGACGGGGCGATCCGCGCGTGCCGTCGTGCCGCGCGCGACGGTCAGCGCGGGCGCCGCCGTTCCCTGCGGTGCGACCGCGGCGGCGGCGGCGGCGGTGCTGGCATCCGGGCGCGCAACCTGCGCCGAAGCGGTGGACGCGAGCAGGATCGCGGCGAACGGCGTGATGGATTTCACGGGACGGTTCCTCAATTGTCGCGGAAGGCACGCGCGAACTGGTCGCGCAGCGGCTTCGTGATGTAGCCCAGCATCGATCGGCTGCCGGTCTGGATGAACACCTCCGCCGGCATCCCCGGGCGCAATTTCATCTCGGGATTGCGCGCCAGGTCGCGCTGGTCGATCGCGATGCGGACGGCGTAGAAGCTCTGGCGCGTGGCCTGATCCGTCGTGCGTTCGGGCGCGACGACCGTGACGCGGCCGTGGATCTCGGGCGTCGAGGGCGAGCTGAAGGCGGAGAAGCGGATGCGCGCCTCCTGCCCCTCGCGGACCTGATCGATGTCGGCGGGGCTGACCACGCCTTCCACGATCATGCGGTCGCGGTCGGGGACGATTTCCATGATCGTTTCGGCCGGGCGCACGACTTCCCCGATCGCGGCGAAGGCGACCTTGTCCACCGTGCCCGAATAAGGCGCGCGGATGACGTTGCGGTCGTGCGCGTCGGCGGCGGTGGCGCTGCGCACCTGTTCCTGGTTCAGCGTGCCGTTCACCGTCGCCAGCTGCGCCCCCGCGTCGGCGCGGCGGGTGTCGTTCATCTGGAGCAGTTGCTCGTTCGATTCGGTGATCCGCGCCTGCGTCTGCGCGATCTGCGCGCGCAAGGATGCGATCGTACCCTGAAGGTCGGCGCCGGTGCGTTCCAGCTGGTTCAGGCGGCCGATCGTCACCAGCCCCTTGTCCCACAATTCCTTCACGCCGCGGCGTTCGGGTTCGATCAACGCGGTCTGGCGGTTGAGCGCGACGATCTGCGCCTCATACCCCTCGATCTGCTTGCGGTATTGCGCGTTGCGGGCGGCGATCTGTCCCCGCATGCCGCCGGCCTCCGCGCGGCGGATGCGGAACAGCTTCTCCTCGTCCGCCATCGCCTTCACCGCGCCCGCGTCGCGGCGCTGCGTCAGCTGCGCGGGAAAGGCGATGGACGGCGTGCCGAGGCGTTCCGCCTCCAGCCGGGCGCGCTGCGCCAGCAATTGATCGACCGACAGCGACGACAGTTCGGACTGCACGCCCGTGACGCTGTCGTCGAGGCGCATCAGCACGTCGCCCTTCTTCACATGATCGCCGTTGGCCACGTACAATTCGGTGACGATCCCGCCGGCGGGATGCGCGATCCGCTTCACGCGCGATTCGGCGCCGACCTGCCCGCCCGCGATCACCGCGCCGCCGATCGGCACGACCACCATCAGCAGCCCGATGCCCAGGACCAGGACCGCGATCAGCGACAGCGACAGGCGGAGGCGGCCGCGCATCTGCGCATTGGGATCGAAGGCCATGATTTGGCGATCGCCCAGGGTCGCGGCGGCGGGAAGGGTGGTGGCGGTCACGCGGCATTCTCCACGCCGGAAACGGCCTGCGGGCCGCGGCGAGTCGGGGCATCGAGGGGGGCATTGAGAGGCGTTGGGGGCTTCATGATGCGGCTCATGACCTCGTCGCGCGGGCCGAACGCCTCCATCCGGCCGTCGCGCATGAACAATACGTGGCTGACCTGCGCCAGTGCGGAGGGGCGGTGCGCGATGACGATCGCGATGCCGCCGCGTCCGCGCACACCGGCGATGGCGGCGGCCAGCGCATCCTCGCCCGCGGCGTCGAGGTTGGAATTGGGTTCGTCGAGCAGGACGACGAAGGGATCGCGGAACAGCGCGCGGGCAAGGCCGATGCGCTGGCGCTGCCCGGCCGACAGCTGCGCGCCCTCCGCACCGACCGGCGTGTCGTAGCCGCCCGGCAGCTTCACGATCATGTCGTGGACGCCCGCGGCGGTGGCGGCGGCGATGACCTCGTCCGAGGTCGCGCCATCGTCGAAGCGGGCGATGTTCTGCGCCACGGTGCCCTCGAGCAGCTCGACCGTCTGCGGCAGGTAGCCCAGGAAGGCGCCGAACGCGTCCGCATCCCATTGATCGGGGGTCGCACCGTCGAGGCGGATCGTGCCGCGCACCGCCGGCCACACGCCGATCAGCGCGCGCGCGAGCGAGGTCTTGCCCGCCGCGCTCGGCCCGATCACGCCCATCGCCTCGCCCGCCGCCAGCCGGAACGTCAGGCCCTGCGCGGTCACCCGCTCCACCCCCGGGGGCGCGATGGCGAGTTGATCGACCGAAAGCTCGCGCGTCGGCGCGGGCAGGACGACGTTGCCGTCCGCGGGCGCGGGCAGATGGGTGAACATGGAATTGAGGCGATGCCAGCCGGTCCGGGCGGCGGTGAAGCCCTTCCAGTTCGCGATGGCGGTGTCGATCGGCGCGAGCGCGCGGCCGGACAGGATGGAGGAGGCGAAGATGACGCCGCCCGACGCCTTCCCGTCGATGACCAGCAAGGCGCCGACGGTCAGGATCAGCGATTGCAGGAACAGGCGGAAGATGCGGCTGGCGCCGCCGATGCTGCCCACCGCGCGCGACAGGCGGTCCTGCGCGGCGAGGTGATGCTGGTTCACCGCTACCCAGCGGTCGCGCATCCGCCGCTGCATCCCTAATGCGGTCAGCACCTCGGCATGGCGCAGGTTGCTTTCCGCCATGCCCGACCGCCAGGCGACGATCTGTCCGACGAGGCGCGAGGGCTTCTTCGTCGCGCGTTCGGTCAGGAAGGTGAAGCCGATCATGACGATCGCGCCCGCCAGCGCGGTCACGCCGAGCCAGATGTGGAGCATCGTCAGGATGGCGAGGAAGAACAGGATCCACGGCAGGTCGAGCAGCGCGGCGGGACCGCCGGAGGACATGAAGGATCGGATCTGGTCCAGGTCGCGCATCGGCGTCATGCCGTCGCCGCCCGCGCGATGGCCCTTCAATGCGGCGGCGCTCATCATCCGCTGCACCTCCGGCGCCAGTTCCTGGTCCAGCGCGCTGCCGACGTCGGTCAGGATGCGCGTGCGCATCGCGTCGAACACGCCCTGGAACACGTATACGACCGCGACCATCGCCAGCAGGCTGAACAGCGTCGGCAGGCTGTGGCTGGGCAGCACCGAATCGTACACGAGCATCATGTAGATGGAGCCCGCCAGGACCAGCACGTTCAGGATCGCGCTGAGCACCGCGACGGTGACGATCGCGGTGCGATAGCGCGCCAGCGCCGCCCCGATTCGGGTCGTGCCGTCGGCAAACCCCAGAACGCTCATGACCGCAAAACTCCCACCCCGGACCCGACCGTCCGACTAACGGATTGTGGTGTGGGAGTCGTTAACGATGCCCCGTTTCGGGACGTGCGCCGGCCGACCTTCGTCGCACGCGGCGCGGCACCGGCTGGGCGGGTGGGGGGAGGCGGGGAGAAGCGGCGCGGGGAGAGGGCGCGCGGGTCAGGCGGCGCGGCGCACCGGCTGGTTGAAGCGGGCCAGGTCGAACGGGTGGTCGAAGGCGATGCCGGCGCGGCCGTCCTCCGCCCAGCGGATCGTGGCGGCCGAGGGTTCGCCCTCGATCAGTTCGATCGTGACGGGGTAGCCGATCGCCTCCGCCGGGAATTCCACGCCGTCGACCATGACGCCGGTGACCGACAGGTCGCGGACGCGGACCTCGGCGCTTTCCTCGCCCAGTTGCAGCCGGGCGGCGCGCAGCATCAACTGGCGATCGGCGCGGCTGGTCTTGAAACCGACCGGTTCGGCGGCGCCGCCGGCGCGCGCCAGCTGGTCGCGCACGGTGTCCGAGCGTTGCGGGCGACCGTAGACGAACCCCTGGATATGGCTGCACCCCAGGTCGCGGATCAGCGCGATCTCGTCCTGCTGCTCGACGCCTTCCGCGGTGGTTTCCATGCCGAGCGTGTCGGCCAGGTTCACGATCGCCTTGATGATCGCGGCGTTGCGATTGCCCGGCTGGATCGCGCCGCGGACGAACGACTGGTCGATCTTGATCTTGTCGAACGGCGCCTTCTTCAGATAGCCGAGCGACGAATAGCCGGTGCCGAAATCGTCGAGCGCCAGCCGCACGCCGATGCCCTTGAGCGCGCGGAACATGCGGTCCGACGACGCATCCTCGTTCAGGAACACGCCTTCGGTTATCTCCAGTTCCAGCCGGTCGGGCGCGAGCCCCGCGGCCGCGATCGCGCTGGTGACGATGCCGGGCAAAGCGGCATTGGCGAACTGGATCGGCGAGACGTTCACCGCCACGCGCACGCCGCCGGGCCATGTCGCGGCCTGCGCCACCGCGGTGCGCAGGACCCATTCGCCGATCGGCTCGATCAGGCCGCATTCCTCCGCCACGGGTACGAATTCCGCCGGGCTGATCGGCCCGCGTTCCGGGTGGTCCCAGCGCAGCAGCGCCTCGTAGCCGACGATCCGTTCGTCCGCGGTGGACACCACGGGTTGATAGGCGAGATACAATTGGTCCGATTTCAGCGCATGGCGCAGGTCGTCCTCCAGCCGCTTCCGGTTCTGCGCCCCTTCGAGCAACGCGTCGCGATAGAAGCGGTGGACCCCGCGCCCGTCCGCCTTCGCGGCGTAGAGCGCCAAATCGGCGTTGCGCACCAGTACCTCGGGCGTATCGCCGTGCAGCGGCGCGATGGCGATCCCGATCGAACAGCCGATCGACAGCGTGACGTCGTCGATCGAATAGGGTTCCGACAAAGCGGCGATGATCGCGTCCGCCAGCGCGCCCAGCCGATCGGGGTCCCCCTCCCGCGGGACGACCACCTCGAACTCGTCGCCGCCGAGCCGGCCGACCAGTCCGGAATCGCCGACGGTGCGTTGCAGCCGGGACGCGACCTGCTTCAGCAGCTCGTCGCCGACCTGGTGCCCCTGGGTATCGTTCACCGCCTTGAACCGGTCGAGGTCGAGGAGGAGCAGGCCGGTCGTGCCCTGCCCCGATTGCGGCGACAGGATCTGGTCCAGCGAGTGGCGCATCCGCTGCCGATTGGCGAGGCCGGTCAGGCTGTCGAACAGCGCCAGCCGCGCGATCTCCGCCTCCGCCCGGCGTTTCTGCGTCAGGTCCGAACCGGAGCCGACGAACCCCTGGAAGCGGCCGTCGGCGTCGAGCAGCGGACGGCCGGAGATCGACCACCACCGCTCGCCCCCACCGGGCGCGGCGGGGCAGACGGGGTAATCGGCGAACGAGGTGCGCGACGACAGGTGGAAGGCGAGCGTGCGCGCGGTTCCGGTCGCGGCGGCGTCGAGCCGGAACAGGGCCGTCAGCGATTCGCCCGCGGCGGACACGCCGAAGGCCGCGAACTCGCGCGCCACCTTGTCCGACAGATAGGCGATGCGCCCGTCGCGATCGGTCTGCCAGAACCAGCCGGGGCCGTGCGTTTCATATTCGGTGACCAGCCAGGTCGCGCGCTGTTCCGCGGTGCGGGCGGCATGGACCGCGCCCAGCGCGGCGACGCGCTGTCGCCCGACGCGGACGGTGACCGCGACGAAGGCCAGCGCGACCGCACCGGTCACGACGGCGGCGATCCCGGGACCCGCGGTGGCCAGCGTCGCGGCGACCAGGCCGACCGCGAAGGCGACGGCCGGGCCGCGCAGCGATCCGATCGCACCCGCGGTGACGAGCAGGACGCCCGTCGCGGCGGTCGCCGCGGCCAGGCGGAACGCCGCCGTGCCCAGCGCGGCGCCGTCGGCCGCCAGCACGACCAGCACGATCGCGATCCCGGCGGTGCAGGCGGACAGGCACGCGACCCGAGCATGGCCGCGCATGCGCCGCCGCCCGGGACCTTTCAGCAGGAACCAGCCCGCCAGCGCGAAGCCGGCCCCCGCGACGCCCGCCACCGCGATCGCGGCGGCAAGCCACCAGCGCTGTTCCCTGATCGCCGCGGCATCGAGCAGCAGCGGCAGCGCGACGACCACGATCGTCACCAGCGGCCACAGCGGCGCCGCCGCGGCCAGCGCGCCCTCGCGATCGTCCGCGACCGCGTCGTCGCGCGTCGGCGCAAGGCCCAGCGCCATGCGCAGGCCGATGCGTCCCGGCGCGGAGGCGGCTGGGAAAACGTCGCTCATACAGCCTCCTAGCGCGACGATGGTTGCCAAATCGCTTAGGTCCCACCGGCCTGCGAATGCCGTCCGCATCGAACGCGTTGCCCACCGCGCGCGGTGGCCGTACATGCGCGACGCATGACGACCCTGATCCGCGAAACCGACCTGATCGAGAGCGTGGCCGACGCGCTCCAGTACATCTCCTATTTCCATCCGAGGGATTACATCCGCGCGCTGGGCGACGCCTATGACGCGGAGCAAAGCCCGGCGGCGAAGGACGCGATCGCGCAGATCCTGACCAACAGCCGCATGTGCGCGGAGGGGCATCGCCCGATCTGCCAGGACACGGGCATCGTGACGGTGTTCGTGAAATGGGGGCAGCAATGCCTCCTGGACAGCGCACGGTCGTTGCAGGAGGTCGTCGACGAGGGCGTGCGGCGTGCGTACCTGCATCCGGAGAACAAGCTGCGCGCCTCCATCCTGGCCGATCCCGCGTTCACGCGGCGCAACACGCGCGACAATACGCCCAGCGTGCTGCACGTCGAGATGGTGCCGGGCGACAAGGTGCACATCGACGTCGCCGCCAAGGGGGGTGGTTCGGAAAACAAGAGTAAATTCAAGATGATGAACCCCAGCGACTCGATCGTCGACTGGGTGCTGGAGATGTTGCCGCAGATGGGGGCGGGGTGGTGTCCGCCCGGGATGCTGGGGATCGGCATCGGCGGCACCGCGGAGAAGGCGATGCTGCTCGCCAAGGAAAGCCTGATGGGCCAGATCGACATGGCGCAGCTGAAGGCGCGCGGGCCGAAGAACGATATCGAGGCGCTGCGCATCGAATTGTTCGACAAGGTCAACGCGCTGGGCATCGGGGCGCAGGGGCTGGGCGGCCTCAGCACCATCCTGGACGTCAAGATCGCGGACTGGCCGACGCATGCCGCGTCCAAGCCGGTCGCGATGATCCCCAATTGCGCCGCCACGCGCCACGCGCATTTCACGCTGGACGGATCGGGGCCGGTGTTCCTGGAGCCGCCGAAGCTGGACGAATGGCCCGACGTGAACTGGACGCCGGACAAGGCGGCGATCCGCGTCGACCTCGACACGCTGACGCCCGATGTCGTCGCGACGTGGAAGCATGGCGACCGGCTGCTGCTGAACGGCAGGATGCTGACGGGCCGCGACGCGGCGCACAAGCGGATCGCGGACATGGTGGCGGCGGGCGAGGAGCTGCCCGTGTCGTTCCGCGGGCGCGTGATCTATTACGTGGGGCCGGTCGATCCGGTGGGCGAGGAAGTGGTGGGGCCCGCGGGGCCGACGACGGCGACGCGGATGGACAAGTTCACGCGGCTGATGCTCGACCAGGGCTTGCTGGCCATGGTGGGCAAGGCGGAGCGCGGCCCGGCGGCGACCGCGGCGATCGCCGACGCCAAGTCGGCGTACCTGATGGCGGTTGGCGGCGCGGCATACCTCGTCGCGCGCGCGATCAAGGGATCGAAGGTGGTGGGCTTCGCGGACCTGGGGATGGAGGCGATCTACGAGTTCGAGGTCGCGGACTTCCCGGTCACCGTGGCGGTGGATGCGGACGGGCAGAACGTCCACCAGCTCGCGCCGCTGGTGTGGCGGGAGAAGATCGCGCGCGAGGGGTTGCTGGCGGGGGTTTGAGGATGTCGTCGCGGGTCGTGGCGATGGACCCGCGACGAAAGGGGCGGCTAGCGAGGCGGCCTTTCCGATGATGGCACCGTGATCTTCCGGTCGCCCGTGTCAGCCGGGATCGCTTGACGGCGGGTTCGCCGCCCCCTCCCGCTGCTCCGTCAATATCTGCCACCCGGTGATGAACAGCGCGCCTGCCAGCGGGCCGACGACGATGCCGGCGAGGCCGACCAGTTCGATGCCGCCCAGCGTCGTCACCAGCACCAGCCAGTCGGGGATGCCGGTGTCGCGACCGACCAGGATCGGGCGCAGGATGTTGTCGGCGAGGCCGATGACCAGCACGCCCGAGGCGACGACCACCACCGCCTGCCAGATCGCGCCGGTCGCCAGCAGGTAGACCGCGACGGGCGCCCACACGATCGCGGGACCGACCGCAGGGAGCAATGCGGCGATCGCCATCAGCAGGCCCCACAGCATCGCGGCGGGCAGGCCGACGATGGCGAAGGTGATCGCGCCCAATGCGCCCTGTACCAGCGCGACGACGCCCGAGCCCTTGATCGTGGCGCGGACGACCGCGACGAACTTGTCCGCCAGCCGCTCCGCCACCGGGCGTTCCAGCGGCAGCGCGCGGACGACCGCGGGGCCGAGCTGCTCGCCGTCGCGCAACAGGAAGAAGCTGACGTACAGCGCGACGCCGAACGCCAGCAGGAAGGCGGCGGCGTTGGCGCCGATCGACAGCGCCTGCCGCGCGATCAGGCTGACGCTGTTGCCGACCGCCTCGGACAGTTTGGCCTGCACGCGCTCGAACGTGTTGAACCCCGAACTGTCGAGCAGCCGCTGCATCCGGTCGGGCAGCGCATCGTGGACCTGGCGGAAATATTGCGCGACATCGACCTGTCCGCTGCGCATCTGGACGTAGACGCCCGCGGCCTGGTCCACGACCATGCTGGCGATGACCAGCGCGGGGATGACGACCGCGACGGTGATGATGAGCATGGTGACCGCCGCGGCCATGTTGCGCCGGTCGGGCCACCGCGCCAGCAGCCGCTGGAACAGCGGCTGGAACAACAGCGCCACCAGCAGCGCGGACAGCAAGGCGCCGACGAAGCCCGAGACGACGAGCAGCAGCGCGATCGTGGCGATCGCGAGGAAGAGGAGGAGGCCGCCGTTCTCGACGTGGCGGCGGGAGATGGTCATGTCGTCAGGCTTTCGATGGGACGGCCCGCGGCGGGGCAGATCGTTGCGCGAGGGTAACGCTGTTTGCGGGCGAAGGCTCCGAGGCGCTTGACAGCGCGACGCTGTTTGTGTACAAAACAGGAACATCAAGATGGTGTGAGTCGGGCCTGACGGGCCGGGGCGGGGACGCTTCGGGACGTGACCGGTCTTTTGGCGTTCGGCTTCGTCGTGGCTTCTGCGGCGATGCGTGGGCGTCGTGGCGGGCTTGTCTGGGAAGCCACGGGGTTGCGATCCCGATGGCGTGGGGCTGGCGGCGCGGTGGATCCCGGGACGGGCCCGGCATGACGATGGCTTCATTGTTCGCGCGAAGACGCGGAGGCGCGGAGGCGGTGCGTCT
>NZ_LMQP01000001.1:103396-103738 GCF_001425405.1 Sphingomonas sp. Leaf412 | reverse complement strand
GGCGGGGCGGGGTGTGCCGTCTCGCGGGGCGGGATCGGTGTCGGGCGGCGGGATGCTTTCTTTTGCTTCTGGCCGGTCCGCCTCCCCGGCGAAGGCCGGGGTCCTGGGCAGATGTTCGTGGCGCGGGTTGCGCCTTGTTATCGGGGGTTGTGCGGCTGGTCGGGGTGGGGCCGTCGGGGGACGGCGTCGGCTTTCGTCGAGCGTCGTCATGCCGGGCTTGTCCCGGCATCCACGGGGCCGCGATCCTGATGGTGTGGGGCCGGCGGCGCGTTGGATGCCGGGACGGGCCCGGCATGACGATGGTTTCATTGTTCGCGCGAGGACGCGGAGGCGCTGCGTCTG
>NZ_LMQP01000001.1:87313-103313 GCF_001425405.1 Sphingomonas sp. Leaf412 | reverse complement strand
GGCGGGGCGGGGTGTGCCGTCTCGCGGGGCGGGATCGGTGTCGGGCGGCGGGATGCTTTCTTTGGTTTTGGCGGGTCGGCCTTTGTGATCTTCCGGCGAAGGCCGGGGTCCGGGGGGCAGATGTTCGTGGCGCGGGTTGCGTCTTGTTATCGGGGGTTGTGCGGCAGGCCGGGGGTGGGGCGGTCGGGGGACGGCGTCGGCTTTCGTCGAGCGTCGTCATGTCGGGCCTGTCCCGGCATCCGCGGGGCCGCGATCCTGATGGTGTGGGGCTGGCGGTGCGGTGGATGCCGGGACGGGCACGGCATGACGGCTGCGGCGGGGCGGGTGGCTGTCGCGATCGGACGATATCGGAAACGGGCAGAATCGGGCGCAGGTTCGGAAAGGGGGCGGGGTGGACAAGTCGGAAACGGCGCGCGAGGCGCGGATCGTGGCGGCGAACGGGCGCGTGCTGCAAGTGCAGGAATCGCGCGCGTACAAGCTGGACGCCGGGGCGCGGCAGCGGTTCGTCGACACGCTGGCGGCGACGTGCAACGTCAGGGCGGCGGCGCGCGCGGCGGGGGTGACGCAGGCCGCGGTCTATCGCGAGCGCCAGAGGGACGCGGGCTTCGCCGCGGCGTGGCGCGATGCCTTGTCGCTGGGCTACGACCGGCTGGAACTGGCGATGGTCGGGCATCTGCTCGACCGGATGGGGGTGGACGCCCCCGATCCGGAGGCGGCGCCCGCGGGCGTGCCCGACCTGGCGGGTGCGATCGGCGACCGGACGGCGACGCCGGCGGAGCTGCAACTGGTGCTGGCAATGCTGATGCGGCGGCACGGGGTGGAGCACCGCAAGCCGCAGCGGACGCGGCGGGTGGCGACCGCGGCGGAGACCGATGCGCTGATCCGCCGCAAGCTGGACGCGCTGGCGGCGACCGACGGCGCGGGCGCATGACGGCGGCGGGGGAAGACGGCACGCGGCGTGCGATCGTCGGGGCGGCGGGCTGGGACCTGGCGCAGGCGTCGGCGGCGCGGCGCGCGATCGTGCTGGCGGCCTTGCCGGAGGAGAACCGGCGCGAGCTGGCCGCGCGCTGGACCTTGTCGGCGCATAACGGACAGGTGGCGCCGGTCGGGGACTGGCGCGTGTGGCTGATCCGCGCCGGGCGCGGTTTCGGCAAGACCCGCACCGGCGCGGAATGGGTGTGCGAACAGGCGCGGCTGCGCGGCGATGCGCGGATCGCGCTGGTCGGCGCGACGATCGACGAGGCGCGGCGCGTGATGGTGGAGGGGCCGAGCGGGGTGATCGCGGTCGGATCCCCGCACCAGGAAGTCGTGTGGCGCGCGACGCGCGGCGAGGTGCGGTTCGGATCGGGCGCGGTGGCGCAGGTCTATTCCGCCGCCGCGCCCGAAAGCCTGCGCGGGCCGGAACACCATCTGGCATGGGCCGACGAGCTGGCCAAATGGCCCGACGCGGCGGCGTGGACGAACCTGATGATGGGATTGCGGCTGGGCACGCGGCCGTGCGCGGTGGTGACCACGACGCCGCGCCCGACGACGCTGATGCGGCGGGTGATGGCGATGCCCGGCGCGGTGGAGACGCGCGGCAGCACGCGCGACAATCCGCACCTGCCGCGCGCGTTCGTCGATGCGATGGCGGCGGAATATGGCGGCACGCGGCTGGGGCGGCAGGAACTGGACGGCGAGATGCTGGACGATGTCGTCGGCGCGTTGTGGCCGCGCGCGCTGATCGAGCGGCAGCGGGTCCATGCGCCGCCCGCGCTGGTGCGCGTGGTGGTCGGCGTCGATCCGCCCGCGGGCATTGGCGGCGACGCGTGCGGCATCGTGGCGGCGGGACGGTCGGGCGACGGGCAGGGATATGTGATCGAGGACGCCAGCGTCGTCGGCGCCTCGCCCGAGGGCTGGGCACGCGCGGTGGCGGCGTGCGCGGCGCGCGTCGGCGCGGACCGCGTGGTGGCGGAGGCGAACCAGGGCGGCGCGATGGTGAAGAGCGTCCTGCTGGCCGCCGACGCCGCGTTGCCCGTGGTGCTGGTGCACGCGACGCGGGGCAAGGTGGCACGCGCGGAGCCGGTGGCGGCGTTGTACGAAGGCGCGCGGGTCTGGCACGCGGGGGTGTTCCCCGCGCTGGAGGACGAACTGGCGGGGCTGTCGATCGGGGGCGGGTACGAGGGGCCGGGGCGCTCGCCGGACCGCGCCGACGCCTGCGTGTGGGCGCTGACCCACCTGATGCTGGGCGCGCGCGGCGCGGCGCGGGTGGGGGTGGTGTAGGTTGCTGGGGGTTCGGAGATCCGGCATGGATCGGCGATGTTCGTGTCCGCGTTCGATCTGACGGGAGAGATATCCGTCGACAAGCTGGTCGGTAACGGCGAGTTCATCCTGCGCGCACCGATCGGATATGACGATGTCGAGGGAACCGTCTATTCGGCGTTCGTCGCGCTGTCGCCGCTGATCGGATATGCCGACCTGCCGGGCTACGAACTCATCTTCAATATCACGGCATCTTCGGAAGGATGCGATGTCGTCGCATTTTGGGACGGGTCCGAAACCGTCGCCTTGCTCGCCGAGCGTAGCCTGCGTGAGAAGGTGCGCGTTCTTATATTTATGCTCATCGAGATGCTGATTGACGAGGCGTCGCCCGCGCTCGTAAGCATGACGACACATCGGCCGGGGCTTCCGATTAAGGCCCTGGCAAAGTATCATGGCATATGCGCCGTCTTCCGGAGCAGAGGGTTCAGGGCCGGCAAGGCGGACGAATTCCACGGCCAGCATATCTGGATGATGGAACGTCCGGGAACATAGGTTCCCGCCCGACGATTGATTGTCAGAAGGAAGGCAGGATGAACGCGCCGCTAACCAGGGATCAGCAGATCGCGATGATGAAGACAGCGCGTGAGCGCCATCTTTCGCGCTTTGCCGGCTGGATGGGCAACCGCACCATTCGCGATGCCGTCGGTCGTCCTGCCCCGGGGCAGGATGCCGAAGTCGTTTACGATCATGAAACCCGACGGGTATCCTGCCGGTAGCGCCGACAGACATTCTGGAACGCAAGGCTCCGCTTCGGCGGGGCCTTTTTTTTGGAGTTTTCACAATGGCATGGTTCGGGTGGAAGCCCGGGCGCGCGGGGGCGCGTCCGGCGTTGGGGCGGGCGGGGACGGCGTGGCGGTCCGACAATGCGCCGATGGGATACGAGGCGCAGGTGAGGGCCGGGTACCTCGGCAATGCGGTGGCGCAGCGCGCGGTGCGGCTGGTCGTCGAGGGAGTCGCGGGCGCGCCGCTGGATGCGCGCGATGCGGCGGTGGGGACGCTGGTCGCGCCGGTGATGGAGGCGGTCGCGGCGCAGCTGCTGCTGCACGGCAACGCGTTCGTCCAGATCCTGCGCGGCGACGACGCGGACGGGGACGGCGCGGTCGCGGGGCTGTTCCCGCTGCGGCCCGAGCGCGTGACGGTGGAGCGCGACGCGGACGGGTGGCCCGCGGCGTACGGCTATCGCGTCGGTGGGCAGGTAGCGCGGCTGGACGCCAGCCGGGTGATCCATGTGCGGCGGTTCCATCCGCTGGACGATCATTACGGGCTGGGGTGCCTGGGCGCCGCCGCCGGGCCGATCGCGGTCCACAACGCCGCGACGCGCTGGGCGCAGGGATTGCTGGACAATGCGGCGCGGCCGTCGGGCGCACTGGTCTACGATCCGGGCGACGGATCGGCGCTGAGCCCGGACCAGTTCCGGCGGCTGAAGGAGGAGATGGACGCAGGGTTCGCGGGTGCGGCCAATGCCGGGCGGCCGATGCTGCTGGAAGGGGGCCTGAAATGGCAGTCGCTGAGCCTGTCGCCCGCGGACCTGGACTTTGCAGGGACGAAGGCGGCGGCGGCGCGGGAGATCGCGCTGGCGTTCGGCGTGCCGCCGATGCTGCTGGGCCTGCCCGGCGACAGCACGCACGCCAATTACCGCGAGGCGAACAAGGCGTTGTGGCGGCTGACCGTGCTGCCGCTGGCGGACGTGATCCTGAAGGCGCTGGCGGCCGGACTGTCGGCGGCGTTCGCGGATGCGACGGTGGAGGTCGACCTGGATCGCGTGCCCGCGCTGGTCGAGGATCGCGAGCGGTTGTGGACGATGGTGACGCGCGCCGATTTCATCACGCGCGACGAGAAGCGGCAGATGGTGGGATGGGCATGACCGGCGCGGCGACGAACCGCGTGCTGGCGCGGCTGATCGAGCAGGGGGCGGGCGGCGGCGCCGGGGAACACGCGGACCGGGCCACGTTGCGCGCCATCGCGGAGGAGGCGGGCGAGCTGGGCGCTACGCGCGCGCTGGCGCGACTGGGGCTGTCGGACGCGGACGCGGTGGCGGACGTGGCGCAGCTGCGCGAGCTGCTGGCGGCGTGGCGCGACGCGAAACGGTCCGCGTGGCGCGCCTTGTGGGCGTGGATCGCGCGGGTGATGGCCGCCGCGCTGCTGCTGGGGCTGGCGGTGAAGCTGGGACTGGCGGAGATGGTCAGGTGATCCGCGTGACGGGGCATGCCGCGGTGTTCGACCGCGTCGACCGCGCGGGCGACGTGATCCGGCGCGGCGCCTTCGCCGGCGCGGGGGCGGTGCCGCTGCTGTTCCAGCATCGCGGCCGCGCGGTGGGCACGATCGAGGCGATCGGGGAGGATGCGCGCGGGCTGCGCATCGCGGCGACCGTCGCGGATGCGCAGGTCGCGCGGCTGGTGGCGCGCGGCGCGCTGCCCGGCCTGTCGGTCGGCTATCGCGCGCGCGTCGTGAAGCAGGGCGCGCGGCGCGAGATCCTGCGCGCGGACCTGATCGAGGTCAGCCTGGTCGCGGTGCCGATGCAGGCGGCGGCGCGGGTGGAGGCGATCGAGCAGATTTAGGCGCGTCGTTGCGAGCGGAGCGAAGCAATCCAGGGCGTCACGGGCGGCTCTGGATTGCTTCGCTCCGCTCGCAATGACGGAGGATGGGTTCGGGGCGCTCGCGGGGAGCGCCCCTTTCATGGAGAATGACATGAACGATGTGGTGACGGCACGGCCGGCGCTGGATGGCGCGCGTCCGCAGAAGGATACGGCCTTCGAGGGCTTCGTACGGGCGGGGCAGACGGTGGAGATGAAGGCGTTCACGGGCGTCACGGGCGCGGAGGGCGGCTATGCCGTGCCGCGCGAGATCGACGCCGCGATCGATGCGACGCTGAAGGCGGTCAGCCCGATCCGCAGCATCGCCAACGTGGTGCAGGTCGGCAGCGCGGGATACCGAAAGCTGGTGACCACGGGCGGCACGCCGTCGGGCTGGGCAGGCGAGGCGGAGGCGCGGCCGGGCACCGCATCGCCGGTGTTCCAGGAGATCGCGCCGCCGATGGGCGACCTGTACGCCAATCCCAGCGCCAGCCAGGCGATGCTGGACGACGCGCAGTTCGACGTCGAGGAATGGCTGGCGGGCGAGATCGCGGCGGAATTCGCGAAGGCCGAGGGCGCGGCGTTCGTCGCCGGATCGGGCGTGAACCGGCCGCGCGGCTTCCTGCTGTCGCCGACCGCCGCGACCGCGGACGGGGTGCGCGCGTTCGGGACGCTGCAATATCTGCCCAGCGGCGCGGCGGGGGACTTCACCGCCACCGGCGCCGAACGGCTGATCGACCTGGTCCACGCGCTGCGCGCGCCGTACCGGCAGGGGGCGGCGTTCGTCATGAACGCCGCGACGCTGGCGCGCATCCGCAAGTTCAAGACCAGCGACGGCCAGTTCCTGTGGCAACCCAGCCTGGTCGCGGGCACGCCCGCCACGCTGCTGGGCTATCCGGTGGTCGAGGCGGAGGACATGCCCGACATCGCCGCCAACAGCCTGTCGATCGCGTTCGGCAATTTCCGCCACGGCTATGTCGTCGCGGAGCGGACGGAGACGCAGATCCTGCGCGATCCGTACACGAACAAGCCCTTCGTCACCTTCTACGCCACCAAGCGCGTCGGCGGGGCGGTGACCAACAGCGAGGCGATCAAGGTCATGAAGTTCGCCGCGAGCTGATCGGTAACGGGGTCGGTGAAGGCCGGCCCCGCTTCCTGTTCCCCCGCGGAGGCGGGGGGCCAGGGTTTCGGACGGCAGCGCCCGTGACTCTGGACTCCCGCTTTCGCGGGAGAACGGAATGGTTTCAGAAGGAAAGGGACGCGGATGGGAACGCTGACGGGTGGGCCGGGGGCGGTGACGTTGCCGCCCGGGGATCGCGATGCCGCGCTGGACGCGGTGCGCGCGCAATTGCGGGTCGAGACGGCGCAGGACGACGCGCTGATCGTCGCCTTCGCCGAAACGGCGCTGGGGCTGGCGGAGCGCTACACCGGGCGCGCGTTGCTGCTGCGCGCGATGGTGGCGGAAATGCCCGCGGCGGCGGGGTGGCAGCTGCTGCCGGTCGCGCCGGTGCGGGCGATCACCGCGGTCGCGGCGGGGCGGCCCGCGGCCGTGCTGGCCGCGGGGACGTTCGCGGTCGATATCGATGCGGCGGGCGCGGGCTGGATCCGGGCGGACGGCGTCGCCGCGCCGCTGACGGTGACGATCGAGGCGGGCGAGGCGGCGAGCTGGGCCGCGATCCCGGCGGCGATCCGGCAGGGCGTCGTCCTGCTGGCGGCGCATCTGTTCGGGGACCGCGAGGGGCGGCAGGCGCCGCCCGCGGCGGTGGCGGCGCTGTGGCGGCCGTTCCGCGACCTGAAGCTGGCCGAGCGGGTGCGCGCATGAGCGCGGTCGAGCGGGCCGCGGCGCGGGCCGCGGAGGGGGCGGTCGCGCGGGCGACGGGGCGGGTCGCCGACGTGCTGCGCGACGTGCCGGGCGTGACGGTGAGCGCGGAAGCGGGGCGCGTCGTGGTCGCGGGGCGCGGGCTGGTGCGGCGGATGCTGACCGACGCGCGGCTGCGCTGGGTCGCGGGGTGGCTGCGGTGAGCGCGGTCGCGGCGGTGCGCGGCGCGGCGCTGGCGCGGTTGCGCGGCGCGCTGGCGGTCAACCGGGTGTGGGACGGCGCGGACGGGCGCGGGACGGTGCCCTATGCGGTGCTGCGCGATGTCGTCGCGGTGGATTGGGGGACCAAGGACCGGGCGGGGCGCGAGGTTCGCGTCGGCGTGACCGTGCGCGACGAGGGCGGGACGCCCGCGCGGTGCGAGACGCTGGCCGCCGCGGCGGAGGCGGCGTTGCTGGACCTGCCGCGCGACCTTTCCGGGGCGGAATCGGACTGGCGCGCGGCGAGCGTCGTGCCGGTGCGCTGCACGGTGCTGGGCGAGGGGCAGGGACGCTGGGCGGGGATCGTCGACGTGCGGGTGCGCGTGCTGGCGGCGTGAGGCTGACTCGCATCCGCTCGTACCGAGCGACGTCGAAGCACATGCGCCGCGCGTGCCCTTCGACGTCGCTCAGGGCGAACGGGGGCGGGGCGGATTTCGGATTTCGGCGGGGTCGTTCGTGACGGCCCCTCAAACTCCCCGTCGGGGAGAGGGCGAGAAGGAGGGTTTGATGGCGGTGGAGAAGGGTAGCGCGTTCCTGCTGAAGGTGGGGAACGGGGGCAGTCCGGTCGTGTACGCGACCGTCGCGGGACTGCGCACGACGCAGCTTTCCGTGAACGGCGAGGCGGTGGCGATCACGCACAAGGATTCGGGCGGATGGCGCGAATTGCTGTCGGGCGCAGGCGTGCGCAGCGTCAGCGTGTCGGCGGCGGGGGTGTTCACCGGATCGGCGGCGGAGGCGCGGGTGCGCGGCAGCGCGCTGGCGGGCGGACTGGACGATTACCGGCTGACGTTCGAGGGCGGCGAGACGATGACGGGGCGGTTCCTGGTCACGCGGCTGGACTATGCCGGCGATTATAACGGCGAGCGCAGCTACACGATCGCGCTGGAGAGTTCCGGCCCGGTGGTGAGCGCGTGAGCGGCGTCGACTCCCTGTCGGTCGCCGCTGACGCGGCTGGGGGGCGAGCGCAGCTACACGATCGCGCTGGAGCGTTCCGGCCCGGTGGTGAGCGCGTGAGCGGCGTCGGAACCCTGTCGAGCGCCGCTGACGCGGCTGGGGGGCGAGCGCAGCCACACGATCGCGCGGGAGCGTTCCGGGCCGATGGTGCGCGCGTGACGCCCGCCAACCCGGCGCGGGGCGAGGCGGCGTTGCGGGTCGCGGGCGAGATGCTGGTGCTGCGCCCGACGTTCGCGGCACTGGTGGCGGCGGAGGGCGAACTGGGGCCGCTGTTCGCGCTGGTCGCGCGGGCGGCGGACGGGGGGCTGACGCTGTCCGAGATGGTCGCGCTGTTCTGGCACTGCCGCCACGCGGCGCCCGACGCGCTGACGCGCGAGGCGCTGGGCGAGGCGGTGGTGGCGCAGGGCGTGGCGGCGGCGACGCCGGTGCTGCGCGTGCTGCTGCGGCAGGTGCTGTCGGGGCGGTGACGCCGCCGCGGGAGGAGGGGCGCTTCGCCGACGCGGCCGTGCGCCTGGCGGGGCTGGCGGGCGTGGTGTTCGGGTGGGCGCCGGACACGTTCTGGCGCGCGACGCCCGACGAGCTGGGCGCGCTGGTCGCGGCGGTCGTGCCCGAGGAGGCGGCGCCGCCCGATGCGGGGATGATCGCGCGATTGAGGGAGGCATATCCGGATGGATGAGGAAATCGAGCGGCTGGTGATCGGCGTGCGCGCGGATACCAGCGGGTTCGCGCGCGACGTCGCGGCGATGCGGGGCACGCTGGACGGCCCCTTCGCCCAGGGCGCGGATCGCGCGGGGCGGGCGATCGAGACCGCGCTGCTGCGCGCGGTGCGGACGGGCAAGATCGGGTTCGACGACCTGCGCGGCGTCGCGCTGGCGGTCCTGTCCGACATCGCCGCGGCGGCGATCCGTGCGGGGATCGGGAGTATCGGCGGCGGTGGCGTGAAGACGGGCGCGGGCGGGCTGCTGGGCGGCCTGCTGGGGCTTCTGGGCGCGCCGGGGCGTGCGACGGGCGGGCCGGTGTCGCCGGGCCGTCCCTATGTCGTGGGCGAGCGCGGCCCCGAATTGTTCGTGCCGACCAGCAGCGGGCACGTCGCCGCCGCGACCGGCGGGGGCGTGCGTGACGTGCGCGTGGCGATCACGGTCAACGCGCCCGCGGGCGAGGGCGCGGGATCGCTCCAGCGATCGGGCCGGCAGGTCGCGCGCGCGGTGCGGCAGGCGCTGATGGAGGCGGGGTGATGGGACATTGGCTGACGCGCGCACGCGCGGAACAGGCCGACGGCGTGATCTCGCGCTTCGACCCCGTCTACTGGACGGTCAATTTCCCGCGGCCGATGATGGCGGCGGTCACGACGACGGCGCCGGACGCGCTGCGCGTGGACGCGGTGTTCTACCGCCGCGACGACCTGGCCGGGCTGATCTGGGACAGCGCGGACGCGCACGACCATCCGCTGCTGCGCTACGACACGGTGCGCGACTATCGCGACTGCACCGTGTCGTTCCGGTGGCGGTCGGCGGGCGTCGTCGCGCTGGACGCGGTCAACGGCCCGGTGCTGACGATCGAGGGGCGCGACGCGGCGGGGAACCCGCGCGCCTGGTACGTGCGGCTGTGGAACTACGCCACGGGCACGCCCGAGGACGCCGCGGTCGCGATCGATTTCGCCCGCGTCGACGGGGGCTTCCTGCTGCCGGGCGAAGCGGATCCGGTGTGGGCGGGGGACGTCGACCGGATGTTCGTGTCGCTGGTGGCGCCGGGCTACGACGCGGGCGGCGGCGCGCTGCCCGCGCCGGTGGAGGCGTGGGTGGAGATGAGCGCCATCCGCTGCGACGGCGCGGGATCGGTGATCGGGTGCGGCGACGTGATCCTGCCCGAACAGGGGTTGCGGATCGCGAACGGTTACGACGACGTCTATCACCTGACGCCCGCGCGGATGCTGCACAACGTGCTGCGGCTGGGGTATCGCGGCGCGATCCTGCATTACGTCGGGATGAGCCACTATTTCCGGCTCGGCACCGGGGGCGGGGTCGTGACGCGGGCGGGCGGGGCGCTGAACGTCGCGTGCGCGGCATGGCATGCCGACTTCGCGCGGCGCGCGGCGATGCTGGGCTATGACGTGATCTGGTCGCTGTCGTACGAATTGTTCGACGCGCATGCGCCGGAGGACTGGAAGCAGCGCACCGCGGACGGCAGCCCGGCGCTGACCGGATGGGTGCCGCCCTCCACGTTGCTGTCCCCGACCCACGCGGGGGCGATGGCGTATCTGCACGCCGTGGCGCGCGCGTTCGTCGCGATCGGCGTGGCGGCGGGACTGGCGCCGAAATTCCAGGTGGGCGAACCGTGGTGGTGGACGATGCCCGACACCGCGGCGGGGCCGGACGGGCGGCCGTGCCTGTACGATGCCAGCGCGGTCGCGGCGCTGGCCCCGGTCGCGATCCCGACGATGCGGACGGGGATGGACGCGGGCCAGCGCGCGACGCTGGACCGGGCGGGTGCGGCGCTGGCGGCGTCGACCGCGGCGCTGGCGGCGGCGGTGAAGGCCGACCATCCGGCGTGCGAGACGTTCCTGCTGGCCTATCTGCCCACCGTCCTGGACGCCGCGGCGCCCGAGGCGAAGCGCATGAACCTGCCGGTCGGCTGGGCGTCGCCCGCGTTCGATGTCTTGCAGCTGGAGGATTACGACTGGGTCACCGCGGGCGACGTGGCGTCGAGCGCGGCGGGCGTCGCGGCGGCGACCGCGCGGCTGGGCTATCCGCCGGGGCGGCAGGAATATCTGTCGGGATTCGTGCTGCGGCCCGAACAGGCCGCGCAATGGGGGCCGATCGTGGCGGCGGCGCGGGTGGCGCAGAGGCGGGACGTGCGCGCGACCTACGTGTGGGCCCTGCCGCAGGTGATGCGCGACGGCGTCGTGATATGGGACGGGGGAGAGGACATGCAGGCGTTCGACGATGTGTCGTTCCCGCTGGCGCTGGGTCGCGAGGCGGAGGTGACGCCGGGATTTTCGACGCGCGTGGTGACCAGCGCGGGCGGGCGGGAGACGCGCAGCGTCGCGTGGAGCGGGGCGCGGACCCGGTACGACGTGGGGCCGGGCGTACGCAGCGAGGCGGACGTTGCGGCGCTGCTGGCGTTCTTCCGCGCGCGGATGGGCCCGGCGCGCGGGTTCCGGCTGCGCGATCCGTTCGACTGGCAGGCGGCGGACGTGCTGCTGGGTACGGGCGACGGGGCGACGCGCATCTTCCCGCTGGTCACGCGGTACGGCGACACCGTGCGGCGGATCACGCGACCGGTATCGGGCACGGTGTCGATACGCGTCGCCGGCGTGGCCGCTGGGTTCGCGCTGGGCGCGTCGGGGATCGTGTCGCTGGACGTGGCGCCGGGGGCGGGGGTGCCCGTGACGGCGTCGTTCGGGTTCGACGTGCCGGTGCGGTTCGCGGAGGATACCCTGAGCGTGCAGCGCACGACGTTCCTTGCGGGCGCGGCACCCAGCGTGCCGCTGATCGAGGTGCGCGAGGCATGAGCGCGGACCGGATCGCGACGATCGCGCTGTGCTGGCGGATCGAGCGGCGCGACGGGATGACGATCGCGCTGACCGACCACGACAAGGACCTGAGCGTGGGCGGCGACACCTATCGCGCCGCGCCGGGCATGACGCCGTCCGCGATCCAGCGGGGCGAGGGGCTGGACGCGGACACGATGGAGGCGGGCGGCGCGCTGCATTCCGACGCGATCACCGAGGCGGACCTGGTCGCGGGACGCTGGGACGGGGCGCGGGTGGTGGCGTTCGCGGTCGACTGGAGCGCGGGCGGCGCGCCGGTGCCGCTGGGCGAGGGGCGGATCGGGGAGGTCGGCGTGGCGGACGGGAAATTCGCCGCCGAACTGGCCGGTGTCGCCGCCCGGCTGGAACGCCCGGTGACCGAGGCGACGTCGCCCGCGTGCCGCGCGACGCTGGGCGACCGGCGCTGCCGCGTGGCGATGGCGGGGCGGCGCCGGTTCGCGCGGGTGGTCGCGTGCGACGGAACCGCGCTGACGCTGGACGGGGTGGCGCCGGCCGCGGGAGCCGATGCCGACGGGCGGCTGCGCTGGCTGGGCGGCGCCAACGCCGGGCTGGAAAGCGCGATCGTCGCCTCCGCCGGCACCGTGCTGACCCTGCGCGTGCCGCCGTCCTTCGCGGTTGTGGCGGGCGCGCTGGTGGAGGTGACGGAAGGGTGCGACCGGACGATCGCGACGTGCGCGGGGCGGTTCGACAATGCGGCGAACTTCCGCGGCGAACCGTATCTGCCCGGTATCGACCTGCTGACGCGATATCCCGGCGCATGACCCCCGGCGAACGCGGCGCGGCGGCGGCGGCGGCGTGCGTCGGCGCGCGGTTCCGCGTGCAGGGGCGCGATCCCGCAACGGGGCTGGATTGCGTCGGGGTCGCGGGGATCGCGTTGCGCGCAGGCGGCTGGAACGGTCGCGTGCGCGCGGATTACGCGATGCGGACGGGGGATTGGGGCGGTGAGCCCGAGGGCCTCATCGCGTGCGACGGCGGACGGCCGGGCGACATCCTGTTGTGCCGGGCGATGCCGACCCAACTGCACCTGGCGGTGCGGATCGCGGGCGGCATCGTCCATGCCGACATGGCGGCGCGGCGCGTGGTGGCGCGGCCCGGCGACGTGCCGTGGCCGGTGGTGCGCGCCTATCGGATCGGGGAGTAGCGACATGGCGACACTGGTGCTGACCACGGTCGGCGGGGCGATCGGCGGGCCGGTCGGGGCCGCACTGGGCGCGGTATTGGGGCAGGCGGTCGATCGCCGCCTGCTGGCGACGCCGGGGCGGCAGGGGCCGCGGCTGCGCGAACTGGCGGTGCAGACGTCGTCCTACGGGACGCAGATGCCCAAGGTGTTCGGGACGATGCGCGTCGCCGGATCGGTGATCTGGGCGACCGACCTGATCGAATCGCGGACGCGCCAGCGCGGCGCGAAGGGGCAGGGCGGGACGACGACGTACAGCTACGCCGCGTCCTTCGCGGTCGCGCTGTCGGCGCGGCGGATCGTGCGCGTCGGGCGGATATGGGCGGACGGCAAGCTGCTGCGCGGCGCGGCCGGGGACTGGAAGAGCGCGACCGGATTTCGCCTCTATACGGGGACCGAGGATCAGCCGGTCGATCCGCTGATCGCGAGCCTGGCGAGCCCCGCGCCCGCGCATCGCGGCATCGCCTATGCCGTGTTCGAGCAATTGCAGCTGGCCGATTTCGGCAACCGCATCCCGTCGCTGACCTTCGAGGTGGTGGCGGACGAGGGCGAGGTGGCGATCGGGTCGGTCGCGCGCGCGCTGGGCGAGGGCGCGATCGTGGGCGACGGACCGGCCGACCTGCTGACGGGCTTTTCCGCCGGCGGCAGCAGCGTCGCGGGCGCGCTGGGCGTGCTGGCGGAGGCGGCGCAGGCGTGGTTCGTGCCCGACGGCGCGGGCATGGCGATGCGCAATCGGATCGATGCCGCCGTCGCGCTGGACGAGGACGTCCGCATCGACCTGACCCGGGGGGCGGCGGACGCGGTGCCGGTGGCGTTGTCGGTATCGCATTACGACCCGGCACGCGATTTCCAGGTGGGGAGCCAGGCCGCGCATCGCGGCGGCGCGGGGTGGCGCGACGAGGCGGTGGAACTGCCCGCCGCCGTGTCCGCCGGGCGGGCGCGGCAGATCGCGGACGCGGGCCTGCTGGCGCGCGAGGCGGCGCGTGTGCGACGGCGCGCGACGACCGACGTTTCCGCGATCGCGGTCGCGCCCGGCGACGCGGTCCTGCCCGCGGGCGAGGGCGCGCCGTGGCGGGTGACGCGCGCGACGCTGGAGGAGATGCGCGTCGTCCTGGACCTGGTGCCCGTACCGGTCGCGGCGGCGGCGCGCACGGCGGACCCGGGGGTCGTGGCGGGGGCGCCCGACCGGCTGATCGGGCGGACCGTCGTGACGGCGTTCGAACTGCCGCCGCTGGACGATGCGTTGCCGCAGGTGCCGCAGCTGCTGATCGCGGCGGCGGGGACGGAGCCGGGCTGGCGCGGCGCGCTGCTGTCGGTCAGTCGCGACGGCGCGACATGGGAGGATGGGGGCGCGACCGCTGCGCCCGCGACGATGGGGACGATCGCGACGCCGCTGGGCGCCGCGCCCGCGACGCTGGTCGACCGCGTGCATGCGGTCGAGGTCGAGTTCCCGCACGAGGCGATGGCGCTGGCGTCCGCCGATGCGGCGGCGCTGGACCGCGGCGCCAACCTCGCGCTGATCGGGGACGAGCTGATCCAGTTCGGGCGCGCGACACCGATCGGCGCCACGCGGTGGCGGATCGCCGACCTGTGGCGCGGACGGCGCGGGACGGCCGCCGCGGCGCACGATGCGGGCGCGCGCTTCGTCCTGATCGAGGCCGCGACGCTGGCCGTGGTGGCGCTGCCCGGCGTCCGCGCCGCCCCGCTGCGGATCAGCGCGATCGGGGTAGGCGACGGCGGCGTCGCGGCGACCGCGACGATGGTCCCGACCGGCGCATCGGTCGCGCCGCCCGCACCGGTGCACGTGCGCGCCACGCCGGATGCGGGCGGTGGGCTGGCGTTGCGATGGATCCGGCGGAGCCGCCGCGGCTGGCGCTGGGACGACGGCGGCGACGCGCCGCTGGTCGAGGAGCAGGAGGCGTATCGCATCACCCTGCCCGCAGGGAGCGGCACGCGCGACGTGACGGTGACCCAGCCCGCGCTGGATCTGGCGGCGGGCGAGTGGGAACCGGGCATTGTGGCCATCCGGCAACTGGGCACGCTGGCGGAATCGATGCCCGCGACGACGACGATATGAGGAGATGGGGATGACGAGCGAAACAGCGCGGCTGGCACTGCCGCTGATCGAGCCGGGATAGGCGCAGAAGGAACTGGTCCACAACGAGGCGCTCGCGCTGCTCGACATCGCGGCGCAGGCCGTCGTCGAGGCGGTCGGCCCGAACGCGCCCCCGCCCGATCCCGCCGTCGGCGCCTGCTGGATCGTCGGGCCGGAGCCGACCGGCGCATGGGGCGGGCATGCGGGCGCCATCGCGGGCTTCACCGCGGGCGGCTGGCGCTTCCTCGCCGCGCGCGACGGGATGCGGGCGTGGAGCCGCGCGGACGACAGGACGGTGGCTCGTGTCGACGGAGCGTGGGAGGACGGGCTGGTCCGGTGCCGCCGGCTGCTGGTAGAAGGACAGCGGGTCGTCGCCGCACGGCAACCCGCGATCGCGTCCCCCACTGGTGGATCGACCGTCGATACGGAAGCGCGGACCGCGATCGGGCAGGTCCTCGACGCGCTGCGCACGCACGGGTTGATCTCGATCGATTGAAAAACCTGTTGCTGCGATGCAACAGTCCCGGCCTTTTGTCGACTTGTGCGGAAACCATCGACTGTATAGTGAGTTTGCGTTGTCCGTAGTGACACCAAGGAAAGGGGATTATGATGCGTAAGCTTGCCATTGTCATGGCGCTTGCCTCCACTGCCATCGCTTCGCCCGCGCTCGCGCGCGATGGGGCGTGGTACGTTGGCGTGAATGGCGGTGCGATGATCGTCGAGGATATCAATTACTCGATCACCAGCACCACCGCAGGGCTCTCGGGCACTGCGATCGTCGACCACGATTACGGCTGGGACGTCGACGGCAACGTCGGTTACGATTTCGGCGCGTTCCGTCTGGAAGCGGAAGTCGGCTATCGCCGTGCGACCGTCGACGGCTTCAGCTCCACCGGCGCCATCCCGGTTTCGGGTTCGGGCACGGTTCCGGCCGGCACGTACGGCATCGCCGGCGGCAAGACCTCGGCGCTCAGCTTCATGATCAACGGCCTGCTCGACTTCGGGCCGGACGATGGTCTTCAGGGCTTCGTCGGCGGCGGCGCCGGTGTGGCGCGCGTGAAGGCGGAGAATTCGCTGCGTCGTTCGTACCAGCTGCTGGACGACTCGGACACGGTCTTCGCATGGCAGGCCCTGGCCGGCGTGCGTGCGCCGCTGAGCGACAACGTCGACGTGTCGTTGAAGTATCGCTTCTTCAACGCCGACAACGTCAACCTCGTCGATGCGCGCAACAGCGCCTATGACGGCCGTTTCCGTTCGCACAGCATCCTGGGCGG
>NZ_LMQP01000001.1:0-87253 GCF_001425405.1 Sphingomonas sp. Leaf412 | reverse complement strand
CCGCCGCCGCCGCCGCCGCCGCCGCCTCCCCCGCCGCCGCCGCCGCCTCCGCCCGAGGTGGTCTGCTCGCCGGGTCCGTTCATCGTGTTCTTCGAATGGGACAAGTCGGACATCACCCCGGAGGCCGCGTCGATCCTCGACAACGCCGTCACCCAGTACCAGACCTGCAACAACGCGCAGGTCATGCTGGCGGGTCACGCCGACCGTTCGGGTTCGGCCTCGTACAACGTGGGGCTGTCGCAGCGCCGCGCCGACGCGACCAAGGCTTACCTGGTCTCGAAGGCCGTTGCCGAGACGAACATCTCGACCGAGGCGTTCGGCGAGAGCCGTCCGCGCGTGGACACCGCCGATGGCGTCCGCGAGGTCCAGAACCGTCGCGTGGAAATCACCTACGGCCCCGGCGCGGGTCAGTAAGGGATCGTTACCGCGAGGTAATGAGGGGAGGTCGGCGAAAGCCGGCCTCCCTTTTCTTTTGTGCGCGGACGGTGGACGACCGGGTGAAGAGCTGGGATCGCGTTCGCGGATCGCCGCGCCGATGGCGACCGCCACGACGTCGGGCGGATGACGTGTCCGGTCGGAGTATCGGTTCGGGGACACCCGATCCGCGGACTGGTCCACTGGATCGGCCGGCCTCGATCGCTTTGCGCGACCTTTCGTGGCGTCCCACCGATGGGCGCGACACCGCCATCGACGCCTTCGCGGGGCCAGTCTCTCGCCACGGTCGGCTTCGTCTGCCGCCCCCCTCCCGACCTCCCACGGTGCGACCCGTCGGCGATCAATCCCGATCGACCCTGTGTCGACGCGGGGTCCGGTCGGCGACCGAAAGCGGATCGGCATTCAGTGTGCCGGCGCACAATGGTCGCGCGCAGCAGCGACGAAGGAAGTGGTTGGATCGCGCCGAGGCGCGGGTGACAGCAGGGCTGGCGTGTGCCGGGCTCACGCCGTAGCCGATTACGCCCAGCCTGACCTCGCTGCTGGGATGAAAAGACACTGCCGCGCTACGTCACCCACCGCTCTCGCATTCCGCGCGAATCTCGATGCCTTCGCGGCGTCGTGCGAGCATCTTACCCCGGCACCTGAATGTAGATCCGGCCTCGGGAGCGCGAGGCAGCGGCCGGTCAGCGGCGCTGCGCCGCCGGACCCCGCTTTCCGCCCGAGCGGTCAGTGTCCAAAAGGGATCGCATCCCACCAGTCCGGGGATCGCGGCTGATTCATCGACAGGCGACCCGCGGTTGACAGGCGTCCCGGATGCCGATGCCGACCCTTTGGGCGCGTCAGGCCGTCATCCCCAGGCGATGTTCCCGACTCCCCCGGCGCGCTTCGCATCGATCACCGCCTGGTAATGCGCGACCAGCGCCTCGGCATGGTCGCGGTCGCTGCGCACCTTGCCCGCCGCCACGCCCGCCGCGCGGCGGACCAGTGCGCGGTCGCGGCCGAGCAGGCGGACGATCGCGCTCGCCGCGGCATAGGCGTCGCCGCCGCGATAGGTTTCGGCATATTCGGGCCGCGCTACCGCCGCCGCCCCGCCGCGGTCGGGCACGATCAGCGGCAGGCCCGAGGCCAGCGCCTCCGACGCCACCAGCCCGAACGGCTCGCTCCACCCGCCGTGGATGAACGCGTCCGCGCTCGCCATGATCGTCGCCAGCTGCGCGCGGTCGTACACGGGACGGAACAGGCGGACGTGCGGGCTCTGCGCGATATGGCGTTCCAGCGTGCGCGTATCGGTGCCCAGCCCCAGCAGCATCAGTCCCACGGGCAGCTTCGCGCCCGCGCGGCGCACCGCGTCGATCACGACGGGCCACTGCTTTTCCGGATGATGGCGCCCGATCCCGATCAGCAGGTGCGCGTCGTCCGGCAGCCCGCATTGCTCCAGCATCGCGCGGCGCAACGGCTCGCTGCGCAGCGAAGGCGAAAAGTGGTGCCGCTCGATCCCCAGCGTCATCGTCGCATCGACGCGCACGCCGCGCGCGCGCAGCCGCTCGGTCAGGATCGGGCCGTTCGTGACGACGGTGTCGAACGGCGCCAGCCGCCGCGCCATGAAGCGGTCGTACCAGCCGAATGTCCGCTCGATCGCGCCTTCCGACATCACACGGCCCAGCCAGCGTTTCGGATAGGCCTCCATATTGTCGTTGTGCATGAACCACGCCTTCATCGCGGGTCCCTGCCAGTCGGCGACGATCGAGGCGGAGCGCCAGGGCGAGACGTTCTCGACCACGTCGGGCTGCAACCGGTCGAGCCATGCGTGGACGGGCGCGGGATCGCGGAACAGGCCGTAGTTGGAATCGAACGGCAACACCGGCGACTTGACGTAGATGACGGTGCCGCCGCCGGGCCGCTCCTCGACGCGATCCTCGCGGCCGCAGGCGATGACGATCTGCTGGTGCCCCAGCGCCGCCATGACCGACAGTTTCCGGTCGATATAGGTCCGCACGCCCCCGCCGGTGGGGCTGTAGAATTCGTTGACGTCGACGATCCGCATCGTGCCTGTCCCTTATTCCAGCGGCGCGAAGCCGCCCAGCCCGCGCAGATATTGCACCCGGATGCTGGTGGTGGTGACGCCCGGCCCGACGTCGATCAGCGCCTCGACCAGCTTCGGGCGCGACCGCCCGAGCTTGCCGTTGCCGGGGAAGCCCGCGCCGTCGCTCCAGAAATTGAACTTGTTCTTCCCGTCGCGGTCGTGGCCCAGGAACAGCGCGTAGCGCCCCGGCCGCGGCACGCGCAGGCAGATGACGGGGGTGGCCGCCGCGGACGCCGCGACGGTGATGCGGCGGAACGTCTTGCCCGCGGCCAGCAACGCCTTGTCCCCCGCCAGGAAGTCGTCCTCGTTCGCGGGGTACAGTTCCAGCTTCAACGTGCCCTTGCGATCCTTCAGGCCCAGCACGCTGGCCTGGATCGCGGGACCCTGTCCGCCGGTACAGGCGGCGGCATCCGCGCCCAGCACCTGCGCCGACGCGGCGGGGGCCAGCAGCAGCGCCGCCATGCTCGCGATCCTCAGTGCGGCCGTCGCCATGCCGTCATCCTTTCCACGCCCTGCGCGATGCCGAACCCCGCGATCAGCAGCAGATGCAGCAGCAGGGTTGACCCCGCCGTGAACGCCATCAGGTCCGACAAGGTGCGATCCTGCCCGATGACCAGGATCGCGAAGTTGGCGAAAAGCAGGTCTTTGTTGGGCAGCAGGGGCAGGCGCGAGACGACCTGGCGCCCGGCGACGAGGAACAGCCACATCCCCGGCGCCACGCTGGGCATCGCCGCGGCCCAGGCCAGCGCGAGGGTGACGCCGACGAAGACCAGCCGCAGGACGTCGATCCAGAAGATGAAGAGCAATTGCCGCCGCGGCAGCGAGAAGACGCGGCGCGAGAAGACCAGGACGATCGCCGACACGCCCAGGGGGATCGTCAGCGACCACAGGATCGTCGAGCGCAGCCCCGGCTGCATCAGGTCCCATCCCAGCGGCAGCGCGACCGCGGCGAGCAGGATGGTGGTGGCATTGCCCGCGATGCCCGACACGATGCTGACGTCCTTCACCGCCCCGAACGGCGCGGCCACCATCTTCAGCCGCGCGCGCGCCCAGGCGTAGAAATAGGCGTCGCCGGTATAGCCGATCAGGACGTCGTTCGTGATCCGTTTCCGGTTCAGCGCGCCGAAGGCACTGAACGGAATCCGCCACAGGCGGCGAAAGATGACGAGGTCCGCGACGGGCAGCGCGAAATAGGTGGCGAGGAAGAACAGGTAGAACCACGGACTGTGCGGCACCGCGCGCGACAGGCCGGAGAAACCGTGGTCGAACAGTTCGTGGACCAGCCCCGCGATCATCGCCAGCGACAGCAACGCGCCCAGCAACACCGGCCAGCGCCGGCGAAGCGACGCGATCGGCTCCAGCGCGTCGAGCGCCAGCGGCGCGGGGGGAGGGGAGGGCGCGGTCATCGGATGCGGTCGCACGGCGTAGCAGCGTCGCGGGCCGCGCGCCAATCCCCCGCCACGGACCGGGGGTCAGGCGGTACCGTCGCCGTCGTCCCCATCCTCCACATTCTCGGCACGGCGCTCCATCGCGGTCTTGACCAGCGCGGTCATCGGGTCGGCGAGCGCGAGGCCCATGATCCCCAGCAATGCGCTGGCGAGGATCTGCGTGCCCAGCGTCAACGCGGGCGGCAGGTCCACGGTGCGCTTCGCCACCATCGGGATCAGGACGTAGCCGTCGAACCCCTGCACGACGATATAGGTGGCGATCGCCCAGATGCCGGTGTCGTACCCCGCGGAAAAACCGACCGCGATCATCAGCGCGCCCGACACGAACGCGCCGATGTTGGGGATGAAGGCCAGCAGCCCGGTCAGGATGCCCAGGATCAGCGCCATCGGCACGCCCCCCAGCATCAGCGCGAGGAAGGTCAGCAGCCCCTCCGCCGCCATCCCCAGCAGCCGCCCCGCCAGCAGCCGGCGCATCGTGCGCCCCATCCGCTGCACCGTCACGGCGAATTCGACGCGGTTGGCGCGCGGGACCATCCATTGCACGCCGCGATTGTACAGGCCCGGGTCCATCGCGACGAACAGCCCGATGACGAGGATCATGAACATCGTCGTCAGCGCGCCCAGCGCCGATCCGACCCACGACGTCAGCCGCCCGACCGACGACAATGCCTGCTTCGCCAGTCCCGACACGTCCGACGCGCCGGGCATCAGCCCCTGCGCGGACAGCCAGCCGGTGACGCGCATCGCCTGCGTCTCCACGGTCGTGCGCAATTGCGTCACCTGCTCGGTGATCTGCACGCCCGCGACCCAGAAGGTGCCGACGAGGAAGGCGATCGTCAGGACGACGACGATCAGCAGCCGCCACGCGCGCGCGATCGGCAGCACGCGGCCCAGCAGCCGGACGCCGCCGTCCAGCATCGCGGCGAAGACCAGCCCGGCGAAGATGATGAGCAACGGCTGCACCAGCAGGACGACCAGCGCGATGGCGCAGGCCATGCCGAGCCAGACCGACGCGCGCTTGATCTCCTGCCGGATTTCGGGATCGCGCACCTCGTGCGGGCTGGCCCCCGCGATCACGTGGACGCGGTCGGGCGCGGGCGCGGTCATCGCACCTCCTCGGGATGGAGCGACGTGCCCGCGCGCCCGCCGCGCAGCGACCGGAACCAGGTGAGCGGGTTCAGCGTGGTCGATCCGTCGACCGAGAAGGTGATGAATTCCGCGCGCCCGCCGATATTCTCGACCGGCACCGGCCCGCCCAGCCCGCGCTCGAACCCGCCCAGCTTGAAGCGGCTGTCCGCCGACCGGTCGCGATTGTCGCCCATCAGGAAGACGTGGCCCGCGGGGATCGCGATCGGGCCGTAGACGTCGCCGGGGCTGTCCGGCTCCAGATCGACGGTGTCGTAGCGTCGGCCGTTGGGCAGCGTCTCGGTCACGATCGGCAGGCGACAGGCGAGCGTGCCGTCGGGGCGCGTGATGCGCGCGCCGGGATATTGCGCGGGATCGCACGTGGCGTTGGCGTCGACGGGCAGGTCGCGGAAATGGACGCGCCCCCGCGCCACCGCCTTGCCGTTCAGGATCACGGTCCCGCCGCGCACCGCGATCGTATCGCCGGGCAGGCCGATGACGCGCTTGATATAATCGCTGTTCTGCCCCGGCGGCGTGACGATGACGACGTCGCCGCGTTCGGGCACCGACCCCCACAGCCGCCCCTCGCGGAACGGCAATTGCACCGCCCAGGTGTCGACCGGGCGGCGGAAGACGATATCCTCCACGATCGCGACCGGATTCGGGATCGTCGGCGAGACGAACGACCAGCCGTAGGCGAACTTGCTGACGACCAGCCGGTCGCCGACCATCAGGCCGGGGAGCATCGATTCGCTGGGGATGTAGAACGGCTTGGCGATGAAGCTGTGGAAGCCCAGCACCGCCAGCAGCAGCCAGAACAGGCCCTTCACCTCCCCCCACCAGTCGAAGCCGGGCGTGGCGGCGGCGGGGGTGGCGTCGTCGCGGGTGAGGGCAAGGTCGTCGGCCATCACGGGTCAATCCGGTCGAGGGGAAGTGCCTCGATCACGACGAACGCCTGTGCCCAGGGATGGTCGTCGGTCAAGGTGAGGTGGATGCGTGCGGCGTAGCCGCTCGGCACCATCGCGTCGAGCCTCGCCTTCGCCCCGCCCGTCAGCGCCAGCGTCGGCGCGCCGGAGGGGGCGTTGACGACGCCGATGTCCTTCATGAACACGCCGCGCTTGAATCCCGTGCCCACCGCCTTGCTGAACGCCTCCTTCGCGGCGAAGCGCTTGGCCAATGTCCCCGCCTTCGTGAACGGCCGCCGTTCGCCCTTCGCGCGCTCGACATCGGTGAAGACGCGGTTTTCGAACCGCGCGCCGAACCGGTCGAGCGACGCCTGGATCCGCTCGATGTTGCACAGGTCGGAGCCCAGGCCGAGGATCATAAATCCTCCCCGAGCTCGCTCGGGGAGGATTATGCGATCACCCACGCGCCGCCTCCATCAACCCCTTCATCCGCCGCACCGCATCCTCCAGCCCGGTGAAGATCGCCTCGCCGATCAGGAAATGCCCGATGTTCAGCTCCCTCACCTGCGGGATGGCGGCGATGGGGGCGACGTTGTCGTAGGTCAGGCCGTGGCCCATGTGGACCTCGATCCCGTTCTTCGCCGCCAGCGCGGCGGCATCGGACAGGCGGCGCAGTTCCTCGACGCGCTCCTCGCCCGACAGGTCGGCGTAGCGCCCGGTGTGCAGCTCCACCACCGGCGCGCGCAGCGACACCGCGGCGGCGACCTGCTCCGCCGACGGCTCGATGAACAGCGACACGCGGATGCGCGCACCGGCCAGTTCGCGCACCATCGGGGCCAGGACATTGTGCTGCCCCGCGGCGTCCAGCCCGCCCTCGGTCGTGCGCTCCTCGCGCTTCTCGGGCACGATGCACGCGGCATGCGGGCGGTGGCGCAGCGCGATGGCGAGCATCTCGTCCGTCGCCGCCATCTCCAGGTTCAGCGGCACCGACAGCACGTCGGCGAGCCGCGCGATGTCGACGTCGGTGATGTGACGCCGGTCCTCGCGCAGGTGTGCGGTGATCCCGTCCGCCCCGCCGCGCACCGCCAGCTCCGCCGCGCGCACCGGATCGGGCAACGCCCCGCCGCGCGCGTTGCGCACGGTGGCGACGTGGTCGATGTTGACGCCGAGCCTGAGGGTCATGCGCAGGCCGCCGCGGAAAGGAGGTCGTGGCTCAGGCCCTTGCCCTGCCACACTTCGCCGAAATCCTGGCCGCCCCTGTCGGTGAAGACGATCAGGACGCGATCCCGTTCGGGCAGGATGAAATTGCGCACGCCGACGCCGCCGATCTCGCCGCGCCGCTCGACGACGCGCACGGGGGCGGTGCAGCCTTTCAGCGGGGCGGTGAAGGACCATTGGCCGAGCGCGATCGATCCCAGCGCGGGCTGCCCGTCCCACATCTCGGCGCGTGTCGCTTCGGGCAGCAGCGCACCGGTCATCAGCGCGCGGTCGAACCGCCACAGGTCCGCCGCGGTGCCGTACAGCCCGCCCGCCGCGTCGAACGCCTCGATCGCGATTTGCGGTTCCGGCTTTCCGTCGATCGTGCCGGGTACGGTCGCGACGCGCGCGGGGTACGCGCCGGTCGCGGTCAGGCCGTGGGGCGCGACGATGCGTTCCGCGACCAGCGCCTGCCAGTCGCGCCCCGTCACCGCGCGCAGCAGCGCACCGGCGACGATATAGTCGCAATTGTTATAGGCCCATCGCGCGCCCGCCGGCCCCTTGACCGGTCCGGCGCAATAGCCGGTCAGCGGATCGCGGCTGCCGCGATAGCCTGCGGTATAGTAACCGGGTACGCCGTCCACCGCGGCGGTATCGTCGGGATCGGGCAGGCCGCTCTGGTGCCGCAACAGATATCGTACCGTGATCGCGCCCGCATTGGGGCTGCGCCAGCCGGGCAGGTAGCGCGTCAGCGGCGCATCGAGCGCGATCCGTCCGGCCGCAACCTGCTGCATCACCAGCGTCGCGACGACCTGCTTCGTCACCGAGGCCCAGCGCCACCGCCGCACGGCGTCCGACGCGGGATGATTGGTGTCCGACATCCACGTCCGGAAACCGACGAGTACTTCGCCGCGAAAGCCCCGCGCCTCCGCCGCCTGCGCCGCGCGGAACACGCGCACGGCGGCGTCCTGCTCGGCGGCGGGGGGCGGCGCGGGGGTGTTGGCGACCAGCGCCGCGGCGGCCAGGACAGGGATCACGCCGCGCGGCTTCCCGGCTTCACCGCGGGGATCGCCGCCAGTTCGGGCGGCAGCGCGTCGGCGGAGAAGGTGGGGACGTCCAGCCGGATCAGCGGGAAGAACGGCACGCCCAGGTCGGCCGCGCCGTTCGACCGGTCGACCAGCGCCGCGGCGGCGATCACGCGCCCGCCCGCCGCCTCGATCGCGCGAATCGCCTCGTGCCCCGACAGGCCGGTGGTGACCACGTCCTCCATCATCAGCACCGCCTGACCGGCGGACAGCCGGAACCCGCGGCGCAGTTCGAACGTGCCGGTCGGTCGCTCGACGAACATCGCCTCCACGCCCAGCGCGCGCGCCATCTCGTGCCCCGCGATCACGCCGCCCATCGCGGGGCCGACGACCGCGGTGATCCGGTCGCGCAGGTCCGCCGGGATGCGCGCCGCCAGCGCCGCGGCCAGCCGCGCGCCCCGGCGCGGGTCCATCAGCACGCGCGCGCATTGCAGGTAACGCGACGAACGCAGCCCCGACGACAGGATGAAATGTCCTTCCAGCAGCGCATCGGCGGCGCGGAATTCGGCAAGGACCTCGTCGTCGGTCATGGGGTCGCTCACGCGCATCGTCCTCCTGATCGTCCGCGGCTGTAGCAGCGTGGGCCATGGGTGCAATGAAACGCGCATCATTTTAGGCCCCTTGAGGCGGGGTGGCACGATGCGTATAGGCCGGGATCATGGGTCGCGACGACCGCGGCGGCCCGACGCGCACGATCGTGCGCGCAGGGGCGGGTTTCGACAGAAGGCCCGCGGACGCGGTCGGGCCGGGGATGACGGGAAGAAGATGCTGACGACGGGGATCAAGGGTTGGGTGATGGCGGCAGGGCTCGCGCTCGCCGGCATCGCGGGAGCGGGCAGCGCGGCCATCGCCGCGCAACCGGCGGCGGTCGCGCCGTCGGCCGCCCCATCTGCCGCCGCGTCGCCGGTCTCGACCGCCGCCGTCGCGCAGCCGGGCGCCCCTGCCGGGCTTCGTGCCGCCGATCCGGCCGCCGCATCGTCGTCCGCCACCGCGATGGACGGGGCGCCCGCGCTGGCGCCGGTCGCGGGCATCGGCCAGCCGGTCGACCGGCTGATCGGCATCCAGCCGCAGGTCACGAAAAATGGCCAGCGCGCGCACTGGTTCCACGACAAGATCCTGTTCCCGCTCATCACGATCATCTCCCTGTTCGTGCTCGCGCTGCTGGTGTGGGTCGTCATCCGCTATCGCGCGGCGGCGAACCCGGTGCCGAGCAAGACCAGCCACAACACCGCGATCGAGGTGGTGTGGACATTGGCCCCGGTCCTGATCCTGGTCGCCATCGCGGTGCCCTCGATCGGGCTGCTGTCGGCGCAGTTCAAGCCCGCCCCCGCGGGCGCCGTGACGCTGAAGGCGATCGGCAACCAGTGGTTCTGGAGCTATCAATATCCCGACCACGGCGGGATCGAGATCACCGCCAACATGCTGAAGGAAAAGGGCGAGGTCGCCGCGGGCGAGCGGTCGCGCACCGACGCCGACGGCCCGCGCCTGATGGCGACGGACAATCGCATCGTCCTGCCCGTGGGCGTGCCGATTCGTCTCATCACCACCGCCAACGACGTGATCCACAGCTGGGCGGTCCCCGCCTTCTGGATCAAGCTCGACGCGGTGCCCGGCCGCCTGAACGAGACCAGCTTCACGATCGACAAGCCGGGCGTCTATTACGGCCAGTGCTCCGAGCTGTGCGGCGCGCGCCACGCGTACATGCCGATCGCGGTCGAGGCGGTCAGCCCGGCGCAGTTCGCGGCCTGGGTCCGTGCCAAGGGCGGCTCGATGCCGACCCCGGGCAAGGCCAGCGACGCGGTGATCCCGCAGCCGGGCAGCGACAATGCCGCCGGCGTCGCGGGCGAGGCGGCGATCGTCGACAACATGACCGGCCCGACCGTGAACGGCACCGCCGTTTCCCCCACTTCCCCGCAGGGGGCCACCGGCAATCCCGGCGGCCTCGGCGACAGCGGACGCTAAGACCATGACCGACACCGCGCTCCACCCGTCAGCCTTCGAGGCGCACGACCATGGCCACGGCCATCACGATGCGCACGCGGACCACAAACCCGCGTTCTTCGCGCGCTGGTTCATGTCGACGAACCACAAGGATATCGGCACGCTGTACCTGATCTTCGCGATCGTCGCGGGGATCATCGGGGGCGGCATCTCCGGCCTGATGCGCGCGGAGCTGATGCATCCGGGCATCCAGTATCTGCCGACCTGGGCGGCGGCGCTTCACGGCGGGACGGCGCAGTCGTTCGACCAGGCGCTGCACCTGTGGAACGTGCTCGTGACCGCGCACGGCCTCATCATGGTCTTCTTCATGGTCATGCCCGCGATGATCGGCGGCTTCGGCAACTGGTTCGTGCCGATCATGATCGGGGCGCCGGACATGGCGTTCCCGCGGATGAACAACATCAGCTTCTGGCTGCTGGTCCCCGCGTTCACCCTGTTGCTGGCCTCGCCCTTCTTCGGCGGCGCGGGCACGGGCTGGACCGTCTACGCTCCGCTGTCGACCTATGGCGAGCCGGGGCCGAGCGTGGACATGGCGATCCTGTCGCTCCACCTCGCGGGCGCGTCGTCGATCCTGGGCGCGATCAACTTCATCACCACCATCTTCAACATGCGCGCGCCGGGCATGACCCTGCACAAGATGCCGCTGTTCGTCTGGTCGGTGCTGGTTACCGCGTTCCTGCTGTTGCTGGCGCTGCCGGTGCTGGCCGCCGCGATCACGATGCTGCTGACCGACCGCAACTTCGGCACGACCTTCTACGATCCCGCGGGCGGCGGCGATCCGATCCTGTACCAGCATCTGTTCTGGTTCTTCGGGCATCCGGAGGTCTACATCATGATCCTGCCGGGCTTCGGCATCGTCAGCCAGATCATCTCGACGTTCAGCCGCAAGCCCGTCTTCGGCTATCTCGGCATGGCCTATGCCATGGTCGCGATCGGCGTCGTCGGCTTCGTCGTGTGGGCGCACCACATGTTCACGACGGGCATGAGCGTGAACGTGAAGATGTACTTCACCGCCGCGACGATGGTGATCGCGGTGCCCACCGGCATCAAGATCTTCAGCTGGATCGCGACGATGTGGGGAGGCTCGCTGACGTTCAAGACGCCGATGGTGTGGTCGATCGGCTTCATCTTCATGTTCACCGTCGGCGGCGTGACCGGCGTCGTCCTCGCCAACGGCGGCGTCGACGATTACATGCAGGACACCTATTACGTGGTGGCGCACTTCCACTACGTCCTGTCGCTGGGCGCGGTGTTCTCGCTGTTCGCGGGCTTCACCTACTGGTTCCCGAAGATGTCGGGGAAGATGCTGAACGAATTCCTGGGCCAGCTGCACTTCTGGGTCTTCTTCGTCGGCGTGAACGTCCTGTTCTTCCCGATGCACTTCCTGGGCCTCCAGGGTATGCCACGGCGCTACCCCGACTATCCGGACGCGTTTGCGCACTGGAACTATGTCGCGACCGTCGGCTACATGATGATGGCGGCGGGCATGGCGATCTTCTTCGTCAACGTCGTCTGGTCGCTGATCGCGGGCAAGAAGGCGGGCGACAGCCCCTGGGGTGAAGGCGCGACGACGCTGGAATGGACGCTGTCCAGCCCGCCGCCGTTCCACCAGTTCGAAACGCTGCCGAAGATCGACGCCGACCACCATTGATCGGCTGATCGTCAGTGATGCGAAGCGCTCGGTAGCGGAAGCTGCCGGGCGTTTTCGTTTGCAAGGATGGTTGGCCGCCTCGGCGCCGTCCCTCGGCAGCGGCGTGCCCTTGTGCTCCCCCGAAGGCGGGAGCCCAGACTGGGTCCCCGCCTTCGCGGGGACACAAGGTGGCCTGGTCCGAATGGGCGAACGAGTCCGGCATGACGGGCCATCCCCTTTCGGGTTCGCGATTGCGCGGTGAGGTGGATGCGGCATGACGGACCGTTTCTCCTGCCAGGCCCGCGGCATCCCCGTCGTCACCCCGGCCTTCGCGCCGGGGTCCATCGCGCCTCATCCGCGACCCCCGCCAACGACGCGTCCCGCTCGCGGCACGATGGCCCCCGGATCAGGTCCGGGGTGACGGCGGAGGTGTGTTGAGCGCGAAGGGGCAAAGCACCTCGTCATGCCGGGCTGGTCCTGGCATCCACCGTGCCGCGGATAATCCGGCCTGAGAGTCTGTGGTCGGGCGGATGCCGGGACCAGCCCGGCATGACGGAAGGGGAGGGCGCTGTCCTACTTCCGAGCGCTCGTGCTATCGCCGCGGCGATCATCATTGTTCGAGAGGAGCCGAACAAACGCACACCCCCAGACCCTGCGACCTTATGCGACCTTTCGCGCGATCAGCCCGCCGCCTTCCCCGGCGTATTGACGCCCATCGATTGCAGGTACCGCTTCACGTTGCGCGCCGCCTGGCGCAGCCGCTGTTCGTTCTCGACCATCGCGATCCGCACGAATCCCTCGCCGTTCTCCCCATAACCGACGCCGGGAGCGACCGCGACCTTCGCGTGGGTCAGCAACTGCTTGCTGAATTCCAGCGAGCCCAGATGCCGCGACGCGGGCGGCAGGGGGGCCCAGGCGAACATGGATGCGGGCGGGGCGGGGATGTCCCAGCCTGCGCGGCCGAAGCTTTCGACCAGCACGTCGCGGCGCTTGTGGTACAGCTGCCGGTTCTTCTCCACGATATCCTGCGGCCCGTTCAGCGCGGCGCAGGCGGCCGCCTGGATCGGCGTGAAGGCTCCGTAATCGAGGTAGGATTTCACCCGCGTCATCGCCGCGATCAGTTTCGCATTCCCGACCGCGAACCCCATCCGCCACCCGGCCATGGAATAGGTCTTCGACAGCGACGTGAACTCGATCGCGACGTCCTTCGCGCCGGGGACCTGGAGGATCGACACCGTCGGCTTCCCGTCGAAATACAGCTCGGAATAGGCGAGGTCCGACAGGACCCATACCTTGTTCTCCCGCGCCCAGGCGACGAGCCGTTCGTAGAAGGCGAGGTCGACGGTTTCCGCGGTCGGGTTCGACGGATAATTGACGACCAGGATCGACGGCCGCGGCACCGTGAAGGCGATCGCGCGGTCGAGGCTTTCCCAGTAATGTTCGTCCGGCGTCGTCGGCACCGCGCGGATCGTGGCGCCGGCGATGATGAATCCGAACGTGTGGATGGGATAGGACGGGTTGGGCGCCAGCACGACGTCGCCCGGCGCGGTGATCGCGGTGGCGAGGCTGGCCAGCCCCTCCTTCGACCCCATCGTCACGACGACCTCGGTTTCGGGATCGACGTCCACGCCGAACCGCCGGGCGTAGTAATTCGCCTGCGCGCGGCGCAGCCCCGGGATGCCGCGCGACGCGGAATAGCCGTGCGCGTCGGGCTTGCGCGCGACCTCGACCAGCTTCTCGATCACGTGCTCGGGCGGGGGCAGGTCGGGATTGCCCATGCCCAGGTCGATGATATCCTCGCCACCGCTGCGCGCCTGTGCCCGCATCGCATTGACCTCCGCGATGACATAGGGGGGCAGGCGCTTCATGCGGTAGAATTCGTCGGACACCGGAAAACCTCGCGATCGGATGCCCGTCCTTAACCGACATGGCGCGGACGCGGAACCCGCGCTATTGCTCGCCGCCACGAGAGGATGCCGCCATGACCGACACGCCACCCGCGCCGGACCTGAAGGAGCTCCAGCACTGGACCTGGCTGATGGGCCGCACGCAGCAGATGATGCTGGAGGCGGGTCTGGACGCCGCCGCCGCGCTGCCCGGTGCCGAAACGCCCGCGGCCAGGCAGGTCAGGGATTTCTGGAGCGACCAGCTCGCGCTGTGGGACCGTGTGACGAAGCCGCGGGAGCCGGGAGAGCAGCCGCCCGAAAAGGATCGCCGCTTCAGCGCCGACGCGTGGCGCGACAACCCGTATTTCGCATGGATCCGGCAAAGCTACGCGCTGATGGCCGACCACCTCCTGCGCGGCGTCGACCGGATCGAGGGGGTGGACGAAAAGACGCGGACGCAGCTGCGCTTCGCGGCGAAGGGGTTCATCGACGCGGCCAGCCCGTCCAACTTCGCCTTCACGAACCCGGAAGTGATCGAGCGGACGGTGCAGACCAGGGGGCAGAACCTGATCGACGGGATGCAGAAGATGCTGACCGACATCGGCAAGGGGCAGCTGACCCACACCGATCCCGACGCGTTCGAGGTCGGGCGCAACCTGGCGACGACCCCGGGGAAGGTGGTGAAGCGCACGCCGCTGTACGAACTGATCCAATATGCGCCGGCGACGGACACGGTGCTCGCGACCCCGCTCGTGATCTTCCCGCCCTGGATCAACCGCTTCTACATCCTGGACCTGACGCCGGAGAAGAGCTTCATCCGCTGGGCGGTGGAACAGGGCGTGACCGTGTTCATGGTCAGCTGGAAATCCGCCGACGCCACGATGGCGGACGTGACGTGGGACGATTACGTCGCGGCGCAGGTGGAGGCGGTGGACACGATCCGCGACCTGCTGGGCGTGCCCGCGGTCCACGCGATCGGCTATTGCGTCGCGGGCACGACGCTTGCCGCGACGCTGGCGTGGCTGACCGCGAAGGGGGAGGCGGACAAGGTCGCCAGCGCCACCTTCTTCACCGCGCAGGTCGATTTCGCGCAGGCGGGCGAGCTGACCCATTTCGTCGACGACGAGCAGCTGAAACTGGTCGCCGCGCTGTCGCCGGAAGGGTTCCTCGACGGGCGGTACATGGCGGCGACGTTCAACCTGCTGCGCGGGCGCGACCTGATCTGGAACTACGTCACGAACAACTACCTGCTGGGGAAGGATTATACCGCCTTCGACCTGCTGCACTGGAACGGCGACACGACGAACCTGCCAGCGAAATGGCACCTGTCGTACCTGACCGACCTGTATCGCGACAATCGGCTGGTCGAGCCGGGATCGCTGTCGATCCACGGCACGCCGCTGGACCTGACGACCGTCGCGACGCCCAGCTATATCCAGGCGGGGCGCGAGGATCATATCGCGCCCGCGGGCAGCGTGTGGAAACTGACCGACCATTTCCGCGGGCCGACCCGCTTCGTCCTCGCCGGATCGGGGCATATCGCGGGGGTCGTCAATCCGCCCGCCGCGGGGAAATACCAATATTGGACGAACGAGGGCGCGCCCGCGTCGCTCGACGAGTTCGTCGCGGGCGCGACCGAGACGAAGGGCAGCTGGTGGCCCGACTGGATCGAGTGGCTGCGCGCGCATGGCGCCCGGACGGTCGCGGCGACGGGCGCGCGCATACCGGGGGAGGGCGCGCTGCCGGGGATCGAGGACGCGCCGGGACGCTATGTGAAGGCGCGGTGACGCCCGCCTGACGCTTTTGTTGCACTGCACAAAAACACTTGCGCGACCGCGCTCGCGCGATTATTGTGCACTGCAACAAGGGAGGAGCAGGGCATGGCCACGACCAACGGCACCACGCGCAAGTCGGCCGCGTCCGCAAAGCCGCGCACCGCGCGCGCCGTTCCTTCCCCGACGCCCGCCGTGACGGCGGAATCCTCCACCATCGAGCCGGTCGCGACGAAACCGGCCACCGCGGCGCCCGCCGCCGCGCGAAAGCCAGCCGAGTCGCCGGCCCCATCCGCAAAGGAGCCCATCATGAACGACACGATCAAGAACGTCGCCGACAAGGCGCAGGAGACCACGAAGGCCACCGTCGCCAAGATCGGCGAGCAGACGAAGGTCGCGATGGAGAAGGGCAAGGTCCAGATGGCCGACTACGCCGATTTCCAGAAGGGCAACGTCGAGGCGATGGCCGAGGCCGCACGCATCGCGGCGCAGGGCGTCGAGGCGATGGGCCAGGACGCCGCGGCGTTCGCGAAGAAGTCGTTCGACGCCACGTCGGAGGTGCTGAAGGCGATGGCGCAGGTCAAGTCGCCGACCGAGCTGATGAAGCTCCAGGCCGATTACTTCCGCACGTCGTTCGACATGCTGGTGGCCGAGGCGTCGCGCTCGACCGAAGCGTCGCTGAAGCTGGCGGGCGATGTGGCCAAGCCGCTTCAGAACCGCATGGCGCTGGCGGCCGAGAAGATGAAGGTCGCGGCGTAACGCGCGATCCCCGTTTCGGGACGATGGAGGGCGGCCGCAGCGATGCGGTCGCCCTTTTTCGTGCGCGCGGCGCTTGCCCTCACCCCCCGCATTGCCATATTTCCCCCGTGCCCATGAACCCTGATCCCTTCACGATGGCCGGCGACGACGACATGCCGGGCGACGATAACGACAATGGCGGGGACGGCCGCACCGGCGTCGGCATCGCCACGCGCACGCGGTCGAAGACGAAGAAACCGACGCCGTATCGCGTGCTGATGCTGAACGACGATTACACGCCGATGGAATTCGTCGTCCTGTGCCTGCAACGCTTCTTCCGCATGAACATGGAAGAGGCGACGCGGGTGATGCTGCACGTCCACCAGAAGGGCGTCGGCGTCTGCGGCGTGTTTTCGTACGAGGTGGCGGAGACGAAGGTGACGCAGGTCATGGACTTCGCGCGCCAGAACCAGCACCCGCTGCAATGCACGCTGGAGAAGGCGTAGCCTGACCGATCCTGCGGGATTGGTTCCAAACCGGGGCGACGATGCGGTTGGTTCGGCGCCACCCGCGACCGTCACCCCGGACTTGTTCCGGGGTCCACCGTGCCGCGGGCGGATCGTGTGCCGAACCGGGCGGCGGACCGAGGCGCGGTGGATGCCGGGACGGGCCCGGCATGACGGCGGTTCTTCGACGTCGTCGCCGGTGAATGTCGGGAGGTCCCCGTCACATACGCACTCTTGCTGCACCGGTGCGCCGCGCTGTAGGCTCGCCCGACAGGAGAGCCATCATGTGCGACGCCGATACCGATGCCGACAACGCCCGGATTTCACGGCGGGACTTCGCGCTGGGGGCAAGCGCGGCCAGCATGGCGGCGTTGCTGCCCAGCCCGGCGAACGCGCGCCCCGTCACCGGACGCGCGGTGACGATCGAGACGCCCGACGGCCCGGCGCAGGCGTTCTACGCCGCGCCCGCCAGCGGGCGGCATCCCGCGATCCTCGTCTGGCCCGACATCATGGGCCTCCGTCCCGCGTTCGAGGGTATGGCGACACGGCTGGCCGAATCGGGCTATGCGGTGCTGGCGGTGAACCAGTTCCATCGCTCGACCAAGACGCCGTTCACCGCGCTCCCCGATGCGCGGGCGAAGGCGATGGAATGGCGCAAGGCGATCACGCCCGAGGCCACGACCCGCGACGCGCTCGCCTTCATGCGCTGGCTGGATGGACAGAAGGAGGTCGATGCGAAGCGCGCGGTCGGGTCGACCGGCTATTGCATGGGCGGGCCGATGACGTTCCTGACCGCGGTCGCGCGGCCCGATCGCGTCCGAGGCATCGCCTCGTTCCACGGCGCGGGCCTCGCCACCGATTCGCCCGACAGTCCGCACCGGCTGGTGCCGCGGATGAAGGCGCGCGCGCTGATCGCCGTCGCGCAGAACGACGATGCGCGCGCCCCGACGGACAAGGACAAGGTCCGCGCCGCCTTCGCCGCGGCGAAGCGCCCGGCGGAGGTCGAGGTCTATCCCGCCAACCACGGCTGGTGCCCGCCCGACAGCCCCGCCTACGACCGCGCACAGGCGGAACGCGCGTGGGACCGGCAGCTCGTGCTGCTGAAGACGCTGTAGGGGCTGCGGGCATGACGCTCACCTTCTACACTCACCCCATGTCCCGCGGGCGCATCGCGCGCTGGATGCTGGAGGAAAGCGGTGCGCCGTACGACACGGTGCTGATCGACTGGGACGACAAGCCTGCCGCTTTGCTGGCCGCCAACCCGCTGGGGAAGGTGCCGACGATCGTCCACGACGGCCATGTCGTGAGCGAGGCGGCGGCGATCTGCGCCTATATGGCGGAGGCGTTTCCCGACGCGGGCCTGGCCCCGACCGCGGCGGAGCGGGCGGCCTATCACCGGTGGATGTTCTTCACCGCCGGACCGCTGGAATCGGCGATGATGGACAAGGCGCTGGGCGTCGACGTGCCCGCCGACCGGCGCATGATGGTCGGGTACGGCAGCTTCGCGGAGGCGGTCGACACGCTGGAGCAGGCCTTGTCGGGCACCGCCTATGTCGCGGGCGACCGCTTCACCGCCGCGGACGTGTACGTCGGCAGCGCGGTCGGGTGGTTCACGCAGTTCGGGATGCTGGAGAAGCGCGCGGCGTTTACCGACTATCTCGCGCGGCTGTGGGATCGCCCGGCATGGGTGCGGGCGCGCGCGATCGACGATGCGCTGATGCCGACGAAGGCGTAGGCGCCGACCCCCCGTGCTCCCGCGAAGGCGGGAGCCTAGACCGGGTCCCCGCCGTCGCGGGAACACATCGGTCACGAACGCAGACGATCGTCAGCTCAGCCCTTCGCGCGCGCCGCGACCGTCACCAATATCGCCCTGCGCTCGTCGTCTGTCGCCCCGCCCCAGCGCGCGATCTCGTCCAGCGTGCGGTGACAACCGAGGCACAGCCCCGATCGTCGGTCGATCGTGCACACCAACGTACAGGGCGACTCGACCGCCATCGCGGTCAGCGCGACAGCACCACCGACAGGAAGTCCGGGACCGGCCCGTTCCAGCCGACGTCGGGGCCGTCGTCGCGCTCGTCGCGGCGCGGGCGATATTCGCGCCGCGGCTCCTCGCCACGCGACGGGGCATAGGGGCGGGCGGGCGGACGCGACGTCTCGACGGTTGTGTCACGCTCCTCGCGCACCGGCCGTTCGGCGCGCGCGGGCCGATCCTCGCGGGCGGGCCGCTCGGCACGGGCCGGCCGCTCCTCGCGCACCGGCCGCTCCTCGCGGGCGGGACGTTCCTCGCGGGCTGGACGTTCCGCCCGTGCGGGCCGCTCCTCGCGACGACGACGCGCCGGCCGCGCTTGCTCGGCCTCCGCCGCCGGTTCGGCGGGCAGGTCGCCCAGCCGCTGGATCTTCTGTCCCGTCAGCTTCTCGATATTGTCGATATTCTCGACGTCGTCCGGCCCGACGAACGTATAGGCGATGCCCGTCGCGCCCGCGCGACCGGTGCGGCCGATGCGGTGGACGTAATCGTCCGGATGCCACGGCGCATCGAAGTTGAAGACGTGGCTGACGCCCTTGATGTCCAGCCCGCGCGCCGCGACGTCGCTGGCGACCAGGATGTTGACGTCGCCCTTCTTGAACCGGTCCAGCTCGGCCAGCCGTGCGGGCTGATCCATGTCGCCGTGGATCTCGCCCGACTGGAAACCGTCACCGCGCAGCGACTTGTTCAGTTCGCGCACCGTGGTCTTGCGATTGCAGAAGATGATCGCGTTGCGCACCTCCTCCAGCCGCAGCAGCCGGCGCAGCGTCGCGCGCTTGTCCGCCGACGCGCTCTTCACCGGCACCACCCACTGGGTGATGTTGATGTTCGTCGACGCGGGCCGCGCCACCTCGATCGTCTTGGGATTGTTCAGGAACTTGTCCGCCAGCTTCTTGATCGGCGGCGGCATGGTGGCGGAGAACAGCAGGGTCTGCCGCTGCGCCGGCAGCTTGGTGCAGATTTCCTCGATGTCGGGGATGAACCCCATGTCGAGCATCCGGTCCGCCTCGTCGATGACGAGCAGCGAACAGCCGGTCAGCAGGATCTTGCCGCGCTGGAACAGGTCCATCAACCGGCCCGGCGTCGCGATCAGGACGTCGACGCCCTTTTCCAGCGCCTTCACCTGGTCGCCCATCTGCACGCCGCCGATCAGCAACGCCATGCTGAGCTTGTGATACTTGCCGTAGGTGACGAAATTCTCCGCCACCTGCGCCGCCAGCTCGCGCGTCGGCTCCAGGATCAGCGAGCGCGGCATCCGCGCCCTGCTGCGTCCCTGCGCCAGGATGTCGATCATCGGCAGGACGAAGGACGCGGTCTTGCCCGTCCCCGTCTGCGCGATGCCGATCATGTCGCGCATCATCAGCACGCTGGGGATCGCGCTCGCCTGGATCGGCGTCGGCTCGGTATAGCCGGTGTCTCCGACGGCGCGGAGGAGTTCGTCTGAAAGGCCGAGGTCGGCGAAGCTCATGCAAATGTCCGGTTAGCGTGGAAGCCGGCCGGGCGCGACTTCCCACATCCCAGCGCTTCCCCATCGCGCGCGCGAAGTCAAGCTGTGCCTTGGATTCCGGCTTCTATCTCTTCGCGGTCAGGGTCCGGAATCCGGTGATCGCGCATCGGGCGCCCGACCGCGACCGCAACGAATCGCGACGGGCGCAGATGCGGCCGTCGGCGGTGCGCTTCAGGTAGAAGCCGGAATAGAAATCGAGCGTCGGGCAATCGTCGTCCAGCTTGGCGCGCAGCCGGCGGCCGTCGGCGACGACCAGGTCGACGTCGCCCGACCGGTCGATCGACGCGCCCGTCAACGCCGTGACGGGGACGCAATCGGCGGCGCGCTTCTCGATCCACACCGGCGTCGCGGCGCTGGGGGGGGCGGACAGGGTGCGCGCCCCGGCGGAGGACATCGCGGCGGGGGGGACGGGGCGGACGCGGGGGATGCGGATGACGATGCGTTCGTGGTACAGCATCTGCGCCGTTTCCACGCCGTCGAGCGACCGCGGATCCTGCGCCGATACCAGGCACGGGGCGACGCAGGACAACAGGAGCGGAAGGAAGCGGATGGTCATGACCGATCGGCAGGATGTGGCGAGTCGTTTGAATACGGCATGAATTGCGTACAGGACGGTGGCGTGACAACCCGTATCGACCAACTTCTGTCCCGGCTGGAACCGATCCTGCCGCCGCGCGCCATCGTGACGGAGCCGGACGACATCGCGCCCTGGCTGACCGACTGGCGCGGTCGCTACCACGGCGCGGCGCCCGCGATGTTCGAACCCGATTCGACGCGCGATGTCGCCGCGATCGTGGCCGCCGCGCGCGCGCTGGACGTCGCGCTGGTGCCGCAGGGCGGCAATACGTCGATGGTCGGCGGCGCCACGCCCCCCGCGGACGGCAGCGCCGCGATCCTGTCGCTGCGCCGCCTGAACCGTATCCGCGCGCTGGGGGAGGGCGAGGCGGTCGCGGAGGCAGGCGTGATCCTGTCGACGCTGCACGACGCCGCCGCCGCCGCGGGGCAGCGATTCCCGCTGTCGCTGGGCGCGAAGGGGTCGGCGACGATCGGCGGGCTCGCGTCGACCAATGCCGGTGGCACGCAGGTGCTGCGATGGGGCACGATGCGCGCGCTGGTGCTGGGGGTGGAGGCGGTGCTGCCCGACGGCGCGATCCACGACGGCCTGTCCGCACTGCCCAAGGACAATCGCGGCTACGACCTGCGCCATCTGCTGGTGGGGGCGGAGGGGACGCTGGGCATCGTCACCGCCGTCACGCTGCGGCTGGTACCCGCGGTCGCGGCGCGGTGCGTGGCCTGGGCGGGCGTGGCGACGCCCGACGCGGCGATGGCGCTGCTGGCCCGGTTCCGCACCGCGACGGACGCGGTGGAGAGCTTCGAACTGCTGCCGTGCGAATCGCTCGACGCGGTGCTGGCGCACATTCCGGGCACCCGGGCGCCGCTGTCCGGGCGGCATCCCTGGCATGTGCTGGTGGAGGTGACGGCGGCGGCGGGCGAGGCGGACCCCGGCGCGCTGGTCGAGCGTGTGCTGGGCGCGGCGATCGCCGACGGCGCGGTCGCGGACGCGACGATCGCGGGCAGCGAGGCGCAGGCGGACGCGTTCTGGCGCATCCGCGAATCGATCTCGGAGGCGGAGCGCGCCACGGGTCCGGCGGCGCAGCACGACATCTCGGTCCCCGTCGCCGCGATGCCGCGCTTCATGGTGGAGGCGGCGGCGGCGTGCGAGGCGCGCTTCCCCGGCACGCATGCGTCCGGCTTCGGGCATCTGGGCGACGGAAACGTCCATTTCCACGTCCGCGCGCCCGCGGGCACCGACCCCGCGCACTGGTACGGCGATCAGGTGCCGGTCGTCTCCGCCTTCGTCCACGACCTCGTCACCGCGGCGGGAGGATCGATCTCCGCCGAACACGGCATCGGGCAGATGAAGCGCGCGGAACTGGAACGCCTGTCCTCGCCCGCGCGGATGGCGGCGTTGCGCGGGATCAAGGCGGCCTTCGATCCGGGTGGTTTGATGAACCCCGGCAAGCTCGTCACGCTTGCGCCGGCCCGCGCCACGCAATAGGCCCGCACGTCATCGGGCGCCCGCGCGCCACCATCGACCGACGGAGTACATACATGGCCAGCGCGCCGCAGCTTCCGCTCTTCTACAACGGCCTGGAGCCGCTTTCGAGCGAGATCCACGCCAACTATCGCGTGCGTCAGACCAACGTCGCGCCGTTCCTGGTGGGGCAGCATGCCGTCCCGCTGACGGTCGAGGAATTCCCGATGGTCCAGCGCCACATGCCGATCGTCTTCGCCGCGGGCGACGAGCCGGTGCCCATCGCGCTGATGGGCCTGAACGAGGGCGTGAACGTGTTCGTCGACGCCGACGGCAAGCTGGTCGAGGATACGTTCTACGTCCCCGCCTACGTCCGCCGCTATCCCTACATGCTCGCGCGGCTGCGGCCCGACGCGCAGGAACTGTCGCTGTGCTTCGATCCGACGTCGCCGACGATCGGCGCGTTCGACGACGGCGATGCGCTGTTCGAGGGCGCGCAGCCGACCGACTTCACGAAGGGTATCCTGAACTTCGCCGAACAGTTCGAGCAGGCCGCGGCCCGCACCGGGCAGTTCGTGAAGGAGGTCCGCGAGCTGGACCTGCTGATGGAGGGCGAGGTCACGATCCAGCAGGACGGCTTCGAGCAGCCGTTCGTCTATCGCGGCTTCCAGATGGTGAACGAGGAGAAGCTGAACGCGCTGCGCGGCGACCAGCTGCGCAAGATGACGCAATCGGGTCTCCTGCCGCTGATCTACGCGCACCTGTTCTCGCTGTCGCTGATGCGCGAAATCTTCGCGCGCCAGGTGAGCCAGGGCAAGATGCCGCAACCGCAACTGGTCTGACACCCGGGGGAACGACGATGGCGACACGGCCGGTGATGGGGGAACGCTATTCGCGGGTCGCGATCGCGTTCCACTGGACGGTCGCGCTGCTCGTCGTCGTCAACCTGGCGAGCGGGATCGGCGGCGACGCGGTGCCCGCGCTGGGCGCGCTGTTCCCGCTGCACAAGGCGATCGGGATCACGGTCCTCGTCCTCACGCTCGGCCGGGTTTTGTGGCGGCTGGGCCACCGCCCGCCCGCGCTGCCGCCGTTGCCCGCATGGGAACGCGTCGCGGCGCACGCGACGCATTGGACATTGTACGCGCTGCTGATCGTCATGCCGCTGTCGGGCTGGGCGATGGCATCGAACCCGGAACGCCGCCGGCCGCTGACGTGGTTCGGCGCATTCGACATCCCCTACCTGCCCGTGTCGAAGGCGGCGTCGGGCGTCGGACACGAGGCGCACGAGCTTCTGGGCTGGCTGATGCTGGCGCTGGTGCTGCTGCATGTCGCCGCGGCGCTGCGCCATCATCTCGTGCTGCGCGACCGCGTCCTCGCGCGGATGCTGCCCGGCGCGCGCTGATCCGGCGGCTTTTTTCACGGGGGTTGCAACCCCGCGGCACCTTCCTATGTTTAACAGGTACGGCTCTCGTGTCCCCCCTTTCGCGAGGCCGTATGGCACACCCTCGGGTGTGTCTCCTCCCTGAACCTAGGCCACCGCGTGCGCATGCACGCGGTGGTTTTTTTATTCCGCCGCCTGCGCCGCCACACCGGATCCCGCCGACGCCTCGTCGGCCAGGGCATCGATCATCGCGCGCACCAGCCGCGTGACCGCCTCCATCCCCGGCCCCGGCGAATCGAGCCGCCGGTCGAGGTAGAGCGACCGGTCCAGCTCCAGCTGGATCGCATGGATGTGCTCATGCGGTCGCCCGTGGCGTTCCAGTATGTGTCCGCCGGCATAGGGGGTGTTGATGGCATAGGGCACGCCTGCCCCCTCCAGCACCGCCTCCAGCCGGTGGACGAACCGTGCGGCGGCGGCGCGGCCGAAACGGTCGCCCAGCACCACGCGCGCGCGGCCCCCCGCGATCGGCGGCATCGAATGCACGTCCAGCAGCACCGCGGTCCCGAACCGCGCCTGTGCGCGCGCGAGCGTGTCGCCGAGGGCGTCGTGATAGGGGCGGTGGTCCGCCGCGATCCGCGCCTCCACCTCGTCCGCGCCCAGCCGGCGCCGCCACAATTCCCCCGCCACGGCGGTCCGCCGCGGCACGATGCCCAGCCCCGCGCGCACCTTCGCGGACAGGTTGGCGGGCCGCGCCCCCTCGTCCAGCAGGGGATCGCGTTCGTGTTCCGCCCGGTTCAGGTCGATCCAGGCGCGCGGCGCGATTTGCAGCAGCAGCGTCTCCTGTTCCCGTGCCGCCAGGGCGATCGCATCGACGTGCCGGTCCTCCAGCGCGGCCAAGCTGGCGAACGGAGCGCGAAGCGCGCTGCGCAACGACAGGGGGTAATCGCGGCCCGCGTGCGGCACCGACAGCACGACCGGGCTTTCGGGGATGTCGCGACCGATCAGCTGGAACGAGGACGGCATATGCCCGACCCTATGGCGACTCGCGCCGCGCCGCAACATGCGGGCAGACCGCCGCATTGCCGGTTCGTTCACCATAAGCGCGGGTGGAAAGTTTTACGCCTGGGGCGCATAAGGCGACGGGTGGAGAACGGGGACGACATGATACGCATTCTGCTGGCCGAAGACGACGATGTGATGCGCGAGTATCTGGCCCGTGCCCTGGAACGGTCCGGCTATGCCGTGACCGCGGTCGATCGCGGCACCGCGGCGTTGCCGCTGCTGGAAAGCGAGACGTTCGACCTGTTGCTGACCGACATCGTGATGCCGGAAATGGACGGGATCGAACTGGCGCAGAAGGCCGCGGCGATGTCGCCCGGCCTGCGCGTGATGTTCATCACCGGCTTCGCCGCGGTGACGCTGAAGGCCGGCGGCGCGATGCCGCAGGCGCGCGTCCTGTCGAAGCCGTTCCACCTGCGCGACCTGGTGATGGAGGTCGATCGCCTGTTTCAGGTCGGGGAGGCGAACGGCCTGGTATGATGGCGCTTGCGCATGGCCGTTCGCGCGGCTAGAGGCGCCATTCCCGTGGGCGTGTAGCTCAGTGGTAGAGCACTGTGTTGACATCGCAGGGGTCGCAAGTTCAATCCTTGCCACGCCCACCATCGAATCAGCCCGCCCGGTCCGCGACCCGGCGGGCTTTTTCCTGTCCGCGCCGTACCCCGACCGCCGGGGGCGTCGCGGCGATGACGGCGATGCGGCGCGGTAGGGGGATATCGTGGACCGGCCAGCCTTCGTCGATGCCCACGCCCACCTGTGGGACCTGTCGCGTCCGGGCTACGACTGGTTGCGGCCGCCGTTTCGCGACGACGGGGGTTGGGGATCCCCCGCGGCCATCGCGACGACCTATCTGCTCGACGATTATCTCGCGGAAACCGCGGCGTGGAACCTGGCAGGCATGGTCCATGTCGAGGCGGGGGCGGGCGCCGCGCAGGCGATGGCGGAAACCCGGTGGCTTCAGGCGACGGCGGATGCGCGCGGGCGCCCGGACGCGGTCGTCGCCTTCGCCGCGCTCGACGATCCCGACCTGGACCGGCTGCTGGACTTCCACGTCGGCCATCGCGCGGTACGCGGGGTTCGCCACATCGTGAACTGGCACACCGATCCCGCGTTGGCCTACACGCCGCGCGACCGCACCGGCGACCCGGCGTGGCAGGCGGGCTATGCCCGGCTCGCCCGCCACGGCCTGTCGTTCGACCTGCATTGCTATCCGCGCCAGATGCCGGGACTGGCGGCGCTGGCGCGGCGGCATCCCGACGTGCCCGTCGTCGTGGATCACATGGGCCTGGCGATCGCGCGCGATCCCGGGGGGTGGGATGACTGGCGCACGGGGTTGCGCGCCTTCGCGGCGCTGCCGCACGCCGCGATCAAGCTGTCCGGCGCGGGCTTCCTGCATCGCGGCTGGACCGCGGACAGCGTCCGTGCGCCGGTGCTGGAGGCGATCGACCTGTTCGGCCCCGACCGCGTCATGATCGCGACGAACTTTCCGACCGACCGCCTGTTCGGCTCGCTGGACCGGACGCTGGGCGCCTACGAGGCCATTCTGGCGGGCTTTTCCGCGGACGAGCGTCGCGCGATGTGGGGGCGCACGGCCGACCGCTTCTACCGCCTGGGCCTGGGCCTTTAGCGGCGGGGCGCGCCCGCGATCCTCATCCGTCGCGGTCGTCCGGGTCGAGCGCGAAGATGCGCGTCATCGGCGCCCATTTCTCCCCCACGGCGGCGACCGGCAGGCGACGCTGGAAGCGATCCATCGTCGCCTGCCAGCGCGCGTCGGCGGCGGCCAGGGGCGGCGCCACCGGGCGCGGCCAGTCCGCCGCGGCCTGCGCGATCATGAACAGGCGATCGCCCGCGCGCCATATCTCCATCGCCTCGCACCCCGCGGCACGGATGCCCGCGACGACCTCCGGCCATACCGCGCCGGGCAGGTGCGCGCGCTCGTACGCGGCGATCAGGGCGGCATCGTCGACGAGGTCGAGCGCGAAACAGACCCGGCGCGTCATCGCGGCGGGTTCGCCCGCGCCGACGCGGCATGACGTCGATGCGGCTCCGTCGCCGCGCGCGCCCCGCGCGCCCGGTCCATGTCCGCGGGCACCGGCGCGTCGGCGCGGATCAATCCTGTCGCGCGCAATTCCTGCCACAGCGCGGCGGGGATCGGGTGGTGATACAGCGCGACGGTCCGCGCGACCTGCTCTGGGCTCGCGATGCCGGGGATGACGCCCGCCACCTGCGGATGCGCCAGCACGAACGCCAATGCCGCGGCGGGCAGGGGGACGCCGTGACGCGCGCAGGTCGCCTCGATCGCGGCCACCCTGTCCACCACCGTGGCGGGCGCCGGGCCGTAATCGTAACGGCACGGGCCGCGGCGCCCCGTTCCGGTGGCCAGGATGCCGCTGTTATACGGTCCGCCCACGACGATCGACGTGCCCGCCGCCGCGCAGGCGGGCAGCAACCGGTCCAGCGCCCCCTGTTCCAGCAACGTATATCGACCCGCCAGCAGGATCGCATCCAGCTTCGCCGCGCGCATGACGTCGTGGCACGCGTCCACTTCGTTCACCCCGATGCCGAACCCCGCGATCGTGCCCTCGTCGCGCAATCGCTCCAGCGCGCGCAACCCGCCGCCGGTGGTCAGCTGCGCCCAATATCGCTCGTGCGCATCGCCATGGGTGACGCGGCCGATGTCGTGGACGTACAGGATGTCCACCGACGCCAACCCCAGTCGCTGGAGGCTGTCCTCGTGGCTGCGCAGGATGCCGTCGTGGCTGTAGTCGTATCGCGCAGCGAAGGGCATCGGGGAGCGGAAGCCGTCGCGCAGGCGATCATCGACGACGCTGCGGTCGGGGTGCAGCAACCGGCCGACCTTCGTGGACAGGACCATGTCGGGCGCGGCGCGGATCGCGTCGCCCACCCGTCGTTCGCTCAGCCCGCGGCCGTAATGCGGCGCGGTATCGATGTGGTTCATCCCGGCGGACCGCGCCGCGGCCAGCGTCGCGCGCGCGATGTCGTCACCGACCGGCTGGTAGAGATTGCCGAGCGGGGCGGTGCCCAGCCCCAGTTCGGTGATCGCAAGGCCGGTCGCGCCCAGCATGCGCCGCGCGATCGGCCCCGGCGCCGCCCGCGCCGCGTCAGTCACGCAGCGCGCGGACCGGCACGACGCGGGTCGTCCCGTCGTCGGTCGTCAACGCGTAGGTGAATCCCGGCATCAGCGCCGCGGCGCCGACCCGCCCGTCCGCGGCCAAAGCCAGGAACCCGACCTGCGCGTCCCTCACGGCGTCGCCGCGCAGCCGCACGATGTGGCGGCACGCCTCCCGGCAGGCCGCGTCCGGGTCCATCCCTGCGCGCATCGAGGCGACGACGCGGGCCGTCCCCGCGACGCGGGTAACCTCCTCGCCCACCCCGGTCGCGGTCGCCGCGCCGACCCCGGCCTCGACGAACAGGCCGCATCCCGACTGCGGCGAATCGCCGACGCGGCCGTGCAGCTTGAACGCCATGCCCGACGTGGTGCACGCGCCCGCCAGCCGCCCGTCCGACCCGCGCGCCAGGATGCCGATCGTGTCGTGGTCGCGCGCGTCGCCGCGGCGGTTCTCGATATTCGCGACGGGGGCGTATCTGGACGTCTTCAGCCATTCGCGCCACGCCGCGCGCGCGGGCGGGGTCAGCAGCGCGCGGGTCGGAAACCCCTGCGCGCGGGCGAAGCGCGTGGCGCCGTCGCCGACCAGCATCGTGTGCGGCGTCCGCTCCATCACCGCGCGCGCGACCGATATCGCGTGGACGGTATCCTCCAGCGCGGCGACCGCGCCGACATGGCCCGCGTCGTCCATGATGATCGCGTCCAGTGTCACGATGCCGTCGCGGTCGGGATACCCGCCGTAGCCGACCGAATGATTCGCCGGGTCCGCCTCCGGCACCCGCGCGCCCGCCTCGACCGCGTCCAGCGGCGATCCGCCCGCCAGCATCCGGGCATAGGCGGCGCGATTGGCGGCGGCGCCGAAATCCCATGTCGACACGATCGTGCGTCCCGGCGCGGGCCGTTGCGCGCGGAGCGGCGCCGTCGCCCCCGCGGCGGCCAGGCCCAGCGTCGTGCCGATCAGGCCGCGGCGCGACAATCGGGGATCGGTCATGGCGTCGGATGCTCCGGCTCGGGGGTCAGGACATGGATGACGGGACGGCCCTCGGCGTCGCGAAGCGACGTGGCGGCGCGTGCGCCGGCGCGGTCGAGCGCGTCGTCGTCGATCGCGATCGGGCGATGCAGCACGATGCGCCAGCGGCCGTGACGACGCGTCGCGGCGACGACGTTGCCGGCGCCGCCGACCAGGGCGGCAAGCGCGTCGGGCAGGTCGCCGACCGGCGCCGCGGCCGTGGGGGGCAGGGCGGCGGGGGCGTCGGTCCGGTCGGCGGCGGCGCGCATCTCCATCGCCACCGCGTCGGCGACGGGGCCGACGACGACCTGCACCGCCTCGCGCGACGGTTTCAGGATGCCGATCGCCCCCAGGGCGCGCAGCGCGGCCTCGTCGATCCGCGCCTGGTCGACCACCACCAGCCGCAATCGCGTGGTACAGGCCGCGATCGCGCGCAGGTTCGCCGCGCCGCCCAGCGCCGCGACGAACGCGGCACCGCGCGTGCCCGCCGGGGTGGCGGCACCGGCCGCGACCTCGCCCGGCCCGCGCCCCGGCGTCGGCAGGTTCCAGCGCCGGATCGCGAAGCGGAAGACCGCGTAGTACAGCAGCGCATAGCCCGCGCCGACGGGCAGCAGCAGCAGCGGCCGCGTCGCCTTCCCGTAATTCAGCGCATAGTCGAACAGTCCGGCGGAGAAGCCGTAGCCCAGTTTCACGCCCAGCGCGTTCATAACCACGTGCGACACGCCGGTCAGGACCGCGTGCACCGCGTACAGCGCGGGTGCGAGGAACATGAAACTGAACTCGATCGGCTCGGTCACGCCCGTCAGGAAGGACGTCAGCGCCAGGCTGAGCAGCAGGCCGCCGACCGCCTTGCGCCGCGCGGGCTGCGCCTCGTGATACATCGCCAGGCAGGCGGCGGGCAGGCCGAACATCATCACCGGGAAGAATCCCGACATGAACGCCCCTGCCGTCGGATCCCCGGCGAAGAAGCGGCGCAGGTCGCCGGTCGTGCCGTGATAATCGCCGACGACGAAATAGGCGACGTTGTTCAGGATGTGGTGCAACCCGGTGACGATCAGCACGCGGTTGAGCAGCCCGAACGCGAACAGGCCCCATCCGCCCGCCGCGACCACCCCGGTGCCCAGCGCGTCCACGCCCGCGCTGACCGGGGCGTAGGCGATCCCCAGCAGCGCGGCGATCAGCAGGCCCGCGAACCCGCTGACGATCGGTGCGAAGCGCCGCCCGCCGAAGAAGGCGAGATAGTCGGGCAGGCGGAAATCGGCGAAGCGGTTGTAGAATCCGCCCCCCACCAGCCCCGCGACGATACCCAGCGGCACGTCGAAGCGATGGATCGCGGCCGTGCGCCAGGCGGCGACGACGCTTTTCGCCGCGCCCTCCGGCAATCCCGCGCCGATCGCGGGCGGGACCGCGATCAGCCCTTCCGCTCCCTTGGTGGACACCAGATAGCAGACGATCCCCGCCATCGCGGCGGCGCCGTTGCCGTCGCGCGCGAACCCGGTCGCCACGCCGACCGCGAACAACAGGCCCAGATTGTCGAAGATCGCCGCCCCCGCCGCGCCGAGGAAGGACAGGTTCAGCCCCAGCAAGGCGGAAATATCGTCCTGCCCCAGCCGCAGCAGCAGGCCCGCGATCGGCAATACCGCGATCGGCAGCATCAGCGCGCGGCCCAGCGGCTGGAAGAAGGCCATCGGCGATCTCATGCGCCATCCCCTTCGGCATAGGCGCGGGCGCGGTCGCGGACCGCCCGCGGGGAGGGGTCGGACAGCGCCGCCCGGGCGTGCGCCGCCGCGTCGCCCGCGTCGATCCGCGCCACCACGGCACGGATCGCGGCGACGCGGCCCGGCGGCACCGACAGGCTGGTCACGCCCAGGCCGATCAGGATCGGCACCGCCGCCGCGTCCGCCGCCAGCCCGCCGCACACCCCGACCGGGACGTCCCGCCGCGCCGCGCCGTCGCACGTCGCCGCGATCAGACGCAGCACCGCGGGGTGCAGCCCGTCGACGCCCGCCGCCACCGCGGGATTGCCGCGGTCCATCGCCAGCGCATATTGCGTCAGGTCGTTGCTGCCGATCGACAGGAAATCGCATTCCGCCGCGATCAGGTCCGCCGCGATCGCCGCCGCGGGCGTCTCGATCATCGCGCCCAGCGCGACCGTCCGCGCGCCGCGCACGCGGTCCAGCGCGGCGCGCACCGCCGCCATCTCGTCCGCCCCCGTCACCATCGGGACCATGATCCGGCAGGGCCCCGTGTCGGTCGCGTCGACGATCGCCGCCAGTTGCGTTTCCAGCAGCGACGGATCGTTCAGCAGAATGCGGATACCCCGCCGGCCGAGCGCGGGATTGTCCTCGTGCGGCAGCGACAGATAGGGCGCGGGCTTGTCCCCCCCGACGTCCAGCAGCCGTATCGTCAGCGGCCGTCCCGCCAGCGCGGCGGCGATCGCGCGATACGCGTCCGCCTGCTCGTCGCGGGACGGCGGCGCCGCGCGGTCCAGGAACAGCAATTCGGTGCGCAGCAGCCCGCATCCTTCCGCCCCCGCGGCCACCGCGGCGGCGGCTTCCGGCGCGGTGCCCAGGTTCGCCTGCACCGTTACCATCCGCCCGTCGCGCGTCGTCGCCGTAAGGCCCGCGTCGGCGCGGGCCGCGGCCTCCGCCGCCGCGGCGTGCGCGATCCGGGCGTGCGCCGTGGCCAGCGCCGCGTCGTCGGGCGCGGGATCGAGCACGCCGTCGTCGCCGTCCAGCATCACGATCCGGCCGTCGGGGATCGCGTCGATGCCGCGCCCCAGCGCCACCGCCATCGGCACGCCCGCTCCCGCCGCCATGATCGCGACGTGCGCGGTCGGCCCTCCGGCCGCCAGCGCGATGCCCGCCAGCCGCCCGGGCGGGATCGCGGCGAGTTGCGACGGCAGGATATCGTCCGCCAGCAGGATGCCGCCCGCCGGAACCTCGATCGCGTCCGGCGCGGTGCCCAGGATCGCATGCGCCAGCCGCTGGCCGATATCGATCAGGTCGGCCCCGCGCTCCGCGATGCGGGCGTCGTCGGCGGCGGCGAGCGCCTGCGCCTGCGCCTGCGTGATCGCCAGTGCCGCCGCCGCCGCGCCGCGTCCCGCGTCGATCGCGGCGCCGATCGCGTCGAGCAGGGCGGGGTCGTCCAGCATCGCGCGATGCGCCCCCAGCACCCCGGTCGCGCCGTCGAGCCGGTGCCGCAGCCGCGCCAGCCCGGTGTCGAACGCGGCGCGCTCCGCCGCGACGTCCCCCGCGTCCGCGGGCACGATCGGCGCCGCGGCGTGCAGCCGGCAGGCGGGGCCGATCGCGGACCCCGGCGCCGCCGCGACGCCGGCGATCGTGCCCGGCGCGTGTCGGCGCATGTCGCGGCGGGCGGCGACCGGGGCGGTCGGCGCCACGCCCGGCTCGTCGTCCGCGGTCAGGATCGCGGCGATGGCGGCGACCACCCCCGCCGCCTCGCGCCCGCCGCCCTCGATCGCGACCGTCGCGCCATGGCCCGCGCCGAGCGTCAGCAGTCCGGTCATGCTCGCCGCGGCGGCGCGGTGCGGCCCGCACGACAGCATCACCTGCGCATCGCGCCCCCGCGCCGCGGCGGCGATGCGGGCGGCGGGGCGGGCGTGGAGGCCGTGGGGCAGGGCCACGACCAGGGTCCGGCGGATCATCGTCGCCGCCGCGACCGGACCGGCGGCGTCGACCGGGGCAGTCGCGACGAGGCGCAGCAGCGGATCGCCGACCGTGACGCGTCCCCCGGTCACGTCCGGAACGACGTCGAACGCGCCCGCGATCAGCAGGACGGGCGTCGTCGCCGCCGCGGCGCGCCGGACGATGAGGTCGAGGTCGAACGCGATCAGCGGCTGTCCCGCGACCACCGCCGCCCCGCTATCGACCAGCGGCCTGAATCCTTCCCCCGCCAGCGCGACGCTGTCGATGCCGATGTGCAGCAGCAGGTCGGCGCCCTGCCCGGTCCGCAGCGTGACCGCATGCCCGGCTTCATGCATGCCGACCACGGTCGCGTCGCAGGGGGCGTGCAGCGTGTCGCCGGTCGGATCGATCGCGATCCCCGGACCCATCATCCCGCCCGCGAACACCGGATCGGGAACCGCGGACACCGGCCCGGCCCAGCCGTCCAGCGGCGCGACGAGCGTGATCGACCCCGTTCCGACTGGCGCGATGCCCCGTTCCGCGCTTTCCCGCGCCGCCGTCATGCGTCGTCGCCGGGCGCGGCGAGCGTCCCGCCGATCCACGTCGCGCGCGCGGTCAGGTCGGCCCGCAGGATCGCCCAGTCCGCACGCAATCCGGGCGCCAGCCTGCCGCGCTCGTGCGCCAGGCCCAGAAATGCCGCGGGATGCGTCGCCGCCATCGCCGCCGCCCGCGCCGGATCGATGCCGAGCGCGCGCACCGCATTCGCCACCGCCGCCGCCATGTCGAGGTCCGATCCCGCCAGCGTCCCGTCGGCGTAGCGACAGATGCCGCCGGCGACCGCGATGCGGCGCCCCTGCAACACGAAATCCTTCTCGACCGCGCCGACCGACGACATCGCGTCGGTGACCAGCATCAGCCGGTCGAACGGTCGCGCGCGGTATGCCAGCCGCAGGACGCTGTCCGCGACATGGACGTCGTCCGCGATCAGGCCGCACCATGGCCGCGAATCGTCCAGCGTCGCGCCGACGACGCCCGGCGCGCGCTGGTGCAACGGGGGCATGGCGTTGAACAGGTGCGTGACGCCCGTCATCCCGGCATCGAAGGCGGCGCGCATCATGCCCTCGTCCGCCTCGCTGTGCCCTGCGCTGACGATCACGCCCGCGCGCGCCAGCGCCGCGATCGCGGCCGGGGTGGTCATTTCCGGCGCCAGCGTCACCATCACCCGCCCGCGGCGGGGGCGGGTCAGCAGCGCGATCATGTCGTCGTCCAGCGCGCGGAACAGCGCGGCGTCGTGGATGCCCTTGCGCGCGGGGTTCAGCACCGGCCCCTCGATATGCATCCCCACCACCCCCGGCACGCCCGCCGCGACCGCCGCGTCCAGCGCGTCGAGCGCGCGGCCGATCGTCGCGGGCGTGTCGCTGATGAGCGTCGGCATCATCGCGGTCGTGCCGTAACGGCGGTGCGCCGCCGCGATCGCCGCGATTCCCTCCACCGTCGGGGTATCGTTCAGCAGCACGCCGCCGCCGCCGTTCACCTGCGTGTCGACGAAGCCGGGCAGCAGCCAGCCGCCGTCGAGGTCGATCGTCCGGTCCGCGTCGCGATCCCGCCCGATCGTGACGATGCGCCCGGCGTCGACCGCGATCGTCGCGTCGTCCAGCGTCCCGTGCGCGGCGGCCACCCGGCCGTTGACGAAGCGGATGCGCGTCATCGCGTCTGGGTCACCTTCGCCAGGTGCGGCGGCGAATCCGGATCCAGCCCGCGCGCCAGCGTCAGCCGTTCCACCATGCGGTAGAAGCTGGCCAGCATCGCCACCGGTTCGAGCGCGGGGTGCCCGGTGCGCGCGGGCAGGATGCCGCCCCGGCCCGCCAGGAGCGTCATCGCGCCGCGGCCCGCGAACTCCGCCGCGACCGTGGCGACGTCCGCGCCCGCGGGGTCGGACGTGGCGAACCCCAGGATCGGGAAGCCCGCGCCCACGATCCGCATCGGTCCGTGCCGCACCTCCGCCGCGCTGAACGGTTCGGCCTGGATCGCGGCGGTTTCCTTCAGCTTCAGCGCCGCCTCCTGCGCGATGCCCAGGGCGTAGCCGCGCCCGATCACGAACATCCGCGTCGCCGCCGCCAGCCTGTCCGCGCCGACCGACCAGTCCGCCGCCAGCCCCGCGTCGATCATCGCCGGCAGGCCGGGCAGCGCGTCCGCCAGCCCGTCCTCGATCCCCCACGCGCTCGCCAGCTGCGCGAAGGCGGCGAGCGCGGCGATGCACGACTTGGTCGCCGCCACCGCCCTTTCGGTTCCGGCATGAAGCGGCAGCAGCACGTCCGCCGCCGCCGCCAGCGGCGATCCCTCGTCGTTCACCAGCGCGACGACGCGCGCGCCCGCGGCGCGATACGCCGCCACGGTGGCCAGCAGGTCCGGGCTGCGGCCCGATTGCGACACCGCGATCAGGACGGCGTCGCGCGCGACCAGCGGCGCCTGGAACACCGATGCGACCGAGGGCGCGGCGGAGGCGACGGGGATGCCGACCAGCGTCTCGATCAGATATTTGCCGTACGTGGCGGCATGGTCGGACGATCCGCGCGCGCACGTCACGACCACGGCGGGCGGGCGGGCGCGCAGATCGGCGACCAGCGCCGCGATCGGTGCCGCATTGGCCGCCAGCAGCCGTCGGACGACGGCCGGCGCCTCGCCCGCCTCGGCCCCCATGATCGTTCCGGCGACCGCGTCAGCCATCGATCAGCTCCGCGACGAAATCATACGCGTCGCCGCGATAATAGGATTGCGTGAATTCCACCGCGCGGCCGTCGCGCAGGAAGCCGCGCCGCTCGATCGACAGGCCCGCATGGCCCTTCTCCACCGCCAGCATCGCGGCGTGATCGGCGCTGAAGGCGACCGCGCGCAGCCGCTGGAGCGCGCGGACGGGGCGATAGCCCGCGGCGTCCAGCGCGGCATACAGCGATCCCCCGACGTCGTCCGCCGACGCCAGGCAGAAGCCCGCGATCGTCGACATCTCCAGCGCCATCGGGACGCCGTCGGCGAAGCGCAGGCGGTGGAAACGATAGACCGGAGTCCCAGGCGACAGGCCCAGCGACAGCGCCTCCTGCGGCGTCACGGTGCCCGACGTCCGGCTGACCCACTGGCTGCTCGGCACGCGACCGCGCGATTCCATGTCCTCCGAAAAGGAGGTGATGGTCGAGAAGCTCTTCTCCACCCGCGCCGCGACGAACGTTCCCGCCCCGCGCCGCCGGGTCAGCAACCCTTCCTCCACCAGGCCGCCGATCGCCTTGCGCACGGTGATGCGCGAGACGTCGTATTCCAGCGCCAGTTCGCGTTCGGCGGGGATCGCATCGTCCTCCGCCAGCACCCGGCCCGTGATGGCGTCGCGCAAAAGCTGCCGCAGCTGGAGGTACAGCGGCGCGGGGTCGCCCGCGCGGAAACGGCCGACCTGTTGCGAGAAGACCATGTCGCTCACGAACGCGCGCTCCCGGTCGATCCATCGTGCCCCCACGACCGCAGCGCGGCGACACCGCCCGCACCGGGCGTGACGGGGGTCGTCCGCGTCATGCCGGGTCGTCCAGCGCGGCCCGCAACGCCGCCACCGCCGCGGGGTCGGTGCGCCGCTCCGTCGCGCCGCCGAAACCGAAGGCGGCGATGCGCGGATCGGCCCATGGCACGGACGTGCCCGCGGAGGCGTGGATGGCGTCGACCCCCGTCGCGGCGATCAGCGCGCGGACGGTGGCGGCGGTGATGCCCGACCCCGCTATGACCGCGACCGACCCCCGCACCGCTGCGACCATCGCCGCGATCGTGTCGGCGCCCTCCGCCGCGGTGCGGGCGCCGCCCGACGTCAGGATCCGGTCGATGCCGATCCGCGCGGCCTGCGTCGCGGCCTCGACCGGCGCGGAACACAGGTCGACCGCACGATGCAGCGTCATCGCGATCCCGCGCGCGACGTCGCGCCAGCGTGCCAGCGCGTCCAGGTCCAGCGTCCCGTCGGCCTTCAGCGCCCCGACCACCACCCCCGCCGCACCCAGGTCCACGCAGGCGCGGATGTCGCGCGCGACCGCATCGACCAGGTCGCGGTCCATGACGAAATGTCCGGTCGCGGGCCGGATCAGGACGTGGACCGGCAGGCCGACCGCGACCGTCGCCGCGACCACACCGGCGGACGGGGTGACCCCCCCGAGCGCGAGCGCCGCGCACAGTTCGACCCGGTCGGCCCCGCCCTCGTGCGCGGCGCGCGCACCCGCCGGGCCCTCGACGCAGATTTCCAGCGCGACTCTCACGCCCTTCGCGTCCGCCGCTGCGACGGCGCCCGATCCCGCCATGGCGGGACGGCGATCGCCTCTATCCTCACGCTGCTGCGACATCACCAACCATCCCCGACGTCGACTTAGGTCATGCTACCAATCCAAGTCAACTTCGGCCTTCATTCATGAACGATGATCCGTATTCGGCATGTATGGACGTCGATGGCCGGGCGGGGCGGCGCTCTCTCGTACCGGTGCGCAAGGATGAGGATGGCTATGGACTGTCGAAACGAACGTCCATACCATAGGTGAAATGCGGTTCGGGGGTGGTACATGGGTGGCATGATGGCGGTACGGCTGATGCGCCCGCTCCTGGCGGGATTGGTAGCATCCGTGGTCTTCGCCGGCGCCGCGGGCGCGCAGCAGATGCTGCTGCCCGCCCCCGCGCATATCGTCGCGCGGCCGGGTGGCTTCGTGCTGCGCGACGGCGCCCGGATCGCGGTGCCCGCGGGCGACCGCAGCGCGGCGGCGACGGCGCGGCTGCTGGTTGCGCAGGTTCGCGCGCAGCGCGGACTGACGCTGGTGGTCGCCGGCGCGGGCGACGAGGCGATCCGGCTGGTCCGCGACGCCGCCGTCGCGGGGGCGGAGGCGTACCGGCTGACCGTTGACGCGCGCGGGATCGAGATCGCGGCGTCGGGCGACCGCGGGCTGCTGTACGGGGCGATGACGCTGGCGCAGCTGGCCAGCCCCGACCGCGCGATCGGCCGCCCGGCGACGATTCCGGCGATGCGGATCGACGACGCCCCGCGCTTCGCGTGGCGCGGGCTGATGATCGATCCCGCGCGGCATTTCCAGCCGGTCGGCGTCCTGAAGGACATGATCGACCAGATGGCGGCGGTGAAGCTGAACACGCTCCACCTTCACCTGACCGACGATCAGGGCTGGCGGATGGAGATCCGCAAATATCCGAAGCTGACGCAGGTCGGCGCGTGGCGCATCGCGCCCTCGACGGGCGGCCCGCCCCCGTCCGCGCCGGTCGGTGGCGCCTATACGCAGGCCGACCTGCGCGGCCTGGTCGCCTATGCCGCGGAGCGGGGCGTGACGATCGTGCCCGAAATCGACCTGCCCGGCCACGCCACCGCCCTGGTCGCCGCCTATCCCGACCTCGGCATCCTCGGCGACCGGCCGCCGGTGAGCCACGACTGGGGCATCATGCCCCACCTCTTCAATCCCGATCCGCGGGGAATGCAGGTCGTCCGCGACGTGCTGGACGAGGTGATGGCCGTCTTCCCCGGCACCTACATCCACCTTGGCGGGGACGAGGCGGTGAAGGACCAGTGGGAGCGCAGCCCGAAGGTGCAGGCGCAGATGAAGGCGCTGGGCCTGAAGGACGAGAATGCGCTGCAACGCTGGATGATCGAGCAGTTCGGCGCCTATCTGCAATCGAAGGGCCGCCGCCTGATCGGCTGGGACGAGATCCTGGACGGCGGCCTGCCCGCCAGCGCGTCGATCATGTCGTGGCGCGGGGAGAAGGGCGGGATCGAGGCCGCGAACGCGGGGCACGACGTGGTGCTGTCGCCCGGTGGGCCGTTGTACCTGAACCACACGCAAAGCGATCGCATCGACGAGCCGCCGGGCCGGTTCGGGCTGAACACGCTGGAGGCGGTGTACCGCTACGACCCCATGCCCGCGGGGATCGCGCCCGATCGTGAACGCCACGTGCTGGGGGCGCAGGGCAATCTGTGGAGCGAATATATCGTCACCCCGCGCCAGTTGCAGCATCACGCCTTCCCCCGCGCGGGGGCGGTGGCGGAGATCACCTGGGCGGCGAAGGGAGCGAAGGATTTCGCCGCCTTCCTCCCCCGCCTCCATCGACAGGCGGCACGATGGGCGCGCGCGGGGGTGAACGTGGCGGACAGCGCCTTCGCGGTGGATTTCGCGGTCCCGGGCACGCGCGGCGACGCGCTGCGCACGGGGCGGGTGCCGGTGCGGCTGGCGACGCAGGTGCCCTATGGCACGATCCGCTACACCACCGACGGCCGCGTGCCGACCGCGCGGTCGACGGCGTACGCGGCGCCGCTGTCGGTGGCGCCGGGCACGATCGTGCGCGCCGCGGCGTTCGACGCGGGCGGGGTCGCGACCGCCGCGCCGCGCGCTTTCGACACGTCGCGCGCCGCCCTGCTGTCGCGCGTCAGTTCGGAAATGGCCGCCTGCCCGGCGGGCAGCCTGGGGCTGCGCGTGCCGCTGCGGTCCGAATCGACCGATGACGCGCCCGCGTTCAACATCAACCTGTTCGATACGTGCACCTTGTATCCCGACGCCCCGCTGGACGTCGCGCGCGGCTATCGGGTGGAGGTCGCGCGGCTGGCGCGGCATTACGGGCTGGCGCACGAGGCGCGGGCGCTGCGTGCGCATTACGCCGTGTCCGACCACGGCGAATTGCTGGTGCAGGTCGGCTGCATCGCGGCGGCGAAGGCGCGCGCGGCGGGGGACAAGGCGGCGCGCCCGATCGCCGCGGGCGCCTTCCCGTTGCCCGACCCGGCCACGGCGCCGCAGCAATTCGCGTTCGAGGGGGTCCTGCCGCGGATGGCGGGGGACCACGACATGTGCTTCCAGTTCACCTCGCCATTGTCCGACCCCTATTACACCGTCGCGCGCGTCCAGCTGACCGGGGACGCGCGGTGAGGATCGCGCTGCCCGCTGCCCTTCTGGTCGTCGCGACGGGCGCCGTGGCGGAACCCGTCGCGACGACCCCGTTGACGCGCGGGTGGCAGGTGCGGATCGACCCCGCGGATCGCGCGGCGGCGGCGGCGCATCCCGCCGGCGCGCGCTGGCTGCCCGCCACCGTCCCCGGCACGGTGCAGCAGGACCTGATCGCGCGCGGCATCGTGCCCGATCCGTTCCGGCGGATGGACGAGGGCGCGATCCAGTGGGTGGGGCGTACCGGGTGGCAGTATCGCACGACGCTGACCGCCACGCCCGCTTTGCTGTCGCGCGCCCATGTCGACCTGGTGTTCGACGGGCTGGACACGTTCGCGACCGTGGCGGTCAACGGCCGCGTGCTGATCCGCGCCGACAATGCGCATCGCCGCTGGCGCGCGGACGCCAGGCCCATGCTGCGCGCGGGCGCGAACAGCGTCGTCGTCACCTTCGCGCCGCCGATCGCCACGCTCCAGCCGATGGTACTGGCGCAGCGACATCCCCTGCCCGGCGAATATGACAGCGCGTTCGGCGACGAGCCGAAGGGGCGGCAGACCTCGCCCTACATCCGCAAGCCGAAATATCATTACGGCTGGGACTGGGGCCCGCGCATCGTCGCGATCGGCCCGTGGAAGGACGTGCGCGTCGAGGCATGGGACGATACCCGGCTCGACGACGTCGCGGTGGTGCAGGACGCGGTGTCGCGGGCGGAAGCGCGGTTGACGCTGCGCGCGCGCGTCGTCGCCGCGGCGCCCGGCGCGGCGGATGTCGCGGCCGACGTGACCGGGCCGGACGGCCGCACGATCCGCGTGACGCGGCGCGCGGCGCTGGTCGCGGGCGATAATGTCGTGACGCTGCCCGTGACGATCCCCGCGCCCGCGATCTGGCAACCCGTCGGCCATGGCGCGCAACCGCTATACACCGTACGCACGACGCTGGACGGCGGCGGCGCGGTCACGCGGCGGACGGGGCTGCGCACCGTGGAGCTGATCCGCGACGGCGGCGCGTTCGGGCTGAAGGTGAACGGCACGCCGATCTTCATGAAGGGCGCGAACCTCATCCCGTTCGACATGTTTCCGTCGCGCACGACCGCGGCGATGCAGCGCCGGATGCTGGCCGATGCGGCGGCGGCGAACATGAACATGGTGCGCGTGTGGGGCGGCGGCTATTATCCCGACGACGCCTTCTACGACGCGGCCGACGAACTGGGCCTGATGGTGTGGCAGGATTTCATGTTCGGCGGCGCGGTGACCCCGCCCGACGCCGCGTTCCGCCGCAACGTCGCGATCGAGGCGGCGGAGCAGGTCGCGCGGTTGCAGGCGCATCCCTCCCTCGTGCTGTGGGCGGGCAATAACGAGGTGCAGGGCGGCTGGGACAATTGGTCCGACCGCAAGGCGTTCAAGAAGGCGATCGGCGCGGACGAGCAGGAACGGATCGGCACCGCGATGACGGTGCTGTTCGATCGCGTGCTGCGCGAGGCGGTAACGCGCGGCGATCCCGATGCCCCCTACTGGCCCGGATCGCCCTCCACCGATTACGAGGCGCCGGTCGATACCGACAAGGCCGGCGACCGGCACTTCTGGGACGTCTGGTCGGGCGGGAAACCGATCGAGCGCTACACCGACAGCTGCCCGCGCTTCATGAGCGAATACGGGTTCCAGGGGATGCCGGGCCTGCCGACGATCGCGCGATTCGCGGGCACCGTCGCGCTGGAGCCGGAGAGCGCGGTGCTCAAGGCGCACCAGAAATTCCTGGCGGGCGAGGGGCAGGGGCGTATCCTGTCCTACCTGAAGGAATATCACCGCGATCCGCGCGACTTCGCCGATTTCGTGTACCTCAGCCAGGCGATGCAGGCGGAGGCGATCCGGCTGGGCGCGCTGCACCACCGCGCCTGTCGCCCGACCACCTTGGGGTCGCTGTACTGGCAATTGAACGACGTGTGGCCCGCGATCAGCTGGGCGAGCGTCGACCATCACGGGCGCTGGAAATTGCTGCACCACGCCGCGCGGCGCTTCTTCGCGCCCCAGGTCGTGGTGGCGGAGCGCGCGGGGGATGCGACGCGGATCGCGCTGGTGTCCGACGCGGTCGTGCCCGTCGCGGCGACGTGGCGCGTGCGCGGGTTCGCGATGGACGGTCGCGCGCTCGGGATGCGCGAGGGGGCGGTGACGCTGGCGCCCGGCTCCGCGGCCGACGTCGCGACGATCCCCGACGCCGCATTGTTCGCGGATGCGCCCGCCGCGGCGAGCTATGCCGTCGCGGAAATGGTCGTCGGCGACCGGCCGGTCGGCCGCGCGATCGTGGAGCGGCTGCGGCCGCGCGCGATGGCCTATCCCGCGGCCGGGCTGACCGCGCGCTGGCGGGGCCGGGAGCTGACGATCACCGCCGCCCGGCTGGCGCGCGTCGTCGGCATCGGCTTCGGCCCGATCGATGCGCGGCCGTCCGACGAGGGGTTCGACCTGCTGCCGGGGGAGAGCGTGACCGTGACGATCGACAGCCGTGCCGATCCCGCAGCGCTGGCGAAGGCGCTGACCCTGTCGACGCTGGGGCCGGCATGAGGTTGGCGCTCGCCCCCGCCCTCGCCGCAGCCCTCGCCCCCGCTTTCGCCGCGGCGCTCGCCGCGCCTGCCGCCGCGCAGGACCTGACGCTGGAGGAGAAGGCCGCGCAATTGCAGAATGCGGCCCCCGCCGAACCGAAACTGGGCCTGCCCGCCTACGATTGGTGGAACGAAGGGCTGCACGGACTGGCCCGCAACGGCGCGGCGACCGTGTTTCCGCAGGCGATCGGCCTGGCCGCGACCTGGGACGCGGCGTTGCTGACGCGCGTCGGCGACGTCGTCGCGACGGAGGCGAGGGCGAAATGGAACGCGCGTCCGCGCGGCGCGGGCAGCGGCCTGTTCGAAGGGCTGACGATCTGGTCCCCCAACATCAACATCTTCCGCGATCCGCGCTGGGGCCGCGGGCAGGAAACCTATGGCGAGGATCCGTTGCTGTCGGGGCGGCTGGGCGCCGCCTTCGTCCGCGGCTTGCAGGGACCGGACCCCGCGCATCCGAAGGTCGTGGCGACGCCGAAGCATCTGGTGGCCCATTCCGGCCCGGAGGGCGGGCGCGACGGCTTCTCGGTGCAGGTGGCGCCGCGCGATCTGGAGGAGACGTACCTCCCCGCCTTCCGCATCGCGGTGACGGAGGGTCGGGCGATGTCGCTGATGTGCGCCTATAACGGCGTGCACGGGACGCCCGTCTGCGCCTTGCCCAGCCTGATGATCGACCGGTTGCGGCGCGACTGGGGTTTCACCGGGCTGACCGTGTCGGACTGCGATGCGGTCGGCAACATCTGGCAATTCCAATATGCCGCGCGCGATGCGGCGCAGGCCGCGGCGATGGCGCTGAAGGGCGGGACCGACCTGAATTGCGGCACGACCTATGCCGCGCTGCCCGACGCGGTGCGCCGCGGTCTGGTGGCGGAGGCGACGGTGGACGCCGCACTCGCCCGCGCGGTGGCGATGCGGCGCGTGCTGGCCGCGCCGTCGGCGTGGGACCGGATCGCGCCCGCCGCGGTCGGCGCGCCCGCGCATCGCGCGCTGGCGCGGGAGGCGGCGGAAAAGTCGATCGTCCTGCTGAGGAACGACGCGGGCCTCCTGCCGCTGTCGGGGCGGCGCGTGGCGGTGATCGGCGCGAATGCGGACGACCTCGGCGTGGTCGAGGCCAATTACCACGGTACCGCGATCCGTCCCGTGACGCCGCTGGCGGGCATCCGCGCGCGTTTCCCGGGCGCGACCTACGCGCAGGGGTCGGTACTGGCGGACGGATCGCCGGTCGTGGTCCCCGAAACCGCGCTGTCGGCGGCCGGCCGGCCGGGGCTGGCGGTACGCATCGTCGACGCTGTGGGGCGGGTCACGACGCGGCGCGATCGCACGATCGACCTGAACCTGACGAAGACCGCGCCGTTCCGCGCGACGTGGACGGGCACGTTCACCCCGCCGGGGCCGGGCGACTACCGGCTGGTGCTGGGCGGCCCGGCCTGCTGGCACGCCTGCCCGCCGCACGACGCGATCCGGCTGTGGATCGGGGACGAGCGGCGGATCGACGGGACGATCGGCGAGCGCGCGCTGGAAACGGTGGTGCGCGGCGGTGCGCCGGTCCCGATCCGCATCGAGATCGACCATCGCGGCGGGGACGAGGGGGTGCGGCTGCAATGGCTGCCCCCGGCCGGGCCGCTGCTGGCGGAGGCGGAGCGCGCGGCGCGCGACGCCGACGTCGTGGTCGCCGTGGTCGGCCTGTCCCCCGATCTGGAGGGGGAGGCGCTGAAGGTCGCGGTGCCCGGCTTCGCGCTGGGCGACCGGACCGAGGTGCTGCTGCCCGAACCGCAGCGCCGGCTGCTCGATCGCCTCGCCGCGACCGGAAAGCCTTTGGTCGTCGTCGTCGCCGCGGGCAGCGCGGTGGCGCTGGGCGGGGTGAGGGCGGACGCGATCCTGTACGCCTGGTATCCGGGTGTGGAGGGCGGCACTGCGCTGGCGCGCATCCTGGCGGGCGACGTGTCGCCCAGCGGCCGGATGCCCGTGACCGTCTACGCCTCCACCGCGGACCTTCCCGCGTTCGTCGATTACGGGATGAAGGAGCGCACGTACCGCTTCTTCACCGGCACGCCCGAATGGCGGTTCGGCCACGGGCGCGGCTACACCGACTTCGCCTATACCGCCCCGCGTCCCCCCGCCGGCGTCGCCGCGGGGGCGACGGTGACGGTCGCGGTGCCGGTGCGCAATACGGGACGGCGCGCGGCGGAGGAGGTGGTGCAGGCCTATCTGGTCCCGCCCGCCCCCGCCGGGCGCCCCGGCCTGACCGACCCGGTGCTGCAACACCAGCTGGCGGCGTTCGTGCGCGTGGCGCTGCGCCCCGGCGAGACGCGCGACGCGACGCTGGCGATCGACGCGCGCCGGATGAGCACGGTCGACCGCGACGGCGTCCGCCGGGTGGTGCCGGGCGACTATCGCCTGTGGATCGGCGGCGGGCAGCCGGGGGACGCGCCCGGCGTGTGGACCGCCTTCACCGTCACCGGTCCCGCACGGGAGTTGCCGAAATGATCGACCGCCGCACCGTCGTCGCCGCCGGGGTCGCCTTCGCCGCGTCGCCGGCACCGGCCGCGCCCGCCTTCCCCCCACGTCGCCCGACCGTGGCGCAGCGCCGCTTCGTCAGCCCGGCGGTGGAGCGCGAGATCGGGCGCGTCTCGGCGCTGATCGCGGATCCGAAGCTGCGCTGGATGTTCGCGAACGCGTGGCCCAACACGCTCGACACCACGGTCACGATAAGCGGCACCGACGCCGCGCCCGACGCCTTCGTCATCACCGGCGACATCCCGTGCCTGTGGCTGCGCGATTCGGCGGCGCAGCTCAAACCGTATCTGCACCTGGTCGCGCGCGATCCGGCGCTGGGGCGGCTGTTCCGCGGGCTGATCGCGCGGCACGCGCGCTGCATCCTGATCGACCCCTACGCCAACGCCTTCATGCAGGATCCGACCGCGCCGACCGACCTGCCGTGGGCGCTGAAGGACGAGACCGAGATGCGCCCGGGCGTGGCGGAGCGGAAGTGGGAGATCGATTCGCTGTGCTACGCCATCCGGCTGTCGCACGGTTACTGGACCGCGACGCGCGACCCACGGCCGTTCGATGCGACCTGGGCGCGCGCCGCGCACGCGATCGTCGCCACCTTTCGCGAACAGCAGCGCAAGGACGGGCCGGGCCCCTATCGCTTCCGCCGCGCGTCGAGCCAGCCGACCGAGACGTTGCTGTGGGGCCAGGGCAATCCCACGCGGCCGACCGGCCTGATCCATTCCGGCTTCCGGCCGTCGGACGACGCCTGCCTCTATCCCTGCCTCATCCCCGCGAACCATTTCGCGGTCGTCGCCCTGCGCGAACTGGCGGTCGTCGCGCGCGATGCGGCGGGCGACGCGGCGCTGGCGGGGGCGGCGGTCGCGCTGGCGGACGAGGTCGCGGCGGCGCTGCGGCGGTACGGCACGATGCGGCTGCGCGACGGACGCGAGGTCTGGGCGTATGAGGTCGACGGCTTCGGCAACGCGGTGTTCATGGACGACGCCAACGTCCCGTCGCTGTCGGCGCTGGCGTATCTGGGCTGCGTCGATCCCCGCGACCCGGTGTGGCGCGCGACGCGCGACGCGGCGTGGAGCGAGGCCAACCCGTGGTTCTTCCGCGGGACCGCGGCGGAGGGGATCGGCGGCCCGCACGTCGGGTCGGGCCAGATCTGGCCGATGTCCCTGATCGTCCGCGCGCTGTCGTCGCCCGACGACGCGACGATTCGCGCCTGCCTGAAGACCCTGCGCGACACCGACGGCGGGACCGGCTTCATCCACGAGGCGTTCGACCGGGACGATCCGGCGAAGTTCACGCGCGGCTGGTTCGCCTGGGCCAACGGCCTGTTCGGCGAGCTCATCGTCCACCTGGCCGATCACCGGCCGCATCTGCTGGCGAGGCCATTGTGACGATATCCCGACGCTTCCTGCTGGGATCGAGCGCGATCGCGTTCGCGCCCGCCCTATCCGCGCGCCCGTCCTCGACGACGGCGGAGCCCGACCTGTTCATCGGCACGGGCGGGCACGGCCATACCTATCCCGGCGCGACCCTGCCGTTCGGGATGGTGCAATTGTCGCCCGATACCGACCTCGAACGCTGGGACGCCTGTTCCGGCTATCACCGCACCGACACGTCGATCATGGGGTTCAGCCACACGCACCTGTCGGGCACCGGCATCGGCGACATGCTGGACGTGCTGGTCGTGCCGACGCGCGGCCCGGTGCAGCTGCTGCCGGGGCCGCTGACGGACCCCGATGCGGGCTATCGCCAGCGCTTCACCGCCGAACATGCCCGGCCGGGCTATTACCGCGTGACGCTGGAATCCGGGGTGCGGTCCGAACTGACGGCGACCGATCGCACCGGATGGCACCGGCACAGCTTCCCCGCGGGACCCGGCCACATCCTGGTCGATCTGTCGCACATGATCCTCGACCGATGGGACAAGCCCGATCAGCAGCCGCTGATCGACGATGCGCGGCTGGCGATCGACGCCGACGGCACGATCACGGGCGGTCGCCGCGTGTTCCGCTGGGCCAAGGGGCGGCGCATCTTCTTCGCGATGCAGGTGTCGCGCCGGCCCGACCGGGTCACCTTCTACGGCGACGGCGATGCGCAGCAGCCCGCGGGGACGACGGCGGTGGCGGGCAGGCGGTTGAAGGCGGTGCTGCACTACGACGATGCGGGCAGCGCACCGATCCTGATCCGCTGCGGCATATCCGGGGTCGACGTAGCGGGTGCGCGCGCGAACCTGGCGGCGGAGGCGCGCGACTGGGACTTCGACCGCACGCGCCGTGCCGCGACGTCGCGGTGGGACGCGGCGCTCGGCGCGGTCCGGGTCGCGGGCGGCACCGCGGACCAGCGTACGGTCATGGCCACCGCCGTCTATCATGCCCAGCTGGCGCCGACGCTGTTCTCCGACGTCGACGGGCGATATCCCGCGATGGACGGCACCATGCGGCGCGTGCCCGCGGGCGGCGCGGCGTACAGCACCTATTCGCTGTGGGACACGTACCGCGCGCTGCATCCGCTGCTGACGCTGATCGCGCCGGATCGCGTCAGGAGCCTGGTGGACGACATGATCCGGCAGACCGGGGAATCGCCCTACGGGCCGCTCGTGTGGCCGTTGCAGGGGAAGGAGACGGGGACGATGATCGGCTGGCACGGCGTCGTACCCCTGGCGGAGGCGCAGGCGAAGGGGATCCCCGCCGATTACGCCGCCGCCTGGCCCGCCATCCGCCGCCGGAGCTTCGATTTCGCCGCGCCCGACCAGGACAATTCGCTCGGTCGCGACCTGTACGACCGGCTGGGCTACGTCCCCGCGGACAAGGTGTTCGAAAGTGTCAGCCGGACGCAGGAATATGCCTATGACGACTGGGCCTCGGCGCGGATCGCGCGCGCGATCGGGCAGGACGCGGACGCGGGTCGCCTGCTCAAACGCTCGGGCAACTGGCGCAACGTGCTCGACGCGTCGATCGGCTTCGCGCGCCCGCGCTTCGCCGACGGCAGCTGGTGGACGCCCTACGATCCGATCCAGCTGGGCCACATGCCCAAGCCGTGGTGGCGCGACTATACCGAGGCGAACGGCTGGCAGGCGACGTTCCTGAACCAGCACGACCTGTACGGCCAGATCGCGCATTTCGGCGGCGACGCGGCGTTCGAGGCGCGGCTGGACGCGCTGTTCGCCGCGCCCTCCACCCTGCCCGCGAACGCGCCGCCCGACATCGCCGGACTGGTCGGCCAGTACGCGCACGGCAACGAACCCGACCAGCACGTGCCGTATCTGTACGCCTATGTCGGCGCGCCGTGGAAGACGCAGGCGATGGTGCGGCGGCTGTGCGTGGACATGTATCGCAACGACCCCGACGGCATCATCGGCAACGACGATTGCGGGCAGATGAGCGCGTGGTTCGTCCTGTCCGCGCTGGGCTTCTACCCGGTCGATCCGGTGGAGGCGGCCTATGTCTTCGGCTCTCCGCTGTTCGATCGCGCGGAGGTGACCGTCGGCGCGGGGCGGCGCCTGGTGGTCGAGGCGGCGGGCAATGCGCCCGACCGGCCGTATATCGCATCGGTGACGTGGAACGGTCGCCCGTGGACGAAAAGCTGGATCGATCACGCCACGCTGGTCGGCGGCGGGCGCCTGCGCTTCGTCATGAGCGACGTGCCGAACCGCGATTTCGGCCGCGCGCGCGCGGATCGGCCGCCGTCCTTCGGAAAGCCTGCATGACCGTCGCCCCCCCCACGCCGGACCGTCGTCGCGTCGTCGTCGCGGGGCTCGCCGCGACCGCCGCCGCCGCCGTGCCCGCCGTGGCGCGGCCCCGGATCGCCGCGCCCGCGCCCTGGGGGGCGGTGCCGTCGCCGCGGCAATGGCGCTGGCATGCGCGCGAACGCTATGCCTTCGTCCATTTCTCGATCAACACCTTCACCGACAAGGAATGGGGCTATGGCGACGAGGACCCGGCGCTGTTCGACCCCGCCGATTTCTCCGCCGACCAGATCGTCGGCGCGGCGAAGGCGGGGGGGATGCGCGGTCTGGTCCTGACCGCCAAGCACCACGACGGCTTCTGCCTGTGGCCCACGACGCTGACCGACCATTGCATCCGCAACGCCCCGTACAAGGGCGGGAAGGGCGACATCGTGGGCGAGATGGCGGCGGCGTGCCGGCGCGCGGGGCTGGCGTTCGGGCTGTACCTGTCGCCGTGGGATCGCAACCACGCCGACTACGGCCGCCCCGCCTATGTCGAGTATTTCCGTCGCCAGGTGGTGGAATTGTGCACCCGCTACGGGGAGTTGTTCGAGTTCTGGTTCGACGGTGCCAATGGCGGCGACGGCTATTACGGCGGCGCGCGGGAGATGCGGCGGATCGATGCGCCGCGTTACTACGACTGGCCCGCCATCGTCGCTTTGGTGCACCGGCATCAGCCGATGGCCTGCACGTTCGATCCGTTGGGCAGCGACATCCGCTGGGTCGGTAACGAGGACGGGATCGCGGGCGACCCGTGCTGGCCGACGATGCCCGACCACCCCTATGTTCAGGCGGAGGGCAATTCGGGCGTGCGCGGCGGCGCGCTCTGGTGGCCCGCCGAGACCAACACCTCGATCCGGCCCGGCTGGTTCCATCACGCGGACGAGGATTCGAAGGTCCGCTCGCCCGATAATCTGGTCCGGTATCACGACACGTCGGTGGGGCGCGGCACCAACATGCACCTGAACCTGCCGCCCGACCGGCGCGGGCGCATCCCCGATCAGGACGCGCGCATCCTGAAAAGCTTCGGCGACGCGATCCGCGCCAGCTTCGCGACCGATCTGGCGCAGGGGGCGGTCGCCGCCGCCAGCCACGTGCGCGGTCCCGGGTTCGAGCCCGCTCGCGTGCTGGATGGGGATCGCGAAACCTATTGGTCCGCGCCCGACGGCGTGACGACGCCCAGCCTGACGCTGGACCTGCCGCCCGGCCGCGCGTTCGACCTGGTCCGGATCCGCGAATATCTGCCGCTGGGTGTCCGCGTGACGCGGTTCGCGGTCGATGCCGAGGTGGACGGCGCCTGGCGCACGCTGGCGACGAGGGAATGCATCTCGGCCCAGCGCATCATCCGCCTGCCCGCGCCGATCACCGCGCGGCGCGTGCGGCTGCGCATATTGGACGCCCCCGTCTGTCCCGCGATCGGCGAGGTGTCGCTGTTCCGGTCCGTCGCGCCCGTGCCGGTGCCCGCGATCGTGTCCAGCGATCCGTCGGTGCTGTCGATCGCGGGGTGGCGGATCGTGTCGGCAAGCGCGCCGGGCGCGGCGGCGCTGCTCGACGACGATGCGGGCACGGTCTGGGTCCTGCCCGCCCCCACCCCCGGCGCTCCCGCGACGGTGACGGTCGACCTGGGCGTGGAACAGGTCGTGGCGGGATTCACGCTGACTCCGTCGCGTCACGTGATGGACGGTGCCGCGCCGCCGAAGGGATATGTCGCGGATACCAGCCGCGACGGGCGCACGTGGCGGGCGGGGGCGGCGGGCGAACTGCCCAACATCGCCTACGCCTTGTCGACGCAGCGGTTCGCCTTCGCTGCGCCGCGCCCGATGCGGTACCTGCGCCTGGCCTTCGCCGAGACCGCGGTGCCCGCGCGGCGCCTGGCGATCGCGGGGATCGGCGGGTTCGCGCCGCGGCGCTGAGCCCGGCGGGCGGGCGACGAAGCACGATCTTGAATTCGCCCGGCGCGGGTTCTAGTATTTTTGTATGACGAATGTTGTTCGATTCCAGCCGTGCGTGTCGGCCCGTGGCTAGAAAGGCGGCACTGGTCGTCGTGGACGCGGACGCGGACGCGGATCCGGATGCGGACACCGAACAGAAGTATCGCGCGCCCGCGCTTGAGAAGGGTCTGGACATCCTGGAACTGCTGGCGCGCGAGAGCCGCCCGCTCAACGCGGTGGCGATCAGCGACCGGTTGAAGCGGTCGCCCAGCGAGCTGTTCCGGATGATCCAAGTACTGGAACATCGCGGTTTCATCCGCCAAGCCCCCGGCGGCGGATTCGTCCCGACCGAGAAGCTGTTCGCGCTGGGCATGGAACAGCCGCCGATCAAGACGTTGCTGGAAACCGCCTTGCCGCAAATGCGCGAGCTGACGCGGCGGATCGGTCAATCGTGCCACCTGACGATGCGGTCGGGGGGCGAGATCGTCGTCGTCGCGCGGATCGAATCGTCGGAACAGATCGGCTTCACCGTCCGCATCGGCCATCGCCGGCCGATGCTGGATTCCAATTCCGCGGTCGTGCATTTCGCGTTCCTCGACGAACCCGACCGCGCTCGCTGGATCGCGCAGATCCCGGATCTCGATCCGGTCCGGCTCGACGATTTTCGCGAGCGCGCGCTTCGGGCGCGTGAGCGCGGGTTCGAACGGGCGAAGAGCAGCTTCGTCGTGGGCATCACCGACCTGGCCGCGCCGATCTTGCGCGGCGTGGCCGCCGCGGCGGTGCTGACCGTACCCTATGTCCAGAGCATCGGAGAGCAGATGCGGGTCGATGACGTCCTGAAGCACCTGCGCGCCACCGCGGCGGAGATTTCCGCGGGCCTGCTGGTGTCCGACCACCGCGTCTGACGCGACGGCGTCGTCACGCCGTCGTCCAGCTGCCGTCGATCGCATACGATCGGCCGGTGGTACGCCCGCTCTCGTCCGACGCGAGGTAGAGCGCCAGCGCCGCGACGTCGTCGGTGGGGCGCCGCCGTCCCGTCGTGCGTCGGCGGGCGGGGGCGGCCTGGACTCCGTCCGGCATCGGGACGGTGGTCGCCCCCGGACTGATGACGTTGCACCGGACGCGATCCGTCGCGATTCCGCGGGTAAAGCCTGCCGTCGACGACGACAAAAGGACGATCGATCCCCCGCCGCCCGCGATCATGCCCGGCAACAGCGCGTGGAGCACGGACGCGACGGGATCGCCGCAATCGAACAGGACGTCCACCGCGCCGGTGGCGGTGCCGAAGGCCGCGACCGCCGCCCGATCGGTTGGGTCGAGCGTGACCGGCGTGCAATCCAGCAACGTGGCCAACATCGCCGGATCGCGGTCGACCGCGATGACGATCGCGCCTTCGCAGGCGAACAGCTCGGCGGCGGCGCGTCCGATGCCCCGCCCTGCGCCCGTCACCACCGCGGTCTTCCCGTCCAGCCTGCCCATCGGCGCCCTATCACTAATGAAATAACATACCATTAGCGATACCATGCTTGCCAGTGCAAGGCGTGCGGGTCATGCGCACCCACCGGGCATGGCGCCGCGGCGAGGAGGAGGCGTAATGCGGGACGGGCGGCGCGCGCGCGATACGATGCCCCCCGCGGCGACGGCCGCCGTCGTGCTGCTGTACGCCCTTTGGGGAATGGCGCACAATCTCAACGACATATTGGTCGCGCAATTCCGCAAGGCGTTCGATCTGACCGATCTGCAATCCAGTTTGGTGCAATCCTGCTTCTACGTCGCCTATCTGGTCGCCCCGATCCCGGTGGCCATGTTCATGCATCGGTTCGGATACCGGCGCGGCATCGTCGTCGGCCTGTCGCTCTACGCGATCGGGGCGTTGCTGTTCTGGCCTGCGGCGCAAAGCGTGACCTATGGGGCGTTTCTGGGCGCGCTGTTCGTGATCGCGTGCGGGATCGTGTTCCTGGAAACCGCGGGGACGGGCGCGATCGTGGCGATCGGGCGGCCCGAAACCGCGGAATGGCGCATCAACGTGGCGCAGGCGTTCAACCCGCTGGGAACGATCGCGGGCGTCCTGATCGGGCGGCAGTTCATCTTCTCCGCGCAGGAGCTGGACGCGGCGCGACGCGATGCCCTTTCCCCCGCGGCACGTGCCTCGCTGCGGCTGGCGGAGGCGCAGGCGGTTCAGCTGCCGTATCTCGGCATCGCGATCGTCCTCCTCATCGTCGCGGTCGCGTTCCTCGTGATCCGCTTCCCGCCAGCGATGGACCGACCCGACGACGCGTCGTTGACGGGCGAGTTCGGCACTCTGCTCGGCGCACGCTTCTTCGCCGCGGGCGTGGGCGTGCAATTCTGCTACGTCGGGGCGCAGGTGGGGGTGTGGAGCTTCCTCATCCGCTATGCGCAGCAGACGGTCCCGGGCACGGGGGAGCGCACCGCGGCGCTGTATCTGACCGTGTCGCTCGCGATCTTCTTCGCCGGGCGGCTGGCCTCGCTGCCGCTGCTGCGGCGCTGGTCGTCGGCGCAGGTGTGCCGCACCTTCGCCTGCCTCGCGACCGCGGGCGGCATGGCGATCGTGGCGGTGCCGGGACCGGTCGGGGTCGCGGCGATGATCGCGGTCAGCTTCTTCATGTCGGTGATGTTCCCTTCGATCTACGCGATCGCGCTCCACGGCCATGCGGCACGCGCGAAACCCGCCGCCGCGCTGATGACGATGGCGATCGTCGGCGGTGCGGTGCTGACCGCCGCGATGGGCGCGATATCGGACGCGAGCGGACGGATCGAGCTGGCCTATCTCGTGCCGGTCGCCGGGTTCGCGGTGGTGGCGGCCTATGCCCATGCGGCGGTCCGCGCCGGGCGCGTCGGATCGTCGGTCGCGGCCGGGCATTGATCGCCCCAGGGGCGGCCCGTCGCCGCGCCGGCTACGGCCGCAGCGCGCGGTGGAACAGGTCGAAGAACGCGCGGCTCGGCGCGCAGCCCGCGACATCCCATTCGGGATGCCATTGTACCGCCAGCACGTCGCCGCCGCAGGGGCGGGCGGAGATCGCCTCGATCAGGCCGTCGTCGCTGGCCACCGCCTCCACCGCCAGGCCGGTGCCGAGGCGGTCGATCCCCTGTTCGTGCACCGAATTGACCGTCGCGCGGCGCATCCCGGTCGCCGTGCCCAAGCCGCCGTCGCGCGTCAGATCGATCGCGTGGCGATGCGCGAACTGGTCGTCGAAGGGGGTGTGGACGCCACGATGATGGCGCCCGCCGCATATGTCGGCGGACAGCGTCCCGCCGAACAGCACGTTCAGTTCCTGGAAACCGCGGCAGATGCCGAACACCGGCCGCCCCGCCTCGATCATCGCGGCGGACAGGCGCAGTGCCACCTCGTCGCGCGCGTCGTCGACGCACCCGTCGTCGAGCGTGGCGGCCCCGCCGTAGCGTCCCGGCCCGACGTGGGAACGCGATCCGGTCAGCAGCAGGCCGTCGAGCAGCGCGGAAAGCCCCGCGACGTCGTCCACCCCGGCGACCGCGGGGACCAGCACCACGGTGGCGTCGACATAGGTGCTCAACGGCGCGACGAAGCGCGACGCGACGACCTGCACCGGGCGCGCCGCGACCTCGTTGCAGCACAGGACGCCGACGACGGGGCGGCGATCAGGCGCCGGCATGGGTCAGTGTCTCGCGCAGGTCGGACGCCGCGTCCGCGGGCAGGGCGCGCGCCTCGGGCTGGACGATCACCGCGCCCGCGGGCACGTCGGACAATAGCCACACGTTGCCGCCGATCGTCGCCCCGTGACCGATATTGACGCGGCCCAGGATCGTGGCGCCGGCGTAGACGACCACGTCGTCCCCGACGATCGGGTGGCGGGCGTGGCGTTCCACCACGCTGGGATGCGCGCTGCCCAACGGGCTGCGCGCGCCGAGCGTGACGTGCTGGTACAATCGTACGCGTGCGCCGACGATCGCGGTCTCGCCGATGACGACCCCAGTGCCGTGATCGATGAAGAAGGCCGGTCCGATCGTCGCGCCGGGATGGATGTCGATGCCGGTGCGCTCGTTCGCGATTTCCGACACGATCCGCGCGGTCACCACCGCGCCCAGCTGGTGCAGTTGGTGGGCGATGCGATGGTGCAGCGCCGCGATGGCGCCGGGATAGCAGACCAGGATCTCGTCCACGCTGCGTGCCGCGGGATCGCCCAGGAAGGCGGCGTCGATGTCGCTGTCGATCAGGCGGCGGATGTCGGGCAACGTCGCGGCGAAGAGGCGGACGATGGTGCGCGCCTGGTCCTCGTCGAACGGCGCGCGCGCCTCCGCCGCCCAATAATGCAGTTCGTGGTCCACCTCGTCCCCGATCGCGGCCAGCGCGCGGGCCAGCACGTCGGCGACGAAGCGGTCCTCCGCGTCCGCCTCGCCCGCGAAACCGCCGATGCGGCGCGGGTAGAGCGCGGCGGCCAGGTCCGCGATCGCGGCCTCCAGCACCGCCCGGCGCGGAAAGCGGGCCGCCTCGATCGGCGAACCGCCCGCGCGCGCGGCACGCGCCGCCTGCCGCACGGTGCGCAGGCCGTGGATGACGGCATCGGGTGGGATCATCGCTACGCCCTTCCTGTCGGGAGCGATTTAATATCCCCTTATCCGATGGGAATTACAAGCCGCGCGGTGCGGGTTCCGTCGCGGCGCGCGCGTCGTCCGCGGCGGCGGCATCGCGCGCCGCCTCGTCCACCTTCGCCCGCCACATCAACGCGACCGCGACGCCGAGCAGGATGAACACCAGCGGATGATTCTCCTGCTGGCTGAACACCGATTTCTCGATGACGAAGATCGCGAGCGCGATGGTGGTCGGGACCAGGTACAGCGTCTCGCCGCGCGGCGCGCGCCACACGAACTTCGTCCCCTGCCAGATGGCGACCAGGAACATGCCGTAATAGGCGATGAACCCCAGGATGCCGAATTCCAGCCCGATCGACAGGTAATAGGTGTCGATCGTCAGGATGCCGTTGCCGTTGACGAACCCCAGCGTTTCCGCCCCGCGGCCGAAGCCGTGGCCGACGGGGTTCTTCAGGATCATCGGCATGCCCTCGCGGTACATCGCCTTTCGCGTCTCGGTGCTCGCGCTTTGCGCGCCCGTTCCCCACACCAGCGCGCGCAGCCGCCCGACGAAGAAGGTCGCGGTGATGAACGCGGTGAAGATCGCGGGATAGGCGATGGTCAGCGCGGGACCGAAGATGCTGGTCTTGTCGCTGCGCCAGCGCATGATACCCCAGGCGAGCGCGTAGAACAGCAGCGACATGAACAGGCCGACCATGCCCAGCCGCGCGTCCGTCTTCACCAATGCCCAGATCACGAGCGGGATCGTCGCGCCCGCGGCGAGGCGGACCCACAACCGGTTGGTCTTGACCATGATATGGATGATGAAGGGCAGCGCGAAGGACAGGAATTCGGCCAGCGCCCCGCTGGTCGTGAACTTGCTCTGCACGCGATAGATGCCGGTCGACGACCGCGCCGCGCCCGCCAGGATGCGCAGCACCGCCTCGTCCTGCACCGCCAGGAAGGACGGGATGCGCCCCGCCCACGGAACCTGGCTGTGGCGCCATTCCTGAAAGCCGATCAGGCTGACGAAGATCGCGATGCCCCAAAGGATATGGCCCAGCCAGATGACGCGCCGCGGCTTGGAGAAGACGTACACGGCGACGAAGAACGGAATGAACCAGTTCACGAGCGCCACGACGAATTTGTTGAAGGAAAAGCCCGGATCGCCCGACCAGGCGACCGACGCCAGCCCGATCAGGAAGAAGACGACCAGCGCCTTCCAGATGAAGGGCACGGCGTTCAGCCGCTCCTTCATCTCCGCCCGGAACGTCGGCGACATCGATATCGACATCAGCAGCAGGAACGCCATCGGGAAGCCGGTCAGGCGCAGCAGCGTGATCCACGGCAGGCCCGGTATCGCGATGGCCAGATAGTCGGGCCAGCACAGCAGCGCGGCCAGATAGGCGAAGGCGAACACCTCCATCAGGCGGGTCGGCGGCCGGTCGTTCTCGGGCAGGATCCAGACGACGAGGAACAGCAGCACGATCAGCGGGATCATGAATTGCAGCATCAGGAACCGGCCGATCAGCGTGAAGAACGCCGAATAGACGAACGCGAACGCCACCAGCGCGACGATGCACAGCCAGCGATGCCGCTGGAACCAGTTGGGCGTGGAATAGGTCGCCAGGACGGGCGCGGCCACGCGGCTGGCGGCGGCCCTTCGCCGTCGGAAGATGTTCATCGATCCGTCTGTCCCAACCCCTGCTGACGTTGCAGTAGAGCAACTCGCCCGCCGGCGGAAGCGCGCGGGTGCCGCCACCCGCGATAGGCGCGATCGGTGGACAATCGGTCAACGACGCGCCACGGCGTCGCGGGGAAGGCTGCCCGTCCGGGGAAACGACGATGACGATCCGATACCGCGCCGATATCGACGGGCTGCGCGCCGTGGCGGTGGTGCCGGTGGTGCTGTTCCACGCGGGCATCGCGGCCCTGTCCGGCGGCTATGTCGGCGTCGACGTCTTCTTCGTCATCTCGGGCTATCTCATCACGCAGACGCTGCTGGCGGACATCGACCGCGGCCGGTTCTCGATCGTCGCCTTCTACGAACGGCGTATCCGGCGCATCTATCCGGCGCTGTTCGCGATGCTGTTCGTCGCGTTCCTCGCCTCCGCGTTCCTGCTGTCGTCGTTCGACCAGCAGCGATTCGCAAAGTCGATGGCGGCGACGGTCCTGTTCGCGTCCAATGTCGTGTTCTTCCGCGAATCGGGCTATTTCGACGCCGCCGCGGAGCTCAAGCCGCTGCTCCACACGTGGAGCCTGGCGGTCGAGGAGCAATATTACATCGTCTTCCCGCTGCTGCTGGCGCTGGTCATGCGCTGGGGCCGGGGGGCGCGCAACGCGCTGCTGGTCGCCATCGCGCTGGGCAGCCTGGCGCTCAGCATCTACGCCACGCCGCGCTGGCCGGGGTTCAACTTCTACCTGCCCTTCACGCGCGCGTGGGAGCTGCTGGCGGGGGCGCTGCTGGCGGTGGGGGCGATCCCCGCGGTCAGGCGCGCCGCGGCGCGGGAGGTGCTGGCGGTCGCGGGCCTGGCGATGATCGTCGCCGCGATCATGCTGTACCGGCCCGGAACGCCGTTTCCCGGGCTGACCGCGATCCCGCCGGTGCTCGGGGCGGCGTTGCTGATCCATGCGGGGGAGGGGACGCGCGTGGCACGGCTGCTGACGTGGCGACCGGTCGTGTACGTCGGCCTGATCTCCTACTCCCTTTACCTGTGGCACTGGCCGGTGATCGTGTTCACCCGCTTCGCCATGCCCGAAAGCATCGGGGCGCCGACGGCGCCTGCGGTGATCGTCGGCACGATCGCAGCGTCGTTCGTCCTGGGATCGCTGTCGATGCACACCGTCGAACGCTATTTCCGCAACCGCGACCGGTTCGGCCGGCGCGCGATCTTCGTCGGCGGGGCGGCGGGGTCGCTCGCGCTGCTGGCGCTGGCGGGCCTGTCCTTCGCCACGCAGGGCCTCGCCTTCCGCAATCCCGCGGCGCACGCGATCGTGTCGCGCACCGCGGGCGAGCTGGACCGGCTGAACCGCTCGCCCTGCCTGAAACTGGCGGGCGCGCCACCTGCGGCGGGCGAATGCGTGCTGGGGGCGGACGTGGTGCCGTCGATCGCGCTGTTCGGCGATTCGTCCGGCGCTCAGCTGGCGGCGTCGATGGACGTCCTGGCGAAGCAGCGCGGGTTGGCGGTGTGGCAGCTGACGAAGGCGGGCTGCCCCCCGATCGCCGCGGCCCGATTCGTCCCCGCCAACGCGCTGCGGCGTGAATGCCCGGCGTTCGTCGCCCGGGCGCAGGCGGCGATCCTGGCCGATCCGGCGATCCGCACCGTGGTGATCGCGGGGCGGTGGGATGCGCTGGCGGGCGACCTGTACCGCGCCGCCGACGCGGGCGGCGATCCCACCCTGGCCGCCGCGCAGGCGCTGGCCTCGCGCCGGCTGGCGGCGACGGCGGCGGCGTTCCGCGCGGCGGGCAAGCGCGTATTGATGCTCGGCCCGATCCCGCTGCCGCCGCGCGACCCCTTCGTCTGCTATCGCACCGCACTGTTCGCCGGGCGCGACGTCGCCGCCTGCGGCGGTTATCCCGCGGCGCAGGAGGCGGCGCGGCGGGGGAAGGCGATGGCGACGATCCTGGACGGCGTCGTGCGCGACGGCGTGCCCGTGATCGCGACGACCGACCTGTTCTGCGACCTGCGCACCTGCCGGACCGCGAGCGCTCAGGGGCCGCTGTACATGGACGACGTCCACCTGACGCGCGAGGCCGCGGCGGCGGTCGATGCGCGACTGCTGGACGCCGCGGCGCCGCGGCGGTAACCGGTTGTCAAACCAGCGCACGGCAAGGAAGCCATCATGAACGCGATCTCCCCCATCGCGCCTGCGGGCGCCGCCAATACCCTGGACCAGGTTGTCGACCTCCAACGGCTCGACGCCGGCGTCGACGGCTGGGCACGGCAGTATCAGACCGCCGCCCCCTATCCGCATATCGTCATCCCCGACTTCCTGAAGCCGGGCGTGGTCGAACGGCTGATCGACGTGTTCCCGCCGCAATCGTCGCCGGACTGGGCGGTGACGCACGATGCGACGGGGCATTTCGAACAGAAGTTCAACATGGTCGCGTACGAGAAATTCCCGGATCCGATCCGCAATTTCTTCGACATCATGAATTCGCGCCCGATCCTGGAATTCCTGGAGCAGCTGACGGGAATCGACGGGCTGATCCCCGATCCGCATTTCTACGGCGGCGGCCTTCACATGCTGAAGCGCGGGGGACGGCTGGGGCTGCACGTCGATTTCAACCGCCACAAGAAGATGCAGCTGGACCGGCGCCTGAACGCGCTGCTCTACCTCAACCCGGTGTGGAAGCCGGAGTGGAAGGGCGAGCTGGAATTGTGGAACGAGGACGTGTCGCAGAAGGTGGCGAGCTATCCGCCGATCGCGAACCAGCTGCTGGTGTTCTCCACCACCGAAAAATCGTATCACGGCCATCCCGATCCGCTGGAATGCCCGGAGGACGTGCGCCGCCGCAGCCTCGCGCTGTATTACTACACCAACGGCCGTCCCGAGGAGGAACAGGCCGCCGACCACACGACGCGGTTCAAGCTGCGCCCGGGCGAGAAGCAGAAGTGGTCGCCCAAGGTCGTGGCCAAGCAGCTGACCCCGCCGTTCCTGTGGGAAATGCTGGCGGGGCGTAAGTAGCGGCACGCCCACCACCGTCCGTGCCGGGGAGGCATCGAGCGCCGCCGAAAGGCCGTCTCGACGCACGGGCGGCGTGCATGATCCTCGAGGCGAGGCTTCGGCATCGGGCGCCCATCAAACCGCTGCTTCGATGGGCTCTCGATCAGTCTCTCCTCCGCGCGAAGGTGCCGCCTGTCAGCCCCGCGCCTTCCGCCGGTCGCGGACCAGGTCCAGCACCGGCTTCTCCACGAAATGCCACGACAGCGCCGCCAGCGGCAGCGTCAGCAGCAGGTTCAGCAGCGCCAGCTGCCAGTGATGCGTGACCGGCACCAGCGCCGCGACCGCCATCATGATCGGGAAGGCATAGATGTACATGCCGTAGCTGTAGTCCGGCCAGTCGCCCGACACCGCCCCGCCGCGCGCGCTCAGGAAGCCGAAGCACAGCACCGCATAGGCGACGAATACGCCGCCCAGGTGCGGCACGGGCATGACCCAAGCGCTCAGCACCACCAGCCCCAGCAGTACCGCCAGCACGATCCACGACAGCCGGATGCGATCGCGCCACAGATGCGCCGCGATGCCCAGCGCGAACATCGTCCACAGCCGGTCGACCATCACCAGGTTGTACAGCACGCCCTTGCCCGCCACCCGCGCGATCATGTCCTGCACCTGCGGCACGTCCATCAGGATCGCGAAGGCGAGCGTCGCGGGCAGGACCACGCGCTTCATCAGCCGCGGCGACGACAGGCCGGTCAGGAACAGCACGATCAGGAGGAGGTAGCAGCGCGCCTCCCACGTGATCGTCCATAGCGATCCGTTCACGTTGCACGGCGCGGCGCCGCACCGGACTCCCGTCAGCGTATAATGCCCCGACGTCAGCGTCAGGTTGCCCACCAGGAACTTCGCGGTGTCGCCCGACAGGTAGGATAGGCCCGGCGCCTGCGTCAGGAACCCCCCCGCCGCCACCGTCGCCAGCACCGATACCGCCAGCGCGGGCCACAATCGCGCGATCCGGGCGGTCGCGAAATCCCGCGCGCTGCCGCGTCGCACCAGGCTGGAATAGACCAGCATGCCGCTGAGGAAGAAGAAGCCGTCGACCGCGAATTGCGAGATCGGCGCGCCCAGGATGGCGGCGAATTCGTCCGCGCCCTGCCGGCCGCTCATGCGCCATACGCTGTGCGTCCAGATCACGGCGGAGGCCAGGACCAGCCGTACCAGCGTCAGGTTGTTGTGCGCCGGGGTGAGGCTGCGGTCGTCGACGACCATTCGCTGGGGACTTCCCGAAATGGGTAATGTAGGAGGGCGGCTTAGGCGCGGGTTCGCATTTCGCGCAACCATCGCTTGCGCGTTGAAAACGAAATAGTCATCCCTGAATGGCACGGATGGCATGTCGGGCGGGCACGGGCGCCCGGACCCTGACGGTTTACCGGCAGGGGGACGGAAAAAGGCACGATGGAAACACCTTTCGACTGGCTGACATTGATGGTCTTCACCGGCCTCGTGGTACTGCTTCTCCAACGCTCCTCGCAGGAGGACCCGGGCGACAAACTGTGGCAATATGCGCCGCCGGCGATCGGCTGCGCCGTGGTGAACTGGCTGGGGAACGAGGGCTATGTGCTGCCCGCGATCCTGGGCCTCGTCCTCGTCGTCGCCTACATCTTCTACGTCCTGCGCCCGCGCTTCAACTTCTGACGATCGGCACCCTGCCGACACCTGCGCCCGTTCCGCGGCGCTTCCAAGCGAGTGATACGATGGTCTGGTCCCGTTTCGTCGATACATTGCTGGGCCGCCGCCCGCGTCCGCAGCCGATCCCGGCGCTGGACCTGCCGCAGCGTCCGTCGTCGCGCGCGCGCGCCGCGACGTCGCGCCTGCCGCGGTTCAAGGGCGAGGCGAGCGACCTGGAACGCCCGCTGCGCGGCCGCGACGGCCCGATCGACCAGCAGCGCTCCCGGCTCCAGCGCGCGTTCACCCCGTCGCAGCCCGTCAGCGACGTGCGGATGTTCGCGGGACGGCGCGAGATCCTGCTGTCGCTGATCCGCGCGATCGAGGAGCAGCAGCTGCACGCCGTCGTCTTCGGCGACCGCGGCATCGGCAAGACCAGCCTGCTCCACGTCTTCTCGCAACTGGCGCGGGAGGCGCGGTACATCGTCCGCTACGCCTCCTGCACCGAAACCAGCGAGTTCGACGCGGTCTTCCGCGCCATCGCCGCCGACGTGCCGTTGCTGTATCACGCCGATTTCGACCCGACGTCGGACCGCGCCGAAAGCGGCGCCGCGCTCGATTCGCTGCTGCCCGACCGCGAACTGACCGTCGCGACGCTGACCGAGGTGTTCGCGAAGCTGTCGGGCACCCGCGTCCTCATCATCCTGGACGAATTCGACCGCGCGACGTCGGTGGAATTCAAGCGTCAGGTGGCGGAGCTTATCAAGGGCCTGTCGGACCGCTCGATCCGCGTCCAGATAGTGATCGCGGGCGTCGCGGCGAACCTGACCGAACTGGTCGAACATATCCCGTCGATCCGCCGCAACGTGCTGGGCCTGCCCATGCCGATGATGACGGACGAGGAGATGGGCGAGATGATCGCGCTGGGCGAATCGATCGGCCAGATGTCGTTCGAGCCCGATGCGCAGGCCGACGTCGTCATGGCGGCGCAGGGCTCGCCCTACATCACCGGCCTGCTGGCGCAACATGCCGCCGCGCGCGCGCTGGACCGCCAGGCCGGCAACGTGTCGCGCGACGACGTGGCGGAGGCGATCCGCCGCGCGATGAAGGACGTGTGGGTCCGCCTGTCGCCGCGCTCGCAGCAGCAGGTCGAATCGATCGCCCTGCGCCTGCCGCCCGCCGACATCGCGGTCCTGGCCCGCGAGGGGTTGCGCCACTTCGGCGTCGTGCTGAACCCCGCCGACGAAACCGGCCCGCTCGCGGGCGCGCTGCGTGCGGCGGCGGAAGCGGGCATGGTGCGGCCGGCGACGGTCGGGGATCGGCCGGCGCATCGCTTCGTCGACGACAGCGTCGCCCTGTACCTGTGGCTCGCCGGCCGGATCGGGGAACCCCGGGCACGGGTCCCCGCCTGAACCGCGCGTCGGGTCCGTCCCGGATGTGCCGTTTCTGGAATCGCGAAGATTCCGTTATGTTGCAGCGCACTGCCGGTGCTGTCATTGCCCGATCCGACAGGACGCCAACCCGGTCGGCCCTTCGGGTCTACAGGGGCTTTACCGGGCCTGGGCACACAGGGAGTGACATCATGCGTTTCATCAAGGGTATCGCCGCCGCGGCACTGATCGCCGCCATCGTTCCGAATTCGGCGTCGGCCGCGACCTATTTCGACTACACCACCAACGTCGGTGGCGATTTCGGTAACCCCGATCCCACGACGAAGTCGTCGCCCTTCACCGACACGTACGATTTCGTCACCAGCTTCGCGCGTTCGGCGACGGTGGAGATCCTGTCGAACATGTCGACGCCGACCGCGTTCAAGGAGAACGTGAACTTCATCTTCAACGGCGTGAAGCTCGACGCGACGGTCATCCCGGCGACCGAAACCGGCCAGTTCGAGCGTCGCTACCTCGCCAACTTCCGCCTGCCCGCCGGCGCTCACCAGATCCTGGTGCGCGGTTCGGCCGGCGTCGACGGCCAGTACACCGGCACGCTGTCGCTGGCGGGCGTGCCCGAGCCGACGACCTGGGCGCTGATGATCCTGGGCATGGGCGCGATCGGTGGCGCGATGCGCCGCCGCGCGGCGAAGACGACGGTCGCCTTCGCCTGATCGCAACCCGCGGGTAAGGAAAGAGGCCGCGTGCAGCGATGCACGCGGCCCTTTTTTTCGTCGGCGCGCGCGATACGGGGCCCGACGCTGCAATGCGCCGGCCCCCGTATCCGGTCAGCGCGTCTGCATGCGGACGCCGACGCGGAACTGGCGGCCCAGCAGGTCGGAATAGGTGCTGTTGGCGGCCAGCCCCGTCTCCGGCAGCAGCAGCGGCCAGCGGTTGAACAGGTTGGTGACGTTGAAGAACACCTGCGCCTCCGCGCCGCCCATGTCGATCTTCTGCGTCAGGTTCAGGTCGGCGTAGAACAGGCCCGACACCTGATTGTCGTCGTAGGTGAAGAAATTGGGATCGTTGGCCGGGCAGGAGGTCGAGCATTCGATGCCGTTGGCGGCATATTTGCCCGAACTCACGCCGCGTCCCACCGCGGTGATCGAGAAATCCTTGGTGTCGTAGGCGACGCTGCCGCGGAAGATCCATTTGGGGGTGGAGAACTGGCCGCCGTTCACCCCGACCGAATCGAGGATGACGGTGCCGGGCACGCCGCTGTCGAACAGATTGTCGATGTAGCGCGTCGCCAGGCCGCGCACGGTCAGGTTGCCGTCCGCCGGCCCGACCGTATCGCCGATCGACCACCGGTAGGACGCGTCGATGTCGACGCCGCGGACCAGCTGGCTCGCCGCGTTGAACGGCTGGCTGCGGATCAGCAGGTACGGCTGCGCCGCGGTGGAGCGCGCGGGATCGATCGAGATCGCGTCGCAGAACGCCTGCTGGCTTTGCAGATAGCACAGGTCCGCGATCTGCTGCGCGCTGAAGGTGTTGATCCCCTCCTTCAGGTCGATGCGGAAATAATCCACCGACAGGTTGAAGCCGGGCAGGAAGCGCGGCGACAGCACGACACCGGCATTCCACGAATCCGCCTTCTCCGGGGTCAGGTTGGGATTACCCGTGACGAAGCCGGAATAGCCGAAACTGGCCGGACCGTTGGCGCCGTCATTGGTGTAGATCGGGTTGCGGATCGCATCGCTGTTGGCCGAACCGCCCTGGAACAGGTCGTTCAGGTTCGGTGCGCGGATATCGCGCGACCGCGTGACGCGGACGCGGATGTCGTCGATCGGCTGCCACGTGGCGCCCGCCTTCCACGTCGTGACATAGCCTGCGGTCGAATAGCGCGTCGCGCGCGCCGCGCCGTTGAATTCCAGTCCGAAGCCGAGCGGGACGACCGTCTCGATATAGGCTTCCTTGACGTTGAACTTGCCGTTGGTGGGCAGGTAGTTGCCCACCGACCAGCGGTTCGTCGTCGCCGGCCGCCCGGCCGTGTCGACCGTCGAGACGGGCTGGAACTCCGCGGGCACGAACCCGCGGATCTTCTCCTCGCGATATTCCGCGCCCAGCGCGACGCTGACGTCCCCCGCCCAGGTGGCGAAGGGGGTCAGCGAGACGTTGAAGCCCGCATTATACTGTTCCACGATCTCGTCGCGATACGGGTTGCCCAGCACGTAGTTGATCGCCGCCGGGTTGGCGACGCCGACGCCCAGGCGGTTCAGCGGGACGCAGGCCGGATCGTTGTTCGTGGCATTGGCATCGACGTTGACGAGGCACTGGATCGAGCCCGGGGCATAGCCGCCGGCATTGCCGACGGGCGCGAAGACCGCGGCGGTGGCGTTGTTCATGCGCGTGATGTTCATGATGTTGCGCAACTGCTCGCGCAGGTCGGCGCGGCCGTATTGCCCGTACACGTTCCACGTCGCGCGCTTGCCCAGTACCTCGGTGCTGCCCTCCGCTCCGATGGCATAGCGCTGGACCTCGCGCCGGTTGTCGATCGCGCGGAACGGCAGGTCGACCGCGGTCGTCGCCAGCGTCACCCCGGTGATCCCGGCCAGTCGCGCCGGGCCGAGCGTGTTGTACAGGAACGCGTTGCACGTCAGCGGCGCGGCGGCCGCGCTCGCCGCGGCGGCGCAGCCGGTCGCGTTCAGCGCGATGCCCGTCGCGAGGTTCGGCCCCGCGTTGAAGAAGATGTCCTGCTTGTTGTACGCGCCTTCCGCGAACACCTCGATGTCGTCTGCGACCTCGTAGCTGACGCGGCCGAAGATGCCGTGCCGGTCGTCCTCGGGATCGAGGCCGATGCGGCGTCCCGAATCGTTGACCTGCCACGATCCGCCCTGCGTCAGGGTCGGTGGCGCGGTCCCGGTCGCGGACGGGAAGGTCAGCGCGCCGTATTGATATTGCAGCACCTGTCCGGCCTGGCCGAAATACAGGCCGCGCAGGCTGTTCGCGGTCGCGCCCGTGGAATTGGTGATGAGCCCGCCCGGCGTGGAATTGGCGGCGCCCACCTGACGCCGGATCAGGTATCGGGGGGTCGTGCTGGTCGTCGTCCACGCCGGGTCCTGAATCCGGACGTAGCCGGTGGCGTTCCAGTCGCGGTCGACCTGGAAGATGCCGTCGCGATGCGCCAGCTCGCCCGCCAGCAGGATGTGGCCGCGCCCGTCGGCGCCGAAGGACGTGCCCCCCGCCACGCTGAAGGAATAGTTGAAGCCGTCGCCTTCCTCGGTCACGCCGCTGTCGACGGTCACCTTCAGGCCGCTGTACTTCTTGTCCAGGACGAAATTGACGACGCCCGCGACCGCGTCGGAGCCATAGGCCGACGACGCGCCGCCGGTGACGACCTCGACGCTCTTCACCAGCGACTGCGGGATCGTGTTCACGTCGACCAGCCCGGTGACCGTCGAGGGGACCGACCGGCGGCCGTCGAGCAGGACCAGTGTGCGCTCGGACCCCAGGTTGCGCAGGTTCATCGTGTTGATGCCCGCCTGCCCGCTGGACAGGTTCAGCCGCGAGTTCGACGGTCGGAACCCGCCCGCCAGCGACGGCAGCTGGTTCACGAAGTCCGCGATGTTGTTCGACGGCGAACTGTTCTGGATCTCCTCCAGCGTCAGCACGGTCAGCGGGGTCGGCGCCTGGAACCCGTCGCGCACGATACGCGTGCCGGTGACCACGACGTCGCCCTGCGCGGGGTCGGCCCCCGTGTCCGGCGCCGGATCGCCGATCTGCGCGGTGGCCGTGCTGCTCGGCTGGGTCTGCGCGGCGGCGGGCGTGGCCAGGCCGGCGGCGAGCGCCAGCAGCGCGCTACCCGAGAACGTCAGACGACGTGCGTGACGATCGATCATGCTCCAAATCCCCCGAAATCCGCCATTCTTCGACGGTATTGGCCTGAACCGTCACGCTTTTCTCGCGGATCGGCATCGTGGCCGAAGGTGCCGGGGTTGCGCGAAGCACGTCAAGGGCGGATGACGGTCCGTATCGTCGTCGCGTCATAGCCGGGGGATATGGTTAAGGGTGCGTGATGCGCGGCGCGGGGCACGGCGCTGGTGCATAACCGCCTGCTATGGCGCGCCGCGTCGTTACGATGCGCCCGGCCGTGCGGCGGGGATTAGCCTTCGCGCCGTGAAATGAGGGAAACGCCGATGCTCGACCGCCGCTCCTTCCTGCTGGGTTCGGCCGCCGGGGTCGCGTTGCTGCCGATGGCGTGCCGCGCGCAGGTGGCGCAACCGCCACGCGCGGCGTCGGTCGACGGCCTGTCCGCGCCGGTCGAGATCGTCGACGACCGCTGGGGCGTCCCGCATATCCGCGCCGCGACGAAGGCGGACGCGTTCTTCGGCCAGGGCTATGTCGTCGCGCGCGACCGATTGTTCCAGATCGACCTGGCGCATCGCCGCGAACTGGGGCGGATGGCGGAGGCGTACGGCGCCGCGTTCGCCGAACATGACGCGGCGGCGCGACTGTTCCACTATCGCGGCGACCTGGACGCCGAACTGGCGCGGATACCGGCGGAGGTGCTGGCGTGCGTGCGCGGCTATTGCGCGGGGATCAACGCGCGCGTGGCGGAGGTGATGCGCGATCCGGCGTTGTTGCCGCCGGAATATCGCATCCTGGGCGTGATGCCGATGCGCTGGGAGGTGCGCGAGCTGGTGCTGGCGCGCGGCGGATCGGTGGGCAATGCGGACGACGAGATCCGGCGCGCGCGGCTGGCGGCGCTGGGATTGCTGGACCTCGACGCGATCGTCGCCCCGCTGCGCCCGGCGTGGAAGCTGGCGGTGCCCGCGGGGCTGGACGTGGCGAAGGTGTCGGAGGCGGACCTCGGTGTCCTGCAACTGGGCGGCCTGCCGTTCGGGCCGGGGACGCCGACGCGCGATCCTGACGCGCCGCTCGATGCGGCCAATGCGGGATCGAATGCGTGGACCGTAGCGGGCAGCCGCACCGCAACCGGGCGACCGATACTGGCCAACGATCCGCACCTCGGCATCGGCGGGTTCGGGCCGCGGCACGTCGCGCATCTGACCGCGCCGGGGCTGGACGTGATCGGCGGCGGGGCGCCCGGCCTGCCGGGGATCATGCAGGGGCATACCGATCGCTTCGCGTTCGGCCGCACCAATTTCCATATCGACCAGCAGGACCTGTTCGTCCTCGACCTCGATCCCGCGGACCCCGAGCGCTACCGCCACGGCGGCGGGTGGAAAAGATTCGACCGGTTCGAGGTGGACGTGGCGGTGAAGGACGCCGCGCCGCGCCGTTCGGTCCTGCGCCATTCGGTGCAGGGGCCGGTGGTGGCGCACGATCCGGCACGCGGGCGCGCGACGGTGCTGGCGTCGGTGGGGATGCAGCCCGGCGGGTCGGGCGTGTTCGCGATGGTCGCGATCAACCTGGCGCGCGACTGGGCGTCGTTGAAGCAGGCGTTCGCGCTGCACCCGTCGCCGACGAATTTCCATTATGCCGACGTCGACGGCAACCACGGCTGGCAGGTGATCGGGTTCGTGCCGCAGCGAACGCGCGGCGACGGCCTGATGCCGGTGCCGGGCGACGGCCGCTACGACTGGACCGGCCTGCGCGATTTCCGCGCGCTGCCCAGCGAGTATAATCCGGCGAAGGGGTGGTTCGCGTCGGCGAACCAGAACAACCTGCCCGCCAACTGGCCGCGCGACCGCATCCCGGCCTTCTCGTTCCGCGATCCCTATCGCTACGACCGGATCGCGGACGTGCTGGCGGGGCAGCGCAAGCATACGATCGCGGACAGCGTCGCGCTGATGCACGATACGCTGTCGACGCCCGCGAAGCGGTTCCTGGCGCTGCTGCCGACGCGTCCCTCCGCCGGGGCCGCGGCGGCGGCGCGGATGCTGGCGGGATGGGACGCGCGGCTGGAAAAGGACAGCGGGGCGGCGGCGCTGTTCGAGATCGTGTGGCGCGACCTGACGCAGCGGATGCTGGCGGCGATCGTGCCCGAGCGCGCGCGCGGGCTGGTGGACGAGATCGCACCGTCCGAGCTGCTGCGCCGCGCCGCGTCGCAACCGGCGATGGTCGATGCCGCGCTGGCGGCGGGCTGGACGCAGGCGCAGCGGCTGCTGGGCGACGATCCTGCGGCGTGGCACTGGGGCACGCTGCATCAGGTCCGCATCGCGCACCCGCTGTCGCGCATCCCCGCCATCGCCGCGGCGTTCCCCGCGATCGAGGGCGAGGGCAGCGGCGGCGACGGGTTCACCGTCATGGCGCGCTGGCTGGGCGGCGGGCCGGGCTGGCGCACCGGGGGCGGGGCGAGCTACCTCCAGGTGATCGACGTCGGCGACTGGGACAGGTCCGTCATGCTGAACCTGCCCGGCCAGTCCAACGACCCCGCCAGCGCGCATTACCGCGACCAATATGCGCCGTGGATCGCGGGCGCGATGCAGCCGATGCCGTTCAGCCGCGCCGCGGTGGACGCGGCGGGGACGTCGCGGACGACCTTGTCGCCGGGTGGGGCGTCGACGTCATGAGGCCGTCATTGCGAGGAGCGCAGCGACGCGGCAATCCAGAGCCGCGCGCAATACGCGCTGGATTGCTTCGCTGCGCTCGCAATGACGGCGAGGGAGTAACCGAATGAAACTGATCCTCGCCGCCCTGCTCGCCGCCGTCGCCGGCCCCACCGTCGCCGCCCCCGCGGTCGACGTCGTCATCCGTAACGGCACGATATACACCGGCGCGAATGCCCCGCCGCTGACCGGCGACGTGGAGATCGCGGGCGACCGCATCGTGTATGTCGGCCCGACGCGGCGGACCGCGGCGAAGACGGTGATCGACGCCCGCGGCCGGATCGTGGCGCCGGGCTTGATCGACGCGCACACCCATCCCGACACCTACATCCGGTCGAAGGACGCGACGCAGCGGCTGAACCTGCCGTGGCTGGCGCAGGGGGTGTCGACGATCGTCACCGGCGTCGACGGCGGGGGCACGCCCGACGTGGCGGCGGATGCGGCGGTGCTGACGCGCAGCGGCATCGGCACCAACACCGCGCCCTTCGTCGGCTTCGGCGCGATCCGCGCGCGCGTGCTGGGACAGAACGACCGCGCCCCGACGCCCGCCGAACTGGAGCAGGAAAAGGCGCTGGTGGCGAAGGCGATGTGCGAGGGCGCTTACGGCCTGTCGACCGGCCTGTTCTACGCGCCGCAGAGCTTCGCGAAGACCGACGAGGTCGTGGCGGTGGCGCGTGAGGCGGCGACGCGTGGCGGCATGTACGACACGCACCAGCGCGACGAATCGAACTATTCGATCGGCCTGATCGCCAGCACGAAGGAAGTGATCGAGATCGGCCGCCGCGCGAGGATGCCGGTCCATATCGCGCACCTGAAGGCGCTGGGCGTCGACCTCCAGGGGCAGGCGCCCGCGCTGATCGCGACGATCGCGGCGGCGCGCAAGGCGGGGGTGGACGTGACCGCGGACCAGTATCCGTGGCTCGCTTCCGGCTCCGCGGTCGGCGCCGCGCTGGTCCCCGGCTGGGCGCTGGACGGCGGCGATGCGAAGATGATCGCGCGCTTCGACGATCCCGCGACGCTGGCGCGCGTGAAGCCGGAGATGCGCGAGAACCTGCGCCGCCGCGGGGGCAAGGAATCGATCCTGCTGACGGGCGAGGGGCAGCCGTGGACCGGGAAGACCCTGGGCCAGATGGCGGCGCAATGGGGCGTGGACCCCGTCGACGCCGCGATCCGCATCCTGAAGACGCCGGGCGCCAAGACGGGCATCGCCAGCTTCAACATGGCCGATCGCGACGTCGACCTCATCATGAAGCAGCCGTGGGTCGTGACCTCGTCCGACGGATCGGACGGGCATCCGCGGCAATATGCCACTTTCCCGAAACTGTACCGGACGTACGTGGCGGAGCGGAAGGTCATCACGCTGGCGCAATTCATCCGCCGGTCGACCGGTGCGACCGCGGACATGTACCGGCTGAAGGATCGCGGCTACCTGAAGCCCGGCGGGTTCGCGGACGTGGTCGTGTTCGATCCCGGCGCCTATACGCCGCGCGCCGACTACGTCCATCCCAGGGTGCCGAGCGTCGGCGTCGACGCGCTGTTCGTCAACGGGCGCCTCGCGCTGCGGCAGGGCCGGGCGACGGGCGTGGCCGCAGGCCGCGTGCTGCTGCGCCCGCGTCCGGCGGGGTGCGGGCGATAGCCGCGCGTTATGGGATCGCGCCGCGGCGCGATTGGCGGGGCGCGGCGCGTGCGCCCTATCCCATGATCCCATGACGATCCCCGCGCCCTATCTGCTCTATCTCGGCCATTCCGACGACGAGGTGGGGCTGAAGACCTCGCGCGGGCTGGCGGCATTCCGGCGCGAGGATTGCGTCGGCGAATGGCGCCACGACGATTGCCCCTTCACGCTGGGCCTGCCGCGGATGGCGGCGGGCGACGGGCGGATGGCGGGCGCGAAGACGCTGGTGCTGGGCATCGCCAATCCCGGCGGGCGCTTCCCCGGCTGGATGATCGACGACGCGCTGGTCGCGATCGCGGCGGGAATGAACATCGCGTGCGGCCTGCACCAGCGGTTGCGCGACGAACCGCGGCTGGTCGCCGCGGCGGAGGCGTTCGGCGTGCAGTTGTTCGACGTCCGCGACGCGCCCGACGACCTGCCGGTCGGCAATGGAAAGCGGCGCGCGGGCAATCGCCTGCTGACCGTCGGCACCGATTGTTCGGTGGGGAAGATGTACGCCACGTTGTGCCTGCGCGACGCGCTGCGCGCGCGCGGCGTCGCGGCGGATTTCCGCGCGACGGGGCAGACGGGGATCCTGATCGCGGGCGAGGGCGTACCGCTCGACGCCGTGGTCGCCGATTTCATCGCGGGCGCGATCGAGGTGCTGAGCCCGGCGCGCGACGACGACGGATGGGACCTGATCGAGGGGCAGGGATCGCTGTTCCACCCCAGTTTCGCGGGCGTTTCCACCGGCCTGCTCCACGGCGCGCAGCCCGCGGCGCTGGTGCTGTGCCACGATCCCGTGCGCCCGCACATGCGCGGCCTGCCGCATTATCCCATGCCCGGCCTGGCCGAATGCCTGGACGCGAACCTGCGCGTCGCGCGGCTGACCAGCCCCGACGTGCGCGGCGTCGGCGTCGCGCTCAACACCGTCAAGCTGGACGAGGCGGAGGCGCGGCGGCTGTGCGACGCCACCGCCGATGCGATGGCGCTGCCGTGCACCGATCCCTGGCGCTTCGGCGCGGACCCGATTGCGGAGGAATTGCTGCGATGCTTCGCACCCTCGACGCCCGCCATGACCGTTTCGGCCTGAACGCGCCGTTCCGCATCTCGCGCGGGGTGAAGACCGCGGCGGATGTGGTGACGGTGACGATCCGCGACGGCGACCATGCCGGGCGCGGGGAGGGCGTGCCCTATCCCCGCTACGGCGAGACGGTGGAGGGCGCGCTGGCCGCGATCGAGGGCGTGCGCGCCTTGGTGGAGGGGGGCGTGACGCGTGCCGAACTGGCCGCGATCATGCCCGCGGGCGCGGCACGCAATGCGGTCGATTGCGCCCTGTGGGATCTGGAGGCGCGCCTGTCGGGGATGCCCGTGACGCTGCCCGATCGCATCGCGAGCGCGATCACGATCGGCATCGATACCCCCGACGCGATGGCCGCGGTCGCATCCCGCCACGCCGCCGTCCCGCTGCTGAAGGTGAAGGTGAACCGGGAGGATGCGGTGGCGCAGATCGCCGCGGTCCGCATGGTCGCGCCGGACCCGCGGCTGATCGTCGATCCCAACGAAAGCTGGCGGGTGGAGGATATCGCGCGCTGGCAGGACATGCTGGCGGCCCAGCGCGTCGACCTGCTGGAACAGCCGGTGCCCGCGGACGACGACGCGGGGCTGGAGGGGCTGGCGTCCGCGGTGCCGCTGTGCGCGGACGAGGCGCTGCACACCCGCGCGGACCTGGACCGCCTGCGCCGCCGCTACAAGTACGTGAACATCAAGCTCGACAAGACCGGCGGCTTGACCGAAGCCCTCGCGCTCGCCGACGCGGCGCGGGACATGGGGTTCGGGTTGATGATGGGATGCATGGTCAGCTCCTCGCTGTCGATCGCGCCCGCGATGCTGATCGCGGCGCGCGCCGCGTTCGTCGACCTGGACGGGCCGCTGTGGCTGTCCGCGGATCGCGACGGCGGCGTGCGCGACGACGGCGGCTACATGCTGGCGCCGGCGGCGGGCTTCTGGGGCGGGGCATGAGCGGCGGTGCGGTCACGGCGTCGGAGCGGGACGGTACCGGCCGCCTCCCCGTGCTCCCGCGAAGGCGGGAGCCCAGACTGGGTCACCGCCTTCGCGGGGACACGAATGACGGAGTGACACCGGCACGTTCGGGCGCGGCGAGATGACCGCCTGGTTCGCCATCCCGCTGTGGAAGCGCGTCCTCGCCGGCCTCGTCCTCGGCGTCGCGCTGGGCGCCTTGTGGCCCGATGCGGCGCCGCACGTGAAGATCGTCGGCGACCTGTTCGTGCGCCTGATAAAGATGCTGGTCGTCCCCGTCGTCCTCGTCACGATCGCGGCGGGGATCGCGTCGCTCGGCGATCCGCGGCGGCTGGGGCCGATCGGAGGGCGGACGGTGGGGCTGTTCGCGCTCACGACCCTGATCGCGGTGTCGGTCGGCATGGCGGCGGGCCTGCTGGTGCGGCCGGGCGAGGGGATCGCGCTGGTGGGCGTCGCGCCGCACGTGCTGGGCGCCGCGGTGTCGCCCGCCGACCAGCTGCTGGGCATCGTGCCCGCCAACATCGTCGAGGCGCTGGCGAAGGGCGACATGCTGGCGATCATCTTCGTCGCGGTGCTGCTGGGCGTGGGCAGCGTGGTGGCGGGGGAGGCGGGGAAGTCCGTCGTCGCGCTGTTGCAGGGGCTCGCCGCCGTCCTGCTCCACGTCGTGCGCATCGTGATGGAGGTAACGCCGTTCGGCGTCTTCGCGCTGATCGCCAATGCGGTCGCCAGCGGGGGCATGGCGGTGTTCGTCAACGTCGGCTGGCTGGCCTTGTGCGTCGTGGGCGCGTCGCTGTTCCAGATGCTGGTGGTCCATGCCGGGCTGATCCGGCTGGTCGCGAAATTGCCGGTCGGGCGCTTCTACCGCGGGATCGTCGACGCGCTGGCGGTCGCCTTCTCGACCGCGTCGTCCTCCGCCACGTTGCCGGTGGCGTTGCGGGTAGCGCAGGACAATCTGGGCATCGCGCGCCCGGTCGCCTCCACCGTCCTGCCGCTGGGCGCCGCGATAGGGAAGGACGGGACCGCGATGTACGTCGGGCTGCTGGGGCAGTTCGCGTTGCAGGCGCTGGGCGTCGTGCCCGATGCGTGGATGCTGGGCGTGATGCTGGCGACCGGGGCGCTGGCCGCGTTCGGGACCGCGCCGGTGCCGTCCGCGTCGCTGTTCATGCTGGCGGCGATGCTGTCCGCGGTGGGGGTGGGGGCGGAACAGACCGCCTTGGTCGTCGGCCTGGTCCTGCCGTTCGACCGGTTGCTGGACATGACGCGCACCGTGCCGTCGGCCTCCGCGAACCTGACCGTCGCGACCCTCGTGGCGAAGGGCGAGGGAGAACTGGACGAAGCGCGCTTCAGGGGCGACACGGGCGCATGAAGTTGCGCCATATCGAGATTTTCCACGCCATCTACGTCAACGGGTCCGTGTCGGCCGCCGCGCGCGCGCTCAACATCTCGCAACCGTCGGTGTCCAAGACGTTGCGCCATGCGGAGGGCCTGCTGGGCTTCGAACTGTTCCACCGCACCGGCGGGCGGCTGGTGCCGACGGAGGACGCCCATGCGCTGTTCGCCGACGTCGCCGATATCCAGGAACGCGTCCGCGCGCTGCGAGAGGCGGGGCGGAACCTGCGCGCGGGTGCGGGGACGACGTTGCGGATATCGGCGCTGCCCAGCCTCGCACTCGGCGTGCTGCCCGCTGCGGTGGCGCGTTTCCTGGCGAAGCGGCCGGAGGTGCGGTTCGATCTTCAGACCGTCCACCACGACGACGTGATGCGCAAATTGTACGAGCGCGAAACCGATATCGCGATAGCCAGCGAGCCGCCCCATGGCGCCCCGCTGGCGCGCACCTGGCTGGGGGAGGGCGAACTGGTCGTCCTGTACCGCGAACAGGACATGCCCGCCGCGCCGCCGCGCGTCGAGCTGGCGCATCTGGCGGGGCGGCCGTTCATCTCGCTCGCGGGGAGCGGGCCGATCGGGCAGCTGCTGGCCGACGAACTGGAACGGCTGGAAACCGAGCTGGAAGAGGTCGCCGCGGCGCGCACCTTCTACATCGCCGCCGCGCTGGCGCGCGCGGGCGTGGGGATGACCGTGGTCGACAGCTTCACCGCGGAGGCGTGGATGGCGCCGGGCCTCGCCGCGCGGCCGCTGAAGCCCAGCCTGGCGTTCGACGTCCACGCCATCCACCTGATCGACCGCCCGCCCTCGGCGCTGGCGGCGGAATTCCTCGCCGTACTGGGCGACGTGATAGAGGGACGCTGATGCTGCTGTTGTCGTTGCTGCTCGCCGCCGCGGCGGACCGTCAGGTGGAGGCCGCGCTGGCGCAGGCGGGGCCGGGGACGCGGATCGGGCTGGTCGTCGTGGACGACCGGGGGCGGGAAATCGTCGCGATCCGCCCCGACGAGCGCTTCGTACCCGCATCGAACACGAAATTGTTCACCACCGCGCTCGCCTTCGCCACGCTGGAAACCGCCGCGCCCGACGATGCGGGCGCCTCGGTCCGGCTCGAGGGCGGGGACGTGATCCTGCGCGGTCATGGCGACGCCCGCCTGTCGGGTGCGGCGGATTGCGTGACCGACTGCCTGCGCGACCTGGCCGCCGCCATCGCGCGGGAGACGCGCGTCGTGCGCGACGTGATCGGCGACGACACGTACTTCCCGGACGAACGCTGGCCCGCCGGGATGAGCTGGAACAACATGGCGGGACGCTACGGCACCGCCATCTCGGCGCTGACGATCGACGACAATGTCGTTGCCGTGACCGTGACGCCGACGACCCCCGGCGCGCCCGCGATCGCGACGGGGGACGGATATCTCGCGCTCGACATGGAAGCAGTGACCGGCGCGGCCGGGACCGATGGCGACCTCGGCTATGCGCGGATGCCCGGCAGCGACCGGCTGCGCGTGACGGGGACGATCCCCGCGGGCGCCCCCGCCCGGACGCTGTTGGTGGGGATCGACGATCCCGCGCATTATGCCGCGTGGCGGCTGGCGGCGCTGCTGCGCGCGGCGGGAGTCAGGGTGACCGGCACGATCGCCGTGCGCCACCGCCCGATCGGTCCGGGCGACGATCCGGCCACCCGCGGCGCGGCACCCCCCGCGCGCCCGCCCGCGCCGAAGGCGCTGGCACGGCTGACGCCGCCCCCGCTGGCGGAGGATGTGCGCGCCACCAACAAGGTCAGCCAGAATCTCCACGCCGACCTGCTGCTGCGCCGCGTCGGCGCGGTGGCGGGGACCGGTTCCGTCGCCGACGGGCAGGCGGCGATGCAGGCGATGCTGACCCGCGCGGGCGTACCGCGCTGGCGCTACGACCTGTCGGACGGGTCGGGCATGTCCAGCTACAACCGGGTCACGCCGCGCGCCACTGTCGCGCTGCTGCGCTGGGCCGCGACGCAGGGCTGGGGCGCGGCGTGGCGCGAAACGTTGCCGGTCGCGGGCGTCGACGGCACGCTGGCGCGCCGCTTCGCGGGCACGCCGCTGGAGCGGCGGCTGTCGGCGAAGACCGGCACGCTGAACGCCGCCAACGCGCTGGCGGGATATCTGACCACCGCGAAGGGAAGGACGCTGACCTTCGCCGCCTATGCCAACGACATGCCCGAGGATGCGAGCGCGACGGCCGCGATCGACGCGGCGCTGCTGGCGGTCGCGGCGGGGAATTGAGGGTTGGCGGCGGGGGGCATGGTCACCAGATCGGCGGCGGATCGATACGGAAGGTCGAACGATGCGGATCCTGAACATCCTGGCACGCCGGTGCATGGCACTCGATGGGTTCGACGATGCCGTCGCCTTCTACGAACGGCTGCTCGAACAGCCCGCGCGCCTGCGGTTCGACTATCCCGAATACAGGCTGAAACTGGCGCAGGTCGGATCGCTGTTGCTGATCGGCGGCACGCCGGAAAGCCTCGCGCCCTTCACCGCCACGGACGCCACGTTCCTGGTCGAGGATATCGAGGCGTGGCAGCGCCATCTGCCCACGATCGGTGCCGTGGTCGTGGAGGCGGCGAAGCCCGTGCCGAGCGGGCACAACATGCTGGTCCGGCACGCGGACGGCATGCTGGTCGAATATGTCGAGCATCGGGACAAGCATCCCGACGACCGCATGTGACGCGCGCCTAGGACACCCCCGGCGCGACGGCGCGTATCACCGCCTCGCCCGTCGCCGGCCGCAGATCGAAGATGCCGCTGTCGAAATGCCGCGTCGGATGCACCCGGTTGGTCAGCAGCGTCCACGCGCACGCGCGCGCGAAATCCACCCACAGGCCGGTGCCCGTGAACCCCGTATGCCCGATCGTGCCGGGCGAACATGCCTGCCCCCCCGACCAGCCGGGGAAGCGGATCTCCCACCCTGCGGTCCGGTGCCCTTCCACCGGCGTGCGGATCGCGTGCAGCATCGCGGGCGACGCGCCGCTGCCGTCGAGCAGCCCGCGCGCGAAATCGAGCACGCCGTCGACCGTCCCGAACAATCCGGCGTGCCCCGTCCGCCCGCCCAGCGCGAAGCAATTCTCGTCGTGCACCTCGCCCTTCAGCACGCGCCCGCGCCACATGCACCGCTCGGTCGCGACCGCCGGGCCGGGCGGCGGCCCCCAGCCCAGCCCCGCGCCCAGCGGCAGCGCGTCCAGCCCCGCCCCCGTGATCCGCTCCACCGCGATGCCCAGCAACAGGAAGTTGATGTCGGAATAGACCGGCGGCCCGTGCCGCCATTCGCGTTGCAGGACGAAGGCGCGCAACCGGTCGGGATCGTCGCCGTAGGTGTAGATCGGCTCCACCGCGGGCAGGAAGGTGCGGTGGACCAGGCAGTCGCGGAACGTCAGCCGCCGCTCCGCCGCATTGGCCACGTCGTACTGGCGCAGGTCGGGGATCGCGTCGGTCAGCGGGCGGTCGAGGTCGATCCGCCCCTCGTCGGCCAGCCGCAGGACGAACGTGGTGGTGGCCACGACCTTGCTGACGCTGGCGAGGTCGAACCAGTGTGCGCGGGTCAGCGGTTCCTCCGCCGGCACCTTCTGCGCCAGCCCCGCGACGCGGACGTGGCGGGTGCCGTCGGCGGTGACCACGCCCAATGTCGCGCCGGGGATGCGCCCCGATGCGACCGCGGCGGCGGCGGGGGCGAAGGCGGCGTCCATATCGATGGCCATCACGCCTCCCGCGCGCGGATGCGCGACAGCGCGGGCAGGAACAGGATCGCGGCGAAGCTCAGCACGCCCGACAGCAGGAAGAAGCCGTCATAGCCGATCGCCAGGACCATCGTTCCCCCCGCGCCCGCCAGCAGCCGCGGCAGCAGGAAGGCGAAGCCGGTCAGGAACGCATATTGCGCGCCGGGGTAACGCGGGTTCACCAGCAGCGACAGGTACACGACGAACACCGCGCCCGCGAAACCATTGCCGAACTGGTCCGCCCCGGTGGCGACGTACAGCAGCATCTCGTCCACCCGCTGGTGCGCCAGCCAGACGAAGGCGAGGTTTCCGATGCCCGCCACGACCGCCCCCAGCGCCAGCGTCCACGCCATCGGCCAGCGCGTGACCAGCCACCCGCCCAGCCCGACGCCGACCACGCTGGCGCCCAGCGCGACGAAACTGTCCGCCCGCCCGATCTGCGTCAGCGTGTAGCCCAGCTCCTTGATCATCGGCTTCGACAGGTTCAGCGCCAGCACGTCGCCCATGCGGTACAGCGACACGAACGCCATCAGCACCAATGCGGCGAAGCCGTAGCGCCAGAAGAAATCGACATACGGCCCGATCGCCGCCGACGTGCGGATCGGAGCGTCGGCGCGCGCGCGGCGGATCTTCGGCAGCGCCGCGGCCATGAGGAGGAAGGGCAGCATGCAGATGCCCAGCACCCACGGCGTCACGTTCGCCTTCGCATCGATGCCCGCCCCCGCCGCCAGCGCCAGCACGACCCAACCGACCGCCGCGGTCGCCGTCGCCGCCGCCAGCAGGATGACCGCGCTCGCGCCCACCCCCGTGACCAGCGCGGTGACTCGCCCCCCGCCGCCTTCCGTTTCGGGCCGCATCGCGGCGAGGATCGGGAAGGGGAGGAAGGCGATCGCCGCGATCGCGAGATAGGCCACGCCCCAGCCGCCCCAGTCGGCCAGGATCAGCGCGCCCGATCCCGCCGCGACCATCGCGCTGCGATACCCCCACAGGTTCGCCGCGACGATCGGCCCCTGCCGGTCCTGCGTCGGGTACAGTTCGATGCGCCACGCGTCCGCCGCGACCTCCAGCGTGGTGGTCCAGAACGCGAGCAGCAGCGCGAACAGCGCGGTGACCGGCAGGTTATCGTCCCCCGCCGTCATCGCCATCGCCACCATCGACGATGCGATCCCCAGCTGTGCCAGCATGATCCACCCGCGCCGCTTGCCGAAGAAGCGCGCGAAGCCGGGTACGGCGTAACGGTCCAGCAGCGGCGCCCACACGAATTTCAGCGTCGGCAGCAATTGCACCCAGGCGAAGAAGCCGATGACCGCCAGCGCCACGCCATGCGCCTGCAACCGCAGCGCGAGGACGGTGGAGAACATGTAGAAGGGCAGGCCCGCGGCGAAGCCCAGCAACCCGTACAGCATCATCCCGCGACGGTCCGCGGGCATGACGGGGGTGGGGGTATCGGTCACGCCGCGGTCCGGTCGGGGACCATCGGCGAGGGAGCGGTGCGCGTCGTAACCATGGCTTTCCCAACTCGCCCCCGGCCGCCGCCGGGGAGGCGATCGGCGTGAATATCCTACCGAGCGTCGGCGGCATGAACTGCCGCGTCAATCCCGTTCGTCCGCCCGTAATCACCGCGGGCTATACGGTGGCCACGGATGGATATGGCCCTTCGCGCGCGCGAAGGGCCAAACGCGCAGGCAGGAGGCGCATGATGGCGACCTGGCACATCGGGATCGACGCGGGGGGCAGCCATTGCCGCGCGCGACTGATCGACGCGGACGGGCACGTCGTGGGCACCGGGCAGACCGGGCCCGCGACCACGCGCATCGGGCTGGGGCCGATGACCGCCGCGCTGGAGGAAGCCATCGCGCAGGCGTTCGCCGCCGCCGGGCTGGACCGCGCGGCACGGGCGCATTCCGCCGCGGGGATGGGAATAGCGGGGCTGTCGCGTCCCGGCGCCGCCGCCGCGCTGGAGGACGTCGACTTCGGCTTCGCCCGCGTCGCGCTGGCGACCGATGCGCAGATCGCGAACCTGGGCGCGCATCGCGGGGCGGACGGCGCGACGCTGATCCTGGGCACGGGCAGCATCGCGCAACTGCGCGTCGGCGGACACGACTTCGCGATCGGCGGCTACGGCTTCCCGATCTCGGACGAGGGCAGCGGCGCGGCGCTGGGCCTGTCGGCGATGCGCCACGCCCTGCGCGCGCTGGACGGGCGGACGACGCGCACCCCGCTGGCGCTGGCGATCGCGGCGCGCTTCGGCCATGCGGTGCCGCAGGCGGTGGCGTGGATGGATGCCGCCACCCCCGCGGATTATGCCGCGCTTGCCCCGATCGTGATCCAGCATGCCGAGGCGAACGACACGATCGCGCGCTCGATCGTGGAGGATGCCGCGACCCACGTGGAACGCTTCATCGAGACGATCTTCGAACGCGGCGCCCCCTCCTGCGCGCTGCTCGGCGGTCTTGCCCCCCGCCTGCGCCCGTGGCTGCGCGACCGGACGGTGGCGCGGCTGAGCGAGCCGTCGGGCGACGCGCTCGACGGTGCCTTGCTGCTGGCCGGATACGCCCGCGTATGACGACCGAAAGCGTCGACCCGCGCTTCCTGGACATCGACGCATGGCCGGTCGCCGACGCGGTCGCCGCGATGGCGGCGGGGCAGGCGCGGGCGGTCGCGGCGCTGACCCCCGCTTTGCCCGCCATCGCGGCGGCGGCGGAGGCGGGGGCGGCGCGGCTGCGGCGCGGGGGAAGGCTGGCCTATGCCGGCGCGGGGACGTCGGGACGGCTGGCGGTGCAGGACGGCGTGGAGCTGACGCCGACGTTCGACTGGCCGGAGGAGCGGCTGGTGTTCCTGCTGGCGGGCGGCGCGACGGCGATGATGCGCGGGATCGAGGGGGCGGAGGACGATGGCGACGCCGCCCGCGCCGCGGTGGCGCAGGCGATGCTGGGCGCCGACGACGTGCTGGTCGCGGTCGCCGCCTCGGGCCGCACGCCCTATACCCGTGCGGCGACGACGGCGGCGCGCGCGGCGGGGGCGCTGACGATCGCGATCGCCAACAACGTCGCCGCCCCGCTGCTGATCGATGCGGCGCACGCGCTGCTGCTGGATACCGGGGCGGAGGTGGTGGCGGGATCGACGCGGATGCAGGCGGGAACGGCGCAGAAGGCGGCGCTCAACATCCTGTCGACCGCGATGATGCTGCGGCTCGGCCTCGTCCATCGCGGCCGGATGGTGGCGATGCGCGCCACGAACGCGAAGCTGCGGTCGCGCGCGGAGGCGATGGTCGCGGACCTGGCCGGGGTCGGACGCGCGGCGGCGGCGGCGGCATTGTCGGCGACGGGTTATGCGATCCGCCCCGCGATCCTGGTGGCGCGCGGCGCCACGCCGGACGAGGCCGCGGCGCGGCTGGCGGCGGCGGGCGGCGACCTGCGGCGCGCCTAGTCCCGCTCCACGCGCGGCGTTCGGACGCGGGCGTGGTGCGGAGCGGAAAAGGCGGATCGGAACGCATCCCCGGGTCGCGGGCGGGGGGCGCCATTTCACTTCCGTTTCGGTCGCCGGAACCCTACATGGGGGCATGGCAACAGACCCCAATACGAACGAATACGGCGCCTCCTCGATCAAGGTGCTCAAGGGCCTCGACGCGGTACGCAAGCGGCCGGGCATGTACATCGGCGACACCGACGACGGGTCGGGCCTGCACCACATGGTGTTCGAGGTCAGCGACAACGCCATCGACGAGGCGCTGGCGGGGCATTGCGACCGCATCGACATCGCGCTGAATCCCGACGGATCGGTCAGCGTCACCGACAACGGCCGCGGCATCCCCACCGGCATCCACCCGGAAGAAGGCGTGTCGGCCGCCGAGGTCATCATGACCCAGCTCCACGCGGGCGGGAAGTTCGAGAATACGTCGGACGCCAACGCGTACAAGGTGTCGGGCGGCCTGCACGGCGTCGGCGTCAGCGTCGTCAACGCGTTGAGCGAGTTCCTCGACCTCACGATCTGGCGCGACGGGAAGGAGCATTACATGCGCTTCGTCCACGGCGACGCCGCCGCGCCGCTGAAGGTCGTCGGCACCGCGGAGCCGGGGCAGAAGGGGACGCGCGTGACCTTCCTGCCCAGCCCGTCGACGTTCAAGATCGTCGATTTCGATTTCGAGAAGCTGGAGCATCGCTACCGCGAACTGGCGTTCCTGAATTCGGGCGTCCGCCTGTTCCTGACCGACGCGCGGCATGAGGAGCCCAAGACGATCGAATTGTTCTACGAAGGCGGCATCGCCGCGTTCGTGAAATGGCTCGACCGGACGAAGGCGCCGCTGTTCCCCGAACCGATCAGCGTCACCGGCCATCGCGACGACGTGGGCATCGACGTCGCGCTGGAATGGAACGACAGCTATTACGAGAACGTCCTGGCGTTCACGAACAACATTCCGCAGCGCGACGGCGGCACCCACATCGCGGCGTTCCGGTCGGCGCTGACGCGCACGATCAACAATTACGCCGACAAGTCGGGGCTGCTGAAGAAGGAGAAGATCTCCCTCACCGGCGACGACATGCGCGAAGGGTTGACCGCGATCGTGTCGGTGAAGCTGCCCGACCCGAAATTCTCGTCGCAGACGAAGGACAAGCTGGTGTCGAGCGAGGTGCGCCAGCCGCTGGAATCGCTGATGGCGGACAAATTGGCGGAATGGCTGGAGGAAAATCCCGGCCACGCGCGCTCGATCGTGGGCAAGGTCATCGACGCCGCCGTGGCGCGCGAGGCGGCGCGGAAAGCCCGCGACGCCAGCCGCAAGACGGTGATGGGCGTCACCGGCCTGCCCGGCAAGCTGCACGATTGCCGCGAGCGCGATCCGGCGAAGTCCGAACTGTTCATCGTGGAGGGCGATTCGGCCGGCGGCTCGGCGAAATCGGGCCGCAACAGCGAATTCCAGGCGATCCTGCCGATCCGCGGCAAGATCCTGAACGTCGAACGCGCGCGGACCGACCGGATGCTGTCGTCGAAGGAGATCATCTCGCTCATCCAGGCGATGGGCACGGGCATCGGCCGCGACGAGTTCAACCTGGACAAATTGCGCTACCACAAGATCGTCATCATGACCGACGCCGACGTCGACGGCGCGCATATCCGTACGCTGCTGCTGACGTTCTTCTATCGCCAGATGCCCGACCTCATCAGCGCGGGGCATTTGTTCATCGCGCAGCCGCCGCTGTACAAGGCCACGCGCGGCAAGGCGGTGGAATATCTGAAGGACGAAGGCGCGCTCGACGATTACCTCGTCCGCAACGGCGCGCAGAACACGACATTGGACGGCATCGGATCGGGCGATCCGCTGGTGGCGCTGGTCGAACATGCACGGCGGATGCGCTCGCTGATGCGCTACGTGCCGCGGCGCTACGATCCGCAGATCATCGAGGTGCTGGCGCTGGGCGGCGCGCTCGATCCCGACATCGCGCGCGACGAACGCGCGCACCGGCTGGCGGAAGTGACGCGGCGGCTGGATCAGGGCGATCCGGAGGCGCGCTGGACCGCGCGCATGACGGAGGAGGGCGGCTTCCACTTCCAGCGCGTGTGGCGCGGCGTGACCGACCACCACATCATCGAGGCGGCGTTCATCGTGTCGGCGGAGGCGCGCAAGCTGCACGGCCTCGCCGCCGAACAGGCCGAACTGTACGTCGGCGCCCGCAAGCTGATCGCGCTGAAGGGCGCGGTGGTCGAGGAAGCGCCGGTCGAGGACGAGACCGCGGACGAGGCGGAGGCGCGCGCGGAGGCGGAGGAGGTCCTGACGATCGGCAAGGGCGAGACCCTGGTCGCGCGGCCGTCACAGCTTCTGGACGCGATCCTGGCCGCCGGGCGCAAGGGGCTGGCGATCCAGCGCTACAAGGGGCTGGGCGAGATGAATGCGGAGCAATTGTGGGAAACCACGCTCGATCCGCACAACCGCTCGATGCTGCGCGTGACCGCGACGATGGGCAGCGAGGAAGGCGACATCTTCTCCCGCCTGATGGGCGACGTGGTCGAACCGCGGCGCGAGTTCATCCAGGAGAATGCGCTGAACGTGGCGAACCTGGACGTCTGACGGCCCAGGCGCGGTGGTCCGACCGCTAAAACAGTAGAAATGCCCGCGAAATAGCTGGAAATGGGAAGCCGCAGGTTGGTTATCGGGAGCGCAGGTTCCTGCCTATGAGCCGGTGGTACCTGTGCGATGAACAGGTCGGTGAGCACTGCCGGCACGTCGCCATGCCCGAGCGGGCGCGCTACAACGAGCGCCGGACATTCCTGGCTGATCGTATAGGCTAGAACGTTGTTTACGCTCGGCGCAATCCTGCCTGCGCCGATCTTCAACGGTGGCTGGAGGTAGGCGCAGGCAGAGGCGGCTAGCTTCACCGATCACAGTCGTTAGGCCTACGACAATGTGCTTCTACATCGCCATCGAAGGCAAACCGGTGCCGCCTTATTGGCGTAGGGTAATGGAAAGCACGAATATTCGTGGTTGGCTGGCACGATGCCACTATGGCTCAAGATGACCTGAACCCGGTCATTCTCCCCTCGCTTACGTAAAACGCACTTTCGTGTGGTGACCCCATGAAGCGAGTCAATAGGCGCCGGGGGGAGAGATTGGTTCGGCGCCGGTCGTCGCGCGACCATAGATTTCATAGCCGATGGTCGGGATGTTCTGGATATGACGGGTAGCCATCGACACGTCGCGCCAGTAGCGATTGATCGGTTTGTCGAGCGCGAAGGCCGATGATCCTGCCTGAAACATCAGCGACTCGCTGGCGCCATGGATCAGCTCGATCATTTGTGCGCTCGCGGCCCGATGCTTCGCTTTCTCTGCGATCGATAATTCTTCGCCAAAGCCTATACGGTCCAGTTTGGCGGCGAGGTCGAACAATATCAGCTTGGCCGTGTCGATCATGGCAGCTGCTTCACCCAGGTCGCGCATATAGGTGCCCGAACTGGTGCGTGGGCCGATGGTGGTGGTCAGCACCGGCTTTTTGGGCGCTTCGGCCGTGACGATTTCCAGCATCTGCTCGACCGCGCCGATCAACTGGGCGATGCCGGTGGTGCGGACTGTGGGTACGGCGGGAAGCAGATCGGATGACGCGCCGAAATGGCGCTTGGTGGTATCGATCTGACCGGCCCGTTCGCTCATCAGCACCATTTGCGCGTCAGGAATGAAAACGTCCCTGGCTACGGCCGTGTCGGACCCCGTCCCTTGCATACCCGATACGAACCATGTGTCCTCGATCGTCATCTGATCCATTTTTAGATAGCACATGTTGATGCCAGGAACGACCGGACCGTCATAATCTTCCAGCACCACGCCCTGCTGCGCCCAGACCGATTGGCGCGAACCGGACATGTAAGGCCATTTGCCGTTGATGACCCAGCCGCCTTCCACCTTGCGTGCTTTGCCGGGCGGATTGTAGGCACCGCATATCGCCACCGGGCCATCGGCGAATACGGCGTCCTGCACGCTATCGGGCGCGAGGCTGGTGATCCAGCTGGTGCCGTTGATGATCTGCATGACCCAGCTGATCGCGGGGTCGCCCTTGGCGATCTCTATCTGTACGCGACAGAAATCGGTCGGGGACAGATCAAAACCGCCCAGACGCTGCGGCAGCAGCAGGCGCAGGAAGCCTTCGTCCTTGAGCATGAGGTCGACGGCCGGGGTCGGGCTGCGCCGTTTTTCGCCCTCTGGCGCTTCGCCTTGCAGAAAGGATCGCAGGCTGCGCGCCTTTTCGACCAGCGCATCGGCGACCTTCCCGGACGCAAAGCCCGTCTGCGTGGTGGTTCCCAGTTTCTGCAAGCTGGCCATCCGGTCATCCTCTCACACGTCCGGCTATTTGCACCACGACGCGCACAATCGGTGGGGCGTACCGTTTCAAACAGGCTCGATTGCGATGCCGTCGTTCACGGCGTCACATCTTTATCAGCCTGTTTCATTTCCGTTAAATCGATGGGACCATCGATCAGCATGTTGACCCGGTCGATCGGGACCTGTTGAACAAGGATCGGCGCGCCGTTCAGAATATCCTCGCCCATCATCAGGCCATCCTTGTCGAAGCGCAAGGTCGTCACGTTCAGCCACCGGATGATATACAACCCCTCGGCGTCGATCTTGTCGTCGTAACTGGCCAGGAATACGCCCGGATAGATCGCGCTGAGGATCGCGTGGAATGACAGGCCATGCTCGTCGAAGAAAACGCGCTCCTCGTCGAACGGACCTGCCATGCGAACGTTCATCGACACGACACCATCGTACATGGCCTTGGTGTCCTGCCATGTGCGGATTTGCGCCATGGTGCCCCCATCGTTCATGAACGGGTGACCGCCGAAGCTATATTGGATCGGTCCCGGTGACATCGTGGCCATCACTGCCTCGACGTCGTTGGTGACCTCCCCCCAGAAATGGTTCCGATAGGTTGTCAGCCAGGCCTTGTGCCGTTGATCCGACAGTGCCGCGATCCGGGCATCAAGTCGGGCGAGGCTTTCCTGCGCGGTAGAGATTCTTTCCATGCCGCATTCTCTCCAACAAGGTTTCGACCAGGCCGCACTTTCCATAAGTGGAATCTGGCCTCGGTCGGGTCCGGCGGATGCAGCGGCTCGTCTTCAGCCTCGCGAGGCTACATCCGCCGGTATACCCTATCGATCGGTGCCCTGGCCGATGGCCATGAAATCCGCGGTGGCCGGGTCGTGGCATCCATAGCCGCCGTCGACAGGAATCTCCGTACCATTGACGAATGTCGCCCGGTCCGAGGCCAGGAACGTCGCCATATGGGCAATGTCATCCGGCACGCCGCCGCGTGGGGCCATGATGTGGCGCATGAACATTTCACGGGTGGTAGCCGGCATGCCGTCATAAGCGGGCGTCTCGATGAAGCCCGGCAGTATGGCGTTGCAACGAATGCCTTCCTTGCCGTGCCGGGTGGCGACGGCGCGAGTAAGCGCAAGAACACCTGCTTTCGATGACTGGTGGGTAATCAGCATGTGTCCGCCCAGTTTCGCCGCCATCGATGAAATATTGACGATGGCACCGCCCTTGTTGCGTTGCAGGTGCGGGACGGCGTGCTTGCAGCACAGCATCGTGCCCTTGAGCTGGATCGAGAATGCCTTGTCCCACAAATCGGCATCGAGGTTGACCAGTTCATGGTCGAAAGAGGCGAGCAGGGCGGTCGGACCTGCATTGTTGACGACGGTCGACAGGAACCCGAAGCGCTCTACGGCAAAGGCCATCATGGCAGTGACGTGCTCCCCTGAAACTCTGCCAGTTTGAGCTAGAGTCCGCCTTCGTGAGGAGACGGA